>NZ_CM132298.1:1410000-3750766 GCF_053709105.1 Aliikangiella aequoris
ACCAACCCGATGCAAACTCCGAATACCAGTGAGTGCAATCATGGGAGACACACGGCGGGTGCTAACGTCCGTCGTGGAAAGGGAAACAACCCAGACCGCCAGCTAAGGTCCCAAAGTTATGGTTAAGTGGGAAACGATGTGGGAAGGCCCAGACAGCTAGGAGGTTGGCTTAGAAGCAGCCACCCTTTAAAGAAAGCGTAATAGCTCACTAGTCGAGTCGGCCTGCGCGGAAGATGTACCGGGGCTAAAACCATACACCGAAGCTGCGGATGCGTGTTTACACGCATGGTAGAGGAGCGTTCTGTAAGCCGTCGAAGGTAAACCGGGAGGTTTGCTGGAGGTATCAGAAGTGCGAATGCTGACATGAGTAACGATAAGGGGAGTGAAAAACTTCCCCGCCGGAAACCCAAGGTTTCCTGTTCTATGCTAATCAGAGCAGGGTGAGTCGGCCCCTAAGGCGAGGCAGAAATGCGTAGTCGATGGGAAACAGGTTAATATTCCTGTACCTGACATTGTTGCGACGGAGTGACGGAGAAGGCTAAACTAGCATGGCGATGGTTGTCCATGTTTAAGGTGGTAGGCTGAGGACTTAGGCAAATCCGGGTCCTTAAGGCTGAGAGCTGATGACGACGAACTACGGTTCGGAAGTAGTTGATGCCCGGCTTCCAGGAAAAACTTCTAAGCTTCAGGCAATGTGAGACCGTACCCCAAACCGACACAGGTGGGTAGGTAGAGAATACCAAGGCGCTTGAGAGAACTCAGCTGAAGGAACTAGGCAAAATGGTACCGTAACTTCGGGAGAAGGTACACCGCTGGTGGTGATAGTCCTCGCGACTTAAGCTGCTGGTGGTCTAAGAAACCAGATGGCTGCGACTGTTTATTAAAAACATAGCACTCTGCAAACACGAAAGTGGACGTATAGGGTGTGACGCCTGCCCGGTGCCGGAAGGTTAATTGATGGGGTTATCTTCGGAGAAGCTCTTGATCGAAGCCCCGGTAAACGGCGGCCGTAACTATAACGGTCCTAAGGTAGCGAAATTCCTTGTCGGGTAAGTTCCGACCTGCACGAATGGCGTAACGATGGCCATACTGTCTCCAGCTGAGACTCAGTGAAATTGAAATTGCGGTGAAGATGCCGTATACCCGCGGCTAGACGGAAAGACCCCGTGAACCTTTACTATAGCTTCACACTGGACTTAGAACCTGCTTGTGTAGGATAGCTGGGAGGCTTTGAAGCGGTGACGCCAGTCATCGTGGAGCCAACCTTGAAATACCAGCCTGGTATGTTTTGAGTTCTAACTCAGTCCCATTATCTGGGACGAGGACAGTGTGTGGTGGGTAGTTTGACTGGGGCGGTCTCCTCCCAAAGAGTAACGGAGGAGCACGAAGGTACCCTAATCCCGGTCGGAAATCGGGAGTTTAGTGCAATGGTATAAGGGTGCTTAACTGCGAGACAGACACGTCGAGCAGGTGCGAAAGCAGGTCATAGTGATCCGGTGGTTCTGTATGGAAGGGCCATCGCTCAACGGATAAAAGGTACTCCGGGGATAACAGGCTGATACCGCCCAAGAGTTCATATCGACGGCGGTGTTTGGCACCTCGATGTCGGCTCATCACATCCTGGGGCTGTAGCCGGTCCCAAGGGTATGGCTGTTCGCCATTTAAAGTGGTACGCGAGCTGGGTTTAGAACGTCGTGAGACAGTTCGGTCCCTATCTGCCGTGGGCGTTGGAAATTTGAGGAGAGCTGCTTCTAGTACGAGAGGACCGAAGTGGACGAACCTCTGGTGTTCGGGTTGTCACGCCAGTGGCATTGCCCGGTAGCTATGTTCGGACAGGATAACCGCTGAAAGCATCTAAGCGGGAAGCCCCCTCCAAGATAAGATTTCCCTAGAGCTTTAAGCTCTCATAAGGAACGTTGAAGACTACGACGTTGATAGGCTAGGTGTGTAAGTGCAGTGATGTATTGAGCTAACTAGTACTAATGATCCGAGAGGCTTGACCATATAACACCCAAGCGGTTTGCTAAGGCAAATTGAGGTGTGTTGATACACGAATTGAAGAATTGATAGTGACTAAAGAAACCTTTATTGCTTGACTCGTTTTATTTTAAATTGCAAAGCATTTGGTTTATCGCGTAGCGATAAGCACAACAGTTTTGCCTGGTGACATTAGCGAACGGGAACCACCTGATCCCATCTCGAACTCAGAAGTGAAAACGTTCAGCGCCGATGATAGTGTGGGGTTTCCCCATGTGAAAGTAGGTCAACGCCAGGCATTTATTTAAGAAAAAGCCCAGCCGAAAGGTTGGGCTTTTTTGTTTGGGAAACCCCTGATTGTTTATTTTGTGTGGGTTTTGCGAGTCGTCGCACCGCCCAGGTGAAAGTAGGTCAACGCCAGGCATTTATTTAAGAAAAAGCCCAGCCGAAAGGTTGGGCTTTTTTGTTTAGGAAACCCCTGATTGTTTATTTTGTGTGGGTTTTGCGAGTCGTCGCACCGCCCAGGTGAAAGTAGGTTAACGCCAGGCATTTATTTAAGAAAAAGCCCAGCCGAAAGGTTGGGCTTTTTTTTGTCTAGAAAAAACGTTAATAAGAAACTGAACAAAGAACGCTTTTATAGCTATTCTTACTCAAGTTATTGACATCATTCCTAGGGCGTCTTATCAGTTAGCAAAAGGAGATTTTAATCTTCAGCCTTTGTTGCTTCAAAGACTGAAAGATAAAATAGTGTTCTAAGGGAAAATAGAGCTATAAAGGCAGGCTGATTAAGGTATTTGAATTTTAGGTTCGGCACCCTGGCCAGGCACAACAATTTTAGACGCTTGCTCGCGCTGATACTCTTGTATTTCACGCATGGTGTTTTCCATACTTTCTTTAGCAGCGTTAGGGAAAGCTTCTATTGCTTGAGCTAAATCTTCTGCTATTAGTTCGAAGTTTAGCGGGATAGCTCCAGCAGGGGTCATTACTTGTGATTGTCCAAAAAATGAAACTTGGCGTGTCGTGTCTGTTTCGCCATTTGGAGTCACTGGCGTAAGCATACGGATGCTTCCAATTTTTTGATCGGTAAAAACTTCTTCTTTTACTAAGCTATTTAAATCGATTTTGATTTCAGGGAGTTCTTGGTTCATAGTATTCTCTAATATATGTGTTAGTAGTGTATTATAATGGACTCAAGGTTATTAATCTATTGAGTGATAATTGAAAAGTGAGTAGGTTAGGCGTTTCTATTGAGTTATAAGGCTGTACAAGTGAGTGAGCAAAGTAGTGATTGGTATATTTATATAATAATCTGCACTAATTCATATTTTTATACTGGTATCACAACTAATTTAGACAGACGATTTAAGGAACATTTAACAGGTAAAAGAGGCGCTAAATATTTCAATCTCAATAAACCAAAGGAATTAGTTTTCGCGCAGCAAGTCGCTTCGCGCTCAGAAGCTTCAAAGCTAGAATATCGAATTAAAAAGCTTACTCGTAAAGAAAAAATCGCATTAATAAACTCCCCAATAAATAGATTAAATGGCAGATTAGTATAAGTTATTATTTATGGACCTAGAAAAGGCAATATACCTAGCTAATACTCAACTAAATGACCTAACTCAGGATTATCCTTTCTTAGCGACCTGGAAAATTGGGTTTGATAACGCAAAGCGAAGAGCTGGTCTTTGTGATCTAAATAATAAAATAATCAAACTAAGTCGAGTACATATAAGGTTAAATGAAGAGGCGATGGTTATGGATACCATTCTTCATGAATTAGCCCATGCAATTTGCTTTCACTTATATAAAGAAGTAGGGCACGGCAGACGATGGAAAGAGGTTGCTAAAATGTTAGGGGCCACGCCAAAAGCAACTGGAAATTTCAATCTTCCCGACACTCCCTGGTTATTAGTGCATTGGTGTAAAAGAACTAATCAATTAGCGCAAGTTGGTCAACGCTATCGACGAAGTAAAGGTATAAAACGATATTACCTAAAAGGGAGACCTGAATCTCAAGGAGAGCTTTACTTTATTAGTCGCTCAGAGTTTAGGCATTATGAAACTGGCTTGCTTAAGCTGCAAGAATTGAATTTAACTCAGTAATGAGCTGTTAGTACTGCTTCTTTTGCTAACAACTCATTATAGGTAGGCACTAAGCAGCCACGCTAAAAGACTGAATAGAAAGCGGGCGCCTTTGAGGGTTAATTTCATTAGAGAAAGCTTTTATTTCGTTTATTTGGTTCATAATAGAAAAGGCCTTCTCCAACACAACTTTTCCTTCTTGGGTAATTCCCGCTAAATTTTTACCATTTCGAGAAAAAATTTGGATTCCTAATTCTTCTTCTAAAAGCCTTAGTTGCTTACTAACGCCTGGTTGAGAAGTATAAAGCCGCTCTGCAGCTTGAGTTATATTTAAGCCGCTCTCAGCAATTGCTAGAATAAAGCGTAGTTGTTGTAGTTTCATTTTATCGCCTCTGTTATGTTGAAAAAGTAAAGTTAAAAAAAAACGCCACTGAGAAAATCTAAGTGGCGTTTTTAAAGGATTTGTTAAGTTAAATCTTCAGGACACCACCCAGTCTCTACGTTTTTTTGTAAAGAGCATGTGTTTAAACATAGAGACTAACCAAGCACATGCGCACGCAATCACAGGCATAATGCAGGTAATTGTTGCCGCTGGAGCTGATGTTAGGTTAGCTGGTGATGTTTTCATGTTCATTTCTTTAAGTTTAAATCTTCTGGTTAAGTGTTTTCGTCAATTGGGTTCTTTACATCCAAAGATATATTTATTTGCAGCTTTAACTTAATGTTAGCTATCGTATATCTGTTTTTAGCGATTTATTCATGAAGCAATAATAGCGCTTATTTAAATTATGAAACTTTTATAACAGGCAGGGAGAATGAGGTCAAGTAAACATAAGATAACAAAAGGTTATATAATGGAAGAAATAACCAAAAATTATGCGTTTGTTAGCTGACTTTAGTCTATTCTAACGCCTTTTGCTAAATCTAGAATAATTTAATCATGAGAGAACTAAATGAGTAAATACAATGTCACTATCGTTGGAGCCACCGGAGCAGTTGGTCAAGAAATTATTAAGGTGTTGGCAAAACGAGATTTCGCAGTTAAAAAACTAACGCTTTTAGCTTCCAAACGTTCTGTGGGTAAAGAGTACCATACCGCTTTTGGCGTGCTAAAAGTTGAGGAGTTTCAGCCGCAGGCATTTGCAGACCAAGATTTTGTATTTTTTGCTACCAGTGGAGAGCATGCAAAAGCTAATGTTCCGGCTGCGGTTAAAGCTGGGGCGATAGTGATAGATAACAGTAGCGCTTTCCGGTTAGATGATAATGTTCCGCTTGTAGTTCCTGAGGTCAATCCAGAGGCTGCATTCAATCATAATGGCGTTATCGCAAACCCTAACTGTTCTACCATTCAAATGGTGGTAGCCTTAAGCCCGTTACATCGTGAATCACGCATAAAGCGCATAATCGTATCAAGTTATCAGGCGGTGTCGGGCGCAGGGCAAGCCGCTATTGACGAACTCAGTCAACAAACCAAAGCGCTAGCTGAAGGTAAAGAGTTAAAAGTTGAAAATTTCACAAAGCAAATTGCCCTTAATGTTATTCCGCACATCGACTTATTTCAAGATAATGGCTATACCAGAGAAGAGATGAAGTTAGTTAATGAGACGTGGAAGATTTTAGCAGATCCCAGTATTAAAATTAGCGCAACTTGTGTGAGAGTACCTGTGTTAAGAGCCCACTCTGAAGCAATCAATGTAGAGACTAATGACTATATTGGCGAAAAGAGAGCGCGCCAACTTTTTGAAGAGAGTAAAGATATTACGCTAATTGATAGTCGATCCGATGGTGGTTACCCCACACCAGCAGAATGTAGCGAAACCATGACAACCTATGTGGGTAGGGTACGCGAAGACATATCCTGTGAAAACGGGTTAGCTTTATGGTGTGTAGCTGATCAGCTTTGGAAAGGTGCTGCGCTTAATGCTGTCCAAATAGCAGAATTGTTAGTTAGAGAAAACCCATGAAAGTACTTAAGTTTGGTGGCACGAGTCTAGGCGAGCCGGCGAGAATGCAAAGAGTTGCCGATATTGTAACTTCGCAAGGTAAAACCTTCGTTGTTCTTTCTGCGGTTGCTGGAACGACAGATGCGTTAGTTGAAATTGTTGAGTCGATACGCGAAGGTGATATTCACAAAGCGTCTAACTTAATTGAAACGCTATTAAATCAATACCAAGTTTATCTAGTTACGCTTTTTAAGCCAGAAAGCCAAGCTCTTTTAAACAATGCTTTAGATTACATTGAAACTCAGTTTGAAGAATTAAAAGTCATCGCGCAACAATCCTTTGTCGCCTCGACAGAATTTCAAGTTTTAGCCAAAGGCGAAATGATCTCAACGTTTTTGTTTAGTCTGTTGTTACAAGAAAGAAATGTATCAGTAAAATTATTTTCAGTTTTAGACGTATTGAGGCTTAGCCGGGCGAACCAGCCAGACACTGATTATTTGAAAGAAAGATTAAAAGCACTGCTAAATGCTAATGAAGCGGTAGATGTGTGGGTTACTCAGGGGTTTATTTGTAGAAACGCTTTTGGTGATATTAGTAACTTAAAACGCGGAGGAAGTGATTATTCGGCTTCGTTAATCGCTGCAGCTATTCAGTCAAACGAGGTTCAAATTTGGACCGATATAGATGGAATGCATAATAACGATCCTCGTTTTATTCAAAAAACTCAACCGATACGTGAGCTCTCATTTGATGAAGCGGCTGAGTTGGCTTATTTTGGAGCAAAAATTCTTCATCCAAGTAGTATTAAGCCGGCTCGCCAAAATAATATCCCTGTTAAGTTACTCAATACGCTACAACCCCATGCTGTTGGAACGGTCATTTCCAACCGGACAAATGCGTCGCGTATTAAAGCAGTGGCGGCAAAGAGTGGAATTACTGCAATTAAGATTAAGTCAAGCGAGATGTTGCAAGCGCCAGGTTTTTTGCGCCGCGTATTTGAGGTTTTTGAGTTGTTTCATACTTCAATTGATGTAATTACAACTTCAGAGGTCGCGGTTTCGGTCACCATCGACGATACCAGCCATCTACAACCGATTGTAAATACCTTAGCAGAATTTGGGACCGTTGAGGTCGATCAAAACCTCGCAATTATTTGTGTTGTTGGCAATTTTGTTGCTGAAAGTACGGGTATTGCTTGTCAAGTTATTCAATCATTAAAGCAAATACCTATTCGGATGATTTCCTACGGTGGCAGCGCGCATAATATTACTTTACTGATATCTAATGAAAATAAAGTTCAAGCATTGCAAGCATTACATGAGGGATTATTCGATGACTGCTAGTTTAGTTAATGCTATTCCTAAAGATAAAGAAACACCCTATTACTTCTATGATATCGATCTTTTAAATGAAACATTGCAGCAAGTAGTAAGTTTGGCGGAAAACTATCAATTTGACGTTCACTATGCGGTAAAAGCCAACGCTAATGTTGAATTATTAGAGCTTTTTAATCAAGCAGGACTTGGAGCTGATTGTGTCAGTGGTAATGAAGTTGCGTTAGCTGTAGAAGTAGGTTTTCATCCAAATAAAATTTTGTTTGCTGGTGTAGGCAAAACTGACAAAGAAATAAAACAAGCACTTAAGCATA
The DNA here is from genome assembly GCF_053709105.1 of Aliikangiella aequoris. NCBI lineage: Bacteria > Pseudomonadati > Pseudomonadota > Gammaproteobacteria > Oceanospirillales > Pleioneaceae > Aliikangiella > Aliikangiella aequoris. Next base: position 1,417,654 of record NZ_CM132298.1, read on the forward strand.
AAATAAAGGCTTTTAATGTTGAGTCCATTCAAGAAATTGAAGTGATCAACGAGTTAGCAAAAGAGGCTGGAGTGGTAACGGAAATAGCGTTAAGAATTAACCCTAATGTTGATGCTAAAACTCACAAATATATAACCACTGGGTTAGATGAAAATAAGTTTGGAATCAATCAACAAGATTTAGTAGAAATCATTCACATTTTGCCTAGTTTGTCGAATCTTAAGCTTACCGGACTACACTTTCATATTGGTTCACAAATAACTGATCTTAATGTTTTTAAAGGGCTTTGTTTAAGAGTTAATGAAATACAAACATGGTTTAATGAAAATGGTATTGCGATAGAGCACCTAAATGTGGGCGGTGGACTTGGTATTAATTACGATAATCCAGACAAAGAACCAATTGCTAATTTTGAAGAGTACTTTGCTATTTTTGACCGTTTTTTAAAGCGTAACAAAGATCAAAAAATTCACTTTGAACTGGGGCGATCTATTGTTGCTCAGTGTGGCAGTTTAATTACAAAAGTTGTATTTGTTAAGCCAGGGATTAATACTAATTTTGCTATTTTAGATGCAGGAATGACCGAGCTAATGCGGCCTGCGTTATATCAAAGTTTCCATAAAATTGAGAATTTGTCTTCGACCAAACCTTGCAAGCTTTATGATGTTGTCGGCCCTATTTGTGAATCGTCTGACTGTTTTGGTAAAGCGATAGAGTTGCCCTTAACCCAACGAGGTGATTTGATTGCGATTCGCAGTGTAGGTGCTTATGGTGAAGTAATGATGTCTAACTATAATTTAAGAGATCGCTATTCGGCGTTTTATTATCGACAAAAACTGAGTTAAAAGTACGACCGGCTCTCTGCCAGTCGTACTTAACCAATTTTATTTTAAAGATGGAAGTTTTAAAGAATGCGCGAAGTGATTGTAGCTGCCTTCAAGTATTAGCTCTTTAATTCCTTCTATATCGCTAGCCATATAACGATCCTTTTCATAAAACGCAGCTTTAGTTCGGGTGACTTTTATGGCTTCTTCACCTTGCTTAGAAGTTGTTAATGGAGATCTAAGTTCAACGCCTTGCGCCGCACATAAAATTTCAACAGCAATAACTCCTGCTAAATTATCGCTCAGCTCGACTAATTTACGAGCAGCAAAGGTAGCCATGCTAACATGATCTTCTTGATTTGCAGAGGTAGGTAAGCTGTCAACTGAAGCCGGGTGGGCTAAAGTTTTATTTTCACTGGCTAACGCGGCTGCGGTCACTTGTGCGATCATAAAACCTGAATTTACTCCGCTATCATTTACCAAAAAAGGCGGTAGTTGGCTTAAATGTTTGTCAAGCAATAAAGCAATTCTTCTTTCGCTGATAGCACCTACTTCTGCTGCAGCAATAGCAAGGCTATCGGCCGCAAGCGCGACGGGTTCTGCATGAAAGTTTCCACCGGAAATTATGTCGCCTTGATCTGAGAAAACTAATGGATTGTCTGAAACTGCGTTAGCTTCGGTCAGTAATACACTTGCCTGAAATTTTATTTGATCTAAGGCCGCACCCATTACCTGAGGTTGGCAACGCAGCGAATAGGGATCTTGTACTTTACTGCAATCAGCGTGACTATTAAGCAATTCACTTCCAGCTAAGAACTCGCGGTATGCTTTTGCCGTTTCTATTTGGCCTTGGTGACCTCTTACCTGATGAATTCGAGCGTCAAATGGGGCTATGCTTCCAAGTGCTGCGTCAACAGATAGGCATCCAGCGACAAACGCTGATGCAAAGCAATTTTCTGTTTGAAATAAGCCTGCTAATGCAATTGCAGTAGAAGCTTGAGTTCCATTTAATAGCGCCAGACCTTCTTTGGCTGCGAGCTGCAATTTGTCAATTTTAACTTGTTTTAAGGCGCTTTCTGCTGAAACCCGTTGCCCCTTGAAAAACACTTCGCCAACACCGAGTAGCATACAGCTCATATGTGCTAGTGGAGCTAAATCGCCTGAAGCACCGACCGAACCTTTCGCTGGTATAACGGGGTATATGTCGTGATTGATTAAGTCAATAAGGGTTTGTATCACTTGAAGTCGGATCCCAGAATACCCCTGTGACAAACTGCTTACTTTTAACGCAATTAGTAATCGTGTCGTGTCTTTATCCAGAGCTCTGCCTACACCTGCCGCGTGTGATAAAACTAAGCTTTCTTGAAGTAGCTGAAGCTTATCATCTGGAATACTAGTTGAAGCTAGCAGACCGAAGCCAGTATTAATTCCATAGACAGTTCTTTTTTCGTCAATAACGTCTTGAACCGTTTGTGCTGATGCATTGATTGCATTAAAAGCGCTTTTGTCTAAAGCAAACTTAACAGGGTTAGTATAAATATATCTACAGTCTTTGAGGCTCAGTTGGCCAGGCTTAATGGTAAATGTTGTCATTATATTATCTCTATAATAGGGTACTAGGCTAAATCGATTTTCAGTATTTAATGCTTTTTAAATAACCCACTGAGTTTTATCGATCTAGCATAGGTAAGTTTAAGTTATTTTCACGGGCACATTGCTTGGCGATTTCATAGCCAGCATCGGCGTGGCGCATGACGCCAGTAGCTGGATCATTCCAAAGTACTCGGTTAATTCTTGCGGCCGCTTCGTCACTTCCATCGCAACATATTACTATCCCAGAGTGCTGTGAATACCCCATTCCTACACCACCGCCGTGATGCAAAGAAACCCAAGTTGCACCGCTGGCAACATTTAACATTGCGTTTAACAATGGCCAGTCAGATACGGCGTCTGATCCATCTTGCATGCTTTCTGTTTCGCGGTTAGGGCTTGCTACGCTGCCAGAGTCAAGGTGATCTCTGCCGATCACAACAGGCGCTTTTAACTCGCCATTTTTTACCATTTCATTAAAAGCTAAACCTAATTTATGTCTAAGACCGAGGCCTACCCAACATATTCTGGCAGGTAATCCTTGAAAGCTAATTCTTTCTTTAGCCATATCTAACCAATTATGTAGGTGAGGGTCGTCAGCAATAATCTCTTTTACTTTGGCGTCTGTTTTATAGATATCTTCAGGATCACCTGACAATGCTGCCCAGCGGAAAGGGCCAACACCCCGGCAAAATAATGGTCGAATATAGGCTGGAACAAAACCAGGAAAGTCAAAAGCAGCTTTCACACCTTGGTTATAGGCTTCTTGACGAATATTGTTGCCATAATCGACAGTAGGAATACCGTCGTTAAAAAAGTCGAGCATTGCCTGCACTTGGATGGCCATAGATTTTCGTGCTTCAGTCGCGACTAATGTTGGGTTTTGTTGAGCTTGTTTACGCCACTCTTCAACGCTCCAGCCAATAGGCAGATAGCCGTTTACTGGATCATGAGCAGAAGTTTGATCGGTGACTAAGTCTGGCTTAATGCCCCGTTTGTGCAGCTCTGGAAATACTTCTGCTGCGTTACCCAAAAGACCAATAGAAATTGCTTCACCGTTTTCTATGGCTTGGTTTAGCATGCTCATGGCTTCATCGATTGAAGTTGCTTTCTTGTCTAAGTATCGGGTTTGTAATCTAAAGTCAATTCGGGTTTCGTCGCACTCAACTGCGATCATACAGTAGCCGGCCATGGCAGCTGCTAAGGGTTGCGCTCCGCCCATTCCACCAAGTCCGCCCGTGAGGACCCATTTTCCTTTGGTGTCACCATTAAAGTGTTGGCGTCCTGCTTCTACAAAAGTTTCATAGGTACCTTGCACGATTCCCTGACTGCCGATGTAAATCCATGAGCCAGCAGTCATTTGACCGTACATCATTAAGCCTTTTTTATCTAACTCATTAAAGTGTTCCCAGTTTGCCCATGCCGGCACTAAGTTTGAATTCGCAATTAGTACTCTCGGCGCGTCGGCGTGAGTCTTAAAAACACCTACAGGCTTTCCAGACTGTATTAATAGTGTTTCGTCATTTTCTAAAGATTTCAGTTGTTCAACTATTTCATCAAAACATTGCCAGTTACGAGCTGCTCTACCAATTCCTCCATATACCACCAGTGCGTTAGGGTTTTCAGCAACTTCCGGATCTAAGTTGTTCATTAGCATTCTTAAAGGCGCTTCTGTGAGCCATGACTTAGCTGAAAGCGTGCTGCCAGTAGAGGCTTTTACAATGCGTTTTGGGTCTAACCTAGGATCGTTCATTACTTACTCCTAACTCTTTATAAATGGTTGAACTGTTTAAGGGGTGAATTTAGTGCCAAGACGATATCTTTTACCGGGGTGATATAAACGGGCATAACTAACAAGCTGCCCATGACACCAAGTTTTTCTTTCAAGCAATAAAATGGCTTCGTCGTCACTTACTTTTAACTCTTCTCTTATTTCATCGTCACCAATAATCGCTTCAATTAAATGTTCTGCTTCTGTTACTGGTGCAATAGAAAACAAGTATTCGCTCGGGGTCAATGCTTCAAAGTCTTGTGCTAAGTAATTGGGAGCTGCGTCTAAATTAACCCAGCGCATTTCTAACTGTAGAGGCTCGTGGTCTTGAAAATGAAGCACTTCAGAAAATGCGCAGGCTTGACCTGTCTCTATTTGCAGAATTTGAGCAATTTTCTGATCTGCAGGCTGTTCGCAAGACTGGATTAATCGCGCTGAATGCTCATGACCTAACTCTCTAATTTCGGCAGAAATACTCCTAATTTGTAGTACAGATGATTGCTGCTTTTCTTCAGCAACAAAGCTACCTTTGCCTTTTATTCTAACCAAGGTACCTTCAAAGTAGAGTTCTTGTAGTGCTCTACGAGCAGTCATTCTGCTTACCTTACAAAGATCAACAAGCTCATTTTCCGATGGCACGCGTTGGCCCGCGCTCCACAGCTGCTGACTAATACCATCGAGAATGTAGTTTTTGACCTGAAGATAACGGCTACTTGATTTTTTCATGAGAGGAATTATCCAATAGTTAAGTTGTATATACAAGTTGTTTTTTGTGCTTTATTATTGTGATACATTCTAGCTTATTCTTTGGTATAGTTGTCGCGTTTGGACTGGCTCAACTAAAATAAACTGCTCGAAATTAAGGAAAACCAGCAATATGTCGTCGAATGAGATTTATAATTACTTAGTTGGTAATTGTCCTATTTTAATATCTATGCCACATAATGGCACGGCGATACCCGCAGAGATTGCCGCTACTATGCAGCCCGATGCGCTGCAAGTCGTTGACACTGATTGGTATTTAGACCGTCTCTATCGTTTTGCACATGAACTAGGTTGTTTTGTCTTAAAGCCTAACTTTTCTCGTTATGTGATTGATCTAAACCGTCCGGAAAGTGATGAATCACTTTATCCGGGAGCAGATACAACAGAGCTTTGTCCAACGACTCAGTTTTCTAAAAAGCCAATTTACCTCAATGAGTTACCGAGCCAGGCAGAAATCGAACGTCGTAAAGCGCTTTATTGGCGGCCATATCATCAGCAGTTAGCGGAAAGCGTTCAGCAAATTGCATCGCAATATGGTAAATGCGTCTTATTTGAAGCTCATTCAATAAAGTCGGTTGTACCGAGGTTTTTTGATGGAAAGCTTGCCGATTTTAACTTTGGGACCAATGGAGGTAGAAGTTGCAGTCCCAAGCTTGGGGATTTACTGACTAGTTGGCAGCCGCCGCAAAACTACTCTAAAGTAATCAATCAACGTTTTAAAGGTGGCTATATCACTCGTCATTATGCTAACCCAACAGCCTCAATAGAAACGCTCCAATTAGAACTTTCTCAAGCGACCTATATGAACGAAGAGCGGCTCGAATATGATCCTAGTAAGGCAAAACAAGTCATTCCAGCGCTAACATCGCTAATCCAAACAATAAAAAAATACGTATCTGCTGAATAGTATTTATATTTTCTATACATAAGCTACTATTATTAAATTATGCGCCATTTAAAACGAATAAAAGTTTACTGCGAAGACTTGCAACCCGGTATGTTTGTTGCTGCTCTCGATCGAGATTGGTCTGAATCTAACTTTTTATTGCAAGGTTTTACCATCGAAGGGCAGGTCGATATCGACGCTGTTGCTAGGCAGTGCGAATTTGTCTATGTAGACTTTAAGTCTGACGAGCAGTTTAAGCTTTATAAGCTAAAAACCACAAAGTCAGAAACCTATAAGAAAAAAATACAAGAATCTGTTGATAGCTCAACATTTAACTTGCGTGCTAAATTGAAACCAGCTTTTCTTAACCGCAAAAAAACCAGTAACTTGTTAACCAGTGTAATGGATAAAATTATGCTGGGCGAAGACTTTGAAGTGCAGGGGGTTAGAACAGCAGTTCAAGAAAATGTTAAAAGCGTACTGCATAACCAAGAAGCCATGTTGATGCTTACGATGTTAAAAAATCAGCATGAAGATGTCGCTCAACATTCATTTAATGTCAGTGTTTTGGCGATTGGATTTGCGTCATATTTAGGTTATTCGGAAGAAGCTTTGGAAGATATTGGTATGGCTGCTTTATTACATGATATTGGACAAGTAAAAGTAGATAAAATATTATTAAATAAAGCGGGTAAATTAAATGCTAACGAAAGAGAAGCGGTTGAGCAACATGCTAAATTTGGTTTTGACATTTTAGCGGGCAAAGAAGGTCTAACGCCTTCTTGTCTTGATGTTGTTTATTCACACCACGAGCGATTAAATGGTAGTGGCTATCCTCGAGGGTTAAAAGAAAATCAAATTACTAAGAATGTGAGAATTGTTAGTATTATTGAGGTATTTGAGTCGTTAACGAGTCAACAGGCCTATCGCAAAGGTTTGTCTATATTAGACTCATATAAAATGTTAATGGCCGAGAAGTCGAGCCATTATGATGAGTCTCTTATTTTAAAGTTTATCAAATGGCGCAGTATCTATCCTCCTGGGGCGATAGTAGAAATGCAAAATGGTGAAGTAGGAATTGTTGTTAGTGCGAACCGCGAGCATAAACTCAAGCCTAAAGTTTTACTGGTTTTAAACGAATATAAACACCCTCGAAAAGAGAAACTTGTAGATTTAAATAAAATGGCACTTGACCCAGAATCTAAGCCCTATAAGATCAGCAAAGTTTTTGAAAACATGGCTTTTGGCATAGACTTGCAGTCTTATGCTGATAAAGGGCTTAATATTCAATTTTAAAATTCAAACAAGCCACAAGGCTTGACTAATTTCAAAGGGCTAGATGATGCAAAGCGTTTTAAATAGAATGCTCAAACAACTATCGGAAGAAGACAAGGCCATTTTTGAGTCACTTTCTGATAAGTTAAAAGCCATAGATGGTGATTTTTCGAAGCTGTCAACTGAAGACAGAAAGCTTATTGCGGAAATGGAAAGTAAATATGCTGAGAAAATTAAAGCAGCCCACCAACAAGAAACTGAGGCGGCTACAGAAGTTGCCAGTAACCTTTTAAATTTACCTTTTGCACAGCATGTAAGGCAGATTCTAGCCCGAGACCTTGGTGACAAGTTTCCGTTGGAGGAAGACGCTGTTGCTTTTGTTTTTGAGAATAAATGGTTGCCCTTAGATTGCCAAGATCCTGCTTTGGTTAATGAGCTTTTTACTCGGTTTGAACAAGATATTAGTGAAGCTAATCAGTGGCGAGAAGACCTTCTGGCGGTTGATGCGGATAAAAAAATGGCGGTTGGGTTAGCTTGGTTTATGGTTATATTTCAGTTTCATAAACGATTGTCCGAAGGTAGCTAACAAATTTTCATTGCTAGGCTCTAATTGATAATTAGGGCGCTGGTGGTTTTGCGCACTTTATCAGTTTTTAAATAGACGTTAAGCAAAAATCCCTATAATAGCTTTTATTATAGGGGTTTTAATTTTCAAACTTAGGGTTTCAATTTAAAGCCCAAGTACTTTTTTTCCTTGCTCAAAAACGATATCCACCGGGATAGCGGCTTTTTCTAACTTAGCTAAGTCTTTGCTCAGCTGTTCGCTAATAATACCCTGTGTATCAAGTAAGGTTTTGGCTGCTGCATAGTCGCCATGACCCTGTATAGTAAGTATTTCTTTGGATAGTGCATTCATTGCAAGGGTCATCGCATCAAAGTTGACTTGATAGAGTCCCGATTGTGGGTTACGGTTAAACGCACCCACTTTTTCAAAGAAGTTAAATCTAACCATATTGGCTTTGCCGTGCGCGCTAGACGCTCCAAAGCGTACACTTCTAAAAATGCCTGCAAGAAATGTTACGTAGTTATCCATTAATTGGCCTTCAGAAATATCACCACTTTTATACAGTTCAGAAATCATATACAAACCAAGAATATCCGCTTTGCCTTCCTCTAAGGGCGATGCAGTTTCTTTTAATGCGCTTCGTACAGTTCCGTTACCATTAATTGTATTTTTAATGCCTAATCCGTGGGCGACTTCGTGGAACATAGTGTTAGCGAAAAATGCATCGAAAGTGATATATTTTCTTTGTTCCGCTTCAATGAGTTGATCAGCTATTGGAAGCAAAATGTGCTCAAATTTGGCTTGCATTGCGTTTTTCAGTTGAAGCCTTCGGGTTCCTTTGGCTAATTGAACTTGCTCGTCATTCGGTAAATTAATCGCAATTGTTTTAGAACCTGCGTTACTGTGACCTGCATAGTAAACAACATCATAGGCGTTTAAGTCTGAGTCAGTTCCTGGAACTTCGGCTTTTAGATTTTCATCTACTGGTAAACCTTGTTGAAGTTTTGGTAAGAAAGCAGCAAATTTAGCGAGTTTCGCACTCCACTCTAAGTCTTTTAATAACACGTAAGACTCATACGCTGCCCGGTAGCCAAAGAGCTGATCTTCATAAGTCTCTATTGGTCCTAAGACTAGTTCTACCGGGTTGGATTTCATATCCATCCAGGCAAGGTCACTCGGCTGATATTGATCGGTTTCTAGTGCGGTAGCTCTTAATTTTAGGTAATTTTTGAACTCTTGATTATCAGCTAAATCGGCTGCTTCGCGCAGTATGCTAGCGGCTGCTTTTATTTGCTTAGCATAGGCTTGATGATATGGCTGTGTATAAAGCTTTCCTTGAGGATCCCGCTTAACTAAAGAATAAAGTCCCTTCTTGTCGGCTAAATCCGCGCTTTCGAATTCTTCCTTGCTCATATCGGCAGGATAAAAGCGTGCGCCAAGTGGTTTCTCTTTATATTTTGAAATAAAAGGACTATCGCCTGCGAGCCTGTCCCATGGTCCATAGTTTATATTGGCAAATTGACGTGTTGCAGGATCCTTGATTGAGTCTAAAAATGCGTGTTTTTCTCCAAAAGCTTGAAGCCAAAATAACTCATCCATTATTTTAGACGCGTCGATTAGCTTACTAATCATTGCTTTTTGATTTTCACTTAAATGCGCTAAATTGGCTGTTAAAGTTACCGGCTTATAAATATCAAATCGAGGATTGCTTGATTTAGCTGAAGGGGGCTCTGGATCAGCAGTGCTTTTGCTAATATTAGGCTCGCCAGAGCCGCATCCAACCAGTAATAAGGTACTAAAAAGGCCTATAGGGATGATTTTTTTCATTATTCCTCCTGTTTATTTTTAGCAAAATGTTATTTGCTCATTAGATTTGATATAGATGTTCCCGATAATAGATTAAAAACAGTTTGATTTATAGGCTTAGGTTTTTATATCAGTTCAGTTTTGATTCATCTCCATTAGTGTTTAATACACTTAAGCAAGTCATTATCAACGGAGAAGTTTATGAGAAGTCTAGTTAGTTTTAGTCTTATACTGGCCAGTTTAGCGAGCTTTGCGATATTCGCCGAACCCAAACAACCTGTCACTAGTGCGGCCAAAATAAAGCAATCAGTGGCCGCTAAAGGACGCTCTTTATCAACCCCGGTAATTAAAAACGCGAGTCAGGGAGTAAAGATAACTCGAAATTCGGTAACCAAAAAAATCAGAGAAACGCCTCAATTAAAAGCTGAAGCATCTAAACAAGAATTACAGGTGAGGGCAGCAGAGCCTAAACAGTCAGCATCAATGCATCAATTTAGCTTTTATGACGCGTGGACAGTGTTAGAAGTTGATTATGACAATGATGGCTACTTTTCGGAGTTTACGCTTAACTTTGACGCTGATTTTACCGGGGGTTATGCAGATGTCTATGCGGTTATGTATTTAAGTAAAGACGGTGGTCCTTGGATCCACTTTAATACTACCGATGTATTTACCATTTATTCGAATGACAGTACCGATAGCTATAGTGTTTTCACGCGTTTAAACAGCGAATTTTCCACTGGGAATTACGATCTTTTGATTGATTTATATGAGGTTGGAGTTTCTGGTATTGCGGCAACCGCAGAGCCTTATGATTTTAATGGCTTGAATAACTTACCGCTAGAAGATAGAGCGCATGAAACCAATAGCGACGATACTTTAATTACCTATGTCGCGTCTGAACTGTCAGTTGATTTAGACCAAGATGGGTTTTACACCGAGCTATCATTAGAATATGACATAGATACACTGAATAGTGGCATGACTGTTTATTCTGAAGTAACTTTAACTAACGTAGATACAATGCAACAAGTGGTTGTAAGTACTGATGACTATTTTTTAGGTAATCAAACCGAAGTTAACTCGTTAATTTTAGAAGCGGGTTATGCTCCTGGCTGGTATGATATTGAAGTAAGAATTATTGATTCATACACTGGCGAAGTTTTAGCAATTGCGGCACAAGATTTTAATGCACTGATTCAACTTACATTAGAGTCTTATGAATATGATAATGCTTATGACTCTCCACAGCCTAACAACGGTCATTTAGATGCGGTTGATGTCGTAGTTGTTCATGAGTCTGGTGGCGGTAGCCTAGGAATATTGGGGGCTCTATTGCTAGTTCTTTCTGCTGCCGCTAGAGCATACAAGGGGCAGCAGCAAAGCTCATAACACTAAGGCGTGCTTGCTGTTTGCAGCGGAAGATAATGACAGTCGATTAATAACAACCGATTAATGACAGCAAGCTAAACTAAAAGCGACTTTTGACTGAGTCGCTATTTTTTTATGTTCATTATTAAAGTACATGAAGTGAATATTACTACGGTGTTTACCACAGCTAAACTCGGGGAAAACTAGGTTTTCATCTTTAATTTTCACGCGTAGCAAATTAAGAGATTCATCACCAGGTTGAATTAAATAGCTACCCATCGGCGCGACACACTCCTGCCAGTGTCCTGTTTCTCGTGTTATTCTAAGAATCACTTCAATACTCGTTTTTATTCCTTTAATATTGTCTAACCAATGGTTAAAGTTACCTTGTCGCTCCTGGTGAGACTTATTAAGAAATAAATGTAGGTCGGGGCAGTCAAACGAGCAAGCGCCTCCAGGAATACTCATTCGGTGTTTAATATTCTCTATAAATGGGGTCTTTCTAAGTAAATCACCAAACTTACCATGATAATTAAACACCCAACTCTTTAGTTGATTGATTTGAGTAAGAAAGTTCTCAAGTTTAGCTACATCTACATCGGGTACTTGCCTAAGTTTGGTAAAGTAGTCGCTCAGCCTAGATAACTCCTTGGTTATTTCAGAACGTGAGTCACCGCGCTCTAGAATCTCTAAAATTTCAAGCAGAATTTTAAGCGCATGAAGGTGGTTATCTTCGTTTGACGCAAGCCGGTTGCGCTCAAACTGATTGAACAAAAGTTCGAGTCTTAAAAACGTCCTATAATTTTCTTTTAAAGGGTATTCAAAAATCATAGTTGCGTTATCTAATTAGCTTGTTGACTATATAAGAAATGATATTCTCATCTAAATCCATATTTTGCATTTCCTCTTGAACAACTTTAGCTAGTTTGGCTTTACCATAAATTCCGAGCTGGTTGTCGCTACTATATATGACAAATTCACGCTTTAGGTTTTGGACAAGAATTTTGACTCGCTTGTCCCGCTTGTTCTCACTAAGTTCTCTGATTTTTCTAAGTTCTGCTTTGGTTAAATAATTATTTATAGTAGTACTAGCGAATTTAGAAATATTTTTTCTATTTAAAAAATCTTTTATCATTAATTAGACCTTTAAGGTTAAAGTTTAACGAGAAATCCGCCTTTTACTAAATTGTTGGTTATGTTAATAAAATCTTGTATAGGAACTTTGGTTTTCTCTGACCAGTAACTTACCGACTTTGGTGAATTGACAAAGCGTCCCATTGCATCAAGTAACATGACTACCCAGTCCATCGAGTCTGGTATATTAATTCTACAAAGTTGAGTTCCTTTATGCAGCAAGGCTAGCTGTGTTGAACCTTCATCTTCTGTCAAAGGGTTTACGATCTCACAATCATCAGGAATATTGATAATTGAACCTGAGTTCCAACTTGTGTGTGAATTTGAAACTTGGAGTGCCAATTTTTCCTCTAAACGCTCCCATTCATCTTCTGCTACAAGTGGATAAGCATCAGTAGTAGAGTGATCGCAGGCCGCTAGATAAGCTTTAGGCTCGTTACAAAACTCTTTAAATATGATTATACTCATTAATTCAATGAGTTCCCAAGCAGACTCAGGACTTTTTAGATTGTTTTTTTGCGACTCAACGTAGAGTGATTCCAAGCTTTCTAATTTAAAACAATTTTGAATTGTATTAATGTATTTTTCTTTGAATTCTGTATAAATGTTCTTAGTGATTGCTTTTGCAAACTCATTAATTGGCGACATATCCTCCGTAATATAGAATGGCACCTTCGGATGTTTCTCTGGGTATTTAGGCATGGCTTTATCAGCAACTTTTCTGATTAAGTTTTTATTCCAGAAATATGATTCTTGCATTTCTTCTGGCGTTCTATATAAAAACTCGACTAATCGATGATCTAAATAGGGAACTCTTGATTCGATACCATAAAATGAACTAGTTCTGTCTTCATGCCACAAGTTAAAAAATTGTAGCTGAGGTATAAACTTTTCCATTTTGAGTGCGTAAACACTTTTATTATTTTCTCTTCTAACTTGAAGATCATTATAGAAACGTGACGGAACTTGATGTGATGTTAACTCACTTTTAGTTAATGATGGCTCTATTTCATGTTCAATATATTCCTGCCAATTATTCCACTTAGAACCTAAAAATTTTGAATAACCTCCACAAAATTCGTCAGCACCTTGTCCTAACAAAATAACTTTTAAGTCGGGAGTGTATTTCTTTGCTGCTTTATGAAGTTCTGACTTATAGTACCACTCTAAGTCGAATCGAGGAGACTCCATTAAGCATATCATTTTCTCTAATTCGCTTAAATCAAAGTTCTCGACCATTGCTTGAATATCGAATAAAACAGGGTAGAATTTTAATCCGTGCTCTTTAGCAACTTGTCTTGCAATTTCTACATCACCAGAGTCATAAGTTGATTTTTCGACGACAGTGAAACAGTGCAAATTCTTATTTTGTTTTGCAGCAAGCGCGGTTAATAGGGATGAGTCCAAACCACCACTCAAAAATATACCGACAGGGACGTCTGACATAAGTTGAAGCTTTACAGAGTCAGAAATTAATGAAAAATAAGTTTCAACAGGATCATTGTATTCATTTATTGGAGGCTGTTTGGTATCTGTTAGCTTCCAATATGACTCCAGCGAGAAACTACGATCTTGAACTTTGTACTTTGCATAGTGTCCTGCTGGGAAGTGATAAATACCCTCAACATAGCTAGAAATATCTTCTTTATCTTGCAAGCCAGGTTCGTATAAATCACTCCAATTAAGTTCGCGACTGCAGTTAGGGTGCATAAGAAGCGCTTTGAGTTCAGAGCCAAAAAGGAAAAGCTCTTCAGATTTTGCGTAGTAAAGTGGCTTAATGCCTAATCTATCTCGAGCTAATATTAATTCTTTATTCTTTAAATCCCAAATCACTATTGAAAACATTCCATTCAACAACTCAAATGCGTTAACACCAAAGTCTTGATATAGATGTAGGACTATCTCTGAGTCTGAATTTGATTTGAAAGGGCGATCTATCTTGCGCTTTTCTCGCAACTGCATATGATTGTATATCTCGCCGTTCACGGCGACAAAGATAGAGTTATCTTCATTCCAAATGGGCTGGCTGCCACTTTTAATATCAACAATAGCTAATCGCCTGAATACAAAAGAAAGATAATCATCATTATAAAAGCTTTCTTCGTCTGGCCCTCTAAACTCTAAAGCCTCTCCCATATACTTTAGGGTTTGGTTTTTGAGTTCCGTTTCATTGTTATAATCAAAAAAACCTGAAAATCCACACATATATTAATTACCTTGCTCACTACAATGTGCCTAAATAATGTTAGTTTTGGCCATTTAGCTTTACGAGTTTATCGATTTAAATTTAGCTAGTTTCAAATAACTTTGGTGAAGCTGAGCTACCTGTTTTGATAAAACGGCTTCAGAGTCAGCATTATCAATTATGTCGTTAGCCCAAGCAAGCCTTTGCTCTCTCGTAGCCTGAGATTGAATTATAGACTGAGCATCACTAAGAGATATATTATCTCTCTCACATAGTCTTAAAAGTTGCATCTCGCTGGGTATGTCTACAACCAATACGCGTTGGATGAGGGGTTTGAATCTTGGTGATAGTTGGCCTTCTTTATCAATTAACAATGGTATATCAATTAACGTATAGGCGTAGTCTATTGTTTTGATTTGTTCTAGTATTCTCGCCGCAATTAGAGGGTGAGAGAAGTTATTCAACCAAGTTAATGACTCTTTAGAGCTGAAAATTTCTTTCCTTAGCGCTTTGCGATTTAATTTGTTCGGAGAGTCAAATATTTTATCACCAAATTTACATTGGAGTTGGGAGAGGTGTGGGCTATTATCTTCAAATAATTGCCTCGCGATAAGATCTGCATCGATAATAGGGACGCCGAGTCGCGCAAAAAGTCTTGAGACGGTAGATTTACCTGAAGCTATGCCACCAGTTAAGCCAATTCTAATAGCGCTCATTGTAAATCTATCCGTAGAAAAAGATTATTTTAAACCAGAAAATAGTAGATAACTATCAACAAGCGGTTCGCCCCAAATGAGAGCGATCCATCCTGCCGCTGCTAAATAGGGCCCAAAAGGTATTTTGGTTTGGGAGTCTTTATTTTGTAAGGCGACCATTAATCCCCCAACAACTGCGCCCACGCCCGCCGAGAGTAGAATTACAAGCGGTAGCATTTGCCACCCCACAAATCCACCAATAGCAGCTAACAGCTTAAAATCGCCATAACCCATACCTTCTTTTCCGGTAAGTAACTTGAATAACCAGTAAATACTCCACAAACTTAGGTAACCAGCAGCAGCACCAATCACCGCATCAGTTAAAGGGATGAAAACTTGTTGTGTCGCTACCAATAAACTAAACCAAACTAATGGAAGCGTCATAGTATCTGGTAAGATTTGATGATCAATGTCGATGAAGCTCATGCTAATAAAATACAAGGTAACAAGGAGTGCGCACGCCAAGCTTATATTAAATCCAAAATGCCAAGCGGTAATCCCGCAGAGTATGCCTGTTAACAATTCAATAGCAGGGTAGCGTAGCGAAATGGGTGTTTTGCAAGAGCGACACTTTCCTTTCAGAAATAGATAACTAAATACAGGAATATTTTCCATTGCAGTTATCATGTGTCCGCATTTAGGGCAGGCAGAGCGCGGAGTAACTAGGTTAAGTGGTGTATCGCTTGAACTATCAGAATTTGGCGGTTTATTAATTGAAAAGCCTCGTTCAATTAATATCTCCTTAGCCATATTTTCCCATTCTTTGAAAAGCATAATAGGGTAGCGATAAATAACGACATTCAAAAAGCTGCCAACGAGCAGCCCAAATAGACTACAAGTGATAATTAGTAATGTAGGGGAAGTTTCCAGTGCGATTAAAATAGTGTTCATGGATTTCTTATTTTAAGTAAATGGGCTGGCGGTTAAGCTAGCCCATTTGGTTGTAAAATTTTTATGTTCGGATTAAACCACGCCACCTAGTTGGAATATCGGTAAGTACATCGCTATAATTAATCCGCCTACTAACACGCCTAAGATTGCCATTATAATCGGCTCTAAGAGAGCGCTTAAACCATCAACTGCATCGTCAACTTCTTGCTCGTATATATCTGCAATTTTTGACAACATGGCGTCAATAGAGCCAGACTCTTCACCTATAGCGACCATTTGTACAACCATGTTAGGAAAAGCGCCAGTGGAGAGCATTGCAAGATTCATCTGCATACCAGTAGTTACTTCGTCACGAATTTTTAGTATTGCATCTCTATATAAAGCATTACCAGAAGCTCCAGCAGCTGAGTCTAGCGCTTCAACCAGAGGAACACCAGCCGCAAAAGTGGTTGAAAGGGTACGCGCGAATCGAGCAACAGCTGCTTTGTGTAATATGATGCCAATCACTGGAAGTTTCAGCATAACTTTGTCTTGTTGATCTCTAAGCTTCTTAGAGGATAACAGCATTTTCTTATAGACAACTGAAAAGCCAACCATCCCAATTAAAAATATCCACCAATACTCTTGCATAAACTCGGACATGGCTATAACCATTAAAGTAAATGCAGGTAAGTCGGCGCCAAAACTTTGGAAAACATCTTGAAACGAAGGAACAACTTTAACTAAAAGCACAGCAGTTACGACTACCGCAATAACAACAACGGCAATAGGGTAGGTTAACGCTTTTTTAATTTTGGATTTTAACGCCTCACTTTTTTCTTTGTACATGGCTATGCGATCAAGCATACCTTCTAATGAGCCAGACTGCTCACCAGCATCAACAAGATCACAAAATAAGTCGTCAAAGTGCTTTGGGTGTCTTCTTAAAGCCTCTGCCATAGTGTTACCGGACTCTACGTCGGTTTTTATGCCTAAAAGTAAGTCTTGAACACTGGGTTTTTCGTTGCCGCGTCCGATAATTTCAAAAGATTGTACCAGTGGAACACCGGCTTTCATCATGGTGGCTATTTGGCGAGAAAACATCGCAATATCAGCCGCAGTGACGGGTTTGCCTTTTCCTCCGCCAAATAAAGGTTCAGCCTTTTTAGTCACTTTTATGGGACTAATTCCTTGCTTTCTGAGCTGTGCTTTAATAATTGCAGGTGCTTCACCAAGCATCTCGCCTTTAACTTTTTGTCCTTTTTTATCAGCACCTTCCCAGTTGTAAGTGTACTGCTTAGGGGCTTTAGCCGCCTTAGTACGCTTTTGTGCTGTTTTTCGTTCTTTTTTAATTGCTTGAACGGCCATAATTCAATCCTAATTCAATTTAATGCTGTGTGACACGGTTGACTTCTTCTAACGAAGTAGTACCTTGCATTGCTTTCATCAAAGCTGAGCGGTGTAGGTCATTAACACCTTCTTTAGCCGCTTGGTCAGCAATATCAATAGCATTACCGCCTTCCATTATGATTCGGCCCATTTCTTCAGATACTTTCATTACCTGATAAATACCTACACGCCCTTTATACCCATTGGTACAATTATCGCAACCGACTGGTTCATATATTTTAAAAGTACCTAGTTCTTCTTTTCTAAATCCAGCTTTTAATAGGGCTTCATCTGGGATTTTGGCTTCGGCTTTACAGCTTTCACATAGTCTTCGAGCCAAGCGCTGTGCAATTACTAAGTTAACACTAGTTGCAATATTGAATGGCGCAACCCCCATATTAACCATACGTGTAAGTGTTTCTGGGGCACTATTGG
The DNA here is from genome assembly GCF_053709105.1 of Aliikangiella aequoris. Taxonomy (NCBI): domain Bacteria; kingdom Pseudomonadati; phylum Pseudomonadota; class Gammaproteobacteria; order Oceanospirillales; family Pleioneaceae; genus Aliikangiella; species Aliikangiella aequoris. Next base: position 1,435,275 of record NZ_CM132298.1, read on the forward strand.
TATGTAAAGTTGATAACACTAAGTGACCGGTTTGTGCTGCTTTAATGGCAATTTCCGCAGTTTCTAAATCACGTATCTCACCAACTAGCACAATATCGGGATCTTGACGAAGGAAAGCCCGTAATGCCGAGGCAAAAGTTAAACCTGCTTTAGGATTAACGTTCACTTGGTTGACACCTTCTAAGTTGATCTCGACAGGATCTTCTGCGGTAGAAATATTTCGCTCGTCGGTATTAATAATGTTAACGGCTGTGTATAGCGAGACGGTTTTACCACTACCTGTAGGCCCTGTCACCAATACCATGCCTTGCGGTTTATGGATTGCATCCATAAATAGCTCTTTTTGATCGGCCTCGTAACCTAGCATATCGATACCGAGTTGTGCGCTGGTCGGATCAAGAATACGCATTACAATTTTTTCGCCAAACAGCGTAGGCAAAGTACTGACACGAAAGTCGATGGCTTTATTTTTAGAAAGCTTTAGTTTAATCCGGCCATCTTGAGGGACTCGCTTTTCGGAAATATCTAAGCGAGACATAACTTTTAGTCGGGCTGAAATGCGAGTTGCTAGAGTTATAGGTGGTCCTGCAACTTCAGAAAGAATGCCATCAATTCGAAACCTAACTCGGTAACGCTTTTCATAGGGTTCAAAATGTAAGTCTGAAGCGCCTTTTTTTATCGCATCTAGTAATATTTTATTCACAAAGCGAACAATCGGAGCATCGTCGCCGGCGGCATCGGCTTCATCTTCCTTTGCCGAATTTTCGTCTACCGCTTCTAAATCCAGGTTTTCTAGGTCTGTATCGTCAAAGTCGCCTAATTCATCACTTTCTTTTTCATCAATAATTTTAACGATTAACTTAGACAGTTTAACTTCGTCTACTAAAATAGCGTCAGTGGTGAGTCCTGAGTGAAACTTGAACTCATCTAGTGCCGAAAGGTTTGTTGGGTCAGATACTGCTACATAGAGTCTTTTGCCGCGTTTAAATAATGGCACCGCATTATGCTTAGTAATAAGTTTTTCGCTAATTGCTTCAGTGGGAATAACACTGGTATCCATTGCTGAAATATCGAACAAAGGGACACCAAATTCAGCAGATGCTGCTTCTGCAATAGCTGACGAGGCGACTATGTCATTGTCTACCAAGTAGGAAACCAGGTTCTTTTTGTTCTTTTGAGCGTTGCTAATTGCATCTAATGCGGTTGGCTCATCCAAGTATTCATCATGGATAAGTCGTCTAGCAAGTCCGCTTAATACGATATTTGATTGTGGTGCGGCCATAATTCTCGTTTTTTGGTTTAAAACTTAATTAGTGATCTAAAAAGTCTACTTCATTAGCCACAAAAAGCGAGTTTTGGGCTAATCTTTTTATAAATATTCACTTGAGTATAAATGCTCATGCTAGAAAATTCATCTTTTTTATTAAAAAACAAGTAGATATGAGATAAAATTAACAATTCACATCAAATGTTAGTTAAACTCTAATTTGACCCAAGGTTATTGATAAAGGAAATTGCCGAACTATGCTGAGCCAGACCAGTATTGTCATACCCGCAAAAAACGAGGCAGACAGCTTAAGTAAGCTAATTCCTGCGCTAAAGCTATGCTGTCCTGAGCTTTTAGAAATAATTGTTGTTAACGATGGCTCTAGCGACCAAACCAGTGAAATAGCTAGGCGTGAGGGTGCTGTAGTGGTTAATCACGTTTTTTCTCGTGGAAATGGCGCTGCAATTAAAGCTGGGGCTAGAAAAGCGAAAGGTGATTATATTTGTTTTATGGATGCAGACGGTCAACATAAGCCTGAGTCTATTCAACGTCTATTAAACAAATTAAGTGATGGCTTTGATATGGTCGTAGGTGCACGTAAAAGCGAGTCTCAAGCTAGCCGCTGGAGACATTTAGCAAATAATTTTTATAATAAATTTGCTTCGTTAATTACTAATTACCCAATCGAAGACTTAACGTCTGGACTTCGCTGTGTAAAAAGGGCCAGATTTATCGAGTTTTTGCACCTTCTACCTAATGGCTTTTCTTATCCAACGACTATAACAATGGCATTTTTGAGGGCAGGTTACCAAGTTGGATATCTTACGGAAGATATTTCAGCTGATCGCCTAGGAAATAGCCACATTAGCCCGCTGAAAGATGGTTTGAGGTTTCTGTTAATCATTTTTAAGGTTGGTACCCTATACTCACCCTTAAAAGTGTTTACTCCCTTTAGTTTTATCATGTTTCTATTAGCTTTTTTCTATTACTTATTTACGTTTATTACTTCAGGCCAACTCACCAATATGAGCGTCATTTTATTTACTACTTCGGTTATAATATTTTTGATTGGCTTAATATCAGAGCAAATTAATACTCTAATATTTATGAATTCCAGACCGGATGAGTAAAAGGACTCACTTTAAGTAAATAATGGGACTAGCGTGCGCAAAAAAATTCTAATAACAGCAACTACTTTTCCACTCAAGGAAGCGGATAATCAGCCTCGCTTTATATATGATTTAGCTAAAAACTTGGCCGCTGACTTTGACGTAAACGTATTAGTTCCTCATTATGCCGGGGCCAAAAAGGACGAAAAATTGGGAAACCTTAAGGTTTCCCGTTACAGTTACTTTTTAGAGCGGTTTGAAACTCTCACTTACGGCAACGGCATTCTTGAAAACTTAAAGAAAAATAAGTTGCTCTTTTTATTAATCCCTTTTTTGCTAGTTGCGCAATACCGTTCTATTTATAGAAAGGTAATTAATGATGACATTAGACTGATTAATGCCCACTGGATAATCCCTCAAGGATTAATCGCAATACTTTTAAAAAAGCGGTTTAAAAGAAAAAATATCGCACTTAAGATTGTTGTTACCTCGCATGGGGGTGATCTATTTGCACTAAATTATTGGGGATTTAATTGGCTTAAACGCTGGGTTATTAGCAACGCCGATAAAACGGTTGTAGTAAGTGAGGCAATGCGAGAATATTGTTACGATGCAATCAAAGTTAAAGCTAGTTGCAAAATTGAGGTCCGCTCTATGGGAGTCGATCTGCAAAATACTTTTGTTCAACTTCAGCCTTACAAGCAAAGAGAAGGCCTTATTTTTGTTGGTCGAATCGCTGAGAAAAAAGGTTTACATGTGTTGATTCAAGCGATGCAAATAGTCACTCAAAAGTATCCCAACACTCAATTAACTATCGTTGGTGAGGGCAGTGAAAAGGCTTTTAATCAACAGTTGGCTATGGAGTTAAGTTTAAATTCTAATATAGAGTTTAAGGGCTCGTTAGCGCACTCCGAAATTCCCGAGCTCTTAAACCAGTCAAGAATTTTTGTAATGCCATCGATTGTAAGCGCAAGTGGTGATCAAGAAGGCTTGGGGTTGGTTGCGGTTGAAGCAATGGGGTGTGGCTGCGCTGTAATTGTCTCTGATTTGGCTGCAATTAAAGATGTCGTTATACACAAACGCACTGGAATAATGTTTAAAGCAGGAAGCCATATTGAACTAGGAAAGGCGCTTATTGGGTTACTCGATGACTCTAATCAATGTGAAGAAATAGCTCAAAGGGGACATGACTATGCCAACATAAACTTTGATTGGAGCATGGTCGCTAAGCGTTATACTGAATACTTTAACGAAATTTAGTTAATTAGTGTATGCTAATTTGATTTGCTAATTTGATTTGCTAATTTGATTTGCTAATTTGGTTTACTCATTTGGCTGAAGTGATTACAAATACAAAGTAAGCTTTTCGTTTATTTAATAATTTTATTGAGATGGTTAAGTGAAAAAAAATATCGCATTAATTACAGGAATCACGGGTCAGGATGGCTCCTACTTAGCTGAGTTCTTGTTAAACAAAGGTTATGAAGTGCATGGTATGAAGCGCAAAGCATCTTCATTTAATACACAACGAATTGATCATCTTTATCAAGATCCGCATATAGAAGATAAATCGTTTTTTTTGCATTATGGTGATTTAACTGACTCGTTAAACCTTACTAAATTAATTAATCAAATAAAGCCTACGGAAATATATAATCTTGGTGCTCAGTCTCATGTTGCAGTTTCGTTTGAAAGTCCAGAATATACAGCAGAAGTTGATGCATTAGGTCCGTTAAGAATATTGGAAGCAATTCGTTTTTTAGGAATGGAAAAAACTTGTAAGTTATACCAGGCTTCCACGTCAGAACTTTTTGGAAAGGTACAGTCGGTTCCTCAAAATGAAAAAACGCCATTTTACCCTCGCTCTCCTTATGGTGTTGCAAAACTTTATGCCTATTGGATTACCGTAAACTACCGAGAGTCCTATGGCATATTTGCATGTAACGGAATTCTATTTAATCATGAGTCTGAGAGGCGTGGAGAGACTTTTGTCACCCGTAAAATTACTCGTTCATTAGCCAATATTTCACAAGGCCTAGATAAATGTTTGTATTTAGGTAACCTAGATGCTAAACGTGACTGGGGACATGCTAAAGACTACATTGAAATGCAATGGCTCATGTTACAACAAGACGAGCCTAAAGATTATGTTATCGCAACCGGAGTCCAACATAGTGTGCGCGATTTTGTTAAGCTCTGTGCGCATAAAATGGGCTTTGAATTAGAGTTTAAGGGTGAGCAAGAAAGTGAATATGCCGTTGTGTCAAAGGTAGATTCAGAATCGCTGCCAGGAATAAAGCTAGGCCAGAGAGTAGTCCAAGTCGACAGCCGCTACTACCGTCCCGCCGAAGTTGAGTCATTATTAGGAGATGCTAGCTTAGCCAAGCAAGAATTAAATTGGTCTCCAAAAATAAGTTTTGATACTCTTGTTTCTGAGATGGTAGAGCATGATTTAAGTGAAGCCAAACGCCAATTATTGCTTAAAGATCATGGATATCAAAAGCCATCGCCGTATAGTGAATAAATTATGAGTCAATCGAACAAAAAAATATTTGTTGCGGGCCACAATGGTATGGTGGGGAAGGCTATTTTAAGGCGCCTAAAAAATGAGCCTAATTACCAAGTATTCACGGCAAGTCGCAGTGAACTAGATTTAACTCAGCAATCGGCAGTAGCAGACTACTTTAACGCTAATCAATTTGATGAAATCATTATTGCCGCAGCAAAGGTTGGCGGAATAGGAGCCAATTCTAATTTTCCAGCTGAGTTTATTTATGACAATTTAATGATTCAATGTAATTTAATACACTCTGCTCATCTCGCGAATGTAAATAAATTATTATTTTTAGGTTCCTCCTGTATTTATCCCAAACATGCTAAACAGCCTATAAAAGAAGAGTACCTTTTAGACGGCAAACTCGAGCCCACTAATGAACCCTATGCCATTGCAAAAATTGCCGGCATTAAAATGTGTCAAGCTTATAATTCCCAGTACGGAAGAGACTATCGCTGTGTTATGCCGACTAATTTGTATGGGCCGTATGATAACTTTGACGATCAAAATGCGCATGTAATACCAGCATTAATGCAAAGAATTCATAAGGCAAAGCTGTCTAATGAGCCACAAGTAAAAGTCTGGGGAACAGGCAAAGCATTAAGAGAGTTTTTACACGTAGATGATTTGGCTGATGCTTGCATGTTTGTTATGCGGCTCAATTCTACAGAATTTAATGATAAATCGCAGAGCGGGGTTGTGAATATAGGTTCTCTTGAAGAATTTTCGATACGCGATTTAGTCGCCCTTTTAACTGAAACAATAGAGTATTCAGGAGACATTGTTTTTGACAAAAGTAAACCCGATGGTACTATGCGAAAGAAACTAGATACATCGCTGATTGAAAATTTGGGTTGGAAGTATAAAACTGAGCTCAAAAGTGGGCTTTTTAATACTTATCAGTGGTTTCAAAGAAGTTTGAGTTAGATTTACTTTTTTCTAAATAAAATGCAATTTTTTCGAAGACTTCATCCGGAGTAATATCGTCAATTTTAAATTGGCTAGTTAAAGATAGATTTTGAATTAGATCCTGCGTAATGTTTTCATTTTTTAATTGAGGTGGTAGGAACAGATAATAGTGGCTCATTAACTCCTTAGGATAAGGGATAAAGCGCCCTAGGTGCTTACCATTAGAAACCACGAATACCGCAGGGCAGCGTGATGCTGCAGTAATATGGACTGCTGCTGTGTCGTTAGATAGCACTAATTCGCTATTATCAATCAAAATAGCGAGCTCAATCAGTGTGGTTTTTCCTACAAGGTTTAGGCATTTAAAGTCAGTGAGTTCGTGTATGGATTGTGCAGCCTCTGTCTCTTGTTTTCCGCCACACAGTATAATTTCATAATTAAAATTTTTAATTATTTCGTTAGCAACACTTGAAAAGTTATTCTCATTCCATCGCCTGCTTTTTTCATTAGCCCCTACAAACAAAACAATGAATTTTTTAGTGATACCTGATTGAGCCAAATACTGAGCAGCTGAATTATTTTTTATGGTGTTTAGTTTAAGCGAAGGTCGAATAGGATTTAGATTAACCTCAAGTAATTCTGAAAAGAAATACGCTAATTTATGATACTCGAAATTGCAACTTTGAGGTATTGATATTTCCTTAGTGTAAATGTTACTCACAAAGCCCATTTGCCAATCTTCATGGTTGACCCCATTGTCTCTCGGCGCTATTTTTGATTCAGCTTTCACTGACTTAGCAATCCAGTCGCTTACAAAAAACTCTCGGCTAAAAGTAGGGGCAATGCATAGTTTATAGTTTACGCTCTTTATCGCTTGAAGCTTTCTGTAACGATAAATTATGTTATTTCTAAATTTCTTTCTATCAATATAAATAGCCTTTAGCTTGTTGGACTGATCAATGGACTCGAGCAGGTTTTTGCATGCAATGTTGCTAACTATAGTCGTTTGATCATTATGACTTAAATGGTTAAGCAACGGCGAAATAAAGTTTCTAAATAATATATAGTCACCAATGGCATCCGTTTTGACAATCAATAGGCCCTTGCTATCTCTTTTGCTTTGGTCAGTAAGCTTTGTTGTAAGGCTTAACCAGCCGTCAATAAAAAGATAAGCTAGATAACGAACTAGACTAATTAGCTTTGTAGACTGCATTTTTTATAAGGCTTATGTAGCTTTGTAAAGCTTTTGATTTAATGTTTAGCATGCTTTGTGAAAAGTCATCATTGCCTAGAAGAAATTCTTTGTATTTATCTATTAATAGCTCGCTACTCACATCATTTACAAAATATCCGTCTATACCGATTTCTTTTGCCATTTGTACACGGCTATCATTGCCTACTAATAAGACTCTTTTTCCTAATGAAGCAATTGGGTACGCGCAGTGAATACGATTGGCAAATGCAAATTTTGCCTTACTATAAAGTTGCAAGTATGCGGCATAGTTATTTTTTTGATAGAAAATATTTCCTTTAGGCGCTAGTTTTTTTGCAAGCTTATATTCAGTATCGTTGTGGCAAGCAAAAATGACATTTTCTTTTTCGCTAAGGTAGCGGTAAAAATTTGAAAATTCTTGCTCCCATTGTTTAAACTTTATTTCTTGTCCAAAGGTAAAGTGGGCGCCACCGCGCATATAGTTTAGGACCACATAGTCTTCCGAAGTAGCCGTGACTGATTGATTGTCATTAGCAAAAATTGAAGAGCAGGGGATCACTGGAGATTCTACGCCTGCATTTTTTGCAATGATTTGTGCTAAGTGATCTCTATAAGTTGTAAGAGAGCAGCGGGTATGAAACTCTTTGATGTATCGGTTACATTTATTGCAAAACTCATCACCTTTAGAGTGAAATGTCTGACAAGAACCGCCCGCTAAATTTAATATGGACTTGTCACTTGCCCGACGGGTTATTAATGCTTGGTACCATTCATTGTTATAGCAGTGCGCTTCATCATGACACCAATAAATAGGTGCTCCACTTTGTACTATTAAATCAGCATCTAGAATGCGATCCTGAGTTAAGTTCAAGGGTAGTTTATCAAAATACTTAGATATGCGATTGTAACGAAACCATTCAAAACCTTTGCGCGAAGTAATTGGAGAATGCTTATGAATATAACTAAACTCTACTTCAGATTGGTTTAACGCTTGTTTTAGGATGTATTCAAGTCCTTCTCTAATGAAGTCATCGCCAATATTGTGATCGATAGTTGTTATTATCGCAACTTTCACTACACACTCTCCCAAGGTTTATCTTTAATTTTAGCAAATCTTTCTGTCATACCATAGATAGCACGAGGGTGGGTAAAGTATTTTTCAATATCTTTCTCCTCGCAAACTTCATGATTTAATTCCGACTTAAGAACAAAGAACGCATTAGTCGCAAAGCGGTTGGTTCCTATAAACGCATAATTCTTTTTATTTAGCAACTTAATGAATGCAGCCAAAGATGCACCCGAATAATCTGCACCATCTGCGCTAAACTCTGCAACGAACTTTTCATTATAGGGTATTGTTAAACTGGCTTTAGGTCCCAGTAAATGATTAAACTCTAACACAATAACTCTCGCTGTAATTGTGTTGATGGCTTTCATAATATGATAATCATTACCATCGATATCAAGAGAAAGCAAGTCAATAACGCCTTCAATTTTATTTGACTTAATAATTGTGTTGATATTGTCTTTAGTAACCCAGGTATTAATAATTTTAGGTGGGTAAATACATGTATTTTCGTGTAGCCGATAAAATAGTTCTGCTTTTTTAGTATTAGTTTTATTGCCGTCTATTAAGAGTCCGTTCCAATGAAAATTAATCAATAAATTCGCTGTATTAGATTCCATTCCATTACCGGCACAAAGCTCAACACAGGTTTTGTTAGTTGTTCCTATTTTTGCAAATAAGTAACTAAGAATTCCGTCTTCCTCATGTTGTGAGTAGACTTTATATCCGATATTGTAAAGCATGTTTTGAGCACCGCAAGTTTTATACTGCTGGAAAATGCTTTGTTGTTGACTGCTTAGGTTGGCGAAGTGTTTCGCATATCTAAGTCTAAAAATAATCTGATAAAGCCTATTCAAAAAACTAATCATTGGTTTGTTGAGCCTTATAATTCATCAAAAGTGTGTGAATATAAAAAAACGAAGTTAGCTTAAGTATAAACTGTGAACGTAGCTTGTTACTGCTTAAATCATATAAAAATCCGGCAAATGCATAAGAAATTAATGTAGCTAGCGCTGCTCCCCAGATTCCCAAGGTGGGAATGAGGTAAAAATTTAATGAAATATTTACAATCGCACCAATTAAATTTCTAAATAAAGCGTGCATGTGTAAACCTTCGGCGATTAAATACCTTCCACTTGCATGCAGCCAGAATACAAAAATACCGCTCCACACATGTAAGCTTAAAACAGAAGCGGCAGGCAGGTAGCTAGCATTAAACAAAAATAGTACTATCTCTTCACTATAAAGATACGTAGGGATTGCTATTAATATTGCTAGCCAAGACATAGTTGTATAGATATTCCTTAGAAATTCAAAATAAGTTTTTTGTTCACCAGCCTTTAGTTTTACTAGTGCTGGAAATACCGTATTAGAAATGATTATAGGTAAAAAATACCAGGCTTCACTAATTTTTGCGGCTGCTGCATAAATCCCAACCTGTTCAGAATTTAGCATCTTCTCGATCATTATCTGGTCAATTTTTAAGTAAAGTATAATAGAAAGTCCACTTAATGCGAGTGGCCAACTAGAACGCAACAATTCAGTGCACTTTTTCAGACTGGGAGAGTATACATATGCTCGCCCAAGTTGCTTATAAAAAAAGTAGAAAATCAGGCTAGAAAAACATATCGACTCGATTAGAATCGCTATACCAAAATAGAGTAAAGGCGCTTGGTTGAGAATTAAAATGACTTTTAAAAGTGCAGAAATTAATAGCGCAGTTATTTTAGCGAAAGCTGGATATTGGTTTTTCACTTGGCTTTGAAAATACAGCTCGAAAACGGTGAAGCATTGAAGCAGTAAGCTACTGCCTATAACTATTAATAACCAGTTTTCACTGCTATTTTGGTTCGATGTGACTAGAATAAGTGTAAGTATTAGGCACGCTACTAACGATCCTGTAAGTTTTAATATGAGTGCCGAGCTTAAAATTGAGTCGAGCTGATGCTTATTTTGAGTAAGATCTTTTACGATTATACCGTCCATTCCGAACATTGCGATGGCGATTAAGATGCTAATTATGCTTTGCGCGTAACTGAAAAAACCAAAATTTTGAGGGCCTAGATAGTTTGCAATCCAAATACCGATTATTAATGCGCTCGCTAATTGCATTGCCTTTTCTAGAGTAAGCCAAGAGATACTCGTTAAAAAGGAGTGTGAATTGTCTCGCGCTTTTAGTTCATGCTTAGCGCTATTAAATTTAGACATGTGATTATTAGCTTTTAGCTGAATGCAAGCTATTGATATTAAACTATTTAGGGATGATGTGCTAGACTCTAATTATGTTTCCTTAAAAGTACGGTTTGAGCCTTTCGCGCTTAGTATGTTTGTTTAAACAACCTAAAATAGATGAATAAAAACAATCCCACTATTAGTATTGTGACAGCATGTTTTAATGCTGAAAAATCAATTAAAAATTGCTTGCTTAGTATACAGTCACAGTCTTTCGATGACTACGAGCATATAGTCATCGATGGTAACTCCACAGACTCAACATTAAAAGTTATTGAAGAGCACGCGGGTTCAAATTGTCGCGTTATCAGTGAAAAAGATGATGGAATCGCAGATGCTATGAACAAGGGAATTAAAGCAGCTCGAGGAGACTTCATTATTTTTATTCATGCTGATGATTTATTGTTAAATAGCAACAGTCTACAAATAGTCGCTCAGGCATTAGATAATCAGACAGATATAGCCTGTTTCGACGTTATTTTTGGCAAAGCGCATCGATTGCTAAAAGCAAATAACCTAAAGTTTTACTGGAATTTTAAAATACCTGGTTGTCATCAAGGCATGCTGTTTCGTCGCTCACTATTTGATTCTGTTGGCTTGTTTAAGTGTGAGTTTAAGCTCGCAATGGATTATGAGTTGATTCTAAGAGCGATTAGAGCAGGTTATAGCATTCGAGTTGTGAACACGCCAATCGCCTATATGGGCGATGAAGGAATTAGCTCCAGAGTAGATTGGAGTAGTTTGCGTAAACGTTTCGCAGAAGAGCGAAAAATACATAAAATTTATGCCTCATCCAAGAAGTTACGTCTGCTGTATACTATTTATTGGCCGCTGTATCTTGGTTACAGAAAGGTTGTTTACTGGTTGAAATCGATATGAGAATAATAAGTCCTGTTTCTCGAGGGAATGGAGCCCATGTTTTGCATAAATTGCTCGAGTCGAAATTACCGGACTATCGAGTTACCGACTATAACCCATGGATAACACTCTTTCCTCCGCTACTCTATCCAATTGGTCGGAGACAACAAGCAGATATAATACATAGCTTAATGGATTACGGGATATTTCATAAGCGTAGTAAAATTCCGCTAGTACTTACGCTACATAATTATGTACTAGACGCATATATGTCTCCTTACCTTTCTAAGCTACAAAACCTGCATCGTAAAACAGATTTAAAGTGGCTCACTCAAATGTCATTGCGGCGAGCCGATTATTTAACCGCGGTAAGCCAGTATGTTGCAGATAAAACAACCCAAAATTTACGCCTGAAAAAGCCTATAAAAGTTATTTATAATGGCATTGATCACCAACGCTTTGTTCCACTAGAAAAAACAAGGTCAAATTCTACTAAGCAAATCAAAGTACTTTTTTGCGGAAATCTAAGTAAACGAAAAGGCGGGCATTGGCTGCCTGATATTATTCGCTTATTACCAGAAAACATTATCATTCAGTACACTGCCGGCTTAAGAAATATTCCAGATAGCTTTAAACATCCAAGGTTAGTACCGCTAGGTAAAGTAGAATATGCCGACATGCACAAGCTGTATCAACAGGCAGACATCTTTCTGTTTCCCACGGTTAGAGAAGGTTTTGGTTTGGTGGTCGCCGAAGCGATGGCTTGTCAGCTGCCAGTTGTTTCTAGTAACTGTTCTGCAATTCCTGAATTGGTCACCCATGGCAAGGGTGGGTATTTATGTGAAACCGGAAATGTTGCAGAGTATGCAAAAGCCATTATGTTGCTTGCGGACTCACCTAATTTGCGCCTTCAAATGGGACAATATAACCGTGCGCAGGTCGAGCAAAAATTTACCTTAGACAGTATGTTGAAAAACTATACAGATTTTTTTCAGCAAGTTTTTGAACAAAGTAGCGTTTAAAATACTCAACTAGTTGGCTTTTCATTAACACAAACCGCTTCGAGCTGCTCAATGTATTCAATCAATATGTTTTTTCGCGGATATAGCGAGTCGACTATTGACTCTCGCAAACTTAACTTTAACTCTAAGTTCTTATTGCTATGTAAATAGTTTAAAGCGTCTTTACAATGGCCAAAATTAGCGATAGTGGCAGCTTGTAGAATCAAAGCATCATAGGAAGGCACTTTATCTAGGGACTGCTGAAAAGAGGTTAAGCCAGCTTCTTGTTGGTCTAATATAAACTCTAGCTCGGCTTTGATATGTAAAAACTTTTGCTGAATAGAATTAGATGCGTATTCCGGGTTAGCTAAAATATTGTTGCTCATTTCTAAAAGCTGGTTAGGGGTGTAATCATCACACTTACCTTGTTTAAGTAACGCTAATGTCTCCATTGCCACAGGAAAATCTCTATTTGACTTTAAGTTATCTTTAAAAGCGTTTGGGTTAAATAGCAGACCATATACTTTTCCCTTCTTTTTGCAGGCTAAGTTAATCGCGTTGAGCGTTATAAAAGGAGAGGGTTCAATTGCATAAGCTCTCTTTAAGTAGATAATTGCAGCCTCTAAATTAGATGTTTTAGAAAATTGGACCGCAGCATTTTCTTGAGCACGCAATGATTTGGGGTTTAGCTCAGCCCAGTAAGCCGCCGCTTTAAAAGGATTACCCCATAGGGATGCGCGAGAAAAAGTAGCGTAGATGTTCGCTATTAGAAATAGCGCAATGCCTATTGTTAAATATTTACGGTATTGTGCAGCTACTTTCACACTAAGCGTTGCTAGAGCAGCGCTTAGCCCAATAAATGGGAGGTAATTTCTGTGTTCATAGTAAAGATCAAGTGCGATAACAGTAGATTCAATTAAGTGTCCGGCAAAGAAAAATAATATCCAAAATGATACAAGGCAGCGTTGTTGATAAACACGTGTAAACGCATAGATACAGCTGCTCAATATCAATAAACCAATAAACCCGCTAGTTAAGTAATCAGAGACAGAGCTAACCACAGCTATTTGGTCATTAAATAAACTGTTGGTGACAGGGCGAGGAAACAGAAAATTAGAAAAATGGGTAATGAAAAGTTCAAACTGAGTAAATACTCGCTCGCTAAGTGAGAAAGGGCGGTTTGAGTAGTATTGCTCTGCATTAATAATATGAGTGCTTAAATAAGCGAGCAAAATAAGAGATAAACTAGACCAAAAATATCGTTGTGATTTTGTTTCTTGTCTTAATTTCGAATCGTTCCCTGCGAAGAATGAAACTATAAAATAGGCTATTACAAAAATAATAGCCGCATTTTCTTTGCTTAAAATTGCTAGACCTATAGAAATAATAGATGCAATCGAATATTTTGAAAATATTTTCTTATTGTCCGTGGTTAGCGCGTAAATTAGCATAATTAAACTAAACAGGCCAAAAGTAGTCGCTAATAATGTCATCCTTTGTATAACATATAAAACAGTTGATACATGGTTTGGAAGTATTGCCCAAATAGCCGAAGTCAAAATAGCACAAGTGAAGGCTTGTTTGTTAGTGAACGAGCTCATTAAACTCAGCTGGTGAGTTAACCAATAGACGAGGCAAATATTAACGAGATGTAAAATAATATTTCCCGCTAAAAAGATCTCAGGGTGACCAGGCCAAGCATCTGCTGTGAGCATAAAGCTAATCAGAGAGACGGGGCGACCTGTAGGGCCTGAAATACCGCTAAAAGCGTATTCTATAAATGATTGCCAGTCAGTAACTTGTAGTATTGCCGGTAAGTTGGCTGTGTCATCGAAGAGAAATGCTCCTTCAATACCCAAAGAAAATAAAATGAGCGCTAAGCTAATTGTAAAAAGCATGAGAATTGCTTTTGAGTTAGAGAGGTTTTTTAACCACGTAGACATTTTTAGGTCGCTTTATAATTTTTGTAGAGTTTAGTGTGCAGAACTGTGTAACATTAGTAAATTTAGTAAGGCTATACTAGTTAAGAAATTGTAATAGTATGCTTACTGATTAGATATGTTTAACGGCAGGCTTTGGGGGCGTATTTATCTTCTCCGTTAAATGAGCAACTCCAACTTATAGAGCCGCCGTTATCGACAGGTGAAAGTCTAACAGAGTTTCCAGATATAACCGCACTCGCATCATTACCTAATTCGACCAAAATTACACCATTTTCGACAGAAGTTCTTAATGTGTAACGTCCACTGAGTGAGTCTTCCATTGGAATGCCCAAGTAGCCATTATCAACATTAGCGAAGGTGCCTTCATCCATGTAAATATCGCCAGTCATTGCCTTTATAGCACTGGTTAAAGCATAAGCTTCGCCAGCTTGGCTTCGAGCTACATAATCTTGATAGGCCGGAATAGCGAAAGCAGCTAATATTCCAATGATTGCAATTACTATCATTAGCTCAATTAAAGTAAAGCCTTTAGAGTTCATAATTTAACTTCCTCAATACTTAGGCAAAAATTAGCGTGATACATAATGCAAACATTAATTAACGTTTGAACAATTGAGTTTTAGGGCGGTAAGCGAGAGAAAGAGTGAAGCTAGGGTAGCTTCACTCATATAAAATTATCTACAAGCTTTAGGTGCGTATTTATCTTCACCAGAGAAAGAACATTCCCAGCTAATAGAACCACCATTATCTACAGGAGATAGCTCAACAGTACCACCGGCAATTGCAGCACTTGCGTCACCACCTAAAGTCGCTGTAATTACGCCAGCAGCAATTCCAACTTGTGTTACATACTTGCCAGAAACAGAACCTGCAGCCGGAATACCATCACTACCGCTAGCTACACCGGCAAACGATCCTTCATCCATGTAAACATCGCCAACTTGAACTTTAAGACCAGATGCAAGTGCATAAGCTTCACCAGCTTGTGAACGAGCTACATAGTCTTGATACGCAGGAATTGCGAACGCAGCAAGAATACCGATGATTGCGATAACAATCATTAATTCAATCAGTGTAAAACCAGATTGTACTTTTTTCATTTTAAATACCTCAAGTTGAGTTAGGATTTTAGTTATTTTGAAACGTAACTTTAAAAGTAGACCGTTTCGAAAAAAAAACAAGACAAAACATCTTGTAGTTAGTTCAGCAAAGATAGTGCCAACTTTGGTTTGAGGTTGCAAGAATAAAAGGAGATTATTTAATATAACGCTATTTTATTATTTGCGGCATAAAAATATCTTTAAAATCAAAAGGATATGATTTTTCAGATAGCTCTCACTGAGATGTCGATTGAGTTTTTAATATTTTGTGTGACGTAAGTCTCACTCCGCTGTTCACAGATTTTTAGCTTAATGATTATCAATGTGACAAATTGCGTCACATCTAATGTGCAAGAGTGACACATTTTGTAACTTAAGGTGTTAAATGAGCGCAATTGGTCAGTTAATTTAAATCAATTCGCATAGACAAGTCTAACGCTTGTATATTTTTGGTTAAGCCGCCAACGGATACGTAGTCTACGCCAGTAGCCGCTATTTCGCTGATGGTTTCAATATTGACATTGCCAGAAGCTTCTAATTTAGCTTGGTTACGATGTTGGTTCCTTAAACTCACCGCTGTGCGCATATCTGCAAGGTTAAAGTTATCTAGCATGATAACTTGAGCGTTGCCATCAAGTGCCAATTTTAATTCGTTAAGTGACTCTACCTCTATTTCTAACAGCTGATCAGGGTGGTTTTGTATCGCTTGGGTTAGTGCTTGAGAAATTCCACCACAGGCCATGATATGGTTTTCTTTAATTAAGAATGCATCGGATAAGCCGAGTCGGTGATTAGTTCCGCCGCCGGTTCTTACCGCATATTTTTGACCAAAGCGCATCCCAGGAATGGTTTTGCGGGTATCTAATAGTTTGCAAGCCGTATGCGAAATTTTTTGGTAATAATGGTTGGTGAGAGTCGCGGTTGCCGATAATGTCTGCAAGAAATTCATCGCAGCGCGTTCTCCTGTGAGTAAATCTCTTGCATTACCCGTAAGCTCACAAAGTAGTTGGTTAGCTTGGATTGGATCGCCGTCGTTAACGTGCCAATTTAAAGTAACCTTATTGCCAAGCTGTAGGAATACTTGGTTAACCCAAGCTTTGCCACAAACAATTCCTGGTTCGCGGGTTATCAGAGTGGCCTTTGCTTGCTTTTCTGCAGGAATAAGTTCTGCAGTGATATCTATATTGTCTTTACCAGCTAGATCTTCATATAGCGCAAACTCGCACATACGCTGAATTTCATGGTTAAGTAACTCTTCAAACTGTTGTTGATCCAACTTCTTGTCTCAATAGGGAAAAAATTGTCGTTATTCTAGCATTTAGCGATATTGCCGCAAGGTTAATTGTTTGCCTTTTTGGGCAAACTCGAGTCGCTTTAACACATTCATTCCCAGTAATATTTGCTCTCCTTGCATCCCAGGGAGTATCGCTCCTTCTAAGTCATACAGTTTAATTTCGCCAATCTCTAAACTATTGATGCGGGTTGTAGCTCCAACGGCAGTGCCGTTAGCGGTTTGAGAATAGCGTTTTTGCCCGGGTTCAAGTCCTAATGATGAGGCGAGCGCTCCTGGCACTGCAACGTTAGTTGCCCCCGTATCGAGCAGAAATGTCACGGGACGGCGATTAATGAAGCCATCCACTAAATAGTGTCCAGCACGGTTGGCATGCAAAACGACTTCAATAAACTCATTGTTGGTTTTGCTTAAGACATTTTGGTTAGGGTTGATTTGTTTTTCTTCCCAGTTGCCAAATAACCAAGTTAACAACAAAATAACAATAACCCACGCAATGGTTATCATTCTATTGCCAATAGGTTGAGTGTTCGGTGGCGGGTTATTGTCATTTGAGTTGTGCATAAAATAGGCTACTTTTTAAGGGTCACAATAGATAATTAGTTAAGACACGCTGGATTATGTGGGCTTCGCTCAATTAACTCAAGTAGTAAAATAGGTGTCCACTTATACTTATTACTATAAGTGAATTCAAGGTCATTACGAAATCGTCTAAAGGAATTTCATTTTGAGATTTTTTAGCATTCTAAGTTTCATTTTTAGTCAAACAGGCTCACACTTAATAAACGTTTAAGATTAAGTTTGAGTGTTTTGAGTTATAGGTCACACTGTATTTGGACGCAATCTACTATAGTAACTATCCCAGTATTCTGCATTATGTTGCTAATTCAATACTTGGCTTGTGATAAGTTGGCTGTTATGGCTTGTTGTTCTTTAAGGTAAATTGCTAGCCTAGTGACTAGGCTGTTTCTACTTTTAGTCTGAATACATGACAACCTTATTAGTAATTAATACCTCCTGCTAAAATGGCCTTTAAAAAAAAGGCAATAAGTAGCGTCACAAGCATGGCATTTAGCGGCTTAATTCTTATTCTAGTTAAACAAAGTAAAGGATAAGCGTTGTGGGTAATTCCAAAAGCCACATTTTAGATTTCAATTCAAAAAGCTTAAGCAAGCAAAGCGAAGGGCTATTGCGACCATTGCCGGCGCTAGTCGATCAGTCGCGCAAAGTTTGCCTTAAAGAGCTAGAACAGCTGCTTCACGCTATGTTAGAGCAAGCTGATGATCAACTATTTGATATGTCTAATAACGCTTATAACAATGCTCACTTTGAGGCAATGCGCCTATTGCGGCTTAAAAAAGAAGGTTTGTTAAAAAGTTTTTATAGTGAATATAATCAGTGCTTTAATTTACACCTCGGCAAGCAGTCTGCTTATCAAGACAACAGCTTAGAAGAAAGCATTTCATTTGAAAATATTGCTCTTGTAGAAGACGGCGAACTTGAAGAAGGTATCGCTATTGATACCATGGTAAAAAAGAGTCGAGCCAAAAGCTCTGCCGCTATCGAGCAAATTAGATTAAGGCTCGATACCTTAATTTCTGATCGCAGTATTGCTGCAGAGAATAATCCTTTCGAGCCAGCCTTTATTTGTAATGCGTTTAAACATGCCAGTTTAACTTTAGACATGGATCTAGAGTCATTGCTTGTTATTTATAAATTATTTGAACGAATGGTGACTAATAACTTAGAGCAAGTGTATGCTCATGTTAATCAGTTTTTTATTGATAAGGGCGTGTTGCCAGACTTAAAAAATACGTTTACAAAGCCGATTAAAACTCAGTCAGCGCGTACGCCAAATAATCGTTATGCGCATCAAGAAAACATCCATCAAGAAAGCACAAGTGAACAAAAAATAACTGAAAATGATGAGCAAGTAATTTCTTTATTGCAAAATTTACTTTCATCTAGACAAGCATCTATTTCTGTCGATGAAGCTCAAACTGAAATTCCTCACATGAATAAGGAACAAGCACCGGTTAATACCAATCAGCTAGTTTCTGCTTTAACTCAAGTGCAGTCAAACCAGTCATTTGACTCGCAAAACCTAGTAAATGTATTAGCTAATATTAAGACCCAACTTGGCACTCAACTAGCACAAAACGGGATAGGGGAATCAACGCAAAGTTTGGGGCAGTTTAATAACGATATGATTGATATCGTATCGATGCTGTTCGACTTTATATTAGACGATGAAAATCTTCATGCTGAAATTAAATCGGTAATTGCTCGGTTGCAAATACCCATGTTAAAAGTAGGTCTAGTTGATAGAAGCTTTTTTTCAGACAAAAATCATAGCGCCAGACTGCTACTAAATGAAATTGCGCGAGCGGGAATTTCTTGGAACCCTAGTGATGCTGATGCGACTCAAATGCTGCAAAAAATTGAATCGATATGCAATGAAATTATCACCAACTTTAAAGATGATGTGCATATTTTCGATAACTTACTGAATGACTTCCAGTCTTTCAGAGCTCAATCACGTCAGCGTGCAGAAATTTTTGAGCGCCGAACAAAAGAAGCAGAAGAAGGTAAAGCGAAAGCTGAGTCTTCGCGTAGCATTGTTAATAAAGAGCTAAAAAAGATTTGCTTTAAAAAACATGTACCTCCAGCGGCTAAGTTGATGCTTAAAAACGTTTGGGCGCATGTGATGCTTTTAGAGCGCCTAAAAGGACAAGAAGATGGATGGGAAAAAGCTTGTAACGTCGCCAAACTGTTGATATGGAGCGTACAGCCTGTATTTACTGCGGTAGAGTTAGAAAAGCTCGTTGGCAGAATTCCTTTATTAGTTAAAAACCTTCGCAAAGGGTTTAATATTGTAGCGTTATCTCCTATAGAGTCTTCGCATTTGTTAGAGTCTTTAGAAGATACCCACCGACAAATTATTAAGTCTGCTCAAGACTATATTGAGAATGAAGAAAAGCAAGAAGATATATTAAGGTTAGAGCCTTCTGGGATTGTCCCAAGTATCAGCGCACCTTCTTCCACAACAGAGCAGGCTAATGAAACATCTAATGAGCCGGTAGAAATAGAAGATATAGGATTCCCTGCAGAACAAACGGGTGAAGCCGCTCAAAAGACATTTGTTGAGTCGGTCGAAATTAAGCCAGAAAGTTTTGAGTTAGTTGACTCTTTAACTGCCGGCAGTTGGTTTGAGCTTGTAGTTAATGACAAAAATATACGCTGTAAGTTAGCGGCTCGAATTAGCTCTGTTGGTAAGTTTATTTTCGTTAATAGAAATGGAATAAAGGTTGCCGAATACTTTACCCAGCAATTGGCTCAAGAGTACCAACTAGGTAGAGTTAAAATACTTGACGACGAAGCTCTATTTGATAGGGCGTTAGAGTCTGTCATTTCAAACTTGCGGGCGATGAAGACCGACACTTTGTAATGAAGACTGACGCCTTTTAATTTAAGATAATGTGATTAGTCCGAGGCTAGCTCAAAGAACTGATACTTGATATGCTAGTGCTCTTACTTCCCCTGCATTTGTAATTAAATGAAAGACCAAACTATCGAAGACATTTGGCTAGAAGATGCTGTGCCAATAATCAGTCCGCACTTTAATGCCAGACCAGCCTGTACGGAAATTAACTTATTAGTTATTCATTGCATTAGTCTGCCGCCTAAAGTTTTTGGTAATCACTTTGTTGAAGATTTTTTTCAAGGAAAACTAGACACCAGCTTACATCCTTTTTTTAGAGAAATTGCCGATCTTAGAGTGTCTGCTCATTTTTACATTAAGCGTTGTGGCAAACTAATCCAGTTTGTCCCCACCAATCAGCGGGCATGGCATGCAGGCGAATCTGAGTTTAATGGTCTTTGTAATTGTAACGATTTTTCTATAGGGGTCGAACTAGAAGGTTCTGAAGATTTACCTTATACCCAAGTTCAATATCAAACACTTGCTAGCCTAACCCTGAAGCTACAGGCTTTCTACCCGCAAATTACTGATGCCAATATTGTTGGCCATTGTGATATTGCGCCGCAACGAAAGACCGATCCAGGCCCTTCCTTTGACTGGTCAAAATATCGCTTATTATTGGCAAAATAATAAGCAGTTATCCAATAGCGCCGCTAGCATTTGCTAGTAGGTCTTCCGACCAGCCTATAACAAACTGTTTTTTCTAGAAAAATCGAGTATTATTAAGTCATATTCTATGGTTCTTAATGAGACAGTTATGACGCTTATATCCGTATTAATCGTGTTAGCAGCAGAGTTTTATTTTAATTGGGGTGCTGAGTACCGAAATTCGGCTTGGTTTAAATTTTATTACGCCAAGATTAATCAGTTTTCTGAACAACTAGAGTCCATCAGTCCATGGCTGCTTGTTGCCGTGATCACTTTACTGCCAGCGTTAGCTTTATTTTTAATTATTAATCTTTTTAGTGGTGCGCTTTACTATCTTGTACTTTTTATTAGTTCCTGTGTTGTGCTTTTCTTGTGTTTAGGCCCTAAAAGGTTAAAAGACTCATTTAAGCCTTATTTTGAAGCCCTCGAACGAGGCGACAAAGAAGGCGCCTATTTTACACTTGAAGAAGAGTCGCTTATTCGTGACCTGCCACAAGATGAAGAAATAGTGAGAAATGCGACGCGAACTATCTTAGTGGAAAGTCAGAGCCGTTATTTTGGTGCTATCTTCTGGTTTATCTTTTTGGGTCCCTACGGCGCATTAATTTACAGAACGGCGCAAACCTATTTAAATACCTGTCATAAAAATGCTGAAGATGAGCTAGCCGATAAGACTACCACGTTAATCCACTGGTTAGATTGGATCCCAAGTCGCTTAACAAGCATTATCTTCTTGTTCACAGGGGACTTTGTGAATGGCTTTTATCGAGTAAGAGATTACTTTGTCGATTTAACCGCAGATAACCGTCAACTTATCAGCGAAACGGGTATTGCAGCACTGGGCTTAGACATGGGCGTATGCGATGGTAAAGTTGAAGAGAATAAAAACGCATTTGCCATGGTTGATAGAACCCTAATGATATATGTTGTCGCAGTCGCTGCGCTTAGTCCACTAGCTTTTTGGTAAAAACCTCACACACCTATTAAAGCTATAAAAAGGTCGCTTAGCGGCCTTTTTTGTTTTTAAAATTTAGCTGAGTAAGTTAAAGTATTTAGTTAGCCTTGCTTATTAAAAGTTTTGGTCTGGTAATAAATAAGATTTCGCATAGTCGATTGTTGTGTTTATGTTTGATTTTGGCTTTCTTGAATATGGTTAGCATGGCTAAATATTGTAATCTCAGATTATAAGTGTTAATTTCTCTTCCAGAATGACTATTGGCAGCTAGTTTTTTCGACCTTTTGTGCAATGTGTATTCAGTTAGCGAGCGTAAAGTCAGTTAATTGGATGCTGAATCGGGTCGCCATATAAACTAATCTTCAATAGTTCCTACAGTAAACTTAGCGCCGAGCCCATGTTTATTGTGTTTTTTGTGTAGCCAACAATGCTTTAGTTTTGGTTAAATCGCCACTTTCTAATCGAATTTTGAGTTTCGCTGCATATTTGTGACCAACTGCTATACTTTTGCTATTTGAGAATAACTAACTTTGCCTTATCGGCTGGTGTTCGGTTAGAAAGATTTCATTTTCAAATAGGCTCAGTGAAGTAAGACTAATAATTGACTTAATTTTACACCAAAAATGCTGCCTAAATTGAAGAGCATTTTAAGTAATGAGGAACCTAATGTCTGATATCCAAAATTCCGATTCACCAAACGATGTGGACCCCATTGAAACGCAAGAGTGGCTGGACGCATTAGAAGCCGTACTTGAAGAAGAAGGTACTGAGCGAGCTCACTTTTTACTGGAAAAATTAATTGATATGGCGCGTCGCTCTGGCGCACATTTACCTTACAGCGCGACTACCGCTTATTTAAATACCATTCCTACCTCTAAAGAAGCATTGATTCCAGGGGACCAAGAGATGGAGCAAAGGCTGCGCTCTATTATCCGTTGGAATGCGATTGCATTAGTATTAAAGGCGAGCAAAAAAAACCAAGAGCTTGGTGGTCATTTGTCTAGCTTTGCATCGTCTGCAACACTGTATGATGTCGGTTTTAATTATTTTTTCCACGCTGCCAATGACGAGCGTGAAGCGGATCTTATTTACTATCAAGGTCACTCTTCACCGGGTATTTATGCTCGAGCATTTTTAGAAGGTCGTATCACTGAAGATCAAATGGGGAATTTCCGCCAAGAAGTTGATGGTAAGGGTCTTTCTTCATATCCTCACCCTTGGTTAATGCCTGATTTTTGGCAGTTTCCCACAGTTTCAATGGGCCTTGGTCCACTTCAAGCAATTTATCAAGCAAGATTTTTAAAATATTTAGAAGACAGAGAGCTTTCTAACACTAAAGGCCGCAAAGTTTGGGCGTTTATGGGTGACGGCGAAATGGATGAGCCAGAGTCATTGGGCGCTATTTCACTTGCGGGACGAGAAAAGCTCGATAATTTGATATTTGTTATCAATTGTAACTTGCAACGACTAGACGGCCCAGTGCGTGGGAATGGAAAAATCATTCAAGAGCTTGAAGGTGGCTTTAGAGGCGCAGGCTGGAACGTCATTAAAGTGATTTGGGGACGATATTGGGACCCTTTAATCGCTCGCGATGTTGATGGAAAACTTCTTAAAGTAATGGAAGAGTCTGTTGATGGAGAGTACCAAAACTATAAATCCAAAGGCGGTAAATTTACCCGCGATTACTTCTTTGGAAAAGATCCTGCGCTACTAGAAATGGTTGCCAACATGTCAGATGCTGACATTTGGCGGTTAAATAGAGGCGGGCACGATCCAACCAAAGTTTATGCCGCTTATCACGCTGCGGTTAACCATAAAGGCCAGCCAACCGTTATTCTCGCAAAAACCGTGAAAGGCTATGGTATGGGAGAAAGTGGCGAAGGTAAAAACATTTCTCATCAAGTGAAAAAAATGAATTTAGACGCATTAAAGCAATTTAGAAATCGTTTTAATGTACCTATATCAGATGAACAGTTAGAAGACGCGCCATTTTATCATCCGGGTGAAGACAGTCCTGAAATTAAATATTTAAAAGAACGTCGTGCTGCGTTAGGCGGCTACTTACCTGCGCGCAGAGCTAAGTCACAGAGTTTGACCATTCCACCGTTAAAAGCGTTTAACGCTATTACTGGAGGTTCAAACGGACGTGAAATATCGACCACAATGGCTTTTGTGCGGATTTTAAATGTGCTGCTTAAAGATAAAGAAATAGGTCAAAGAATCGTACCGATTATTCCAGACGAAGCGCGTACTTTTGGGATGGAAGGTTTATTCCGCCAAATCGGGATTTATTCATCTGTCGGTCAGTTATACGAGCCTGTAGATTCTGATCAGGTAATGTATTACCGAGAAGATAAAAAAGGCCAAATTTTGGAAGAGGGGATTAATGAAGCCGGAGCCATGTCATCATGGATGGCTGCCGCTACAAGTTACTCGAGTAACAACTTGCCCATGATTCCTTTTTATATCTATTACTCGATGTTTGGTTTCCAACGAATTGGCGATTTAGCCTGGGCGGCCGGTGATATGCAGGCCAGAGGGTTTTTAGTTGGCGCTACCTTTGGTAGAACTACTTTAAATGGCGAAGGATTGCAGCATCAAGACGGTCACAGCCATATTTTGGCTTCAACTATTCCCAACTGTATTAGTTACGACCCAACTTTTGGTTATGAACTCGCGTTAATTGTTCGCGATGGAATGCGACGTATGTATGAAGAGCAAGAAAACGTTTTTTATTACATTACAACCTTAAATGAAAACTATGTGCATGGCGAAATGCCTGAAGGTAGTGAAGAGGGAATTATTAAAGGAATGTATCTGCTCCAGCAAGGTAAAAAATCTAAAGCTAAGCAGAAACCAACTCGAGTACAACTATTAGGCAGCGGCGCTATATTAAATGAAGTTATTGAAGCCGCTAAATTACTGGAAGATGATTTTAAAGTTGTTGCCGATATTTGGAGCGTTACCAGCTTTAATGAGCTGGCGCGCGATGGCCAAGATGTGGTTAGGCACAATTTGCTAAACCCTGAGCAGAAAAAGCCTAAAGCGAGTTTTGTCGAGCAATGTTTGGCTAAACAAGAAGGTCCAGTGATAGCATCAACGGACTCTATGAAATCATACGCCGAACAAATTAGAGCCTATGTACCTGGCAGTTACACAGTATTAGGCACTGATGGATTTGGGCGAAGTGATTCTAGAGAAAACTTGCGCCGCTTCTTCGAAGTCGATCGTTATTACGTCGCAGTTGCGGCGCTTAAGGCATTGGCTGACGAGGGGACAATTAGTCCTAAAGAAGTGACCAAAGCTATCAAGCGATACAATATCGATATTTCTAAACCTAACCCACTACATAGCTAAGGGAGGATTGAAAATGAGTCAATTAATTTCAGTCAATGTCCCTGATATTGGCGATGCAGAAAGTGTTGATGTAATTGAAGTGTTAGTTAATGTTGGCGATAGTATTGCTAAAGAAGACTCGCTTATTACACTTGAAACCGATAAAGCCACAATGGATATACCATCAAGTCATGCTGGTGTAGTTAAAAAAGTTCACGTTTTAGTCGGTGATAAAGTTTCACAAGGCGATTTAATATTAGAAGTAGAAGAAACCGACAGTCAAACGGATTCACAAGATTCTCAAGCTAAAGAAGCTGACTCTAATCAGTCGGAAGCAACGAGTGAAAATGAAGCCAAGGCTGACAAGCCTGCCGAGCCAACGCCAAACGAATCGGCAGATGACGAAGCTCAAGCAGACTCCGATGAAAAGCAAGAAAAGTCGATAGTTGTACCGGATATCGGTGATTCAGATGAAGTCGATGTGATTGAAGTATTGATTCAGGCCGGTGATAAAGTCGACAAAGATCAAGGCTTGATTGTTTTAGAAACTGATAAAGCAACGATGGAAGTTCCAGCTGAGTTTGCTGGCGAAATAATAGAAGTTAGCGTTAAGGTTGGCGACAAAGTTTCACAAGGCGATGTGTTAGGCAAAGCTCTTGTACAAGGGGCTAGCTCAGTCAAACCTAAAGGTTCTGCAAATCAAAGCGCTGAAAGCAACGACGCTAACTCTAAAGACGATAATAAATCGAGTGAGAAACCGTCAAACTCAACAAGCCGTTCGACCCCTGAAGCTAGTTCTAGTTCACGTGGAGCGCCAGTACCAGAGCATCCGCAAATGAAAAAACGTGCTTCTGGTGGTGTTGTGCACGCCAGTCCGGCAGTGCGTCGTTTTGCGCGAGAGCTGGGTGCTGACCTTTCTCTTGTGAACGGCTCTGGGCCTAAAGGGCGAATCGTAAAGCAAGATGTTCAGAACTTTATAAAGTTTGAATTATCTCGCCCTAAAGCGACCGCTACCACAGGTGCATTTGCCATGCCTGAAATGCCGGTTGTTGACCATGCCAAATGGGGAGAAATAGAAACTAAATCGCTTTCTCGAATACAAAAAATTAGCAGCGTTAACTTACATCGAAATTGGATAACGATTCCTCATGTGACGCAACATGAAGATGCCGATATTACCGAGCTAGATGCGTTTCGCAAGTCATTGAAAGAAGAGGCTGCGAAAGATGGTGTTAGGTTAACTCCGCTAGCCTTTATAATGAAAGGTTTGGTCCATACTTTAAAAGCATTCCCAAAATTTAATGCGTCTTTGGCGAATGATGGTGAAAATTTAATTATCAAAAATTATTACCATATTGGGGTCGCGGTAGAAACACCTGATGGACTAACAGTTCCAGTTATCCGTAACGTCGATCAAAAAAGCATCTATACTTTAGCCACTGAACTAGGTGAGATAAGTGCTAAAGCTAGAGATAAGAAACTGTCCGCTGATGATATGCAAGGTAGCAGTTTTACTATTTCTTCATTAGGCGGAATAGGTGGTACTGCCTTCTCGCCTATTGTAAAATGGCCGGATGTTGCCATACTAGGTTTGTCTCGAAACAAAATGCAGCCGGTATGGAACGGTAGCGAGTTTGTTCCTCGATTAATGTTGCCTATGTCTTTGTCTTATGACCATCGTGTAATTGATGGTGCAGACGCAGCTAGATTTGTGGTGCATTTGTCGCAAACGCTTAACGATATTCGACGCGTTCTTTTAAAGTAATTAATTAGCGCAAATTAGCGCTGGTTAGCAAATAGACTAAGCAGGCCTTTTAACAAGGCCTGTGTTAATTTGAAAAGGTGAAAGCACTATGAGTAATGACATTCAAGCGCAGGTTGTGGTAATTGGCGCAGGCCCTGGTGGCTATACAGCTGCGTTCCGCGCGGCCGACTTGGGTCTTAATGTAGTTTTAGTTGAAAAGTATTCAACCTTAGGCGGCGTATGTTTAAACGTTGGCTGTATTCCTTCTAAAGCCTTGTTACATTCTGCCAAAGTAATTGACGAAGCTAAAAGCATGGAATCTCATGGTGTTGCTTTTGGAGAGCCAAAAATTGATGTAAATAAAATTCGCGAATACAAAGACGGTGTAGTCGGTCAGCTCACTAAAGGTTTAGCTGGCATGGCTAAAATGCGTAAAGTGAAAGTGGTTCAAGGCACGGCAAAGTTTACTTCTAAAAATACCCTAGCAATTGAAGGGAATGACGATGTTAAAACCATCAACTTCGAAAACTGCATTATCGCTGCTGGTTCGCGTGTAGTTAAGTTACCTTTCTTACCAGAAGATGATCGTATTGTTGATTCTACTGGCGCGTTGGAGCTTAAAAATGTTCCTGAAAAAATGCTAATTCTAGGTGGCGGTATTATTGGTTTAGAAATGGCAACCGTATATCGCGCTTTGGGTAGTAGTATTGACGTTGTTGAAATGGCCGATCAGTTAATTCCAGCAGCAGATAAAGATGTTATAAAGCCGTTTCAGCGTTTTGTTAGCAAGCAGTATAACGCTATTATGCTAGAGACTAGCGTGACAAAAGTTGAAGCCAAAGATGATGGTTTATACGTTACCTTTGAAGGCAAAAAAGCGCCTAAAGAGCCCGTTCGTTACGACAAAATATTGTCAGCTGTAGGTCGTCGTCCGAATGGTGATTTGGTTGATGCAGAAAAAGCTGGGGTTAACGTAGACGAGCGTGGCTTTATTGCAGTTGATAAGCAGTTAAGAACTAATGTTCCTAATATTTATGCAATTGGTGACTTAGTTGGGCAACCAATGTTAGCGCATAAAGCGACTCACGAAGCGCATGTAGTAGCAGAAGTTATTGCCGGTAAAAAGCACGCGTTTGAACCACAATGTATTCCTAGTGTCGCTTATACTGATCCAGAAATTGCTTGGGTTGGCCTAACCGAAAAAGAAGCCAAACAAAAAGGCATTGACTTTGGCGTGGGGACTTTCCCATGGGCAGCCAGTGGTCGTGCTATTGGCGCTGGTCGTACTGAAGGCTTTGCGAAGAGCATTTACGATAAAAAAACCAATCGCATTATTGGTGCGGCAGTAGTTGGGATTAATGCAGGTGAAATAATTGGCGAGGCTGGCTTAGCTATTGAAATGGGATGTGATGCAGAAGATATTGCGTTAACTGTACACGCTCATCCAACGCTTTCAGAGTCGCTAGCGTTTTCTGCTGAAGCCTATGAAGGAACTTGCACAGACTTACCACCAGCGCGTAAAAAATAAACCGGTTTAATATGGGTTAATATTTTACCTAAGTTTGTAGAGAAACTTGAGCCCCTTACTGTTTGGTTAGGGGCTTTTTAGTATTAAAGTAGGAGAATAAAAATGGCAGTTAGATTAAAAATAGTCAGTCTATTTTTGCTATTTGTTATGCTGCTAATGCCAGGGCTACTTCAAGCAACCGTCATTTTACAGTACCACCATATATCTAACGACACGCCCAAAGCGACTAGTCTTTCGCCAGAGCTTTTTAAAGCGCATATGCTTTACCTGCATCATCAGGAATTTAATGTCATTTCAATGGCTGAACTAGTAAAGGCGCTTAAAACAGGACAGCCATTACCTAAAAAGTCAGTGGTCATCACTTTCGATGATGGCTATCAAAACATTTATGAAAACGCCTTGCCGATTTTAAAGGAGTTTGAGTATCCGTTTACGGTATTTATCAATACGCAACCGATAGTCCAAAAGCTGCCCCAATTTATGACCACAAAGCAACTGAAAGAGCTGGTTAAAAATGGTGCAACGTTAGGCAATCACAGTGCTACTCATGCCCACTTAATTCGTAAACTTCAAACTGACCAAGGGGTCGAGTCTGATCAAGCTTATGTAAAGCGAATAAAAGATGAAATATTAAGTGTAGAAACTTTTATTCATGAGCAGTTTAATCAAGACTTAAAAATATTTGCCTACCCATTTGGCGAGTGGAATTCTGCATTAAAGCAGTTAGTCAGTAAGCTTGGTTATATTGCCTTTAGCCAAAATTCTGGAGCAGTAGGTTCTGGTGTTGAATTAACTAGCATTCCACGGTTTCCGTTTGGTGGCCAATATGGTGATTTAGAAGATTTTAAACTTAAAGTAAACACTTTGCCTATGCCGCTAGAAAGCACTCAAAGTTATGCAGAGAGTGGAGAGTTGCTTACAGATATAGTTCTAGCGGATGGGGTTACTCGGCCTAAGTTAAAGTTAACTTTAAAACAAGATTTTGCTAAGTTAGATGTACAGTGTTATCTATCGGGCCAAGGGCGGTTAAAGAAAACAGTTGAAGGACAGTCGTTGCTGTTTGAACCGAATAAACCGCTAAATGCGGGTCGCTCTAAATATAACTGCACTGCAAAATCACCTCAACAAGGAGGTTATTATTGGTACTCTGTGGTTTGGATTAAAAAGTTACCCAATGGAAAGTGGTATTCTGAATAACACCACTTTCTAGTGGTGTTTAAGCGCTTTCTAGCCGACTAGTTGGTTTCAATAAACTTCCTGCAAGCATTCCTATAATGGCGGCGAAAAAACCATAAAAATGTGCCGGTAGTGCAGTTTCGTTCAAAAACATTTCGGCACAACCCCAAGCAATACAGCCAATAATAATTGCCCATAAAGCACCATTATTGTTTGCTGCTGGCCAATAAATTCCCGCGATTAAAGGGACTAGTGCTACCACTAAAGTGACCTTATAAGCGTTTTGCACCAGTTCGTGAATACTTGTATTGGATTGATTTGCCCAAAGCGCATAGGCTGTTACCAAAACCGCAAACCCAAACAGGGTAAAGCGCATGACTTTTAATAGCTTAAGATCGCTAATATGACGTTTTAGTAGCAAGGGTTTTAAAACATTTTCGCTGAGGGTGACCGATGGCGCTAACAACGTACCACTAGCAGTACTCATAATGACCGAGAGTAGTGCACCAAAAAAGATAATTTGGGCCGACACGGGTAGGTGGTTCAGTATTAGCGAAGGTAACACGAGTTGAGGATCTTTTTGCGACAATTGTGCACTCATTTCTGGCGCAATAATAAACGCGGAGTAAGCAAGATAAATGGGAATGGCGGCAAAGAAAAAATAAGTAACTCCCCCAATAACAGTGCCCCATACTGCAATTTTTTCATTTTTAGCAGAGTTGGCTCGTTGAAAAACATCTTGCTGCGGAATGGAGCCTAAAGCCATAGTTAAAAAGCCGGCAACAAAAGTAACAATGGCGGCGAAATTGGCGTCGGGCCAAAAATTAAACTTGTTGTGGTTTAGCGCGTGCTCCCAAACTGTTTTAAAGCCACCAGTTTGCTCAGAAACGAGATGCGTAATCCAAAATAAGCCTGCCACTATGACAATCATTTGAATAAATGTGGTGATTGCCACCGACCACATGCCGCCAAATAAAGTGTAGAGCAATACAATCGCCGCGCCTAAAACGATACCTGCTGAAACTGGCAAAGTGTCGAGACTTAGAATGTTAAAGACCAAACCCAGCGCGGTTACTTGAGCAGAAACCCAGCCTAAGTATGAAATAGCAATGGCGATAGACACACTTATTTCTACTGGTTGACTAAAGCGGTTGCGATAAAAGTCACCTAGTGTGAGTAAATTTTTTCGGTAAAGTGGTCGTGCTAAAAATAAACCAAAAAAGATCAGACAGAAAGCAGCACCAAAAGGATCACTGATTAACGCACCCAAATCTTCAGCAATAAAGCTCGCGGGCATACCAAGCAAAGTTTCGGCACCAAACCAAGTTGCGAATACCATCGCGACTACTACCATCAGGGGGAGTTGACGGCCCGCGGTAACGTAATCTTTAGTTGTATTTACGCGGCGTGCTGCGGCAATACCGATGCTAATAGAAATCATTAAATAAACAGAAACGAAAGCGACTAACATGCTTTTTTAAGCCTCTTAAAAAGCGTACGGTCGAGCGATTAGCTGGTATAGACACGCACTAAAAAAAAGATGCGCTAATATAAGAGAGAAAGCTAGATTTTGGCGAGAAATTTTTTCATATTTTGCATTATTTTTTAGTATTTATAGGGGAAAGGTACTGATTTTCAACCCTGCTGTGTTATTAAGCTCACTTTATGGCGTCGATGCGAGCAGGTAAATTTAGGAGTTAGTCGCAAATTTAACTCCAATAAGCTTAAATAGTCTGTTCACTATAAGAGAGTTTGGTAGGTTATATCGCGGGCATTTAGTTCAATCCCTCATTGTAATAAGGAATTCTTATGCGTGACACACTCGATAAGACGCGGCAAACAACTCTCCGCAGCGATTTAATAAGTCGTCGCGACTTTATTTGTGCAGGTTTAACCGCAAGTGGCGGCTTGATGGTAGCTAGTTTAGCTCAGCAAGCTAACGCATTTGATAAGCGTGATTTAACTCAAACGGCTTATTTTTCTCGTGAAGTAGAGCGAATAGGCTTTTTTGTCGAAATTACCCCACAAGGCAAAGTTATTATTGGTAATAACCAGCCAGAAATAGGCCAAGGGATCGGCTCGACTATACCAATGCTAATTGCAGAAGAACTAGAAGTAGCGTGGCAAAATGTTACGGTTAAACAAATGCCGCTAGGAATTGTAAAAAACGCAAAAGGTTACGCCTGGAAGTATGGCGGGCAAGGGGTAGGCGGCAGTACCGGTTTGACTAATAACTGGGTCAGTATGCGAGAAGTTGGTGCTTCGGCACGCTTATTGTTACAACTAGCTGCAGCAAACGTATGGAATATTAAGGTCGAGAATACTAACTGCCATTTAGGCCAAGTGGTAAACCAGAAAACTAACCAATCGCTAAGTTATGCAGAGTTGGTGGGAATTGCCGCGAAGCTGCCCTTACCAGAGCAAGCGCCAAAACTTAAGCCGTTAGCTAAACATTCAATTATTGGAAAAGAGCAACGTCAATTAGAGCTGGAAAAGATTGTTACTGGACAAGTGCGCTTTGGAATCGACTCTGCGCCACAGCAAGCAAAAATAGCCATGCTAGCTCGCAGCCCGTATTTAGATGGTCAGGTAAAGTCTTTTGATGGTAGCGAGAGTATGAAAGTAGCCGGTGTCATCGATATTTTTAAGTTGGCAGGGCCTAAAGCCGGCGAACCCTACCATATTTTAGCTGAAGCGGTGGTGGTAGTGGCAGAAACAACTTGGGCCGCAATGCAAGCTAAGCAAAAGTTGAAAATTCAATGGCATCATGGGCCGCATTCAAACGAATCGTCAGCATTTTTTATCGCCCAATGTGACCAGCTTTTGGCGGGCCAAGGTCAGCGCGTGAGGAACGATGGCGACTGCGAAGCGGCATTTAAAAAAGCCGCCAAAGTAATCAAACGAAATTACTTCGTGCCTTTTGTTGCCCACGCACCGCTTGAAGTTCAAAATTGTTTTGCCGAGATAAAATCGGACTATTGTAAAATCATTGTACCTACGCAAATGCCTTCTGGTGTGTCACGAGCCGTGCATGCCGCAACCAATATTCCTAGAGAAAACATTAATATAGAAATGACTCGTGTTGGCGGCGCTTTCGGGCGGCGTTTAAGTGTCGATTATGCTGTTGAAGCCGCGCTCATTGCCCAGAAAACAGGGCTGCCTATTCAAGTAGTTTGGTCGCGAGAAGATGATATGCAGCATGACTTTTATCGGCCATCGGGTAAGCATTTATTAACTGCTGCTGTCGACCACGAATCTAATATTAGTGCATGGAAACACAGTTTAGCCAGTGCGAGTAAGTATTACCGTCGCGCCAATGTAGCAGAGTCAGATTACTGGAAAGCTGAGCTTTACCCAGATGATTTCCCTGCAAATATATTAGACAATTTTTGTTTAGAATATTTCTCGGTGCAGTCTGGAGTACCTAGAGGTAGTTGGCGAGCACCAGCGCATACTGCTAATGCATTTGCAATACAAAGTTTTCTAGATGAAGTCGCCTTTGAAACCAAGCAAGATCCGCTAACCTTAAGATTGAAGTTATTAGGGGAGCCGCGAGAATTAAAATATGAGGGGCATGGTGGGCCCACGTTCAATCCTGGCAGACTCGCCAAGCTACTTAAATATGTGGCTCAGCAAATAGACTATTCAAAGCCAAGGCCTAAAGGTCGAGGTGTAGGACTTGCCTGTCATTTTACTTTTGGAGGTTACGCGGCTCATGCGATTGAGGTAAGCGTGACAAAGAGCGGCGAACTCAAAATTAATAGGATTGTTGCCGCCATGGATTGCGGTTTGGTGGTCAACCCTGATGCGGTAAAGGCACAGCTCCAAGGTGCGACTATTGACGGGCTTAGCACTGCGTTAAGTTTAGCCGTGACCCTTGCTGGAGGGCAAATTCAAGAGTCTAATTTTGATACTTACCCAATCGCTCGAATGCATCAAATCCCCATTGATTTTGAGACTCACCTGCTTCCTTGGGATGATAAACCAACTGGCGTCGGGGAAATTCCTTTACCTCCGGTGGCGCCAGCATTAACTAATGCGATTTTTAAAGCTACCGGTAAAAGGATAAGAC
Source organism: Aliikangiella aequoris (assembly GCF_053709105.1). Classification (NCBI taxonomy): domain Bacteria; kingdom Pseudomonadati; phylum Pseudomonadota; class Gammaproteobacteria; order Oceanospirillales; family Pleioneaceae; genus Aliikangiella; species Aliikangiella aequoris. The sequence goes on from NZ_CM132298.1 coordinate 1,468,758, forward strand.
ATTTACCTATTGGCGATCAGCTAACCGCAGGCGTTATTTGATTACTGGCAGGTTACTTTAAATAAATAAGTAGCAAACCATTGTTATGAGTAAGGTACCTGCAAGATTTAACGCCAATCCATTTTTGACCATTTGCTGTATTGGTACTCGGTTACTTCCATAGACAATCGCATTAGGTGCGGTAGCGACAGGAAGCATAAATGCGCAGCTTGCACTCATTGCCGCTGGCACCATTAAAAGTGCAGGGTCTATTTTTGCACTTAGCGCGGCAGAAGCTAAAATGGGCATTAGTAAAGCGGTGGTTGCTGTGTTGCTTGTCATTTCGGTCATAAAAGTTACCGTAAACGCGATTACCATGATTAGCAGTACCACAGGCAATAAAGTTACTGCACTAAGCTGTTCACCAATAATGTTAGAAAGCCCGCTGCTAGAAAATGCTTTGGCAATACAAATCCCCCCAGCAAAGAGTAATAAAACGCCCCATGGAATTTGGTTTGCAGTTTTCCAGTCGAGTAATTTGCCTTGCTTACCATCGGGAATAATAAATAGGGCTAAACAGGCTAGCATTGCAACGTTAGCGTCAGTTGCTCCGTAAAAGCCTGTTAATTCGCGCCAGCCTCCGAATGGTTCTTGTCTTGTGATCCATAATAGCGCCGTTACTGCAAACACCCACATCACCCGTTTTTCAACTAAACTCCAAGCGCCACTAGCGGGTACTTCGATACGAACTTTCGAATCAATATTGCGAGTTAGCCATAACATCATAATAGGAATAAACACCACGACCAATGGGACTCCCCATTTCATCCAGTCAAAAAAGCTTAAGCTAATTCCTGTCGCTTCTTGGTAGGTAGATAAAAATAAAGCATTTGGGGGAGTGCCAATGGGCGTACCTATGCCGCCCACACTAGCCGCGTAAGCAATGCCGAGCAATAAGGTGGTAGTAAGTTTTGCATTTTGACTTGCTTCTAAAGTTGCTAACGCGACTGGCAATAACATTAAGGTGGTGGCGGTATTGGATATCCACATGCTTAATAATGCTGCCGCCGCCATAAATCCCATCACTAGGCGTTTAGGCGAAGCTCCGCCAAACAAGTTGACCATAATTAAAGCGACTCTACGGTGCGCGCCAGAATAGGCCATAGATTGGCTAAGAATAAAGCCGCCTAATAATAATAAGATTAAATGGTGTCCATATGCTTGCGCAACCTGATTTGAGTTAAGTACACCTGTCATTGGGAAAACCGCCAGCGGAATTAAAGAAGTAATGGGGATAGGAATTGGCTCGGTTATCCACCAAATGGCACATAATAAAGTCACCCCCGCAACAATGGCTACTTCACGGCTAAAGCCAGTAGAAGTTAAACTGACTCCCAACGCAATACTGAGTAGTGGAGTGACCCACAAAGCTAGACTTTTAATATTTTTCATCGATTACAGCATAAGATTTTTAATTTTTATATAAATTAAGTCTACACTTAACGGAGGGCGTTGAAAACCTTCAAAGTAAAGGGGTTAATTTGAAACCAACGGGTACAAAATGAGAATTGAAGAGCTTGGTTTAGCCGCCGGAAACGGTATGCAGTTGCAAATCGGTGAAAATGCCGCGCACCGTTATCCGGTGAAGTTTTTTGGGATAAACCCTAAAGGCAGCGTGATTGTCTCTGCGCCTCGTTCTGGCGAAGATAAAATGATTTTCGTTAGGGAAGGGCAGCTTGTTACCTTAAGGTTTGTTGCGCAAAATGTCGCGTCGGGCTTTACTACCCGGGTAATCGCTACTCGAGGGCAGCCTTACCCTTATCTTCATTTAGAAATACCCAAAGAAGTTCAAACCGTAGAGGTGCGAAAAGAAGTTCGAGTTTCAACAGATATCGCGGTCACTATTATTAACAAAACTCATAATTCACCGGCGCTGACCGGTCGTATGATGAACATGAGTTGCTCTGGTGGTCGAATAGAAACTAATACTAAAATTGCACACAAAGGTAATCACTTAAATATTACAATGAAATTGTTTCTTGAAGAAATTGAGCGATTAATTACTTTTCAAGGGGAAGTGACTTACTTAAAAGAAGATGAAGAAGCCAAATTATTCACTTATGGCGTGAATATTGACGAAATCGACGAAGAAGACATGGTAAGTTTGCGAGGCTTTGTTTATCAGGAGTTGTTACGTAGTTTGCACATGATATAAAGCCTAAAGTCACATAGTCGTTAAACACCGCTACTATGTGACTCGGCTACAAAGTTAATTTATTTTAACTTTAGTGAATTATTAAATTAGCTGTTAGCATCTAAAAACTTTTCCGCATCTAACGCCGCCATACAACCCATACCTGCTGAAGTTACCGCTTGTTTATAGACTTGATCTGCTACATCCCCTGCAGCATAAACACCTTCAACACTGGTTGCCGTGGCATTTCCCTGAAGCCCACTTTTTACTTTGATATAGCCGTTTTCCATTTCTAGTTGGCCAGCAAAAATATCGGTGTTGGGTTTATGTCCAATGGCAATAAAAACACCCTCAAGATCAAGTTGTTGGGTTGACTCGTCTTGTGTGCTTTTAATCCGAATACCGGTTACGCCCATATTATCGCCAAGTACTTCATCTAAAGTGTTGTTCCAATGTAGCTTAATATTACCGTTTTCAGCCTTTTCAAATAAGTGATCTTGTAAGATTTTCTCACTTCTTAAAGTATCTCTGCGGTGTACTAAATGAACTTCTGAAGCAATGTTGGATAAATATAAGGCTTCTTCAACTGCAGTATTTCCGCCGCCAATAACCGCAACCTTTTTATTACGATAGAAAAAGCCATCACAGGTAGCACAGGCTGAAACCCCTTTTCCTTTAAACGCTTCTTCTGACTCAAGTCCTAAATACATTGCTGAAGCGCCGGTTGCGATGACCAGTGCATCTGCTGTGTAAGTGCCTTGATCACCGGTTAAAGTAAAAGGGCGTTGGCTCAAATCCGTAGTATGAATATGATCGAAAATAATTTCTGTACCAAAGCGGAGCGCGTGCTTTTCCATTCGATCCATTAATTCTGGTCCTTGCACGCCTTCATTGTCGCCTGGCCAGTTATCAACATCGGTTGTCGTGGTTAATTGACCGCCTTTTTCCATTCCGGTGATAATGACTGGTGATAGGTTTGCTCTCGCACCATAAACTGCTGCCGAATAGCCAGCCGGTCCAGAACCAAGAATGAGTAACTTACAATGACGAGATTGAGACATGAAAAACTCCGATTGTCTTAATTGTTAGGGGAAAGCAAAGTTGCTTAAATTTTAATGCAGCGATTTTAGGAGGCTTTGCCGTTTCAGACAAGTGCAACCTAATAGGAATTATCTATAATGATTCAATTACCACATTAAATCGTCCGGAATTTGATATTCCGCATAGGGATCATCTTCTGCCGGTTCAAGAGTTGACTCATTAAGAGATATGATAAAGTCATTCGATCTTTGTTGAATTTTTTCAGCAATAACTTTAGGCACTAGCGCATAACCCTGTAAATGCTTAGCTATGGCTAACTGACCTTGAGTTAAATGCTTGTGAACTAAGTTTGACACTTCAATCTTTTTAATAGCGCCTTGGTCAGAGAAGTTAAAGCTTATTACGGGCTCGCCAAGTGGTTGTTGGTTAGACTCAATCAGTTGCTTGATTTGAGCAACAATAGCCTTTTGCTCTGCTTGAGCATTTTTCTCTTGATTTAGCTCGCGTGCACGCTGCGCTTGTTGCTCTAGGGCTTGCTGGGCGGCTAGCTTGCTTTGATCTAAGCTGCTGTCTTTCTGCTTACGCTTTAATTTATTTTGTTTGCGCTTTTCGCCTTTCGCCTTGTTGGCTTTATCTTTCGTGGTTAAGCCCGCTTTTAGTAATTGCTCTTGCAAAGAAGCCATGGTTTTTCCTAATACTTAGTTGTTAACTTTTAACGCGAAGTTAGTGCCGTATTAATTATGCCTATCAACCTGCAGAATAATACATTGAGCTCGCAAATTATATTGAGCCGGCCCGATAAATTACACCGAAAAGTTTATATTGTTCGATAGCGCACTATTATTGTGGCTTTATAAGCTAAATTCAATCGAAATAAGACTTCTTAATGCGCCAAACGACAAAAGCCCTGTAAACAGGGCTTTAAAATCACATTCGCTTTATAAATAACTAAATGCTTATAAATTTAACGCATCCATTGGTTCAACAAACTCGTAACCAAGGTTTTCAGCGACACTTAAGTTAGTCACAATTCCTTTGTATACATTAAGCCCATTGGCTAAATGTTTGTCGGCTTCAAGTGCTGCTTTATAGCCCTTGTTCGCTAAATTCAAAATATAAGGTAAAGTCACGTTATTTAAAGCAAAGGTTGAAGTGCGGGGTACAGCGCCCGGCATATTGGCAACACAATAATGCACTACTTCGTCAACAATATAAGTAGGGTCTGCGTGTGTGGTTGCTTTAGAGGTTTCAAAGCAGCCGCCTTGGTCTATCGCTACATCAACTACAGCCGAACCAGGTTTCATCTTGCTGATCATTTCTGCAGAAACTAATTTAGGTGCCGCAGCGCCAGGTATTAACACGCCACCAATGACTAAATCGGCGGAAAGTACGTGCTGTTCTAAAGCGTCTTTACTTGAAAAAACCGTGTCTACTTTGGCACCAAATTGTGCATCTAAGCGACGAAGAACATCAACTGAACGGTCGAGTATAACCACGTTAGCGCCCATACCAACAGCCATTTGTGCTGCGTTTGTGCCGACAACGCCACCGCCAATAATAACGACTTTGGCAGGAGCAACACCTGGAACACCACCGAGTAACATACCACGGCCAGCGTTAGATTTTTCTAAACACTGGGCGCCGGCTTGAATTGACATTCGCCCAGCAACTTCAGACATAGGTGCTAGTAGCGGTAAAGCGCCTGTGTGGCTTGTAACGGTTTCATAGGCAATACAAATTGATTTACTTTTAATTAAATCTTTGGTTTGTGGTAAATCAGGCGCCAAATGCAGGTAAGTAAACAAGATTTGGTCTTCTCTTAAGCGAGCGCGCTCTTCTGCTAAAGGCTCTTTGACTTTTACAATCATTTCGGCTTGAGCAAAAACTTCTTCAGCAGAGTTTTTGATTTCTGCACCGGCTGCAATATAGTCTTCATCGGTAAAACCAATGCCAATACCCGCGTTAGTTTCAACAATCACTTGATGCCCGTGACTTACAACCTCACGGACACTGGCTGGAACCATGCCAACTCGATATTCATGGTTTTTGATCTCTTTTGGTACACCGATTAACATTTTTAAAACCTCCAAAAAGGATGAGACGGGCTCAATTATTGTGCTTGAAAAATTTTGCGCTAGTATAGCGCTAGATATGTAGAATAACTCACTTATATTTGAGGGTTTATAGTGTTATTATCTTTTTACTGTATATTATTTAGAGGAAAATTCTATTGGTGGCTTCCATGTTAAGTGATTTAGATCGAATTGATCGCGCTATATTACGTGAACTACAAAAAGATGGCCGTATCGCCAATGTGGAACTCTCACGGCGAGTAGGGTTAAGCCCAACGCCTTGCTTAGAAAGAGTAAAACGGCTTGAAAAAAACGGGTATGTGACAGGTTATACAGCACAAGTTGCACCGCATAAGGTTGGGGCAGCACTGTTAGTTTTTGTTGAAATTCGCCTTTCACGCACTTCACCAGACGTATTTGATGACTTTAAAAAATCTGTTATTGATTTGCCGCAGGTGTTAGAGTGCCATCTTGTCTCAGGCGATTTTGACTATTTGGTAAAAGCGAGGGTCGCCGATATGAAAAACTACCGAAAACTTCTCGGTGAGACATTACTGACATTACCGGGCGTGAGCGGTTCACGAACTTATGTGGTAATGGAAGAAGTAAAAGAAACAACCACGATTCAAATTCCTGCTCAATAAAAATAAATCAATCATTTTGAGTGGATTACATAATAATAAAAGTAACCAGAAAGGCGTTTTTAAGGGTAATTTTCGTTGATGAATAGTCAAGTCGATAAACAACAAGTCGCTAGTATTCTAATGGTTAGAATGAAAGAGGGCGGATTTATTCTACTTATCGCAATCGCGATATTTTTATTTATATCCCTGTGGAGCTTTTCTCCTGAAGATAACGGCTGGACCAGTGTAACGACTAATTCAGAATATCAAAATGCGGGTGGTAAAGCTGGGGCTTGGTTTTCAAGTAGATTACTGCATTTATTTGGCTATTTGGCGTTTCTATTTCCATTTATGGTGCTTTATTCTGGTTATTTGGTATTTAGAGAGCGCAATAACACTTTACCTAATAGCTTAGCATTTTGGAGCTTCCGTATTTTTGGGTTTATTTTAACCTTACTTTTGGGCGCCGCTATTTCCGCTCAACATTTTGCCGATCCTGAAATGCAAAACGCTTATTATTCCGGTGGCATCTTTGGCAAACTTTTGGCCGATCTGTTAGTGGGCTGGTTTAATCCAGTGGGCGCTACTTTATTAATGTTGGCGGCTTTTTTTGCATCGATGACATTGTTTACCGGCATTTCTTGGTTTCAATTAATGGACTGGGTAGGTAAATGGACTTTGCAAGGTTTTGCGTGGATGACCCAAAAGTCGATTGATTTACTCGACGCAATGAAAGACCGCAAAAACCAAAAGCAAATTAAGCAAGCTAGAGAAACTGTTTTTAAACAAGAAAAAGTTAAAATTGAAAAGCGCGAGCCGGTTAAAATTGCCAAAGAGCAGCCAAAAATTGAGCCGAGTATTCGCACTGAAAAAGAAAAACAAGCGAGTCTATTTGATGATTTGCCGGTAGAAGGTGAGCTACCTCCGGTGCGTTTATTAGATGAGCCAAAGGCCCAAACTCAGCGAATGTCTGATGAGTCATTAGAAGCAATGTCACGTTTGGTCGAACTTAAATTGGCTGATTTTAAAGTTGAAGCGCAAGTCGTTGCGGTTCATCCTGGCCCAGTAATTACTCGATTTGAACTCTCTTTAGCCGCGGGTGTAAAAGTGGCACGTATTAGTAATTTAGCCAAAGATTTAGCCCGTTCAATGGCAACAACGAGTGTGCGTGTGGTTGAGGTTATTCCAGGTAAGCCTTATATTGGGATTGAAGTTCCTAACGAAAATCGTGAAATCGTTCGATTAAAAGAAGTTATTGCTAGCCGCGAATTTGATGATTCTAAATCTTCTCTTACTATGGCGTTAGGTAAAGATATTTCGGGTGCTCCCACAGTGATCGATTTAATGAAAATGCCTCACTTGTTAGTCGCCGGAACCACTGGTTCGGGTAAGTCGGTTGGCTTAAATGCAATGATTGTGAGTATCTTGTACAAATCATCGCCTGAAGAAGTGCGCATGATTATGATTGATCCAAAGATGCTTGAGCTGTCTGTCTATGAAGGTATTCCGCATTTATTAACGCCAGTTGTAACCGACATGAAAGAAGCAGCAAACTCGTTACGCTGGGCGGTTGCAGAAATGGAGCGACGCTATAAGCTAATGTCGGCGCTAGGGGTTAGGAATTTAGCCGGTTACAATCGCAAAATTAGAGATGCGCGCAAACGTGGTGAAGCAATTACTGATCCTCTGTGGAAAGCAGAAGAATCAATGGAAGAGCAAGCGCCTGAATTAGGCGAGCTACCCAAGATTGTCATTGTTATTGACGAGTTAGCCGATATGATGATGATAGTCGGTAAAAAAGTCGAAGAGCTTATAGCGCGAATTGCTCAGAAAGCGCGTGCAGCGGGAATTCACCTTTTGCTAGCCACCCAGCGTCCTTCTGTCGACGTAATCACTGGGCTTATTAAGGCAAATATTCCTTCTCGCATTGCGTTTCAAGTCTCATCTAAAATTGACTCGCGGACTATTCTCGACCAAATGGGCGCAGAACAGTTATTAGGGCAAGGGGATATGCTATATCTTCCGGGCGGAACGAGTATTCCAATTCGTGTACATGGCGCCTTTGTAGATGACGATGAAGTGCATCGAGTGGTAGGTGATTGGAAAAAACGTGGTGAACCGGTTTATGAAGACTCTATTCTAAATGGTGCTGCAGAAGTCGAAGTTCCAGGATTTCCAAACGAGTCAGATGATTCCGCAGAAAAAGATGAGCTTTATGATAAAGCCGTAGCAATTGTCACTGAATCTCGTAAAGCGTCAATTTCTGGCGTTCAGCGTCGCTTAAAAATTGGTTATAATCGAGCGGCTCGAATGATTGAAGAAATGGAAGCAGCCGGAATTGTCACCGAAATGCAATCTAATGGTTCTAGAGAAGTTATAGCGCCTCCGCCGCCAAAGGTATAACAGGCGCGCTTAGCTTAATTGTTAATATGTAAGCAGCCATGACAGGTTCATTTTATATTCAGGCTAGGCGCCAATAATTGTAGATGAAAAATGTTAACCAAAGACGCGATAATTATTGGTTACCCAATCAGTAGTTTCTATTAAGCAAAGGTTACTACACAGCGTGAATAAAGACGTTAAGCATTATTTAAATAAAAGGCTTTTATCAATGTTAAGTTCATTTAAGTTCCAACTTTTCAATCAAGTAAGTTTGGCCGTTACGCCACTTCGTTTGGTAAAAACAGTTTTTACTGCAGGGTGTTTGGCCATTATGGCGATTAGTCATGCTGCGGCATCAGAGCAGCCAGCAGCGACTATTTTGGCTAATAATTTAGCAAATTTAACAACTTACCAAGCGACCTTTGAGCAAAAAGTTAGCAATGATTTAGGTCAAGTTGTCGATCAAAGTCGTGGACAGTTTTCGATTCAAAGGCCTAACTTATTTCGTTGGGAAATTACAGAAACTTTTCCGCAGTTAATCGTTGCCGACGGTGAAAATATGTGGACTTATGATCCCGAGCTAGAGCAAGTAACTATTCAAAACCAATCTACAATGCTAGCCGATTCACCTTTATTATTAATGACTAGTGACGCAGCAACTTTACAAAAGAGTTATCAAATTTCAGTTCACCCTTTAAATGATAATAAAAACAAACAGCTTTTTCTGCTGAAACCTCTCTCAAAGGATAGTGTTTTTGAGTCAGTCAATCTGTTATTCGAAGAGCAGCGTTTAATAGAGATTTTAATGCAAGATACTTTAGGTCAAAAAACCAGCGTTCAATTTAGTCAGATTAAAATGAATCAGCCGTTAAAAGACAGTCTGTTTAAGTTTGTTCCACCTGAAGGTGTCGATATTGTTGATTCACGAACGCCAATTGACGAATAGGAATTTAGGTTAAAGTATTGTCTATGCGCGACTTATTTGAGACAGAGCCTGCTGCTGAAAACGAATTAAACAAAGCGCCGTCGCACTCAGCTAGGTCTGTTGATTTGTCCGTTCCTTTAGCTGCAAGGCTGCGCCCAACCAGCTTAATCGATTATGCAGGCCAAGAGCATCTATTTGCGCCTGGGAAGCCACTTTATGAAGCCATCAATCGGGGTAAGTTGCATTCAATGCTTTTTTGGGGGCCGCCTGGAACCGGTAAAACCACACTGGCTCGAATAATTGCCGCCAGTTGCGATTGTCACTTTATTGCCATTAGTGCTGTACTTGGTAGTGTTAAAGATATTCGTAAAGCGGTAGAACAAGCTAAGCAAAAGCAGGCGTTAGGGAAGAAGACTTTGTTATTTGTCGATGAAGTCCACCGTTTCAATAAATCACAACAAGATGCATTTTTACCTTATGTTGAAGATGGTACCTTTATTTTTATTGGAGCAACTACAGAAAACCCATCTTTTGAAGTAAACAACGCATTATTAAGTCGAGCTAGAGTCTATGTGCTTAAATCGCTTGACCACAAAGCTTTGCAAAAAGTCTTAGACAGAGCACTAAAAGATGAACTACTTAACACTGAAAAAGTGAGTTTAAGTGTGACCGAGACAGCGCGCGATTCGCTGATTAAAATGGCAGACGGTGATGCGCGGCGGTTACTTAATCTATTAGAAATGGCGGCAGATTTAATCGAGCCTCAACAAGGTATTGAGCCAGTCATCGACGAGTCACATATTAAAGCGCTGTTAGCTGGTGAAACGAGGCGTTTTGATAAAAGCGGTGAGGCATTTTACGATCAAATATCGGCCTTGCATAAATCGGTTCGTGGCTCTAACCCAGACGGAGCACTATATTGGTTTTGCCGCATGTTAGATGGTGGTTGTGATCCCTTGTATATTGCTCGTCGCGTAGTAAGAATGGCAAGTGAAGATATTGGCAATGCTGATCCAAGAGGATTACAAATTGCCATTAATGCTTGGGATGTACAGCAACGTTTAGGTAGTCCAGAAGGAGAACTAGCGGTTGCTCAAGCGATTGTTTACTTAGCTGCAGCACCCAAAAGCAATGCGGTATATCGGGCGTTCAAACAGTGTATGGCGGAAGTAAAGCAAGAGCCAAGTTACGAAGTCCCTTTACATTTAAGAAATGCCCCCACAAAACTAATGAAAGATTTAGATTACGGCACGGCCTACCGCTATGATCACGATGAACCAAATGCGTTCGCGGCAGGGCAAACTTATTTACCGCAAGATAAGCACTCGGCGCAGTATTATCAACCGAGCGATCGAGGCCTAGAAAAGCAGATTGCAGAAAAACTAAAAAAGCTTAACGACTTAAAGTAAGCGACTTAACAATAAGCGTTTTCATCGAATAAACATGCTCGGCTAATTAAAATGCGTATTGTTAACTTTGCTTTGATTTAAGGCTGCTATTGAATAACTGGAACAGACCATGCTAAAAATTGCCCCTTTATTAATGCTCGCATTAGGTGGAGCGCTAGGTGCCGTTGCGCGCTATGCAATAAAGCAGCTTTTGCCTCTTATATCATCGAGTAGTTTTCCGCTCAGCACTTTAATTGTTAACACTTCGGGTTGCTTTGCCGCAGGGCTTGTTTACACATGGCTTGAAAATAGCGGAACTCACTGGGACACTAGCAAGCAACTTTTCTTTTTCGCGGGATTTTTAGGTGCTTTTACAACATTTTCAGCTTTTGCGTTAGAGTCCTTAGTGCTATTTAATCAAGGCCAAAGTTGGCGACTAGGGTTAAATATTTTACTAAATTGTTTACTCTGCCTAATTTGTGTGTTTTTTGGCGCGTGGGTTGGTGGTAGAATAGCTGCCAATTAAATAGACACTTTAATATTTATAACTTACACCGACTTTTAATAACAACTATTTGGACTAATCCATGATCGACCCAAAATTATTTAGGACTGACTTAGAGCAGGTTGTTGCGAATTTAGCAAAACGCGGGGCCACGTTTGATAAGCAAGCCTATTTAAGCCTAGAAGAGCAACGTAAAGCCTTGCAAATGAAAACGCAAGAGTTACAAAACGAACGAAATAGCCGTTCCAAGTCAATCGGAAAAGCTAAGGCTTCGGGTGCGGATATTCAGCCGTTATTAGATGAAGTAGCTGATCTTGGAAAGTCATTAGATGAAGCTAAAGCGGCATTTGAAAGCGTTCAAAATCAGTTAAATGATATTTTTTTAGGCTTGCCAAATTTAATTGATGAAAGCGTTCCCGCTGGAAAAAGTGAAGACGATAATATTGAAGTAAGAAAGTGGGGAGAAATTCCACAGTTTGACTTTGAAGTTAAAGACCACACTGAAATTGGCGAAGCGATTAATGGTTTAGACTTTGCGGCGTCGGCAAAATTGAGTGGTTCTCGGTTTGCTGTGATGCATGCTGGAGTAGCAAAACTACACCGAGTTTTAGCCCAGTTTATGCTAGATACTCACACCGAGCAGCATGGTTATCAAGAGACTTATGTACCATTTTTAGTTAATCCAGAGTGCCTCTATGGTACTTCTCAATTACCTAAATTTGCTGAAGATTTATTTGCGGTTCAAGGTACCACTCAAGACGATAAGCCGTTGTATATGATCCCAACGGCTGAAGTCCCCTTAACCAACTTGGTACGCGATGAAATTATTGATGAAGCAGAGCTGCCAATTCGCTTAACTGGGCACACGCCTTGTTTCAGAAGTGAAGCTGGTTCTTACGGAAAGGATGTGAAAGGGCTTATCCGCCAACACCAATTTGAAAAAGTTGAGCTGGTTCAAATGGTTAAGCCTGAAAATTCAATGCAAGCATTAGAAGAACTGACAGGTCATGCAGAAAAAATTCTACAGCTGCTTGAGTTACCCTATAGAACAGTGACTTTGTGCAGTGGCGATATTGGGTTTGGCGCCACTAAAACTTTTGATATTGAAGTGTGGTTGCCAGCACAAAATACCTATAGAGAAATTTCTTCTTGTAGCAACATGGGCGATTTTCAGGCGCGCAGAATGCAAGCAAGATACCGCTCAAGTGAAACTGGCCGCCCCGAATTACTACATACGCTTAATGGGTCTGGTTTAGCTGTTGGAAGAACTTTAGTGGCTATTTTAGAAAACTACCAAACTGCCGATGGCAAAGTTAAAATTCCTGAAGTTTTAAAGCCATATATGAAAGTCGACTTTATTGGGTAGTGACTCTTATAAGCAAAAAAAAACGCCTTAACGGCGTTTTTTTTTCGACTTTTTCGGTTAACTTTCTGGGCTATTGAGCTCTTTTAAAAATTGCTCTAATCCAACTTCATTTAAACGCGGTAAAAACTGATTACGGTAGCTTTTACTCATATCGGTGCCTGCAACGTTAATATTATAGATTAGCCATTTTCCAGACTCGTTACTTAAATAGTAGTAAATGGCGAGCGGCTCAGCACCGTTTTGCTTCATTTCACTTTTTACTCTTGCGTTACCTGATTTTTTACTAATGAGTGCTTTCTCAAACTCAAAAGCTTGGCCATCGTATAACGAGATCCCTTTGGCATATTTGTTAATGACTCTATTAATATAACCATCAATAAAAAGTTGCTTCTGCTTATCGTTCATAGAGTCCCATGTAGAAGAGCCTAAGGTTTTTGCAGAGAAGCTTTCTTTGTCGATGACAGGGAGTAGGTTTTCTTTAACCAGCTTTTCTGCTAGCTGTGGGTTGCTTTTTAAAGCGGCTTTATTCTTTTCAACATCGGCTATCATTTTATCCGCTATACCTCTTAAATAGGTAGACGGATCGGTGTCTGCTTGAGCAAAACTAACTGTGCTTAGGATCAACAGCAGGCCAAATAACTTTTTCATTTTTATCTCCATTAGATAAGCTTTTACTGCGACTGGTGAGGTAATTGACGCAATTTTAACAGAATTATTACACTCGCGGTGTAGCTAAGTCGTTATATTATGTAAAAATGATGAACCCTAACTGAATTTGAGCGCTGATTGCGCTTTTTAAGCATTTTAAAGGATAATGAGTCTAGATTTTAGGTACACCGTGCCGGTTTAGGCAGCCCTGCTATTTTAGTGGCTTGTTTGGCGGGGCCTTCTGGAAAGAGCATTTGTAAATATAAGCTACCGGTTTTTTCGGCAGGCAAAAGCTTACTGAGATATTTCACTAAGGGTCTAATTGAAGGGCTAGTGTTAAATTCCAAATAAAATTGGCGGACATATCGAATCACCTGCCAATGATCATTTGTTAGCTCAATTGATTCTTGTTTTGCAATGATCGCTGCAATGTTTTCATCCCATTGATTTGGATCGATTAAATAGCCTTGTGCGTCAGTTTTAATGGAATCAGGAAGTTGACTGTTTTGAGGGCTCATGGGGTTACCAACTAATGTTTTTGCGTGATTCAATGGTTAATTTTACCAGTGTTTTATAATCGATAAGCTCACATGACACTGCGGTTGTCGCTAAAAGCGTATTAAAGCCTCGGCATTGAACATCATTAGCGACGGCAAATTTAGGCGCATCAATTGTTGCAATAATGTTTGCTGTGCTTGTGTTGACTAAGTTATTAACGCCATCTCCAATAAAAACTATCTGATCTTGTGCTTCAAATAAGCGTTTTCGAAAAGATTGTAACTCGCACTGAGTTAAGCTAGTGCTAACTATGTGTAATTGATAGTGCATCTTAGATTTACTGGATAACGGCATAGTAACTCACAATAAGTCAGGTCAAATTTTATTAGTTAAGGTTTAAAAGACTAAGCATTGATCGCTTTCGCTCACTCGGGCTTTGATCTCTGCATTGGAAAGGGCAGTTACATTGTCGATTAACTGGGCAATTTCTAACCCTCGAAAATGAAGGCTCTCGGTTTCGACTAGAATATTGTCTATATCGTAATACTCTAACGATTTCAGCTGCTTATCGTGGTTTTTATCTGGAAAAGCTGAGTCATCTTGAGCATTGAGTAAATGATAAACTCCATCGTCGACGAATATCAAATTAACCGATTGCTCAAATGCCGCACATACTAAAGCTAAGTCAACGCCTTCTTTAGCGCTAATTCGACTAAATGGTGGCGACTCTATTACTATGCTGGTGCTCATCAGAAATGAATGTTCCTAGTTATGTTTGGCTGGCTAAAATTCAATTTTACTTAAAATGAACCAAGGTGTGGGTATCATTTGCCATCAGTGCCGCTAATTGCCCAAGGCCGACGACTTTAAATTGCGGATCAAGGTTATGGCAGTTAAGTTGATTTGTTTGTGCTTCTTCATGTGAAATCACGCCGCGACGATTGCTTGCAGCCACACAAACTTGTAATTCATAGCCCTGTTGTTGGGAATCTTCTTTCCAACGTTGTAAAAGGTTAGTTTCATCAGTTGGTTTTAGCCCTAGTTGGTTGGCTACCAGGACCGCGTCTTGGTAAAAAAACACACTTTCAATTTTATGTTGGCTAGCTTTCACGGCTTTACAGTATTCAAGTGCAGACAAATGAGCTTGGGAATGATTAGGTGAGCCGGTTACTAATAGGGATATCGGTTTGCTCATTGGTTTAGCCAAATAGTTTAAGTTAAGTGATTTCGTGCTAATTTTCGAGCAAGCAAGGTTTTTATTCAAGTTTTTACGTTAAATTGAATAAATTTACAACTGGTCTAATCTCTTTGCTAGATACAAAACCTCATAATCCTGCCTAGCAAAATACTTGCTTGATGATAATAACTTAGAATGTTAAAGCGCGCACTCACAGAAAGCAAATAAACAGGCTAAGTAACGACATACAACTATTGAATTCAAACTATCCAAAGAGAAAATTAATGAGCAAACATGAGTTAGATCTCGACACCTTTATGCAAGAGGTGAAGGACCGTAATCCAGGTGAAGTAGAGTTTCACCAGGCGGTGCAGGAAGTAGCAGAAGATATCATCCCTTTTGTTAATGAGCACCCTCGTTATAATCAAGCCGCAATTTTAAAACGAATGATAGAGCCGGATAGAATTGTCTCTTTTCGAGTCAGCTGGGAAGACGATGAAGGTAACATTCAAGTAAACCGAGGCTACCGAGTGCAATATAACAGCGCTATTGGTCCTTATAAAGGCGGGCTAAGGTTTCACCCATCTGTGAATCAAAGTATTTTAAAATTCTTAGGATTTGAGCAAGTATTTAAAAACAGCTTAACAACTTTACCTATGGGTGGAGGTAAGGGGGGATCTGACTTTGATCCTAAAGGTAAATCTGATCGTGAAGTAATGCGCTTTTGCCAAAGCTTTATGACCGAATTACATAAACACATTGGCCCTAATAGAGATGTTCCCGCTGGCGATATTGGTGTAGGCGCACGAGAAATTGGCTATTTGTTTGGCCAATATAAGCGCTTAGAGAATGAGTTTACCGGAACATTAACCGGTAAGTCGATTGAGTTTGGTGGCAGTTTAATTCGAACTGAAGCAACCGGTTATGGCACAGTCTACTTTATGGATCTTATGTTAAAGCAGCAAGGCGATTCATTAGATGGGAAAACTGTGGTTATCTCTGGCTCTGGTAATGTCGCTCAGTATGCAGCTGAAAAAGTTATTCAGCTTGGAGGCAAAGTTGTTACTTTGTCCGACTCTAGTGGTTTTATTCATGACCCAGACGGTATCACTGTAGAAAAACTCGCCTTTGTCATGGAATTAAAAAACGAGCGTCGAGGTCGTATTAGTGAGTATGCCGATAAATATGGCGTGACTTTCTATCCTGGTGAAAAACCTTGGAAGATCGCTTGTGAAGTGGCGTTACCCTGTGCAACTCAAAATGAAATTGATGTTGCTGATGCTAAAATGCTGGTCAAAAATGGGGTTATCGCGGTTGCAGAAGGGGCAAACATGCCAACCTATATCGACGCCATTCATGTATTTACTCAAAACAAAGTCTTATATGCGCCAGGTAAAGCCTCAAATGCAGGCGGAGTGGCAGTATCTGGTTTAGAAATGTCACAAAACAGTCAGCGTATGTCATGGACGCGAGATGAGTTAGACGCCAAGCTTAAAGCCATAATGGCGGAAATTCATGGGAAGTGTATGGAATATGGCGCAACTCAAGGCGAATATGTGGACTATGTTAAGGGCGCTAATTTAGCTGGGTTTGTAAAAGTTGCGAATGCCATGCTAGCTTACGGCGTAGTTTAACCCGCTAAGAAAACTTTAGATAATAAAAAAGGCCCGTTATACGGGCCTTTTTTATTGAGAGTTAATTTATTAAGTATTCAATTAACTCATCAGGTTTTAATCATCGCCAGACAAAGCAGACAATAAGTTAAGTAAGTGCATAAACAACACATATAAATTAAGGTACATAGAAACCGTTGCTAATATGTAGTTAGTTTCTTCACCGCGAATAATGCTGCTAGTGTCATACAAAATAAAAGCTGACATTAATAATACACAAATTGCAGAAATGGCGAGTGAGAAGCCAGATATGTGTAGACCAAAGAAAGCACTACCTATGTAGTAAAACAAGATAGCACAGAACACCACGGTAACGCCGGTAAATAAGAAGCCGCGCATAAACGTGAAGTCTTTTTGGGTTTTTAGTACGTAACCAGACAAGGCGAAAAAGATTAAACCTGTTCCAGCTAAGGCCTGAACCACGATACTCGCGCCACTAGCGGCTACGTGATAACTAATAATTGGGCCCGCATAAAACCCTAAAAAGCCAGTAAAAGCAAAGGTCATTACCAGACCCATAGCACTGTTAGCGGTTTTATGAATTAAGAATGTCATGCCGAATAGGGCGATTAAATAAGCCCACCAAGGAATTAATGGAATATTAAACGCCATGGCAACGCCAGCCATCAATCCACTAAATAACAGCGTTGCAGACAGTAAGAGGTAAGTATTTTTAAGTACTTTATTAATTTCGAGAGAGCGACTCGCGCTTCTTTCGAAAGGCTGGGTGTTAGATTGCATAGCAAACTCCTGTTGAAAAAAATGCTCTACATTAAGAGCAGATTAAACTATAAGACTATCCTTATAATATGGCCTCAAGTTAAAGAAACCAAGCCTTTAGGTCAAGTATTTTTATGTAAATAATCATTTAGATGGTTGATATTTAACCGAATTTTAAAAAAAATTAAATTTTTTTTAAAATATGCTTTTACAAACTCAAACAATCCGGTAATATGCGCCCCTCAACGGAGAGATGGCAGAGTGGTCGAATGCACCGGTCTTGAAAACCGGCAAGGGTTAATAGCCCTTCTAGGGTTCAAATCCCTATCTCTCCGCCAGACAGAAAAACCCGCTTTTATAGCGGGTTTTTTTTTGCCCTAAAAATAAGTTCTTGCGCTTGCCGACACAACACAATCTTTTTAGCAAAATGACATTCAGTTATGCCAAGATAGCTGTTAATTAGTAGCTCATTATCAATCTAAATTGCACACTGTGGTTCAATTCAAAATTGAGCAGAATGAAACAGTGAGCCAAAAAGTCGAATTCCCAACTAACGCGCAGCCGGTTAGCGATGAGTTACTTAAACAATTAAGCAATTTTAAGTCGAAAGAGCTTTATTGGCTTAGTGGCTATTGTTCTGGTATTGCCGATGCCAAATTAAGTGATTCCAAGTCCGAGGTTGCTCCAGCCGCTGAGGTCTCAGTTAAGCTCAAAGTATTAGTGATGTTTGCTTCTCAGTCGGGCAATGCAGAAGCAGTTGCTAATCAACTCCATCAAAAACTAACTTCACAAGGGGCTGAAGCGGCTATTGCTTCATGCGCAGGATTTAAGCTGAAGGAGTTGAAGCAGCAAGATATAATCTTAATGGTCGCGGCCACTCATGGCGAAGGCGAGCCGCCAGATGATGCCATTGAGCTGCATGAACTCATTCAAAGTAAGCGCGCGCCAAAACTAGAAGGGGTGCAACACGCGGTTTTAGCCTTAGGCGACTCAAGCTATGAATATTTTTGCCAAACCGGTAAAGAGTTTGAGCAAGCATTTGCTCGACTCGGTTCACGAGCGTTGCTAGAGCGTGTTGATTGCGATGTTGATTATAAAGAGCAAGCTAATCAATGGATAAATCAAGTTGCGGTAAAACTTAACGAACTAGCACCAGTGAGCGCTGAACTCATTCCCGCTCAAACATCCCAGCTAGCAGAGTCTGTAAACTACTCTAAAGAAAACCCATTTACTGCAACGGTTTTAACTAATCAAAAAATCACCGCAAAAGGCTCTATAAAGAATATCCATCACCTTGAACTTTCACTTGAAAACTCTGGTATTAGCTATCAACCTGGCGACAGCTTAGGTGTTTGGGTAAAAAATAATGGGCAGTTAGTCGAATCAATACTTCAGTTATTGAATATTTCATTTGAAGAGAAAATTAGCCTTGTTAATAAAGAGCAATCTATTGGCCAAACATTAATAGAAAATTTAGAGCTCACTTTGCTAAGTAAGCCTTTAGTTAAGCGTGTCCTAGACTTTATAAAGCAAGATAAGCTGCGTACTCATGTAGAGCGAATAGTACTTGAAGACTTTGCGAGTTATAGCCAAAACCATCAAGTGATTGATTTATTAAAGCTTGCGAAACTCAGCTTAACTGCACAGCAATTGGTTAATTTACTTCAGCCGATTAAACCCAGAGTTTATTCCATTGCTTCTAGTTTAAGTGCTAACCCAGAAGAAGTGCATTTGACCGTTGCGCTGGCGCAAACCCAAAATGAAACTGGGGTTCGAAAGGGCGCAGCCAGCCAATATTTGCTTGAAAGCATACGCGAAGATGACGAACTAATGGTTTATGTTGAAAGCAATAAGCACTTTAAACTACCTCACGACGACACACCAATTATTATGATAGGTCCTGGTACGGGTGTTGCACCTTTTAGAGCATTTATGCAAGAGCGTGAAGCACGTAATGCAAACGGAAAAAGTTGGTTGTTTTTTGGTAACCCCAATTTTAATAGCGACTTTCTTTACCAAACAGAATGGCTCGAAAAACTTAAATCTAAGCAGCTGACTCATTTAAGTGTCGCGTTTTCCAGAGATCAAAAAGAGAAGCTCTACGTTCAACATCAACTGTTCCGTCATGCAGCAAGCATTTGGCAGTGGATCGATGAACAGCAAGCGAGCCTTTACGTGTGTGGTGATATGAGCAAAATGGCAAAAGATGTTGAGCTCGCCATTATTGAAATTATAAAAGCCCAAGGTAATCAAAGCGAGTCGCAAGCGATAGCTTACCTAAAACAAATGAAGCAGTCCAAACGTTATCAAAGAGATGTTTATTAAATATGACTATTCAAACGACAAAATATGATCCCAGTAAACACTCAAGTGTTGAAAAAATAAAAGTAGAAAGTGACTATTTGCGCGGGACTATTGCCGAGGGTTTAACTAACCAAGTAACCGGTGCTTTAGCTGATGATGATTTGATGATTATCAAGTTTCATGGATCTTATCAACAAGATGACAGAGATTTAAGAAACGAAAGGCGCAAGCAAAAGTTGGAGCCGCTTTATTCATTTATGATTAGAGCGCGAGTTCCTGGCGGTGTAACAACGTCTCAACAATTTATACAAATGGCACAACTGGCAACCCAATATTCTAGTGGTAGCTTAAGACTAACAACCCGACAAGCGTATCAATGGCACGGGGTATTTAAGCGCAATTTAAAAGCCACTATTGCAGGCATTAACCAATCAATGTTAGATACCATTGCTGCTTGTGGCGATGTTAATCGAAACGTAATGAGCACGCCATTGCCTGAAACTTCAAAAGCACATGCTGAGGTGTTTGATTGGGCAAAAAAAATTAGTGAACATCTTTTACCAAAAACTACAGCCTATCATGAAATTTGGTTAGATGGTGAAAAAGTTGAATCTAGCCAAGCGACACTAGAACCAATTTATGGACAAACCTATTTGCCGAGAAAGTTTAAAATAGCCGTGGCTATCCCGCCATACAATGATGTGGATGTGTTTGCAAATGATTTAGGATTTATTGCAATTATTGAAAACGGCAAGTTAATTGGTTTTAATGTTGTTGTGGGCGGAGGCATGGGGAGTTCTCATGGTGATCAATCCACTTATCCTAGAATAGCCGATGTAATTGGGTTTTGTGAGTTAGATAAAGTACTCACGGTTGCCGAGAGTGTAGTCAAAGTTCAGCGAGATTATGGCAATCGTGAAATTCGCAAACATGCCCGCTTAAAATATACTATCGACCACATGGGGATTGAAAAGTTTGTTGCAACACTTGCCGAGTATCAAGGTTTTAAATTAAATAAAAGCAAACCATTTGAGTTTATACATAACGCTGATCGTTATGGCTGGTTTCAAGACGAAAAAGGTCTTTGGCATTTAACACTCTATATTCATAGTGGAAGAATTATCGATAGTGATCAAAGCCCACTGTTTACTGGCTTAGTAGAAATTGCCAAAGTGCATGATGGCGAGTTTAGAATTTCACCTAACCAAAATATGATTATAAGTAAAATATCAGCGGCCAATAAACCCATTATAGAGAAACTGCTTAAGAAATATAATATTAGTAGTGGAGAAAAAGAGTCGCCAACACGGTTGAACTCGATCGCCTGTGTCGCGTTTCCAACGTGCTCCTTAGCTATGGCAGAAGCTGAAAGGTATTTGCCCAGTTTTATAGACCGAGTTGAAAACTTACTCAACAAATATCAGCTATCCAATGTGCCTATTAATGTTCGAATGACTGGCTGTCCTAATGGTTGTGGTCGGCCATTTTTGGGCGAAATTGGTTTAGTTGGAAAAGCCCCAGGTAAATATAACTTGTACTTAGGTGCAAGCCACTCAGGAGAACGCTTAAATAAATTATTTTTAGAAAACATTAACGAAACGCAAATTCTCCAAGCGCTTGAGCCTTTATTACAAGACTATGCCAAGAACCGGCTTAAAGATGAAAGGTTTGGAGACTTTGTTATCCGCGCAAAATACATTGCGAAAGTTAATAACGGTTTAGACTTTCATGGCTAAAGTAAAACCAAGGTTTTTTTGGTTATTTTTTATAATGGAATTACTTAAAGTAAGGAGTGAGCATGCTTAATTATATCAACGGTCACACCAATTCAGCTCCCCCTATTTATACTAAAGGGTTTCAACTGTTAGTGAATAAAAGTTTGGCTGAGTATAACCCTAAGCTAGAAAAACTTTCTGCTCATCAGCGAATTGAGTGGGCGTTACAACACTTTCCAGGAAATTTTGCTTTGTCTTCTAGTTTTGGCATTCAGTCGGCAGTGAGCCTACATATGGTGACTCAAGTGTTTGCGAATATTCCAGTCATATTTATCGATACAGGCTATTTGTTTGCCGAGACATATCAGTTTGTAGAGCAGTTAACCGAGCGGCTTAAACTAAATTTAAAAGTTTTTCGCGCCAATCTAAGCCCCGCATGGCAAGAAGCAAAGTATGGAAAGCTTTGGGAGCAGGGGGTGTCTCAATTAGAACAATACAACCAGATGAATAAAGTTGAGCCAATGGAAATAGGCCTGTCGTCACTTAGCGTTAATACATACTTTGCCGGGCTAATGAGAAGTCAATCAAGTTCTAGAAAAAACTTACCCGTTGCGCAAGTCGTTAGAAACCGGCTAAAAGTCCATCCACTGATAGACTGGAATAATAAACGTGTTTATGAGTACCTTAAAAAACATCACTTACCTTATCACCCGTTGTGGGAAAAAGGCTATGTTTCGGTTGGCGATAAACACAGTACCCGGCCGTTGAGTGAAGGTATGTTAGAAGAGGAAACGCGCTTTAATGGGGTGAAAAGGGAGTGTGGGTTGCATGAGGTGAAAGAACTCTAAAAGTTAGCGTGTTGTTGGCTTTTTGAGTTGGTTAATTATTTTTTTTGTGATCTGGTAAAGGGCTATTTCGCATCGCTTCGCTTACATGCGGCAGTTTTTTGCTCCTGCAAAAACTGCATACCAGCCATCCTTGGCTATAACTGACTTTTTTCAAGAGCAAAAAAAGTAAGCAAAAACGCCCGTCGCTCTTCGCCGCTGGGCGATTTGTTAGTCTTTGCTGTTAGCGAGTGTCAAATGCGTTGGTGTATGGTGATTTGTTGGGATGCTGTCGCGTGTGGGATGAGTGATGTGGTTAACTTTATTGGTACTGTTGGTACTGTTGGTACTGTTGGTATTGTAGGTATTGTTGGTATGGATTAGGGATTTTTAAGGGATGATTTGTTGGGATGCTGTCGTGTGTGGGTTGAATGGTATGGCTAATTTTTAGGGTTTTATTAATTCAGGCAGCGAAAGTTTGAATTAGGTGCTTAACATTATAGAGCGCTATCTTTGGTAGTAAGAGTGCAAGCGCCAAGATCATGGCGCTTGCTGCTTGTTTATTTTATCTCTATTTGGTGAGGGTGTTGTTGTTGCAGTTGATTTTTCTGTAAGTGAAGCTCTAAAACACCATCATGATACTCTGCCCGAATATCTCTTTCGTCAACGTTTTCTGGAAGATTAAAACTGCGTTCGAAGGTCCCATAAAAACGCTCCATTGTGTGCATTTTTTTGTCTGACTTAGTTAATGTTCTTTCGCCAGAAATGGTCAAATATCCATTGTTGGTGGTTATTTTTAAATTCTCTTTGGGAATTTCTGGAACTTCTACTTTTATCAAATATTCATTGGCATCTTCACCTACGTCTACCAATGGTTTCCAAGTTCCTGTTGACGCTTGGCTATTCCTTAACTTGAGTGAAGGTGTTAAAAAATCATCTATTTCTCGCAGAGGGTTCCAACTACTTAAGTTCATCAGCTTGTCTCCTTTTTAAAGATAGCTTTTTGGGCGTTACTAAACTAATGATACGCTAACGAATTGGCAGTACTAGTCTGTAAAAATAAAAAATTTAAAGGCGTATGTTTTTATAAAAATTAAAACCTAAAAATCTCGGCTTTTGGCATGCTTAATGCGCATAAAGCAACCTAGACGGTTTGTTATAACTTAAACTTATGCTTAGCCACATAATAAAACTTGAACAGTTAATTATGACGGTTTAGGTTACGACCTCGTCATAAAGCGCTTATTAGCAAACTTCAAGGAATACCGGTGTCAATTGAAACTCAACTAAACAATGCCGCAGAGCAATTAACTAACTTAAAAAATGATACTGAGAAAAATCCAATACTTAATTGGAAAAGAGCGGTAATAAAAGTAGGCAGTGCATTAATTGCACCCGATGGGCAAGGTTGTAGTATTCGCTATTTATTAGCATTAGCTGACTTTATTCAATTTAGCCTTCACCAAAATAAAGAAGTTATTATTGTTTCATCAGGTGGTGTCGCTGCGGGCATTGGATTAACTCAATACCCGTTAGATCAACCCATGAGCATTCCGCAAAAACAAGCATTAGCCGCAATTGGGCAAAGCCATTTAATGTTCCATTGGCAGCGTCTTTTTGATCAACATTGTGCTCAAATTTTATTAACCCGATCGGACTTGGAAAATGCCAAGCGGATAGCCAATGCTAAAAACACGCTGAGCACTTTATTTGCAACTAACGCAATCCCTATAATTAATGAAAATGATTCGGTTGCAGTTGATGAACTGGTGGTAGGCGATAACGACAACTTAGCCGCTAGCGTGGCGGTAATGAGTGAAGCCGATCTACTCATTATTTGTAGTGATGTCGACGGTTTGTTTGAAAGTAACCCTCAAACTAACCCTCAGGCAAAACTAATTAAGCAGGTAAGCGCGATTGACACCACAATTAAAGGCATGGCCACAACAACTAATAACCCTATTGCTAAAGGCGGCATGCAAACCAAAATTCAAGCTGCAGAGCTAGCGATGAATGCGGGGATTAGCACATTGATTGTTAATGGGCGTAAAGCGGATACCTTTGAAACACTAAAGCAATGTCGTAATCCGGGTACCTTGTTTATTGCTTGAAGACTCTCCATGATATGAGTTAACCAGTATGAATCTCTAGATAGCAACGTAGCAACGTAGTGACTTGCTCTAAGCTAACGGCGAGGGTATTTCCGATACTCAAATTCAAACAATCGTTTGAATTTATTGGTCGGATGAGTTAAATTCAGCGCCTGTTACATTTTTCTGGCGAATTAGCGTGCTTAGTTTAGGTTTTTCTACTAACTTATAACTAACCCAATGAACGGCAAAAAGTGTCGCTTTTTCAAATATTTGAGAGATATTCTATGAGCGAAGCAAAAGCAAACGAGCAAGATAATAAAAAACAATCGAGTTCAGACCAGGCTAAACCGCCTGCGAAAAAAAACACGACGCGAAAAAAAGCCCCAATCAAAAGTAAAGCAGAGCGAGTTGCCATTGTTGCCGGCTTGCGAACCCCATTTGCGCGACAATTAACCCATTTTAAGCAAACCAATGCGATAGACATGGGCAAAATGGTCGTCAGTGAAATGCTGACACGGGCTGAAATCGATCTATCTCTCGTAGAGCAACTGGTCTTTGGACAAGTTTTAATTCATCCAGAAGCACCAAATATTGCCAGAGAAATCGTGTTAGGTACTGACATGAGCGTTAATACTGACGCTTATAGCGTTTCTAGGGCGTGTGCAACGAGCTTTCAGTCGACTGTGAGTGTCGCTGAGTCGATTATGGCTGGCACTATTAGCGTCGGCGTAGCTGGGGGAGCAGATACTTCTTCCGTTGTACCAATTGGTATTAGTAAAAAGTTTTCTGCCATACTTTTGCAGCTTTCTAAAGCTAAAACCATGGGGCAGCGACTTAAAATTTTAACTCAACTAAGGCCTAAAGATCTTGCGCCAGTACCACCGTCAGTGAAAGAGTATTCAACTGGACTGACTATGGGGCAAAATGCCGAGCAAATGGCTAGAGACCACGGTATTAGTCGAGAAAGCCAAGACGAACTTGCGCATCGTTCGCACACTTTAGCAGCCAATGCGTGGCAACAAGGTTGGTTAGACGACGAAGTCATGACAGCTTATGTGGAGCCATTTAATGAAGCACTGGCAAAAGATAATACGGTACGCTTTGACTCTAAGTTAGAAAGTTATGCCAAGTTAAGACCAGCATTTGATCGTCAACATGGTACTTTAACTGCAGCAAATAGTACCGGACTGACAGACGGTGCAGCCTCTTTGTTATTAATGAGCGAATCGCGGGCTAAAGAGCTTGGTTATAAGCCTTTAGGTTTTATCCGAAGTTATGCCTTTGCTGCGATAGAAGCACAAACCGATATGCTTATGGGGCCGTCGTACGCAACCCCTTTAGCTTTAGACAGAGCAGGGATATCCTTAGCCGATTTAACCTTAGTTGACATGCACGAAGCATTTGCAGCGCAGGCATTATGTAACGTGCAGGCTTTTGCAAGTCAAAAATTTGCTCAAGAAAAGCTTAATCGCAGCAAAGTAATAGGTGAAATTGATATGGATAAATTTAATGTCCTAGGTGGTTCGTTAGCCTACGGCCATCCATTTGCCGCAACTGGTGCACGCATGATCACCCAAGTCTTACGCGAACTTAATCGACGTGGAGGAGGCCTTGGATTGACGACTGCTTGTGCCGCTGGTGGTCTTGGCGCAGCAATGATTTTGGAGGTTGAATAATGAGTAATCAAACTTCGGTATTTAGCCTACAAGTAGATAAAGAAGGAATTGGTTGGGTAACCATCGATGTACCAGGAGAATCACAAAATACACTCCGCGCAGAATTTGTTAACGACTTTGAAGAAATTTTTGCACAAATTAAATCCGACGCTGCAATCCGGGCCTTGGTTTTAATTAGTGGTAAGCCCACTAACTTCGTTGCGGGTGCTGACATTAGTATGTTGGAAAAAATTAATACCGCACAAGAAGCGACCGAGGTTGCACTAAAAGGTCATGCAGTATTTAAGCAGTTAGAAGATCTGCCTATGCCGGTAATCGCCGCTATTCATGGCGCTTGTTTAGGCGGTGGATTAGAACTAGCACTTGCTTGCTCTCACAGAATTTGTACCGAAGAGTCTATAACCAAACTCGGTCTACCAGAAGTTCAATTAGGTGTGCTCCCCGGCGGCGGAGGGACTCAACGATTACCAAGGTTAATCGGCATTGCTGCATCGCTTGATTTAATGCTAACGGGTAAACAACTAGTCGCAAAACGAGCTAAAAAGTTAGGCTTGGTAGATGAGGTAGTGCCACTAGCCAATTTAAAAGTTGCCGCGGCTAAGTTAGCCAAAAAAGAAGTCAATAATAGCAAACGCAAAGTGCGTGAGCTTAAGCCTAAATTTAATGTGAGTGGTTTATTTAATACAAGTGAACTTCAAAAACTAGCGCTAGAAACGAGTAGCTATGGCAGAAAAATTATTTTTGATAAGGCTTTACAAACAGTCGAGAAAAAAACTAAAGGAAACTATCCGTCTCCACCTAAAATAATTGATTGTGTCAAAGTCGGTATGGAAGAAGGTTTCGATGCCGGTCTTGCGGTTGAAGCCAGACATTTTGGCGAGTTGGTGGTGTCAAAAGAGTCAGCGCAACTGATGAATATCTTTTTTGCTTCAACTGAGCTTAAAAAAGACAAAGGTGTTGATGCTGACGTTGAGCCTGTCGAAATTAATAAAGTGGGTGTTTTAGGCGGGGGCCTAATGGGCGCTGGTATTGCTTATGTCACCGCAAATAAAGCGGGCAAAAGAGTTAGAATTAAAGACAGAGATGATGCCGGAATAAACCATGCACTAAAATACTGTTGGGAAATCTTTAGAAAAAGTGTCAAGCGTAAACACCTGTCAATAAATGATGCCAGTAAGCGCTTTGCGCGGTTAAGCGGCACCAAAGACTATCGCGGTTTTAAGCAGCTAGACCTAGTCATAGAGGCGGTATTTGAAGACTTAGAGCTAAAGCAAACCGTACTCGCTGATATCGAAAACCACTGTAACAGTGATGTGATTTTCGCAACTAATACGTCTTCAATTCCAATTGATAAAATTGCTGAGAAAAGCCAGCGTCCTGAACGTGTGATTGGTTTACATTATTTCTCGCCGGTAGAAAAAATGCCATTGCTGGAAATAATTAAAGGCAAAGCAACCAGTGACCAAGTGATTGCGAGTTGTGTTGCCTTTGGGAAGGCACAAGGTAAAACGGTTATCGTGGTAAAAGATGGCGCAGGTTTTTATGTTAACAGAATTTTAGCACCTTACATGAACGAAGCTGGCCAGTTAGTTGCTAGCGGCGTACCAATTGATTACCTAGACAAAACTTTAGTTAATGCGGGATTTCCCGTTGGGCCTATGACATTACTTGACGAAGTCGGTATTGATGTTGCAACTAAAGTCGCCCCTATTTTAGAAGATGCATTTGGTGAGAGAATGCAACCACCGGCCATGTTTGACAAGCTTAAAGAAGACGATAGAAAAGGGCGCAAGAACGGTCGCGGTTTTTATATGTATGCCGGTAATAGCAAAGGCAAAAAGCCCGTAGATGAAAGCATTTATCGTTTGTTAGGCGTACAACCAGACAACAGAATGGCGCCGGAATCTATTGTTGATCGCTGCTTGCTAATGATGGTGAACGAAGCGGTACTTTGTTTACAAGACGGCATCATTAGAAATCCCCGAGATGGCGATATTGGTGCTATTTTTGGAATTGGTTTTCCACCATTTTTAGGAGGCCCGTTTCGCTATATTGATAGCCAAGGCGCAGCGCAAATTGTGGAAAAATTAAAGGCGCTTCAACAGAATTTTGGCGACCGATATAAACCCGCCGATTTACTCGTTGAAAAAGCGCAAAGTGGCGCAAGCTTTTATTAGCTTTTAAAGTTGAAGTAACGGCAGTAAAAAAAACACAAAGCAAAATGCTTTGTGTTTTTTTATATTTGCAAATCGAAAATAGCCAAACTTTCGCGGTGACAATAATTTAAAT
Organism: Aliikangiella aequoris; assembly: GCF_053709105.1. Classification (NCBI taxonomy): domain Bacteria; kingdom Pseudomonadati; phylum Pseudomonadota; class Gammaproteobacteria; order Oceanospirillales; family Pleioneaceae; genus Aliikangiella; species Aliikangiella aequoris. The sequence goes on from NZ_CM132298.1 coordinate 1,496,850, forward strand.
TAAAAGCCTAGAGCAGTTTGGCTGATGGCTTATGTTTAATGGCTAGGCGCGTTTAGGCGCGCACAACAACTTTGTCTCTGCCTTCTTCTTTTGCTTGGTACAATGCTTTGTCTGCTTGGTATAAAGTGTCCGAGGCATCTTGCACGGTACTTGGCGCAGCCACACCAATCGATGCTGTTACGTTGATTTTTTCGTGGCTTTTAATAGTTAGCTTTTTAATCGCTTTACGCACTCTTTCTGCAATAAAGCGCGCGCCTTCAACCGGCGTATTTGACAGAATAACCACAAACTCTTCTCCGCCATATCTAAAGACTTCGTCAGAACGACGCAATGTCGACTTAATGGTTTGTGCAACTGATTTTAAAACGCTATCTCCGGCTAGGTGACCATAGGTATCATTCACTTGTTTAAACCAATCAATATCAATCACTAACAAAGAAAAGTTAGTTAAATGGCGCTTAAAATTACACACTTCTCGGCTAATTGCCTCGTCAAATGCTGCTCGATTTGAAATTTGGGTTAGCGGATCACGGAAAGCCTCTGCCACCGCTTTTTGGTACATGAGCGCATTTCTTAATGGGTAAATAAGTAAACTGAGTAAGCGCTCGATCAAATCAGTTTCTTGCATAGTGAACGGGGTATCTCTGGTGCATTCTATTTCGCCTAAATTTTCACCTTGTAAGTCCAGTTGATAACGGCATCGATGGACTTTTACTTGTCCGGTTGAAAAATGTTGATTGTTATTGGCGTGTCGGTATTTTACTGAATCACAAGGAACTAGGCGTGCAGTTTCTTGGCAAAAAGATTGAAGTAACGGTGATATTTCTAAGGTTTGCTGGAGCTTAATCGCCAAGCGAGTGATGTCGAGCGAATCACCACTTGATTGACCTGCTGCTCGATAACCGTCTATTCCAATCACTTTTGAAGAAGTTTTCATACTTTGCCTCTACTACACAATATCTGACTGAGTTTTTGCTAAATGCGCTTAAACTCGATAATTGCAATTAAGGAAGCACATATCGTGCCACTATTAATAAGTTGCATAATAACAAAGGCTTATCGAGTTAAACTAGTAAAGAAGGGCAAAAATGTTGGAAAAATGACGCTTTTAAAGCGATAAAACTGGCTTCTCAATTAAAAAAGACCGTTTTTAGTCAAACATCGGCAAGAATTTGCCTTTAGGCTGAAGATAAGTCGCGTTAGTCCTTTTCTATTTGGTCGTTTAAGCGTTAATTATTGACGCTCAAACGACCTATTTATTAGCTTTTAATCAAGTTTAAATAATTTATTTCTTTGGCTGCGCGTCAATAGACTCGCCATTAACTTTAACGCTGTCGTCGCCCATTAAGTAAAGATATAGCGGCGCTAAATCTTTAGGAGAGGGAAGTTGGCTTTGATCTTCGGCGGGAAAAGCCTTAGCGCGCATTCTGGTGCGAGTGGCACCTGGATTAATTGCGTTAACTCTAATGCCCGAACCTTCTAACTCATCAGCTAAAACTTGAGTTAAACCTTCAATCGCAAATTTAGAAACTGCATAAGGTCCCCAAAAAGCACGTCCTTGACGCCCCACACCAGACGATGTTGTGATAATGGATGCGCTTCCTGTTTGGCGTAAAATACCTAAGCAAGCTCTTGTTATTAAATAAACGGCATTAACGTTTACTTGCATGATTTGATACCAAGTTTCTGCCGGTGTAAATTCAATTGGCGCTAAATCGGAAATCATAGCCGCATTGTGCAAGATGCCATCTAGCCGACCAAACTCGTTTTGAATGGTTTCAGCTAAGCTATTACACTGCTCTGGCGTTGCATGGACCAAATTAAGCGGAATAATTGCCGGCTGTGGATACCCAGCAGCAACAATTTCGTCGTAGATCACTTCAAGTTTAGCGGTATCTCTACCATGTAATATCACTGTCGCACCGACTTTGGCGTATTCCATTGCCATCACCTTACCAATTCCGTCACTGGCACCAGTGACTAAAATTACTTTTTCATTCAGTAAGTTTTGCGGCGCCGCGTAGTTGTGCATATTGAACCTTTAAATAATGTGGGTTGAAATTGGTGCTGATTTTAACAGCCTTAAAAATAAATAGCGCGCCAAAATAGTGAGATTTAATAAATTTAGTATTGGATAGAAGTTAATCTCAACTTGGGGTGTAAATGAATTTTGATATTTGCGATACACCAATAAAGTGGTAAGCTCCTGTTTTATAGGGTTCAAATAATATCAATTGGAGAGTAGCTTTGATTAAAGTAATGATTGTTGATGATCATGAATTGATCAGAAGTGGCATTAGTCGCTTGCTAGCTGATGACGATAAAATTAATGTCATTGGTGAAGCCGAAAGCGGAGAAGAAGCCGTTAGCAAAGCGCGAGAGCTACGCCCAGAAGTGGTGTTGATGGATGCGAATATGCCGGGAATTGGCGGTCTAGAAGCCACTCGTCGGTTATTACGCTTTGACCCAGACATTAAAATTATTGCGGTAACAGTGCACGGAGACGAGCCATATCCTACACGCTTTATGCAAGCCGGTGCAGCAGGGTATGTCACTAAAGGCGCTGGTATTGACGAAATGACCATTGCGATTAAGCAAGTCGCCAGCGGAAAGCGTTATTTGACTCCAGAAATCGCCCAGCAAATGGCACTTAAAGCGGTTAATCCAGATGAAGGTAGTCCTTTTGATGAGCTTTCAGATCGCGAGATGCAAGTAATGCTAATGATAACGCGAGGTCAAAAGGTACAAGAAATATCGGAACAACTATTTTTAAGCCCCAAAACAGTCAATAGCTATCGTTACCGATTGTTTGAAAAACTAAAGATAGACAACGATGTTGAGTTGACCCATATGGCTATTCGGCATGGAATTATTCAGTCTGAAAAGCTTTAAGTTGAGCATTAAACAACTATATAGAGCCGACTAATGCAACATCCGCTTTGACTAAGGTTAACATTATTTCTCCACAAGCATTTGATTACCAAGCATTTATAAAAAGCCTGACAACTAAGCCAGGAATTTATCAAATGCTTAACCAACAAGCTGAAATTATTTATGTTGGAAAAGCTAAAAATTTAAAAAAACGCGTTTCTAGTTATTTTCAAAAGCAAGACCATTCACCTAAAACTCGTGCCATGGTGGCACAAATTTACGATATTCGAATTGTTATTACCGAAAGTGAAAATGAAGCGTTAATTCTAGAAAACCAATTTATTAAAAAATTCCGGCCGCGTTACAATGTGGTTTTTAGAGATGATAAAACCTATCCTTATATTTATTTGTCTGCGGATAAATTCCCTCGTTTAAGTATTCATCGCGGAAAGCAAAAAGGAACTGGTGATTATTTTGGTCCTTTTACAGGATCGTCTGCCGCTCGTTATAGTATTTCCTTAATGCAAAAATTGTTTTTAGTAAGGCAATGTGAAAATAGCGTATTTAAACATCGCTCTCGCCCCTGTTTGCAATATCAAATTAAGCGTTGTAGCGGCTCATGTGTTAACAAAATATCCCACGCCGATTATTTAAAAGATGTTGAGCTAGTACGCTTGTTTTATCAGGGTAAAAACGACTCGGTCATTCAAGAGTTAACTGAGCGTATGCAAAAAGCTTCGGATAATTTGGCTTTTGAACAAGCAGCACAAATTAGAGATCAAATTATTCAGTTAAGAAGAGTCTTAGAAAAACAGTCAGTGCAAGCAAGCAATACCGATGTTGATGTAATAGCAGCAGGCATTAAAGAAAAAACGGCAGCTATTTTTGTTATGCATATTCGTAATGGCTTAGTGCAAGGCAGTCGAAACTTTTTTCCAAAAGTACCCGCAGATACTGACGAGGGTGAAATTTTAGAGTCATTTATAGGGCACTTTTATACTCAACCAACCCATAAACTGCCCGCAGAAATAGTGGTTAATCATGCTCTAGTTAACGCTACTGAACTGTCGCTAACTTTAACTGAGTTAAAGCAAACGAAAGTAAGAATTGCCCATAAAGTTAAAACCAATCGTGCGGCCTGGCTTGAAATGGCAGAGAGAAACTTAATCGAAATGTTAGTGGCTAAACTAGCCACTAAAAATCATTATCAAAAGCGTCTCCAGAGCCTAAGCGACGAACTTGGTTTAGATAAGTTACCTTTTAGAATGGAATGTTTTGATATTAGTCACTTCCAAGGTGAACAAACGGTGGCTTCTTGCGTGGTTTTTGAACAGGGACAAGCTAAAAAAACTGACTACCGACGCTTTAACATTAAAGATGTCGCCGCTGGTGACGATTATGCGGCAATTGAGCAAGCCGTAAGACGGCGCTATCAGCGGTTAGTAAAAGAAGAAGCTAAATTGCCCGACTTATTGATCATAGACGGTGGTAAAGGTCAGTTAAATCAAGCGCAGAAAGTTTTAGAAGAGTTAGAGCTTTCGGAAATAACCTTAATCAGCGTGGCTAAAGGCAGCGATCGCAAAGTCGGCATGGAACAGATCTTTTTTCCCTCGGAAGCGATCGCCAAAAGACTAGAAGAAGACTCGCTAGGTTTACACCTTTTACAAGCCATCCGCGATGAAGCTCACAGGTTTGCTATAACAGGCCATAGAGGAAAACGCGATAAGCAACGCAAAACATCGGTTTTAGAAGGAATTCCAGGCGTGGGGGCTAAACGGAGAAAAGCAATTATTCAGCATTTTGGTGGGTTACAAGGAATTCAGCGAGCCGGGGTAAGTGATTTGGCGCAAGTAGAAGGGATCAGTAAAGCACTAGCGCAAAGTATCTATGATTACTTGCACTAATCAACGGTTAGTCTAAAACGCCTCTTATTGATTGACCAAAGAGTGAGTCGCATTTTTCTTGTCTGTTCATGTTCATTATAAAAATACATTCTGTCGACTCATAGACTAATCAATTCATAATTAAAGATGACATCTGTTGAGCGGGTGTTAAAATGAGATTAACAATTGAAGTGACCAATAAGTAAAACATGAATATAGCAAACCTTTTAACATCTTTTCGAATCATCTGTATCCCACTGCTGGTTTTATTTTTCTATTTACCCGTAAGTTGGGGGCAAACGACTGCAGCATTAATTTTTGCTGTGGTTGGTTGGACGGACTGGTTTGATGGTTGGGTTGCTCGAAAATTTGATATGCAGTCGCCATTAGGAGAGTTTCTTGACCCAGTGGCCGATAAATTAATGGTTGCCGCGTCATTAGTGTTGTTAGTAGAACAACATGCCACCATTTGGATTGCCGCGCCTGCACTGGTTATTATCAGTCGTGAAATTACGGTTTCAGCACTAAGGGAGTGGATGGCCGAATATGGAGAGCGTTCCGCAATTAAAGTAGTATTTGTCGCCAAGGTCAAAACCTTAATGCAGTTGTCAGCTATTTTCTTTTTATTACTGGCCGGAAGCGAGTCAAATGTAACGTCAATTTGGGAACACTCTTGGCTTTATATTTGGGGTTATATCTTTTTATATATAGCGGTTGGATTAACTCTTTGGTCTATGTTTATCTATTTAAAAGTTACTTGGCCGTTATTAGCTGCTGCAAAGTACGAAAAATCACCAGAAAATGCTGAAAATTGAGCATAAAATCAACAGTTTGAGGTCGTTTAAAAAAAGTTTAAAAACTTCGCTTAAACTTGCTTGACAGATAATGATTCTGCTGTAAAATGCTCGACCACTTGCGGCGGGAATAGCTCAGCTGGTAGAGCACGACCTTGCCAAGGTCGGGGTCGCGAGTTCGAATCTCGTTTCCCGCTCCAAATTTTTGCCTCTAAAGCAAGTGATGTTAAGAGGCAAGTTAGCGCTAGGTTATGTATCTGAAATTCAGCTACTGTGGCCAAGAACTAGATTTAGGCTGAGTGGCAGAGTGGCCATGCAGCGGACTGCAACTCCGTGTACGCCGGTTCGATTCCGACCTCAGCCTCCATTTCCTTTTAGGAAATGATTTGTTAACAAGGCGAAGTTTTGTTAACTAGCCCCCCAAAGCCCGGGTGGCGAAATTGGTAGACGCAAGGGACTTAAAATCCCTCGGTGGTAACACCGTGCCGGTTCGACTCCGGCCCCGGGCACCATTTATTAAGAAGTTACTTCTTAATTCTAAGCGGGAATAGCTCAGCTGGTAGAGCACGACCTTGCCAAGGTCGGGGTCGCGAGTTCGAATCTCGTTTCCCGCTCCAATTTTAAATTCACAATATTTGTTCGATCTTACTCCGAGTGAGCAAGCGACCGTCGCGATCCGGAGTGCCGGCCATTCGAATCACGTTTCCCGCTCCAATTTAAATTCATAATATTTGTTCGATCTTACTCCGAGTGAGCAAGCGACCGTCGCGATCCGGAGTGCCGGCCATTCGAATCACGTTTCCCGCTCCAATTTTAAATTCAAAATATTTAATAAATCTTACTCCGAGTGAGCAAGCGACCGTCGCGATCCGGTGTGCCGGCCATTCGAATCACGTTTCCCGCTCCAATTTTAAATTCACAATATTTGTTCGATCTTACTCCGAGTGAGCAAGCGACCGTCGCGATCCGGTGTGCCGGCCATTCGAATCACGTTTCCCGCTCCAATTTAAATTCACAATATTTGTTCGATCTTGCTCCGAGTGAGCAAGCGACCGTCGCGATCCGGTGTGCCGGCCATTCGAATCACGTTTCCCGCTCCAATTTTAAAGTCATAATATTTGTTCGATCTTACTCCGAGTGAGCAAGCGACCGTCGCGATCCGGTGTGCCGGCCATTCGAATCACGTTTCCCGCTCCAATTTTAAAGTCATAATATTTGTTCGATCTTACTCCGAGTGAGCAAGCGACCGTCGCGATCCGGTGTGCCGGCTATTCGAATCACGTTTCCCGCTCCAATTTAAATTCACAATATTTGTTCGATCTTACTCCGAGTGAGCAAGCGACCGTCGCGATCCGGAGTGCCGGTCCAGCGGAGTGCCGCCCAACGTAATGTCTTCCAAACAGTTCTCGTTTCCTGCACCAGTTTTGCAGTTAAAGGTAAAGCTTACTTGATGCTTTTGGGTTTGCAGATAATAAGGACTAAAGTCACTTAGTTCACCAATGGCTAAGGCTTATTTCAGAGCTAAAGCTATGATATTTTTGGGTGATAGGATCGGTGAATGAAAGCTTTTTTGCTAATAACTGAAGTTGCTTTTGTTCTTGGTCACTTTCTAATGGCAGAAGGTTAGGGTACAAGGGATCATTGAGTATTGGTGCGCCTATATGCGCCATATGCAGGCGAAGCTGGTGGGTTTTTCCAGTAATGGGAGTCAGTTCAAATTGGCCTAAGTTGCCGTGTATGGCTACCAATTTAATATGGGATCTTGCATTAACTTCTCCTTCACCTTGCTGAAACCTAAATTTAGGCATACTTCGAGTAATACGGTTAGCTAATTTCCACTCTTGTGGTAATGGGTTTGTTTTAAGTTTGCTAATGTCGGCTACAGCGTAGTAAGTTTTGTGAATTTCTTTATTCTTAAACAATTCAATGTATTGGCTACGGCTATTTTTATTAATTGAAAGCAAAACTAAGCCGGCAGTGAGTCGGTCAATTCGATGGGCACACACTAAATCAGGGAAATTACTTTCTTGGCGGACACGCTCTAGTAGGCATTCGTTAACAAAGCGCCCACCCGGTGTAACCGGTAAAAAATGCGGCTTATCTGCGATAAGAAAATGCTCGTTTTGAAATAAAGTTTTATGCGCGGCTTTTATTTTTGGCTCCGACTCTACTTCTCTATAATAGTGTAACCTTTTACTTGGTTTAAATTCAGAATCTAAAGTCGCCACGCTCCCGTCTTGCCAATGGAGCTTCCCGTCTAGCAAGCGAGCTTGCCAAACCTCGCTTGGAATATGAGCAAAGTGTCGACATAAAAAACTGAATAAATTGTCTTGTTGAGGGTTATTGGCTGGTAAGGTAATGGAAGAAGGGCGTTTAGCGATGGGCATTTCAATTGTCAGCTAATTGAGATTAATGTGAATAATTTAACTTTTTTTGACGCTCAGTACAATCTTAGTGGACTCCAATAAAGCGCTCAGCGAGCTGAATACACTGGGCTTTAAACTGCTGGTTCATCAAAAGAAATTTCAATATAAGCCTTACCATGAGGAGATTCAAAAGGTATTAAAACCGTTGCGCCTTCAGATTGGTGAGTAATGGTATGGTTTTTTCCGGACACTACCGTGGGTGTTGCCATATTAAAGTCGAATCCTTTCTCGGCTAACAAATTTTTTGCACCACCGGTAACCATATTTGTAATTTCACCTACCATATCAATGACTTCGTCATTCAGTTTATTTAGTTTTTCACCTAACATGTTTTCCATAATAGACAGTGCTAAGGATTCGTCAAAGGTAACCGATAGCGAGCCTTTAGTTTGCGGTCCAACCATACCGATAATTCCTGACACATCGCCTTTCGCTCGTATTTCTTTTTTTAAATAAGGCTTGCCTGGAGATAGCTTGGTTTGCGCCATTGTTGCTAACACGTTCATCAGTGAAGCTAAAAATGGATTAATAAACTCAACATTCATAAGGGAGATAGCTCGATTAGTAGGGTTTTTACAGCAGACCTGAAGAGACATTAACTGAAAGGGGAAGCTCTCAGTGGTCAACAACACTCTAATTGTAAACTTAGTTGGAATAGAGCGAAATTGCTAGTTTAGGAAGTTAAAAGGCGCATTTTTTCACCAAAGTGCTGCGAATTTGAAAGCCTGTGTCTTGTTTAAGACAGCGGTGTAAAATTTATCATTCTACAAAAGTTAATAAAAAGCCTCAAAACTGAGGCCTTTCAATGGTGCCAAAATGAGGAAATCTTATTCCATGTTTTTATTATCTTTTTTTACTTTTTTGGCTTCGTCTTTATTGGCGGCTAAGTATTGTGACTGTGTTGAATTGCCAACCGCCGAACAAATACCATCAGCATCCCAGCGAAAAGTGACGAAATCATTGTTGGTTAGTGAATCAATCTCGCTGAGTAGCTCTGGATTTTCTGTTGAGCAAAATGCGCGATTCTCAGGAACGTCATCAATAGAAGCTTGGCAAAAACCCCAGCGATACGAAGTACCATCTTCAAAAGCAAAAGTACGAGTCCCGCAGCCCAATTGGGCACTTTCATTTTCATCATAACGAGCTGTTTTCATATTGCCTTGTGCACGCATGATTTCATGATCAATCTCTACCGGAATATCTGTAGATTGGCCTGCGAATGTAATTGTCGACGTTAGTGAAAATGCTACTGAGATAATAAGCGTTTTAAGTTTCATCGTTTTTCCTTTTTTGTGATTGAAAATTAGTTATTAGGTTCTACGCGCCCGCTATTGATCATTTTTGCCAATTTGCTAAATGCGCGGCGGCGGTCTTGTGGGCTCAATTTGGCAACATTAGAAGAAAACGCTTCAAATGTTTGGTTTGAAAAGCTGCCTTCCGCAGCAACTTGAGCTAGCTGTTGATCAACAAGCTGAATTTGCTCTGGCGTGCTAATTCGCGCGGCTTTAACTGATTGTTCAACTGTCAGGTTTGGCCGATTATGTTGATTAAAATCATGTTGATTAAAGTCACGTTGATTAAAGTCATGTTGGTTAAAGTAGTGCTCTAATTCTTCTTGAATAATAACTCTGAGATCGGCGGTGTTGAAATTTGGCGTGGTTTGAGTGACTTGCAATGCACTAACATTGCTGTCGGCAGGTAATTGACTCACTAGGTCGCTAGTATTTTCTATAGTTTGGGGTAAACTTAATTTAAGTTTATTGAAGCTAACCGTAAGATAAATAATGATCCATGCTTGTGAAAGGCACACAGCGATTAATACCCAAAATCCTTTTTGACTGTTCATAAGTTCCTTTTAAGAAATCGTGTGAGATTTACGTTATTTGTTTTAGTTATTAAAAACTAATCCATTTATTTACTTATGAACAAGTGATATTTGTATAGGATCGCATGTGTTTTTTATCAAGTAGGGGCCTCATTTAAAATAATATTTAAAAACAGAGTGTTACAGGTGATTTGTATTCGTTTCCATTGCGCCGCGCTAACTAGAGCAAGCGATAAATCATGCAATGCAGCAATACTAACCTGCTTTGATGTGTCGTATTTTGCTTGCTGAGCAGGTGAAAATATATTCAACTTTTGTCACTGTAAAATATTAACTGACGATTGCTTGTGCTATTTAATTAATGAACCCTTATAATGCTCGCTTGTCGTATAAAACACGCTTAAATTAACTAGGGCTTTAAATTGAATAGTCGGCTTCACTGCAACCGTTTGCAGCTATTTTCACCTCAGTCATTTGTAAGACTTGCCTTGCGAGGGTTTTTGCGTGCAAATAAACATTTATCAAGGCTGTTATGGTTAAGTTTAAGTTTTGCCGTATTCCAAACTCAAGCAAGTAGTGTTGCGCAAAATCATCCTGCGGCGAGTTATTTTAAGCTAGAAATTACTGAAATAAATCAACTCCTTAGGAGTCAGCAAGCGAGTTTTGAGCAGTACCCTGAAAGGCTAGTTAAGTTTGTTGACGAGCGGCTATTACCGCTTTGGTCTGCATCTACTACGCTAACCGGAATGTTAGGAAAAGCTAATTGGAATAGTCTATCACCACAAGAAAAAGCAGCGTTAAATCAAGGGTTTAATAATACGATACAGCGTTATGTTCAAGAAGGATTTCAACAGTATGATGGACAGCAATTTAATTTTGTTGAACTTAAGTTAAATAAATCAGAAACACTGGGGCTATTAACGGTTGAGTTTGTTCCCAATGTGTTGCCTAGTTTTAACGTTGATTTTAAGGTTAGAAAAGTTGCTCAACAATGGCTATTGTATGATGTTTTGGTGCAAGGAGTTAGCTATATAAAGCTAAAAAAAGGCGGTTACAGAGAACAGTTTAAGCAGGGCGGGGTAGAACGCGTTTTAGCTGAAATAAATGATAAAAATCAAGGCTTTATGGCTTCACAAAAAAATAGCGAAGCAAGCAGTTCACAGCCTAATACCAGTAAAGCGTTAGGCATGAATTAATACGGTAAACGGCACGGTTAACGAGACAGTCATTAACAGAACAGTCATTAACAGAACAGTCATTAACAGAACAGACATTAGCGAAAAAGTATGCATAATACCCACACAGAATGGTACTTAGCGGCCAGTAAACCTAAACAAGAAATGCGCGCAATAGAAAACCTTGAAAATCAAGGTATTAAAGCCTTTACGCCGTTAATTAAGGTAGAAAAAATTCGCGCAGGCAAACGCAAAATTGTTGAAGAAGCCATGTTTAGTGGTTATGTTTTTATTAACGTGGCACCCACTGATGGCCTGTGGCATAAAGTGAAGTCGACTCGCGGTATTCGTGATTGGGTTAAGCTTGCGGGTAGCGCTGCTAAAGTGCCGCTAGAATTAGTGAATAGTTTAATCGAAGGAGTCGCAAAGGCACAGCAAGCGAAGGTGTTATCTTGCTTTAAGCCAGGTGACTCGGTGGTTATTTTAGACGGGCCATTTAAAGGCCTCAATGGCATTTTTGAAATGCCAGACGGAGAACAGCGCTCCATGGTGCTAATTGACTTTTTAGGCAAGCAAAACCGCGTTCCTGTGCCTAATGAGCAAATACTAATCAATTGATAATTAACAAATTCTTTTAAAGTCATATTTTCCCCTTTTTTTAACAGCTTTTGGCTGTTTTTAACATAACCTTCAGGTATAATTCCGCCCCAAATAACCGTACATTTAGTGGTCGCTGTTATTTGTTGTGTCGCTATTGAGTTTTAAGCGCCAAAGCAATGAATCATCGCGTAAATTGGTTAAAGCGAATTATTCTCAGGTTGCATTTGATAAGTGCCTATTTGGGGCTAGAATCATGCAGTTATGTTGAAAGTATTACTTTTAGGGATATTCTTGTTTTTTTATTAACAAAATCAACGGTTAATAAGAAGCAACAAAAAAACAAGTATCTGAGAAACGGACTTTAACGATAGTCATTGTCACGAAATAACGGAGAAGTTGGGCAATTTTTTATCGTTTATTAGATAGCCTACCTTAAACTCCCTTTGTTAAAACTGATGATGCCTGACCGAAATTGATACTGTCTGATGGAAAATGATACTGTCTGACGGAAAATGATACTGTCTGACGGAAAATGATACTGTCTGACGGTTAGCAGTAGATAAAATTTAACCAAATTTGGCGTGTTGGGAGCCGTAACCCATGGGCGGTAGCGTGTCTATTCAACACACAACTAGCCAAGTGAATTAACAAATTAAGTCAATCGACAAGCAAACAAGTTTTAGTAAATTAAAGCAAAAGCGTTTTTAAAACAATAAAGTCAATCTTGAAATTGGATTTTTGGGTAAGTCTATGCAAACAGTAAAAAACATTACCATCTATACTTTGAGTCTTCTGGTCTTATTGGGCCTCAGTGGAATTAGTGCGACTAAAGTGTATGCGGTCGACGCCTCAGAAATTCAGCAGCGCTGTCAAAACATTACTCCGCAACAACGACAAATGGCCAAAGCCGCCGGTTATGATGTTGATTCTCTTTGCTCACAAGCGCGTAATAGTGCTAAAAATTCACAGCCAACTCAAGATGTGCAAACCGTCGTTCCAAGAAACTCATCAGTTACCACCAATGATCGCGGCGTGATTGAGTCAGCTCAATTTCAGAGTAAATCAAATCAAACACAGCTCCCAGCAAGTGATGACAAAACCTTAAAGCCTTATGGCTACGATTTATTTGCTGGTGTGCCAACAACTTTCGCTCCGGTAACCAATATCCCCATCCCTGTAGACTACGTAGTTGGCCCTGGCGATAGCTTTCAGGTTGATTTGCTTGGTAAGTTAAGCCAGTCCCACGAATTACGCGTTAACCGTGATGGTAAAATCAATTTTCCAGAGTTAGGCCCCATTGCCGTTTCTGGGCTTAAGTTTAGCGAAGCAAAACAGCTAATTAGTGAGCGTGTTAACCAGCAAATGATAGGGGTACGCGCAATTGTCACTTTAGGTGAGTTGCGTTCAATTCGGGTATTTATTTTAGGCGAAGCTCATCAACCGGGTTCGTATACGGTCAGTTCCTTATCCACCATTACTAATGCCTTGTTTGTGAGTGGCGGTGTTAAAGAAATTGGCTCGCTACGTAATATTCAGCTTAAACGTAATGGCAAAACCGTTACCACTCTCGATTTATACGACTTATTACAGCGTGGCGATACTTCAAACGATGTGCGACTACTGCCAGGCGATGTGATTTTTATTCCGCCAGTAGGTAAAACTGCGGCAATTGAGGGTGAAGTAAAGCGTCCCGCTATTTATGAGTTAACCCAACAAGATTCATTAAAAGAGCTAATAAAAATTGCCGGTGGTTACTCTGCTGAGGCTTACCCCAATATTTCACATATCACGCGTAAAAATAAAAAAGGCTTTACCACGGTTGTCGATGTGGATTTATCCGAACAAAAGCTAGGTCAAACTCGCTTAAACAATGGCGACAGAGTAAAAATTAGTACTGTATTAGAAGAGCTAGATAATGTTGTGACTTTGTCTGGTACTTTTCATCGGCCACGTTCGGTTCAGTGGAGCAAAGGGTTAAAATTAAGTGACTTAATTACTTCAGTAAAAGACTTTAAAGAAGATACCGATCTCAATATCGCGCTTGTGGTTCGAAAAGAAATGCCACTGCGCCAAATTAGTGTGTTGCACTTTGAGCTAAATGCCTTGCTAGCAGGAGATAAGTCACAAGACTTAGAGCTGCAACCAATGGATGAGGTGATGACTTTTAGTTGGTATTCATTAAAGAAGCTTTCAAGCTTTGAAAAAGAACTTAATGAACTAGAGCAGAAAAAAGAAAAAGTAAAAATGCTTGAACGTTTAGAGTATGAAGAAAGCAAAGGGTCGCTGATTTTAGAAGCCGGTGAAGCAGAAAAGAAAAGTGATGAGCTAATAGAATTAGTTAAAAACAAAAGTCCGCGCAGTAGAGTACTCGATCCGCTGGTTAAAAAGTTAAAAGAGCAAAATCACAATGGTGGTTTGGTTAATTTAGTCGATATTTCCGGCAATATCCGTTTTCCGGGAACTTACCCTTTAACCGAAGGTATGACAGTTCGCGATTTAATCTTGTTAGCAGGCGGTTTAAAAGAAGCGTCTTATTTAGGTAATGCAGAAATTACGCGGCGTGATTTAACTTCGCAAGAAACCGCCACAATAGCGCACATTAATGTCAACCTGTTAGAAGAGTTAACTAATGTGAAAAATTTTGAGCTGCAACCTAAAGATAAACTTGCCGTTTACGCGACGCCAGAATATAGCGATAATTTAGCCATAACCCTAGAGGGTGAAGTCCGTTTTCCAGGTTTGTACGAATTTAAACGCGGTGAAACCTTAAGCCAAGTGATTGCGCGGGCGGGCGGTTTTACTTCTATGGCGCATATTCAAGCGTCTGTTTTTACCCGTGAAGATCTTAAGCAGCGCGAGCAAAAGCAGTTAGACGATTTAAAAGCTCGTATGCGAGAAGACATTGCCGCTAGTGAATTAGAAAATGCAGAAGCTGGCAAAGGTGGTGCAATTCAAGACGCAGAAAAACTCTTAAACGCGCTATCTAACACCGAAGCCTTAGGGCGATTAGTGATTTCCTTAGATGACATTATGACGGGCACGTCACAAGACTTACAGTTGCGTGATGGCGACAGGCTAATTGTGCCAACTTTCCGTCAAGAAATTTCTGTAGTGGGAGAGGTTCAGCACTCAACTTCGCATATTTTTAGTAGTGAATGGACACTCGATGACTATTTAGAATCTAGCGGCGGTATGACAAGTCGCGCTGATGACGACCGAATTTATGTAGTACGTGCCGATGGCTCAGTATTTTTACCCAATCAAAGTGGTTGGTTATCTCATCAAAATGAAATGCTACAAGCCGGCGATACCATCGTTGTACCGCTAGACACAGATAGAATTAAGTCCTTAACGCTATGGACCAATGTGAGTCAAATTGTTTATCAGTTAGCGCTCGGCGCTGCTGCAATTAACAATTTAAAATAAGCAAAACCCGAGTAAGCCTTGAGTTTTATTATGCCTGTGTTAAGTGGAGCTAACTGGTTTAGTTTTGACTTTATTCGCCTGAGTTTTGGTGTTAAGCAAAGTCAGCGCAAGTTAATTGGTTTGTGCTTAGTTGTGTGCACTACAGTATGCAGTTTCAATTCCGGCTTGCTTAACGCAGCGCCTTGGTTAAATACGCAAGATCAATACTTAAGAGCAGATATAGAAACACTAGCGGATATCGGCATTGTAAAAAGTCCGCTAACCACTTATCCGCTTATGTGGCCTAACATTGTTAGAGATTTAGACCAAACCAACATAGAGCAAGTAGCGCCTGAGTATAAAGCCATTTATTGGCGTGTAAAAAATGCCGCACGCATGGCGCTTTCAGGAAAAACCAAACGGACGTTACGAGTTTCAGCTAGCAATAGCGAACAAGTCTTTCGCTCCTTTGGTGATGATGCTCGTGGACGAGCCGAGTTAAATGCAAGTAACGAAGGCTTAAATAAATGGTTAGCCTGGAACCTTGAAGTCACTCGGTTATACAAAGGCTACGATGGCGAGTCCACGCTATACGATGGCAGCTATATTTCGGTGGTTTTAAATAATTGGTCAATTACCGCAGGCGCAATTGAAAAGTGGTGGGGGCCAAGCTGGCAATCGGCTAATTTATTATCCAATAATGCGCGCCCGCAATTAGGTTTAAGTATTCAGCGCAATTATGCCAATGCATTTGAGCTGCCACTGGTTAAATGGTTAGGCCCTTGGACACTCGCAGGCTTTGTTAGCAAAGCAGAATCAGCCCGAAAATATCAAAAAAAACTCGGCTATTACAATGGCATGGTCAAAGATCAAAAGTTAGCCGGCATGAGTTTTAGTTTTAAGCCTCACTCGACTCTCGAGTTATCCTTAAGAGCGAATACGTTTTGGGGTGGAAAAGCGTTTACCAATTTAGATGAGAATGGCATTGCCCATTATGCGTCACGCACCGAATCGGTGAGTAGCTTGCTCGATAGTTTATTGGCTAACCAGCAATGTGAACAAAGTGATGGCGCAGACTTATTGGGCAGTTGTGAAGATGGCTCTCCAAGTTCTGGTGATAGAGTCGCCGGAATTGACTTACGCTGGAATTTGCCAATTAGTTATCCCATTAGTCTATATGCCAGTCAATATGGTGAAAGTGATAGTCAGTTAATACCATCTAAAAATATTAATCAGTATGGTGTTACGTCATCTTTTGAAGTTGCCAATACTCACTGGCAATGGTTTGCTGAGGTAACTAATACGTCGCTAGATAACACTCTAATGAGCGCCGCTTACGAAAGTGAAAGTTACCCAGAAGGTTATAGAATTAACCAAAGAAACATTGGGTCGACTTATGACAATGACTCTAAAGTTTCTTCACTCGGTTTAATTGGCCGACTTAGTCGTTATCAGCAATTGAGTTTAAGCGTTTCGGATATTTTGTTAAATAAAGACTCAATGGATTATTCCAGTGTTGC
This sequence comes from Aliikangiella aequoris, assembly GCF_053709105.1. NCBI lineage: Bacteria > Pseudomonadati > Pseudomonadota > Gammaproteobacteria > Oceanospirillales > Pleioneaceae > Aliikangiella > Aliikangiella aequoris. The sequence continues at coordinate 1,513,349 of NZ_CM132298.1, forward strand.
TGAGCATAGCATTACGCCAACGAGCAGTGAATTAAAGCATATTAAATTAAATTGGCGATACCATACCCGCGACATGGGCGAATTTGATGTGTCATTAGAGCAAGTTAACAAAAAATTTGACCGCTACAACCGGTTTAAAGATAAACTGCGCCTCGCCATCGATTGGCGGTATGTGTTGAATTAAGCATTCGATAAAAAGATTAATAAGATAAAAAACTATGACAAAAGACGAAAAACAATTAGAGCAAGAAAATGAAGAGCTAAAGGCGCAGTTGCGAATGCTCTCCACTTTAAACTCAAATTTGATTAGCCAAACAGACTCCAGTGATGAAATTGATCTCAAAGAATTATGGAATGCCATTTGGCAGGGTAAATGGTTGATAATGGCGGTGACCGGTGTGTTTGCCATCGCTTCAGTTTTTTATGCCTTATCACTGCCTAATGAATATAAATCCACGGCTATTCTAGCGCCAGCTTCACAGGCTGGTGGTGCAGGAGGGCTTGCTAAGTTAGCTGGTCAATTTGGCGGATTAGCATCGCTAGCTGGGATAAATCTAGGTGGTGCAGGTGGTGAAGACAAAACCGTTATTGCTATGGAGCTAATCAAAACTTGGGGCTTTTTAGAGAAGTTTATTGAAGACAACGATATTGCAGTTGAAGTATATGCGGCAAAAGGTTGGAATCGAGCAACTAATGAATTAATTATAGACCCAGATATTTATGATGTTGAAAATAAAAAGTGGGTAAGGGATTTTGATAGTATGAATGGTGCCTCTCTTAGTCCTAAGGATAGTTGGTTGTTATTTGAAAAGTTTAGAAAGCGAATCAGTTTGAGTGAAAACAAGAAGACAGGCCTAGTTTCAATTTCTGTAGAATATTATTCCCCAATTTTAGCACAAAAGTGGGCTCAGCAGCTTGTGCAAGCGATTAACGAGCATATAAAGATTAGTGATAGAAAGAACGCTTTAAAAAGCATTGATTATCTAACAAAGAAAGTAAGTGAAACAAAACTAGCTGGTTTACAAACTGTTTTTTTTCAATTGATTGAGGAGCAACATAAAAACCTAATGCTGGCGGAAGTGAGCGAGCAATATGTATTTCAGATAATTAGTCCACCAAAAGTAGCAGCGGTAAAATCTAAACCAATGAAAGCTATTATTGTCTTAGTTGGTATTGTTATAGGTGGTATCATAGCCATATTATTTGTAATATTTTCGAGCGTTAGAAAACAATGACACTCTGTCTTTAGATACTATTTTTAAGGAAAACATATGAAAAACTTCGCAATGATTGGTGCTGCCGGATATATCGCTCCTAGACACATGAGAGCTATTAGTGAAACCGGAAACACTCTTTTAGCTGCCTTAGACAAGAATGACTCCGTAGGGATTTTAGATAGTCATTTTCCTGATGCAGATTTTTTTGTAGAGTTTGAAAGGTTCGATAGACACATAGACCTACTAAAACGAAAGGGTACACCTATTGACTATATAAGTATAGCATCACCAAATTATTTACATGATTCTCATATACGTTTTGCCCTCAGACAAGGCGCACATGCAATTTGTGAAAAGCCCCTCGTTTTAAATCCACACAATGTTGAGGCATTAAGAATTATTGAGTCTGAAACTAATAGAAATGTTTATAATATTCTTCAATTACGACTTCACCCATCTATTATTGAATTGAAAAATAAAGTGTCGAGACAACTTGCAACAGATCCAAATAAAGTATTTGATATAGATTTGACTTATTTAACTAGCAGGGGGAACTGGTATTTCAATTCTTGGAAAGGGGATGAAAATAAATCTGGAGGTATTGCTACAAATATAGGTGTCCACTTTTTTGATATGCTAGGCTGGATATTTGGAGCTGCTAAGCTAAATGAAACGCATTTTAAAAAAGTTGATACAAATGCCGGTTATATAGAGTTTAAAAATGCAAGAGTGCGTTGGTTTTTGTCAGTAAACTATGAACATATACCTGAAAGTATAAAGCTTGCTGGGCAAAGAACTTTTCGTTCGATTACTGTTGATGGCGAAGAGTTAGAGTTTTCAGGGGGGTTCACCGACCTTCACACGTTAAGTTACGAGGCTATCCTTTCAGGGAAAGGCTTTAAGCTTGAAGAAGCGTTACCAAGCATTGAAATAGTTAGCTCGATTCGAGAGCAAAGCGTTATAAGAGCAAATTCAAACGCTCATCCTTTTTTAAATGAAATAATTTAAAGATAATTTAAGATTTTATTTGAAGTTACTTGGAGCTGAAAATGAGCAGATGGTTTAATAAAAATATTACATTGCGAGAGCTGGGAGTGAGAGACACAAAAATATGTAGCAGTGTTTTAGATAAAAAGTTACATTCGATATCAGATCCTAGTGACGCCGCAGAATTTAGTATTTGTATATATTTAAAAGGTGAACTTCCAAAGTGTTTTGATTCATTGATCCTTATTACGAATAAAGTAGTAGAAGGATATAATTGCTATGTGGTAGATAATCCAAAATTTGAGATGAATAATATTATAAGGAAGGTTCAAGAAACTATCGGTTTTAAAGAGCTTTATAAATGTAAACCACTGCCTAGTTCACTATATATAGGAAAGAATGTCGTTATAGAAGAAGATGTCGAAATAGGTGAAGGGACTTTTATAGATCACAATGTTGTTATTAAGTCTGGCACTAAGATTGGCAAAGATTGTTATATAGGTGCAAACACTTCAATAGGAGTCGGGGGCTTTAATTTTTTTGAAGTTAACAAAAAGCGAATAAAACAGCAGGAAGTAGGTGGCGTTGTTATTGAAGATAATGTGGAAATAGGCTCTAGCGCTTGCATAGCTAGAGGTATATACGGTGAGACTGTTATCGGTAAGGGTACTAAAATAGATAATTTGGTCCATATTGCTCACGACTGTACACTGAATAATAATTGCTTGGTAATAGCACAAGCTGGAATATCGGGTTACGTTTTTGTTGGCGAAAATGCAAAATTAGCTCCTAACTCATGTGTACGGCAAAGGTTGACTATCGGGAGAGACGCTACAGTCGGGATAGGGGCTATAGCTCTTAAAGACGTTGAAGATTCCGCTACGGTGTTCGGAAATCCGGCTCGTCAATTTAAGTAGCGTCAAATTACCTTTAGTTTGATTTATACGTTATATTTTATGTTTAATTAGTAGTGTAGGAGTTTATGATTAATATTGTTGAATTCATTGATTTAAAGAAGCAATATAAGCATGTTAAGCTTAATATTGATAATAGAATCTCAAAGGTCCTTGAGCATGGTACTTATATTATGGGGCCAGAAGTTTATGAGCTTGAAGATAAGTTGTCTCATTATGTAGGTACTAAGCATGTAATAACTTGCGCAAATGGAACGGACGCTCTTCAGTTAGCATTAATGGCGCTGAATATAGGGCCGGGAGATGCGGTTTTTTGCCCAACATTTACTTTTTTTGCTACTGCAGAAGTCATTGCTTTGGTTGGAGCGACTCCTGTATTTGTGGATATAGATCGTGACTCTTTCAATATTTGTTCTATTTCATTAGAACAAAAAATAGAAAGTGTTATAGCTGAAGGGAAAATGAATGCGAAGGCAATAATTGCTGTAGATTTGTTTGGACTTCCCGCGGACTTCGAAAACCTTGAACAGATTGCTAGAAAATATAACTTACAACTGATTGAAGATGCAGCACAAGGATTTGGAGGTGAAATTAATGGAAAAAAAGCGGGTAGCTTTGGAGATATAGCGACTACCAGCTTTTTTCCAGCTAAACCTCTTGGGTGCTATGGAGATGGTGGTGCAATTTTTACAAATAATGATGAACTAGCAGAAATAATTAAATCATTACGAGTTCATGGTAAAGGTAGTGATAAATATGACAATGTAAGAATTGGCTTGAATAGTAGGCTAGATACAATTCAAGCCGCGATTTTATTAGAAAAACTTTCTATATTTCCATTGGAGTTAGAAAATAGAAATACTGTAGCTAATTTTTATTCTAGAATATTTGACGGAATATATGAAACACCTAAAGTTGAGAGCGGTTGTTATAGCTCGTGGGCACAATATACGCTAAAGCTTAAGGAGCGCGAGCTAGCATCTGCAAGTTTTAGTGAAGTAGGTATTCCTACTATGGTTTATTATCGTACTTGTTTGCACAAACAACCGGCTTTTCAAAATTTAAACCAATTAGATGACGAGTTTCCTGTCGCTTCAAAAGTTGTGAATCAAGTGCTTAGTTTACCAATGCACCCCTATTTAATTGAAGATATTGAATTACTTGAAAATGCTATCCTGGCTCATAATACTAAAAGATAAAATTCTTAAGAGCACTTTCTTCTCTTCAGTAATATTGCTAATTGGTGGAACTGTTGTTGCGCAAATTTTAGGCGTTCTTGCACTACCTATTATCACAAGGATCTATAGTCCAGAGAACTTTAACGAATTTGCCGTTTTTTTGTCACTACTCTCGATTTGTTCCGTATCATCATGTTTGCGATTTGAAATTGCCATACCTACCGCTGAGACTGATGATGAGGCGTTTGATGTTTTTGTTTTAGCCCTTAGTAGCTGTTTTATAATATCATGCGTTTTATTTTTAATTGCATTATTTACTCCGGTTGAACTGTTTATCAGTTTAGGAGGTAGTGCATTAGTGCAGGTTAAAAATTGGGTACCGCTGGGTGTGCTTTTAATTTGTATATTTGGAGCTGTTCAATACTGGGCAATCCGAGAAAAGCAATTTTCGATAATCGCAAAGAGCCGAATGCTTCAAGCTAGCAGCTACGTTGGATTGCAAATAGTGCTTGGTATTATACAGGCTTCAGGTATTGGCTTGATATTAGGGAGTCTCGCTGGAAATGCTTCAGCCAGCATAAATTTATTCCGGAGAAATATTTCAAAATTCAAATCGATTTCCGTTAAAATATCCATTCGAAAGTTAAAAAACACCTTTGCTAAGTATAAAAACTATCCTAAATTTTCGAGCTTAGAGGCATTAACGAACACAGCCGCAGTTGAGTTACCAATACTATTGATCGCTGGTTATACTGCTGGACCAACAGCCGGGTATTTGTTGTTAGCGACTCGGGTGATGGGAGCACCAATTTCACTAATAGGAACCGCGATTAGTCAAGTATATTTAGCAACTGCTCCAGAGACTTATAGAACAGGTAGCTTACCTGAGTTTACAAAGCTAACTATTTATAATCTCTTGAAAATTGCAGTAGTTCCACTTGCTCTTGTAGGGTTTTTCGCTCCATACTACTTTCCTGTGATATTTGGCAGTGAGTGGAAAGAGGCCGGAAATATGGTTGTATGGTTTACTCCTTGGTTCATATTGCAAATGATATCTTCCCCAGTTTCAATGGTATTGAATATAACAAATAACCAAAAGAAAGCGCTAATGCTACATGTTTTCGGCTTGGTATTGAGAGTTGGTTCATTGTTGCTCATAGTTTATCTGAATAAACCTTTTATTATCGAAGCCTACGCTATATCCGGTTACATTTTTTATTTCGTATATCTATTACTTATTCTAGAAGTAATAGAACTCAGAAAAAATGACAAATTAAAAATTGTTGGGTTATGTTTGCTAATTGGTTTAAGTTTTTTTTGTTATCTTTTGATATTTATACCAAACATTTAGGTATATTACCGTTTGATCTTTAGGCGCTGGAGTGTGAAGTATTATGCAAAAAATTAATATTATTTTACTTATTATGCTAATGTTAATTTCATGTAAAGACACAAGTGGAATTAGAGCTACTTCTAAGATTAATTTTCCTGAATTAGTAGTAGCCGATATTTATCCATTTTCAACACTTGAAGAAGCAATAAATGCTTCAGAATATAGTACAGTTGGAGAAGGGGAAAGTTATGAAAACGCTATTACAGTAGCTTTTGCGGTTAAAGAAATAATCAGTCATTTTGACATGATAGGTCATTCCGTAAGTTTTTTGCAAGAGAAAGAATATAAGTTACCTTTACCTCATTTATATTTGAAAATCAGCGATACTTTGGATAGCGAACTCATCACGGAAGGGGAATGGCAAAAAAAAGAATATCAAAAACTCTCAACACAAGGCTACTATTTAGCAAAGTCCGACGAAAGTGTTCAAATATACGCTCCTGCGAAACAGGGAGTTCTTTATGGTGTTTATCGACTCTTAGAGTCAGAGGGATTTGCTTGGTATGATCATCGAGAGGTAACTTTACCAACGGAATCTGTTGGAAACTATGAGGTTATGGAAGATCCAAAAACAGTAAATCGCGGTTTTTGGATATTTAATGAAGAACCGCTCCCCAGAGATTATTTGTTATGGTTAGCTCGAAATAGATTTAATTTGACTGGACCAGGAAATTATATATTAAAAAATACTTTAGGTATTAAAACTTGGGGAGGAGGTCATCAGATTTTGCAAGAAATTTACTCAGAAGAGGGGTTGTATGAAAAACATCCAGAGTGGTTTGCTTTAGTTAACGGCGAACGGAAAAAAATTCCTCGCGCTGGTACCTATTACAACCCGGCTTTTTCAAATGCAGAATCGGCAGAATATTTTTCTAAAAGGTTAATCGAGAGATTAGCCGATGGTGGCGATTTAAATGAAATCGATATTTTAAATATTTGGCCAGAAGATAGCCGAGTTAATCTTTTTGACCAAAGCGACGATGCATTAAGTACGGGGAACAACACAGATAATCTTTTATTATTTTATCTTAGAGTTCAAGAACATTTAGACGTTGCATTTAAAAATCAGTTATTAGACCGGAAGGTAGTAGTTGCTGGTATTAGCTATTTTAATACTTGGATTGCACCAACGAGACTAGATTTACTTGATAATTTAGCTCTCTCTGATTACATTCATATCTTTTATCTAAATGAGAGAACTTGGTCGAAACCCATATTTGAGAGTTTAGATGAGCATCAAAGTAATAACACAATATACAAGAATATACTCGAATGGGACAAACAAAGTGATAATAACTACGGTACAGTAGATTATTACAATTATAGTGCTTTCGCCGCACTAGCAATCACAGATCATTTAAATATAGAAGATTCTTTTCTGCAGCTTAGTAAATTTAACAAGAATCTAGTAGCATATATGCATCCGTTGTATGAGAATCCAGGGCCTCGTAGACTTACTAATCAACTTTTTTCTAAAATGTTGTGGAAAAATATGGATCCAAGCTATAGTCGCAAATTAGTTGGAGATGCGGTAAAGCATAAATATTTTTCTAAAAGATATGGTAAATATGCTATGGAATGGGAAAGCATCTACGATGAAGTAATGCATTCAATTGATAATGCAAAAGAATTATTTGGAGAAGACTCGTTAAATTATCATTTATTCAAGACAATTTTTTGGGGGGAGTCGAGAGAAATTAGTGATATAGAAATATTCAATCAGTTTAAAACTGGTGGACTGCAAAGTATACCATTATTGTTCGAGGATAACGTGTTAATTGAGAATTTTAGAGGGCTTGATGAGTCATTAAGTCGACTAAATAATGCCGCTTCTAAGTGGAGAACAATGTTAGCTAAAAATATCGAACCAAGTATTAAAGCGCGAATGTTAGATGACGTTGAATGGTTTGAATCTAGTCTTGTCAGATATAGGCTCACTTCAAATAGTGTAGATCTAGTTATTAATGGGTTATTGGGTAACGACAATGAGCAACTAAAATCCCTTATAACTAACGATATATTGCTGTTAGAAAGCAGTAAAGTGACAAACGACACACTATCACCGGTTAATCAAAGAAATTTTTTAAATTGGCATAAAGCATTACTAACAAACAATGGTGCGATTTTTAGAATAAGCCAACATGAAAAATAGTAGTTCTCGATTCTCTCGATTAACGTTTGAATTTTTGTTGGTAAGTACTTTAAGTGGTTATCCAATTGTCGCTGGGTTGTCTATATTACTTAGTATTGAGAATCGGGTTTTAAGTGTCCCGTTTAGAGCTCTCGTTCTTACTTCAGCTATTTTTCTATTCGTATTGAATCTTCGAAACCGAAGCGGAGGTTGGCAAGTTTTCAATCTCATTTGGTTCTGTTTTTGGGGGTTGTTTCTTACAAGGTTGCTTTTTGAATTCCTATTGAATTATGACTCTTTTTCTTTTGACTGGTTTGAAGTAATATTTTATTCCATTGGAGTTGTCTTTTTACCCGCAACCGCCTGTTTAGGAAGTCGAATTAATGTAATTAAGCTTATAAGTCCTTATAGATTGTTAATAGTTTCTTTGTTTGGACTAATTGTAACTTTAATTGCTCTTGGAAGTGAGATAGAACCTTCCACTTTATTGTCGGGTAGACTGGAGACCGATACACTTAATCCTATAGCTTACGGGCATTTAGCACTAACCGCTATAATTTTGAGTGTTTGGACGTATAGACAAATTAGTTTAACAAAGTTAGAAAAAGTAATAACTATATTCATATTTTTATTTTCGAGTTTTTGCTTGCTTATCGCTGGGTCACGAGGGCCAGTGCTTTCGCTTGGAATTGTCGTGGCCGTTATTTTTCTACGTTATTCTTTAAGTTTTAAAGCTAAATATTTATTAAAGTATAGTGCATTAGCCATTGTAGTTGCGTCGTTACTATTTATACTAGCTGGTGCAGAAATCTATATGATCGAGCGGATTTCCAGTAGTTTTTTCTCTGATAGTGCAAGAAATACATTGCTAGCAGATTCTATGTCGTCTTTTTTGGAGAATATGCTTTATGGAGCCTGGTATCCACATGCTTCATATCCGCATAATTTAATCGTTGAATCTTTTATGGCTTTAGGAGTCATTGGTGGAGTTTGCTTCCTATTTTTATATTGTTACGCAACCATTGTTGCATTTAATGTGATCGTTGATAATAAAATTGGTTGGTTAGCATTGCTTTTTTTTCAGTATGGAACGTTCGTTTTGGTAAGTGGTTCAATTTTCTATGCAAACCAATTTTGGGTGATAATGATTTTAATTAGTTTGTTTGGTTATCAGTCTAAGTTGAAAATTCATAAATAAAATAAAAGAAGTTTTATAAAATAAAAGTGAGAAGCAATGGTTAAGTATATTATATCTAAAGTATTAAAGCGCCTGAGAATTCCATCTATAAAGAACTCTGTAATTTGCAAGACATCAACTATTGAGCCTGGATCATTGGTTGTGAATAGCACTGTAGGTAAACACTCATTTTGTGGCTATGACTGTTCATTAATAAACACAGAAATTGGTGCTTTTTGTTCGATAGCTAGTGATGTATCAATTGGTGGTGCTTCACATCCATTGCATTTTGTTTCAACGAGTCCAGCATTTCTTTCACATAAAGATAGCATTAAAAAAAAATATTCATTATTTGAATATAATCCAGAAATCAAGACCAGAATTGGTAGTGATGTTTGGATAGGCGAGCGTGTTATTATTAAGAGTGGTGTGAAAATTGGAACAGGATCGGTTATTGGCATGGGCTCTGTAGTTACTAAGGATGTACCCCCATATTCTATATGCGCAGGCAATCCAGCAAAATTAATAAGGATGAGGTTTGACTCAAATATTATAGATTCATTATTAGATAGTTTGTGGTGGGAGTGGCCGGACGAAAAACTTTTAAAGTATAGTGATTACTTTAATGATCCTACTAAGTTTTTAAGTATGTATGATGAGGAGCGTAAGTAATGAAAATTATTCACTGTTGTTTATCCTGCTTTTATATAGATGATTTTTCGTATCAAGAAAATGAGCTAATCCGGCAAAATGTAATAGATGGTCACAAGGTTCTTGTAATAGCTTCAACAGAAACTATAGGCAAGAATAATTCTTTGGTGTATACAGAACCTAAATCGTATCTAGGATCTGAGGGCGCACAAGTTATACGTTTACCTTACACAAAATACTTGCCAAGTTTTCTAGCAAGAAAGTTAAGGATGCACAAAGGCGTGCTAAGCATTCTAGTTAAAGAGAAACCTGACGCAGTACTTTTTCACGGGCTTTGTGGCTGGGAGCTAATGAGCTTGATTAAATATAAAAAAATAAATAAAAACGTAAAGCTTTATGCTGATAGTCATGAAGACGCTCATAATAGCGCTCGAACGGTTATGTCAAAATATTTGCTTCATAAGCTATTCTATAAATCTATTATCACGAAAGCTTTACCTTATCTAAGTAAAATTCTTTGTTTAACAGCTGAAGTTAAGGATTTTTGCATAGATATGTATGGAATACCCAAGTCCAAAATTGAAATGTTCTATTTAGGGGGAAGAATATTAGATGATGATGAGTATGCTGTTGTTAGAGAGAGTTGTAGAGAGAAATATGGTATAAAATATGACGACGTACTGATGATTCAAACGGGAAAATTTGATAGAAAGAAGAAACTAATTGAATCATTAACGGCATTCAATAAAATAAAATCTAACCAGTTTAAATTTTTTATAGTCGGCGAGATCTCTGAAAATTTAACTGAAGAAGCTTCGAGAATTATAGAGTCGGATGAAAGAATTAGGTATCTCGGTTGGAAAAATGCAGAAGAGTTAAGAGCTCTTTTATGTGCTTCTGATGTTTATGTTCAACCAGGTTCCCAATCAGCAACGATGCAAATGAGCTTGTGCTGTCGCTGTGCCACGGTATTAGATAAGGTAAAAAGTCATATAGATCTCCTTGGCGGCACAGGGTGGCTCGTTTCTAATCAAGATGACTTGATTAAAACATTTTTAGAAATTGAAGGCGATAGGGAACTTGTTAAATTAAGTGGAAAGCAATCGTATGACATAGCTGTTGAGCACTTAGATTACAAGAAATTAGCAAAGCGACTTGAAGTATAGGGTATTAAATTATGAAGAATTACAGTATTTGTCAAAGATGCATTATGGATGAAAGTGATCCAAATTTAGTAGTTTATGAAGATGGAGTATGTGAGTATTGTCGTAATTTCGAGAATAATATAAAGCCGAGCTGGGATACCGGTGAAGTCGGTAAGCGTAATCTAATGCGTATAGCTCAAAAAATTAAAAAAGAAGGAGAGGGAAAGGATTTCGATTGTATAATTGGTTTGAGTGGAGGGCTTGACAGTTCTTACACTGCACATGTGGCTAAAGAAGTAATGGGATTGAGACCACTTTTGTTTCATGTTGATGCCGGATGGAATACTGACAGAGCAGTTGGGAATATTGAGAAACTAGTAAATGGGTTAGGACTTGACTTATATACAGAAGTTATAAACTGGGAAGAAATGAAAAGTATGCAGACTGCTTTTCTAAAGTCTCAAATAGCAGATCAAGACTTCCCTCAAGACACAGCTTTCTTTTCAGCGCTCTATAAATTTGCAAGAGCAAACAAAATTAAGTATGTACTCACCGGCGCTAACTATTCTACTGAGTGTTGTAGAGAACCTGAAGAATGGGGTGCATATCCAGGAATAGATAAATTATTAATTAAGGACATCAATGACAAGTTTGGAAATATGAAGTTAAAGTCATTTCCTATTGTTGATATTTTCGTATATAAGCTTGTTTACAAGTATATATTTGGAATGGAAGTTGTTAAACCACTTAACAATTTACCATACAAAAAAAGTGAAGCAGAAGAAACTCTAAATAAATTATACGGTTGGCAAAAGTTTAAGCATAAACACCATGAGTCTCGATTTACACGCTTCTATGAAGATTATTGGATGCCAAGGAAATTTGGATATGAAAAAAGGAGAGCACATTTTTCGAGTTTGATAATGACAGGCCAAATGACTCGAGATGAAGCGCTCGAAAGGATTTCTCGACCTGAAATGGATGAAAAGTTCCTCAAGTCGGAGTTTGAATACGTAGCGCATAAACTAGATCTCAGCGTTGAGGAACTAGAAGTAATTTTTAATGGTAAGAATAAAGTGGCAACTGATTATAAAAATAAACGTTTTATGATTGGCATAGGCGCAAGAATAATGAGCCTACTTGGTTTAGAAAAAAGGTTATTCAGATGATCAAAATTGTAGATTATGGCCTAGGCAATATCACGGCATTTGAAAACGTATTTAGACGGCTGCACATACCGGTGGAGATAGCACAAACCGTTGATGCACTAAAAGGTGCAAGCAAGTTAATTTTGCCTGGTGTAGGTGCATTTGATCATGCGATTAAAAGACTCGAAGATTCTGGAATGAAAGATACGTTAGAGGAATTGGTTTTGGTTGACAGAATTCCAGTGCTGGGAATATGTGTTGGAATGCAAATGTTAGCCGACAGTAGCGAGGAAGGAAATTTAAAAGGGCTAGGTTGGGTCCCTGGTAAAGTCAAAGCATTCGCCAGCTTAGGATTGAGCGAATCTATAGCTGTTCCACATATGGGATGGAATGACGTTTCGCCGATTAATAATAACCCGCTGTTCGCGGGAATGGAAAATGAAGCAGACTTTTACTTTCTTCACTCTTACTATTTTGACTGCAAAAATGACTCCAACTCAATAGCAAGTGCTCATTATGGTGTAGAGTTTTCCTGTGCTGTTTCAAATGAAAATGTCTATGGTGTTCAATTTCATCCAGAAAAAAGTCACCATTGTGGTGTTAAGTTATTAAGTAATTTTGCGGAAATCTAAAAATGTTAAGACCTAGAGTAATACCATGTTTGCTCATCCAAAATAAAGGCCTAGTAAAGACGCAACAGTTTAAAGACCCAAAGTACGTTGGCGATCCGATCAATGCAGTTAAAATTTTTAACGAAAAAGAATCTGATGAGTTGATTGTTCTTGATATTGATGCGTCAAAGAACGCTGTTGAGCCTGACTTTAAGACTATTCGCCGGCTTGCGGCGGAATGTAGGATGCCGCTATGTTACGGCGGTGGGGTAAAAACCGCCGAGCAAGCTAGAAAGATTATTTCACTAGGGGTAGAGAAAGTAGCAATCAGCTCAGCAGCGATTGCAGAGCCTAAATTGATACAAGAAATATCCAATGAAATTGGTGCACAAAGTGTCGTTGTAGTTTTAGATGTAAAGAAAAAGCTATTTAGTAAAAAATATGATGTTTGGACACACAATGGTACCTTCAATACGAAGAAAAACGCGTTAGAGCTAGTTACAGAGTTTGAGCGTTTGGGCGCTGGTGAGATAGTTATTAATTCAATAGATAATGACGGTATGATGACAGGCTATGATTTAGATTTCGCAGAGAAAGTGCGTGATGTTGTAAGTATACCAATTACAATACTTGGAGGCGCAGGAAAAATTGAAGATTTTCAGAGTGCGGTACGACGCCTAGGCGTTGTTGGTGTTTCTGCTGGTAGCTTTTTCGTATTTAAAGGTCCATATCGAGCTGTTTTAATAAGTTATCCTGAGTGGAACGCTAAAAAACATCTATTTAAATCAGATTTAAAATATTAGGAAAGATTTATATGTCGATTTTTAATAATAAAGTTTTGTTAATTACAGGTGGGACTGGTTCATTCGGGAATGCAGTACTAAAAAGGTTTCTTCAAAGTGACTTGTCGGAGATTAGGATATTTAGTCGAGACGAAAAAAAGCAAGAAGACATGCGAATAAAATATAACAGCGATAAGTTGAAGTTCTATATTGGTGATGTGAGAGATTATAGCAGTATTTTAAATGCTACTCGCGGTGTTGACTATATTTTTCATGCTGCAGCGCTTAAACAAGTACCTTCTTGTGAATTCCACCCTATGGAAGCCGTGAAAACGAATATCATAGGCACAGAAAATCTGCTTGAGGCTGCTATACAAAATGAAGTAAGCCGGGTGGTTTGTTTAAGTACTGATAAAGCTGCATATCCTATAAATGCAATGGGAATTTCTAAAGCCATGATGGAAAAAGTCATGGTTGCAAAGTCTCGTCATGCTGATGACAAGAAAACGGTTATTAGTGGTACTCGATATGGGAATGTAATGGCGTCTAGAGGTTCAGTAATTCCGCTATTTTCTAAGCAAATAAAAGAAGGGAGTCCAATTACAGTAACGGATCCCCGCATGACACGCTTTATGATGACACTTGAGGATGCCGTTGATTTAGTATTATACGCATTCGAAAATGCTCGAAATGGTGATATGTTTGTTCAAAAGGCTCCTGCTGCAACTCTCGATGTGTTAATAAAGGCATTATTCTCACTTTATAATGCCGATAGTCATGAAGTTAGAGTTATTGGTACTCGCCATGGTGAAAAACTGTACGAAACGTTATTAAGCCGAGAAGAAATGGCTGCGGCCGAAGATCTTGGGGAGTATTATAGAGTGCCTCCTGATTTAAGAGACTTAAATTACGGTAAATTTGTAGATAAGGGAGAAGGCACAATTTCAGAGGCTGAGGACTATAACTCGCACAATACTACAAGATTAGATGTTGATGGGATGAAAAAACTATTATTAAAACTTGATTTTATAAAAACTGAAGTGAGTAAGCTATGAGCATTCTAGTAACTGGTGCGAATGGATTTATAGGTAAAAATCTAGTTGTAAGGCTTAAGGAGCTCGGTCACAACCCCGTAAGCGTGACTCGCGAAGATAGCGAAAGTGACATGCTTGCTAAAATTGATAATGCCACCCTTGTTTTTCATTTGGCTGGCGTAAATAGACCGAAAGAGGATAGCGATTTTTTTAAAGGAAACGCATTGCTCACCGAGATTATTTGCGAGAGGCTTAGTAGTAGAACAGATAAGGTAAGTATTATATATACTAGTTCAATCCAAGCAGAATTAGACAATCCATATGGAGTTAGTAAAAAACAAGCTGAAAAAAAGCTCCATAGCCTTGCCAACTCAAGTAATATTTCAGTTTATAATTATCGCTTACCTAACGTGTTTGGTAAGTGGTGCAAGCCTAACTACAATTCCGCAGTAGCCACCTTTTGTTATAATATTGCTAACGACAAACCTGTTCAAATTAATGATGCTTCAGCGACTATTAATTTGGTTTACATTGACGATGTCGTCGAGGCGTTTATATCACATATTGATGCTGATAGTGCTGCAAAATTTCACGAATGCGCAGTGACGCAAACGTATCAAGTAACCGTAGGTGAACTACATAGTAAATTGCTAGCTTTTAAGCAGAGCAAAAATAGCTTATGTATTGAAAAAGTTGGGGTCGGCTTCGAGAGGGCTCTCTATTCAACTTTTATAAGTTATTTTAAGCCAGAACAGTTTAATTATCCGTTGGTAAAGCATGAAGATCCTCGTGGTGTATTTGTAGAGATGCTCAAGACAAAAGATTCAGGTCAGTTTTCTTATTTTACAGCTCATCCTGGCGTTGTCAGAGGTGGTCATTATCACCATTCCAAAAATGAAAAATTTTTAGTGATAAAAGGCAAAGCAAAATTTGGATTTAGAAATATAGTTACCGATGACTATTATAGTCTTGAGGTTGATGGTGCTGATCCTCAAGTTGTAGAAACTGTGCCAGGTTGGTCTCATGATATAAAAAATATTGGCGATGACGAAATGATCGTGATGCTCTGGGCAAATGAAGTATTTGACCCTAGCAAACCTGATACGATCAATCATAAGGTTTTATAAATGCAAAAATTAAAAGTAATGACTATTTTGGGGACGCGACCCGAAATTATTAGATTAGCGTCTGTTATGAAGTCGTTAGAGCGATTTACCGAGCATAAGCTTGTTCATACAGGGCAGAATTATGATTATGAACTTAATCAAGTCTTTTTTGATGAGTTAGGAGTAAGGGAGCCTGATTATTTTTTAAATGTTGATACTTCATCTTTAGGTAAGGTCTTAGGAGAGATTATAATTAAGACTGAAGAAGTGATCCTAAAAGAAAAGCCTGATGCTGTACTCGTACTTGGTGACACGAATAGTGCAATTGCAATTATGATGGCAAAGAGAATGAAAATTCCAACCTATCATATGGAAGCAGGAAATCGCAGCTTCGATGCTAATGTGCCTGAAGAAATTAATCGTAAGCTTGTAGATCATCTTGCTGATTTTAATTTAGTTTATACAGAGCACGCTAGGCGACATTTAATTAGCGAAGGATTAAGTCATCGTTTTATATACGTTACTGGCTCTCCTATGCTTGAAGTACTTAATTCGAAAAAGGAAGCGATCGATAAAAGCGATGTGCTAAATAAACTAAACCTTGAGCATAAAAAGTACTTTATAATTAGCGTTCATAGAGAAGAGAATGTCGATAATAAAACCAGTTTGCGTAAGGTAGTTGAATGCTTAAATGCACTTTACGATAAATATGCTTATCCGATTGTTGTTTCTACGCATCCACGGACTAAAAACAGACTTGAACAATTGGATTTTGATTTTGGCGAGCGCGATATTCGATTCTTAAAGCCATTTGGATTTTTTGATTATAATAAATTACAGAAAGAGTCATTTTGTGCTGTTTCTGATAGCGGGACAATCAGCGAAGAGTCTGCAATGTTAAATTTTCCTGCTGTGACTTTACGCAATTCAATAGAAAGGCCTGAAGCCTTAGATGCTGGTTCAATAGTAATATCTGGATTAAATCCCGACGTTTTACTCAATTGTGTTGAGCTTGTTACTCAAGAATCTGCTATTTACGCTAACAGAGAGTTACCGGCTGAGTACACCGTAGAAAATACTTCATTAAGAGTCACTAAATTAATTATGGGGACTGCTAAGTTGACTAATCGTTGGCGCAATCTAGAAGATTTTTCTCGCTACGATTGGCGGTAATTTTAATATGGAAAATTTTTCTAAATGAAAATACTGATAGTTACACAGTGGTTTGATCCTGAACCTGCAATAAAAGGTCTTGTTTTTGCTAAGGAACTAGTGAAGAAAGGACATTCGGTTGAAGTGCTTACAGGATTTCCAAATTATCCGGGTGGTAACGTTTACCAAGGTTATAAAATTAAGCCTTATTTAAAAGAAAAAATTGATGGAGTTGTTATTCACCGAGTCGCACTCTATCCAAGTCATAATAGCTCCGGATTAAAGAGAATGTTAAATTATCTGAGCTTTGCATTATCATCTTGTATCTTGGGATTAATAAAAGTTAAAAGACCTGATGTTATATATTCTTATCATCCCCCCTTAACAACGCTTTTATCCTCTTGGGTACTTAGTAAATTTAAAAAGGCCCCATTAGTTTTAGATGTTCAAGATTTGTGGCCTGATACTCTAAGGTCTACCGGGATGATCAGCAACGAAAAGTTACTTAATTTTGTGGCTAAAATCTGCGATTTTATTTATCGTCGAGCTGATGCTATTGTTGTATTATCTCCAGGTTTTAAAGCTGCAATTGAATCTAGAGGCATTAGTTCCACTAAAATTGAAGTTATTTATAATTGGGCAGACGAAGGCTCGCTTAGAAATCCGGTTCTCGAAAGGAGCGTCGAGTTACCCAGTGGGTTCAATATTGTTTTTGCTGGAAATCTGGGGAATGCGCAAGATCTAAGTAGTCTAGTGTTCGCTGTCAAGGAGGTATCAAAAGACATTGCATTCAATCTAGTTTTTATTGGAGATGGGATTGCAAAGTCGAATGCTGAATGTTTAGCTCAAAGTGAGAATTTACCTAATGTATATTTTTTGCCTAGAGTATCAATGAATGAAGTTGGCAGAGTATTAGCGCAGGCTGATGTTTTATTAGTCCACTTGCGAAAGGATATACTGTTTACTATTACTATTCCTTCAAAAACTCAAGCTTATATGTCGCTTGGAAAGCCGATTATTATGGCTGTTGAAGGAGATGCTGCGGGATTAGTGAGTAAATCTTCTTGTGGAGAAGTTTGTGAGCCTTCAAATGTAAAAGCTATAGCTGCTGCTTATTCGAACTTTGCGAGTAAAGATAAGGAGGAGTTAGAAGTGTTAGGTGATCGTGCGCGTGATTTCTATAACGATAATTTATCTCTTGAAATTGGCGTAAGTAAGTTCATAGATGTATTTAATCGAGTGGTGAGAACATGAAAAGGTATTTTGACTTAGTAACTGCAATTATTGCTTTTATAGGTGCATTGCCAGTATTTATTTGTGTAGCACTACTCATATACTTTATTATCGGTCGTCCAATTTTCTTTCGTCAAGCTAGGCCTGGTTTACATGGAAAAGTTTTCTATTTATTAAAATTCCGTTCTATGAGTGATGAAAGAGACAGTGGTGGTGAGTTATTTCCCGACGAAGTTAGGTTGGGAAAGTTTGGGAAATTTCTACGCTCTTCGAGTTTAGATGAGTTGCCAGGATTGTTAAATGTAATAAATGGTGATATGAGTTTAGTTGGGCCTCGGCCGCTTTTGGTTGAGTATCTTGAGCATTATGATGATGAGCAAGTTAGACGCCATGAAGTTAAGCCAGGAATAACAGGCTGGGCTCAAGTGAATGGTAGAAATAATATATCTTGGGAAGAAAGATTTAAGCTAGATGTTTGGTATGTTGATAACCAATCTTTTGTATTAGATCTAAAAATATTAGCGCTGACTGTATTAAAGGTATTAAAGCGCTCTGACATCAATTCTGCAGATCACGCTACAATGAAAAAATTTAGCGGTACTAAATATGATTAATTTAATTTATGTGGGAGCAGGTGGTTTCTTTTCTGAAATATACGAATATATTAATCACGATATTAATATGGGCTATCTATCTGGAATAGAGGTCATTGGTGTTTTAGATGATCGCGCAGATCTAGTCAACTGCGATCTAAAATTGTTAGGGACGGTAGATGAACATAAAGTAGATCCTAGTTGTCATTATTTAATCACGGTTGGTAACCCTAAATTTAGAGAGATCATATTTGAAAAACTATCGATTAAAGGGGCAAGGTTTTTTACATACATTCATTCCTCCTGTTATATAGCTAAAACAGCAAAAGTAGAAGAAGGAGTAGTTTTATGTCCATTTTCTATAGTAAACTCTAATGCTAAAGTAGGAAGTAACGTAGCTATAAATGTGCATTGTAGTGTCGGACATGATAGTCAAGTTGGAAGAAGTAGCGTTCTTTCGCCATATTGCGCCGTTAACGGAAATTCATCGGTTGGAAATGAAAGTTTCTTAGGAACTAGAGCAAGTATTTTTCCTGGTGTTAATATCGGTAAGAGAACCCAAATAGATGCTCATAGTTACGCGAAATGTGATGTAATTGATAATTCAATAGTCACCGTTAGGGGTGAGTATAAAGTATTTAAAAATAAATTAATTTAACGAGGTGATTTTAATGAGTTTAGTAAGATTAAAAAGTATTTTTATTGATTCTTTAGGAATAGGTGAAGCGGTATTTTCAGAAGAGTTAGAGTATGGGACTATTCCTCAATGGGATTCTGTTGCTCATATGGGACTTGTTGCAGCAATAGAAGATGAGTTCGATATAATGCTCGATACGGATGATATTATTGATATGAGCAGCGTAGCAAAAGTTAAGGAGATTTTGGGTAAGTACGATGTCAAATTTTAAGTATATTGATTTATCAGGAAAGGTCGCATTAGTCACTGGAGCTGCTAGAGGTATTGGCCGTGAAGTTGCCTTGGCATTAGGGAGGGCAGGTGCGACGCTGGTTCTTAACGGCAGAAGTAAAGACTCATTATGTGAAACTAAAGCGGCGCTAGAAGCTGATAATGTCGCTTTTAGTACTGCGATATTTGATGTCACTGACAGCTTTGCTGTAAAAGAGGCATTTCAAAGTATTTATAAGCAATATAAGCGCTTAGATATTTTAGTTAATAATGCAGGAGTTCTCAATGATGCCTTAATCGGAATGGTATCAGAAAGGCAAATTAAAAGTACTTATGAAGTAAATGTTTTTGGACCACTGTATTGCACTCAATATGCTTCAAGGCTAATGGTAAGAAGTGGGGCTGGAAGCATTATTAACCTTGCATCAATAATTGGTACAAATGGGAATGAAGGGCAGAGTGTTTATGGCGGCAGTAAGTCTGCTGTCATTGGAATGACAAAATCTCTAGCCAAAGAACTCGCTAGTAAAAATGTAAGAGTAAATGCCGTTGCACCTGGATTTATAGATACTGATATGGCTCGCTCTATTCCGGAAGATGTATTTCAACAACGAATTGAGTCTGTAAAAATGGGTAGGATCGGAAAACCTGAAGAAATAGCTAAAGTTGTACTTTTTTTAGCTTGCGACCTTTCCAGTTACGTCACAGGTCAAACGATTGGTGTTGATGGTGGGATGTTAATTTAGGGTAATCTGATGACTTGGTTTTGGAACGATTTAAAGAAATTTGGAGATGCTTGTGCGTTTACTTGCCGTAATGGTATAACTTATAAATATTCAGATATTGAGGCTAGAGTTAACAAAATTGTTTCGGAGAGCTTTTCTTTTAAGAACCAATTGGTGATTTTGGAAACAAGTAAATCTATCGACACCGTTTTGTTTTATTTAGCAGCGCTTAGATCTAATAATCCTGTTTTACTTATCGATAACGAGCTAGAACTTGGTTTAAGAGAAAAGCTGATTGATTTATATTGCCCTAGGTTGGTTGTTCGCCAGCTAGAAAATCGAAACTTTCAGCTAATTAAGGGAAGGTCTTGTGACCCATTGCCCGATGAGTTAGCTGTTTTACTCTCTACGTCGGGCTCGACAGGGGATCCTAAGCTAGTAAAATTAAGTAAAAATAATATACAGAGCAATGCTGAATCGATCGTAAATTACCTTCCTATCACAAAGAGTGACAAAGCGATTTCTTTATTGCCTTTTAATTATTCATATGGATTGTCGATTTTAAACTCTCATTTGCTCGTAGGAGCGGCAATGTTTATTACACCGTTGAGTATATTAAGTCGCGGCTTTTGGAATGAGTTTAAAGCAGAAGAGGTAACCTCAATTGCTGGAGTGCCATATATTTATGAAATTCTCGAAAAATTGCGATTTGTTAGAATGGAACTCCCAAGTTTAAAATATATGACACAAGCAGGGGGCAAGCTCAATGAAGATCTAGTCACTAAATTTTCTCGCTGGTGTGACGAAAAAGGGATAACCTTTTATGTGATGTACGGCCAGACGGAAGCTACTGCTCGAATTTCTTATCTAGAGCCAGGTAAGTTGCAGTCTAAGCCGACAAGCATAGGTAAAGCCATACCCGGTGGGCGGCTAGAGCTGTATGATAATTCTGGAGAGTTAATTAGAAAAGCAGAAATAAAAGGTGAGCTCGTTTTTAAGGGGAGTAACGTTATGATTGGCTATGCGAGTTGTATCGACGACTTGTATCTAACTAGCAAGTTAGTATCTTTGAAAACTGGTGACATAGCCTTTTTTGATTCGGATGGAGATTTTTATATTGTCGGTAGAGCCAAACGATTTATTAAAATGTATGGCTTGCGTGTTAACTTAGATGAAGTAGAACAAATTTTAAATTCTGCGGGTTTTTTTTGCGTTTGTGGCGGAAAAGACGATCTACTAGAAATAGCTTGTATTAAACCAACGGTTAAAGACGATGTTAAGCAATTTATTAGCCATAAATTAAAGTTTAATGTTAATAGTATTCATTCGTTTGATGTGAATGAATTTGCCAGAACACCTAATGGGAAAATTGACTACAAGTCGATATTTGGAAAAAGCGATGAATGAGATAGTTATTAAAAATATAGGGTGCCTTCTTGATGAACCTTCTCCCTATAGTTTAAGTAAAAAGGACAAAAATAAATTGTTCGAAGATGGTTTAAAACTTCTTACTGACTATCATTCTTTTAATTGTAAGCAGTATGAAAAACTGACTCGTTTACACAGAGAAAGTGATCTAGTGCAACAATTCGGTCTAACACCTAGCTTGGCTGTAAGATTGTTCAAAGAATACAAACTAAAGTCTATTACAGACGCCAATGTGGTTAAGACTCTCACCTCATCGGGTACAACTGGTCAAAAAGTATCTAAAATATATTTAGATAGAATTACCGCTAATTTACAAACGAAAGTTTTAGTCAATATTATGCAATCTTATCTCGGGCGATCTAGGCTCCCAATGCTCATTATTGATCATCCAGGCGTTGTTAAGGATAGAACATCTTTTTCTGCGCGAGGCGCAGGCATTTTAGGACTTTCCACTTTTGGTCGAAAACATACATATGCGCTAGATGAAAATATGGAAATTAATTTTGAGGCAATAGATTTGTTTCTTAAACAGCATAATCAAGGTCCTATTTTTGTTTTCGGTTTTACATTTATGGTATGGCAATATTTTGTAGAGAAACTCAAGGCGACGAGGAGAAGTGTCAATTTAAACTCGGGCATTTTAATCCACAGTGGTGGCTGGAAGAAATTAGAAGATAAAGCTGTTAGCAATGAAGTGTTTAAAAACACTCTGCTAGAGTACGCTAATGTATCTAGAGTCCACAATTTTTATGGTATGGTTGAGCAAGTTGGTTCCATCTTTGTTGAATGCGAACATGGCGTTTTACATGCACCTAACTTTTCGCAAATACGTATGAGAAGGACTCGAGACTGGAGTGAATGCGAGTTTGGCGAGGAAGGAGTGGTAGAGGTCGACTCATTATTACCTATAAGCTATCCTGGGCATCGTTTACTTACTGAAGATTTAGGTACGGTTATTGGGGAAGACGACTGCAAGTGCGGGCGGCTGGGTAGATACTTTAAAATTAGAGGCCGCGTACCAAAAGCTGAAATAAGAGGGTGTAGTGACACACATAATGACTCAAAGGGGAAACGTTAAATGTCATCAGAAAAGATTAAGATGTTGGCTCCAAGCTCATTTAACTTTGCAGATTTTGAACGAGAGATGGGCGACAAATTGTCAGAGCCTTTTAATGATGTTGTTGTTAACTTCATCAACAGTTTTTCTAGAATGTTACTAACTGATGTAAAGATTAAACCTTATCCTGATCTTGTTTCGTTGGGTTTTTGGATGAGAAAGTCACATATTAGAAAAATTCAAAGTGACTTTGAAAGTAAGGCATGTGACGGTATTAAGGTTCCAAGAGGTGTAGTTTTCCATATCGCACCTTCAAACGTGGACACGATTTTTGTATACTCATTATTTCTCTCTTTGATGCTAGGGAATAAAAATATTGTACGCATATCACAAAACTATTCTGAACGCCAAAAAATACTACTTAGTATATTTAATGAGCTTCTAGGTAATGAATTTCTAGAGCTAAAAAAACAAATTGCTATTTTAACTTATTCACATGATAGAGAAATTACGGATAAACTTTCAAGTTTGTCTGATGTGCGTATGATTTGGGGGGGAGATAATACTATAAGTGAAATATCTCGTTCTTTGTCAAAGCCAACGTGTATAGACCTAAAGTTTGCAAATAAATACTCCTACGCCATAATTGACGCTGGCAGTTTAAGCGAGGCTACAGGCACAGAGCTGGAAAAATTGGCGAGTGATTTTGTTAATGATGCGTTTTTGTTTGGTCAGCAAGCTTGCTCATCACCGCGAACTGTCTTTTGGCTAAATCACGAGAAAAACAAATATTCAATTGATTTATTTTGGCGAGCTGTTGAGAAATCCCTTTTGATTTTTGAGCACGGTATTGAAGCAGGTGATATCATTAACAAATACGTCACAATTCAAGAAGCCGCAATAGATTCAAAAATATCATACAGTAAAGCAAGCTCAAACTTGGTTAGCAGAGTTACTTTAGACTTGAACAAACATAGTTTAAATGTAAAGCATTGCGGTTCTGGACTGTTTTTTGAAATAGCGATAAAAGACATAAAAGACGCACTTTCTACTTTTGGTCGAAGTGATCAGACCTTAAGTTATTTTGGAATAGATAAAAAGCTTTTAAGTAAGCTTGTTTTATCAGAAATTCCTGGGATAGATAGAATTGTACCTATAGGTAAAGCACTTGAGTTTTCAAGTGTTTGGGATGGGTATGATTTACCTCAAATATTAACAAGAAACATAGATGTACGGTAGAAATTCAAATGTTAAACACTAAATTCGCGTCATGGCCGAGTTATACAGTTGAAGAAGCTGAAGCAATAAAACAAGTTCTATTAAGTAACAAAGTGAACTATTGGACTGGAGATGAGTGTCGAAAATTTGAAAAGGAATTTGCGACTTTCGCTACTTCTAATTATGCCATTGCGCTAGCTAATGGCACTTTGGCACTTGATCTAGCGTTGAAAGCGCTCAACATTTCTTTTGGCGATGAAGTTATTGTAACACCAAGGACCTTTTTAGCTTCAGTCTCATGCGTAGTAAATGCCGGTGCCACGCCAGTCTTTGCTGATATCGATTTAAATAGTCAAAATATTGAAGCTAGTACTATAAAAGGTGTGATTACAGACAAGACAAAGGCTGTAATTGTTGTTCATTTAGCTGGAATGCCTGCTGATATGGACCCTATAATGGAATTATCTAAAAAACATAAGTTTTATGTTATAGAAGACTGCGCTCAGGCGCATGGTGCGACTTATAAAGGGAAAAGTGTTGGCTCTATCGGGCATATAGGTGCATGGTCTTTTTGTCAAGACAAGATTATGAGCACAGGTGGAGAAGGCGGCATGGTTACCACAAACGATAAAGAACTATGGTCAAAAATGTGGTCGTTTAAAGATCATGGTAAAAGTTTTGATGCTGTCTATAATAGAGAGCATCCACCAGGCTTTCGCTGGCTTCATGAAAGTTTTGGAACAAATTGGCGAATGACTGAAATGCAAGCGGCAATAGGAAGAATTCAGCTCAAAAAGATGCCTGAATGGAAGCGTAAAAGAACAGAGAATGCTAAAAAACTAGATAATTGCTTATCTGATTTTGATTTTATTAGAAGGGTTATTGTTCCCAAAGAAGTAGAGCACGCAGAGTATAAGCACTATTTTTTCGTTGAACAGAGCAAACTAAATTCTGGGTGGACAAGAGATAGAATTGTTGAAGAAGTTAACGCAAAAGGTGTACCCTGCTTTCAAGGAAGCTGCTCGGAAGTCTATTTAGAGAAAGCGTTTGATAACACCTGTTTTCGTCCTAAAACCCGTTTACCAAATGCGCGCGAACTTGGAGATACTAGTATAATGATGCTCGTACACCCTACACTTAGCGAGTTAGAAATTCAAAAAAGCTGTAATGTTTTGGCTGAAGTATTAAGTAGTGCACAAAGATAGTTTGTCACTTGATATAGTAAAAGGAAAATACATTGAAAACTATTATTGAATCTGTTTTGAATGCACCTCGTTCAGTGAAAAGGGGCGTCGCTTTAACGTATGACTCATTTTCAATTTTAGTTTCAATTATTTTCGCCGTAAACTTGGATAATTCAGATATATTGGTAATAAATAGTTCAAGTTTAAGTCTATTGTTTATCGTTGGGGTTATTTCAACACTTACATTTATAAAATTAGGTTTTTATAGAGCTATTCTGCGATACATAGGAATTAAAACAATTTTTATATTGTTAGCGGGAGTTAGTTTAAGCACTCTTTGTTTCTTAATTACGTTTAAAGGAATATATAGACAACTTGATATCACTCATGTTTTTTTGTACTGGAGCTTTCTTACAATTCTAATTGGTGGGTCGAGGTTGCTACTGAAAGGATATATTGAAAGCCGAGACATCAGGTCAGTGAATGTCGCAATATATGGTGCTGGAGCCGCAGGGCGACAGTTAGCTTCGGCCTTGGAGCAAGGTGATTACTATAAACCTGTTATTTTTATAGACGACGATAAGAATCTTCATCATTCAAAAATAAATGGACTAGAGGTTGTTTCATTCAAAGAGTTTTCTACATTAATCCACCATAAAAACATATCAAGAGTTCTATTAGCGTTACCCTCGACTACTCATAAACGAAAGAGTGAAATATTAACACTACTTGAGCCTTTACCATTAAAAGTTAAAACAATTGCTGGTGTTGAAGATATAGTTAATGGAAATGTGAATATTGAGGAAATCAAAGAAATTGAGATCGAAGACCTTTTGGGTAGGGATTCAGTAGAACCAAATAAAGAGCTACTACAATCTTGTATTGTTGGAAAAGTTGTAATGGTTACAGGGGCGGGAGGTTCTATTGGTGCTGAACTATGTCGTCAAATTGTAGTGATAAAGCCTAAAGTTTTAGTATTGTATGAACTGTCTGAGTTTGCATTGTACTCGATAGACAAAGAATTGAATAAACTACTTAAGAAGAAAAAAAACAAACCGAAAATAATTTCATTGCTTGGTTCAGTGCAACATCGGAATAGATTATTACGAGCTATGTCACAGTATAATGTTCAAACGGTATATCATGCAGCGGCCTATAAGCACGTTCCAATTGTTGAGCATAATATAGTAGAAGGAATCCGTAACAATGTTTTTGGTACTTGGTATGCCGCAGAAGCAGCTGTTCAAGCTGGTGTCGAGCGGTTTGTTCTAATTTCTACCGATAAAGCTGTACGGCCTACCAATGTGATGGGGGCGTCTAAGAGGCTGGCAGAGCTTGTTTTGCAAGCAGTGAATAGCCGTAAAGAAAAAACGCTTTTTACCATGGTTCGTTTTGGTAATGTGTTGGGCTCTTCTGGTTCTGTAGTGCCTTTGTTTCGAGAGCAAATCAAAAATGGTGGACCTGTTACTGTAACCCATAAGGATATTATTCGATATTTTATGACCATTCCAGAAGCTGCTCAATTAGTTCTGCAGGCGGGGGCTTTAGGCAAAGGCGGAGATGTTTTTGTCCTTGACATGGGCGATCAAGTTAAAATATCTGAACTTGCTGAGCGAATGGTGCATTTGATGGGGTTAAGTGTAAAAAGTAAATCTAATCCTCATGGTGATATCGAGATACAGTTCTCAGGCCTGAGACCTGGTGAGAAGCTATATGAAGAGCTTCTAGTAGGCGAAAATGTTGAGGGGACGGAGCACCCTAAAATTATGTCGGCGAATGAAATTTCGCTACCTTGGAACGAAATGCAAAAAGCACTGTTATTATTAAATGAATTATGTGAAGAAATGGACTGCGAGGGAATAGTTCAGATGCTTTTGAAGCTCCCTACAGGCTACAATCCGCAACATGCTGTGTGTGACTTGTTATGGCATGAAGATAAAGATAAAAATAATGTGGTTAGGTTTAAAACGTTAACTTAGTTACATTGTTTATAGGAAAGTTAAATTTAGAGCTTATTAGGGTTAATTGAATGGATAGAAAAATTTCTGTTGTTGGTTTAGGCTATGTAGGCTTGCCTGTTGCAGTGGCATTCGGCAAGTCTCACCAAGTGATAGGCTTTGATTTAAGCGAGCAGCGTATTAGCGAGCTTAAGCAAGGGCATGATAGAACATTGGAAGTTGAAGCCAGCGACTTAGCCGAAGCCGATGTGATTTACAGCTGCGATCCTGCGGATTTAAAACAAGCAGATTTTCATATTGTGGCTGTGCCAACGCCTATTAATCACGCAAACCAGCCAGACTTACGACCAATGTTATCGGCCTCTAAAACGATTGGGGCGCAATTAAAACGGGGTGACATAGTGGTATTTGAGTCAACTGTTTACCCTGGAGCGACCGAAGAAGATTGTGTGCCTATTTTAGAAGCAGAGTCGGGGTTAGTCTGTGGCAAAGACTTTACTGTGGGCTATTCGCCAGAGCGCATTAACCCAGGTGATAAAGAGCATACCTTTACTAAAATCTTAAAAGTTGTGGCGGGGCAAGATCAAGCAACATTAGATATTGTTGCTGAAGTTTACTCTAGTGTAGTGACTGCAGGGGTATACAAAGCGGCCAATATTAAAGTGGCAGAAGCGGCTAAGGTAATTGAGAACACTCAACGAGACTTAAATATCGCCTTAATGAACGAATTAGCGGTTATTTTTGAGCGCATGGGCATTGATACACTCGATGTGCTTGAAGCTGCCGGAACTAAGTGGAATTTCTTACCTTTTCGACCGGGTCTTGTAGGAGGCCACTGTATTGGGGTTGATCCTTACTACTTAACCTATAAAGCAGAACAAGTTGGTTATCGCCCAGAAGTGATTCAAGCGGGCCGTCGTATTAATGATAATATGGCAAAACTTATTGTTGAGCGCTGCGTTAAGCAACTGATTTTACAAGATAAAAAAGTTAAAGGCGCTAAGGTCGCTATTTTAGGGCTTACTTTTAAAGAAGACTGCCCAGACTTAAGAAACTCCAAAATTGCGGACTTAATAACTCAGTTTAAAGGGTATGGGGTTCAGCCAATTGTCCATGATCCTATGGCCGATAAGGCAGAGGCTGTTAAATACTACAATGTTGAGTTAAGTGAGCTGAGTGAAGTCAACGATTGTGACCTGGTGATAGCTGCCGTAGCGCATAAAGAATACAAACAACTTAAAAGCGATGACTTTGCCAAGATGCTGGCAAAGGGCGGTGGTTTATTCGACTTAAAAGGCATTTTGCCGCGCAAAGAGCTCGCCGAGCTTGGTGTAGATGTTTGGCGTATATAAGTTTAACTAAGCTAACGTTATTATTCGTATTGCTTTGCAATGAATATAATGGAGCAAACAATTGAATATCTTAGTTACTGGTGCCGCTGGATTTATTGGTTCTCACGTTACGCAATATCTTTTAAAGCGCGGCGATAGCGTGGTTGGCATTGATAATATTAATGACTATTACGATCCCAATATTAAATTAGCACGACTAGAAAAGCTGGAGAAGTTTGACGGATTTTCCTTTGTTAAAATGGATGTTGCAGATAAAGCAGCTATGGAGGCGCTTTTTAAGGATAATAAATTTGATGCCGTCGTGCATTTAGCAGCGCAGGCTGGCGTGCGTTATTCGCTAGAAAATCCGCATGTGTATATGGAAAGCAATATTGTTGGCTTTTTAAATATTTTAGAAGGCGTGCGCCATAATAAGATCAATCATTTGGTTTATGCTTCTTCTAGTTCTGTGTATGGCGCGAATACTTTACAACCTTTTTCTGAACACCATAATATCGACCATCCAGTCTCACTCTACGCGGCGAGTAAGAAAGCTAATGAGCTAATGGCGCATAGTTATAGCCACTTGTATGGTATGAAAACGACGGGACTGCGATTTTTTACCGTGTATGGCCCATGGGGACGCCCTGACATGGCTTTGTTCTTGTTTACTAAGGGAATATTAGACGGTACAACTATCGATATTTTTAATAACGGTGACATGATCCGTGACTTTACTTATATTGACGATATTGTTGAAGGCATAGTTAGGGTCATGGATAACCCGCCAAGTGGTAATCCTGAGTGGAGCGGTGACAAGCCCGATCCAGCCACTAGTTATGCTAATTATAGAGTCTTTAATATTGGAAATAATGCGCCGGTTAAGTTAATGGATTTTGTAGAAGCGATTGAAAACGCTGTTGGCAAGAAAGCGAAAAAGAACTTTATGCCTCTACAAGCGGGTGATGTGCCATCTACTTGCGCCGATGTCTCTGAGTTGGAAAGCGCAGTGGGTTTTAAGCCAAATACACCAATTCAAACGGGGATCAACCGGTTTGTTGAATGGTACCGCGAATATTTTAAGCAATAAAAAACTGTTTGTTTGCTGCTAAAGCGCCTGAATAGTTGGAAAGCCAACGCTTTTAGATTATTCTTATAGCTAATGAGCACAATGAAAGCCTCAAACTGCTCTGCATTTGGGGCTTTTTTATAATTTACCGTAATTTATATGGTTATTCAAAAGCGAAAGTGCTCAATTATAATTTAACGAAATTTTAGCCTTAGATAAGAATAATTTACTTAACTCTATGGCTTTCTAATGACTTTTTATAAACAATATTTATCATATCAAAAAATTACTAAAGGACTAACCTATGATTTTACCTGTAATTATGGCGGGTGGCTCTGGAACCCGACTTTGGCCGTTATCACGTTTAATGTACCCTAAACAATTTATTAATATTGTTGGTGAAAACACCATGCTCCAAGATACGGTGGGCCGACTAAATAATATAGATACGTTAGCACCCAGTGTTATTTGTAATAACGAGCACCGTTTTTTAGTGGCAGAGCAATTACGAAATATCGACCAGCAAGGTAGCATTATTTTAGAGCCAGAGGGTAAAAATACCGCCCCGGCTATAGCGCTTGCGGCACTCAATGCACAAACTCAACATGAAGATCCTTTATTATTAGTTTTAGCTGCGGATCATGTTATTCAAGATGTCGCTGCATTTGAAAGTGCAGTTGCGCAAGCTCAAGTTTTAGCCGAGCAGGGCGCGCTAGTGACCTTTGGTATTGTGGCAAAAACACCAGAAACCGGTTATGGCTATATTCGCCGCGGTGACTCTCAGCAACAAGGGGGTTATCAAGTGCAGGAGTTTGTAGAAAAGCCTAATTTAGAAACGGCACAAAATTATGTTAATAGCGGCGAATACTATTGGAACAGTGGTATGTTTTTATTTAAAGCAAGCCGCTATTTAGAAGAGCTTGAAGCGCATTTCCCTGAAATTTTGAGTGCCTGTCAAAAAAGTATGCAGAACACTCACCAAGATTTAGATTTTATTCGCA
This sequence comes from Aliikangiella aequoris, assembly GCF_053709105.1. Classification (NCBI taxonomy): domain Bacteria; kingdom Pseudomonadati; phylum Pseudomonadota; class Gammaproteobacteria; order Oceanospirillales; family Pleioneaceae; genus Aliikangiella; species Aliikangiella aequoris. Next base: position 1,543,679 of record NZ_CM132298.1, read on the forward strand.
TTGATGCAGAGGCATTTGCCCAATGTCCGAGCGAGTCGATTGATTATGCGGTAATGGAAAAAACCGATAAAGCCATGGTAGTACCTTTAGATGCAGGTTGGAGTGATATTGGCTCATGGTCGGCAATTTGGGATGTGAGTGAAAAAGATGCGCATGGTAATCGCACGCTAGGCGATGTTGTTACGCATAATGCACACAATTGTTTAGTGCATGCAGAAGAGCGCTTAGTGACGGTTCTCGGTCTCGATGATGTGGTTGTGGTTGATACTAAAGACGCCTTGTTGGTTGCTAGTAAAGAGCAGGTTCAAGATGTTAAAAAGATTGTTGAAAAACTCAAATCACAAGATCGTGAAGAATGGAAAATTCACCGCGAGGTTTACCGTCCTTGGGGAAAATACGATTCTATCGATCACGGCGATCGTTACCAAGTAAAGCGTATTACGGTTAAGCCGGGCGCTAAGCTCAGTGTCCAAAAGCATCATCATAGAGCAGAACATTGGGTGGTGGTTTCTGGTACTGCGAGTGTGACCAATGGCGATAAAACCTTTTTAGTTTCAGAAAATGAATCGACTTATATTCCATTAGGACAAATTCACGCCCTTGAAAATCCTGGTAAAGTACCTTTAGAGTTAATCGAAGTGCAAACAGGTTCTTATTTGGGTGAAGATGATATTGTCAGGCTAGAAGATAATTATGGTCGAGCATAACTCGATCAAAGCGTGACTTAAACTGCCAGACTAGTTAAATTTAGTTCTGGCATTTTTTTTTCTATTTTAGATAAAGTGAAGTTAATCAATGAAAGTAGTGATTCCAGTAGCAGGGTTAGGTACTAGGCTGTTGCCTGCAACAAAGGCAATACCTAAAGAGATGTTGCCAATAGTTGATAAACCTTTAATACAATATATTGTTAATGAATGTGCTGCTGCGGGCTTAACTGAAATTATATTAGTGACTCATTCGTCTAAAAACTCGATAGAAAACCATTTTGATACTTCCTTTGAATTAGAAACAACGCTGGAGAAAAGAGTTAAAAGGCAGTTGCTAGATGAAATTCAAGCGATTTGTCCTAAAGGGGTAACTATTATGCATGTTCGCCAAGGTGAAGCAAAAGGCCTTGGCCATGCTATTTCTATCGCTCGCCCGCTGGTAGGAGATAATCCTTTTGTTGTGGTATTGCCCGATGTAATTATAGATGATGCTTCATGTGATTTACGCAAAGATAATTTAGCCGCAATGTTAAAGCGTTTTAAAGAAAATAACGCTTCACAAATAATGGTAGAGCCAGTTCCTTTGGAGTTGGTCTCTCAATATGGCGTTGTGGATTGTAACGACATTAAATTAAATCCTGGTGAGTCAAAAAGTATGACTCGTGTTGTGGAAAAACCGGTGAAGGGAGAGGCTCCATCTAACCTAGCGGTTGTTGGTCGGTATGTTTTGTCAAAAAACATTTGGCCATTGTTAGAGAATATTAAACCCGGAAAAGGCGATGAAATACAGTTAACAGACGCAATAGATATGTTGATGAAAAATGAGCCCGTTGAAGCATTTCATATTGTAGGAAAGTCTCACGATTGTGGCTCTAAAGTTGGCTACGTTAAAGCTGTTTTAGAATATGCACTGCGTCATCCGGAAACGGGCGATGAAGTTAAAAACTTGCTTAAATCATTAGAGTACTAACAATGTCTACTCAGATAGATAGAAGTGAAGAGTGGAAAACATTAAGCAACACATCCGATAAGCTTTCGGCTACTTCCTTGTCTTTGCTACTGAATGACAAGGAGCGCGTGGATGCTTTAACTTTTAGTTTTGATCAGTTAATTGTCGATTTTTCTAAGCAAAAAGTAACCCAAACTGTACTTGCACAGCTGTTGTCGCTAGCAAATCAAAGCGAACTTAAGTTAAAAATAAAAAAAATGCTGAGCGGTGAAACCGTTAATGTAAGTGAAAATAAGCCGGCGTTACACTCTGCACTAAGACTGCCCGCTAACAATAGTTTATATCTTCATGATAAAGATATTTCTATTGATGTTCAGAGCGCTTTATTAAGTATGGAGCATTTAATTCAGAAAATAACTTCATCTAATTGGATGGGCGTTACTGATAAACCAATGACAGATGTGGTTAATATTGGTGTTGGCGGATCTGATATAGGTGTACTTTTAGGTTGCAGTGCTCTAGATGAATTCTCAGAAGAAAGTCATTTAAATTTTCACTTTGTGTCTGCTATGGATGGTTCTCATTTAGAAAAACTGTTTAAAAGACTTAATCCTGAAACAACCCTTTTTGTTGTTGTTTCTAAATCATTTACTACTGCAGATACACTTGCTAATGCCGAGTCAGCTAGAAGCTGGTTGCGGTCTTCACACGCTTGTGAAAAGGAAATAATGCAAAAGCATTTTATTGGAATTTCTGCCAGTGCTACCCGCATGTCTAACTGGGGAATAGTGGCCTCTAATCAATTGCCGGTGTGGGATTGGGTAGGAGGGCGCTTTTCCATCTGGTCATGTGCTGGCTTTGTGCTCGCGCTAAAAATAGGCATGCGCAGATTTAGAGAAATGCTTAATGGTGCCCACGCAATGGATAATCACTTTGCTTCTGCACCCTTAGAATCTAATTTACCTGTGTTGCTTGGTTTAATTAGTATTTGGAATGTAAATTTTCAACAAATTAATACCCACGCAGTATTGCCTTATGATGCTCGCTTACGCTTTTTGCCAACATTTTTAAGTCAGCTAGAAATGGAAAGTAATGGCAAGCAATTTGATCAATCTGGTGAAAGTATTAATTTTTTAACTTCGCCCATTTTAATGGGGCAAGTTGGCTCAAATGCTCAGCATACTTTTTACCAATTATTACATCAAGGAAAGGTAAAGCTGAGTAGTGATTTTATAATACCGATAAAACGTTTATCGACAAGAGCTCACGTGAGCTCCGCTCAGAAAGAACTGCTTGATAAGCAGCATTTGTTAACTCTTGCGAACTGCTTAGCTCAGTCTGGAGCTTTAGCTATGGGTAACACTTCTCGCCCGGAACAGTCTTCAATGTTGAATAATGCGCAGTACAAGACTTGTTATGGCGGACATCCTTCAACAACTATTTTATTGCGAGAGTTAACTCCCTATAGTTTAGGTCAGTTGATTGCACTTTATGAGCACAAGGTTTTCGCCATGGCTTCTGTGTGGGATATAAACCCTTTTGATCAGTGGGGAGTAGAGTTAGGAAAATCTATGTCTAATGATTTATTTTCTGCAATGAAGTCAAACGAGGATTTAGAAAATTTTGATCTTTCTACTCAAAAAATAATCAAATTGTTGAGAGAAAATCGCTGATTCACAATGTGAAAAACTTAAATTTTGATAGCTGCAGCCTCATTTAGAAAGAGCCTATCAAAGTCAATTCCTAATGAAAAATTAAACGCGCTAACAACTAAGGTAAAAAAATGAAAGCACTGACTTGCTTTAAAGCTTACGACATTCGAGGCAAACTTGGAGAAGAGCTCAACACGGAAATAGCTTATGCCATAGGACGAGCTTTCGCGGAATTTATCCAGCCCGACTCAGTTGTGTTAGGTGGCGATGTGCGCGAAACCAGTGAAGAGCTTAAGCTGGCTTTAGCTGAGGGAATTATGGACGCAGGTTGTGATGTGATTGATATTGGTATGACTGGAACAGAAGAAGTTTATTTTGCTGTTCAGCATTTAGAAACCGATGGCGGGATCGAAGTCACTGCCTCTCATAACCCCATTGACTATAACGGAATGAAACCAGTAAGAGAAAAGTCTCGCCCAATTTCATCGGATTCAGGTTTGCTTGAAATTAAAAAAATGGCAGAGACAATTCTATCACAAGGCGATACGGCTAAAACTAGGACTGATGAGCGCGGCGAGCGAGTTGAAGTGTCAATTCTTGAACCCTATGTAGAGCATCTATTAACCTATATTAATTTAGACAATATAAAACCGCTAAAATTAGTCGTTAACTCTGGCAATGGTGCCGCTGGCCATGTGGTAGATGAATTTGAGCGAGTGTTTGCTGAAAAAAAGGTGCCTATAGAGTTTGTTAAAATCCATCATGAGGCCGATGCAACCTTTCCAAACGGAATACCTAACCCTATTTTAAAGCCAAACCAAACGGTAACCTCTAACGCGGTAAAAGAACATAACGCAGATTTTGGGATTGCTTGGGATGGTGATTTTGATCGCTGTTTTCTATTTGATGAAAATGGCGAATTTATAGAAGGCTATTACATTGTTGGGCTTTTAGCGGAAGCTTTTCTAGCTAAAAATAATGATAATCGAATTATTCATGATCCTCGATTAACTTGGAATACGATTGAGCTCGCAGAGAAAAGTGGTGGAACTGCTATTCAGTCTAAAACAGGCCATGCGTTTATTAAAGAAAGAATGCGTCAAGAAGATGCGGTATACGGCGGAGAAATGAGCGCGCATCATTATTTTAGAGACTTCGGTTATTGCGATAGTGGTATGATCCCTTGGCTATTAGTCGCTGAATTAGTCAGTTTAAAAAATGAGCCTTTGTCACAGTTAGTTAAAGCCAGAATACAAAAATTTCCTTCTCCGGGCGAAATTAACTTTAAGGTAACTGATACCCAAGCGACGCTAGCAAAAATTGAAGCCAATTATGCCGAAAGTGTTTTAGAAATTGACCGGACTGATGGTATTAGTATGACTTTTGAAAACTGGCGATTCAATTTACGCGCTTCTAATACCGAACCGGTAATTCGCTTAAACTTGGAAACCCGCGGAGATTTTGAGCTAATGCAAGCTAAAACCGAAGAGTTATCGGCGCTCATTACAGATTAAAGAGTGCTAACTGAGTTTTATTATTTTATTTTTTCTTATTTTCAGAAGGGAATTATTAGCTTTTAGTCCTCCTCATTTTTAAGGGGGAGCTAGAGGGGGTTAAAAGCTGAAAGGTTAAACAGTCATTCATTAGGCTAATGTTCTAGCGATTAAGTTTGTATAACCCCACCTAACCTCCCCTTGAAAAGGGGAGGGATTTAGTTACCCTTTTTTAGTGAGGATTAACTGCTTTTAGTCCTCCCCATTTTCAAGGGGGAGCTAGAGGGGGTCTAAACTTTGTTTTATTTTTTCTAAAACGCTGTCGATATTTTCCGTAATATCCAAATTGGTAAACCTTAGAACTGTTATACCAATAGATTTCAAGTAGGTATCTCTTTTATGATCTTTTTTAACCGATTCGTGATTAAAGTGGCTATCACCATCAATTTCAATCACTAACTTGTTCTCTGGACAGTAAAAATCAACTATATAGTTTCCTATGCCATGCTGGCGGCGAAACTTAAACCCTAGCTGCCTGCCTCGTATCTTGCCCCAAAGAATATTTTCTTGAAAGGTTTGTTGTTTGCGCAAAAGAGTTCTTAAAGCTTTGTATTTCTTTTTATTAAAAATCGTATTATTTTCTTTCATTTCTCGTCCTTGAATCGTATCTCTAGTGTTCTCCGTAAGAAATGATAGTGATTGATTGTTATTAATTGCAAGTATTTGTTCTCCCTCTGTAACTATCCCTTAAAATAATACAGCTTAACCGTAGAATTTTCTTTAAACTAACCTAAGAGGTTTTACACATGAGCAAACGAATGAATGAAAGCCAAATTGTGGCGATTTTAAAAGAAGCAGAAGCAGGCATGTTAGTAAAAGATATTTGCCGAAAGTACAACATCGGCAATTCAACCTTTTATAAATGGCGTGAAAAATATGGTGGCATGGAAGCGTCGGATGTAAGGCGTTTAAAAGAGTTAGAAGAAGAAAATCGTCGTCTAAAACAAATGTATGCCGACCTTAGCTTGAAGTCACAGTTACAGGAAGAAATTATAAAAAAGCTGTAGTGCCTGTTGTTGAGCGCAAAGTTTGGGCAAAAGAGTTGCAATCCACTTACACCATTAGTATTGCCCTCAGCTGTCAAATAACAGGCATGAGTCGTACCGCTTATTATTACAAACCCCAATTATCAAACGATGGTGAGATTATTGACGCACTCAATCAGCTGGTTGAAAAGCATCAACGCTGGGGCTTTCCTAAATGTTATAAGCGCCTCAGAGCTAAAGGGTATCGTTGGAATCACAAACGTGTTTACCGTATTTACACGGCAATGAAGTTAAACCTAAGGAGAAAAAATAAGAAACGACTTCCACCTCGTCAACCTGAGCCATTAGCCGTTCCTAACAAACTTGGCCAAGTTTGGTCGATGGATTTTATGAGTGACACTTTACACAATAAAGTGCGTTTTAGAACGTTTAATGTCATCGATGATTATAACCGTGAAGTGTTAGGCATTGATATTGGTACAGGCATGCCAGCGTCAAAGGTTACTCGTTATCTTGATAGATTGGCAGCTTGGCATGGTTACCCTAAAAAAGTACGAGTTGATAATGGTCCAGAGTTTACCTCGTTTGAGTTTATGCAATGGGCAAAGCGGCACAAGATCACGATTGATTACATCAAGCCAGGTTGCCCTTATCAAAATGCTTATATCGAACGGTTTAATCGTACCTATCGACATGAAGTTTTAGATTTGTATATTTTTACGAATTTACAAGAAGTGATGGATATAACCGAAAACTGGATAACGCTTTATAATACAGAAAGGCCTCATGATTCATTGAATGATATGACGCCTGTGGAATATAAATTAGCTATTTAAATTCTATGAGTGAGTTGTGCTAAGAATGGGGTATTTACACCTCTTTTCTAAGGGGCGGGATTTACAGCTTTTGCCCTCCCCCTTTTCAAGGGGGAGGGATTTAGTTACCCTTTTTTAGTGAGGATTAACTGCTTTTGTCCTCCCCATTTTTAAGGGGGAGTTAGAGGGGGTTAGGAACTTTTAGGAGTATTTAGCAGTCATTAAAAAGCCCAACTCATTAGACTTTAATTTTTTAAAAAAAAGAAAAATTATTGCCAACTATATCTAACTGACACTCTAGAAAAGTCTTTGCCAAAATTATCGCGACCTAAGTAAAGCTCGTAACGCCAAACTGCATTTTCATTATATTCCGACAACCCAAACGTTAACTCATGGCCTCTTGAGTACACAGATTCATTTGAAGGCGCTTCGCTACCCACATTTTTATTGATAAATGTTACTAGCTTGGCATCAAATGATATAAAGTCATTTATATTCTGATTAAAACGTAAACTTGTTATTTGTGAGCCTATTTTATCGGATATTGATTTTTCATTTCCCCACCAATGCCCCATCGAGCTTAAGTCATTTCGATAACCTTCCTGGTATATATGGTGTGTATACCAGGCGTTTTCGACAAGTTGATGTTCAATAAGTAGTGAAGAATTTGACGTAAGGTAGGGCAGCCAAAAACCTAAATTATATGCTTTGTTACCGAGTTTATAAGCTTTAAAATCGTTGGTGTCTTCGCCTGCTAACTCAATATATAAACTGACAGGCATTCCAACGGAAAAATCGAATTTACTTGAAACACTTGCCTGCTGGTTACCGACTTCTTTATTGCAATCTTGAAGATCAGAAGCCCCACCACAATTATCGCCGCTAACTGGATCAATGATCGCTTCCCAAAGAGCGCTTAGATTCACTTCTCTTTCTCCACCACCAAACATCATTGTTCTTGATGCCCCAAGGGTCCACCAACTCAAAGGCTGGGCACTAAAATGCATAGTCAGGAATCCTGGTTTACCTGGAAAGCGGTCATCTTCAAAACGGATGCCTTGTTGTTCTTCTAGCTTTCCAAACGACACGTCATAACGCAAATTATAATCGGTCCAAGGTGTTGGGCTACTAATATTAAAACGCGCAATCGGTTTAGCATTAGTGGATAGTAACATTGCACTTTCTTGTAATGGTGATAACCAAATTTCTTTATAGCCAATATCAATTTGGGTGTAGGGATTATTATAAGAAATATAACTATTTCTAGGCTGGATGCCGCCGCTACCGTCATAGATATTTGCGCCCAATGATAGGTTCAACGAATCATTAATAGCCCAGTACCCCGCGACGCTAGCTTGAAGATTGCTGTCTGTGGTGCGGCCGCGCTGATTGGGTAGGCTTTTGTCAGGTCGGTTGCTGTAGCTGCCTTCGATGGAAAGTTGAGTAATTTGATAATCTTTATTGTAGCGCGCTAAATAGTGTTTTATTTTTTGATAAAGCGATGGATGCGAGGCTTTAATTTTCTCTAAATAAATTTGGACCGTATTAATATGATAAGGTTTTGCCAACGCTGGCATTTGCGCAATAGTGGCTAGCTTTTCTAGCTCGAGTTCGATGAGTGGATCGCTTTTGAGCGGTAAATAATGCGCCTTGGCGTTTGCAGAAGTCGGGTTGGCGAAAGTCAGCACTGTGGCTAAAATATAAAGCGTCAATTTAATATAAAATTTCAAAGTTATTACCCAAAATTGATAGATGTAAAGTTGTTAAATGAATTCGTATTTTCTTTTAGAAGTTCTTGTATTTTACGCAAATTTTCATGCTAGCTTAAGTAAAAAGATGTAATCCGCTTTTTAGGCTGGTCAATGTTATTTTAATAGCGCCAGACCTGTTTAGCTGAAGTAATCGGTTTTAGCTGTAGTAATCGATTTTAGCTATAGCAACCTATTTATGCTGTTGTGAGGCTTTTATCAGCGTTAAGTAAAACCAGAGTCCAAATAACGAGCCCAAAAAATCTGCCAACATATCGGCATAGCTAAAGCCTCGGTTGGGTATATACAGCTGAATGATTTCAATAAAAATACCCAGCAATGCGGATAAACTCAAAACAAAATTATGACTGAGTTTGCTAAACGCAACTTTAAGCAAAAATGTAAAGCCAGCAAAGGCAATAAAGTGGAAGACTTTATCAATATGCTTAAAGCTTACGGTTTGCACTGGAGATGGGGTTAGCGTTAGATAAAGTAGTGCGATTAATACTATCCAAAATATAGCTAACCAAAGCTTGCGGTAGCTTGGCTGAGTTAAAAAGCTTAGTAATGTTTTCAATTTTCTATTAAAATATCCGTATCTAGAAGGGAGCCGGCAGATAATACCGCAATTCAAGGAATGACTAAACAGTTATTAGTAACGATTTAGACCTGTTTAACAGGATTATTAAACTTTACTAATTAAGTTATATCACCATGACAACAAATTATCTGATATTAATCCATTCTTGTGGGAATATTCCCAACTAAAATGCTTATTGCTACTGGGCTAAATAGTAAGTTAACTAGCCAAGTAAGAAGCGTTTTTTAACCATTTTATTTAATTGATGGGCGTATGCCGCTCAGCCAACAACGAGTATGGAAAACACATGAATAGTCATAGCCCCAGCGAGTATCGTGCCCATGGTGGAGAGTTAAAATCTTTATATTTGTCGCCTGAAGAATCTGTGAGCGCAAAATTAGCGGCTAAATCTCTAGTTTCTTGGGATCTTAGCCACCGCCAGATTTGTGATATAGAACTGCTGTTAAATGGTGGTTTTTCGCCTTTAGAAGGCTTTATGGGTCAGGCAGACTATGAATCAGTCCTTAAAACTATGCGTTTAAGTGATGGGACCTTATGGCCAATGCCAATCACTTTAGACGTTACTCGTGATTTTGCCGAAACAGTAAAGCTGAATGATGAAATCGCTTTACGTGACGAAGAGGGCGTGATTATCGCAATCTTAAAGGTGACAGATAAATGGAGTCCTGATAAAACTAAAGAAGCCGAGCAAGTGTTTGGCTCAGCCGACTTAGCGCACCCAGCAGTTCACTATCTTTTTAATCAAGCCGGTGAGGTGTATTTAGGCGGTAAACTTAAAGGGCTATCTACGCCTAGTCATTATGATTTTAAAATTCTCAGAGACAGCCCTGCGGAATTACAAGATAAATTTAAAAAGGCGGGTTGGAATAAAGTAGTTGCATTTCAAACTAGAAATCCAATGCACAGGGCTCATCAAGAATTAACCTTTAGAGCAGCCAAGCAAGTTGAAGCCAACCTATTAATTCAGCCAGTTGTTGGAATGACCAAACCAGGTGATATTGATCACTTTAGTCGGGTGCGTTGTTATGAGCATTTGGTTAAGCAATATCCAGAACAAACAACCATGTTGAGCTTGTTACCATTAGCAATGCGCATGGGCGGGCCGAGAGAAGCGGTATGGCATGCCATTATTCGTAAAAACTACGGCTGTACACACTTTATTGTAGGGCGAGATCACGCCGGGCCAGGTAAAGATAGCCAAGGCGAAGATTTTTATGGGCCTTATGATGCACAAGATTTAATGAATGAGTTTAAAGATGAACTAGGGATTGAAATGGTGCCATTTCAATTGATGGTTTATGTTGAAGACAAGGCAGAATACCAACCAATAGATAGCGTTAAAGAAGGTGAGAACGTGCTTAATATATCTGGTACAGAGTTTAGACGGCGTTTAGCTGAAGGCCTAGACATACCCGATTGGTTTTCTTATCCAGAAGTTGTGGCTGAGTTGCGTAAACGCTATCCGGCAAAACATAAGCAAGGGTTATCTATCTTTTTCACCGGTCTTTCAGGTTCAGGTAAGTCAACAATTGCCAATGCCTTGCTAAATAAATTAATGGAACTCGGCGATCGAGCGATTACTTTGCTAGACGGCGATGTGGTGCGCAAAAACTTATCCAGTGAATTAGGTTTTTCTAAAGAACATAGAAATTTAAATATTCTTAGAATTGGATATGTCGCTAGCGAAATTACTAAAAATGGTGGGATCGCAATTTGTGCCCCCATAGCACCTTATGCTGCAACTCGACGAGAAGTTAGGCAAATGATAAACGAAGTCGGTGGCTTTATTGAAGTTCATGTGGCTACTAGTTTAGAAGTTTGTGAGTCGAGAGATAGAAAAGGGCTATATGCGAAGGCTAGAGAAGGGATTATTAAAGAGTTTACGGGGATTAGTGATCCTTATGAAGTGCCGGAGAATCCGGAGCTTGTTATTGATACGGCTGATTGTACGCCAGATGAAGCGGCGCACCGTATTATTCTTAAGTTAGAAAATATGGGATATATAAAGTAGAAGAAAGCGGGCTCTGTTGAGCCCGTAATTGGTTTTGTTAGTTTACTATAAACTGTATATGCCGCTATCTTAAGTTTTAGTATATCCCGGTTTCGCAGCGCTAAAGCTCGCAGTAAAGCGTTTTGCAGCGCTAAAGCTTACCTGCGGCAGTTTTTTGCTCCTGCAAAAACTGCATACCAGCCATCCTTGGCTATAAGTTACTTTTTTCAAGAGCTAAAAAAGTAACCAAAAAAGCCCGTCGCTCAGTCCGCTGGCACAGCGCGATTGAGTTGGTCTTTAAAGGGGCGGCTTTATATTTGCGCCATCATACGTCGTGGAATATAGGCATTTACAACCCAACCCCCAAAATATTACTAAAAGGCTGTTTGCTTTTTATTTTCCGTGGCCGCTGATAACAGGCTACAAATACTAAAACTTTCTTTGCTTTACAAGCGCTTATTAGCTATTATCCGCGCAATAGTCACGTTAAAATTTGGCGAAGCTATTGCTGCATTGAGTTTATGCTGCAATTAGCAGGCTAAAAGCACCTAAAATGGTGCTTTTACTTCTTTAGCGTAGGGAATAATAAGTGATACCGCAATTTGAGCCGGTTATTTCTAAATAAACACTTAAATCAATACAAAAGGTTAAACAAAAGCAATGCCGGTAATTACGCTTCCTGATGGTAGTCAAAGAGAATTCGAAAACGCAGTCACTGTGCACGATGTTGCAGCAGATATTGGCCCTGGTTTAGCTAAAGCTGCGCTCGCCGGGCGTGTTAATGGCGAGTTAGTTGATACCAGTTATACTATTGAAAACAATGCAGAATTAGCATTAATTACTGAAAGAGATGAAGAGGGCTTAGAGGTTATTCGGCACTCTTGCGCACATTTATTAGCTCAGGCTACTCAAGCTGTTTTTCCAGAAGCTCAGGTGACTATTGGGCCTGTAATTGATAACGGCTTTTACTATGACTTCGCATTTTCGCGTCCTTTTACCCCTGATGATTTAGTTAAAATTGAAGCCAAAATGGAAGAGCTTGCAAAACAAGACTTGCAAGTTGAGCGTACGACAATGTTGCGTGAAGATGCGATAGAGTTCTTTAAAGCAAAGGGCGAAGAATATAAAGCAGAGATTATTTCAAGCATTCCCGCTGGCGAAACGATTTCATTGTATCGTCAAGGTGACTTTATCGATCTCTGTCGTGGACCGCATGTACCAAGTACCGGCAAGATAAAAGCATTTAAACTAATGAAGTTAGCTGGTGCCTATTGGCGCGGTGATTCTAACAATGAAATGCTGCAACGTATTTACGGCACGGCTTGGACTAATAAGAAAGAATTAAAGAAATATTTACACCGCTTGGAAGAAGCTGAAAAGCGCGATCATCGTAAAATTGGTAAGGCCCTTGAGTTATTTCATTTCCAAGAAGATGCACCAGGAATGGTGTTTTGGCATCATGATGGCTGGACTATTTTTAAAGAATTAGAAGCATACATTCGTCAAGTTTTAAAAGATACTGACTACCAAGAAGTGAAAGCGCCGCAAATAATGGATAGGAGCTTATGGGAGAAGTCGGGTCATTGGGATAAATATCACGACGATATGTTCACTACCGAGTCAGAAAATCGGACCTATGCAGTTAAGCCAATGAATTGCCCTGGTCATATTCAAATATTTAATCAGGGGCTTAAGTCTTACCGTGATTTGCCACTAAGAATGGCTGAGTTTGGTTCTTGTCATAGAAATGAGCCTTCGGGCGCTTTGCACGGCTTAATGCGAGTACGTGCCTTTACTCAAGATGACGCGCATATATTTTGTACTGAAAACCAAATCCAAGACGAAGTTGCTGCATTAATAGACGTGATCTATCAGGTTTATGCGGATTTTGGTTTTACTAATATTGAAATAAAGCTGTCTACTCGTCCTGAAAAACGAGTGGGTTCCGACGAAGTTTGGGATCAAGCTGAAAAGGCGCTAGAAGAAGCGTTGAAGTCAAAGAATATAGAGTTTGAGTTACAGCCGGGTGAAGGCGCATTTTACGGCCCTAAAATTGAATTTTCTTTACGCGACTGTTTAGACCGAGTATGGCAATGTGGCACAGTGCAGCTTGATTTTTCAATGCCAGAGCGATTAAGTGCAGAGTTTGTTGATGAAGACGGTTCTAAGAAAACGCCGGTCATGATTCATCGAGCAATTTTAGGCTCGTTAGAGCGATTTATTGGAATTTTAATAGAAGAGTACGCTGGTAAATTTCCACCTTGGTTGGCACCTAATCAAGCAGTTTTTCTTAATATTACGGACAAACAAGCCGAATATGTGCAAAAAAGTGTGAAATATTTGAATTCTAAGGGATTTAGAGCCATTCAGGACTTGAGAAACGAGAAGATCGGCTTTAAAATTCGCCAGCATACTTTGCAGCGTGTTCCTTATATGCTGGTGGCAGGTGATAAAGAAGTGGAAAGTGGCACTTTCTCTGTCAGAACTCGCGGCGGTAAGGATTTAGGCAATATGAGTGTCGAGCAGTTTGCTGAACTGCTTCAGTCTGGTGTTGAGCAAAAAGGCCAATATCAAGAAGAAACCAAAAAATAGCGTTAAATAGGCGGACAAGATTTTGCCTACCAGGTAGCGAACAGTTGTAAAATATGACCAACTGATTCAACTATTTGAATAGATTAGTTTATACTGAGAACAAGGTTAATCAAAAATACACACAGATTAACGAAAAAGATTAAACGGTTAGTCTCTCGCTTGAGCTAATAAATAACCAAAATAAGCGTTGATTAGCAATTTTTAACTTGAAAGAGGAACATTAACATTAAAAAACCAAGACCAAAAGCGGGCCAAAAAGAGCAACGCGCAAGTATTAACGAAGAGATTTCTGCACCACAAGTTCGACTTATAGGACCAGAAGGTGAAGCCATTGGAGTCGTTTCATTAAGAGAAGCGCAGCAGGCCGCAGATGATGCACAGTTAGATTTGGTTGAGATTTCTCCGGGTGCTGAGCCGCCTGTGTGTAAAATCATGAATTATGGTAAGTTTATTTTTGAGCAGAAAAAAGCCAAAGCGGCAGCCAAAAAGAAACAAACAATCGTCCATGTTAAAGAAATTAAGTTCCGTCCGGGAACTGATATTGGCGATTACAATGTTAAGTTAAGAAAATTACAGGACTTTTTGAGCGACGGTGATAAAACTAAAATCACGGTAAGATTTCGCGGTAGAGAAATGGCTCATAAAGAACTTGGCATGGATATCATGAAGCGAGTTGAAAAAGACTTAGCTGAATTGGGTGATGTTGAGTCAAGACCAAAATTAGAAGGGCGTCAAATGATGATGGTGATTGCCCCTAAAAAGAAAAAATAGTTAACCCATTATAGGGTAACTATTTGGCTTTGCTGGGTTTTTGGCAACCTTGTAGAGTCTGGTGAGATAGCTTAATTGTTAAGCTATCTTTTTTGTTAAGCACTGTTAGGTAACCAACGGTATAGTTTTGAATACTTTTGATATTAATCAATCGCGTTCAATACAAAATACGACCTGCAGATGATAATTGGAGTAAAAAAGCAATGCCAAAAATTAAATCCGATAGCGGCGCTGCAAAGCGTTTCAAAAAAACCGGAAAAGGTGGTTTCAAGCATGCTCAATCGCATCGTCGCCACATTCTTACTAAAAAGAGCACTAAGCGGAAGCGTCATTTACGTGGTATGGAAATGGTTGCACCTGCAGATGTTGAACAGCTGAATCGTCAGCTTCCTTACGCGTAAGAATGGGAGAGTAAAAGATGCCAAGAGTAAAACGTGGTGTAACAGCCCATAAGCGTCATAAGAAAGTCTTAAAAGCAGCCAAAGGTTATTACGGAGCTCGTAGCCGAGTATTCCGCGTAGCAAAACAAGCTGTGACTAAAGCCGCTCAATATGCTTACCGTGACCGCCGTCAGCGTAAACGTCAGTTCCGCGCATTGTGGATCCAACGAATTAATGCTGAAGCACGTGTTAACGGAATGTCATACAGCCAATTTATTAACGGTATGAAGAAAGCGTCTATCGCTATCGACCGTAAAATTTTGGCAGACATTGCTGTTTTCGACAAAGCTGCATTTGCTGCTTTAGTTGAAAAAGCGAAAGCTGCGCTTGCTTAAGCACCGAATGATTGACAGTTTTATCTAACTTTTAGTTGATAAGCTGACAGCCAGTCGTTAAAGGGAAGGGCGCAGGTCCTTCCCTTTTTTTATGCGCTGTGAACTCAGTTGCATGAGTAGTTTTAAAGTGTGCTTAAATACCTAGGCAATAGAACTTATATCAATCAAATGATTGATATAAGTTTTAAACAAACAAGATTCTACAATGAGAGTTAGCTCGCTAATTGTAGTATTGGATTATTAAAAAAACACCAAGCTAAGTCCTTAGGGCTAGAGATAATTGGATTGATTTAAATGTCGAACAAAATAGATGAATTACTACAAAGAGGTTTGGGCGTTGTTGCTCAGGCAAATGACTTGTCTCAACTAGAGGCTGCTAAGGTAGAGTTTTTAGGAAAAAAGGGTGAGCTTACCCAGCAATTAAAATCCTTAGGCTCATTACCCGCAGAAGAAAGACCCCTTGCTGGTGCTGCGATTAATAAAGCCAAAAAAACGATTCAAAATGCAATAGACAGTCAAAAAATTAAGTTTGAACAAGCGGCTATAGAGTCACAGCTTTCCAATGAGTCAATCGATGTGACTTTAGCTGGTCGAAATGCTCAAATGGGCGGTATTCATCCTGTTAACCGAACTTTGGAACGTATAGTTAATTACTTCGCGCAAATTGGTTTTGGCGTTGAAGAAGGGCCTGAAGTTGAAGATGATTTTCATAACTTTGAAGCACTAAACATTCCTGGTCATCACCCTGCAAGAGCCATGCATGATACTTTTTATTTTGCCAATGGTGATCTTTTAAGAACACATACATCGCCTGTGCAAATTAGAACCTTAGAAAAAAAGCAGCCACCGGTAAGAATAATTGCTCCAGGGCGAGTTTATCGGTGTGACTCCGACTTAACCCATACGCCTATGTTCCATCAGGTAGAAGGGTTGCTTGTAGATAGAGACACTTCGTTTGCGGATTTAAAAGGAGTGCTAGACGAGTTTTTAAAACACTTTTTCGAGAACGACAATTTAGCGGTTCGGTTTAGACCTTCTTATTTTCCATTTACTGAACCTTCAGCAGAAGTAGATATCGAATGCGTTATGTGCGCCGGAAAAGGCTGTCGAGTATGTAGTCATACCGGCTGGTTAGAAATATTAGGTTCGGGCATGGTACATCCTAAAGTTTTAGAGTCGGCAGGCATTGATAGCGAAGAGTTTACCGGTTATGCCTTTGGTATGGGGGTAGAGCGTATGACTATGTTACGTTATGGCGTAAATGATTTGCGATTATTTTTTGATAACGACTTACGGTTCTTACGCCAATTTAATTAACTTAAATTGCGCTAAAACTACCTAGCATTTAGTTTGCTAAAAAAACGTTATAACAAACATTGAAAGTATTAAACCGCCGTAAATTAAAGGCGAAACTGATTGGAAAATAAGTAATGAAAATTAGTGAAAACTGGTTAAGAACTTGGGTCAATCCAAGTATTTCAACGGAACAACTTGTTTCAACTTTAACCATGGCTGGGCTAGAAGTTGACGGCGTGGAAACTCTTGGCGCTGATTTAGCCGGCGTATTAGTTGGCGAAATTGTTGAGGCAAGCCGTCACCCAGAAGCAGACAAACTACAAGTGTGCAGTGTTGATGTGGGCGCTGAGGATAAACTACAAATTATATGTGGTGCGCCTAACGCAAGAGTTGGGATTAAAGTTGCTGTGGCAACTATAGGGTGTATTTTACCGGGCGACTTTAAAATTAAAAAAGCCAAATTAAGAGGTGTACACTCGTTTGGAATGTTGTGCTCAGGTAAAGAGTTGCAAATTTCTGACGATCATGAAGGCATTATGGAACTTGCTCAAGACGCTGTTGTTGGCAGTGAACTAGTTGATCATTTGGGCCTTAAAGACAATGCAATTGATATTGACTTAACACCTAATCGCGGTGACTGTTTAGGGGTTAAAGGCGTTGCTTATGAAGTTGGCGTGTTAACTCAAACCGCTCTTAACCCAATAGAAATTAAACCGATTAAAGCACAAATTGAAGATACCATAAAAGTCAATTTATCTGCACCGCAGGCAAACCCACGCTTTGTTGCGCGAGTTATAAAAGGGGTTAATGTTAAAGCTGAAACTCCAGACTGGATGAAAGCTCGACTATTAGCATCAGATATTCGAAGTATTGATCCAGTGGTAGATGTGACTAATTATGTGATGTTAGAGCTGGGTCACCCAATGCATGCGTTTGACCGCAAAAATATTGCCGATGAAATAGAAGTACGTTTTGCCAAAGCCGGTGAAAAGTTAGTGTTATTAGATGAGCAAGAACTAGTCTTAAATGACGATACTCTTGTCGTTGCTGATAAACAAAAAGCGTTGTCTTTAGCTGGCATTATGGGCGGTAAGTTTTCAGGAATAAATGACTCAACAACTGAGTTAGTGTTAGAAGCTGCCCATTGGGACCCTATCCATATTGCCGGTAAAGCTCGCCAATATGGTTTGCATACAGATGCTTCGCACCGTTTTGAGCGTGGCGTTGATTACAACCTATGTGGTGAGGTCATTGAGCGCGCCACCGAGCTACTGCTAGACATTGTTGGTGGTCAGGCAGGACCTGTTGTTGATGTCATTGCGCAAGAGCACTTTCCTAAAGTAAAAACGGTGGTGCTGCGCCAAGCGCGGATTAAGCGTTTATTAGGGATTGAACTAAGTACACAACAAATTGAAGATATTTTAACTCGCTTAGGTATGCAGCTAAGTCCAATTGAAGGTGGCTGGAATGTAACTGTGCCGAGTCGTCGGTTTGACATAGCCATTGAAGCAGATCTTATCGAAGAGCTCGTGAGAGTGTATGGCTATAACCGAGTTCCAAGTAAAAAGCCGGTGAGCGAAATGAGTATGATTCGTCAGTCAGAGAAAAAGCTGACAAAACTTCAGGTAGCTAAAGCCTTGGCGACCAGAGGATATCAAGAAGCCATTACCTATTCGTTTACCGACAAAGCATCGCAGCAAAAAATTAACCCTGAAATAGAGCCGCTGGCACTGTTAAACCCTATATCTTCTGACTTAGGCGTTATGCGCAGCTCAATTTGGCCAGGACTGTTAAAAACGGTAGAACATAACTTAAAGCGTCAACATGACCAAATTAGAATTTTTGAGATGGGCTTAAAATTCGTACCAAGCGACGCTGGTTTACAGCAAACACCAGTGATCGCAGGTGCTATTGCGGGCCGTAGAACCAATGAAAATTGGGAAGCTCGTAATGAAAAGGTAGACTTTTTTGATTTAAAAGGTGATTTGGAAGCTTTATTTGCAATGACAGCTGCTGCCGAACAGTTCACTTTTGAGGCGACTACACAACATGCATTGCACCCAGGGCAAACTGCGGCTATTTTGCGTAATGGACAAAAAGTTGGTGTTATTGGCAAGCTACACCCTCAGATTCAAAAAGATTTTGACCTAGATGAAGCGGTTTTTCTATTCGAAATGGACTTAAAGAAGCTACTTTCGCGGAAATTACCAACATTTAACCCTTTATCTAAATTCCCGTCCATTCGTCGAGATATTGCGATTTTAGTGAAAGAAAGCGTGACATCTACGCAAATTGTTGATTTAATTGGACAAACGGCCAAACATTGGCTAAATAATATAGTGATATTCGACATTTATCGCGGCAAAGGAATTGAGCCGGGTTTTAAAAGCATTGCAATTGGGTTTAATTTGGAACGTTCAGATAGAACCTTTAAGGAAGCAGAGATAAATAAAACGTTAGAAAAAGTGATTTCTACGTTAACAGACAAACTGGGTGCAGTTTTGAGGGATTAGCTATGGCATTAACTAAAGCAGATATGGCAGAACGTTTATTTGAAGACCTAGGTCTTAACAAACGTGAAGCGAAAGAAATGGTAGAAGGCTTTTACGAAGAGATCCGTGATTCGTTAGCCAACAATAAACAGGTCAAGTTATCAGGTTTTGGTAACTTTGATTTAAGAGATAAAAAACAACGACCAGGAAGAAATCCTAAAACCGGTGAAGAGATTCCAATTAGTGCTCGCCGAGTGGTAACATTTCGACCCGGACAAAAACTAAAAGCCAGAGTAGAGGCCTATGCTGGAAGCGAGCAATAATAACGAGTTATTACCAATACCCGACAAGCGATATTTTACTATTGGTGAAGTAAGCGAGTTGTGTTTAGTAAAGCCACATGTACTGCGCTATTGGGAGCAAGAGTTTCCTCAATTAAAGCCAGTAAAACGTCGTGGTAACCGTCGCTACTATCAACGTGAAGACGTATTAGTCATTCGCGAAATTCGCGAATTGCTATATGATCAAGGCTTTACTATAGGCGGCGCAAGGCAGCAGCTAGAAGCAGAAGAAGCGCAAGTGAATGCCGATCCGCAGGCCATTCAAGCTGTAATAGCAGAACTTGAAGGTGTCTTAAAAATCTTACGTCATTAAGATTTAATTAAATTTCAAAATTTAAAAATAATTGTAAGCGGTCACCTAAGTATCGCTTGCAATGTATTTTAAATCAGGTAATATTCCGCCTCATTCGCATTGACCCTAATGTTTAAAAGATGCGGAAGCAATACCAAATCGGAGCGTGGCGCAGCCTGGTAGCGCACTTGCATGGGGTGCAAGTGGTCGGAGGTTCAAATCCTCTCGCTCCGACCAATCTTTTATCTTTCCAATATCGGAATATACCTAAAATCGTTTAATCACCTAGCTTTTTGCGCCCGAGCGAACAACTTCGACTAATCGACTATTAAAAACGGACAGTCAGTTTTTAGTCAATTTTTAAAATTGGACAGTCAAATTTTGAAATTCATTTGCCGAAACCAAGACCAGTTTCGTAACATTTTTTAGTTCGCGAGTTTATTGGTCAATTTAGTTTTTAAATCTGGAAGTGGCGGGAAAGATGCTACAAAAAACAAACCAGAAGCAGCCAAAATACCCACGAGTGTGGTGATTTAAATGTTGCTTTGTGAATGGAGTAGGTTTCGAAGTTATCCAGTACTAAACAGTTTTTCTAATTGCCGAGTTCCTTGAATCCATTGTTGCTCGAGTTGCTCAACCTTCGCTTTTATTGCATTAATGCCACCCACAAAGCGGCCATAGTTTCGACCATAATGTTGTATTTGGCTCAGCCAATGCGACTGGTTTATATTGAGCTGTGTGAGTACTGATTGAATGTTCGCAGGCAGTGCTGCTTTGTCGGGGTAGACTATTGCTTTACCGGTCCACTCCACTAGTGCTATATAGTCCTTAAGCTTAAAGTTTAACTTGCGCTCTTTTACCTGACCGGCTATCGCGGCAACCGCTTGATTAAGTTGTTCCGTGGTCATCGACTCAACGCGATGTTTAATACTGGTATGGTCGCTTTCTGGTAGCGACTTGGCAATGCCGGCTCTTATTGGGTTTAAGTCAACATAAGCCATACAAGCAAGCGCAGCCGACTCATCTAACAGCGCTTGTGAAGTAAAGCGCGACTCCCAAAAGTGGCCTTTACAGCCATCCTCTAAATTAGCCAGCCGAGCTAGTGGTTCATTTAAGCGTCGCATTAACCATGAAATATCTCCTAATCGTTTGCGGTAAGTGGCAAGCAGCTCATCATCATTGGCAATGGCCTGCAAGCGTAATTGGCGCTGTAATTGAAATTGTGGCTTGTCTAACTTACCAGGAAAAGCTCGTAACCAGCGCTCAGCGACTTCTCGATTTGACCACTGCTGAGGCGCTTTGGGGTTAGAGTAAACCACTAGGTGATAATGGTTGCTCATTACAGCATAAGAGTAGACTTCGATGGCAAACACCTTAGCCAGCTCAAGAATACGATTTTCTATCCAGAGACGACGGTGCTCAAAGCTTATGCCGGTTTCTTTATCAAACCCACACAAAAAAGTGCGTCTTACACAGCGGCTGATTAAATGATAATAACCGGGCGTTTCAGGATCAATTTGGTCTTTTCTGGGAATGGCCATGATTCGTCCTTGAGCATTGGATAGAAGAGCATTGTTGCAGAAAATATTTAACGCTTGAATAAGCAATACTTGATAAAAAGGTTAAGAGATTGGCGCTTGGGAGTGTAGGAAATTGACAGTAAGGTGACTGTCCAATTTAAAGATTAAATAAAGGTTTTAGGTATTGGGTAATTAACTGCTCAAACTGGGTAAATCTGTGGGAGCCATTAGGAAAAGTGTGCACGGGGTAGGTATGGTAAAGTTGCGTGAAAGTTTTATTCGAGTCAATTACTTCATCGTCCATGGCTAAAAATACCTGGCACTCTGCGCCTTTAGATTCCATCACTTTGTAGTCTTTAAAGTGCTCTAAGTCAGATTGAGTAACACTTATCTGTTGTTCTGCAGCCCCGTAGACAGAGAACTTCCCAAGCGGTAGAGATTGATCTGGGTTAAGCGACGGATTAATGATTATTGCTCTTTCGCCAAAACTTTCCGCAGCCCAACGGCTCCAAAATCCACCTAACGAAGTGCCAATAAGTATGACTTCTTCCTGCCCAGCGGTTCGGCTAAGTTCGTTAGATAAAGTTTTTGCTGCATTGACAGGCGAGTGTGGTTCATAATCTACCCCTTTGACTTTGTGCTCAGGGAAGTATTGGCGCAATAGATCTACTTTGTTGCTGTTGGGCGTACTTCTAAATCCATGCAAGTACCAAATATTCATTATGCTCTCTCGTTTCGAAAGCCCCGTTTTGTTGGTTTTGGGGCAAGTAAAAAGCTCCAATATACGGATTTTAGTTAAAATATTCAAACAATTAGGTTATCTTGGCTTTGCTTTTTATAGAAAAAGGTTATACTAGATTTTTCGATAAAGTGAGGTTGTGTAGTTGCGGTTTGGGCTTTTCCTTTTATTGTTAATAAGTAACTTTATTTTTGTTGAAGTGGCTCCTGCTGATGAGCCAGTAGATAAAGTGGCTGTTTTCTACCCGCAAATTAAAGAGCCTTATCGAACCATTTATAAACAAATCATTTCTGGCGTTAAAACACATACCAATAATCTTGAAGAGTTCGTGCTTTCACCTCAATTTAAAGTAGAAGAGGTCGTTGCTGAGTTAAAGTCACATGAAATCACTAAAGTGATAGTGCTTGGGCGATCGGGGTACAAATTAGCCAAACAGTTGCCACCAGAGTTTAAAGTTGTTTCTGGTGCATTACCGATTTCCCCTAATGGCGTTTCTGGTATTAGTCTTATATCTGATCCTCATAAACTTTTTTACTACCTTAAAATAGCAGCGCCAAATGTTAAAAAGGTTTATGTTGCTTATAGCGAGCATTCACAGTGGATTATAAAGCTGGCATTAGGAGCAGCAGAGCAGTTAGGTATTGAATTAATCACTAAAAAAGTATCAACGACCAAAGAGTCAATCCAGTATTATCAAGACTTATTTGACCAAATAGACTCAACGCAAAGTGCAATATGGTTGCCGCTTGATAGGATCGCATCGAATGATAAAATTACCTTACCGTTAATTTTGGAAAAAGCTTGGACAAAGGAAATAGTCGTTTTTTCAAGTAAGCCATCACATGCAAAGCGCGGTGCGCTGTTTTCTACTTACCCCGATAACTTTCACCTGGGCGAGCAATTAGCTCAATTAGTTTATGAGCTTGCCGCAGATAAAAATCTTAAAGCAGAGAAAAAATTTAAACCGCTGCAATCATTGCAGTTGGCAGTTAATCTACGAACTGCATCGCATTTGGGGCTTCACTATGAGCCTGAAACTAAAAAAAACTTTCAACTAGTTTTCCCCGAGTAGGCTGATGAATTTAAAACAGTTAATTAATTTTCAGTCAACATTAAAAAGCCAGTTAATTGCTTTTTTAATTTGCAGTATTTTATTTCTTTCACTAGTAACAAGCTTAACCACTGCTTGGCAAACCAGTACTAAAATTCAGCAGTCTACAATAGAAACAGGTTTAAGAATTGCAAAAAACTTTGCCGAACAATCCGTATTGGCCGCGCTTACTGCCAGCGAAGAAAATGCCGTGTCTGCACTTGAGCGTGCGATAGGGTTCGAGTCTGTTCTGGCTGCAACCATATTAAGTGAAAAAGGTGAAAAGCTTGTAGAAAAAAGAAAGCAAGCGCTCTCGTTAGATTTTGAGCATTTGACTCAGCAGATGGTAGAGCCTTCTTTAGTGCATGAAAATGATCAGGTTTGGGTTTTAGCGGCACCAATCGAATATGAAGAAGAAAATCTTGATGCAGAAAATATTGAACCCGAAAAGTCTGAACTAAGTAAACTGATTATTGGCTATGTTTTAGTGACTTATGATAAAAGCGAAATGCACAATATTCAGCGTTCTATTTTTACGAGTAACATTTTAACTGGGTTATTAATTGCGGTAGTGTTGTTTTTAATTATTCATTGGGGGATTAATAAATTAATCGCGCCTTTAATAGCGCTTTCCGAAACCATGAAAGTTAATCGTGACTCAAATGCTTTTGTTAAAGCAGAGACACGCGGTGCAGAAGAAATTAAGGCAATGGCCGTTGTGTTTAATCAAATGATAGAGAAGCTTCAGTCTAATCAGGTTGAACTAGAAAATCACCGAGACACCTTAGAGTCGGAAGTAGAAATACGCACCATGGAGCTGAAAGTGGCGCGCGACACAGCGCTAACGGCCAGCCGCCATAAGTCTGAGTTTTTGGCTAACATATCGCACGAACTGAGAACGCCGTTACAAGCCATAATTGGTTATACGGAATTAGTTAGAGAAGAACTTGATTCGGAAGGTCTGATTGATTTATCTGATGATTTAGCTAAGTCGACGCGTAGTGCATACCATCTGTTAGCATTAATAAATAATATACTCGACATGGCAAAAATAGAAGCGGGCAAAATGGATCTTTATATTCAAGCTGTCGACTTAGATTATTTGCTTAGTGATGCGTTAGAAACAATAAAACCAATGGCAGAAGCAAACAATAATCGCTTAATTCTAGTTAAAGGTGAGCTACCTCAGCAATTACCCTTAGATCGACAAAAGGTGATGCAAGTTTTACTTAATTTATTAAGTAATGCTTGTAAATTTACTCACGATGGTGAAGTGAAGCTTAGCGTAGATTTTGAGTCAGATAGCTTAAATATTACTATTGCCGACACAGGGATTGGGATTGCCAGTGATATGCTAGACTTTATTTTCGAAGAGTTCACTCAAGTTGATGGCTCACAAACCAGAAAATTTGAAGGTACTGGTTTAGGCATGGCAATAACCAAGAGTTTTTGTGATTTAATGCAGGCCAAAATTGACATTCAGAGTGAGTTAAATGTTGGGACATCATTTAGTTTAAAAATACCCGTTTTAGCCAAGCAGTCGATTGACGCTTAGTTAAACACTAACCATTAAAAAAAGGTAAAAAATGCTAACTAAAAATCGAGCAATAGCCATAGCAGTCGCACTCGTTTGTTTGCAAAATGCTAATGTAAAAGCCGAAGAAGTCGATGGCTTTGACGAGTTAGCTGATTTTTATGGTGACGAAGAATTCGTCAGTATTGCAACTGGTAGCAAAAAAACGATTGCTAAAGCGCCTGCAGTTGCGTCGGTGATTACCGCCAGCGAAATTAAGGCGATGGGAGCGCGTAATTTAGCGCAGGTTTTAGAGTCGGTCCCTGGTTTGCATGTGTCGAGAAGTGGCCAACTAATGGCGCCAGAGTTTTGGTTTAGAGGTATTACTTCAACTTTTAATCCGCAAACGTTAATGATGATTAACGGCGTTTCTACTAAAAGTTCAGTGCGCGGTGATAGTCATGTGGTATGGGGTGAATTTCCTATTCATGCGATTGAAAGAATAGAGATTATTCGAGGACCTGGTTCAGCATTGTATGGCGCCGATGCTTTTTCTGGGGTAATTAATATTATTACTAAAACGGGGCATAGTGAAACAAGCCATTCTGTGGGCGCTTTAGTAGGCAGTTTTAATACCAAAAATATTTGGGCAAATAATCAAATTAATGTTGCAGACTGGCGCTTTGCCTCTAACTTTGAGTTGATGTATTCCGATGGCTATGATGGCATTATCAATGCTGATGCGCAAACAGCCATTGATAATTTTGCTGCTGGCTTTAATCTACCGCCAGTGTCAAAAGCTCCAGCTAAAGTGGCAATGCAGTTTAAAGCAATTGATTGGTGGGGAAGTGCACAAAACGATTATTTTTCGATTGATTTTGGCTGGATGCAAAGAAAAGATCTTGGTACAGGTAATGGCGCAGCAGAAGTTCTTGATCCTCACGGCAAAACCAGTGGATATAAAAAGATATTTAAATTACAGCAAAAAAAGTACGCTTTAAATGAGTTTTTAAATTTAACTACAACACTCAGTCATTATGCGTCAGCCCAACAGGTAGATGAAGACTTTCGCTTGTTTCCAGAAGGCGCATTTCTAGGCGCTTTTCCCAATGGTTTTATTGGAAATCCAGAATGGAAAGAAGAAACAACTAAAGCCGAGATGAGCTTTAATTACACTGGATTTGATAAAACTGAGTTAATGTTTGGCGCAGGTTATGAGCGACAAAATCTTTATCAAGTGACTGAAGAAAAGAATTTTTACGCTGACTTTTCGCCGCGACCAAACGGCTTAGAAGATGTTTCTGATACGCCAGAGGTGTTTATGCCAGAAGCGGATAGAGAAAGCCATTTTGTTTATTTGCAGTCAGTATCTCAGCTATATAGGGATTGGGAACTTACCGCTGGCGCTCGCCTTGATGACTACTCTGACTTTGGTAGCACTTTCAATCCTAGAGCGGCATTAGTTTGGTCTACGTCAAGTCAGTTGACCAGCAAACTGTTATATGGAAGAGCTTTTAGGGCACCGGCTTTTGCGGAATTAATTGTAGTTAATAATCCAATTGCATTAGGTAACCCAAATTTAAAACCTGAAACTATCGACACTTTAGAGCTTGCTTTTGCGTATCAGTATTCGGGTGATCTTTCGATGGATTTTAATATTTACCATTATAAAATTGAAGACTTTATTACTTTTATGCCCGATACCAATGGCGTGACGGCAACCGCACAAAATGTCGGTAAGCGCAGTGCTAATGGCTTTGAAGCCAGTAGCCAATATTTAGTTTCTAATAATCTAAAACTACAGGCTAATATTGCGTATGTAAAAGCAACCGACGACTTAGCTAATCAAGCCGTTGGTGACTATCCGGAGTGGCAGTTTTATTTAAAATCTGATTGGAAGCTAAATGATCATTGGAAACTTAACGGTCAACTCATTCATGTGGGTGAAAGAGAACGAACTCCCGGCGATATTAGAGAGCCGCTATCTGGGTATAGTTTAATTAATCTAGTGGCGACTTATCAATTTACGGGTACGCAGACTCGACTTGAGCTTTTAGTTAACAACTTATTCAATGAGACTGTGTATGAACCTAGTTCGGCAAGCGAAACATTCGGGCAAATTAATATTCCAAACGATTTACCGCAAGCGGGAAGAGGAATTTATTTAAAGTTAAGTCAAGTTTTTTAATGGTTTAGCTGCGCATAAATTTATAACCATTTACGTTTCTTTTTGCCAATATAATTGATTCGGCTACAACGAATAGGGAGAAAACTACCTGGCGGATTCTCTCTAGCTTCTATATAACAGGGTGGCATACCCGCGAAGGCTGCGGGCGTCATAAAGAGATGGAACTCCTGCGGCGTAAAACCTAGATCTGCGCCTATTGCTGCGTAAACAGCCACAATATTGATTTGCTGTGCTTTTTCTTGCTGTAAAATATTGGCAATTGCTAATGCAAGTTTAAAGTGTTCTCCACCAGCTAAGTCTCTGTCTGTCGCAAATTTTATTAAGTGGGGGACTCGTTCATCACTACTTGCTAAAGGGCGACCATATCCGTAGATGATCTTGTTTGATGCCAGTTCATCTTTAACTATTTGAGTTATAGCAATACCTTCTGTTTGTTTAATCGCTGCTCGGTATAAAAAATCGATACAGGCTTTGAGTGGTTTAGCCGCATACAAATTGGCTTCAAATGCTGATAAACCGCTACTTAAACCCAGTATAGGCGTACTCCGAGAATTTGCCGCAAGTGCTGCAATTTGATTTGGCCAAATAGACTTGTCAGGATAACTGGTGCTAACCCACATAAAATTTAGTAATTCCAGTTGGGGTGGGGTAAATTCTCTACCAGTAATGCCATAAACGAACAGCTCAAGCCAGGACATTTTGTTACATTGCGTATGCAAATCTTTTCCGCGGTAAACCACTCGTTCAGCTAAAAATGCTTTACCCATTCGGGTAACAATTTTATCTTCGTGCTGCAATAAATCTTGTAAACTCATCTTAGCGCTCCCGTTTAGATAAATTTTCACATTCAGCCGGTTCCACTTGCTCACCTGGTGAGCTAGAGGCTTTCGGATCGTCAGTTAAAATGGTATCTCGTCCAAAAAATGGAAATTTTCGCCAGCCTAATTCTTCTTGCTCCAATGCGTGAGCGGCCGCACCGGGTAGTCGCAAGATTAAAAATAACATCTCTGCTTGTTTGTGGGTAAAACCAAGTTCGTAAAATACGCAACTAACGACACCATTGAGACTGAGCGGGTAACCAACTTTTGACTCTAACATTGCCCGATTATTTTTAAGCCACAATAAGCTGCCGTTAATACTCAATTCACTAAAAAATTTTAATGCATCAATCACGAGCTGGTGGCACTCATCACTATTAGGGTCGAAGCCGGGAACTTGTTCAAAGGGCTCCCAAACCTCAACAGCTGAAGAATATTGATTAGGATTTTGAATAAACTCAAGCCAGGCATGATGATCGTGATGAGCACAAGCCCAGTGCTTGAGCAAACAGCTGACTTCTTGTGCGCCCCCAAATTGACCCGCACTAACGCCAACTGCCGCAATAATACAAGCAGCAGCAGTCGAGCCGCCAACTCCGGCATTCATCGCAGCTCTTACGCCATTATCTCTAAAACCTGGATTAGCGATAAGTAATGCTAGCTTTTCAAATAGCTTTGCTTCGCTAGAAGTAGGGCGCTCTGATTTAAAAAGTAAATAAATTAGCTCACTCCAGCTTGCATTAGGAAGAATTTCTTGGCACAAATTAAATCCGTGAATATAGGCTTGATGACTAGCAAACGGATTATTTTGGGGAGCTTCTTCAAACCAAATGCTTGTGGTATATTGCGGCGGTTGTTGTGACATAAGGTTAGCCTCCTGGAGTCATGGTTTGTTGCTTAAGATCTTTGACTCTTTGACCCATTGGTGGAACCTCATTTGCGTCGATTCGAATATCAATTAACGTTGGTGCTGGTTTTGCGCCTAGCCGCTGCCAATCAATTTGAGTAAGCTCTTGTGGGGTGTTAATTACCATCCCTTCAACTCCCATTGCTTGAGCAATTTTTGCAAAGTCAATGAGCGGAAGCTCAAATCCTATTTGCGCAGCACCACCAAGCTTTTGTCCATGTTTTACCATTCCTAGTTCGCTATCATTAAAAACAATATAGATGACAGGAAGTTGGTGTTGCAGTGCCACGGTAATTTCTTGTCCAGACATAAGATAACTGCCGTCTCCTGTGACACAAACAGAAGGTTGCTTTGAAGCGAAACAATTACCTATGGCAGCACCAATCGCCCATCCCATGGAGCCGAATCCCATGGCGATATGGTAGAAACCTTTTGCGCTGGCGCGGTGAAAATAGTGAGTAAACCATGCCCATGCATTACCCGCATCAATATGAATACGAAAGTTAGAGGGAAGGTTGCGAGCAAGTTCGGTGACAATGCGTTGTGGTTTGAGTGGAATAGCATCACTATGGCAGGCAGCGGGATTATCTAAGCGAATTTGATAGCCATGATCACTGCTTGGTTTATCAAGCGCAAGGAATTGATTTTTTACAGGATCTTCTAATTCCCAAGTTCGCCCCCATTTTAATCCTTGCCGAACTTCCTGAGAGAGGTGAGTAAATATGCTTTGAATATCGCCGCAAACATGCAGTCTGGCCATTGGCGAACGGCTAAAATGCTCTACACTGCAATCGACGTGAACAAGCCTTTCATTTAGCAACTCGCTTTGCCAGCCAGCAGTACCTAGTTCGGTTATAGGTGTTCCAACAGCTATCAGTAAGTCTATGGTTTTATCATTGATAGTCAGCTGTGCACTTTCGTGTCCAGCAAAACCAAATACCCCTCGATACAAGGGGTGAAATCCATTTACCCAGCGCTTACCAGCTGGGCCGGTGATTATTGGAGAGCGAGTTAACTCTGCAAACTCCATAATTGAATGAATTGCACTGCCACAGCCTTTACCTAAAAATAGGGCAACCCGTTTTGCACTAGAAATCATTTCGGTAAGGCTTTCAAGCGCATGAGTGTCGGTGAGCTTAAACTGATGAATAAGCGTCCCGACGCTAGTTAAGTTTGGTGTCGCACACGGGCTGCGTAATATGTCTGCCGGAATACTAATATGCGCGGGGCCGGTCGGCGCACGATAAGCAGCATTAATCGCTCCACCTAATTTGGTAATGAGCTGCTCTGTATGTGAAATTAAAGTATTGTAGCGCGTACAGTGGCGGAACATGCCGATGGTATCAATTGCGGTACAGGATGACTCTTGCAATGCATTGCGGCCAAATTTGGGAAGCGGCGTTTGTGCTGTAATCACTAGCATTGGAATGTTGTCTGCATATGCCGACGCCACGCCGGTAATTAAATTAGTTGCTCCGGGGCCTGTGGTGGCACAGCAAACGCCTATTCGACCAGTTTCCCGCGCATAGCCTTCAGCCATAAATGCGGCGCCCGTTTCGTGACGCGCTACAACTACTTGAATGTTTGATTGTTGTTGCCTTGCTACAGCATTATAAAGTGGCTCTATGGCACCACCGGGCACGCCAAAAATAAACTCTACACCGAGTAAAGATAAATATCGGACAAGTAAGTCGGCATTATCTAATTGGAGTTGAGTTGATGAGCTAGGGGGTAAAAGCTTATTTTGGGGGGAATTAATCGCCATACAATACCTCTGTGCCGATTGTTAGTTACTACAATAAAGTACAAGTGTAGAACAAAAATCACTCAAAAGAGATATTTTAGAAGTTTTTTGCTATATACGCAGTCTATTTGTCTATCAATCAGATTTTAGGCTTTTATCTTGCTTAAAATTGGCTGCGCTAGACTTTCAATTGGTTGGGGTTTACCTAGGTGATAGCCTTGGGCATAAGTAATACCAATTTCTGTTAGCAACTCTAGGGTCGCTTGGTTTTCTACAAATTCTGCCACGGTTGTTTTGCCGAGCGCATTGGCTACTTCTAGTATGGCTTTAACGAGCGCTAAGTCTACTGGGTTATGGGTTAAGTCGACAATGAACGAGCCATCAATTTTAACCGATTGTGCTGGTAGCTGTTTGAGATAATTAAAGGTACTAAAGCCAGTCCCAAAGTCATCAATTGAAAACTCACACCCTAAGCGGCTTAACCTTGAGACAATACTTCGAGTCATGGCAATATTAGTTAAGCTATCACTTTCGGTTAATTCAAAAATTATGCGGGTTGGGCAAACTTGATAATCTTTTATGGTATTTTTAATTAATGGCACCAATCTTTCGTCACTAAAACCTTGAGCCGATAGATTAATAGATACTTTATGGAGTTGCGGATATTCTGCTAAATACTTTATCGCTGTGCGAATCACTTGCTGGTCAAGCAGGTTCATATGACCCTCTCTTTCTAGGGCCGGAATAAACTCTCCTGGACTTACAATTCTATTGTCTATGGTGAGCCTTACTAAGGCTTCATAATAAGCAACTTTACCGGAGCTTATTTCAATTATGGGTTGAAAGTAGAGGGCTAAGTTATCATCGGCCACTGCTTGATGTAAAATGCGACTCCATTCTAGTGAGTCTTGCAGTTCTACACTATGCGCATCGGCTTTATCAAAAACATGAGCTAGATTTCTACCTTGGCGCTTGGCCGCATAAAGTGCAATATCGGCTTGTTTCATATATTCAGTAGACTGGCTCTCAAGGCCGCTAATTTCAGTAATGCCAATTGAGCAATTTAAGCTAAAGTTATGTTCACTTAAATTAAACTGGTATTGAGTTAAATTTTCACAAAGTTGAGTTGCGACTTCAAAGCCTTGTTGTGCAGTGGTGTTTGCGAGTAACACGGCGAACTCGTCACCCCCAATACGGGCTAAAATATCAGAGTCTTGCACTTGGCTTTGAATGAGCTCGGCAATGGTTTTTAAAACACTATCTCCTCGGTGATGTCCGAGTGTGTCGTTGATGACTTTAAAGTGATCTAAGTCAATATAGAGTAAACAATGTGGCCCATTCCCTTTAGCGGCGGTGGCGCTAAATTGACGTAACTCGGTTTCAAAAAAGTGGCGATTAAACAGTCCGGTTAAGCTGTCATGCATTGCCATGTATTCTAATTCTTGTTGGGCTTTTTTTCGCTCCGAAATATCGTCGATAGTGCCAGAAATATAGTGAGTTTGGTGTTTAGCATTTAAATTGATTTCAAATTTAGCTTCTACCCACTTATGTTCGCTATGCCGGTGAATTAGCTGAAATTCAACACAGTGTGAAAAGCTATCTCCTTGAGTAATAGAGTCTAACAGGCTTTGATTGTGCTGCTTAGAAAGCTTTTGATTGGACATAAACTGAGTTAAGGGTTTGCCGAGTGCTTCAAAAACGTTTAAACCGGTCAGTTTTTCCCAAGCCTTACTTAAAAATAAAATGCAGCCGTGATTATCAAGTTCAATTATGACGCTACCTAAGCGATCGAGCAGTTGTTGATGGGCTTCTGAAAGCTCCATATATTGTGACTTGCTGACTTTGAGAGAATTCACTTTATCTGCAAACTGTGCGTTACTGATAATAAAGTCATCACGGCGGGTGGCGCTCTCACATACTTGACGAAGCTCTGTGGCTTTAAAAGGTTTGGTCACAAAGTCAGCCGCGCCAGCAAGCATCAACTCTTCAGCTAATGCTAAAGTATGATTGGCCGTCATTATTACGACTGACTGTGACGGTGTCTCTTGCATCATTTGTTGTAAAACTTTATTTCCACTCATGCCCGGTAGCATTACGTCGAGCAATACAAGCGAGTAGTTTTTAGTGCGCCATAACTCCAGTCCTGTTTCGCCATTAGTGGCGCTGTCTATTTGAAACTTACTTTGCAGGATTCGAGTAACTAGCTCTAATGTATCGGGGTTGTCTTCAATAACCAGTAAAGAGGGCTTTTCGATTTGCTTAATATGCTTTATATCGTGATCTTTCATCAGCGAAATGAGTTTGTGGCGGTTTTCGTAAGAGATAAGCGCGTTGACGCCAAATTCTCGCGCGGTTGCTGTGGCTATGTGCTCACACCAGGTATTCGCGATAATTATGTAGGGCGTTTTTTTATGCGTATTAAAAATGCCTGAGCGGACTAGTCTTGCAAGCTTCCATCCGTCAAACCGACCTAAATTAATGTTACTGATAATAAGATCAAAGCGTGTTGTCTTTAAAAATGATATGGCGCTTTCTGCATCGCTAGCCGGTACTATTTGACAGTCTATTTCACTTTCTAAAAGTTGGCTTAAAGTTTCAAGACGTTCGAAATCGTTATTAATTAGCAAAACTTTACATTGTTGTTTTATATTTTGCATAACTTCCTAAAGTGTGTGGCAGACTAAAGTTTCAATAAGTCGTATTGTTATCTATTTTTCTATTTATTCATGGTCAATAACCATAGCATTGCTAACAAAGTAAGCTAGAGGGCAGTTGTTAGTTGTTTAAATTGAGTGCATATTTTAGTGTTTGTTTTTTTCTGTCTCTTAATGATTTTCCCAACGGCCTATTAGCCGTGGCTTGGACTACTATAACTAACTGGGTTATTTAAAATCAATGAAATCTTTCAGTGTGTTCAACCAAAGCCTAGCTTCGCTATAAAGTTACTTTTTATAAGTATCATTTTACAAGTTTAACGACAATGGTTAAGTATAAGCACAAATCGCTATTATCGCCCAATTTTAAGCCATTAATTGTTACTAGGCATACAGTCAAGAAGTGTTCATTTAATTTAAACAAATTTTCTAATTATCTTTAAAAACATTGATATTTGTCATGTATATTTCACTGAAAGTTGATAAAATCGCGACCGAATTAACCCTTTTCACTCTTGGAGAAAGAGATGCGAGAATTATTAGTTATTGCAGATAAAAAAGGCGAAAAGCAAGCGGCTTTTCATCACGCGTTAGAAATAGCGAAAAATACCGGAGCAGTCATTGAATTGGTTGGCTTTGTACATGCTGCGGGAGTGGATAGTTCTGAAATACTTACTCATGACGAAAAGCGAAAGGTCCACCATAGTTATATCGATAAAAAGCAAGCGCAAATAGACGCATTTTTAGCTAAAGTCGATGTTGGCCAAGTTAAAGTAAAAACCGATGTTGTGTGGGAAAAGTCTTTTGAGCGATGGGTTAACGCACGTTGCCACCAAAAATCTTTTGATATGGTATTTAAATCTGGCAATCGGTCAGAGAGTTTCTTATACACGCCATCTGACTGGCAGTTAATGCGCCATTGCCCAGAGCCTGTCATGATTGTTGGTGATAGCCCTTGGAAAGAGGGCGGCACAGTTTTAGCCGCGCTAGATTTGGGCTCGAACAAAAAGCGTTCTTTGGAATTAAATGAGAACATTTTAAAACAGTCTATGAAGTTAGCTAAGTCAACGGGTAGTAATGTTCATGCCTGCTACTCAATCGCAGTGCCAAAAGCGTTAATTGATTTAGATTTAATCGATCCCAAAACTTACGCAGACAAAATGAAAGAGTCACTCGATCCAATTATTCGTAAGCTTGTTGAAGAAGCAGGGCTTGACCGTGACCGCTTGCACTTAGTTTCTGGTAAACCAGCAAAAGAAATTTGTCGCATAGCGAAAGAAATTAATGCTGATGTGGTGCTATTAGGAAATAAAAACTCGACATCATTGCGAGGGCGAATTATGGGTAATACCGCTGAGAGCGTACTCAATAAAGTCGCAGCAGATGTGGTTGTTATTAAATAAACAGACACACGCCAAGTTTAAGCATAGCCCTTAAAAGCAGTATTCGAGTGTGCTATGGAGTCACAAAAAACGGGGGTATTATACCTCCGTTTTTGTTTGTGCTATTTTATGATAGGTTTTAGTGATAACGGCAATTTAGTTTCGCGTCAGATTAAGTCGCATTGAGTAGGAGAAATATAGCGTGCCAACTAAAAATATCTTTAATGATGATGAGGTGGGTTTATTAGTTCATTCCTACAATAACTTCTTGTCTGGAGTCATGGGCTTTTCAGAGCTGGCGCTGTTAGAGTCGAGCAACCAAGCGGTAGCGGAAAGAATTCAAAGTTGCTTGGTTTCTGCCAATGAAGGTGTGACTTTTGGTAAGGAATTATTGTCGTGTTTGGCTCGTATTCAAGTGGTTATGCAGCCTGTGGAATTAAACCAAGTTTTAGACTTAGCTGAGTTTTCAGCAGATGACAGTTTGCCAAATCGGTTAACTCAAAAAATAAACACCAACCAAAAATGGATGCAGCATTGCTTTCAACAAGTTGTTGGCTTTATTGGTACGTATCAGCAGCGATTTGAATTAGCTAGCAAAGCGCCGCAGTTAATCGTGAGTCAGCGGGAAGCGACAATCGATATTAAAATACTTTCTAATATCGAATTAAATGCCTCAATGGCTGATAATTTATTTCGGCCATTTTATTCGAGTAGAGAGCTGTTAGATAAAAAAGATCTGGGGCTAGCGGTAGTAGCAGGTTTTATCACACAAATGAAAGGTACTATTCAGTGGCAAGGTAATGGGTTTCACATAACCTTGCCACTGGCTAGTTAATGCAGGCTGCTTTATTAAAACAAGCAGCGCAGTATAGGTGGGTAGTTCATTGCCTAAACTAAAATGGGTATCAAGGGTTTAGCACTCTATAATGTTAACAGCCAACCCGCCGCGCGCGGTTTCTTTGTATTTTGTTTTCATGTCGGCACCGGTCTCGCGCATGGTTTTTATTACTTTATCCAGTGAAACTTTATGTTCGCCATCGCCTTGTAATGCCAAACGACTGGCATTAATCGCTTTAACCGAACCCATCGCGTTTCTTTCTATACAAGGCACCTGCACTAAACCACCTACCGGATCACAAGTTAAGCCTAAGTTATGTTCCATACCTATTTCTGCGGCACATTCTACTTGGCTTGGGGTACCACCAAGTGCCTCTGTGAGTCCCGCTGCTGCCATAGAGCAGGCAACGCCGACTTCTCCCTGACAGCCTACTTCAGCCCCAGAAATTGATGCATTGAGTTTATAAAGAATGCCAATAGCAGCAGAGGCTAACAGAAAGCGTCGAATATTATCTTTGTTTTGTGGTTTGTAAAAATGCTCATAATACTTGATTACTGCAGGAATAATTCCGGCAGCGCCATTGGTTGGTGCGGTAACTACCCGCCCGCCAGCAGCATTTTCTTCATTAACTGAGAGCGCATATAGGTTAACCCAGTCCATCGCTGCAAGTGGATCTTGTGAATCACCTCTAGAAACTAAGCGGCGGTGTAGCGAAACTGCGCGGCGTTTTACTTTATAGCCGCCGGGTAACACACCTTCGGTGCGCATGCCTTTAGCGATACAGGCATTCATGTTTTCCCAAAGGTTGTCGAGCCCTTGCATAATTTCAGCTTCAGTTCGCCAAACTTTTTCATTCTCTAGCATAATGCTTGAGATGCTTTTGCCGGTTTCTTTAGCAATTTGAAGTAGTTGGTCTCCCGATTGAAAGTCGTAGGGTAACTGCAAGTGGGCTTCTTTAATGGGCTGTGGATCGGTGTCATCGCTAATAACGAAACCGCCGCCAACTGAGTAGTATATTTTTTGTAATATTAGGTCGCCATTGTTATCAAAGGCACTAAATTGCATGCCATTAGCGTGACCGGGTAAGGTTTTTTTACGATGAAAAACAAGGTCGTTCTTGCCATCGAAATCAATCTTAACGCGCCCATCTAAATTAAGTTGTTTAGATTGTCTAATTCGTTCCATTCGATCTGGAACAGTATCTGTGTCAATTAAGTCTGGTTGTTCGCCTTCTAGCCCTAACAGTACTGCAACATCGCTTCCATGCCCTTTACCGGTGTGACCTAATGAGCCATAGAGTTCAGAAACAACCCGCGCTACTGGCGTGTCAAGATCGAGGACTTTGTGCACAAACATTCTTGCAGCGCGCATGGGCCCAACGGTATGAGAGCTTGAAGGGCCTATGCCCACGGTAAAAAGATCAAAAACTGAAACAGCCAAGCGAAACCTCTATATAAAATTTAGTAGCTAATTGATTACTTATTTATTATGACATTTGCGTAGACGAGAGCGTACTACTTTCTATTTATTCTTCACTGGTTTAGCCAGTGTTAAGTATGCGTTTTTAGTTTATTCGACTAACTAAGTTATGCAATATTTTAGCAGTCGCTCCCCAAATATTGTAATGCTTATATTGAATAACATAATAGTGGTAATTCTTTCCTTGGTAAGTCCTTGCAACCGTTTTATAGTGGCTTAAGTCACTTAAAAATGCGAGCGGTACGGTAAAAACCTCATCAACTTCGTTTTTATCAACCTTAATGCGGTAGTTGCTATCAATTTGAGCAACATAAGGTGTTATATTATATTTTGAGATGGTTTGTTGCTCAGGTAAGCGTCCTAATAATTGAATGTGTTGTGGACTAATACCGATTTCTTCCTGAGTTTCGCGTATCGCGGTTTGCGCTAAACTTCCATCGTGCGTTTCATAGCTACCACCTGGAAAGCTAATCTGACCTGGATGGTGCTTTAAATGACTAGCCCTAGTGGTTAATAGAATCTGCCAGTTGCGATCTTTGGACTCTACAAATGCCACTAAAACTCCAGCACAACGAAGCTCAGGCTGCGGTTGGTAGGGCTCATCAATGGAAATTAAGCTGTCGCGAATAGACTCAAAATTCATTAGGTTTTAAATTTCCGCTTCTAATATAGGTAATATTTTAGCCAGTTTATCAAAAGTTTCTTGATATTCACTACTGGCACTAGAGTCCGCAACAAGGCCACCTCCAGCCCAACAGTAAAGATTCTTCTGTTTACTGATTAAAGTTCTAATACAAATATTAGTATCCATTTTTCCATTAATATCAATATAGCCAATGCTACCGCAATATAGGTTTCTTTTATGAGGTTCTAGCTCGAAGATTATTTGCATGGCTCTAATTTTTGGTGCACCAGTAATAGAACCTCCGGGAAAACTAGTTGAAAGCAAGTCAAATATATCAAATTGAGGTGCCAGTTGAGACTCAATTGTCGAAATTAAGTGATGGACGCTTTTAAAGGAATGCAGGCCGAAAAGCTGCGATACTTTTACAGAGGCTTTAGCGGCGGTTCGACTAAGATCGTTGCGTAACAAGTCGACAATCATTAGATTTTCCGCACGGTCTTTTTCGCTATTAGTCAGTTCATCAGCTAAAGCACGGTCTTTTGTTTGGTTGTCGCTGCGAGGGCGGGTTCCTTTAATCGGTTGAGTAATTACTTTGCCTCTGTTGCATTCTAAAAACCTTTCTGGTGAGAGGCACAAAATTTCAAAGTCTGTATATTTTAAGTAGGCTGAAAATGGCGCTTGATTGGCTAAACTAAGCTTTTTATAAGCGCTATACGAGTTTCCTTGAAACTGTGCCTTGAAACGCTGTGCAAAGTTAACTTGATAGCAGTCTCCCGCTTTAATGTAGTTTTGAATACGAGTGAAGGCGTTTTTATATTCGGCTGCACTGATATTGCTTTGCCATTGACTGGTTAATTTAAAGTGATTATTCGCTGAGGTGTTTTCTGAAATTGCGAATGGCGCTAATGCTAGACTTTCTGTCGTACGCTTTGTTAGCTCTTGCCAAGCGCTTTCGGGTAGACCAAAGTTATACAGTGTCGATGTTTTTAATTGATGATCGTTAATTAAAGCCCACTGGTAAAAACCCATTGCTAACGTAGGTATTTGAATATCGTCTTGCTGCGTATTGGTAAATTTTTCTAAATGCTCACCAAAGTCGTAGCTAAGGTAACCTAACCAGCCCCCGACAAATGGCAGTTCGCACTCAACATGAGTAGGGCTCATTAACTGATTAAAGCATTGGTTGATTTTGCGCATTAAGATGAGTGGATGTTCGCTAAACTGCTCTGCGATGCTATTGAGTTTATTAACCAGTGGTGGCGCTAGGTGGTTTGAGTTGGTGGTCAGGTTGACTTCATTATTATTAAAACTCAGCGTGACACTGGGAGAGTTGACTAAAATATCATAGCGGTTATAGGCTAGATCGCTGCCAGCGCTGTCTAGCAGCATTGACCAAGGCGCGCTTAATAGGCCTTCGTAGGCATCGAGCTTAGTTTGGCGGTTTATATAGTTAAGTTCTATTTGCTGCATGATATATAAAAGCGTCGAGTTAATTTGTAAAGGTTGCCATTGCTAAGTTTTAAGTTAAGCTAAGCGCGTAATTAAACCATTAAAGTTTGTAAACAGATATTATGCTTTCAGTAATGGCCAATAGAGCTTGTTTAATTAATTCTTGTTTAATTAAATCTTGTTTAATGAAGACATGTTTAATTAAAGTCACTCATGGCTGGCTTTAAACCTTTACCGATAAAGGTGCAAAACAGTATTATCTATTGTAACTGAGACAAGACGTAGAGTTCATTAATGTTTCACCTTTTATTGCATTTAATTTTACCGCTGATTGTGGCGCGGCTTTTTTTCTCAAAGCATTGGTTAAAAGTTTATTTCATTTTTATGCTGACGATGCTGGTCGATATTGATCACTTATTAGCCAGCCCAATTTATGATCCCAACCGTTGTAGCATTAATTTTCATCCACTGCATACCTACTGGGCTATTGCTGTTTATGTTGTGGGTTTATGCTTTCGGCCTACAAGACTTGTGTCTATTGGGCTGCTGATTCATATGGCTCTCGATTGGCAAGATTGCTTGCTTCCAATTAAGTTTTGGTTTGAGTAGCGCTCACAAATTAAGCCGATTGAAATAATTAGCAACTATAAATTATGGCTATAAAACGCTAATAGCATTTACTTTTTGCATGCAGCAAGGTTTAATCGTGCTAATACTCTATAACAAGTAATCGACTTTCTGTGAATCGACAAATCACCCCAAACACTGATATTTCCGCTAGTTTAACCTTGCCGGGAAGTAAATATATTGCCAATCGGCTTTTGCCTATGTGCGCTTTGGCGCAGACTCCGTCAATCCTTAAAAATGTGGTGTTAAATGACGATATTAACGTGGCAATTAAGGGCTTAAATCAATTAGGCTATTCCGTTTTACGTGAAGCGGGCAATATTATCGTAAAACCAGGCCAGCCAGTTGAACAGTTAGTCACTTTAGATACAGCACATAGTGGCACTTTCTCTCGTTTTGTGAGTGCGATTGCTGCACTTCAAAAGCATTCGGTTAAGATTAGTTGCTCGAGCAAAATGGCGACTCGTCCTATGCTTGAGTTATTTAGCGCATTGCGAAGTTTAGGCGTGAGTGTTGAGTCGCCTAATAACTGTTTACCCGCGCAAATCACCGGTCCAATTAAATATGAGCAATGCCAGTTAGATGCCAGTCGAAGTAGTCAGTACCTAAGCGCGTTGTTAATTATTGCGCCTTTGCTGCCTAACGGCTTAACGATTCAGTTAGAGTCTGCGCTTGTTTCTAAAGCCTATGTAGAAATGACTATCCAGTTAATGGGACTGTTAGGCGTTAAAGTAGAGCAAAGTGATAATAGTTATCGAGTTGCTGCAGGGCAAAATTACCGTGGTGGCACTTACCATATTCCAGCTGACCCAGTTTCGTCTACTTACTTTATGGCCGCCGCCGCCATTAGTGGTGGTAAAGTTACTATTAAAGACTTCGACCAAACATCAGTTCAAGGTGAAGCTCAGTTTTATCGTGTTCTTGAGTTAATGGGCTGTGAGGTGAGTTTTCATGAGGGTGACTTAACTGTGAGTGGTCCCTCAAGTTTAAAAGGCATAAGCATTGATATGAGCGAAATGCCAGATGCGGTTCAAACTCTCGCAGCAGTCGCTTGCTTTTGTGAAGGAAAAGTTACTATCACGAATATTGCTCATTTAGCGTACAAAGAGTCTAACCGTATTAGCGATACGGCAAAAGAAATTCAAAAAACGGGAATTGAAGTAAATTATGGTGCTGACTTTTTAGAAATAGTTGGCGGCAAACCGCATGCCGCAACACTAGAAACTCACGATGATCATCGCATGGCAATGAGTCTTGCGTTGCTGGGAATTCGAACGCAAGGGATTGTCATCAATAATGCACAGGTAGTGGAAAAGTCGTTTCCAAGTTACTGGGATGTATTAACACAAATCGGCATAGAGTCTCAGGTTGTCTCATCTTAGTGAGGTTTGGGCGTGGTGATATTAAAATAGGCTTAAACAAAACATAAGTTGGGTTATTTAAAGGTAAAGAACGTTTTAAATGATTTGGTTTTTAAGCGATTCGGTTTTTCAAGGATTTAGTTTTTCAAAGATTTAGTTTTTCAAAGATTTAGTTTTTCAAAGATTTAGTTTTTCAAAGATTTAGTTTTTAAGGCATAGACATTATGGCAGGCGATAGTTTTGGTAAGTTGTTTAGAGTGACTAATTGGGGTGAGTCTCATGGACCTGCGGTTGGTTGTGTCGTAGAGGGTTGTCCTGCGGGTATTAGTTTGAGCGAGCAAGATATTCAGCCTTATTTAGATAAGCGCAGGCCTGGGCAAAGTCAATTGGTTACGCAACGAAATGAAGCGGATCAAATTGAGATATTATCGGGTGTGGTCAATGGAAAAACGACAGGAACAGCAATAAGCCTTTTAATTAAAAACACTAACTCACGCTCTAAAGATTATAGTGAAATGGCTGAGCTGTATCGTCCTAGTCATGCTGATTTTACCTACCAAGCAAAGTACGGTTTACGTGATGTTGCCGGTGGCGGTCGTAGTTCTGCGAGAACAACTGCAGCGAATGTTGCTGCCGGTGCTATCGCTAGAAAAATATTAGCACAGCAAGGTATTGAAATACTGTCTTGGGTGGAAAGTGTTGGAGACATAAAATGCTCGATCGATTTTGAGCAAGTTACCGAAGCTCAAGTTGAAAGTAATCCCGTTCGCTGTCCTGATACCCAAGCTGCAAAGTTAATGCAAGACAAAATTTTACAGGTTCGTAAAGCCGGCGATACCATCGGCGGGGTAGTGAGAGGCAGTGTTAAAAATATGCCCATTGGTTTAGGTGAGCCCATTTTTGATCGTTTAGAAGCCGATTTAGCCAAAGCAATGCTTGCAATCAATGCGAGTAAAGGTTTTGAAATTGGCTCAGGCTTTGCTGGAACCCAAATGTTAGGCAGCGAACACAATGACCTATTTTACACTGATGATAACAAGCAAATTAAAACTCATACCAACCATTCAGGCGGTGTACAAGGTGGTATATCAAATGGCATGGCATTAGACTTTAAAGTCGCATTTAAGCCGGTAGCAACCATAATGCAAAAGCAATCGACAGTTAAGCTCGATGGTTCTGCTACGGAATTTCAAGGGCGTGGCCGTCACGATCCTTGTGTATTGCCTCGCGCCGTGCCTATTGTTGACGCTATGACTGCACTGGTTTTATGTGATCACTGGTTAAGACACAAAGCTTATTGTGAGTAAAAAACGGTTTTGCTCAGTTATTTGTTTTTAGGCAGTTGTAAGCCAAGTTGCTCGCCGCGCCATTTAGCAAAATACATGCCTGCAAAAAGAAACAGCGATGCAAATATTAACTCTAAGGTGATCGCTGGCCATTCGTTAAAGTTGGTGACAAAAGAAGTCAGTGCATGGCAAATGTAAAGTACGGCAATAAATCCAGACCAAGCGTGAGTGTAAGCTTTGCCTTGTATTAGCCCCCAAGCCGGAAAAGCAAGCGGAATAAGCCACATTACGGTTAGCGTGGTGTTAGAGAACTGTGGCGACGGAAACCAAGCGAGATTCCAAACCGGAATCAATAAAATCAGTCCAAAATAGCCAATTAGAGTGAGCCTATGGGCCAATAGCATTCGTGGTGTAGGGGCTTCAATTGTCATAATATTAATTCTTTAGGCTAGGTTTTTTAACGGTTAAGTCATTGGGCGATTAGCGAATAGCAGGCTAGATTAACATTTTAGCTTGTTAGCTAAAATAGCCATTCTTTCACCTTGTGCTATGGCCAGTTCTTTTTCATGCTGACTAATGCTTCTATCGTTGTTTTGTCCGCTCCAGTGGCTCACACCATAGGGAGTGCCACCGCTGTTGGTGTGAATTAGGCCTGTTTGACTATAAGGCAGGCCTGAAATTAGCATTCCGTGATGCAAAAATGGCATCATCATGCTGAGTAAAGTCGTTTCTTGGCCACCATGTAAACTACTGGTTGAGGTAAAAAAGCTTACCGGTTTACCGGCAAGTTCACAGTTCATCCACAGCTGGCTGGTAGAGTCGATAAAGTATTTTAAGGGTGCGGCCATATTGCCAAACCGAGTAGGGCTACCGACAACTAAACCGTCACACTCTTTTAAGTCCTCTAATGAAACATAAAGATCACCTTCAACTGGTACGTTTGGTTGAGTAGCTTCGGTTTTAGCAGAAACGGATGGAACTGTGCGCAACTTAGCACAAGCACTTTGTTTTTCAATTCCTCTAGCGATTAGTTTGGCTAATTCGCGAGTACTTCCAGAAGCTGAGTAATACAGCACTAATATGTTTAACATTGCTAAAACCTTACTTAAATGATGGCCGTGTAAACTTGCTTTATGGCGAATAAAAATTATCGCTGCTTAACTAAAAGAGCAGCAGCGACAAATATTATAATAAAGCTAATACGTTTTCTGGCGGACGGCCTATAATTGCTTTTTTGCCCTTAACTACGATAGGGCGCTCAATTACTTTAGGGTTAGCGACCATTAGTTTTATTTGTTGTGCTTCGCTAAGCTCCAAGTTGTCTAGTCCTGCAGCTTTATATTCAGCTTCTTTTTTGCGCATAATTTCTTGAGGCGTTAATTTTAAAGCCGCCAAAATTTGGCCAAGCTGTTGCTCAGACGGCGGGTTTTTTAAATATTCGATAACTTCTATTTCAGCATTATTGTTAACCATTAGCTCTAACGTTTGTCTTGATTTAGAACAGCGCGGGTTATGATAAATAGTCAGCTTTGCCACTTGTGATTGCCTCTTTTACTGTTAATATGAAGATGTTTTTAAAAAAGGCTATTTTAGGGCTTAGTTGTGATAGAAGAAAGACTTAAATATTTACAAGCGTTTATTTCTTACGTAATGCGGCGTTACTCCGCTGATCGTTGCTCTTCAATTGCGGCCGAATTAACGGTTACTAGCTTGTTAGCCTTAGTGCCATTAACCGCGGTTATTTTTTCTTTATTAGCATTTGTCCCTAGCTTTCAAAGCCTAGGGCAAGAAGTGCAAACCTTGATGTTTCGCTATTTTGTGCCAGCAACAGGTGAAACAGTGCAAACTTATATAAATGAGTTTGTCGCCAAAGCACGTGGGCTATCAGGGTTAGGCTTTGTGATGCTAATCGTTACCGCATTGTTGTTAATGCGGACAATCGACGCCAGTTTTAATAAAATTTGGCAAGTAAAGTCTAATAAATCGATGGTACGAACCTTATTGGTTTACTGGGCTATTCTTACCTTAGGCCCCATATTGTTAGGTTCCAGTGTTTTAATTTCGTCTTATATTCAGTCATTACCTGTGTTTACTAATGTCGCAGAATATAGTCAATGGATGACTTTCTGGGTTCCGTTTTTCATGGCGGCAATTGCTTTTTCGGTGATGTTTTTTGTAATACCAAATCGTCGCATATTCGTTTTACATGCGGTGTTTTCTGGTTTAGTTACAGCCAGTTTATTTGAAGTAGCCAAAGCGCTGTTCGCGATTTTTGTGAGTAGCTTTTCAACCTATCAGCTGATTTTTGGTGCCTTGGCTACAATTCCATTGTTTCTCATTTGGATTTATGTCATTTGGGGGATTGTGCTGTTTGGCGCTGAATTATGTCACGCACTAGAATCATTTCAATTTAGTCAATCACAAGAAGAACCTGAGCACCCGTTTTTAGAAGTTGTTGAAGTATTGTTAGTGCTGATTGAGCATCAAAAACTAGGTAAAACGATTAACGAAGATGAGTTAAGTCTGGAGA
The DNA here is from genome assembly GCF_053709105.1 of Aliikangiella aequoris. Taxonomy (NCBI): domain Bacteria; kingdom Pseudomonadati; phylum Pseudomonadota; class Gammaproteobacteria; order Oceanospirillales; family Pleioneaceae; genus Aliikangiella; species Aliikangiella aequoris. The sequence continues at coordinate 1,587,989 of NZ_CM132298.1, forward strand.
CACGTAAACGCTGGGAAGCTTGCTATATTCGGTGGTTAGAGAAATTAATCGAGTTTAATGTTGTGTCTAAAGGTCAAGATCAATCTTACTGTCTGATCAACAACGCCAGCGCAATTGATTATAAGTTGGCGTATAAAGCGGCAAATCGAAAGCTTCCAACACTACAAGAAGTAGACGCTTGCGAATTGCCTGAAAACATCAAGCTCCAAGTAAAGCAATTAATAAAGGGGATTAATCAGCAGCTTAGTGATCACCTGGAAGCCTAAGGTCATTAAGCGATAAGCTTTCATCAGGGTCAGATTCGCTTAAAAAGTCGTCTTGTATATCGCCTTTTTCATGTGGAATACTAGTCCAAGGAATTACGTCGGATACTTCATCTTGTACTTCTTCAGCGAGTTCGTCTCTTAATTCATAAGTTTGGTAGAAAAAGCGCTCTATACACGGCGTTACTTCAACCTTTAAGCGCGGCCGAACTTCTACTGGTTTATCTAAACCTAGCATGGCATAAACGCGGTTTTCTCTGTGTGAACCTCGCGCAGTAATAATGGTTGCTGAATTGCTGCCTTCAATAACGGTTCCCGAAACCACAATGCCCGGTTGACCACCTTTTTCATTTTTACCTTGGTGTAAAATTAACCGCACAGGTTGGTAACGGCCTTCAATATACTTTAGCCCCAACATGGTTCCATTGAGTTTGTCACCCGTATGCCATCGGCAAATAGCTAAACGCCAATGCGGAGCAGGGTTTCCATCCATATACTCGCGAATTAAAGCCAGATCGCCAAGTTTGATTTTAGGCAGCATATATTGGCGAGAACATAAGCCAATTCCGCCGGCACTTACATTTATAGCGTCCCACGAAAGCTGCTCTGGCTGAGAGATTTTAGTAAGCGCTGCAATTTCGTCAAAATTAAGCGCTTTACGTCCATTTTGCTCTGCACGTCCTAATACTCGGCTAATGTCATTAATGCCCCAGACCACATCTACTCGGGTCACGATAGGGTAACGACGAGCATTTCTCTCAACGCGATGGCGCCAGTGCTTGTCTACGTGTTCCCACAGATATTTGGCGGTATCTTGGCTAATCGAGCGGTGAAACGCTTTTTCAGACAGGGTGTTGTTTTGTTCTAAGTTTTCTAAGTCATAGTTAATTTGACGCAGTAGATCAAAAGTTAACAGCAGTCTAATTTTAGGATCTTCAGGATCATCTAATTCGCTGGTTACAAAGTTAGGTTTATTTTCGCTTGTAACATCAATAATAAAGCATTCTTGCTTTCTAAAGTCATCTGGATCTTCGCTAATAGTGGCTAAATGTACCCAGTTTTGAAGATAGTAAAAAAGATGCCAATGCTCAGTTTTATCAAGGTGATAAGGATCTGCTAATGCAATTAAGCAATTGCGAATATAGTTTTGCTCAATAGAACCAAGACAATGAGAGCGGCCTGAATCAATACTTTCTTTTTCGACTTCTTCTTTGCCTGCAAATGCAAATAAGGTGTTAATTTCACGCCACAAATAAATAGGCACGGGCGTGTACATTTCATACTGCTCAATTAACATCAGCCCAAGGTAATAAATCGAAAAAGCGATAGATTTTATCTTTAATTTGTTTTTGCCCCATAATTGGCGCTTGTTTTGGCTGTCGTTGACGATTATTTTGTGTGCAAAAGCCATTTCTCTGGTGAAATTGTGCAACTTCTCTATGTTATCTTTTTCGAATTCTGGGCTTTTTGCAAAAGTGATAATTTGGGGACGGAAGCGATCGTGGATAATGCGGTAGCTATAATCAAACTGTTCAACAAGTTCAGCACGTTGTTTGTAAGGCATTTCTGTTCGATTTAAACTAGAAATGGCACGTGTGATTTCGGTAAGTGATTTCGACATGTCAGCAAGCGGAAGAGAGCGCAACCACTCTGACAGCTTGGTTTTGTCTGTTTCAACGAGAATATGCTGGCCTTCCTGTTGGGAAGGTATTGTTAATCTTAGGCTATCCATGTTTTTCGTTTACATCTCTCCCAGTTACAGCTAACTTAATTCGCCTAAACGATTGATTATATCCATATAATTTAAGGTATACACTGATTTCGACGATTGAACCATTCAATCTTTCTTTGCCACTCAGTTAACAAGGAACTTGAAAGTAAGCATTGCCTCGACTCACTATTAAGTTAACTTTTGTTCGCTGAAACTCAAATTCCAATCGCGCTAAGATTAAGGTAGCATAGCCGCAATTTGATATACCGCAAATATTATCTCTAATAATTATAATATTGCGTGCAAATTTAAGTTTAAACGCTTTTTATATAATTTAACAGTGTTTAAGACAAACCGCATGAAAATTAAGAACTATTTTATTAATCAATAGGTTATGCCTATTAGTTAGACTATATCAGAGTTGCCTATCTATGAAAACTATAGCACAAATTCGCAATAAATTACTATTTGGCTGCTTTTTAGCTATTTTGGCTACATTAAGCGCTTGTCAGGAAAATAATCAATTTACTTTACTTGATGGAGATGGCGCGAAAGTCTCGCTTTCTCAATATAAAGGCAATTTAATTATTATTAATTTTTGGGCCGAATGGTGTGCGCCATGTTTAGAAGAGATCCCAGCCTTAAATCAAGTGCACCAAGAAAACAACCAAACAATTGTAATTGGCGTTAGTTATGATCAGCTATCAAAAGACGAGCTCAAATCAATAGTGACCAAATGGGATTTTAAATACCCTGTTATGGCCACTAGTCCGAGTCCAATTTTACCGTTTAGCTTGCCTAAAACCTTACCAACTAACTATATTGTTAATTCTAAAGGCGAAGTATTGCTCATGTTAGAGGGTAAGCAGGATCATAATAGCTTGAATTTAGCGCTAAACCAGTTGAAAAACAAAAGCTAAGTTACCGAAATTGTTCAATTAATTAAATAATCTATCGATTTAAAATGAGGACTAGTTAGGTTTTTCTATTCCCAACTGCGATATTATTAAGTGATTAATCAAGCGACTGGCTAGTAATGATATTTGCTTGTTGTTTTAAGCGTCGCTTTAAGATTTAATGATTAGTCGTGAGTTGAGAGAAGTAATTTTGTAGAAAAATGACTTCTATCCTTATGTTAAGAGCGGCTTATTGCTCAATGGACTTTTTAAGAAGAGAAGATATGTTTAAGTTGAAGCAGTGGATTGTACCTTGCCTTATAATTTTAATCTCTTTCGCCGGGAGCGCATCGGCCTTGAGTGAGTCAGAGTCCAGCTCGGAAATCACGACTGCGGAAAAGCTGGAGAACTTAAAAAAAGATGTTTTAAGTGTTAACAGAGACTTATTTATTTTAGAAGAAGATTTATTGTTTCCTGCTTCTACTCAAGTTGCAGTCTATTTGTCGATGGATATTGGTCAGTTTTTTTCATTGGATAACGTAAAGCTGAAAATAGACGACAAAGACGTCACCCACTACCTATATACAGAAAATGACACTAAAGCCCTGTTAAAAGGCGCTATTCAAAAGCTTTATGTAGGCAACTTAAGCGTTGGTGAGCACGAAGTGGTCGCTATTGTTATAGGGACTGGTCCCTATAAGCGAGATTTTCGAAAAGCAGTTGCGTTTAAGTTTACCAAAGATAGCGAAGCCTCAGCTTTAGAGATTCAAATTAGAGACGATGAAACCAAACAGCAGCCAAAATTAAATGTAATTGAGTGGTAAGTTTGCAAATGAAGCTGTCAAACCGCTTTTGGCCTATCTCGCTGCTACACCGCACTCGCTCTAGGCGAAGTTTTATTTTTGCTGCATGGCTTGCTGCAATCTCAGTTATCAACCTGTGTAACGCAGAAAATATCGATAAGCCCGCCAAAACAAACCAAGAAAACTTGAAAGCCCCCATAGTGCTGCAAGACTTAGCCTATGGAAATATTTTATTTGAATATTTTAGAGGCAAACCTATAGAAGCTTTAAATCAAATTCTGGTTGCTAAAAAGCGCGGTCAGTTATTCCATCATCGCCAAAATGCAGAGCTATTATCTGGAGTAATTTATTTAGATATTGGCATGTTGAGTCACGCTCAAAAAATCTTTAATACGCTACTGCAAGAAGATGAACTAGAGTCTGGTCTATTTTCTAAAATTGAATTTTATTTAGGTAAACTTCACTATAAACAAGGTGATTTGCAGCAGGCTGAGTTTCGATTAGAGCGAGTCTTACCGCAATTAAATAGCAACCTCAAAGATGAGTGCTTGGTGATACTAAGTAATCTAGCGATGCAGCTCAATCGGTTAGAGCAGGCTGAAACTTGGTTAAAACAAATTTCTGTAGATTCTAATTTAGCCGCTGTTAGTCAGTTTAACTTAGGCATGTTGTATTTAAAGGAACAAAAAATAGCTCAAGCAACTAGTATTCTTAATAATATAAAGTTGACGCAGCAAAGTGATGAGATAACTAAAAATGTAATTGATCGCGCTAACTTGGCTTTAGGTTATTACAATTTATCCCACCAGAACTATGAACAAGCAAGGAAACATTTAAATAAAGTAAGATTGAATTCTCTAAGCGCCAACAAAGCGCTTCTTGGTATTGGCTGGAGTTATGCCGAACAGGCTAATTTTCAGCGAGCACTGTCTCATTGGAATGCACTGAGTAAAAATGACATTCGCGATGTTGCGGTTCAAGAAGTGCAGCTAGCCATTCCTTACGCACTGCAAAAATTAGGCGCATTACAAGAAGCTCTCACAAATTATCAGACTGCTGCTTTAAATTTTGAGCAACAGATTAAAATGATTGATGATGTGCTTAATAAAATTAAAAATGAAAAAATTATAGAGCAATTCGTCATCAACTTAGTGCTTGAGTCTGGCCAGGTCGACTCAAATACACAGCAATTCACATTAAGTGACCTTCAACAATTAGGCAATGAGCTGGACTACTATTTATTTGAGCTTGTTTCTGAACACCGTTTTAATGAAAGCTTTAAAAGTTACTTAAAATTAGGCGAGCTTGCTACCTTGCTAGAAAAGTGGGAAAGAGAGTTGCCAACATTTGACCAAATTGTTAAAACCAACGAATTGCGCTTTGAACAAAAAATGCCTGTTATTAATGACTATTTAAAGACTGGCATGGTAGAGAAATTCCAACAAGAATTAACCCAGCTTGAGCGCGTTATTGACAACTTAAAGCAAGATAAAAATATTCATCAACTAGCTAACTCAAATCAACTAGAAATTTACCAACGATTAACTGGGTTAAATGCTAAATTAGCGGATATACCTGATGAGTTACTTAGCAACCAGCAAAAAGAAAAGGCTCGTAGAGCCAATGGTGTTTTAAAGTGGCAATTGTTAGAAGGCAAAGTTGCGAAAATTTGGCAGCTCGAAAAAGTCGCTTTGGAGATTAGAGAAGCCATAAACAAAATGTCATTAAGAAAACAAAATTTAGCTGATGCTCGTCATGTTGCCCAAACTCGTTTTCAAGGCTATCAGCAAAAGATAGATGAAGCTTCGCAAAATCTACAAGGATTACAGGGTAAAGTCGACGAGCAAATAAAGCTACAAGCTAACGCATTAGAAACCCAAATTGTAAAGGTTTTAAATAGTAGAAAAAAAGCGTTGCAACATTATTTATTGCAGTCGGACCTTTCTATTGCCAGATTGCATGAGCAAGCACTAAAACTGCCGGAGCTAGATTAATCATGACTTTAGGCCGTTTTATATTCAGCCGCTTAACTAAGCCATACTATGGGTTAAGGTCTTGCATTAGTTTGAGCCTGGTATTAATTTTAGTCTCTTGTGCAAGCATGCAGCGTCTTATTCCGTTTAATGAATTATTGCCTAAAGACCAAGAGCCTCGAGTAAGTTTTTATGATCAGCAAGTCGATACAGTAGAAACTTCTGCACTCGAAGATGTGCCACCAGAAACCGTTATTAATAGTTATAAACGATTGTTAACACGGGGCAACCCAGAAGTTCGCAAAGAAGCCTTACATAGGCTGGCTGATTTAACTATGCGCTTGGCAGAGATTAAACTGGGCGATGAAAATAATGCTAATTTAGCTAGCAGTGTTAAAAGTGCGAATTTTAATGATGCGATCCAATTATATTCAACGTTACTTCGTGAATACCCAAACTACCCCAAAATCGATCAGGTTAAATATCAATTAGCGCGAGCTCATTCGCTCAATAGTGACCCAGAGTCATCTTTAGCGATACTTGATCAAATCGCTGTGAATCATAATGCCTCAGTAACCTATTTAGAAAGTCAGTTTAGGCGGGGTGAAGCTTATTTTGTGCGAAAAAATTATCCTGTTGCTGAAAACGCATACAGTGAAGTGATAAGTAAAGGAGCAAACTCAGAGTATTACGACAAAGCGCTTTACAAGCGCGGCTGGTCTTTGTTTAAACAAAATAATTTTTCGCTAGCACTACAAGACTTTTTTATTTTGTACGAACGCTTAGTACACCAACAATCTGCTGGTGTAGGTCAGACCCGACTCGTTGGTGATTTAATAAAAGATACCTTGAGAGTTATTAGCTTATCTTTTTATAACCAAGATGGTGCAGAAACAGTGAATCAGTATTTTGCACAGTTTGGACGTAAAAACTATGAAGATAAAATCTATGCTGCGCTAGCCGACTTGTATATTGAGCAAGAGCGATTTAAAGATGCCGCTGACACTTATTTAGGTTTTATCAAACTCAATCCAATCGCTTTGTCCGCGCCTGACTTTCACACTAAGGTTATTGAAATTTACAGAAAAGGTGGCTTTCCTAGTTTGATTTTGCCAGCGAAAGAAAATTTTGTGAATAGTTACGGTAGAAATAGTCAATTTTGGGCAGAGTATTCTGGAAAAGTGATTGATGATTTAATGCCATTGCTCAGACTGCATTTAGACGACATTTCTAAGTACTATCACGCAAAAGCACAGCAGTCTAAACAACCGAAAGATTATTTGGCTGCAGCTAAATGGTATAGAGAAATTTTGGCTACCTTTAACGAGCCGCAAATTGATAGTGAATATCGGTATGCGCTTGCTGAAGCACTATTAGATGGAAAACAGCTTTTGCAAGCGGCCCATGAGTTTGAAATAGTTGCTTATAAAAATCCTATTTCTAAATTCTCGCGTGATGCAGGGTATAAAGCATTACTTGCGTTACAAGCTTATCAGCACCCGAAAGGTGCGACCCAAACTGAGCGTTTAATGCCATTGATTCAGAGTGGAACGCAGTTTACAACCGTGTTTAATCAAGATGAAAAAACACCACAAATATTAGCTAATGTAGCAGAACAACAACTGCAAATTGGCGATGTGCTAGGCGCAATTACCTCATCAGAAAATTTGCTGGCGTTGCCAACTAAAATATCAGTTAAACAGAAAGAACGCGCTTTAATTATAATTGCTAATGGCCTGTTTGATTTAAAAGATTATGCAAAGGCAGAAGTTGCAATTACTCAGCTATTAAATAGCGTAAAACTAAATAATAAACAGCGCCAAATATTTAGGCAAAGGCGCGCTGAATCGGTATACCAATTAGCTGATGCAGCTAAACAAGCTGGTCAATTTGAGCAAGCGATTCAGTTATTTTTAAAAGTTAAAGCGTTAGAGCCCACTTTAGCGGTTGCCGCTACAGCCTATTTTGACGCTGCTGTTTTAATGATTCAAACTCAGCAGTGGGATTTGGCGGCCCAAGCGCTAGAAGGCTTTAGGTTAAGTTATCCAAAACACCCACTAGCTAAAGATATTCCTGAAAAGCTTGCGCTCATTTACGAGCAACAACAAGACTGGAGTAAAGCTGCTGTTGAGTATAATTTGTTGTCAAAACAACAGAATGATCCAGAACTAGCTAGAGCAGGTTATTGGAAGGTAGCAGAGCTTTATCACAAAGCAAAGCTTTTTGATAAAGCCATCGCGGCTTATAAATTTTATGTTTGGGAGTACCCGCAGCCTTATTTATTAGCGCAAGAGGCGAGAGCTATTTTAGTTGAGTTATACACCGGTAAAAGCGATTCTAGTAAGCGTGATTTTTGGCGTAAGAAAATAGTCGAGTTTTATGCCCAAAATAAAGCTAAAAATAATACAAGAACTGCCTATTTAGCGGCTAAGTCTCAATATGATTTGTCTTTACCGTTATTTGAATCTTTTAAGCGCATTAAGCTTAAATTACCGCTGGCTAAAAGCTTAAAAAGTAAACGGAGTGCAATGAAGAAAGCGTTGCAAGCTTATAATCAAATAGGGGCTTATGGAATCGCAGAATTTACCACCGCCAGTACGCATAAAGTCGCACAAATATATCAAATACTTGCAACTGACTTAATGAACTCTGAAAGGCCTAAAGGGTTAAACGAAGATGAATTAGAAGAGTATGGGTTCCTTTTAGAAGATCAAGCTTTACCGTTTGAAGATAAAGCGATTAGCTTTTACGAAACAAATGCTCAAAGAACTAAACAGGCCGTTTACGATGATTCTGTCAAAGCAAGTATAGACTCATTGCGCAAGCTAAAACCTATCCAATACGATAAACATGAAAATTTAGAGGCGCTTTCCAATGTTTCGTTTTAGTCAAGTTAGCGTTTTTGCTTTAGCTATCGTTTTATTAGCCAGTTGCGCCACAGGAAATCAGCAAGGGGCTCAAAGTATCAAGGCCTCCGCCAACGACGCTTCGTCTAGTGAGCCGCAAAAAGACTCACAAGGTGCAGAGATTGCTGCTGTAATAATTTCGAATATTCCAGATCCTATGAGTTTGACGCCAGACTTAGATTTAGTCAAAGCGTATGATGAGGTAGATAACTTGCTCTCTAAGCAGCAGTTTGATCAAGCGATTGCGAGTTTAAAAAGTCTTAAATTGAAATTTCCACAATCATCAGGGCCTCATTATCGGTTAGCTAGAATTTATATGCAGCAGTCTGACTTTGCAGCCGCAGTAGAAGAAAGCCAAAGTTGTATCAACGTAACGCCAAATAATTATTATTGTTTTGAGTTGCAAGGGCTCGCCTTAAGGGAGCAAGGTCAATTTGCTCAAGCCAAGGCGGCCTACCAAAAAGCGATAGAAATTTATCCCAATCATGCAACTGTGCATTTAAATTTGGGCATATTGGCCGATATTTATCTTTATGACTTTGAGTTAGCCTTACAGCACTACCAGCAGTACCTACTGTTATCGACAGCTAAAAAAGAAACAGTCAACAAATGGATTATCGATTTAAAGCGACGAATGAATTAGCCAAGCAAAGTTTGCCTTATCTTAGGCAAATAAAATAGGCTTACATTAAATAGGCCTACAATAAATGAGCGAGAGAATTGAGAGTAACTTATGATCATGAAAAAACGATTTTTAACTAAAATACGTCACCTAGCGTTTGCGGTACTATGTAGTTTGCTTATTGCTCAAAATGAATTTTTGTTAGCACAAGAAAGTGAGCAAGCAAATCCTTCACAGCAACAAGCAAAGACTGCACAACAGCCATCAAAGTCACAAACCCTTATTGAAGAGACTGTGTTAGGAATGAATGTTTCTGGAACTAAAGATTTACCTAATGTACTTTATATTGTTCCTTGGAAAGGGGATGCTAGTGAGGCTTCTCCTCCTGAAATTACTCGCTTGGTGGATGAAGTTTACGCACCAATTGACCCTGAGGTTTTTACTAAACAAGTGAAGTTTTACCGCCAGCTAACTCAGAGCGTCAATAATGCAGAGAAAACAGAATGAGCTTAGCAAGCTCTGCAAAGCGCTTAAGTCTATGATATTGCATTAGGTTTTATCAATAGGTAAGGATGTTTCTGTGAACTAATACTACTTTTAATATTAATGATTATGTCTATACTAGTTAATTAATCTCGCAACTGTTACTTTGTTGCTTATTGCATCACTATTCAAATATTGACTTAAATACTGCCAGTAGGGGAATCTCATGGCTCAAGAACAAAACGATTTAGCATCTCAAATTGCGAACTCTGGTAATCAAGTAGAACCAGGAACTTTTGATGTCATTGTGAGCTTTTTTCAAGATGGTGGTGCCTTTATGTACCCCATAATGATTGTATTCATTTTTGGCTTGGCCATCGCATTAGAAAGGTTTATTTATTTAAATTTGATGAAAGCTAAAAATCAAGCTGCTTGGAAGCGACTTTTACCAATTCTAAACCAAGGTAACTTTCGCCAGGCAATGGAAGTCGCTTCAAACTCTCGCTCTGCAATAGGAAGAATATTAGCCTATGGATTGTCAAAAGTGGGTAAAGGCCGACGTCACGATGATTTAGAAATGGCTATGGAAGAGGGCTTGATGGAAGTGCTACCACGGCTAGAAAAGCGCACACCTTATTTAGCAACATTTGCCAATATTGCGACTTTGCTTGGTCTTTTAGGTACCATTTTAGGTCTGATTAAAGCATTTACTGCGGTTGCCAACGTTGACCCTGCAGAAAAAGCAAATATTCTATCTGCAAGTATTTCTATTGCAATGAATACTACCGCATTTGGTTTAATGGCGGCTATCCCGTTGTTATTAGCGTTTACCTTTTTACAAACAAAAACCACCGAGATTGTTGATAGCATTGAAATGGCCTCTGTTAAGTTTGTTAATTTAATTAGAGATGCACGACCTTCAGAGCCAGCAAAAGCGCCTATGAAAAAAGCCTAAGCCGCTCATTTAATGGATTGGTGAACCAATGTTTCGACGTAAATCGAAAAGAACACGTGAAAACAACGCAGAATTAAATATTACTGCGTTTATGAATTTAATGGTGGTTTTAGTTCCATTTCTACTTATTACTGCAGTGTTTTCTCAAGTTTCAATTTTAAACCTAAATTTGCCAGAAGGTGTGAGCGAATCTCTGCCGTCTGAAGATGAGCCGCCGAAAGCTTTAGAGGTTGTTATCCGTAAAGACAAGTTCGATGTTCTAGAAAGGCAGTCGGGTCTGTTAAAAAGCATACCCATGTTAGATTCCGAATACGACTTTAAAGGCCTTAATGAATACTTACAACAGGTCAAACAACACCCTGAATTTAATACCGATACCGGGGTTACCTTATTATTAGAGTCGGACACTCAATATGATATTTTGGTACAAACTATGGATGCGGTGCGCTTAATCGAAAGAGAAGAGATCGAGTTAGATTCTCAAGGATTTGTTATTCAAGGTGAGTTATTCCCTAATATTTCTATGGGAGACGCGCCGCCGGTTAGTTTTAATTCTTCACAACCCAAAAGCGATGGGGCTCAACAATGAAAAAGTCGTATCGAGCCGTTCGCATGGAAAGACATCACAAGCGATTTGGGACGAGTAGCTTAAACCTTGTATCCTTAATGGATATTTTTACGATTTTAGTGTTTTTCTTGTTAGTTAACTCGTCAAGTGTCGAGCAGTTACCTAGCAGTAAAGCGGTGAAACTACCTGAGTCAACCGCACAACAGTTACCTAAAGAAACGGTGATCGTGTTAGTGAATAATGAGCAAATTTTGGTGCAAGGCCGAGTAATAGCCAATGTTGAGCAAGTGCTTAAGAGTGACCAAGTTGTTATTCAAGCATTGCTTAAAGAAATGCAGTTTCAAGCAAAGCAGTCTTGGACCGGAGCAGCACTAGAAGAAGGATTAGAAGTGACGGTCATGGGAGATAAAGAAATTCCCTATAAGCTGCTAAAGAAAATTTTAGCCACATTAAGTCAGGCTAACTATACCAACATATCAATGGCGGTAATGAAGCGCGGCCAATCTAACGATTCAAACAATGGCAAGGGAAGTTAATCTGCATGGCAAGTTATCTTAACAGTTCAATGCTAACTCCTATTTTACCTTGGGAAAATGACGAGGTAGAGTCGTCACGCTTTTTTAGAATTTTGTTGGTTCTGCTTATTGTTAGTATTTTATTTGGAGCGGTGGTGCCTTTTATTGATGTGGTAAAACCTGATCGTGATAGAGCCGCTAGCATTCCTCCTAGGCTGGTAAAAATGGTGCTTGAGAAAAAGAAAGAAGTTAAGCCTCCACCGCCAGTAGAGCAGCCAAAAGAAGAGCCAATAGAAGAGCCCAAAGAAGAACCTAAAGAAGAAAAAAAGGAAGAGCCTAAGCCGGAAAAACAACCCGAGAAAGTAGAGCCTAAAAATACCGCAAAAGAAGTTGCTAAAAAACATATCGCCGTATTTGATGCATTGGCAGACTTACGTGATCCGGACGATATGCAAAACTTAAAAGAGAATAAGAGCTTAGCTAATGATACAGGGCAGGCTGCCCAAGTTACGCGCTCGGTTATTACTAAAAAGGCAACTCAAGGCAGTGGTGGAATTAAGGTCGCTACGGCGAGCCAATCTTCTGGTACCGGAAGGTTAGCTGGCCAAAATACCACTCAAGTTAAAAGTGATATTGACGAGGCGGTAAGTAATACGCAAGTTAAGTCTGCTTCGGGAGCATTGAAACGAAGTTCAGAAAATATTCAGCTAGAGTTTGAAAAGAATAAACCGGCGATATTTGCGCTTTATCATAGAGCGCTAAGAAAAGACCCAAGCATTCAAGGTCGCGTAAGTTTTCGTCTTACCATACAGCCAGACGGGCGAGTAAGTAGCTGTGAAATTGAGTCAAGCGAATTAAATAATCCCGCTCTAGAAAAACGTTTAGTCGCAAGAATTAAACGAATAAACTTTGGCGCAGCGCAAGTAGCGACTTGGAATAGTACCTATGTAATCAACTTTTTCCCTTCTTAAAAAAATAAGGCGATTTTTAAACTTTTTTCATTAAAAATTGCCTTATTCGAGTCAATTATTTTATCGCTATTATTGGTTAGTAATGGCGTATTTTTAGTCAAATACAAGTCAGGAAGTCAGAATGCACGTAAAATGGTTTTTAATTAGTTTTATTTTCATATTGACTGTCGGCGTAAATAAGCCTGTAACGGCGCGTGAAAATAAAGTAAGCAAATCATGGCATAGTCATCAGTTTGAAGTGATGGGAACCTTGGCTAAAGTTGAGTTTGAAAGCGCAAATCAAAAGTTAGCTAGTCAACTGATTAAAGATGTTGTGGAGGAAATGGAGCGCATTGATCGCGTGATGAGTCCCTACAAGCCGAACAGTGAGTTAACTCAGATCAATGAAAACGCTGCCAAAGGCGCAATGAAAATTAGCCAAGAAATGTTTGATATATTAGCGCGCTCTCATTATTTTGCAGAGTTGACCCATGGAGCGTTTGATATCAGTTTTTCGAGTGTGGGCTATTTATACAATTATAGAGAGCAGGTAAAACCAACCGCGTCTCAAATTGACCAGTTACGCTCTGCTATCAATTATCGTAATATTCAGCTTAACCCTCAAACCCAAGAAGTATTCTTTACCGATAAGCGAGTTAAAATTGATCTTGGCGGTATTGGCAAAGGCTATGCAGTTGATCGTTCGATTCAAATTTTGCAGCGGCATGGTATTCAAAATGCATTTGTTAATGCCGGTGGCGATAGCCGTATAATAGGCAGAAAAAATGGCCGGCTCTGGTATATTGGAATTAAGCACCCTAGAAACCCGGACAAATTACTCGCTAATATGCCATTGGAAAACGTCGCACTATCAACTTCGGGAGATTATGAAAGGTTTTTTGAGCTCGAGGGTAAGCGGTACCATCATATTATTGATCCCAAAACTGGCGACTCTGCGCGCGAGATTCAAAGTGCGACTATAATAGCGGATGATTCAATCACTGCTGATGCGCTTTCCACTAGCGTGTTTGTGTTAGGGGTTAAAGAGGGCATGGCCCTGGTTAACGCCATGCCAAATGTTTCCGCAATTATAGTGAACAATAAAGGTAAGTTATTGCTGTCTAAAGATTTAACCCCGGCAGAATAGCTCAATAATTAACCATCTCCCTTAAATTCACTAAATGTTAGCTTGGCACTAATTCATAGTTAGATTATCATTGTCAGCATCTTATTTAATGGGACGATTATGAAACTACTAGTTAACCGACTTATTTTAATTACTGTGATCTTGCTTTGCGCTAGAGTAGATAGTGTGCAAGCGGTTGAAGTTCAGGGGTTATATGAGTCAAGTGTAGGCGTGGCGGACCAACGAAGTACAACTCGTTCAAGAGCAGTGCTAACTGGCTTTAAAGAAGTATTGATCCGTAAAAGTGGTTCAGAAAGAGTATTAGATGCATACGAAGTGAAGCAGTCTTTTCGTAAAGTTACGGCTTTTTTGCAGCGCTTCGAATATATTCCTAACGATTCTGCGAGTAATTCACAGCAAGCTTCAGAGTATCCGTTTAATTTAAAAATGCACTTTGAACCGCGTTTAGTTGATGAGCTGATTCAAACTGCCGGTATGCCTATTTGGGGCAGTAATCGACCGGTTACCATTCTATGGCTTGCAGTAGAAGAAAACTTTAATCGCCAATTAGTTAAAGAAAATCCCGAAAATAGCTTTTGGTCCGATCTTATATCGGAAGAGGCAAAACGACGTGGCCTTCCAGTTATATTACCTTTAATGGATTTGGAAGATGAACTGAATGTTACTTTAAGTGATGTTTGGGGGCGATTTTTAGGTCCTGTAAATAACGCTTCGGAGCGTTACCAAGCTGATTCAGTCTTAGTTGGTCGAATCAATCAAGTTGGTGATACTTGGCAAAGTAAATTAACTTATCTAAATCAGTCAGAACAACAGGCAATTGAAATTGAAGCGCCAACGCCACAAGCATTGGTAGCAAGTTTGTCTAATCGATTGGCAGAACAGTTATGTGCAAAGTATTGTGTTGTAGAATCAGCCGATACTTTACCAATAAAGCTTCAAATATCTGGGGTTAAAAACTTTAAAGACTTTAAACAGGTTCAGCAGTTTTTAGAGGGCCTATCGTCAATAAGAAAAGTGGAGTTGGAGCAAGTTGCGGGAACGCATGCCCGCTTTAATATTGCTTTGCTAGGTGAGCTTCAGTCGGTTATTGAAGGCATCGAGTTGAGCAATAAACTGATTCAAGAAACTGCGCCAAGTGTCGATCCATTTCAGTTAACTGAATCTGGTTCTACCGATCAGTCTTTCTCTGCGCTTTCCGAGAATAATCTTGTGTTAGCTGAGCCAGAAAAAGATGAGTCGCTAGAAAAGGACAGTCTAAACGTCTTAAATAAAGCAAACGCTAGTTTACAGCCATTACCTTTAGAGCAAGAAACCATGCTTTACTTTCGGTGGGTTGAATGAATTTAAGCTTTATTCCTAATGTGATTACGATCTTACGTGTCGTTTTACTGATCCCGCTGTCGATCTTTCTCATTAACGAAAATTATCAAAATGCATTATTCGTGTTTGTTATCGCAGGTGTTTCAGATGCCCTAGACGGCTTTTTAGCAAAGCAGTTTGGTTGGGTCAGTCGCTTTGGTGCCATATTAGATCCACTGGCTGATAAAGCACTGCTCATAACAACCATCGTTATCTTGGCAATAAATCAACAAATTAGTTGGATTCTATTTGGTTTAATTGTTTTACGCGATGTTTTTATTGTCAGTGGTGCCTATTATTTTCATTATCGCTTAGGGCCTTATGAAATGAAGCCCAGCAAGCTGTCGAAGTTAAATACTTTTGTACAATTATTTTTAGTCACTTGTATTTTGGTTTCAGCTGGCTTGTACACTCTATCACCTGCTTTTATTGAAGCTATGGTAATCGCAACTTATGTGACAACTTTAAGTAGTGGTATTCATTATGGTTGGGTGTGGGGTAAAAAGTTTAAAGTTGAACTGTATCAACTTAAAAGTAAATCATCGCCTACTCAGAAAACTAAGAACCAAGACTGATTACTTTAATATGTTGCAATTACCTTTAAACGTTCAGCTCGACGACTCGAGTACCTTTGATAACTTTGAAGCGAGCCACAACCTTCAGCTGATCGAGCGCTTAAGTACTTTAGCCGATGCAGCTCCAGAATTTATTTTTATTTGGGGCGCCAGCGAAACCGGTAAAACGCATTTAGCACAAGCACTATGTCATAGCTTTGCAGAGCGAGACTTACTGGCGGCTTATCTTCCTCTAGATAATGAAAGTTTTGATGCAGAAATCTTACAGGGAATGCATCACCTCGACTTAGTTTGTATTGATAATGTAGAAGCAGTTAAGGCTAAGAGTGAGTGGGAGGTTGCGCTGTTTAATTTGTATAACGAATTAAAGGCTGACCACAAGCACTTAATTATTTTTTCCAATGCTGCGCCTGCCCAAACCCAGTTTAATTTGGCAGATTTAAATTCTCGTTTGAGCGCTATGGAAATATATAAGTTAGAAGCGTTAAGTGATACCGGAAAAATATCGCTATTTCAGAGTAGGGCTACTCACCGCGGATTAGATATTCCTGCAGAAGTGGCTAAGTTTATCTTATCGCGTTACAGCCGTTCGGTTGCTGATCTTGTCGAAATACTAGATACACTAGATCGCTCTAGTATGATGCTACAGCGTAAAGTCACCATTCCACTGGTCAAAGAAATCTTAGACCAGTGAAAAAGTCGGTTTAGTTTAGCTCAAATTCAGCACATTCTAATGTTTCAATGCCTGCTTCAATATTGAGTTTATGAGTTTCCGTTCTACTTAGCAGGCGCGCGAAGTAAAATTTCATTGTTTGCTTTTTACTGAGTTTAAACTGGTCGCTTGCGTTACTTTTGTCAACACAGTTAGCTTGTTGTAATAATATATGCGCGACACTGATATATGCCGAGTACATTAAAAAATCAAACGCAGCAGCACCAATTTCTTCAAGATTATTGGCGGCTTTCAACCCAATGCTTTGGCTGATTTGTGACCATTGTTTGCATAATTTAACTAGCGCTTGTTTTTGAGGTGAAAACTCATCACTCACAGCGTCGGTTTGCGCCATAATTTGTTTAATCCATGATCCTAGAGCAGCGCCATTATCACGCAACACTTTCCTGCCGAGGAAGTCGAGCGCTTGGATGCCGTTGGTACCTTCGTAAATTAAAGTAATGCGAGAATCTCTTACTTGTTGTTCAAGTTCCCATTCGCAAATAAAGCCGTGACCACCTAAAGTTTGCACTGCATGATTGGTAGATTCAAAGCCAACTTCTGTCATAAAGGCTTTGCAAATTGGCGTAAGCAGGCTTAAAAGAGATTCTGCATTTTTCGCTTCTTCTGTTTGTTGATTCCCATGTTCGACTATATCGACGAGTGTTGCGGTATAAAGCGCTAGTCCTCGACAACCTTCTATGAGAGCCTTTTGAGACAGCAGCATACGTCTCACGTCTGGATGAACGATAATGGGATCGGCCGGTTTGTTGGGATATTTAGGCCCAGAAAGTGAACGCATTTGCAGACGGTCTTTAGCATAAGCTAACGACGCCTGGCGAGATAAATCTGCAATGGCATAACCTTGTATTGCGGTTCCCAGCCGAGCTTTATTCATCATGGTAAACATGTAGCTCAAGCCTTTATTAGGTTCGCCAATTAAATAGCCTTTCGAATGGTCAAAATTAATCACGCAAGTTGAAGAAGCTTTAATGCCCATTTTATGTTCAATGGCGCTACACTGCACTTGATTGTCACTTGGCTGTTCACAGGAGTTTTCGCACTGTAAGATTTTGGGAACTACAAACAATGAAATGCCGGCAGTTCCTGACGGAGCATCTGGAAGTCGCGCAAGTACTAAGTGAATGATGTTTTCAGCCATATCGTGTTCACCTGCTGAAATAAATATTTTGGTACCGCTAATTAAGTAATCACCATTAACTAATTCAGCTTTGGTTTTTAACAGGCCTAGGTCTGAACCACAATGAGCTTCGGTCAAACACATAGTGCCAGTCCATACGCCAGAAATTAATTTTGGCAAAAATTGTTCTTTTAAGGCCTGAGTTGCATGGTGTTCTAATGCTGCAATGGCTCCATGGGTTAACCCAGGATACATACTCCATGAAGTATTAGCGGCCGCATTAAACTCTGCGGTCGCTACAGAGAGTGAGTAGGGCAAGCCTTGTCCACCAAATTCAGGAGATGCTGCCAATGAGGACCAGCCCGCTTCACAATACTGCTGGTAGGCTTGTTTAAAGCCAGCAGGCGTAATTACTTTACCTTGCTCTAAAATGCAGCCTACCTGATCACCAGGAAAATTGAGTGGCGAAAGTACTTCGCTCGCAAACTTGCCAGATTCTTCAACGATAGCGTTAATAAGTGTTTCATCTGCGGCGTCGTCGAGTTTTAAATTTTGATAGTGTTGGGTCACTTTTAACCAAGTATGTAAGTTAAAGTGAATGTCTTCTAGTGGTGCAGTATATTGGGGCATCATTCAGTCCTCTTTGAATTGATGCGGATTAATTTATCTGGTCAGAGGAGTTGGGTCAAGTGGTTTGTCTGCAATATTTATAAAGCCGCGATAAGTTAGTATTTCAAACAATTAATGCTCCTGCCGAAGATAAATACTCATGTATAATGATTCTTCAAATTTTTAACTCAATCAATTAGTTGGTTATGCAAGACAATACTCAAGAGCAAAGATCTTTGCGTTTTGGCGGGATAAGCAGGCTGTATGGCAAAAAAGCACACGCAAAATTCCAGCAAGCTAGAGTGACTGTAGTGGGCTTAGGCGGCGTTGGTAGTTGGGCTGCAGAGGCGTTAGCAAGATCGGATATAGGTAACATCCATTTGGTCGATTTAGATGATATTTGTGTAACCAATACCAATCGCCAGATTCATGCTGATGTAAAAAGTGTCGGTCAGTTAAAAACACAAGCGATGGCTGAGAGAATTAAAAACATTAATCCTGATTGCCAAGTCACTCTAACCAGTGATTTTATTAGCGCTAAAAATCAAGCAGAAATACTGGCAGATAATCCAGATTTTGTTATAGATGCTATTGATAGCGTACCAGCTAAAGTCGCTTTGTTAGCCTTTTGTAAACGCAATAAAATTAAAGTAATTACGACCGGTGGAGCAGGAGGCCAGCTAGATCCCACGCAAATTAGCTGTGCTGATTTGTCGCGTACTATACAAGATCCTTTAGCTGCCAAGGTGCGTAGTGAATTACGTAGACACTATGGCTTTAGCAAAAACCCGAAACGTAAATTTGGCATTGAATGCATTTATTCGCTGGAACAGCTCAATTACCCGCAATTGGACGGTGAAACCTGCCAACAAAAGGTATTTCAAGATGGAAGTGTGAAAATGGATTGTGAAGGTGGATTAGGTGCCGGTAGTGTAGTTACTGCTTCGTTTGGCATGTTTGCAGCGGCACGAGTGCTCAAAAAACTCGCACAATCTTGAGCCAAGTATTGAATCATCGCCACTCAAACTCAAAGCGCTTAGTTTACTAAGCGTTTTGAGTATGGTGAAATTTGTACTCTGCTAGCCTGAGTATCAAGTTAATGCTTGCAAAGGCGCCTAATTACTAAGACTTGAAATTGCTAAGACTTGAAATTGCTTTGACTTGAAATTACTACGACATAAAACGGCTAAGACGTGAAATTACTAAGCTGGTTAATCTTTCTGATATACAGCATAAGCTCATTTTCAGCTTCATGTTGAGATGAAAATGGACCTTCTTCTTTATGCTCTCGAGTCATAAACCACCAGCCGTCATTAGTGTGGTAGTATCTGTCTGAGCGAAACCAAGCCTTTGAGGGCTCTCCATGGCGTATTTTCATAAACGTTTCTCCTTTTATCGTTTAAAGTTACCTTACGTAGTTAATTTTAGCTCAATTTTTAACCTTATCGTTAATATGAATTATCAATTATAATATTATCCTTAATATAAAATTGATATTACGCCTCAGTCGACGTTTTTAAGCTAAACTTACGAGAATAATTCGGAAGCGTTTCACAGGCTGAGCCGGATTTGTTAATATCCAGTAACATATTGAAATTGGTTGGTTTTAGCGAGTTTTGGTCGGACCAATCAAGTACCAACATAACAATTATAACGATTTTAAAGTGAGATAAGTATTGAGCGCCATCGAGATTCCTGGTTATAAAATAATTCGAACTCTTGGAGTGGGCGGTCAGGCAACTGTATATCTTGCCATTCAAAAAGGATTTGATAGAGAAGTAGCCTTAAAGGTCATGTCTCCGGCATTAGCAGCTGATCCAACCTTTGGAGAGCGATTTATTCGCGAAGCGAAAATAGTCGCTAAACTCTCCCATAAGAGCATTGTTACCGTCTATGATGTCGGTGAAAGTGGTAATTTCTATTACTTGGCTATGGAATATATGCCAGGATCTGACCTAAAAGCAAAAATTAATAGCGGTCTTAAAACCAAAGAGTGCATCAGCATTATTGCGAAGGTGGCAGGTGCATTGCATTTTGCACACCAAAAAGGCTATATACATAGAGACGTAAAATCCGAAAACATCTTGTTTAACGGCGATAATGAACCCGTGTTAACTGATTTTGGTATTGCTAAAGCCTCTAACTCATCTACCCAAATGACGCAAACCGGAAAGCTTATTGGCACACCAGAATACATGAGCCCAGAGCAGTGCCGTGGCAAAACAGTAGATGGCCGTTCCGATTTATACAGTTTAGGCATTATTTTATACGAAATGCTAACCCGCAAAGTTCCGTTTACAGGCGAAGACTCTGTTGCAGTTTGTATTCAGCACGTCACTAAACCCATTCCTAAATTGCCAGTTAGACTAGACCATTATCAGTGGATTATTGATCAGCTACTAGACAAAGATCCTGACAAGCGCTTTCAAACTGGCAAAGACCTAGCGCTTGCTTTGGTGGAGTTTTCTCGCTCTGGAAAATCTCAAAGTATTGTACCCCCGGCGCAAAAGCCTGTTTCTACACAAAACCCCACGGAAATTAATACCGAGTCGGAAGTGCCAGAAATATTCGACGATTTGCATACTGAAAAGCGTAGCTTTAATTATCAAACCGAATCCCAAGATAGCAGTGCCAGTAAACTACCTAAAATTGTTGTAATGAGCTCGCTTGTGGCGTTACTAGCCGTTGGGGTTTTAAGTAAAGACTATTGGTTTGCCGAAACAAGCGCCTGGATTAATGCAAATATTTACGCTTTTAAACCGCTTAGCGAAAATGCGAGTAAGCCAAGTACTGCTGCTGAACCTCAGTTGTCTAAGTTAGAGCGTAAGCAAAGCGATACTAGTGTAGCGCAAAATACAGCAGAGCCAGAACAACCAAACGTTGCCGAACTATTGCAACAAGCTGATGCATTATTGCAGTTTACCCCACATAATATTGATGATTTTAAGCAAGCACTAAAGCTAGTCGCTACGGTAAAAACCTTACAGCCAGATAACAATAATGCAAATTTAATTTATCAAAACATTTTAAGCACGAGTTTAAGTGAGGCAACTGATCTAGCTGAAAAAAATGCGTTTGAACAAGCACAGCAATGGGTTGCTTTGGTTAGTTTTGAAGATCCTAATTACAAACTGTTAGGCGCTACTCAAGAAAATATTAAGCAGATGGAACAAGCATTTTTAGAAGATAGCGACTCTCAGGCAAAGACCCAACAGAAAATAGCGAGTTTATTAGAAGATGCAGAGCAAGCACTGCTTAACCGACGCCTTTCATCGCCGGCCGAAAAAAACGCTATTTACTATTATCAAGAAGTTTTAAAGTTAGACGAGAGCAACCAAGCGGCGCAAGACGGCCTTCAAAAGGTTGCAGATGCATATGAAATACTCATTGAACAAGCGGTTGCCGAACGTTCTTTTTCTAAAGCCAAAGCTTTCCAAGCGCGATTTAATTCATTGTCACAAGATAAGCTTAAACAAGCAGCATTGAGGCAGAAAATTGTGACTGGAGAAAACCAGTATGCCAAGCTTCAACAGCAACAAAAAGAACAAGCGGCTTTAGCTGAAGCCAAGCGAAAAGCAGAGCAAGAAAGACTTGCTAAACTTAATGACCCCATGGTGCAAATGCAACTGCTTGGTAGTCTAGACAGCGCGAAAAGTTTTGAGTCTCAGGGCGTGCTTGTAATGCCAGAGGAAAATAATGCGCTGGCTAAATATAAAAAAGTCCTTGAAATTGACCCAACCAATGAAGAGGCCAAAACTGGCATTGCTCGAATTGAGGCGACAATTAAAACAACGCTAACTCAATTTATAGCCGCCAATGATAGAGCGAATGCAGAAATTTGGTTAACTAAATTAAAGCTATTTAACTCAGAAGATACCGATTATGATTCTTTTGCAGAAAGCGTCGCCAATATTATAGAAGTTGTTCCTACCAAGGAAGAGCCTGAAAGCCAGCTTGACTCAACTGGTTCTGATGCCAATAGCTTAGATTCGATCAATCAAGAGTCAGCAAATAGTAAAGCAAATAGTAAAGCCAATGGTGATAGTGGCGCTGGTCAAAATGAAGATTTAGCCTCACCAACAGATAACAATCTGCCTAAAACATCGCCTGAAAGTAAAGTCGATACTAAACAACAAGAAAGCAATGATATTAAAGCTGAAGATAAACCTGAAGCTAGGCAAGTTGAGTTAACGAGTGAGCCTGAAAGTAAAAAACAGCAAGACCCACCAACGGAAGTCGAATTTTAGTAAATTAGTGCAAATAAAAATTTAAGGTATATTTCTATGAAAAACCAATTGATACAACTATGTAGTTGTTTGGTGTTAATCAGTTTAATTGCTTGTGGTGGAGCTAAGCCCGCGATAATTTCTAATGCAGAAATAGCCAGCGCAGCACAAAATAACAACCTACCTAGCCTGTACGCTAAAATAGAGAAGGTCATCGCAGAATCGAGTGGCAGTAGTAAAAAAGAAGCAATTAATATAAGAAGTAAAATAGTTGGTTTATTAGTTACGCAAGCTAATCAAACTTTAACTAGCTTAAAGCAGCAGCAAGCGAATGATGCCTTTTCTGTGACTAGAAAAAATATTGTTGACTTTAAAA
Organism: Aliikangiella aequoris; assembly: GCF_053709105.1. NCBI lineage: Bacteria > Pseudomonadati > Pseudomonadota > Gammaproteobacteria > Oceanospirillales > Pleioneaceae > Aliikangiella > Aliikangiella aequoris. The sequence continues at coordinate 1,610,779 of NZ_CM132298.1, forward strand.
ACTATTTAAGTGACATGCAAAACTGGTCAGCAACAGATTATGCCCGTATAGCTCCGCAAGTTGATGCTTTGCTCGAGAGTAAAAACCAGGCGATTGCATCGCTTATGCAACAAAGTGAGCAAGCAGCCGGGGTAGCAGAAAAAGTTAACTTTCATCGGCAAGCGGCACAACTAGCGGGTGCAAATGAGCCTGAAGCAAAATCTTTTGAAGAAGCAAAGAAAACTACAGTTTCGCAAATGCTTTATGTTGGAAGTGATGCGCTCGCGAAACGCTTGTACAGTACGGCAAAAGATGCAGCAAAAACAGGTTTAGCGATTGATGCGGGAAATATCCAGTTTGAGTCAATGTTGTCACAGGCTCAAGCCGGCTTATTTGAAAAAGATTTTCGCTTTGCGTTAGAGAACGGTAAACCAGAGTCAGCATATCAGGCGATGATGGCTGTAGCAGATGAACCAATTTTTATGCAGCTTAAAAAATCGATGCAAAAAAGCATTTTAGTTTTAGCAAATTATTTTTCTGCTAGTGCACACAAAGCCTATCAACAAGGCGACTTATTATTAGCCTACGATAACTTTAATAAAGGGCGCAATATCCAACGCCAATTATCGGTTGCTGCAAGTGGCTTTATTCAAGAAAAGCAGTTTTTAGATTTATTAATGCAAAAGTCTAAGCAGCCCAATTTAAATCTAGGTGAAAAGCAAACTTTGTTAAGAGTTATTGCTGAGTTCGATCCCGCCTATCCGGGACTAAAAACAGAATCGACTAAACTCTTAGGTGAAATAAAGCAGCGAGCCATGACTAAATTGTCTATCGCGGATTTTAAAGAAGTTCTCACTAGCCAAAGCGCACTTAACTCAGTTGGACGACGAATTGGAAGCAAACTCGAACGAATTTTGTTTGAGCAGCTAGGCAATGAAGTTTCAATTGTCACCGCGGATAAGTTAGTACAAGAATCAACTTATGATGGCTTGGCATTAAAAATTGACGGAGAAGTATTGCAAGCGGCAATCGAAACCAATCAGAGTCAAGGAAAAAGAACTTTAAATGTTCGCGTTGGCACCCACAGAGAAGAAACCGAAGACTATCAAGATTGGGCCAGACGTAAGCGTGGGGAAGCACCTAAGCAGTACAATGAAACGCCCATAATGGAAAATGTGGAGCTAGTTGTTAAACACATTAAAAAACTTGCTGTAGCCGAAGTCGCTTATAGAATAGTAGAGCCTTCTAACGGTAGTATTTTATTAACTGATACAATATCAAGTGAACGCCAGTTCAGTGGAGAGTCTATTGATGAACTGCAAAAGGGGGAATTTCATCAAGCATTTGTTGATGGCGGTTTACCCAGTGATATTAAAATTATGGATAATTTAGCGACAGAATTGGCGCAAGGGCTTGGGAAAAAATTAAACGCTTATTTGGAAACGCCAGAAAATGTTTTTTATAAAAAAGCGAATGAAGCTAAAGCCAAAGGTAACAATAGTGATGCGATAGAGTTTTTAGCTAATGCCGTTGCGATTGCACAAGCGAAGGGGTTAGACGTTAACCAGTGGTTAACTGAATTGAAAAGTTTAACACTGAGCAAACATTAAACGCCCACTTTTTCTTAGTTTAAATGCCCTTAATATCAAGGGCATTTTTTTACACGAGATTTTAGCAAGCCAATAAATTTAGACCGCAGGCTGATTTTCCCGGACTCATTAAAGTGTCTCCTGATCTCTATGGGCTGTTGAACAAGATAATGCTTAAGAACCCTGCGGATTAGAGCTGTGGCTACAAAAGATGTGGTTGCAAAAGATGCGGTTGCAAAAAATGTGGCTGAAAAAGTTAACTGGTTAAACTCTTACTTTTAAATTAGGCATCTCGTGGTAGCATTGTATTGATGCAGTTAAGTAATTTTTTATTATCTTGAAGGGGTTTGGTTTTATCCATTAATTGGGTAATAGCCCAATTAATATGCTCGTTCACTAATTGATTGGCTAAACTCTTTTTTGCTTTTAATAACGTTATTGCAGGCTCTGAAAATTCACCATTACCAATGGCTACAGCTAAATTTCTAAGCCAGTTTTGATACCCAATTCTACGTATTGGACTTCCTGCTAGCTTATCTAGAAACTCTGCTTCATCCCATTGCCAAAGTGTGAGCAAATCAATATTGTCTAGTTCGTTACGCGCCGCAAAGTCACCAAATTTATTTGGCGTTGAAAAACGATTCCAGGGACAAGCCAACTGACAGTCATCGCAGCCGTAAATCCGGTTACCTATTTTGGGGCGGAGTGAGACGGGAATTTCGCCCTGATTTTCAATGGTTAAATAAGAAATACATCGAGTTGCATCGACTTTATTGGGTCCAATTATAGCTTGAGTAGGGCATAGCTTAATGCAAGAACTACAGCTGCCACATAAGTCCTCAACCGGCTCATCAACTGGCAATGCTAAATTAATAAATATTTCGCCTAGAAAAAACCAGGAACCAGCCTGTCGATTAATGACTAAAGTATGCTTTCCTTTCCAACCTAAACCAGACTTTTCTGCAAATGCTGTTTCTAATACTGGTGCACTGTCAACAAAAACTCGTGTACTCAAATCCGTTAAGCAAGCGTCTTGTTGAATTGTTTTGCAAAGCGAGCTTAATTTTTTTCTTAACAATTTGTGGTAGTCGCGTCCTAAAGCGTACCTAGAAACATTCGCTTTGGTTGAATCTAATAATGGTTTAGAAAAGCCAGCGCTTTGAGGTAGGTAATCGTAACGTAAAGATATCACGCGCAAAGTATTAGGGTGTAGCTGCTGCGGAAATTGACGAAGATCTTGGTTTCTTTCTAGGTAAGACATTTGTCCATGATAGCCATCCTTTACCCATTGTTTAAACTCATCTATATATCCGCCGGTATCAACATCAGAGACTCTTGCATCTTGAAAGCCATTTTCAAGCGCAATTTTGATAATCTTTTGCTTTATTTTTAACAAGTCTTCAGCTTGCATCTTTACCGATCGCCGAACAGAACAATATGCATTAAGATTATACGCACTTTTTTCTAAAATATAAGTATTGAGGCTAAGCGAGCCAAGCTGAAGTCGCAATTTGATAATTATGAAGCTTGGTTGCTTTTTAACCTTTAGTAGATTAATTGCATAAAATACTTGAGTCTCGGCTTGCATTCGGTTAGATTAGCGCCTGCAACACATTTGCGCCATTAGCTCAGCTGGATAGAGCATCAGGCTTCGAACCTGAGGGTCGGGCGTTCGAATCGCTCATGGCGCGCCAAATTTTAAAAGGTCACTATTTAGTGACCTTTTTTTGTTTAGGCATTCAATTATTAGTCAATTTCTAATGCTTTCTAAAAAGTACGCTTTAATACAACCGCTGTAAAACAACCGCTCTAAAACAACTGCATAGTCTCAGTGTCGCTATCTTTGGGTTACCTACAGGTTCATTTTAGTTAGAAAGCTTGAGGTATTGGCGTCATTTTAGTTAAACTGGATCTCTGTTTAACAAAGCGAACTATTTATTGTGTTAATCGATCACAAGCAACTCAGCCCAGAAGCGCTGCAAGGCATCATTGAGTCTTATATTCAATCCAATATTAATGAAGCCGAAGTCGACCTTAAAATGACTGAATGGGTTGATAAAATTAAGTCCCATATTAGTAAAGGGGAGCTTGTAATTGAATTTAGCGAGCTCAATCAATCGGTGTATTTAAAAGACCCTCACGCGCTGAGTGTTTCTAGTGAGAGCTCTGATAATCAAGAAAACTATGAGGAGAGATATCGTGAAAAATAAATCTGCAATTTTAATTATAGTATTGCTTTTTAGCTGTTTTACAATGGCAAATGAGCCATCAAATCTAAAGTCTATTGAAATTAAAAATTTAAATACTTTGAGTGACTCGATAATTACAGCGGGCCAACCTTCGCAACAGGCAATAAAGTCATTTGCAACAAGTGGCGTTAAAACGATAATCAACTTAAGAACACCAGGTGAGTTTAACGACTTTGACGAGAAAAAAATTGTTGAAACCGAAGGTATGGAATATATTCAACTGCCCATTTCTGGAGCCAGTGATATTAATTTAGAAAATGCACAAAAGTTAGATGAACTTTTACAAACAGCTAAAGGGCCAGTGCTTATTCATTGCGCAAGTAGCAATCGGGTAGGGGCACTTTTGGCAATAAGAGCTGCGGCAGTTCAAAGTAAATCGCTACAAGAAGCAATTTCTATTGGCGAAAGTACAGGCTTAGGCAGTCTAAAAGAACATACTCAATCTGTGATTAAATCCATAAAGAAATAATGGCAGTGTGAGTTAGTTTTAATTCAAAGTTAGTCAGTTAGTCAGTTAGTCAGTTCGTTAACTGACTAATGATGATCAAAGACTATTCCAGGTTTTCAAAACTAAGGGTTTTAAGAATCAACTCAACATCGGGTTTGTCTTGTTCAAACTGGGCAATTTTTATAGGGAAATAATTAAGTGCCGGAGCAAACCAAATTGAAAACCGCCCATCGTCACCGCTCGAGCGATTAAATCTAAGTGCTTCAAATGTACCGAACTCAGTGACTATTTTTTGTTTAGCCTTTAAAGTATAACGGTATGGTTTTCGTTTTCCTTTGTAACTAATTAAGTACACAAACTCAGTTTTATTCTGTAGCAGATCGGCTCGCATTTGCACTATATGTGACATTCTGTCATACAAGTGTTCATCTAAGCTCAACTCCCAAGTTTGAGAGTCTTTTTTACCTGTTTCACGGTTAGTATCCCAGTTAAAATCTTGAACTATTTCTCTGTCATCTTTAAAGCTTATTTTCGTTGAGGTAAAAAACTTGTGAGTGTAAAGTTCATTGCCCACGATATTAAATAACGAATACTCATTACTTTTTAGTTTCAGCATCCACTTTCTTAATTCACTTTTAATCTCTAACGACCAGTGACCTGTTGTTCGTTTTAACGAGCGCGTTGCAGTTCCTAGTTTGTCTCCATCTGAAATGACAGTATATTTCGCGGTATAAGGAAATAAAAATGCCCAATGATTTCTTTTTGACTTAGTGTTTTCTCGGTTTAGCTCAATTCGTGGCAGGGGTTCTTGGCTGCTATTAATCGGGTCAGGGTTTTCGTTTAGAGATTGTTGCTGTGCGTTTTTATTTAGGTTGGCTTGGTTTTCATTAAGCGCAGTTTGTGCTGATGGCTGACTACTTATGTTTGCAGACAGTTCGCCAGCTGGCTTAGCTTGGTTGGTTGTTTGCTGATTTATTTGACTGACTTCTAATTGTTTTGAGGTAACTGTAATATCAGCCGAGTGAAGCGGTTGAGCTTTACTACTACATGAGAAAATAAAAGGCATAAAAACTAAGCAGATTACACCGAGCCGTTTATATTTAAGATTTTTTTTAGGCGTTAAAATGGGTTGCATTGTAAGCTCGTGTAAATTTCATGTTGTTTTAATCGAGCTGAATGGGATGAGTTAAAACTTTCTTTTCCCAAAATGCTTGATTATTAAGCATAGTTACCTTTTCTTCAATAATCCACTTAACCACTTGAGGGAACAAGCGGTGCTCTTGGGTTAGGACTCGTTCTGCAAGGCTTAGTTCAGTGTCGTTTGGCATTAGCTTTACTTTTGCCTGGGCAATGACAGGCCCACCGTCAAGCTCTTTAGTTACGTAGTGAACACTTGAACCATGAAATTTATCTTGATTTTTAAGCGCTTTAGCATGGGTATTTAAGCCAGGATATTTGGGTAATAAACTGGGATGAATATTGATTAGTTTGGCATAAAACTGGCTAACAAACGCTTCACTCAAAATGCGCATAAACCCCGCTAATACAATTAGGTCGGGTTGATATTTTTGTATTTCAGCGGCTAATGATTGATCAAAGAGTTCGCGGCTTGAATAGTCTTGGTGCGGTAAAATAGCTGTCACTATGCCCGCATTCTGCGCGCGAACTAAGCCGTGAGCTGCTGGGTTATTTGAAATAACTGCGACAATATCAGCGTCAAAAAAGTTTTTAGACTGGGCGTTAATTAGCGCCTGTAAATTGGAGCCATTTCCAGAAATTAATATGACAATCCGTTTTCTCGCCATTTAATACTACCAGCAGAATTTATAGAGTGATTAAACTAAAGTAAGGGCCAGAGTTTTCTGGCCTATTTAAAACTAACTTGGGTGCCGTCGGTTGCCGGTGTTATTTCACCTAAGTGCCAAGCGGTTTCGCCTAAATCATTTAAGATTTGAATGGCTTGTGCAAGGTTATCTTGAGACACAACAATAACCATACCAACACCACAGTTGAATGTTTTATACATTTCCATTATCTCTACATTGCCGTTGGATTGTAACCATTCAAAAATAGCAGGCATTTTCCAGCTTTGGGTGTCAATTTGAGCGCATGCGTTTTCTGGTATAACACGTGGAATATTTTCTAGTAAGCCACCACCGGTAATATGCGATAGTGCTTTAACCTCTAACGACTTAATCAGCTCTAACACAGATTTAACGTAAATTTTTGTCGGTTCTAATAAGGTTTTTGCTAAGGTGCTGTCGCCAAATTCTTGCTCTAAATCAGCGCCAGAAACTTCAATGATTTTACGAATAAGCGAGTAGCCGTTTGAGTGAGGTCCGCTAGAAGCCAAACCTATCAGTTGATCGCCCGCAGTGACTTTGGTGCCATCAATGACTTTTGACTTTTCAACTATACCAACACAAAAGCCGGCTAGGTCGTAATCTTCACCTTCGTACATGCCGGGCATTTCAGCTGTTTCGCCGCCGATTAAAGCGCAATTAGATTGTTTACAGCCTTCGCCAATTCCTGTGACAACGTCAACCGCAGTGTTCACGTCGAGTTTGCCAGTCGCATAGTAATCTAAAAAGTAGAGTGGCTCTGCGCCTTGAACAATTAAATCGTTAACACACATAGCGACAAGATCAATTCCTACTTTGTCATGTATGCCAGCATCTATAGCCAAACGTAGTTTGGTACCAACGCCATCAGTCCCAGAAACGAGTACGGGTTGCTCATAGCCTGTTGGCAACTCAAACATTGCACCAAAACCGCCTAAGTTAGATACAACTTCTGGACGACGTGTCGCTTTTGCAACACTTTTTATTCGTTCAACTAGCTGATTTCCAGCATCAATATCAACACCGGCATCTTTGTAGCTAAGGCTTGGTTTGTTTGAATCTGTCATACGTTTAAATCTCTTTTTAATAGCCTGATTAAATTGCGCGCTATTCTATCACGCTAGGGCTTGAATGCGACAGATTTTGGGCAAAATTAAATAGATAAACAGTCGCTTGAGGATTAAATGATAAAATGCTCGCCAATACTAAGCTTGCCAATTCAAAGCTCGCCAATATAAGTGATAGCGATTTCTTGGGGTTAGAGATTAGCGAAAAGTTATCGCTGCCGCTGTTCTAATGACTGTAAAGCTTCATTAATCGCATAGTCGTTAAAAGCAGGGTCTTGCCGTTCAAGTTCGAACGGGCCGGTCCAGTCTTCGGGAGGCGCTGTTTCTAAAGGGTTAAGTGATTTCCATCCGCTAAAGTCAAGTTCTTCAATATCGCCATCGAAATATTGAATTTCAACGGTTTGATCATCGTAGTCAATTGCAACCACTTCGAACACGTTAGGATCAGTGATTGGTCGGTACCAGTGACCGATTTCAGCAGAAACTTGGCCAGACATCATTGTACTTACCTCTATTTTCGTTTTGTAATCGAAAGAGCCGGTTAATTCACTCGGTATTATATAAGGCCTTTAATTATCGGCCCTTCAGAGTAAGCATGGTCTAAAATTTGGTGTTTTAAAAGGATCATTTCGTTCATAAGAATAAGGCTAATAGAAGAATTTTTTATTTGCCAGATACGGGTATTGACTTTGGTTTGAAAAGCGAGGAAAAATTGAGGGTTTTGGACTATTTAGCGCCAGATTGTCCAATTTGACTCGATATAGGCGCGTTAAACACTCGATCAATAAACACCTCACTTTGATTGGTTAATTGCGCATAAATGAGTTGATAGGTAAGCACGTTTTTAACGTACTCTCGGGTTTCCTTGTATGGTATTTGTTCTATCCAATAAATGCTGTTTTCTGAATTATTCAATTTTAACCATTCGTCAACTCTGCTTTTACCTGCATTATATGCAGCGGTAGCCAAAACTGGGTTATCTTTAAAGCTAGTGTACATTTTGCCTAAATGTGCTGTACCAAGCTTAATATTTGTTTCAGGGTTAAGCAGCTGGTTGGCGTGATGGTACTTATCTTGACGTTTAGCGACTGACTTTGCGGTGGTGTGCTTAAGCTGCATTAAGCCTTTGGCGCCTACACGCGAATGAGCATCGGCCTTAAATGCGCTTTCCTGACGGGCAATAGCAAACGCCCAACTGACTGGGATTGAGTGTTTTTGTGCATACTGATTAAAGGTTTCTAAGTGAGCTAAAGGAAAGCGTTTGGCAACATCGTCAATTTGTTTACTTCTGGCAAATGCGAGAATTGCTTGGTGCTGCCAACCCCATAGGTGGGCAATGTGGGCCAATTTAATTTGCTCTTGGTGCGGGGTTTGACGGACGAGATAGTTCCACTCGGAGCGGGCTAAGGAAAAACGTTTTAATTGATATAGCTCTTTGGCGCGGAGGGCGGTTGGTGCGTTTGCTAGCTCGTCGAGTTCACTTGCTGCAAAATTAAAGCTTTGTTGCGCTAAATTTGCAGGAATATTTAATTGGCGAGCAGATAAAAAACCATAATAGCTACGAGTGGCCGCCAAAGCTTCGAAGCGACTTTTAGCTGAAACTAAGTCTCCTATTTGTGTTGCTGCAACCGCATTCCAATATTGCCATTGATTGGAGCTATCACCAGCATCAATAAAGTTTTGGGTTAGTTGTAAAATCTTAGGCCAATCTTGGCGGTTTAAAGCGCTCGATAATAGCCAGTGTTTTACAGACTCATCTTGCGAGTGAGTTAATGAACTTAACCAGTCTTCTGCCTTAGGATCTCTATTGATAGCTAAACTTAAACTAATATTGCGCTTTACCTGTGGTAGCTCGCGATTTAGCTGGTAGTGAGTTGAAAGGTGCTGCCACAGCTCAATGGCTTGGTTTGGGTTCTGCCAAGCGAGTTTACCTAGTGCAATCTCAATAATATCGTGGGCTTTGTCTGTTAATGGCAAACTAAATTTAACCTTTTTAAGTGAATAAGGTCTTTTATTTGCTGCAATAAGCAGATCGGCCGCGTCTCTAGAGTCGGGGGCTAGCTGCTTTTTCAAGTACTTGATTAAGCGATAATTATTGGCTTTTACTACCTTAATAAGGCGTTGCCAAACTTGTGATTCTTGGCGCAGACCAGACTTTTTCCAAGCCGCAAGTATTGGATCACAAGCTTTGGGTAGCGAGTTTGCCGTTGCCCATACATTGGCAACTTGATTAAAAACATCTTTAGGGTTTTCATTTAGCCGACGTCTAAATTCGAGTTGTTTGCAGATTAAATGTGGACTGTTAAAGCTTCTATAATGGCGTAAAAAAAGCTGGCTATAATCATTGTCGGCAAGCCAATAGAGCCATTTATACCGCAACTTCCTGGCGACTGGCTGTTCTCCAAATTCGTTGAAAAAGGCTTCAATTGCTTGAGTATGCTTAAACTGACGCGACTTCAGTAAATAATCTCTAATTAAGTAGCTTTTAAGGGGATAGTCTTCTAGTTGGGTTAAAAGTTGCTTAAACTCTTGGTAGCGCCCTTTTAATAGGGCTTTCTCGGCTTTTAAAAAAAGCGCTCTTTTGGTCGCCAATTGCTGCTCTGATAGAGCGTGTTTTTTATCTGTTAGTGGCGCAGATACGGGCTTGGCGGTGTTGCTTTGAGGGAGTGTTAGGTCTTTTGATAAATCTTTGATAGCCGTATTGGCCTCTAAACAGCCAATAAAAAGCCCCATCACAATTATGCTGATTGCTTTTGAATTGAGTTTATTTACAGCCAAATCAGTTTTCCTAGGGCGCGCTATAGCCGTGAAGTAGAGCCACGGTTACTTAAAATAAAGGTTTAAAAAATAAACGCTTACCTCTTTTTATCACTTGTTTCATACCACTGTCTAGTTTTTGTTAACAAGCTAAAAAATGGGGAACAGTAAAGCGATAGCAAGCGCTGATTATTCAATCTTTATTAAGTTATCGCGTAAATTAGCAATAAGTTGAGCTTTTTTACTCAAACAGCGGCTAAAAAGCAGCTAAAACCTTAGTTATTTCTATTTATTTGGCTTATAGAATAAAAAAGAGTGCACGCGGAACTTAAACGTGCACCCAAGGTGAAGACTTTAGGAAGCACGGCTCAGAAAATTACAGAAGGGGCTGAGCCGTGCGGGGTAGAACTCAGTTTTGAGCGACTTGGTTCGCGTTGGTATCAATAAAGTTTAAGCTAACTTTTCGGGCCATTGCTAGCGCATCTCTGTCGGCCTGTTCAAAGGTACTAATTTCGCCGTGAGCATGGCTAATAATTCTATTTGAGTCTATTCCAAACTCAGCAAATGCTTGCTCTACCGCCGATACTCGCTGTTGAGACAGTGTTAAGTTTGAAGCTTTACTGCCTCTAGGGTCAGAGTATCCATCAAGTTGTACCTGAAAGTTTGGATAATTATTTAATAGTTTAGCGATACGTTTTATATTGGCTAAATCTGTGTCTGATAGGGCAAAAGAGTTAGTGGTAAACATTAGGTTAAGCGTTGGGCCATCGGCAAGCCAACCAGAGGTTTCTTGAGGAGCATTGGCGATAGATTCACGCAATGTGCTGAGCTCTAGCTGTAAATCACTTTGCTGTTGTTGCAGAACGACATATTCTTGATTGACTTGCTCAAGTTGATTGGCTTTTTCAACTTGATCGCCCAATAAGATGCCAGCTACACCGCCAAGAATAAATCCGAGCGGGCCACCCACTGCTGCACCGGTGATCGCACCGGTGGCGAAGCCTATATTTTCTTCGGTACTTGAGGCCGCTGCGTTCGCTGTGTTGATAGTTGAAGCAACTAATAATGCGGTGATGGTGATTACTTTTTTCATTTGAAAACTCCTAAATGTTAGTTTTATCGATTAATTCTATTGGTTCTACCCAAAAATATTGGCCTTCCTTGGCTCTTACCCTTTGTCTATAAGTCCTTAGTAAAAGCGCCAAAAGCTATTTTGTGATTTGCTTTTGGATGAATCTATTAAACCGCTAAATAACGGCGCTAAAATATTATTAAAATGAATCATTAAAGGCGGAATGTGGCAAAAATATGGCGTTTTACTCTAGCTGCTTTCAAAGTCGATTTTTTAAGGTATTATCCTTACCTATTATTTATTTTATGAGAGAGTTAAGCATGGCCAGACGAATTGCATTAGTCGAAGATGAAGCTGCAATAAGAGAAAACTATTCGGCATCTTTACGAAAGCAGGGGTATGATGTTTTTGGTTATGCGAGTAAAGCAGAGGCTCTTAAAGCGTTTGAAACGCGTTTACCTGACTTAGCTATTTTAGACGTAGGACTCAAAGATGAGCCAGAAGGGGGGTTCGAACTGTGCCGCTATTTGCGTGCTCAATCTTTAACTTTACCGATTATATTCTTAACGGCTTTAGATAGTGAGTTCGATACAATTTCTGGGTTACGTTTAGGCGCCGATGATTACTTGACTAAAGATATAAGCCTAGCGCAGGTTCTAGTGCGCATATCAGCGTTATTTCGTCGTGTTGACGCGCTTAAAAATAATTTAGATTCTACTGAGGCATTAATAGAAACTGGAGATTTATGTTTAGACTCTAATCGGTTTGTCGCAACCTGGCAGGGGCACACGCTTGATATTACGCTAACCGAATTTTGGATATTACATGCGCTAGCTAAGCGCCCAGGTCATGTCAAAAACAGAGACCAATTAATGGAAGCAGCAAAAGCTGTTGTCGATGACTCTACAGTGACTTCGCATATCAAGCGCTTACGTAAAAAATTTATTGCTATCGATAAATCATTTAATCGTGTTGAAACTGTATACGGAATGGGCTATCGTTGGAAAGTTTAGTCACTCTCTAACAAGAGTTAGCGACTAAATGCTATCTTAATCAAATTAATATGTAACGCCGTCTTGCGGTATTTGAAAAGGTTATAACTTGCATTTGTTTAATCCTTCCCAGTGGTCATTGAAAAGCAAGTTTATTTCTATAAGCTTAATCACTTTGCTAATACCTATTTCTAGTATTTTTCTGTTGCAAGCAGTAGAAAAAGGATTAGTGAATAATTTAAAAAGTAATTTAGAACTGGCAGCAAAACTCTACAGTCTACAGCTAAATCAACACGCCAATTGGTTTGCTACACAAACGCAAGAAAAGCCAGACAATAGTTTGGCAAAAGAATTATTCGTTTTTCCTTTATCTGAAAAAATTAATGTCGACGGCTATTTTGATGAATGGGAATATTATGAGAAATTTAGGTCTAGCTTTTCCTCTAGTCAAGCGCTTCAAGCTTTAAATAATTCGCCGCAAATGGCGAGCAATGAAAAGCTAAGTGTTTTGTTAGGCGCATCGCAGCAGCATTTGTTTGTTTCGCTTGCTGTTACAGATGAACAAATTATTTACAAAGATGCTGTCAATAGTTATGTTGCAGACCAAGTGATGGTCGAATATATAGACAGCAGTGACATTCCTCAGCAAATATTTATTCAACCCAATGGACAAGGGCGTATTCCGGTAAAACGGCTGCAAAATAAACAGCTAAAAATTGATTGGCGTTTTTCTGCTCAGTGGGTAGAAACCCAGCTAGGGTTTCAGTTAGAAATACGCTTTCCATTTAAGTTATCTCCCAAGCAGCTGGGAATATCCTTTTATGATGTCGACCAAAAAAACGCTAATACCTACAAACAATTGTTCACAACTAATCGTTTCGACAGAAATAGTTTAGTTTGGCCAGTTAAAGAGATCGAAGAGTACACCCAAAACTTGTCGATTATTTTAGGGCAGCGCTTATGGGTGCTAGATGCTCAAGGTAGAGTCTTAGCCAGAAAAGGATCTTTACAGTCGCCCCAGAGTCAGTACAACAAATTAGCCGCATGGTTATTTGGTGAACAGTCACAAAACTATGATAAGCGCCAAGACCGATTAAGATTAAACAACCCGTTAATAAGTGCAGCAATTAATTCGCGCACGGCGTCGGCAATTGAAAAATCGTTAGATGGCGATTTTTCGATTGCGGTGGCTGCCACCCCGATTATCAAAGCTGACAAATTGTTAGGGGTCATTTTACTTGAAGAGAATGTGGCGAGAGTGCAGTTTTTACAACAGCAAGCGTTAAGTCGTATGGTTTGGGTTACTTCGGGTTTAATATTAATTGTGCTAATTATTATCTCTTGGTATGTGGGGCGCTTAATTCGGCGTATTAGTCTGTTGCGAAAACAAGTTAAGTCAGTTGCCGATAGTGATGGCAGGATTGCTTCGCCGCCAGAATTAATCTTTGAAAAAGGAGATGAGATTGCCGAACTGTCAAACGCTTTTTACGAAATGGGAAATAAACTGTATGAGTATAATGATTATTTAGAAAAACTGGCATCTCGACTTTCGCATGAGCTTAGAACGCCGATAGCGGTTGTGCGCTCTTCACTAGATAACTTATTACTCCACGATTTACCTGCTGACAATAAGGCCACTATTAAAAGAGCGCTGGTTGGAACTTCTCGGTTAGGCGAAATAATCACCCGAATGCGCCACGCCAGCGGGATAAAAGAAGCCATGCAATCTGCCTGCGTAGAAACAGTCAAGGTTAACCAACTCGTTCAACAGTTAATTGATGGTTACCAAACAACCTTTAAAACGTTTCAATTTGAATATTCGCAACCAAGTGAAAATCTTTTTGCGAACCTATCGGCCGATTTATTTGCCGAAATGCTAGATAAACTTTTAGCCAATGCGATGGACTTTTGTACTCAAGGAAAGCCAATCGTTATTACTTTAGAAAAAAAGTCAGAATGGATTGAATTAGTTGTATTTAATCAGGGGCCGCTAATTGAAAAAAAGAATCGTAAAAAAATCTTTAGCTCACTAGTTTCAATTCGTGGTGAAGATTCAAAAAACGAGGGCAATTTGGGGTTAGGGTTATATGTGGTTAAACTAGTGGCAGAATTTCACAGAGGCAGTGTCACTGTGTCGAACCATACAACTCCGGCGGGAGTGAGCTTTTGTGTTAGAGTTCCACAGGCAAAAGCCTAATCTAATATGCAATGCCTATTTAATTAAATGTATCCTTGATAAATCCGGCTAGGCTTTCACTTGTTTCTAAATGAAAGTCTGCGTGCCAACTGAAGGGATCTTGACCCGACAAATATCCCCAGTTAGCTGTAACGGAGAACATGTTAGCGCGATTAGCTGCAATAATATCTCGCTCGTCATCACCAACATAAACGCATTCTTTGGGAGAAAGGTTTACCGCATTACAAGCCTCAATAAGTGGTTTGGGATGCGGCTTTTTCTCATTGTAAGTATCACCACTAATCACAACACTTGCACTTGCAAGTGATGAAAAGTGTGGAACGAATTGCTGAGTAAGGTAGGCGGGTTTGTTGGTAACGATTCCCCAAGGAATATTTTTTTGATTTAAAATAGCGATAGCTTTGTCGATGCCGTTAAATAATTTGCTTTTTGCGTGAATGTTTTGCTCATAAAAATCTAAAAACATTTGTTTTAAATTTTCAAATTCAGGATCACTTGCTGTCTTATTAAAAGCTAGTTTAATTAATGCGGGCGAGCCGCCAGAAACGAGTGCTCGGGTGGCGCTAAATGGCAAAGGTTCTTTGCCAAACTCTTTTAGCACTAAGTTAATCGCAAGTGAAAGATCAGGCGCAGTGTCTGCTAAAGTGCCATCGAGATCAAAAAATATACCTTGCATAAAGTAACGTCCTTAGGTCGTATAGATTATAGTAAAGCCTATAACCTTCTGTTAATTAGCTTTGTAATTGACTGTGCATAATGTAATTGACGTCGACGCCTGCGCCTAGACGATAAGCTTTAGTTATCGGGTTGTAGTGCATTCCAATTAAATCGTGAGTGGCTAACTTACTATTGCGGCACCAAGTGGTCAGTTCAGATGGCTTTACAAACTTTTGATATTGGTGAGTACCTTTAGGAAGCATTTTCAAAACATATTCTGCTCCAATAATCGCGAACGCATAAGCTTTTACAGTGCGGTTTATAGTTGAAAAAAACACATGCCCATTGGGTTTAACTAACTGTGCGCAAGCCGCCACTACCGATGCGGGTGAAGGTACATGTTCAATCATTTCCATACAAGTGACAATATCAAAACTGTGCGGTTGTTGTAGCGCTAATTCTTCAGCAGTAATTTTTTGGTAGTCAACATTCTGCCCAGATTCTAATTGGTGAAGTTTTGCTACAGAAAGCGGTGCTTCGCCCATATCTATGCCGGTCACTATTGCCCCTTTAGCCGCCATTGAATCAGCTAAAATTCCACCACCACAGCCAACATCGAGTACCTTTTTGCCTTCTAGCCCTGCAGACTTTTGGTGAATGTAGTTTAGTCTAAGAGGGTTTATTTGGTGAAGTGGTTTAAATTCACTTTCTAAATCCCACCATCGAGAAGCTAAATCTGAAAACTTTTTAATTTCAGCAGCGTCAACATTTTGCGATTGTTTCATAGGTATTATTTCCAAATTAATTAGGTTGTCGTTTTTACTGAAATTATCTTTGACTTATTTTTGAATGCCATTGCGCAACGTTGTGCATGATCTGTTGTGTATTTAAAGTGGCAAGTTGGCGATCTTTTAAAAGCTGCTTGCCGTTAACCCATGCATTGGTCACTTGATTTCTACTACTAGAATAAACGATTTGTGAAATTGGGTTGTAGACAGGCATGGTTTCAATCGTGTTAAGATCTATCGCAATAAAGTCAGCGCACTTGCCTGATTCTAAACTTCCAATTTTATCATCTAAACCTAGCGCTTTAGCTCCGCCCATAGTTGCTGCATAAAGTGTTTCATAGGCATTTAATGCGGTTGGATCAAGAAAGTCAACTTTGGCTAACAATGAAGCACTGCGCATTTCATTAATCATATCTAAGTCGTTGTTACTGGCAGCGCCATCGGTACCAATTGCAATATTAACTCCCGCTTGGAGCAGTTGTTTAGTTGGGCAAATGCCACTTGATAATTTCATATTCGATTGAGGGCAGTGAATCACATGAGTACCGGACTCGGCTAGCCACTCTATTTCGCCTTGGTTAAGCTGAGTCATATGTACGGCATTAAGTTGCGGTGACAGTAGTCCAAGATCGCGCATCATCGACATGGGTCGAATTCCGTGATTTTCAATGAATGAGTCAACTTCGTGGGCGGTTTCATGTAAATGGATTTGAACATTTAAGCTGAGCTCATGAGAAAGCATGGCAATTTTTTCTAAGGTGCCTTTAGACACAGTATAAGGCGCATGTGGCGCTAAATTAAAACACAGGGTATTACTGTGCTTAAAGTCATCATAGACATCTAGCCCTTTTTCTATGCAATCTTGGGCGTTTTTCGCCCAGCTAGTTTCAAAGTCCACAATCACCAGACCCAAGTTGCAGCGAATGCCAGACTCATGCACCGCTTTGGCGACTTGATTGGGCATAAAATACATATCTTGAAAGCAGGTGGTGCCAGAGCGTAACATTTCAGCAATGGCGTGTTGACAACCTTCGTAAACAAACGCATCGTCAACAAATTGAGCTTCTACTGGCCAAATTTCATTTTCTAGCCATTCCATTAGCGGTTTATCGTCGGATAAACCTCTTAATAAGTTCATAGCCGCGTGACAATGAGCGTTGACAAAGCCGGGTAATAACACTTGACCGGCTAAATGGGTAAAAGGTAATTCGGGATATTTTTGCTGCGCAAGTTTTGAGTCAAGGATTTCAGAAATTAAATTACCTTTAACTCTGATCGCTTGATGTTGTAAAAACTGGGTTTGCTCGTTCGACGTTGATGAGCTTTGGTTTGAGCCAGAAGGGTTAGCTTCTTGCATTGGAATTAACCAGTCGGCACTAATAATGTACTCTTGCATAATCAAATTGCTCTTTTTAATCGTGATTAGCGTCTTTTATGTTGCGCTCTATTTAGTTGGCTGATATTTTACCCTGAAAACCTATACTCAAAAAGTAATCATTTAAAGTCTGAGTTAATTTATTGAAATTAAGTCGTGATAAAAAACTGGTTAACTTAGGAAATAACAACAAAAGCAAGGAATGTTTATGTCGAGCAAATCGCTTAGAATGCCAATGACCAACGTCTACGCAAGAGGTGGATTTTCAGTCACGGTGAGTTTTGGTAGTGAAAAAGATACCGCTGAACTGGTGCTTGATACTGGAAGCAGTACTTTAGTCGTTTCGAAAGCCGCGTACGAGTCACACCTTGATGCCGAACTAGTTGCAACTTCTTTTGTTCAGTGTATTCGTTACGGTATTGGTGGGTGGTATGGCCCTGTAGTTAAAACCGGTGTCGATATGTTTGCCGCCAATGACAAAATGCTTTTAGACAACGTGAATGTTGCCATTGCAGTCGAAATGACTCAAGGAACTTTTGCTGAGGCCGACGGAATTTTAGGCTTAGCCTTTCATGAACTTAATGATGCTCACGATTTGACAAGTTACTTCCAAACGGTACCACTCGACCCCGCAGTTAGTTATCCTTGGGATGACACTAAAATTGCAAAACAGTCAGCGGGAGATTTTTATAAGTATTTAAAAAATTATCCCAAAGAAGAGCTTAAACCTTATTTTACAAAGCTAGAGGAAGAGGGGATTTCCGCCAATCGGTTTGCAATTCTCGCGCATCGCTCTAGTATCCATCATGCTGAAAATAATTTGTCAAAAGAGCAGCTTAAGCAAGATCCATTAAATCAAGGTTTGTTTATATTAGGTGGTGGCGCAGAAGATAAAGACCTATACCAAGGCGACTTTAAGCGCATTAAAGTTATCGATGATGTCTATTATAACGTTAGGCTATTGAAAGTGAAGGTTGGCGAGTTTGACGCCTTTAACGCACCATTATTAACGGGGCGCGACTTAACTAGGCACCATTCTAATGCGTTTATCGACACAGGGGCATCGGCAATTGTATTAGATAATGTCGTTTATAATTATATTATTGACTGCTTTGAAAAAACTAATCCAAATTTCAAAAATATTTTAGAACCCTTTCTAACTTTCGAAAATAAAGAGAAGGGAATAGATGCCAATCTAGTTAATTTAAACGAGTGGCCAGATATTGAGTTTATTTTTGAAGGCTCGCTAGATAGTCCAGAAAAAGAAGTTAGCTTAATGTGCAAGGCTGAAGATTATTGGCAAGTCAACGCACCTCAACATGGTCAAATTTCATTTAAAATTATTTCTCAGCTACCCGGTTGGCCAGACCAATCTATTTTGGGATTACCCTTAATGGCTGGTTACTTTGTTGTATTTGCACGGTTTGAAAATCAGTTTGGTAGTATGAAATTTGCACAAGCTAAAACCGTAGGCTAAGCATGTTATTTGCTTCTAGCGAACAGCTTCCGCAGCACCCTAAGTATCAATTTTCGGTTATTCAGCCAAACGATTTAACCGACTACATTGACGTTTTTAATTGCCCACTAACCATGCGGTATATCCGGCACCAGTTAAATCATACTGAGCTGACTAAGCTGTTTAATCATATTGTAAACTCTACCACCCAGCTTTATTTTAAGCTGCGCTGTAAGTCAAGTCAGCATTGTATTGGGTTTGTAGGGGCTAGTATTATCGATCAGGCTACTCAAACGGTAGAACTTGGTATTGTAATAAAGCACAGAATATTAGCCAAGGGAGAGGGCCGCCAAATTGGAATTAGCATGGTGAATAATTTGTTTTACCACAAGGGCGTACAACGAATTCATTTTAAGACTAGAACAAATAACCGAGCCGTTATTTTAGCCTGTCGCTCGGTTAATGCTAAACCAATAGCAACGCAACCTAAATCCAATTATGTGGTTTATGGTGTTGACAAGTCCGCTTGGGAATTTAAACCCGTGGCACAAGTACACTAAAATGAACCGGTTAAAATATAACCTAGCGGTAATTTGACCGGATTGAGTTCAAGTAACGAGTATAAATTAAGGATTTTCATTGAGTAATACCACAGCTAAAGGCGAGCTTATTTGTGTCGGAACAGGAATTCAACTGGGAGCGCATATAACACCGGTTGCTAAATCTGCTATTCAAGCCGCAGACACCGTCTTTATGTCGGTCTCAAATCACTTTATGGAAGAGTGGATTAGCCAAATGAATAATGATGTTCGCAATCTGCAAAGCCACTATCAAAAAGGGCTGTCAAGAAACCAAACTTATCGAAAAATGCTCGAAGTTGTTGTGGCTGAAGTAAAGCAAGGCAAAAATGTTTGCTTATGTTTATACGGTCATCCAGGTGTATTCGCGTTGGTTGCTCACAAAGCTATTCAACAACTTAAGCATGAGGGCTACAGCGCAAGCATGGAACCTGGTATTTCAGCAGAAGATTGCTTAATAGCCGACTTAGGGCTAGACCCAGGCAAGCTTGGTTGCCAGCAGTACGAAGCAACTCAGTTTATGATGTATCATCGCCAGATAGATCCCTCGGCGTTGTTAATTTTGTGGCAGATTGGTGTTGCTGGCGATATGAGTTTAGCTAAACGCAATACTAGTCGCCAAGCATTACAAATTTTAATCGACTTATTAGGCCAGCATTACCCATTATCACATCAGGTGATTTTATATGAAGCCAAAACAATATCCTTGGGGAATAATCGCATTCAAAAAATCGCATTAAGTGATTTAGTTAATGCTAAATTGCACGACTACACAACCCTAGTAATCCCCGCATGTAAGGAATTACAAAAGAATCATGCAGTAATTAGCCAGTTACAGGCTATAGCTCACTAATTATTTGATTTGCATCGAGATTCAAGTATTATAACAAGATTGCTAGAACCCTCTAAATTAATAAGTACACTAATAAATAAAAGGACAATAAAATGAATAATTTAATTTCTGCTTTGGAAGAGCTTTCGTGTGTCGCTAATTTCGCCAATAACAATGAGGCGATAGAAAAAACGTTAGCACCTTATAATTTGCCTAGCGAGGTTATTCAAGCCATTATTGCTCGCGATGTGTCCTACTTAGAATCAATATTAGGTAAAAAGCACGAAATTGTTTGTATGCTTGTTCCAGCTAAAGATGACGACGACGAAGATGATAGCAAGCAAGATGATGACAATGAAAAGCCAGCAGAAAGTAGTCACCTAGCTGTCGTTAATTTTTAATTAATATAAGTTTAAACCTTACATGTTAACATTTTTAAAGTGGCTGGCGCTTGCCAGCCTTAGCCTTGCTGCTGCGCTTTTGCAAGCGAACTCGACTGAATTTCAACGTCAATTAGAAGCAGCAGAGTCAATAAAATCATCTAATGCAGCGGAATTTGCTCAACTAATTGGACAACTAGAAGCGCATTTTGATCAGTTCGATATTAATCAAAAATACTACTATTTATATTTAAAGGGCTATTTGCATGCTTTGGGTGGTAAAGTAGACGACGCAGAGAAAAATTACTTACATGTATTTAACAATTCGCACAATGTGTCACTAAAGTATCGAACGGCTTTCTCCTTGGTTAATTTATTCGCTTTTAAAAGAGAGTGGAAGAAAGGACTCGACTTTATTCAATTTATCGAAGCCAATAGAAACGCAATCTACGATTTAGGCATTAAACATCAAGGACTAATTGCAGCCGCTATTTTTTATGACCAAATTGAATATCATGCGGTAACCATTCGCTATCTTTCTCAAGTATTAAGTGAAGGCACAAATCAAAGAAACCTTTGTTTAGCCAAAGGTATGTCACTAAAATCAAAGCGACTGCTCGGTGAAGAGTTGAATTACGCTTTGGAGTTATCAAACGCAATAGAAATATGCGAAAAAGCCAAAGAGCATTTGCTCGCTAATGTAATTCGCTCTGACTTAGCAAGCTATTATGTCAAAGAACAGCGCACAGAAGACGCACTAAACTTGCTAACAAGTATTAAAGAGCCGGTTGAAAAAAGTCAGTATCAATTTCTTATCTTAGAAGTTTACTCGCTATTAGCGCGTGCTTATTGGTTGTCTAATAATTTTGATAAAGCCAATGAGATGGCACAAACTACGGTTAATTTAGGTAAAAATGTAGAGCAAACTAAACGCATTGCTGAGTCCTATCATGTACTTTATCAGGTAGCTTTAAAAGCGGGAGAGTTAAAGCGGGCTATTGAATATTTAAAAGCCTATTTTGATGCGGAGAAAAAGCACTTTCAAGAAATTAATGGTCGGCAACTTGCTATTGAATCTGCAAAACGCCAGTCGGCAGAAAAAGATGCAAAAATTAGTTCCTTAAATAAAGTGAATCACATTTTGCAGCTAGAAAAAGATCTAGCGCAAGAGTCTGCAACTTATAATCGTTGGATAATTATTTTATTACTATTTAGCTTAACCGTTTTAACATTGTGGGTAGTGCATGTAAAACGCTCACAGCAAAAACTAAAGTACTTGGCTGAATATGACAGCCTTACTCAAATCAGCAACCGAGCTTACTTTACTCAAAGCGCCGAAACAATGCTAAGTTACTATGCGCGCTTTGAACGCAAAGCCAGTATTATATTGTTTGACTTAGATAAGTTTAAAAAGATTAATGATAATCATGGTCACCCCGTTGGTGATAAAGTTTTAAAGCTGACTGCTTTGGCGTGTAAAGAGTGCGTTAGAAAAGTGGATATTTTTGGCCGCGTTGGCGGCGAAGAGTTTGCTATTTTATTACCTGGTTGCGAGCCAGAACAAGCCTTAAGAATTGCCGAAGAATGTCGCCTTAAAATAAGCGAAATAGACGTAACACCTTTAGGGCTAGATGATCCAATTACGGCAAGCTTTGGCGTCGCTGATAGCCAATCGAGTGGTTATTTGTTAAAAGATCTTATAGCGCACGCAGACGAAGCCATGTACTTAGCTAAGCGACGCGGTAGAAACCAAGTCGTTAGTTATAAGCCGATTTAACCAAACTGACTTTAGCCAGTCGCTGCGGCATTCATTCACTCGGTTGAGTGGCTGTGCAGCGATTGTAGCGTTTATCCGGTGTATGCCTGATAAGTCCAACTAATAAGCTAAATCCAAATAAAAAGCGGTTTTAGGCTAAAGTTCTCAAGCTGCTACATTGCAGTATTGTCATTCTTAATTAAAAATCTCAACACTAAATTAAACACTTCAACACTAAATTAAAAACTTCAACTTAGCAGCGTGAAGTTTGCCTCGGCTTTGCGCAAGCGCTAGTTTATGGTTTCGCTCAAGATTGAAATTAAGTAAAGGTAGACTTTATACCTGTAGAATTGACAAAGTTAGCGACCGGACCACCAGTTTTAAGAATTGCTCTCAACACAGCTAAAGGGACCAATTCTTAAATCAATAGGCAGTCTTACTATAGGCTGACTTTAAGTTTGAATTGGATTCTAAGCTTGAATTGGATTTTAAGTGTGAACTTAGAATTGAGTACAAAATGCTCAGTCAAATTAAACCGAGTTGGCTAATAAATAAACAGATGATGACTTTAAGCAATTTGCTTTGTTTCCAATCGAATAATTAGCAAATTATCTAGTCATTTTTAGTCCAACTTGTGGTACACTTGCCTGCTTTATACCGCTTGAGTTCAAGCAAGTTTGTTTAGCCAGACATATTAATAATAATATCGCTGAGTTTTTAACGAAATTCGTTAAAAATCAATAATATAAGGAACGATGGTCATTTATGGGTGAGTTTGCAAAAGAAGTCCTTCCAATCAACATTGAAGATGAACTTAAAGTCTCTTATTTAGATTACGCAATGAGCGTTATAGTCGGTCGAGCGTTACCCGATGTTCGAGACGGACTAAAGCCCGTTCACCGCCGCGTATTATACGCAATGAATGAGCTAGGCAATGACTTTAATAAGCCCTATAAAAAGTCTGCTCGTGTGGTCGGTGACGTAATCGGTAAATACCACCCGCATGGTGATACCGCGGTGTACGATACGATTGTACGTATGGCGCAACCATTTTCTCTACGTTATATGCTGGTTGATGGCCAAGGTAACTTCGGCTCTGTCGACGGTGATTCTCCAGCGGCGATGCGTTATACCGAAGTCCGAATGGACAAACTGGCTCACCAGTTATTATCTGATTTAGATAAAGAGACAGTAGATTGGGCCGAAAACTACGATGGTAGTGAATCGGAGCCTACGGTATTACCTACACGTGTACCTAATTTACTTGTTAATGGCTCTGCGGGTATTGCTGTTGGTATGGCGACCAATATTGCGCCACATAACCTCAATGAAGTGATTGACGCTTGTTTAGCGGTTATGGACACTCCAGATATTGACGTCGCTGGTTTAATGGAACATATTCCTGGGCCAGATTTTCCAACGCAAGGCATCATTAATGGTAGAGCAGGGATTGTTCAAGCTTACACGACTGGTCGGGGGCGTATTTATATTCGAGCCAGACACCATATTGAAACAGACGAGAAAAACGGCAAAGAAAGCATTGTTGTTACCGAATTACCCTATCAAGTTAATAAAGCGCGACTAATTGAAAAAATTGCCGAGCTAGTTAAAGATAAAAAGATCGATGGAATCACAGGACTCCGTGATGAGTCAGACAAAGACGGTATGCGAATGGTGATAGAGCTTCGTCGGGGTGAAAACTCTGAAGTCATCATGAATAACCTTTACTCACAGTCACAAATGCAAACTGTTTTTGGCATTAATATGGTTGCGCTAGAAAACAACCAGCCTAAGTTATTCAATTTAAAAGAAATGCTAGAGGCGTTTATTCGCCACCGCCGCGAAGTTGTGACGAGACGAACTATTTTTGACTTGCGCAAGGCTCGCGAAAAAGCGCACGTTTTAGAAGGTTTAGCATTAGCTTTAGCCAACATAGATGAAATAATCGAATTAATTAAGAAAGCGGCTAACCCTGCTGAAGCTAAGACGCAGTTAATGGCTAAAGGCTGGGCTGCGGGTGAAGTTTTAGAAATGTTAGATCGAGCCGGCGCTGACGCTTGTCGTCCGGATGATTTAGAACCACAGTTTGGCATGGTAGATAATTTATACCATTTATCGCCAGCGCAAGCGCAAGCGATTTTGGATCTAAGACTCCATAAATTAACTGGCCTAGAACATGAAAAAATTATTTCGGACTACCGCGATTTAATCGCTTTAATTGCCGAATTGTTAGCTATTTTAGCTAGCACAGAAAGACTAATGGAAGTGATAAGAGAAGAGCTGGTAGAGGTAAAAGAAGCTTTCGGTGATGAGCGTAGAACAGAAATAACCAATAGTTCTGCAGACTTATTAATGGAAGACTTAATTCCAGAAGAAGACGTGGTCGTTACTTTATCTCATGAAGGCTATGTTAAATATCAGCCTTTAAATATGTATGAAGCACAACGTCGTGGTGGTAAGGGTAAATCGGCCACTAAAATGAAAGACGAAGACTTTATTGCTAAGTTATTGGTTGTTTCTACTCACGCGACTATTTTATGTTTCTCTAGTGCCGGAAAAGTTTATTGGTTAAGAACTTTCGAGCTTCCTTTGGCAAGTCGCGGCTCACGCGGTAAACCCATTGTAAACATTTTGCCACTCGCAGACGATGAGCGTATTACTAGTATCTTACAAGTAAAAGATTACTCTCCAGAGCTCTTTGTGTTTATGGCAACTGCAAGTGGAACGGTTAAGAAAACCTCTTTAGAGCAATTCTCTAGACCACGCTCTAACGGAATCATTGCATTACGATTAGATGAAGGCGATGAGTTAATTGGTACTGTTATTACCGGTGGTGAAGATCACTTAATGTTATTTAGTGATGCCGGAAAAGTAATTCGATTCCATGAAGAAAACGTTAGAGAAATGGGACGAACTGCTCGCGGGGTTCGTGGTATGCGGATTGCCGAAGACCAAAAAGTGATTGCTCTGGTTCGAGCCGACGAAAATAGTCAAATTCTTACCGTAACTGAAAATGGCTATGGTAAACGTACTGAGATGAACGAGCATCCGTTACGAGGTCGTGGTGGTCAAGGTGTTATCTCAATAACATCGAGTGAAAGAAACGGCAAAGCGATTAGTGCGGTGAGAGTGACTGACGGTGACGAAATCATGCTGATCAGTAAAGGTGGTACTTTAGTTCGTACTCGCGTCGATGAAATTAGAATTATGGGCCGAAATACGCAAGGTGTAAGGCTTATTCGCTTACAAGAAGATGAAAAACTGGTTGGTTTACAACGTATAGATGAGCTAGAAACTGACGAAGAAGAGTCTGAAAACAGCGCTGCCGAGGCTCAAACAGAAGCAGAAGCTAAGCCTGAAACAAATGACGCGGTTGATAACAAGGAAAGCGACTCAAACGATGAGTGAAACGACTTTTAACTTTTGTGCGGGGCCAGCGGCCTTGCCAAAAGCGGTCATGCAACAAGCTCATGCCGAGTTTTTAGATTGGCGCGGTATGGGTGTTTCGGTCATGGAAATAAGTCACCGAAGCGCGCAATATCAAGGGCTTGCTGAAAAAGCCGAGTCAGATTTAAGGAAGCTACTCGGTGTTTCAGATGAGTATGCGGTGCTGTTTTTACATGGTGGCGCGTCTCATCAGTTTGCAAATATCCCGATGAGTTTACTGCAAGAAAATGACGTAGCTGAGTACCTATGTAACGGTATTTGGTCAAATAAAGCGGCTAAAGAAGCGGCCAGATTTGGTTCGGTTAAAGCCTTAAATGTCGTTACTCAAAATAGCGCTAACTTACAAGAAATTACTCCCAGCGAATCTTGGCAACGAGTAGAAAACCCCAAGTACACCCACTACACACCCAACGAGACAATTGAAGGGCACCGCTTTTCCGAAGTAATTCAAAGCTCAGGTGCAATTGTCGCTGATATGTCATCTTGCATTTTATCCGAAGTTATCAATATTAATGACTTTGACTTAATTTATGCAGGGGCTCAGAAAAATATTGGCCCGGCTGGCATGACTATTGTCATTGTGAAGCGCGATTTATTTAATCAGATGAACTTTTCGCGCTTACCTAAAATTTACAATTATCAAGCGCAAGCGAACAACGGTTCTATGGTGAACACACCGCCAACTTATGCTTGGTACCTGTCGAGCTTAGTTTTCGAGTGGCTACTATCGCAGGGTGGTGTGGCTGCCATGGAAGCACTTGCCATTGATAAAGCCGCACTTTTGTATTCGTGTATTGATAGCGATGATTTTTACGCTAATCCAGTGGCAATAAAAAACCGCTCTCGAATGAATATCCCCTTTACCTTAAAAAACACTCAGCTAGACAGTCTGTTTTTAGAATTAGCCGAAAAAGAACGTTTAGTCGGACTGCAAGGTCATCGTAGTGTTGGTGGTATGCGTGCTAGCCTGTATAACTCAATGCCTTTAGCCGGTGTGCAAGCGTTGGTCGACTTTATGCAAGAATTTAAGCGTCAACACGGTTAATTTATCCGTTTAGTTTTAAATTAAGGTTCATTAAATCATGTCTCAAACGCAAAATATAATTACGGTTGACGGACCTTCTGGCTCGGGTAAAGGTACTATCAGTCAAATGCTAGCTGAGCATTTAGGCTGGCATATTTTAGACAGCGGTGCGCTTTATCGCGTATTGGGTATTGCTGTAAAGCGGCATGCTATTGATATTAATAATCATCAAGACGTTGCTCAATTGGCACGTAACATGGATGTGCACTTTGAAAGCAACCCTAAAACCAACGAAGTAGAGCCCATTTTAGAAGGCGAAAACCTCGCCAAGTTGGTTAGAACGGACGAAGCAGGGCAGGCAGCTTCTCAAGTTGCAATTATTCCAGAAGTGCGAGAAGCGCTACTTCAGCGCCAAAAAGACTTTTATTCAATGCCCGGGTTAATCGCCGACGGCCGCGATATGGGAACGGTCGTTTTCCCTCATGCGCCAGTCAAAATTTTTCTTACTGCAAGTCCTGAATGCCGTGCAGAGAGACGCTATAAACAGTTGATAAATAAAGGTGTAAGTGCTAATATGCGCGCGCTTTTAGACAGCATTAAAGAACGCGATGAGCGTGACCGGAATCGCCCCGTGGCTCCATTGGTACCTGCGGAGGGCGCTTTTGTCGTTGATAGCTCAAATTTGAGTTTGTCAGAAGTAATGACTCAAGTTCTTGATTTTGCATCAAAAAGCCTGCCTATTGCTAAATAATTAGCCGTTTTTATAGGCTAATTAAAAGTAGTAGGATGTGGCGTTTTCTGTTGGTTTAGAAAATTCCCCAAACAAGAATATTTTGAATTAACTAATTGGTTTTAGAGATTAGTTGGTTCTATTTAAAAACTATTTAAAGCATTTTTTGGACTGCTAACGGATTAGTCGGTCTTTTATTAATAATCCCGGACTAACTGGATGTTATTCGGAGTTTGAAACTAAGTGTATTTTATACACGATTTTAGGTATCTAAAGATGAGCGAGAATTTCGCAGAACTATTTGAACAGAGTTTAAATGAACTCGAAATGCGTCCTGGTGCAATTGTTAAAGGCACTGTGGTTGCAATTGATAATGAAACAGTTGTGGTAAACGCTGGTTTAAAATCTGAAGGTGTTATTCCACTTTCACAATTTTTAAATGAGCAAGGTGAAGTTGAAGTAAACGTAGGTGACGAAATTGACGTTGCATTAGATGCAATTGAAGATGGTTACGGTGCGACTCAATTATCACGTGAAAAAGCGAAGCGATTTGAAACTTGGTTAGAGCTTGAGAAAGCTTGTGAAGCTAACGAAACTGTTATTGGTATGATTACTGGTAAAGTTAAAGGTGGTTTCACGGTTGAAGTTAAGAACGTTCGTGCATTCTTACCTGGTTCATTAGTAGATGTACGTCCAATTCGCGACACAACTCATCTTGAAGGTAAAGACCTAGAATTTAAAGTTATCAAGCTCGACCAAAAGCGTAACAACGTTGTTGTTTCACGTCGTAGCGTTATTGAAGCTGAAAGTTCAGCAGAAAGAGACGAGTTATTAGCTCGCTTAGAAGAAGGCGCACAAGTTAAAGGTATCGTTAAGAACCTAACTGATTACGGTGCTTTCGTTGATTTAGGTGGTGTAGACGGTCTATTACATATCACAGATATGGCGTGGAAACGTGTTAAGCATCCATCTGAAGTTGTTCAAGTTGGCGACGAAATTGATGTTAAAGTCCTTAAGTATGACCGTGAGCGTTCACGTGTATCATTAGGCATGAAGCAATTAGGCGAAGATCCATGGGCAGACTTAAATCGTCGTTACCCAGAAGGCGCGCGTTTGTTTGGCCGTGTTACTAACTTAACTGACTACGGTTGTTTTGTTGAAATCGAAGAAGGCGTTGAAGGTCTTGTTCACGTTTCTGAAATGGATTGGACAAACAAAAATATTCACCCAAGCAAAGTTGTTAACTTAGGTGACGAAGTTGAAGTAATGGTACTTGATATCGACGAAGAACGTCGTCGTATTTCGCTTGGTCTTAAGCAATGTGTACCTAATCCTTGGACTGAGTTTGCGGGTAAATTCAACAAAAATGACCGTGTTACTGGTAAGATCAAATCAATCACTGATTTCGGTATCTTCATTGGTTTAGACGGTGGTATTGACGGTCTAGTTCACTTATCGGATATTTCTTGGAGCGCAACTGGTGAAGAAGCAGTTCGTGACTTTAATAAAGGTGACGAAGTAGAAGCGGTAGTACTTTCTGTTGATGCTGAAAGAGAGCGTATTTCTTTAGGTATTAAGCAAATCGACTCTGACCCATTTGCACAGTTCTTAGCGGATAACGCAAAAGGAACTATGGTTAAAGGTAAAGCAATTGAAGTTGACGCTCGTGGCGTTAAAGTTGCTTTAGCTGACAGTGTAGAAGGTTACTTACGTGCTGCAGAAATCAGCGACGAACGTGTAGACGATGCGACTAAGTTCTTTGCAGAAGGCGATGAAGTAGAAGCTAAGTTTACTGCTGTAGATAAAAAGAACCGCGTAATCACATTGTCGATTAAAGCGAAAAACAAGCAAGAAGAAGCAGACGCTATTGCTGAATTCAGCAAAGATGGCGAAGAAGCTGCTCCAGCAACGCTTGGTGATCTATTAAAAGAGCAAATGGATCGCGATTAATTACTTATAGTAATTAGTAAAAAATGCCCATAATCTATTGATTTTGGGCATTTTTTTTTGCTTTTTGTAAATAAATTGTCTATTGTAGAAAGTAATCCAAACGTCACGAAAAGTAACAAAGGAATGGGTTATAATGACTAAATCCGAACTCATTGAAAGATTAGCAGCTAGGCAAACACAACTTTCGCTAAAAGATGTAGAGTTAGTGGTTAAAAATATTTTAGAACATATGGCTCAATCACTCGCTAAGGGTGAGAGAATTGAAATTAGAGGCTTTGGTAGCTTTTCACTTCATTATCGCGCTCCTAGAGTAGGAAGAAACCCTAAAACAGGTCAATCTGTTCAACTTGAAGGCAAATATGTTCCTCATTTTAAGCCGGGTAAAGAGCTAAGAGATCGCGTTAACGACGGAATTGAAAAGAGTTAAACCTAAGTCACTAGAATCATATAAAAGCATATCTTGGATATGCTTTTTTTTTGCAGTCAAAAATTAAAATGTAGGTCGACCCGGTAGAATGAGATAGGCTAAAATAGCTTGGTTAAAAAATTGAGGCAGAATTTTGAAAAATTTCATCATTATTATCATCGCTTTAATACTATTTATAGTATCTGCTCTGTTTTTTGCTCAAAATGATGGCTTAGTAACTATTAACTATATATACAGTCAAGTTGAGTGGCAGTTAAACTGGGTAATGGTGTTATGCTTATTATTAGGGTTTCTAGTCGGTATAGGTGCGCTGGTTGGCGGTGTATTAAAAACTAAATTGCAGCTAAAGCAAGCCAACAATAAGTTGAGAAAACTCGAAAGCGAACTCAATAGTTTGAGGGCGCTTCCAATTAAGGACGATTACTAAAGGATTTTAATCTCACTCATATGTTCGAAATAGTCATAGTTATTGCGCTGTTGCTACCAGTGGCCTGGGTTTTAGGTTATTTCTCTGGTAAAAAGCGCTCGTCTAAAAAGTCAAAATCTAACCAGTCTGGCTTTTCTAAAAAGTACTTTATTGGGCTTAATTACCTATTAAATGAAGAGTCAGATAAAGCAATTGATGCTTTTATTAGCATGCTAGAAATCGATTCAGAAACGGTAGAAACTCATTTGGCGCTAGGCAATTTATTCCGTAAGCGCGGCGAAGTAGACCGAGCTATTCGGATCCATCAAAATTTAATAGCGCGGCCGTCACTGACCAATAGTCACCGAAAAATGTCGCTGTTAGAACTAGGCTATGACTATATGGCTGCTGGGCTACTCGATAGAGCAGAAAATATTTTTAAAGAGTTAGTGCTAGACTCATCTCACAAGCAAAAGAGTCTTAAGCAATTGTTAGTCATTTATCAACAAACTAAAGACTGGAGCAAAGCAATTGCAGTGGCAGAGAAAATTCAAGTTGACGCGCGCTCTAATTTAAACACAGAAATTGCCCATTTTTACTGCGAATTAGCCGAAAACATGCTGTTTGTAGAGCGCCAGCCCAAAACTGCAACTAGCTACGTAAAAAAAGCATTAGCGGCAGACTCTAGTAGCGCCCGAGCGATGCTTATTAACGGCGAAATTTTGTATAGTTTAGGAAAGTATAAACAAGCGATAAAAAACTACCGTGAACTGGTTAAAACTGATCTTGAAATATTGCCAGAAGCAATTTTAAAAATTGAGATTTGCTTTAAGCACCTTAATGATCCCAAAGGCTTTGCTATCTTTCTTCAAAATGCTATCGAGCAAGGCGCAGGTATATCTTGTATTTTAGCTTATTCGGAGCAGATTAAGTTAGCGAAAGGAGATAGAGCCGCAGCCGAGTATATCGCCATGCAAATGGCGACTCATCCGTCACTAAAAGGCTTGTTAAGCTTAATTGAGCTGCACTTAGTCCACGCGAGTGAAAGTGCTAAGCCATCGTTACAAATGCTTCATCAAGTTGTAAACAAGCTGTTAGACAATAAGCCTGTCTACCATTGTGGTAGCTGCGGTTTTGATGCAAAGACTTTATTTTGGCAGTGTCCTAGTTGTAAAAACTGGGGAAGTGTAAAGCCGATTCAAGGCATAGAAGGGGAATAGGCCGGTGAGTATGAATAATGATAACGACTCTAAGGTTATCGTCGCGTTAGATTTTGATAATTTAAAAGCCGCTAAGTCTTTAGTTGCAAAGCTCGATCCCACGATGTGCAAGTTAAAAGTAGGCAAAGAAATGTTTACCTTGTTTGGTCCAGACTGGGTAAAGTACTTAGTCAGCGGTGATTTTAAGGTTTTTTTAGATCTTAAGTTTCACGATATACCTAACACCGTAACCAAAGCATGTTTGGCAGCTGCCGAATTAGGTGTTTGGATGGTAAACTTACATGCTAGTGGTGGCGAAAAAATGATGAGCCAAGCAATGCAAGGCTTAGAGTCTTTTGGTCAAGACAGACCTTTGTTAACTGCAGTGACGGTGTTGACAAGTATGGACCAAATGCAGTTTGACGGCATTGGCTACCAGCGTTCGATAGACGCGCAAGTAACCCATTTAGCAGCGTTAGCCCATCAGTCAGGATTAGACGGAGTAGTTTGCTCTGCGCTAGAAGCTAAGTCAGTAAAAGCAAACACCAATCAAGAGTTTTTAACGGTCACTCCTGGCATCAGGCCTTTAGGTAGTGAGCAAGGTGATCAATCAAGAATAATGACACCTGAAAAAGCTACCGCCAATGGGGCAGATTATCTTGTTATTGGTCGGCCTATCACGCAATCGGCCGATCCGCTCAAAACCTTGTGCGATATCTCTGAAAGTTTAACGGCTCACTAGAAAATTATTCTAAATTGAGTTAGATTATGACTGTTAACCTATTGCAGGTAAGTTATATCTGGTTGAAATAACACGACCAGTTGCACCTAAAGATGCGTATGGAAACACCATTTAGCCTAAGGAGAGGCACTATGAAAATGAATACTTTTAAGTTCGCTGTCTTATTAATTGCTGTTTTAGTGAGCAATGTCTTTTCTCAAATTTCGCTGGCTAAATCCAGTATCCATAAAATAAACTCACACCAATCATTTGAAGACTCTCTTAAAGTAAACCTAAATACCGCAGGTGCAGAGCAAATTGCAGAAGCTTTAACCGGCGTTGGTATTAAAAAAGCGCAAGCGATTGTCGCTTTTAGAAATCAGTTTGGAGAATTTAAAAGTATTGAAGAGTTAGCCTCTGTTAAAGGTATTGGGGTGTTAACGGTAGTAAGAAACGAGTCGCGAATTTTATTAAATTAAATTAAATTAACTGAAATTAAATTAACTGAAATTTTTAAACTCGTTATATCAATGCGTAATGCTAATGTTACCTAAGCATTACGCGCATATCCTATCAAAATTTATTTAAGCGCTATCGAAATAAACAGGCGTATTTAGCTGCTTTATTTTCGGTGTATTGAACGAAAATTCTCTCTTAGTGATATCTCATTTAAAAGTGAGTGAGACTATCTCATCAAAATTTAAAACATTATTTTGTTCTTATTTATTTTCGAAATTAATTAGCTTAGCCTTTGTGTTGCAGTGAATTACGTGACTGAATTGCGTCGCTGTGAAAGCACTGTTGCGATTAATGCATCGATTAAATTATTGATAAAGGCTTAATCTACTCTCGATTGCTTTGGCTGCTTTTGGCTTTTTGTTTTGGAAGCTGGTTATCATCTTTTGAGATATAAATGTGATTAATCTAATGCTTTATTGATTATTCAAACCGACTTTATTACTATGCGCGAAATTTTAATTTTGGCCATCAATAAAAGCCAGTATTGAAACACAATCAGCCAAAAGTTATAAAATAAAACCGATAAATTATAAATTTGAAAATATAAATTCGAAAAATAAAAAACATTATAGGGAAAAGCATTGAAAAATTTACTAGGGAAGAGCGTCCTACTATTTGGGTTATTTTTTTTAGCTTATAGCTCAAAAATAGCTGCTTATAACTGTCCTCAGCCATTTGCTGCAGAAGTTAAGCAAAATCAGTTAACCAATAAAAAACAACTATCTACAGCAAATAGCGACTCTTTAAATCGCTCTTTTGGAGGTTGTGATACTTATAAAGAGCCGCCAACAACGCCAGCCTCTGTGTCAAGCCCGAGTTCTTCGACCACTGGAAGTTTTACCGTTAGTTGGTCACCGGCAAAGTTTATGAACTCTAGTCAAAGCTTATATAGAATTGCTGAGTCTAAAAATGGTGCTGCAGCTGTACAAATTGCGACAGTTTCTGGTAGCACAACTAGTTATAATGTTGCTAGTCGCGCTGATGGAAGCTATCAATATCGAGTTATTGCCTGTAATCCAGATGGATGTTCAAGTTGGCGAACTGCAAGTGCCGCAACAATTGTAAGAAAGCCGCCAGCAAAGGTCGCTACGCCCAGTTCCTTAAACTCCGTTAGCTCAAGCTATACTGTTTCTTGGTCTCGGCCCTCTGGGAATGTAACTCATTATAATGTGCAAGAGAAAAATGGCAGCGGTGCTTGGGTTACCGTAGCATTTAATACGAATTCTACGTCGTTAAACCGAACATCTCGAGCAAATGACAGCGTCTATTATTACCGAGTACAGGCTTGTAATAGCTATTCGTGGTCTTGTTCAGTTTATAGTAATGCTAGTCAAGTTAAAGTGGAATATCGTCCAACAAATCCATCTGCACCAGCCAGTTCAAATGCGTCTACCAGTGCATATACGGTATCTTGGAGTAAGCCAGCCGGAACTGTAAATTTTTATAGCGTGCAAGAACGAGAGGCAGGAGGTAGTTGGTCAACGATTGCGTCAAGCCATACTTCAACTTCGATAAGTCGCACAGGAAAGTCAGATAAAAAAACTTATGAATACCGGGTTGCGGCCTGTAATAGCTACAGCTGGGCATGCTCTAGCTATAGTTTACCAAACCAAATTAATGTTAGGCTAAAGCCCGCCACACCTGGTGCGGCCAATCCAACCACAAGTTCAGATTCTAACCAAGTTACAGTTAGCTGGCCCGCAGTAAGCTACGCGACATACTATAACGTTCAGCGGCGACTAAATGGTGGAGCTTGGGGGACAGCAGCCTCAAATGTAGCTGCAACAAGTAAGGTGTTTTCAAATCTAAGTGATGGCAGTTGGCAGTTTAGAGTTCAAGCGTGTAATAGTTATTCTTGGTCCTGTTCAGCTTGGGGAACAAACGGCTCTTCGGTTGTATGGCGTAAAATTCCCGCTACTCCCGCTACAGCGGCGCCTGCAACAACCACAAGCACTAGTAGTATAAGTTTAAGCTGGGGCGCAGTAAGTTCAGCAAGTTACTACAATATTCAAAAACGAAAAAATAATGGAAGTTGGACGCTTGCAGCTTCCAATATTACATCGACCAGCAAAGTGCTTAGCGGGTTTTCTGACGGTAGTTGGCAGTTTAGAATACAGGCTTGTAATTCCTATTCATGGGCTTGTTCCGGGTATAGTAGCGGTGGAGCATTAGTCGAATGGCGCAACATTCCCGCCACTCCCGCGAGCGCAAATCCAACTAACGATAAAAGTACAGGTAGTGTTACGGTAAGCTGGGCAGGAGTAAATTCTGCGACTTTCTACAATATTCAAAAGCGAAAAGGAACGGGCAGTTGGAGTAATGCGGCTTTAAATGTTAATGCTAGCAGTAAAACAATTTCCGGCTTTAGTGATGGTAGTTGGCAGTTTAGAGTTCAGGCATGTAACTCTTTTTCATGGGCTTGCTCTAATTATAGTTCGAGCGGTTCATCCGTTATTTGGCGAGCGCTACCTAGCGTTCCGGCAAGCGTTATATCGCCAACTGGAAACGCCAACGGTAGCTACACTGTCAGCTGGTCAAAGCCTTCAGGAAACGTCAGCTATTACGATTTAATTGAACGCAAAAATAGAGTCGGAAGCTTTTCTACTATTGCCTCAAAACTTACTACTAGCGCCTTTTTAGTGCAAAATAAAACGGATGGAATTTACGACTACCGCGTAAGAGCATGTAATGAATTTTCGTGGGCATGTTCTGGCTACTCTACGGTTAATTTAGGCACTCAAGTGCTTCATATACCATCCGCGCCGAGTAGCATTAATGTGCCGTCTACTGACACCGATGGTAACTTTGTCATTAGTTGGTCAGGTGCAAGCGGAAGTGTAAGTGAATACCAAGTAGAACAACTTAGCGCTGGAAACTGGAGTCGTATTCAAAATGGCAGTGTCAGTACTCAAAAATCTATCACATCTCTTATAGATGGAACTTATCGCTTTAGAGTTAGGGCATGTAATTCGAGTGGTTGCAGTTCATTTAAAGAAAGTGATTTGGTAAAAGTTTATAAAACACCGGTTACCCCGAGTGCTCCAATTGTTCCTTCAACAGCCACAGGGCTAATTGCTTTAGAATGGAATATTGCCAATTTTGCGACCTATTATGATGTGCAAAAGCGGTTTAATTCAGGCGGTTGGGTAGCAGCTGCTTCTCAATTCACTTCGGTTCACTTTTTTGACAATATTAGTAGTGATGGTAATTGGCAGTATCGCGTAAGAGCATGTAATAAATATGCATGGTCATGTTCAGCTTTTAGTCCTGCGTCGCAAAATATAATTGTAAGGCTTGCACCTAACGCGCCTGCAGGTGTTACCCCCAATATCAGCCAAAGTACTAACGGAAACTTTTCAGTTAGTTGGAGTAAGCCTTCCGGTAACGTGTCTTATTATGATATCCGCGAGCATCAACAAGGCGCGGGTAGCACAAAAAGTGTTGCTCAAGGCTTAAACGCATTGAGTCTTACCTTAAGCGATAAACCCAGTGAAGATTATTCTTATCAAGTAAGAGCCTGTAATGAATTCAGTTGGGCTTGTTCTGCCTACACTGCTTTTTCAAGTGTTGTCCAGGTTAAGCGAGTGCCCTTAGTCCCTGCAATGGTTGCTCCTAACCTAGACTCGAGTGAAACTGGCGAATTTCTACTTAGTTGGAGTAATGAGTTAGAAGCAAGTTATTATGAAGTTCAACGCCAATTTAATAGTGCAAGTTGGACCTCGCTCGGTAATCATTCAGAAACTCAACTGAGTATCAGTGAAACCAATAACGGTCTTTTTCATTATAGGGTTAGAGCTTGTAATAAAGTCGCTTGGTCATGCTCTACTTATAGTCAACCTAAGTCAGTTGAGGTAGATATAGCACCAAGTTATGCGTCAAAAGGAACACCACAGATCCCTGATGCGAATGTTATGCCGTTTAATTTTGTAGATGATCAACTTTATTACGTTGGCTCCGTAAAAGCAGAAGCAGGGGTGTCGGGTGGCGCTGCGGTTTATAACATTCCTATCACATTACCACCTGGGCGGGCCAATATGCAGCCGAGTGTTTCGGTCAATTATTCCTCTAAAGCGGGCAATGGAATACTTGGAGTAGGCTGGTCACTGTCAGCAGCTTCGGCCATTAGTCGCTGTGCTGCTACTTACGAGCAAGACGGTTATGCCTTAAGTGTTCAGTATTCACAACAAAAAGATCGTTTGTGCTTTAACGGGCAGCGCTTAATCGTTACAAACGGCGCGACTTACGGCAGCCACGGTGCGGTTTACCATACAGAAATGGACTCGTTTGCTAAAGTCACGCAAACTGGTGACATTAATGATTACAATGCTTCGTTTAAAGTAGAGCATAAAAATGGTTTAACGTCTTATTTTGGTACTGATACTAACTCGCGGGTTAAACCAATCGGTGCTCCGGCAACATTAACTTGGCAAATTCAACGCAGCCACGACGCAACCAACAATAATTACATTCATTATGTTTACCAAAAATATGGCTCGGGTGAGCATTTAATTAAAGACATTTATTACACCGGAAACTCAGCATCATCTTTGGGTGATCGCAGAGTGAGTTTTTCTTATAGCGATAGAGCCGATCAATCTTTTAGTTACTTAAAAGGCGGTAAAGCCGAGTTTACGCAGCGCCTAACGCACATTAATACTTATGTAAACACAAACAGTTTGGTAAAGGAATACCGGTTTGAAAACAGCACAAGCCGCGCGACTAACAGAACCTTATTAAATAGTGTGCAAGAGTGTGGTCCTAGCCGCTGTTTACCAGAAACAAGTTTTAAATGGAAAGATGCGCCACATACTTATGTGCTAGAAGAAGCGGGTTATGAAGAGTCAGGCTCCATTGTTCCTATTTACACCTTCACTGATTATAACCGTCATGACTTTGTGTTCGAAAACTTAATACCAAATGCCGATCACGATGGTAACGGTACTCGAGATTGGCAAGACTATTCCATTACGCCTGAAGGTCAGTTAGACGAAGTGCTCAATACCGAGCAGTCTTTCTGTAACTTTAACGTTGTTAGCAATCAATATGACTGCGTATTTGCTGACTTTAATATTGATGGCGCAACCGATCCAATAAGGCTTCGCCAGGTAAGCTCTGCAAACCCAACCGGTGCATTCTTGGTTGATATTAAGTTAAACAATAACTGGGTTTATAATGTTTTACCGGTGACTTTTGGTCAGGCAAAGTACGAGGGCATTAAAAATATTGCCGATATTAATGGTGATGGCTGGCCAGATATTTATTTAACTCGAGTTTACAATTCACAGCTGTTATTTGAAGTTTATTTTAATACTAAAAACACGCAAGCGCCTTACTCTGTCACTCATCGCTATGAAGTGGGGCGGCGCTCAACCAATACCGTTGAGTCTGCTAGCGTGAGAACACCTAGCTATGTGTTAGCGGGCGATCTAGACGGCAACGGGCTACCCGATTTTATACTGTCACGTACATTTGTTACCGGTACTTCGTTTAATGAAGCGGCCTTTTTAAGTGATGTTGATACACAGGGTAACTATAGTTTAACAAGTGCATCATCTTATAGTTTTCCGCCGCCGCCAACTGCTGTTTTTGGTGGCAATGACATGCACTTTTATCAAGCATTAATTGATATTAACTCAGACGGTTTAGCTGACTTAGTCACTTGGGAAGATGGTGAGACTAATCGCCACACTTTAAATTATCAGCTTAATTTAGGTAATGGTACTTTTTCTTCAACCAAACATTGGCTAGGTGCAGATTCTTATTTAGCGGCTAAAAGTTACGTTACCTCATTTAAAATTAATTCGGAAGAAAACGCGGTTCAATACGAGCCCAAATACCCCACTAATTTTATGGACGTCGATGGCGATGGCAAAGCTGAGTTACTCGTTCCTGCCGAGCGAGTGGTAGTCGGTTGTACCTATGTGAATGAAAATTCTGGGTTTAGTTTTAATGTGGTTAAGCGCTGCGGAGACGCAATTTACAAAGACTTTAAACATAGCGATGTGAATAGCAATGAAACAATGCTTGTCGACCCGCGCAAATTTGACGACTCAGTTTATCGGTTTGACGCCATTAAATGGGAGCTTAATTCTCAAGGCGTTTACCAAGCGAAACGAGTACCTACGCAAATCCATGGAACAGTAGGTGAAGTCGCGAGCTTGGATGCCACTGGTGATGGTTTGCAAGACATGGTTTTTGCTTTTGGGCCACGTCGTTCCGTTTATGGCGCTTCTGAAGGCAAGCACAATAGCGTTGATACCAGTACCAGTTTTGGTAAACGATACGGTTTGTGGATTAACCGCAATAAAGGCTCGGCAGACTCTGGTGAACGTTATGCTGCAACTGATTTAATGAAATCTGCGACTGATGGTTTGAATGTTAGATCAGAGTGGAACTTTTTACCGCTATCGAGTAGTGAAGGTGGTACTAGCGAGCACGCGCATTATGAACCTGATTTTAGTTACATGGGGGATGGTTATTTTCACTTTACCTCAAGCATGAACGTGGTCTCAACCTATAAAGTGAGCGACGGCGTCGGCGGTTTATCGGAAACTCAATATGCTTATAAAGCCGCGGTGTATCATGCGTTTGGACGAGGCTTTCAAGGATTTAGAAGCATCATCGTTGATCAACCTTCAGGGATCCGCGCAATAAGTCATTTTCATCAAAAGTTTCCTTTAGCAGGAAGTATCGAAAGTATTGAAACTTGCTTAATTGAAGATACTGGAAGTGGTTGTTCTACGCCACTATCAACCACTAAAACTTATTATAAAGAGGTTAAAACATCTAATCATGATACTTGGTGGGTTTTTCCAACATTAACTATCAAACAAGAATTTGATGTGGCGAATCGAAGTGATCAATTGTCTAGCAGCAAGAGTTATGTTGGGCTAACTGATCCGGGCGACGGCACAACAACACCTAGCGTGAGTAGTTCGGCGTATGATTTATATGGCAACATTAAAGAGTCAGTTTCTATTGTTGACAACGGCTATAGTCAAGTAAAAGTAACTCAGCAAACTACTTTTGAGCCTCAATATGAGCAATATGGAAAACCAAGCAAAACGACCAAAACATTTGAAACCTTGAGTAATCATAGTACGGTATACAACGCGCAATTAGATGGCAAAAAACAAATTGAAACCACATACGACTGGACGGCAGCACTAAAACCGAGTGAGGTAAATGTTACGCCTACCATCGGTGGTGGAAAAACCGTATCGACTCGTACACTTTATAATAATTATGGTTTGCCAACATCGGTCACGCTTTCTAGTCCAGGCGAAGAGCCAAGAACTACCAGGACTGAATATACAAGTGATGGCTACTTTGTTGATAAAGTGATTAACGCTAAAGGTCACGAAGCTCAAGCTTCTACTTCTGCTAAGCATGGTCAAGCTTTGTGGACTAAAGATGCGAATAATATTTTAATGACGAATAGTTACGATGAGCTTGGCCGCTTACAAAGCGTTACCCCGCAGTCTGGCCTAGGCCAAACAGCCTACACTTATTTTTCTAAGTGTGATGGGGGCTGCGATGGCGTTTATAACTCGAATATTCGTTACAAAGTGATTTCGTTACAAGCCGGAGCGCCACAAAGCATTCAATATAAAGATCAGTTTAACCGTACGCTAGTCACTTCTACGCAAGGGTTTACCGGCGATAAAATTTATCAAATGGTTGATTATGACGCACTGGGTAGAAAAACTTTTGAGTCTATTCTTTCCGACAATACCGCAGAAACTAAAGGAACTTCCTATGCAAGCTATGACCCACTAGGGCGCTTACTCGAGAAGAAAACCGACACCACCTCAATTGAAAATATGCAGGTAAAGTATGCTTATAACCGGAGCGAAACTAAAATCGAGGTGACGCCTTCACGCGGTATCCCAATAACAATGTATCGTTACTATAGTGGCAATGGTCAGTTAATTAAAACCACTGATGCTAATGGCTCTCATACCAGTTATGCTTATGACGCCATGGGTAATCCTATCGTTCTACAAGACGCCAACAATGTCGCTATTACAGCAAGTTATAATGCGCTAGGCCAAAAGCTATCGGTTAACGATCCTAACATGGGAGTCAAAACATTTAGCTACACAGGCTATGGTGAAGTTGAGCAAGAAATTGACGCCAATAATGCCGCTTATCATTACGATTATGACACTTTAGGGCGCTTGGTTAAGCGTGAAATTAATGGCAGCCCTGATGCTGAGTTTCTGTTTGATCAATCAGCGCAGGGTAGTGGCGGTATTTGCTATGGAATGCCTTCTGCAGAAATAAAGGGAACGGGCAGTCATTACAAACGTACTTATTATTACGATTATTTATGTCGCCCTGTGGCAACTAACACAAAAATAGATTCAGCAGAGTACACCACAAGCCAGCAGTATGACCAAAATACCGGCCGAGTTAAAGCGGTCACTTACCCTAACCAATTGACGGTAGAAAATCGCTACAACAATTTGGGGTATTTAAGTAAAGTACTTAACCCTGTGAGCGGATATGTTTACCAAGAAGTCACCGCGACTAATTTTAAAGGCCAACTAACCGAAGTGGCGAAAGCCAATGGTGTAATAGAAGAGACCTTTGATTATGACTTAGTGTCTGGTGCTATGCTAAAAGTTACTGCGGTAAGTAGGCTAGCAACTAGCTCTCAGCGGCATAGAATTGTATATCAATACAATGATGGTTATGGCAATTTAACTCAGCAAAACGTTGAAGTTTTTAACGGTAGCCGCTACATCGCAGCGCAAGAAAATTATATTTATGACAAGCTTCATCGTTTAATCACCTCTAAACGAGTTAGTGACGGCGTTAATTTAGGCGACATTAATTATCGCTATGATAGCGTCGGTAACTTCACCTATAAAAGTGATTATGTTGCAGGCTATGGTTATTTATATGGTAACGCGAGTAAATCGGCTGGTGGTAAAGCGGGGCCTAATGCAGTAAGGCAAATTACTAATTTAAATGGGCAAGTCGTTCAATACCAGTATGATAACAATGGTAATATGATCAGCGGTGATGGTCGTACGATTAACTACAATGCGTTTAATAAACCGACTAGCATCAAGAAAAACGGTATTACCAGTGAGTTTAGTTATGGTGCAAATCACATGCGCTATAAGCAAGTTAAAAAAGGGCTTCCAACGGGCACAGAAATCACTCACTACATAGACAAAACTTATGAAGTGATTGAGCGAAGTGGGGTAACTAAGTTAAAAGCTTATGTAGGCGATGCCATTATCACCCAAACCGTTGGTGGCAATAACGCGGGATACGATATTGGTTTTGTTCATAGAGACCGTTTAGGCTCTGTAGTAACCATTACTGACGAAAACGGTAATGTAATCGATAACAAAAGTTATGATCCTTTTGGTAAACCACGTAAAGGCACTTTTGAAGTTTCAAGCTCACCCACACTAAAAGATATTAGTTCTCAAAGTGGGTATATTGCGGCATCAGATGATATATTGCTCACCACACGCCGAGGGTTTACTGATCATGAGCACTTAGATGATGCGCAGTTGATTCATATGAACGGGCGAATCTACGATTACAATTTGGGGCGTTTCCTTTCTGTTGACCCATTTATATTTGATCCTGGCAACTCGCAAGCACTCAATCCATATTCGTATATTATGAATAATCCACTTGCGGGAACTGATCCGAGTGGTTATATCATTGTTCCTATTATTAAGGCAGTCGTAAAACAAGTAGTTAAAAAAGTTGTAAAAAAAGAAGCTAAAAAATCAGCTAAAAAAAGCATGAGAAAGCCTTCTAAGAAGACGAAACCAAAATCTCAACCTACGCAGCAAAAGAAGCAGAAAAAACAGTCTAATGGTAAAGATAAAAATCTAAAGAAAAATGGTAAACCAAAGAAAAATCAGAGTAGTAAAAAAACAAAACATGGAGAGCCTGTTAAGGAAAAAACTTGGCGTGACTCTACTGGTCGAAAACAAGTGGATAAGGAGTATAAATCTGCTAAACAAGCTAAAAAAGCGGCCAAAAAGAAAGGCTTGTTTAAAAAGAAAGGGAAGCCCGCTCGGCCAGAAAAACATAAGAAAGGCAAAGACCACTATCATGATAATGATCATAATAAACGGGATAAGCCTAATGTGCATTACAGTTTTGATAAAGACAATAAGAGTTAGGGACTATGCTAAATAGACATCATAAGTTTTATATTAAAAATTTTATTGAAAACTTTTTGAAAGGAAGCCATAAGCCAAATTGGTTGAAAGCTCTATCTTCTTTTGATGAATTAGTTTGGAATGAGTTATCTGCTTGGCAATTTTGGGAAGATGATTTTATATCGACTGAAGAAAAATTAGATTGGGAAGATAATATATATAATCTAACAAATTTGAGTTCAATTCAGAAGCAGCTTGATAGAATATGTGTCGTTATCAGATTAGGGCACGACAACGCCTGCATTCAAGATGTTATGCTGTCAGAAATAATTAATTCCGAAATCTATATTTTGGAAGGCATCGTAATAATTGAGCCGTTAAGGTTGGCTCTAATTATTAATCATGATGGTGGTATTTTAGTCTGCGAGAAAAAAGAGTAAGGAATATAAAAGCAATAGATTTTTTCACAGTTGTTGAGGTTGAGTTTCAATGTTCATACTCAAACTCGTAACTGTGAAACTCTCCATATATGAAGTTGTTATTGAGGATGAGTTGAGATAATTGCTCAACAGTTGGGCTATCGTCATCTCTTTCTTCATCCCAGTCATCGAGATCGATTACCCTTACATGCTCTATGTCTTTTACCGAAAAATTATCAAGCTCTACATATTTTTTCATTTTTTCAATAGAGAGCTCTAGATCTATTGCGGTAACATATAGATGAACATAAGCACCAGCTTTATCATTAAATGTTTCATTATTTTCATTTGGCACTAGGTTTACAAAGAGTTCATATATTTTCATGAGTTTTTTCTTTCTGTTGCTTACGCAATAGTTAGTTTAAAAGTCAGCGAAGTTAGAACTGACTAATTTTGAAATTAGCTTGTTATTTTATATATATTCGGGGTCAGTGTCGATTTCTAGACTCCTTTAAATCCACAAAAAAAGGGACGCCCACAACTTTTTCAAAAAACATCTCAAGATAAATTTGACGGCGGCGCGAGTTTTTATTAGTTTGGTTTAAAAGGATATCATAGAAAAAAAGGGACATATATGGACGCCTCCATAATGTCAAGGTGTAGTTATCCTTACCATGGCTAAAATTAACCACGATGTTTTGTGTTGCTCCATTTTTTAACTTTTCAAATTTAGCTGATATCTACTGATGCCGGTTTTAGCGAAATAGGTACTGACATATATTCGGGATCTTTGTGAGATTATTATTATCAATCTCGTCCCCTGATAAATTCCGTACCGACTCGTCTTCAACACCCAAACGGTATCAACGAATTGTCAATTGTACCGTGTCCTTTCCAGACTTAGAGCCGGTCGGAAAAACCGTTAGTCATCATTCAATCAACCTATGTTGAAAGGCTAAATATTATTACCAATAGCTAATGCATTTTCTATCTGTTAGTTGCCGTACTGTGGCGAGTATTTTTCCTGCTTTTGTAGCAATATCCAAAGTAATCGAGCCAGTTTGTGAGCAACAGCAACGACCGCTTTATTCATACCAATACGTTTCACCAGGCTAGCCATCCAAAGGCTCAGTTTATCCTGTTTGTTTTTTTGAAAAGCGAATCGCGGCTCTGGCACCATGGATAAGTAATGTTCTAAGATAACGATCTCCCCGTTTAGTAATTCTCCCTGAAAAAAGAGGACACCCACAACTTTTTCAAAAAACATCTCAAGATAAATTTGACGGCGACGCGAGTTTTTATTAGTTTGGTTTAAAAGGATATCAAACCAGAAGGGATTTCAACGATGACTCGCGCTCGCAATTCAATAATTGATTTAGCTTCAACCACTTATTACCACTGTATCTCTCGTTGTGTTAGGCGCGCATTTTTATGTGGCGAAGATAAGTTTTCTGGAAAGAATTTTGAGCATCGCAGACACTGGATAGTCGAACGAATAGCCTATCAATTAGATTCGTTCGCAATTGAAGTGGCGAGTTACGCCATTATGTCAAACCACTACCATCTTGTGCTTAGAGTCGATGACGACAAAGCTAAGAGTTGGAGTGAGGCCAATGTTATTCGGCGCTGGAAACGACTCTATAAAATTCCGCCTGTGGTACAGCAGTATATTAAAAATCCAAAGGCGCAAGGTATCGCTGAAGTAGCTCAAGGTATGATTCAAAAATGGCGAGAGCGACTGATGGATATCTCTTGGTTTATGCGTGGTTTAAATGAGTATCTGGCCAGAGAAGCGAATAAAGAAGATGAATGTAAAGGTCGATTTTATGAATGCCTTCCATGGCATTCACCCTTCGGGCCATCGTCGTTCCTCC
Source organism: Aliikangiella aequoris (assembly GCF_053709105.1). Lineage (NCBI taxonomy): Bacteria > Pseudomonadati > Pseudomonadota > Gammaproteobacteria > Oceanospirillales > Pleioneaceae > Aliikangiella > Aliikangiella aequoris. The sequence continues at coordinate 1,655,647 of NZ_CM132298.1, forward strand.
GATGTTCAAATTTGGTTCCAGACCAATTTGTGGGAAGGACGCTTCAAATCTCAACCACTGTTAGATGAAGCCGCAGTAATCACCGCAATGAGCTATGTCGATTTAAATCCTATCCGAGCGAAAATGGCGAAGACGCCAGAAAAATCTGAATTCACTTCAATTCAACAGCGGATTAAACAACAACAAAAAGCCAAAGTTCAAACCCCAATTCCCTTAATTAAACTTACCCAATCAAAACAAAAACATAAAAATGCAATTAACGTAACCCAGCAAGACTATATCGAGCTAGTCGACTGGCTAGGCCGCGCGATACTTCCCACAAAACGAGATTATATTGAACACGATACACCGACAATACTAAACCGTCTTAATCTCCATGCTGATGAGTTTGTTTCATTGATGAAACAAAAAGACGATTTATCGCAACTCAGTGTCATTGGCTCTCCCAGTGCGATTACGCATTTTATGGATGTAGCAGAAAGAAAATTAATCAAAGGGCTTTCTACAAGTCAGCGATTGTTTCTTTAGCTAAATCATATCTTATCAACTCTAAATACAATAATCAGCTTGGCTGAGGCTTAGTGTTTTTCGAATTCATTAATCTTGCAATCAATCGTTAAGAACTTAGTCAAGACGATATAAAAAATTTATGTCTAAAGCCGAGAGGGGCGCTTTTAAGTGATGCGGAGGTATTGTAGTATTAGAAAGAGATGAAAATGGGTGTCCTTGTTATTTTCCAGGAGTCGGAGGTGCCGCTGCCAAGCTAATTAAGAAGCTTGAGAAAACACCGCTTACTGACCCTAAGTTATTTAGAAGTGTTAGAGGTTGCAAAGCTAATTGCAACATTAAAACCGGGGAGATCTGGGAAAAGGATTTACTCCACACAAATCAGCCACATTATGAAGTTTACAAAAATAAGAAGAATTATGACAAAGGTAAGCGTAATAGGGCGGTTTGGGAAGATGGCAGACTAAAGCAGGAGTTTAAAAAATGACAGAAAATGAACTTGATGAACAAGCCTCTCAGCTAACCAAACTACTCAAAGGTAATGAGGTGTTTGAGTGTATAAGAAATGAAGAGGGTGAGATTTTAGTTAAGTTTACAAACGGAATGAGGTTGTTCGTAAATTCAGATAAACCACTGGATTTATCTGTAACTTAGTCCAGTCTACTTGCACCAAAACAAAGCCTAGCTATTTAGCTAGGCTTTGTTTGTGCCGCCGTTAATGATTTGGCGGTGTTGTCCTGTCCGCATGTCCGTTAGATGGTAACTAACAAATTTCAAGCTAGAATTGTTCGCTTCTTGAACAGTTCAGTTTGGAATTTTAGATTTTAATTTCAGATAATCTAAAAAATTAATCAAAAGGGTCGTAGCATTTGATTTTTTTTATTCTTAAATAATAGAGAAAAAGAAGCACCAAAAGCTCTGTCAGAAATGGCAGAGCTTTTTTATTTTTAGAAGCTAATTTTTAGTGGCTTGTTTAAGCTGAACCAACCTTTGAACGAATACTATTAAGGTAGTTTATTAGAGTATCAACTTGCTCTGCATTAGTTGCTAGTGGATATCCTGCTGGTTGTGATCTTAAAACATCATGAGTATCTACTAATAGCAGATCTGATTCTAAGTAACGCTTATAGTCATCCATTGACATATCAGCCATTGTTACAATATCTACGGCTTCAACATCTTGATTTATTTTAAACATTTTATAAGTCATAAAAATTCCTATTTTATTTTAATATTTAACCGTTAGCTTGATGCAGAACGGTATCTAACATATCGCTGACAAATCGCTGTTTCGCTTTTGGCAAACTACTTAGCTGTTGAATTTGTTGTTGGACTAGAAAAAAGGACACCCACAACTTTTTCAAAAACCATCTCAAGATAAATTTGACGGCGGCGCGAGTTTTTATTAGTTTGGTTTAAAGGATATCGAACTAGAAGGGATTTCAACGATGACTCGCGCTCGCAATTCAATAATTGATTTAGCTTCAACCACTTATTACCACTGAGAAAAAAAGTGAGAAAAAAAGGGACACCCATAACTTTTAAAAAAAACATCTCAAGATAAATTTGACGGCAGCGCGAGTTTTTATTAGTTTGGTTTAAAAGGATATCAAACTAGAAGGGATTTCAACGATGACTCGCGCTCGCAATTCAATAATTGATTTAGCTTCAACCACTTATTATCACTGTATCTCTCGTTGTGTTAGGCGCGCATTTTTATGTGGCGAAGATAAATTCTCTGGAAAGAATTTTGAGCATCGAAGAAGCTGGATTGTCGAGCGAATAGCCTATCAATTAGATTCATTCGCCATTGAAGTCGCGAGTTACGCCATTATGTCAAACCACGATCACCTTGTGCTTAGAGTCGATGACGACAAAGCCAAAGGCTGGAGTGAGGCCAACGTTATACGGCGCTGGAAACGACTCTATAAAATTCCGTCAGAGGTACAGCTGTAAATAAAAAATTAAATAAATAAGAAATCAACAAACCCCGGTAGGAAAGGGTGATAACCCAACAGCAATGCTTGAATTAAGTGATGATACTATTGGGTGTGGATGGTTGATAAATAAACCGATTGGTTATTTTTATGGTATGCCACAGCTAACGTGAATTTGGGGCGTGCTACCCCCCAACTTACCAGGGCTACACAAATGCCTGAGATTCTTCGCGCACTTCGTCAATAGCGAGAATAAAAGCATCATGAATTTCACCTAAGCCTTGGCTAATACCATGTTCTTTTAAATAAGTCTCGTAGTCATTTGCGAGCTTTTTAAGCTTAGGAACACCGCAATAAGCGGTAGCGCCGTGCAGTTTATGCACCTGTTTTAATAACTCGTTTAGATCTGATTCTTTGTAATATTTGTTAATTAAGGGTTTTGCTTCGTCAAAGCTTTCAACCAACATACTTAGCATATCTTTGGCTAGGTCTTCTTTATTGTTAGCCGCCTTTAAACTCAGCGCCCAGTCTACGGCATTTTGACTTGCGTTATAGCTTGCACCACTTTCTTTTATTTCTTTTGCTTCGCCTTCGATGGTACGAGCTCGGTTGGAGTAGTTGTTACTCTTGTCTCGTTGGTTTTGTTTTTTATTTTGAACTGCATCTTGTGCTAATTGTTTTATAGTCACTAGCTCTTTTCTGGTCCACTGTCGAATGGTTTCTTCTAGTTTACTTTGAGAGATTGGCTTTGTTAGATAATCGTCCATACCTTCATTTAAAAGTTTTTCGCGTTCACCTTTCATTGCGTGGGCGGTTAACGCAATAATTGGTGTTCTAGCTCTATTATTTTTCATTTTTCGAATGTGCCGGGTTGCTTCCACACCGTCCATTTCTGGCATTTGAATATCCATAAAAATAATGTCGTACTGATTTTGTTCGCACGCGTTAACGGCTTCTTTACCATTGGTGGCCAAGTTAACTTCTAATCTAAATTCGGAGAGTAGCTCTGCAATTAATTTTAAGTTTGCAGAGTTGTCGTCAACACAAAGTATTTTAAGTTGCCCGGCTTCAAGCGGGAGCAAGCTTTTGCTTGAAGCTTCTTCTGGCGCTTTTCCAATTTCGAACCAGTCAAACAAAGCGTTATATAACCCCTTACGAATAACTGGCTTGCTTAAATGGTAGTATATGCCTATATCGGCAAATTGTTTTACGACGGCTTCATCATTGGTATTAAGTAAGACTGCAATAGGGCAGTTTAACTGTTGGCCAATAGAAACCAACTGATTAAACTCTGACTGGTATTCATAACTATGATAGCCACCAACAATGATTAAGTGAATATCTTTATTTTGTTGTGAGAAAAGTTTAGCCATGTCGATCAGTTCGGTTAAACTCTTAAAGCTTGTGACTTCGCTATTCCATCGCGTGAGAATATGTTGGGTCGCTAGTTGTGATACTTGGCTTGAGTCATGTAACAAAACTTTGCGACCAGGAAAGCCAAAGTCCACTTGTTTGTTTTCGTCGGGATTCTTATCGAGTTCTAAAGTAAACCAAAAAGTTGAACCTACATTTTCTTCGCTTTGCAAACCAATTTGCCCACTCATAGACTCGATGAGTTTTTTGGATATTACAAGGCCTAAACCCGTTCCGCCAAAGCGGCGAGTTGTTGTTGTGTCTGCTTGAGTGAATGCGTTAAATAAAACTTTTTGCTTTTCTTCTGAAAGTCCTATGCCTGTGTCAATTACGTTAATTTTTAGCTTTACAGACTGAGGAGACTCATCCTCTAAAAGAACTCTGATTTGTACGTTACCTTGTTGGGTAAACTTAATAGCATTGTTGGTTAAGTTGGTTAATATTTGACAAATTCTAACTGAATCACCGAGTAGATACTCTGGGACGTCTTGGTAGACTATGCCAATTAATTCAACATTTTTATCGCGTGCGGTCGGTCCTAATAAATTGAGCACTTCATCAACGCAATCGTTAATGTTTAGCGGCCTTTTTTCTAAATCCATTTTGCCTGCTTCAATTTTTGAAAAGTCTAAAATGTCATCAATAATTGAAAGCAGGCCGGTCGCAGATTTTTTAATGGTATTTAAATGGTCAATTTGTTTTGGCCCAAGCTCGGTTCGCAGCAATAAGTTAGTAAACCCAATGACACCATTCATAGGGGTTCTAATTTCGTGACTCATATTTGCTAAAAATTCAGATTTTACCCGGCTAGCTTCTACAGCTTGTTTGCGCGCCATATCCAGTTCAACATTTTGTAACTCTAATGCTTCGTTAGTTTCGTGTAAGTCAGAGGTGGCTTGCTCTACCGCTGCTTGCATTTCTTCTCTTGCTTCGTAAATTGCTTGGCTCATATCGTTAAAGCCATCTACAAGCGTTTTCAATTCGCCGCTTGCTTGTGATTTTATGGTGGCTTTTAGTTGGCCTTCTTTTATACGCTTTACAGCTGTTGCAAGTTGAATAATAGGCAGAGTGATTGAGCGAGCCATGCCTTGCGCTAAAGCACCGCCTAGGCCTAAACCAATGACCAGTATAATTAACGCCGTCGCGATTGTTTGATATTGGCGCAAGGTTGCATTTTTAATCGTTAAATAAACCGAAACATAGCCTAATATAGGCTGTTGCCGAGACTGATTAAAATGCAGGCTGTCGCTTGGATCGGGCTGGGTATAAATTGGCGTTCTAACGATAATCCCTTCAGCTAATCGTTCTACCGTGGTTTGCCTTGGTAAAATGTTATCGGATGTAGCCAGTTGGCTAACTAATTTGGGTGTCCCTGAGCTAGCAAACAAAAGGCTATTTTTGTCGTAGATTGCCAAAGCTAAAATATCTTCGTCGCCATTGCGGGCGCTGTTAACTAAGCGTTGAAGTGTATTGGTATTTGAGGCGAGTACAGGATACTCTGCGGTTTGTGCGATATAACTTACTAGCGTGTGGCCTCTGTCTTCTAAGGCAATATTTAAATCATGAACTCGAGTTGCAATAAAGTAAGCACCCATTACAATTGCCACCAAACTGGTTGGTATTAGTGCGAGTAAAATTACTCGGGCGCGTATTCCCCATTCATTCATGACTTAATTCCCTGAGTTCCGCCGTGGCGATTTGACGACTTATTTCGTTTTCATTGTTGTTTTTAAGGCGTAAACTTTCTGCTATTTTATGGTTGATAACAACACTAAAACTATTCGCGTACCGTGGCGGCGAAAACTGGTTTAGCTGACATTCTTCACTGATCTGATTACTCGCTTCAATACTTAGCGCCGTGGTTGCCGTGTAAATACTTGCTAAAGCACCTATTTCAGAATGCTCAAATATGTTTCCTATGAGTTTTATATTGCGATAATAAGCAGATAACACCACCGCAGCTAATTTAGACTCGGTATAAATATCGCGGTTATTTGATATAAGCAAGACACCTTCGTCAGCTACAATTTTTGACAAAAACTTTTCCGGCGGATCAGAAGAAAAGAGTATTTGAAAAGCTAAGTCGAGATTCAATTGGCTGGCGATATTTTTAAGGTTTGCGAGTTGATATTTATCGGCTTGATCAAAAAACAATGCGACCTTGTTTAAATCGGGAGTGATGGTTTTTGCTAAAAGTAGTTGCCTTAGTGGCGGTTGTTCGTGATAAATCCCACTAATGGGAACGCCGAGTCGAGCATAGACATGGTGCAATTGATCTAACTGAGTTTTTGAGACTAACAAGCTAAATAAAGGCGTTTTATTACGAATAGAGGCAATCTTTTGAGTTGCAATTGGGCCGATAGTCACTGCGCAATCATTGACGCCATTAAATAAGGATTCAATTTCTTTTTTAGTCAGCTCTTTTATATTAATTAGCTTAACTTGGTGGCCTGTTAATTTAAGTTTAAGTTGAGGTTCTATTGATTTAACTAGGGTTAATAGTTCTGGCTGAGAGCCTTGATAAAATACGGGTAAAATAGCGCGCTCTGCTTGGTTTAGCGACATTAAGTCGTTAGCTTGTGAAGGTTGTTGGTATAACTGGCTCGACTCACGAGCGAAGCTGTTGCAGGCCAACATGACTAAACCCGTAAAGCAGATAAGTTGGCGTAGCCAAAAGTAGCACAGCCTATTGTTTTGCAATAGTGCCAAGATTTTTAGCTTTTGTTGCCGCATTGCTACCATAAATTAGTGAAACCAAAATACTCAAAAGTGAATAATGTTTAGTGTGTTGTATAGTGATAAAAGCCAGCTCAAAAAGCAGGCAACATGCAAAACTTAGTAACTGAGCGAAAATACTAGCTTAGCAACCGGCTTACAGAATGGAATACCCACAGCAATTACTGGTTACTGCGTTTGATTTTAACCTGATTAGCTAGTGCAAATAAAGCAGCCTGATAATGCACTCCTTTTTTAGCAATAATAAGTATAAATATCAATCACTTATTAAAGATTCTGGTAAATTAGTGACAAGATTTAGTTAACAACCTATTTAAATTAAATAATCTTCTTAAAAAGCAGTATAATGCGCAGCATATTGGTACCTGACACACTGTGTACTCGCAGCAGTGTTGTATTGGCAAACTAAAATTTATCGTAGTTAAGTTAGTAAACTCAGTAAGATTGGACAAATAAATGGCTAGAAAGCAGCGCAGATACAAAAAAGTTCCTAGTGAACCGGTAGAAATTAATATCGAAAGTTTATCTCACGAAGGGCGTGGTGTAGGCCGAATTGATGGCAAGACGACTTTTGTCGATGGTGCGCTAGCAGGTGAAAAAGTCGTCATGCAATACACCTTTCAACGAGGCAAGTTTGACGAAGGTAAAGTGCTTGAAGTTTTAGAGGCAAGCCCTTTGCGAGTTGAGCCTAAGTGTGAATATTTTGGTGTGTGTGGGGGGTGCAGTATGCAGCATCTTTCACATGAGGCGCAAATCACTCATAAACAGTCAATTTTACAAGAACAATTAACTCACTTTGCACAAACCGAGCCTAAACAATGGCTTGAACCTTTGCAAGCCGACTTGTTTGCTTATCGTCGTAAGGCGAGGCTGGGGGTTCGATATGTGAGTAAAAAAGGACGCACATTAATAGGCTTTAGAGAAAAACATTCTAACTTTTTAGCTGACATTAAATCTTGCCAAGTACTACGCAAAAAAGTCTCTGACTTATTAATGCCAATGAGTCAATTAATTGATCAAATGCAGGGGCGTCTTTCCATTCCACAAATAGAAGTGGCTAGCGGAGACGCTAAAATTGCTATGATAGTCCGTCATTTAAAACCATTAAGTGAGTCAGATCAGCAGTTATGGGTTGAGTTTGGTGAGCAGCATGATTTGGTTATTTATTTACAGCCTAAAGGACCAACAACGGTGCATCGCATTTGGCCTCTTAACACAACTGACGCTCAATTAAGCTATAAATTAGACGCTTTTGGCGTGGAGCTACTACAAGAGCCGCTTGATTTTGCCCAAGTCAATGCCAGTATCAACCAAAAAATGGTGCCTTTCGCTATTCAACTGCTCGATGTCCAGCCAGATGACCGTGTTTTAGATTTATTTTGTGGTTTAGGAAACTTTACTATCCCGTTAGCGACTAAAGCTGCGCATGTTGTAGGGATTGAAGGCGTGCCAGAGATGGTCGAGCGTGGCAAGCTTAATGCGCAACACAACAAGCTAAATAACGTTGAGTTTTATCAGGCTGATTTAACGACGGATTTATCTAACGAAGCCTGGAACCAGGCCCACTATAATAAGATATTAATTGATCCAGCACGCAGTGGAGCATTAGAAGTCATTAATAATATCGTGAAGTTTGGGGCTGAGAAAATAGTTTACGTTAGTTGTAATCCGGCAACGTTAGCCAGAGATACCGGTGAGTTAGTAAAGTCAGGCTATACTTTGGTGAAAGCTGGAGTCATGGATATGTTTCCTCAAACGACTCATGTTGAGTCAATTGCCTTATTTGAAAAGCGTTAAGTTTGGATAAATGCGCTCAATTTAATTAGCTAACTTACTCAATTAGTCAGTTGGCTTTAGCATTGTTTAGTTATTTTAATATTGGTTAATTGTTTGTTAGTTTTGTCGCTTAGTCATTAAGAATGAATTAAATTCGGAAAGCTGATGGTAAAAGTACACCAAATAGAAACGCCAAAAGATATAGAAGATCAACGCTTCGTGAGTTGGTCTCGGTCTCTGCTCCCTGAAAATGAAGCAAACAACCAGAAGTTATGGGAAGACGCTGAGGCTTTGATTAAGCAGGTTAAGTTTAATCATATAGAGCAGCGACGAGAGCTGTTTCATCAATGTTTTGAAATGGCCAATATACTTAGCTCGCTAAATGTAAATAGCAAAGGGTTAATTGCGGCTATTTTATATCCGCTACTTGACTCAGGTTTAATTGATTTAGAAAAAATCGCGCTTAAAGTGTCTAAGAGTGTAGCAAACTTGCTCGAAGGTGTGACTACAATGGACGCGATTCGTGGGCTTCAAGATGATTTTGTCGATGACTCTGATGCTTCACAAATTGATAATTTACGCAAAATGTTATTGGCGATGGTTGACGATGTCAAAGTCGTTTTAATTAAACTCGCTGAGCGACTTTATTTATTACGCGTCGCTGATCGACATTCGCACGCTTACCAGCTGAAACTTGCCAACGAAATTAGCCATGTTTACGCTCCGCTAGCTAATCGCTTAGGTGTAGGGCAAATTAAATGGGAAATGGAAGATCTCGCTTTTCGTTTAATTCACCGTGAAGAATACAAGCAAATTGCAAAAAGCCTAGACGAAAAACGAGTTGCGCGAGAAACCTATGTGGGATCTGTGTTAGAAGTTATAGGGTCGGCTTTAGCCAAAATCAATGTGACTGCAGATTTACAAGGCCGAGCCAAGCATATTTATAGCATTTGGAAAAAGATGCAGCGTAAACAAGTTGGCTTCGACGAAATATATGACGTAAGAGCGGTGCGGGTTTTAGTTCCAGAAATTCAAGATTGCTACTCGGTACTTGGTGTGGTGCATGGTTTATGGAAGCATATTCCCAAAGAATTTGATGACTATATTGCCACCCCTAAAGAGAATGGCTATCGCTCTTTACATACCGCAGTAATTGGTCCAGAAGGCAAAACGTTAGAAATTCAAATTCGCACTTTCGATATGCACCAAGAATCTGAGTTGGGGGTTGCTGCACACTGGAAATATAAAGAAGGCAACGCAGCGGCCGCAGATGGTTACGAAGCAAAAATTGCTTGGCTAAGACAATTACTGGAATGGCAAGACGAGGTGACTGAAAGTGCCGAAATCGTTGAAGAGTTTCGCAACCAAGTTCTTGAAGAAAGAGTTTATGTGTTTACGCCAAGAGGTAAGTTAATTGACTTACCTAAAGGCTCGACTGCGCTGGACTTTGCCTACCGAGTACATACAGATGTAGGCCACCGCTGTCGTGGTGCGAAAGTGAATGGTCGAATTATTCCGTTAACCCAAGCCTTGGTGACTGGTCAAAAGGTCGAGGTTTTAACTAGCAAAACTGGTGGGCCAAGTAGAGACTGGCTAAGCGAGCATCAAGGATATGTAAGATCGAGTCGAGCGCGTAGCAAAATTAACCAATGGTTTAGACACCAAGATAAAGATAAAAATATTGCCGCAGGTAAAGCTTTACTAGAAAAAGAGCTAATTAAACATAACATTAAGCAGGCAGATATATTAAAAACCGCACAGCACTTTAACTACAACAAAGAAGAAGAGTTGTATGCAGGAATTGGGGTAGGCGATAAAGGACTTCATCAAGTACTCAATGTGGTGCGAACTTTAACCAATCAACCTGAACCAATTAACAGAAATACCGTAATCAAAAAACGCGCGTCGGTTGCCAAAAGAAGTGCTTCTAGTGATGTGTTAGTGGAGGGCGTTGGTAACTTACTTACCCGTATGGCTGGATGCTGTAAGCCTGTCCCAGGCGACGAAATATCCGGTTATGTCACGCAAAGCCGAGGCATAATGGTCCATAGAGAGGATTGTCGGTATTTGATGGCATCGCGTCAGACGTCACCAGAAAAAGTACTCAATGTTGAGTGGACTAGCTCGGTTAATGATAGCTATTTAATTGACTTAAATATAAAAGCTTATGATCGCAAAGGGCTGCTCAGCGATATTACATTGCTTATGTCAGAAGAGAAGGTTAGTGTGACTTCTTTAAATACGCACGTAAACAAACAGCGACTTATGGTTGTTATTAAAATTCAAATTGAAGTACCGAGTATTGCAACGGTTTCTAAAATAATGACGAAAGTAGAACAGTTGCCTACAGTGGTTAGTGTGCAGCGCGCCAGCTAGTTTTTGGTCGTGCTGCCTCTTTTTAATCTATAACAGATTCACTCATCAATAAATCAAGCTATCAATAAAACTATGACGCCCAAAGACACTAAAAACCCCCATGCTGAGCGATTACTGAATCAGGTTAATAATGCGACTGGCATTAATAAAATACTCAAGCTTATGCAGGCGCTGCGTGATCCTCAGGGTGGTTGTGATTGGGATTTAGCTCAAACCTACTCGAGCTTGGTTCCTTTTACTCTAGAGGAAGCTTATGAAGTTGCCGGGGCGATTGAAGAAAATGACTTCGATAGTTTAAAAGAAGAGCTAGGAGATTTGCTTTTTCAAGTGGTGTTTTATGCGCAAATAGCCGCCGAAGAAGGCCGGTTTGAGTTTTTTGATGTAGTGGATGTCATCTGTGAGAAATTAGTTCGACGTCACCCGCATGTATTTGCCAATGTTTGCTATGCCAATGATGACGAATTAAAGCAAGCTTGGGATCAAATAAAGCAACAAGAGCGCAGCGCCAAGCAGGCTTTAGGGCGCTCTACTGTGCAAGATAACAGCGTGTTAGCCGACGTGCCCAAGGCATTACCCGCATTAAGTCGTGCCGATAAAATTCAAAAGCGGGCCGCTCAGGTTGGGTTCGACTGGAGTAGCGTCGAGCAGGTTTGGGGTAAAGTCGCCGAAGAAAGCGACGAAGTTTTAGCGGCAGCGCTGTCAGGTGATAAAGCCCATTTAGAGGAAGAATTAGGTGATTTGATGTTTGCAGTGGTTAATTTAACTCGCCATTATGGTGTAGATTCCGAAGTTGCTTTAAAACGCGCCACGCAAAAATTTGAAAAACGTTTTAGGCAAGTAGAAAGCGACTCAAATGGTGATTTAAATGGCAAAACCATTGAAGAATTAGAAGCATTATGGCAACAAGCTAAGCTGATAGTCGATTGATTTAGCTTGTGTTAGCGTTGGATATAAAAATAATCGCGAAATTTCTCTAATTGATAACTTAAAGCTGTGCTTCAGCAACAATTTTTTGTTACAATATCGCCCCGTCCTGATTGCTCCCAGTTGGCAGTAGTTTTGTTCTCAATTGCAGCATAATTACTTAAAATCGACACAATTCATTGAATTCTTTTGCTCAATTTCTAATGATTTTGAGGCGCTAGAATTAACGATAAAGTGTTGAAAAGTGTACTTTGCGGTTAATTTTGAAGAAAAATCGCTAGAGCGATTAATATTTCTAATATTAAGCACTGCCGAGGAGCTATTATCTAATAATGTGTATTACTGATTTTGGCGAAATTACATGACTAAGTTTATTTTTGTGACGGGCGGAGTTGTCTCTTCTCTCGGTAAAGGCATTGCAGCTGCTTCTCTTGCTGCACTTTTAGAGTCGCGTGGCCTAAAGGTAACATTATTAAAGCTAGACCCTTATATAAACGTTGATCCAGGGACAATGAGCCCATTTCAACATGGTGAAGTATTTGTGACCGATGATGGTGCAGAAACCGATCTCGATTTAGGGCATTACGAGCGTTTTGTTCGGACCCGCATGAAGCAATCAAATAACTTTACCACCGGTCGAGTTTACGCCGATGTTTTAAGAAAAGAGCGTAAAGGCGAGTACTTAGGTGGAACCGTTCAAGTTATTCCGCATATTACCGACGAAATTAAACAAAAAGTCTACCAAGGTGCCGGTGATGCCGATGTTGCTATGGTTGAGATTGGCGGTACCGTAGGCGATATTGAGTCTTTACCTTTCTTAGAAGCCATTCGCCAGCTAGGATACGAGTTAGGCAGAGAAAGAGCTTTGTTTATGCATTTAACCTTGCTGCCTTATATTGCGGTGGCTGGAGAACTAAAAACCAAACCAACGCAACACTCAGTCAAAGAGTTACGATCGATTGGTATTCAGCCTGATATTTTAATTTGTCGTTCAGACCGAACTTTGCCTGCGTCAGAGAAAGCTAAAATTGCTTTGTTCACAAACGTTGATGAAAAAGCCGTTATTTCACTAAAAGATGTGGATAGTATCTATAAAATTCCAGCAATTCTTAACGCACAAGGTCTTGAAAAGCTAATTAGCGAAAGGTTTGAGCTCCCTAAGCAAGAAGTTGACTTAACGGAATGGGAGCAAGTGCTTTATGCTGAAGCCAACCCTAACGGTGAAGTGAATATCGCTATGGTAGGCAAATATATGGACTTAACTGAAGCTTACAAATCTTTAATTGAGTCGTTAAAGCACGCCGGCCTGCAGAATCGCTTAACGATTAATATTGATTACGTTGATGCTGAAGATATTGAAAAGAAAGGCGTTGGCTTACTAGACAGCGCCGACGCGATTCTAGTTCCTGGCGGTTTTGGTGAACGTGGCGTTGAAGGTAAAATACAAACTGTGCAATATGCGCGGGAAAATAATGTTCCTTACTTAGGCATTTGTTTGGGCATGCAAGTTGCCGTGATTGAGTTTGCGCGCAATGTGGCAAAACTTAGCGATGCGCATAGTACTGAATTTGCCAAAAACACGCCTAATCCTGTGGTTGGATTAATTACCGAGTGGGTGAATAAAGATGGTTCGGTAGAGCAGCGTTCGGAAGCTTCTGATTTGGGCGGTACCATGCGTTTAGGCGCTCAGCCTGCTTATTTGGTTAAAGACTCAAAACTAGCAGCTATTTATGATGCACAAGAAATCAATGAACGTCACCGCCATCGTTACGAAGTAAATGAAAACTTTGTGCCTCAGCTAGAAAAAAGCGGTTTGATTATTTCAGGGCGTTCTAGTCTAAACAACTTAGTTGAAACGGTAGAGTTAGCCGACCATCCTTGGTTTGTAGCGGTACAGTTTCATCCTGAGTTTACTTCTACACCCAGAGACGGGCATCCATTGTTTACGTCTTTTATTAACGCTGCGCGTGAATTTAGAGAACGCGAGGAGGCATAAGGTATGCAAATTTGTGGATTTGAAGTAGGTATTGATAAACCGTTTTTTTTAATCGCAGGACCTTGTGTAATTGAAAGCGAACAGTTAGCACTCGATACTGCCGGTTATATGAAAGAAGTGACCGACCGTTTAGGTATTCCTTATATTTATAAATCATCTTTCGACAAAGCAAACCGTTCTTCTCATGATAGTTTTAGAGGTCCTGGCCTAGAAAATGGTTTAAAGATTCTAGAAAACGTAAAACGCCAAATTGGCGTACCAGTGTTAACTGATGTTCATGAAGACACCCCCATGCATGAAGTTGCTGCGGTTGTTGATGTCATGCAAACGCCGGCATTTTTATGTCGTCAAACTAATTTTATCCAGAAAGTCTGTGAGCCAGGAATACCGGTAAATATTAAAAAAGGCCAATTTTTAGCGCCTTGGGATATGCAGCATGTTGTCAACAAAGCTCGTGCTACTGGTAACCAAAATATTATGGTTTGTGAGCGTGGCGCATCTTTTGGATATAATAATTTAGTCTCAGATATGCGTAGCTTGGCTGAAATGCGTAACACGCTTGCACCAGTGGTTTATGATGCCACTCACTCTGTTCAATTACCGGGTGGACAAGGGGCTTCATCTGGCGGGCAGCGTCAGCATGTTCCGGTTTTAGCTAGAGCCGCTATGGCAGCAGGTATTGCAGGGTTGTTTATGGAAACTCACCCAGATCCTGCGAAAGCCAAAAGTGATGGACCTAACTCTTGGCCTATGTATGAGATTGAGTCTTTGTTAAAAACGCTTAAAGAAATTGACCAGGTGGTTAAGGCAAATGGTTTTGCCGAAATGGCGCTTCAAAAATAGCTAGCCGAAGTGTTCAAGCAGAGTAAAGTATTCAAGCAGAGTAAAGTATTCAAGCAGAGTAAAGTATTTAAAATAGTTTCGCATTAAATTTTATAAATTGAGGTTGTTAGACATGACGAAGATTGTCGATATTATTGGCAGGGAAGTTTTAGATTCACGTGGTAATCCTACGGTAGAAGCTGAAGTAGTTTTAGAAAGTGGCATGCTAGGTATTGCTTGCTCTCCAAGTGGCGCATCTACCGGATCTCGTGAAGCTTTAGAGTTACGTGATGGCGATAAGTCACGCTATTTAGGCAAGGGCGTGTTAAAAGCGGTCGACAATATCAACAAGCTAATTAAGCCTAAGTTATTGGGTATGGACGTTTCTGCGCAAGCAGAAATAGATCAAGTAATGCTGGATCTTGACGCAACCGAGAATAAGGCGACATTAGGCGCTAATTCAATTCTTGCGGTTTCTTTAGCTGCTGCAAAAGCCGCCGCCGCAGAAAATAAACAACCTTTATTTAAACAAATGGGCGACGGTGTCATGCTGCCAGTTCCAATGATGAATATCATTAACGGCGGCGCTCATGCAGATAACAATGTCGACATTCAAGAGTTTATGATTTTGCCAGTTGGCGCTCCTTCGTTTGCAGAAGCATTACGCTATGGAACAGAAATATTTCATGCGCTTAAGCAAGTTTTAAAAGCAAAAGGATTAAGTACTTCTGTTGGTGACGAAGGTGGTTTTGCACCCAACTTAAGCTCTAACGAAGAAGCCGTACAAGCTATTGTTGAAGCAGTAGAGCTAGCGGGCTATAAATTAGGTGAAGACATTTATCTTGGTTTAGACGTAGCCAGTTCTGAGTTTTATAAAGATGGAAAATATCATTTAGAGAGCGAAGGAAAGTCGTTAACTTCAGAAGAGTTCGCTTGTTATCTGGAAGATTGGGTTAATCGCTATCCTATTATTTCAATTGAAGATGGCATGGATGAAGGTGACTGGGACGGTTGGAAAATTTTAACTGAAAAGTTAGGTAACAGAGTTCAATTAGTTGGCGATGACTTGTTTGTTACTAACACCAAAATTTTAGCGGAAGGTATTGAAAAAAGCATTGCTAATTCTATTTTGATTAAAGTTAATCAAATTGGAACGCTAACTGAAACTATTGCTGCCATTGAAATGGCGCACAAAGCGGGCTACACGGCTGTTGTGTCACACCGAAGCGGTGAAACAGAAGACACCACTATTGCTGATTTAGCTGTTGCTACCAATGCTGGTCAGATTAAAACTGGTTCATTGTGCCGTAGCGATCGCGTCGCCAAATACAATCAATTGTTAAGAATTGAGCAGCAACTAGGCGATAAAGCGATTTATCCAGGTAAGAAAGCCTTTAACTGTTTATAGGTTTAGAAAGGTTTAAAGGCAAGCGATAGCTTGCCTTTTTTATTTGAATAGTGTTTTATTTAGATTTCATGATTTGTGACTATAGGCGATAAAGCCTTTTTTATGAAAATTCTTGGTTTAGTTTTTTGCATTATAATTATTGTCCTCCAATATCGAATTTGGTTAGGAGAGGGCAGTGTGCATAAAATTAACCAGTTAGAAAGTCGAATTACTGAGCAAAAGCAGCAGAATGACCTACTTCTTGAGCAAAATACTCAGTTAAAGCAAGAGATAAAGCGGTTACGTCAAAACCCTGAATTACTAGAAGAAATTGCCCGAGAAAAGCTTGGCTTAGTTAAACCAAATGAAACTTTTTATCGAGTAATTCCCAGTGAAGCTGAAAAGCAATAAATAAAAAAGAGATCTTATGCCAGTCGATTTTTCTGAAGTGACCAACAACGTTGTGATAATTCCGGCAGCCGGTATTGGTTCTCGTATGAACTCCCAAGTGCCAAAGCAGTACCTACAGATAAATGGCGAATTTATATTAGATATTACGCTAAATAAGTTTTTAAGCCGAGCAGACGTTGCCAAGGTTGTTTTAGTCATTTCTGCACAAGACCAGCACTATACCAATTTAAAGTCATTAAATAACGATAAAATCGAAGTGATAGAAGGCGGAGAGCAAAGAGTCAATTCCGTGTTTAACGCGCTTAAGTTTTTGTACGACAATGGTTTACCGGACGATACACCTGTTTTGGTTCATGACGCTGCGCGTCCCTGCATTTTAACGGCCGATCTTGATAAATTAATCGACTACTTTAAGCAGCATCAAGCGCCTTGCTTTTTAGGTGCTGCGGTGAATGATACACTTCAACAAGTTAATGACGTGGGACAGGTGGTTAAACGTCTCGATCGAAGTCATATTGTAAAAGCCTTTACACCTCAAATGGCCAGTTTTATTGATTTAAAAAATGCATTGAAAAAAGCCAGGGAAGATGGAGTTTTTGTAACCGACGAAGTTTCTGCGTTGAGTTATAGCGGTCACCAAGTAAATCTAGTTAGTGGTAGCGCGAGTAACATTAAAATTACCTTAAATGAAGATCTTGCATTAGCGCAACATTATTTACTCAATAATTAGTCTCAAATATAAGTTCTCATGGCTTGCCGCAAGGCTTAGCCTAAATGAGGAGTATATAAATTGTGATTAATAGATTGTTAACAAAGCTAAGCCGGATAAATACGGCAACGATAGATTAAGCGGAGAAGAGATTGACCAACAACGATATTTTAAGACGGCTGCGCTACACCTTTAACTTTAATGACGCCAAAATGGCGGATATTTTTGAGTCGGGCGGTCTTAAAGTAACACCAAAGCAAGTGATAGCATGGTTAAAAAAAGATGAAGATCCACTATTTGAGGAGTGTATCGACACTCAACTTGCTATCTTTTTGAATGGTTTAATTAATGAAAGACGCGGTAAAAGAGAAGGGCAACAGCCTACGCCAGAAAAGCGTTTAAATAATAATATTATTCTTACCAAATTAAAAATTGCCCTTAATTTAAAAGCAGAAGATATTGTTGATTTAATGCGTGAAACTAATCTGCCGATTAATAAGGCTGAGCTCAGCGCTTTTTTCCGTAAACGGGATCACAAAAACTACCGCCCGTGCCATGATCAGTTTTTGCGCAACTTTATAAAAGGGGTTGAGCTAAAATTTTTTGTTACCAGGCCTGCAAAATATATTACCAGTAAAGATAAAGAGCAAAACTTAAGTAAACCCAATAAAAATAAAGCGGCCTCAAATCACAAACCAGCAAAAGCATCGAACAAAGTGGTTTATCATAACCCTAATGCGACTAAAAAGCGTGACGTATTAAGTGTAAAACCTAAAAAGGATTAAGCTGGAATCACACCAAAGCCGATAGATTTTAAGGACTTGATATTTACAAACCCTAACCGAAAAACGATTGATTAATCGTTATTCGGCAAGGGCAATTTAAAATAGCCTTTTGAGAGTCATTAATTAATGACTGTTAGGATTGGCTAGGAGTAGCTTGACTTGTTTCGGTTTGGATTTCTTTTTGGCTTTCTATCCACGCGTTGACTTTATCACTTAGTACGGCCATGGGTACTGCTCCACCGAGTAACACTAAATCGTGGAATTTTGCTAAATCAAAATTTTCTCCTAAAGCGGCTTTCGCTGTTTCACGTAGCTCTAAAATTTTAAGCATACCAAGCTTATAACCAAGTGCTTGCCCTGGCCATGCCATATAGCGTTCAATTTCTGAAATAACATCTGACTCAACTGAGCCAGTCGTTTCAGCCATATAGGCTATAGCTTGTTCGCGTGTCCAGCGCTTATGGTGTAATCCAGTATCTACGACTAAGCGAACCGCTCTAAATAATTCGGCTTGGAGCCTACCAAGATCGCTAAGCGGATCGTTTTTATACATTCCCATTTCTGCGGCAACTTGTTCTGAGTAAAGCGCCCAACCTTCAATGTAGGCATTGTAAGGTGCAATACGCCGCAAAAATGGTAGTGATGTTTGTTCTAGATTGAGTGCTATCTGCCAATGATGACCAGGATTGGCTTCGTGATAGGTTAAAGTTTTTAAACTAAATTTTGGATTGGCTTTCATATCGCGCAAATTGATCCAATAAACACCTGGTTTGCTACCATCGAGAGAGGGCGGAGAATATTGGCCGCCAGGTGCACCATCCTGAATTTCTTTTGGAAAAGCTCGCACTTCTACCGCATATTTTGGTTTTGACTTAAATAGCGGCTCCATTGCTTCATTCATTTCTTCAATGTAACCGTTTAGATCTTGCAGTAGCTCAGCTCTGCCTTGTTCAGAATCTGGATATAAAAACTGAGGATCTTCGGTAAGTTCAACCATTCTTTGGCCAACGCTGCCTTGAGTGTATCCTGCAGCTGTTAACAGTTTGTCCATTTGTGCTGAAATGCGTGCTACTTCATTAAGACCTATTTGGTGAATTTGCTCAGCAGTTAATTCACTATCGCCTAATTGTTTAATAGCGTCTTGATAATATGCCGCTCCGTTTGGCTGTGCCCAAATTCCAGATTCATCTTTTGCTTTACTAACTAAAGCTGTCGTTTGCTCGGCGATTTTTTGGTATGCAGGGTAAACTGTTTGCTTTATTTGAGTTAGTGCTTCACCAATGAGTTCTTTCTTGCGGTTTTCGCTGAGCGAGTCAATGAGATTAACTTTTTCTTCAAAGTTGGTCATTAACGGGTGGTTTTCCGGTGACTCAGCCAGGAACTTGTCAAAATAACGCAGCGCTCCTTTTAAAATTACTTTGGGTGGTATCCAACCTTGCTCCATATCGTGTTTCTGTTTTGCTTGTATACTATCGATTAACGCCGCAAACTTTGATAAACGTGTTATATAGTTTTGAGCATGATTTTCATCCAGTAACGGTTGATCACCTTGCATTATTCGCGGAATATCAAGTAAGGGCCCATTTATTTGGTTGACAATAAACGGCGATAACCCCATCCAAGTATGTATAAAGCCAACATTAAATTTGGGGTTTCCGGCAAAATATCGAGTAATGCTTGCCATCACTTGCTGGTTTTCATGATCACTTGGAGTCGCTGAAGGTGGTAATTTAACTTTGGCTATCTGCTGTGAAATAGCTAAAAGATCGGCGCGTAATTGCTGTTCATTTTTTGGCGAGTAATCTTCAGTGCTATTAAAGAAATTCTTTCCAACCTGTTCTGCACTTAAACCGAACAAGGTCGCAGAAAAAACTCGCGCCTGAAATAATGTTTGGTTGGCCTTTATATATAAATCTTGTAGCTGTTGTTGTGGACTTTTTTGAGCAACGGTTTGTTGGACTTCTTGAGGACTGGTGTTGTTTGATTCTGCGGGGGCGTCTTGTTGGCTACATGCGCCTATCAAGCTGACCGCAATGATGCTACTCAGGATTTTTTTAGATAGTGGTAAATGATTAATTAAGATCATTTTATTTTCCCAAATTCATTTAAGTTAAAAAGGTTAGATTATTATTGTCATACTTTTATTGTTATTTTAAATCAATATTTGCCGTAACTTCCGCTAAAAAATTACGGCAAATTGCTTTTTATAATACTGCTTTAAGGGCATCAGCTACGTAGCTTAAACACTGAGTATTTAGACCGGCAACATTAATTCTACTAGAGTCTGCCATGTAAATACTGTACTCCGCACGCAGTTTAGCAACTTGTTCTTGGTTTATACCTAAGTAAGTAAACATTCCTTTTTGTTGGGTAATAAACTGAAAGTTGTCGCCAACGCCGCGCTGTTCAAGCTCATTTAAAAGACCGCTGCGTAAAGCCTTAATACGGGTGGCCATTGCGTTTAGTTCAGTTTCCCATTCACTTCGTAAAGTAGGGCTAGACAGTACTTTGTCTACTAAAAAGCCACCGTAGGCAGGAGACATAGAATATATTGCTCTGGCAATATCTTGGGTTTGGGTTTGTATTGCGTGCGCTTGAGCTTGGTTTTTAGTTTGTACTAATAAAGTTCCGGCTCTTTCTCGGTATAGTCCAAAGTTTTTAGAGCACGAGGTTGCTATAATCATTTCTTCGACTTGCTCAGAAAGATACCTGACGCCTTTAACGTCTTCTTCTAAACCGTCGCCTAGACCTTGGTATGCGATATCAACAAAAGGAATAAAGCCTTGGTTTACCGCTCGCTCTGCAATTTTTTTCCAGTGTTCAAATGCCAAGTCTGCGCCAGTTGGGTTATGGCAGCAACCGTGTAGTAAAACCACATCATTTGGTCCTAGTTGAGCCAGCTGAGCATCCATAGCATCAAAATTAACTGCGCCAGTTTTACTGTCAAAGTAAGGGTAAGTTTTAATTGATAATCCTGCAGACTTAATTAGTGGAATATGGTTTGCCCAAGTCGGCTCACTTACCCAAACAGTTAAGTCTTGCTTTAAGCGCATTAATAGCTCTGCACCGACTCTAAGTGCACCACAGCCCCCTGGTGTTTGTAAGCCAGCTACACGCTGGTCGTTAAGTACGCTAGATGACTGACCTAACACGAGGGATTGTATTCCTTCAACAAAGCCAACTACGCCACCTGGGCCAATATATGTTTTGCTATCTTCGGTTGCTAAGTGTTCTTGCGCTGCTTTTTCTATGGCGGTCATTATCGCCGTATGACCAGATTCGTCTCTATAAACCCCCACACCTAAATCCACTTTGTTAGGGTTTGGGTCGTCTCTATATAGCCCAATGAGTCCAAGTAACGGATCGGCTGGTAACGCGCTAAGTTGGTCAAACATTAAGTAACTCCGTTTTGCTATTATATTTGGTTAAAAAGTCGCAAAGTGCGACTACTTTTATTGACGCTAATTGTACTCTGTAACGCGCTAGTTTTGCCAGTAATGTTAGGGGGTTTATCACATCCACTAACAAAAAGTTCTATTTTAAAATTAAATAAATGTGTTAAATGCTAATAGTACAGGCAATTATATTTTCACAGCGACTCGGGTTAGCGCGAATGTCTGATTGAATAGCTGTTGATGAAAGACTAAAATGCAGTTTTTAAGAGTTATAAATAGCTGAAAAAGCTATTATTTGCAAAGAGGCAACAATGATAAGAGTTGGTCACGGATATGATGTGCACGCATTTGGTGGAACTAGCCCATTAATTCTGGGCGGCGTTAAATTTCCAGACCATCAAGGATTAGTTGCGCACTCAGATGGAGATGTATTGTTGCATGCGGTTTGCGATGCGCTTTTAGGTGCTGCTGCGCTGGGCGACATTGGTCGGCATTTTCCCGATACAGAAAAAGAGTTTGCCGGTGCTGATAGCCGAGTACTGTTACGTACCGTTATTAAGCTAATCCAAGCAAAACAATATCGAGTTGGTAATATCGATGTCACTGTTGTCGCGCAAACCCCAAAGATGCTAGATTCTATTGAGGCCATCCGCAAAGTATTGATGACCGATTTACAAGTGTCAATTGAACAAGTCAATGTTAAAGCCACAACAACTGAAAAACTAGGCTTTGTGGGAAGAAAAGAAGGAATAGCGGTTCATTGCGTCGCGTTAATTGAATCGACCGCTGATGAATACTCCTAATGGATGACTTTTCAGCGCAATATCGCGAACACTCAAGCAGCCTACCTCGCTTTAATGCCATGCCAAAGGTAACAGGGGTGATTCGTCAAAAGTTAGAAGATTTTATTGTTAATGAGACGCTATCTTTCGAACCCAGCGGAGCAGGGGAGCACTTATTTTTGCGCATTGAAAAGCGTGGCTGCAATACAGAATGGGTTGCAAAGCAGTTACAAAAATTTTATGGGTTGCGCTCTCAAGACATTGGTTATGCCGGTAAAAAAGATAGGCATAGCGTTTCCACTCAATGGTTTAGTTGTCATTTACCTGGTTTAAAAGATCATCCTTTACCAGCAGAAAATGAAAGCTTTAAGGTGGTAGCAAAGTGTTTACATGCTAAGAAACTGAGGAAGGGCAGTATTGCTTCAAATCATTTTGAGATTGTGATGCGTGAAGTCCAAGGTAGCATTTCTGAGGTCACCCTTGAAAATATTAAATCCTCAGGTTTCCCCAATTACTTTGGTTATCAGCGCTTCGGACATTGCGCCAATAATCTTATTCAAGCTGAGCAATTTTTAAAGGGCGAAATTAAAATAAAATCGCGCGATAAAAAAGGCATGTTACTGAGTGCTGCGCGAGCTTTTCTGTTTAATTTACAAGTCGCCAAAAGACTTGAGAGAAGCAATTGGTTAACCGCATTAGATGGCGACTGCTTTCACTTAAACGGCTCACATTCCTATTTTCACGAAGCCCAGGTTAAGGATGAAATTCAAGATAGACTCAACGCAGCAGATATTCACATTAGTGGGTGGCTCCCGGGAAAAGTAAGCTCTCAAGCGAGCGCTCAAGCTGCACTTTTAGAGTTAGAAGCCATAGCAGACTTTCAGTTTATGATTGATGGTTTAGTTAGCAAACGAGTTGACTCAGCACGACGCTCTATGCGAGCTTTTGCAGATAATATAGAGCTTACAAAGCCAGCAGACACGATATTAAAGTTTAGTTTTAGTTTACCCAGTGGTTCTTTTGCAACCAGTTTTTTGAGGGAATTAGCTCAATTTACTGACATTAAAAGTGTTTAAATATGAGCTCTAGGAGACAGCAAATAGCTGAAATTAAATGATAAACATCCTACTAAGTAATGATGACGGTGCTGATGCTCCAGGTATTCAAACACTATTTAAACAGTTAGGGGCGACTTATGCTGTCACATTGGTTGCACCTGATCGCGACCGAAGTGCTTCTAGCAACGCGCTAACTTTAGATAGGCCCCTTCGGGTTAATCATATTGGAGAGCAACAGTTTTCTGTTACCGGAACCCCATGTGATTGTGTCCATTTAGGCTCTCATCGATTAATGCAATCACCCCCTGATATCGTTATCGCTGGAATTAATCGCGGGGCTAATCTAGGCGATGATGTGCTTTACTCTGGTACAGTGGCTGCAGCGATGGAAGGTCGAAGTTTAGGTTTTCCGGCTATCGCAGTGTCTTTAGCCAGCAAACAGTGTCAGCACTATCACACCGCGGCTCAAATTGTTCAAACCTTAATGTTAAAGTTAGCTGGCTCAAGCTTAGAGTCTAATATTGTGTTAAACGTTAATGTTCCCGATTTGCCGTTAGAAAAAATTAAAGGATTTCAACTTACTCGTTTGGGAAGTCGGCATAGAGCTGATACTATAGTGCCTGCGCAAGATCCTAAAGGCCGTGACATCTATTGGTTAGGGCCGCCTAGTGAGCCGCAAGATATTGGAGAGGGGACCGATTTTAACGCGGTTAATCAAGGGTTTGTGTCTATCACACCAATTGTAGTCGATGTTACTGCTTACCAAAGCTTTAACTCAGTAAAAGAGTGGATGTCAGAATTATGATAACAAAAAACCTTGCCGGCATCGGCATGACGTCACAAAGAACACGCAGTCGTCTTATTCAGCGACTTAGAGATAAAGGCATTGTCGAAGAAAAAGTATTGCGAGTAATGGAAACTATTCCACGCCATATATTTATTGATGAAGCAATGTCGCATCGAGCATACGAAGATACCTCTCTTCCTATAGGCATGGGGCAAACAATTTCTCAGCCCTATATTGTCGCGCGAATGACAGAGCTATTAGTTATGAGCGGCAAAATGAATGATGTACTAGAAATTGGCACTGGTTGCGGCTATCAAACCAGCGTTTTGTCTGGTGTTTCGCGAAGAGTTTACACAATTGAAAGAATTTTACCCCTTCAAAAGCAAGCGATTGAGCGTTTTAAACTGTTGAACTTACACAATGTCACTCATCGTCACGGAGATGGTTATTTAGGCTGGGAAGATCAATCTCCGTTTGACGCAATTATCGTCACAGCAGCGCCAGACCAAGTTCCTCAAGCCCTAATCGATCAATTAGCGGTCGGCGGCAGAATGGTTATACCGGTTACTATGAAAAATGGTGATCAACAATTACATTTATTAGAAAAAGACGAAGAAGGGATCTCTTCCATGATCGTAGAAGAAGTAAAGTTTGTACCCTTGCTTGGGGGGACTATTCAGTGAAAATTTTTACTCGCATGTATGAAGCCTGTCTGGCGTGGGCTAAGCATCGTTACGCTGTTTATTATCTCGGGGTAATGAGCTTTGCCGAGTCAATTATATTTCCTATACCTGTCGATGTTATGCTGGCGCCTATGTGTTTAGCGCGGCTTGACCGTGTATGGCATTACGCATTAGTCGCAACCGTGACCAGCGTTTTAGGCGGTGTTTTCGGTTACTTTTTGGGGCTTTACTTTTTCGATAGCCTAATTGAGCCTTTATTAATTCAATTTAACTATATGGACACCTATGCTAAATCAGTAATTTGGTTTGCTGAGTATGGTGTTTGGGTGGTTTTTATTGTGGGTTTTGCGCCAATACCTTACAAAGTGTTTACGATTTCAGCCGGTGCCTTAAATATGGCACTCATTCCTTTTATTATCGCTTCTTTGTTTGGTCGAGCCGGTCGTTTTTATTTAGTGGCAGGCTTAATGAAGCTAGGCGGTGAGAAAATGGAGAAAAAGCTACACCAAATTGTAGATTATATCGGTTGGTCCATTGTGATTCTTGCTATTTGCGGTTATTTGTTGTACAAATATATTTAAAGTGTTGAAAAACAGTTATTTAAGGGTGATAGTTAAATTAATTTATTAACTAATCGCTCGGTTAACTAATCGATCATTCTGGCGCCTATGTAGTTTCGTAGACAATTTCAGTTCTTAGATTAGTTTTGTTCTTTGACAAGTTTGTTCAGACTTTAAGTCTAACCGTAATTTCAGGAATTTGCGTGAGTCGGTCATTGCTATTTAGGTACCACAAGACTTCTGTACTCTTCGCCGCTGTTTTGGCAGGGTGTGGTACACATGCGCCTGCGCCTGTGTATGATTTGTATGCTAGCGACTCGGCACTGGAATCTAAACAAAACATCTCTCAAGCCGTTTCTCACTTAGAAACTATAAGCGTGCGTCCTAATGAATATACGGTAGTGCCTGGCGATACCTTGTTTTCAATCGCGTGGGAAAATGCGATTGATGTGGATGAGCTAATTGCTATTAATCAACTCAAAAATAACCTGATCTACCCTGGACAAAAACTTCAATTTGAAAGAGCCGTTGATGAAAAACTCTATGATCATCAATCGCTTATTGCGGCTTTAAATCAAGAAATATTGCAGCACCCAATAAACCTAAATGAAAATCCGGGAAAAACTCGCAAAAATTCTGCCAGAGAGCTTGCAACTGGATCAAAAAAGAGTAATATAAATTTATCGAATACAAAAAACATTTATGCGAATAAGCAGCATAAAGGTTCTTCCCGAAAGGGACCGCAACAAAAATTGGCTGTGAGTCATGCGAGAAAGTCTCAGCATGGCAAACAATCAAAACAAACAAAAGCCTTAGCGAAATCGCAACAAGTGCGCGCTAATGCGTCAATAAATTGGATTTGGCCGACTGACGGACAAATAGTAGGTAAGTTTTCAAGCCGCTTGAATGCAAATAGAGGTTTGGACATTGCTGCTAAAAAAGGTCAGCCGGTAAGAGCAACAGCACCTGGTCAAGTTGTCTATAAGGGCAATGGACTAAAAGGTTACGGTAACTTAGTTATCATTAAACACGATAACAATTACCTAAGTGCTTATGCTCATAACGAAAAAATCCATGTGTCTGAAAATGAATTTGTAAACGCTGGACAAAGAATAGCTGATGTAGGTAGTAGCGGAACTCAAAGTGATAAATTGCACTTTGAAATTCGTTATAAAGGTAAGCCAGTTGACCCATTAAACTATTTACCTGAGAAAAATTAAAAATATTTTTTAAAAACCTAAAGTTATATTAAATAGTGTCGATAAACTTAATATAGCTATGAAGAACCGCTTAATTAGGCTTATTTATCAGCCAATTAAAAGCAGTCAGGCAGCAGTGAAGCGAGTCAGTTATGCAACGTACTCTGACTTTGATATTCTAGGACAGCCGTCCTTAAGGTGGAGAGCAAAAGAATGCCAAAACAAAACACTAAGAAAGCTAAGATAGTGGCTAGTGATTTAGATTTAGCCGAGCCAGAAAGTGCCCATTTAGAAGAAATTGAAGTTCAAGAGAAGTTTAAAGTAGATACCGCTAGTAAAAGAGAAGGCGGTTTTGACGCCACTCAAATGTATTTAGGCGAAATTGGTGCCTCGCCGTTACTCTCCGCAGAAGAAGAAGTCTATTTCGCTCGTAAAGCCTTAAAAGGCTGTGAAGCGTCTCGTAAGCGCATGATTGAAAGTAACTTAAGACTCGTAGTGAAAATTGCTCGCCGTTACAATAATCGCGGTCTTGCTTTGCTTGATTTAATTGAAGAAGGTAATTTAGGGTTAATTCGAGCTGTTGAAAAGTTTGATCCAGAGCGTGGTTTCAGGTTCTCTACTTATGCGACATGGTGGATACGACAAACCATAGAGCGCGCCATAATGAATCAGACGCGTACAATTCGCCTGCCAATTCATGTAGTAAAAGAATTAAATGTTTATTTACGTGCTTCGCGCGAATTAGCTCAAAAGCTCGATCATGAGCCAACTGCCGAAGACATTGCCAAAAAGTTAGGCAAGCCAGTTGAAACAGTGGCAAGAATGCTAGGCTTAAACGAACGAATTTCATCGGTTGATTGCCCTATTGGTGCCGACAACGACAAGCCTTTACTCGATACTATTGCTGATGAACGTGAGTGCGGTCCGTCTAAACGCTTACAAGAAGAAGATTTAAAGCAAAGCATTGAGTTTTGGTTAGATCAACTGGGTGAAAAGCAAAAAGAAGTATTAGCGCGACGTTTTGGCTTATTGAATTATGAAGCTGCGACTTTAGAAGACGTTGGAATGGAAATTGGCTTAACACGAGAAAGAGTACGCCAAATTCAAGTTGAAGCATTAAGAAGACTACGCTTTATGTTAGAACGTCAAGGGTTAAGCCTTTCTAGTATCTTTAATGTGTAGCTTAATGCTAAATCTAAAAAGCGCGTATTACGCGCTTTTTTTTCGTTTAAATTTCTTTAAAAACACGCTGTGAAGTTAGTTTAAGACTTTTATGGCCAGAGCGTGAATGTCGGTTTGCATCATTTCACCTAACGCTGCGTAAATCAGTTGATGCTGTTTTATTGGACGTAGCCCTTCAAAAGCCTTGCTTTTAATTTCTAAGCTAAAATGTCCTTTTCCGCTTTGTGCGCCAGCATGCCCAGCGTGCAAATGGCTGTCATCGTTGATGTTTAAGACCGACGGTTGGAAAGCCTGCTCTAACAACAACTGCATTTTATTGATTCTTGCTTGATTCATAGATTAATTTTTTCCGCTGATAAATTTTTAAAGTTTATTTTAAAAGTCTGTTTTTATATTTAAGGAAGTACTTTCTTAAAGGGCTTAACTGTTACCTTTTGGTAAACACCTGCCAACAGATAAGGGTCGCAGTCTGCCCAGCTTTTTGCAGCTTCTAGGCTTTCAAACTCAGCAACTATTAAGCTACCGGTAAAGCCCGCAGGGCCAGGGTCATCAGAGTCGATTGCCGGATGAGGTCCGGCTAATAACAAGCGTCCTTCGGCTTGTAAATTTTGTAATCTTTCTAAATGAGCAGGTCGGCTAGCTTGTCTTTTAGACAAACTGTTTTCTATATCTTCTGAAATAATAGCGTAAAACATATTCAAGTGGGCTCCGTGGATTTCTTTTACTAATTTTCTGTGTGGCTTTTATCATCTAACTGTTGGCTGTCTTTGTTAGGGCTCTGAGGTGAATCTTCAATCGCAAAATAAGGAAAGAGTTTGTAAATGGTGAACGCCATTAAAGCGAAAGTTAAACCCATCAACCCGAAAAGCTTAAACTTTACCCAAAATGCTTCAGAAAAGTTGAATGCAATATACAAGTTGAGAAAACCAAATAAAAAGTAACCAATAGGCCATATTAAGTTAGTTTGACGCCAAACCTTTTCAGGGACACTAAGGCCTTCATCGAGAGCTGCTTTTAATAAGTCTTTAATTAAATATTTTTTTTGTACAAGTTGACGGAATAAGAAAACCGCCGCCATTATCCAAACTACAATGCTCGCTTTCCACTGTACAAACTCGGGTGCTCTAAAAGCTAAAGTCAAAGCGCCGAAAACCAAAGTTACAACTAGCATCCATAAATGGAGCTTTTCAAACTTGCCGGTGATAAGTCTCGCACCAATGGTTTGTATTACCGAAGCAACCATTAATCCTTGAACTGCTGGATATAAAGGCGTATCTGAGTCGATATAAAAATAAATACCGACAAAAGCAATGATCGGCAAGTAGTCAAAAAAGAGTTTCATCTATTCAAACCTTATTAAAAAATATGCGGTTATATTAGCGAGTTTAAGAGTATGAAGCTAGCTCAATTAGGCTTATCTAAATAATCCGTATCGGGTGATTCAGGCGTATTTTTAATAAAAGTAAAATATTTAATCCAGATTAACGCTCATTTTTTAGTTGTGTTGACTTTAAACTGCAGGAATAAAAATTATTTTAGCTGAGGGTTTGTTATAATTTACCCCAATAGCCCGTAACAGCGCACGCCTAGGACTCTAATTGAATAAACGATTTGACTTTCATTGCCATAGCAACTTTTCAGATGGTGCTTTAACTCCGACCGATTTAGTCCAGTATGCCGTTGCTAGAGAAATCGATTATTTGGCTTTAACTGATCATGACTCGGTTTCTGGCATCGATGAAGCACTCGCTGCAGCGGAAAAAAGTGATAGACCCATTCAAATTATTGCAGGCGTAGAAATATCGGCACTTACTGAGTTTGGTGAAGTTCATATTGTTGGTTTAAAAATCAACCCCAGCAATACCGTGTTAAACGAAGCGCTTAAACTTCAACAAAATGAACGCTGGCAACGGGCAGCGCTTATTGAAGAGCGCTTAGTTAAAGCCGGAGTTACAGGTGTTCTTGAGGCGTGTAAAGCATCGGTCAAACAAGTAGTCACCCGCAGCCACATAGCTCAAATTATGGTAGAGTTAAACTTTGTTAAAGATAGGCAGCAAGCTTTTAAAAAATATATTGGAAAGCAAGCCAGAATAAAAATTCCCAAGCAGTGGATGAGTTTAGAAGATGCCATTCATTTGATTAAGCAAGCTGGCGGAGTTTCAGTTTTGGCTCACCCAACGCGCTACCCTTTATCAAATAGGAAATTGAGTTATCTTATTAAAGCATTTAGTCAGGCAGGCGGAGACGCAATAGAGCTAGCTTATCCAAGCTTAACGCCAGATAAAATGAATTGGTTAAAAATTCAACTAAACGAAAACCAGTTGTTAGCTTCTTCTGGTTCAGACTTTCATTACCCTAATTTAAAATGGACTGATTTAGGGCGCTTTCCATATTTAGATAGTGAAATTTCTCATGTGAAAGAAATACTGTTGAATTAGTTTGTCGATTATCACAGATTAACTCAAATAAAAGCTGATAGGTTGTTGGAAAATTTTATATACTGCAGCTTTTAGTATTTCACATAAAAAACTGATCCATGGTCATACAAGGATAATTGCTCAGGAGCCGTCAATTAATGACTCAATTATTAGAAGTACATGCTCAAAATCCACAGGCTCGGCTTATTACTCAAGCGGTTGCCTGTATTCGTAATGGCGGCTTAATTGTTTATCCTACTGATTCAGGATATGCACTCGGTTGTCATATTGGCGATAAAAAAGCACTTGATAGAATCCGTAAAATAAGAAAATTAGATAAGTCTCATAACTTTACTTTAGTTTGTCGTGATCTTTCAGAACTCGCCATTTTTGCGCGAGTGGATAATACTTCCTTTAGAGTTTTAAAAAACCATACTCCAGGCCCCTATACCTTTATTTTAAGAGCATCTCCTGAAGTGCCTAACCGCTTGCAGCACCCTAAAAAGAAAACAATTGGTATTCGGGTGCCTGAACATCCAATTGCATTGGCATTGTTAGAAGCTTTAGGTGAGCCTTTAATGACAACAAGCTTAATTATGCCAGATCAAGAAATTCCATTAGCAGATCCCGAAGATATTTTTGACGTATTACAAGGCAAAGTTGATATGGTCATTAACGGCGGCTGGGTAAGTGATGTGCCGACAACAGTGATTGATATGTTAGATGGTTACCCAGTAATAAAACGTCGGGGAGGGGGCTCTCCAGAAGATTTTGAGTCACTGTAAATTTTAGCTCAGGTTAATATTTATACTAAACCAGAATTAATCTTAAAAATCAGGTTTGATTGATTGCAATAGGCCAAACATCAGTTATAATTGCCCCTCAAATTGATGCCAGAGTGGTGAAATTGGTAGACACAGGGGATTCAAAATCCCCCGCTAGTGATAGTGTGCCGGTTCGAGTCCGGCCTCTGGTACCAAATTAAAGAGCCTTACTTTCGTAAGGTTTTTTTTCGTCTAGAAAAAATCCTTTTGGCTACTTTTATTAACTTATTTTAGGTAGCCGTTAGTATACAAAACAGTTTCTTGGTTATTGCAGGTAATACAAAATTTTTCACCATTATAATTAATTCTAATAGCCGTTTTTATCACTTCAGTTAGAAAAAAATCACCTTAAAAAAACCAAAAAGCTAACCTATTTATAATTTTTCATGATAAGGCTAAGTCCTTGTATATACAGCTTTTATTGGTGAATTTTGGCTGTGGTTTTACCAATATTTTATAAAATAATTCTTGTCTCAGTGTTTTAAAAAATCATTTTTGAGATATTGTTAATTTTCACACTTTTTACTATTGCATCTTAAAAATATTAGGCATAGCCTCGTTGTTCGAAAAATGAACAGGTAATTGCTTAGGATTTCTTAAAACCTAAATTATTGTATGCCATTAAGCCACGACCTAAAAAAATAACAAGTTAGAGGTAACAATGAAAACAAAAATAATTATCGCTATTAGTGCCGCTTTATTGCTATTTGCTTATATCTATTTAAGTGAAAACGAAACCACCGAAATTCCTCGTGAGCTGTTACAAAGTTCATCCCAATTAATTACTCCAGTCGATTCTAACGAGCCAATTGAGCATCAAGATTTAACCGTAAAAATAACTGAAAACGAGCAAGCTGAAACGCCTCGCGAATTAGTCCAAGAAACAAACAGTCAAGCAGCCTTTTCAGGAATTTCGCGAACTTCTACTGAAGCAAAAGCATACCTAGAAGCTGCTGGTGTATTACCGCAAGATTTAAATGGTGAAGCTTACGTAGAATTTGACTTACAGGCTTTAAGAGCGCTTGAGATAGGCGATACTTTTAATTTAGATATTCCGCAAACATCAGAAACTTTTTCTGCGGAAGTGACTAATACCACAATATTCGACAATGGTGACAAAAGTGTTTTTGGTCGGTTAGTGGGTTCCGATGGTGTGTTACACACTACCGTTCTAACCGTTGGGGCCGATGCACTTTATGGTCAACTTACCGCGCCATCAGGGAATTATGTATTTGAAACTAAGGAGCAGTATGGGTGGATCGCAGCAAAACGCGACCTTTATCAAAGCCATATCGAATCGGAGGCTGTCCCAGTTCCTGCGGATGAGCTAATCGTCATAGAGCCAGAGCCTGCTCAGGCGAGTGACACACCATTATAATTAGGAGAATAACAATGAAAAAATTAATAAAAGCCGCGAGTATATTGGCATTAGCGAGTGGTGCTTTTGGAGCTCAAGCGGAAACGATTGATATCGGTATTATGTATGATAATAGCGCGGTTGCTAAAACTGGAAACATTAATACAAAAATAAACCAGTTAATTTCTTTTAGTAACCAAGTGTATAGTCAAAACGGTATTAATATTACTTTGCGCTTAGTTGGGACAAAAAACTTAGGTAACTACACAATTACACCGTCTAGCTCTTGGCTTAACTCTGTCACCAACAGCTCTTGGGTACAAGGAATGAGAAATGATTGGCGTGCTGACATGGTTGCAGTGCTGGGGGTAGGCCAATCTGCGGGTCAACCTGGATTAATTTCTTGCGGTATTGCTTGGGTTGGTCAAGGTGCAAATGGAAACTTATACTCTTCGCAAAATGGTAAAATGTATAGTATTACTGCAGTTGACTGTGGAGCCACTACTTTTGTTCATGAGCTAGGGCATAACCAAGGTAATGCACACTCTAGAAAGCAAGGTGATACGAGTGGTGGAGTCTATGTCGATGGCATGGGGCATGGCGTACAAAACTCGTTTGCGAGTATCATGGCGTATCCACATGTATTTGGAAGTGCAACTCAGTATGACTATTTTGCTAACCCTAACTGGAGTGTTGGTGGTCAACCATTTGGCATTACCGGTAAAGCATATGGTTGGAAGACCATTAATGCAACTAAACGCAGTATTTCAAGATTTAAATAGTCTTAAAATTTAAACACAAAAAAAGCGACATTTAAGTCGCTTTTTTTGTGCGCGAAACTGAATGTTTCGCTTAATGATTGCTTAAGTTTACTTAGTCACAGGAAAACCGCGATCTCTCATTAGGGCGTCGACATTGGCGTCTCTTCCTCTAAATAAACGGTAAGCTTCGGCTGGGTCTATTGCATTTCTAACGCTAAATAAGTGCTTCACTAATTTATCCGCAACTTCTTTATCGTAAAAACCGCCGGGCGCTTCTGCAAACGCTTCTGCTGCGTCAGAAGTTAAAACTTCTGCCCACATATAACCATAGTAGCCTGAAGAGTATCCTTCGCCGCTAAAAATGTGTCCAAAGTGTGGGGTGCGATGGCGCATAACTAGCTCAGAAGGCATACCTAACTTCTCTAATGTCTCGCGCTCAAAGGCGTCTGGATCTAGATCGGTAGGATCAGTCATATGTAACTTAATATCGATGATTGCTGACGCCAGATACTCGGTCGTTTTAAACCCTTGATTAAAAGTTGCCGCATTTTTAATTTTAGCGACTAACGATTTAGGCATAGGTTTACCGGTTTCGTGGTGAACTAAGAATTGATCAATAACTTCGTCGGTAGACAACCAGCGCTCTAACAACTGAGATTGAAATTCAGTGTAGTCTCTCACGCCGCCATTTTGGCTTGGGTATTTTACTTTTGAAGATAACGCGTGCAATGCGTGACCAAATTCGTGGAAGTAGGTGGTTGCATCATCCCAAGAGATTAAAACAGGCTCTCCAGGTGCACCTTTCATAAAGTTTGAGTTATTTGACGAAAGCACATTTTTATTGCCGTCGAAAGTACTATGGCTACGGTAGCTTGTTGCCCAAGCGCCGGAACGTTTGCCTTGTCTGGCAAATGGGTCTAAATACCATAAACCAATATTTTTGCCGCTGGTTTTATCGGTAACTTCCCAAACTTTAACGTCTTCGTGAAAAACAGGTACACTACCATCGGTGATAGGGGTGAACTTAAAGTTAAATAATCGCCCGGCAACGTAAAACATGGCATCTCTAAGCTTATCAAGCTGTAAATACTGCTTAACTTCATTAGAGTCTAAATCGTACTTAGCTTGTCTTACTTTTTCGGCATAAAAACGATAGTCCCAAGGTTTGATTTTGTCATTAAGGCCTTCTTTGTCGGCAATCGCTTGCATATCTTCTACTTCTTGCTTAACTCTAGCAATTGCTGCCGGCCAAACTGATTCCATTAAGTTGACCGCATTCTCTGGCTTTTTCGCCATACGATCTTCTAAGCGCCAAGAAGCATAGTTTTTATAGCCTAGAAGTTTTACACGCTCGTCGCGAAGCTTTAAGATTTTAGTGATAATTTCATTATTATCGTACTCATCGCCGTTATCGCCGCGATTGTAGTAGGTTTCCCAAACTTTCTTACGTAGCTCTCTTTCTTCAGAATAGGTTAAGAATGGATCCATAGAAGAACGTGTATTCGTAATTGCAAACTCACCTTCTTTCCCGCGTTCTTTGGCGGCTGCGGCAGCGGCTTTAATTGATGACTCTGGTAATCCAGCTAGCTGGTCTTTATTAATGTAAGTAACGTAATTTTCTTCATCATGTAGTACGTTATTTCCAAATTGTGTATGGAGTTTGGCTAGCTCTTGGTTAATTTCTGCATATCGCTCTTTAGCTTTACCTTCTAAGGTTGCGCCGTTTCTAACGAAGCCTTGATAACGAAGTTCTACCATGCGTTTTTCATCGGCACTGAGCGACTTCATTTCGTCACTCATATAGATAGCTTTAATGCGATTAAATAAGGCTTCGTTTTGGTTTATTTTCGAGAAGAAAGCCGATAACTTCGGTGCCATTTCGCCTTGGATTGCTCTAAATTCTGGCGTGGATTTATTGGCACTCCAAATTCCCCAGTAAGTAAATATGCGGCTTAATTCTTTACCGGCTTTTTCCATCGCCACAATGGTGTTTTCAAATGTAGGATCGGCTGGGTTATTAGCGATTTCTTCTACTTCAGCAAGGTTTTTTTGCATTGCAATTTCTAGCGCTGGTTTTAAATCTTCAAGTTTGGCTTTGTCGAAAGCTGGTACGCCTTGGTAAGGCCCAGTCCACTCTTGCAATAGGGTATTTTGCTCTGCCGCTTTAACGGGTGCGGCCGGGGCAGGTTTAGAGACGGCAGCATTTTCTGGTTGTGGTGCGGCTTCTTTTGATTCTCCACAACCTAACAGTAAACTCGAAACTAAAAGGGAAGAGGTCAATAATTTAAAACTGGGGTTTTTTGTGGTTTTCATATTGGATGAAGTCTCCGTTGGCTAAATTTTTATATTTGTCTATTGTTTTTTTAGGGCTATACCATACCGAGTTGCACGGCCTAGGGAAAGTAGCAAATTGTAAATGATTTTTAGCAGTATTTTTGTGATGTGTGCAAAGGTAGTAGATTTTATTGATTTTCTGGTTGCAATCCCCCTGAACTCATAGCTTTAAAAATGTCGACAATTTAAGCCAATTCATTTGATTATTTAGAGAGAGGTGCTAGTATTGTCGACAATATTTGACGTTATTTGATTTTTTGCACCCGTATTGGCGTGTTTTACAATAGAGTATTATGCAAGCGATTAGTATTCAAAAACCGATTACTGCGACCGATAAAACTTTTGTGCAAATGCGCCAAGATATCGTTGAAGGTCATATCCAAGCTGGCTCAAAGCTAAGTGAAACCGAGCTTGCAGCAAAATACGGCGTAAGCCGTGCGGTGATTAGAGAATCGATTAACCGGTTGGAATCTTGTCACTTAGTCGAGCGTAAGGCCAATGTAGGCGCTAGAGTGGTTGCGCTAACAGCGGTCGGTCTAGAGCAATTATATCAAGTTCGCGAGTCTTTAGAGGGAATGGCCGTGCGGCTTGCCGCTGAAAACATGAGTGACGCCGAAATCGCTGATTTAAAAAGCTTACTCAATAGCCATTTTCACACGATTAAAGGCGGAGATAGCTATTATCAAGAAGCTGGTGATGTTGATTTTCATTATCGAATTATTCAGGGGAGTAAAAACGCTCACCTAATTAGAATGCTAGTCGATGGCCTATATCATTTAGTTAGAATGTATCGCGTTCAACTAGGAATGGCAGGGCCAAGAGTGACGACTGCTTTTGATGAACACAAAAATATTGTCAATGCGATTGCTAATAGAGACCCAGAGTTAGCTGAAATGCTGATGAGGCGTCATATTCAATATACGCGAATTAACTTACAACAAAAGCTTGAACTCGACTGAATTAAAAATTAACTGATAGGTTTAGTTTTTGCTTTAACATGACATTAATGATTACTTTTAAACCCACACCAATTTGGAATCTTTAAATGAACACTCAATTTCGAAAGCCATTAGCCGGAACTCAACTTGACTATTTTGATACCGAACAAGCAGTTGAAATTTTGCAAAGTGGCGCTTACGCAAAACTTCCTTACACCGCTAAAGTGCTTGCAGAAAACCTGGTAAGACGCTGTGCGCCGAGTGATTTAAATGATGCTTTGTTACAAATTATTCAACGAAAACGCGAGCTTGATTTTCCTTGGTATCCAGCAAGAGTTGTTTGTCATGATATTTTGGGGCAAACCGCATTAGTAGACTTAGCCGGTCTGCGCGATGCGATTGCCGAAAAAGGCGGTGATCCTGCACAAATTAATCCGGTTGTACCAACACAACTAATTGTCGATCACTCGCTTGCGGTAGAACATGGTGGCTATGATAAAGATGCCTTTGAAAAGAATAGAGCGATAGAAGATCGTCGTAATGAAGATAGATTTCACTTTATTAACTGGACTAAAAAAGCATTTAAAAATGTTGATGTAATTCCACCGGGTAACGGCATTATGCATCAAATTAATTTAGAGCGAATGTCACCGGTTATTCAAGCCAGAGAGGGGGTTGCATTTCCGGATACTTTGGTCGGCACAGATAGCCATACACCAATGGTTGACGCGTTAGGAGTGATTGCTGTTGGCGTTGGTGGGCTAGAAGCAGAAAGTGTTATGTTAGGGCGCGCTTCTTATATGCGTTTACCGGATATTATTGGTGTTGAGCTTACCGGTAAACCGCAACCGGGTATTACCAGTACGGACATTGTTTTAGCCATAACTGAGTTTTTAAGAAACGCTAAAGTAGTGTCTAGTTATCTCGAGTTTTACGGTGAAGGCGCTTCGCATTTAACACTCGGTGATAGAGCAACAATTTCAAATATGACTCCTGAGTTTGGAGCGACTGCTGCAATGTTTTATATTGATCAGCAAACGATAGATTATTTAACCCTAACTGGCCGCGAAGCTGAGCAAGTTAAATTAGTTGAAACCTACGCCAAGCAAACGGGGTTGTGGGCAGACGCTATGGTAAATGCAGAATATGAACGAGTATTAAGTTTCGATTTATCTAGTGTCGTGAGAAATATCGCTGGGCCATCTAATCCGCATAACCGAGTTGCAACGAGTGATTTAGCCAGTAAAGGAATAAGTGGCGTGGTTGAAAATGAGCCCGGCAAAATGCCAGACGGGGCTTGTATTATTGCTGCTATCACAAGCTGCACAAACACCAGTAATCCTCGTAATATGATTGCCGCTGGGTTAATAGCACGAAACGCGAATAAGTTAGGGCTGCAACGTAAGCCTTGGGTAAAAACCTCATTAGCACCGGGCTCTAAAGCCGTAAAACTATACCTAGAAGAAGCAAAGCTACTACCGGAATTAGAAGCCTTAGGTTTTGGAGTCGTTGGTTTTGCTTGTACTTCATGTAATGGTATGAGTGGTGCATTAGACCCAGTAATAAAACAAGAAATTGAAGAACGTAAGTTGTATTCCACGGCAGTATTGTCGGGCAATAGAAACTTTGACGGTCGCATTCATCCTAATGCTGACCAAGCATTTTTAGCATCGCCACCATTAGTTGTTGCTTATGCGATTGCGGGTACTATTCGTTTTGACATTGAAAAAGACACTTTAGGCTTTGACGAACATGGCACTCCAATTACTTTAAAAGATATATGGCCAAGTGATGAAGAAATAGACGCAGTTATTAAACAAAGCGTTAAGCCTGAACAATTTACTTCAGTTTATAACCCAATGTTTGATATTAAAGTCGACTATGCTGAAAAAATTAATCCGCTTTACAATTGGCGAGAAAAGAGTACTTATATTCGTCGCCCGCCTTATTGGGAAGGCGCATTAGCAAGTAAGCGAACAATGCAAGGAATGCGACCTTTAGCGGTGCTAGGCGATAATATAACCACCGATCACTTGTCTCCATCAAATGCCATTCAAGCGAGTAGTGCAGCGGGAGAATACTTAGCTAAAATGGGCTTACCAGAAGAAGACTTTAACTCCTATGCGACTCACCGAGGCGATCACTTAACCGCACAGCGAGCCACTTTCGCAAACCCTAAACTTTTAAATGAAATGGTTTTAGAAAATGGCCAGGTTAAACAGGGATCGTTAGCTAGGATAGAGCCAGAAGGTCAAGTCGTAAGAATGTGGGAAGCGATTGAAACTTATATGCAGCGCAAGCAACCATTAATTATTATTGCGGGCGCAGATTACGGACAAGGGTCATCACGTGACTGGGCTGCCAAAGGGGTGCGTTTAGCAGGTGTTGAGGTAATTGTAGCGGAAGGTTTCGAAAGAATTCATCGTACTAATTTAATTGGAATGGGAATTTTACCACTAGAATTTGTCAATGGTGAGACGCGCCATACCTATGGCATAGATGGAACCGAAACTTTCGATGTAATTGGCGAGCCTGCACCTGGTGCTAGTTTAACCTTAGTAATTAAAAAAGCCGACGGTGCAACAACCCAAGTTTCGGTTAAATGTCGTTTAGATACAGCGGAAGAGGTTTCTATTTATACTGCTGGCGGAGTTTTACAACGTTTTGCGCAAGATTTTTTAGAATCAAAGCAGTAAATATTTTTTGTGATTTTTTGGTAATGCAACGCGAATAAACACATCACTCAATTGATAATAAAGGTCAACTTTAAATTATGACTTATGTACCGCAAATTAAAATTGCCGCCACTTATATGCGTGGCGGTACGAGTAAAGGGGTATTCTTTAACCTAAAGGATTTGCCTGCTAGCGCACAACAACCCGGTGCGGCAAGAGACGCATTATTGTTGAGAGTTATTGGTAGTCCCGACCCTTATGCTAAACAAACCGATGGAATGGGGGGAGCAACTTCAAGTACTAGTAAGACCGTTATTTTGTCTAAGAGTGAAAAGCCAGACCACGACGTAGACTATTTGTTTGGTCAAGTCGCAATAGATAAAGCATTTGTTGATTGGAGCGGTAATTGTGGGAATTTAACTGCCGCAGTAGGTTCATTCGCAATATCAAATGGTATTGTTGACTCAGCTAAAATTCCCCAAAATGGCATTGCAGAAGTTAAAATTTGGCAAGCCAATATACAAAAAACGATTGTCGCAAAAGTTCCTATGATAAATGGCGAAGTGCAAGAAATAGGCGACTTTGAACTAGACGGCGTGACCTTTCCAGCGGCTGAGGTTCAAGTTGAATTTATAAATCCTGCCGACGGCGATTCTGCGATGTTCCCAACTGGAAACTTAATTGATGAGTTAGATGTGCCCAATGTTGGGCGCTTTGAAGTCACCTTAATTAATGCAGGCATTCCGACTATTTTCATGCACGCAAAAGCTTTGGGTTATGCTGGAACTGAGTTACAAGATGACATTAATAATGATGAAGCCGCGTTAGAGCGCTTCGAGATCATTCGCGCGCATGGTGCGGTAAAAATGGGATTAATTGAAAGTGTATCGGACGCTGTTGGGCGCCAACACACGCCCAAAGTTGCTATTGTTGCTGAGCCAAAAGATTATGTCGCTTCGAGCGGTAAGGCTATTGCTGGTGATTGCATTGATATAAATGTTAGAGCTTTATCGATGGGAAAATTACACCATGCGATGATGGGAACCGCGGCCGTCGCTATAGGAACCGCAGCGGCAATTCCAGGAACCTTAGTGAATATTGCTGCTGGCGGTGGTGAAAGAAGCCAGGTAGTTTTTGGCCATCCTTCTGGTACTTTAAAAGTGGGCGCAAAAGCAATTAAACATAACAGCGACTGGCAAGTAGAAAAGGTTGTAATGAGCCGCAGCGCAAGAGTTTTAATGGAAGGGTGGGTACTCATTCCAGGTGATTCGTTTTAATACTTTATAACAAGCCATGCAAGTCAGTAGCTAATTAAGCACTACTAAAGTAACTCCGCTAAGCGCCAAAATAATACCCAAAATCTTTTTTGCGTTTAGCGGTTCTTTCAAAATAAGCCACGCCAATAATACGATAAAAATCGAGGTAGTTTCATTTAAAATTGCCGCGATTGAAGCATCTGCATATTTATATCCAGCTAGCCAAAGTGACATTGCTAAGTAAGCGCCAAGAAAACTCGCAATTCCAATCGCGAACCAGTTGTGGGGCTTTTTATATTCGGCAATGGTTTTTTGCCAAGCGCCAATAATATTGGCATAAACAATCATTGCTACTACGCCGGCTAAAATTCGGGTTGCCGTGGTCCAAAAAAAGGGCTGTTGTTCTAGTACTGGTTTAACAATTACAACGCCCAGAGCGGTGAGAAAAACCGAGAGTACACCGTAACCAATGCCTTTAAATTTTAGAGCCGCTGGTATGACTTTAAAGTGCTTAACTAAACTAACTAAAATAACGCCGCCAAAAACAAGTAATAAGCCGAGTATTTGAATAAAGTTTAAAGTTTCGTTTAAATAAATAATTGATAATAAAATAACGAATGGGCTGTAAAGCGCAGCAATTATTCCGGTACTTGCCGCACCAATGGTGTTAAGCGCTTTCATATAGAGTGTGTCGGCTATTGCAATACCTATCACGCCACTAAAAATAATAATAAACCAGTCTTGAGCGGGCATTGCCGGAAGCTGCATCCACTCAAAAGCTAGGGCGGTTAGCGTTACTAACACCAAACCTAAAGTGTTTTTCGCTAAGTTAAGCTCAAACGCTGGCATGTGATCGCCAATGCGAGTGTACATGATTACAGCAAATGCCCATACTACAGCACTTGCTAATGCGTAAATCTCTCCAGCACCCATAACAGCCTTATTTACCACTCAATTTTTAAATTGTGCCAAGCTTGCCAGTAAAAAGACTAAAAAGGAATTAATACTTTAATTATCATAAGCGTAGCAAAAGCCTTTACAACCAATTTGCTATGGTTAATTAACCGGGGTAGTGCTTTTGCCATTCATCAATACCGCCATTTAATGACTGAACATTGTTAAAGCCCAAGTTTTGTAGCGACTGTGCAGCCAGCGCTGATCGTCCACCAGACTTGCAATAAACATATATGCGAGTATCTGCTAAAGATTCTCCAGCTTTTTGTGTTACTTGCGGGTGTTGTAAAATAGTAAACTCGAGTAATCCTCGGGGAATATTAATTGCGTGCGGGATTTGCGATTGAGCATATTCATTAGGCTCTCTCACATCAATTAATATTGTATTTGGGTTTAATGCTTGTTTAAGCTCGCTCGCCGAGCATTCGTTAATCTGCTGTTTTGCTTGTTTGACTAGGTCTATCGGACTTTTCATATTCACCTCGGTTAAATATACACTCTTTATATTAGATGTTGCTAATATTGTGATTCTGACATAGAATGGCTGCCAATTAAAGCTTTAACTCAATCATTAAGTGGTATTTCTAATATGGGTCAACCGATAATTCAGTTTTCGTTACAACGCCCGTTGTGGGTTTACGCCTTGTTTTTAACTTTAACGCTGATATGCGGCGGGTTTATTACTCAAATTCAGGTTGATACCGATCCCGAAAACATGTTGGATAAAGCTGCGCCTGCCAGAGTTTATCATAATCAAATAAAGCAAGAGTTTTCACTGAATGACATCATCGTAGTTGGTGTTGTTGCTCAAAATGAAAGCATTTTTAATCCGCAATCTTTACGAGATATTAAAAAGCTAAGCGATCACATTTTAAATATTAACGGCGTTGTAAAAGCCGATGTCAATAGTTTATCAACCATAGATAATATTGAACAAGCCGGAGAAGGGGCAATACGTTTCGAGTGGATGATGGCGAGTGCGCCGACGCAGCAATCACAAGCCAATACCCTTAAACAAAAAACAAGGCGATTACCTTTTGTTGTCAATAGTTTAGTGTCTGGTGATGAAAAAGCGGCAACAATTTACGTTCCTATACTCGACAAAGATGAAAGTTATCGTATTGCCAATGAAATTAGAGCGGCAACTAGCGAACTAAGTCTAGTTAACCAGTACCATATTACTGGGTTACCTGTTGCGGAAGATACCTTTGGGGTAGAAATGTTTATTCAAATGGGAATTTCTGCACCTTTAGCTGCTTTAGTTATTTACCTTTTAATGTTGTACTTTTTTCGAAGTGCCGCGCTAGTGACTGCGCCAATGATAGTAGCAATGGCCACAGTGATAATCATTATGGGCAGTATGATTGGTATGGGTTTTACCGTTCATATTATGAGCTCAATGATTCC
The DNA here is from genome assembly GCF_053709105.1 of Aliikangiella aequoris. Classification (NCBI taxonomy): domain Bacteria; kingdom Pseudomonadati; phylum Pseudomonadota; class Gammaproteobacteria; order Oceanospirillales; family Pleioneaceae; genus Aliikangiella; species Aliikangiella aequoris. The sequence goes on from NZ_CM132298.1 coordinate 1,697,995, forward strand.
GATATTTTTAATGCCAATTGCGGTTGTAGATTCGGTGCATTTAATGAGTGAATTTGCCGACGAGTTTAAAGCGGGTAGCCAAGCTAAAAAAGTGATTAAACAGGTAACGCTTCGGTTATTTACACCGATGCTGTTTACATCGGTGACCTCTGCGGCGGGCTTTTTCTCATTGGCTTTAACTCCCATTCCGCCAGTGCAAGTTTTTGGTATTTTTGTGGGAAGCGGTATTTTACTGGCATTTATTGCCACGATTATTTTTATTCCTGCCTATGTTTCAAGAATGTCAGCAGAGTCTTTATCCGCAATGCAAGCGAAGCTTCATAGTGAAAATAGCAATAATAGACTGAGCCAATGGTTGCCTAAACTAGGGCAATTATCGATAACGAAAAGTAAATTGTTATTAACGTTTAGCCTAGTTGTTATTGTATTTTCAGTGTTTGGTGTAAAGCAAATTCAAATTAATGACAACCCGGTTCGCTGGTTTAAGTCTGAGCATGAAATTCGAGTGGCTGATAAAGTACTTAACACCCATTTTGCCGGTACTTATGATGCGCACTTAGTGTTTGAAAATACCAACGTAGCTCAGTTAGAGCGCGAGTTTGCGCACAGTGTGGTATCACGTTTACAGGCGCTTGATTTAAGTGCAAATGGCCGTCAAAAAGTTAATGCAATTATTAACGACGTAAGTCAAATTACGCCACAAAATATTAATATATTAGTTAACGATTTATTGTTTGAAGAGTCGGCTGATATTGCTAGTTCGCTTGAGGCTATTCAGGCTTTAGCAGATGAAAAATTGGTACAGCTAAAAACCTTTTTGGCACCTAATGGATTAAATTATATTAGTGAACTTCAGCAGCATTTAGTGGCGAGTGGATTGGTAGGAAAGTCAAACTCATTGGTTGATTTAGTGAAGACGGTTAACCGAGAGCTACGTAGTGGAGAGCAGAAAGATTATGTTGTACCTGAGACTAGCAATGGCGTCGCACAGACTTTACTCCAGTTTCAATCTTCGCATCGTCCCCACGACCTTTGGCATTTTGTAACCCCTGATTACCAAAAAACTTTAGTTTGGTTACAGTTAAAGAGCGGTGATAACTTAGATATGGCACAAGTTGTCGAGTTAGTTGAAAATTATATTCAAGCTAACCCTTTACCAAGCGGTATTAGTCATAATTGGGCCGGTAAAGCTTATTTAAATTTAATTTGGCAAGACAAAATGGTTAGCGGCATGTTAGACAGTTTAGTCAGCGCATTTGTTATTGTGCTACTGATGATGATGTTGCTGTTTCGCTCTGTGTTATACGGCTTATTAGCCATGCTGCCTTTATCGATAACCATTTTATTTATGTATGGGCTTATTGGTTGGTCCGGTAAATATTACGATATGCCCATCGCTGTTTTATCATCCTTAACATTAGGTTTGTCAGTTGACTTTGCTATTCATTTTATTCAAAGAATACGCGTTTTACAGGCGCAAACAAATAATTGGCAAGTGACTATTGGCAAGCTTTTTAATGAGCCCGCACGTGCCATCTCTAGAAATGCGATTGTCATTGCTTTAGGATTTACTCCGCTATTACTCGCACCTTTAGTGCCCTATATAACAGTGGGCGCATTTTTAGCAACTATCATGTTTGTGTCTGCTTTTGCTACCATGCTCGTGATTCCGGCGAGTATCCAGTTACTTAAACCCTGGTTGTTTAAAGCGCCACAAAAAGTCGAGGAGATCTAAATGAAAATTTTCCGCTGGATGCTATTTGGCATTTTGGTAATAGCCGGCATTAACGCAAACTACTTAAAGGCTGCTCCTGTACAAGCAGGTAAAGAAGCTTTGTCAGCGCTTGAAATTGTAACTAGAGCAAATCAAGCCGCTTACTACGCAGGACAAGATGGGAGTGCAATTGCTAGAATGTTGATTGTGGATGCGCATGGCCGCAAACAAGTTAGGCAATTTACAATATTGCGTAAAAATTTATCAAACTCTGAACATGGAGAGCAATTCTATTTAGTTGTCTTTTCGCGGCCTGCTGATGTGAGCGGAACTGTTTTTTTGGTAGAGAAAAAGCCACAACTTGATGATAACCGCTGGCTTTATTTGCCTGCACTTGACCTAGTAAAACGTATTTCCGCCAGTGATAAACGCACAAGTTTTGTTGGCTCTCATTATTTATATGAAGACGTATCGGGAAGAGGGGTAAAGCAAGATCAACATGAGTTAATCAGCGAGACTAATACACACTACCTAATTAAACATATACCACTCGATACAGAGTCTACTGAGTTTAGTTATTACACAACGGCAATAGATAAACAGACTTTTCTACCACAGCGTATCGAGTACTTTGACGCCAATAACCAACCGTTAAGAAAAATTCAAACGGTTGAAGTTAAAACTATTCAAGGCATTCCAACAGTGGTGAGAGCCAAGGCTGAAAACTTAGTCGATGGCTCATACACTTTGTTAGAGTTTAGAAATACTCAATACAATATTGGTATTCCACAAAATGTATTTACAGAGCGCTCTTTAAGAACACCACCACAAGAGTGGCTAACTCGATAGTTTATTGGCCTAATGATTTAATTTATGCAAAATACTTTTTTAAAAATTGTGAGCAAAGGATTGCTATTTTTAGCGATTTTTTCAGCCAGCACTATTACAACGCAAGCTTCTGAATGGGACGAGGCGTTTGGAGATAATTGGGAAGAAGCGAGTCCATGGCAACAACAGTTAAGTTTTTCCGCGTTGTATTCGCCGATTATTAAAAAAGAAACTATTAACCGAGATCCCATAGTTGCCAGTGAGCTTAGAGGCCAGTACGAGTTTAGCTATCAAGCAAAAGCATTGAGTGTTACCGCTGAACTAGAGCTTGTGTATGATGACTTAGTTAAGCAAACAGATTTTGAACTCTATCAAGGGTATTTACAGCTTCCTGTAGGAAACGCTATTGATGTTAAACTAGGTCGACAGGTGATCACTTGGGGGCTAGGCGACTTAATATTTGTGAATGACCTTATGCCCAAAGATTGGCAAGCGTTCTTTAATGGTCGTGACAATCAATACTTAAAACCTCCCGTCGACGCGCTGAGATTAAGTTGGTTTCAATCTTGGTTAAATTTTGACTTAGTTTATTTACCGCAATTTAAGGCCGATGTACTACCACGCGGTGAGCGTTATTCTTTATATATTCCTGGAATTGGTATTACTCAACCAAACCCGCCTTTAGCTTTTTCACAGCCAAATGACAATGAGATGAGTCTGCGTTTGCATAAAACGTACCAGGGAACAGAGTGGGCTGTTTATTTTTATGATGGCTATTTTAAATCACCGAATAGTAGCAGCGAGCCAGGAATTTTTAAGTACGCTAAAATGCGTTCCTGGGGCGCTAGTAGCCGTACCCTCTTTGCCGCGGGATTGCTCAGTTTAGAGTGGGCATTTTATCAAAGCAGGCAAGATAAAAGTGGGTTGAAGCCGAGCATTCCTAACTCCCAGTCTCGCTGGTTAATTGGATATGAACAAGAGTTAGTAAAAAATATTAGTTTGGGTGTTCAAGCTTATCTTGAGCGACTTGAATACTATGCAAAGTTTGTTAAAAGTGAATTGAGTGCCGGTAAAACGCGGCAAGAAATCCCTAATCAAAGTAGAAGCTTATTCACCTTAAGACTGACTCATTTGGGCTTAAAGCAAAAGTTAGTCTCTAGCGCTATGCTATTTTACTCTCCCTCGCAGTCAGACGCTTATTTACGCGCGTCAGCAGAATACGCTATGAGCGATCATTTAAAATTGGCGTTTGGAGTCAATTACTTTAAAGGCGAAAAGGACGAGACATTTTTTGGGCAGTTTTCGCATAATTCAAATGTATACAGCCGAATTAGCTACACATTTTAAATCGCATGATAGGCGTTAAGGTTATTCTGCGCAGTAGTAGTCGTGCAAAGTGTGAATGATATTTTTGGCAACACCGTCTTTTAATTGATAATAAATCGTTTGTGACTCTCGTCGTGTTATTACTAAATCATCTTCGCGTAACTTAGCTAAGTGTTGGGAAAGTGCGCTTTGAGATAAGTCAATTAATTCGTTTAATTCACTTACTGACATTTCACCTTCAGACAAAATACATAAGATCATTAAACGATTAACATTGGCGAGCGCTTTAAGTTGTTTAGTTGCTGTGTCAGCATGCACTCTAAGATCTTGGGGTTTTTGAGTTCGGCAACTATTAGCGGTGTTATTCATGAGGCCTTAAAGATAGGTTGTCAGTTACTGCTAATTTAATGGAATAGAGTAAAAGAGTCTATAAAGAATGAATAATTTATCTTAAAGGTTTCGATAGACTATTTATGAATTAAAAGCTTGCTTATTATAGCGTTATGGCAATCTAACTGATTGTTAATGTCATTTTAAAACCTAAATGAGAGGGATAAGCGTTAAAATTAAGCGGGAACTAAGTTATCTTGCGCAAAATTATTCGGGATATACTTTTGCACACTAGAAGCGCCTTTTAATACCGCTTTAGCCTCTGGTACACAACGGCCACAGCAGTTACCTACACCAAGCTTTTGATGAATTTGGCGCATGCTGGTGTAGCCTTCGGCTTTTGCTTCAAGAATCTGTTTGTCGGTGACAGCGTTACAAATACAAATAAACATAATGTGCCTCTAATCTATATGCAAACTATTATAGGAATCATTCGCATTTAAAGCAAGCGATTTATATTTTTTATCTCAAATATAAGTCCTGAAATTCTACTAAAAGCGCGTATAATCTATCCATAATCAACCAGTTAGCTAATATAGGGTTATCACAATGCAAGGTGACAAAAAAGTCATATTTCAGTTAAATAGCGTGCTTAAGCTACTTTTAACCGGTATTAATCAATATTTTTTACATTCTAGAATGTATGAAAATTGGGGCTTAAATCAGCTAAAAAAGCACGATTATGATTATTCAATTTATCTAATGAAAGCTTCAGATAAGCTGATTAAACGTATTCTATTTTTAGAAGGCCTGGCTAATTTGCAGGATCTTGGCAAGCTTTATATAGGCGAAGATGTTCCTCAAGCACTAGCCGGTAATCAAAGGTTTGAACAAGAGCTATGTACACAATTAAAACAGGCTATTGCTTTTTGTGAGCAACAAAGTGACTTTATTTCAAGAGAATGTTTAGAGTCCATTCAGCATGAATGTGAAGAGCAAATTGATTGGCTTGAGACTCAAGAGTATCAAATTGATAAAATGGGTCTTGCTAATTATTTGCAAGCAGCAATGTAAACAAAACTGAAATTGATTAAGTTTCATTTAAGTTAAATTAACAAACTGAAGGTTTAAATATGAAAGGTAGCGAGAAGGTCATAGAGCAATTACAAGTGCTGTTAGAGCACGAAATGAGTGCATTTGACCAATACTTTATTCACGCAAGAATGTACGCAGACTGGGGATTAACCAAGCTAGACGAGAGAATCTCTCATGAAGCCGAAGAAGAAAAAGAACATGCTCAATTTTTAATTGACCGTATGTTGTTTTTAGAAGCTGTACCTAATTTATCTAAACGAACCCCGTTAAATATCGGCAGTCACGTTACTCAAATGCTAGAGAATGATTTAGCCTATGAATATGATGTAGCAAAAGCGCTAAAAGTTGCGATAAAAGTTTGCGAACAAGAGAGCGACTATCAATCGCGTGAAATTTTATTAAAATTACTAGCAGACACAGAAGAAGATCACATGTATTGGCTAGAGCAGCAGTTAGGTTTAATTAAAAAAATTGGTATAGAAAATTACTTGCAAAGTAACGCTTAAATTCGTAAAAGGGCTACTATCTTTTTGTAGCTCTTTATTTGTAGCTCTTTATTTGTAGTTCTTTATTCGTAGCTCTTTATTTGTAGCCCTTCATTTTTGTTGCTTTAATCAATCGCTGCACAAAATAATTACATGAGCCTTTAAGTGTTTACGCCTACCGGCTTTCTTAGATAGCTTTTTCGCATTTGCTGAATGATTTGTAGCACAACTTCTTGCTCTTTAGATGCGCTGTTTGGGTTTATTTCTTTTGGTAAATTATCACCCAAATAATCCTCTAAAAACTCGCTAAACCCTATGATTTCTCGAGTTCTTAAATAAGTGAAACGGCGAAACGCCATGCTCCAAGTGTCAAATAATCGTTGAGGAATGTCTCGATTTAACAATAGCACCAGAGAGTGGTGCCGAGTGTCTGTAAGTAAGGTCTGGTAAAGATTATCAATTTCAAGTCTTGGGCCTTCAATTACTTGAAAAAAACAGCCATCGCCATACATTAAAAAGCCAGAAATACTCGCTTTTAGATTGTTTTTACGTGAAATATTAAGAATCTCAACTAAGTCATCTTCACTTTGAATATTAACCGCTCGGCTAATATAAGCTAATTGCCAAACATTTTCTGCTTTTTGCATAGAGTCCTCCTATGGCGGAAAAGACTTTTTTAACTTTAACTTATTGAAATTTAGTTATAAATTTTCTTAATTTAACTTTAAAGCTGCTATATATGTTCTATACTCAATTATGCTCTTTTATATAACTCATATAATTAAAAGTAAAGGATTAAGGTATAAAACGATGCAAAAACTTTCTTTACCCTTTATTAAAGCGCTATTAGCCCTGTGCTTGTTTTTGTCATTAAGCGTAAAAGCCGAGCAAAACTGCACAATGAGTGATATTGGCGCTACACCGCTATCTAGCCACAGAATACTAGGTAAAACCATAGATAATGTGGTGCCTGCAGACGTTTTTCAATTGACGTTGGCGTTAGAGGAACGGCTTGTTCAACTGGGTGTATCGGGAGAGGGAGCACAGCTCGATATAACAGCAAAAAACTTGTTACCTAGGAATAATATGGTGCTAGTTTACGATATATTCTCGTTAACCCAATTTTGGCATCAACAAAATAATAAGCAAGTCCGAAGACCCGCGACTTTAAGAATACCTTCTGAGGTTAAGCCCTACCATATATTTCAATGGGTCGATGCAACCCACGCTTTTTTAGATTGTCTATATGGCATTCCAAAAGATATAGAAAGTCAATCTAAAGGTCTACTACAAAGTAGCAATCAAAATACTGGAACTATTAGAGAAGAGGTAAGGCCGGTTGATGTTTTTCAGTTACTACTAAGAATTGCCGCCAGGTTTTCCCAAGTCATTGAGCAAAAAACCATCGTTCAAATTATCAATTTTAGAATGTTACAAACCAACTTTTTGCTCGAAGAAATGCTAAGGTTTCATGGTGAAACACGGCTTGTTAATTGGAATGTTAAAACAAGGCAATTGCCAAATAAAGACTTTACAAGTTTGCTCATCAGCCTTTCGCATGCCGTTACTCAATTTGATCAATCTGTATCTGATGGCCTAGTCATAGAGCTTTCTTCATCTAATAACTCAACATTAACCTTGGTTGACTATATCGCAATGAGTATTTTAAATAATCAATTGCAAATTTCAAAATATTATAATTTAAAAATTCCAGCGCCGCCAATGTTAGAAATTGTTGAATCTGCAGAAGACATGCGGTTATCTACTAATAGTCTCATGAGAATGAAGTACTTAGTGGAAAGATTGGGTCGTGTCTCAGTCAGCGAGGGAGTTGTCAATGATTAAGTTAGAAGCCGAACTAAGCCGAAACTTTTGGTGGACAATAGGGATTGTTGGAGGGCTTTTTTTATTTATATTAGCTTTTGTTTTGTTGACTAATTCATTTATAAACGAGAATAGAAGAGAAATTAGTGAAGTAGAGAATGCTTTAGTTGATTTTGAATTAATGACGCTAGAAACAGCTTACTATTTTGAAAATCAAGTACAGTCCGTTGAATTGCTCGACGAGGAATTTCTTGGCGAACGCTGGAATTTATTATGGCAGCGTTGGGATAATATATCCAGTATTTTTTCGGCAGACCAAAAGAGAAAACTAGAAAAAACATTAAGTTCAATCGAACTTAATCAATGGCAAGCTTCTGAGTTTAGCAAGCACAATTTAGCAAACCGAGCAAGCCATTTATTTGATGCCATGTTAGTACCAAGTGCCACAAAGCTCTTCGACCTTTCTACTGAATTAGTCAATGAACTTCGCCATCAAAATGACGTTGCTATATTAGCCGAAGCGGCCGATTTGCGCGGGTATATTACTAATGCCACAAAAATTCTTAGTTTAGTTGAGCAAAATGGCTCTCAACTTTTATGGCAAGATTTTGATAAAAGTCTTAATAAAAGTGTTGCTGCATTAATCCAGCTAACTGCACGAAGTAATAATCCCAGTACTGATAAACTTATGTTGTCGCTTGAAAAAGAGCTTGCGCGACTTAGGCATAATTCATCAAATTATAAGTATATGCTAAATAGGGCTGATTTTTATGCTTTAGATACTTTAGTGAATAAAAACTATCTATTAAGTAGTTCTTTAACAAAAGAAATGGAATTGAGCTTAAAAGTATACAAGGAAAGCCACATTGAAAAAGAAAAGCGCTGGTTAACACTATTTTTGGCTTTAACTTTGGCTGTACTCGCTTTAAGTGCTTTTTTCGTTCGTTACTTAATTAAGGTTAGAAAAAAACTTTCGACTAATATAACTGAGCCCATTGAGCAGCTAGTGAGTAATACTGACTCAGTCGCAAGTGGTAATCTAAGTCATTTAAAAGGGTCGAATACTCATTTAGTTGAAGTAGATAAACTCTCTAATGCCATTAGTAAAATCGCTAGTCAGGTATTAGAAAACAAGCGAAATGTAGAGCGGCAACTGCATCAACAATTGTTATTTGACAAACTCAATGAGCTTGCAATTGAAAATGAAACATTAGATGTTTTTTCAGAAAAGGCCATAGTCGAGATAGTAAATGCCTATTCAGCCAGTTCAGCTGCATTGTTTGCAATTAGTGTTAATATTTTAAAAAAAGAACCTGTATTAAAAGCTAGTTTTAATTTACCCGAAAGCCTAAAAAGTGCATACAGTAAAGAAATTAATGGGCTGCCACTAGAAGTGTTTCGGAATATTGAACAAAAAATGGTTGATGTTTCAGACAAGAAACTAACTGTCACCAGCGCAACTATCGAGCATGAATTATGCACTTCAGTTATCGCACCTATCATTTCTGGCGCTCAATGCTTCGGTGTGCTTGAGTTACTCTTTGTTGGCGCTTTCGATAGAACTGATGAGGTCAATGCATTAGGCGAGCGTCTTGGAATCTTAATTAAAACACTGTTATCCGAAGAAGAGGCTCGGTTACTTTTAATTAAAACACAGCTTCAAAAAGATAAGCTCGATCAGTCAACTGCTGAGTTAGAAGCTCAGGCTCAATCTTTGCAGCAGTCAGAGACTGAGCTTGAAATGCAGGCTGAAGAATTAAAGGCAACTAACGAAGAAATTAGATTCCAACAAAACCAAACTCTGCTGCAAAAAGAAGAGCTGCAAAAAATTAATAGTGAATTAGCCAGTACTGCAGAGAAACTGGAAGAGGCGAATAGGCAAAAAACCACATTTTTGGCTAAAGTAAACCACGAATTGAAAAGCCCACTCAATAGCATATTAATGTTAGCCCAAACTATTATGTACCAACATGATAAAACCGATAGTAAAGTTCATGAATCGATGAAGGTGATTTTTCAAAGTGGCCAGGAATTACTTGATTTAATTAATGATCTAGTAGATTTAGCTAAAATAGAAACTAATGAAGTGAAAACCCATATTGAGTATTTTAGTGTCAAGCCCATAGTCGATATTCTTTTTGAGCAATTTAAACCAATTTCAGAAAGTTCCGGCATTGGGTGGAGCGCGAAAGTTGACAATAAAACGGTCGATAAAATTGAGTCTGATGCACAGCGATTGGCTCAGATACTCAAGAATTTTTTATCGAATGCTTTTAAGTTTTGTAAATCAGGTGAAGTTAGTTTAAAAGTTTCTTCGGATGATAGTTTTATTTATTTTAGTGTTACCGATAGTGGGATTGGTATTCCGGATGATCAAAAAGCTTTAATTTTTGAGTCTTTTAAGCAAGTCGATGATGGCTCAAAACGAGCATATGGAGGTACCGGATTAGGCTTGAGCATAGCGAGCCAACTTTGTGAATTGTTACACGGCGAAATTAGTTTAAGTGATAATGAGCCGCAGGGGACCTGTTTTACACTTAAATTACCGATAGAATTTCAAGGCAAGCGTAACCGAATTACTGATGCTAGCCACCAAGAGCAAACAGAAGCCTTTAAAGTCAACAATTATGTGCTTTGTGCAAATGTTGACCAATGTCCCTCAGAGCTTTTGGCTCTATACGAGTTTAAAAATCCGGCAAATATTGTTAGTTATAATGAGTTGCACTCTCACTCCATTAGCGACTTACAATTAATCATCTTTTACTTTAAAGATGAGTCTCTTTTTGAAGGTAGAGACGCTGAACAATTGCAAAGAGAGTTTGCCAAGCTACAACAAAATGCGATAGTTATTTTAATTGTTGAAAGTAGTTTGCCAAATCAACTTAAGTGGATAGAAGGTGCCGCATATTCTGTTTTAAAATGGAATGACAAAGCGCTTAAAAGACTATTGGAACTATTTAAACAGCTTAGTAGTAGCACTAAAAGAGATGAAGACTCCCTACAAAAAAAGAGTAATAGCGATAAAAGTACTGCAAAGAACCTAAATACTAGTACTGGTTCTAATCACAAAGATAAACCAAATGATTTCGACGACGATATTCTTGGCAGTTTAGCGGCAACGTCTACTGTTAGCCAAGAAGAAGAGAGTCAAGATTTTTGCGTGCTTCTTGTAGATGATGATATGAGAAACCTTTTTAGTTTGAGCTTAGCCTTAAAAGGATATGGATATGAAACCGTTCTTGCTGATTCTGTCAATTTAGCAAAGGAAAAGCTTGATAGCTACCCCATAGACTTGATTGTCACTGATATTACAATGCCAAAGGAAGATGGATACGATTTGATTCAATATGTGCAAAGTCAGCCCTCATTTGTTGATTTAGGTGTGATTGTGCTCTCCGCAAAAGGAACGGATGAAGACAGAGAAAAGTGTAGGGCGTTAGGCTGTGTGGAGTTTTTTGATAAGCCGGTAGAAATTAAAGAGCTCTATGATGCTATTAGTGAAGTACAGAAGGCTAAGAAATAGCAATGCGTAAAGACTTTCTAATAACCGAGTTAATCGTCCATTTACTTACTAGAACGACTGAGCATAATTTTAAGCATTATTCAGTTGCTGCTTTACATAGACGCTTGGAAAGTTTTATCCAGACAAATAGTATTAAAGATATAAGTGCTTTATTTGCAGAGCTTATTGAGCAAGATGCTGAGCTTGTCTCTAACCTAGTCGAATATTTAACAGTAACTCATACAAGCTTTTTTAGAGACGCTCAATATTTTGAAATTATTAACAAAACTATATTGTCTGAGTTAAAAATGTTTAATCTTTTAAAGGTTTGGAGTATCGGGTGTTCACGCGGCGCAGAAATTTATTCAGTAGCATTGTTGTTTGAGTTACATGGTTTACTAGAAAAAACCGTTCTATTAGGAACAGATATAAATAGAAGTGCAATAGCTTTTGCACAAAATGGTGTATTCCCAATAGAGCAGTTGAAAGAACTTCAATCTAATTTTAAAGAGATAGAATCACTCCAAGATAAATCCTTATTACCTTATATTCAAGCTTCAAAGGACTGTTTTAGTTTTACAGAGAAAATTAAAACAAGCTGTCATTTCACCAGACATAACATTCTACAAAATGCATCGATGGGTCACATGCATTTAATACTTTGCCGTAATGTGTTGATTTATTTAGATAAAGAGATACAGCATAAAGTAATTAAAGAACTCATTGTACCGAGTTTGGAACCTGGAGGCTATTTAGTGCTAGGTGAGGCTGAAAATTTATTAAATTTTGCGCAAGAAGTTAATCTACAAAAATATGGCGTAGGAATCAATATTTATCGATATATGCCTTAATTTGTGATAGAGCGAAAAACTGGCGTTTTTTGAGATAACAACTAAAATTAGTGATATGAATAGAATAAAGCGGATTTTAATTGGCGGTTCTGCAGGAAGTTTGCCGCAGTTGTCGGATTTATTATTACAAAGTGAGGGTGCTTTACCACCAATTGTTGGCGCTTTTCATCGTTCGAGCGATTTTTACATTGAGTCTTATATAAAAAATATACCTCAAATTTCGCTGATCAATGTGGAAAATCCGGTGAAGATAAAACCAAATGGAATATACGTAAGCAGTGGACAGTATCATTTGTTATTAGAAGAAAGAGGAAGTATCGCAAGAGTGTATGATGATGATAGGTTTAGCTATGGAAAACCATCAATCGATCTACTCTTTTATTCATGTGTGGGTATAGAAGCAAGAAGCACACTGGCAATATTATTATCTGGCGCCAATAGTGATGGCGCAATGGGATTAGAGGCGTTAAGTTCTGCCGGTGCAAAGTGTTGTGTTATGGAACCCAATGAATGTCAATTTCGTAGTTTAGCCGATTCAGCATTAAGGCTCACGCCTAGTGCGCTAATTATTAATAAATATAGCTCTTTAAAGGCAATGATTTAAGCTGTTGGAGTAATAAGTATGCCTAAAAATAAAAGTATCACTACCGAAAGCGAGCTTTCCGGCTTATCTGTCTTAGTTGTCGACGATCTTGATGCCAACCTGTTTGCAATGGAAAAAATGCTTGAAGTTCTTAATGTCAATATTATTACTGCTTCGTCTGCAGATGAAGGCTTAAGAGTTTTATTACAGCGAAAAGTTGATGTCGTACTTTTAGACTACTCTATGCCCGTGATGAACGGCTTGGAAATGGCGCAAATCATTCACCAGCAATTTAAAGAGCCCCCACCAATATTATTTATAACTGCGCATGGTCGAACGGTTAAAGAATTAGAACAGGCTTGCTATGAAATTGGTGCAATAGACTTTATGGAAAAGCCGGTCAAAAAACACATTTTACTGGCAAAACTTAAAGTGCTTATTTCGCTTTCGGTACAAAAAGAACGACTTAGAGCGATGGCCACTACGGATAGTTTAACCAAGCTAAAAAACCGCTTAGCTTTTACTGAAGCGTTGAATTACAGCATGGCGTTATCTAAGCGACAAAATAACTCAATCGCTTTACTCGCGCTCGACTTAGACGGTTTTAAAGAAGTTAATGATAAGTACGGTCATGACGCAGGCGATTGCTTGCTTGTGGAATTTGCTCGAAGAATTGAATCTTGTATAAGAGAGTCAGACATCGCAGCAAGAATGGGGGGCGATGAGTTTAGTATTCTTTTAACTAACTTAAACTCAGAAGAAGAGGCCGTTTGGGTAGCTCGAAAAATTTTAACTGCCTGTGAAAAAGAGTTCACTTATGAATCAAACACATTATTGATTAAAACTAGCATTGGGATTGCGTTGCGGCCACAAAATGCAGACAATAACACTGCTTTAGTCAGAGCTGCCGACCAAGCGTTGTATCAGGCAAAGTCTAATGGTAAAAGCCAGTTTTATGTATTTGATTCGGAATCAAGTGAAAAATTTAACGCTGATGAAGTCGAATCGATGATTAACTGTAAGCTCCTGCCAATTTATGATTCAAAGAGCGAAAACCGAATATTAGGCCACAGTGTTGTCCCTTATCTTTCGAGCAGCGAAAAGTTTGCTTCTTATCAAGCGTTATTTGACCTTGCGACTAAGTCTGGCAATTTGGAAGTATTAGACCGATTATTTAGTGCGGCTGTAATCAAATCGGTCAGACAATTACAGGAAAAACTTGCTAACTCTCATCAAAAGTTGTTTTATCGTTACCTTTGTAATGAAGTGATTAAACCTATTCATAAACAACAAATTATTTCTCTCGCTAGAGAACTAAAAAAAATTGGCGTAGAGTTAGTCATAGTGCTTGAGCAATGGCGAGATATTGATAATAAAATCCTATATAAGAAGGAACTTGAAGCTTTAAATAGCGAGGGGATTCAGCTTTGTTTAGGTGACATAGGGCACTCTTCCATTCCAACGGGGATTATTTCAAGTGCTAATATCGATTATATTATTTTAACAAACGATCTTGCCAATAATATCGATAAAAATCATTATTCGAGAACGGTAGTGCAATGTTTAGTTGCTATTTCTAATGCGTTAGGCTGCGCTGTAATTGTTGACAGCAGTTTAGATTCAGAAGAAAAAGTTATTCTGCAATCCTTAGGGTGTCACTATTTTGTAAAGCAGATAAAAAAAAATAATCATGAGTTAGCTGAGAGTTTAACAACTTCTGTGCTTTCTCAGGCTACAGGAAGAGCCTTGGGGTAATTTCAATACGATTATGTTCTCTGATTGTTCTCAGTGGTCTTAATTTATAACGACGCAATTTCTTCCTTGGTTCTTAGCACTGTAGAGAGCTAAGTCTGCTCTGGAAAGTAGATCTAACAGACTATCCTGTGGCTTTAATTCCGTTATTCCAATACTGACTGTAACATTTAAATCTCTTGGTTTTAACCTAGCGACTTTTTGTCGTAACTGCTCGGCTTTTTGGGCGGCTATTTGTTTGTCACATCGATTAAACAGAATGACAAACTCTTCTCCACCAATTCTAGCGACAATATCTTCGCCTCTAATTCCTTCGTTGATGCATTTCGCGATTTCTTTAAGTATGATATCGCCGGTCAAGTGGCCGTGAGTATCATTGATTTTTTTAAAATGGTCGAGATCTAATACTAATAGACTGAGCTTAAAGTCATGCCTTATGGCCTGATAAATCAACAGACTGGTTGATTCTTGTAGGTAATAGCGATTATATAGTCCAGTGAGTTGGTCGTGCATCGCTAACCCTTTAAATTCATCGCGCTTTCTTCTAAGAAAAATAATAACCACTAAAAAAATGATCGCTATTGTTAGCAGCATGATTACAAGAGTGTAGGTAAAAATGTACTTTTGATATTGTTGGTAAAAACTATTTGGCTGGTTTAAAACAATGCTGTCTAATGGCAAACTATCCAATGAAATATTAAATCGCTGCAGCTGATTATAGTCAAAAATATTATTGAGCGGACCACCTAAAACGGGGATATTATTGATTGATTCTCCGTTTATAATTGACCAAGCGGTTGTGGCTGCTACTATTCCTTGATAATTTGGACTGGTAATTTTTCCGCCGACCACACCTTGTCCTACCACATCCCAAATGCAATAGACTGGTACATGGCTATGCGTGCTGATAAAGTCAACGCTTTCTTGACTTGAAAATGTAGCGCCACTTGGTAGTCGAAGGTAAATTGCCCATAAGACCAATGAGTTATCTGGCAAGTTTGCAAGTCTTGTTTTTAGTTCCTGTGGGTTTAAGTTGCTAATGTGATTAAAGCTAACTTGTTGCCGAAACTTTGGTTTCGCTTTTTCAATGAGTGTGGCAAAAATTTTACCCGAACGGGTTTCATCTGAAATAGTGGTAATTAACCTTGTTTCGGGGTGAAGTTTTAACATTAACTGAATAGTGCCGACTACATCATAAGATTCATAAATGCCGGTTATATTCGATTTACCTTGTAAGCGGTTTTCTGAATAAGCATTTAAACCTGAAAATATAATAGGAATGCCTGGAAAAATTTCGTCTTTAAATGTAATTAAAAAATCTAGCGCATGGTCATCGGTTGAAATAATCGCATCAAACTTTACTTTTGCGTATTTAGTTTGGTAAAGGGTTTTTAGCTGGTAGAAGTAGGCAGGGGAAGAGTGGCGCTTTGTATCCATGTAAGTGGTATAAAGTTCAACATTCTTAGAATCAAAAACCGATTGAATGCCTGCCATTATTCGGTCAGTCCAATGAAACCCTTGGTGATAAGAATGTATCACTAAGACTCGTTTTTTAGGTTCACTTGGGTTGCTTACAGCCAGAGCAGGGCTGAGCAGCAAGCACAATAGAATTAGGCCGATAATTGCGTATAAAGATTTCAATGAATGCGACTTCTCTGGAGAGCCGGTTAATTACTAAACCGCTATTTTGGGTCAGTAGAATAGTCATGGAGGAAATACCTTTCCTTCATTATAGTTAACTTTGCGCTATTTGGTTGGTTGTTTTTTGTTCTATACTATTTAACTATGTTAGTTATCATGAATTGCTAATTTATTATTGGCATATAAATAGGTATAATTCGCACCGTCTGAACTAGTCTAAATATGATAAATATTAAGGGTTAAGCGCTTTAATCAGTGTTTAAGCCACTAACTAATCAAAATTACCAGCAATGAGGACTTAAAGAGTGTTACAAGCATACCGTGATCACGTCCAGGAAAGAGCCGAGCAAGGCATCGTCCCCAAACCCCTATCTGCGGCGCAAATGGCCGAGTTAGTTGAATTACTCAAATCTCCCCCAGCAGGTGAAGAAGAATTTTTACTCGATTTGCTGGCTAATAGAGTCCCTGCCGGTGTAGACGAAGCGGCTTATGTTAAAGCCGGGTTCTTAAGTGCCATAGCAAAAGGTGAGGCCGAGTCGCCTATTCTTGATAAAGCGCATGCGGTGAAATTATTAGGTACCATGTTAGGTGGCTACAACATTGCTACCTTAGTTAAACTGCTAGACGATAGTGAGCTGGCACAGCTTGCTGCAAACGAGCTTAAACATACACTATTAATGTTCGATGCGTTTCACGATGTTGCCGATAAAGCCAAAGCGGGCAATAAAGTTGCGCAAGAAGTTATTCAAAGTTGGGCTGACGCTGAGTGGTTTAAGACGCGTCAACCTTTGCAAGATAAAATTACTTTAACCGTTTTTAAAGTCCCAGGCGAAACCAATACAGATGATTTGTCGCCAGCTCAAGATGCTTGGTCTCGACCAGATATTCCTTTGCATGCCTTGGCTATGCTTAAAAATCCGCGTGATGGGATTGATGGCAACCCACTAGAAATTATTGAAGAACTTAAAAAGAAGGGCCATCCCGTCGCTTATGTTGGTGATGTTGTTGGTACTGGTTCTTCACGTAAGTCGGCCACCAACTCGGTATTATGGTTAATGGGAGACGATATTCCACATATTCCAAATAAGCGCGGTGGTGGTTTTTGTTTAGGTGGTAAAATAGCCCCTATCTTTTTCAACACAATGGAAGACGCAGGTGCGTTACCGGTTGAAGTTGACGTTTCTCAATTAGAAATGGGCGATGTAATCGATATTTACCCTTATGCGGGTAAAATTGAGAAAAATGGCGAAGTAATTGCAGAATTTAAATTAAAAACCGATGTGCTATTAGACGAAGTTCAAGCGGGTGGTCGTATCGCCATGATTATTGGACGCGGTTTGACCGCAAAAGCGCGCGAGTTTTTAGCGTTACCGCCAGCAGACTTCTTTAGAAAACCTGCAGAAATCAGCGATTCAGGTAAAGGTTTTAGCTTGGGCCAAAAAATGGTGGGTAAAGCTTGTGGCGTGGCCGGCATTCGTCCTGGCCAATACTGTGAGCCAACCATGACCACAGTCGGTTCTCAAGATACAACAGGCCCAATGACTCGTGACGAGTTGAAAGATTTAGCCTGTTTAGGATTTTCTGCCGATTTAACCATGCAGTCATTTTGCCATACTGCCGCCTATCCTAAACCTATCGAT
Organism: Aliikangiella aequoris; assembly: GCF_053709105.1. Taxonomy (NCBI): domain Bacteria; kingdom Pseudomonadati; phylum Pseudomonadota; class Gammaproteobacteria; order Oceanospirillales; family Pleioneaceae; genus Aliikangiella; species Aliikangiella aequoris. The sequence goes on from NZ_CM132298.1 coordinate 1,715,566, forward strand.
ATAGATACTCAGCATACCCTGCCAGACTTTATTATGAGCCGTGGCGGTGTTTCACTAAGACCAGGTGATGGCATTATTCATAGTTGGTTAAACCGTATGCTACTGCCTGATACCGTAGGTACCGGTGGTGATTCGCATACTCGTTTTCCTTTGGGTATTTCCTTTCCTGCAGGTTCCGGTTTAGTGGCATTTGCCGCGGCTACTGGAGTTATGCCATTAGACATGCCAGAGTCGGTTTTAGTTAGGTTTAAAGGCGAGCGCCAACCTGGCGTTACTTTAAGAGACCTAGTTAATGCGATTCCTTACGCAGCCATTCAAGAAGGTTTACTAACGGTAGAAAAGAAAGGTAAAAAGAATATTTTCTCTGGCCGCATATTAGAAATTGAAGGCTTACCTGACTTAAAAGTAGAGCAGGCATTTGAATTATCAGATGCATCAGCAGAAAGAAGTGCGGCTGGCTGTACAATTAAGCTTGGCGAAGAGCCAATTGCAGAATACTTAAACTCTAACATTACCATGCTCAAATGGATGATTAGCGAAGGTTATGGTGACGCTCGCACAATTAGTCGTCGTATAGAGAATATGCAAAAATGGTTAGATAACCCTGAATTACTAGAAGGCGATGCCGATGCCGAATACGCAGCGGTGATAGAAATTGATTTAAATGAAATCAAAGAGCCTATTCTAGCTTGCCCTAACGACCCAGACGACGTTAAACCTCTGTCTGAAGTGCAGGGCACTCACATTGACGAAGTGTTTATAGGCAGCTGTATGACCAATATTGGTCATTATCGTGCGGCAGGTAAGTTATTGCAAAAAACAAGCTCTATTCCAACGCGTTTGTGGATTGCGCCACCCACTAAAATGGATGAGCACCAGCTAATGCAAGAAGGCTACTATAATATTTTTGCTACAGCTGGGGCACGAACTGAAATGCCTGGCTGTTCATTGTGTATGGGTAACCAAGCGCGAGTTGCAGCTAATTCAACCGTTGTTTCAACTTCAACTCGAAACTTTCCTAACCGCTTAGGTGATGGTGCGAATGTTTATTTAGCTTCTGCGGAACTTGCTGCCGTTGCTTCAATATTAGGTAAACTACCTACGGTTGAAGAGTATATGGTATACGCTAAAGACTTAGACACTATGGCTGCTGACGTTTATCGTTACTTAAATTTCCACGAAATAGAAGAGTTTAAAAAGTCAGCTAAAAATGTCACTATTCCGGTTCTGAATAAAGTGACTGTTGGCTAACTCAGTGGTTTAATACCAGCGATTTAAAAGCACTCTTCGGAGTGCTTTTTTTTGTTGGATAATAAAGTCGCGATATGAGCGCTTTAAGAAACCCGAAAAAATAGATTAATTACTTAGCTAATAAGCACTTATAGCTTAAAATAAAGGTCTCAACAGTTAGCTCACTTATTATAAAGAGTACTAATGCAAACCAAGAATTTAGCGCAATGGCTTACCCATATCCAAAGCTTTCATCCTAACGAAATAGCGTTAGGACTAGACCGAATAACTCAAGTTGCTCAACGGCTCAACCTACTGGAGCAAACCGCTGGCGTTATTACCGTAGCTGGAACTAATGGAAAAGGTTCTACGGTTGCAGGACTAGAAGCGGCTGCGCTTAGTCAAAACCTGAATGTTGGAGCTTACACATCACCGCATATTCTACGTTTTAATGAACGAATTAAAATTAATGGCCAAGAAGTCGTTGATGAGCAGTTAATTAAAGCATTTGAGCAAATTGAGTCTGCTAGAGGCGAGATTCTTTTAACTTTTTTTGAATTTACTACGCTTGCTGCGCTTTGGGTTTTTAAAAGCCTGAGTTTAGACTTGGTTATATTGGAAGTGGGCTTAGGTGGCCGCTTAGATGCGGTTAATATTATCGAGTCAGATATCGCCATAATAACCACTGTTGATTATGATCATGCAGATTGGCTTGGCAACGATATTAATCAAATAGCAGCAGAGAAAGCCGGTGTTATCAGGCCAAACAAAGCGGCATTTATTGGTGATAGTAAGACGTTAAAGTTAGTTAAAAAGGTACTTCCCAAGCATCCAAAGCTTAACTTAGTAGAGCCAGCCAATGCGACTGAAAAACAATTAATAGCCAGCTTTGCAACTAATCCTTATCAATTACTAGAGCAAAATTTAATGTTGGCGAAAGCCGCATTTAATTGTTTGATGATACAACAAGGCCACCGTTGCAACATTACAAAGCCGTTAGAATTAAGCAGTATTTTAAGTCATATAAGGCTAGCGGGGCGGTTTCAAAAAGTCCATGATAAGCCACCCATTATTGTAGATGTAGGCCACAATCCGCAAGCGGCCAGAAATTTAGGTGCTCAACTAGAGCGCTATAAAAACCAGTTTAGTATTCGGCAGGTGAGTGCGGTTTGCGGTATGATGACCGACAAAGCAATTAAAGAAGTACTTACAGAGTTAAATCATTTAGTTGATAATTGGGCTTTTATTGATCTACCGCCGCCAAGAGGTAGTAGCGGGCAGGCGCTTGCGACAATTTATGCTCAAGCGTTTCCAGAACAGTCAACTTCTGCGGCTATTGGAGCCTATAACAGTATTGAATTAGCTTTTGAAGACTTAGCAGTAAAAGTTAAAGGTTTTGGGCAACATGATAGCTTGATTTTAGTATTCGGCTCTTTCATAACTGTTCAATATATGCTTGAATATCAGCAGGTTAGTTTAAGCGACTCAGTTTTAAAGCAAGGAGAGTCCGGTTTTGGAAAATAGTTTAAAGCAACGCATCGTAGGCGCCATTGTCTTAATCGCTTTGGCTGTGATATTCCTTCCAGCTATTTTAAAAGAAAAAACTCAACAAGCGCCGTTTGAATCGCAAATTCCTGAAAAGCCAGAAACTTTAAAGACATTTTCACTAACGCCTGCTCAGCGAAGTAAAAGTCAGCAAGTCCATTCAGAGCTTGATCAAAAAGTCGTTAATCAGCGCAAAGTCCGCGCGCAACATGAGCAACAGCAGCAGCAAGAATACCAAGCGGTAGCACAAGCGTTACAAGATGAAATAACCCCAAAGCAACCAAAAGCAATAGAGCAGCAAGACCAGACTATTGCCACAGAAGCCGTTGCAGAGAAAGAGCCTACTTTGCCAGCTAAGAAAAAGCCCGCGCCGCTGATTCAGCGACCTGCAGAGCTTAGCCAGCAGCATCAACCCGATACGTGGTTGCTACAAGTGGCTAGTTTTAGTCAACAAGCGAATGCAAATAGGTTAGTTGATAAACTCCGCGAGAGTGGATTAATAGCTTACGCTAGGCAATTCACGGTTAGCCAAAAGCCTACTATTTATCGGGTTTATTCTGGACCCTACATGACCAACGAAGACGCGCTGCGCGCTAAAGAGCAGGTAGCTAAGCTAGCTGGCACGCAAGGTTTAGTATTAAAATACGACCCGTTAAAGCATTGATAAGTCAATCCCTTAAAAATGCAAAATTAGAATGCGGGTAATACTGTTTAAGAGATAATAAATTTGATAGAATTCGCACCATCTTACCAACAGAGCGGTTTTCACTATGCAGTGGATTGATTGGGCTATTCTTATCATAATTGCCATTTCTTCTGGGATTAGTCTGATAAGGGGCTTTGTTCGCGAAGCATTGTCGCTGGCGGGCTGGGTGTTAGCTTTTTTTGTTGCAAAAGGCTTTTACGTTGAATTCTCTTCTTTATTAACCAATCATATTGAAACACCTAGTCTTAGGCTCGGCGTTGCTTGGGGTGGACTTTTTATTATCACCTTAACAGCTTGCGGATTATTGAACTATATTATAAGTAGGTTGGTTGAAAGTGCCGGCTTAAGTGGGATGGATCGCATCATGGGAATGACTTTCGGGGCTTTGCGCGGGGTTTTAATAGCCGCAGTCATTGTTATTGGATTACAAACCTTCACCCCAGTAGAAAAAGATCCTTGGTGGCGACAATCTCAGCTTATTCCCCACGTGGCTTACATAGGCGATTGGTTTTACGACCATTTAAAAGACTCCATTCCAGCAGTTGAAAGTACTTTAGCGGTTGGTAAAAACTCCTGATATTTATTAAAAGGTTCTAAAAATTATGTGTGGTATTGTCGGTATATTTGCAAGTTCACCGGTCAATCAAGGATTGTATGACGCGCTTACTGTTTTACAGCATAGAGGTCAAGATGCGGCAGGAATAGTAACTCTCAAAGACGGTAAGATGTATTTGCGTAAGGCAAATGGTTTGGTTAAAGATGTATTTCATACCCGACATATGCAACGATTACAGGGAAATATTGGCGTCGCGCATGTGCGCTATCCAACCGCAGGTTGTGCTAGTTCTGCAGAGGCGCAACCCTTATATGTAAACTCGCCTTATGGTATTGTTCTGGCGCACAACGGTAATTTAACTAACCAAGAAGAACTTAAACACGAACTATATCAAACCGATCGACGTCATATTAATACCAGTTCAGATTCAGAAATATTGTTAAATGTCTTCGCCCACGAATTACAAAAGTCTACCCACGAGCCACTAACTCACAAAGGAATTTTTGCCGCAGTCAGTAACCTATATAAACGCTGTAAAGGCGCTTATGCTGCGCTAGCATTAATTAATGACCACGGCATGGTTTGTTTTAGAGATCCTTACGGGATTCGCCCAGTAGTATTTGGTAAACGCGAAGTCAATGGTAAAACTGAGTATATGTTTGCTTCAGAAAGCGTCGCTTTAGATGCACTTGACTTTGAACTCGTGCGAGATGTTAAGCCGGGAGAAGTGATTTACATTGATTCAGACGGAGAGCTTCATAGTCAACAGTGTGCTGAAGCTCATGAAGCTGCGCCTTGTATTTTTGAACATGTTTATTTAGCCAGACCAGACTCAATTATGGACTCGGTTTCGGTTTATCGCGCCCGCTTAAGAATGGGAGAAAAACTAGCTGATAAAATTAAACGCGAATGGCCAGACAACGACATTGATGTGGTAATACCAATTCCCGATACTTCCACCACGAGTGCAATGGAGCTGGCTTTAAAGTTAGGCGTAAAATTACGCCACGGTTTTGTTAAGAACCGATACATTGGCAGAACATTTATTATGCCTGGCCAACAAATGCGTAAAAAATCGGTCAAACAAAAGTTAAATGCAATTGATTTAGAGTTTAAAGATCAAAACGTTTTATTAGTAGACGATTCTATTGTACGCGGTACTACAAGTCAGCAAATTGTTGATATGGCAAGAGAAGCGGGCGCTAAAAAGGTTTATTTTGCTTCGGCGGCACCAGCGGTCAGATACCCTAATGTTTATGGTATTGATATGCCGTCTGCGAAAGAGTTGATCGCTCATGATCGTACTGAAAAAGAAGTTGAAAAGTTGATTGGTGCAGATAAATTAATTTATCAAGATTTAGATGATTTAATTGATACTTGTCGCGAGGGTAACCCAAAAATTAAGCGTTTTGATACCTCTGTGTTTGACGGCCAGTATATAACCGGCGATATTGACGCAAACTACCTTCAAGCTTTAGATGACAAACGTAATGACATGGCTAAAAGCGGAAGTAGCGTTGAAAAAATGGAAGACGATAATCTGCCCGATGATAACGACGATACTTTTATGGAAATTCATAATGTAGGTGGCGCTTAGGTGCTAGCTTGGATCTCTGGTAAAATTCTTGCTTGGCGTGGCTGGACAGAAGTTGGCAGCCCGCCAAGCATTAACAAATATTTAGTGATAGTCGCCCCACATACGTCTAATTGGGACTTCTTTATTTTTTTACTGTTTAAGTTTAAACATAAACTTAAAATTAGTTTTATTGGCAAGCATACTATTTTTATTTGGCCTTTTCGGTGGTTCTTAACAAGAATAGGTGGTATTCCGGTTAATCGTAGCGGCAGCAATAAGGTTGTCGATAGTATCGTGCAAGCCTTTAATGAAAATGAGAAAATGATTTTTGCTTTATCGCCAGAGGGTACGAGAAGCTTAACTGATCATTGGAAATCAGGATTCTACCATATTGCTATGAATGCTAAAGTGCCAATTCAAATGTGCTTTTTAGATAAGAAAGATAATAGCTTAGGGTTTGGGCCACTGATTCATCCTTGCGGTGATAAAGAAAAAGACTTGGCTATCATTAGAGAGTTCTATCAAAATAAAGTGGGCATTAATCCAAAGCAATTTAGTAATATATCGTTTAAAAAGGCTGCGCAGAAAAAAAATAAACATTAGCTTAGCGCTTTCAAGGGATTAGATTTGAAACTATTGACAATAATGCTCAGCAGTTTTCTTGCTTTATTTGCATGCGCTGGAAGTGCTAATAATCTTGATCATCGTTATCAGAAAGCATTTCGTGCTCAATCACTTTCTTTAAAACAAGGATTGTCGCAAAGCGTTGTTTACCAGGTTTATCAAGATAGCGTTGGGTTTATTTGGGTGGCAACAGAAGATGGGCTCAACCGATTCGACGGTTATGAGTTTGAAGTGTTTCAGCATGTACACAGTAATCCTAACTCTCTGCATAATAATTATATCGTTGCTATAACCGAACAAGCTGGTAAAGGCTTGTGGCTAGGTACTCAAGAAGGCGCTAGTTTTTTTGATTTTAAAACGCAAGAATTTAAAAGCTTCCATGCAAATAACCCCGATCTTAAATCTTTTGTTAATAGCATCTTAGTTAACAGCCAACAACAGGTATTGATTGGAGGCGATAACGGCCTTTTTGAATATCAAGCCGAACAAGATCAAGTTGTTTTGTTTAAGAGCGCTGCGAATAAGTCGTTAGATGTCGAAGTGGTAGAAATAAAAGCTTATGGCGAGCAAGCGATCGTAGCGACCGAGTCCTGTATTTACTTGTTAAGTAAGCAAAGAGAATTACAACCGCTTTGCCATGGCGATTTTAAACAGTGGTTATCTGAACGAATTATTTTGTCCACTGCGGTGTTTGAAGATCAGCTATGGATAGGTAGCAGCGGTGGCTTGGCAGAAATCAACCTTAAAACGGGCGACTTTAATGAGTTTAGTCTGTCTAAAAAGCAAAGGCTTTTAAGTACCGCCTATATTCAAGATATTACTCTTGATAGTGATAATAACTTGTGGGTAGCAACTGATAATGGCTTGGTTTATTATCGAGTTAAAGAACATGAGTCAATGCGCTTTCAATATGATCCTAGCGATTTGGAAGGATTGTCATCTAGTGACATTTTGTCGGTTTTTATCGATAACAATGGATTAGTTTGGGCTGGCACATACGCCAACGGTTTAAATATTCTTGATCCATCTAAAACTGCGTTCGAACGGCTTGTAACTCGTTCAGATACAGACAAACTAAACTTGTCTAATAAAATACACTCAATAGCAAAAGACCGTTTTGAGCGATTATGGTTAGCCAGTTTTGGAAGCAATGTTTTAAGTTTAGATTTAATGACAGGCGAGCTATCTCAGCCATTTGCAAATTACTTTAACGATAAAAAACATCTCGATTATGCTTATTCGCTGCTAATTGACCATCAAAATAAACTCTGGGTCGGTTCAACCAGAGGTATGTCATTATTCGATTTAAATACAGACAAAGCGTTAACCTTTAACCTAGTAAAAAATAATGAGGCTTACCCGCTGAATGATTTCATTTTTCAGATATACGAAGATCATGATGGAGAGATTTGGTTAGCCACGTTAAAAGGATTATTCAAGGTCGAGCGGCAAGTTAGAACAGCAGATAACATTACCATATTTATAAAAGATTTATTAACCGAAATTCCTTACAGCTTTAAAGATCGAAACGCTCGGGTTAGCCGTATCTACCAAACATTAGATGGTAATTACTGGATTGGTGGCCCTAGCGGATTGTTAGTTTACTACCCTGAAGCGCAGCAATGGCAGCATTATCAATATCAACCAAATAATCAGCAGTCACTCTCGAGTGACGATGTTCAAAGCATTTTTGAAGATAGTCGAGGCGTGTTATGGATTGGTACTGCCAATGGATTAAACAAAGTGTTTCGAAATGGCCCCAATGATATTTATTTTGAACGAATAACCAAAGAGCAGGGGCTACCCAATAATAATATTTATGGCATCTTGGAAGATGCAAAAAATCAGCTTTGGATATCAACTAATTTAGGCTTGGTTAAATATTCCGAAAACAAAGGTTCGTTGAGAAGTTACCGCGAGAACGATGGGTTAACAAGTGATGAGTTTAATAGTGCTGGCTATTTTTCTGATAATAATGGTGTACTTTATTTTGGTAGTATAAATGGTGTAACCGTGGTGAATAGTTATAATTATAACAAGCGAGAGCCACGTCGAAATTTAACCTTTACTAAAATTAAAGTGGGTAATCGATATGTTGATTTGTATAACCTTAGTCAACAGAGTCAACCACAAATTACCAAGCGTAAAGGTGAGTCAACTATAGAGATCAGTGTGTCGGACTTATACTATAAAAAGTTATCATCTCAACAATACCGATACAGAATACTCGGCTTAGATAAAGATTGGAAATCGATTGGACGAGAACGAAGTTTTATTTTAGCGGGCTTACCACAAGGACTGTATTTCTTAGATATACAGTCAAAAATTGATGATGAACCCTGGTCTTCTCAGAATTTACGTTTAAAGATTATTGTAAAATCTAACTTTATAAAAAGTACTGAAGCTTTATATTTAGTTATCTTTTTGGCTTTGTTAACCGTCATGTTAACGGTTTTTTATATGCGAAGATATTATGGTCTAAAACTTACCAAGATAGAGAACTTAGTTAAAATTGAAGAAGTCAGAAATAAAGAGTCGAAAAAACTCAATGACGATTTACGTCTAGAGCTGGAGTCTAAAGTTGAGCAGGTTAGTAAGTTAAATAAACAAGCGACTCAAGCTAAACTCATTTTAGCAACACAAGAGTTTAGAGATGAACTAACCGGCCTTTATAACTATCGATATTTTAGAGAGCTTATCGACTTTGAAACTCGCAAGTTTTCCACTAAACCAGATAGCTTTAACCTGTTTGCCGTTATTGAAGTAATCGATTTTAAACAATTAGCCAAACAACATAATCATGTTTGCATGTTAGAAGTCATTAGCCAAATCGCGAAGCAAGTAAAACAATATACTTCCAGTGAAATGTTTATAAGTATTCAAGCGCCAAACCAATTTATACTGTTGGGCAACACTCAAAACGGCAACGTAACCTCACAAAGTTTGGTTTACTTTGTGAATCAAATGGCGAAAATTCTGTTTCATGTGGCGAATGGCGTCACTTTACAATCTCGTTTTGGACTTACTTATGTAGAAATGTTTGCAGATAACCTGCCCAAAAATTTAGACTACGTAAAAGTCTTAGATGTACTTACTAGAGTGCACGACTATAAAGTTAGAGAAACCACGGGATTGCTGCATAGAGTTGACTTTAGCCAGTCTATAGTTGAAGTTATTGAAAAGTCTCAAGGCTGCTCTATTGAAGATTTAATAGAGTCTAACTTTATTACATTGAATAATGTTTAGGCGTTAATAGATTAAAATACAAAGTAACTAAAGAAGGTAAGACTGAGAATGAATCGATCGATTAAAGTGTTAACGATTAGTGTTTTTACTAGTTTTATTTTTTGTTTTTTAATAGGCGCTGCTGCCCAAGCAAAGTCGCGAAATGATAGCGCTCTGCTAGAGTTTAATTCAATTGTTTTTCCACAAGTTGCGCAAGCAGGAATGGTTGCGTCGCAAGAGGCACGAGCCACTCAAGTTGGAGTTAATATTTTAGAACAAGGAGGCAATGCGGTCGATGCTGCTGTGGCAGTTGGATTTGCCCTAGCTGTTACCTTACCTAGAGCAGGAAACATCGGTGGTGGTGGCTTTATGATGATATACGATCAACAAGCAAAACAAGTCAATGCACTCGATTATCGAGAAAAAGCGCCCTTATTAGCGAATAAAAACATGTTTATTGGCTCTAATGGTGAGGTAGCAAATCATCGAGCACGCTTTTCTCATTTGTCTAGTGGCGTTCCAGGAACTGTCGCAGGTTTGGTAAAAGCGCATAAGAAATTTGGTCGATTGCCGTTTGCTAAACTAATTCAACCTGCAATTGAGCTTGCAGAAGGCATGCCCGTCACCTTTGCGCTAGCACACTCGCTAAATTCTAAGCGCGAGCGGTTTAGCCGTGACCCTGGCAGTAAATCGCAATTTATTAAACCTGATGGTTCAATGTGGCAAGTTGGTGATGTGATTAAGCAAACCGCTTTGGCTGCAACGCTTAGAAAAATACAACAGAGTTACGGTGATGATTTTTACCAAGGCAGTATCGCCAAATCAATCGCAGATTATTTTAAAGAAAATGAAGGTTTGATAACACTTAACGATCTACAAAGCTATCAAGCGAAGTGGCGTCAACCTTTGTCGACTAAGTTTAATGGCTATACTATTTACAGCATGCCACCGCCAAGCTCTGGTGGTGTTCACTTACTTCAATTGCTTAATATAATGGAACACTTTCCAATTAAAGAAGCCGGTGCAAATAGTGCTTACGAAACCCACATAAAAACCGAAGCGCTTAAACATGTTTATGCCGATCGCAGTAAGTATTTAGGTGACCCTGACTTCGTAAGAGTCCCCGTTGATGAACTAATCAATAAGCGCTATGCCAAGCGAATTGCGCAAGCAATTAATCTTAAAAGAGCAGTTAAATCGAGCGAAATTAAACCCGGTCAATGGTTAGATAAAGAAAGCCCGCAAACTACCCATTTTTCAATAATGGATAGTCAAGGAAACATGGTCTCTAACACCTACACTTTAAACTTTAGTTTTGGTTCGGGTAAAACTATTCCTAGTATCGGAATGCTTCTAAACAACCAAATGGACGATTTTTCAGCCAAACCAGGCTCTCCTAATGGTTATGGTCTAATTGGTGGGAGCGCTAACTCTATTCAGCCTGGAAAACGCCCCTTAAGTTCGATGACACCGGTCATTGTTTTGAAAGATAACCAGCCTTGGCTTGCGACGGGAAGTCCAGGGGGAAGTAAAATTATTACTATCGTTTTTAACTTTCTGTTAAATCGACTTGTGCACGGAATGAACATAGCTGACGCAACGATAACACCACGAATTCATCACCAGTGGCTTCCTGATAATCTTTATTTAGAGCCTGGCTTTCCTGTAGATAGTATCAAGCTATTACAGCAATTAGGTCACTCAGTTGTTTCAAGAAATCCTTGGGGCAGTATACAGTCAGTGGAATATGCTAACGGCCTTTTTATGGGCTTTTCTGATCCTAGACGTCCGGGGAGTTTAGCTAAGGGTACCAATGAAATTTTAAGTGTAACTGAAAAAGAAAAATAAACTGAATGCTTCATTGGTTGTTTTGGAAAAAACATAACTTCCAATAACCACTTCAAAGCGGAAACTATTAGCGGGTAAGCAAAATATTTTTGCTTACCCGGTAAACTAGGCTATTTTTTATCAATTATTATTTTGCGCACAGTTTTTCCGTTTTTATCGCCAATATTATCATCAAGAATAACTTCGAATTCGCATTCATCTTCCGCTTCACAGTGCTTTGAATTGAGGCTTACATCGTCGCTCATTTCTTTTATGACAATTAAGTTTGAGTTTGCAAACTCAACTTTTTTAGTGACCCCAGCAGAAATAAAGGCTTGTTTTATTATTTCTTTTTGCTCATCGTTTAATTCAACTCCAGAAACCGTTACTTGATTAATATCGTGGCGACTTAAATGCTTGGCCCGGTGAAGTTTGGCTGCCATATCGCCTTTAAAGACAGGTATATCAACTGTTTTACCTTCTACTTCAATTTTAATTTTATCGTTATTTCTAGTTGCGTTTAAATTGGCTCCTTCTTGTGTGGTAATGACCTGAGTTTCTTCTTCTTGTAGCTGTGGAAGCGTAAAGGTATGTTGCGAGCCGTCTAACACTAGATTAACCTTGGATTGACCAGTCGATTCTTTTTCAACTTTTATTTGTACTTCGGTCGCTTCATTTGCAGCATTTGCAGCATTTGCAGCATTTGCAGTTTGGCTTAGAAAACTTAGGCTACAAAAAAACGCTAAGCTGACGATTGATAAAGTTGTTTTATTCATGTGAGTGACTCCTTAAACTGTTTCAATATTTATTATGACCTGACTAACTTAATTGTTAGTTAGCTTAAACATAACAATAAGCGTGCCAATATTTGAACAAGTATAGCTGCTATTTGAAATAGCATTTTCTAAGTAATATCCTTATATAGGGAAATTAGACCTGATATCAGGAAATACGATATTTTTCTAGGCGGTATAAAAATGCTTTATAGCTCATGCCCAATAAGTTAGCCGCTTTGGTTTTATTTTGGTGGCACATTTCGAGTGCTTGCTGCAAACACGAGCGTTCGTGTGCTTCCCAGTCTAAACCTTCCTTAGGCAAAGTAAAGTCTGTGGAAATTGGTTGTTGAGTTAAATTTAATTCTTCAAAGTCAGCTAACTCGATCTGATTTTGGTTCGCTAAAATAACTAGGCGTTCAAGGGTGTTTTTAAGTTGCCTTACATTACCAGGCCAGCTGTAGCTTAGAAGCGCTTTCAACGCGGCTTTTGCAATAGTCACGGTTGGCCTTTGATATTTTCTACAGGCATCTTCAATAAAAAACTGGATCAAGCTAGGTAAGTCTTCGCTGCGTTCACTCAACCGGGGCATATGAATTGGAATTACACTTAATCGGTAGTAAAGGTCTTCGCGAAATCGTTGTGCTTTTATTTCTTCTGTTAAGTTTCTATTGGTTGCAGCAATTACTCTAACATTTAATTGAATCTCTTTATTCGATCCGATTCGAGTGATGCAGCCTTCTTGTAAAAAGCGCAAAATCTTACTTTGCATTAATAGCGGCAGCTCGCCAATTTCATCTAAAAATAGCGTGCCACCATCAGCGGCTTCAATCGAACCGATTCGAACTTTATTGGCGCCAGTATATGCGCCTTTTTCGGCACCGAACAACTCAGCCTCAGCCAGACTTTCTGGAATTGCAGCACAATTTACCGCTATAAACGATTGTTCAAAACGTTCTGATAGTTTATGTATTGCTCTGGCCGCAAGCTCTTTGCCAGTGCCACTTTCACCACTGATTAAAATTGTTGCGTGGGTTGCTGCAGTTTTTTCTATTCGTTGGTAAATTTTGTTCATTGCTTCGGAATCGCCAATCATATCAACAAGTCGATCTCGTTGATTATTCTGGCTTTTAAGCACCGCATTTTGTTGCTCAACTTCGCTGATATAAAGCTGTTTGTTAATACTAAAAACCAAGCTAGATAAGTCAAATGGTTTAGCTAAATAGTCGTCAGCGCCGGCCCTAATGAGCTTTATTGCATGGGATGGATCGCTATGCGCGGTAATTAAAATAAACGCTGTTTGCGGTGTATTGGCTTTTATAAACTCTAAAATTGATTCGCCTGACTGTTCTGGCAATTTCCAGTCGGAAATTACCACACTATAAGCAGTTTGCTTTAGTTTTTGTATTGCTACTTCTGCTCTACCACAGTCGTCAACTAAAAAGCCGTGCCTGCTTAATGCCTGCTTAATAAGCTCGCGCTGTTCGGCTTCGTCTTCAACTAATAATATGTTAACTGGATTTATCGGCATACTATTCTCTATTTTTAAGCGTGACTAAACAAACACAACCATCTTCGGTATTGGTTAGGCTAATGCTGCCAGCATACTTTAAGGTGATTACTCTATGGGCGAGATATAGCCCCATACCAGCACCATAGGTTTTATTCGTGTTGTGCGGTTTAAATAAATTTTGTTTAATTGACTCACTTAGTCCTGTGCCATTGTCTTTTATTTCAAGTTTAACCAAGTTTTCATTAGAGGCTTTGTTGCCTAAATTAATAGTAACTTGGGTTGAGGCTTTGTTTTCGAGCGCATTCACAATTAGGCATTGTAAAATGCCCTTAATCTCAGACTCTACCAGCATTAAATTTACCGCTTTATTCTCGCTGCGATAAATAATATCTTTGTTATATCCCGGCTTTATTTCAGCGATTAAATTTACCAATAAATGATCTAAATCAACGGTCTTTATTAACGTCGCATCGTTATTCATCACGGTCATTAAAGATTTAACCCAACGATCAATACGACTAATCTGTTGCTTAGCTATTTGCGTAGTTTTGATAGTTTGCGTTCGCTTGTCGCTGGCTTCAGCGAGTTGTTCAATAGCAAAGCTAAGCGTGTTTAACGGGTTTCTAATAGTGTGAGCAATTCCTCGAGCTATTTCGGCTAATTCACTTAGTTGTGCTTGTTCTTGTAGTCGTTGGTTGTTTTGTTGAAGAGACTGAATTTGGCTAGACATTTGGTTAAAGCTATCATGAGTTTGTTTAATTTCTTTCGGTTGCCAAATGGTAGCGGACTTAATTTTATGGCCAAAATTTCCAGTCGCAATTTGCTTTGCGGCTTGTTGTAAATCGAGTAACGGTTTGAGCATAGTATTAACAAAAATTATCGCAATGCATACGCCTAAAATAAGTAGTCCAAAAGTGACATAAAACATTTGGTTTGATAAATTTTCTAAGGATTCTTCAATCCCTGTGCGTGGTATGGGAACTTGGAATGTGTTGTTGGCACTCTGTAAGATTAAGTATTTATCTTCGGCTCGATTAATTAGCTCTATGGTTACTTCTTGGTCAAACTGTTGGAGTAGATTAGAGGAAATATGTTGAGTCTTTCGAATGGTCTTTCTAGTCGACATTGGCTCTTTGAGCAAAAGTTTGTCAGATGTGTCAGTCGTCACTGCGATAGCAGGGCTATGCGGACTTAATTTAACTTTCTCAATAATCACTTTAGGTTGTGAAAATATTAGCTTTTCTGCAGTTGCTCGGCTAACTTCAAATGCTGACTTGCCAATTTCATCAGCGATTAATTGAGTTGATTGGTTAATTGCAAACCACTGTGACGCTAGCACTAGCGTTAAAAGCGTCGTTATAAACAATAAACTCAGGTTTTTATATGTCATTCGCACAGTCCTACTTAAATGTTGACCTTATTACTGAGATTAGAAAGCAGGTTTCATGCCACTCGTTTAGTTAATAAATAACAACACTAATATAAGCCGCAATTAGACTAACTGTAACCATAATTATGAGCTAGAGCAACCCAAGGGGGTGTGGCGACTAACCGATCAGTTAGTGTTGTGAATGAATAACAATAAAAGTCGCGATACCTAAAATATAACCAATGGTTTCCCAGCGGAGAATTAGCTTTTTAAGGCCTGCGATTGAGCGGCTGTGTCTTTTCGTTGGTGGTGCCGAAAGATGGGGTTGGTGATGATGTTCGTGAGCTTCGCTAGTATGCATACAGCCGTCTGAATGGGGCTTATGAATTACAACATGAAGTAATGAACCAGCGATAAGCGACTGCATGAAAGCGAGTATGCTACTTTCTTTTAAAAGAATAATTGATTGACTGCCAGCGTATCCAGCAAGGGTTGCTAAACCCATTAATAACAAAGTGAGTAGGGCATAACGCTCACCCAACAGCGGCTTTAAAATCCACCAAATGGTTAGGCCAACAGGGAGCCTATGCAAAACAATAGCTAAACTAAGCCCATTGGGTTTGTGTTCTGCGGTTTGCATTGCGATACCGTCAAGTCCGGCATGCACGATTAACCCTAATATGCCCAATAAAATAGTGAGCTTATGGGTTGTATCAGCGGCTTTTCGAAACGTTTTCTCAATAAATGTAGGCCCGTAAAAACCAACAAAACAGAGTAGTAATGCGATTAAACCGATTTCGCTGTATGTTTCTGGAAGCACTTCAAATACAACAGTAAAACCAACCATAACAATGATAAAGCCACTGACAATTTTATCTGTACGCTTCATTGGGCCAAATGTTTGGTAAACTAAAGGGCCAACAAAAAGCGAGAAAAAACTGGCGATTAATGCGATCATTTAAATAGTTTGCCCGGGTTAAGTCGATTGTCTGGGTCAAAAGTCGTTTTAATTTGTGACATTAATCTTAGCTCTGCTTGGCTACGGCTATAGTGCAAGTAGTCTTTCTTTAATAAGCCTACGCCGTGCTCTGCTGAAATACTACCATTAAAAGATTTTAAAATATCGAAAATTTGCGGGTTGGCTTGAGCACATTCTGCTTTAAATGTGTCTAAGTCCATTGCAGCAGGTTTTAAAATATTCAGGTGCAGGTTTCCATCGCCAATGTGTCCAAACCAAATATTTTCAAAGCTGGGGTAATGACGATTTACAAATTCGTCGACTTGAGTTAAAAACTCGCCAACTAAAGAGGGCTTGACAGCGATATCGTTTTTATAGGGCGGGTAGTGAGCGATTGACTCAGAAATTCCTTCACGATATTGCCAAAGTTCTTCTGCTTGCTGACTACTTTGGCTAATAACACCATCGACTAACCAACCATTTTCTGCCGCTGATTCAAACGCTTCGAAAGATTTTTCCATAACCTGTTCAGAAGGAGATTCGAACTCCAATAAAACATAAAAGCTCGCTGGTGTGTCAAATGGTGTTTTTAAGTCTCTATGCGCTAGCACTTTTTCTAATGCGGCTTGGGAGAAAAATTCAAATGCCATTAAATCAAGATGGGCTTGAAAATGACTTAGTAAGTTAGACACGTTGCTAAGCTCGTCTACCGCTAGCAGCATAACCGTTGGGTTTTGTGGTGGGTTGGTTAGGCGCATAGTTGCTTCGGTGATAATTGCTAAAGTGCCTTCGCTGCCAATTAATAAATGGCGTAAGTCGTACCCTGTTGCATTTTTAACCAGTGCATGATTCAAGTGTAAAACTTCGCCATCTGCTGTTACTGCGGTAATTGCCGCAACCCAGTCTCGGGTTAGTCCATATTTTAATACTTTAATGCCACCGGCGTTGGTCGCGATGTTTCCGCCAATTTGGCTAGAGCCAGCAGATGCGAAGTCAACGGGGTAATATAAATTGTTTTCTTCTGCAAACATTTGTAACTGCTGGGTAATTACACCGGCGCCACAATGAACCGTTCGATCTAAGGGGTTAAAGTCACTAATTTGGTTGAGCCGGTCGAGTGATAATATAAGCTCTTGATTGGTGGCAACTGCGCCGCCACTTAAGCCTGTACGCCCGCCAGAAGGAACAATGGCAATATTATGTTCTTGGCAAACTTTAACGACTTGCGCCACTTCGTTGGTATTAGCAGGCTTAACTAGCGCCAGTGAATTAGGCGTATAGAGGCGGCTCCAATCTTGGCCATAAGTCGCTAAGTCGTCAGCTGAAATGGATACAAACTCGGAACCTACGATGTCTTTTAGCGCTTGGATAAAATCTGACATTAAACAATAACCGTATATAACTGATGTGTGGGCTGATAAAGCCGCTATTGTACTTCGATGAATTGTTGGTTAGAAGCAATTTATGTGTTTAATAGCGAATTACCTTGTGCAGCAGGCAATAGTTAGTGCAAGTATATAGAGCTGGGCTGGTTGCAATAGTTTGAGCTATGTGAGCTAAGTCATCGATAACTAGCTAAATGAGGTATAAGGTTGTTATAAGCGCTATTTAATTGAACTAAGATACAATCTATTTAGCAAAGACGATAGGTCGTGAAAAATTGACTTAACTGGAAAATTTAATGGGTGAGAAATATCAAATTAGAAATAAAGAATAATAGAGAAAACAGTGCAGTAAGCGTGTGACTAATCTAGCAGTAGGAAAGTACTCAAATTAGATGTGTAGAGCCGACATGGTGGGCGCTAGTGGGCTCGAACCACTGACCCTCGCCTTGTAAGGGCGATGCTCTCCCAACTGAGCTAAGCGCCCATGTCGTCAACACGGGGCGCATGATAGAGATAAAATTTTTATCCGTCAACTATTAAATTAAATATTTTTTTCAGCGGACATTTTGATAAAATAAAACTAAGTGAATTTTCTAACCAAAAAGTGAATATTAGATGTCTGTTAAAACTCGATTTGCTCCTTCGCCTACGGGCTATTTACATGTTGGTGGTGCGCGTACTGCACTTTATTCTTGGCTGCACGCTAGAGCAAACCAAGGGGAGTTTGTATTAAGAGTCGAAGATACGGATCTTGAGCGCTCAACCCCCGAAGCAGTTGAAGCCATTTTAGAAGGAATGAATTGGTTAGGGTTAAATTGGGACGAAGGCCCCATTTATCAAACTCATCGATTTGAGCGCTATAAGGAAGTTATTCAACAACTCATAGCTACCGATCAAGCTTATCCCTGTTTTTGTAGCCGAGAGCGATTAGACTCGTTACGCGAGCAGCAAATGGCTAATAAGCAAAAGCCTCGTTATGATGGGACTTGTCGTCATTTAACCGCAGATGAAGTTGATCTTTCCAAAGATCACGTTATCCGATTTAAAAATCCTCAAACAGGAGCGGTTAGTTTTAAAGACGTTGTAAAAGGTGAAGTGTCATTTCAAAATAATGAACTAGATGATTTAATTATCGCCCGAACCGACGGCTCTCCAACTTACAACTTTACTGTTGTTGTTGATGATTGGGATATGGGCATTACTCAGGTAATCCGCGGTGACGACCACTTAAACAATACACCGCGACAGATTAATATTTTTAAAGCGTTAAATGCGACACCGCCAGAATATGGTCATGTACCTATGATCTTGGGTGACGATGGGAAAAAACTGTCTAAGCGTCACGGGGCGGTAAGTGTGATGCAATTTAGAGACGACGGCTATGTTCCCCAAGCAGTACTCAATTACTTAGTTCGCTTAGGCTGGTCACACGGTGATCAGGAAATTTTTAGTATGCAAGAAATGCTAGATTTATTTGATATTAACGACATCAACAAAGCGCCCTCAGCATTTAATACGCAAAAGCTTAATTGGTTAAATCAACAATATATTAAGTCACTACCCATGTCTGAGTTGCTGCCACATCTTAGTTGGCATATCGAGCAGTCAGGCCTTGATTTAGCTAATGGGCCAGAAATTAGTTTACTGATTCCAGAGTTTGCTGAAAGAGTGCAAACCTTAAAAGACTTAGTAGAAATAGTTAAGCCTTATTACACCGATTTTGAGGACTTTGAAGAAAAGGCTGCTAAAAAACATTTACGGCCAGTGGCTAAAGAACCTCTTTTAGCTATTAAAGAAAAGCTAAGTTGCATACAAATCTGGGAAGCTACTGGACTACAAGCTGCTATAGAAGAAACTGCAGCTGAGTTAGAAATTGGAATGGGTAAAATTGGGATGCCACTGCGAGTTGCCGTTACCGGTGCAGGTATGTCACCGAGTCTCGATATTACATTACAGTGGGTAGGTAAAGAGCGTAGTTTAGCGCGCATTGATCAGGCGCTTGCTGCAATTGAAAAACGCGAACAGAGCGCGTAATTTGGTTACAAGGAAAACTCGATTGAATAGGGTAATGTTTTTGTTAAACAATTTCTTAAAGTCGCTAAGCGGGCTTTGGTTATTATTATGTTGTGCTAATGTCTTAGCGTCAGAGATCAAAATTTTAACCAAAAATCCAGTTCAGGGAAGTCTAATTGTTGGACAGTTAACTGTGCCCGGTGAAGTTTTTTTTGCAGATAAAAAACTTAAACAAGACTCAGCAGGTTATTTTGTTTTTGGCGTGGGTAGAGAAGCAAAACCTCAAGTGGCCTTGGAATATCAAACGGCTAAAGGACGCTTTACTAAAAGCATTGCTATTGGAGCGCGTGACTGGAAAATTGAAAGGGTCGACGGGTTGCCACCAAGCAAAGTTTCACCTAAAAAGCCTGAAGTACTCGCCAGAATAAGACAAGAAGCGGCGCTAGTTTATAAAGCTCGGCAAACTAATAGCGACTTAACCAGTTTTAAAAGTCGTTTTATTTGGCCCGCTAAAGGCCGTATCTCCGGTGTTTATGGCAGCCAAAGAGTATTAAATGGTGAACCTAAGCGACCACATTTTGGTTTAGACATTGCCAATTCAGTCGGCGAGCCGGTTGTTGCGCCTGCCTCTGGTAAAGTCGTGCTTGTCCATTCAAACATGTTTTATTCTGGTGGCACGCTATTAATAGACCACGGCTTTGGCGTGACTTCTACTTATATTCATTTACACAGCATTAATGTGAAGCAAGGCGATTGGGTTGAGCAAGGTCAAAAAGTTGCAACTATCGGGAAAACGGGTAGGGCAACAGGGCCGCATCTAGATTGGCGATTAAACTGGTTTAATGTTCGCTTAGATCCGCAGTTACTGCTCGAGGGTATCAGTCAGTAACAGGAACTTGTTTAACAGCCTAAATAAGTTTTCTGTGAAGCTGCTTATTAACCAGAAAGCAGCCTATAATTTCAATAAGGTAGTTTTAACTAAATAAGATAGTTTTGACTAAATAAGATTGTTTTAACTAAATAAGATTGTTTTAACTAAATAGTAGAGTGAGCTTGGCAAAATAAACTAAGCGCCAGTCACTCATTTAATTAAGGACGTAATGACAGTGCTAAGTTTTTTAGAAGTTAAAGACGGTTTTATCAAGCTTTCGCAGCAACCACATAATGCTACTTTTGAAGACTGGGTCACTTTGCCTAATCAAGTTGCTTTAAAACAACATGATAGTGGAGTTATTCGAGTTAAGCCGGTTAAACCGAGCACACAGGCGTTAGTGTTGAGCTGTGCAATTCATGGTAACGAAACCGCGCCTATTGAAATATTGTCTGAATTGCTGAGTAAAATTGTGCTCGGATATTTAGAGCCCAAAGTGAATGTGCTTTTCATTTTAGGTAATCCAGAGTCTATGAAGATTTCACAGCGATTTGTAGAAATTAATATGAATCGCCTATTTAACGGTGCTTATAAGGATTACCCTAAAACCGAGCAAAATAAATATGAGCTTGAACGCGCTAAAGATTTAGAGACTTACGTTATCCAGTTTTTTAATGATTTTCCTGAGGCAAACAAACGCCACTTAGATTTACATACTGCGATTAAACCGTCGTTTCACCAAACATTTGCCATAAGACCTTTTGACAATCACCCAATAACTAAGGCTCATAAAGCTTTATTGTCAGCTGCTGGAATTGAAGCGGTATTACAACACAACAAACCATCGACCACTTTTTCTGCGTTTTCTGTCAGCCAGTTTGGTGCAGAGGCGTATACTTTAGAGCTTGGAAAAGTTAAACCCTTTGGCGAAAATAATGTTGCTGACTTTGCTAAAGCAACTCAATGTTTAGAGTTGTTGTTACAAGATAAAGCGTTAACCGACTATGGTTCAGAAAATGTCATTGAGTATAAAGTGGTGGCAGAAATTATTAAGCATTCTGAAGAATTTAAATTTTATGTCAGCGAATCAGTAGAAAACTTTACGCCGTTTCCACAAGGTTTTTTAATTGCCGAAGACGTTGATTTTAATTACCGAGTAGCCTTTAACCAAGAAGCGGTTGTTTTTCCTAATATTAATGTACCGGTAGGTCAGAGAGTCGCTGTTATGGTCACTAAGGTCGATAACTAATTTAAACCAGCTACTTTTAAACATAGGAATGTGAAAAAGGTCAAGCACTCACTCCTAATTTGATTTAAACTGGTTTAAATTGCTCAAATTATTGATATCACAATGAAAATGAATCACTTGTTTGTTGGGGTAGTGCTGCTGTTTATCTACCATAGCGCCAATGCTGCTAAACTGGAAGCTTTGCTTCATGTTGGCTTAGATACTAACCCTCACGATTTATCTGATACTTCAGGCACGGTACAGCAAGAGTTTGCTCAGGCTGGTATTTACTCTAAAAGCAGTTATAACGATTGGCTACTGTGGGACATAAACGTCGAAAAAACGCTTTATTTTAATGACGATAGAGCCGATCGCTTCGCTGGTGAACTTGCGATTGCAGTGCAATCAAATTTCAATTTATTAGAACTGCCTTTTAATTATGCGCTTGGTGCTGGCGTTGAGCGTAACGACGAAACTTATATTGCCAAAGAAACCGGACTGGTTGCGACTTACGACAATAATTCTATTGCCGATCGCTTTGATAGTGACTCGCGATTTTACCAATTTAGCTTAAGCCATCCATTTAGTGAGCGTGCATACATCGAAGTTAATTATCAAAATAAAGATGTAAGTTTCCAGCAATATGCATTAGATGGACTCGATAACCTTGACCATAAAGAGAGCTCTGTAGGAACTAAGTTAGGGTTTAAGCCGCAAGCAAGCGCAGAATATTATATTGGATTTACCCACCACTTACGAGATTACAAAGCACGAGAAGACAGGGATGAGCAAGGTGAGTTAATTGATGGTTCGCAATTGTCATTTAATCGATATCAAACTCATTTAGGTTATATCTTTCATACCGAACAAGGCACAGAATGGGACTTTCAGTTTTTTTATGTGAACAGAAGCTCATCTGGAACTCAGTATTACGATGCGCAGCGCTCTGGAATTTCTGTCTCTACAGATATTCAGCTGGCAGACTATCACTATCTAAATGCCATGCTTAATTATGAGTCTTTTGTTTTTGATGAAAGCCTGCAGCAGCCTTTTGAGTATTTAGATCAAAACGATGTAGAGCAGCAAGGCGGCCGCATTGCTCTAGAGTATCGTTGGTTAATCGCTTCATTGTTTAAAACCAGCTTAGGCTTGTATGCCAAAGTTGAATTTAAGCAGTTCACAAGCCCAAACGATTTTTACGAGTTTCAGCGTCAGCAAGCTTCTGTTGGTTTTGTCTGGAAACTAAATTAATTATGACTGAATCTGAGCTGCTTAGTTATTGCCGCAGTAAGTTAGCAGTAACCGAAGGGTATCCATTTGGTGAGGGTATATTAGTTTTTAAAGTCGCTAATAAAATGTTTGCCATTGTTTCGCAAGCCGACGATCCCATTAGAGTGAACCTTAAGTGTGATCCTGCCGAAGCTTTAGCATTAAGAGACGTATTTGAGTCAGTTATTCCTGGTTATCATATGAATAAAGTTCACTGGAATACTGTGATTACCCAAGGCGATGTACCTGACGGAGAACTAAAAAGGCAAATAGATAACTCTTATCAGCTAATTGTTAAAAGCTTACCTAAAAAAATTCAACAAACAATTTGCTAACCAAACTTCAATAATCAGTTTTTTGCGCCCTTGGTTTTCGCCTTCTACTTTTTCGGATATATCTTTTCTTCACCGGGCGGGCGGGTTCTAAAGCGCTGGTGTAGCCACATATAGTCGGCAGGATTTTCAACTAAGTATTTTTCTAAAAACAAATTGATTCTGGCTGCGTCTTCGGTTTCGTTTTGTCCTGGAAAATTTTCAAAGGCCGGGTGAATTTCCAAGGTAAAATGTTGGCCGTCGGCAGAGCGCTTTTGAGTGAAAGGTACTACAGTTGCTCCAGTCATTTTGCAAAATTTGGTGGTTGCCGTGATAGTTGAAGCTAGCGTATTGAAAAAAGGCACAAATACTGCTGACTTATTACCGTAGTTTTGATCGGTCGCGTACCAGACGATTTGGTTTTTCTTTAACGATTTTACGGTAGAGCGAATATCGGTTTGTTTTAACAATCCGGCCACATGTTTTAAGCGGCCATTACGCATAACCTCTTCGCTAATTTGCCCCTTACTCGGCTTATACATTGCCATTAGTGGGTAATGTTTTGCCAAAAGGCAACCGCCAATTTCTAAGCTTGTAAGGTGAAAACTTAATAAAAGTACGCCTTTGCCTTTGGCTAATGCGTTATCTAGGTGTTCTGCACCAATTAGTTGGCTATTATTTATTCGGGACTCTAGCGGTGTAAACCAGCAGCTGGCGGTTTCAATTAAGCCTAACGCCGTGCAATAAAAATTGTCTTTTAATAACTGGTACTGTTCTTCTTTATTCAGCTGTGGAAAACATAGTGCAATATTAGTTTCAGCTATTTTACGTCTACGTTGTGCCAAATTTAACATTAACCAAGCAACAAGCTTTGCTAGTCGTGTTTGCGCTTTTAATGGCAGTTTTCCTACTAAGGCGACTAAACTAAATGCGAATACACTTGGCCAGTGTTTAGGATGCAGTCGATTAATTGGTTTTTGCATAGTGATATTAATAACTCTCTGCCAGTGCTTGAAACAACTTGATAACTTCTAAGTTCTTTGGTGAATTTGCTTTCCAATTAGGATCTGCGGAAGTCTTTACAATAACAACATTGTGGGTGCGGTTTAGGTAAATATATTGTCCGTAAACACCTCTGGCCAAAAAGTCATTTTTATCACCAGGTGGTAACCACCACTGATAACCATAGCCATACCTTTCAATTTCATTAGGACCACTGGGTTTTAAATAATCCGCTTGCGCGCTAGTGGATAAATCGACCCAATCTGCGGGTATTATAGACTCGCCTTCCCAGTAGCCTCTATTTAAATACAGCTGTCCAAAGCGAGCATAATCGCGCAAGGTTAAGTTAAGCGTGCCAAAGGCCAGCTCCATTTGATTATCATCGATTAACCATTTGATCTCGGACGTTGCACCAATTTTTTGCCACAGTGTTTGTTGTAAATAATCAGACAGGGTTTTGTTGGTGACTTTTTGAAGCAACATGCCTAAGACTTGAGTGTCCATACTTACATAGCGCAGTTGAGTTCCTGAGGGCTGTGCTTTTTTTAGTCCCGCAGCAAATTCATTAATAGAGCTTCCGAGTGCAATAACGCGACCCATACGGTTAATATCAGAATAAAAGTCAGCGTAATCTTCATTAAACGCCACTCCTGACGACATTTGTAGTATATGTTTAATTGGTACCCCATGGTAGCCGGAGTTTATTAGCTCGGGGACATATTGAGTAATAGGATCATTGATACTGTCGATTAAACCATCAGCTATCGCTCGACCGATTAGGGCAGATATAAATGACTTATTAATTGACCAAGATATATGTAAGGTCTCGGGCGTCATTCCTAAATAGTAAGACTCATGAAGTATTTGTTGATCTTTAATCACAATAAAACCAGTTGTAGCGGTATCGGTTAATAACTGCTTTACATTGATAGTTTGCTGTAACGGTCGCTTGGATGAGGCAGCGTTAAGTGATATATCAACCGAGCTAGGTAATGGTTTTAAATTAGTTTTAAACTGAAAGTTAGCGGGGCCGTTGGTAACTGTTCGATGAGGTAAAATTTCCGCCATATTTTGAAAGTTGTAAACAATATTATTGGGTTCAAAAAGAAAAATAACATGATAGAGGCGAGTCACTTCTCGTTGAAAGAAGAACAGCAGTAAGGCACTTATTCCTACAATTAGGACTAGAACTGTTTTTATTATTTTTTGCATAAGCTACTCAATTAACACGCATTCAGCTAAGGCAGTGATTCAAGCACCAACGAAGGCTCTATTATAAGGACGAGATTGCTGGGTGTCACGGCTGACTTTTGTTTATCAATATTTTCGCTGATTAATTCAATGCTATGAGGGGATTAAGCTCAATTAGGAGAGTAAATTTTCAGCTAATTGAGCTTTATATGGCTTGCTAGGTGACTTAGGCGATAGAACTATCAACCACGTGATAGTCAGGATCTTCAATTAGATTAACCTCGACTAAATTACCGGCTTTTTTAAGTAAAATAATGCACTCTGGGCTTAAGTGACGATAATGCAGTGTTTTGTTGTTTCTTTGATAGCGCTCAGCTAATGAATCTATCGCTTCTATTGCCGAATGATCGTAGGCACGCGCATCAAGAAAATCGACGATAACGTCTGCAGGATCTTCTCTTGGAGTAAAAATATCGTGGAAATTTTGAATAGATCCAAAAAATAGAGGACCGTGTAATTCATAAATTTTAGAACCATTTTCATCAATATGAGTTTTAGCCGAAATACGTTTAGCCTGTTGCCAAGCAAATACTAGTGCAGACACGATTACCCCAACTATCACTGCGATGGCTAAGTCATAAACAACGGTTACGCCGGAAACCAATATAATCACAATAGCGTCAGACTTAGGTACCTTGTTGATCATATTAATGCTAGCCCATTCAAATGTGCCTAGCACCACCATAAACATAACCCCAACTAATGCAGCCAATGGAATTTGCTCTATCCAGTTGGAACCCACCAAAATAAATAATAACAAGGCAATGGCTGCGGTAATTCCGGAGAGGCGTCCTCGGCCACCAGCATTTATATTAATCATACTTTGACCAATCATGGCGCAGCCACCCATTGCACCAAAAAAGCCGCAAGCTAAATTTGCAGAACCCTGACCAATACACTCTTTATTACTCTTACCGCGAGTTTCTGTCATTTCATCTATCAGTGATAAGGTCAGCAGAGACTCAATAAGGCCAATTGCTGCTAATATGAGCGAGTAGGGTAAAATAATATAAAAGGTTTCCCAAGTTAAAGGAACTTTGGGTATAGAAAACTGTGGCAGTCCAGCAGCTAAAGTTGCGTTAGGATCACCGGATTCGCCTTTTACATACTCAATAACATTTGGAATAGGTGCATCTAGGAAAATAACAATACCGGTAACGATTAGAATGGCAGCCAGTGACGAAGGAATTGCTTTGGTTATTTTGGGGAGGTAGTGAATGATAGCCATGGTGAGCGCGACCATTCCAATCATCCAGTAAAGGGTTGCACCGCTCATCCAGACTTTAAGGCCTTCTTCAGTGCGCACTTCAAATTGACCTAACTGCGCTAAAAATATCACGATTGCCAAACCGTTAACAAACCCGAGCATAACCGGGTAGGGAACCATTCGAATGAACATGCCTAGCTTAAAAACGCCAGCCAATATTTGAATAATTCCGGTGAGGACTACCGCGGCGAAAAGGTACTCAACGCCATTTCTAGCGACTAAATCAACCATGACAACCGCCATTGCGCCAGTTGCTCCAGAAATCATCCCCGGCCTACCGCCAAATACCGCAGTTATTAAGCCGACCATAAAGGCTGCATATAGACCGACCATAGGGTCAACATTGGCAACAAAGGCAAAGGCTACTGCTTCTGGTACTAGCGCAAGGGCTACAGTCAGTCCAGATAGAACGTCATTTTTAATGCTGTAACGAGAATTAGATATTAAATTAAACACAATTGAGTATTTCCGAGACTTGCAACAAGGTCGCGAATACTACACTAAGCAACCTTTCTGTCAAATGTAAATGTGTTTGAGTATAGTCGATAACCAGAGTGGTGTTCGCAATATTGCTGGTTACATTGCTAAGAGTTGACTGAGTGACTGTTGCTAAGGAGCGAAAAAGCGCAAAGCTTGCCTGAATTGCGGTATTTATTTAGCACAGACGATAACATTGAGCACCATACTTGGATTATTTTTAATATGTAAAATATGATAAAAACCAATGATATACAGAAGTAATGTAGAAATAACATTAACTTTAACTATAAATTGCAATGGATACCTTGGTTTTAATAGCGAAATTTTATTTGCGGAACTTTGTTGAAACTTCTATTGTCTATTGAGAGCGTAATTAAACAAGCTTTAGCAACTTTACCGAATATTTGTATAGATTAGTCAGGTTTACATAGATTAGTCAAAATGTTCAGTCCATAGGGCTTTCCTATGGCGTTGTTTAAGGTTTACTCAATCAAAATGGGTTTAATTGCGTTCTAGCGAATCCCTACAGCAGTTTTAATAACTCAAAATATGAGGTAACCGCATATATGAAAAGACAGAAGAGAGATAGATTCGAAAGAGCTCACCATAAAGGCTTTACTGCAGGTGTTAGTGGTAAATCGAGCGAAGAGTGTCCATTTAAAGGGGCAGATTTCAAAGAACAATGGCTCGGTGGCTGGCGCGAAGCGAGAGCGGAAATGAGCAGAGGCTATTTCACATAATATTTCACTAATGTCTATATATAGGTTTTTAAATTTAAGTTTAACTTCAATCTCCATGGACATTTAAAGCAAGATCTCCCACAAGCCCTCGTAATGAGGGCTTTTTTATAGGAACAACTGCCCAAATTGATAAATCTTTAGAAATCGCCGCAATAGAAAGATATAATGCTCCAACATTTGATTTTCTGAAGTTTATTTATGTTAGCAACACCAGTCATAGAGTTTCCGTTCCCCAAACCGCCCAAAGTACTCAGTGAGCAAGAAACGGCTTACTATAACGAGCTGTGTATCGAGCGTTTTAAACAAAATGACGCGGTTTTAATTGCTCATTACTATACCGATCCAGCCATACAGCAGCTGGCAGAAGAGAGTGGGGGCTTTGTTGGAGACTCGCTAGAAATGGCTAAGTTTGGAGCAAATCATTCTGCTTCCACCTTAGTGGTGGCCGGTGTCAAGTTTATGGGTGAAACTTCGAAAATGTTAAGCCCCAATAAACGGGTTATTATGCCGACTCTAGAAGCAACTTGTTCACTTGATATAGGCTGTCCGGCTGATCAGTTCAAAGCTTTTATCGATCAACACCCTGATCGCACTGTTGTCGTTTATGCTAATACCTCAGCAGAAGTAAAAGCACTGGCCGATTGGGTTATTACGAGTAGTATCGCAGTTGACGTGATTAAACATTTAGACGCTAAGGGCGAGAAAATACTTTGGGGACCCGATCGACATTTGGGTGCATATATACAAAAAACAACCGGTGCCGATATGCTGTTGTGGCAAGGTCACTGTATTGTTCACGATGAGTTTAAAACTCAAGCACTCGAAAAAACCATGAAGCTGTATCCGGAAGCAGCTGTGTTGGTTCATCCTGAATCACCAGACTCTGTTATTGAGCTAGCAGACTTTGTTGGCTCTACTTCTCAAATTATCCAAGCCGCAAAAACATTGCCTCAGCAGCAGCTAATAGTGGCCACTGATAAAGGCATTTTTCATAAGATGCAAAAGGCCGCGCCAGACAAAGAGTTAATTATTGCACCAACAGCAGGAGAGGGCGCCACTTGTAAAAGTTGCGCCCAATGCCCTTGGATGAAAATGAACGAGTTAACGAATTTAGCCGAAGTGTTTGAAAACAAGGACAATGAAATATTTGTGTCAGAAGCGTTGATAGAAAGGGCGTTAAAACCATTGACCAGAATGGTTAATTTTAAGAAATAAGGTTTTTCCTGCACAATCAAAAAAGCAGCGCTGTGACGCTGCTCTTTTGTTACTACTTTTTAAGTAAAGCTTAAAGTTTCGTTGAAAAGTTAGGTCCCGAACTTTTCTTTTTATCACTAGGTTCCATATTGGCTGTTTTGCCGCCACTTTCTGCTAGTCGCATTTGTAAGTTAAGATCGGTTCTAGACTCAGCGAAGCGGAGTGCGCCTTCACGAGAAATAATTCCTTGTTGGTAGAGTTTAAATAATGATTGATCAAAAGAGACCATGCCATCCATATGGTGCTTTTCAATGGCCTTTTTAAGCTCTTCTAAGTTACCTTTTTGAATAATTTCTGCTATATCTGGTGCTTGGAGTAAAATCTCGAGTGCTGCGACGCGTTTTCCTTGTTGGCTCATGACCAATCGCTGCGACACAATTCCCTTTAGTACGCTAGACAGTTCTTTCATTACAGAGGTTCGTTGTTCAGATGGAATTAAGTTTCTAATGCGTTCGAGTACTTGTTTAGCATTGTTACCATGAATAGTGGCTAAGCATAAATGACCTGTTTGCGCGTAGCTTAAGGCGTATTGCATTGACTCTTCATCGCGTATTTCACCTATCAATATGACATCTGGCGCTTCTCGCATGGCGTTTTTAAGGCCGTTGTGAAAGCTTTTGGTATCAACGCCAATTTCGCGTTGATCAATAATTGACATTTTATGCGGGTGTAAAAACTCAATGGGATCTTCAATGGTTAAAATATGGCTTGTATCTCTGCGGTTTCGATAATCAATCATGGCCGCTAATGAAGTCGATTTACCACTACCTGTTGGGCCGCAAACTAAAACTAGCCCCGAACGCTCCATGACTAAGTCTCCAACAGCTTTAGGCAGCTTTAGCTCTTCAAAGTTGGGAATGTCAGACTTAATATGACGCATAACCATGCCAACTTCGCCTCGTTGCAAAAATACATTTACCCGGAAACGGCCAATATCGTCAACCGAGATCGCGAAGTTTTGCTCCCATTCTTCTTCAAACTCTTCAATTTGTTTTTCGTCCATTAGCGCATAGGCTATGTCTTTGATTGCGCCTGGCGGTAAAGAGCCTTGCCCCATGGGAGTAGAAACGCCTTCAATTTTCATGTGGGGTGGTGCACCTGTACTAAAAAATAAGTCTGAGGCGTTTTTTTCTGCCATTAAGCGAAGTAATAACTTAATATCCATTAGATAATCCTATATTGGTTAACATATAACCAAGAGATGGTAGTAATACTAAATAAGCCGAGTTTATTTTAAAACCAATCTTATAATAGACTGAAAAATATCTTTTATAAAGCATTGCCATTTAAAAGGATATTGTTTAATCTACGCGCCACTTGTGCTTTGCGTCTTAACTTGGTTAAGTCATTTAAAGCCAAAGCAGCAGGAGAGGTGTCCGAGTGGCTGAAGGAGCACGCCTGGAAAGCGTGTATAGGCTAATACCTATCGAGGGTTCGAATCCCTCTCTCTCCGCCAAAACTTAGTATAGGTTTTAGCGAAAAAATCGAATTTAAGGATGAATTTGATCATTTGCTTTAAATAACTGGAAATTTATTTTCAGATAGTTACAATAGCGCCCCATAATGGTGGTCCTATTGGTCCTCTCGCAATGATAGATTGTGAACTCCGCCAGGCCCGGAAGGGAGCAACGGTAGCAATTAACTCATGTGCCGAGATGTGGCTGGTAGGATCGCCTCCAAGCTCTCTCACTGAGCAACTCATAGAATCTATCCCTAATTGTTTATCCGTCGCTTTAAGCGAAAATCTATTCTCACTCTTAATCTCGTTTAGCAAAACCTAGGTTTGGCTGCTGAACAAATAATAGTCAATTCAAGCCGAGTTGAGTGCTGTATTTGGCGCGAAGGTATGGATAATAAAATATTTCTGTGAACGATAATCGAGTTCGCATATAATGGCTGGTCTATTTAATCATAAACTGCAGAGCTGTATGAGTTATCAAGTTTTAGCACGAAAATGGCGACCCAGCAATTTTAATGAGTTAGTTGGTCAACAACAAACGGCTCAAGCCTTATCGAACGCACTTGAAAACCAAAGACTCCATCATGCTTATTTATTTACTGGTACCCGGGGTGTTGGTAAAACGACTATTGCGCGCATTTTATCAAAAAGTTTAAATTGCGATAAAGGTATAACCGCGCAGCCTTGTGGCGAATGCTCTAGTTGCGTAGAAATTGCTCAAGGTAATTTTGTCGACTTGTTAGAAATTGACGCGGCATCTAAAACCAAAGTAGAAGATACTAGAGAGCTTTTAGATAACGTGCAATACAGGCCCACACGCGGCCGCTACAAAGTTTATCTCATTGACGAAGTTCATATGTTAAGTGGGCATAGTTTTAATGCTTTGCTTAAAACTCTTGAAGAACCTCCACCCCATGTGATTTTTTTATTGGCTACTACTGATCCGCAAAAGTTACCGGTTACGGTATTGTCGCGCTGTTTACAGTTTCATTTAAAACGCATGGAGCCGCCTGAAATCATTAATCATTTGAGTATGATTTTAAATGCAGAGCAAATTCAATTTGAACCAAGTGCTTTAGATCCTATTGCCAAAGGGGCTGATGGAAGCATGCGTGATGCCTTAAGTTTACTTGATCAAGCCATTGCTTATTGTGGTGATACCCTTGATCAGCAAACCGTATTAGATATGTTAGGCAGCATAGACAAAGAGTACAGCTTTCAATTGTTAACCGCTTTGCAACAAGGAAACGCACAACAGTTAATTGACGCCATAGATACCATTGCGAGCTTTTCGCCAGATTACGATGATCTCTTAGCCGACTGGTTAGATTTGTTACATCAAGTAGCGGTTTGTCAGGCCACTCAATTTTCCGACGATGAGCGCATAAAACAATTAGCTGAGTCAGTTAGTGTTGCAGATATACAACTTTATTATCAGCTAACTTTGACAGCTCGCAGAGATTTGGCGTTTGCGGCTCACCCACGCCAAGGCTTTGAAATGGCGATGTTAAGACTGCTCGCATTTAAACCTAAAAAAATAACTCAAGCATCAGCTAGTGAAGCGACTTCTAATCCAGCGGTTGACTCAATAAAAAAAAAAGCATCTGAATTAAGCCAGCAACAAAATACTGCAAGCTCTGCTGAGGTTGCGCAAGCGGCAGCTGCAGCATCGAGTCTAGATCAGAGCAGTCAATCTAGCGCTACCTCTAAAATGAGTGCGGACAGTTCACCAAGTGCTTTGCCCGAAGTGAAACTAAAAAGTGATGTAGCGGTATCACAGCCTAGTGCAATTACTACAAATTTAGACCAAAAGGCAGCTAATTTGCCGCCAACAAATACTCCGCTAGCGTCTAGTTCAGCAGATACTATTCAAGCAACTCAGCAACAAACTAATGAGAGCAGTGGTGAGAATAAGCCCGCTGAAAATGGAGAAATTGAAAAGGCCGATAATGGACAGTCGGCTAACATTGCTGAGTTGCCAGTTACTCAAAAACCTTCAGTGACAAATTCAAACCAAGATTTGCAAGAAAGTCAGGCAGTGCAAGAAAGTCAGGCAGTACAAAACACTATCGCAGCGGCTCAAAAAACGGCCTCTGTTAGTGTGTCTCCGGTGGAGCAGATTCGCCAAAATATTCAAAAGATGCAGTCTGAGCCTGATATCGAAGAAGATTCTAATCAACCAAAAACTGAGCCCACTCATTTTGATCAAGCCCAAGCTTCTGAGCGACAAGCCGAGCAAAGTTTACCCACTAACGAGCAGCAAGAAAGAGTAGCGCTTAACCAAGTTAACAATACGAATTGGCATCAAGTAGTCGACTCTCTTGAGCTAGAAGGACATGGATTACAAGTATTACGCAACGCCAATGCCGAGTTCATTGAAAATAAACTAACGGTGACCTACTTAGATCATATTGGCAGTTTACTCATTAGTAGTGCCCAAGAAAGTATAATTGCGCAACTGCGTGATTATTTTAATTTGCCCTCGCTGGCAATCGAACTCATTGCGGTAGAAGAAACCGATGAAACTCCAAGAGAAAGAGCTGCGCGACTACATGAAGTCGCTGTAGATGAAGCGCGTGAAAAGCTACTTGCCAATCCTCAAGTACAGTATTTAATTGAAAAACTAGGGGCTACCTTACCCCGAGACTCTATCAAACTACCTAATTAATTAAGAGGTTATTTATGAAAGGTTTAGGCGGCTTAATGAAACAAGCCCAAGAAATGCAAGAAAAAATGCAAAAAGCTCAAGCCGAAGTGGCTAATCTTGAAGTAGAAGGGCAGGCAGGTGCAGGGTTAGTTAAAGTTGTTATGACCGGTCGGCATGACGTGCGCAGTGTCCAAATTGCAGACGACTTAATGCAAGAAGATAAAGAAATTTTAGAAGACTTAATAGCCGCAGCTGTTAATGACGCTGTAAGGCGAGTAGAAACAGAGTCGAAAGACAAAATGGCAGGCGTCACTGAGGGTATGCCATTGCCGCCCGGATTTAAAATGCCATTCTAAGTGGCATTTTATTAGGAATACCAAAATAATGTCTCAAAAAAATTTGTTGTCGCAGCTAATTAATGGGCTGCAATGTTTGCCAGGTGTTGGTAAAAAGTCAGCTCAGCGAATGGCTTATTATTTATTAGAAAAACAGCGCAGTGAAGCCATAGAGTTAGCTGACGTATTGCGTAATGCCATGCAGTCTATTGGTAATTGTCAACAGTGCCGTGATTATACCGAACAAAACCTATGTTCTATTTGTAGTAATGAGCAAAGGGATGAGCAAGTATTGTGCGTTGTTGAGTCGCCCACAGACATTCTCGCGATTGAGTCAACAGCAAGCTATAAAGGAAAATACTTTGTTTTAATGGGGCATTTATCTCCGTTAGATGGAATAGGCCCGGAAGAAATTGGCTTAACTCAACTAGCGCGTTTAATTGAATCTAGCGATTGCAAAGAAGTGATTATAGCCACTTCTGCAACAATTGAAGGAGAAACAACAGCGCATTATATTTCTGGGTTGGTGAAAAAAATCCCAGAACGTAACATTGTTGTCAGTAAGTTAGCGCAAGGCGTACCTTTGGGCGGCGAACTTGAGTTTTTAGACTCTTCAACATTGGCGCTTTCATTAGCCAACAGAAGCTATATTGATCGTTAAACCCAAAAATAGTTTTCTATAAACGGTTTTCTAAAAACCATTTTCTAGAAACATAGTCTAAAAGCTATTATTTGAAAACTTGATAAAAGCCTTAGTCATTTGTTGTTCGGGTTAATTCGCCGCGCAAATTTGACTGCATTTTCTGTTTAATATCTGCCACGCTTAAATCACAGCTTAATAAATAACTTAGCTTAGTTAAAGTGGCTTCTGGCGTCATATCAAAGCCACTGATCACGCCGGCTTCTAATAGTCCTTGCCCGGTTGCATAGCCACTCATATCAACGCTCCCTTTATAACATTGAGTACAATTAACTATCACAACACCTTGTTGTGAGGCTTGAGAAAGTAGCTTAACTAGCTTAGCGTCGTTACACGGAGCATTACCCATACCGTAAGTCATTAATACTAAGCCTTGAATATCAGAAGAAAGTACTTTTTCGAGTAGCTCAGAAGCAAAGCCAGGAAATAAAGATAATATTATTACTTTAGGTGGAGTAATTTTTTGTATTTTTAAACGTTTCGCTGGCTCTTTTAAAAGCAACTCACGGTTGACATGAATTTTAGTTCCTACTTCTGCAATCGCTGGAAAGTTAGGCGATTCAAACGCATGAAAACCACTGGCGTCTAATTTTCTTGCACGATTACCTCGATAAAGCCGGTTATGAAAATACAAACCTACCTCTGGAATATGGTAATTGCCTGCTAATAAAAGTGAAGTAATCAAGTTATCTCGCGCATCGGTTCTAATTTGCGAGTAGGGGATTTGAGAACCGGTAACAATCACTGGCTTAGATAGGTCTTCTAGCATAAACGAGAGTGCCGATGCCGTGTAAGCCATAGTGTCTGTGCCATGTAAAACTACAAAACCGTCAAACTCGTCAAACCGAGATTCAATATCTTGCGAAATACGGTACCAATCTTCTGGTGTGATATTGGATGAGTCAATGAGGTTTTCATACTCATTAATTTCAATTTCCGGCATATCGGGAGATTTCATTTCGGGTAGCGAGTATATTTGCTGGCTGAAAAAGCCTGACTCAGGAATAAAGCCTTTATCACTGGGCTTCATTCCGATAGTGCCGCCGGTATAGGCAATATAAACTCTTGGCTTTTTGGTCGTGTTCATTTAATTAAGACGCTATGCGAATTGAAAGAAAGCCTAGGATAATCGATCAGGCTTTTGAAGACAAAAAAAAGCGGTGAACTTGTCACCGCTTTAACCAATTAAATTCTAATTAATTTAATTAGATACACTACAAAAGCAATTTAAGTACATGTGCTTAGGGTCATTCCACATTTCTAGCTCTTTTAAGCTCTGGTTAAACTGAGATAAAACTTGTTGTTTAACACTCGGTTTAGTTGGCGCAGCGACTTTTTGTTGTAGCTCAGTTTCAAATAAGGCGTTACCAAAGAGCTGTTTCATTAATTGTTCTTTCTCACTGAGATCACGCTTTACATGCCAAGTATCATATTCACTTAGGCCTGCCAACTTAGCTGCTGACTTAATCGCATCATTTAATGAACCGAGTTGATCAACAAGTCCTAGTTCATGAGCCTTTTTACCCGACCATACTCGTCCTTGGGCAATTTTATCAACTTCTTCAACTGTCATATTACGACCTTTAGCTACTAGCTTTAAAAATTTATCGTAACCTGATTCGATAGAGGTTTGAATCATTGCGGCAATGTCTTCATTGAGTGGTTGGCCTACGTCGAGTGCATTAGCGTACTTAGTAGTGCCAACACCGTCGCGAAAAATGCCCACTTTATTTAATGGTTTTTCAAATGTTGGTAGCATTCCAAAGATTCCGATAGAGCCGGTAATCGTTGTTGGCATCGCCCAAATTTCATCAGCCGTTGCAGATATCCAGTAACCGCCAGAAGCGGCTACATCACCCATTGATACAACAACTTTAATCCCGTCTTGCTGCGCTTTGACAAGCTCTTCGCGTATTATTTCAGAAGCAAAAGCGCTACCACCGCCAGAATCGACTCTTAGTACAATTGCTTTTACTTTATCATCGTTACGCGCTTTGCGAATAATGCGAGAAACTGTATCACCGCCAATTTCACCTTCTTTTTGTTCACCATCTAAAATATTACCTTTCGCAGTTACTACGGCAACTTTTTCGGTTCGTGGGTTTACATAAGGGAAAGGAGCGCGTATTGATTTTAAATATTTTTGATGAGAAATATGTTTAAAAGTGTTCTTGTCGTTTTCACCAACAAGTTCGATCATTTTTTTGCGAAATTCAATTCGAGTCGTTAACTCGTCAACTAAGCCTTTATCTAACGCAATTTTAGCCGCATCGCCTTGATACTCAGCTAGTAGCTCTCTGTAGCTTTCAATGTATTCGCTGATATCTTGCTTAGTAATTGCTCGAGCTTGAGCGATATCGTCTATATAGAAGTCCCATAGGTCACCCATCCATGCAACATTGGCTTCTTTTGCTGCTTCTGACATGTCGTTGCGAATGAATGGTTCAACCGCAGATTTAAACGTGCCAACTTTAAAGACGTGCATACTCACTTCTAAGTTGTCGAGCAAGCCTTTAAAATAGGTTCCTACTCGAGCAAACCCGGTAAGAAAAACTCCGCCTTGAGGGTTCATATAGACTTTATCTGCTAGGCTTGCTAAGTAATATTGATTTTGAGAAAAGTTATCATCAAAAGCAATCACAGGCTTGCCGCTTGTTTTAAAGTCTTTAATGGCCGCAGCTAAGTCCTGAAGTTTGGTCACGCCAGCGCTTTGTAGGTACTTGGTAGAAATGATTAATGCGGTAATGCGGTTGTCATCTTTTGCGTTATCGATGGCTTCAATTAGGTCGTATAATAAAGTTTCAGGAGGTGGACTATTACCTGTGGCTTGTTGCATGGCTTCTTCTACAGGGTCAACAAATGTTAGTTGTTCAACAATTTGTCCACGAGGTTGCAGGATTAAAGCAACTCCGTCGTCTACACTAGGTTTATCTCCTGAACTGAGCATTGCCGAAATAAACATGAACAATAGGATAAAGAACACCAAGTTCAAAATGATTTTTCTTGTCAGGTCTAGGCCATACCAAAGGTTTTTAAACAGCTTTATCATAATCATCCTTTTTTAGTAATTTCAATAATTTTAAGTACTTAGCTAATATTCTAAACGAGCATTTAAATAAAGTGGTAGTGCAAATCACCAATTTTGATAATCTATTTTAATTTGTTTAACTATCTTATTGAATTAATTAGATTTTAAGCTTAAATTAAAGTGTTAATATTCATTTCATAAGTTATGATTTAGGGATTCCATCAACTGGTCTAATCTGTTATAACTAGCAACCTTAATCTAATTCTCCTGACTTTAGGATAACTTGCATGAGCGCTGAGCAAAATAATAACCAACCATTTCCAGCTTTATTCGAATCCATAAAAATACATGATCATGTGTTGCCTAATCGAGCCATTATGGGATCAATGCACACTGGCTTAGAAGAAATGCGTGGTGGTTTTGACAAGCTGGCCCAATACTATAAAGAGCGCGCTCAAGGTGGTGTTGGGTTAATCGTTACCGGCGGTATAGCACCTAATTTAGCTGGTCGGGTTTCGCCATTAGGCAGTCAACTGAGTTTTTTTTGGCAAGTTGGAAAACATAAGAAAATCACTCAAGCTGTGCACTCTGTTGGCGGTAAAATTGCCATGCAAATTTTGCACACGGGGCGTTATGCCTATCATCCGTTTGCCGTTGCACCTTCAGCTATAAAAGCACCAATAACGCCCTTTAAGCCGAAACAGCTGAGTGAGCGTGGTATTCAAAAAACGATTAAAGACTTTGTTAATTGTGCAGTTAAAGCACAGCAAGCCGGTTATGATGGTGTCGAAATTATGGGTTCGGAAGGTTATTTAATTAACCAGTTTATCGTTACCAAAACCAATAAAAGAACCGACCGCTGGGGTGGAAGCTTTGAAAACAGAATACGCTTACCTCTAGAAATTGTGCGTCAAGTTCGGGAAGCAACCGGTAAAAACTTTATTATTATTTATCGACTTTCTATGCTTGATTTAGTTGAAGACGGAAGCAGTTGGGAAGAAGTAGTTGAACTAGGTAAAGCCGTTGAAAAAGCGGGTGCTTCAGTGATTAATACCGGGATTGGTTGGCACGAAGCGCGCGTGCCTACAATATCTACCAGTGTACCAAGAGCAAACTTTGCTTGGGTAACAGAAAAAATAAAGCCGCATATTAATATACCACTCATTACTACGAACCGAATTAATACGCCAGAAGTTGCAAATGAAGTGATTGCTCAGGGTAAAGCCGACTTAGTTTCTATGGCGAGACCGTTTTTAGCTGATCCTGATTTTATGCAGAAAGCAAAACTTGGCCAGTCAGAAAAAATTAATACTTGTATTGCTTGTAACCAAGCTTGTTTAGATCATATTTTTGAGCATAAGCGGGTGACCTGTTTAGTTAACCCAAGAGCCTGTTACGAAACAGAGTTAAACTTTAAACCAACTGCAACCCCTAAAAAAATCGCGGTAGTGGGTGCGGGGCCCGCAGGACTTTCTTTTTCTACTACCGCTGCAGAACGAGGTCATCAAGTTACTTTGTTTGATAAAGCAGACAAGATTGGTGGACAGCTTAACGTTGCTAATCAAATACCTGGTAAAGAAGAGTTTTATGAAACTATTCGCTACTTCAACGAAATGATTAAAGATACCGGGGTTAATTTACAGTTAAACACCAATGTTGAAGCTGCCGAGTTATTAGCGCAAGGTTTCGATGAAGTTGTGATTGCCACCGGCGTACTCCCTAGAAAACTGAACTTAGAAGGGGCTCAAAGTGAAAAAGTTTTATCTTATCTCGATGTGTTAAAACATAAAAAGCCTGTAGGTGAGCGTGTTGCAATTATTGGAGCCGGTGGGATTGGGTTTGATGTGGCCGAATACTTAACTCACGAAGGTGAATCTTTAACATTGCGTCCTAAAGCTTGGGCTAATGAATGGAAGGTTGATCTTGATTATAACAATCCCGGTGGTTTATTAAATAAAGCCGAAATAGAAGCGTCTCCACGAAAAGTGTTTTTATTACAACGTAAAACGACCAAAGCGGGGGCTGGTTTAGGTAAAACGACTGGCTGGATTCACCGCGGTAGTTTAAGAAACAAAAAAGTGAAGACCCTAACCGGTGTAGAGTACGAGAAGATTAGTGAGAAAGGGCTGCATATAAAATTTGATGGACAAAGCCAACTGTTAGAAGTCGATCATATTGTGGTTTGCGCGGGGCAAAACCCATTAAGAGAACTTTACGATAAGGCTATTGAGCTAGGATTAAAAAGTCATTTAATTGGTGGCGCTGATGTTGCCGCAGAACTCGATGCAAAAAGGGCTATTCGCCAGGGCGCAGAGCTGGCAGCTGAAATATGAAACGATTGCGCCTTACCGAAAACTAGACTATCAAACTGAACGGGTTGTCGATTACCTTGTAGTATGTAATTTATGTTGTTTAACTAATATTTACTCAGCGTCGATTAATACTACTTGGTTACGTCCATTTTGCTTGGCTTTATATAAGCTTTTGTCAGCCAGGCTTATTAGCTCGTCCAAATTTTGCTTGCTTGCATCACCCGTTGCGACACCAACGCTAATGGTTATCTGAGTGATATCATTTATGGTGGTGTCATTAAAATAGCTGCGCAGCGTTTCAGCTAGAGACTTAGCTTCGGCAGCTTCAGTGTCTGGCAAGAAAATAAGAAACTCTTCACCACCCCATCTAAGAATCGTATCAGAATGACGCAATCGATTTCTAAGTGCATTTGCCACTTGTTTTAGCACTTGATCGCCAATAGCATGTCCAAACTTATCGTTAACTTGTTTAAACCAATCTAAGTCGATTAGCATTATCGAGACAGTGCTTTGGTTGCGAGCGCCTAAGCTCCAGATAGGTTGCACTAATTCTGTCAGTGCACGTCGATTAAATAAGTTGGTTAATGGATCAAGCCGGGCATTGTTTTCTGCGTTATTTTTAGCTTCTTGAATCAATCTAAAATTAAACCCTAACGAAATAGAAAGCAGTAGCATTTCTAGTAGCATACCAATTTCAATTCCCCTAAATGCCCATTGAGAGTAGGGGATAAGACCCCATGTAGCCAGACTTGACACTAAGGCTCCGCTAGCACCCATTAAAACCGCAGGGATAAAAAATTTGGCTAATGGGTTACCATTTTTATTTGCGAAATAACCAATGAGTAACATCCAAAAGGCCATACTTGTCAGTATGGTTAACTGTGCCATAATCGCGAATGAGCGACTACCAGGCAGAAATATTAACAAAGCTAATCCTAGCAAGCATAGGTAAAGCCAGTGTTTAACAGCATGAAGTGATGGTAAGTAACGTTTGACCTGCAAAAATTCGAGTGTGAACAAAATACTCGAGATTAAATACCCATACATCAGTGTTGGCATAAGCCACTGCTGTAAAAAAATATCTTCAGGCCAAACTAGCCAAAAGCCATGGCCAGTATAGGTAAAATTAAATGAACTAAAGGCAGATAAATATAACGAGTAAGCTAGGAATTTGAACTCTTTTAAATAGATAAACAGGACTAGGTTATAAAGGAGTAAAATGATCAACGATGCATACAGTGCACCATAAAAATAGGCGTTCTGGGTCTCAAATTTTTCTGCAGCTTTAGTACTTGCAAGGTAGATAGGAAATGTCATTGGATCTTCAGACTTAAATCGAAAGATGACACTGGTGATGCCTGGTTCAAAGTTATAGGCAATAGAGGGTAGACGTTTTTGTCTTTCACGAGAGCTGAAAGTAACGGTATCGCCCAGCGCGACCTGGTTTAATAGCCGTTCTCCCCGATAAAAGTAGATCGCTATTTCGTCTAACCAAGCATTATCAATTTGAACTATCCGTGACTGGATATCTGCGGTGTTGTTTGTTACCGGTAAAACAGCCCAAATAGTACTTGTGGTAAAACCGAAGCTGACTTTGCTGGCTGTATTTTTAGACAGTTGCTGGGTATTGAATTTTGATAAGATAGTTTCAACACTTTCAGCATTGTTAGTATCTTCATACAAAAACAATTCTGAATTTACAATTATGGGCTCTATTTCTTGGGTAAGCGTGATAGCATTGATTGAAGTTGAGAAAATCGACAGTGCGATACCGAGCCATAGTGTAAATCGCCGTCGACAAATATGGTGCATTTAATTTAAAACTCGGAATGTTTTGGTTTTAATTAGAGATTAGTCAAAATACCTCTGAAAAGCTATAGAAGCAAACTCACAAAGTAACAAAATGACACTCTTGCCTTTAGTTTGAATCTAGCAAACTTCTAAATTCCCGCTTAGCTACCACTAATAAACAAGCAACATAGTGAGTTGTTTAACAAATTGTTACCTATAAGTATCTGTTTAAAATCAATAGCCTACCTGGTAATAAGATTACTACTACAGTTAAAAACTAATTTATTAGTTGATTGTTGTTTTAGCATCTTATACACTCAAAAAACTAATTAATTAGTAGAAAAGTGTTGTTAAAAAATATTATTACAAAGCAACATAAAAAAATAGCATTTATAGGATGAACACCATGGCCAGAAAAGCTTCGTCACAATTAACCGATAGCGAGCAAAATATAATGCGTATTTTGTGGGACAAAGGAGAAGCCTCAGTTAGAGAAATTACCGATATTTTGTCTCAAGATAGGAAGACTGCATATACCACCGTACAAACTATGTGCAAAATTCTAGCGGACAAAGGCTATGCCGAGTTTCATAAAGAAGGTAAAGCATTTATTTATACCGCCAAGATCACTCAGCAACAAGCGCGCCGAGGCGCGTTAACCAGTATGCTGAATAAATTCTTTGGAGGCTCTCCAAAAGTGTTAGCACAGCATTTATTAGAAGAAACAGATATCGATATAAAAGATCTGGAAGAGCTACAGAATAAAATCGACAAAGCAGAAGATTAATTTCAATGAAACTATATTCGCGGAAACTAAACTAATTATGATTGCTGAATTCACCATTTTTGTCTCTTTGGCGACTTATCATATAATGATTGGCGCCGCACTTTTAATTTTATTGCGATTGTTTTTGGCACTAATTAAAGTCTCTCCAGAATTAAGAAGTTGGCTTTGGTTAACCGCTTTTATTATGGCAACTATTGTTCCGGTTACTCTCATAGAAAAAGGTAACAACCAAGTTAATCAATCATTATTTGCGAGTAAAGCAGAGCAATCAACTTCTGTAGAAGGCTCGCTTGCTAATTTAGGTAAACAGCTTAACGGTAAAAAGCAACCAGCTTTGGATAGCTCAGACAGTTTTTGGATAGCTCCTACTGAGGTTATTTTCCACTCTAATCGCTTATTAAAGCTTTTTTGTATTTTATGGATTTTGGGAAGCTTATGGCGATGTTATCAATTATACCAGTCGCATCGCCAAACCAGTGAGCTTGCCGTTGAAAGTCAAACATCTGATGTATTAGAACCCTTAGCAAAACAACATCAGATTAAAATTTTAGAGTCAGACAAAATTAGCAGCCCATCAGTAATAGGCTTGTTCGAGCCTAAAGTAATTATTCCTAGTCATATCATTAAGCAATTTTCGTTACAGCAGTTGATCCCCATTGTGCTACATGAAGTAGCGCACATTCAACGTCGTGATACTTGGGCGAGTATGTTGCAAGAGTTAATCGCTGTTATATTTTGGTGGAGTCCAATTATAAGGATTTTAAACAAGCGAATTCATATAGACAGAGAGTTGGCTTGTGATCTTAGAGCTGCTAAAAAAATTAGTAGTAAGTTATATGCACAGTCTTTAGTCGACTGCGCTCGTATTATGGTAAC
The DNA here is from genome assembly GCF_053709105.1 of Aliikangiella aequoris. Classification (NCBI taxonomy): domain Bacteria; kingdom Pseudomonadati; phylum Pseudomonadota; class Gammaproteobacteria; order Oceanospirillales; family Pleioneaceae; genus Aliikangiella; species Aliikangiella aequoris. The sequence continues at coordinate 1,758,474 of NZ_CM132298.1, forward strand.
TAAGAAAAAGAGCATTTTAGCGATGGGGCTTTTTAGTCAAAAGAAAGAGTTATTACAACGCGTAGAGCAAGTTTTGATGAGTAGAAAAATTATTCAACCAAGCGCATGGTTAGTCCTTGGAGTTTGTTTGACACTTTCGCTAATAACAGTTGGGGCAACTCAGTCAATTTTGCCAAAAGTCAGTCTTGTGAAGGCCAAAGAGGAATCTAGACAATATTCGTCTCTTACTAAACAAACAGGCCAACAATTGATTGAAGCGGTTTTGGCCAATGACATAGAAACTATCCGCTCATTACAAACGACAGGCGTCGACATAAATATGCCCGTAGATCGCGAAGGAACCGCACTGATGATCGCTGTTAAAGAAGACAATCGAGAAATGGTTGAAGCATTGATACAACTTGGTGCTAATGTTAATCAGGCATCGCTATATGATGGTAATCCTTTAATTGTTGCGGCGATGAGAAATAATATTGAGTTAGCGCAATTGTTAATCGAGAATGGCGCAAATGTAAATGCCATTGTAACTTATGACGAAACGCCTCTTATCAACGCGACTAGGGGCGGCTATTTGGAAATGACTAAGTTGCTCGTTAACCAGGGCGCAGATGTTAATCTAGCAGTGAATACTGGATTCCTTGATGGCTCTAGAATTAGAAGCCCACTTAATATGGCAAAATCGGCAGAAATACGACAGTTTTTAATTGCCAAGGGTGCAGCCCAATAGATGTTTGTCGATAAACGAAGCACGGTTAAAGAAGCGCCTCTGACGTTGAGATCGATTAACTCTCAACTAATTTAAATATTAACAAATTATTGCCAGCTTGAATTAGGGAGAGCCCAGCATGATCTTTAATACGCCAATTTTCTTTTGGTTTTTTCTCGCTTTTATTATTTTCTATGGATTGGTTTTCATCAAACAAAAGCCCCGTATTTACTTAATAATAGTTGGAAGCTTAATTTTCTATGGCGCATGCAATTATGCTTTTATTCCCCTTCTCGTAGGGAGTGCCGTTGCTGATTATTTCATCGCACAAGCCATAGGTAATAGCAAAGATCAAAAAATTAAGAAACGATGGGTAACATTGTCGTTGCTCATAAATCTAGGAATTTTGGCATCATTTAAGTACGCCGATTTTGTTTTGCAATCAGTCTCGGAGTTACTTGCTGCGCTAGGTTATAGTGCGTCGATCGAAACGTTAGGCTGGTTATTACCCGTCGGTATTTCTTTTTACACTTTTCAAAGTTTAAGTTACACCATTGATGTTTATCGTGGAGACATGAAGCCGAGAAAAGGTTTAATGGAGTTTGTGGCTGCATTGTCATTCTTTCCGCAGCTAGTCGCTGGCCCAATATTAAGAGCAAAAAATATACTTCCGCAAATGCATAGTATTGCATTGCCTACTTGGGATGCTGTGAAACATGGTTTTCTTTTAATTACCGTTGGTCTAATCAAAAAAACCGGTGCAGATTTATTAGCTATTCCAGCTGATAAAGCATTTGCTGCGCACGAAACCTTAAGTACCCTAGAAGTTTGGACTGGAGTATTGGCATTTGCTGGACAAATCTATGGTGATTTTTCTGGCTATACCGATATGGCTATTGGATTGGCCTTATTACTCGGTTTTAGTATTCCGCTAAATTTTAGAGTGCCTTATTTTGCGGTATCTCCAATTGATTTTTGGCGGCGTTGGCACATTTCGTTGTCGAGCTGGTTAAGAGATTATTTATATATTCCATTAGGAGGCAACCGTACCGGACATCGTACTAGAAACGTTTTTATTACAATGTTGTTAGGCGGTTTATGGCATGGAGCTGCGTGGACTTTTGTGGCTTGGGGGGCGTTTCATGGAGCCATTATTACCCTGACGCATTATTTTTCTGGTTTGAAGGCATTTGCTTTGTTTAATCACCAACCTAGCTTATTAATTAACATTTTTAAATGGGCAATTACTTTTTACTTAGTACTACTTGGTTGGGTGTTTTTTAGAGCTGAAGATTTGTCTAGTGCATTACAGATCATTCAGTCTATTCATGATTTCGGTAACGATATAGAAATTGGACGTCATGCAGTCGTCATCTTTTTAATGACGAGCATTTGGATGCTATTGGTACATGTCATGGATTTTTATGTAATTAAGGGCGCTGATAAACTTGAACGAAAATCATGGTTGTTTTGGCTACTTATCATTGTTGGACAGTCTATTTGCATTTTGATTGGCGAGCCGAGTAACCAATTTATCTACTTCCAATTTTAATCACAGGGGCAAAGACAATGAATGAACGAAAAGTTTACTTAAAAATCATTTTAGCAATTACACTTTGCGCCGGAACAACTGTGGCTATTTTGCAGGGTATTATTAAGCTTACCGATGCTAAGAATCAAGGGGTTTTCTCTCGTACCAATTTGTCACTGAAGGCACTTCCGAAAATAATTGAAGAGCCAAGTGACTTGGTAATGTTCTATGGTTCATCAATGACTCAAGCTGGTTTTTCACCTCGTCAGTTTGATAGAAAGCTTAATGCGATGGGAAAGAACGTTAAGTCGTTTAACTATGGTTTTGGCGGTTTAAACCCATTTTTCCAGGACTACTTATCGCGTCGTATCAAGGAACAGTTTATTGCCAATAATAGAAAGTTAAGGCTCGCAATGATTGAGTTTAACCCTTTCCAAACAACCCAGCGACGCTGGCAAGGCGCAAAGCCAGTGGTTGATTCGTTTTTATCTATGTTAGCGAGTGATGAAGAATTGCTAGAAATTGCTAAGCAAGATATTACACGTGGTATATTGCTTTTTAATATTCGTTATATTCGAAATAATATATCTTCTGAAATTATTACTAGTTCATTTGGAAGGGAGCTGTTTCCTCCCTATCAATGGCAGCAGTTTAAAGATACTCAAGAAATTCAGCAGGCTCGCCGAAACATAGGCCGCAAGCTAGGAGAACTGTTTGATAAAGATTATCCCAATCTAAACTATCAAAATTGGATGTATGAATGGCAAGGGGCAGGCACTATACCAGAGGAACGTTCGCAGGAAACCCTAACCGCTTTTGAAGAGTATTATGATTTAAGTCAGACCGATGCGCAAATGAAAAATGATCGATTAAGTCGAATAAGAAACGCTGATATTGAAGAGTTAAATTTTGAACCTTTGTTAGTCGACAGTTTTATTCAAATGGTTAAGAATTTTCAACTATTTTCTGACCAAGTAGAAGTAATAATGTTACCGCGAAATACCAAGTGGATAACTAATACCCCAGAAGGTAAAAAACGTTTGGCCAAGGTAATTAAACAGATAGAGGAGGCCACTGGCATTAAAGTGAGAGATCATCAAGACTTAAATGTGATCAATCCAAACATGTTTAGCGACACCACCCACTTGGCAAGATATCGTGGTGATGTCGCTTATACTGATTTTTTAGTGGAAGAGTACGCTGAGTCACTTTAGAGTTTAAAACATAGCTACTAAACTATGTTAGTTTAAATATTTCGAGGCTTAAGTTGCTTAAATCAAGCGGCTGCACATAAAAACGCTTGAAAAAAAGCAAATGGGTTGTAAACTATTTTAAACAAAATTATTGGTTTTGTAGCAGAAGTCGTATTTCCAATTGAGGTTTACTGTACAGGATAAGTTGTTATGTAGCAGTCCTCCATTCATTTTAAAGGGCAAATAAATATGTCAAAGTATATAGATGGGTTCGTATTTCCCATCGCTGCAAATAAACTGGACGAGTATTGGCGCCTTTCTGAAGCTGTTGCTGAGGTTTGGAAAAAGCATGGAGCAATTGAATATGTAGAGTACCTCGGCGATGACATGGAACGAGAGGGGACTCGCTCTTTTACAGACGCCATAAAACCTCGAGCAGATGAAGTCATTGTTTTTGGTTGGGTGGTATTTGCCTCTCGTGAAGCTCGCGATATCGCAAACAAGAAAGTAGCTTGTGACAAGCAAATGGCTGAATTAATTGATACATTCAATGTTGAATTTGACGCTAATAGAATGCTCTACGGTGGGTTTCGCCATCCTAATCTTACGTAATCCTAGTTGGTCATAATTAATTATATAAAACTCGTTGCAAGAGTGATAATAACAATCGGTTGGTGTTATTGTCGCAAGCTCCAACTTTAACACCAACTGAAGTCTGGATTGCTAAAGTTTACTGTGGCGCTTTCAAGCCTGAGCAGCTTCTTCAGTATGTTTGGGTGGCATAAAATCTTTATCGTCTTGTTTAAAGGTTACGACCTGGTTACGCCCATTTTGTTTTGCAACATATAAAGCTTTATCTGCCTTATTCAGTAGAGTTTGAATATCTTCTTTAGGTTTGTACTCGGTTAAGCCAATTGACACACTTAAAGGAATACCTTCAAATTCTTCATGCTGTGAAATTTGAGTCACCAGATAACGCAAGTTTTCGAGAAGCTTTTCTGCACATGGTAAGTTGGTGTAAGGTAATGCGATAATAAATTCTTCTCCGCCAATGCGGCCAATGATATCTGTCTTTCTAAACAGCTTATGACAGAGTTTGGTAAACTCAACGAGTACTTGGTCACCAATGTGGTGGCCATAATTGTCATTAACATTTTTGAAGAAATCGAGATCTATCATAGCTACACACAACTCGTAAGTATGGCGGTGCTCTAGTTGCATGTGGTAGTCGAGTAACTGCATCGTTTTACGTCGATTAAAAGCACCAGTTAAGTCATCCTTTTCCGCGAGTAGCTCAAATTTTTTCTTGCTAGCTTTGGCCCGGTGAAGTATAAGCCCTAGTAACAATGCGATAATAATACTTAAACTCATAACTAAAATCATACTATGGTTTTTTTTGATTTCAGCAGCTAGCTCTAACGCCTGAATTTTGTTAGTTTTTTGAAGTAATAAAAATTCAGCCTCTTTTTTACTTAATTCAAACTCTGCCTTTAGTTTCTCAATGTTTTTTGAGTTCATGCGTGATTGGTATTTATTTCTAATCTTATTCGCGCTAAGCAAACTTTGGTATGCCTTTTCAAATTGATTTTTAGACGCATAGGCGCTAGCAAGTAACTCTTCAATACGCTCTTCATATGATTGCATTGAGTCAGGTTTTATTTCTTGCTTGGTTTGCTTTAGTATTTCTATTGCCTCAGATGCTTGGTTTTGCCTAATAAGAATAGAAGCTTCAGCCAATTTAGTTGAAGCCTGCATAAAAGGGTTTTGTGCTTTGATAAATATTTTCTCTGCCTTTTTATACATTGCTAATGCTTCAGGGTAGCGCTTTTCACTGGCGAAACTAGCCGCAATTTCTTTATAAGAGTATGCCGCTCCCTGTTGATCTCCAATGCTTTCTGACAACTGAGCAGACAATAATAATAGCTCAACGCCATCGGACTTTTCGTTAATCGCGATTAGCGCACGCCCTTTACCATAGTAAATATCGCTTAGCTGTTGTTTTGCGCCAATTAATTGGTAGTAGGTGAGTGCTTCGTTAAAATAAGGGAGTGACTCCATTGGCTCGCGGCGGTATTCATAAACCAAAGCAATGTAGCCCGCCACAACGGCTTTAGTGAATAGTGCCTTAGCTACAGGGGCAAGTAGATAAGCCTGCTGCAAATCTTCAAGTGCTTCGCCAGACCTTAATAGCGTGTTTAAAGTTAAACCTCTAACAATTAGCGCTTCAATTTGTAAAGGCGTTAATTGATTTGTCTTAGCGAAGTTTAATGCTTCATTTATTTGCGGCAGTGCTTTTATCGACTCTCCGCCTAAATCTAGCGCTTGGGCTTGGGCGAGCTTTATTTTATGATATAGCCAAGGATTACCACTTTGGGTAATAGTGCTTAATGCGAGCAAACTTTGTTCGTAGGCCAACTTTGGCCTAACTAGTTCAATATAAGCTAGTGATTTGAGTAAATGGTATTGAGACTGTTCATGAGGTGACAGCCATTGATCTTTGTTGTTATCTAGTGACTGCTGAAGTTGAAGCGGATGATCAAAAAGTACAGAAATAAATGGTTTAAATTGTGAAGACCATTCGGTTTGGCTAGCGACGTTGAATGGAACTAGCAAGCTAATAACTGCGAATAAATGCCATAATTTACTACCGCCAATCGTCTTTTCCTTCACTCGCTTAATCCCTGATAACGTTTATTGACCTTGCTTGTATTATAGACTTGAATAGTTATCTTAGCCGTTAAAAAAGACTAAAATATCTAGTTAAATTAATAATTTGTTGTATTTTAGATATTTTATCGCGTAAGTGAGATAATACTTTCTTAGCAAAATAATGTGATAATAATTATCTTCGTGACAGTCACCGATTGTCAATGTTAGCAATTAATATAAGTACCCTTGATAAAAGAGTAGTAAATGTCAAATGAGATACTAAAAGGGTTTATTTTTAGTCGAACTAGTCAAGACGTTAATGGTAAGGCCGTCATTCGATTATGGGTTAAAACCGACGATGCGGCTGTTGAGCTAGTTGTTGAAAATGAATCTCCAGTGTTTTTTCTATCACGCGAAGATTTGCCGAAAGCCAAAACATTGCTCAATGGCGCTAATATTCGGTATGTGTCTCGGTTATTAACCATGAACACCTTCCAAAATAAGCCGGTAGCAGCGCTTTACTTTACTGCAATGGCCGATTTTTACAATGCGCGTAAACAGCTACAGCAGAACCAAATTACGCTTTACGAAAGTAATGTGCGGCTAGAAGAGCGTTTCTTAATGGAGCGCTTTATTCGTGGCAGCATATCGTTTCAAGGAAAATCGATTGGTGCGCATTCTTATGTTGTTAACAAAATTAAACCGGCCCACTTTAAACCAAAACTTAAGCTGGTATCGTTAGATATAGAGTGCAGTGGGCAAGGCGAGTTATTTTCAATTGGGTTAACGAGCGAGCAAAAACAATGCGTACTGATGATTGGAAAGGCACAAGATTATCCAGACGCTTTAGCAACAATTAAATGGGTTGAAAACGAAAAAGACTTATTAAATACGCTGATTAAAACCATTAATCAGCTTGATCCTGACGTGATTATTGGCTGGAATGTAATCAATTTTGACTTTAGGTTACTGATTCAAAGAGCGCAGAAGCATCAGCTAAAACTCGCTCTAGGCAGAGATCATAGTGAGGTGAAGTGGCGGGTTAACTCACAAGACTCGCAGCAAGGTTTTGTCAGTATTCATGGAAGAGTGGTCATAGATGGAATTGCTGCGCTTCGCGGTGCAACTTATAGTTTTCCAAGCTTTAGCCTCCAGTCAGTTGCTGAAATTTTGCTTGGGGAGAGTAAGCTTATTGAAAACCCACATGACAGGCTGGCGCAAATAGAGCATGATTTTAAGCATAATAAAACAAAACTAGCGGCTTATAATTTAAAAGATTGCCAGCTAGTTGAAGCGATTTTTAACAAAACCAAAATTCTCGACTTCCTCATTTATCGCTGCGATCTAACCGGTTTGGAGCTCGATCGAGTAGGCGGTTCAGTGGCAGCCTTTAATAATCTATATTTACCTAAACTACACCGCAAAGGCTATGTATCTCCCAACTTGCCTAATGGTGGAGGGCTCGCCAGTCCCGGTGGGTTTGTTATGGACTCACTTCCAGGCTTATATACCAATGTATTGTTACTCGATTTTAAAAGCCTCTATCCTTCAATTATACGTACCTTTAAAATTGATCCGCTAGGCTTAGTTAAAGGGTTACAGCAGCCGAGCCAAGCGATACCAGGTTTCAAAGACGCAAGCTTTTCTTATGATGAGCACATTTTGCCCGGGATTATAGAGACGATTTGGCAACAACGGGATGCCGCTAAGAAAGCCCAAGACCCCATAAAGTCGCAGGCTTTAAAAATTTTAATGAACTCTTTTTATGGTGTGTTAGGTTCTGGTGGGTGTCCTTTTTATGATACTCGTCTGGCTAGTTCGATTACTTTGCGTGGTCATTGGATTATGCAAAAAACCGCTGCGTGGATTACGCAAATGGGCTATCAAGTGATTTACGGTGATACCGATTCTACCTTTATATATATACAAAATAAATCTACTAACGATGAACTATTTAAGCTCGGTAATCAATTATGCGAAACTTTAAATAATCGTTGGCAGCAAGAGTTAAAACAAGCATTTAATTTGCACAGCTATTTAGAAATGGAATTTGAATGTGTCTTTACGCAATTTATGATGCCAACCATTCGTGGCAGCGAGAAAGGCAGTAAAAAGCGCTACGCAGGATTAAAGTTAACTCACGATAATCAACACGAACTTGTATTTAAAGGGCTAGAATCAGTTAGAACTGACTGGACTCAAATGGCCAAAGATTTTCAACAATCTCTTTATCTCATCATTTTTAGCGGGAGCGACCCAAGTGAACTTATTACTTCGACAATAGCGCAAACTATTGCGGGGCTAAATGATAACCGCTTGGTTTATCGAAAGCGATTACGACGCCGGCTCGATGACTACACTAAGAATGTTCCGCCGCATGTAAAAGCTGCGCGACTGGCTGATCAAGTTAATCTTGTTAAAGGCAGAGCGCCGCAATATCAAAATAAAGGCTGGATTGAATATGTAATAACACTAGAGGGCCCGCAACCGGTTGAGTATCGTCAAGCGCCAATTGATTATCAACACTATATCGACAAACAAATACAGCCGATAGCAGAAGCGGCATTAATGTTTACCGAGTACAGTTTTGAGCAAATAACTTCGCAGCAATTGGGATTATTTTAAGATTCTTACTGCAAGCGATTAACTTGTAAGGTTATCGCGCTAGTGAACAGACTAGCTTTCTGACTGTGCGATTAAATGAGTCACTTTTTCAACCAGTTTTGCGTTATCAAAAGGTTTGTTTAAAAAGTCGTCAGCGCCTTTATCTAGCATTTGCTTCATATAAGTTTGAGTTGCAGCAGAAATAATTAAAATTTTAACTGAGTTAAAAATGGGCCTTTGCCTAATTAACTCTAATACCGCGCTCCCACTCATATGCGGCATATTCAGATCTAAGGTAATGACTTTGGGGCGACTAATCCCCATGAGTAGACCCGCTTCGAAACCTGATTGCGCGATACTTGACTCAATTCCCGCTTGTTTGAGACTACGGCTAATGGCTTTAGCTAAGTTTTTATCGTCATCTATTATTAATACTGGCGCACTCATTTTTCCACCTAGTTTTTACACATTGTATTAAGTATAGCTAGGCTTATCTAATTGAGCTGAGTTTTTGCTATGCTGTCACTTTATAGCTTGATAATTATGGGGTTTTTGGCTCGTGAAATAAGCTACTGGTAGGTTAAGTCATAGCTTGTTGCAAATAATTTTAACAAAGCTTCTCCTGAATTAATCAGCTGGCTAAAGATTGTGGTAGCATGTCTCAGCTTGACTAAATCCCTATGAATAAAGATAACTAAAACAATGAGTTCTAAAACAATATTAATTACTGGATGCTCTACCGGAATAGGGCTTGATAGCGCCTTGACGTTACAACAGCGAGGTTATCAGGTTATTGCTACTGCCAGAACAGAGCAGGGCCTAACTGCATTGAAAGAGCGCGGACTCAATGTGGTTTATATGGACTTGGCAGACGAGCAAAGTATAGAGCAGGGGTTTAACCAAGCATTAAGCATTTGCGGAGGCAGCTTAAATTACTTATTTAATAATGCTGCCTACGGACAACCAGGCGCGGTAGAAGACTTGCCAACTCAAGCGTTGCGAGAGCAGTTTGAAGTAAATTTTTTTGGTTGGCATCGTTTAACACAGTTAGCTTTAAAGGTAATGCGCGAGCAAGGCTATGGAAGAATCGTTTTTAATAGTTCGGTACTCGGGTTTGTGTGTATGCCTTATCGTGGTGCTTACAACGCGTCTAAATTTGCACTTGAAGGTTTAGTTGATACATTGCGCTTAGAGCTTATTAATTCACCGATTAAAATTGCTTTAATACAGCCAGGGCCGATTAATACACACTTTAGAATTAATGCACTTCGCGCGTTTAAAAAAAATATACAAGTAGACACTAGCTACCATCAAAAAAACTACCAAAGCCAGATAGCTCGCTTAGAAAGCAATAGTTCTCCTAGTGGCTTTACTTTAGAGCCTGCGGCGGTGACTCAATGTTTAATTCACGCACTAGAAAGCAAACGGCCCAAGCTTCGTTATGCTGTGACTTTTCCAACTAAGCTGTTTAGTGTACTAAAAAGAGTTTTGCCTGCTCGTTGGTTAGATCGTTTGTTAGCGAAAGGATAAAAATAGTTTAATAATTAAATCAGCTAATTCTAAGAATAAAAAAATTCAATGGGGGAAGAAGGTTATGTTTGAGTTTAAGGTTTTGTTTAAGTTGAAAGTTAGGTTCAGTCGGTCAATCTGGGGAAAACTTAATACAATGATTAATAAAAACACCGTGAGCGCATTAGTCTGTATTTTTTGTGGTGCTTTGTCAGCAAGTCCAGCGTTGGCACAAGCGAGTTTTTCTCAGGGAAGAGTCATTACCAGTCCAAGCAGTGTTATCCCCATTGATGAGCGGCCAGCGATTGTTAATCAACTCACTTTAGATCGCCTTGAAAACTTGTTACCAAAGCTAATGCGTGAATCTAACATGGATATGTGGCTAGTGATTCATCGAGAGTATGAAGAAGACGCATTATTTTATACTTTGGTGCCGCAGCCGACTTTCGCGGCCCGTAGAACCACAATTTTAGTCTTTTTTGATCGCGGCCAAGGCAAAGGCGTTGAGCGCATCACGGTGAGTCGTTATCCAATAAAAGGTTTTTACGATTCCAAGTGGGATGGTGGAACGTTAGATCAACAATGGCAGCAATTAGCAAAGCTCATTGAACAACGCGATCCGCAACGAATTGGAATTAATACGAGCAAAGATTGGCCGCTAGCTGATGGACTGTCGCACGCATTGTATAACCGCTTACTGCAGGCGCTGAATTCAAAATACCAAGATCGTATTGTTTCTGCAGAAAATTTAGTGGTGCGCTGGATGGAAACAAGAACTGCCGCAGAGCTTGAGTTATATTCACACATTGTTGCCATTGCCCGAGGAATTATTGCGAAGGCTTTTTCAAACAAAGTGATTACTCCAGGCGTAACCAATACCAACCAAGTTGAGTGGTATATTAGAACAGAGTTTGAAAATTTAAACCTAAGGCCGTGGTTTCAGCCACACGTAAATGTGCAGCGCAAAGGTGATAAAACACAACCATCTGACTCATTTATGGGGCAGAGTGGGCGCGTTATTAAGCGCGGTGATATTCTGCATACCGATGTCGGTTTATGTTATTTAACATTGTGTACAGACACTCAAGAAATGGGATATGTACTCACCAATGAGCAATCAGAGGTTCCTACGGGCCTTAAAGAAGCATTGGCTCAAGGTAACCAGTGGCAAGATCTATTAACTGCAGAATTTAAACTGGGGCTAACTGGCAATCAGATTCTAGCAAATAACTTAAAAGCCAATAAATTAGCAAAAATTAATGCGACTACCTACACTCACCCTATAGGATTTGTTGGACATTCGGTTGGGCCAACGATTGGAATGTGGGATAACCAAGGTGCAACACCAGTGCGTGGCGATTGGCCGCTCTATGCAAACACTGCTTATGCAATTGAGGGTAATATCAAAACTAAACTAGCAGAATGGCAACACCAATGGGTAATGATAAAACTAGAGCAAACCGCATTCTTTGATGGACAGAAAGTGATTTATGCAGCCGGCCGTCAAACTCAGTGGCATGTGGTTGAGTAGTAAGCGATTTAACTCAACACATTCGTAAAGAGAATTTATATGAACCCTAAAGTATCTGCCGCTTATTTATTAGTTGTTGCTGTATGGTCTACCACGCCATTAGCTATTCAGTGGAGTAGCGATACCATTGGGCCGTTACTTGCAGTGTTATTGCGCATGGTAATAGCGGCTATTTTAGGGTTAATGGTTATTTATATACGGCGTATAAAGGTGCCTTTTAATAGCACTGCGATTTTGTTGTATAGCTACTCAGGCATTGGCATTTTTATTGGAATGACCTTTGCTTATTTGGCGGCAAGTTACCTAACTTCTGGGTTACTATCGTTAATTTGGGGGCTCGCTCCGCTGATTTCTGGGTTGATGGCTCAGTATAGAAAGCAAGAAGCTGGACTCGATGCGGTAAAGCTAATATCACTATTGTTAGCCGTTGTAGGCTTAGCGGTGGTTGTGTCTGATAATTTAATGGTCACTCAACAAGCGCTGCCTGGGGTTGGTTTTGCGTTATGTGGTGTAACTTTTTTTAGTTTAAGCAGTGTATTAGTAAAGGGAATCAATATTCAAATTAACCCAATAGCGACAACCGTTGGCGCGCTTATACTGACGCTGCCGTTGTTTTTTGTTACTTGGCTTATCCTAGAAGACTTTTCTAACCCGCAATTATGGTCAGACAAAGCCATTTACTCGATTGTTTACTTAGGCGTATTTGGTTCTCTCATCGGGTTTGTCGCTTATTATTATATTTTACAAAAACTCTCCGTTTCTAGTGTAGCCATTATTACTCTGTTAACGCCTGTTGTGGCTATATTGCTTGGTAGTTGGCTTAATAATGAGCTAATTAGTCTGAGGCTTATTTTTGGTGGGGCAATTATCCTAGTTGCTTTAGCGTGCTTTTTTTGGGGAAAGTTGTGGTTTCAACGGCTCATTAGTCATAAACACGCGGCCGAGCGTTAAATAAAGCAACAAAGCGTGGTAGTCGCTGCACATTCTGGTTAAAATAAGTTTTATATATTTAACAATTAAATCGCCATGAATTTTTCTCATCTTGAACTACATCCCGATCTCATTAAGTCATTGCAGGAGTCAGGTTACACTGAACCCTCGCCAATTCAAGCGAAGGTAATTCCTTCTGTTTTAGCTGGTAAAGATGTGATGGCCGCTGCACAAACCGGAACCGGTAAAACTGCAGGGTTTACTTTACCTATTTTGCAAAGACTAATTGGCAGCTCACCGGTTTTACCAAACCAAGCAAAAGTACTGATTCTTGCTCCAACTCGTGAGCTTGCAGCGCAAGTAAACGACAACGTAAATAAATATGCTAAGTATCTTAATATTTCAAGTTTCATGGTCTGTGGTGGAGTTAAAATTAACCCTCAAATGCAACGCTTAAGACGTGGTGTAGATATTTTGGTGGCTACACCTGGTCGTTTGATTGACTTAATGAATCAAAATGCGGTGAAGTTTCCTAATTTAGAATTTTTAGTTTTAGACGAAGCTGATCGTATGCTTGATATGGGCTTTTTGCCCGATATCAAACGCATAATGAATAAACTGAGTAAGCAGCGTCAAACGCTCTTATTTTCAGCAACTTTCTCTAAAGAAATTACTCAGCTTTGTTTGCAGCTTTTAAATGATCCTGTTTCAATTTCGGTTTCTCCGGCGAACACTACCGCTAATACGGTGCGTCAATGGATCCACCCAGTTGATAAAAAACGAAAATCAAAACTCCTCGCATTTTTAATTGGCGATGGTCAATGGCAACAAGTATTGGTATTTGTAAGAACTAAACGCGGCGCGAATAAACTTGCATTTGACCTCGATAAAAGTGGTATTAAATCTGCTGCTATACATGGTGATAAAAGCCAAGGAACACGTAATCGAGTATTAAAAGAGTTTAAAGAAAATAAATTACAAGTATTAGTTGCTACAGATATTGCCGCCAGAGGGCTAGATATTCAACAACTACCGCATGTGGTCAATTTTGACTTACCTAATGTGGCTGAAGATTATGTACACCGTATTGGCCGCACCGGCAGAGCGGGTGCTACTGGCGAGGCTGTTTCTTTAGTGAGTGCAGACGAAGTTGAACACTTAAGCGGCATAGAAAACTTAATTCAGCAGAAGCTTAAACGTATATTAGTTGATGGTTTTGAGCCTGAGCATAGCGTTCCAGAAACCCGTTTAAAATCAGTTAAAAAGAAAAAGCCACACAAAAAGAAAATAGCAAAACTAGCGCAAAATAAAAGCGGCCGCGCACAAAACGCGACTAACAAAAAAAAGCCTAGCTCAAAACCGACTGGGGCTGCAAATAGCAAGAAATTAAGTAGCAGAAGGCCTAAAAAGGGCTGATTAAAAGCTCGGCTTATTATATCAAGTAACATTTTGTAAACGGTAACAATAACAATAACAATAGCAATAGCAATAAAAGTATTACTTGTGGTTTATTTTAAATCAGTAGAATAATTAAAAAGCTATACCTAGGAATTTTTAAATTTTATGCAAGCGAGTCAAAGTTTTGATTTGGTGATTATTGGGGCAGGTCCTGGCGGCGAAAGCGCCGCGATGAGCGCCAGTAAAAATGGTCTGAAAGTAGCACTGGTTGACGAAAAAAAGCAGCTGGGCGGGAACTGTACTCATCAGGGGACTATTCCATCTAAAGCACTACGTCATTCTGTTCACTCTATTATGAAGTTTAATCGTAATCCTTTATTTAGAGCAATCAACGAACCTAAGTTACTCAGTTTTGCGCAGGTACTGGCAGCTGCAAATAGTGTAATTGATAAGCAAGTTACTATGCGAAGACGCTTTTATGCTCGTAATGATGTGACGCTTATTCTGGGTAAAGCAAGCTTTGTTTCGCCACAGCAATTATTAGTTGAGCGACAAGGTGAAACTAATTTAAAGATTTCGGCTAAGCAAATTATTATCGCCACTGGTTCTCGTCCTTATCGTCCAAGCAGTGTCGACTTTGACCATCCACTCGTATTTGATTCAGATAAAATACTTGAACTCAATTTCACACCTAAGCGCGTCATTATTTATGGCGCAGGTGTGATCGGTTGTGAATATGCATCGATATTTAATGGCTTGGGTTGTAAAGTGGATTTAGTTAACCCCGGCGATCGGCTTTTAAATTATATGGATGACGAAATTTCTGACGCGCTAAGCTATCATTTGAGAAGTTTAGGCGTATTAATCAGACACAAAGAATCTTTTAAGAGTTTAGTTACTCAAGAAAAACAGGTTCAGTTAAATTTAAGTAGCGGCAAAGCGATAAAAGCAGATATATTTTTATGGGCGAATGGCCGAGCAGGAAATACTGAGTCATTAAATTTGCCAGCTATTAATTTATTCGCTAATTCGCGAGGACAGCTGGAAGTTGACGAGAATTATCAGACACAGTGTGCAAATGTCTTTGCCGTAGGCGATGTTATTGGTGCGCCGGCATTGGCGAGTGCCTCTTATGATCAAGGACGTTTTACCGCGACTAAAATAGCAACAGAAAAATCGCCAGTCAAAATTGAAGATGTGCCTATTGGCATTTATACCATTCCTGAAATAAGCAGTATTGGACAAACTGAGTCAGAATTAACCCAAGCTAAAATCCCTTACGAAGTAGGTAAAGCTTATTTTAAAGATACTGCTAGAGCTCAAATCACGGGTGAAGATACCGGCGTACTAAAATTGCTCTTTCATCGCGAAACGCTAGCCTTGTTAGGAATACATTGTTTTGGCGATCAAGCAGCAGAGATTTTGCATATTGGGCAAGCCATTATGGCGCAAAGTGGGGCGGGAAACAGCATTGAGTATTTTACCAATCACACGTTTAATTATCCTACTATGGCAGAGGCTTATCGCGTGGCAGCTTTAAACGGGTTAAACCGGCTATAAGGTTTAATTATGTTAGTTAAGCAATTGTTACCTAGACTCATAGAGCCACACGGTGGCTGGTGGAATATTTCTTATTATCCAGTCAGTTCGCGTGCCTTTAATATTAAGTTCTTTTGCGAGTTCTGGTGATATTGGCGCAAACGGAGAGTAGGTGAATTGAACTAATCTACCCCCGGGCTTCATTGCTAGAAAAATTTGCTCGATAATTTGTCTTCTTAAATTGGACGAAAAATTTAAAAGTGGCAAGCTAGAAATTGTGCAGTCAATTTGTGAATAATCAGCAGCTGCGATTAAACGGTCAAGCTGACTGGCGTCGCCGCTAATAATTTGAGTTTTAGGAAAAGATTGATGTAGCGCTAGGGCTAGTTGCTGACTTTTTTCAAGTAAAATTAAACGCTCTTGAGGAAGCCCATTGGCAATTAGCTTTTTGGAAATAACGCCCGTCCCAGGGCCTAATTCTAAAACCTTGTCTGTTTTTGAGTTGACGTGGCGGGTCATTGCGCTTGCTAAATAATCACTACTGGGGGTAACTGAGCCCATTTCTCGCGGGCTTTTTAGTAATGCTTGCAAAAATTTATTATTACCTAGGTTAATTCCCATATTTTGCTCTTATTTTTAATTAAGCCCTAAGTTTACCTATTGTTGGAGCCTTGTCTAGCTTTTAGTTTACTCAATTATTGATGCTTTCTATGGGTCTGCCGTTTTTGCCACGCACTCACAATATGCAGACGCCAAAACAGTCGAACTAAAGCGTAACCTAGAAGTGAAGTGATAATTCCGCATATTAAGCAGCCGAGAAGAAAGGGCTCCCAAATCTCATTTAGGTTATTGACTAACCAATCCCAACTAAGTTCAAATGTGACTTGGCTTGTAGGAGAGGCGAGTGCCCAAGCGCCAACAAAGTAACATAAGCCAAATAAAAAGGGCATAGTTACTGGATTGGTTATCCAAACCAATGCGACTGATATGGCAATGTTTGCTCGAAATATAATCGCACCGCCAGCAGCAACCAGCATTTGAAATGGGACTGGAATAAATGCACAAAAAAGCCCTACTAAAAAGGCATTGCTTACCGAGTATCGCGTTAAATGCCAAAGCTGTGGATCGTGAATGACCTTACCAAATATTTTAAGGTAACGATTCTGCTTAATTGAGTCTGGATTTGGTAAATACCTTTTTATCAGTTTCCGTGGCATAGGGAGTAGGGCCAATTAACGCTTGTTAGATTAAAGCGTCATTGTATCTGCAAGTTAATTTAAATGTAAGGGCTAGGTACGCAAGGACTGCGAATTGTTTAAAAATGCCGTTGTTTTTTTAGGAGGGCTGCTTTTAGCCGTTATTAGTCGCTCATTTGAGACGATGCTACTCCTGCTTTTAGCTGCGCTTTGTGGCTATTGGCTAGCATTTAGAACACAGAAATTGCGACTCGTTGCATGGTTAACTTTTGGCGTTGTTTGGGGCAGCGTAACAATTGTTAGTTGGAATTACACCCAGAAGACTATAGTTAAAGACCCTGTGAAAGCTCAAGTTTCTGGATATGTTTGCGGTATACCGACAATCCAGCGGCGACCATCCCACCAACTAATTCGTTTCGATTTTTGTGTCGTGAAGTTACAAAACTTAAGCAATACAAACCAAGCTGTTACGCACTTTAAACTGTCTAAAAAGGTTCAAGCGAGTTGGCGTCAGTATCGAAAGCCATATTTAAACGTATCGTCTGGTGAGTCACTGACTTTAAGCGCTAAACTTAAGCCAATACACGATAAAGTAAACCCTAAAGCTTTTAACTTTGAAAGGTGGCAAGTAAGCCAAGGGTATTTTGCAAACTTATCAGTTAAGCGAGTTGAAAAGGGGACAAAGCTTTATTCTATTTCGCAACAATATCATCAATTACGTAGCAAGCTGTATTTTAAATTAGCCAATCAAATCCCATTTTCTGAAACTAAGGGTTTAGTTTTAGCCATGGTTATGGGGGAAAGGGCACAAATTAGTGACAACCAATGGGAAGCTTTTCAGCATTCTGGTACCTCTCATCTGCTAGCCATTTCTGGATTGCATGTAGGAATTGCAGCTATGTGGAGCTATTGGTTTGTGTTGGCAGTTTGTCGCCGCTCAACCTATTTATGTCAGCTAATTCCTGCTCAAAAACTGGCCGAGGTTGGCGCTGTTTTAGGCGCTTTAGTACTCACATTAGCCAGTGGCTGCGGAGTACCCTCTGTAAGGGCGCTTATTATGTTGAGCTGCTATTTTCTCGCCAAGAGTTCGGGCAGAAACCTAACGCTGTTTAATACGATTGGCGTTGGATTGTTAGTTATCTTAATAACCATGCCTTTATCGGTGCTTTCTGCTAGTTTTTGGCTTTCTTTTAGCGCTGTACTTTTAATTGGTTTGGTGGTGTCTCGACAAATTGCCGAAACTTCGAAATTAAAAGCCTGGTTAGCGGTTAATTTTTACTTATTTTTATTGATGGTACCAGTGGGGTGGCTAGTTTTCGACAATATTAGCTTTGTTGCTTTAATCACTAACGTTATTTTGATCCCGTTTTACTCGTTTATTGTGACACCATTGACTTACATTGCGAGCCTAGTGACATTTGTCAGCGCGGCGATTAGTGAGCTGCTATTTTCGATCAGTCAGTTTTTTATTGAATTAGGCATCATGTTGCAATCGCTACTTTCTGATATTAATAAACAAATAAACCAAGATTTTATAACCCTGTCAGTTATGCTTTGGGTTTGTTTATTGATAGCTGCAATGATATTTCCGCGTAGGTTATTTTCAAGAGCTTGGCTTTTTTATTGCTGTGTGGGCGGTGTCGCCACGCTGACGCTTGGATCAAATGAAAGCAAAAACGCGGCTGAGTCTGAGTTAACTCTGTGGGTTTTTGATGTGGGACACGGGCTTGCTGTTTGGTTACAAACGGAAAATAAATCCCTATTGTTTGATACAGCCTGGGGAAGTGGCCAGTATGCCGTAGCAAATACAAGCTTAATGCCTTTTCTAAAGTCACAACGAGGTTTAATCATTGATACCCTTGTCATTAGTCATGCAGACAAAGATCATAGCGGGGGATTTGAACAATTGAACCAATCGGTTAGATTTAAGCGATTTATTACTGGTGCGCATCGTCTTAAACTCAGTCATTCTAAAGTTACAACTTATACTGAACCTAAACAAAGTGCCAGTTTGGATATAAGCGCTAACACTGAGGCTAACTTATGGGAAAACTGTCATACCCTTCCAGAGTGGAGTTGGGGCGATACTCATTTTGAGTTTATCAACCATTTACCAACAAGCGGATATAAAAAGTTATCTTCTAATAATCAGTCGTGTGTTTTAAAGCTACAAAAAAATGACACTTTAATATTGCTAACCGGTGATTTAGAAAAGTCAGGTGAAAAAAGGTTATTACAGCAATTTAGGCAGCCAGTTGATGTTCTAATTGCGCCACATCATGGCAGTAAAACAAGCTCAACGTTAGACTTTGTGCAAACATACCAGCCTAAGCATGTAATTTTTTCTACGGGGTTTGCCAATCAGTGGCACTTCCCTCGAAAAGAAGTTTTAGCCCGCTATAGAGCGGTCAAAAGCCAAGTCTGGGTGACGCACGAGCAAGGCGCAATTAAAGTGAGTTTAAAGTCCAATAATAGGCTAGTACTAAGCGGTTTGCGCCAAGAAAGCCCATGGTTTTGGTATAAACAGTATTAAATCGTTGAATTTTTTCAATTTAAACACGGTTACGCCCAAGAAAACTGATTTAATTCCCAATTCCTAATCGGAATGCTTGATATAATCTCACACCTCGTTAAAATCCACGGAACATCAATAATTTAGCTTTGCCTTTTAACCTAAATTAAAAAGGCCAACAGGCGCTTATTTAAAATAATATCGATAGGAAGTTTATATGTTAGAGCTTTTTAATGCCGGTGGATGGTTAATGTATCCGATTGTACTCTGTTCAGTTGCCGCGTTAGCCATTTGTGTTGAGCGTAGCTGGAGTCTTCGGAGAAGCCAAGTAACGCCTAAGCACCTTGTCGCACAGGTTTGGAATTGGATAAAAAACAACCAGCTTGATAAGAATAAGTTAAAAACTTTAAAAGCCAGCTCGCCTTTGGGTGAAATTTTAGCCGCGGGTTTGGTCAATCATGTTCATGGCAGAGAAACCATGAAAGAGAGTATTAGAGAAGCTGGCAACCACGCAGTATTGTCATTAGAAAAATACCTTAATTCGTTAGGAACTATTGCGTTAATAACTCCCTTATTAGGGCTGTTAGGAACGGTTATTGGTATGATTAGAGTGTTTGCGGTGATTACTATCCAAGGTACAGGCGATGCTAATGCATTAGCTCATGGTATTTCAGAGGCTTTAATTACTACTGCTACTGGTTTAACTATTGCCATACCCGCATTAATTTTTCACCGCCATTTTGAGCGCCGAGTTGATGAACTTGTCACTGAAATGGAGCAAGAAGCACTAAAAATGGTTGAAGTACTCCACGGTGAACGTGAAACATTAAAGGGCTAAGCTTGTGTTAGAACGTAAAAAACGAGGTGAAGTTGCGATTAACTTAACTCCGCTTATTGATGTGGTGTTTTTGTTGTTAATATTTTTTATGGTTTCAACAACCTTTACTCGCGAAACTCAAATTAAACTAGAATTACCTAAAGCGGATGTCGAAAAGCTAGACAGTGAACCAGATGTTATTGAAATTAGTATTGATAAAGAAGGCCGCATGT
Organism: Aliikangiella aequoris; assembly: GCF_053709105.1. Taxonomy (NCBI): domain Bacteria; kingdom Pseudomonadati; phylum Pseudomonadota; class Gammaproteobacteria; order Oceanospirillales; family Pleioneaceae; genus Aliikangiella; species Aliikangiella aequoris. Next base: position 1,778,822 of record NZ_CM132298.1, read on the forward strand.
TTGTGAATGGCAAAAGCTTAGTCAATTCCGACGTTGATACGATTAAACGCGCGCTATCACCAATGCTTAATCAAAATAAAAATATTCCAGTGATTATTAGTGCCGATTCTAACGCTGCCTACCAGTCAGTGGTGACAGCTATGGATGCTGCTTCACAGTTAGGTATAAGTAATTTAAAAATGGCGACTCAGAGAAGCAAAAAATGAGTCAGACAGCCGCTACCGAAGAACCCAATTTAAGCCAACAAAAAGCGACTAATTTAGCTATATATAAAAGGCTGTTAGGTTATTTAAAAAATTATAAACTAATGTTTTTTTTAGCCTTTATCGGAAATGTTTTTTATGCTGGTATGGAGCTTTTATTTATTAAAGCACTTGAGCCATTAACCGACAAAGGGTTGGTCGGTGGCGATACCGAGTTTATGAAAATGGTGCCTTTTTATATCATTCTTATTGTTTTAATTCGTGGTGTCTCTGGATTTATTTCTACCTATTGTATGGCTTGGATAGGCCAGCACATTGTTCAAAAAATGCGTCAACAATTAATTGACGCATATATACATTTACCTACGGTATTCTTTGACTCGACTAATTCTGGCCAATTAATTTCTAAAGTTACTTTTAACACCCAGCAAGTTTCAGCCGCAAGTACAGATGCATTAACTAAATTGTTTAGAGAAGGCATTTTTATTATTGGTGCTATTTCCATGTTGTTTTATACCAACTGGCAGTTAGCTTCTATCTTTTTTGTGTCTGCGCCTATTATCGGGGTAGTCGTTGTCTTTGCGAGTAAGCGATTTAAAAAAATTAGTCGCAACATCCAATCCGCGATGGGCGGGGTAACTCAAACAGCGCAAGAGGTCGTAGAAGGTTACAAAGTGATCAAAACTTTTGGCGGTGAAAGTTACGAGTCGCAGCGTTTTGAAAAAGCAGCAAATAAAAATCGTCAGCAAACTATGAAAATGAACCTGACCAAATCAATTAGTACACCTTTCATCCAGTTTATTGCATCCTTTGCAATTGCTGCGGTTATTTACTTTGCCGCTTCATTATTAGCGACTAATCAGCTTACACCTGGTGAGTTTATTTTTATGCTTTCGATGATGATGGGATTGTTAAAACCATTGAAAGTTATTTCTAATTTAAACAATGTTATTCAACAGGGCATTGCTGCGGCCGAAAGCGTATTTGAAGTAATTGACGCGACTCCAGAAGCGACTAGTGGTAACCAAAAGTTATTGAACTCGCCGCAAAAAATTAGCTTCAATAATGTTGACTTTAATTATCCTAACTCAGCAACCAAAGTGATTGATGGTATCAGCTTTGAAATTGGCCAAGGCAAAACTATTGCGTTGGTTGGTCGCTCTGGAAGTGGCAAGTCGACGATTACTAATTTATTTTTAAGGTTTTATTCACCTAATGCGGGAGAGATCCTGTTTGACCAAGTGAATATAGCAGATTACGATCTACAGTCATTTAGACAGAAAATTGGTTATGTTTCTCAAAACGTTGTGTTATTTGATGACACTATTGAAGCTAACATTGCCTACGCTGAATCGGAAATTGACCAAAAAAGATTAGTTGATGCAGCGACTAAAGCCCACGCACTTGAGTTTATTGATGGCTTTCCCGAAAAGTTTGATACTCAAATTGGTGAAAATGGTTCTAAACTATCCGGCGGTCAACGCCAGAGAATTGCGATTGCACGCGCAATTTATAAAGATTCTCCAATTATAATATTGGATGAAGCGACTTCGGCTTTAGACACTGAGTCAGAGCGGCATATTCAGGCTGCACTCGATGCTTTAACTGAAAATAGAACGACCTTAGTGATTGCGCATCGCTTGTCTACTATAGAAAAAGCAGACGAAATTATTGTAATGGAAGCTGGAAAAATAATAGAACAAGGATCGCACCTAGATCTTTTAGCTGAAAATGGCCAATACGCTAAGCTGTATTCTATGCAATTTAGTGAAGAGTAGTCGTTATGTGGCTTGAGAAAAAAGTGACTAAATTTTGGTATTCTCAGTCATGGCTAAGCAAAATATTTTGGCCCTTGTCGTGGCCGTTTTTGTTTTTAGTTAAGCTCAAGCGCTTTGCCTATCAACAAAAAATATTGAAATCTAATAAAGCCGCCAAACCAGTGATAATTATTGGGAATATTTCAATAGGTGGAACCGGTAAAACCCCTATGATTGGTTTTTTGATTAAAAAACTGACCTCGCAAGGGCTAAAAGTTGGCGTAATTAGCCGAGGCTATCAGTCACAAGTGACCACTCAACCTCACCTTGTTAACGAGTTAGATGATGTTATTAAAGTAGGGGACGAGGCCTATATGCAATATCATCAATATAAAGTACCAATGGCTATCGGCAAAAATCGTTTGGATGCAGCTAACTTATTGATTAAGAGTTTCGACTTAGATGTTATTTTAAGCGATGATGGTATGCAGCATTATTCGATGGGTAGAGATGTTGAAATTTTAATGGTAGATGGGCTACGCTTATTTGGTAATAAATTGGTTTTACCATTTGGGCCTTTAAGAGAGCCGGTTAGCCGTTTAAAAACAGTTGATTGGATAGTGCAAACTGGCGGTGATTTCACACCTGATAACTACCCCAATAATGCAAGCTATGTGAATTTAGCACCGGTTTATTTAGTCAACATTAAAAATAACCAGCGTGTTGAATTAAACAAATTAAAAGCTCAGTCTGTTATCGGTGTGTGTGGAATTGGTAACCCTAAGCGTTTCGAGTCTACTTTACGTCCATTGTGTAACGCGCTAAAGGTTCACGACTTTCCCGATCACCACCAGTTTAAAGAATCAGATTTTAAGTTTTTAAAGGCAAATGATTTAGTCGTGATGACGCAAAAAGATGCCGTAAAATGCCAAAGTTTCGCTTTAGATAATTGGTATTACTTGCAAATAGATTTGCAAATGGATGAACATTCGGAAAAAGCTTTAATGGCTTATTTATTGTCGAAAATTAGTTAATAAGGTGAAAGTGTTAGCGGCTTAACGAGCAAAAAAGCTAACCAGTTTATAGTAACCCCTTGAGAATTTTAGGATTTGAATCATGGATAAAAAACTTTTAGATATTTTGGTTTGCCCACTGTGTAATAGTAAACTCAATTATGTCGCCTCACCAAAACAATTGGTGTGCCGGTTTGACCGTTTGAGCTTTGAGTTCAATGAAGACATTCCCGTTTTACTACCAGAAAGTGGTCGTGCCATGACAGCTGAGGAGCTAGCTAAGTTAGATGAATGACTTTCACGTAATAATTCCAGCGCGCTACCATTCTACTCGGCTTCCAGCTAAAGCACTAGCCAAAATTGGGCCCCGTAGTATGGTTGAGCATGTATGCCTAAGAGCGAGCGAAAGTGGTGCAGCCAGTGTTACTGTAGCGACCGATCATCAATTGATTTATGACCAAGTTATTCAAGCAGGCTTTAATGCTGTGATGACTAAAATAGAACATCCTTCTGGCAGTGATCGGCTTTTTGAAGCCGCAGAGCTAATTGGTTTGGAAGATAAAGACGTTATAGTTAACGTTCAAGGTGATGAACCATTTATACCACCACAAAATATTGCTTTAGTTGCTTCGTTGCTCAGCAAACAAGATTTCCCAATGGCGACTTTGTGCTGCAAAATAAATTCTGCTGAAGAAGTCCTTGATCCAAACTCAGTAAAAGTTATTTTTAATAAAAACCAAAGTGCACTTTATTTCTCTCGCTCTCCAATTCCTTACTCTAGAGAAAAACCTTTAACTATTGATAGTCAGCTTAGCGATGATTATTATCGACATATTGGCATATACGCTTATCGCAAAGTGTTTTTAAAGCAATACATTCATTGGCCGCAAGGGCAGTTAGAAACAATGGAGAGTTTAGAGCAATTAAGAGTATTAGAAAACGGGGCTAAAATTGGCGTGGCTTGTTTGGATAGCGCGCCTCCTGCCGGTGTGGATACCGAGCAAGATCTTAAAGCAGCTAATCTTTATTATAACCAATCAATGGTTAGTTAGGTAATACAATGCGTCAATCTATTTTATTTGTTTGCTTAGGCAACATTTGTCGTTCACCCACAGCCGAAGGTATATTTCGTAAAGTTGCATGCGAGCAAAGTAACCTTGACTTGTTTATTGATTCGGCTGGTACTAGTGCTCACCATCAAGGCGAGTCTCCAGATCCTCGTTCGGTCGAAGCTGCAAAGCAACGCGGTTACGATTTAACTGGTATTCGCTCGCGCCAAGTGACGCTTAATGATTTTGAAGAATTTGATTTGTTAATTGCAATGGACAAAAATAATTATCAAGCGCTTATTGATTTAGCTGCGCGTACATCGGTTGCTGATGCTCAGCAGAAAGTAAAACTGTTTCTTGATTATGCAGATCAAAAGAATTTTAGTGAAGTCCCTGATCCTTACTATGGTGGCGCTAATGGATTTAACCTTGTTATCGATTTAATAGAAGACGCCAGTCGAGGTCTGTTAAAGTCTATTACTTAATATTTTTTAGAGCAGAATCTACAAAATTAAATTGCTAGAATATAATTTTAATTGCAAAAAAAAAGCCTCATAATTTGAGGCTTTTTTTATCGGTTATTCTGACTTGGGTTTAGCCATTGGTGAATAACTTTTCTTTTGTTCTGGGTTTTCTTGAGTGTCTGAAGTGACTTTCTCGCCTTCAGAGAAAGTTGGAAAGTTAAAGTCTTTTCCTATGCTAGGAATTTCATCCGCAACTGTTGGCTTAGTCGCTGGTGCATAAGATTTACTAATCGGTGCGCTGGCTTGCACTTCCTTTACGGTTGAAGCAATTTCAGCTGACTCTTCTTTAGTAGTGCTAACCGTAGCGGAGCTTTCGCTTAGAGAAGCTTCATTTTCACTAGCTTTAATTCCAGCGTCTACCGTTGCTATTGGATCAATTTTTGCTGGTTCCTGTTCGGCGTGCTGCGCTGATTTTTCTTCTGGGGTATTACTAGTAGCATCAGAAGTTAAATTCAGTTCAGTTTGCTGATTTGTTGCGGGTTGAGTATTTTTATGTGCCGCTTTGTCCACTTTTGGCTTCGACTCTGCCTGTTCAGACTGAGCTTCTTTAGCACTATCAAGTGAGTTTGGCTGTGAAACAGCTGACTCGCTCTTTTCGTCTTTAGCCGGCTGCTTTTCGCCTGGTTGAGTTTCACTTGTTACAAAGTCTGCGACAGTCTTTGCTTGTACTGGGCTAGACTCTGTTTGGTTTTTTGCTGACTGTTCAGTGTCTTGGTTAAACGCTACTTCGTCAGTTTTATTTATAGATGTTTCTTCATTGCCTTTCGGCTTTCGCGTTGCTCGTGACTGGCGAGGTTTACGTTCAGCTTTCTTTTCTGTTGGCGCAGTTTTTTCAGCCGACTGTTGAGGCTTGACCTCATTATTTGCCGGTTGACTGGATTGCTCTTTTGCCTTTGCTTGACGTTCTTCTCGTGATTGGCGAGGTTGACGCTCTTTTTTGCGTTTAGGCGGCTGCTCATTGTTAGTGCTATCGTTTGGGTTACGATCGGTTTTTTGCGCATTGCCGCGCTGCGGTCGTTTGCGTTTGTCGCTTTGCTTACGGTTTTGTGGACGCGACTCTGACTGTTTTGCGTCTGTATCATCCGTGTTTTTAGTGTTGCGACTACGACGGTTGTTGTTGCGCGGCTTTTTATCGTATTTATTTCGACGGTTGCGGTTTGGTTTTGGTTTGGTTTTCTTTTTCGGTTTACTTTCACCAAATAAAGAACGCCAAATTCTAACTAATAAACCGGGCTGCTCGTTTGCGGTTTTTCTTACGTGCACGGGCGCAGGCGGAGATTGAACGTTTTCGGTTACAACCGCAGCTTGCTCGCTTGGTTTTATATTAGAGTGATCGGTTGCGGTAAATACTTCTAATTGTGGTTGAACTGGTACTTCATAAGATGCGGTTTCTAACTTTTCATCACCACGCATGCGCAATATTTCATAGTTAGGGGTGTCCATGTAAGGATCGGGAATAACGATTATTTTAACGTCTTGACGTTTTTCAATGGCTAAAATAATTTTTCGCTTTTCGTTAAGTAAGAAGGTCGCTACTTCAACCGGAAGCTGTGCTTGTACTGATGTTGTCAGCTCTTTAGTCGACTCTTCTTCTAATAATCTCAGGACAGATAGAGCTAATGATTCAACTCCTCTTACGGTGCCTGTACCGCTACATCGCGGGCAAACATTGTGCGCAGATTCGCCTAAACTTGGTTTTAATCTTTGGCGAGACATTTCTAGAAGACCAAAACGGGAAATTTTACCCACTTGAACTCTGGCTCTATCTCGAGTGAGTGCTTCTTTTAGTACCGATTCTACTTCACGCTGGTTTTTAGCTGGCGACATATCGATAAAGTCGATAACGATGAGTCCACCCATATCACGTAGTCGTAACTGACGTGCTATTTCTTGAGCTGCTTCTTTATTGGTTTGTAGTGCAGTTTCTTCTATATCGGCACCTTTAGTTGCGCGGGCCGAGTTAATATCAATGGAAACTAAAGCTTCGGTTGGGTCTATGACGATTGAACCACCGGACGGTAAGCGAACTTCACGTTGATAGGCGGTTTCAATTTGTGACTCGATTTGATAACGAGTAAATAAGGGAATTTCACGATCTTCATTCAATTTAACGCGGTTTTCAAAAGCAGGGCGAATAGAGCGTATTTGTTGTTTAACTTTTTCAAAAACTTCTTTTTTATCTACAATTATTTCACCAATATCAGAGCGCAAGTAGTCTCTTAGAGCGCGAATGATAACGTCGCTTTCTTGGTGGATTAAAAATGGAGCAGGGCGAGTTTCAGCAGCATTTTTAATGGCATCCCAGAGGTTTAACAAAACACTCATATCCCATTCTAGCTCTTCTGCGTTACGGCCAACACCAGCGGTTCTAACAATACAACCCATTCCTTTAGGTGTTTGAATATTACGCATGGCGTTGCGTAACTCTTCTCTTTCTTCGCCTTCAATGCGGCGTGAGATACCACCAGCTCTAGGGTTGTTAGGCATTAATACTAAATAGCAGCCGGCCAAACTAATAAATGTGGTTAAAGCCGCGCCTTTATTGCCACGTTCTTCTTTATCAATCTGAACAATAATTTCTTGTCCTTCACTAATCGCATCTTTAATTTGCGGGCGACCACGTGAATTTTTGTCAGAAAAGTATTCTCTTGAAATTTCTTTTAAAGGAAGAAACCCGTGTCTTTCAGCGCCATAGTCAACGAAAGCTGCTTCTAGGCTAGGTTCTACGCGAGTAATTTTACCTTTATATATGTTGGCTTTTTTCTGTTCTCTTCCAATTAGTTCAATGTCTAAGTCAAAGAGTTTTTGTCCATCAACTAATGCAACACGAACCTCTTCTGGCTGGGTGGCATTGATTAACATGCGTTTCATAATTGTGTTTTCTCTCATGGTTTGAGAGGCAATAAGGTAAGAAGGTAAGAGTGAGTGCGCTAAATCAGTGAGTGAGTGGTTCTAGATCAATTATTATTATGCTGTCTTTGCTTAAAAGTTATCTTTTAAATCAATTAGTTAGCTGTGGCATAGGTGGCACGTGTCATCTGCTTTTGCTGTACTTAATATAATTTGAATGAGTGCATCAAATGCAAGGCGAGCCAATATGGCCGAAATTAAATCTATCGCTACAATATCTGTAGCCCATTGTTTACTCTGTACTAAATTAGTGTCTTTTCTTTAAATTCTTTCTTCTTGGCTTATGCCTAACATCTTATCTAATGAGTGTAGAATGTATCTATCACTCTATGTTTTAAGCATTGTTTTATTAAACAGTGCTGTCGTATTCGTTCGTTGTAAGTGTTTTACTTACTGTTTGTAACCTAAGTTCTAGCTTCATTGCGAGTAATTTATATTTTAAAAATTACTCGTCTTAGAACCATTAAAGGTTACAGGTTAGTAAACTAAATTTTAGCTATTTAGTGCCTAGCTTTGGTTTATTAGTTCTAACCGCTGAACTATAGCAACAAATTAAGTGTGCATCAATTTTTAGCGAATTTTTCTTTGTAATTTTAAGTATTTAGCCCAAATCCTGGTGTTTTTTTAAACAGGTGTTTGATAAAACAACGTAATATTAAACAAACCACTAAAATATTCCCTCTTAAAGGCACTCTTCAATTGCTTGTCATTTTGAATTTTTCTATAATTTCGCTTCGATTTATAGAAGACAATTCTCTTAATCGCATTTGTTATCTCACCTCAATCTAGTTTTTACCAGAACTTCCGGAGCATTCAGTGGATTATACACAAGCCGTTGCAGGACTTAGTCAAGACATGATTACCAAATTAAAGACCGCTATTGAGCTAGGTCGTTGGGAAAATGGAGACAAACTGACATCAGAACAAGTCGAGTCAGCACTGCAAGCGGTCATGCTTTGGGAAGCTAAAAATATAGGTAATGAGCAGTCTGAACCTTTTAAAGTGGGCAAAGACGGTGGGTTATACACAGGGAAAGGCGAAAGTCATAAGCTTTCGTCTAGTTCTAAATATGACGAGGATACGATAATCGTCAAAAACAAGGTCTAAATATGTTAAACACAGTCATTAGGAAAGAGCATAAAAATGACTGGGAAAAGCGTACCGCGATTATTCCGTCGGACGCCGCTGAGTTGGTTGAAAAAGGTTTCCCAATCAGTGTTGAGCCAAGCAATATTCGAATATATAAAGATTCTGAGTATAGTGACGCGAAAGTTCCCGTCAATGGGTGTCCTGAAAAGGCAGAGTTAGTAATTGGCATTAAAGAGCCTCCGGTAAGTTCGATCCAGTCCGGTCAGGTTCACTTGGCATTTTCGCACACGATTAAAGGCCAAGACTATAATATGAAGTTGTTGCAGAAGTTCATTGATGAGCAGGCAACACTAATCGATTATGAGCCTATTGTTGATCAATCTGGCAAGCGTACTATTGCGTTTGGTCGTTTTGCGGGTATTGCGGGCGCGATTGATAGCTTGCATATAGCAGGCAAGAAACTTCAAGTAAATAAATTGGCAAATTGTTTATTAGAAATAAAGCAAACTTGGCAGTATTTATCTATATGCGATGTAAAGCAGCACTTTTCAACAATAAATATTGAGCAGGGTTATCCTATTAGAGTACTTATTGTTGGTACTGGTAATGTAGGCAAAGGCAGTGAAGAAGTTTGTCAGTGGCTGGGTTTACCAAAACTAGCAACACAAGACTTTCTAGCGGGGGATTTACCGAAAGGTTCATTTTATGCAGTAGTAAGTAGTCGACATATTAATCAGCGTAAAGATGGCGCTCAGTTTGATATGAATGATTTTATAGAGCAGGGCGTAGAAGCCTATGAAAGTACTTTCGATCAGCTTTTAGGCAAGTTTGATATTTTATTGCAAACCCCTTACTGGACAGAAAAGTATCCTAAGCATTTGAGCCAAGCTCGAATGCTAGCTAATAAAGACAAGCTACCTCTTGTTGTTGGTGATATTAGCTGTGATATTAACGGTAGTTTAGAGTGCACCACTAAGGCCTCTGATATTGATACACCTGCATTTACCTACAATGTTGATTTAGCTATGTCCACTGATGGTATTTTAGCTGAGGGAATTACGGTGATGTCTATCGATAACTTGCCATGTGAGTTATCGAAAGACGCATCTAATCATTTTTCCAATATTTTAAAAGGCTATATGCCAAGTCTTATCAATATGGATTTATCTAAACCGTTAGAACAAGCGGGTTTGTGTGATGAGCTCGCAGGGGCTGTCATTGTATATAAAGGGAAGTTAACCCCTGAATATGGTTATTTACAAACTTATTTAGATGAATGCTTATAGTTTAAGAAATTAAAATCACTCTATCTAATCAGCAATAAAAGCCTTTATTAGCGCTTTTATTGCTGAATTTCCATTTATATTGGTGTCTTGCTGGTTAAGTTAAACAGCAAGAATTCTGCTTTTCCCATTAAATTCCAACATTAATCGCTAAAAATGTGCACTCTGTCATTAAATTTAGTGACTTAGCTGCTTTATGATTGAATGTAAATATTCACATGTTAAACTAAACTTCTTGTTGTTTGCTGTTAATTGATTGCGAAGGACTGGCTTAAGCAGCGATTAAATATCTGTAACAGTAAAAAGCTATCAACAAATATCTTTGTGTTTGTTTGAAAAGCGTAATTATATTGGTTAAAGGTGGGTTTTATGAGTTTTAAAATAGGTCACGTTAAAGTTAATCATGATCAAAAAAGAATATCCTTTTTTTCGTTTAAGCCCTTAGTCAATTTCCTTGGCGGAGCTTGCTTATTAACCTTGCTGGCTTGTGGCTCTGGTGGTTCTGGTGAGGATAGTGCAAGTTTGAGTCTGAGCGTTACCGACGCGCCGGTTGATGGTGCAACAGCCGTAGTCGTCGAGTTTACTGGAGTAGAAATTAAAGGCAGCAACGGGCCTGCATTTAGCGTTGATTTTACAGAAAGTCGTCAAATTGATCTGCTAGCCTTGCAAGGTGAAAACTCAGAGCCGCTTTTAGTTGATTTACAAATCGAGCCTGGTGACTATCAGTGGATGCGCTTGAAAGTTAATGCACAATCAAACGTTTTAGATTCAACAATTAGTTTTGAAGACGGTAGTGTTTTTTCATTAACTATTCCTAGTGGTAGCCAGACTGGACTTAAGTTGAATAAAGGCTTCACTGTCGCTGCAGGAGCGAGTGTGAATTTCACTGTCGATTTCGATTTAAGAAAGTCGATAGTTAATCCAACGGGGCAGACTAATGATTATTTTTTAAAGCCTAGTTTAAGGATTGTTGATAACACTGAAGTTGGGAGTATCGCTGGCACAGTTTCTAGTGACTTAATGCTCAATCAGTCTTGTGTTGATGGCGGTGCTTCGGTTTACTTGTATTCGGGCAGTGATATTCAAGCTGACGATGAAGGTAGTGCGACTTCGCCAATTTCTAGTGCTTTAGTTGAACTTAACCCATCGTCGGGTGATTTTGAATTTACGCTCGGCTTTTTGCTAGCGGCAGATTATACTGCGGCATTAACTTGTGATGCTGAAAATGATGACCCTGAGGTAGACGATAATATAGAGTTTATTCAAAGTATTAATGTCACTTCGCAAGTAAATCAAACCGTTCAAATAAATTTTGAATAGCGCCCAAGAGCTTTTAAATAAAGGCCATACAATTTAATATTGTATGGCCTTTTTGTATTTATGCTAAAAATTTACGGCACCAGTGAATTAAAGTGGTTTCTTTTAGACTCCCTAAAATATCAAGTATTTCTTTAGTCTTTATTCGTCTAATTTAATTTTAATTTCTTCTAGTTAATGCATTGCTATTTTAAGTTTTTGTGAGCAATGAGTTAGGGTTTTAGAAAAAAATTTATATAGCTCAATATGGCGTCTTTATATGCTGCAAGATTTATCGAAAATCTCTTGATTTTCTTCTAAATTCAGGCAGCTTATCGCTGATATCACGGATATATCCGGCGACAATATGAACCACCTTTTTTTCTCTTTCAACTGTTCCTTTAATTAATAACAGGCGACTGCCTAATATTTCCTTTCTAAATTTTTCTAAAGTGTTTTTCCAAATAATAATATTCATATTACCTGTTTCATCTTCTAAGGTTAAAAACATTACGCCAGCGGCTGTTGCTGGTCTTTGCCTGCAAGTTACTATGCCCGCCACTTTAACAAACTGCCCTTGGCGTAAGTTTGCTAACTGGTTAGCTAATTTACATTTTTCAAGCCACTGGTTAGCTCTCATTATTGCCAATGGGTGCTTATTTAAAGTTAAACCTGTCGCTTGGTAATCACTTAACATATCTTCCACCTCACTGGGAGGCGTTAATTTTCTCTCTACCACAGAGGCTTGATGGGGGAGTGTATCAATAGAATGAAGTAAGGGCTTTGTATCTTCTAAACCTAATGATTGCCATTGTGCTTGATGACGGTTTTTAGCTAAGCGAGGTAAAGCGTTAGCCTGTATTAAAGCGTTTTTTTCTGTAGCATTAAGCCGAGATCTAAAAACGAGATCTTTTATATTGGTAAATTTCTTATTATTTCTCGCTTTAATAATACGTATGGCTGCTGCTTGATTAAAACCTTTTACTAAATGAAATCCTAACCGAATGGAATTAATTTTAGTCTGTTTTTCTGGGGGCAGTATGATCTTAGACTCCCATTCGCTTATGTCAATATCAATACTTAAAATTGAAATGTTATGACGAACGGCGTCTTGAATTAACTGTGAAGGCGTATAAAACCCCATTGGCTGGCTATTAAGCAGAGCACAATAAAATGCTGCCGTGTGATGGCGTTTAAGCCACGAAGAAAAATAAGCCAAAATCGCAAAGCTTGCGGAGTGAGACTCTGGAAAGCCATAACTACCAAAGCCTTTCATTTGCTCAAATACACGCTCAGAAAACTCTTCTGAATAACCTTTGGCACGCATACCTTGCAGAAGTTTTTCTCTAAATTGATAGAGATCACCATTACGTCCCCAGCTAGCCATTGCTCGCCTTAGTTGATCGGCTTCGCCGCCGCTAAAATCAGCTGCCACCATGGCTAACTTTATGACTTGCTCTTGAAAAATAGGCACTCCAAGAGTACGTTCTAGTACTTGCTGTATTGCACGGTTAGGATATTGTTCTATTTCTTCACCGTTACGGCGTTTTAAAAAAGGATGCACCATGTTGCCTTGTATGGGCCCAGGCCTGACAATCGCAATTTGAATAACTAAGTCATAAAAACACTGAGGCTTTAAGCGCGGTAGCATACTCATTTGAGCGCGGGATTCAATTTGAAATACACCTAAGCTATCAGCATTGCAAAGCATTTGATAAGTTAGCGGATCTTCTTTAGGAATATGACTTAGCTGAGTAATTTTTGAGTAGCTTGCTGTCATTTGTAAACATTTTCTTAGCATTGTTAACATGCCCAAAGCTAGCACATCTATTTTTAGCAAGCCTAGTGCTTCTATATCGTATTTATCCCACTGGATAACAGTGCGGTCTGGCATGTTGGCATTTTCAACGGGGACTAATGTAGAAATAGGGCGTTGTGTAATAATGAAACCGCCCACATGTTGCGAAAGGTGACGGGGAAAACCTAAAATACTCATGACTAACTCGTAAAATAAATCTACCATTTGAGAGTCGCCAGAAAAATTAAGTTGTTTAAAATGTTGCTGTAATGAGTCTGGTTTGTCCCACCAGGCTAAAGAGTGGCTTAAATATTCTATAATAGGCTGATCAATGTCTAGGGCTTTGCCCACATCTCGAATGGCACTTTTTAAGCGATAAGTAATAACCGTTGCCGCAATGGCGGCGCGGTCTCTAGAATATTTTTTATAAATATACTGAATAACTTCTTCTCGTCGTTGATGCTCAAAATCAACATCAATATCTGGTGGCTCATTGCGTTCGGCAGAAATAAAGCGTTCAAAGAGTAAGTCACTTTGAGCAGGATCGACTTCGGTGATAAACAAACAATAACAAACCGCCGAGTTGGCAGCCGAGCCGCGACCTTGACAAAGAATGTTTTGCTTTCTAGCAAACTGTACAATGTCATAAACAGTTAAAAAATAGTGTTCGTAGTTTAATTCCTTAATGACTTTAAGCTCATAGTCAATTTGCTTTTTTACGCTTGCTTTTACTCCATTGGGCCAGCGCTGCTGACTTCCTTGATAAACAATTTCTTTTAAATAGTTTGTTGGCGTTAAGTTATTTGGTAAAACTTCATCTGGGTACTCGTAACGCAGCTGGTCAAGTGAGAAAGTACATCGTTTGGCAATTTTTTCTGTCTCTTTAATTAAGGCTTCGGGGTAAAGCTGCTTAAGTTGATTTAAGGGGCGTAGGCTCTGTTCTGCATTGCTTAAAGAGTCTGCGCCTAAACTTTGAACGCTACGACATTGCTTAATTGCCTGAAGTGTATGTTGAAGTTTTATTCTTTGTCTAACATGCATAACAACTTGGTTTTGAGCGACTATGTTTAAATTAAAGTGGCGTGCTAAGTCTAAACTTCGGCTGTACTTAAAGAAGTCGTTGTTTTGTAGCAATCTAGAGTAACCAATCCATAGCTTTTGAGGGAATAACGGCTTTAACTGGTTTAGTGCTATAACGGATTTTTGATAACTGCTACTAGGCAAATAAATGCATAAGCACAAACTTAAATGACTTTTTAAATCCTTTAAGCTTAACTGATAGTCGCCTTTTTTAGCGCGTCGTCTTGCGCTAGTAATTAAGCAAGAAAGCTCTGCATAAGACTCTCTACAAGGGCAAAGAATAATAACCTGCAGGTCTTTTTGGGCGCTGAAATCAACTTTTAAAAAAGACCCAATAATAAGTTTGATGTTATGTTGTTTAGCGGTAACGTGAGCGCGTACAATACCGGCTAAACTGCACTCGTCGCAAATTGCTATACCTGAGTATTTAAGCTCTGCAGCTCGTTCAACCAGTTCTTGTGGGTGTGATGCGCCACTTAAAAAACTAAAGTTACTTTGGCAGTTTAATTCAACGTATTGCATAACATATTGGTTTAACTATAAATGCCATGTAAAAACCACTGGCTTTTTATTTGGTCATAGAAAACCCAGTAAAGCGAGCCGTTTTCGTGTTCTGCAAGGTAATAATCTCTTGCCACTTTTTGTTTCCACCAGTAGTGAGTAATTTTTTCTTGAGAAGAAATAATGTTCAACTCACCATGCCAAAGCAGCTTTCTTTGGTTATAGCCAATTGGCCTAGGTGTTTCCAGTAACCAGTTGGGTCTAAACTTAAATTTTTCAGACTTTTCATTGATTTGGTTTGTACTATTAGAGGCTAACTTATTTGCTGACGGTTGGTATTCAGTGGTTGATACTGTTTGATAACTCAGTTCTGGAACGTGCTCATTTTTAATGGATAGTTGATAACAGCTTTCTTTACCCAGTTTAGCTTGAATCTTATTAATAAAGTGCAAGCTTTGATTAAACTGAGTGTGCTCTGAAAATAAACTGTCAGGGATAACATTTAACTCATGTAGCTTTTCTACTCTAAGACGAATGCTTTCAACCGGAGCATGTAAACTATAGCGTTCTAAATTGAGGCGAGTAAGTTCTAGATAAGTATTGAGGTTAACTTTTGAGTCACTAATTAGTACATCGAAGCCAATCGTGTTTTTACTAATGTCGGTTAACTGCCAGTGCAAACACTGAGCATTGCGTTGTTTTAAAATAAGAAACCGGCATAAGTATTTTAGTAACCTTTTAATGGGAAAGCTCAGTCCTTCTTTATGATGTACAACATCGATAAAGTCTAATTTTTGATCAAAAAACTCTGCGGGCTTAAAGTAAACTTGCGGATCACTTAGCTTTCCAAAAAGCTGTTGCAAATACTGGGTTACTTCTACTCCAAAACGTTGATTAATTTCAGCATAAGGCAGTCGGTTTAAGTCACCTATAGACTTTAATCCTACGGAGAGTATTTTTTTGACTGCTTGGTTATGGTTGAAATGGGTCTCGTAACACAAGCTTGTAATGGCTTGTTTTTCAAGTATGGCTTTTTGCTGTACTAAGTTAATCGACTGAGTCTCTTCTTGCCAAAGTTGCTTAGAATACTCAAGTGAGTGTTGAGTCAACAATAATGCTGCTTTGGGGGTTTGTCCTATAGCCATTTTATAACTGAGATTTTCATCTGTTAAGCACGAGGTAATTTTGTTAAGTAACGGGTTTAAGCCTTTATAGAGCTTTAAGCTGCGTGCTATTTCGATTAAAACAATACCTTGGGTTTGTAGCACAATTGCCGAGGAAAACTGATAAAGCATTAATGCTAACTGGTTAATGCGTTGCTGTTCTTGCGAAGGGTTTCTTGGGAGTAGCTGTACTTTATCGCATAGCGCTAAAGCACTGCTGACTGTTTGAGAAACTTTTATGCCTGCATTTTTTGCAGCCAAGTTAATATTTAAAATCCGATTGTTTTCTATAACCGCAGCAGGCTGCTGCTTATCTTGTAATAAGCCGCTTTCCACTAAACAGCTTTCTATAGCGAGGTGAGGTAGGGTAATAGCAAGCCACATAATATAACCTTAGTGAAATCGATGAAGATCAGTTTTAGGTTCAGTTAAATAAGTTTTTTCTGAAGGAAAACTCAATGCAGACTGAGTTTCAGCCTGTGGGTGATTGCACTTTGCTTGATAACTTGGCCAGTGAATTGCCGATAAAGCGGTATAATGACGTCGCTCTGGAAACAGGTTAAGTGATACTTGTTGACCACTCCAGCCGCCAGGTTGTTTTATTACATTGATTTGGGTGAGCTGTTTATGCGCCCTGAGGTTTAAACGCAATGAGGCCGGAGAAGCTTGTTGCTGTTGTTCACTTGCGCGTATAGTAAAGCCCCAGCAATTACCTGTTTTAGCAGCCAAGCTGAGTTTACGTAAAGCGTGTTGACTTGTTTGATTAGGAAGCCAAGTTATTACTGCGGCGCAAGCTCCTGAACAAAGTGCTTGCTGTGCTGACCAGATAGTGTCGGTCCAATTACTGGTTTTAATTAAAACTTGGCGTTTTAGTTTTAATCCATGCTGCGCTAACGCAACAGGATAAGGTATAAAGGGTGGGTTTATCCAAGTGACATATCCGCTTTGTAACGATAAGTGAGCCAAAAAAGGCATGATAAGACGTAACTCTCCAACGCCAGCATAAGGAACCAGTAACTCGCTTACTGCTGCTTGCGGCCAGCCAGCATAGTGTAAAGCTTTGTCTAATGCGATATAGCCCGTACTTACAGCTGGACGTTGCCTAGGCTGTAATTTGGCTTGCCATACCTGGTGGTTATTGAACAGTTTTGTTAATACTTTTGATGACATCTTGACTAGGACACTTTGCAACATAAATACTGAAAATAAAATACACTTGCTTAAACTCCGTTTTAGTTAACCACCATTTGGGATGAGAGGTTGAAACTAACAATTAATGGAACTATCTAAGAAAGCACTACCTATATAAGTAGCATTAAAAGGCAGGCTAATCCAGCAATATTTATCTCAAATAAGTTAAGCAATTGAATTTATAGTGATTTTATTTTTTTCAGAAAGAGGCTATTAAACGCTTATTTGCTGCAAAACCATTGGCTTTGTAAAGTTTGGGTCTGGCAAAGCTGAGCTGCGGTGATACTGATATCAATTAGGTAGTAAAGGGATGCAAAGCCAAGGTTTTCTCTGCCTGCATTATGAAAGATAATTCCGGTAGCAATATCTGACGCAGAAAAGAGCCGATGTTTTTGAGCGAAAAACAAACTGGCTTGATTAACTGTTGGATCAGTTAAAAGCCGTTGAATACGGCCTATACCACTGTGGTAGCTCTGTACGAGTAATAATGAGAAAAGGCGGCTTTGCTTGCTCTTTTCAAGGTGGCCAAAAATAGACTCAAAAGCCGGGCGTAAATTACGCTGATTTTGTTGATAAAGCCTAACGGCACAGTCAACTTGCGCCATGCGATGACGGTAAAATTTTTGCTCTAGCTTGCAGTCTTTTAATACACTCGGCTTTAGTTGTAATAATCCAATTGCATTATCTTTTGATAAGCTATCTTTTCTAGCGCCACTCTCAATAATTATTTGTGCCAAAAATAAACGGTATTCGTCTGCTATAACGGGCTCTCCAATTATTTTTGACTTGGTTTTGTAAACCAGTTCAACAAGTTGATATAGGGGAATAGGTTGTTCGCTTGTACCGGCACGCATCCCATCCCATGTTCCCCATAGTCTATCGGCTTGGTCTTCGCCTAACAGGCGAGCAGTGGCACGGCTAATATCAACATGAGGTTGGTTGCAGTTTAAAGCAAAAGGGTAGCCAAAGCGGTTTTGATCACCTGCGACCCAGTGTTTGACTTTATTTTGTTTAAATAGCGACTCTCTTGTTTGGTTAAGTTTAGCTTGCGTTGCTTGGCTGGTTTCTAGGTTATTAATATAGCCTAAAAATCGACCTCGGCTATTAAACAAAATATGCCTATCAGCATTTTCACAGTAGCTTTTTTGAAATAGAACCCAGCGGCGAATATCAGTTAAATTTCTGTGCAGGTGCAAACTATGTTCATAAGGTAATTTACGAATAATATCTGTCCAGCTCGATTCGGCATTTAGCTTAATTGACGTGGAGCTAACAGCGAGTAAAAAACTAAAATATAATAAGATAAGCGGTCGCAACATTAAGGCACAAAAAGAGTTAAAATGGGTTTAAAGCGTATACTAAAAATCACAAATAAGATAGGCAAGCATTTAACTGAATAGTTTTTAAGCTGTCAAAATTTAACCTGAACAAAAAGAGATCAAAACTCTGCATGACCCATGCCTGTTCATATTGAAAAAGTTATTAACAGGTATATCCACTGAAAATGGGGATAACTGAGTTTGATGAGGCGTGATTTTTGTACACGGATTAATCGGTATTGGGCCGCCTGAATAATTAAGCGTTTAGAAAGCCGTATTGAGAAAATGGCTACTAGCAAGTTAGCTCAATTGCCATAATAACTCTATACTGAGTCGTAAGTAATTTTTATGTCGGTTAAACAATAAAGTAAAAGTGTTTATAAAGTAACCAGTTGGTTCGCTTTAAAGTTCACCTTAAGAGAGATAAGAATGCCAAAAAATCATCAGCATATTGTCGAAATGATAGCAGAGCTAAACTCTGAAAGTGGTCGCGACAATCATACACTGTTAGCTAAAGTTGCAGCGCATACCAGCGAGTTAAGTCCACCAGAAGTTGCTCGTCTTATTGAATCACTGCCTAAAACTAATCGAGCGGTTGTTTGGCAGCAAATTGATGTGAAAGACAAAGCGGAAGTTTTGCTTGATCTTCACAAAGAAACACGTCGTTCAATTATTAAGAATACCGATGAAGAAGAAATTATCGCTTCACTTTCGGAAATGCAGATGGACGAACTTGCTGATATTGATGATGACCTACCTATATCAATTCTTACAGCAATGGTAGAAGCAATGGATGCTCAGCGTAGGCAGCGCTATGACACGGTAAAAATATATCCAGATGACACCGCTGGTGGGTTAATGGATGCCGACGCTACCGCTGTGCGTTCTGATGTTTCATTAAAAGCGGTACTTCGCTATATGCGCTTTTTACGAAATAAAGAGGGTAGTTTACCTGAGCATTTAGACAGTTTAGTTATTGTTGATAGAAAAAATAAAGTACTAGGAACGCTACCGCTAAGTGCTTTAGTTTCACATGATACTAGCATGACAACTGCCGATGTAATGCAAACAGACAAACCAAGTATTACGCCGTTAACACCGTCTAAAGAGGTTGCGCAACTGTTCATTGATAGGGAGCTTTTATCTGCACCAGTTGTCGATAAAGAAGGCGTTTTGCTTGGGCGAATTACTGTTGACGATATTGTCGAATTAATGCGAGACGAATCAGAAAAAGAAATCTTAAGTAAAGCCGGTTTAGATGCTAACTCAGATATGTTTTCGCCGGTTATTAAAGCTTCTATGACCCGAGCGATTTGGTTAGGAATTAACTTAGTAACCGCTTTCTTAGCCGCTTGGGTTATTGGGTTGTTTGAAGCTTCTATTGAGCAAGTCGTTGCGTTAGCCGTTTTAATGCCGGTAGTTGCAAGTATGGGAGGCGTAACAGGAACTCAAACGCTCACTTTAGTAACTCGAGGTATTGCTTTAGGGCAAGTGGGCAAAAGTAACCTACGACCTTTAATGTGGCACGAAATTGGCACCGCAGGGATTAATGGAATTATTTGGGCGGCGGTTGTGTATGCAATCTCTGTGCTTTGGTATGGCGACTGGGTATTAGGTTTAATTTTTGGTGGCGCGCTATTAATTGTTATTTTAACGGGTACTTTATCAGGAGTATTTATTCCGTTAATTTTAAAGCGTATGGGAATTGATCCTGCACTTGCCGGCGGTGTTGTATTAACGACTATTACCGATGCGGTTGGCTTCTTTGTATTTTTAGGTTTGGCTACCGCTATATTAATTTAACTAATAATCCTAATTAATTTTTTGTAATGAAGGTTTTAGATTTTTACAGGTAATGTCAATTAGCTAACTAGTCCTTCTTGTTAGTCAATAAATTTATTGGATACTTTAAATAGCT
The DNA here is from genome assembly GCF_053709105.1 of Aliikangiella aequoris. NCBI lineage: Bacteria > Pseudomonadati > Pseudomonadota > Gammaproteobacteria > Oceanospirillales > Pleioneaceae > Aliikangiella > Aliikangiella aequoris. Next base: position 1,798,916 of record NZ_CM132298.1, read on the forward strand.
TACTTGGTTTGACTCTGCTTGAGGCAATTTGCCAGCGCGAATGTTAATTTGAATAGACGGAATAATCAGTTGGGGTAGGTCTAAAGAGCGATCTCGATCTGTTCTAATTTTTACAAATTCGTCAACAGAGCTAATATTTGCTAAATGCTTGTTCTCAGTCTGTTGTGCTTGAATGCTGGTGCAAGCCGTTGGCTTTCGGTTGTTGGAAGGGTAGTCGTGGCATAAAAACAAACGCGTATTACTGGGTAATGAAAGTATTTTTTGAATCGATTGGTACAAAGCTTTCGCATTGCCGCCCGGAAAGTCGCACCTAGCAGTGCCAGTGTCAGGATGAAAAAGTGTATCACCTATAAATGCACAATCTGCTATTAAATAGGTAACGCTGTCGTTGGTGTGGCCTGGAGTCGCGAGCACTTTAATTTTGAGTGAGCCCGCATTAATAATGTCGCCTTCTTTTACAAGCAAATCAAAGTCGCTGCCGTCGGTTAAAAAGTCATCTTTAAGATTAAAAACTGTTTTAAAGTTTGCTTGTACTTGAGTGATGCCATGACCAATTACAATCGGAGTGGCCAACTGCTGCTTAATAAAATGAGCAGCACTAATATGATCGGCATGAGCATGGGTTTCTAAAGTATAGTGGAGCTTAAGTTGATGGTCGCTTATAAAGGTTAAAACTGTTTCAACTGACTCACTAGTGATTTGGCTAGACGCTTGCTGAAAGTCGTACACTGGGTCAATAATAACCGCATCTTGAGAGTTTAAGTCGTAAATGACATAAGAAAAAGTGCCGGATTCTTGATGATAAAATTCTTTAACTCTAACTGCTGACATAATCAAACCGACCCGCTTATTATAATATTAACACTTGCATTATTGTATACCAGAAAAAAACTTAAGCTATCAAGTTTTAATTAATCACTTAAAGATTTTATTGCTTGTTCTAATCCTTCAAGAGTTAACGGATACATTTCATTTTCAAGTAGCTGCTGAGTCATACCAATGCTTTGGGTAAAGCGCCAATAGGCTTGTTCGACAGGATTAAGCCAAACGACATGAGCAAATTTGGCTTTTATACGTTGCATCCATACATAACCCGCTTCGTTGTTCATATGCTCCACGCTTCCGCCTGGGTGTGATATTTCATACGGAGACATAGAGGCATCCCCAATAAAAATCACTTTATAGTCACTTCCATAGGTATGAAGAACTTCGTCTAAGGGAGTGTTTTCGGTATAACGTCTTGTATTGCTTTGCCAAACATTTTCATAAATAAAGTTGTGAAAGTAGTAGTATTCTAAATGCTTGAATTCTGTTTTACAGGCAGAAAATAACTCTTCGCAAATTTGTACGTAAGGATCCATCGAGCCGCCGACGTCTAAAAAAAGTAAAACTTTAACTGAGTTATGTCGCTCTGCAACCATCTTTATATCTAATAGCCCGGCATTTTTGGCGGTGTGGCTAATGGTCTCGTCCAAATCGAGTTCTTCTTGAGCGCCACTTCTTGCAAATTTTCTTAATTTTCTTAAGGCTACCTTTAGGTTTCTTGTACCTAGTTCTAGGCTATCATCTAAGTCTTTAAATTCTCGCTTTTCCCATACCTTTGCGGCACTTTTATTGCGACTTTCACCGCCGACACGTATGCCTTCTGGGCGATATCCACTATGCCCAAAAGGCGATGTGCCGCCGGTCCCAATCCACTTGTTGCCGCCCGCATGGCGAGAGTGTTGCTCTTGTAAGCGCTCTTTAAAAGTTTTAAGTAACTGGTCTAATCCACCTAAACTTTTAATTTTTGCTTTTTCTTCTTCAGAAAGGTTTTTCATAAATTCTGCCCTTAGCCAATCTTCAGGAATAAGGGCATCTAGAAGTGATTCAAGATCAGAAAGTTCGTTAAAATAAGTGCCAAATGCAAGGTCAAATCGATCATAATGCTTTTCATCTTTAACTAAACATAAGCGAGAAAGCGTATAGAAATCATCAATGCTGCAAAACACTAGCTGTTTTTGCAGGGCTTCAAGCAGGTGCAGCAGCTCTTTAATAGAAACCGGTAGTCCCAGCTTTTTTAGAGTAAAGAAAAAATCAACTAACATTCAAACCTACGCTATTAAATGACGAATAAATAAATTAGCCTAGCGTGCAGCTACTTAATTAAGAACACGCTAGCCATTTTTAAAGTACGAGAGTTAAGATTCTCTGCGTAGCATAAATGCGAGTTTTTCTAATAGATGCACATCTTGTTCGTTTTTTATTAGAGCCCCATAAAGTGGTGGTATAGCTTTGCTAGGATCACGTTCTTTTAGCGCCTGCGCAGACAAGTCGTCGGCTACTAATAATTTTAACCAGTCGATAAGCTCAGAGGTTGAAGGTTTTTTCTTTAACCCTCTAACTTCACGCACTTGAAAAAATATTTCCATTGCTTCTTTGAGGAGCTCTGCTTTTAACTGCGGAAAATGCACATTAATGATTTTTTGCATTGTCTCTTTGTCTGGGAAGTTAATATAATGGAAAAAACAACGTCGTAAAAAAGCGTCTGGTAGTTCTTTCTCGTTGTTGCTTGTAATGATAATTAACGGTCTCTGCTTAGCGCTGATGGTTTCTCCTGTTTCATAAACAAAAAACTCCATTTTATCTAGCTCTTGTAAAAGATCGTTGGGAAATTCAATGTCGGCTTTATCAATTTCATCAATTAAAAGTACCGCTTGCTTTTCTGATTCAAAAGCTTCCCAAAGTTTACCCTTTTTAATGTAGTTTTTAATGTCGTGAACTTTATCTCCTCCCAGCTGAGAGTCTCTTAAGCGAGATACCGCGTCATATTCGTAAAGGCCTTGGTGAGCTTTTGTTGTTGACTTTATGTGCCATTGAAAAAGCGGCATATCTAATGATGCCGCAACTTCTTCAGCAAGCATAGTTTTCCCCGTGCCGGGTTCGCCTTTAATCAATAGTGGGCGTTGTAAAGTTTTAGCGGCATTAACCGCCATTTGTAGTTCGGAAGTTGCAATGTAGTTTTTACTACCTGTAAAACTCATAGAATCCTCAATATTTAGGTTATTCACTGGCAATATTTTAACACATTTAACAGCGTGTGCACTTTACCTAGACAGAGTAAACAATAAAGCATAAAAACAGATCTCTGGAGGTTAGAGTTAAAGTGTATAGAACTAACTAAAGGCTTATCAAACAGAATGCATGAAACGCGCTGACCGAGCTTAGTTTATGCTTGTGAGGGCGCTGATATTTAGCACCAATTTTAGCCTGTTTTCTATAGTTTATACTACTCGATAAGCTAATATTTAAACTCATACGAAAGCAACCAACGCGCGTAAAAAGCGGATATCTCCGCGTATGCCGAGCCTTAATCATTAATATTTTAAGCTAGCCAATAGTGATAAATTTTAAGAGTTCTACTGAATTTTCAGTGATTTGCTAAGCAAAAGTGGTTAGACTATTAAAAAATTTTATTAAGTTAGTCATTTATGAGTCAAACATTTAGCGAGTCAGTTTCTTTTATTTTAGACAAAAAACATTTCCAAGAATGTTTTGAACAATCTGCGCCTCCGGTTGAGCGAAAAGACTATCGTAAGGCTATTGCTTTTGCGGTGATTAGTGTCGCACTTATGTTTATTGAGGCTGAGCACTACTATATTCCTTATTTTATATTCTGCCTTGCAATAGTGGAAGTTTTTAGCATTCAGTTTAGACAAACCTGGTGGGTGTGGCGCCAGTTAATGAGCAAAGCCGCATTTGGCAAAGTGGAGTTAACTATCAATGAGGAAGGGGTAGAAACTGCTTCAGAGTATGTTAACTCTCAAATTAAGTGGGCCGACGTAAGTCAAATTATTAAAACTGAGAAGGGCTTTTTATTAGAGCATAAGAAAGGCAAAAACTACTTGTCGAAAGCTCACCTTAGTCCAGCAATGTTTGAGTTTATCGTGTCAAAAGCTCAGCAGAAGGCAGATTAGTCATGTCATTAGCGCGAAAATCAAGGTGTATCTAGCCTATATCGACAGCCAACATCGACAGCCTATATCAACACTTGCCTATACCGATATTAGCTTCTTTAGACGCTAATTTTTGAAAGCCAAAACAGGGCAGAGCAAAATTTAAGCAGTTTCTACTTTACTCGCGCTTCACTGCTCATAATACTGCTGCAGTACTTTTTGTATAACTATGGTCGATGAACAGCATTTGGCTGTCCACTTTAACCGTCCACTTTAACCAAAACTAACATCTAAACTTATGTGTCAGTAAACGGCTGCTTTGTAATGAAGGAAGCCTTTGAGGTAGCTGTTGGGTTGAAAGCTTAAACTAAGAGTGAATTACTGAACAGAAAAAAGATTGCCTATTGAGTCTAGGCAATCTTTTGCGGGAAAGTTAAATGCTAGAATTTAAAGCGTTTATTCTTGCATCTATTCGTTTAATACGACCAGTGTTTTTTTCGTTGAGCTTTATTTTATTTAAGATTTCGGTTTGAGCTTTAACCAGCGCTTTATCACTTTCAATCGCAATATGTGGTTTAACGCCGACGCCTTCCCAGTTAGTTTTAGTGAATGGATTGATGCTACGTCCCGTAGGTAAAAACATAGTAAACTGATCGTTTAATCTTACAAAGTCGCCACTATTGGCACCACCGCCGGTATTTTCTCCTATTATAGTCGCACGCCCAAGATGTTTAAGGGTGTAGCTAAAGTCTTCAGCAGCTGAAAAACTATTCTCGTTCACTAAAATATAGAGCGGTCTAGATTCACCATAGTGAGAGCCTGAAACAAAGCTATGACTCCAGTTTTGCTCTGTCTTATCAGTTGTTCGGTTATACATATCATTCAAATGGGTTCGCTTATCTAAGAAATAACTTGCCAGTAAAGTTACTGAATGCTCATGACCGCCAAAGTTGTCGCGCAGGTCAATAATTAGACTATCGGTATTCGCTAGTAAGTTCATTGCAGAAGCATAAAAGGGACCAACAGCTTGGGTAGGAGCAAAACCGGAAATATTTAAATAGCCGATATTAAACTTGAGCCGTTCAACCTTGGTGACTCCAAAGTTGTGAGCTTTCCACATTTCTAATTCGTGTTGAGCTTCTTGTTCTTTTTGTTGTTGGGTTAACTCTGCTTTTTGTGGTTCATAGGCAAGATGAAGGTGTTTATCCTTTGTTTCGCTATAAAGCAATTGATTAAGCTGCTTAGTAAAAGCGTCTATATTGTCGCTTTGCTGTAGTTCGTTAGACTTAATAAAATGAGTTAATTTTGCGCTGACTCGCTTTGCCGACTCAGGGTTAACATAATTTTTTTCTAGCTTCTCGATGATCCGGTTGACAGTGTCAATTTTAGTTTGACTGTCTATCGGCTGCGAATTAGCGACAACGGCACCACTAAAACCGACTAATAATAGAACTGATGTTAGCTTGTTTGTTAACTGCTTTAAATAATCTAATCGCTTCATGCGCATTCCTTAGGTTGATTTACGGCTAAGCTGGCTCACATTTAATAAGTTTGCCTTTCAAAATAATTATCTTTATGTAAAGATAACTTGTGGTTAGGTTAATAAAATATTATCTTTATATCAAGATATATTTTTAGATTGAAACTCTTTGAAACATTTTACCTAAAAGGTGTTTACCCATGAACGACATAGTGACTCAGTTTAATAATGAATGGGCTCAACAACGTCCAGACCTTGATGTGCGGCCTATGCTAGTCATGGGGCGGATTATGTTTCTAAGTAAAATTTTAGATTCTGCTGCTACGCAATCGCTAAAGCCGTTTGATTTGCGGTTTAGTGAACTAAACGTACTGGCCAGTTTGAGGCGAGTGGGTAAACCTTACCAGTTAACTCCTAAGCAGCTTTTAGAATTTGTTGTGTTAACGTCTGGTTCTATGACGGCTTGTTTAGACAGACTTGAAAAGCGTGAGTTGATTAAACGCAGCATTGACCCTCAAGATAAGCGTGGCCGCTTGGTTATGTTGACTAACAAAGGGATAAAACTTATAGATGAGGCGATAGGCGTGTGGTTTGCAAAAGTAAAAACCATGACGCAAGGGCTGTCAAAAAGCGAAGAAAAAGATTTAGGTCGATTACTTGAAAAGCTATTAAGCATCAACACCTAACCAGAAAAGTTAAAGCTAGTTAGTCATAAAGTTAATTTGCATGTCTAACTAGCTTTAAATACAAGGATTTATAATGCTTTAAGCATAGTGTCCACGTCGCTGACCGTAAAAGGGTCTTCTGGACAATTGTCTGACATGCCTGGCTCAACAAATTGGAGCTTAATTTCTCCGTCATCAACCATCATGCTATAGCGCCATGAGCGATTACCGAAACCTAAGTTGTTTTTGCAAACTAGCATTCCCATTAATCGAGTAAAATCACCATTACCATCTGGAAGCATTTTTACTTTCTCGATTTTTAGTTGTTTCGCCCATTGAAACATACTGAAGGCGTCGTTGACGCTAACACAATATACTTCGTCGATGCCTTTCGCTTTTAACTCATCGTACTTAGCCTCGTAGCCGGGCAGGTGAGTGCTAGAACATGTTGGAGTGAATGCGCCGGGTAGCGCAACAATGACAACTTTCTTTCCCTTAAATATATCGTCGCTTGTAACATCTTGCCAACGAAAGGGGTTTTCGTGATCAATACTTTCATCTCGAACTCTTGTTTTAAAAGTAACTTGCGGGACTTTGCGAATCATGAGTATTCTCTCTTAAAGGGTTAATGTGAAGCTAGAATAAGCGATAACCATTTATATGTATAGTATATGGGTTGAATCGTCTTAATAGTTTAAGTCTATTGTTGCTGTTTGCTCACTAGTTGTTAGCATGAGCCACAATGAATGCACTGATTTTGCTTTTTGTGTATCTAAAACGCATGATATTTTATATCGATGAACTTCGTAAAAGACTCTTTTACTTTAGCAGAAGATTTTAGAAAGGAAAGTAACTTAATCTATTTAGCTTTTATTAGCGTAAATTTAACTTTAATCATCTAAATAATAACAGCAGGCGATTAATCTGTGGCGGAAAACGGATGGTAAGCGAAAAAATATATCATGCATTAGTTGTAGAAGACGAAGGGCGCCTTTGTAAGGACATTCCTGAGTCAGCATGCAATGATCAACCTAAACATTTTTTGATTCATGTAAACTCGCTCTCTTTGAGCAAGTTAGCGGACGGCTTTATTGATCCTAAATTAATACTTAGCTGGTTACTTGCGCAACTTGGTGCGAGTAGTACTTTAATTGGATTGCTAGTGCCAATTCGAGAAGCTGGTGCTCTGTTGCCGCAGCTATTAATTGCTGAGTGGGTAAGGCGTCAAAGTAAACGTAAATTAGTGTGGGCTTTGGGTTGTTTTGTTCAAGCTGTTGCTGCGCTTGGTATATTTTTATCGGTGCTATTATTGGCTAATGATTCGGCCGCTATTGTTGTATTAGTTTGTCTTTGTATTTTAGCCATTGCTCGAAGCTTTTGCTCTGTTAGCTATAAAGACATTTTAGGTAAAACGTTGGCAAAGTCGACTCGTGGAACGGCTACGGGGCTAGCTAGCTCACTTGCAGCTGTCGGTGTGTTGTTGTTTGCGGTGCTTTTAGGAAGCGGCCTTATCGACTTAAGGGTTAACGCCATTGTCGTCATTATAGCTTTTGCAGGCTGCCTATGGTTGTTGGCAGGGCTAAATCTTTTGCGCTTAAACGAAAAAGTGGGTAGCAAAGAAGGCGGCGAAAATGGCATCGCTGATTTAACTAAACGCATTAAACTGGCTTTTTCTGATGGTCAATTCATTCTTTTTGTTTGCATTAGAGGTTTGCTTACTGCTGCGGCTTTGGCACCACCATTTTTAATTTTATTGGGTCAACAGAGGGCTTCTAATAGTTTAGACTTTGCAACAAATATTACATCCAATACCAACCAGTTAGGTTTGTTGTTGATTGCTAGCGCAACCGCAAGTTTGTTGAGTAGTTATGTTTGGGGAAAACTTGCTGATCACTCTAGTAGAAGGGTTCTTTGTATTGCTGGTGTACTGGCTGGATTATCGCTAGCTAGCTTAAGTTTTATTAGCATTTATTTTCCAAGTTTACTAGCCCACCCAATCACTTTACCTTGTGCATTATTATTCTTAATGATTGCTTATCAAGGCGTTAGGTTGGGGCGTTCGGTTCATTTGGTGGATATGGGAACGCCGCAAAATAGAGCCCATTACACAGCGGTTTCTAATACTTTTATTGGATTGCTATTGTTAGTTGGGTCAGTTTTTGGTTGGCTTGCTCAGACTTTAGGCGTTACCGCAGTGATTTCGCTGTTTGCTATTATGTGCGTTGTCGCGGGCTGTTTAGCGCTGAAATTAGACGAAGTACAAGATAAAAATTAAAAATTAAATATTAGAATGATTAGCCTAGTGCTCGTTATGTTACCCAATTAATTTAAGCATTTTCTAATGCTGCAATTATCGCCTGCTTTTGTGTGCTGACAATTTCACTTTCGGACAGTAGAACGGACAAGTTTTTGTCCTGCGGACAATCTTGTGGACAGCTACTTTACAACATTTTTGGATCTATCTTAGCGAACTTCAATGTTTCATTTGTATTTCAATTCACTTACGCTCATCACTTGTCATTTTTGACTAATGACTACTTAAATTTGCGGTTTATTTCATGAAAAGTTGGTCAAATTGATTAGGACTAATAAAATTTAAATCACTTTAAGTGATAGTTGAGGCGCGTGAACAATGTGGCATGAATTCTGTATTCAATTTAGCTGTGATCAACTGTTGTTCTTTTAAATAGATAATTATTTACAGGTTTAAATTCGATAAAGATTACAACTGTTTAAAGATTACAACTGTTTAAAGCCTTTTACTATTTTAAAAATGGGATTATCTTAATGAAATACAAAGCAATTTTTATTGTTAGTTTACTTTTAGCTGTTTGCTTTCTTCCAAGTAAACTCATTGCAGTAGAGAAATTAGACACAAAACTAGTTAGTCAATTTACTCAGTTTGACGACCTATTGTTTAAAAACGTTTTTAATCAATGTGAGCTAGCGCATTTAAACGACTTAATTGATACAGATTTTGAGTTTTATCATGATGTTGCAGGGTTTCAAGATAGAGCAGAGTTTATTCAAGCCGTTGAGAAAAATATTTGTAGTAATTTAAAGCATAAGCCGATTCGACAATTAGTTAGCGGCTCAATGCTGCTTTTTCCAATGTATAATGAAGGAAAATTGTACGCCATGATTCAAAGTGGTGTACATGAGTTTTTTATAAGGGAGCAGGGCAAGCCAATTTATAAAACAGGTATTGCGAAGTTTACCCATTTGTGGGTGCTAAGTGATAACGCTTGGAAACTAAAGCGAGTGTTAAGCTTTGACCATAAGCCTGCTAGCGATTAAATAGAGAAATTGTCATCGAGACTTCTTTTATCGTTTGAATGAACTCGCTTTAAACCGCTATTTTTTGTTATTATAGCGGTTTAATCGATACAATTTAGGAGATGCTAGATGGCTAAGCTGTACTTTAGATACGGTGCCGTGAGTTCAGCAAAAACTTTAAACTTGCTCGCTGTAGTTCACAATTATGAGCAGAAGAACCAAAGCGCTATTTTAGTGAAACCTCGCTTAGACGACCGGTTTGGCGCAGATACGGTAAAGTCGCGTGCTGGGTTAGAGCAAAAAGCCGACTTTCTTTTATGCGATGATAGTATCGACGAGTTGTGGGGTGAACAAATTTTAGGCAAATCTTGCGTAGTAGTTGACGAAGCGCAGTTTTTATCGGCCAAATGTATCGATCATCTCCGTAAAATAACCATTGCCTACAAAATACCGGTGATTTGCTATGGCTTGAGAACAGACTTTAGAACTCAACTTTTTGAAGGGGCACGTCGCTTATTTGAAGTGGCCGACTCAATTGAAGAAATAAAAACCGTTTGTTTACATTGTGGCAAAAAAGCGACAGTTAATTTAAAACTAGTCGACGGTATACCTACATTAGCAGGTAACCAGGTAGAGCTGGGTTGTGAAGAAAGCTATCAGCCGGTGTGCTTTTCTCATTATGTAGAATTAACTAAACCCGTTAGTACCGAGCAATCTTCAATGCAAACAGATACTGTAAAGCTTAAGGAAAAAACTGAAGATCAATTAGAGTTAAGCGTTAATTTATAGTAAGTCTAGTGGTTAAGACTAGGTGAGTGCTTTGAGTGGTTTCACTAAGAGTATTAAGGTTCTAGATTATTTAAAACCTAAGCTTAATTTAACCTACAGTTAATTTAAAACCTGCTATTAATTTAAAACTTACAGATCAAAAAGCCGTTTGTTTTCAAACGGCTTTTTTAATGGTATTAACTTTTGTAAGGTCTAAAACTGAATAGACCACTGGTTGAACGTTCCGCTGTCTCCATTATAGTGATCGCGTATTCTTAAGGACCAAATGCCGCTAGTATTTCCGGCGAGGTTAATGGTATAGGTTTCAATTATATTTTGGCCACCATCGCGCCCGTTTTTAGATTTTAAATCGTAGTAACTGCCATCGGGAGCATAAAGTCTTAAACTAATATCTCCGCGATAAGTGTGGGTAATATTAACTGAAACACTGGCGGTTGCTTGGCTTGAATTAATCGCTACATCGATATCACTATAAACGGTTGTCTTATCTGGCAATGCAATTGCCTGAGTGTTTTCGTAGTAGGTAGGTTGAGCATTTGCTTCGGTAACGGTTATTGTTTGGCTGGTGGTATCCGTTGCGCCATCTGCTGCGATAATTTCAAGTGTTACAGCATAAGTTCCGGCTGTGTTAAATGTATGAGTTGTGGTTACACCAGTGGTGGTGTTTGAATCGCCAAAGTTCCAATTATATTGCGAAATTGTTGAAGGCGAAGCGGTACTTGCATTGGCATCAAATGCACAACTTAGGTTGTCGCAATTTACATTAAAGCTAGCGACAGGAGTGGACACTCCGCCACCACTAGAGGTAAATGATTGGCCATTGTTAATGTTACCTGCGGTTGCTGAAGCAGGTGCTTGCCAGGTAAAGTCAGTGTATTGAGTACCACTTCCAGAAAGTTGTAAGGAATATCCTACGGGTGTTGATGTTGTTTCAGCGACACCAATATCTTGCGATACCATTCCGTTTGCGGGGCCATTGGTTGCTGAAAAACTACCTTCGTAACTTATAAATTGAACCACACTTCCACTAGAGTCTACTAAAGCGAGTCCGTCTGGTGAGCCATTTTGCATACCACTAAACGCAAATTGTAAAGTGCCAAAACCGTTCGATTGATCGGGAATTAAACCACTTAAGTTGATGGTTTTGTAAGTTATCCCACCATTGCCATTATAACCAACAATGCTCCAGCCGCTTAGATTCATACCTGCATTTCCAGCGACTTCTACCATCTCGTTAGTATCAGTGCTGCTGTTATCATAATGAAACTCGTTTATCCAAACCGTCTCGTTAGTACCGCCACTGCCTGGGTTAGTGGTTCCACTTGCAGAAACGCTTGCGAGAGACTCATTAGCACTGGTATCAATTGCTGTGACTTGATAGTCGTAACTGGTGTTCGCTGCTAATCCTGAGTCTACATAGGCATTAGTTGTAATGCTGGTAGAAGTTATTCGTGCAAATGTGTTGGTTCCAAAGTCACTGCGATAAACATGGTAGCCGCCAAGATCGCTTTCAGTATTCGGGCTCCAATTTAATGTTAATTGGCTGTCGCCACTGGTGACGGTTAAACCAGTTGGTGCAGAGGGGGCTACTGTGTCTCCGCCGCCACCAAGACCAGAGCAGTCGTTGGCAAAAACACATGCTGCATATTCGGGGTGATCGATAAATGGATTTCTATTACCTTGGTGGCTATAAATAACATCGTTGCGACGTTGTTCCATGGCATCTACTGGGTCGTCTAAATGCCACTGGAGTAACACAGACTTTAGCCCCATATAAGCGACTGAAATATTACTACCTGCGTTAGATTGCTCAATTAAATTTAAGTCATCGGTTAGTTTTAAGTCTGGTTCTGCAACGCCGGTAATGCCGTGAGTACCGCCTTCATAGCGAACTGCCAAATACATTAATGCACGAGCGACTTCGCCACGACGTCCAGACCAAGTTTCCCATTTGCCGGTAGTAAAAGAACCGGTTGTCCAGTTAGATTGAGATGATGTGCCACCGCGGTTATCGTTAAATTCGGTTGGTTTTTCCGAACAAGCACTAGCGCAATTATCATAAGGCTTATTGCTACGGCTTGAGTTATAGCTACTATCTGAAATAAACAAATGGTGTGCATCAGTGTAAGGGTAGTTAGTGCTGCCGTCTGAAGGAAACCCATAGGACTTTGGCCAGCTGTGCTCTCGGTTATAGAAAGTGTTGCCGCCGCCTTGTTTAGGGTAGCTCGCATTTTTATATATATCTAATACGTTATTGGGGTTATTGGGATCTTCATCGGCTGATTCTAATATATCCCAAGTATCTGTTGCACTAGAGGTGTAGGGAAATCGTTGATGATCGTCAATAATTTCATGTAAAGAGGCTCGTAATGACTGTGGGTTGGAAGTGTTTACAGTACTGTAATATCCCGCAGGAGGCGCGGCATTAACCAATAAGCTAAGACTAGCTAAGAGGGCGAAAAAGCTTACTATAAATCCATTGAATCTCGTACTTTGGTTCATAATGTTTTCCTTTATTTTTATTGTTTATTTGAAAACTTTGCTCGTTGTATTCTGCTGTCCAAAAGCTGGGTTACAAGGTTACAAGCCGTCATTTCAAATACTGTGTGGTTTATGCCAGGTGTCGTTATTTAAAACCTATGGTTGCTCGTTTACTTTAATGAGATTAGCTCAGCGAGATAATCGCATATGGTAAATAATTCTAAATAGCGCAATCCTATATGGTGCGGTCTTAAATCCTAAAACCTTAACTGCTCAAATGTTGACCAAACGGTTAAGTGATAGGCAGTATAAATTACCAAGCAGAGATATTGCTACAAAAAGATCATGTGAAAACTCACAATTGAGATATTTTGAGTTTTAGTTTCAGTACACAGATTAAAGCTTTAACCAAAGTCTTTATTTTTGTTGTTATTACGACATTAAGTGAGTCTAGATGTCGCTGTGCTATTAATTCTTTTGGATTGAGTGTAATTGATGTTGGCAGCAATAATTCTGCCTATTTGGGGTATCTTTTTAGCAATGCTGCAAGGCAGCATATTGAGGTGAGTCTGTTAATAATATTGTTAACTTAGTAATAATCTAGACGATAAAATAACGCCTAGTTTATTTTGGGCGAGCCTTTGCATTTTAAATTGATAGTTAAAGACGTAGCCTAGATAGAAGAATTTTCTGGACTAAATTATTCGAGCATAATAAAAAGCCACTAGCGAAAACTAGTGGCTTAGGGGAGAAACTAAGAGTTACTCAATTGACTGCTTAAAGTTGCAGGGACCAACTATTTAACGTGCCGGTGTCTTTGCGGAAATGATCTTTTATTTTCAGTTTCCACTCTCCAACGGTGTCACAGTTTATGTCAACGCTGTAGGTTTCAATAATGTTTTGACCATCATCACGTCGGTTTTTACGTTTAAGTTTATATTTAGAGCCATCTGGTGCAATTAGCTTGATACTAATATCGCCTCGGTATTCGTGGCTAATATTGACCGAAACGACTGCTGTCGTTTCTACGGAAGCATAATCGACGTTAATGATACTAGAAACTTTCTTTTTATCGGGTATCGCTAGCGGCTCAATGTTTTCAAAGTATCCTACTGGCGGCAATGGTTCTGTCACTTCCACAACTTGTGCTAACGTGGCGATACCGCCATCTTCTGCAACCACTTCTAAAGTCACTGTATAGCTACCAGCTTGTTCAAATTGATGGTTGCTAGTAACGCCGTTTGATGTTGTTGAATCTCCAAAATCCCAATTATATTGCGCAATTGAAGAAGGCTCGGCACTACTTTCGCTTGCATCAAAAGTACAGGTTAAATCTACACAAGAGCTAGTAAAGGCTGCGACTGGTTGAGAAATTATCGCTGTGAATACTTGTTCGTTGTTAACCGCATCAGGGGTTTCTGCCGCTGCTGCTTGCCAAGTAAAATCGCTATATTGGTTGCCTTGTCCACCTAACTGGAGTGAAAAGCCAACTGGTGTAGATGAAGCTTCAGAAACGCCAATATTTTGCGAGGTCATCCCATCGGCTGGGCCGCCATTGGCAGTAAAGCTGCCTTCGTAGCTGATAAACATAATTGCAAGTCCAGTGTTATCGACTAAAGCGAGTCCATCTGGAGAGCCATTTTGCATTCCGCTAAAGGCAAAAGATAAGGTTCCAAAACCGTTCGACTGGTCAGGGATTACACCAACTAAATTTACCGTTTTGTATGCTGAGCCGCCATTGCCGTTATATCCAACAACACTCCAGCCACTTAAATCGGTGCCTGCTTCGCCAGCTATTTCAAAGAACTCACCAACATCGCTACTGGCATTGTCGTAATGAAATTCGTTAATCCAGACAGTAAAGTCTCCGCCAGAAGGCGCGTCACTCGTTGTAGCTGAAGCAATATCACTAGGTGTAGACTGATTAGCACTGGTGTCTAGCGCGGTGATTTGATAGTCATAACTGGTATTGGCTTCTAGACCAGTGTCTAGGTAAGAAGTGACAGTGACTGCTGAAGGCGTTAAACGCATAAAATTGTTTTGACCCGCATCACTTCTATAGACATGATAGCCTGCTAAGTCAGCTTCATTATTGGCTGTCCAATTTAAACTAACTTCTGCTACTCCACCTGTTGCGACTAAAGCTGTCGGTGCCGAAGGTGGAGTCGTGTCGCCGGTGCCATCGCCTAAACCAGAGCAGTCATTGGCAAAAACACAAACAACATATTCTGGATGATCAATAAATGGGTTACGATTTCCTTGATGCGCGAAAATAATGTCATTTCTGCGTCTTTCCATATCATCAACAGGATCATCTAAATGCCATTGCAACAAGACTGATTTTAAACCCATGTAGGCAACATCTATATTTGAGCCTGCATTAGATTGACTAATTAAGGTTCGGTCGTCAGTTAGTCGTAAATCTGGCTCATTTACACCGGTTGTACCATGAGAACCGCCTTCGTAACGTACCGCCATGTACATTAAAGCGCGAGCGACTTCACCTCGTCGACCTAACCAAGTTTCCCATTTTCCTTCAGTATAAGATCCTGCTGTCCAGTTAGACTGCGAGTCAGTTCCGCCACGATTATCGTTAAAGTCGGTCGGTTTTTGGGTGCAGTTGGTAGCACAATTGTCGAATGGCTTATTGCTGCGGCTAGAGTTGTAGCTACTATCTGAAATAAACAAATGGTGCGCATCTGTATAGGGGTAGTTGCTGCTACCGTCACTTGGAAAGCCATAAGATTTAGGCCAGCTATGCTCTCTGTTGTAAAAAGAGTTACCACCACCTTGTTTTGGGTAACTAGCGTTTTTATAGATATCTAATACATTGTTAGGGTTGCTAGGGTCTTGATCTGCTGACTCTAAAATATCCCAAGTATCTGTAGTTGCGTCGGTATAAGGAAATCGAGTGTGATCATCAATTATAGAATGTAGTGTTGCATGAAGTGATTCTGGTGATGTGGTGTTAACAGTATCGTAGTATCCAGGAGGAGGTGCTGCATTAGCTAGTAAGCTAAAACCCGCAACAATACTGAAAAAGCTCAAATGTAACTTTTTAATCAGCGTTTGCTTGTTCATAGTTGGTTCCTTTTTTGATTTATCCAATTTTAGTCATGAGATATTTATGTGAGATATTCTCATTAGCAAATATTAAATAGGTGTGACGTTAACCAAACTCCTTCAGAACATCCTGACTAAATGGTTAAGGTGCAGGCGCTATATATGATAAAAAGCAATGTGAAACCATCAATATGTTGTGGTGAGAGTTTAATAGAGGCCAAAATAGAAGGATCATTTATTGAGATTATACATTCTGTACTAATGAGATAATCTCGTTTTACGAAGATGGCGACAAAAAGCGGCAATTTCATTTCATTTAATGATATTTTGCAGCATTCATCCGAAAGCCTTCACTGAAATGTGAAAATGCACAATTAGCGTCTTAATGTCGCACATGCTGCGGCGCACAAATGGATGATTAAGCCTCGAAGTTAAAGGCGGGGGAGAACAAATAATAGAGTATTGACACATTAGGTCGTTAGAAAGCGTATAAATTACACTTGAGCTTTACCTTTGCAGATACATAAAATCTCATATTAGTTTGATATTAGACTTTAGCAAACAGGCCTTAGCAATGACACCTTAGCAAATGTATGTTTGTAGTTAGAGTTGGTTCATGATTTTTATCGATAGGGCGTTAAAAACGTTTAAATCGCTTTTTATTGGTTTAAAAGACTCATTGCAAGCTGTTACAAATAAATCCCTATAGGCAGCTCACTTTGTTTACCCAAGGATTCGATTTAAGTTAAACTTAAAATTAGACAAGATTAGAAAATCACTTTTAAAAGACTAAACCTTTCACACTAGGATACGAATTGAGTTTACTGATATTTTATTTACTGTTAGCGATTGGTGTTTCATTTTTATGTTCTATTTTAGAAGCGGTTTTGCTTTCTTTAAATGACTCCTATATTGCTATGTTAGAGTCAGACGGAGAATCTCATGGTAAGGCTTTACGTGAATTAAAAAGTAATATCGACAAACCCTTAGCGACTATTTTAAGCCTGAACACTATTGCCCATACGGTTGGTGCTGCTGGTGTCGGAGCGCAAGCCGCAAGCGTTTTTGGTGAGGCTTATTTGGGGCTGATATCGGCGGTACTCACGTTATTAATTTTAGTATTCTCAGAAATAATACCGAAAACTTTGGGGGCTCGCTACTGGCGGCAATTGAGCCACATTACCTATAAAATACTGCGCGTGTTAGTGATTTTACTCAGACCTTTGGTTTGGTTTTGCGAAAAAATCACCGGTTTAATTTCTAACCGAGAGTCGGTGTTAGATGAGTTTTCGCGAGAAGAGTTTGCTGCAATGGCCGATCGTGGCGTTGAGCAAGGTGTATTTCAAGAAAGTGATGTTAGTGCTTTGAAAAACTTTGTGTTTTTTGAATCGTTACGAGCCGCGGACGTGATGACACCTCGGCCAGTTATTCAGTCGCTAGACTCGCAACTAACCATCAATAAAGTGATGAATCAAGTTGAAAGAATGCCATTTTCAAGGTTTCCAATTTATAACAAACACAGTGAAGACATTTGTGGGTATGTTTTAAAAACAGACATCTTTTTAGCCGTTGCTAAAGGTAACGGCGATCAACAGCTTGATGATATTAAGCGTACCATTTTTGTGGTAGAAAAAAGTGTCTCTTTAAAAGACTGCTTTGATCAGCTTAACCAGCGGCGCGAACATTTGGCCTTATTGGTTGATGAATATGGTGGTGTTTCCGGGATTGTGACTATGGAAGATATAATAGAAACCATATTAGGGTATGAAATTATGGATGAAGTAGACACAATTGAAGATATGCAAAATTATGCTCGCAAACAGTGGATAAAAAGAGCAGAGCGAGTCGAGGGCAACTGGCTGCTGAGTGACGCTGCTGATCAATAAGCAGCGTTACGATTGTCACCATCACATTTGTTGTATTTAAATCATGAGATTTAAGATCTATTTTATAAACCCCTAATTAAGTGTTGCTGTGATTCAGTGGTTCAGAGGATCAGAGGATCCGTGACTAATTCTGTCGAGCGCCATATTAAATATTCTCACTCTTTATCGCCTAGTAACTTTGAGATATGCCGTCAAAGAGGCATTTCATTTTTCGCGTCGGAGATTTTTCGCTTCGGAGTTTAAAAATTCAGTCGAATTACCCATTTTAAGCTAGTATTAAATAAAGCCTAAAAAAATCACTATCTTGCATATAGAGTAAAAATGACTATGGAATTAAAGTTTAAGCCTGTTGAGCCCAATGACTTTTTAACCTTTACCCCTGGAACTCCTTCCCATATCCAAATTGAGACTGCAATTATTGAGATTGGCGGTGGGGGTAAAAAAGGGATTGAGTATAAATGGCAAGTGTTGGCTGCTGCTGGATGGAAATATAAAGAGTTAACCTCTTATGGCGCACATGCCGAAATTGCCGCTGAAGCATTTAATCGTATACGAGAAGTGCTTGCGCAAACAGACGAAAGTGACGAAGTTCTGGCAATGCTTAAAGCTGAAAATTAACGATTAAAACGCTGTAACGCTTTTTGCTGTTCTACCATAAAGTTAAAAGGCGCCAAAAGACTCTCTGCAGAAAAATTAGGCGAAAATAATTGAAGCGCCAAAGCAATACTTTCAATAGTAGACAGAGAGTTTTCCATTTTGCTCCGTCTAATTTGATAGTTGGAGACTAAATTGTGGCTAAAGCTCAACCGAGTTAAGTTTTGTAAACAAGCATTTTGATGCAGCATTCTTTTTGATTTACGCCAGTTCGCGTCTAGTACGACCAATTGCTTTATATTCCCGTGATCTTTCTGATAATGACTCAAATCATGCTTATTGGTGATAATTGGCGTTTCGGGTAGCCAGGTCAAATTTGGGTAAAGTAAGACAGAATGATTGTTTGATAAACTATGCTGTGTTTGAACGCTAACTTCATTTTCGATAACTAGTTGGCAATTAGTCAGAGATAACTGTGCCATTTTAGCCGTATTGAATGGGTGCGAGGACTCAAGCCTATGCTGTAAGATTAGTACCTTTATTGGGGCTTTAATAGCTACAATGGCACTGCAATAGCAGGAAATAAGTGGCCGCTCGCATCGATTACAGCTTTCTCTTTTCATTAAAGGACTTACTCGACAATTTAACTAGCTGCTCTATTTTTGCCAATAGAACGTATAAACTTTAAATATACGCAAATAAAAGAGAAAACAAAACATGAAAAAAAGCCTATTACCCTACCTAACGATTGTAAGTGGACTATTAATGCTAGTTGCTGGGTGTACTAGCAAATATCCTAATCAAAATGTTGTTGGGAAGAGTTTTCCAGAGGTTAGCGGTGTTTCTTTAGAAGGAGAAAATCAACAAATTCCTAGCCTATTCGCACAGGAAAACACGCTGTTACTTTTAGGTTTTGTGCAAAATTCGCAATTTGATATTGATCGCTGGTTAATTGGGCTTGATATGACCAATACAGACTTGCCCGTTTATGAGTTGCCAACATTGCAAGGTATGTTCCCGCAATTTTTTAAAACCCAGATCAATAATGGTATGCGTAAAGGAATTCCCAAAGCGTTATGGAAAGGTGTCATTACGGTTTATGAAGATGGCGATCAACTTCAGCAATTTACAGGCAACACTAACCCAAATAATGCGCGCGTGATTTTATTAGATAAGTCGGGTACCGTACGCTACTTTTATGATCAAGGCTTTAGTGTTGACGCACTCAAACAATTAAAAACAACTTTAGACTCAATTAATTAGCGGTAAAATAAAAAGCACTTTGTTTAATATAGGGCGGCTCTGGGGTAAAGCTTTAAATCTGTGGCGCCGCTAAATTGAGTTTTAGAACCATTGAACTTTAGAACCATTGAGCTTTAGAACCATTGAGCTTTAGAACCATTGAGCTTTAGAACAGCCATTTATTCTTTAATTAAGTCAACGCTTTTAAATGTTAAATAATCCAATTCTCACTAGTTTGGTGTGCTTGCTTGTGGGCGCTATTTGAGTTTATTTAGGTTGCTTTGAATGTTGAATTTTTAATTTTGAATTTAGGCGTTAAAAGCGACAAATTAAATATAGGTGTGAAAAGCTGTAGCGACTAGTGGTTTACCCTGATTGATTAGCGCGTTGTAAAATGATTAGCTAATGTCTAGGGTTTGTTTGGCGAGCAATAACGACACTAGCATACAGTATTTTCTGTTTAAAAACTTGCGCTAGTTCATAGTTTAGCTAGTGATTAAGTTTTGCATAATAGATTTAAACTTGCTGTTAGTCTTTAAATGATATTTCGCAATCTAGCTCATAAAATATAACCCATCAATTTAAATTAGCTTGTTGAGTGGTAACGGAGGACAGCAAGTATGAATCATTATGATTGCTTATATCAATTAAAAGTTGATGTTGAACATCTTAAAGTAGGTATGTTTGTAGGAGAGCTTGATCAGCCATGGGAAGGGAGTCCTTTTTTATTTCAAGGCTTTACTATTGAAGATAAACAACGATTAACTCAAGTTCAAAATTTTTGTGACTCTGTGTACGTCTACTTCAAAGATAAAGAGTCTTATGAGAATTTTTTATTAGATATGAAGCTTGAGCCAGAAGTCGAAAAAGTTACCGAGAAACTAACATTTGAGCAGGAATTACCTGAAGCTTTAAGCCTATTTAAATTAGCGTGTGAAGAAAATAGGCAGCTAGTTAGCCAAATTAAAAGTAGCCAATTATTCAGTATAAAAAACGTTGAGTCACTTAGTGTCAAACTGGTTGCCAGTTTAACTCGTAATGAATGGGCATTACCGATTTTGTGCGGTATTAAAAATAGTGGCTATTATATTGAAGAACATCCTATTCGAGTGGCCATATTGTCAATTGCTTTTGCTAAAGCAATTGGTTTAAATGAAAAACAACAAAGGCTGCTAGCAACAAGTGCTATTTTACACGACATAGGTCAATTACTACTTCCAGAAACTTTATTAAATAAAACAGATAAGCTAAATGCTCAGGAAGTCAAATTAATTAGACAGCATCCAGTTGAAAGTTATAAATTGCTAGAGCGCATTGAAGGGGTGAGTGATGTTGTCAAAGAGGTGGCTTTGTCACATCATGAAAGAGAAGATGGAAAAGGTTACCCAAGACACATTCACAAAGACCGCGTCTCCATTTTTGCAAAAATTGTGGCTATTACCGATGCTTACGATGCAATAACCAGCAAACGACCACATAAGCCAGCATTTCCTGCGAGTCAGGCTCTGGCATTAATTAATAAAAACCGAGACAAAAAATTTGATAGTCAACTCGTTGCAAAGTTCGTGAAATGGATAGGGGTAATGCCTGTGGGTTCATTAGTTGAGCTAGATAGCGGTGAGGTTGGGATTGTTTTAGAAAACCATGAAAAGCATAAGTTAAAACCAAAGCTTATGATTATTACAGATAAAAATAAACAACAATGTTTTCAAGAAATTATTGATTTAGCACAGTATGAAGCTCAAAGCAGTAGCAAACCACAGCAGGTTGTAAGAGTACTGCCAAACAATGCCTACGGGATAAAATTAGAATATTTCTTAGAGCAGTATTTAAATAAGAATGCGCGCTGGTTAAAGTCGAGCTAATCTAGGTTACTTCGCAAGACTCTGGTGTTTGGGCTCATATTACTATTATAATCAGCTCAACTTAATTGACAGATAAATATAATCAATATGGCGCACACACCAAAGCTTGTTTGGCACTTAATTTTAAAGTCGTGTAACTGGTTTAAAATTGCTAATAAGCGGTTAAATCCGGTCAGACTTCAATCTCTTTTATTACTTTCTTTACTGAGTTTAAGTGTCCAATTAAAAGCAGAAAAAGCCGAAATAACCCCAAAAGTTAAATCTAAATCATTCAATAAAGCGCATTCACCTGAACAACAAAATGAACTCCAAGCGGTTAACTCAGCGCAACTTGAGGCGCAAGAAACAACAGAGCCGACGATGGTCATTACAGCGCAAAGAGGAGCGGTAAGTTTACTTGAGCTCGCCAATAATACCGCGGCACTTGATGCAAAATTGCTCGAAAAAATAAATCACTCGCATATTAATGAGGCACTGGTTCGTATTCCTGGCGCTTGGATCAGTCGAGGCAATGGTCAAGAGCATTTAACTGCAATTCGCTCTCCAGTATTAACTGGGCCAGGCTCCTGTGGCGAGTTTTTAATGTTGCAAGATGGTGTGCCATTAAGAGCTCCAGGGTTTTGTAATGTTAATCAATTATTTGACGCGAATACCGAACAAGCGCAGGCGATTGAAGTTGTTAGGGGGGCTAATTCTGCTCTGTACGGCTCAAATGCGATTCATGCAGTGATGAATATAATTAGTCAAAAGCCAGAGAAAAATAGGCGTTCAATCAATTTAGAGGTTGGGCCACACCACTTTTATCGTGCTAAAACTTCCTTTGTTAAAATGAATGACGACGCCGGGTTGCTGTTTAATTTAAACCTAACGCACGACGGAGGTTTGAAAGACCATTCTGGCTATAAACAACACAAAGCGACGCTGCGCCATTTAACTAAGTCTGATCAAGTTAGTTTCGATTCCATATTAAATCTTACTCACTTAAATCAAAATACTGCGGGATATTTGCAAGCGGGCAAAGATGCCTATTTACTTGACTCTATGCGTACTCGTAATGATTTTCCTGAAGCCTATAGAAAAGCCCATTCAATTCATTTACAAAGTAAGGCTTCTGGTTATTTTCATAATGGAGTGCAGTGGCAGTTAACGCCTTATTTTAGAAGTAACGAAATGGAATTTTTAATGCACTTTCTTCCTGGGCAGCCCATAGAAAATAATTCACAGCAGAGTCTTGGTTTGATGTGGCAGGCGCAACAATATTTTGACTCTAGTGAGCTTCGGTGGGGGATTGACACTGAGTTTACCGATGCCAAACTGCGCCAGTCACAATCTAGCCCAACTAACACAGGCTCGGCTTTTTTAAACGCAACTTTGCCAGTTGGAAAGCACTATGACTATAAGGTGCTTGGGTCTAACTTGGCGCTTTATGGCCGCTGGGAAAAACAATTGGCTTTAAACTGGAAGCTTGATCTGAATGCGCGTTTTGACTTTATCGATTACGATTATAGCAATAACATGCTCAGCGGAAATACTCGTGACGACGCTACTTTGTGTGGCTTTGGCGGCTGCCGCTACAATCGACCCGATAGCCGGTCCGACAGTTTTAGTAATTTTTCACAAAGTGCAGCCATTAGTTACTTAGCTAATAAAGATAGCTTAGCCTATGTGAAAATTGATAGAGCATTTAGAGCCCCACAAGCGACAGAGCTTTATCGATTGCAAAATAACCAGACTATATCTGCTGCCAACTCAGTAAAGGCAGACGCAGTTGAAATCGGGTATCGAAAGTCTACGCCTCGGTTATTTTACGAGGTTAATATTTTTCATATGCGAAAAAGTGACTCGATATTCCAAAATTCGGATAGAGAGTTTGTCAGCGGTGCCAAGACTTCACACAAAGGCCTTGAGACTTTATGGCGATTAAACATTAATCAGCAATGGTCAATTACTCAGAACTTAAGTTACGCAAAACACTTATATGAAAATAGCCCCAATTTACAAGGAAGTAACAATGTTTTAATAAAGCATAATGATATTGATACAGCGCCAAGGCTGTTAACGAGTAGTCAAGTGAGTTGGCAGGTCAAGCCTAAACTCGCGCTTGAGTTGGAGCTGATTTCGCTTAGCTCTTATTACACTAATCCCGAAAATACACAAAAATATGCAGGACATAAATTATTTAATTTAAGAGCTGCGTATCAACACAATCGTCATTGGGAGTCGGTTATTAGAATCATGAATGCTAGCGATGAAAATTATGCTGAAAGAGCAGACTATGCATTTTCAAATCATCGCTATTTTGTTGGCGCAGGGCGCTCAATTTATTATTCGCTGCAAGGTCGATTTAATTAAAGATAAGTTCCTTGGTGTAAATTAAATCATTTTTCGCAAAACACAATTTAGGTGACAACGTAAAAGTAGACCGCAATGTAATGACAAGCACAGCCGGCGATTACAAATAAGTGCCAAATAGCATGCGTATATTGAACTGATTTAGCGGCATAAAAAGCCGCTCCAACGCTAAACATAACGCCACCACTTAACAGCCACCATAGTCCATTAATGTGCAGAACCTGGAATAGTGGGTAAATGATAACCACCACAAACCAACCCATACCTAAATAGGTGAGTAGCGAAGCTCTGGGATATTTGTGACGCGCCAGCAGTTTAAAGCCAACCCCAAATAAAGCGAGTAACCAAATCAATAACATCGAAACTAGCTGAATTGTACCCGTTAGTTTTAACATTAAGATTGGTGTATAAGTACCTGCTATTAAGAGATAAATTGCAATGTGATCGAGTAGTTTTAAGTGCTTTTTAAGGTGTTCGTTTTGAATGCCATGGTACAAGCTAGAGCTTGTAAACATGAGTATTAAAGAACTGCTATAGACTGTAACTGAAACATAGGCAGCCACTGAGTCGGCTTTACTTAGCAGGGCAATTAAGCCAATTATGGCTAAAATAGCGCCCAGTAAGTGGGTAATAGCGTTGATTGATTCTTCAATTGGCGAGTAACTCGTTAAAGTTGGTGGAATCTTTGCGGGCATTTTATCTGAGTCGTTAGCTGGGTTACTACTGGTCGGACTTGATTATACTTGTTCAGTGTACAAGTGTACACTGAATTCTGATTTTCGATAAGTGATAGAATGTTGTCACTTTATGACTCAGGAAATTTGTAACTTCCTCCGCTCCCATATCTTTCGGATGTTTGAGGTTGTAAAAATGGATAAACCGCTTAATCCATTGAACATAAGTTTTTTCAGTTTGATAGAAATAGTGTCAAGCGCGAATTTTAGTTCGAACTAACCACATGAATCTTGGTTTTTGTGATTGACTCATTTTTACTTCCTTGTATTAATGAATATCTAAAAGCACTACTTGCACAAGTACCTTTCGGTCAAGGTTATTTTCTTACTACGCTAGGAAAGCTATCTAAGTTACTGATATAAAATGAATATCCTATTTATGCTATGGAACATTATTCGAATAAAAGTTAAATAAAAACGACGCGATTTCAAAGTGATCGCTCTATCTTCTTGATTTAATTTAAAAAAATATTTCTACACCAAAGTGTTTTTGCGTATTATTGACATTTACTGAATAGAATAAGCTGTTATACGTAGAATCAAATGAAAGAATATTTTTGTTGGCGCTGTGATCGGATAATGCCTTTCTTAGAAGAGACTGAATGGAATGAAGTATCTCCGTTGTTGGGTGATGCAATGCAGGCAATAAAAGATTATCGAGAGAAACATCAGTGCGACTTGGAAACTGCTAGGGTAAACTGTAAACCTGAAGCTATGGAAAAATTTGAGGAGCTCACAGGTATGCCTGGAGTTCATTTCGAAACGATTTATCACCATCGTCTCAGTGAATGGGGCATTGAGTGCAATCAGTGTAACGAGTTGCTAAGAACGCCAAGAGCCAAAATGTGCGTTAATTGTGGAGCTAAACATGAGCAAGTCGTATAACCAATCAAGGCAGTATATGCGAAATACGCAAAACTGCTTGAGGCGTTAAGTGCATATAGTGGAAAGCATGAAGTTTGACCTTAAGCAAATACATGGAGAGTGTGGGTGGCACGAAAAAGCTATCATGAACAGCAATATGTGTGGCTGCTTCAATTGCTTAGAAATATTTCCGCCTTCAGAAATTGTAGAATGGATCGAAGAGCCAGAAAGTTGTCCTCGTGGGCCTGGTAAAACAGCTATGTGTCCGAAATGCGATATAGATACAGTTCTACCTGAAAGTGAGTATTACGAACTAAACAAGGAACTTCTGGAGGCCATGAATGATGAGTGGTTATAGTACGGTGCAATTATCAGCACTTAACAATACGCAGGAGATCGAAATGCAGGAAAGCGCATTCGACTCTGCTCGGCGTTAGGTGGCTATGAGAACTTTCAAGTTAAATTCAACTCTGATTAATATTGCTTTAATTCTATTAGCAATTGTTCTTTATACTTTCTCTAAGCCCATCTTATCTGAAGCTGATTTTCGTGAAGTGAAAGTAAGTCTTGGGAAAGACACATATATCATACCAGTTGAATATTTTTATGGCGGCCAACCGAATAGAAGTACTTTGGTTCTAGAACACCTTACAATATCGGCTTTAATACCGACATATGAAGCTGAAAGGAGCTCACTACAAATCAACGATGACGAACTTGAAATCACACTCTACTCGACGAGGGGAGGAACAGGTTCTTCGCCAAAACATCGATTTAATAATGCGTTGAAGTACGAGGTTTTAGATAATTCAAAACCAATAAATAAGTACGGCCTTAGTGGGTACATGGACAATAACTCAGAAGGTTTTACTTTGTATGGTAAAGATTCGAGTGGCCACCCTATATCAATAAACTGTCAACATGGGGTTGTAAACGATATCTGTAAAATATATACATATCACTCAAATGGAAATAGTATGTTTTATTTTTATCACATGAAGCACCTGCATAACTGGAAGGAGATCGACGAAAGTGCAAGCAAACTATTTGATTCCTGGTATGTCGCAACCTAACAAGCGGTTGGTGTCGCGACAGCTCACTCGCGCACTCGTTCACTGCCGCACAACCCAGCGTTATGTACAAATATGAACAAGCTACTTGTTACCTTAATGTTGTTATTCATTCCTTTGGCTTCGACAGCAGAGGATGTAGCGAGAAAATGGAACCAACTATTGAGTGAGTGTGAGTCTGCTCTGGTAGATGGCGAGCTCAAAAAGGCTCGGAAGCTGGCTCTCGAGCTAAATGCAATGGACCCTTCCGATACGCATGTAATGTATTACATTGTTCTGACATCGGTTGAGCTTAAAATTCCTGTCCCAGCGTGGTTGCTAGAGCAGCCTTGGCCGGATGCAACAGAAGTGGACAAAGAAAATTATAAACGTGCCATGGCGGTAGTAAATGGTACATAACAAGTCAATTAACTACGCGCCTTCGGCGCCGGACGCGCAAAAAGCGCGCCGGTTATTGAGGCGTTATGTGAGTTAAGGGCTATGCCGATACCTAGAGACATCGAAGCAGAGATATATTTTCTAACTTCAGAAGAAGGTGGAAGAACAACTCCAGCTTATAGTAACTATCGCCCTCAATTTTACTACGAGGACCAAGATTGGGATGCGGCACATATTTATCCTGATGTAGAGCAAGTTAATCCCGGAGATACTGTTCGTGCATATCTTGGTTTTTTGAGTCCTAAGGAGCATTTCGGGAAAGTGCATGTTGGGATGGAGTTCTTAATTCGTGAAGGAAGTCGTACGGTAGGTAAAGGTGTGATTAAGAACATCCTAGAATTGGAGCAATCGGCAAACAATGATGATTAGTCAATCACATAACAAGACAATGAAAATTGAAGCGACAAAAACGCTCAATTTATTTTGGCGTTAGTTGTCCTAAATTATGAAAGCCACATTTATAAAAACAGAAGGCGAATATCTTCAGGCAGAGCTAGAGATAGCTGGTATGAAGATTTGCGCCATGGATGAATTCGGTGGAGAACGATACAGTTCTGGTGAAGAGGTTGATGTTGAGCTGACTGCAGGCTTGCACTTTGAAGAAGAAACATGGGAGTCCATGTTTTCTGGAAATCCGGACGGGAAGAAAGAACTGGAGCATCAAGGCGGTTGGAGCTATAGAGTGTACGGTGTTGTAAATCGAATTACTCCTGAAGTAATGGTTGACGTTGGATTTACAGAGTTTGAAGCACCTATAGACACTAGTGACGAAAGAGTCGTGGGCGAAAACATAGCTTTTACTATTTCTAGGATGGATGCGTATGGCAACTAACCAGTTGCGGCATTCGACAAAAAACAGCGCTACGCAATTTTGCGACTGCGCTTGGCGTTAGGTTTACGAATGGAACTCACAGAACTAAACAAATATTTGAGCAAGTTGGAAGGCCCTGGTGTTATCGAGCGTTTAACTGTCACCGAGCACAGCGAGGGAGGGTCTCTAGGAATCAAATTCTGTGGTGATACTGGATCTTTAGATGATGGCGAAATTGAGTTAACATTTGAATGTGTCGATATTTTGAATCTACCTCTTTCTTGGTTAATGGCTCCTGTTCAAGTGAAGCTTGCAGATCCTGCAGTTTTGAATGACAAAATAGAGACGAACTATCAGGATGATGAATATAACCTCTATATCATTACAGACGATGTAGATATAGAGTGGCATGTTTATGCGAAGAGCTATGAAGTTAAAGTACTTCCTGTTTTTTATGGAAGATAAAAACCTAACCAGAAATTGCAAAATATTAAGGCAGAAAACGCCTGAATTTTTGAATTGAGCCTTATGTCACAAAATTATGGCCTCAAAAACTAAAGAACTGATCGATATATTGGATAAGATGGTTACTCTTCTAAAGCAGGACCAAGAGAGTCATTGGTCCGCATGGATGGAATCATCCAAACGTAGATTGCAAAACTCGGACTACTCAGGGGTAGAGCATTTACTTAATGCTTATGGGGGCATGGGATCATTCAATGATCTGATTATCGGTCAGCAAATGATTGATGGGAAGTTTAAATGGAAGGATGGCGCCGCCAAGAGCAATGACAAATTAGCTCGCTTGCGTTCATCTGCTTATGATATTGCAAACTACATCAAACAAAATCATGAAATTGGATAGACATAACCAGGGTTTGAATTTGAATCGTTTCGCAAGCTCAACTCACAAATTAAACAAGCGTTACATGTCAATAGAGTCGGCTATACCATTCCATGAATTTAGATGAGCTATTAGAGAGAACACAGAGGTACGAACAAGCCGAAACTCCAATCGTTGAGGTGCCTGAACCTGAGCGAACAATAATAAGTGTATTGGCTGCGTTTTATCCAATTCTTAATGGTGGTTTTCGCTTTCTATTCGAGATGGATATGGTATGCGGTGTTAGAGCCGACATGCTGGCTGATGCATATGAACGAGTAGGACTAACTGAGCATTCAGGTGGAATAAAGCGAGTAGTTTCCTTATTTCCTGAATCGACCCCGCACAAGAATACAGATGAGAGAGAAGCATTCTTGTCTAAGTATTTCGAAATGGAAGACGAAGAGGGAAATACGAATGAAGACTACCTACCTTTCATTGACGAAATAGAGTGTTCATTTTATGGTGAAGGTAAAGAGAAGATTGAGCAGGCAGTTTGTGAGTATTATGAACAGAACATGTAACCATACGCAGGAAATCGAAATGCAGAAAGACGCATTCGACTCAGCTTGGCGTTAAGGTAGAAATGAATAAGCACACAGCTATAGCTTTTTTGTTTTCAGCGATAACTGCTTCAGTGACGTATGTGTTGTACTTTACAATTGAATACTATTTTAGGGTTGGAACTCCTCTATCTAGCCCAATTGGTTTCTTGGTTTTAGTGTTGGCTTTTGTCCTGACATTCGTTGCTATTATTGCAGTACCAATGCACCTCGCATTAGTAGGCCTGAATTGGGACAAACCTGTAGTGTATTTACTTTTGGGAGGTTTATTGGGAGGTATTCCAATCGCCTTGAATCCAGTAGGAATATTAATTGGATTTATAGCAGCTCTAGTATTTAACTTTGTACGTGCTAGAGAAAACCTTAACAAGTCGTTGAAAAAAGACGCAAACAACGGCGCTTCTTAACGATGCGTTATGGTTCATAAAGTATGACTGACTCTTTCGTTACAATTCATAACAAAAACGGGGACACCCACAACTTTTTCCCAGCGCTGGTCACAGAAAAGACAAAAATCACCGAGCCGACGGCTTGTCCCCAATGCGGTGAGCATCATTGGTGCTTTATAGGGACGATGGTCCGATGGTTCTGGCAGCCAGGTTGACGGATTAACAGCAGGGCGCACGCGTTTTTAGACGCAGTTAACTTCTGTGGGGGCTCGCTTGCGCTCACACAAAAAACATGGCATCTTAGGCAGCATAAATAGACATTATTGATGGAATAAATTCGCCAAGAAAGGATGCAAAAACGAATAGCCCGCCTCACACGGTTCAATCGGCCTTCTCACTTAGCTAACAAAACCCATTAATAAAGTATTAACTTCTGTGCCAGCGCGGCACAGTCCAACAGGCATTTATATTGAACGGACTGATGTTCAACATAAATGCTAAATAGTTAGGTTTGCAAATGTATATCCGGAGATCTGCGGAAGAAATTCGTAACATTAAGAGAGAACGGTGGAGCAAAGCCTTTAACCCAAAGTGGCCTGTTACTTTCGGTTTCCTTGCTGCATTGGTGGTTACTCCAATGGTGCTTATATTCGGAACTAAGTTTCATCCGCCGGGATCGCTCGTAAGTGATTGGTCTTTTGTGGCATTTAAAATCTTTGTGATTGGTTTTATTGTCATTCAGGTTTATCAGTTACTTGGGCGAAATTACATGGGTTCAAATCTGCTCGATGAGTCCAGCGGTTTTGACTATCGAGTTTGTTCGAAGTGCAAACTTCCATGCCACGACTCAAGAAAATCGCGCTGCGAATGTAAGGGAAAATTGGAGCCTCGACTGTACTACGAGGAAAAAACCTAACCAATCGCGGCATTCGACAAAAAACTGCGCTACGCAATTTGCGACTGCGCTTGGCGTTATAAGGCTAATCAAACTCAGGTGATGCATGAATAAATCTAAGATTGCGCTATTTTTTCTTATCAATTCATTAAGTTGTTTTTACCAACCTAGAGCGAACGCAATAGACGTCACAACTTATTCGCACTCATTGCTAAACGTTGGGTCAGGCCAACCCTCTATATCAGTTTGTGATTTTGATTCAGATGGCAATTTAGATGTTATTGTTGCAAATTACTCTGACAATAATATTATCACTTTTAAAGGGAATGGAAATGGTGATTTACTTGAGGTAGGTCGTTTCCCTGTTGGTGAAAACCCTACCGGCATAGCTGTGTCGGATATCAATGATGATGGAAATGTCGATGTCGCCATAGCTAATCATGAAACATCGTATGTTACCTTGCTTTTTGGTGATGGAAAGGGTGACTTTAAAACAAAGTCTCATTCTGTTTTTAAAACTGATTTATCACCGCATCCACATCTCGTTCGATTAGAAGACCTCGATGGTGATAGTAAAGTTGATCTCATTGTGGACAGCCGTACTCATAATGGATTACGTTTTTATAAAGGGCAGAATAACGGACGGTTCGAATCAGTAAGTACGCTTATTGACACTGGTGGAGACCCTTACAGAGGATTTGCAATTAACGATATAAACGCGGACGAGTTATTAGATATAGTGACACCGAACCAACGTGAAATAGGGATAGCTACTAACACTAGTTCAAATAAGCTGTCATTTAATTTGAAAACGCTTGCACCATATGATGCTCCGTTTGCTGTTGAACTAGCTGAAATGAATGGTGATGGTAAGATAGATTTAATCGTTGCTTCTAGTGGTCGCTTAATCACTATAATTCCCGGTGATGGGGATGGAAATTTCCTAGAAAAAAATAAAACAGAAATCAAAACGGCAACAGGGGCAAAACAAATAGCCATTGGAGATATTGATGGCGACGGTCTTAAAGACGCATTGGTTAGTAATTGGTCTGGAGAATTATATGCTGTTTTTGGTGGAAAGACTAAAATTGAAGCTTTTAGTTTCAAATTGCCAAGTATTCCAAACCCTTGGGGAGTTGCATTAGCTGATCTAAATAAAGATGGTAAAAGCGATCTTATAGTAGCAGATGGTAATACTAAATTAGCGGCTGTGTATATCAGTAAAAAAGAGTGACAGTCGCCTTATAACAAGGGTTTTCAAGTCGGAAAAATAACAGTTGGCTCTTTGTTCGTGCCCCACTTATTTTAGCCAACTGTAATTTGCCGCTTAAAACGGCGTTGAGCGTCCGATTTTGGGAAGCAAATTAGCAGCATTATTCACAAATCTTCAATGTCTCCTTTATGACAGCTTTTGCTGGTCGAATGAAAATTGGTTATGCCCGATTATAGCACTCTGAAAATAGAGAATTGTACGGTTAGGTCAAGCTCTTTGTACAATTTAGTGTTAACACCAAGCAACTTTTTCGTACTTTAGTTAGAAATGAGTCTTGATTACTTGAATTAGACACGTAAACCCAATCTAACTGCTTAATTTTTATACAAACGAACAAAATTAAGTGAGAAAAATGAATAAAACCTTAGATTCCAGTGGATTTAGGTTTTCACTCTTCCAAGAGCTGTCTATAATGAGTATTCAATCACAAAGCAATCAATATTTTTGGAGATCATAATGCGTATCATCCTTCTTGGCGCTCCTGGTGCAGGTAAAGGCACACAAGCCCAGTTTATAAAGGAGAAATACAACATTCCTCAAATTTCAACCGGCGACATGTTAAGAGCCGCTGTTAAGGCAGGCACGCCATTAGGCCAACAAGCTAAAAAGGTCATGGATGAAGGCAAACTTATTTCCGATGAAATCATTATTGGCTTAGTTAAAGAGCGAGTTGCCGAGTCTGACTGTGAAAACGGTTATTTGCTTGACGGCTTTCCACGAACAATTCCTCAAGCAGATGCAATGAAAGAAAATGGAATAGACGTTGATTACGTTGTTGAAATTGATGTGGCTGACGAAGAAATTATTAAACGCCTGAGCGGGCGCAGAGTGCATCCTGGCTCAGGGCGAACTTACCATCTAGTGTATAACCCTCCTGCAAAAGAAGGGGTTGATGATGAAACTGGCGAAGACTTAGTGCAGCGCCCAGACGACACTGAAGAGACAGTGAAAGATCGATTAAAAATATATCATAGTCAAACCAAGCCATTAATTGCCTATTACTCTGATTGGGCAAAAACTGGTGAAGCCAAAGCGCCTAAATATGTAACTGTAGCTGGCGTTGGTAGTTTAGACGATATTAAGCAACAAATTTTAGACAGTTTAAGCTAATTATTTAATTAACTTTAAATCGATTTTAAAGAAAGTTAAGTATAAAAAAAGCCGCGTAGATTCGCGGCTTTTTTGTTTGCAGTGGCTTCGCCCTGAATAAAGTCGGCTTTTTAGCTCTTTGTTAGCGGTTAAAATAGTAGTTTATACACTTCATTATAGTGAGCAACAAAATGAACTTTTAAGCCTTGTTTAATATGTTTGGGTAGTTTTAAATAACGGCTTTCAACAGCTTTAGGTAAGATTATATTATTAATTCCTTCGCGTTTAGCGGCAATGACTTTCTCTCTTATTCCGCCTACTGGAAGCACGCTGCCGCTCAAAGTAAGCTCGCCTGTCATTGCAAATTTAGCCTTTACATTTTTATTTAAAACTAAGCTTAATATTGCGCTTGCCATTGTGATCCCCGCGCTTGGTCCGTCTTTAGGGGTAGCACCTTCGGGTACATGAAGATGCAAATATTGCTTATCCATCGCTTCTTTGTCGGCGCCATATTGTTCAAGGTGGGCGGCGATGTAGCTATAGGCGATATCAGCAGACTCTTTCATGACTGCGCCTAGTTGCCCCGTCAATTTGAAACCACGCGAACTACTATGAATTTTTGCTGCTTCAATACTTAGCGTGACGCCGCCTAAGGAAGTCCAAGCTAAGCCAGTACATATGCCAACGCCGGATAATAAAGACTCTCTGGTGAATATAGGCATACCAATATATTTAGCCAAATTATCTTTGTTAATACTTAATCGTTTGGTTTTATTGGTAACAATATCTACCGCACATTTACGTATTATTTTGGCTAATAACTTATCAAGGTTTCTCACGCCAGCTTCGCGTGCATAGCCGTCTATTAATAGCTTGAGAGCAGAAAGCGTTAGCTTAATTCTTGATTTGGCTATACCGGCGCGTTCTAATTGTTTAGGCCATAAGTGGTTTTGCGCTATTTGTAGCTTTTCTTCTAAAATGTACCCGCTAAGACGAATGATTTCCATGCGATCGACTAAGGGGCGCGGAATCGTGTCCAGCTGGTTTGCAGTACAAATAAATAACACTTTCGATAAATCGCAGCGGGCATCTAAATAATGATCTAAAAATTGCGAATTTTGTTCTGGATCTAGCACCTCGAGTAGAGCAGAGGAGGGATCTCCTTGGTAACTGTTCCCAATTTTATCAATTTCATCTAGCATAATTACCGGATTAGAAGACTCAGTCTCATTTAAAGCTTGAATAATTTTGCCTGGCATAGCTCCGATATAGGTTCGTCTGTGACCTTTTATTTCGGCTTCGTCCCGCATGCCGCCGACAGAGAATCGGAAAAACTTTCGTTTTAACGCACCTGCAATAGAACGACCAATTGAGGTTTTACCTACCCCAGGAGGGCCTACCAATAATAAAATTGAGCCAGAGAGTTCATTTTTTATCGAGGCAAGCGCTAAAAACTCAATAATTCGTTCTTTTACGTCATTTAAACCAGCATGTTCTTTATCCAGTGATTTGCGCGCCGAGCGCAGTTTTAGATTGTCTTCTGTATAAATACCCCACGGAAGCTTTGAAAAGACTTCTAGGTAGTTTCGTGTTACTGCATATTCTGGCGAACCAGATTCTAAAATAGCGAGCTTGTCTAACTCTTCATAAAATTTTGTTTTCGCTGCTTCGGGTAAGATTTTATCGCGAATATTTTTTTCAAAACGCTCCATGTCGGCGGTTTTGTCATCTTTGGCAATTCCTAATTCCTTTTGAATTGCTTTTAATTGCTCGCGTAAAAAGAATCGACGTTGATGTTCACTTAACGTTTCCTCTACCTGATCTTGAATATTCTTTTGCAGCTGGGCGACTTCTAACTCTTTTTTAATTAGAACTAACACTTTCTCCATGCGACGCTTTAGGTGAACGGTTTCTAAAACTTCTTGTAATGCCTCGCGGGTAGAGGTGGTTACACTCGCGGCAAAGTCAGTTAACTGAGATGGCTCATTAGGATCAAAGCGGTTTAGGAAAAAGCGTAATTCTTCTGAATAAAGCGGGTTGAGAGGTACAAGCTCTTTTAAGGTATTAATAATTGCCACTGCATAGGCTTTTAGTTCATCTGTACCGCGATACTTAGGTTCGTTAGGGTATTCTACTTGAACAATATAAGGAGGCGTTTTACTTACCCATTTTTTAATTCTAAAGCGTTGCAGTCCTTCAGCGATAAACTGCACTTTTCCGCTTGAGAGTACGGGATGATGGATTTTTACTAAAGTGCCTACTTCATAAAATTCTTCCGGCTTAGCGTCTTCTGGCAAAGGATTTTTAACTAAGACCAGCCCTGTAATATTGTCTTGCTCTTCGTTGATAAACTCAATGGTGTCTCGCCAGCTATCTTCGTTCATTAAAATAGGTAGAGTTTGCGGCGGAAAAAAAGGCCGTTCGCTTATGGGCAATAAACAAATTTCTTGTGGTAAGTACTTAACGTCTTTTGCAGAATTTTTAATCTTTTCAATTCTATTTTCAGTGTTATCCATTGGGACAATATTCCTTCTGCTCTTAATCAATCGAATAATTGAATTGAGATTGAGTTAAATGTTTATAAGCTAAATATGGCTTAAGTATAGCAATTACTAGCAACATAGAAAGCGAGGAATCGGCGCAATTAACGAGGAATTTGTGACAATCTCTAAACTAGATTAAAATTGGCCATTCTTTAGCCGATAGATAGATTATAAGACTGCTAATTTCATCAACTGAAAATAGGGCGTTAAACTTGGTAAACATAGGAGAAGTCAGCAAACCCAGTGGTGGTGTTACTCCACTGAAGACTAAATCTAATTCACGCTCAGTGAATAGTGTCGATGCGCCTGAACATGTAATCGCGTCTAACAAAGATAATCAAAAAAACTCTCAATCTCAGCAAAATGAAGCACAGCAGCAAAAAAAGCCTCCTAAACAGCCGGTGACTTCTAAGCAAGATGAGCCAAAGCAAGACAAAACACTCAGCAAAAAGAACGCTAAAGTTGACTCAGCTTTAGAAACCGCTATACCTCCCGATGACACATATGATGAAAGTGGTCATAAAAAGCGCGCTAATCACATCGACATTAAGGTTTAGTTAATTAACTAACTTTCACCGCCGCAGATCCATAGCTAGGCGTGAGACTATTAATAAAACAAACGAGTCGCTATAATTAACTAATTATTATCAAAATTAGTAAAGCTAAGTGACTTCAACCGTTTCTAATTCAACCTACGATATTGCTCTATTAATGGAGCAAACTCGCATGTTAGCTGCAGACTATCGACAGTCTACGGGTCATGCGCTGCCAGTGACTGCAGAGTTAGCTCGGTTTGATGCAATAGATAAGTTAAATTTAACCAAATTAGACGGAGTTGCCGGTGTCGACGCAGTAGATAGTGACGACACCCAAGAAAAATACCTAATTAAAGGTCGAGTTATTTTTAAAGGCGGTAAAGCGCGTCAAAAATTAGGTCAGCTAAGCTTAGATGGAGATTGGGAACATTTGTTAATGGTGACTTATGATGCCGTCTATCAGCCCATTCAAATTTTTAAAATAGATAGAAAAGTGATTGAACAAGAGCTCGATAAAATGCCCAAAGACAAACGTGGCTCAATGACCGTGGCAAAATATAAAGCCATTGGTCAACTGGTATGGACGAATGAAGTTTGAGTATCAGTCAACAGGAAGTATTTGAACTGCTTGGCAGTGAAGGGCCTTTTGCGCAAGGTAAAGCTAATTTTAAGCCGCGAAAAGAGCAACAAACCATGTCAATGGCCGTTAACAAAGCGATTAATGACGGAAATGACTTAATTGTTGAAGCCGGGACAGGGGTAGGTAAGACCTTTGCTTATTTATTACCCGCTATTTTATCCGATAAACAAGTTGTCATTTCTACTGGTACTAAAAATCTTCAAGAACAATTATTTAAGCGCGACCTACCAAGCATCTTAAAAATATTGAATAAACAGCCTTTAACTGCTCTGTTAAAAGGTAGAAATAATTATTTATGTGATTACCGTTTAGAATCAACCATGGCCTCGGGGCGACTGCCTGATCCTGCAGCGGTTAAGCATCTTAACTTAGTTAATCATTGGCGTGATAAGACCACCAGTGGCGATTTAGGCGAGCTTTCACCACTGCCAGAAAATGCCACCATATTGCCTTACATTACAAGCACCGCAGAAAACTGTTTAGGCCAAGATTGTCCATTTATTGAAAAGTGTTTTGTTGCTAGCGCAAGAGAAAGAGCTAAGAAAGCTAAGATTTTAGTCGTAAACCACCATTTATTATTGGCTGATTTAGTGCTCAAAGAAGACGGGTTTGGCGAATTATTGCCCGACACAGATGTTTTTGTCATTGATGAGGCGCACCATATTGTTCAAACGGCCTATCAATTTTACGGTGATTCAATCTCTAGCCGCCAAATAACGGAGTTGTGCCAAGAGCTAGAACTCGAGTACCGCACTCAAGTGACTGACTGTCGAGATTTAATGCTGCAAGCGCAACGCTTAGCAAAAAGCGCAAAGGACTTTAGGTTGGCACTGCCCGAGTTTGACATTAAAGAAGACTGGCGGCCAAATTCGATCAGAGAGAAAGCATTAATTGAATTATCTAACAATATCAATACTTTATTCAATCTAGTTAAAGTTAATTCTACTAGAACTAAAGTGCTAGAATCTTGCTTTGAGCGGTTAATTGGTATGCGTAGCACGGTCGAGCGTTTTTTAACTGGGCAGGCACAGTCGAGTAATCCTAGCAGTGAAGACAGAGCGAAAGCATTAGCCAATGTTAAATGGTACGAAACAATGAAAAGTGGATTTCGGTTAAATACTACGCCACTTGATATTGCGAGTTTATTTCAAGCAAGTAAACAGCGATATGATAATTCTAGCTGGATATTAACTTCAGCTACTTTAACCGTTGGTGAGTCGTTCTCTCATTATCAACAGGCGTTAGGTTGGCAGTCGGCAGAAACTTTATGTTTGCCGTCTTCTTTTGATTATCAACAACAAAGCCTTCTCTATGTGCCAAGAGATTTACCGTCGCCACGAGATCCGCGCCATACCACCGCAGTTATTCAGGCCGCTTTGCCACTAATCTGCGCGGCGCAAGGGAGAACATTTTTACTATTTACCAGCCACAGAGCCCTTAAAGTTGCCGCTGAGTGGTTTAAAGAGCAACAGCTATTTGACTGCTTGGTTCAAGGTGAGGCAAGCAAATTAGAACTGTTAAATCAGTTTGAAGCAAACCCAGGCAGTGTATTATTGGCAACAGGCTCCTTTTGGGAGGGCGTAGATGTGAGTGGCGATAATTTGATTTTAGTGATTATCGACAAGCTGCCTTTTGCCCCGCCAGACGATCCCATTTTAAATGCCAAAATGAATTTATGTAAACATAATGGGGGTAATCCGTTTATGCAGTTACAAATTCCAGAAGCCGTTTTAACTTTAAAGCAAGGCTGCGGACGATTAATTAGAAGTGTTACCGACAGGGGAGTGGTCTGCATTGGCGATCCTAGGCTGGTTAGCAAGCCTTACGCTGAAGTCTTTATCAATTCGTTACCCGATATGCGTAGAACCAGAGAAGAATCATTGGTGGTTAAATTTTTGACTGATATAATGGCTAAAAGTGATTCTGAGATCGACCCGACCGCTAACGACGCAAATTAAAAGAAGATAAAAATGCCGAATATACTTTGTATTGATGCTTCAACAGAGGCTTGCTCAGCAGCATTATTGACCGACAATGAGCAATTTTCACGCTATCAAGTTGTACCACGCCAACACGCCCAATTATTATTGCCGTTTGTCGATGACGTTTTAACGCAAGCTGGTTTAACACTAAAGCAGTTAGATGCAATAGCCTGTCATGTGGGGCCTGGCGCATTTACCGGAATACGAATAGGGGTTTCAGTTGCTCAAGGGCTTGCGTTTGGCGCTAATATTCCAACTATCGCTATCTCTAGTTTGGCAAGCATGGCTAATTCAGTTATGGCGCAAAGCGGCGAGTGTCAACTGGTGCTAGCCGCAATCGATGCTCGCATGGGTGAAATATATTTTGGTATTTATCTGCAATCTAATCATGGTTTAGCGACATTATTGGGCGATGAAATAGTGGTAGCGCCAAATCAATTAGACTTAGAAGCAAAATTGGCTGATCTCGATTTCAATCTAGGCTCGGCCAAGTTAGTCGGCAGTGGGTGGCAGGCGTATCCAGAAGCGCTTAAACAACAAACTCACGCCTTGGGTATTGATTGGGAAACTGCGTTAGTCTGCGACCAATTTCCAAATGCTAAGTACTCTTTAGCTTTAGCCCAAGAAGCCTTTAATTCCGGGTTAGTGAGCGAGCCAGAAGCACTACAACCGGTTTATTTGCGAAATAATGTCGCGCATAAGAAAACGGTTAAAAAATAGACTATAATAGTGAGTGTTTAGCTTTAAAACAGATTTTCGCTAAGGGCGATATAAACTTATATTTAACGCTTAATGTACTAAAAGTAATAAAAAACAACCATTAATCACGACCAACTAATCAAGAGCTGTTAATAAAATCTAGATCAATTATGCAATGAACATTATTAATCCGCCAACGTTAAACATTACCCAACAAAGTAGCGTTAATCGAAACGTTGCCGCGGTTAAACCGGTTAAAGCTGATCTAGTTAAGGAGACTACCCAACCCACCTCTGTTAGTGACACAATTTCAAGATCAATTGCTAGTCCAATAAGTCAGCAAGACTTTATAAAAAGTCGTCAACTGCAAAGCAACTTAGTTTATGAACGGCCAAAATCTAAGCCAATAACTCGGCTTAACGATCGACCCACCACAAATACCGATGACTTGCAGGTACAAGTTAATCGCTTAAATAGCTCGCCAAGCCAAACAGGCTTCAATGCTAAACAAGATAGCTTTACACTAGCTGGCCAAGAAAATAGCAACATTAGTCGTAATGCTAATTTTGATCGCTCGGCTACCATTACCTTGAATGCAAGGCTCCCGAGCTCAATCCAGTCTTATCAAGCAACAGCCGCTATTTTACAGCGCCAAGAAGTCTCACAATTAGTTGGCATTGATATTCTTGCCTAAGATTAATTAAACAGTTTGATTTGTTGCTGCTTATTAGCTGGTGCTAGCGGAAGTTGCCAGTCGATAGGCTTAATATTTTGCGCTTCAAGATGTTGATTAGCTAACTTAAAATGCTCACAACCTATAAAGCCTCGGTGAGCAGACAGTGGAGAAGGGTGCACCGCGGTTAATACTTTGTGTTTTTTGGCATCAATGTAGCGTTGTTTTTGTTGCGCAGACTTGCCCCATAATAAGTACACAATACTTTGTGTTTTTTGATTTAAAGTTTCAATAATTGAATTAGTAAAATTTTCCCAGCCTAATTTTTGGTGAGACTGAGGCTTACCTTGGGTAACCGTCAAGACGCTATTTAATAAAAGCACTCCTTGTTCTGCCCAATGGGTTAAATTACCGTGTTCTGCAGGTTGAATGGTTAAACTATGAAGTAGCTCTTTATAAATGTTTTTTAAACTAGGGGGAACTTTTACGCCAAAATTGACTGAAAAACTTAAACCATGAGCTTGGTTTGGGCCGTGATAAGGATCTTGGCCAATAATCACTACCTTAGTGTCTTTAAAGGCCGTTTTTTGTAGCGCGTTAAAGCGTAGTTCTGCTGGGGGATAGATGGTTTGTCCGGCATCTTGTAAATCCTTTAACTCAGCTTGAAGCGTTTTAAAATAGGCTTTTTCAGCTTCTTGCTGGTAAAGTTTATGCCAAATAGGGCATTGCATTAAAGGCATTGAGGTTTCTCTTATTATGACTTTTAACGGCGCAGTGATCGTTGTCTTAGATATTCTCTAATTTTATTAATTTGAGCGTTTATTCTAGCTCTAGCGTAAGGGTCATTGGTATGAATATTCAGTGCTTGCTCAAACTGAATTCTGGCGCCGCCGAGATCTCCCATAGCCAATAAATAATTGCCCTCGGTTTCATAAACTTCAGAATGGTGGCCGCTGCCTAATTGGGCTTCGGATAAATGCTTAAGTAAGTGTGGGGCATTGCTCGCCATATGAATATTTTCAAGTAGCAATTTACGTGCTTTATCGTGTTCGTCGTTTGCCATATAAAGTTGAGCAAGCGTTTCTACAAGGGCATGGCTTGTAGGTGTGTGGCTAAGTAACGATTTTATCGTTGGAATAGATTTGTGTGGTGTTTCTGTTTGTAAATTTAACTGAGCCAAAGCAATGGCATATGAAGCTTGTTTAGGATCATTTTTAGCGAGTTCGCTTAGGATACTGTTGGCTTGATCAAATTTTTTGGCGCGAGTTAATAAAATGGCATATCCATATTGTTGGGCCGGAAGCTTTAACTTGCCGCTTTCATAGTTAACCCGAGCCGAATTTAAAGTCTCTGGTGTTAACGACATGGTAATTGCGTTGATCTTTTCTTTAATAAGCCAATACCTCGGCGAGCTTTCGACTGATCTTGAAGGGTACTGACGCGCACGTAAGCGGGCATCTGTAATCCTTGAGCGAGACAGTGGATGAGTTCTTAAAAATTCCGGTATCGCTGCATAATACTGAGTTTTAGCCTGCATTTTTTCAAAAAAAGTAATGGCTCCCATTGGATCAAAACCGGCTTGATATAAGCTTTCAATGCCGATTCTATCGGCTTCTGCTTCATTAGAGCGTGTATGATTAATCATTGCTTGTTGAGCCATGCTTTGTCCACCGATCAATCCGGCTTGCCCTATATCTGCGTTGTCAGACGCTACCCCAATAAGAATAGCCGCAGCAAAAGCAGCTAATGTTGGAATAGCTAATTGGCTTTGCAGTTCAAGGCGTCTCGCTAAGTGTCGTTGAGTTACGTGAGCAACCTCATGACCAAGTACAGACGCAAGCTCACTTTCGGTATCAGACTGAACAATAAGACCAGAATGAACCCCAATGTATCCGCCAGGTAAGGCAAAGGCATTTAAAGCTTTATTTCGAATTACAAAAAATGAAAACTGCCGATCTTGTGCATTAATATTTTGCTCAACCAGTTTAAAGCCTAAGTCTTGAATATAGTCGTTCACTTCTGCATCGTGCATAATTGGCGCAAAGGCGCGCAACTGACGCATATAGTCGTCTCCAACCGCTTGTTCTTCGGCTAGGCCAAACACTTTGGATGAGCTACTGCCCATATTGGGTAGTTCAACGGCAAAGTTAGCGCTTGAATAGGCTAAAAAAGCAACTAAACTCACGATTAATAATCGGTACAAAATAATTTCTCACCATTCTTTAACAGTTTTATATTGCTTATAAGAAACCTTTCAGTATGATTAGTTCTTATTAATTTGCAAAATTTAGTTTAACACTTATGCAAGGCTCAGAAAACCAGCGAAATTCACAAGTTGAAGAGATTAGTGGTGAGGCTCCGTATGACTTAGCTGTTGACTTAAAAAGCTATCAATGTCCCATGCCGTTACTTAAAATGAAGCAAGCGTTAAAGCCGTTAGCGCAGGGGCAAACACTGAGAGTTGAAGTCTCAGATCCGGCTTCTTTAAGAGACTTTAAAGCCTATATTGGGCAAACGTCACATCAATTGAAAATAGCTAAACAAGCAAACTATTTTATTTATTGGATTACCAAAAATTAACTTAATAGGCTAATTAATGACCAAATTGTTCGTACGTTGGTTTAGACGAAACTTCTCAAACCCACAGGCAGTTATTTTAACATTATTGCTCTCATTTATATTTATTGGTTTATGGTTAATTGGGCCAATTATTATGCCGGTGTTAGTCGCGGTAGTGATTGCCTATTTGTTAGAGTGGGCCGTGTCTGCGCTGCAACGTAAAGGCATGGCTCGACTCATTGCGGTTGTGTTGGTGTTTTTAGGCTTCTTAGCATTAAGCTTAACCGTGATTATTGGAATCTTTCCTTTAGCGGGTAAACAGCTAGAAACATTATTTAAAGACCTACCGCAAATGACTAACCAATTTAAAAGTTTACTAGTTTCGCTACCAGAACAATATCCGGAGTTAATTACTAAGCAACGTTTAGATGACTTTTTGCATCAGTTAGGGGGAGGGTTTTCTAATATTGGTGATGTTTTATTGTCATTTTCACTGGCTTCGTTTAAAAACATTGTTTCGGTTTTAATCTATATGATTTTGGTGCCGCTATTAGTTTTTTTCTTCCTAAAAGATAAGCAAAAAATACTCGATTGGTTCTTACGCTGGTTGCCTCAAGAAAGAGAGCTTTCTACCCGTGTATGGGTAGAAGTTGATGCACAAATTGGTGCCTATGCTCGCGGCAAGGTGCTAGAAATAATTATCGTTGGTGTTGCTAGTTACATTAGTTTTATGATTTTTGGGCTTAACTATGCGTTGTTACTTGGGGTGCTAGTGGGCTTTTCCGTTTTAGTGCCTTATGTTGGCGCTACTTTAGTGACAATAC
This sequence comes from Aliikangiella aequoris, assembly GCF_053709105.1. Taxonomy (NCBI): domain Bacteria; kingdom Pseudomonadati; phylum Pseudomonadota; class Gammaproteobacteria; order Oceanospirillales; family Pleioneaceae; genus Aliikangiella; species Aliikangiella aequoris. Next base: position 1,842,009 of record NZ_CM132298.1, read on the forward strand.
CGGTTGCTTTGGTCGGGGTTATTCAATTCGGGTTTAGTGAAACATTTGCTTATTTAATGCTGACTTACTTGGTTATTCAAGCCATTGACGGCAATCTACTGGTACCTTTGTTGTTTTCTGAAGCAAACAACCTTCACCCTGTGGCAATCATTGCTGCGGTATTATTTTTTGGCGGCATCTGGGGCTTTTGGGGAGTGTTTTTTGCGATACCCTTAGCCACTTTAGTAGTCGCAGTAATTAGTGCATTAGATGAAGCAAAATCTAGCACGCTTTTAGAAGTTGATTCAGATATAACTTAAACTAGGTGACTGGGTAAGTTTATTTAAATGAAATAAAAAAGGAGCAAGTTAATGCTCCTTTTTTGTTAGAGGGGTTTTTAGCTAAAGGTTGTCAGAAGCAAAGTCTGCCAGCCTTGAGCGTTCTCCACGTTGTAGTTTCATATGGCCACCGAATTGCCAATTTTTAAAATGATCAACCACATAAGTCAATCCCGAACTTGCTTCGGTTAAATAAGGGGTATCTATTTGCGCTACATTCCCTAAGCAAACCATTTTAGTTCCCGGGCCTGCGCGTGTGATTAAGGTTTTCATTTGCTTTGGCGTTAGGTTTTGCGCTTCATCAACAATCACAAATTTATTGATAAATGTTCGTCCACGCATAAAGTTAAGTGAGCGAATTTTTAACCACTTTTGTAAAATATCTTGAGTCGCTTGTCTACCCCAGTCGTCATTTGATTGTGAAGGCGACAGAACTTCTAAGTTATCAGTGAAAGCGCCCATCCAAGGATTCATTTTTTCTTCTTCAGTTCCAGGTAAAAATCCGATATCTTCGCCTACGGGTACAGTCACTCGAGTAACAATAATTTCGTTATAGCGCTTTAGCTCTACGGTTTGCTCTAAGGCAGCAGCCAACGCCAGTAAAGTTTTACCAGTTCCCGCTTGGCCCTGCAAAGTAACAAAATCAATGTCAGGATCAAGTAGTAGGTTTAGTGCAAAACTTTGCTCTAAATTGCGTGCGGTTATGCCCCATATATCATGAGCCGGCGAGGTGTGATCAATGCATAACTCAATAGTGGCAAGTGGACCTTCTATTTTTCTTACAATGGCACTAAAGTTAGAACCGTCTTTCAAGTGAATAAATTGGTTAACCACCCAGGAAGAGACTAACGGCCCAGAAAGCTCGTAAAACGTACGGCCATCTTCTTGCCAAGACTTCATTTCTTTATCATGAGTAGCCCAAAAATCATTGGGCAAAATAGAATGGCCTGTATAAAGTGACTCAATATCTCCGACAATTTGGTCGTTAAAATAGTCTTCGGCATGAACGCCTAAAATCTTTGCCTTGATTCTTAAATTAATGTCTTTAGAAACTAGCGTCACTAATTTATCTTGATTTTCATTTTGTAAATCTAATGCAATGTTAACAATGGTGTTGTCTACTTTATTGCTAGCGAGAGCGGTTGGCATATTGTCGCTTATTTCTGTGGTTTGAAAAAATAACAAGCCGTTAGTGCGCTCTTCAGCCGGTAAGTAGGGTGAGTTTCCTAATGGAAGCCCTTGTTTAATGTCTTTATCAGTCGCATCTTGCATTAATTCATCAAAATAGCGACTCACCTGACGCACATTTCTGGCGACCTCAGATAAGCCTTTTTTCCCATTGTCGAGCTCTTCTAATACAACTAATGGAATAAAAACGTTATGTTCGGCAAAGCGAAAGATCGAAGTGGGATCATGCATTAACACATTAGTATCTAAAACAAATAACCGTGAACCAGTAAACTTGAGTCTAGGCATAAACGTATCCTAAATTAGCGGAGGGACTAACTACCGGAAAGATCCGGTAGCATGAAGAGATATTGGCTTTTAGTATGGGCATTAATGCTTAAATTGAACTGAGTTTTTCTAAGACTTCGTCAACGTGTCCTTTCACCTTTACCTTACGCCATTCATGGACTAAAACGCCTTTAGCATTAAATAAAAAGGTGCTACGTTCAATACCTAAATACTCTTTACCGTACATTTTTTTTAGCTTAATCACATCAAATGCTTTACACAGTGCTTCCTCTGGATCCGAGATCAACTCAAAATTAAAGGACTGCTTTTTCTTAAAGTTTTCATGTGTGCGGAGTGAGTCTCGTGATACACCAAAAACTAAACAGTTGTGCTTGTCAAATTCTGGCATTAAGTCTCTAAAGTTTTGGCCTTCTGTGGTGCATCCTGGGGTATTATCTTTAGGGTAAAAATAAACCACAAAGTTTTTATTTTTTATCTTTGAAAAGTCGATAGTTTGATCGTTTGTTGCAGATAGTTCAATTTTCGGTGCTTTATCACCAATTTTCATAGAGAGATTTCCTTAGTTAGTGAGTAAATCTTTATTTCTACTTTTGTATTATTGACCAATTGGCTTCATTTCGCCATCTAGATTGGTTTTGGCACAAAACTCATTAAAGCTTTCGCGAATTTTTGAGACTGACAAATGAGTCGGTATGCCTATGGTAATTCTTAACGCTCCTATCATTGCACCAGTATGTTGGGCTGGGTAAGTATTACAGCTCATTTCTTTAATATTTATATCGATGTCCGTAAAAAAGGTGGTAATTTGTTCTGAGAGACCAGGATTATCTAAAGCGATAATTTTTACTCGATAGGGCAGTTCTGAACTGGGTTTTTCAAGCTCAGTTCTTTGTAGCATGGTGGTCATTTGTAAACCGGGTGCTTTAGTGGGTAAAACATGCTCTAACTTTGCAATGGAATTCCACTCTCCAGCAGCCATTAAGACTAAGCTAAAAGTGCTTCCCATGGCTTTCATTTTGCTTTCTACAATATTGCAGCCGCAATAAGTAACGATTGAGGTAATGTCATTCGCGATACCTGGCCGGTTTGGGGCTATGGCAGAAATGACTAAATAGTTTTGCATAGGTTTCCTTTAAACGTCTGGCTGAACTAATGCTATTGATTAAATTTGGGTTGAAACGCCTTAATAATGTGCTGTTATCGATTAAATTATTATGAGCGGTTAGCAGTTTAAATTGACTATCGCAAAGTAAACTAGGGTTTTAGTATATGACTATTTTTACTTAGAATAAACCCATTAGACTTTTAAATCGTAACCTTGTTGTTTACTTAATATTGCTAAAGCTTTATTACCTTGCTTTGCTTGGTAAGCTGTTTGTTTAGATAAGTTTAGTTAGTGAATCTGAGGTTGCAATTCAAGCATCGCAGCCTGTGCCTGATTTAGGAAGGGAATACCCAGCTAGTTGCAGAAAGTTTGAGTGGTTTAACTATCTAAACTTTTTTAGACTAAACTTTTTTAGCTAAAGAAACTAACTGGGCGGTTAAAATTTAAACGATTTCGCCTATCTTTAAAATTTTAACGGCGTTGGTGCCACCAAGGATCCCCATATGATCGCCTTTCGTTAGTGCAATTAGGTCGCCTTCTTTAACATAACCGCGCTTAACTAATTCATCAGCGGCTAAGCGGTTTACATCGTGGCGCGCCAATACCGTTGGATCAAATGATATTGCTTCTACGCCGCGGTATAGTGCCATTTTACGTTTGGTTGTTTCCAATCGAGTCAGGGCGAAAATTGGCATTCCGCTACGTATTCTCGACATTAACAATGGGGTTGAGCCTGACTCGGTTAGACATAAAATTGCTTTTATATCTTTTAAGTGGTTAGCCATATACATAGTCGCCATAGCAATCGCTTCGTCGATGTTTTTCCATTGTAATTCAACCCTATGACCAGAAACTTGAGTCGATTTTTCTTTCTCTGCGCCAATACAAACCCGTGACATTGCTTCTACCACACGAATAGGGTGCTCACCCATAGCGGTTTCGCCAGATAGCATCACTGCATCGGTGCCATCTAAGACTGCATTGGCAACATCAAACACTTCAGCTCTAGTGGGGATTGCGTTGGTAATCATCGACTCCATCATTTGAGTCGCGGTTATTACCGCGCGGTCTAAACTTCTTGCCCTTTGAATGATTTTCTTTTGCACACCGATTAACTCAGCATCGCCAATTTCTACGCCTAAATCACCACGAGCTACCATTACGGCAGCAGATGCTTTTATAATTTCGTCTAACGTTTCATCGTTAGCGACCGTTTCAGCACGCTCTATTTTGGCCACTATGCCTGCTTGCGAGCCGGCTGCGCGGGCAAGCTTTTCGGCAAAACGAATATCTTCCGCTGTTCTAGGGAAAGAAACCGCTAAATAGTCAACTTGCATATCCGCTGCGGTTTTAATATCTTGCATATCTTTATTGGTTAAGGCTGTCGCTGAGAGACCACCGCCTTTTAAGTTTATGCCTTTATTATTTGATAGCTGTCCACCAATCACCACTTTAGTAGCTACCTTATTCCCCTGAATATTCGTGACTTCAAGCTCTATGCGGCCATCGTCAAGTAGCAATGTGTCGCCAATTTTGCAGTCTTTAGGGAGTTCTTTGTAGTCAATGCCTACGGCTTCTTGGTTACCATCGTTAGTCGCTAAGTCTGCATCTAAGGTAAACTCGTCGCCAGCTTTAATAGTGACTTTCTGGTTCTTAAATTTTGCGATTCTAATTTTAGGGCCTTGTAAGTCGCCTAAAATGGCAATATTAAGGTCAAGTTCTTTGGCTATTTTTCGTACTAGTTTACTTCTTCTTATATGATCCTCTGCACTACCGTGAGAGAAGTTCATTCTGACAACGTTGGCGCCGGCTTTAAAAAGTGCGGTCAATGATTCTTCATTGTCAGTTGAAGGCCCTAAGGTAGTGACTATTTTGGTTCTACGTATCAATGTTTGCTCCGTTAAAAGCCTGTTGCGGCTTTGCCTTAATTTTATTGGTCTAATGGGCTAGTTGAAATGCTGATGTCATTTATTTTCTATATAACTAAGCGAATAATTTTTTAGTGCCTTTTAATACAAGGCTACCAAGGAAATGTACGAATTATATTCACTATTGTAGTAAATGCGGCGTAAATTATAAAAAATAAGTGTTTAATCTTAAAAAAATAGCATTTTTTCTAATTCTACTCTTGAAAAGCAAAACATGTAACCCAATTGTTTATCCATCTATTATTTACTAATAAAATTACTTTCTAAAGGTATAGTTAAATGTCTGAAACAATTGCAAAAGAAACACATAGTTTTCAAACAGAAGTTAAACAGCTTTTGAATCTTATGATTCATTCTTTATACAGTAATAAAGAAATCTTCTTGCGGGAACTTGTCTCAAATGCAGCAGATGCCGCAGATAAACTTAGGTTTGAAGCATTAAGCCATGACGATTACTTTGGTAACGATTCTGATCTTAAAATTCGAATTACTACAGATAAAGACGCAGGTACCTTAACGATTAGTGACAACGGCATTGGTATGACCAAAGACGATGTAATGAACAACTTAGGTACCATTGCGCGTTCTGGCACTTCAGAGTTTTTGAAGAACTTAAGCAAAGAGCAAAAGGAAGACAGCAACTTAATTGGCCAATTTGGGGTTGGGTTCTATTCAGCGTTTATTGTCGCTGATGAAGTAGAAGTGAGAACTCGCCACGCTGGCGCTTCAGCTGAAGAAGCCGTTAGCTGGGTTTCTAGAGGTGAGGGCGAGTTTAGTGTTGAGTCAATCCAAAAAGATAGCCGCGGTACAGATATTATTTTACATCTAAAAGATGACGAGAAAGAGTTTTTAGAGCCATGGCGATTACGTTCTGTGATTAGCAAGTACTCCGATCATATTTCATTACCAGTGGAAATGGAAAAAATTGATATGGGTGAAAAGGCCGAGGACAAAGAAGACGATGAAGTGGTGGTGCCTGAATTTGAAGTGGTCAACAAAGCAACTGCCCTTTGGACTCGTCCTAAATCTGATGTTAAAGAAGAAGAGTACAAAGAGTTTTATAAGCACATTTCTCATGACTTTAATGAGCCATTGGTATGGTCACACAATAAAGTAGAAGGTAAGCAAGAATACACTAGCTTACTTTATCTACCCAAAAAAGCACCTTTCGATCTTTGGAACAGAGAAAAGCCACGCGGCGTAAAACTATACGTACAGCGGGTTTTCATTATGGACGATGCTGAGCAGTTTTTACCCGTTTATTTAAGAATGGTGCGTGGTGTTTTAGATTCTAACGATTTGCCACTCAACGTTTCACGAGAAATTCTACAAGATAGTGCTGCAACTCAATCTTTGAAAAATGCTTGTGTAAAACGCGTTTTAAATATGCTTGAAAAACTTGCTAAATCTAATAAAGAAGATTATCAAGGTTTCTGGGATGAATTTGGCAGTGTATTAAAAGAAGGCTTAGCAGAAGATCATGCTAATAGAGAAACTGTTGCTGGGTTGTTACGGTTTGCATCAACCACTCAAGATAGCGAAGCACAAAGCGTTTCTTTAAAAGACTATACTGAGCGCATGAAGCCAGAGCAAGATAAGATTTACTTCTTGGTGGCAGATAACTACGCGACAGCAAAAAATAGCCCTCATTTAGAAATCTACCGTAAGAAAGGGGTAGAGGTGCTGTTACTAACTGATCGCATCGATGAGTGGGCAATGGGGCACTTGACTGAGTTCGACGGTAAAAAACTACAAGCAGTTACCCATGGAGAGTTAGATTTAGGTGGTCTTGAAGACGAAGCAGATAAGAAAGCAGTAGAAGAGGCAACTAAAGAGAAGTCTGACTTAATCGATAAAATTAAAAAGGTTCTGGATAACAAGGTTTCAGATGTTAAAATTTCAGGACGTTTAGACCAGTCGCCAGCTTGTGTTGTGGCCAGCGATGGGGGAATGAGTTTGCAAATGGCGAGAATGATGAAAGCGGCAGGGCAATTTGCGCCAGACGCAAAACCCATTTTCGAAATTAACCCTAGCCATCAATTAGTTAAGCAACTAGAAACTGAAATGTCAGAGCAAGATTTTGAAGATTGGGTTTCAGTGCTGTTTGATCAAGCGGTATTATCAGATAGCGGCCAACTTGATGATCCAGCGACTTTTTCACAGCGACTTAATCGTTTGTTGGTTAAATAAATACACACCAAAAGGCACAGTAATAAGGGGAGCTATAGCTCCCTTTATTTTTGAATTTGACGAAAAAATTGACAATTATTAAAACCATTCTTTAGGACCTTAAGATTAAATGAATTTACTACCGCATATAGAAATTGAAACCAAACCAGAGCCAACTGCTTCGGTTATTTGGCTGCATGGGCTAGGCGCTAATGGACATGATTTTGAGCCTATTGTAAAAGAGTTAGGCCTAGAAAATAGCCCAGGGGTGCGTTTTATATTCCCACATGCGCCATCGATTCCGGTTACCATAAATAACGGCTACGTGATGCCTGCTTGGTATGATATTTTAGATATGTCAATTGATAGAAAAGTTGACGCTACCCAACTACGCCAATCTGCACAGCAAATCGTAAAGTTTATCAATCATGAAATTGAACGTGGCATACCTGCAAACAAAATACTGATTGCGGGTTTTTCACAAGGTGGCGCTGTGGCACTAGAAGTTGCTCTAAGTTACCCGCAACGTCTAGCAGGGCTAATGGCTTTGTCTACTTATTTTGCAACACAAGACAGTATTGAGCTAACTAACGAAAATCAAGATACTCCCATTTTAGTGTGTCATGGGGATTACGATCCTGTGGTACCGGTGCAACTAGGCGCAGGGATTGCCGAGACTTTAAAAGCGAAAAACTACAGGGTTGAATTTTTGCGCTACCCTATGGAGCATGCGGTATGTCCACAGCAGATTCAAGCAATCGCTACTTGGCTAAAAAAGGTTTTACAATTAACTTAACAAGCTTTTAATATTGCAACGCAAATTGAGTTATTGATATTAATCTGCGCAATCATTAAACCAATTAAAAAAGGCTGTATTAACAGCCTTTTTTAGTTTTGCGTATGCTTCTATTTAACTATACCCAATCAGCTTGAGGGCTAATATCTGCATCATAGTCTACGCCACTAAAACCAAAACCAAACAGTTTTAAAAAGTCTTGGTGATAACCTGCGTAGTCGCCTAGTTCAGGGAAGTTTTCAGTGGTAACTTTAGGCCAAATCGCTTTAATTTTAGCTTGGATTTCGTCGTTAGTTTCAACTGTATCCATACGCAAACGATTCATCTCGTCAGTTTGCGGATTATCGGCTAGCAATAGTTGGTTAAACAGTCCGTAAATTTGTTGAATAACGCCTTCATGACAGCCTTCATCTTTCATTACTTGATACATTAAGGAAATGTAAAGTGGCATAACCGGTATCGCAGAACTTGCTTGGGTAACTACTGCTTTTAGTGAAGTCACGTAAGCTTTTAAGTTTAAATTTGAGTAAGTTTGGTTGAGCGCACTAGAAGCACGATCTAAGTCTTCTTTAGCTTTACCAATGGTTGCATGACCATAAATTGGCCAAGTGAGCTCCTTACCAATGTAGGTATAAGCGGTAGTTTTACAATTGTCTGCAAGTACACCTGCGTCATTTAGCGCCTTAATCCAAAGTTCCCAATCTTCGCCGCCCATAACTTTAATGGTGTTATCAATTTCTTCTTGGTTAGCGGGTTCCAACTCTATTTCGTGAACAAGGTGTTTGTTGGTGTCAAAAGTTTTAGTGGTATAGCGTTCGCCAACTGGCTTAAGCGTTGAGTTGTAGGTTTCACCGCTGTCTGGATCTGTGCGTCGTGGTGAGGCTAAACTATAGATGACTAAATCGATTTTGCCTAAGTCTTCTTGAATAGTTTTAATTGTTTGATTTTTAATCTCATGGGAAAAAGCGTCGCCATTAATGGTTTTGCAATATAAGCCTTCATCTTTTGCCGCCTGATGAAAAGCCGCAGTATTGTACCAGCCTGCTGTGCCTGTTTTGCGCTCACTAGGCTCTTTTTCGAAACAAATTCCTAAAGTCTTTGCGCCGCCAGCAAAAGCCGATGTAATTCGTGAAGCTAGACCATAGCCTGTAGAGCAACCTATGACCAAGACGTTTTTAGGTGCGTTAGCTAATTTGCCTTGCTGTTTAACGAAATCAATTTGCTCATTTACCCCAGCTTGGCATCCGATAGGATGTGCGTTGGTACAAATAAAACCTCTAATTTTGGGTTTGATAACCATAATTTAGTCATTCCTCTGGGTTATTATTTTCAATAACATAAACCGTTACTATAAATCACCGCGCATGTTAACGCGCATTTCATTGGATTTAAAGGCTTTTTAAAGAGGTCGGGCTTCGTCTTGTTTATTAGTCGATACGCAAATGACGCCAGTCGAAGCTGTTTTGACTTAGGTCTAAATGCTTATATAGGGCTAGAGGTTTATACCTTGTTGATTTGGTATAATGATAATTGCGAGAATAAACAGGCTTTTAGTTTTCTCGCATACCAGCAATTTAAAAGCTAACGATTTAAAAGCCGACTATTTAAAAGACAGGCTTGTAAAAAGACAATATAAACAGCCTAACCAAGGAAACAAGCCCATGCCACAATTAAGAAGCGCTAGACTCATGCTAACGTTAATGGAAGACAATGAAAGCGACAATGAGCTTTTATTTGAGTTAGATCAAGATCCTGAAGTTATGCGGTTTATCACTGGTGGCGTTGTTACTTCACGCCAAAAGTTCAGCCAAGTCATGCTGCCCCGAATGGAGCAATACAGAAACCCAGATAAAGGCTGGGGGCTTTGGAAAGCCGTTACACTCAGTGATAATCAATTTATTGGATGGATCCTAATCCGCCCTATGGAATTTTTTAGTGATACCCCGCAGTTTGATAATTTAGAAATAGGGTGGCGTTTTATGCGCAAATCTTGGGGGCATGGATATGCCACCGAAGCAGCTGACTGTTTATTGAAAGGCTTAACTCAACAACAAGAGGTAAGCTATTTTACCGCACTTGCCGATAAGCATAATGCAGCTTCCATTAATATCATGAAGAAACTTGGTATGAAATATCTTAAAACAGCGATTCACAAAGATCCGTTAGGCGATTCAGAAGCCGTTTTTTATCAGTTAAAGGTCAATTAAAAACTACAGCAAAGGAACATCCGGAGCCTTGTAAAGCATACTGTTAAATTGCGCGCGCAAACATATGTCACGAATAATTCAAGTTGTTAAAAGTCTAGCAAGTTTGCGTAATTGTTGTTACAAGGTTTTAATTTTCTAGCTTAAATTTGCATAAAACCTAGAGGCTTTAGCCTGATACAGCATTTAATAAAATTCAACATGAAATTTAGTAATGCAGTTGCTAATCTAAAATTGAATTAGGAGAAAGACAACGGGTTGTAACTTAAAGTTAAGTAATAATGACGATAAAGTGAATAATAGAAAAGTGATTGAAAGCACTTTTATTAACTTGGGGCATTGAACAAAATTTTAATTAATGCTTAAGGAGATTCACATGAAAAAATTATCAATGGTAATCAGTGCGCTAGCTGCTAGTTCGATTGCACTTAGTGCTAATGCTGGTAGTTATGAATTTGCCGCTGCCGACAATAGTCACGGAACTCAACTTTGTATTGCTGCAGTGACCAATGACTTGGCCAAATATCGCAGTTTAGTCAATGAATTTGAAAAGGGTACTCGACTTGAAAGCCGTGCGCATCGCGTTGTAGCTAACAAACAGAAGTGTAATGATATTAATATTGTTCGCTTTTCTAGAATGTACCAAGCGGGTGAAACCTCTCGATTTATGTCGCAATTTTTAGAAAGAAGCGTTTCGGTTAAACGTGATTTGGCCGAGCAAGCTCCTTTAGACAAGAATGCACTAGTTAAGCCGGTAATACTGGTTTCTGGTCGGTAACAAACAAAGCCTCTAGCCAACTGCTAGAGGCTTTTATCAACCCCTAATTAATCTTAACCTTCTACATTGTGGTAAATGTTTTGCACATCGTCTAAATCATTCAGCATGTCGATGAACTTATCAAACATTTCTTGATCTTCTTCAGCTATTTGCATGGTAGTTTGAGGTAAAAACTGTATTTCATCAATTTCAAACTCGACTTCACCTAGTACGTTGGTGAGCGCCTGTTTGGCTTTAAAGTATTCGGTGTTGGGCGTGAAAACACTAATTTTACCGTCTTCACATTCTATATCGGTGACATCGACATCGGCTTCCATTAAAGCTTCTAAAATAGCCTCTTCGTCGGTGCCAGAAAACACGAAAATAGCACTGTGATCAAACATATGGCTTACGGCACCTTGTGCGCCAATTTTTGATTTAGTTTTAGTAAAGCACAGCCTTACATCGCCAAATGTTCTATTAGGATTGTCGGTAAGGCAATCTACAATGACCATACAGTTACCTGGCCCAAAACCCTCATAGCGGGCAATATCAAAATCTTCGCCGCCTGCGCCTTGTGACTTATCAATAGCTTTTTCAATAACATGGCTAGGGACTTGATCTCTTTTGGCGCGCTCTAGTAAGCTTCGTAATGCGAGGTTTGCATCTGGATCTGGGCCACCAGATTTGGCACAAACATATATCTCACGGCTGTACTTGCTATAAACTTTAGCATTTGCGTCAGAAGTTTTAGCCATAGATTCTTTTCTGTTCTGAAATGCTCTACCCATTTTAATTCCTGTTATATAAAGTTTAAGTCGCTTAGCCACCGTATTATTGGTTAAGTCAGACCATTTGAGCTGAATCTTAAGCGATTCTGGCTAGCGCTTCAATCACCAGGGCTGATATTGGTGATTGAGCACTAGATATTAAGGCTTAGCTTTATTGCTAACAATAAGAGTTAAACACCTCATCAGCGGCTTCACCGGCGGCAATACGTTCAATGATTTCATCACGGTGTTTTTTAACGTCGACTTTGGCAAACTGCGCTTTGTTGGCAAAATAATATTGTGACATTAACTTAGTTGCTGCAGCAATGCTGCCTTTCTCTGTTTTTAACTTGGCGATTTTTAGCTTTTTAGGCTGTTTAGCTGCAGCTTTTTTGGGCGGTGATACTTCTTTTAACGGTGAGGTATAACCAAGGTTTGAGACAGCATCTTGCGGATTAGTTAAAGGACTATTGTTGGCTGTAGTTTGGTGTGCGTGGTCGATTGAGCCATCAGCTGTTTCAGCTGCAACGGAAGTAGAGTTAAGGGCTTGCTCAACTAAGGTTGAGGCGGCAGGAGCCACCGCAAACCTTTCAAGTAGCGCGACTCTGCCACGATAAAATGGAATTTGTTCTGGTTGCATAGGTTGGTCTATTTTAAACCACTTAGCTTGATGGATTTTATTGAGTACGGTATCCCAGTAAGCTTGTAAGTCATTCTTTTTAAGCGGTTTAATACCTAGTGCTTGGCAAATATAAGGGCTTGATTCGTCATTAAGTGAAACAAAAATATCAGGCCGTTTCATGCTTAATAGTCGAGTAGCGGGGTAGAGCAATGCTTGTTTAATTCCATTGTTATTTAGCCACTCTTTGTAGCCATCGCTAAACTGCATAAAATGCCAACCATCAATTGGCCCTGTTTTTGGAATTATTTTAAGTAGTTTAGACAGGCCTGCAGGATCTTTCTTTAAGACTTTTTTAAAGCTCGTCAATCCCGTCATATCACCAAGCATAGTGAAAACAAAGGGATAGGCTTTTTGTGCTGCCTTATCCGCAATACCGCCAATAAGTAGCCTTTCAGTTTCGCTCGAAGTGGCCACATCTTTGTCTTGATTAAGAATGATATCGGCTTGATTAAGTAATTTTAGGCACTCATTGACTTGATAGCTGTCTGCTAGTAACTCAATTGCACTTAAGTATTCGTTCCAATCAGCCCCTAACAAAGACTGTACTTGGTTGATTTTTGTGCAACTGCTAGACTCACTCGTTTCTTCGCTCATAGTATTCCTACACTTTGATATTTTAACCAAGAGTTTAGTGATAATAACATTGGTTATGATGCGAATGGATTTTACTGATCTAAAAACTAGTGTAAAGTCTCACCACGAAAATAACCAATAAATTACTGTTTCATTAGTTAAATTAATTGATTGCTAAGTTCTAGTGGCAAGGCCTAGCTACAAAGAAAGCCACCAGTATTACTGGTTAATGAGCTATGCATTAAACAGTCTATTAATCTAAAAACTTATCAGTAAAACAGCTTAAGAGAGCGTTAGGTGAAAAAAAACATTTCTAAATACCATAAAATCTTGGGTATTGTTATGCTTCTTCCATTTTTAGGATGGGCGGTCACAGGCGTATTTTTCTTTATTAAGCCTGGCTATAGTGAAGCATACCAAAGTCTAAGCGTAAAATTTTACCCTTTAAAAAACATACCCAAGCTAACACTTAAGCAAGATGTATTCGAGTTTCGACAAGTTGAAACGCTACTTGGTATACACCATTTATACAAAACTAAAGACGGCTGGAGCAACTGGCTATTTCAAGAGCAAAATGGCGAATTAATTGAAACCAATCGCCCTAAGCTAGAACAAGCAAAAAAGATCATTGTTGATGCAATTAAGCAGAACCCACTTAGGTATGGCAGCCTTGTTAAAATTCAATCAGTGGAAAACGCAGAAAATCAGTTTAATGCGACGACTTCCACCAACGTGACTATCGCATTGAATTGGGACAATTTATCATTACGGCAGAAGGGGGCAGATACCCGTTTTATCAATCAAATATACGATATTCACTATCTTCGCTGGACCGGCATAAGATGGTTTGATGACATTTTAGGAATAGTGGGATTAGGGCTCGTGGTATTATTGGCGGTACTGGGTCTTTATTTGAGTTTTTCAACTAAGCCCAAAGGTAGTAAATAGTCTAGTGGCGTTTTAAAATCATTCTAAAGACAAGGGGCGTAAGTGTTGTTTTTTGGGTTTTTGACTTTTTGACTTTTTGACTTTTTGACTTTTTGACTTTTTGACTTTTTGACTTTTTGACTTTTTGATTTTAGATTAATGATGATGGTTTGGTTAAAGCATAATTTTTTAGCGGACTAATTTCAATTTGCAAAGCGAACTAGATTAAAAAACATAACTTGCCCTTAACCATATTTCTCTTCCACGTGCGGGATATTGTTGAACCGTATTTCCACTAAAATTACCTAAGGCCACTGCTGATCCCGTTTGATACTCTTTATCGAGTAGGTTTTTCACCGCAAAGTTAAGTTTTAACTTTTCTGAGATCTGGTAACCCAAATTGCTATTCAGTAACAACAAACTAGAAGAGTCACTGAGAATTTCTACTTCGCTTCTCCAAGAAGCTAATAAGCTCCATTTCAATTCTTCATTAATAGACCAATTCATATGGGATTTAGCAATCGTTTTAGGGGCCAGTATTTTGGAGCTTGTAAACTCACCAGCCATAGTTTGCTCGGTTTTATTATCAAATAAATGAGTTAACGAAGAGTTAAAGTTAAGCGATTGGTTAAAGTTCCAGCGCCACTCTAGCTCGATGCCCAAGGATTCGTTTTCTGCTATGTTCCCTAAAAATACATTGTTATTTGCATCACTCCTAAAGCCGATTAAGTCTCTCATTTCATTTTGAAACAGGCTTGCAATGATGGTGGTGTGGTCACTGATCCATTGGTACTTAAATTCCAAAGAGGTTAACTCGGTTGCCGCTAAGCTTTGATTGCCAACGGTTAATCCGCTTTCTTCATCGTATAAGTCACCAAGTGAAGGCGCTCGGTAAGCTTCGGCATACATCCATTTAAAAATATGGTTACTGCTTTGTTGGTATACCAAGGCCAATCGCGGCATTAATGCGCTGTCAATATCATTGTAATGATCATAGCGAAGCCCAAAGGTTATTTCCCATTGCTTATTAATGGGTTTTTGCCATTGCCCATAAATGCTGTATATCTTTCTTTTTTTGTCTAATACGACGCGTTGCTCGTCATCATCAAATTTTACTATTTCGCCCAAATATTCAAGGTTGCCAAATAAATTGTAGTTAGAGCGTAAAAAACTTTGCGGTACTTCACTTTGAACAATTTCAGTACCAAAAGACAAATCACCGTGCTCTTCGAAATGGTAAACAGCATTCCCATACACGCGATTAGATTGGTAAATTAAATGTTCACCAAATAAAAAGTCTGCGTCGTTGAAGCCATCGCGTCCTTGTGGAATAAGAGCGGTGATCGTGCGGCGTTTAGCGTTTTGACTATCTGCGCCTATATCTATCTGCCAGTAGTCGGTACTATAAAGATCGTGAGATACGCCAAAAACGGATTGTTTTAAATGTATATGAGTTTGACCATCTCGCACCCGTCTGAATAAATAATAGTTATGTCGATCTGACTCCAAATGAAACGCTGATAATTGGGTTTTGTCTAAGTCTAGATTTAGCTCAAGTTGCAGCATGTCTTTAGGGTCATTGGTAGCGTTCTGGATCCCAAACCGATCAAATATTGGTGAATAAGTTTCACCTTTGTCGCTATAGTGAGTAAAGCTTAAACCAAGTTCTGAGGCACCCACTTGCGTTGTCGCGCCAACATCAGTTTGAAAACCGCTATTTTCTCCTGCACTTAATCTTACGTGCGGTGTGTTTTTAGTTACTATATTTACCACACCACTAAATGCATTAGAGCCATATAATGCCGAACCTGCACCGCGAATAATTTCTACTCGGTCTGCGTTGTGCAAACTCATATATCGATTTAAGTAATTAATACCACCGGTATAGTCATCGTTAAGCCTTTTGCCATTATGTAAAATCAGCAGCGTATTTGCGTATTTTTGAGGGTGTCCGCGCATGACTAAATATGATTGATTGCCTTCAGCGGCATTTAGCATAGAATAAAAGCCTGGCACATTTGACAGCAAGTCAGCTAGCGTTTCTACGCCTAAGTCATTCAGTTGTTGACGCGTAAATAAAGTTACCGAACCGGGCGTTTTTGATAAGTTTTGTGGCTTTAGTGTGGCAACACTTACTTTAATATTCAGTAATTGGCGTAAAGACAGTCCAGAAATGTCTTGGACCTCCATGCTTTTGACCATAGGTGCAAGGCCTAACGTCGTTAGAGCGGCTATACAGAATAATTTACCAAAGCTGTTGTTAATTTTATTGCTTTCCCGTATTTGCATGAAGCGCGGCATCTTTAGAGTTATATAGCGGTTAGTTTTATTACAACAATTCTATTGCTTTAAAACGCATTTTCTGAGTTTAGTAACAGCCCAAGTTAAATTATTAGTTTTATTTTACTGATACTAAAATACCTACTTATAGTATAAGCTTGAAAACAAGATTTTGTGGTAATTTATTTAAATTACAGACAATACGCCAAAGTCAGTAGATTGATGCCCCAGTGATGGTATGATTTGCAGTCTATTTGGAACGCGTTACTTAATTGAGCAAATTAAACGAGCATTAAGGTTTTATTTGGGTAATATCCTAGCCAACCGCGTGCTAATCGCAGTGTTAAAAATAAATGGACATTAAGTAAAGATTAGGGCAACTTAGGCGTTTTAGTGACTGCGTTTGAGGGCATACCTGTGTCTTCCAAAAATACTCCTTTGGGCAATTGCGTAAATCTAGTTGTTATTGTTGGTGCACGTGCTGCGGCTATTGATGCTGCTCTTGAGTTAGGCTTTAAGGTGTTGGTAGTTGCCGACAAGAAAAGCGCTTATCGTAATTCACAAGTCGAACTAATAAACGCCAATTTAGCATTAGATTATCAGCAAATTAAATCGGCCGTAACCAATCTTTTAACTGTGCCTCCCATTGCAATTATTGCCGTAACTGAACAAGGCGTTTTACCAGCAGCGAAGTTACGGCATGAATTTCATTTGAGTGGTCAAAGTGTTGCCAGCGCAACCGACGCTTTGTTTAAATCTAAAATGAAAGCGCGCTTTGAACAATTTAATTTACCCTGCGTTGTTACTTTACCAATCAGCAGTTTAACAATGGCTAAATCCGTTGCTAGCAAAATTGGTTGGCCATTAATTGTAAAAGGGCTCGCTTCGTCGGGTAGTCGTGGCGTATTTAAAGTCACCAGTATGGCAGCACTAGAGCAAGCAGTAAAACAAACCTTAGCAATGCCAGAGCTGGGCGGAGTTGCGCTAGAGCCCTTTATTGATGCTAGGGAGTGCAGCGTAGAAGTGATTGTTCAAAACGGACAAGTCGTCTTTGAAAATATAACCGACTATTTAGAGCCAGGGCATACTAATTTATTACCGGCAGATTTTCGTCCCGCATTTTGCCAAAGCTTAAGCGATTTAGTAAACAAAGTAATAGCAGCGTTTGAATTTGATAGCGGAATTTTACATATTGAATTTTATTATACGCACGATCAAATTCTTATTGGCGAAGTTAATGCAAGAGCGCCCGGTGGGGGGTTAATGAATTTGATTTCACAGGCTTACGGTATTAATAGTTGGCAGTTTTTAATTAATGCGCAAGTGGGGGATCAAGCTAGTCAGCCAAATGCTGAGCCAAAACCAAAACCAAAACCAACAAAGTATATGGCTAATTGGATTATCCATCCAGGCGAGGGTACCGTACTCAACATTAGTGGCAAGCGGGCAGTAAAAAACCATCCCTCTACGCAGTCATTTAAGTTAAAATTACACGTTGGCGATAAAGTTAAACCACGAGCAGGTACTGGCTCATCGGTTGGTGAGCTTGTTTTAAGTGCAGAATGTCCGCGAGAGTTAAAAAAAGCAATGAGTTGGTGCCGTGCTACCCTTAAAATTGAGTTAGCGACTTATTCTTAGCGAGTTGAATGACAATCTAGTGCGAACATCGAGGCAAGACTTTAAATTGATCAGCGTATACTTGAGTAACGATTGTGGAAGTTAATAACAAAAAGGTTATCAATAAATAATGAGTAAAAAAGAGCTGCAAAATGCGAAAGGTTTCGACTTTACTAAATCAGGTAAAGTGTCGGTGTGGGCATCGCAACTACCTTATGCAAGCATTCCCGATGAATACTTTGAAGAGCGTTTTTCTAAAAACCAAACCCGCGCCAATAACCAATGGTCTGATAACTTTAAACTGCGTTTTTTCTATCCAGAAAATATGGAAACTAATGGTGCAATGGAGGGCATGGTAGAAATTGAAAATGCCGTGGGCGAGTGCTCTTTTTCTAGCTCTTTTATTGCAAATTTAATGAGCAAGGCAAAGAAACTTAACTTATTGCAAGTGACTTGGGTCGTTTTACTGTATGACTTTGAATTTAGTGCTAAGTTAGCCGACATTAATAGCGACGACACTCTAACTTTTGTAGGCGCATTTAATTATGATGAAGAAGCCGAAAGTGTTATTGAATTACCTGATGAACCTCAAGACGATGCAGATGACGAAAACTCTAACCAAAATGACTGAGCTGTAAGGAGCGTACCAGCCATGTCGTTTTTAGCTGGTAGTTTTTGTTTGGACAATAATACTAGGAATTAGCTTGAGTAGCGCGTTTGCAAATAGGCATTAATTACACTAGATTCGTATAACCATTCGACTTTTCCGTTGCTTTCAATTCTAAGGCAAGGAACTTTAATCTTGCCACCTTTTTCAAGCAGCTCTTTACGATAAACTGGGTCGTTCTTAGCATCACGCAATTCGATAGGTAAATTAAGTTGATGCATCTTACGGCGCACTTTGATACAAAAAGGGCAAAGCTTAAATTGATAGAGCGCATACTGAGTTAAACTATTTTCTACCTGTGCCTGTTCAGTTTTCGAGCGTTTTAATTTTCTGCCGCGGGTAAGCAAATTACCAAGGGCAATCAAACTACCTAATATTAAACGAATGACTTTTAACATGCTTATAAACTCTCTTAACTTCACGCTATAACTTACTGTTTTATATTTAATTATTGAAGTTGCCCATTGATTATTTAGATCAGACTACAGGCAAAAAACGAGCGCATTGTGCATGGTTATCTCAAGTTTGTCTATGAACAATTAGGGTTTTTGCCTTACTGAAGCTAAATCGACTTTGCTAATTCGTGGTGTTTCATTTTTAAAGCGACCATACGCTATACGCCCAGTTAAAGCGCTATTGAAAATAGCGGGCAGCGATATCTAGTGAAATAGTTTGGTTTAAACACGAAATAGACCTTAAGAGAAGTTACTTATAACCGGCTTTGAAGACTTATGCGCAGCCGGTTTGTGCTGGCCATAGGTTTAATATAGTTTTTCGGAAAAAGTGCAAAGACTAACATATGAGTCAAAACTAAAGGAGACTGGCTAAAATGCATCGCCAGCCTACTTAGATGATCGATTGAGTCTTATTAATTATCTAAGAATTAACCGTCTTCATTGATTTGAGCAATCAGTGCTTTTAAGGTCTCTTCCGACTGTTCGTGGGGAACTTGGCAGGTTCCAGCCGCTTGATGTCCGCCGCCGCCGTATTTAAGCATTAATTCACCGACGTTGGTTTTAGAGGAGCGGTCAAAAATTGATTTACCCGTAGCAAACACCGTATTTTGCTTTTGAAAGCCCCACATTACATGAATTGAGATATTACACTCGGGGAACAGGGCATAAATTACAAATCGGTTTCCTGCATGAATCACTTCTTGGTCGCGTAAGTCGAGCACTACTAAGTTTTTATATACGGTAGAGCAGTCTTTAAGTTGCTGTTTAAACAGCTTATCTTGTTCGTTATAAAGCTCTACTCGCTCAACCACATCGGGCAGCTGCATAATCTCTTCAATCGGGTGGTTGCGGCAGTAGTCTATTAAATCCATCATTAAATTGTAGTTAGAAATCCTAAACTCTCTAAAGCGGCCTAGTCCGGTACGAGCATCCATTAAAAAATTAAGCAGATCCCAGTCTTTTGGGTTAAGCACTTGCTCTTTATTAAATTGCGCGGCGTCACCACGGTCAACCGCTTCCATCATTTCATCCCATTCTTTTGGAAATGCTTTGTGTCCACCATAATGGCTCCAAACTACTCGAGCAGCAGAAGGTGCAGTAGGATCAATAATATGGTTATCGACTTTTTCATTACGTATGGTTTCAGATAAATGATGGTCGAAAGCAATATGAATTCCAGGTACGTAAGGTAAATTAGTTGAAATGTCATTACCATCAACCTCAATTTTCCCGTCTTGCATATCTTTAGGGTGAACAAACTTAATATCGTCAATCATTTCGAGATGCTTCAGTAAAACCGCACACACTAAACCGTCGAAGTCGCTCCGAGTGATAAGGCGGAATTTTTGTTTACTCATTGATTGCTCCTGTTGAATATTACGAAGAATTATCTAGTTTATTAGCGAAAGCGTTCAAATAAGTATAGAACAGGTTTTTTAGCCTATGGGTTTTTCTTGAAGCGTAAATTTTCACAGAAAACTGATAATTTTCATTATATTAATTGAAATACTGGCGTAATCTGAATTTATAGGCTTTATTTAGGTAAAGTATTGATTTTAAGGACATTTAAAATTGTTCGAAAAACTAAGAGATTTAAGCCTGCGTTGGAAAATGTTTTGGGCGTTATTTTTAATGACGTTTGCCATGATTGTTGTGCATCGCTACATAGCTTATATGGATTTAGTGTCGGTTTTAAAGGCAGCACCCGATAAGGCGTCACCGCAACTACTTACCTTGGTGAGTCAGTATTGGTGGGGCGCGGTTTGGCAGTCTCTACTTATCTTGGCTGGCACTGGTGCTGTGTATTGGAGCTTAGCGCAGTATTATGTGAAACCGCTATTAGAGTTAAATGAATCGCTCATTTTGGTCGAAGAAGGCGACTTAACCCAAAAGATTGAAGAGCATGCCAAGGATGAGTTAGGTGACATTGAGCGCCATTTAAATAAAATACTCATGCGGCTTAATGAAATTATAGCGAGTGTACACGATGGCTCTACGCATATTAGCCAATCTGCCCATCAAATCGCAGCAGTGGCTAAAGATATAGAGTCGATTAGCGCCGTTGAGCAAACCCGATCCGATGACGTTTCAGCAGCTACCGCGCAGCTCCATGCTATCTCTGAAAAAGTTAAATCCCTTAGTGAAACCACAAAGCAACAAGCTGAAGCCTCAGAAAATGCTTCTAGTGAGGGAATTCAGTTAGTACAAGACTCCATTGGTGAAATGCGAGTTATCACCGAAGATATTGAATCGGCCTCTAGCATTGTGATTGATTTACAGTCGTCAGTTGAAAGCATTGTCGATGCGTTAAAAAATATTACTGGAATTGCCGATCAAACTAACTTGTTGGCTTTAAACGCTGCTATTGAAGCCGCAAGAGCGGGAGAGCAAGGGCGTGGGTTTGCGGTGGTGGCAGATGAAGTGCGTTCATTGTCTAAACGTACCTCAGAATCTGCTACTCACATTACAGCGATTATTGATGGCCTAAGTACAAATATGGCTAAAAGCAGTGAAATGATGGTGCAATTAGTTAGCCGCGTGCAAGATAACCAAGAAAAGTCTGAAAGAACCCAAATCATTTTAGGTGAAATGGAATCGAGAACGCGTAACTTTGTGGGGCATGCAGATGAAATTTACGACGGAGTTTCGCAGCAGTTAGAACAATTTGGGGAATTAGAAAATACCCTGCAACACTTATTTACCACGTTAAAAGAAAATAGCGCAAAAATTAGTAATACGGCGAACATTAGTCGGGCGCTATTTAATTTAACCGAGCGCTTGCGAGCGCAATTTGCTGGTTTAGAATTTCATCATACGATTAAAATAGAAGAAAAAGTTGCTGGCGATCGGCGTAACAATGGGCGCAAAGTTGGCTCGTTATTAGTGGTGGTTTCTAAATCAGGTAAGCAGTGGGAAGGCTTGAGTTTAGACATTAGTCAAACGGGGATTAAATTTATTGTAAACTCACAGTTTGCTAAAGATGAAACTTTAACTTTAAATATTAAGCCGCCAGCTGATGCGCTAGACGAATATTTACACAAGCTACCCATTAAATTACAAGCTAAAGTTGTGTGGGTAAAGGCAGACAAAGAGCTACCTGGGCATTTTCAATATGGAATGCATTATATCAATGTGTCTAGTGAGCAGCGTGAGGCGATTAATCATTGTTGTCAGTTCTATTAGTCTTAGTTTTTTTAGTTTGGTGTTACGGCTTTAACTTAAGAGCTCTGTTTTTAACAGAGCAACCTAAGTGACATTTTAAGGGTTATTAATACTCTGTTGGTCGACCAAAGCCCAAGCATTAATGGGCACTAAATTCGCAGTCGTGTTGACTGCTTTGTACCAAAAATTATAATCGCCTGGTAATACTACAATGTCTGCAAGAGAAGTATTTGTATAGCCCATTAAAACGCGATCTTGTTCTGTTAGGCCACCATATATTTGACCGGCTGCATAGATTGAACCAGAAAAGCTACTCTCGTTTAAAGTTTTAAACACTTCAATGCGAACCGATTCTAAATCAATTGCAATTTGCTGATCGGCAGATAAAGCAAGATCTTCTATGATGATTGCATCAGTATTAGCCGGAATGTTGTTACAGGTCTGACACGAATAAATAACATCATAAGTACCCGGCATTACGACTACATTTTCGTCTTGCGCAAAGGTTTCAAACAAAAATATATCTTGCTGAGTATTTTCACCGCGCAGCAAAATATGAGCAGCGTCATATTGGTTGTTAGGGAAATCTTCACCATCAAGAGTGATAGCTCCGCTAATATTGAGGCCTAAGACATCAACGTCCACTTGTCTATCTAGGTTAATATCAATATCACTGGCAATTGGTGCTCGATAGTTTTTAGGTACTAAATTGCCATCTTCATAGCTGTAATATAAATCGTAAACCCCATTAATTACTTGAATTTCATTAAAGCTCTGGTGGGTACGGCCGAGCCAAGTATAACTTTCAGACTGACTATCATACAGCTCTATAATGCCATCTTCATAGGCGCTATTAAAAAATGCTTGGCCATTTAAAGTTAAGTTAATTGTTAAGTTTGAAGTCTCCACATCAAAAGATAAAGGTCCATCAACATTAAAGTCATTAAATAGTGTTGCTCGTTTGTTAATCGGTACCTGTGGACCAGATTGGAATACCCGATATTCTATATCATATACGCCAGGAATAAGGTTCACGATATTTCCGGACTCGTAAGTTTTGCCTAAAAAGACTTCCGCGCCACTACTCTTAGTTAAATAAAATTCTCCCACTTGATAGGGAGTATTTGGAAAGGCTGCTCCGTTAAGCGTATAACCAACGCGGATGCTTTGCGTTACAAGGTCAAGGGATAAGACGCTAGCTCCTGAAATGACTAAATTACTTTGAACTCTTGTCATTTTATTGCGCGGGACTATTTCGCCTTGCCAGTAGTCCCATAACACATGGTAGGTGCCGGGCAATAGATTTATGATTTCGGGAGAAGTATTACTGTGCGCTAACTCAATTAGCTCTCCGCCATCAACCGACTGTAAATAAAAAACACCTTTGTCGTAGGGAGATGCGGGAAAAGGTGAACCGTTAAGCGTAAAAGTACTTCGTAAGGTGGCTGTTTCTACATTAATATTTTTAACTTGGTTCTCTGTAATCGAATAAACTTGGGGTATAAAAGCGCTGCTATTAACAGGTAAGGTATCGCCTTGTATATAATTGTAAGACAGTTCATAAATACCGTTAACTACCATCGCTTCATAACTTAAATCATGAGTTTCGCCTAAGATTGTTTGTATTCCGAGGGATGGTGGACTGAAACTGTAGCTAGCTCGCACATAGACGCTATTGGGTGCCGGTTGATCGTCAAATAGAAAGTCTCCAGAGACAAGACTTGCATTAACATTGACCGTAATCGGATGGCTAATGGGAGGAGGCGGTTCTTGAATAACGATATCGGTTATTGTTTCTATTTTGGTATCTGAACTTCCACAGCCTAGGCTTAAAAAAACTAAACAAGCGCTAGCCAAAAGGCTTTTAGAAGGAATCGATTTTGTCTGCATGCCAATCTCCAGTGATTCAATTGGCAATGGAAAGCGCAATTGAGCGCCGATTACAGCAAGACTTGTTCATCTACACGGCAGTAGTGAAAGAAAAATTATAATACTCTACATAAAAAATTTCTACATACCGGTTTAAGATTTCGCGATTAAAAAATGACTATAGGATTGTAAATACTAAAAATTACTAGAAAATCTGTTTTTAGCGCGGTTTGAATTTAAAAAAATGAGTTTTAAGCAGCAATTGACACTGCACGTCATTTAATTTAGGTTTACTTAAACTCACAATAAGAAGAAATAATATGAAATACATAAACGAAATTGAAGTCAATGTTGCTAGAGATAGAATGATTGAGCTATTTGATGATCCTGATAATTTGACCAAGTGGATGCCTAACCTCCTAAGTTTTCAGCCTATTAGCGGCGAGCCAGGTCAGGTAGGAGCAAAATCCAAATTTGTAGTGAGTCATGGCAAAAAACAATGTGAATTAATCGAAACCATAACACTACGTGAATTACCGGAAAGGTTTGAAGGCACTTATGAAACTGATGGTATGTGGAATCAGGTAAAAAACCAGTTTGTTGTTGTAGACGAAAACACCACCAAGTGGATTGCAGAGTCTGAATTTAAAAGCGATAAATTAGTGATGAAGTTTCTAATGTTTTTTATGCCATTTGCGTTTAAGAAAGAATCACTTAAATTTATGCAAAGTTTTAAGACGTTTGCAGAGCAGAAAAGTTAAGCAACTTTGCAAATGTTAAATAATTACCATCAGTTTTATATACCGCAAAAGTGAAGGCTTATCGCGACAATTAAATGTCTAATGCCTAATGTCTAATGTCTAATGTCTAATGTCTAATGTCTAAAAGAGGGCATAAGGATAGGTTTTTATGCCTTACTGTAATCTCTTATTCTAATGCCTTACTGTAATACCTTATTTCAATGCCTGATTGAGCAGCCTTGCGGGCTTTGTGCAGATGGTTTGAAGTAAATAGGTCATCTTATTTTTGGGTTTATTCTATCCATCCTTATATCTCGTCACCTAGTTTTTTGCATAGATTTGTCGACCTAGATCGAGTTATAAGTACCTAACCTAGCATGCAAAATCTGCCTGTTGTCCAATTGACAGTAGTCTAACTAATTTTAATTATTATAGAAATCATGAGATTACCGTCTATGCTTATAACTAATAACAGCGACATAATGGGGCTAATTATGTTAGCAATAACAAACAGTTGGAGAATCAATGGATAAGCAGGTGAGCTCTCGAAGTACTAGAGATAAGGCATTACGACTTAATTTAGACGAGAAAAAATACGGAACTATTGCAGAAATTGGCGCAGGCCAAGAAGTCGCACGAAATTTCTTTGTCGCCGGAGCCGCTGCAGGAACGGTGGCAAAAACCATTTCTGCTTATGATATGAAGTTTTCAAATGCCATTTATGGTGTTCAAGAAGACGGTCGCTACGTTAGTAAAGCTCGGGTTAAAGCGATGATGGAACAAGAGTTCGACTTGGTTTTAGAACGAGTCGGCGATGTGCGCTCTAAGTCGTCTCGCTTTTTTACCTATGCTGCGACAGTTGCCGCTAAAAGCTTTAACCGCAATAACGAGTGTCATGCTTGGTGCGGAGTAAGGCTGCAAATGTATCCTGGCGCAGAACCATCAGATATTGTTATTCACGTGCGCATGTTTGATGATAATGCTGAAGCACAACAGCAAGCGCTAGGCGTGGTTGGAGTCAACCTAATTTACGCCGCCTATTACTACTTTGAAAACCCTAAACGAATTATTGATTCACTCACTGATAATTTAAAGGCTGATAGAATAGAAATTGATTCTATCGAATTTCGCGGGCCTTATTTCGAAGATATAGACAACCGAGCAAAGAATATTCATTTAATTCGTAGTTGGAAAACCAGAGCCGTTATATTTACACCTGACGGCAATGTAGCAATTCCCGCTGAGCTTTTTTACAAAAAGAATGTGTTGACCACTCGAGGGTCATTTAAGCCTGTAACTAAGCTTAATGTCGATATGATAGAGCAAGGTAAGAAATCCTTCTTAAAAATGGATGGCGTACAGAAAGACAATACCGTGTTAATTGCAGAGATTTCAATTAATGATATTCATGGAAACGATGCCAACGTTACTGAAGAAGATCTAATAGAGCGAGTAAAACTGCTCAATTTGCTAGGCTATAATGTCATGGTTTCTGACTATACACGATACTTCTCATTGCGCGCCTATTTTAGACAGTTTACTAAACTACAAATCGGAATTGTGGTTGGAATGCTGAATATTAAGCAAATTTTTAACGAAGAGTTTTACCAAAGTCTAGAAGGCGGCATATTAGAAGGTTTTGGCAAGCTATTTCCCGATCACACCCGGCTCTTTGTTTACCCTGAACTTGATACCAATGGTGATCTTAATGATATAACCAAGGTAAAAGTGCCCGATAACTTGCACCATTTGTATTTACATTTACTAGAGAATGGTTTTATTAAAGGGATTGACTCGAGCGACCATAAGCTGTTTGAAATATACTCAAGAGAAGTATTAAAAGAAATTGATATGGGGCCTGGAGATTGGACGTCTAAGTTACCCGAAGGGGTTGCCGATGAAATTATGCAGCAGCAATTGTTTGGTTTTAGGGCTAAATGATTTTTTATTTGATTTTAATGCTAAATTTCATAAGTTAAATTTCAAAAATCAAATAACTAAGCTAAAACCGAATAAAGCATTATTAAGACTTTAGACTAGTCTGATAAACTGTTGAGTGTTGCGCGTGTTATTTTATTAACTTTTCTGTACTTTCATCGGTGGAATATAAAAATCAAGTTTTCTAAATTGTTGAGTTATTGGAGACCACTAAATCTTCTTTGGAAGATAGTGCTAATATTCGTTTTGTGTTTAGCATTGCTAAATGCTTTCTATTATTTTAACACGCCGAGCAACGCTGGGCTTTGGCAGAGTCAATATGAACATATTCCAAAAATAGAGTTTGCAGAGTCAACAGCAGTAATTCATAATTTTAGACGAGCGCGATACGACACCAATGGCCAGCCCGCTACTATCAATTGGAGCCAGCGTAGTGTGGATATCAACCAGCTAGAAAGTGTTTGGTTTGGCATTTCAGTTTTCGCTTCACCGGGCTTAGCGCATACCTTTCTTTCTTTTGATTTTGGTGATAAAGACCCTGTCGTTATATCAATAGAAGCTAGAATGAGACCGGAACAGACATATAGTCCGACAAAAGGCGCTCTCGATCAGTATCATTTAGCTTATGTCATAGCAGATGAGCAAGATATTATCGGCGTTAGGACTCATAAAAGACTCGAATCTGTTTACTTTATGCCATTGAAAGTAACTAAAAAACGCGCCCAAAAGATGTTTTTAGACATGCTTAAAACGGCTAACAAGCTTAACCAGACGCCAGAATTTTACAATACTTTTACCTCAAACTGTACTAACAGTATTATGAAACATACCAATTTATCCGCTTGGCAATATTACTTAGATCCTCGAATCGTTTTATCAGGCTACTCAGATAAAATAGCCTATCAGTACGGGTTGATTGAAAATGAATATTCATTAAAAATAATAAGAGAAGCCGCACTTATTCAAGCTGATTCGTTTGCTGCTGACGATGTAAATTTTTATCGACTAATTAGAGAAAATTATTTTCAACGCTTAAAAGCGCGAGTTCGCCAATACCAATTGAAGTCCAAAAGTGAGTGATACTCGTCAATAGTTAGTCTAGACTGAAAGAGTAGGTTGTCACTTCAGGGATTAGCATATAGCTATAGATAAGGTTTAATGTATCAATTTATGCCACAAACCAAACAGTTATTTGAGATATTATTAACCGCTATTATCTATGTAGTTGCAGCGCGGATTGGTCAGCTTTTCTCTATCGAGCCTGGTAATGTCACGCCAGTTTGGATTCCTTCTGGGTTGATGATAGCGTTGGTGCTTTATAAAGGGTATTACCTTTGGCCTGGCGTATTTTTAGGCGCGTTTATTGGCAATATTTGGGCTTATCTAAAATTTGATTCGTTTTATTCTATACTCGCAGCTGTTCTAGCGGCTTCCCTTAACGGTATTGGCGACGTTATTTGTTGTGTCGTTATGGCCTATTTAATTCAAAAGAAAATAGGCAGCCATTATCCCTTTTTAACTATTTATGATTTTTTGGTTTATCTTATATTAGCTGTTATTTTAGGCCCGTTGATTAGTGCCGTATTCGGTGTTAGTGGTTTAACTCTATTTAATTTTATTGATTTGAGTAACTTTGCTACAACTTTTATCACTTGGTTTATCGGTGACGCGACTGGTGCTATGATCTTTGGGCCATTATTATTAGCTTGGCTTGTACGTTCGCCTTACCGAGTCGCCTATCAGGTTCCCATTGTTATATTGCTAAGCATTTACTGCGTGAGCTTCACAGCGATGATTTTCGGCTTAGTGTCATTACCTAAATGGCTCTTAATTTTAATGGTATTGCTTATACCGGTAGCACTTTTTACCGTAATGTATAGCGGACAAAGAGCAGTTTTTACGATTCAAACAATGGTTGCTTCGCTTGCGGTTTATGCGACTTCTCTTGGGCATGGGCCCTTTGCTGAAGCAAGTGGTTTAAAGGCGTTACTGGATTTACAGTTATTTATCGCATTATTTTCATTAGTCATGTTTTCAATCGCCATTATTGTTTATCGTCAAAAACTGACCTCGTTACAATTAAAGAACAAACAAGTTGAGTTAGAAAATTTATTTCGACTTGATCAGTTAACCAATATTTGGAATAGATATCGAATCACCGAGTTTGTAGAAGTTGAGCTATCACGTTTTTCTCGCAGCGGCAGACCTTTTGGGATCATCATGTTAGACATCGATAACTTTAAAAGAATTAATGACGAATATGGACATACCGAAGGCGATAAAGTGTTAGTTTCGCTTAGCCAGTTAATCAAAGTGCATGTACGCCATGCTGACTTATTTGGTCGCTGGGGAGGGGAGGAATTTATCATTGTTTGTACCGATACCGATAAAAAGTCGCTTATAATATTGGCTGAGAAAGTTCGTACCATTATTAGTGAAAACAAACTCGGTTTAGAAAAATCTATTACGATAAGTTTAGGGGCGACTTTAGTACAGCCTAATGATTCAATTATTAGCTTAGTAGATAGAGCTGATGAAGCTTTATATCAATCAAAAGCTAACGGGAAAAATCAAGTTAGTTTTAAGTAGGATACAAACAAAAAGCACCTCCATGGACGAAAGCGTTTTGATCTCGAGTGTAATATGAAAAGAACTTGCCCGGCTTGTAGAAAACAAGAGTTGTATTGGAAAATATTTGCATTTCATCAGGTTATGAAATGCATAGGATGTGGTCATCTCTTCAAATATTCATTAAGAATGCGTTTGGCAAATTTTCTGACCTTAATGTTGCTACCGTTGGCAAACTTTATATTCTTCGGAAATATGCTAATTTTAATTCCAGTCATTGTAGTTCAGTTTGGATTAGTTATCCTAATAGCCCAATATTTACCGGTTAAGCCTAGCGAACCAATTGAGCATTTAATGCTTGCACCAACCGATGTTAAGTTTGAAAAGACAGATAGCGTTACTGAGAATATTCGACGCTACAGAGCGGCTCAACAAAAAGCGATAAAAAGCAATATAAGCTAAAGAAGGGAAAGCCAGAAGGGATAACAACAATGACTCGCACTCGCAATTCAACTATTGATTTACCTTCAAACGCTTGTTATCACTGTACCGCTTAAAATAGGCTGAGTGTAAGATGCTGGATACATTGTGAGCAATCTGCGAAAAATATCAATTTCTATACCAGTTGTCACTCTACAAAAAAGACAGTGTGAGGGTTTAATATAATAGAAAACTCAACTATTAAAATGACCCAAAAATGTTAACTAGTTATCGTTTTGTTTGCTCATAATGAAAGTCATATATTAAGTCATAATGATAGTAAAGTTTAACTTCATTGTTGTCGTATCATTTTATTTATATATTTCAACGACATAAATAATTCTGAATTATTGGCATATATTATGCTAAGTAGTGCATAGATAAAATATATCCTTATTGGAGATATGCATGTTAAGCCATTTAGTTATTGTTCAAAAGTTAGGTCAATACCAGTTAGCGATTAAAGCATTAATTGTTTTAACCGTAATCATCGGTTTAGGGAAGGCCATGTTCTCTAAATCAGATGAACCGACTATTATAGAAAAAACGCCTCTAGTTACCCAATCGGTAAAGCGATCTTTTATAATCCAAGGCTTGGAAACAAAGATTATGATTCGCTTAGTCAACAAGGTTGGCGGCGAAGTAACAGACGAACTTTCTATAATAAACGCGGTTGCTGCTAATTTAAGTCAACGTCAGTTATCCGCATTAAAGCTAACTAACGGAATTAAAGTATTTAGCAATCATCCAGTCACTACCAGTAGTTATTCTACGGCGACTAATGTGACTCGACAAACTGGAGCTAGTGAGCTGCACCGTCTTGGTATAACAGGAAAAGGAGTTACCATCGCGTTTATTGATAGCGGTATTTCTGTAGGGACAAAAGGTGGCGCATTTCTCAAACGTAATAGTTATCAGCAAGATCGTATCTTAGCGCATTATGATGCTATTCGCGGCTATCAAATAAGTACCAACAGTGATACCGATGCGCATGGGCATGGTAGTCATATCGCTGGCGTAGCAGTTAGTAGCGTTCGCGATGCTTATGGCCACTATAATGGAATCGCTCCTGATGCCAGTATAGTCGCTGTTAGAGCGTTTGATCAGAGCGGCAAGGGAACTTACGTGAATATGATCAAATCTATTGACTGGGTTATCTCGAATAAATACCGCTATGGAATTAGCGTCTTAAATTTATCTGTGGGCGCTAAGCCGCAATCTAACTATTGGGCTGACCCACTCAACCAAGCCGTAATGAAAGCTTGGCAAGCTGGAATTGTAGTGGTGACTTCAGCAGGGAATAATGGCCCAGATCCAATGACCATTTCTGTTCCCGGTAACGTACCTTACGTTATAACAGTCGGTGCGATGACTGATCATTACACTCCGTATGACTATACCGACGATCGGCTTACTAGCTTTTCGGCTGCAGGACCCACTCACGATGGCTTTGTTAAACCAGACGTGGTTGCGTGGGGTGGTCATGTTTTGGGTAAAATAAATAACCGTTATTGGACGACTTTAATGAACGCTCATCCTGAAGCTGCGGTTGGTGAAAATTATTTTGAAATTTCAGGAACTTCACAAGCATCAGCGGTAGTCGCAGGTACCGTTGCCTTAATGTTGCAAGTTAATTCGGGTCTGAGTCCTAATGATATTAAATGTCGTTTAAAAAGTTCTGCACAAACAGCAGTTAATAGTGACGGAAGCATTGCGTATAGTCCATTCAATCAAGGAGCTGGTCTAGTTAATGCTTGGGCCGCGGTCCATAGCAACGCAACTGGTTGTGCTAACCAAGGCTTAGATATTACAGCCGATTTAGAAGGAACTACGCATTACCAAGGCCCTACTCAAGTTGACGCTGAAGGAAAATTTTATTTAATTGACGCTAATGGTATTACCTGGAATGAAGGGATCACTTGGAATGAAGGGATCACTTGGAACGAAGGGATCACTTGGAATGAAGGGATCACGTGGAACGAAGGGATCACGTGGAACGAAGGAATTACGTGGAACGAAGGTATCACCTGGAACGAAGGTATCACTTGGAATGAAGGTATCACCTGGAACGAAGGTATCACCTGGAATGAAGGTATCACCTGGAATGAAAGCAATTCTACTGATATAGAAGTTAATTCGTGGGTAGAGCAGGAGTAGGCGCCTAGTGTCATTATCCTATTTATCAAACTGCTACGGAATCGTATTTATGCATAGTTTAAAATGGCTAACTTTTTTATTAGTCATCAAAATAAATACATTAGTAGCAGTTACTTTGATTGAGCCTAATATTCGATTTCAGCACTTAAACCTTGAACAAGGCTTATCTCAAGAAGCTGTTCTTGCTATTCATCAAGACAAAGATGGGTTTATGTGGTTTGGTACTCAAGAAGGTCTTAACCGTTTCGATGGGTATAACTTTAAAGTATTTTCTTACGATCAGAACGATCAAAACTCAATATCTTCCGATTTGATTTTAGCGTTAGGTGAAGACGCCAGCAAGAACCTTTGGGTTGGCACAGATGGAGGTGGGCTAAATCGATTTGATGCTAACAATCTAGAGTTTACCCGATATCAACATTCCAAAAAAAAAGGTGCTATAAGTAACAATAGTATTAGAGTTATTTTCTCTGATAGTGCTGGTCGCCTTTGGATAGGAAGTGATGGCGGGTTAGATAAATATGATGAAAATACAGATAGTTTTAAGCATTATAAGTATGACCCCTATAACCAAAACTCACTAGCAAATAATAAGGTTAGAGACATTGTCGAAGACTCTTTAGGCTATCTTTGGATTGCATTGGACGGTGGAGGTCTTAACCGTTTTGACCCTCTTAAGGAAACTTTTACAAGGTTCAATCGAAATGTTTCTACTTCGATGCAATTGTCAAGCGATCGTTCACGAGCATTGTTCATTGATAGTAATAAAAATTTATGGGTAGGTAGTTACGATAACGGCGTAAGTATGCTCCCATTTGGTGCCACAGAATTTGTCCACTTTTCACATAATCCACAAAATCCTAATAGTTTAAATAACAACCAGGTTCGTGACATTCTTGAAGATCCGGAGGGGTTTGTCTGGATTGCAACTGATATGGGGTTATCGCGCTGGAATCAAGAAAGCCAAAGTTTCTATAACCTTAGGCATGATCCACTTAATCGCTTTAGTCTTGGATCAAATAAAACAACGCAACTTTATTATGACAACGGCGGTGTTTTCTGGGTTGGTACCTACGCTGGATTAAATAAGTGGAATAGTGCGACTAAAGCATTTAAGCATTTACATCATGTTCCCACACAAAAATTAAGCTTAACCGACAATGGAGTTAATGCGATCCACCAAAGCTCATCGGGTGATATATGGGTGGGAACCTATAACGGATTAAATCAGATTACACAGGATAAAGTGAATCACTATCATCCGACTAATACAGTTGAAGGGCTTTCTGGCCGCAAAGTCATGTCGTTACATGCGGACTCTAAAGACCACCTTTGGATTGGAACTAAAAATAATGGGCTTAACCTATTTGACATTAATACAAAAAAATTTACTTCATTTAAACACTCTGCAGAAAATGAAAATAGCTTAAGCGCTAATGGTGTAACGGTTATCAAACCAGCATCGAATGGCAACCTTTGGGTGGGTACTTTT
Source organism: Aliikangiella aequoris (assembly GCF_053709105.1). Lineage (NCBI taxonomy): Bacteria > Pseudomonadati > Pseudomonadota > Gammaproteobacteria > Oceanospirillales > Pleioneaceae > Aliikangiella > Aliikangiella aequoris. Next base: position 1,875,138 of record NZ_CM132298.1, read on the forward strand.
AAAGGTGGTCTTAATTTGTTTGAGGTAGACAAGGCAATATTTACTCATTTTAAAAAAGATGTAAAAAAACCTGAAAGTTTAAGTAGTAACAATATTTTAGCTATTGAAGTTCGTAAAGATGGTCTACTCTGGTTGGGAACCTGGGGCGGGGGACTAAATTTATTCAACCCGTTTAATCAACAAGCACTAGTTTTTAAGTCTGATCCATTAAACTCATATTCAATATCAAGTGATCACGTATTGACATTGCACGAAGATAAACTAGGTAATTTATGGATAGGAACCTATGGAGGAGGGTTAAATAAATTATCTAGATCGGATAGGAAGAACGGCACCTATAAATTCACTCAATATAATCGAAATAGCGGCCTACCAAGTAATGCTATTTATGGAATAGTTGAAGATCAAGATGGATTTCTTTGGTTGAGCTCAAATCGTGGCTTGAGTAAATTTGATCCCGTTTCTGAATCGATCTTAAACTATGATTCCTCCCATGGCTTACAGGGTAATGATTTTAATGCTGGTGCCTACTTTAAAGATGATTCAGGTTCTTTATATTTTGGTGGTTCTAACGGATTGACAATTTTTAATCCTAAAGACATCCAGCCAAATTCTCACCAGCCGCCAGTTGTGTTAACAAAATTTCTTAAAATGAATAGCGAAAGTCATGAAAATAATAAACTACGAAATCTAAAAAAAATCGACATCCGTCATCAGGACTACTTTGTTGCTTTTGAATTTGCTGGGTTAGATTATGCGCAACCAAATAATAATCAATACCGCTATATTCTCGAAGGTTTTGATGAGAATTGGATCAATGCAGGTAATCTACGTAGAGCGACTTATACCAACCTTCCTGCTGGTAGTTATAACTTTAAGGTGATGGCCGCAAATAATGATGGCGTATGGAGTGAGCATGGTATCGATTTAGCAGTCACAGTGTTACCCGCGCCCTGGAAATCTTGGTGGGCCTATATTGCCTATGCAATTATATTAGTTTTATTGATTGTAGCTTCTGCAAAAGCCTATATAGCTAGAAATGAAAAAGCGAAAGAGTACCGTGTAGAACTTGAAAAAAACGTCAGGATAAGAACTGAAGAGCTACAGTTTGTAAATAGTAAATTACAAAAAGCCAGTGTAACAGACCAACTGACTGGGCTAAATAATAGGCGCTATCTAGATGACGTCATAGACAAAGTGATAGCTGATACCGATCGACGTTTCTACGAGCTAGACGAACCTAATTCAACTAACGCAGAGTCTAAACATCGTCTATTTTTCTTAATGTTTGATTTAGATGGATTTAAACCTGTCAATGATACATATGGTCACTCGGCAGGAGATAGAGTCATAACTGATGTTGCCAATATACTAAAGCGTACCTGTCGTCGCTCAGATACTTTAGTCCGCTGGGGCGGTGATGAGTTTTTAGTTATCGGTACAGCAAATAATGAAGAAGAAGTAGTGTTACTCGCAGAAAGGCTCCGTAAAAGCATTAGCCAAGAGCCTTTTGAAATAGGCTTAAAACAAAAATTACATCTGTCTTGTTCTATTGGTTTTTCGTTTTACCCTTTTCATAAGAGTTATCCGCATCTACTAAGCTGGGAACAAGTGCAAGCTATTGCAGATAAAGCGCTCTATCGCTCTAAAGCTTTAGGGAGGAATACTTGGGTAGGTATTAGTCAGTCAGAAAAAAAACCACAAGTCTCTTTTATGAACCAACTATCAAATAGTTTAGATAAAGTCGTTGAAGATGGTTACGTGAAATTAGTGTGTAATACACCAGAAACAACTGAAGTATAAGAACAGCAATTACCGCAATGTAATTAATAGAAGATTAAGTGGATAGTGAAAACTATTTGAGGAAAATTGAGTGCTAGCATTAGATATAAGCCAGGTAACAGAAAGGTCAGTCGTAGTATTTGATCCTGACTCAACTATCATGAGCTTAATTGAAAAAAACTTGAATGAACAGGACATTAGTCTCTGTTTAGCTGAATCTAAAGCTCAGCTAAGTTTATTATTAGAGAGATTAAAACCGAATGTAATCATTCTACCAGAATGTATAAAGAACAGCTGTGGATTTCAAATTTGTCGAGAAATAGAGCCCCAATCAAAAGGAATTGGCTCAGAAATTTTTATGCTTACGCAAGGCATAAGTCCTGACGAGTCAGAAAAAGCATTTAGTAACGGCGCGAGTGATTTTATGCCACTACCATTTTGCACAGAAACATTTAGACAAAGAACATTCCACTTAATTACCAAAAGTACGACTAAGCAAAATGAAAAAACGATGTTCAATCAAATAACCCGTTATGATGCATTAACTGGATTAACAAACCGACAAAGCTTTGTTGAGCTTGTTAATACTAAGTTAGCACAAGCTAGAAATAGTTTTGTAACTTCCGGGCTACTAGTCATAGACTTAGATAATTTCAAACGATTCAATGATACTTTAGGGCATGACTTTGGCGATAAACTACTTGTAGAAATTAGCAAAAAATTGAGTAAGGCCCTTAGATCAAGTGATATATTTATGGTTAAGGCAGACAGTCAAAGCGCACCAGAGCAATTAGCAAGAATAGGTGGCAATTTATTTACAATTTATCTTGAAAATATCGAAGCGCAGAGCTCGCTAGAGAGAATAGCAAAAAGATTAGTTAAAACAATCAATCAACCTATCACTATAAATCAACAGGAAGTTGTCGTATCTCCTAGTATTGGCGTTTCCATGTACCCGAAAGATGGAACTGATGTTAAGTGTTTACTAAGAAATGCCGAAAAAGCAATGTATATAGCAAAGAGCAAAGGTGGCTGTGGCTATCGAACTTACGATATGGCGATGAATGCGTCCGCTCGTAAACGATTAAGATTAGAAACCGATCTGCGAAAAGCACTAGCTAAAGATGAGTTACATTTACATTATCAACCTCAAATTGATAGCCGAACGGGAAGGGTGACCAGTGTTGAGGCTTTATTAAGATGGTCACATCCAACTTTAGGTTTGGTTTCACCTGACGAATTTATTCCAATTGCTGAAGAGTCTGGACTAATAGTCAACATTGGGAACTGGGTACTATTTAACGCATGTGCACAAGCTAAGCTGTGGCTCGACAAAGGAGCGCATTTTACTAGAATGGCAGTCAATGTATCAGCCTGCCAATTTGACCATCCTAATTTTTTAGATAATGTTTTTGCAGCTCTAAAGGAAAATAAACTAAGTGCCTGCCACTTAGAGCTAGAGCTTACTGAAAGTATTATTATGAGCAACCTTGGCGAAAGCGTACAAAAGTTATTGCGCTTAAAAGAAATGGGGATACGCTTAGCCGTCGATGATTTCGGAACTGGCTATTCATCGTTATCTTACTTAAAGTCACTACCCATCGACACCTTAAAGATCGATCGCTCCTTTATCGGTGATATTTCGGAGGCGAGTGAAGACTGCGCTATAGTAAGTGCAATAATGGCACTAGCTGAAAAGCTAAAGCTAAAAGTAGTCGCGGAAGGGGTGGAAGATATCTGTCAGATCAACTTTCTTAAGCACAACTATTGTGCGCTATTACAAGGTTATTACTTTAGCCGACCGAATAGCGCATCAGTAATTGAGAGATTACTAATTAACCAATATAAGGAAGCAATCCACGTAGATTCGAAATAAATAAGCTTTACTCAACCGACTTTCAAAAATATTGCGATGTTGAATAAAGAACTATTAAATTATTGAACGGTTTTATATTAACTCGATTTGGTTGCAATTTGTTTCTTCCATTTATAAAAAGTGGGCTCACTCATACCCATTATAGTCGAAGCGATTGTCGGGTTATCACCATACTGATTAAGTACCTCATTCATCAAAATTAATTTCAGCTGTTTTATACTATCTTTACCGATATAAATGTCACCTTGAATCAATGGTATTAAAGTATCGAGCACTAGCCCCCACTCTCTAGGCCTCTCTGGCTGTATTAACTCTAATTTTTTCAACCTGCGTCTCACGGTACTGTTTGCTAAACCTAATCGTAACGCAACTTGCTTTGAATTACCTTTACAAACTTTAAAGGTTTCCATAACTAAATCATCCTCTAACCATTGGCCAATAAAAGCTCTGTTCAAAACATTATTCTCGCGAAAAAACGTTAAAAGCTCGTTAACACCTGCCTTAAATGACGTGAGAATATTTTTTTCATTTAAGCTAGTAGATAAAGCGGCATAAGGTTTAGGAGAAGAGTAAGGATGACTCATTTTAGTAGGTGATGAATGAATGGTAGAAATACTTCGCTCATCATTTATTTTCTCTTGTTGATATATATTCACTATTTGCGAACTTTGGTCGTTATTGAGGCTATTAATGTTAAGATCTTTGCATGTTATTAGATTGTCCTCACATAACAAACTCGCTTGCATCAGCTTATTTTCTAGTTCACGAACGTTTCCTGGCCAATGATAGCTGAGCATGCTTTGGATAGCATCTTCTGCAAGAGTCTTAAGAGGCTCTTCATGTTGAATGCTATAGCGCTTAAGAAAGTGTTTTGCGAGTAGCAGTATATCGTCTATGCGATGTCGAAGGGGAGGAGGCCTCAGTACAACAACATTAAGTCGATAGAATAAATCTTGCCTAAAGTTTCCAAGCTTGACTTCATCCTCAAGATCTCGATTAGTAACGGCCACTATTTTAACATTCACACTAATTGTCTGCGTACCGCCGACCGGGGTAAACTGTTTTTCTTGTACAAATCTAAGTAGTTTTGCTTGTACTTGTATTGGGAGTTCACCTATTTCATCTAGCATTAAAGTACCACCGTCGGCTTCAAGTATGCGACCTTTGTTAGCATTTTGGGCACCGGTGAAAGCTCCTTTTATATATCCGAAAAGCTCTGATTCAATTAGCGACTCAGGAATTGAACCACAGTCGACAATTACAAACGGCTTATCATAGCGGCTCCCTAGTTGATGAATTGTATGCGCCAGCCGCTCTTTACCTGTGCCACTCTCGCCAATAATTAGCGTTGTAGTATTTGACTTCGCGGTTCTTTGTACTTTATTCATTAGTTTTTGCATTACTTCAGACTGATAATGCAGTTCGCTGGCGTTTATACTTTGTTTCAACTCGCTAAGTTCCGCCTTTAATTTGTCCTGTTGCGAAAGCAGTTGTAAGTTTAATTTTTTTTCTAACGTTGCTCTGACATGAGCTCGACCTAGTTGTTTTACTAAGGCAATTAACAATAATTGACTGTCACTCGCTATACTAAAAACGTTTTTCTTACCAACTAAAGTAAAAATTAATTCATTGTCATTAAACGGAACGATAAATAACATTTCATCGTTGTCTAGAGCGGTCAATATAGGCGTAAAAGGTTTATTGCTTGTAACAAGCTTCTTTATATACTTTGTATAATCAGATTTAGGGGATGATATCGTAGAAATATTTTCATCAGCATCTATCGCATAACAACAGTCTATAGATAATTTATTAGGCGTTTCTAATTTGAAGAGTCCTGCAAAATGGAAATTAAAGGTTTTTGCTAGTCTCACAATAAAATTTTCGAGTAAACTGTAGAAATCATTGTTAGTAGCTATAAGATTGGATATATCCCAGAGCAATAACATGTTTCTGTAATCAGTAGCAGTATCAGCAGTAAAAATATTGCCGATATGATCTGGGTGATAACTAAACTTTTCTAATTGCTCTTCTTGCCAGACTACAAAGTGAGTCGTTTTTTCTTGTTTAGCAGCGAAAAGCGCTTGGTCAGCTTTTCCTATCAAATCATTGACAGGGTCAGATACTAATTCTACGTTATCATTTCTGTTAAAAATTGAAATGCCAAAATTAAAATCAGGTGAAAGGGTACCATTCAAGTACTTTGATTTTGATAGGGATTTTTGTAGTTTTTCGAGTAATGGCTGCAGCTCTGAAGTCAGCTTGATTTTAGCTCCTACGGCAAACAATGCTCCTCCAAAGCGACTTAATAAATCGCTTTTACGTACCGAACTAACAAGTTTAGTCGCTATTTCACCAATAACAGAGTCTCCAGCGTCATGTCCAAATTTTTTGTTAATCTGTTGAAAGTCCATGGGATTAATCAATATTAGCGCAACAACGTTTGCAGAACTTAAGAGTTCTCCTAAACGATTTTGAAAGTCAACTCGTCCAGACAGTGAGGTAATAGGATCAGACAAGAAACGCTTATTTTTTTCAGCTTCTTCAATAAGATAACTACCCAAATAAAGCAGTTTACTCAAAAGTGGAGCATGATTCATAAATGGTACATGTAGGTTATCGTTTTCTTGTAACCAGTTTGGAGGGGATTGTTTAAATATCAAGCCTAAGCAAAGCCAAACTGGTTCAGATTGTTCGTTATTAACCGCTAATGTGTCTATACGCTTTTCTTTAATACAGAGTGGATTTTTCGCTTGATATAGTGAGTGTAAATTTGAAATATTCAAGAAAATTAATTTTGAACATGCTATTTTTCCATTAACGACAAAGAAATTAGAAGAACCGGAATGCTGACTATGCAATGGCCTAATTAACTCTTCGAGAGAGGAATTCGATTCAAACTCTGGTAGTTTAGCTTGCGTATTTTTATATACGGCAAATGCTTTTTCTGTATTGTTAATAGGGTATAGGCATAAATTAACTGAGGCCGCATTGCTATAAGTTGCTATCGCGTCAAGATAAACATCAATTGTATTTCGACTAGAATTCATTGCGGGTAGAGACGCTGCTTATTTTCAAATTAGTTACACACATAGAGTTAAACACTAAGTGTAGTTCAAATATTGAGTAATTATATCAATTAATGCTGCCGTATCTAGCTTCTAGGTTGTTTTTTAAACAAGGTTTACAAGAGGTAGCCAAAGTCTAAAGCATAGTGTCATTTCACATAGTAGGATTATTTCAATTTTGCCCAAGCGTTTTGCTACTTTCTTTTGATCTTGTGGTAACTAGTTGGTTAGTGATAGCGAGGAGTGCTTACCATTCAAGCTTAGTTTCTAGTAATTTTTTGTTTCGTTGTTACTCGATATAAGGTTTACGCAAATGAGTTGCATTCATAATTGAACTTTTACATAATTCGTGTATTCTAAGAGCACTTAATTAAAAATAAAACCGTTATTATGCAAAGCAAGCCCATCAATATTGCCGTAATGTTACTGACTTTTATCTGTCAGGTTACATTTGCGTCAGCAATGGCCTGCGATATGATGAGTTCAAAGGGACAATTAAGTGAGTCTAGCGCGCAAGTGATGGACCATTCGATGCATAATATGAACTCGCACGAGCAAGCTGATGAGTTAGCGGCTGTCGACGATTGCTGTAACCAAGAAGAGCACTGCTCTATGGGAAGTTGTTACTCCTTGGCACTTTCCCAATTAATTAGTGATTCAAGCTTTATAAAATCTTCAACTCTAGCGGCTCAAGCGATCTCGCTTGCAGTCAGTCGAATCCCCACTTCGCTTTACCGCCCACCCATTCTAGCCTAATACAGGGTAGATCCGTCTGTATCTCGGTGATTTTCCCTCGTTTTATTAAAAGCTAGGTTAATTATTTCTATCAATTGATCACTGCCAATACAGCATAATTTTTACTTATTAATTTTTAAATTCCGCTAAAGGAATAACCCATGAAAAAAGCACACTTTTTACTGCTGATTTGCTTGTTAACTTTGTCTAAAAATGTGTTTTCGATGCAACTGACCGAACCATTAACACTTAGCCGAGCGATTCAACTGGCACTTGATAATGATCCTTGGCTAGTCAAAAGCTTGCATCTTGAGAAAGCATTGGTCGCTGACAGTGTGGCAGCTAATACATTACCCGATCCCAAGGTTTCTGTAGGCCTAGCGAATATTCCTACGGATAATTTCGCGTTTAACCAGGAGGGGATGACTCAGTTTAAGCTAGGTGTCAGTCAAATGTTCCCTCAAGGAGATAGCTTAGCATTAAAATCTAAGCAGTATAGCCTCCTCAGTGAGCAGCAACCGTACCAACGAGAAAATCGTAAAGCCATGCTTACAATGCAAGTAACACAGCTCTGGCTAGATGCTTACAAAGCGCAGTTAAGTATTACTTTGATTGAAGAAAATAGAGCTCTATTTGAACAGCTAGCTGATGTGGCGCAAGCAAGCTATTCTTCTGCTGTTGGTAAAACCAGGCAGCAAGACATTATTCGGGCACAACTAGAGTTAACCCGCTTAGATGACAAGCTAACTAAATTAAGTCAACAAGAAATGGTTACGCGGCAGCAGCTGATGGAATGGTTAGGTAATCAGTATTCTTCAGCCTACATGAGCGCTAGTAATCAACAGGGTTTTGCCCAGCTTAACGATATAGAGTTTGCAACTAAACTACCAAGTGTGAGCCCCTTATACCCAACAAGTTTTCTCAAAAGTAGCACTATTCATGCAAATAGCCTTGCCAAAATGGTTGAAGCCCACCCGCTAATTAAAGCAGTCGATACTAAAGTCGCAGCCAGTAAAGTATCCATTGATTTGGCTAAACAAAAGTATAAACCCAGCTGGGGAATCAACGCTAGCTATGGCTACCGTGAAAACATGCCAAGTGGACAAGTACGCACCGACTTATTCTCTTTGGGAGTCACATTTGACTTACCACTGTTTACTGCAAACAGACAAGACAAACAAGTTAGCTCCGCTATCTACACTACCGAGTCAATTAAAACTGAAAAGTGGATTTTGTTAAGAAATTTCTTAGCAAAGATTGAGGCGCTAAAAGTACAGTTGCTCAAGCTAAACGAGCGACAATCACTTTATAATGAGCGTTTATTACCGCAAATGTCAGAACAGGCTGAAGCTTCATTGACTGCGTACACTAATGACGATGGTGATTTTGCAGAGGTCGTTCGTTCTAGAATAGCGCAGCTCAATGCAGAAATAGATGCACTTGATATTAGCGTCGAGCGATTAAAAACAATTAGCCAACTCAATTATTATTTTTATAGTAGTGAGCAGCAACAAGCTTCTGCTTCACTTGGAGAATAACCATGCAAAAACAATTTTCATTTTCGTCAGCGGTTATCGGGTTAGCATTTGGAATCTTAATAGCGGGCATTTATTTCCTTTTTGGAGCTAGTGATAGCAGCACCAAAGTTGCGTCGGCTTCGACTTCGGAGCCTTTATACTGGGTTGCACCAATGGATCCAAATTACAGACGAGACAAGCCAGGTAAATCGCCAATGGGCATGGATCTTATTCCTGTATACGCAGAAGCAAATGATGCAGGAGATGCTGGACCTGGCACTATTAGCATTTCACCCGAAGTGATTAATAATTTAGGAGTGCGAACTGCCAAAGTTACGCGCGCAAAGTTAAAACCTAAAATGACAACTGTCGGGTATATTCAATACGATGAAGATCAATTGATTCATATTCATCCGCGTGTCCAAGGGTGGATAGAAAAGCTATTTATAAAAGCTGAAGGTGACCCAGTAAAAAAAGGCGAGCCCTTGTATCAGATTTATTCACCCGAACTTGTTAATGCGCAAGAAGAATTTTTGCTCGCATTAGAGCGTAAGAATGAACGTTTAATACGCGCAGCCAGAGAACGTTTAACTGCGTTACAACTTCCGCAACGAAGTATTCAAGCTTTAATTGAAACTAGAAAGGTTTCGCAAACCATCACATTTTATGCGCCTCAATCGGGAGTGGTCGATAATTTAAAAGTGAGGCAGGGCTTTTTTGTTCAGCCAGGTACTACCTTAATGTCGATAGGTGCGCTTGATCATGTATGGGTAGAAGCAGAAGTATTCGAAAGGCAATTACCATTTGTTGAACTGAATATGCCGGTGACAATGACCTTAGACTATCTACCGGGGAAAGTTTGGAAAGGAAAGGTAGATTATATTTACCCCACCTTAAATGCTAAAACTCGTACCGCTAAACTCCGTTTAAAGTTTGATAATCGCGATCGCCAGCTTAAACCTAATATGTACGCGCAAGTAGAAATTCATGCTGACTCGTTAGAGGAAAGACTAGTTGTACCGAGAGAGGCTGTTATTCGCACCGGTAATCAAAATCGTCTCGTACTCGCTTTAAATGGCGGCAGATTTAAGTCAGTTGAAGTTATCTTAGGACTACAAGATGATAAGTCGATTGAAGTACTTGAAGGCATAAGTGAGCAAGATAATATTGTAGTTTCTGCGCAGTTTTTAATTGACTCAGAATCAAGCAAAACTTCAGACTTTAAACGCATGCTGGTCAAACAGGATAAGCCCGAAGCTGTATGGACAGCAGCTAGGATAAATTCGGTCATTCACGAAAGTCGTACGGTTAACGCGACTCATAGTGCTATAGCTGAGTGGGACTGGCCAGAAATGACTATGGATTTTCTGCTTGAAAAATCAGTAGATTTACAGCAACTGAAAGCCGGAATGAATTTACATATTGAAATAACCCGCGACTTAAATAAAGACTATATAATAAGCGATATTCATATAATGGACGAAGCAAGTGTTGAATCAGAAGAAGAGGTACCTTGGGCGGAAGTAGACGGCGTAATTAATTCTATCGATAGAAATTCTCGTTTGCTCAATATTAGCCGAGGGCCTATCGCTAAATGGAGTCGACAAGCGGCAACTATGGATTTTATTTTGGCTGATAATATCGACATTAACCAACTAACAGCTGGCAAGCAGATAAAGTTTCGATTTGAAGTAAAGGATGATTTGATAATTGTAGAATTACTTGCCATGAAGACTGATGATGAAGATTATCAGCAAAATCAAAATCAAAATCAAAATCAAAATCAGCAACATCATTAGGAGACTAGCATGATTGAATCAATTATTCGTTGGTCGGTAGGTAACCGTTTCTTCGTGGTGCTTGTTACCTTAATGATTGTAGGGCTTGGAATTTATTCGCTTAAAAACACACCCGTTGATGCCATTCCCGATCTGTCTGACGTGCAAGTTATCATTAAAACATCCTATCCTGGGCAAGCTCCACAAGTGGTCGAAGATCAGGTTACCTATCCGCTAACTACGGCTATGCTTTCTGTGCCCGGCGCAGTTACAGTGCGGGGTTATTCATTTTTCGGCGATTCTTATGTTTACGTAATATTTAATGAAAAGACCGATCTCTATTGGGCGCGTAGTCGAGTACTTGAATACTTAAGTCAGGTTGCATCAACTTTGCCTGCTAATGCAAAAACTCAGCTAGGGCCTGATGCCACGGGCGTAGGGTGGATCTATCTTTACGCTTTAGTAGATCGAACGGGTCAACACGACTTAAGCCAACTAAGAAGTATTCAAGATTGGTTTTTAAAATACGAATTACAAACGGTACCGGGAGTATCAGAAGTCACTGCACTCGGGGGCATGGTCAAGCAATACCAAGTCAAAGTTGATCCTGATAAATTACGCGCTTTTGGAATTCCATTGTCACATATACAAATGGCTATTAATCGAGGGAACCAAGAAATAGGCGCGTCTGTAGTCGAAATGGCAGAAGCAGAATACATGGTACGTGCTAGTGGTTATATTAAGAATCAAACGGATCTCGGTAATATTCCTTTGGGCGTAAATGATAATGGTACGCCGCTTTTACTAAAAGATATTGCAGATATATCTTTAGGACCACAAATGCGTCGTGGCATTGCTGAGCTTAATGGAGAAGGCGAGACAGTTGGCGGAATCGTTGTGATGCGATATGGCGAAAACGCGCAAAAAACCATTCAAGGGGTTAAGGCTAAACTTGAAAATCTTAAGCTAGGTTTACCTGCCGGCGTCGAAATAGTACCGGTATATGACCGGAGTCGATTAATTGAGAAAGCAGTGAATAATCTTTGGATTAAATTGCTTGAAGAATTTGCGGTAGTCGCGCTAGTTTGTATGGCGTTTTTATTTCATGTTCGCTCCTCATTGGTGGCAATTATCAGTTTACCGGTTGGTATTCTTACCGCATTTATTATTATGTATTGGCAAGGTTTAAATGCAAACATTATGTCGCTAGGCGGAATAGCCATTGCGATTGGCGCAATGATAGATGGTGCAATTGTCATGATAGAAAACATGCACAAGCACATGGAAAGAACGCCTATCACCAAGGAGAATCGCTGGAAAATAGTGGCTGATTCAGCCGCAGAAGTCGGTCCTGCTTTATTTTTTAGCTTGTTAATTATTACCGTAAGTTTTGTGCCTGTATTCACCTTAGAAGCCCAGGAAGGCAGAATGTTTGCCCCGTTGGCTTTTACTAAAACCTACGCCATGGCTGCTGCCGCTGCACTCGCAATTACCTTAGTTCCTGTATTAATGGGCTATTTTATTCGTGGGAAGGTGATTTCTGAACATAAAAATCCAGTTAATCGTTTGCTTACTGCGGGTTATATGCCGCTACTAAAAAGTGTTTTAAAATTTCCTAAAATCACTTTATTAATTGCATTTATAATTTTGCTCATTGGATTATGGCCGGTTAATAAAATAGGTAGTGAATTTATTCCGCCACTAGACGAAGGCGACTTAATGTATATGCCTACAACTTATCCAGGTATTTCTATTGGTAAAGCGCGTGAGTTACTGCAACAAACAGATAAATTAATACGTAGCGTACCCGAAGTTGAAACCGTTTTTGGTAAAGTAGGGCGAGCAGAAACAGCGACCGATCCTGCGCCTTTGACTATGATAGAAACATTTATCCAGCTAAAACCAAGGGATGAATGGCGTGATGGCATGACCACACAAGACTTAATTAAAGAGTTTGATAATTTAGTTAAGTTACCTGGGGTAACTAATGCCTGGGTTATGCCCATAAAAACTCGAATCGATATGCTAGCAACCGGAATTAAGACACCTGTTGGAATCAAAATAGCGGGGCCGAAATTAAGCGAAATTCAAAAAATAGGCCAGCAACTAGAACTGATACTTAAGGATGTACCTGGGACCGCCTCTGTTTATTCGGAAAGGGTAGCAGGTGGTAGATATATCAAAGTCGATATTCAACGAGCAAAAGCTGCGCGCTACGGACTGAATATTGCAGATATTCAGCAAGTGGTTGCAACTGCTATTGGCGGAATGAATATAGCGCAAACCGTTGAAGGGCTAGAACGCTACCCAATTAATCTTCGATACCCGCAAGACTACCGCAATTCACCTGAGCGACTTGCTATGCTACCGATTTTGACTCCCAGCGGCCAGCGCATCGCACTTCAGGATGTTGCAAATATTTATGTTGAAGATGGTCCTCCTGGTATAAAAAGTGAAAACGCCCGATTAAATGGTTGGGCTTTTATTGATATAGAAAATGTGGATGTTGGTAGTTACGTGGTCGAAGCACAAAAGATTGTTCAGGATAAAATAAGCCTTCCTCCAGGATATTCTATTAGTTGGTCTGGTCAATATGAATATATGCTTCGCGCTAAAGAAAAACTAACTTACGTTATCCCTCTAACACTCGGAATTATTATTATTCTACTGTTTATGAACTTTAGAAACATTGTCGAAGTTGCATTGATAATGGGGACACTACCGTTAGCTATGGTCGGCAGTATTTGGTTAATGTATTTGCAAGGCTTCAATTTCTCTGTCGCTGTTGGCGTTGGTTTTATTGCCTTGGCAGGTGTTGCAGTTGAAATTGGGGTGATAATGCTAGTCTATTTAAATCAGTCTTATCAAAATTTAGTTAAAGAGAAACAGCAAGCTAAATCTGAAATCACTCAGCAAGAACTAATGCAAGCCGTTTTACAAGGCGCTGGCTTAAGGGTTCGTCCCGTTATGATGACCGCGGCGGCTATTATCATTGGGTTATTGCCTATTTTATATGGCACAGGTACTGGGTCAGAAGTGATGAGTCGCATTGCTGCGCCTATGGTCGGTGGGATGCTGAGTTCAGTATTATTAACTTTACTGGTATTGCCTGTTGTTTATTTTTTATGGCGTAAAAGAAGCATCAACATAAATAATAATTAAGAGACCGCTACTTAAATCGTATTTTTAAACCAAAAGGTAAAACAATGACTATTCTAAAACTGAGCTTACTGAGCATTTTTATTTCGCTGTTTAGCTTGAATGCTATTTCTCACTCAAGCCTAATAGCCAGCACACCCGCTCACGGTAGCAGTATCAACTCGTCACCAGAATCACTTCAGCTCACCTTTTCCAAAGCCGTAAAATTAATAAAAGTTGAGTTGCATTCTGAGCAGTCAGGTCAAGTAAAGTTGGCATTTAAGCTGTCACCGATGTTTAGTGAGACATTCGCAATTCCGGTGCCTGTACTCGAAAGCGATAATTATAAAGTGACTTGGGTTGCTATGGGAAAAGATACTCATAAAATGAACGGAGAGTTCCAGTTCACATTAACTGACGACTCGTTAGTACGAGATCAAAAAGTCGTAGAAAAAGACTAAAGGTAGGTCAATAATGGCGTTATCCGTATGGATAGTACTATCAGTTGTGCTTAAGTATTGCTTGTATTTAACGGCAGGTATTGCTATTGGTGTAGGCTACATGCGATTACGACACTCGGAAGAAGCACGATTGCTTAAATCGATAAATCGTTATTACCTGCAAAGTATTATTTGCGGTTTATTGACAGCCGTAGTCTATTTTCTAGTGCAAGTTGGCTCCTTCGCAGAGGAAGGGTTTAATGGCGCATTTAATAGTTTGTATATTAATATGCTGTGGCAAAGTCCTGTCGGCGATGCGCTGTTGCAACAACTACTAGGCTTCTTACTTATGGGCGTTATTCATTTTTCGCTAGCACCAAATAATCATTTAGCCATTCGTAGTTTAGGTGCCATTTGCACTTTGATTGGCGCTATTTTAATTGCCAATACTTTTGCTTTTGTTGGACATACAGCAGAGTTAGCTTGGCCATTTAGATTGTTTTTGTTGGTCCACTTTCTAGGTGTCGCTTGGTGGATAGGTTCGTTACTTCCATTACGCCAAGCATGTGACATTTTGATAATAGAAAAGCTTCAAGCAATAATGACGTCTTTTGGAAAAACAGCATTGGGAGTGGTGTTATGCATCATTTCGACTGGATTGTTACTTCTATATAATATTTCAGATGGTTCCTTTACTATATTTCAACGTTTGTACGGTTGGCTATTTATAGCTAAGTTAGCCGGGGTGAGTGGCATTTTATTAATCGCTTTGTATCACAAGTTATATCTTGTTTCACAGCTAGAATACTCTACAAAGGTAAAAATAACGCTTAAACATTCTATAACTCGAGAGATTATTCTTGGGCTAAGCATTCTTTTTATAACTGCAATCCTTTCCACTGCGACTGGACCAAACATGTAATTTAACGAGGCAAATAATGAAAACTGCAAATCTAATTCTATTTATACTAAGCGCTATCACTCTATCATTTGCGAGTTTAGCTGAAGCTCCAAAAACAACAAGCGTAACACTAATGCTAGGGAGTGATAGCGAGCCAGCAAAGGTAGTTAATTTATTCCACAAGGCATTAAAAAATAAAAATACTAAAGTAGCAATTAGTTTACTCGATGATAATGTATTAATTTACGAGGGGGGGCGAGCTGAACGTTCCGCTACAGAGTACGCACACCATCATATGCTTGCGGATATGAATTATTTAGCAGGATTAAGCAGCGAAACTTTAGAGCATCAAGTTAGAATCTATGCAGATACTGCTATTTCAACAAAACGCACTCAATCTAAAGGTCGCTTTAAAGGAAAAGAGATTGACTCTATCACTATGGAAACCATGGTGCTAAGAAAATTAGATGGTCAGTGGAAAATCAGCCATATTCATTGGTCTAATTAGATTGTAAAACTTTCTTAGCTTAAGCTGAAGTTAGTCAGCATTTTATGAAAAGTAGCCCAGCTTAGTTTTGCTATTGATATTAAATAAGTGCCGTTATTAGCACTGGCACTTTTACCTTTTATATTCGTGTTACTAACAAGAAAAATTGGCTGTACATTGGTTAGTGTTTCTACTTCCCAGTGGATTCTATATAATTTTCCCAACAATTAAAATAACTGGCGATTAGAGGTATGTTTTGAAGCTAGCAAATTACATAAGAAAATATCACAAATGGCTAGCGCTAATTGTTGGCTTACAAGCATTGCTTTGGTGTCTTACTGGTCTCTATATGACTGCAGTGCAAATTCAGATAATTCATGGTGATCATCTAGTCAAGCCTTTTCCTAATAAACAACTTTCAAGTTTTCGCATTAAATCGCTTGATAGCGCGACGCTTAATGACGTAGCTCAAGAGGCTTCCTCTATTCAGCTTAAGGTTTTATTTGGTCAGCCCGTCTATATTATTAACAATCAGCAGGGTGTTATTCGGCTTTCAGCTGAGTCGCTAGAGCGGCTTCCTGAAATTGATGAACAGCAAATTAGAGAAAACGCGGCAGCAATATATCAAGGCCGTGGAGCAATTAGATCGGTACAACGACTTTCGGCTTATCCAAAAGAATTAGGTGGATTGAAAAAAGAAATATGGCAGGTGAGCTACGACGACTGGCTCAATTCTACGCTCTATTTTACTCCAGACACTGGCTCACTTCGCTCTAAGCGCAGCGATTTATGGCGACTTTTTGATTTTTTCTGGATGTTGCATATCATGGACTATGATACTCGCGAAAACATCAACAATAACTTATTACGACTAGCATCAACGATAGGCTTATTGCTAACACTTAGTGGTGTCGGTTTACTGGTATACAGTTTTCGTCAAGCTCAGCCTGCATCGAGTAATTTAGTTTCAAAATTAAAAAAGCTGCATAAATGGATTGCGCTAATTATTGGCATTCAACTAGTGCTATGGATGTTTACCGGTATGATGTTTAGCTTTTTGCAGCATGACGATGTAAAAGGAAACAAGCTAATTAATAAGCAAGCTAAGCACAGTGAGACAGTTACCTCATTAGCTTATTCCAAGATAGCCAAGCGTTACCCTGAATTAACCGCAGTTCAAACTTTGAGCTTACTTGGTAAAGCGGTTTTTGCTGTGAGCAGCGAAACGGATCGATGGTTAATTGATACTAAAAATTTAGATCACATTTCTATAACCGAAAATAAGGCGAAACAAATTGCCGACCAAATTTACGCAGGTGATGGAGAAGTTGTCGCTATAAATAAAGAAACCCAAAGGACAACAGAGAATCGAAAATTTAGTTTGCCTGTGTGGCGTGTCGATTATTCCGACGCTGAAAACTCAAACATTTATATTGATGCCAAAACTGGCCGATTCTATGGCTTAAAAACAGACACTTGGCGGCTTTTTGACATCTTTTGGATGTTACATATTATGGACTACAGCGAGCGGAGCGATATGAACAATTCGCTAGTGATTTTTTCCGTTGCCCTTAGTTCTTTTATAGCAGTTACCGGCCTACTAATTTTATTTAAAGTGTTTCATTTAAGTGACTTTAATTTATTCGCTCGGTTTAAAAGAAGTGCGGTTGTCATTCGTGGTCCAGGTGCCTTTACAAGTGAGACTTCAGCACCCAAGTTCAGTAATCTTTTTGACTTTTTAGCAAAGCAAGGTTACCAATTACCTTCTACTTGTGGCGGCGGTGGTAGCTGTGGCCTATGCAAGGTGACACTCGATCCAAGTGCAGCGGCTTCTGAATCAGACAAAGCGATGCTAACCCAGCAGGAAATACAGCAGGGGGTGCGTTTAGCATGCCAGCATCGACTAACCAATGGAGTTCAAGTAACTTTGCCTGATTCGGTTGCTACGCAACAGTTGTTAAACTGCAAAGTCATTAGCAATGAATTTAAAACACCACTGATTAAAGAGTTAGTAGTGGCAATGCCAAACGATACAGACTTTACATTCCAAGCGGGAGAGTATGTATTAATGCACTTTAAAAAGGGAGTTAGCGCTTTAAATAATCAAAAGGTCCCAGAAAAATTTCAAGCGTTTTGGGACATTAATAAATTGTATCAACTCAGTTCTTCTCGAAGTGAAAGTATTAGCCGTGCTTATTCTATGGCAAACCCTCCGACTGAAAATGATCGCCTAGTATTTAACATACGATTAGCGCTGCCCCTAGAAGGTAATATAAGCGGCGAAGGTTCAACTGCTGCATTTAATTTAAAGCAAGGTGATGAGGTAATGTTGAGCGGTCCATTCGGACAATTTCACGCAAAGGATAATGACAAAGAGATTATCTTTATAGGCGGCGGAGCAGGCTTGGCGCCGTTGCGCTCGCACATATTAACTCAATTAAAAACGCTTAGAACAAACAAAAAGCTTTCCCTCTGGTTTGGCGCTCGTAATGAGCTTGAAATATTTTACGCAGAAGAGTTTGAACAACTAGTCAAAGAGCATTCTAACTTTAGCTGGCACGTAGCATTATCACATTTACCAAAAAATCATAGCTGGAATGGAAGTACGGGCTATATTCATCAAGTAATCTATGATCAATATTTAAGTCAGCACCATTCGATAGCAGATTGTGAGTTCTATATTTGCGGGCCTCAGGTTATGAATGAAGCCGTTAAAAGACTATTGTTGTCACTTGGTGTTGAGCCAAGTGCTATTAATATTGATGATTTTGGTGCTTGATCGAGTATGATTTAACATAGATTGCTTTCGATTCAATTGTTTATACCCAATGAATATTTTCGCGCAAATTGCTAACACGGCTTTCACAGGTTTAACAAATAAAAGAAAAAAAGGACATTGTGGAAGCGCCCATATTGTTTTTTTAGTAAACTTGAAAAGTTAAGTGCTGCATTCGACGATTATTGTCAGAATGCTAAATAAAGAGTGTATAGCCATTCATTGGAATCGATCCGAGAAAACGAGTGTCTCAATGCTGACTTGTATCCTAATAGATTTTGGAATTAGACTATGAAATTAAGACTTGTATTATTATTTATTTTTGTTATCCCGACTATATCTTTGGCGGAGGTTTCTTTACGAATCAAATCAAACTACGAGGCCGGTGTTCAAATGTATGAGAACGGAAATATGAAAATGGCATTAATATTTTTCCAGCAAGGAGCTGATAAAGGCGAAGCTAGTAGCCAGTCTGCTTTAGGTACTCACTATTTTTATGGAGACGGCATAGAAAAAAATACAGCTAAGGCTTTAGAACTCTTTGAAAAAAGTGCAGCTCAAGGAGATGGGTTAGGGAACGCAATGCTGGGTGTAATATATACGCAAGGCGATGGTGTTAAACAGGATCAAAAAAAAGCTTTAGGCCACTCTTTGACTGCAGCCAATATGTGTATTCCTCAATCACAAGATTTCGTTGCAATGCACCTATATCGTGGTGAAGGAATTAAGAAAAATATTGTAGAGGCTCTTATGTGGCTCTACATGGCAAGTCATTTAGGGTATGAATCTTCGAATAGTGGTGTGTTACAAATAGAATCTGAGATTGGTGCGAATGGTCTAAAAGAAGCTAAGGAAAAGTTTATCAAACTTAAAGAAAAGCTAAAATGTGAGTAAAGCGTATAATCATTATATTGGTGAACTCCACAGGGATATTGCGCCTCGTATTCATAAGGGGCAGTTCACATCTCAGCAACTACAAATTAAGCACTGAACTTTTGCTTTAAATAGTCACTCGTTAAATGCTTCATGATATCGATCGGCTCACATTTACTTCCGCTATCGTTATAATCTATTGAGCCAGTGCGCTTGGCAACTTTAATACAAGCACTGTTAAGGGTTTTATTGCGTTTACCTATTCCAATCAACGCACCAGCCATTGACATACGTACCTTGTTGTCTTCACTGTCTATAGTTTCATCAATCTGCTTGATTGTTTCTAAGAAAAAATTATCAGTTAGGGCTGGGTGACGTTTATTTTTGCTTAATTCATAGAGTAAACCATAACCACAATTTCGTCTTGTTGTGTCTTGGCTGTTTATCCAGTCATTACAAAGCTCAAATGCGAAAGCTGTTTTAGGCAATGTTGCATCACAAGAACTGAACACGTGACGTAACATGCCTGCATTAAGTTCATCGACTTGTTTTTCTGCTTGCTCGCGAGTAATTTTTTTAGGCTCGTCAATAAGCAAACTAATAACTTTAATATCATAATAATCCGACTGCCAAAGTGCCATGGATAAATCATGGTTCTTACCTATTTTCTTAGCCAGTTTGCGGAGTTGGGTTAAACCAATACCAAAGGTTTTTAGGCCGCCAGTTTCGCTCAACTTGTGCCAATTTTTAATGCCGCGCTCATTCTTTTGCGCTTCTAGCAATTCGATAATCTTTTGTTGATTCATGTTTATCCTTGTAAATAGCGGAGCCTAATAGCCTTAATTGCGCATTGACAGGACTAAGCTGTAACCAGCTATAAATCTATTAAAACTTAATTTAGCGAGCAATTTATGCGTAACAATATACAACACTAGCGTTAGCCCTATCAGTATATGATGTTTTAGGTGACTTTTCTTTATTTCTAGACTCGCTAAGTACACAAGTTTGAATAGATAGCGTTGATTTAAGTTTTGACTTTAATGATATTAAACAACCTTTTAAAGCCTGCTGGTAGGCTAATAATTGACCAAAAACCTAACTTTTTGAACCTGAGATGATTTATCTATAAACTGTCTCCAATTTTGTTTTCACTGTAAGGGAAAATTTTGAGTCAGCAATCACCAAACAACCTAAGTACAACGGCCAATAAAGGCTGGTTTAATCGTTTTTTAGCAACTGTTGAATGGCTTGGTAATTTACTACCTCATCCAGTAACGCTGTTTGCTTTATTTGCACTAGGCATCGTATTGCTTAGTGGCCTACTTGGGTATTTTGAGGTTAGCGTTTCCGATCCCAGACCCGAAGGTAGTAGTGGGCGGGCAGAGGATGGCCTTATCAAAGTCGTTTCTTTGGTTAACGGTGAAGGCCTACAGCGCATTGTTACCGGTTTGGTGACTAATTTTACCGGATTTGCACCGTTAGGTACTGTTCTAGTCGCAATGTTAGGTGTTGCTGTTGCAGAACATTCTGGAATGTTGTCTGTAGCCATGCGAGCTTTAGTGATGAATGCTTCTAAGCGTATGGTAACGGTAACAGTCGTTTTTGCTGGTATTGTCTCTAATACAGCTTCTGAACTAGGCTATGTAGTTTTAATTCCGCTGGCTGCAATGATATTTCATTCTTTAGGCAGGCATCCATTAGCTGGGTTAGCTGCAGCATTTGCCGGTGTTTCGGGAGGCTATAGCGCAAACCTTCTTTTGGGTACCGTGGATCCATTGTTATCTGGTATCACTGAGGCTGCTGCCCACTTACTTGACCCTAGTTATAGCGTTGGGCCAGAAGTTAACTGGTATTTCATGTTTATTAGTACATTTGTTATTGCTGCAACGGGTGCCTTGGTTACCGAAAAAATAGTAGAACCTCGTTTAGGCAAATACGACAGTTCACAAGCATCTATCGATCTTGGCGAACAAAAGATGGACAAACCAACTCAGCAGGAACTGAAAGCATTAAAGGCGGCAGGTTTGACATTTCTCTTTTTGGTGCTACTTCTAGCGCTTACTATTGTGCCAGAGGGTGGCGTTTTAAGACATCCAGAAACAGGTGCAGTTGCAGGTTCTCCATTCTTAAAAGGTATTGTTGCGTTTATCTTTATTACCTTTGCAATACCTGGCTTTGTCTTTGGTAAATTTGCAGGCACCATGAAAAATGATCGCGACGTAATTGACGCGATGGCAAAAAGCATTGGAAGTTTAGGTTTATATATAACCTTAGTTTTCTTTGCGGCACAGTTTGTCGCTTTCTTTAAATGGACTAATTTAGGTACTGTGTTAGCCGTTAAGGGTGCAGCTTTATTGCAAGCTCTTGGCTTAGATGGCCCTGAGGTGTTTATTTTATTTATCATCATGTGTGCCATGATAAATTTAAGTTTAGGAAGCGCTTCAGCGCAGTGGGCGGTCACCGCTCCAATTTTTGTGCCTATGTTAATGTTAATTGGTTTTGCGCCAGAAGCAATACAAGCGGCCTATAG
Organism: Aliikangiella aequoris; assembly: GCF_053709105.1. Taxonomy (NCBI): domain Bacteria; kingdom Pseudomonadati; phylum Pseudomonadota; class Gammaproteobacteria; order Oceanospirillales; family Pleioneaceae; genus Aliikangiella; species Aliikangiella aequoris. Next base: position 1,897,039 of record NZ_CM132298.1, read on the forward strand.
AATAGGTGACTCAGTTTCCAATTTAATTACCCCAATGATGAGTTATTTTGGCTTGATACTCGCTATGGCTACCCGTTATCAAAAGAACTTAGGTATGGGGACTTTAATAGCGACCATGTTGCCTTACTCAATTATTTTCTTTGTAGTATGGACAACTTTGTTTTATGTGTGGGTCTTTTTACTTGGTATGCCAGTAGGACCAGGCTCCGCTACTTATTACAACCCTTAAAAGTGTTTTAGTCCTTAGCTAACTTAACTAAAGTGGCTCTAGGTCAATACAATGTAATCTAATATTATCGATTGCACGCTATTGTCTTAGGGCTATTTTATTAGCGTTTTCAATACAAAATTTTAGCCTGTTATCTGTCGCACTTTTTTATGAATTGAGACGTTAGACGTTAGACGTTAGACGTTAGACGTTAGACGTTAGACGTTAGACGTTAGACGTTAGACGTTAGACGTTAGACGTTAGACGTTAGACGTTAGACGTTAGACGTTAGACGTTAGACGTTAGACGTTAGACAAAAGAGATTAAACACTTAACATGAGAAATCAAATCTAACTGAGTAGGTTATTGGTTAGGCTTAGGTATTTATGGTTAACTGGCTTTCATCAGCAAAATAAACTCTATTACGGCCTAACTTTTTCGCTTCATAAAGTGCTTTATCAGCCCTTGTTATTAGGGCAGTTGTTGATTCATTTAGTTGTTTGGATGCGACACCTAAACTGATAGTACATTGGGTCGTAGTATCATTAACATGATAAGTCGCTTTACTAAATGTTTCTCTGACTCTTTCTGCTATCATAAGCAAGCCATCTTTGTCCTCATTTGCAATTAGTACCGCAAACTCTTCGCCGCCGACGCGAGCACAAAGCGCATTCTCTCGTAGTGAAGTATTTAAAATTCTGCCAAGTTTTTGAATAACTTTATCGCCTGCTATATGGCCATAAAGATCGTTAAACTGTTTGAAGTTATCAATATCTAAAAGGATCACGCCAAACTGTTTATCTGTAGCATTAAGTTCACTTAGCTTAGCATCAAAGGCTCTTCTGTTTGCTAGATTAGATAGTGAGTCGAGCATACTAAGCTTTTTGTAATGGGTTTCACTTAGTTCTAATTGGTTAGTTTGCTCACTTAAAATTCTTATTCGATAAGCTAAAGCTAAAGACAAAAGAACGCTCTCAAACGCTGCACCAATGATAAGTGGCATTTCAACCCAGTTGTTTAACGGCAAAAGTCCAAGCCAGTAAAATAACCACAGCAGACCAGCACAAATATAAAACAACCAAGCAACGGTAAAAAATTTAGCTTCTCTGCTTCCGCAATACCAAGCCCAAACGCCAATTGCTAAAGCTAAACCGGGTAGGGGTCCTGCTAACAGTAATACGATATTTAAAGCGATACTCGGTGAAACAATCAGCGTAATAAAAGTACAAACAAATAAAAACTTGATAAAAATATTTACCACTTTGGCTACTTTAGGAGAATAAAGTTTAATATTAGAAAAATGGTATAAAAAATAAATGGAAAGCGTAGTCGTTAACATCACCATAAAGTTGAGTGAGTAATTTACCCAATCCCAGTTTAAATCAATAAATAGCCTTGAATGTCCATGAGCAAAAAATTGATAAAGTAGGGCGCAGGTCATCACTGATGCATAAATATAATAAAGCGAGTCTTTTAGAAATACCCCTATTACTAAATTATAAAATATCATGACTAGCATTAATCCATAGCCAAGAGCAAAGAAAAAATTCGATTGAATAATATTGTTAAGGTAGCTTTGGTTATCGTAAAGGTTTAGTTGTAGTTGGAACTTGTCTGTAGATTCAATCCGCAAATAGATTTCTTTTAAGTTCATTTCATCGGTCACACGAAAACTTATAAACCGAGAGCGTACGCGCTGCTCATCTGAGTTTGATGCCGCTTCACTGTTAATTGTTTTCCACTCTCCATGTACATCTTGGTAGTGCATTAGTGCGCGAGTTACGCCGCTAGATGCTAACTCTAACCAAGTTGCTGGTGAACTAGGTTGTTGTGCATTTAGAAATTTAATTTTTAACCAAGCAACTTTAGGTGTCGCACCATACCAATAGTTGTGTTCAAAAAGAGTTTCTTTTACCCAACCAGTTTCACTAGTAAGCCAATCGGTACGAGTTTGAATATCATCTAGTGATAAAGTTGCTGAAATAGGAAGAAGATATTGAATATCAACGCTTTGAGTTGACGAAGCAGTCGCAGTCACCAATGGAGTAGCGATTAAGGCAATGAGAATTATAAGATAACGAAACACACTGGACATAACTGTACGAGATAGTTTTTGTTAGATCGTTATACTAACAGCGAATGATTAAATATACATCAAATAAATGAACGCGGACTATTTAGTATGTAACTCTATTAAATCGTTTTGAGGTGGCTTAGTTTCCGGTAAATTGAGGTTGCTGACTAAGCCGAGTTTTTCCATCGCTTTCAACACCCACCAGCCAGGGTCCCATTCATTAGCTTTAAGACCAAGCTTTGCTGAAGTAGGGAAGGCGTGATGGTTATTGTGCCAGTTTTCACCCATTGTAATTAATGCGGTAAATGGAATGTTATAGCCCTGAATAGCAGCATTTTTAACATGGAAATGGCGTTGACCTTTATTATGAGCAAAATAACCTATTAACCAATGACCTATTACGCTCACGCAAACACGTACACAGATTCCCCATATTACCCAAGGAAGTCCGCCAAGTATAAAGAACAAAATCGCCCAAGGAAGCTGTTGCCACATCCAGTACTTTTCCATCCATTGATACAAAAAGTCGTTCGAATATTCAGCCTCAATAATAATTTCTGGCAAATTTAATAATCGAATATCACAATGCATTTGCCAAAAGCCGTCTATTAAGAAGGGCTGTTGATGGCCAAAATAATCATGGCAATGCTTCTGCCTCTGCGCCCAATCACGAATATCATGCGTTTTGAGCATCCCAAACGGACCTGCGAGACCTACTAATACGCCTAAGTGAACCAGAATATATTCTAACCATTTAGGCGCGTCATAACTCTTATGGATAAATAAGCGATGCATTCCTAAAGAGTGTCCAAAACACAGAGTAAATCCAGTGAATAGAATAAAAAGCAGAACGGCGTCTACCGAAAATGTTAGTGGGGCACCAATCATTGTAATGACGCCCATGCTAGATAACCACAAAGATTTATTAATCGACCAATAGACTTCGCCGTCTTTGGCGCTCGCTTGGTCAGATTCTTTTATTCTTGGGTTTTCATAGCGGCTCTCCATAGTGACTATCCTTTTTGCATTAACTGATATATTAAGAACTCCGCCATTTTAGTTACCCCATATTCTTGCAAAGGCTGAAAGTACCAAGCTGGATCGAGTTTGCGTTCATAGAAAACAGATAAAGTAACCTCGGTCGAGCCATCTGAGTTTGATTTTAGTCGTATTTCTGTTCCTTTTAACTCCATATAGTTAGAAAGATAGCTCGTGTCTTCCAGGATTTTCGTTTTAACTCTTTCAAGCTCAACCTGTTCTATAAGCAGGCTGAGCCTGCCTTCGTGAGTATTTGTAAAGAACCAACGGTGGTAACGGTAATCAATAGAGTGTACGTCACCAGGACTTAAACTTTCAGCATCAATCTGGTAAGGCATAGGAAAAATACTTAAAAACCAGTGTCTGCTAACTTCAAGAGACATTGGTTTTTGAAGACTTTGATGGATCTGTTCTGGCGTCTTGAGTACGGTTCGGGTGACCGAAACCGTATTTTCTCGTGGAAAGCTTAGTTCAGGCGAAACACCTTCAATTGAAAAAATCAAAAACAAATAAGGAAGAAGGTGAACCTTAAGTTTATTTTTCCCCGATTTTTTAGAGTAGTGATATGTTAATGACTCTATTGCAAAGGCTAACAGAACAACTGCGAAATAAATTGGCATAAACATCAATACACAAATAAAGCCTTCGAATAAAATTAAAGAGCTAGCTAACATCACAATGAGCGAGTCTATACAAAGGCTTGCGTACTTTCTTGGAATGCTTCTCATATGCTCGCGCCGCCTAAAAAAAGCAAGAGTTAACGCAATTAGGTAGGGGATCGCTAAGTAAAGTAGCGCAGAGCTATCGAGCTCAAACTTGATTAACAACCTGACAGATAAAGCAAATACTGCCGATATTAGAATGACTTGCAGCCAACGCTTATTTCTTATCCATTGTGCACGCCAATTCATTATCTCTCCCTTTTTCAGTAAGTTAAAATATATTTGCCAATCATAGACTAAGTAGGTAACTTAAATCATTAAGATATTTATGTAATTAACAATTTAGCTAAGGCCCCAAATAATAATGAGATATTTTCTAGTTTTAGCGCTGCTTGAATCGAACAGCAAGTAATTTTTTTTGTCTTTAGATATCGATAGTGTAAAATCCTCTTACTTTTCTGTTTTTTGTGAGCTACATCAATCGAAATTTGGTGATGTTGCATTAGATGAGCCAGTATCTTTTGTAAGCGAGATTATGGGTGAATTCGAAGTTGGGAAATAAAACTCAGATCGGGTTGGGATAATGGGTCTGGAGTTTATGTTCTCTCCTACTCTAAAGATGGGGAGCTGTAGTTAAATCAAATGGTCGAATATTTTGGGCGGGGCGCAGAGATCCCTTGAAACTCTCCATGTTGGCTCTTAATTCATAAAAAGAATTAATGCAGAGCTTGATTACTCTCTATGGGATAGAGACTGACGTAGTGATATCAAAAGAGGCTCCATCATTTAAACAATTGCTGGGGATCAGGCACTATGAAATTTAAAGGTGTCAGGACCTTTAAAAAAATCGTTCTACCTAGATAGGATGGAAAGCGAATAGAGATTAAAAAGATAGAGTTTGGCGGTTTTAATTTTAAGATTGCCATGAATTAACAACGAAGAAAATAAAAGTTGCAAGTTGCAAGTTGCAAGTTGCAAATAGGAGAGCTCTAAATGACAAGGTGTTTAGTATTTATAATGCTGATTTCTGCAATTAATTTAGCTAAAGCAGAATTGCCATTATCTTTGGTAAAAGATTATAACCAAGAGTTAGTTAACAGTGACTCAAAACCGACTGGATTCAAGGTTTATAAGGAAAAGGTATTATTCTTTGCCCAAAGTGAGCCAGGTGTGAACAGTTTATATGGATATGACAGCATATCTGGAGAAAATGAAAAGTTAGCAGATATTAATACTACATTTGATCTAGGTAAATCTAATGTGACTAAAAATGGAGTTCTCTTTGTAGAAGATTCACATCCAATAAAGTTGTGGGTTTCCGATGGCACAGTGACAGGCACGCATGTAATCAGCGAGCTAGGAAATCTCTATTCTGAGTCATTTACTTTTGCCTCAAAACAATTTCAAGATAAAGTGATTTTCTCGATTGCTGAAAATGGCTATTTACTTCTCTATAAAAGCGATGGTACAAGCGAAAACACGATTCTAATTGAGCGAGTTCGATATGAAGCAGGGAAATATTGGGACAGGGTGAATATTATTGGCAATGATGAGTCAATTATTGCGTCTTATCAAGATAATTATTTTTATTTCTTTGATGAAGATAACAATAAACACTCTTCTTGTTTTTGGGAGTCTGGTGTAGACAGGCTTCAGACTGTACATGGACGAATATATTTTCATGCACCAAATGATACGAACTTGTATTTTTGTGACATAGAGTCGTCACAAGTAAAGGAAATAAGAGACGAAGTTGAATTCGAAGCCGAACGAATAAAAATGCTCTTTCAAAATGATTCGTCTATCTATTTCATAGCACATCAGGAATACGGTGGCTCAAGGGCTATACGATATGACCCTGCGGGAATCAAATACAGTATCCCTTACTCGCTAGATGTAGGTTATCCGCCATCGATCATTGATGGGCGAGTTGTATTTCAACACTCTAGCGATGTCTATATAGAAGAACAATTAGTAGAATTCCCTCAGGGAGGGCCACATCTCTTTCCAGCTTCTAGAGCTGTCGGCTGCCTACAAGGCGCTTGTATTTTAAGAACTTCACCTGAGGGAAATAATGCGGAACTTTTGTATGTAGAATTTGGCTCAGCTGAGGGTGAAATACTACATGTTTTTAACCCAAAAGCTGAGATTGGAAATACGCGATACCGACATAGCTACGGAGCGGCAGTAAATAAGAAGCTAGTCTATTCTGAAAAAAACTGGGATCTAGGTATGGAACCTCATGTACTAGATTTAGTGAACAAGAATGTATCACTTATCGAGGACATAGACAAAACAATAGAAACTGACGGCTCGAAAATCAGCAGAATTCAAGTGGTCGAAAATCGCCTATATGTTAATGCAAAGACTGTCGAGGGTCGCCAGATATGGTCCTATGATCCTTCTAGTAATGAATCCTCGATGATTGTAGATACTATACGTAGTAGTCTTAACACCAAAGTTGAGTTTCAAATACTAAATAAGATCTATTACAGCAGAACTTTCTATGATACGTGTCGGGAAGTATCAAGTATGGCTTATAATCTTGATACCGGTAAACGCCTCGAATACAGCTGTGGTCGTACTGGAAATATCTACAAATTTGCCGGCGGCTATTTAACAACCAACGGGGACTATCTGGATTATTTTAATGGGCCTATATTGGGCTTTAACCACCGATATATTTTGTATGATAATCAAAACAGTATTAACGAAGTTAGGGTTCAAGGTGATAAGGCCTACATTAGAAGAGATAACGATTTTATCGTACTGAATGAAGATCTGAGCTATCAAATTCATGAAATATCCGAAAATGATGAAGGGCTATTTCCTTCATATATTGGTGAAGGTAAATGGCTGTTCAGAAATGGCCGAGTATTCAATGGAAATAGTTTTGTTGATACGCAACTTCAAGAGTTATTGACTGAGGATGATACTTTGACTGTTTTATTTCATTCGGGAAAAAATGCACTAATATCACTATATCCAAAAAAATTCGTCTACGACTCAGAAAAGGATAGTGTTTCTGAGTTTAGACCAATAGCAAACTCTCAAATAGTTTACCATAACAACTATCTCTACCAGGTGGAGGAGCAGACTGGAAATATCTACCGTCACGATTTTAATGAAGGTGTGGATAAACTTGTTACAGTACTTGGTAGAATCTCCTATTATGACATACGGTTCTACGAAGACTATTTATACTACTACTCTGAAAATTCGTTAAAAAGAGCGAGTTTGATTTCTGGTGAAACAGAGCTTCTAACTACAAAATTTGAAAAACACGAAATTGGTTTTGATGAAATTGTTAATGATGATTTTGGAAATGTATATTTTACAGCTGATTATGACCTTCATGGGACTGAGTTGTGGAAATTAACTAATGAAAATAAGTATGCGAGTGAAAGAAATTACGTGATGCGACACGATATTAACAACCACTTTAAATTTCCTGTTAGTTCCAATAATTTGCACAGCGAATTTAAAATCTTGACTGAGTCACAGTTAGGAAATATTGCTGTGGACTCGGAGGGGTTTAGCTATGTCCCCAATGCAGGCGCAACCGGTTCAGAAACAATTAATTTTAGCTTTATTAATGATTTAGGTGAATCAAATATAGGTAGATTAAATATTTACGTTAACAAACGCCCCAAAGCCTATGCTGATACTTTCAAGACCGTTGAACAGGTTAACCTCTTCGATCCTACTTTGAATGATCAAGACGATTATTTTTTAAGACATAGTCACATTGAAATAGTAGAGGAACCCAAACATTCAATTTTTGATGCGGCAAACTTAAGCCTTATACGTGATGGTGACTACATTGGACCGGACTCTTTTAAATACAGGTTAATTGACGAAGAAGGCGATGCATCTGAAGTAGTACAAGTGAATATTGATTTTTCTAATCCGTACCTGAATTCAAAACCCTTGCCTGTACCCGATGAGTATTATTTAGATAAAAACACCAATGTCGAGTTAGATATTCTTGCAAATGACTCCGATCCTGATGGCGACAGTTTTACTTATAGAATTAAGACTTTGCCAAAAAATGGCGGCCTTTATATTGGTGGTGGTATCTTAGAGTATCGACCTGATTTGGATTTCGAGGGGGACGATGCCTTTTTGTACTACATAATTGATGATTATGGCCAGAGCAGCTCAAGACTTGCTGAGGTTAAACTACATGTGGGAAATAAGAACAAGGGAGGCGTTATTGCAGATTCTCCTCAATCTTCTAGTAATGGCGGTGGATCTGTAGGAGGCTTTTATCTGTATATCCTGCTTTTTTCAATTTACACAATAAAAAACAGCCCAAACAGGAAGTTGAAAAAATAATGGATTAGACTGAGGGTGGTTCAACTTCTGTAGGAGTCTCACAAATTTACGTTAGAAATAAAGTATGAAATCCAGGTTTAACTGCTTAAATAGGCAGTTGATATTTGCATTCTATAGCGCTCTAAATACAGTTATCCAGAATAAGGGTCAAAAGCTCAATACGGAAGTACATCACTTCTTTCTTAATTTACAAGAGAGCCTTATAAAAGATAGTGTACACCTGGCTCTAGAATCAGACCCGAACTTGTGAGTGAGATTAAACATTGCTGACGTGCTTGGTAGCAACTTCTTTGAAGCAAAATCAAGCGGGGTCAAAGTAAATTGATTTGATTGTTGTTTGATTTAAAGCAGAAGAAAAAAGCACCTGAAGCTTTGTCAAATTGCTGAGTGGCTGCTTTCTTCGTTATCGATGTTATGGATGCAATTAGAAAAAAGTGATTTCCGAACGGTAATTTTCTCAGTTTTTTGCCAGTCATAGACTAAGTAGGTAACTTAAATCATTAAGATATTTATGTAATTAACAATTTAGCTAAGGCCCCAAATAATAATGAGATATTTTCTAGTTTTAGCGCTGCTTGTGTCAAACTCCGCACTAGCTGAGTGTGCTGACTCGCAAAGATTTGTATATGGGAATGAACCACTAGCTTCAAAACTTTACGAAGCCGCAAAAGCTATTCCCCACGGAGCTTGGGATGACGGAGAATTTGGAGATGAGAGTTTCTATTACCTTGGTGCTTTGAAGGTTGCCGGCAAATCGACTTTCGTGACTTATATCAATACAACATGGGGAGCGGGAAGTTGTAGCAGAGCGACATCTCGCCTCATATTTTTTGATGAGCAATTAAAGGAAGTTGGGCAGTATTACGGAGTCCAACAACCAAAATTAGAGAAATCACTCTTAGTGTTTCCAAAAGGTGAAATTGGTAGTAGTTCAGTGGATGTTTCGACCGGACTACCTGAGCAGCTAAATGAAGGTAACGATTACTATCCAATTTCGATATACTAGCTTTAATCAGAGCCTGCAATTGAAGGCAAAACAAAAAAAATACGCCTTAATTGAAGTAAGCGTTAAACGGTAAATGGAGTTCCGATGAATCCGATAGTATTAGTGACAGGAGGTAGTCGAGGAATAGGTGCTGCTACCTCTAGGTATCTAGCAAAGCAAAATTATGCTGTTTGCGTTAATTATATTTCTAATAAAATTGAGGCTGCTAAGGTTGTTTCGGACATTGAAAAAGACGGTGGCAGAGCAATCGCTGTACAAGCGGATGTTTCAGAAGAAGATGATGTAATTCGTCTTTTTAATACTATTGATAATTCATTAGGTCAAATTACCCACTTAGTAAATAACGCAGGTATATTGTTGCCGCAAATTCGAGTGTCAGAAATGACAGCAGAAAGAATTAATAAAGTGCTAACGACCAATATCACAAGTTATTTTTTGTGTTCTCGTGAAGCAATCAATAGAATGAAAAATGGAGGTTCAATTGTTAATGTCTCTTCGGCTGCATCAAGGTTAGGCTCTGCTGGCGAATATGTTGATTATGCCGCATCAAAAGGCGCTATAGATTCATTAACAATCGGTTTGTCACTTGAGGTTGCAAGTCAAAATATACGTGTAAACTGTGTACGCCCAGGCTTTATTTACACTGAAATGCATGGCGATGGGGGAGAACCCGATAGAGTAGAACGGATTAAGTCGTTAATCCCTTTACAGCGAGGTGGTACACCTGAAGAAGTTGCTTCTTCTATTGCATTTCTACTATCAGATGAAGCATCGTTTATTACTGGTACATTTGTTGATATAGCTGGTGGTAAATAGCGGCATATTAAGCCAAGTAACAGGACTCTTACAATTTGCTTGGTTTTGCTTCACATTGTAGCCAACAATTACTAGCCTCCTATCAAGGCGTTAAGGTACTAATGAAAAAGCGAAAACTTAAAATTATCTTCTTTTCTTTGTTTGGACTTATTCTAACCGTTTTTCTCATAGATATGTTTGTCATTCCGATAAAGAAAATTGAACTAATTGGTCTTCATAAAATTTACCTTAAAGGTTCTGGGTACGATGACGGAGCAGTATCAATAATTGTAGAAAACCAACAAAGATACTCAGGCGAATTAATTAACATTTTAGAAAAAGCAAAGCCAGGCTCAGTTGATGAAGATATGGCACTAACTTTTATTGAGTATGTGATTGACCAACCAAGAGTTAGGGAGGCTTTAGCTGTATTTGGCGAAAATCACCCAAATCACGATACTAAGTGTTTAGTGCAGAATATTTTATCTGATGAACCGACAATGAAACCGGTAACTGATTCGTCTGTTAATTTAATAGCGTACAAAGCGGTTGCTTCGCGATTTGAGTGTGAGGCGAGCTAATAAACTATGCTGAATTGGTTAGACCTTTTACAAGAACTAAAAATTGGTTCGGCTAAAAGATACCGTGCATTTTAGTCATTAAATGGATGATTAAGTGACTTGGTGGGGTGTGAGTCTTTATGAAGCCTAAAAATTATAACTACCTTAACTTAATTAGTTAATACTTCATTTAACATAATATACATTATACGCACATATGGCTATTGAAATAGGTTTAGCAGGCCAACCTCTGGACGTCTAACTAAACCTATGTAAACTTTTTAACTAATAATATGTAATTTTACTTAAAGCTGTGTAATCCACGTCAATGAATAAATTGATGGTGTTTGCTAAGCACGATGAGCTTGCTAGATCGAGTTTATCAGGTAAAGTTGCAAGTTACGGAAACGTTAAGTTTTTGATATTTTAGATTACCAGGCTCCAGCATTGATAATTGCATTACGCGTTTGAATCAAACAATCAAGTTGCCCCGTTTTGATATATGAAGCTGGAGATTCACCATTAAATGGCTTATTGCCGTTTTTGAAAGTCATAAACTTTTTGCGATTCTCGGGATTTGAAAATATGTTATCGATGAAAGACTGAATGTCATTAACTAAATCTATGCGCTTGCGCTGATCATCAGTGAAAAAATTAGTCTCACAAGTAAGGTCTTGAATATTAATTGTCTTTTCTGGTAACGAAAGAACTCTGCTGATTTCTACTAGCGTTAACCCCCACATAACCAGCGTTCTCAGTGTTTTATTGATATCATTTTCGGAACCCATTTTTATTCCTTACCAAAAGAGTTTAGATGAAGTACGGTAATTGATTTAGGCCATCATAACAAAAAATACTGTTTTCGTTGCTTCATTATTGGATAATCCGGGGTCTCCAACAATATAGAGTTGTAAATGCCACACTTTGGGATTTAACTTGTTGTATTTAATAAATATCTTTTATGCGCTTTTTCTTGCCAGACGCATGTCTCTCTCGTAAATCAGAATCAATATAACGGTCGGTAGTTGCCATACTTGCATGTCCCGCGTCGTCCCTGACGTGTTCTCTTGGTCGAAACTTTACATCTTCTGATATTCCTGTGTGCCTGAGCCAGTGAACAGTGGCTGCTTTTAACTCCAGTGCATCATCCTCAAGGCCATCTGATTTCATTCGCTGGTATGTGCGATCAAAACATAATTGAACAATGCGTCTTATATGCCTGGTGCTGGTGATTGAGCCTTTACCTTTGGATTTTGATATCAACGGGATCTGTTCTCCAGGGCTGGGTAGTTTTGATAAACCCAAATGTTTTCTGTAGCGCTTAAGTGCATTAAGCATGTCGTCGCACACGGTTATTGTTCTATTTTTGTTACCTTTACCGGTGACATGAAACCACCAGTTTCTATCATGGTCGGTTCTAAAGTCTCCCATCATTGGCGTTGATCTTTCATCAGCGACTAACTCTGAGATTCTCAGATACATGGCAAACAAACAATTCATAATGAATAATGTGCGTTCATGTTCCAAAGGCTCTTCTGACGCCATTAACTCGGCAGTTTCTAAAATATATTCCCATTGAAGCGTGCTGATGCGTCTCACCATTGGCTGAATTTGGTCTTTACGGATAAATTTACTTTTTTGTTTGATTAATGCAACAGGATTGGAATCAGCAAGATTCTCATGGATTAGATATTCGTAGAATGATGATAACGCAGTAAAAGTAGCTTTGATTGACGCCTGTGATGGTGAAAATTTACTGATATCAGCTTCGGCTCCTTGGTCATGCTCAGACTTGGATACCGATGCCACAAATGGTCGCCAATCTTCATTAGCTATGCGCTCGCCATTTTTACTTTTAAAACGCGCAACATTTTTTGTGCCAATCCAGGCTTTTGGTGGATTGAAACAGAAACGAATAAAGTCTTCGATATGTTCACGCTTAAGGTTTAATACAGAGACTTGTTCTATCCGCCATGACCATTGAAGCAACCTTTCAATTTCTCGGCGATAACTATTAAAGGTCGCGGTGCTGCCGTTGTAGCTATACAAAAACTTCAGTGCATATTCAAAATCAATACCTGAACCAGGTACCTTTATCGCGAGAAATGGTTTTGTGCTGAATTGCGATTGTTTAAAAGGGTTACCGATAAAACTCAGGCTATCAATAATTGGTGCTGGCGCTTTCCGCTTTGGATTCATTATTATTGAAGGCATTAGTTCAGAGTTGCTCTATTATACCTAAATAATCCCCCCTTTCAATAAGTCCGATATTCACAAATATCGGACTTATCCGAGAAATACGACTTCACTAAATAGTGACTCTCTTAACGCTGCAGTCTCTGCATGAATGGCATGCCCAATCCAACTCTGCACACCAGGATCAATATCAGCCATATTTAAAGCATACTGAGTATATCGTTTTGCTTTGTGTTTTATTTTTCTCTGAAATCGAAATCCATTATCGTTTCTGAACCAACGTTTACTCGGACTGACTTGGTAACCCAACACATCAACTTTCTCATATCCAATTTATTCACTACTAATTATCACCCAATAATGCAAAAAAAAATCGCGGCCGGCTTTGCGGGTTAAATCCAAGCTAACAAGTCGAAATGTTAAAATCCTTTAGTTTCAAAACCACCTTCCCCAACTCCTCCTGATGATGCCTACACTGATGTAGGTAAGTAGAGTAACTAAGGAGCAGTTACCGAGAGAGTGGCAAAAGTACACAAAGGGTAACGCTTCCCTTTGGTCAGTGGCCCTGGACCAAACGAAAGCCGTAGCCGCTAAAGAAGTAACGTGAAGACGCCGCACTCCCGCCACGGTCAGCCGAACGTAAGTTGTTCGGTTTGACAGAAAATTGCTCCTGCATTCATTACATCCTTGTAAAATTGCTCCAGGAACCGCCATGCAACACGCGGTTTCACATTCAGGGTGATACCCGATTGCCCAAAGGCAAACCCATTTAAAAAATTTTCCGCCTGGCGGCTGAATATAGCCTAAACCACTAAACGTGACTATTAATCCTTTAGCTTCTCAATACAAAAGGGAAAACCCTTCGCTAACGCTACGGGAAAAGTCGCTTCGCTCTAAAAGGAAAAAGAGAAGCGCTCCTGCGTCGCTAGTCCTGGGCTAAACGAAAGCCGCTGCCGTAGTACCGGAACGTGCGGTCGAAGTCGTGGCGGGTGGCAGCACGAAGGGTCCCAGTATAGTTGCTCCAGGAGCCACCACGGAGCACGCGCCTTGCACAATCCCCACTAGTCCATGCCCGACCATTGCTTGGCGCGCCATGGTACGTATTATTATAGCAATCTTGTGTCCATTCCCACACATTGCCGTGCATATCATATAAACCAAATGCGTTGGCTGAAAAGGATTTGACGGGGGCTGTTTTTCTATCATTGCCACAATCACCTTTATTATTTCCATAACGTGCCTGTGAACAACGAATACTATTACCCCAGCTGTATTGAGTGCTGCTTCCCGCCCTTGCCGCGTACTCCCATTCTGCTTCTGTCGGCAGTCGATAAGTGTTGCCGGTGACTTTATTCAGCCAGGGGATAAATTGCTGGGTGATGTCGTTGTAAGAGACATGGATTACGGGGCGATTGCCTCTGCCCGAACCTTTATCATCTGGCTTATATGAGCAGCCACCAGCAGCCACGCACGCATCCCACTGGGCAAAGGTCACTTCCGTCTCGCTCATTTTAAAGGCGTTGATACTGACCGTGTGGACGGGCTTTTCGTTACTTCGACAGCCTTGTCCTGAAACGCAGCCCATTTGGAAACTACCTGCGGGAATACTGACCATTTTGATGCGTTTTGCGGCTTCTACTGCCTTCTTTATGCGTTGTCGTTTCTTTTCGGCGGCGATGCGTTGTCGTTTCTTCTCGGCGGCGATGCGTTGTCGTTTCTTCTCGGCGGCAATACGTTGTCGTTGTTTCTCGGCGGCGATGCGTTGTCGTTTCTTCTCGGCGGCAATACGCTCTTTCTCATTGGCTCGAGCTCGCTCTATTTGAGCAACTTGAGCTTCTGCATTGCTGTATGCGCTTTGCCAGTCACTTTTGGCCTGCTGCCAGTTTTGCTTGGCTTTAACCAATTCGCCTGCTCGTTGATTTGATTTTGCATTGTTTGCACTTGTATTCGCTTGAGTAACGTAATTTGAATCATTTAAATCATACTCGCCTTTTCTTTGTTGCCAGGTTTGTTTGGCTCTTAAAGCTGCCTCTTCAGCTTTCAATAAGGTTTCTGCGGCATTAAACTCATCCCATAAGGTTTTGTAGCCGTCTCTGACCTGGGTCATGGTGGTGGTCGCTTGTTTGATACTTTCCTGGCTATCTTGTCTAAGCAAGCTTTCACCCATGCTCAGCTTACCCTCTAGTTCGGTAATACTACTGCCTTCAAACAAATAATCATCGGTTAGTTGTTGCCAGCTTTGTAAGTACTTTAGATTGCTATCGTTATTACGCTCGGCATCGCGTACTTCACTTTTTAAATTGCGCTGGCCATTGTCTAGTCGTTTCTTATAGGTCTTAATTTCGCCCTGTAGCTTGGCCACTTCGGCTTTTTGTTTGGCGACTAGTTCTTTATCAATGGGTTTTAAGGCTTCAATAACGTTATCTAAACTTCCTGTACTGATTAAGCCGCCAATACCTAAAATGGCGATAAGTATCACCGCTGGAATGCCGAGCTTTGCAAAGTTAAACGAAGGTAAACTCGTGCCGCGTTTAGCCTTATCTTTTAGCGCGGTTATTAGTTCGTTCATATCACTAAAACGCTGCTCAGGTTTGTTTGAGAGTAGCTTGTCGACTGTCTGTGACAATTTTTTACTGATGCTTTTATTGAGTAGGTGCAAGCTTTCTACGCGACCAGTAGGCACGTCGCCACTGAGCATTTCATACAGCATTACGCCAATGGCAAATTGGTCGGCTCGACCATCTATATTATCTAGCCCTTTGATTTGTTCGGGTGCCATATAATAAGCAGTACCCAATACAGCACCTGATGCGCTGCGCTGGCTAGCGCTTTGCAGTCGGGCCAACCCAAAATCCATGACTTTTATTTTACCGTCACTACACAGCCAGATATTTTCGGGTTTGATATCTCTATGAACTGTGTATTCATGGGCATATTGCAATGCTTCACAGACTTTAGTAATTAGCTCTAACGCATCGTCAACTTCGTAAGGCTGGCGTGTATTTTTAAGGTTTTGCATGTAAGAGCGTAAATCTTGCCCTTCAAGCAGCTCCATGGTTAAAAAGAAGTTGTCGCCGTCTTGTTGTACATCGTAAACATTCACAATGTTGGGGTGGCTGAGTTGCTGAGAAATACGTGCTTCATCCATAAAGCGTTCTTGCGCGCGTTTATTCTTAACCAGGGTTGGCAGCATCATTTTTATAGCGACCTGCTGCTGGGTATTACCATCCACTGCTCTAAATACAGCGCCCATACCGCCCGCGCCGATTTGTTCTTCAATGGTGTAACGTCCCGCTAACATGGTGCCTTCTTTTAGGTCTAGCTTGACGGCATCTTCATGAGCTACGCCAGGCAAATCGTAGAGTTTACTTTGAGTTAGCGGCGAACTTGATGAATGTGATGAGTTTGAGTTTTTACTAGCATCTGCTAATAACTGACTTTTAGCCTCTTCAAGCGAGGATTTCATGGCTGCAAACTTGCTCTTGAGCGCTTCAGTTGGTGCTGAGTTGAGTTTTTCTTCAACCATTGCTAACTTTGTCTGATACGCACTGTTAATTTCGTCTATTGAACTATTTTCACTTAAACCGAGAAGTTTCTCTGCTTGTTGGTTATCCATTAAGTCATGTTCCTATTTTTGTCTTTGTTCAGTTCTCTTTCAATGCGAAAGCGAGTTACCTTATTACTAGATGGTCAAATTCAAATTCTCGACAATGTTTGCCACGTTTAATTAAGTTGCCCAGCTGATTAGATTGCCTTTTTCAACATAATTGATTTTATCCAACCAACAAGCTAATATCAATCAAGCATTAACTTATTCTAGCTCATAAATTACACTATAAAAACAATAACTTATGACTGTTGATTGGCATTCCATCATATTAAGTGAAACTTGGCTCTCACGCCTTGAAATACAAGCGACTAAGCGTTTTGGCCAAGCAGGGTTAGCTGAGGAAGCGACAACTCATGTGTTAGAGCAATTAGCCCGCAATGACTGGGTAAAATGCCATAGCTATACGGGTAAAGCCAAGCCAGAAACCTTTCTTTATACCCTAACCAATAACTTACTCGAGGAGTTTGCCCGTAATCGCTTTGGTCGCCCTCGCCCGCCTGAGTGGTTAAAACGAGAGGGTGATTTGTGGGTATCTGTCTGGAAAATGGTCTGTTTGGAGCGTCAACTGGTTGAAAGTGTGATTGACCGACTGGTCTATCAAGGCAACCGGCAGAGGGATTTGATTAGCGCAGTTATAAAAACAATTAAAGCCAAACTGCCCTGGTGTGGCAGTAGTCATCGCGAAATACCTGAGTCTATGATTTGTGGCTATGGCAACGGTAATCGTAACGATGAAGGTGAGATTGAATCTAATGCCGACTATGGTGAAACTGTGAGTTTAGAGCAACAACTTGATCAATCTCAGCTTGATGAAAGTCTATTACTGATGTCTCAACTGTTTAGTTTTCTGACTTGTCCTTCTAATGCTAATAGACAGGGTAATAGCGACACAAAAGGACATGAACACTTGAATTCACTTTCCATAAGCCAGCAACAGCTCGATCGATTATATCAATCAATTCAATTGACTGATGAAGAACAGTTGTTACTTAAAATGGTTTATCAGGAAGGTTTAAAAATGAATGTGATCGCCAAATCACTAAGTATGCCTAGTTATCAGCCAGGTCGATTATTAAAAGGAATTTTAAAACGCATTGAGCAAGCCTTAAACGATATTGGCTTACCCATGGAGTCGATTAAAAAATTGTTACAGGCGGCGCAGGAATGAGTACTGAGAAATCAATTAATTTAACAAGCTCAACCGATGAAGGCCTTCTTTTATCAAAAATTGCGTTACTGGCTCAAACTGGCAAGTCAACGGCTCAAGGAAACAAGCCTACGGATGAAGAGCTGGCCATGTTATTTGATGATCAGTTAGATTTTGAACGTAAGCAACAAGTGATAAGTCATATCAATGCTGATCAGAATTTAATGCAACAGTGGATTGGATTGGTCGAAATTCTTGGCGGTGAGAGTGAAGCAATAGAGAAGAAACAAAGTTTATTAGCACAAGTCTTCAACTGGCTTTCAAGTTGGCAAGGTTTAACCAGTGGCTTGGTGACAGCCAGTTTAGTTGCGGTTATTTTTATGATGCAAACACCATCTGAGTTGAGTCCCGGAATTGACAGTTCACCGCAAGTTGCTGACAAAGGTTCAATTGACAACAAGGATAAATCAGACAATAAATCAAATATTCAATTTGTATCACCGGACAAAAGAGCTATTAGTGCGGGCATTTCGGATTATATAAAAACGCATAAAACAAACCGATTTAATCATATTAATTTAGACAGCGCAATCGATATGGAAGGTTCGTCGCTAGAGCCTGAATTACATCAAAAATATTTTCAATTAGGTTATTTAATTGCTGAGCAATGGGTTGACTGTAAAGTAGATTCAGAACAAGTCATCATCGATAAAAATCGCTTAAATCAAATGACCGAGTTGGTTACTTTGATCTCTAACGAGAGTTTCATTCCACTGGATAAAAGTTTAGCGGGTATTGATAGCAAACAAAGTGCAAGACAGCTTTGTAATCGCGTGACAGATTTTTTAATGTCTGATTTGTAGACTTGACCGTCTAAGGTATTAGAACATAAAAACAACTCCCTCCTAACCTCCCCTTCGCAGAGGGAGGACTAAGGTGGGGTCAATCTTTAAATAATTAACAGGAAACAATATGAAAAAACTAGTAACCTCACTAATTGCCACCTTACTTTTATCAGCTTGCGCAGGACAAGATAAAATCAACAAAGGTGAGCTTGCCGATGTGCCCGATTGGATTTTGTCGCCGCAAATTGAAGACGGCATTGCCGAGTCTGCGTGTGTAGCTTGGTCAGGCAATATGTCTATCGATAAAGATGAAGCCAGCCATATTGCCCGCGATAGATTAGCTAAACAAATTGATATTCGCGCGGCAGGCATGACCAAAGCTTTTGCAGATAAGACGACAACCAGTGCAGGTATGAATACAGGCACCACTTTTGAAAGTGTTTCTCGTCAAATTTTTGATCAAACACTAAAAGGTAGCAAACCTACAAAAGCGGGATTATTCACCATTGATATGAAAAAGAATTTTTGTGTGATGATTGAAGTGAGCCCTGAACAAACCAAAGCGCTTTATAATGGAATTGTTTCGGCTAGCGGCAAGCAGCTTAATGCTGAAGACGATCGTGTGTTGTTTCAGCAGTTTAAGGCCTGGAAGGCTCAGCAAGAATTGGATAAAAATTTGGAGAATTAGTTTTTTCGGTGGGCATTTTCTTCATGCCCACCGACTCTTTTAATGTTATCATTTGGTGAGTGGTGGGGATTTCCTAAGCTTGTGGGCTAGTTACGTTCAATACTTAAAGACACGTCCAGAATCATTTTTGGCTTAACCTAAGACAAAAAAACAAATTTTCTCTCAGATATTATTTTCTACAATACCAACATTTACATAAGGAATATCAGCTTAAACTGTAGTCAAAAACGCTAGTATTTATTGGTAGCTTATGACGTTTCTCCTTCTGTAGTTCTTGGGAAATAGCACCAAGTCAGACTGGGTTAATTCGACCTTTTACCTAACTTAAATCTAGTGTTTCAGCAGCATGAGTTATTTAAGCTGAAGACATCCAAAACCATAGGTTAAGTTAGTGATATTACTTCCGAAATAGAAACAATATTTATTGATAGTGATGTAAATGAAATGGATTGGCAAACTCTCGGAAAAGCGCTCAAACGGTTGCAGTTTTTTAGGACGCATGATAATAAGCGCAATTAATATCAGCTCTTGGCCAATTTCTTTCCTAGTGAGGTTTAAATTCTCTAAATAGGCTCTCAAAGCCTGCCCTTCTAACAATTCCATGGTGAGGAAAAACATTTCATCATCTTGTTGTACATCATATACATTGACAATGTTCGGGTGACTTAGCTTTTGACTAATTTACGCCTCGTCCATAAAACGTTCTTTCGCACGAGGATTTGTAAGCAAACTGGAAAGTAATAACTTTATTGCAATAGGTTCTCCAGTATTATCATCTGTCGCTTGGTATACTGCCCCTACACCACCAACACCAATTTGTTCTTCAATGGTGTAGCGCCCTGCTAAACCAGAACCAATTGCGAGTTCAACACTCTCCCCTCTTGATTCCCCATTCCAGGTAGATCTGCCATTTTTGTTTCAGTAAGTGGCGAAGAGTGACTCTTTTGCTTGTTATTAGTTTGAGTTTTGGAAGCATCGGTATTTTTTGAAAAGAGCAATATGTCATGCGCATTTTTTAGTTTGGTTTACATATCCCAAAATTGGTAATGCTTTTTGCTTATCCATTTCTTAACCTTAACCTATCTAAACAAGTTATTCTTGATGAACAAACGCTTACTCACTTTGAATTCAATTAATATAAAACTAAAGTTATCGCCTGCTTCTGTATCCATCACAGACCTACTAATATTATTTTTCAACTGCTCGAGAGATTTTGATTCTAAGAAGACTTCCGACAACGCTCTACTGTCAACATAATCACTCACGCCATCACTACATAAAAATAGAACACCTGAACTTTTCGGTTTAAAATCTATTGTGTCAACTTTTAATGTTGCATTCACAATGCCGAGTGAGCGATTAATCAAATTTCTCTTAGGGTGAACCTCGGCTTCTTCTGGTGTTAGAACTTCTCTAAACACCATATCTTGAACAAAGCTATGATCAAAGGTGAGTTGCTCTAGTTTTTTACCAAAAATATAAGCTCTACTATCGCCAACCCAACCGATTTTAAAACCATCTTTTTTTAAATGCGCCGCAACAATAGTTGTACCCATCCCTTTTTGCTCTGGATTATTTTCACCCTGGCTAAGAATTTCACTATGGGCTGTCTTAATCGATTCCTTTAAATCAGCGCCTGCTTGTAGCTTGTTTTTGACCGTTTCTATCGCGAGCGAGCTTGCCACTTCACCGCTAGCATGTCCTCCCATACCATCAGCAACAATCCATAAACCTGATTGATTATCGCAAAGAACGGCGTCTTCATTGTGATCACGCACCTTGCCAATATGTGTCACACTGATTGTTTTTATTATTTCCAATTCCTTACCTTTTCTAATTATTCTTTCTCAAGTGTACCGGTATCCATTAGCTGGAACGATCTATTCTGAACCAATCTATTTAGTATAGAAGGACAATAAGCTTTTTATGACAACCAGGTTGTGCTATTTAGCTTAAAATTAATATTTTTTATTATTTGTCCGTTCGGAAATAAAAATTGTCCTTCTTAATCAGTTAAGCCGCTGTTTAGTTTCCAAAAAATATGGAAGTATTGTTTAAATATCACTAGAATCAATCCTAAGGATATTGAAGCATAAACAGCTTAAGAATCAATTTCAAAGTATATAAGGAATTCAACATGCCAGCTAACGAACATAACCAGACACGAAGCGCACTAGAAGCCGAACTAGCGCAAGCTCGAGCAGAAGCTGAAAGAGCCCGTTCTGCAGCTCAAGAAGCTGAAATGGAAAAATCTAAAGCACAGCAAGAAGCACAGCTGGCTGGACAGCAAGCGGAAAACTCTCAAGCAGCACTGAATATTGCGCAACAACAAGCAGCTTCTGCGACGGAAGCTATGCAACAGGCTAGTCAGCAAGCAACACACGCCACATCATCTGCAGATGACTCTCGCTCTAGTGCTCAGCAATCTGGTAGCTCATCGCAAGATGCGCAGCAACAAGCTTCTCAGGCTGCGCAAGCGGCCAATGAAGCGCAGCGTCAAGCTGACCAAGCCGCTCGCGCTTCTGATGTAGCCGATAATCAAGCGGCTGATGCTCGTGACGCTTCTCAGCAAGCTAACACCTCTGCATTAGACGCACAACAACAAGCCGGTCAAGCAAGCGTTTCAGCTTCAGATGCGCAGCAACAGGCAGGTCAAGCAGGCATGTCAGCTAATGAAGCAATGGGACAAGCATCTCAAGCAGGCATGAGCGCACAACAAGCCGATCAACAAGCTTCTCATTCAGCAGCATCGGCAAACGAAGCACTAAGCCAGGCTGGAGTTGCAGGTAGTTCAGCGCAAGATGCTCAACAACAAGCTGGCGCAGCAACAGCTTCAGCAGGTGAATCACAAACATCAGCTACTGACTCACAAAGCTCAGCAGCCAACTCGCAGACTTCATCAGAAGAAGCTTTAACCGCTGCGCAATTAGCCGAAAAAGAAGCACAGGAAGCAGCTGCAGCTTCTGATCAAGCTCAAGAATCTCAGCAACAGGCAGATGCAGCTAAAGTCGCTAGCTTGGATGCTCAATCACAAGCGGAAGCGGCACAAAAAGAGACAGAAGAATTACAAAGTGCCGCTGAGCAAGCACAAACAAAAGCGGAAGAGTCCAAGGTTGCAACTGAGCAGTCTCAAACAGAGGCAGAAGCTGCACAAGCCGCAGCAGGTCAAGCCCAACATGCCGCTGAAACTGCCCAGCAAAATGCAGATGTCGCAGCGCAAACTGCCGAGTCGGAAGCTCAGGAAGCAACTCAAGCTTCGCAAAGAGCGCAATCAGAAGCCAGTACAGCGTCAAGCGCTGCCGGACAAGCAGAATCAGCACAGGCGCAGGCTAGTTCTGCAGCTAGTCAAGCCGCGTCATCAGCAGGCGACGCAAATTCACAAGCATCCGTAGCAGCCAACTCGGCAGGTGACGCGCAAAGCGCTGCTAATGTTGCAGAATCATCAGCTCAAGAGGCTGATAACATGGCTAAACAAGCCGAGCAAATGATGCAACAGGCGCAAGCGGCACTGGCGCAAGCCGAAGCCGCTAGAAATGAGGCAGAAGCAGCCAAGCAAAGTGCAGAAAAATTACTCGCAGATGTGCAGCAAGCTGCGCAAGACGCAGCCAAAGATATGCAGCGAATGTTAAGTGATGCAGCTAGTGCTGTTTCGAAAGCGGAAGGACACGCACTTGATGCTAAGAATGCTCAGATCACGGCATGGGCGGAAGTACCAAAAGCGATGGACGGAGTAGAGACCATAAAAGGTTGTATTGGTGACGCAGACAACGGTGTTCGCCAGATAGTTGAAATGGTAAGTGACGCGGGCAGTTCAGCAACCAGCGCAGACAGAGCTGCCGATAACGCACGTGATTCAGCTAGAGAGGCTGCAGCTGCAGCTGCGGAGGCTCGGTCTCATACTTAGCCAAAGAGTTTTGCAATGACTTTCTTTAATATACAGGCTTTGTACTTTAGCTTAAAAGCATTGCGAACACTCAATACTAGCCAGTACGGAGTGTTCGCTCAAAAGATTAAGAAAAATTTGTCGTTCAGCTTTTCTGTTTTATCGATTCCTCTTTTACTCCTATTGACGGCGTGCGCAAACTCACCAGCAAAACAAAGCAGCCAATACATTCAACAAAAGAACTATCAATCACCCTGCCTTCAAATTGCATTACAAAATAAAAAAGCGTCAATGCTTTTGGGTTACGGCAATGGCAGCAACGTAAGCGAAGCAAAACAACAAGCGCTATATGATATTGCTAATCAAATTGAAGTCAACGTTTCTGGTGAAACAAATAGAGAAGCCAATAAAGTAGGCAAACAGGTTAATACCAAGTACTCACAAAAAGTTAAGACACGCGCTAGTGCATTACTTTCGAGTGTTGAAATTGCTTGTAGTGATATTAATGACCCTAGTGGTCAATATCATTTTGCATTAAGGTACGATCAACGAGAACTGGCTGATATTTTTTCTGATAAATTACTTGAGAGTTTTTGGCAAGGAAAACCAGGCAAAATTAATTGGCAAGGATCTTCTGTTATGAAAAGTAGTTCTTTCGTCAGTCAAATCAACAAGAAACTAATTGCTTATCAAAGCTCCCACGTTGAAATCGTCAACATTAAATTGTTTAGAAAGGACCAAGAGTGGTATCTAGAATTAAATAATATTGTTAAACCTATTAAAAGTCATCAGCTTGTCGAACTACTTAACTGGGACTCCTTAAACACACCAAATTTTCAGGTTTCCTTGCAAAATGAATTTGATCAAAGCATAAGCACCCATATGCAAGAAGGCGATGAGTTTCGGTTTGTGATCAACTCGAAACAATCAGGATACCTATCCGTTTTTAATATCTACGAAGACGGTCGCGTGACGAAAATAAGGGATAATATACCAATCAATAAAACGCTTATTTTACCGGAACATCAAGGGAGTTTTTCTGCAGGGTTATTAGTCCCCAATCAATCAACTCGTGATCAGTATGTATTTTTAATGACCAATAAAAAAATTGATACTCAGGCCTTTCGCCAGTTAATGCCAGAAGAAAATGGCAATCAGGAACAAAAAAACTATACACTAAATTTATTTTTATTCTGGTTGGATCAACAAACCCTTGCTGCATCAGCGTCGTTACAGGTTGAAACAGTGCCGAGGTGAATGGCATTTTTTATGCGTCCTTCAAGTGGCGCTATTTTTGGTGGGTATGATTTAGATAACCACAGTAGAAGTCAATTTAACCGATATTGGTGGGCGGTAAACATTAACCACCTACCGTTTTTTTTTGGTTTATGATTTATTATCACCCAATAGTACAAAAAAATCGCGGCCCGCTTCGCGGGTTAAATTCCTGAAGATAGGTTGAAATGTTAAAATCCTTTAGTTTCAAAACCACCTCCCCCACCCCCTCTTGATAATGCCTACACGGATGTAGGTAAGTAGAGTAACTAAGGAGCAGTTATACCGAGAGAGTGGCAAAAGCACACAAAGGGTAACGCTTCCCTTTGGTCAGTGGCCCTGGACCAAACGAAAGCCGTAGCCGCTAAAGAAGTAACGTGAAGACGCCGCACTCCCGCCACGGTCAGCCGAACGCAAGTTGTTCGGTTTGACAGAAAATTGCTCCTGCATTCATTACATCCTTGTAAAATTGCTCCAGGAACCGCCATGCAACACGCGGTTTCACATTCAGGCTGATACCCGATTGCCCAAAGGCAAACCCATTTAAAAAATTTTCCGCCTGTCGGCTGAATATAGCCTAAACCACTAAACGTGACTATTAATACTTTAGCTTCTCAATACAGTAAAGGGAAAAACCCTTCGCTAACGCTACGGGAAAAGTCGCTTCGCTTTAAAAGGAAAAAGAGAAGCGCTCCTGCGTCGCTAGTCTTGGGCTAAACGAAAGCCGAGGTCGTTGTGCCGGGCCGCGCGGCCGCCGCCGCCGCGGAAGGCAGCACGAACGCTCCTAGCATCGGCGCTCCAGGAGCCACCACGGAGCCTGCGTACTGAACAATCCCCACTAGTCCATGCCCGACCATGGCTTGGCGCGCCATTGTAACTATTATTCCTGCAATCTTGCGTCCATTCCCAAACATTCCCGTGCATATCATATAAACCAAATGCGTTAGGTTGATAACTTTTTACTGTAACTGTACCCTTTTGACTATCGCCACACTCTCCGCTAGTACGTCGACCATATCGGGCCTGCGAGCAATTAATGCTATTGCCCCAACTGTATCTACTGCTGCTTCCCGCCCTTGCCGCGTACTCCCATTCCGCTTCGGTCGGTAAGCGATAAGTATTGCCCGTCACTTTATTCAGCCAAGGGATAAATTGCTGGGTGATGTCGTTGTAAGAGACATGGATTACGGGGCGGCTGCCTCTGCCCCAGCCGAAATAATCTACTGGTTCGTGTGAGCATCCTTTGGCTGCCACGCACGCATCCCACAGGGCAAAGGTCACTTCCGTCTCGCTCATTTTAAAGGCGTTGATACTGACCGTGTGGACGGGCATTTCGTGACTCCAACAGTAACCTTTTGAAACGCAGCCCATTTGGAAACTACCTGCAGGAATACTAACCATTTTGATGTGTTTAGCGGCTTCGGCGGCAATACGCTCTTTCTCATTGGCTCGAGCTCGCTCTATTTGAGCAACTTGAGCTTCTGCATTGCTGTATGCGCTTTGCCAGTCACTTTTGGCCTGCTGCCAGTTTTGCTTGGCTTTAACCAATTCGCCTGCTCGTTGATTTGATTTTGCATTGTTTGCACTTGTATTCGCTTGAGTAACGTAATTTGAATCATTTAAATCATACTCGCCTTTTCTTTGTTGCCAGGTTTGTTTGGCTCTTAAAGCTGCCTCTTCAGCTTTCAATAAGGTTTCTGCGGCATTAAACTCATCCCATAAGGTTTTGTAGCCGTCTCTGACCTGGGTCATGGTGGTGGTCGCTTGTTTGATACTTTCCTGGCTATCTTGTCTAAGCAAGCTTTCACCCATGCTCAGCTTACCCTCTAGTTCGGTAATACTACTGCCTTCAAACAAATAATCATCACTCAGTTGTTGCCAGCTTTGTAAGTACTTTAGATTGCTATCGTTATTACGCTCGGCATCGCGTACTTCACTTTTTAAATTGCGCTGGCCATTGTCTAGTCGTTTCTTATAGGTCTTAATTTCGCCTTGTAGCTTGGCCACTTCGGCTTTTTGTTTGGCGACTAGTTCTTTATCAATGGGTTTAATCGCATCCCATAGGCCATTTAAGCCGCCGCTGCTGATTAGACCGCCCACACCTAATAGGGCTACTAATATCATGGTGGATATAGCCAGTTTGCCAAAATCAAACGAAGCCAAAGCGGCACCACTGCCTTGGCCTTTTAACGCGCCCAAAAAGGCGCTTAAATTCTCAAATCGGTTTTCGGGTTTGGGGGAAAGTGCTTGTTGTACACTACCACTTACCTTTTTACTAACGCCTTTAACCAGCTGGTGCAGTGGCTCAATGGCTCCGGCGGGTACTTCGCCACTTAACAATTCGTAAGTTAACACGGCCAATGCGTATTGATCGGCTCTGCCATCGATGTGCTTTGAACCCTTTAGCTGCTCTGGCGCCATATAATAAGCAGTGCCACTGGCCGCGCCGGTTTGAGTTCTTTGGCTAGTACTCATAACTCGCGCAATACCAAAATCCATTAACTTGTATTTGCCCTCTGCGGTAAGAAAGATATTTTCAGGTTTTATGTCGCGATGCACGGTTAGTTCATGGGCATGATCTAGCCCAGCGCAAATGGGCTCTAAAATTTCTATTACTTCTTCCAAAGAAAAATTCTGACGAACGAGTTTGCGGTTGTTCATTAACTCGCGTAAATCTTGTCCCTCAAGTAGCTCCATGGTTAAAAAACACAAACCCTCCGACTGCTGGACGTCAAACACGTTAACTATGTTGGGGTGGCTCAGCTGACTGGATAAACGCGCTTCATCTAAAAAACGCTCTCTTGCGGTTTCATTTTGCATTAGCCCTGGCAACATGACTTTAATAGCGATATCTTGATTACGGTTTTTATCAAAAGCACGGTAAACAGCCCCCATTCCACCTTGCGCGATAAAGGCTTTAATCTCATAGCGCTCTGCTAAAACTGTACCGACTTCTAGCGCAGTATCATTGCCAGTTTGTGGCCCAGCGCCCGGCAAGTCAGCCAGTTTGGTTTGACTAAGTGGCGAAGCTGATGTTGCTTTTGCTGCTTGCTGAATAAGCACGTCATGCGCTTGGGTGAGTGATAATTTCATCTGTTCGAACTTATCTTTCAGAGCGGCAGTTGGCGCTGACTCATGTTTTTCTTCTAACGACTTTAGTTTTGACTGGTAGGCTTTGGAAACTTCAACATTTGATTCATCACCGCTTAGTCCAAGTAGTTTAGCTGCCTGTTGGTTATCCATTGTTATTCCTAATTTCTTGTTTTGTTCAGTTTCCTCTCCCTTTGGGAGAGGAAGACTCATTATTAATCATTTACCCGCGTATCATCAACCCAACTCTTCTGTTCCATTAACGCTTGATCCATTGCCTGGCCATCTTCGTCCATTATTTGTTCTAACACCGTGCCGGTTTCGGGATCTTTAGCAGTCACCTTCACCATTCCTTCTAAATCATAGGCGAGCGTAATTTCAACCGGATAATTTTTTCTAGGCTCTTCTATTCCAAATATGAAATATCCCAAGCTTTTTTCTTGGTCATTGGCGGCCTTTTGCTGCACTACTTCAATCACCATTCTGAATTGGTCATCACGGGTGGTATAAAAAGTGGTACTTTCAGCTGCGGGTACTGGCATGTTCTTTTTGACCAAAACTTGTACCATTGGCTCACCTGTTTCTCGGTTTCTGGCACGAACTCCAAGCTCGTAAGCACTGATCCTTTGTAAATTATTGGCAGTTGAATTTGCATTACGCTGCTCAGCGATTAACGCCGCGCCATAAGCCACCGCCTGATGGGGTTGTTTACAAACAATATCTTCTCTGGGCTTTCCGCAAGCTACGGCTATTTTGTCTGTAACCAGCGGCAACAAAGATGAACCGCCAGTTAATAACACTTTATCAATCATCATCCAGTCAAGTCCGGCAGAATCTAAACAGCGCTCACTGACTCTAATCGTTTCATCAATCAGGTCGTTTATCATAGTTTCAAACTGCAACCGGGTGATCACAAAATCGAGGGTTTTTCCGCCGAGTAATAGAGTTTTTCTCACTTGGTTACGACCGGGTTTTGCTAGTGCCAATTTAGTATCAGTAGCAAAACGTCGTAGCTGGCTCGCTGTAACCGGATCAAGCATCGGATCTTGATTATGTATCCGCTGATACTCCTGAGCCACTTGCGCCATAATTAGCTCATCAACACCCTTTCCCCCTATTTCATTGGTGCCTTCGGTGGCCAATGCATAAAGGCCATCGTCTGATGATTGTAAGACGGTGGCATCAAACGTACCGCCGCCTAAATCATAAACAAATAAGGTCTGCTCACCTGATTTATCGGCAAAACCATAATAGGTAGCTGCAGCAATGGGCTCTTCAATTAATGTCGGCGATGGCAAACCAGCAAGTATGGCAGAATGTTTAGTCGCTTTACGCTGTGCATCGTTAAAATTGGCTGGTACAGAAATGACTACACCGTTTACTTCTTCATGTAAAAATGCCTCTACATCACGCATCAGCTTTTTTAGAATCAGTGCTGATAAACTTGGTGGCAGCCAGTGATTGTTTTTGTGGTCAGTATATAAGGGCTCGTTTTTACCCAACCCCAACTTGACAAACCTTGCTTGGGTTAACGCCGGTTCATCTTCTAATAATTCTTCAAGTGCTTGACCGACCAAACAGCCTTCTTCACCGATATGAATGACCGATGGCGTACGAAACTCATTAGCATCATGATAATCAGGAAACAGGGCCGGAACGCCTTGTGCATTCACGTAAGCGACGAGAGAAAATGTAGTGCCAAGGTCAATGCCGAGATATTGCATAGAATTAAAGTCTTTTTGTTATTTTGTTGATAGTTACATCTATTAAATATAGACGGTCATGGCCCAAATATTAACAGAGAAATTTGATAAACTTTACTTTAAATATTTGACTATTTCTGAGCCATTTAATAATGATTGTATTATGCTTTTAAGAAAGTTTCAGCCCCTCTTTATACTTGAGGTTATGTGTTCACCGTTATGTCAAATTAATCATTTGGTTGCCGATGGACATTGCCCACCCTACCGGGTTTATTATCACCTAAAATGTAAAAAAATTGCGGCCCGCTTCGCGGGTTAAATTCCTGCAGATAGGTAGAAATGTTAAAATCCTTTAGTTTCAAAACCACCTCCCCCAGCCCCTCCAAAGGAGGGTAGCAAAACCACACAAAGGGTAACGCTTCTCGCTGGTCAGCGGCCCTGGACCAAACGAAAGCCGTGACTGTTGTAACGTTGAGTTGCCAAATACCAGCTACGGTTAGCTGAACGCAGGTAGAACGGTTTTTGGCGCCAAGAGCCGCCGCGCATCACACGCGGTGAACAGTCACCACTAGTCCATGCGCTGCCATTGCTTGGCGCGCCATTGTAACTACCATGCCAGCAATCTTGTGTCCATTCCCACACATTGCCGTGCATATCATAAAGACCAAAGGCGTTGGCTGAAAAGGATTTGACGGGGGCTGTTTTTGAACCATCCCACTGACTACCACAACCATCACAATTAGCACGACCTGAGCCAATGCTATTACCCCAGCTGTATTGAGTGCTGCTACCAGCCCTTGCCGCATATTCCCATTCTGCTTCGGTCGGCAGTCGATAAGTATTGCCCGTCACTTTATTCAGCCAAGGGATAAATTGCTGGGTGATGTCGTTGTAAGAGACATTGATTACGGGGCGGATGCCTCTGCCCCAACCTTCATCATCTGGTTTGTATGAGCATCCTTTGGCTGCCACGCACGCATCCCACTGGGCAAAGGTCACTTCAGTCTCGCTCATTTTAAAGGCGTTGATACTGACCGTGTGGACGGGCTTTTCGTCACTTTCACAGCCTTGTCCTGAAACGCAGCCCATTTGAAAACTACCTGCAGGAATACTAACCATTTTGATGTGTTTAGCGGCTGCGGCAATACGCTCTTTCTCATCGGCTCGAGCTCGCTCTATTTGAGCAACTTGAGCTTCTGCATTGCTGTATGCGCTTTGCCACTCACTTTTGGCCTGCTGCCAGTTTTGTTTGGCTTTAACCAATTCGCCTGCTCGTTGATTTGATTTTGCATTGTTTTCACTTGTATTCGCTTGAGTAACGTAATTTGAATCATTTAAATCATACTCGCCTTTTCTTTGTTGCCAGGTTTGTTTCGCTCTTAAAGCTGCCTCTTCAGCTTTCAATAAGGTTTCTGCGGCATTAAACTCATCCCATAAGGTTTTGTAGCCGTCTCTGACCTGGGTCATGGTGGTGGTCGCTTGTTTGATACTTTCTTGGCTATCTTGTCTAAGCAAGCTTTCACCCATGCTCAGCTTCCCCTCTAGTTCGGTAATACTACTGCCTTCAAACAAATAATCATCGGTTAGTTGTTGCCAGCTTTGTAAGTACTTTAGATTGCTATCGTTATTACGCTCGGCATCGCGTACTTCACTTTTTAAATTGCGCTGGCCATTGTCTAGTCGTTTCTTATAGGTCTTAATTTCGCCCTGTAGCTTGGCCACTTCGGCTTTTTGTTTGGCGACTAG
Organism: Aliikangiella aequoris; assembly: GCF_053709105.1. Taxonomy (NCBI): domain Bacteria; kingdom Pseudomonadati; phylum Pseudomonadota; class Gammaproteobacteria; order Oceanospirillales; family Pleioneaceae; genus Aliikangiella; species Aliikangiella aequoris. Next base: position 1,927,903 of record NZ_CM132298.1, read on the forward strand.
TTCTTTATCAATGGGTTTTAAGGCTTCAATAACGTTATCTAAACTTCCTGTACTGATTAAGCCGCCAATACCTAAAATGGCGATGAGTATCACCGCTGGAATGCCGAGCTTTGCAAAGTTAAACGAAGGTAAACTCGTGCCCTTTTTATTTATTGCTGCACTCATTGCCTCAGCATCAGCATACCGCTCATCAGGCTTTGGCTCTAAGGTCTGGTCAATGGCTGCGGCAAAACCTTTGGTTAAATCTTTACGTAATTCTTTTAAGGGTTTAATGCGTCCTGCGGGTACTTCTCCTGTCATTAGCTCGTAAATCAGTACCCCAAGCGCATAAATATCCGCCCTGTTATCCACTTTACTGGTGCCTTTTAGTTGTTCTGGCGCCATGTAATAAGCTGTGCCCATTGCCATGCCGGTTTGAGTACGCTGGCTATTGGACATAATTCTGGCGATACCAAAATCCATTATTTTATACTCGCCCTCTTCGGTCACCCAAATATTTTCGGGCTTTAAATCGCGATGAACGGTGTGCTTATGGGCATAACTCAAAGCTTCTAACAATGGCATGAGCAGCGCTTTGGCCTCTTCTTCGTCAAACTCTTGTCTGGAAAGCTTTCGCGTGTCCATCAGACTGCGCAAGTCTTGACCTTCTAACAACTCCATCGTTAAAAATAAATAATCGCCGTCTTGCTGAACGTCAAACACGTTAACAATGCCTGGGTGGGAAAGCTTGGCTGAGATTCTAGCTTCATCCATAAAACGAGAACGAGCTCGCTCGTTTTTAACCAATGTAGGTAGCAATACTTTAATCGCAATATCTTCTTGTTTGCTTTGGTCAAAAGCATGGTAAACCGCGCCCATGCCGCCAGCGCCAATTTGGTCCTTTATTTCGTAGCGACCGGCTAAGGTAGTTCCGGCCTTTAATTCAATGCCAACTGATTCTGCAGGACCTGCGCCGGGTAAATCTGCAATTTTGGTCTCGGTTAAAGGTGAGCTGGCAGACTTTTGTTTGGCATTGAGTAAAGTGTAAGCCTGCTCAATGGATTGTTTCATCTGCTCAAACTTTTGCTTCAGTGCGTCAGTGGGCGCAGCAGTTATTTTATCTTCAACCATTTGTAACTTGGCTTGGTAGGCTTTAGTTATATCATCGGCTGACTCACTGCCGGTTAAACCAAGGAGTTTCAATGCTTGTTGATTATCCATAAAAATTTCCGTTTATTCTTGTTAGTTTAAAACCTAATAACTTCTGCATTAACTTTAGTGTAGTCAGGCATCACTTGTCCAACGGTTGCGCCTATATAAGTGGGATCAGCTGACTGTATTTTGCCGTTACGCTCAACGCCTGTTGACACATGCCCCGGGTAATTTAGTCCGACAATATTCTCATTTAATAAGTGCTTTGCCAACCAGGCAAATAAAACCGCTCTATCCTCACAATCACTCGCTTGATAATGCAGCGTTTCTTCTATCATTAAGTAGTTTTCTTTACCAAATTGCTGCTCGTCTATGGCGTAAGGAAAGGCTTGATGGATTATAGCGAGTAATTGATTAAGTTTTTGAGTGCTATCACCTAACAGTTTTTGCTTTATTTTTCTTAAACCAACCTTGGTAATTTCATCGATTGGTGCTTTAAAATAGTGAACGAGATCTAGTTGCGGGTAATCGACAAAATACTTTATCCGTTGATAATCATAAGGCAGTGATAATTGATACTTACGTTCATTAATACGAAAATCAATCACTCTATTTTTGATAGTTGGTTTGGTTTTCACGCTTTTATCAAAGCTTAAATCAACTTTTAATCCTGCTGCATTGTAATCACCTTGATAACTCGTTATTTTGCCAGTGGTATTTTTTTTACCTTGTGTAGAAAATAAATAATAACGTTCACCATCAAAATTGTAATAGCTTACACCGTAAACTTTTTGAGCTGACGGCATCAGTAAAACTAATGAATTCTCATTAAAAGCAACACGCGCCTTGAAACCTGCTTTATTAAGAAGAAACCAGCTTAGTGCCAATGCATCATTTTTTGTTTTGGTGGCCTTTTCCGCAAATTCGCCCACTAACTTCCAAAATGCCCAGTCAGAGAGTTGCAGCTTTGATTTGTATTGGTTTAACGTACCTATCAATTGAGCTGACTTGCGCTGTGCGCTATCTTGCCAATATTGCGTTAAGCCGTTTTGGTTACTTGATTTTAAAATTGGCGCACTTAGTATGGGGAGTTCTAGTTTATTGCCAAAGAAAACGATTGAAACAAGATCGCCTTTCAGTCCTTTAATGGGTCTGTTTGGCGTTAACGTTTCGCTTATTAGTGAGCCAGCTAAATCAGGAGCAACCTTATCAATTGTATTGCTTTTATTTGACTCAGAAACACTAGGAACCTCTGTAGGTTTGGGCCTAGCATCACGAACCAATGGCGCCATTGCCTCAAACTCCTGCCAGTTTTGCTTTAGCATTTTTAAAAACTCTTGGTCGCGTTGCGCTAAAAACTGATTAAAGCTCTCTTGCTGACTGTTCGCAAAGTTATCAAATTCCTCTCGGAAGTTTTGTTGCTTTTCAGTGGGCTCTTGTGAAAAAGCATGAAAAGAAAAAACCACAAAAAAAACACCCATTAATAGTAAGTTTTGTTTCATCGTTTATAGCGCTCGATTTTATTAATTCACAAAGCATTAGATGGACAAGTTGAAATTTAAAACAACAAAAAAGGCGTTTCCTCATCCGTTGCATCTTAATAAACTACTGTGTTTGTTCCATTTTATTTACTACTAATTATCACCTAGAATGTAAAAAAATCGCGGCCGGCTTTGCGGGTTAAACCCTTGCTAACCAGTCGAAATTATAAAATCTTCAAACACCAAAACCACCTCCCCCAACTCCTCCTGATGATGCCTACACGGATGTAGGTAAGTAGAGTAACTAAGGAGCAGTTACCGAGAGAGTGGCAAAAGCACACAAAGGGTAACGCTTCCCTTTGGTCAGTGGCCCTGGACCAAACGAAAGCCGTAGCCGCTAAAGAAGTAACGTGAAGACGCCGCACTCCCGCCACGGTCAGCCGAACGCAAGTTGTTCGGTTTGACAGAAAATTGCTCCTGCATTCATTACATCCTTGTAAAATTGCTCCAGGAACCGCCATGCAACACGCGGTTTCACATTCAGGCTGATACCCGATTGCCCAAAGGCAAACCTATTTAAAAAATTTTCCGCCTGTCGGCTGAATATAGCCTAAACCACTAAACGTGACTATTAATACTTTAGCTTCTCAATACAAAAGGGAAAAACCCTTCGCTAACGCTACGGGAAAAGTCGCTTCGCTCTAAAAGGAAAAAGAGAAGCGCTCCTGCGTCGCTAGTCCTGGGCTAAACGAAAGCCGAAGTTGTAGAACCGGTACAGGCGGTCGCTTTTGTAGCGGTAGGCAGCACGAAGGGACCTAGTACCGTCGCGCCAGGAGCCACCACGGAGCACGCGCCCTGAACAGTCACCACTAGTCCATGCCCGACCATGGCTTGGCGCGCCATGGTAACTATCATTCCAGCAATCTTGTGTCCATTCGTAAACATTGCCGTGCATATCATAAAGACCAAAGGCGTTCGCTGAAAAGGATTTGACGGGGGCTGTTTTTGAATTATCCCACTGACTACCACAACCATCACAATTAGCACGACCTGAGCCAATGCTATTACCCCAGCTGTATTGAGTGCTGCTACCAGCCCTTGCCGCATATTCCCATTCTGCTTCGGTCGGCAATCGATAAGTATTGCCGGTCACTTTATTTAGCCAAGGGATAAATTGCTGGGTGATGTCGTTATAACTAACCCTCATCACTGGGCGGCTGCCTCTGCCCCAGCCTCTATCACTTGGTTTATGGCTGCAGCCACCCGCGCTCACGCACGCATCCCACTGGGCAAAGGTCACTTCCGTCTCGCTCATTTTAAAGGCGTTGATACTGACCGTGTGGACGGGTTTTTCGTTACTTCGACAGCCTTGTCCTGAAACGCAGCCCATTTGGAAACTACCTGCGGGAATACTGACCATTTTGATGCGTTTTGCGGCTTCTATTGCCTTTTTTTGGAGTACTTTTTCTGCTGCAATGCGTTGTCGTTTCTTTTCGGCGGCGATGCGTTGTCGTTTCTTCTCGGCGGCGATGCGTTGTCGTTTCTTCTCGGCGGCAATACGCTCTTTCTCATTGGCTCGAGCTCGCTCTATTTGAGCAACTTGAGCTTCTGCATTGCTGTATGCGCTTTGCCAGTCACTTTTGGCCTGCTGCCAGTTTTGTTTGGCTTTAACCAATTCGCCTGCTCGTTGATTTGATTTTGCATTGTTTGCACTTGTATTCGCTTGAGTAACGTAATTTGAATCATTTAAATCATACTCGCCTTTTCTTTGTTGCCAGGTTTGTTTGGCTCTTAAAGCTGCCTCTTCAGCTTTCAATAAGGTTTCTGCGGCATTAAACTCATCCCATAAGGTTTTGTAGCCGTCTCTGACCTGGGTCATGGTGGTGGTCGCTTGTTTGATACTTTCCTGGCTATCTTGTCTAAGCAAGCTTTCACCCATGCTCAGCTTACCCTCTAGTTCGGTAATACTACTGCCTTCAAACAAATAATCATCGGTCAGTTGTTGCCAGCTTTGTAAGTACTTTAGATTGCTATCGTTATTACGCTCGGCATCGCGTACTTCACTTTTTAAATTGCGCTGGCCATTGTCCAGCCGTTTCTTATAGGTCTTAATTTCGCCTTGCAGTTTGGCCACTTCGGCTTTTTGTTTGGCGACTAGTTCTTTATCAATGGGTTTTAAGGCTTCAATAACGTTATCTAAACTTCCTGTACTGATTAAGCCGCCAATACCTAAAATGGCGATGAGTATCACCGCTGGAATGCCGAACTTGGCAAAGTTAAACGAAGGTAAACTCGTGCCTTTTTTACCTGAAATAATCGCCTCGCTAAATACATTAATATCCTCAAAGCGATTTTCCGGTCTTGGTGCTAATCCTTTATGAATCGCATTGGCCATACTTTTTGGTATATCTTTGCGGTGGTTTTGTACCGGTTCAATCATGCCCGCCGGCACTTCGCCACTCAGTAACTCATAAGCTAAAACCGCTAGCGCGTATTGGTCTGCCCGACCGTCAATATTCGCCTGGCCTTTGAGCTGCTCAGGTGCCATATAATATGCGGTTCCCATGGCTGCGCCTGTCTGGGTGCGATGACTGGTGGATTGAACTCTAGCAATACCAAAGTCCATAATCTTGTATTCACCCTGCTCACTCAGCCAGATGTTTTCAGGTTTAATGTCACGATGCACCGTGTGCTTATGCGCATTAGCAAGACCTGCACACACTTCTCGAATAATTTCTTGTACTTCATCCACTGCAAACGGCTGACGTGCTAGCTTTCTATTTTCCATGACTTGACGAAGGTCTTGCCCTTCTAATAATTCCATGGTCAAAAAATAATAGTCACCATCATTTTGCACATCAAACACATTGACAATATTGGGGTGACTGAGCTGCTGCGATATGCGCGCTTCATCCATAAATCGCTCACGCGCCCCTTCATTTTTAAGTAAGGTTGGCAATAAGACTTTAAGGGCGATATCTTTTTGGGTATTACTATCAAAAGCACGATAAACCGCGCCCATACCGCCTGAGCCAATTTGCTCTTTAATTTGGTAACGGCCAGCAAGAGTGGAACCTTCTGATAAGTTGACTGAAGTATTTGACTCACCAGAACCAACGCCTGGTAGGTCGGCCATTTTTGTTTGGGTAAGCGGCGATGAACTGGATGTTTGCGCTGCAGGCTGATTTAATAAATCATATGCCTGTTTAAGTGATAATTTCATTTGCTCAAACTTGGCTTTAAGTGAATCTGTTGGCGCTGAGCTAAGCTTTTCTTCCACCATTGCCAACTTGGTTTGATAAGCTTTTGTTATTTCATTGGCTGGTTCTGAACCACTTAAACCTAGTAGTTTTGTTGCTTGTTGATTATTCATTCAGCTGCATACCTGTTATTAATTATTTTAGATTTTTTGAAATAGCTATGATTAACAGAAAACTTAAACAGAGACACGTTTGAGTTGTTGTGTCCCTTCCCTTTCCAAGTTGTCACACTGACGCTTTAATGAACTAATCTCTAGGTCGATCATTTGAAGTTCTTTAATTTGTTGATCAATTTGAGTTAAACGCCTAGCGGCCTGTTGTTTTTGCTGACTCACTGCCTGCTCTTGGCTTGCTTGGGTATTACGATTCAATTCATCCAGTTTTTTAAGGATTGCTTTCTTTTCGCCGTCTAAATGATCAGAGACTTTTGCCTGTTTATCTCTTTGTAGTTCACTGAGTAATCGTTTTATTTCACTGGTTAGCCCTTCTTTAACTCGGTCAAGCTCTTTGGCGAAACGTTCAGCATCTTCTTTGGGCCATACGATATATGAATAGACTATAGCGCCAATAAAAATTAGCGGTGCGATTAACATTATCATTGAGCGAAAATCGACGCCCCAGACAGCTTTGAAAAGCCCACCGATTACCATCGCCATCATTGATATACCCATAATAGCTTTTCGACCATCACTTAAACGCGCCATAAAACCGCGTTTGGGCATTTCGCCTCGATATCGAACGCTGACGCTGAGTTGTTCTTTCAAGCCTGACCAAAGTGCATGCTCATCTGGCGAATTGATTTCAATAATTTGAGGCTGAGCGGTTAACTCTTTGGCCTGCTTTTCAATAAGTTGCCGTTGTTTAGCGAGATCTTTATTAAGGTCCGACAGTTCAGACTTGAGTTGCCGCTTTAATAAGACTTTCAATTGATTTTTTAACTCATCTAAAAAGCTGTCTTTTACGCTCAGTTTTATACTCGCGTGACCAGGCTCCTGATTAAGGTCACTGACACTGAGTCTGTCAACAAACTGTTTAAGCTGGCTGCTGAGTTCTGCTTCGGGTAAGAGGGATTTTTTGCCCTGCTCTTGAAATTTTTTATTGAGCTTTGCCATTTTGTCAGTGATATTGCTTCGAACATCATCCCACTGATGACGTTCAATACCGCCTGATTTAATTTCAGTTTCGGCAGCTTGTGATTTACGCTGCTCTCTTTTTTGTCGACCTTGTAATAGTCTTAATTCTTGTTGACTGCGCTCGGCTACCGCTTCACTGGCGTGAATAACTCTGCGAGCCTGCAGATGTAGAAAGAGTGCCTGGCGCGCTTTATCATCAATGTCTTGCAACATAGAAGGAATTCTCGCATCGACATGAGTGGTCAGTAGTTGTGGTTTCAGTTGAACCGTTGGCGCGTTATGCTTTTGCCACCAGCCTATTTCTGGCAAGCCAGTATCTTCTTCTAATTCATCAATGATTAACAAAGGCCAAAAACCGTCCATGTTTTCACTGACTTCTAAAATTGCTTTTTGGTCATTGTCGCTCAGCTCATAATGTAGTGGCGCAGCAACAACGAGTAAATTGGCTTTTGTGATGACGCGATTGAGTAATCCGGGGTTCTTGAGCACCATATCGGGGCTTTCGGGCATATAAACTTTTAACCCTTGTAAACCCTTTGCGCTATTAACACCTAAACGAATAGGATCAACCCAGTCTTGCCCGTCGTTAGGGCTTAATACATCTGACTTTTGCAGCGCTTCCATAAACGGATCTAAACGGTCAAACTCCTGACGTTCACCGTTTGCTCGCTCTAAAGTGTAACCGCGTTCTCTCAGGCTAATTTCAACTAGACCCAGTTGTTTGACAACATTCACTGATAGTACAGAGAAGTCTTTACCATACAGCCAAGCAAGGACTGCAGTCCTTGCTTCGGTAGTTAACCCCATTAAAACCATCGAAAATGGTGAGCTGTCGATATCTCGTTCAATTTGCTGAAAATGCTCGGCTAGCGGGGTTTCTGCTTGACCTTTTTCTAATTGCTCGCAAACAGATAGTCCTTGTTGGGAAACATTGAATATATTTTGTTTAAATTGATTGGTCATTCTTTAACACCGCTTCTTTTCTTATTTTTTAGGGTCATCATGCTGCTTGATGTTGATGTCTAACTTGGCATCTAATCAATATCTCTACTTGGATGAGTTTAAATCATTTGATAAGCCTTCTGTTTCAATAATAGAAGGACAAATAACAAAACTAAACAGCTCTATTTGTCATCTAATAAACATTATTTAAAATCCTGATCTTTTTGAGGCAGGAAGCCATCGATAGAGTGTCGGTATAGAAACCCCTAAATCGTGCGCTACATCTTTCGGCGGGATGCCGTCTGCCAACAATCGTTTGGCGGCTTCTATTTTAGAATCAGTCATGGTGCGCTTACGCCCACCAACTCGGCCTCGTTTACGAGCAGCATCCAATCCTGCATGAGTACGCTCTATCAGGAGCTCTCGTTCCATTTGTGCTAGGCTGGCCATCACATCAAAAAAGAAACGACCGGCAGGTATTGAAGTATCAATGTTGTCGATTAGGCTTTTAAAGTGCACGCCGCGATTTTCAAGTTCTCCTACCATAGTCACCAAGTCTTTAATACTACGACCTAACCGATCTAGCTTCCAAACTACTAGGCTATCACCCTCACGCAGAACCTCTAATGCCAAGTTTAATCCTTCGCGGGTAGTTTTGGTGCCACTGACTTTATCTTCATAGATTTTGTCGCAAGCGATCTGGTTAAGTGCTTCATACTGCAAACTGAGATCTTGGTCTTTAGAGGAGACTCTCGCATAGCCGACTTGCATGACTGTTCCTTTCTTAAGGTATCTGACGACTCCAAATCTACAGCAAGCTGCTGGAATTTTTATTATCGCGACATTATTAAAACCCTCGTTATAGTAAGCAATTGAGAATAGAATTTCAAGAATGGTTTTTAATAACACATAATGCCTGTTAAATCGCGAATTCGATTATGGCTAACGACCTTTTCAAAAACATTGGTTATTGATAATTCAATGCAAAAAACAAATCATCCAACTCAGTGACAAGAGTGTAATCCCCCCAATAATCCGCAGTAACCAAAAGTGGAAAATTCCGATACACTTACATAAAGGAGTTTTCTATGAAGCCCCTTGCATAAGTAGTATTTTTGGGTATTCATTAATACAAGGAAGTAAAAATGAGTCAATCACAAAAACAAATTTCATGTGGTTAGTTCGAACTAAAATTCGTGCTTTACACTATTCCTATCAAACAGAAAAAACTTATGTTCAATGGATTAAGCGGTTTATCCATTTTGTAACCTCAAACAACTGAAAGATATGGGAGCTGAGGAAGTTACAAATTTCCTGACTCATAAAGTGACACCATTCTATCACTCATTGAATTTCAAGAAACTTTTAAAGTACTCAGGATTTCCGCTAAATTACGGCTCGTACATAAGAACCCAATTATCTAACGTTACTTAAAACAATCCCTTTCAGGCGATTTGATCACTGTATGCTTTTAATTTAAATGGCATCTATTGTCTGTGGTATATTTTCTTGAAATGCACGGATACCCTATCAAACAATAACCGATTAATTCGCTAGAGAGAGTTATATTCTATTCTTAATCTTTTACGCTTTTAGCTACTTTGTCTTGTATTTTTTGTGTCCATAATATTAATCAAAGTCAGTATCTTATTGTCGAAAAAAATTAAGTAGCCTCGTAGTTTTAACCCTTTATAGAATTGGGTGTTAAGATTCTTAACTAGCATCATGCTTACGCTATTATTGCTTAGGTTAATCTGAGTGATCTTTACCGTATCAAACGAAAAATAAAAGCGAATGATAATGGATTTTATGACAATTGTGGGAAGCCTGTTTTCTTATAGCGCGAGGGATTTCATTTCGCGCTGCGCGGATCGATATGGGTATTAACCATTTGAGTTGGAGTCGAGTTGTAGCAATAAACTCAAATTACGAAAGTGCGAATGCGAGTATAGTTGTCGATTAGATTACAGGCATGCTAACTTATGGCTGCAATATATTATAGGGCTTTTAAAGTTGGATAGATTGGGGAAAGTTTCAAGTGAAAATTCCAGTTGATAGTTTCAATGCTAAAGATTTTCATCGAAAAATACTCAGTATCAGTGGTATTTCACTTAAAGAACTTGAGCAGCAAATCAATAGCTGGATTAATACTGCTTTGAAAAATATTAACGGATAATTCTATAACCCATTTTCATTAACTAATTTTCAATAACGACTTAGTTAGAATATTCTTACCATGCGATGATAAGTAGATTATTGTGCAACAAACACTAATTTTGTTCGGGTAATTTTTAAAGCCAAATAGTGTTTTACCGCGATAGAAAAGACTAATCTAAAAACATCGGTAATATTAACTTTTAAATCTTTCTTGTATATACAAACAGCGTAAGGCTTTGTAATTCTTTCAGAAAATATACGGGACTAAATTTTGTAACATTCTCTTGCTATAAAACACCTCAGTAACCTTTTAGTTTTGTGTTAATCCTTGCGTTAAATGTGTTACCCTCTCCGCTCTTGTCGTATAGAAGTAAAAGTAGTAAGGATAACAAGTGCCTCAAATTCAAGCCAGTTTAAGTAATATTGCAACAATGGATACAAATGATCCTTTAGCAAATAAACGGAAAGCTTTTCAGCTACCAAAAAATAAAATTTACTTAGATGGTAACTCACTAGGCCCAATGACCTTTGCAGCGAAACTTCGGGCTGAAAAAGTGCTCGCTGAACAATGGGGTGATGATCTCATCACTAGTTGGAACAAGCACCAGTGGATAGATTTACCTGAAATCATTGGTGAAAAAATAGCCCCTTTAATAGGTGCAGCTGAAGGCCAGGTTATTTGTTGCGATAGCGTTTCGATTAATTTGTTTAAAGTATTAGCAGCCGCTCTATCACTTAATACCAAGCGAACTAAAATACTATCACAAAGCGATAATTTCCCAACTGACTTATATATGACTCAAGGCTTACAGAATTTATTAGGTCGTGAACGTTGTGAGCTAGTCACGGTAACAGAAGATTCTATCATTGAATCCCTTGATGATTCTATTGCAGTACTTATGCTTACTCAGGTTAACTTTAGAACGGGCCGTGTATTAGATATTCAATCGATCACTCTAGCGGCAAAAGAAAAAGGCATATTGGTTATTTGGGATTTAGCCCACAGTGCTGGCGCAATTCCTGTTAAGTTAGATGAGTGGCAAGTTGATTTTGCCGTAGGCTGTGGTTATAAATATTTTAATGGTGGCCCCGGCGCACCAGCTTTTGTGTATGTCGCAAAGCGCCATTTATGCGATCTTGAACAACCCTTAAGTGGCTGGATGGGTCATCGCTCGCCTTTTGACTTTGCTCCAGACTATGAAAAGTCTAGTAGTATAAAGCAGTTTTTATGCGGTACTCCCAGCGTAATATCAATGTCTGTACTTGATGAATCGTTAAACCTTTTTAAAGATATAAGTATTGAAATGATTCGCCAAAAATCATTGGCGCTGACCGACTTGTTTATACAAAAAGTTAAGCAAAACGATTGTTTAAATGGATTAAAACTCATTACACCACTTGAACACCATTTACGAGGCAGCCAAATTGCGTATTGCCATAATGATGCCTACGCTATTTGTCAGGCTTTAATAGCACAAGGTATCATTGCCGATTTTCGAGCGCCAAATATTTTACGTTTTGGTTTTTCGCCGTTGTTTTTGCGCTTTAAAGATATTGAAGATAGTGTGAGCGCGTTAGTTGATGTAATCGAAAATAAAAAGTATCTACAAGAAGAGTTTAATAAACGGTTAGCCGTCACTTAAAACTTGCTAGTTGTTACTATTTCATTTCACTGATTATCGCTTTAACTCAAGAAAATTCTTTGCGAAGAAATATTGGCCAACTTATCTAAATTATAAGTTGGCAATTGAGCAAACTTAAACTAAGGGATATCTGAATAACCTTCAATTGTTTTGCTTTCTAGTGTAAAGCACGTTTCATTTTCTCTTAACCGACAAATAGTATAAATCCCCGCTTGCGAAGTTAACTTCAGCCAATCTTCTTGGCTAATGACTTGAGTGCTTTTATCGTTGATTTTAGTAATTAAGTCGCCTTCTTTTATGTCTACTGCTGTATTTCTAATATCTGGAAATATATAGCGTACAACAAATTCGCCACTGCGAATTTTTCTGAGTTCTAAGCCTAAGAGATTATAACGAGTTTGGTAAGCTGTGTTAGGCCGCTTAATTAAATGTATTTGATCCGAGTGATAGTCAATAATGAATCGAAACTGATTTAACAGTGCACTGCCTATGACCCCGTTGTCATCTTCAAAATCTCCACCAATCAAGTTGGTTTTAACATTTGATAGCGATAGGCCAGAAAAGCTTAATTGACTTAGACGTATGCGCTTATGTACTGTACGGCCGCTTAATCCAAAGTCAGCGGCAGTGATACGGGTAATGTTATTTTTTCTACTAATGTCTGAAAAATCTGCATCAATAAATAAACTTTCAGCAACCTTTAAATAGTGGCGGCTACCTGTATCGATAATAAAATCTAACGCTATAGGCTGAGAGTTTCCAAAATCTAACTGACCTTCTATGCTAATTTTGCTAAAAAATGTGTCAAACTCTATCGATGTCTCTTGCCCTAATCTTTGGTATGGCAGGCTACTTATCACTATTTTATTGTCTACTTTATCAAATAGCCATGAGAAATGTTTTAATATATCGTGGCCTAAAACGCCATCGTAGATTGCTTCGTCTTCACGCAAAAAATACAAACTCTTTGTAACAGGTAAAAATGCAAAATTAACGTCAAAGAATGCCACTTTAGACAAGCCGATTTGCTTTACTTGGGTTTGGTAAACGGGAGAATCCTTTTCATCACCCCAGCCACCAACTTTTAATTGATATCCTTTTTTAACCTTAAGCGCTTTAACTTTTGGCGTATCAAATAAATAGCTCATAGAAGCGCCAGTATCGATCATAAAAAGAAACCCGGACTGTCCATTGATTGCCACTTGAATATAGGGCTTTTCTCCAATATAGCGAGCCTGTAAAGTGACTTCTGTTGTATTTTCTTGCCAATGGGGTACTAAATGATCATTGGCATTTTTCATACGAACGGTGTTAGTAAAATTACATCCGCTTAATACGATAGCAAAAATAAGTAACCAAATTGGTTTCGTAACTGACACGCCCTACTCCTTTTAGTAATGGTGGTTCAATATATTACAGCAGTGCTTGTGTTATATATCACCAGCACACCAGATTCAAGCGCGAAGTTGAGCGGTTTGTAACAAAATAAATCTAATGCCTAGGTTTGGAGTGCGTCTGATTATAAGCAATCAATAAAAAAGCAAAATAATAGCCTTAGATCTGGAAAGGTTAAATGTTGTATAACAATGATAAAACTAAGGTAAAACCTAAGCCCATCAATAAAGTGAGCGGCAGCCCCACTTTAATAAAATCACTAAACTTATAGCCGCCAACACTGTAAATTAACAAATTAGTTTGATAGCCAATAGGCGTTGCATAGCTCATATTCACGCCAAATAATACCGCTAAAATAAATGCTTCGGGTGCGGCGTTTAAGGCTTGGGCAATATTAATAGCAACAGGCGTCCCTATAACGGCAGCGGCGGTATTAGATACAACATTAGTGATAACAGCCATTAAAAATATCAAAGCTCCCAGCGTTACAACTGAAGGTAGGTTCTGAGTTAAGTTAAGAAACTGGCTACTTAAGTAAGAATCAGCGTCGGTAACTAGCATTGCTTTACCTAATGCTAAGCTAACCACAATGATCATAATGACAGAGGGGTTAAGTGCGCGGGCTATTTCTGTCCAGTTAATGCATTTAGTTAATAGCATTAACCCAACCCCACCTAAAGCGCTAATAGAAATCGGCAATAAATTGGTTGCAGCAACGACTATGACTAATAACATAATGGCTAAGGCCAGCGGCGCTTTGTGCGAAGCCACTAAATTGATTTTACTGCTGAGTAACAGTATTCGACTATTATTCTTTAACCGTTCTAGCTTCTCAGGTGTCCCTTGCACTAATAGAATATCGCCACGATGAAGCTCTGTCTCTGAGATTGATTTGGCAATATTTTGCGGTTGGTATAAACGATGAAGCGCTAAAACGAGTAATTCGTGAACGTGTGAAAACCTCACTTGCTTTAAGGTTTTACGTTCTAAAAATGAGCCTTCGGTGACTAGAATTTCGGCTAGTACTTGATCATCTTGAGTAAATCCAGTAGATTTTTCAATACTTTTTTTAAGACCTACATCTTCATAAAGTTGCGCTTTAAAAATGTGGCTATATTCCATTAGCTCATCAGCGTTACCACTCACTATTAAGCCGTCACCCTCTTTTAAGGTTACAGTTGGTAACGTGATAAGTTGATTTTTACCTCGAATTATTCGACTAATTTTAATTTTGTGATCAGTCATCGCAATGGTTTCAGCAAGCGTCTTACCATTGATCACGCTGTTATTCGTAATCATAAGAACCGCTTTAAAAATACGACTTTCTTTTTGTTCTAACGGCAAGCGCCTATCTGGTAGTAATAATGGCGCGATAAAACTAAGATACAACAATCCAAAGCCGCCCACTATAGCGACGGGCAAAGCAAAATCAAACAGACCAAACTCGTGGCTACCTAGGTCTCTAGCGACTGAAACAATTAATAAATTGGTAGAAGTACCAATGGTTGTTGCCGTACCACCAATTAGTGTAGCAAGCCCCATAGGCATTAATATTTTAGAGGCCGATTGACTATTACTTTGCGCTACACTAATTAAAACTGGAATTAGCATCACTACAATGGGCGTATTATTTAAAAAACCACTAAACAAGGCGCTAACTAAAAGTGTAATAACTAAACACAGTTTCGGTGAGCGACTCCAATGCACTGTTAAAACGCCAATTAAAGGCTTCATTGCACCGGTCTTTTCAATGCCTCTGCCTAATATCATTAAGCAGCAAATCGCTAATAGTGCTTCGTGTCCAAAGCCTAAGAAAAAATCAATAGGGTTAAAATTCGATTGATCTTCTAAAGTGTAGGGAAAAACTTGAAATCCAAGAGTTAAAACAAATAATACAATTAAACTAGATGTTTCTAGCCTGATTTTGTCTTGCGCAAACAGTATAAGTGCCGCGCCTATCATAATTAATGTTGCAAGAGCATGTGGATTTAAAGATTCCGACATAGTTTTATTAATCCAATAAAATCTAATTAACTTTAATCGACTGACTGCTTAAACTTATTACTCGTCATTAGACGAGTCGTTTGGCTTTAAAATGTCATTATTAATTGCAGACGACCGAATATGTAAGTCGCGCTGTGGATAAGGAATTTCAATATTGTTTTCGTGTAGCTTATCCCAAACATTTAACAACAAGTCACTTTTCACATTGGCTAAACCGTTCATAGGATCTTGTATCCAAAAACGCATTTCTATGTTTACTGAGTTGTCGGCAAAGTCTTTAACTAAACAATTTGGTGCAGGTTCTTTTAATATGCGAGGGGTTTCACTCATCGCTTGCTTGCATAAATCCACTGCTAAACGAATATCAGATTGATAATGTACACCAATCATTTTGTGCACTCTTAATAAGTTGCTTGAATGTGACCAATTCTCTACTTTCGTGGTAATGAGTTCTTCATTGGGTATTAAGTGTTCAATACCATCACGGGTTAATACTGAAACATAGCGAGCACCTAATGCATCAACTTTACCATAGTCGTCACCTAACGCAATAACATCACCAGGCTTTATCGACTTATCGGCTAGTAAAATAAAGCCACTAATTAGGTTCGCAAATATTTTTTGTAGACCAAAACCTAAGCCTACACCTATTGCGCCGCCAAAAACGGCAAATACAGTGAGATCAATTCCAACAATTGTTAACGCAATAATTAAGGCGATGACTGCCAGCGCTATTCTTAATAGTTTAGCAGACAAGACTTTAAATGATTCAGACAAATTAGTTGACTGTTTAAGGCGCCCTTCAATGATTTGGCCAGCCAATGAAGTAACCCATAATAAAACAACGAGTGCCAAAATGGCCTGTAGAATTGTTAAAGCGGATAGTTTTGCTTGACCTAAACTTAGCGTCGCCTGCTGTAAAAATGCTAAAACATCGTCTAAAAACCCTAAGATATTTAATGCAGCGACAAGCCAGGCAGATAAGGCAATGAATTTTGATGCCAACGGGTTAACTACAAACAACGAAGCTATATTAATAATTACCCAGGCGGCACTTAAACTGTTGACTATACCGACCAAACTGTGGCGGTATTCGATATAACTTAGGATTAAATTAAAAACTGATAAATAGCCAAGTAGTAATAACGGAAAAACAATTCTATCGGCTGAGTCTTTAAGGCGATTAAGCAAAGCCGAGCTAGACTTAAGAGCAGCATATTGATTGGTACTAGTTCGAATTGTCTTTACTGAAATAATCGCTAAAATAGCAGCCACTAAAATCGTACTTAACTCAATTAAGGTATCGACAGTTGCAACTCTTGTCATTATCCAATCTTTTATAAGGTTAATATTTTCTACCCAAAAAGATTCAGCACCTAGCTTATTGATCATTTAGATTCCTTATTTATAACCAGCTTATAACCAGCGCTTTTTTCTAAAATAGATGACTTGAATAACAGCCACCACAAGCATAATGCCAAGTAATATAAAATAGCCTGATTTGGAGGACAATTCTGGCATATTTTCAAAGTTCATACCGTAAATTCCAGCCATAAAGGTTAAAGGCACAAAAATAACGGTTATAATCGTTAAAAGCTGCATTACGCGGTTAAGTTGATGGGAGGCCATACCTAAATACCCATCGGTTAAATCGCTACAAATTTGGTAGTACATATTAGACAAAGTTTGAGTACGATCAATTTGCTCATACAGATCAACAATGTCGTGGTTTAATGAAGCGTCGATTAAGCTATCGTCTTGACTTTTTAGCGACTCTGCAATTTCCTTATGGTAATTTGCAATACGAGTGAGCTTTCTCAGTCGAGACTTATAACCGGTTAACTCTGCAAGCAAAGTGTCGTCCGGTTTAATAAACATCTCTTCTTCTATTTCATCGAGTCTCGGTTCTAGCTCTAGCAATATCTCAACATAGCGTCTTGCTAATTTATTACTTAACTGTATAGCTAAGCCGCCAGCGCCTTTGTCAAAAAGCTGCGGGTTCTTTTGTAGTTTATTAAAAAGCCAGTTGGCTGATAACGAAGACTGGGTGTGACGACTAATTAAAAATCTTTCACCAACAAACAATGATAATTGAATAGAGCCGAAGTCAATTCCAGCAGTTGTAGCGTCTAGGCCTCTGAGTAAAATAAACAGAAACTTTTCAAAGCGCTCTATTTTAGGTGGGTGGCGCAAACGTAGCGCGTCTTGGATTGCCAAGGGATGAATGTCAAACTGGGTCAGTATCTTTTCATCGAGCGTATTTGAGGTGCTTTTTATATCGAGCCAAATAATACTATCTGTTGCGCTTTGCCAAGTTTCAATTAGCTCTTCGCCGCCAGCTTGAATAGTTGCTGTTTGGGGATCATATAAAATCGCTCTCATCATGTTCGCCTGATTTATTTAACTTATTGTTGGCACTAATTATGTTGAATATTACAACACTCAAATAACTTGCACGAGGCTTTTTTGTTTAATTTAAGCAAATATTAAAATGCTAATACTCAAGCTGAGGAGCGATGCAACTAGGGCCTAATAGTCGGGTTGTTGATTCGCGTAGCACCTAAACCTAATGCTATTCTTTTGGCTCGCCAATCACATCAGTGATTTCTAAACTAGCCACCTTAGGCTGACGTCTACGTCGGGTTTTTACAGGCACCATATGTCGCATAGATTCCAGCTTACCAAAACAAAGTAGCTTGTCGTTCGCCTCTAAAACGCGGCTGCTTTTTGGGTTGGGAATTGTTTTAATGCCTCGATAAAGGTTCAAAACGTTAATATCTTGCTCACGTAACTGAGTCTGTTCTATCGTCATGCCGACGAAATTCGACCCTTCAGGTATGAAAATTTCACTTACGCCATAACCTTTGCTCACGGTTAATCTTTGGCGCACGTCAATTTCAGGAAAATCAACTTGAGCGGCAATATACTCTATGACAGCACCCGCAATGTCTAAACCAGTGCAAGTTTCTATTCCCTCAAGACCCGGAGACGAATTAACTTCCATAATTTGTGGGCCATCTTTACCCTCTAACATGTCAACGCCGGCCACTTGTAAACCTAAAATTTGAGCTGCTTTAACTGCGGTCTCAGCATATTCCTCGGATAAAGTGACTGCCTCTGCGACCCCTCCTCTGTGCACGTTACTTCTAAATTCTTGGCCTTGAGCTACCCGTCGCATAGCAGCTACTACTCTATCACCTACCACAAAGGCGCGAATGTCTTTACCTTTACTTTCTGCGACAAATTTTTGAATTAACACATTTTGCTTTTGGCTTTGCAATAGCTCAATGATCGACTCAGCGGCTGTCACTGTGTCGGCAAGTAATACGCCAATACCCTGCGTGCCCTCAATTAGTTTAATAATAACTGGAGCGCTGCCAACTCTTTCAATTGCACCAAGTACATCTTTTTTATTTTTCACAAAAGTAGTTCGGGGAATCCCAATATGATGGCGACTCAATATTTGCAGACTTCTTAGTTTATCTCTAGAGTTGCTGATGCCGTGAGAAGTATTTGCACAAAAAACCTCCATCTCTTGAAACTGCCTTACCACAGCCGTACCGTAGTATGTAATAGAAGCGCCAATTCGTGGCAGTACGGCATCATAACCACTCAGTGGTTTCTGGTTGTAGTACAAATCGGGCACACCGCGCTGCAAATCAATGGCAAACTTCAGAGTATTAAGTACTTTTACTTGGTGCCCACGTTGTAATGCGGCTTCTTTCAAGCGCATTGTGCTATAAGACTTAGGACCACAGGATAATATTGCTAATTTCATGATGAGCACCTTTAAATAAGCTGGGCTTAACTGGACATAATCACTACCATGCTCAACACGACAAAATTGATATTTTAGAAAAGACGGTGATAGAGCGCGTTCATTACGCTAGCTTAAGCATAGTCTTTTCAACAAAGAACATCAAAATTAAGCTATTGATGGTTAAATTGTAGCTAATGCGCTATTTAAGCGTTAAGCGTTAAGCCATTGTGAAATTAGACTGGGCAGTGCAACCGAAGCTTTCGACTTAATAAACTCAAAGCCAGCAGGTGTTTGCTCTAAATCTAATGAGACTATCACCTTTTCTGCGCTAGTTGGCGCAAAGTCTACTAAGCTTGCTACAGGAAAAACACTCAGCGAAGTGCCAACAACAAGGACTTTGGCTGCATCGGTAATCTCTTGGGCTGCTACCTCAAAAGCCGGGACCGCTTCTCCAAACCAGACGATATAGGGCCTAAGCTGGCGTCCGTCTGCACCTAAATCGCCTATTTTAATATCTTTATAGCCAATATCGATTACATGCGCCTTATCTACCTCGCTACAGGCTTTGGTTAATTCGCCATGCACATGAATCACGTTTTTGGATCCTGCGCGCTCATGCAAGTCATCAACATTTTGCGTGATGACTAAAGTATCAAACTGATCCTGAAGCTCTGCAATAGCTCTATGAGCTGGGTTTGGCTGGCAATTAGCTAACTGGCGTCTACGTTGATTATAGAAAGATAGAACAAGTTCTCTATTTGCCATCCAGGCTTGCGGAGTTGCGACATCTTCTATGGCATGATTTTCCCACAAACCATTTGAGTCTCTAAAGGTTTTAAGGCCACTTTCAGCACTGATTCCTGCACCGCTAAGTACAACAATTTTTTGCTTCTTTAATGACATAAGAAATCCTAACTTAATGAATACTCTGCGTTAATGCGTTATAGCTAGACTAAATTGCATTAATCTTAAATGACATCTAGTCGTTTGAGCTAGTCATTTGAGCTAGCTATTTAATTTAGTCTATTGAACTTCTCACTAGCACGCGATTTATTTAGATTGCGACTATTTAGATTGCGACTATTTAGATACAGCACTCAATTTAGCTTGGCTGCTCAGTATTAATTCTAAGCCTTTTCTTATTTTTTTTCTTTTTCTAAGAGGAACTCGCTTAGCGTAATTTACTTGAAAGCGTTTGCATTAACCAACCGCCTTTTTGCTGTTTAGTTAATTTAGCTAGCTCAATTGAAGCTCGATCGTAGCTAATCGTATTGTTTAAAATTGCCGCATAAATTTTATTTGATTTCTTCCTACGACTAACCGCGCTTCCTGAGTCCAAGAATGCTTCTATAAAATTCACCACACTGACAAGCCACTTACTATTCACTTGATCGCCGCTCAGTTCAGCTTTAAGCTCATCTTGGTAGCTGGTTAACTTTTGATAAATAGACTGAAGTTCAGCTTGAAGCAATTCATTTTGAGTGACGTTACGCGCTTTAGCAATTTGAATACATTCAAATACTGATTCAAAATCTAATATTCCATAATCTTGCCAGGCATTGAGCGCACTAGCTGCGTCATTGAGAACGTGTGGTCGGCTATCCTGCTTTAATTGTTCACACCACTGATAGACTTGGTCCCACGCTTGCCAGCGATAGATAAAATCGAGTCCAGTTCCTTTAATATTTTGCATACCGATAATTTTGGTTTCTACGCCAGGTAAAGAATGTTCTATTATGCGCTCTAAAGTCTTATTCCCGCTCGAATAATAATCATTAATAACAATAAACCGACGCTTAAAACACTTAAAAAGCCAATTAGCGTATTGAGTAAAATTTTCCTGAGTCAATCCTTTGCTTAGTTGCAGGAACTCGTTCAGTTCAAGGTTCCAATAAAAAGCATCAGTATAAATTTTATTGCAGAGTTCGAGCTCATTTTTATTTATTGTATTAATTGAATCGCTAGATAAACCGAAATCTTCAGCAACGAGTTGATGTAATTCAGTTTTATTGCTGTTGCTTGGATTAACAACTGGATTATCGTCTAAATCAAATAGTTTAGCGATTGCGTCGTTTAATACTTGCTTAGTCGTTGGCGTGAGATTCGTGCCTTTAATCGCTGCATCAATACGAGCTTTTAGGTCGTCTAAGTTAGTATAAATACGGTACTTTTGCGCCAAGCTTAAGGCTAGCTCTGTAGACACTTGGTTACCTTTAAAATTCTCTTCAGAATAATGCTTATCCCAAGATTCTTTAACATAATTAACAAAGCCAGCTAAATTAGCGCCAATTAAAACATAGCTATCAGCTTGAGTGTCTAACACTAGCATATCAGCGAAGACTTTCGATCGTGCAATTCTATCTGCTCGATTGTTAATAACGATACTTGTGAAAACCTCGGGTGTTTTATTTAGTGTATGTTGGTTAAAGCCTGTTCTATTCCAATTACCCAGAGCCCCTAGCCTTTCATTCGCTGACATTCCATTGATAAACTTTAATTTACGTTGATTGACTTCTGCAACTGGATATATTTTCAATACACCTAAATCTGCAACTACATTGTCTGCCATTGCCTGTAATGCGAAATCATTTTCTATCCCAAGCGCTTCTGCCATTCTCATAACAAGTGCAATATTATTAGGGTGTTCTTCATAGGGAAAGCGGCTCACAACATCATCAGAGATTAAGTTACACTCTGCCAAGTTAACCTGATTTAGTTCGGCGCCTTTTTCAAAAGCAGCGTCTTGTAAAATAGGAAACATGCTATCTTCAGTCGTGAACACTTTGCTTTTATTGCTGATAAAACGTTGCATCACAATGGGTATTTCTATACCCGCTGGCCCTTGAAGATCTTCATGATCGGGATAACAATTGGTGATAGTCGATATATCATCATGCATCCATTGATTTTGCAGTATGTCAATATATCGGGGAGTTAAGCCCATGCACTCCCATAAAAACACTTTTGTGTTTAGCTGACCTGCAAGCTTGGTTAAAAACACTTGCTCCCAAATAGTAGCTTTATCATATGGCCTAAATAAAAAGAGTTCTTTCATAGGGCGGTTAGGCGAGCCATATAAAAACATCGCTTCACATCCCGTAGTTTTGCTCATTACACTTAAACCCATCGCATTAAATAATGCCGCCTTTAGACGTTCGGTCCCAGATTTCCCACGAGTCCCCCACCCGCCAATAACCAAAGGTATTTTTGAACGCCATTTTTTAAATGAGCGAAGTAGAATGATATGCTGTCCAACAAAATAACCTAAAACTATCAAAATAAATGCGAGTAATTGATGAATGGTATTCTGATATACCGAATAAAAGTAAGTTTGGACTTCTGAAAAACTCGGTAAAGAGAAAGGGATAAAACTTGGAAAAAAGCGCGCTACTCTATCATCAATTCGGCCTCTCTCCTCCTTCATATGACTATTTTGTGTTCTATAGCCCTTAATACGTAGATTAAACCCTAACGACTCTAGTGTAGACATGTAAGCGTTTGGAGCAGTTTGTTGGCCCTCCTTCCAATTTCTTTGTTTCGCAATTTCAGAAAATTTCAATTGAATGATTGAGCGTGCTTTTAACCGTTTGAAAAAATTCGAAGGAGGTGTAATTTCAGTTATGCCTTCGCTTGAATATAATCTCATTGGTTTTGTTGGCCACCCTTGATCTAAACAAGATAGCACCTGGTCGAGTAAAGGAAGATAGTCTCGGTCACCAATTTCAGCATCGTGGTATAGTGGCTCTCCTGGTACTTTAGTTTTGCTTTGCTCGGCGTTTTTCTTCGTCGTAATGTGATCAAGAGCATAGTACACACGCCCTTTAACATGGTTATGATTTTGTCGTTTGTCCGTTGCTGTATTTAAAAACTCGTATATAAACCGCCATAAACGAAACTTAAATTTAAATCCTGCAGTAACTTTTATATATCTATTAGATATTTTGATATTAAATCCATGACGATGGGATATTCTCGCTTGAATAAAATGGCAAATTTCTTCAGCATCTTGATTAGAGTTAAGTTTTATGACGATTGTTTTCCCAAGCGGTAACTTGTTTAATACCTTTAAGATATCATTGGAAAGTAATTCTTTGTTGCTTAAAGAACTCAACTTTTGGATACAGATTGCCGCAGCTCTCCTAATTGCTGTTGACGGATGTGTTAAATGAATTTCCGACAGCTTACTCTGCATCTGTTGGAAGCTGGCTAAATATTCTTCCCATAAACTAATTGAAACGTGGCTTTGGGCTAGGTCACTGAAGCTATTAAGTAGAATGGTCAATGCTAGTTCGCCATTTTCTCTTTCTAAAGCTCGGTAAAAATACTCGATAATTTTAGAGAGCTGAATTTTATCTCTTGTTATTACCTTATTTAGCTCATAGTATATAGTTCCTCTTACCTTTTCAGAACGCTCACGGTTTACAACGTCCTGTAATATATCAATCGCTATTCCGGGCTTAAAATGAATAAGCGTGCGCACTGTTTGTTGGCGAACATATTCTGACATGTCTAAAAAAAACACTTTGCTATATGTTTTTACTTTATCATCCGCAATGTTACTAAAAATATGTTTGACTACTCGCCCTTTTAAAAATATATCTGATTTATTATCTTCTTCAAAAATTGATTTTAAAATCGTATCTATGTTTGAAGGTTGCAATTGGACGATTAACGCGATCGCTTCACTTCTTTGCCAAATATGAGTACTTTGATCTAAACACAAACGATAGATATATTGAGTTAATTCGGTCGGCACTCTTTTGAGTACGCTTGGGTCTACTTTAGCAAGGCTCACTCGCAAACACTTTAAAGCGGCAATGCTAATACCATTATGACTTTTATAGTTTATTAAGTCGGTTAAAAATGTAGGTAAAGAAATTATTTTCCAAAAGTCTTCATGTTGCTCGTTACTAGCTTGATTTAATAATAAATCTATAAATTTTCCTAACAGTTCAATCGAAACTGCAATATCTAGTTCTATATTGGAAACTAGTTTAATTTGCTTATCATTTAACGCGTGCTCATCAGTCCACCCCATAGGGTTGTTAATGATTTGCTTAATAGTACTACGAGTATAATTCAGTTTTGCGGCATAATTAACTAAGTGTTGCTTACGCTCGGCTGCATCTACGGCATGCTTGAAGTCGCTTTTAAAGCGATTTTTAGCATCGTTATAAATGTCAATTTTGCTAATTTGTTGGCGAATATTCGATTGTAGAAACTGAATCCAGTGAATATAGTCATTAATATTATTGTCGCCTAAATAGCTCTTCTCTTGTTTTAAGAGCCATTTATTAAACTCGCTATTAAGTTCTAATAACAATGGTTGATGAATTTTTTGCCAAGCCGGTTCTAACAGACTTGAAATTTGAGTTAAACTATCAGCCTTATTCATGAGAGTCTTCTATGATGTAATTATTCACTCTGTAATCACCGACAAATGACTTTCTGAGTTTTAAAAATGTCTCGTCTATTGGAGAGTAATCATTCAAATATTGATATTTAGTCGGGCTCCAAGATAACCAGAGCATTATCTCCGAGTTTTTTTCCTCTAGCGAATATTGATACGCCAAGCTTAGTTGCCATAGATGAGAATTTTTCGACCAATAATCATAGTCCATTTGAAACCTAAATTGGCTAAGTTCAAACGCTTGCGCTCTTATTGAATCCGTTAAATAGGCTTTATGTCGATACCTTGCACTTACTCTAAAATTATTAATAAATTGTCTTACACCAAAAGCAGCAGAATAATTATCTAAGCTCAGTGAACTGGTTAATTGATTAGATTTTACTCTCGCATCAACAAATGCAATCGTATCTAAAAAGGGTTGATATTTAAACTGATTTCCCAATGTTATCGAATTTAAGTGGTTCGATTTGTAACTAGAGTATACGTCGTTATCAATAAAATCATCTGCAATTGTATTGTTGCCATTATAGCTTAAATAGTTTAAGTCTAGCTTAGTGAAAAGCTTATTTTGAAACTGATTATTCCAGTAGTAATTCCAATTGACTCGAGCAGCGCTATTAACCCTGAATTCATTTTTAGCACTTAAGTTGTCGCTATTTAGTTGATAGTATAAATTAAAGTCAAACTCGTAGTTTAAATTCTTATTCTCTAATAAATCTAAATGGCTCTTATTAACGACTGTATTGAAAGAATTAGTGTGCTTGAAGTCCAATTTATTATTAAAGTAACTGTTAATTGAAGGAAAGTACTTCCGGTACTGATAGCGGACTGAGCTTTTAGTTACATTTTGTTGTATTGGATCATCATCATTAATTGTATTGGTACTACTGCCTAGTGCAAAAGTGTGAGTTCCAAAGGTTAATGTATCAATAGAGAAATTAAATGTCGATTGGTAATCAATACCATAATCTTTAGCTTCTCCTGTAAAGGCTTCGTTTTCAATTGAGGTTTTACTAGAAAATAATGCACTGCGTAGATTAGCTTGATAACTTTTATCTTTTCTAGGCTTGAGCACCTGTATCTTATATCCAGTCTTATCATTATCTACTGACTCAAACTCAACAATCCCGGCTTTGTCTACATATTGTTCTACTACGTTTAAACTAGAATCACTAAATTTAATCACTCTCACCCAACTTGGCTGAGCAATATAAACTCTTAACGGAAAATCGCCAGTTGCAGCATGAAACTGAGTTTTTTGATCTGCTAAGACTGGATTCAATAATCTTCCTGCGGAACCAACATGGTTTAGAGTAAAAAATATTGGTCTATTGGCATTGTCATCGACAGAAATGACAATACGATTAACACCCGCCTTTAACTTTATGTTATGTGTAAGAAATTTATCGCTGTTAAACGTTTTAGTATAGCGATTACGATTAATGCTTAGGTTTATGCGCACTTCCTTGTTTGGTTCACCTAGGGTCGATAATGCGCTAATTTTAAGGCGAAGATTTGACTTACCTTCTGAATGAATGTCAATTACTCGTTGCTTGTTAGCATATAAGGCAATTTCATTACTGTTATGAACAGATCGTTTTAATGCATATTTGAGCCTGACAAGCTCAGAAAAACCTTGGATGTTGTGCATTTTTACACTAAATTTTCCAGCGCTAGAAACAATAGAATCAATATCGACCCACTCATACTGAGTTAAAATATTCTTGACTTGTTGTGTGATCTCCGCAGATAGCTCGCCCTTATTGAGGAAAGGTTTAAGTTTATTAGCCAGCGCTAAATTGTTACTCTCTGATTGCAAGAGTTCTTCTAATACTCTGTAAGCTTGCCTGTCTTTTATAAATTCCTCCTTAATCGATGCTTCCTTTATAAATACTTCCTTGTTAAAGTCGGCTCCAAGATTGCTGTTTATGGAGCTTACTAGATTGCTGTCTTGAAACTGGTACAAAAAATCTTTAAATCGGTTTGCAACATTTTGCTGATAACTATTTTGCTGAAAATAGCTTTCTTGCAAGCTATTTTCATTCGAAACACTTGCTCCTGAGAAAGGGTTACTTAATCTAATCTTTTTTTCCTCTTGCGATACTAAATCTAATTCGTTGACAAATTCCGTAGACGTATGTTCGCGGTTCATGAAACTAAAATTATTATTATAAGGAAAGCTTTTGATTTTTAGTTCGCTTAATGCGCGATCACTAAAATAACGTCTCAATTGGATATCTTTATTGATAGACATGATGCTATGGCCTATCCCTTGGTTTAAGGCTGCATCATTAGTTTTGAGAGTTGTAATATCTAGAGCACTAGTTGTAACGTATTCATTAATCAGTATTTCTCCAGAAGCGCCTTGAATACTTAATTTTAGCTCGCTACTGCCATGGGGTATCTCTATCCAAAATGATTGATTAACTAAGAGCTTATTCGATTTACTATCAGTATAGATTATATTCGATACTTGACGATTTTCTAAAAGCTTAACTGCATAAGTTTCATTTCCTATACTGATGTTTATCACGCCATTCTCTAAGCTAGTTTCCGAAGACGGGTCTATGGCTGCAAAGAAATTAAATTTTAATATTTTCTTGCCACTCATACTTAGCGTGAGTGGTGTTGACTCAGATAAGTTAATTGACTGAAGATATAAGTCTAAAGCTTGGTTATATAGTAGAGAAACTTTATTCTTACTATTAAAGCTTGGATTAAAAGTCTTTTGATAGCTAATCGATTGATCGAACATAACATAAGCGTTATTCTCAGTATGACTTTTTAACGCTCCACTAGTACTTTGGCTATTCTTTCGAGTAGCAAAATTGGGAACGTCTTGCAGCTTTAGCGATGTCTGCTCTAATACTACAGCGGTCAATTTATCCTGTTCGCTCTGTGCTAGTGCAATAAGCATTTCGGGATAAACTTCAAGCTTTGTAAGTTGACTTAAGGCAAATAAACGCGCAGCTTGTTTCATTCGTCCCTGTTTAAACCAACTAGATGCAATCCCTATAAAACTACGAGAATCTTTTTTAAGCATTCTATTGGCCCAATAACCTTCAATTTCATGCCAGCGCTTCATTTGATATAGAATACTTAAGTAAAATCGTTCCGCTACAGTTTGAAAATGTTTATCTTGCGATTGAGTAAAATAAAATAGCGTTTGTCTCAATAATTGGTGGTAGCCTTTTTTGAGCATGTTTGATGAAAACAATGCGAAAACTGACTCAATATCTTTTACTTTGCTTCCAGTAGGAATATTCTGTATTCCCAACTCTTTTAAGCCATCCACTAGCTTCTGGTAGTGTTGTTTTGTTTTTGTTACAGAAATAGGCTTAGCCTCAATCTGATAGCGGTTTGAGAAATCTTGTTGTCGCCTATCTAATCGAAATTGCCATTGAGACAGCTCTTGTTCAAAAACTCTAGAGAGCATATTCTTATATGCTAGCTGGTGACTAGAACTTAACCTATCATATAAGTAATCTTGAGCAATTATCTCGCCATTATTTTTATAGCTAATTAACCGCGAAAATTGCTCAGCAAATGCGGTATCACTGGTTTCTAGTGGTTTTACAAATGAATAAGCTAATTGGTGCATCAGTGACGCTTCGCCCATATTTGAAATGCTTAGTGTTTTCCAGGGAGTGCTAAAGTCTAGAATTTGCTCAACTAAAAAATTATTAGGCGCGTTAAAGTTAGTTATTGATTCTTGTTTGGCTAAATCGTTGTAGCTAGGCGCAACCTCAAGAAACTTTATCAAATTAGGATCATATAATAATTCATAAGACTCTCCAATATTTGACTTAAGCTCAAATACTTGTCTGTTAATTGTTGGCTTCAGTTTTAATCTAACCGATCTAGACGGCGAGTCTAATACAGAGTTATAGTTTAGGCTTGAATTCGCCTCGAGACTAATAAGTCGGGTTTGTGAGCTGTTTAGATCAGCATCGCCAAAGATCTTTACTTCATTTGCTTTTAAACGATTTACGCTAACATATTGAGTTTTATTATTTGCTAGTGTTTGAATGGTAACGGGATCGAGAGTGGCAGATCTTACCGCTTCTTTTGGAAACATTTGTAGATAGGCGAATTGGTCTTGCTTAAACAAATCCCAATCGTTTTGTTGTGCATCATTTTTAGTAAAAGCATGTTTAAGTATTTGCTGTACTTTGGATGTTGCATAGTTAGCACTATAAAATAGCTGGTCTTCTTCTTTAAAGTTTACTCTTCTAAGCAATAAGTGGCGATCTGGACTGAGTGAAACTTCGTGCTTTCCTTTTGGTACCCACAAGTCGAGATTTTGTATTCGTGAAACGACAGTGTGTTTGGAACCGACTGAAGTCTTGCTAAAACGCGAAGGCTGAATTGTAAAGAAATGCTCCTTTAAGTTTTGCTTGTTAATAAGAGTATTAATTTGTACTACTTCGTTGCTCCCATACTCATTTTTCCAGGGGTATACTAACTCAAACCGATACAAAGCGGGCCCGTCAAGTATTTCCTTATATTCCAATCCCTTTACTACATTATAATCTCGCGCAGTTTTGTATTTATGTATCACTTCTACTTTTGGGTAATGTTCAGACAGGTAGTGATTTGAATGCTCAAATTGATTAAAGCTAGCTCTGTACTTGCCTGCAAATAACTTAAAACATAACCTTAAATTCGACTGGTTGATTACTAAAACTTGTTTAGTCTGCTTGCTTTTAGTATTGAATAATAACTCTTGGTTAGACCTTTGTTCTTGTAAAACAGTATTTGTTTCCACTTTAACAAATAGACCATCTCCCTTTGAAGTATACAGCTGCAAATTACTAAGACTAGATCTGTTTTGTGGTGATTCGCATTTGCTGTTTTTTAAGGTTTTTATACTAATAAAGTCCGCAGACTCAAGATCAAATATGACTTCTTGGTTGGCTTTAAGTACTCCATTAAATGGCTCTAGCTTATAATCATTTGCTACAGATTTACTTTGTTTCGGTAATATAAAGGCTTGGGAGTTCGAATTCCAGTCTATAACCTTTTCTACTGCAAAAAGATTTTGTGCTAATACTAAACTAGCAAACAGAATTAAATATTTATTAATTATACTATTCATTGGTAAGCATTCTTAATACATCTAAACATAGCAATACTGTCTGAGGAGGAGTTTTTCAACCTCAACCTTGTTCTTTTGTCTATTTCAATATGGATAAAATTTTCAAAGCCAACAATCTTTCTTACTTCTTGACCTACGATGTTTTTAGTTCCTCCCAGTTCAATAGTGTCAACAGGATAAACTCCAACGGCTACACCTAATGATTCCTCAAGACAAACCTTAGCACTCGAAAGTTTACTGAACGAATACTTAGAATGATTAACACCGTGACTTAGAATAATATTGAGCATTTTAGCTTGTTTAGTCTTGCGTTTGTTTTTAGAAAATCCGTGTAATTGAACGACGATTCCTTTGTTGTTATATGCAAGCCATGCTTTAGTCGCTGCGACTAATGGACTATCACTAGAGTGACTAAAGTCACTTGTGTGTTGTCGCCCCATCTTTTCATTATTATAACGATGGACTAAATTGGTGTAGATGAAACCAACTAAACCATTTTTCCAGAGATGATAGGCTATATTAAGCGTATACTTATCGTTAAAGCGATGTGGAACCTGTAGCAAAAAGCGCTCGTCAAGTTCTCTATTAAATACAAATTGACCCCAGCCTAATTCTTTAATAGATATTCCCAATAAAGAAGAGTGTGGCTGGCGTGATGCAGAATTACCTAATGGTTTTAGACGGTAAAATTCTTTTAGTGCTAGATCATTACCATTAAAAAATTCGAAAAATTGATCTTCAAGTAGTAAGGTTTGCTCTCGAGTCGGTTTTTTATACTCTTTGTACTCGGAGAGTTGTTGCTTTTTGATAAGCAGATCAGCAACAGCAGGCAAGGAGAATAGTAAAGTCCAAATGTAGATTAATTTAAATAGAACTAAACGCTTATTAATCATTGTCCTGTTCCTCTGTAAATAAAACGGCTTTACCAGTAATTTCATCTAATAAGTAACCAGCCTGTATATAACCTGAATTATCAACAGTAGATTTTATGGTTAATTTATATTTTCCCGGTGGAAGATCACTTTTCAAAGGGAAATGAAGCACTGTGGCTGAATCAATCCATTGAGTTGGTTGCTCAAGTAGGTAGACCATACTTGGGTTAGAATTGTTTGTCGGGATATAATTAATGACTCTAGTAGGAAGCGTCAAACTATTGGAAAGGCCAAAATCATTGACCTTGTTTAGCGAAATAATAACTTGATGTGGAGTCTTTATTTTTGAAAAATAGCGTAATGTAATTGACTCCTCTTCGGCTTGTTTTTGCAGGTTAAGCACAACACCATTGTTAATTGGTACTGCAGCAACCTTATGTGCGGACTTAAAGCTATTTAAAGTGACATAGTTAATATAATAGCTATTTATATTATTGGCTTTAATTGCTATATCATGCCTGCCTGCAGATATTCTTGGTAAGTTTATAACACTAACCTTTCCTGCAATCCAAGTACTAACTACCTCTGAGTTATTAATTTGTACGCTAAGCTCTTCGGGCTGTTGCGTATTTCTTATTATTACCAATTGTGGCTTAATATTGTTGTTATTATACGGAGTAGCAAATAAAAGAGACTCTCGATTTTTAATTTGAACAAATCGTGTGATAGATGGCGTGTCTATGGTTCTATTTTCGAGATAGAAAACATTGTTCGTGACAAAGTCGTCGCTGAGCAAAGACACCCATTGGTTTCGCCACATATTACGATTAGCTAATTTTCTCTCTAATGGCAAATTCCATAGGGTTTGCAGTTTTATGATCGAGCTATTTGTTTCTATTGGATTGATGCCGAACCATACTTGAGTCGATTTGGTTGCAGACTCATCGATATTGTCTATGGCACTATCAATCTGATATTGTCTTGTGAAATAAATAGGTAACTCTAATGGCCGAGCATAAACTCTTACTAATGCATCGATTCCATTTACTTTGACCGAAAATTTAAATGCGTCTTTTGGTGCTTTAATATAATAGCTATTATTTGCTGTTATCTTTTTTTGAACTGCAATATCTTCAATGTATTCAAAAGGATTTTCAACTAAGCTTAATTCTCGAGAGTATCTTTCAATCAAATTTCCAGACTGATCGTGTAGTTGTAGCTCTACTGTTGCTAGTTTGTCGCTAGGATCATCTTTTAGAAGTATCCCCCGCACGTCTATTCTAATTGCTTGCAATGAACTTGAGTTTAATTTAAGCCGGTAACTTAATTCCTTTTTATCGGTTAAATAAATGCTCGTTCTTCTATTTTGTTCTAGCTGTATTTCTTCATTTAAACTGTTATAAAATCGTAACCTGCAAGGCTTGTCAGATGAAAATTGAATTGCAGTTGGCTCTCCTTCTATCGCTATTTTTTCATTAGTCGCAATATTCAATACGCTTTTCTTAAGCTCTTCTGTTTCGGCTGCAATGCTACTAATCGCTAAACTTACGTTATTATCGAAATCTGAATGGCAGCTAAGTGCATTAAAATTAATACCTGCATTATTATGGTAAGTAAAAATTCGGTTCTTACCAATTCTAATTTGTCCACTAGTCTGACGCTTTATGCTTGCTTCTTGTTGCTCTTTATTAACTAGAAGAACGCCACTTTGGTAGTCAACACCATCGACGCCGTCAGGACCTAGTGTTCCCCAGCGAGTTGATAAAGAAGTTTGCCTCTCTTCTTCTTTTACTAGATCGGCAGGATATATATGCGGCAAAAGCAGCGCCTGCCTTTCATTTGGGTGCGCTCTCTTCCATATAAGTTCGGCTTTAGGTTGCGAAAGGTTTTCTAATGAATAAACTCGAGCTGCAACATTAAACTCATGTGACTCGATTTCTATGGTTAATTTTTTCACGCCCTTAGATATATTAAACAGTTTTTCAAATGATAAGCTTGCATTAATAGAACCAACTCGATCAAAATAACGCAGCCCAGATTTATCGCTTTGTTCCTGTTTGTTTGGGGAGCTAAACACGACATTCTCTTGTAACTTCTTAGTGCTTTTGCCTTGCAACAGAAAGGTAACGAGCATATTTTGCTCTTGAACATGTGACTGTTCCGCAGTCAACAGTATTCTCACCTGATTACTATTAGCAGGAATACTAAAAGTTAATTGCTTTTTATGATTAAACCAAAACACTTTACTTTGGAGATAGTTTTGACTACTAGCATCAGCCTGCTCCTCAAATAGAGCGACGTTACTTAAATGAACGGCTGCTGTTATTGCTAAAATCACAGCAATTACCAGTAACATAATGTACCCTAAAACTCTCACTTATCTTCTTCCTTGACTAAACAGCGATCTCTTGAGTTGATAAATAGAGCCAGCTCTTTGAAATCAGTAAGACGATATACGCTATCAGTGCTGGATTTTAGTTTGCAAATTAACACAGTGTTTTCATCGTATTTAAGTATTGTAAATAGCTGAAGAGAGTTTTTATCTAAAACTGCATTCAGTTTGAGTGATGGATAGTTCTTCATCAGTTCATAAATAAACGTAATGTTTCCTGTACTCTCAAAATTAGCGAACTCTTGGCTAATAACTTCAGCTTGCGCAGTATTAATATAGCGAGAGGCTATGCTGTTGATAAAATAGGCAAGTTCGCCCTCGTTAACTTCAATATTTAAAGATTCTAACTTGCGTATTACGGCGGAATTCTCATCTATGTTTTGGAATGACTTTCTAATCTCGAAAGGTAGCCGGATCTCGCTGTACAAGGCTTCATTAATAAACTCTAAAAATCGCGATTGAGCATTGCGTTTCGCTTGGCCTAGCTTTAAATACTCATTACTATCTTCTGTATTGGTTACAAAGTCATTTAGATAATCATACAAACGGATAAATGATGGCTCACTTTTTATATATGGCCGATTGATAGAGTAATAGTTTAATTCAATTGTATTTTTATTCTCGTCGTTTAACGCTGCGCCTCTTATTTGTACGGCATGCGGTTTGATTGCTTTAAAATGTCTTAATAGTGTTTGATGTATTAAATTAAATAATGAATACCGATTTTCAATCGATGTGACTAAGCTACTACCATCAAAATTTGCTTTCAAATGGGCACCCGATATTAACAGAGCCTTAGCGTCTAATTGCTCAAATAGTTTAATACCAAACTCAAAAGTCCCAACTTCGAACTTAGGTGCAGGGATTTCTATAAAATAGTTTGAAGATTTTCCTAACTTAATGACATAAGTGCCCCAATATCTTTGCTCGCCATTGCCTTTCTCGCTAAGCGTTTCTTTTAGAATAATATATTCATCTTCTGTGCTTTTATGACGATAAATAAATATTTCGTAACCGAACTGCTTAGCAGCGGAAACGATACTAGGAATTAAGCTTTGCGCTTCACTCAACCATGTTGGTGTAGCATATTTTTCCGATAACTCTAGCAAAGGATTCAAAATCAAATTGTCGAAATACAGAAGTTGAGATTGAGTAGGATTCACATAATTTTGACTAGACCGTTTTGCGATAAGTTGTTTTGATTCACTCAAAAAATCTTGCAGATATCCCGATATACGCTGTTCCTTTTCTAGAGTCAAATCAAGTGTATTTCCGCCTTCTTGAGCAAGTATCTTAATTAACCCTGCCCTATCTAAATAGATTTCAGCAAAGCCTTTAATCATTATGTCTCGTTGTCGGTTCTGAAAAGGGAGATCTCGCCAGTTAACATCAAAATCACCTATAACTTGCTTTATGTCTTGCATAGAAAAGTCAATTGGCAATCCGCGTTTAACCCATAATAAGGTTTGATTACTTTCGTTCCCCATATACTTACTGACTTCATCTCTCAGTCGTCGAATTTGTAGCGTGTTTTCATTACCGAGTGTCTGGTGAAATTGCTGGAATATTGAGCGAGAGTTTAATAGTAAATCGTCACTACCATCATCAGAGCGTCTAGCTCTTGTTGAGCTGTAGGCTAAAAATCCAGCATTAAGTTTTTTGAATAATTTAAAAGAAACTTGTGCCACTAAAGGCTCTTCAACTGTTCGCGGCATACTCAGTAGTAGTTCGCTATCGGACTTTAAGTTGATTAAGTAAAAACCACTCCCTCTTTCTAACACTTGATCTGTAATTAACAGAAATTGATCTTTAAATAAGGTGAGCTTAAAACCCAATAAGTTAGCTAAACCTAATAATTCATTAGAAACATTAGTCGAATTCAACCGCTTCAATTCTCTAATTTGTGTGAAAAACTGTTTGCTCTCTGTAGCATAATTCGCAAGCTGACTGCGGGCTATTATCGACGGCTGTGAATCGTTAAAACTTGTCGTGATTAATTTATTGATTGCTTCATCTACGTTAATTTCGCTTGTTTCTAGTCTTACTGAGCCTATGTCCGCCTTATATTCAGTAAAGGGATTAAAGCTCACTAGTGTGAGTGTAAACCCTAGCAAACTGGCGATTAGCGTGGCTGAAAATGAAGTCTGAATAATAGTTCTTGTCATTTTTACCGCTAAGCCTTTCTGGTACATTTTTAATGCAATTAATGTGCTTAATAAATAACCAAAGCCATATAGATCGGTGATGTTAAAATAAGGAAATGAACCGGCGACGAAAAATCCAAGTAAGATTTTATAAAGAAAGCCTATATTGAAAAAAAACAGTATTTGTTTACCACCTTCAATATTAAGGTTTTTAAAGAAAGGCGATCTTAATAGTAACTGTGATAGTAACAGTATGACGAAAGCTTCAATAAATGTAACGACAATTTTTGAAGGGTTGTACCATTGTAGAGCGAGCAATGATGGAATTAAAATGCCATTGTAGTCCCACCCATACTTTAAGTTCATCCGTGATGCAATAAATGCTGCTGTAACTAAAATGATATAAGCCTTTGGTGAAGCTAAAACACTACTGGCTATGTCTTCATACATAAAACTTAAAGTACTAATATTAAAGTTAGTATAGGGAATTAGAAGCTCTGAAATCACTAAGTAAGTAGTGATTAAATATAAAAATAATGTCGCACTGCCCGCTTTAATTCCACTATTCCAAAACTGGTTAGCACACAACGCAATAATAATTAAACCAAAGCTATGCAAATCACTGCGTAAATGTTGCGCTACACCTTTTTCAAGTAGCCAATTTTCAGTAAAAGGTAAAACAAAAGCATCTGATACTACTCTTACTAACACGCTACATAAAATTAAAATGAAAAACCTGTCTCGACCGAACATCTCGCCTAATTTTGCTTTTACTAATGCTCGTTCCGCGATTAGCTTGGCTAAAAAATAGGTCATAATTGCTTCGAGGATAATAACCCAGCCGCTCATGGGTTTTATTAAGAACAACGGAACTAAATATCCCGGTACAACTAAACCTGAAAGAGTGGTTCCAAATCTAATGTTGTAGAAAACAACTACCAGAACGCCAATCCAAACAGCGGTTGTTACCGAGCCAGCTAAAGCGCCTACAGGAAATATTTCGAGAGGAAAAAGCATCTTATAGGGTATCTAAAAAGTGCCTTAATAAACGAATGTTAAATTCGTTTAAAGGTTTTTGGATAAACTGAATATTGGTTTTGTAAAATTCCTCTAGTGCTGGTTGAGATAACTCGCTGTAAATCTCGTCTTTTTCTACACCTGAAACTATCACAACAGGAATTAATATATTGTCTTTAAATAGCGCTTCAATCAATTCGCTTCCGCCCATTTCGGGCATAAATAAATCAGTCATTAATAAGTCTGCTGAATTGTCTCTTAAAAAATCTAAAGCTTCTTGGCCATTATTAAAGCTAATAGCTTGATGGCCGAAGTCCTCTATTAACTCGACTAAAAGCATATTAAGTAGCTTTTGATCTTCGACCACGACAATTTTTTTAGATTGTTTGTCTGTCATATCACCTTCTATTGGTTTATTTTAGCTGGTCTCAAAAATAGGGATGTGGATATTTATTTCAAAACCTTCTCCATAGGCCGAATTCAATTCTAACAAAACATTCAGCTTTTTAAGTTGATTGCTATAAAATAGTATGTTGTTAATGTTATCGGTTTCTGAAACCTCTGATACCGTTTTCGACTTTAATTCTTCAAGTTCTTTAACAGGCATACCAAAGCCTTTATTCTTGAACGCTAAACAGATTTTACGTTGTTGAACACTTTCTATTAATTTGTCTAGTACTTTAATTCTTATAATAGGTTCTTCTTGCTGACTGTCATTCACTAACAGCTTTATAATATTCTCAAAGAGTGCATAAATAATTTCAGGAGATGTAACGACTAAACTTAATATTTTGGGCGCGTCTAAGTCAATCTTAAAAGTTTTCTCATTAATTTGTTTATTGACAGCTTGTATTGCTTTATTGATTAGCGGAATGACATCCAATGCTTGCCCAGTTTTATTGGGTGTCTGTATATTATATAAAGAATCTTCTACTTTTTTTTGCAACTGATGAGTTTCAATAACTGACTCATCAATGAGGTTTATAGTCTGCGCTAATTTATCACCCTCAACTTTCTTTATACGCCGAGCTAGCAGGCTAATACTGCTTAAATTATTACTCATCTGGTAAAAGTGTTTAGTAAATAAGTCTTTTTTCCGCTCAATTACATCTTGAACAGTCGCCACATTAACAAACTCAAATAAAATACCTATTACTAAAAATGGAACCCCGACCTGATACTCCGCGTCTTTGGCACTTATCGCTTTAACCTTTAAAACGTAATTTGATACACCTTTTGAGGATGAGATTTGGAATTCGACCTCTTCATTTTGCGTTGTAACTTGTCTTAGCGTGCGTTTTACTTCATTTACGTTTTTATTAGTAACACGCATCAACAGATCGTGAGCAGATAGGGAAAATAAGGAAGTATGATAATCTGATGCAAGTTTTTCGGCAGCGCGATTAAACACAACAAGTTGACCAAATAAGTCAAACAGTACTGCGGCAGAGCTCATTCCATTAAATATTTCTTGTAGAATATCGTAGCGCTTTTCAAAAGCTGTGATACTAGCATCTAACTTGATAAACTCTTGTTGTGCGACTTCAACACCGACAAATCGTTTTAAAAGGCTTTTATTCGCTTGCTGCTTCGCAATAAATTTAGAACGATGATAAAGCAGCTCGCTAAATTCTGCCGCAAAATTACTAACTTGAGACTCAAACTGTTCCAAATTCGGGTGCTCGGTTGAATTGATAGTCAATGCCCAAAAACCTAACAATTGGTTCGCAAATTCTAGCGCGACGATATATTCCAATTCATTAGACTCTAAGTCTTTAAAATAAGGTTTTTTTGTCAACCTCATTGGAATCTTTTTTGCTGTAGCACTTAGATAGGGTTCTCTTTTAAAATCTCTTCGTCGCTCTTTAATGGCTTCTATTGAACAGTTAAAGGCGTCAATTTCTTGCACATGAGAGCTACCAAGAGTTTTCTCCAAAAAAATAGACCGCTTTAATACCAAGTGATGGTTTAACAAGTTATGTAATTTGCTCCAAGGTTTATCTGTATCATTAAATTCAGTTGGATTTAGTTTTTTAGAAAGTCTTGAGTTTATGTTGGCAGTTACTGAATGAATAAAGGATTCATCTCTTTGTCTTTTAGAACTTAAGAAATAGACCAAACTAATCGCTTGAATGGCAATAAGCTCTATCATTGGTAAGATTAGCTGTAGATAAAACAAACAGGCAAATGCGATAAAATAAATACTGACTAAAGTGAAGATTAAGTTTAGCAGTATTCCTCGAGCCGAAAGTATTTGAAGTAGTATAAAGTTTATAATGAAGAACAATATAATGATTAAAGTAGTTATTGACCAATGTAGCAATACAAAATCTAACTTCTGCTCTGCAGACTCAAGAATAATTGCCTGAAGTTCGGTGAAGCTTGCGTTGTCTGTGGAAGCTATTGAAAATTGGTTGTAGTATATGTGACTATCAACTTCGATTAATATTAACTTATCCCTTACAAGTTCTTCTACTAGATTGCCATTTTTAATTTGTGACAGTGTTAAGTAAGGAAATGAGCTTGGCGCTATAAAGGTGTTAAAGAAAGTTTTATTTGCAGCTTGCTCTTGAATGTCGATAGCGTTATTTAGCTCTAAACCAATAAAGTTAAGTAGATTCTGAGAGTGCCCTTCAACTGAGTACTGTCGATAGACTCCATTGTTAGCATAAATTGGGATTGTTTTAATCGACGGTATTTTAAAATCAGTTAAATTCTTGTCAATTAAAGAGTTATAAGGACTCGCAAAAAACCAGTTATTGGCTTTAATGCCTGCAACTGTTTCTAGTTGACTGCTTTGAGAGATAATAATGACGGCTTTGGCATTAAATTGATTGAGCTGTTGAATGAGTTCTTCCAAATCGGACGACTGCAGCCGCTGATCAGCTCGCTGATTATTTACTGATAGTTGAGATGAGCTATCAGGCTTAATAATTAATAAATTGCTTTCAACATTGGTACGCATATTGAGCTTAGTAAAGTGGTCAAACGTCGCTAAATTGAGCACAGCAAAACCGCCTATTGCTGAAAGCATGCTAACTAAGCCAGTTATAATTAAACCACTAATCAAAAATTTAGACGAAACGTCTTTCATTTATTTAATACACCTAAATTTTTACTCAATAATACCTGTGAGATCAGAAGAAGAAAATAGTAATAAATTCATTTAGTTACCCTATTACAAGTATGACCTATATTCGCGAAAAAACCTAGTTTAAAAGCGAGATTTAAGCAGGCAATTGAATGAATTTATACCGACAATAACTAAGTATCAGGGTTTCTACCTAGTTTAAATTTTAAGAGTTTAGTGCTTGCCTAGGATCGTGAAAGATAGCGAAGGAAGTATGCTGCGGTGATTCCTGTAGATGAAAAAATCATGCACATGACAAGGATTTGGTATTGTGACGCGACAAAAGGACTAACACCAGAGAGTATTTGCCCTGTCATCATCCCGGGTAGCGATACTAGGCCTACAGCGAATAAAGAATTAATCACAGGTATCATGCAGGCATTAAATGCGATGTTACGTGCTTCTAGTGGCATAGTGCCTCTTTCAACTTCTGCAAAATAGCGCTCGCTAGCGAGTGAAATACTATTCATAGTTGAAGCGAAAATCATACTACCCAGAGGAATGATATAACGCGCGTTTCCCCAGCTATCTATTTGAAGTACGCCACTAACAACAAAAACTAGGCTGAAACCCCCGCCAATTAAGCTTGCTACAAGCGCCGGAATTAGCAGGCTCATTCGATGTTTTGGAGAAGTACGCAAGCCTATCCAACAAGAAAGCAGCAACATAAACCCCAAAAGCAAAGTAGTGATAAAGCTACTATTTTGAGAAAATAAAAATGTCAGAAAATATCCAACGCTGAGAAGCTGCAATAACATTCGCGCAATTGCATAGCCAGCATTAGCCACGTTTACTGACCATTGCAGCATGATTACTAGGACAATTCCGACTGGAATAAGCATAAGCAATTGCTGCCAGTAATTAATAATTACAATACCAGTGGTCACAAGAGTCAATTTTTTAGTTGTTAAAGTTATTGAATGATTACGCGATCGCTTCGAAAATGCAACTTTAAATATCAGCTTAGATTACGCTAATAAATGCTTCATCCGCTAAGTTAGTCACTTGCGAACCGACAATATCTTGGGCATTAAATTGCTTTAAAATATCAATCAATAACTGGCGCTGCTCGGCTGATACTGGTAAATAAGGTAGTCTAAATACCGGCTGCACCGCTTGAGTGAGTGCCAATGCGGTATTTAGGGGAATGGGATTAGGACTATCAAACAGCCACTTAAATAATGGTGCTAGTTTATTATTTAAACTAGATTTTGAGACATCATCCATCAATTGTCGCATTAGTTTGGGAACCAGATTAGAAGCGACCGAAATAACCCCGTGACTATGACACTGGTGCACTCCTAAAAAAGCTTCATCATCATTGCCTGACCAACAAGGTATGCCTTGTTCTTCATAGGATTTGATTCTGATATTACCGGCGCACTCCTTCATGCCAATAAAATTAGTGTGCTGTGCTAATTCTTTAACTACTTCAACGGGAATGTCTTGGCAAGTGCGTGCAGGCACATTATAAACAAAAGCTGGCCCTAAATTTAAACCTAAACTTAAGTGTTTAAGCATTCCCTCTTGATTCGTTTTGCCATAATAAGGGTTTACTTGCAAAGAAGCGTGCATACCTGACGCAAAACCGTATTCGGTTGCTCTTATTGACTCTCGGGTATTATTGCTGCCAGTATTGCCAACAATCACTAAATGCTTAGCATAATGATTTACGCTATGTGAAATGAGCATCAGGTGCTCTTCCCAGTCGAGCAAGTGCCCTTCACCTGTGGTGCCACCTACAATCAAACCATCGACACCCGCATCAATTTGCTGCTCAACTAATTTATCGAAACGCTTTAAATCGATTTTGCCACTTGGCATAAAAGGTGTTTTTATTGCAGTAAAGAGTTTCTTGTTTCTAATAGATAATGTATCCACAATAATCTGGTATCTTTCTTTAATGGCTGAATTAGATGTAGAGAAATTGTAGAAGCTTGATAGTTTTAAGCCTAATACTTAATGGTTATTTATATTTATTAAACACATAAAAAAAGAGGCATAAGCCTCTTTTTTTTAAAAGCCGTTTTAAATTATCAACTTACTTGTCTTGTAGAGGTTTATTTTTGATCGACAAGTCTGCTAGCTTTTGCGCATTTTGTAGAGTAGCTAAATCTACCAATATTTTTGCCGTTTCTAAAAGTTTTGAGTCTTCTGGTTCAGTTAACTCTGTATCTTCGTCGATTGCTTTAATAGGTGGCTTGCCCAAAGCTACACGGCGCTTATTTTCTCTAATTAATTGTTTATCTTTGTCTTGTTGCAATAATTTTTTGCGCTCTGCTAAGTTTAAAGTGATGGTTTTTTCTTGGCGGCGTTTATTTAATTCCTCAATGTCGCTAATCAAGTATTGAAACTCTGGATCACTCTTAATGCGATCTAAATGACGATTAGTTAAAGACGCTAAATAATCATTAAAGTCGCCCACTTTTGTATAATCCACAGGATCAATCACATCCCACTTAAGTGAAGTTTTGTAACTTTCTTCACCAAACTCATCTCTTGAGAAAGGATCTGGGTATTTGATATCGGGTACTACCCCTTTGCGTTGCGTACTTTCACCGCTGATACGATAAAATTTATTAATGGTCAGTTTAAGTGCGCCAAATAAGTTTTCTTCTGAACGGAAAGTTTGGTTTAAATCTAACACTCGTTGAACCGTGCCTTTACCAAAAGTTTGTTCACCTACAATTAAGCCTCTGCCATAGTCCTGTATTGCTCCGGCAAATATTTCTGATGCCGATGCGCTCGAACCATTAACTAAAACTGCGAGTGGACCATCCCACACGGTACCAGGATCGGTATCTGATAATAAATCGACAAAGCCACGCCCACTTTTATCTTGTACTACCGGGCCTGTGTCTATAAAGAGTCCAGTTAATGCTACGGCTTCATCTAGTGAACCACCACCATT
Source organism: Aliikangiella aequoris (assembly GCF_053709105.1). Taxonomy (NCBI): domain Bacteria; kingdom Pseudomonadati; phylum Pseudomonadota; class Gammaproteobacteria; order Oceanospirillales; family Pleioneaceae; genus Aliikangiella; species Aliikangiella aequoris. The sequence continues at coordinate 1,969,783 of NZ_CM132298.1, forward strand.
TGAGCGAAGGTCAATCACAATGCCCTGTACGCCTTGGTCCTGCTTCATTTCTTCAATAAGATTACGAATGTCTCGCGTAGTACTTCGGTAGTCCTTTTGGCCTTCGTATTTGGCTTTAAAATCAACATAAAATTTGGGCAAATCAATTACCCCAATCCGTTGTACTTTACCATTCGCTTCGACTTCAATAATTTCTGATTTTGCAGCTTGTTCTTCAAGCTTTACTTCTTCTCGAACAATCGAAATAATTTTTGTTTTTCCCGCTACACTGCTGTTAGCTGGCTCTATTTCTAATCTAACCACACTTCCAGCATCGCCTCGTATTAAGTCAACCACATCATCTAGGCGCCAACCCACAACATCCACGAGTGGTTCTTTACCCTGCCCAACACTGATAACTTTATCATCAACTTTTAGCTCACCAGATTTGTCCGCTGGCCCAGCTTCTACAATGCGATTAATTTTAGTGTAGACATCATCTGATTGAAGTACGGCTCCAATGCCCTCTAGTGATAACTTCATATCAATATTAAAATTTTCAGCATTTCTTGGAGAAAAATAAGAGGTATGCGGATCAACCGTATTAGTGTATGCGTTCATAAAATAACTAAATACATCTTCACTATTAATTTGAGATACTCGCCGCATTGCTGCTTTATAACGTTTAGCAAGAATATCTTTAGCTTCGTCCCAGCTTTTGTCAGCTAAAATTAGATTAAGTGCATCACTTTTAACACGTTTGCGCCAAAGTTCATCAAGTTCTTTATTAGTCTTAGCCCAATTTGCATCTTCTCGGTCAAACTGAAAAGTCTCGTCTTTGGTAAAGTCCATTTCGTTGTTTAATAGGGTCATTGCATATTTATTACGCTCTGACCAACGCTCTTGAAAAACACTATAGATATGAAAAGACGGCTTTAACCAACCAGTGAGAATTGAGTTATCTAAACTGTAGCGATACTGTTGAAACGATTTAATATCATCAGCTAAAAAGTAAGACTTATTGTTATCAAGCATTTCGATAAATTGATCGAGTATTTTAACCGACTGTTCATTGCCTAAACGCGGCTTTTCAAAGTGATAATCAGTAATAAATTTAGCAATATAGCGACTCGCTTGATGATGCGCTGGATTAGGCGACAAGTCGACTAAGGGGTACTCTTCTTCTGCCAGTGATTGTGTTGGCGGCGCTGTATTGCTTGCTATAGCTGTGGTTGCCATAAACAAAGCCACTAAACTAAAATTCACAACTGAATTATATAACTTCATTAAAAATCACTTCCTGATTAGATTACTGAATCGCTCTTTGAGCTGAGACTTCTTCTTATCATAAGACTAACAAGTAAGAAGTTGGTTCGTAAGTTAGTTAAATAAATAACGCTAAACTGGATAAAACTCAAGTAAAACTCTTAAAATAAAGCTGACCATTGTAATAAATTGTGTAAATGCTCAAGTTCTAACCATTTAATTAACGAACCGACTCATTCTTAGCACTTGTTTATTAAAAAGCCAGCAAAATTGCTGGCTTGCTATGGCTATAAGTATCGACTGATTACATAAAAGCTTGAATACCAGTTTGTGAGCGACCTAATATAAGCGCATGAATATCATGAGTACCTTCATAAGTATTAACCGCTTCTAAGTTAAGCATGTGTCTAATAATGTGAAACTCATCACTAATTCCATTACCGCCGTGCATATCTCGAGCTGTGCGCGCAATATCAAGCGCTTTGCCACAAGAGTTACGCTTGATTAGCGAAATCATTTCCGGTTTAAACGCTTTAGCATCGATTAATTGACCTACTCTTAAAGCGCCTTGTAAACCAAGTGTGATTTCAGTTTGCATATCGGCTAATTTCTTTTGGTAAAGCTGAGTTGCTGCTAATGGGCGGTTAAACTGCTTCCGGTTTAGTCCGTATTCTCGCGCAGCATGCCAACAGAATTCGGCAGCCCCCATGGCACCCCAGGCAATTCCGTAACGCGCCATATTTAAACAACCAAAAGGTCCGCCAAGCCCGCGCACCTCAGGAAACATGTTTTCTTCTGGAACGAACACCTCATCCATCACTATTTCACCAGTTATAGAGGCTCGTAACGAGAATTTGCCTTCTATTTTAGGTGCAGAAAGTCCTTGCATACCCTTTTCTAAAACAAATCCACAAATTTTATCTTCTTCATTTTTGGCCCAAACCACAAAAACATCGGCAACTGGTGAATTGGTGATCCACATCTTTGTTCCAGAAATAGAATAGCCACCATCAACTTTTTTGGCACGAGTTTTCATGCTGGCTGGATCTGAACCACTATCTGGCTCAGTAAGACCAAAGCAGCCAATCCATTCGCCGGTGGCAAGTTTAGGTAAATATTTTTGTTTTTGTTCTTCGGTACCATAGGCATTAATTGGGTGCATAACTAAGCTTGATTGCACACTCAATGCACTACGATAACCACTGTCGACTCTTTCGACTTCTCGTGCCACTAAACCGTAGGCTACGTAGCTAACTCCAGCGCATCCAAAGCCTTCAATGGTTGAGCCAAGTAACCCTAGCTCGCCCATTTCTCGCATAATTTCTACATCAAATACTTCATCTCTATTGGCCATTTGTACTCGAGGTTGAAGCTTTTCTTGCGCGTAATTACGTGCCATATCACGAATCATTCGCTCATCTTCAGAAAGCTGTTGGTCTATAAGGAACAAGTCGTCCCAGTTGTCTAAGATCATAATAAACGCCGTCCAGTAATGTCTGCTTATTTAATTAGTATGTTTTATCAATTCTTTTGATACCCCTATAAAACCATGAAAATAGTGACTTATCAAAGTTTTTTTGCGGCAATCCAGTCTAGCCAATATTAATCAAAGAAACTAGTCTCAAAACTGATACTTGTTACACAAACTCAGTTTAGTTGCGCTATATTTAATATTAGGGTTGCTGTTATCATAAGCAATTGATTTAGAATTAATTATACCAAGGCTATTGAGCAACCATGAGCATCAAAAAGCGACTAGAAAATTGGTTAAACAAAGAGAAACCACCGTCTACTTTTCCAATTTGCGATTATGAAAAACTCAGTTATGGCGTTCGCCCTGGCGATGTTATTTTAGTAGAAGGTCGAAGTCGGGTTTCTGATGTGATTAAAGTAATATCACAAAGTCGCTGGACCCATTCTGCTTTGTACATTGGTAGGCTACATGATATTCAGGACGAAGGTTATCGGGCTAAACTACAAAAATTTTATCCCGCAGCTCCTGATCAGCAGCTTCTAATTGAAGGTATTTTAGGTAAAGGAATGATAGTTACGCCATTGGCAGACTATAGCAAAGACAACCTAAGAGTTTGCCGTCCTTCAACTTTGTCTGCGCAAGATGCACAAAATGTCGTTAATTTTGCAGTCGATAAATTAGGGGTAGGATATAATGTTCGCCAACTATTTGATCTTGCAAGATTTATTTTTCCTTGGCGGATCCTGCCGCGGCGTTGGCGGTCTACTCTATTTACTCGAAAACAAGACGAAGTAACTAAAACAGTCTGTTCTTCACTTATTGCTGATGCTTTTTATTCTGTTAAATACCCAGTACTGCCACTATTTAGGCGGCACGGTAAAGACGGCTTAGAGTTAGTACCCCGTAACACTCGGCTGTATACGCCAGCTGACTTTGATTACTCCCCGTATTTTGATGTAAAGAAGTATCCATTTATGGGTTCAAATAGTAGTAGCCCCTATCGAGAGTTGCCTTGGAATACCGACGGGGTAATAGGACATGGCGATAAAGACTTTGATGCTTCATAGTGATTAGAGGAGAGTTGAGTAATAACTTTGGCTCATTATATCGCAAAACCTAATTTTGCCCGCTTGTATAGAACTAAGCTGTATAAAAATCAATCAAATAAAAGTGGCATTTTTATAAATCTGAACTAAATTTATATATAGTAAAGTTAGTTTAATTCCTCTGTTGTTACCTTAGGTTGAAATTGTTTTACTTCCCCTACCCCAGGCAATCCGATTAGGAACCTGGGATTTTTTTGCCTGCATTTTATTTCTGTATAAATTATTATCTGCACTGCTTAAAAGTACACCGTTTTAAACCTATTTAGCTTGGAGATAGGGGCTAGTTTCCATCTGCTACTTGTACTGACAAAATATCACACTGAATATCATCTAAAACTCTCTCTGCGGTACTGCCAATTAAACCGGTTCGATAGACCGTTCCTAAGACTAACAAATCGATCCCGTTTTGTTGAACAAATTCCGGCAGCACAGATTCGGGATAACCTTGTATAAGCAGCTTTTTATCATCATCAAATTGATAATTAGATAGTGCGTTGTCAAAAGCTTGCTGAAAGCTAGCTTTTAAATCATTTACGTATTGTAGGTACGCATCTTCACCTATGGCAAAATCAGTCGGACCCATTCCAACACCTACGCCAGCCCCCATATCACTCCAAACTTGATATTCCATAGGCTCTACACAATTTAAAACATAAGCATCAGCCGCCAGATTTAGTTTTAGTAAATGCGTCGTAGTTAAGATTCTATCATTTAAACCTTTAGGCTTATTACGTGACAACGAAGGATCAATAGCGGCTAATAGGTTGTTATACTGATTCGACTTAGATTGCTTAGTTAGGATAAGTGGTATTTTACTGGTCTTTAATAGCTGCCAATCGTTAGGCGTAAATAATACACGTTTAAGAAAAGCGTGCGGATAAGTTGCCTTAATAATTAAATCGGCATTTACTGCGGTCGCTTCTTGGTTAATGCAGTCGTAGCTTTCTTTGTGCCAAATAAAATGAGAACTGACGGAGATGTTTTGCTCTGCTAATTTCGTTTCGTACTCTTTAAATTGGTTAAGCTTTTTAGCGACATAAGCTTTTTTAGCCGTTTCTAAGTCATCTTGGTTAAATAAAATGTTAGATGAAAGGCTTCTGTTATAGACACAGGCAAACAAATGAACCTGCGCATTAAAAGCTTTTGCAAGATAGGTAGCTCGTTCAATCGCATGTTGCGAGTCTCGCTCTGGTTCAGCAACTACTAATATTTTGTTAATCGATTGCATAATCGCTCCTTTCAAAATGATAAGTGAGTTGTTCTTTCAACATTTTGAAGTAAGCGAAATTAAAAATAAAGCCATCAAAATTTAGGCCAAGTTTATTTTGGCCCATTTGGAATGAGTTAGCGCGTTTAGCAAAACGTTAAATAAACGCTCGTTGGGCTTGCTAACAGCTAGCTTGTTGGTAAAAACAAGCGCTGGTAATTTTCAGTTGTTTGTTTGCAAAGCGTATCAAAATCTTCCCCTCTCACCTCTGCTAAGAAACGAGCGACATCAGTAACGTGGCGTGGCGAATTAGGTTTACCACGATGCGGTGCGGGGGTTAAATAAGGACTGTCTGTTTCTACCAAAATTCTATCGGCTGGTATTTGGCGCGCGACCTCACGTAACTCAGTTGCATTTTTAAAGGTCACAATTCCAGAAAATGAAATATAAAACCCTAAAGCCATAGCTTCTTCGGCCATTGCCAAGGACTCAGTAAAACAATGTAAAACACCGCCGGATTTTTGCGCATTTTCTGACTTTAGCATTTGAATGGTATCTTCTCGCGCATCTCTTGTATGAACTATGAGCGGAAGCCCCGTTTCTACAGAAGCTTGTACGTGTGTTCTAAACAAAGCAAGTTGCTGTTCTTTGGACTCTTTATCATAATAATAGTCGAGTCCTGTTTCGCCAATGGCGATAACTTTTTTGTGCTGCGCTTGTTTTAACAAATAGTCCAAATCAATATTTTGGCCTTTGGTATACAGCGGATGAATACCAACTGAGGCATGAACATCTTTGTGCTGCTCTGCAATTTGAATAACTGCGTTTTGGTTATCAACATTAATTGCCACACATAAAAACTGCCCTACGCCGGAGTCGCGAGCCGCTTGCAAGGCGACATCCAGTGATCCATTAAAACCGCTGAGATCTAGCTGATCTAAATGACAATGAGAATCGACTAACATAATAAAACCTATTTAAAAATTCTGCGCCATCTTACCCTAAGCCTTGTTTAAATAAAACTACTAGGCTAGGCCAAAATCAATGCGATCATATAAGAAACGGAATTGAATTAAGGTGCTAAAAATCAATCGGTATAAGCTTGTTTAGTTTGCGACAGAGATTCAGCAAGGTGTGGTGCTCTAACAAAAAACAGCCTTAAATGGCTGTTTCAATTTAACTGATAACGAGGCTACATAGTGTGGGTAATGCGATCGGATTCAAGCGAACCCGCTAAGTGAGTTTCAATTTTACCTCGCGTTACGCCTTTATCTTGCTCACTAAATTGAACACCGATACCGCGAGCTTTATTGCCTTGAGCGCCTTTTGGAGTAATCCATATAATTTTACCTGCGACTGGTAAGCGCTCTTTTTCTTCCATTAAGGTTAATAACATGAATACTTCATCGCCAATTTTGCATTGTTTATTAGTAGGAATAAATAATCCGCCATTTTTAACAAAAGGCATATAAGCTGCGTATAAAGCCCCTTTGTCTTTAATGGTTAACTGCATAATTCCATGCTTTGGAGACGCTTGATTTGACATGTTTTACCTTTATTTACCAAGTAGAGTCGAATAATATCCCAATATTTTTACACTAAAGCTAGTTTTGGATAAAGTATTTTCACTTATTCTATGCGCTGTTATTAGTTTAACCAAAGAGATTGTTCGACTTCAGTACCAAGAATTAACTTTAACTAAACTATTTAACTCATTGAATTATGGCTTAATTTCTTGCCGATTTCAAACCAGGGTATAAGTATAGCCTGTAGTTGGAGTTTTGGCTGTAAGTTACTGCCAGAAAATTGAGCTCTGCGATAATCGGTACATTTATCAAACAGGTTTTGAACACTTTTATCTGCGATTTGCCGATACAGCGGGTGGTTTTCTAATAATTTAGATTTTTGTACATTGAAAAAATAGTGACTTAAAAAGTTAACACACTGTAAATCATCGTCAGCAAGATTCGCTAATGCCTGTTGCGGCGTAATTTTATTAGCTAACAACGCATCGAGTAAAGCTATCTGCTCTGAAAACTGCTGTAAACCGTTATTCTCTAGAAACGCTTTGGCATGCAGCGGCGAACCATAGGATGATTCTAATGCTTGCTCGATGCTTGCTTGATCAGCATTTTGGGTATTAGCTTTTATCCAATTGATCTTTATTTGTTTATCGTTATCAGGCGTGACTAGCTGACAGCGGCTTTTAATTGTGGCTGGTACTTGCCCCAAATTGCTAGTAATTAAAATAAGCAAAGTGCTCTGCTTGGGCTCTTCGAGAGTTTTAAGTAACGCATTATATGCCCCTCTACTAAGCAAATTGACTTCCGCAATAATAGCGACACGCCATCCGTCAAGTTGCGCTGTATCTACTAGCTTGTCACTCAGCTGCCTAACTTGATCAATTCCTATGGACTTTTTTTGCTTGCCCTTAGCATCGACTAATTTATCAAGCAAATAAAAATCCGGGTGCGTCGCCGATTGAAACAAATGGCAGCCTTTGCAATCGTGGCAAGGCTGTGCAAAAGCAACTGGGTTGTTACACAACAGGCTTTGCGCAATAGAATTAGCAAAGTCTAATTTACCTGAGCCTTGTGAAGCACTTATCATTAAGCCATGGGCTAAACGATCTTTTTGCAGTGCTTGTGCAAGTTTATTTGCTGCATTCTCAAACCAGGGGTAAAGCATCAGCTATCCTTGAATAAATTGAGCCAGTAGGTTTTTAATGGCTAACTGCACTTGTGGTTGAGATTGTGCTGCGTCAATCACTTTAATCCGCTCACTAGCCTGTTTGGCTCGGTTTAAATAAGCCGCTCTAATTTTTTCAAAGAAAGTGATTTTTTCAATTTCGAACCTATCGGCTTCGCCGCGTGCTTTAGTTCTCTCAAGCGCGTCTTTTACACACATATCTAATAATAGGGTTAAGTCGGGCTCAAAACCATTCAAGCACCACTGCTCTAACTGAGCCAATTTTTCATAGGGGATTCCCCTGCCCCCACCTTGATAGGCGTAGCTCGCATCGACAAAGCGATCACAAAGCACCCAAGTTCCTTCCGCTAAGGCTGGTTTAATGACTTGTTCTACATGTTGGTAGCGCGCTGCAAACATGAGTAGTAACTCTGTTTCAGACTCAACTTTTTCAGTACGTTTTTCAAGTAACAGATGTCGAATGTCTTCTGCTAACGGAGTACCGCCTGGTTCTCTTGTGACTAACACATTAAAACCTTGAGACTCTAGATATTCTTTAACAAATAATAAGCTAGTACTTTTGCCTACGCCTTCGCTACCCTCAAGTGAAATAAACTGCGCTTTTTTCATTGCTTCTCTGTTTTTATTTATATTGTGAATGTCTAATGACTACTTTTTATTTTCTTTTTGACGCTTTAAATAAGCTTTAACCGCTTTGTTATGTTCGCTTAGTGTATCACTAAATTGATGTCCGCCGTCGCCAGTAGCTACAAAATAGAGCGCCGTTCCCGACGCGGGGTTTAAGGCAGCATAAATAGACTCTTTACCAGGCATTGCAATCGGTGTGGGCGGTAAACCTTTAACAATATAGGTGTTGTAAGGGGTAGGTGTTCTTAAATGACGATAAGTAATGTCCCCTTGATAATCCTCACCTACACCGTAAATTACAGTGGGATCTGTTTGTAAACGCATTTTTTTTAAGAGTCGGCGGACAAAAACTCCCGCTATTTCGCTTCTCTCACTCGCAACACCGGTCTCTTTTTCTATAATAGACGCCATTATTAGAGCTTCATATTTTGACTTATAGGGAAGCTCTGATTGTTTCGTTTGCCATGCATGCTCTAATACTTGCTTCATTTGGGTATGGGCACGTTTTAATATGTCCGAAGCTTTATGGCCTTTAGCATATTGATAGGTTTCCGGTAAAAACCACCCTTCTAGGTGTTGCTCATTGATTGCCAATTGCTTAGCAATGCCTGGCATTGTGTCATCTAAATCATCAATTAATTTATTTGCTTGTCGAAGCTGCTTAAGTAAAACGGCAAAATTAACACCTTCGACAATGGTAAAGCTGTATTGAATGACATCTCCATTGGCTATTTTCGTTAATAAGGTTTTTGGGGTGTCGGACTGCTCAATTGTATATTCGCCTAACTTTAACTGAGCTAGCTGAGGTTCTAACCAAGCGAGTATTTTAAAGTAGAGTTTACTGCTAATAATTTTTTGCTTAACCAAACTAGAAGCTAGGCGATTGACCCCGTCACCCGCTTTTATTTCTATTTTTACTTGCTGCTTCCCTTGTAAATTAAGAGGCTCTTGCAAAAAAGATTGATAACTTAGCCACTGAAAAGCGACACTTAAAAAAGTGATCAGTAGTAAAATTCCAAAAGTGATACGTAAGGGAGTGAGTTTATTAATAGCCATTTAAATATTAACGCTTAAAGTTCAAAGTCGATTGTAAGTCGACTGCGATTTGAGTATCAAGCGCTTTGTTGTTTATTTGGTTGACCAGTCTCATCCCCATCACCGCATTTGTCACCAGTGCACTTTGAACACGACTTAGATCGCTGCGTTTAAGCTGGGCTTCTTTGACTGAAATATTATGCGCTAACATCGACCGCATTAATCGAGCCCGGGTGATCCCTAATACTCCTGCGCTAAGGATAGAAGGAGTTACCCATTGATGATCAAGGTAAAAGAATAAGTTTGACTTGCTGCCAGAAATGACATTATCGCCGGCATACATTATTACTTCTTGATTTAAACTACTTAATTGTCTGCTGGCTAGCACGCTATCTAATCGGTTTAGGTGTTTAAAGCCTGCGAGATGAGGATTGACAGAAACAGCGATTTGGGAGTCAATTAAACTCATTGGTTGCGTTAGCGAATCTACCCAAGGGCTAAGTTGAATTAGTACTTGCGAGGTCGCGTGTTTGCTGACTTGATAACCACGCTCTTGCTGTTCTCTATAGCATGTGATTCGAAAGCATCCACGCTCAAAATTAACTATATTTGCCTGAAAACACGCGAAAAGTTTATCTAAGTTAAGATGTTCAAATCTAAAATGATGTGCGGCGGCTGATAGTCGCTGATAATGCGCGTCTTTATGGCGTATTTGCTGGTTTTCAAATAGGCCGGTTGTAAAGAATCCATCACCATATAAAAGCCCTCGGTTTAAATTTTCTGGGCTTTCTAGATGAGAAATTACTGTTATATTCAACGCTGTCGCCGCACTTACTTAAAGCAATTAAAAGGTTAAAGCTTTGAAAAAAGTAGCGAACCGTTAGTACCACCAAAACCAAATGAATTACACAAGCTATGCTCAATATCGATAGATTGTGGTTGGTGAGCGACATAATCTAAATCACAGCCTTCATCTGGGTTGTCTAAGTTTATCGTTGGTGGAGCGACTTGGTCGCGGATAGCTAAAATACTGAAAATTGCCTCGACACTTCCTGCTGCACCTAATAAATGCCCTGTCATTGACTTAGTTGAGCTAACTCTGACCGCTTTCGCTGAATCTTTGAATACCGCTTTAACCGCTTGCGTTTCTGCGATATCGCCGGTTGATGTTGAGGTCCCGTGAGCGTTTATATAATTAACTTGCTGTGGGTTAATTTGAGCATCATTAAGTGCATTGTTCATTGCCGCGGCAGCCCCTTCACCGTTTTCTGGTGGTGAGGTCATATGGTAGGCATCTCCACTCATTCCAAAGCCTGAGAGTTCCGCGTATATTTTAGCGCCACGTCGTTTAGCACTATCATATGACTCTAATACCACAACACCCGCGCCGTCGCCGAGTACAAATCCATCTCGATCTTTGTCCCAAGGTCGGCTTGCAGTTTGTGGAGAATCATTACGAGTAGATAAAGCTTTTGCAGAGTTAAACCCTGCAATTATTAATGGTGTGGTGGCCATTTCGGAGCCGCCAGCAACCATTACGTCTGCGTCACCATAAGCAATCATTCTAGCTGCATGTCCAATATTATGAACCCCTGTAGTACACGCCGTTACAATTGATATATTAGGGCCTTTCATGCCATACATAATTGAAAGTTGGCCAGCAACCATATTAATGATAGAGCCAGGTATAAGAAACGGCGATACTCTGCGTGCACCACGATTTAATAACTGCTGATGATTAGATTCAATGGTTTGCATTCCACCTAAGCCAGAAGCAACGCACACACCGACGCGATGCGCATTTTCATCAGTCACTTCAATACCTGAGTCTTTAATCGCTTGGACAGAAGCTGCTATGCCATACTGAATAAAACTATCAAATTTACGCGCTTCTTTTTTAGGCATAAACTCTTCAACATTAAAACCTTTAACTGAAGCCGAAAAATGCGTCGCTAAGCCATCAGTTTCAAAGGCACTAATCGAAGCGGCTCCGCTTTGTCCTTTTAAAATGGCTTCCCAAGTCGATTCCACACTATTACCTAAAGGAGAAACCATACCAAGTCCGGTAACTACGACTCTATTTTTCATCTAAAAGATTTCCTTAATCAGTTTATACAAACAAATCAGTTTAAATTCAGGCTATTTTGCTATTTAAACAACATTTAGTGCCTTATAAAACCAACCTTTATACAATAAAGTGTGTTTTATAAGTATTCTAATTAAAACCTGGGTTTAATTTAGCCAACCTATATGACTACATATATAACTTAAATTCTTTTCTTGTGAGACGCTAAGAAGCAAAAAAGCTGCGATAGTTTGACCTATCGCAGCTTTTTTAGACAATAATCAGAGTTCTGATTAAGCGCCTTCTACATTCGCCTTGATGTAATCAACAGCTGCTTGAACAGTGTTAATTTTTTCAGCTTCGTCATCAGGGATTTCAGTATCGAATTCTTCTTCAAGTAGCATGACCAACTCAACTGTATCCAGTGAATCTGCTCCAAGATCGTCAACAAAAGATGCTTCAAGTGTTACTGCATCTTCAGAAACGCCTAACTGCTCGACAACGATCTTCTTTACGCGGTCTTCTATAGTGCTCATGATAGTTCTTTTCCTCTAAAAATTTATTCAGCAAACGCTGAGGCGTGTAGTTTATTGATTTTGTGTAAAGTTGCAAGTTACAGGCCGAAGTTTTTTCTTGGTCTGACCACTAGCCCTTTCAATAAAAACTCTTACTTTTTATTCGCGTGAACTCAGCGAGAGCCATATTAAACACAAAAATCACTTAAAAATAAAGGTTTAATCTAATTTGTTATGTAAATACGGGTAACAGTTAACTGTTATCCCATATACATACCTCCATTTACATGGATAGTTTCTCCAGTAATATAACCAGCACCATCAGAAGCTAAAAAGCCTACCGCGTTAGCGATATCTTGCGGTGAGCCTAGTCTTGCTAAAGGAATTCCTTTCGCTAATTCTGCCCGCTGAGACTCCTCAAGTGCTTTGGTCATATCGGTATCAATAAATCCTGGCGCTACTACGTTTACAGTAATACCTCTGGTACCTATTTCTTTGGCAAGCGATTTACTAAACCCTATTACACCGGCTTTCGCAGCGCAATAGTTTGCTTGTCCGGGATTTCCTGTTGAACCTACTACTGAGCCCACGTTAATGATTCTTCCCCAACGGGCTTTCATCATTCCTCGTAAGCAAGCTTTTGAGAGTCGGTAAATAGAGGTTAAATTAGTTTCCAAAATGCTATCCCACTCATCATCTTGCATTCTCATAAGTAGGTTATCTTTAGTGATTCCGGCATTATTAACTAAAACTTCTGGCGTTTTACCATAATGATCTTTTAAGCTTTTAATGAGTGCCTCTATAGAGTCTGCACTCGAAACATCTACCACAAAACCAGCGCCTTGATAGCCTGCGTCTTGTAATATTTGGGTAATATTGTCTGCACCTTTTTGTGAAGTCGCGGTTCCTGCCACTATGTAACCAGCATTAGCTAGGTTTTCTGCAATGGCTCTACCAATTCCGCGTGAAGCACCAGTTACTAACGCCAACTTTGCGTCACTCATATTTTTCTCCAGGTTTAATTTATCCGGCTTTTAAGCTCGCTTATATTAAAGCAATTTCTTAAGAAACTGCTCCAACCACTTGATTAAAAGACTCTTTATCTTTTAGTTGATGCGCAATCAATGAGCGGTCAATACGTTTAGCCAAACCGCTGAGCACATTGCCAGGGCCGCACTCTACCAGTTGAGTTACTTCATTTGTGGCAAGCATTTGAACAGTTTCTGTCCAACGTACTGGGCAATAAAGCTGTCTTACTAGAGCCGCTTTAATTTTATCTGCATCTTGTTCAATCATTACATCAACATTGTTGATGACTTGACCTTGTGGCGTATTAATCGCAATTTCTTCTAGAGCCGCTTGTAATGACTCCGCCGCTGGTTTCATTAATGCACAGTGCGACGGTACGCTAACAGCCAGAGGTAAAGCTCGTTTAGCACCTTTATCCTTACATTTTTGCATTGCCGTTTCTACCGCAGCGACATTACCTGCAATAACAACTTGACCAGGTGAATTAAAATTAACTGCCGATACAACCTCTTCACCCGCTGACTCTTCGCAAGCTTCAATCACAAGCAGGTCATCTAATCCGATTATGGCTGCCATTTTACCGGTACCCGCCGGAACTGCTTTTTGCATAAATTCGCCGCGTTTTTCAACCAATTGTAATGCATCGCGAAAATCAATAACTTCAGCGGCAACAAGCGCAGAATATTCGCCTAAACTGTGGCCTGCAAAATAACTCGGGCGGGCTTCTGTTTGACTTTGCCATAAGCGCCATAAAGCAACGCTAGCGGTTAGTAATACGGGTTGAGTAATTTGGGTTTCATTGAGCTTTTCTGCGGGACCTTGAGCGACTAACTCTGTCACGTTATAGCCAAGCACCTGAGACGCCTCACTAAACGTATCAATAACTACTTGCTCGTTCATAAAGTCGGCAAGCATACCAATACTTTGTGAGCCTTGACCGGGAAAAACCATCGCAAATTTTGTTGAACTCATCATTGTTTCCTGTTGCTAATTTTTGTTAGTAAAAATAACGCCTTCTACAACAGCAGGCTTTATTTAGTTATTATTTCAGCGCTTTGATCAATTTTTGGTTTTGCTTGTTCTAATCGCTCTCTTATTATTTGAGGCAGTTTCTGGTTGGCTTGAGTGATTGCTTCTTGTATTGCCCAATAAGTCGCATTCACATTAGCACTTCCGTGGCTCTTAATGACAATACCACGCAACCCTATTAAACAGGCACCATTGTATTTTTCTGGATTAACCTCGGCTTTAAACGCAGCGATTACTGGCTTAGCAAGTAATCCGCAAAACTTAGCCCACCAATTTTTCTCAAAGGCATGCTTAATTTTATGGGCTAAATAATGGGTTAATCCTTCTGATGCTTTCAGTACATTATTACCCGTAAAACCATCGGTTACGATAACTTGGTAGTCACCACTAAAAATCTGGTTGCCCTCAACAAATCCAGAATAATTTAAGCCGTCAATTTCGCTTATCAGTTGTGAGGCTTTTCGCAATGTTTCTGAGCCTTTATTATCCTCTTCCCCAACGTTTAACAACCCCACTTTAGGCGCGACCTGCTTATCTAAACACTTAGCTAACTCATTTCCCATAATTGCAAACTGGGTTAAGCGTTTTTCATCACAAGCAACATTCGCCCCCAAATCTAATAAAAATACATGATCATTTTTTAAAGTAGGAATAGCCGATATAATTGCAGGCCTATCAATACCAGGCAGCATTTTTAAGATATACCGCGAAATTGCCATTAATGCGCCAGTATTACCTGCACTTACACAGGCATGAGCTCTGCCGTCTCGCACCGCTTCTAAAGCCAGTCGCATTGATGATGATTTTTTAGTCTTCATAGCTAACGCTGGAGAGTCGTCCATGAGAACGTCTTGCTTTGAGGCAATTACTGAAATGTTAGGGTTGTTAATAATTTTAAGTTGTTTTAGGTGTCGATTTAGTTGCTCTACTTGACCGTAAAGCTGGAACTTGACTAGCGGATAGTTATTTATTGCCTTTTTTATTGCAGGCAGAATAACTGAGGGGCCAAAATCGCCCCCCATGCAATCAATCGCAATGATGACCTGAGTCAAAACTGCTTGATTTAATTAAAGTACTTTACGACCGCGGTAGAAGCCATCTTCAGTCATATGATGACGTCTGTGAAGCTCACCAGTCGTTTGGTCTTCTGATAAAGACGCAGTGTTGTCTACTAAAGCATCGTGTGAACGACGCATATCTCGCTTTGAACGGGTAACTTTATTCTTTTGAACAGCCATGGTATTTCTCCTAAACTTAAGTTTTCTTTAAATTCTGTAATACTGAAAAAGGGTTTGCCGCTTTTTCAGCCTTTTCAATTTCGGCTTCGTCTAACTCACCAAAACTCATCTTTGTCTCGATTTCCTCTATTGGCTTATTAGCTACAAGCGGAATAGATAAAATTAATTCGTCTTCTACAACCTGTTTAATGTCTAAATTGCCATCTTCCATCAAAACAGGTTCGTATTCTTCGTCAACATCTACAAATTGACTTTCGGCAACCACGGCACAAAAAGTCACCGTTCGCTCGATCTTATAATCTATTGGGTCAAAACTAGTTTGACACTGTAGTGTTACGTCGGCAACCAAATTGGTCACTAACAAACACTGACGTCGATGATCATACTCAGCGTTTATCTCAATAGCAACTTGCCCATTTTCTGAATATAAAAGCTCTTTTAGTCGTTCAAAAGAAGCGATCGGCCAATTAAACTTAATTTGGCCATTTTTATTCGCCAATTTAGTTGGCTGAATACTACTGTTTTCAAGGGATTGTTGCATAGGCGCGCGATTCTACCCAAAAGCTTGTTAAAAGGCAAAATAATTCACAAAATCAGCTTAATTATCCACATAATCAGCT
Source organism: Aliikangiella aequoris (assembly GCF_053709105.1). Classification (NCBI taxonomy): domain Bacteria; kingdom Pseudomonadati; phylum Pseudomonadota; class Gammaproteobacteria; order Oceanospirillales; family Pleioneaceae; genus Aliikangiella; species Aliikangiella aequoris. Next base: position 1,985,682 of record NZ_CM132298.1, read on the forward strand.
CAAATTTTGGAAAATTACTGTAATTGGCGAATTATAGTTGTCTAATTTACTTATTCATAGTCTTCATCGAGTAAATCATCAATTAGCTTTACTGGCTCAATCTCAGGTCCAATTAGGTTTTCATCCCAATTAGTACCGGCTAACACTTCGTCTTCATGCATGCCATGTAGCCAATCATCAATAAATTCGTCTGGATCGATAGGTGTCGCTTGATAATCAGCCCACTCTTCTACCGCAAGTTTGGCGGCTCGAGCTTCTGATGAGAAAAATAAGATGACTTCTCTTCCGGCAAAATCTTCCGATTCACATACTGCCCAGTCTTCACCGTTAAAAAGCCCCCAAACCAACTCGGTTTCTACTACTTCGTCAAGAAAACTTTGATAGTAGCCTAGTAGATTAGACTCGGTAAGTTGTGCTGATTCACTTTGGTTTGACATAGAAGAACCCATTTTATTTGGTAATAAGCAGCAGTTGCTAACCAGGATAGTGCGTTTGATTATAAAGGGCTAATTATAACCAATTGTAGTAGCGAACCCTATATTTTTTACTAACAACGATCATTAACATAATTTAAGTTTTTTATTGTTTAAATATTAGCCAGCAAGAACATTAAGTAAAATTTGAATGAGTATAACTACAAGCTAGGGTATTGCCGCTTGCCCTGCTACAATAAATTGAATTGAATCTATTGAACCCAAACGAATGCGCCGAAGTGGACAACCAATTGATACCAACGTAGCAATTAACTGGTCAATCGTTAAACAGTTGCTGCCTTTTTTAACCGAGTTTAAATGGAGAGCATTGCTGGCCATTGTGTTTTTGATACTGGCAAAGCTCGCCACAGTAGTCTTACCATTTATTTTAAAAGCGATAGTCGATAGTTTAGTTCCAAACACAACATCGGCAGATAGTAATCAAAGCACCCTACTCAATTTTAATCAACAATACCAATACTTGTTAGCCCCTGTCAGCTTAGTGATTGCCTACGGTGCTTTGCGCTTTCTCAATGTGCTATTTGGAGAAATTAGAGACACTCTGTTTAGCCGCGTAACCGAAAGAACCATTCGACGGATTAGTTTAAGCGTATTTCAACATTTGCATCAGCTGGATATTAACTTTCACTTAAACCGTAAAACTGGCGGGTTGTCGCGTGATATAGAGCGAGGAACCCATGGTATCAGTTTTTTAATGCGTTTTATGGTATTTAATATTATCCCTACGCTGTTAGAGATTTCTTTAGTCGTTGGTATTTTACTCACAAATTACGGTTGGGAATTTGGGCTGATTACTTCGACAGCGATTTTAATTTATATTTGTTTTTCCGTGGTTGTAACCAATTGGCGCAACCAATACGTTCGGGCAGCTAATTCTGCTGACTCGCAAAGTAACACACGTGCAATAGATAGTTTATTAAACTACGAAACCGTAAAATACTTTACTAATGAAAAGTTTGAAGCTCAACGTTACGATAGCGACTTAAAAAACTGGGAAGCAGCCAAACTTAAAAATCGACTTAGTTTGTCTTTTTTAAATGCCGGGCAAGCATTAATTATCAGCATAGCTGTGGCCAGCCTACTCTATTTAGCCGTTGGACAAGTTAGTCAAGGACTGATAAGTGTTGGCGACTTTGTATTAATTAATGCTTTTATGATGCAACTATTTATGCCATTGAACTTCCTTGGTTTTGTCTACAGAGAAATTCGTGTTGCTATCGTTAATATAGAAAAAATGTTTGAATTACTCGCCACTAAACCGTCGGTTATCGAGCAACCCAATGCACAAACATTAACCAGTTTAAACCAACCTATTAGTTTTGATCGAGTTAGCTTTGGTTATCAAAGTAACCGTCAAATATTAAAGCAAATTAGTTTTAATATTTTACCCAACCAAACCGTTGCGATTGTTGGCTCAAGTGGTTCAGGTAAATCAACCCTTGTTAAGCTGTTACTCAGATTTTATGATCCTACCCATGGCACTATTCAAGTTGGGTCAACTTCTCTGACTCAATTTGGCCTAGCATCTTTACGCGCACATATTGGGGTTGTGCCACAGGATACCGTACTGTTTAATGATAGTATTTTTGAGAATGTCCGTTATGGTAAGCCTACTGCTACTGATCGCGAGGTAGAGCGAGCCATTCAGCTAGCTCACTTGCAGCAATTTATTGAAGAATTACCAGAAGGCAGGGATACCCTAGTAGGCGAACGAGGCTTAAAACTTTCGGGCGGCGAAAAACAACGAGTTGCCATTGCTCGTGCACTAATAAAACAGCCCCAGTTACTTATTTTTGATGAAGCCACTTCTTCATTAGACAGTATTTCAGAAAATAAAATTCTTTCAGCAATTAAAGAAATAGCTGCAGACTATACCAGTTTAATTATTGCGCACCGGCTATCTACCATTGTGCATGCCGATACCATCATAGTATTGCAACAAGGTGAAATTAAAGAGCAAGGCAGCCACACCCAATTATTGGCCGCACAGGGCGCATATTATAAATTATGGCAAAAGCAACAACATCAAAAGGCGTCATCATGAGTGAGCAAAATTATAATCCACCTTTAGTACTAGCCTCTAGCTCTCCTTACCGAAGTGCATTACTTAAACGTTTAATGATTCCTTTCCAGGTTTGTGCTCCTAATATTGATGAAACCCCTTTGCACGAAGAATCACCACAAGCAATGGTGGAGCGCCTTTCGGTTCAAAAAGCCGTCGCCGCTTTAAGCCTTCACCCAAACGCATTGGTTCTAGCATCTGATCAAGCTGGCGTATTTGAGGGGCGAATTATTGGTAAGCCGCACACGCTTGAAAACGCCCGCCAACAACTGGCACAGTTTTCTGGTAAGCAAGTAGAGTTTATAACAGGTGTTTGCGCTACCCAGCGAAAGCCGCACAAGCAAGCCTACTTAGAAAGTCGAGTTAGTGTGAAATTTAGGCAGTTATCTAAGCAAACTATCGAGAACTATTTATTAGCTGAAAAGCCTTTCGATTGTGCCGGTAGTTTTAAAGTTGAGTCATTGGGAATTAGTTTATTTGAGAGCGTCACTAGCGATGACCCTACCGCTTTAGAAGGCTTGCCTTTAATTGCTACTTGTAAGTTACTTAGGTTGCTTGGCGTTAATATTCCTTAGTGATAAAAGCAAACTCAAGCACTTTTATTGTTAGTTATAGCCAGCGCAGCCTAGGTACTTTAAGGCTTTAATTTATAGCGATAATTTAAAACTAAGATCTACGCTGAAAAACCTGCACAAAAACAATGCCTAAAACCAATAAAAACATACCAAGCAACTGGTTAGTTTGAATAACTTCATCGAGTATAGGTACAGACAAAAGTGCAACAAAAACTAGTCCGCTAGAGGCCAAAATACTTGCTTCAAAAGCTCTTAAAAACTGCATGACATAATTAAAAACAAGCATAGTTAACGCGATAGACACCACGCCATTTAAACCAATAACCCACCAATTGTAGTGAGAAATGCTAGAAAGCGGAGCTAAATTAAATAAACCTACTAAAACTAAAGGTAACCCCCCACTCGTGATCGCGATAAATGAGACCACTCCTGAACTCGGTTTGCTAGCAGTATTGATGTGCAGCTTACGCATTAATATATTGGTAATGGCTAAAAAGACGACTGCTAAGATACTCAAAATAACTCCAGTGAGTGTATCGCCTGTAGGTACCACTAGAAAATAAACATGGACACCGAACAAAGCAATTAATGCTCCTAGCAATTGCCAAATGGTCGGCTTTTCTTTTAATACGAGTGCGCTTAACAACATGGTAACTATACCAACAAAATTAATTAAGTAAGCGTGAGTATTTACCGGCAATAGTTCGAGCGATAATATAAATAAGGTTTTTACAATCGTAAAATTGCAAATTCCCATCGTAATAATGATGACCCAATGAGCACGGCTAATTTGGTTGAAATTAAATGAAGTTTTTCTAACACTTTCTATCAGAGAAATGCCGATAAAACCGAATAACACTTGCAGCCAAACAAAGGTAAAACCGTCAACTTGGTTTAATGTTGACTTTGCCAAAACAGTCACAAGAGCAACTGCAAACATCGTTGCGATTAATAAAAGACTTGCACTCAACTTTGTTGACGGAATCTTAAGCATTGGAATTAGCGGCCAAATTAATCCAGCGACTGTATATTATCGCTTTATTGCCCTGCCAGTTTAAAAAAACCTGAGACAGGCAAAAAGTAATATCATGCTGGAACTTAATTAGCTTCACACCAAGCTTTAAAGTGAGCCACATTTTTTAAAATCGATAGCGGCTTGTGTTCTGCTAATTGATCGTATTCGTTAGCCCCACTGGTAACCCCTATAGAAGCTACACCTGCAGCATTAGCCATACCTAAATCATGTACGCTATCACCTATTACTAATGTTTCGGGCTTACTTTTTCCCATGCGCTGCATTAAATGCTCGACCATTTCCGGGTGGGGTTTTGACTGTGCCTCATCGGCACAGATGGTGATATCAAAGAAGTCGAGTAAATCAACTTCTGCTAAAACTCGGTTGAGACCGGCTCTTGCCTTTCCTGTTGCCACAGCAATAGAAATTGACTGCTGTTTTAACCAGTTAAGGTTCTCTAACACGCCGTCAAATAACGGGGACGGGGTTGTGTCACCAGTGATATATTGATGCCGATAGATATCTAAAAATTTTTCCTTGGTTGTAGCATCACACCCTGGAAATAAAGTCTGCATAACCGCTTGCATACTCAAGCCGATAATTGATTTGACAGCTTCTTTAGTTGGAATCGGCAATCCGGTTAGCTTTGCAGAGGTTTGCATCGCTGACACAATACGTCCGGTCGAATCCATTAAGGTTCCATCCCAGTCAAATATTACAAAAGAATACTGCGCTCTTATTAGCTGACTCATCTTGCCCTACTCATAATTTAAATTAACGGTTAGTGAGCTTATTGATCACTTGATTAAAAACTTCAGGGGGCTCTGCTTCGAAAGAGTAGATCTTTGGATCGTCTGGAATTTTAAAAGACAATCGCTGGGCATGCAGCAAAAATGTCTTTAGACCAAACTCTTTTAAAATAGGTGCGGCTTGCGTTTGACTATTATATTTTGCATCACCGAGTAAGGGACAGCCCGCTGCTAAAGCGTGCACTCTAATTTGATGGGTTCGCCCGGTTTGTGGCATCGCTTTAATAACACTAAACCCATTGAGTCTTTTTAAACACTTAAATAAAGTCTCAGACGCTTTACCGTCTTTTTCTACACTGACAAATCGCTCACCCGACTTTAACTGATTCTTTTTTAACGGTGCAGTAATGCGGTTTTTCGAGTTATCCCAAGTTCCTTCTACAATAGCTAAGTACTCTTTACGCATTTGTTTGTTGCGTAACTGTTCATGAAAATAAGTTAAATAGCTTCTTCTTTTAGCTATTAATAAACAGCCCGACGTGTCTCGATCTAATCGGTGAACTAGCTCTAAAAACTTTTCTTTAGGACGCAGCGCCCGCAGAGCTTCGATAACGCCAAACGATAATCCACTACCACCATGTACCGCCATTCCGCTTGGTTTGTTTAATAGTATATATTGGTTGGTTTCGTGAATAATCAGGCTTTCAAGCTGTTGTACGCTATCTAATTTATGCAAATCAATTGATTGGCTTTTCTCGGTGATTCGTATTGGCGGGATTCTTACTTCGTCTTGAGAGGTTAATTTGTACTCGGCTTTTACGCGCTTTTTATTAACTCTCACTTCACCTTTACGCAAAATTCGGTATACGCGACTTTTAGGTACGCCTTTTAGCAAGGTAAACAAATAGTTATCTATACGTTGCCCATCGTGATCTTCATCAATGGTCACTAATTGTACTTTATCAAAACTTGTCACTAACCTAGTAATCCAATTCCCATAATTTCCGGCAGTATATCAAAGAAAATTAGATATTTTTAACTATTAAGGCTTTATCCCGGAATTAACTGATTGAGATTGATGAAAATACTGTGATAATTGCCGATTGACTAGGTAATTAAGCCAATGACTAACTGACTGCCCTTTTTTGTGCGCTTCTTCTATTACTAGCTTTTGCTTGTCACTAGGTAAGCAAACAGTGAAATTGCCGACGAAGGGAATAGCCGGTCTTTCTCCCTCTTCAGCTTGAAGCTTGAGGTAGTCATCAACCGTTTTTTCAAAGTTTAGTTTAAGTTCAACACAAGACTCTCCATCAAACTCGAGCAAGTCTAGCGCATTTATAACCTCGCCCACGAGCTTTTGGGTATGCAAGTCGTAGTCAATTTGACCAATAAACCCTTTATACATCAACATAATAATACCTAAGGAAAGATAATAACCCATGCTGGTTAAATTATAAAAAATAGAGCATGCGCGCGAACTTTAGTTAAAGACAAACTCCATTTCAGATAAATAAAAACCGCCGCCTAAGCCTAATTTTAAAGACTTAAGTTCAGCCGCTAATTAAACCAGTACTATTTAACTGCTTAGTTAAGACTGTTAATTAAAATATAGCAGTAAGTGTTTAAAATAAAAGCAATTCTTAGCAATAAATTACTCTTAATAACAAAGCTTTTATAGCTATAATTTTTAATGTTAAGTGTCTCCAAAGACTATTTTGAAAACTATCGACTAAATAGCAAACTAACGAGTTGGATTTACCTTCAATTGAAATTTTTAATAACCCAAATCAACTCATTTGTGCCCTAGAATGAAAAGTGCTTTATTTATGTAAAAAAATAGGTCGTTAGATAGTTTCCATCGCAAAAGTATCGATAGAATACAGGGTATTCTGGGTCTTGTTTAAAAGGTGGCTCTGTTTTTACTGATTTTGGTGCGCCCGGCAGGAGTCGAACCTGCGGCCTGACCCTTAGGAGGGGTCCGCTCTATCCAGCTGAGCTACGAGCGCAAAAAAAAGTTTTAATCGATAATGCAGCGCTTAATATCGGCTAAGCTTTATATAAAGCGGAATAATCAAATTTCACGATTGAAAGCCAAATCAAGTTGCAGAATATTCTAACAAACAAAGTTTCAACTTGAAATAACACAAAAGGTGCTTTGGTCGCAATTGCACTAAGTTATTCATAAGTTAAGTGCATTGCCATGCTATAACAAAACTAGCCACTAGGTTATAATGCGCTAAAATCACTTAATAATTACTAATACATTGAATTTATTGCCTAACTTCGTTCAGCAAATTAATAAAAAACCAGGTTACTTAAACTTCTTTAGCGATGTTCATGCGAGTGCTTTTGCATTTAGCATTGCTCAAGCCGCAGCTGAGTTAGATAGTCTAATGGTTGTGTTTTTACCTGATGCAGCTAAAACTATTCCACTAAAAAACGAAATAGAGTACTTCTTAAATAAACAAACTGATAAGCCTCAAGCAGCTTCTGGCGTTTCTAATGAAGATGATATCGCCGTCATTACCCTGCCCGATTGGGAAACCCTACCCTATGACTACTTTTCGCCACACCAAGATATTATTTCTGAAAGGCTACAAACACTTTATCAACTCCCGCGATTAAAGCGTGGCATTTTACTGCTACCGGTATCTTCTGCGTTACAAAAGTTACCACCAAGAGATTATATAGAGCAACAATGCTTATTTTTAAAAGTTAATCAAACAATTGATATAGAGCAGTTAAGAAGTGGTTTAGTCAATAATGGCTACACCATGGTAGCTAACGTACTTGAACATGGAGAGTTTGCGGTGCGCGGCTCTATTATTGATCTTTTTCCCAGTGGAAGCGAACAGCCAATTAGAATTGAGTTGTTTGACGACGAAATTGAGTCACTTCGCTACTTCGATGCAGAAACTCAACTGACCACGGTAAAGGTCGATGAAATCACCTTGCTACCTGCGCGAGAATACCCAACAGATGATAACGCCATCGCTGCATTTCGACAAAATTGGCGAGCCGCATTTGACTCAAACATTAAAGAGGCCGGTATTTATCGAGATGTTAGCAGTGGCCTATTCCCTGCGGGTATTGAATATTATTTACCCTTGTTTTTTCCGCAGCTTAACACCCTATTTGACTTTATTAATACTGACAAGGTCTTAATCGTCCATAAAAATGACATTAATAAACCGGTTGAAATATTTTGGAATGAGTTAAACGAAAGATATGAACAGTATCGACATGACAAAGAGCGTCCAATTGTTGAACCCCTATCACTATTTATTAACCAAAACCAGTTAGCTACTAGCTTAAAACACTACCCTAGCTTAGTCCTAACAGGCCCGAGTGACGACTCTGCCAATTCGTTAAACTTTTTGAGTTGTCCGAATGTTAAAGTAGATCATAAATCAAAACATCCTATTGCTGAGCTCGCTACTCAAATCAAGCAGTTTAAAAAAATATTAATTTGCGCCGAGTCGTCTGGTCGCCAAGAGGTTTTACGCGAATTACTTGCCAAACATGACTTAAAATTTAGTAACATTCATGATTGGCAGTCATTTAGCCAGTTAGACCGTTGTTTAGGGCTAACAACCGCACCAATTCAAAAAGGTTTTGCCTTCCAAGAGACTTTAATCATTTGTGAAAGTGATTTATTCGGCGCCCAAGTATTACAGTCAAGGCGTAGACAAGACAAAGGCTTGTCGCCCGATCAGTTAATACATAGTTTAGCCGAACTAAAAACCGGTGATCCTGTTGTGCATGTTGACCAAGGGGTGGGCCGATATTTAGGCTTACAAACCATCGATGCCGGAGGCATGCAAAGCGAGTTTTTAACCCTGGAGTATTCTGGCGGCGATAAACTCTATGTACCGGTCCAAGATTTACACTTAATCCACCGCTACTCTGGCAGCAACCCAGACACTGCACCATGGCATAAACTAGGCAGTGAAAGCTGGAGCAAGGCTAAAACCAAAGCTTTAGAAAAAGCCCGTGACACCGCCGCAGAGTTACTCGATTTATACGCCAGACGTGCTGCTGAGCGCGGTATTAAACATAAAATCAATCAGCTAGATTATCAAAAATTTGCCGCCGAATTTGAGTTTGAAGCCACACCAGACCAACAACAGGCAATTGAAGCCGTATTAGCCGACATGCAAGCCAAAACCCCAATGGATCGTTTAGTTTGTGGCGATGTTGGTTTTGGCAAAACCGAAGTTGCTATGCGAGCTGCCTATGTCGCGATTCAAAGTGGAATGCAAGTGGCGATGCTAGTACCAACGACGTTATTAGCACAGCAACACTTTAATTCCTTCCAAGATCGCTTTTCACAATGGCCTGTCAATGTTGGCGTCTTATCTCGTTTTCAGTCTAAAAAAGAGCAAGAGCAAGTGTTAGCTCGCTTAGCGTCTGGGAATATTGATATTGTCATTGGTACCCACCGTTTACTTAGCGGCCAGCCGCAGTTTAAAAACTTAGGCTTACTATTAATCGACGAAGAGCATCGGTTTGGTGTACGCCAAAAAGAAATATTAAAGAGTTACCGAGCTAAAGTTGATATTTTAACCTTAACCGCTACACCAATACCTAGAACGCTAAATATGTCTATGTCTGGAATGCGAGATTTATCTATTATTGCGACGCCCCCTGCGAAACGTTTAGCAATTAAAACATTTGTACGGCAGCACAATACTCCTTTAATAAAAGAAGCTATTCAGCGAGAAATTAGACGTGGAGGCCAAGTTTACTTTTTGCATAACTCGGTTGACTCAATTGAGCGTACAGCGCGAGAAATACAACAGCTAATGCCCGAGCTACAAGTCGCTGTTGCCCATGGTCAAATGCGCGAGCGCGAACTAGAAGAAGTTATGAAGCGCTTTTATCATCAGCAATACCATGTACTGGTATGCACCACGATTATTGAAACCGGTATCGACGTTCCTACTGCCAATACTATTATTATGGATCGTGCAGATAAGTTAGGGTTAGCCCAAATGCATCAGCTGAGAGGCCGCGTGGGACGTTCGCATCATCAAGCTTATGCCTACTTATTAACACCGCCGCCTAAAACCATCACTAAAGACGCAAAAAAGCGCCTCGAAGCTATTGGTAATTTAGAAGATTTGGGGGCTGGCTTTATTTTAGCTACCCACGACCTAGAAATTCGTGGTGCAGGAGAGTTACTTGGCGATGAACAAAGCGGACATATGCAAACGATTGGCTTTAGTTTATATATGGAATTACTAGAAGAAGCGGTTGAATCGCTAAAAAGCGGCGCAGAGCCGTCACTTAAACTAAGCCAAGAGAACCAAACCGAGGTGAACTTAGGCACTTCTTGTATTTTACCCGAAAGCTTCGTTCCAGATGTTGGTATACGGCTATCACTTTATAAGCGCATTGCAAACGCCAAAACAAGTACTGCGCTTCGCGACTTGCAAATAGAACTAATCGATCGCTTTGGCCTTCTGCCAGATCCTGCCAAAGCGCTGTTTGAGTCAGCTGAATTAAAGTTGCGGCTTACTCCTATGGGTATTAAAAAACTTGAAGCTAATGATTCTCGGATTAGCTTAGAGTTTAAACCAGAACCGAATATTGACACCGGCAAACTAATTAACCTTATACAAACGGCCCCTGCTAAGTATCGCTTAGAACAAGGTACTCGCTTAAAGGTCGTTAGCTCAAATGAAAATTTGCAGCAACGTTTGCAACAAATTAATTCTTTAATTGAAACGATTACTGGGTAAAGGGTAGTATTCTTAGTTGCGAGTGGCTGCTGGCCGCGGTAAGTGACTTTTTAAACACGATAATTGAGTTAACTAGACCAAACACTTTGGACAAAAATATATGCATTTTCGAATTCTAATTAGCTTAGCTGTTATTTCATTAATAGGAAGCCATATACCGGCTATAGCGGCTGAAGAAGAAGCGCAGCGCTGGTTTGAAATAGAAGTAATCGTTTATAAAAGAACCAGCGATGAAGGGCTTTTTGAAGAATCTTGGGACGATCAAGTTGAATTTAGCTTAGCACCCAATGCCGTTGACTTTCTCCAACCCTATCATATCGTTGAACCAGAAATTGACTCGAGCCTTACGTTCGGTTCATTGACAAAAGATAATACCACTGAAACTACGACTAACGCCTTTGGGATAGAACTGGCTCCTTCGGAAGAAATCAAAAGCCCGCCCTCGCCCACTCAACCACTTGGCCAAACAGAGCAATCCGAACCATTGGTTGACACTGAACAGGCGCAAATACAAGTTGAGCAACCTTATCAGTTATTAGCAACCGAATTGCGGAGTTTAAACAATGAAGCAACGAGTTTAGGCCGACACCCAGAATATCGCGTATTAGCTCATTACGCTTGGCGTCAGCCAGTGGTTGGTTCGCGCGAAGCCTTACCAATAAGAATCGCTGGTGGGCAAGATTTTAGTGAAAACTTTACCTATCAAGGAGCAAAAATAGAGTCTGAAGCTTTAAATCTTAATAGCCTGAACACTAGTTTTAGAGAAAGCCAGAATAATACCTTTGCAATTTTAAACTCTACTTCAGCTTCAAATTCTGCGAATATTAATACTGAGGCAAGGACCGATAATAGCAGTCAAACGTTGAATAATATTCATTCTAGCGAAATTGATTCGCCAACCCAGCCAATCTCAGACCAGGTAATCTCAGACAGTCAAACTACGGCAAGCCACAAAAACATCAGTTTAGATGGCACGACAGCAACAGATAACATTTTTCAACAAATTTTAGACAAAGAAAACCAAATTATTAGTGATGTTGCAGTAGCTGAGTTAACCCCGGAAATGCGTTCTAAACTGCAACCAAAAACCTGGGTGCCGGAATTAGATGGCGATATAACCATCTATGTTAATCGCTATCTACATATTAAAACCAACTTGTTTCTTCGCCGTCCCGACAAAGAAGCGGTCGAAATATTTGAGTTAGAGCCAATTCTTGCTGGAGAGTCTAATAATCTAATTCCAACGTCATCTTACTTGCAACAAGATAGTCAGCAAAGTGAACAAGGTGGCAATCAACATATAAATCAACTAAGCGCTGACAATCGCTTTAAGTTGCCACAAGACAATCAGACAAATGATTTATCAGCTGCTAATTTAACCAATAACCATCAATCGCAATTAGTCTGGGATATTGGTGAAAACTTTTTAGAGTCTGAATCTGAAAAGCGATATATAGAGCGATTATTTAACTATCCTATACAACAGTCTCGACGAGTTCGTAGTGGCGAGCTACATTTTTTTGATCATCCACTGATGGGCGTGTTAGTGTTAATTACACCCTACGAGCTACCATCTTTTGACAAAGACACTGCAGGTGAGATTGCCCCTCCTGCTAGATAAAAAACAAATCACTTTTTTAACAAATAACATAATAATCTTAGCTTGGAGCTAATTATGAGCAATATTGCTATTTTAGGCGCGGGAATGATTGGTGCCGCCATGGCCCTCGATTTAGCCGAAAATCACTCGGTTACTTCCATTGATAAAAGTAAGCGAAGCTTAGCAAGTTTAAAAAAACACAACGAAAAGATTGAAACGCTGGTGTTTGATTTACACGAAAACAACGATTACAGCGATTTACTGCAAGCATTTGACTTGGTGGTTTGTGCGGTCCCTGGTTTTATGGGTTTTGAAACCTTAAAGCGCATCTTAAAAGCAGGTAAAAATGTCGTCGATATTAGCTTTTTCCCCGAAGATTGTTTTGATCTAGATTATCTTGCCAAAAAGAATAACGTTTTTGCAATAGTTGACTGCGGTGTAGCGCCTGGTATGGATAATATTATTCTAGGCCATCTAGACACCAAACTAGAAATTAAAAGCTTTGAATGTCTTGTGGGTGGTTTACCATCTAAACGCGAATGGCCATTTAATTACAAAGCGCCCTTTTCTCCTATTGATGTTATTGAAGAGTATACCCGCCCAGCTCGTTATGTTGAGAATGGAGAGTTAGTAACTCGCGAGCCATTGTCTGACTGTGAGTTAATGGAAATTCAACGAGTAGGTACATTAGAGGCTTTTAACACTGATGGTTTGCGTACTTTAATTACTACGATGAACCATATACCCTATATGAAAGAGAAAACACTCAGATACCCAGGACACGCTGAGTATATCAATGTGTTAAAACACTCAGGTTTTTTCTCAGAAACGACACTAGAGCTAGACGGAGTACCTTTTAGACCGCTAGATGTGACCGCAAAAATTTTACAAGATAATTGGCGCCTAAAAAGTTCAGACAAAGAGTTTACTGTTTTACGAGTAACGATAGAAGGCGAAGAAAATGGTAAAACTCGCCGTTATATTTATCGTATGATCGACCACGGGACTGACACCACTACTTCTATGGCGCGAACTACAGGCTATACCGCAACCGCAATAGCTAATTTTGTACTGGCAAATAATATAGAAGCCGGTATTTTGGCGCCCGAAACGCTTGGCGCACAAGAAGGCGCTTATCAGTTCATTTTAAATTATTTAAAAGAGCGTAATGTTGACTATCGAATTGAAGAGTTTACTTTACAAGCCCAGTAAACAAAACTTACAATCCGGTAAACCGGTTCAGTCAAAAAGCTAAGCCCCGTAATTATTTATAAAGGAAGCACCATGGTCGCAACAAAAGAAATACCGCTAGAGCAGCTTGCAGAAATTAAAGAAAATTTTGCATTTTTTGATAAAGATGGAAACGGCGAAATTGACGTTAAAGAGTTTACTCAGTTACTTAAAGTGGTGTCGCCTCATACAACTGAAGAGCAAGGCGAAAAAGGCTTTGCAATTGTCGATGAAAACAATGACGGGCATATCGACTTGAATGAGTTTATCGAATGGTGGCAGACATGTTGGTGGGAATATTAAGCGTAAATAGCAGCAGACGATTTATTTGTCTTAATAGTCATTAAACAACATTTTGTTGAAAAAAAATCCTGCAAAGCAGGATTTTAATTTAAAGAGTCACCAAGACAAGAACTAAACGGTCATTCCACTAGTTTCCCACAGTTTATCATCTGAATGTAACTGAGATATAGCTTCTGCTTTTTGAATTAACTCTTGAATGACCTTCTTTTGAGTTTCTACGTCATTTAAATGCTTACCTTCAGCGATAGCCTCTTCCATTCGTGCTGCTTTTAATTGCCAAGTCATTGCAAAATGCCGTAATACATCTCTAGCATTTTTTGCTACTTTAGCGGCCGCGATATCAGTTGGAAGCTCTCCGCTAATAACCCAGTAGTCCTGCTTTTTTTCATTAGATTTTACATACCAAATAGCGACGATCGGAGGCAAAATTGAACATTTGCTTTGCTCTAACCCTTTTACTTGAATGCCTTTACTAAAGCAAAATTTCTGAATTTTGATTAGCTGATTACTATGCCAGTCTTGATGCGGATTTTGGCTGTTTTGTTGTGATACTTGTTCCGTTTGTATTGCTTCACTATTCATACTGAGCCCTTTTTTTCATTGTTCCTACATTAATTAGCCTAATTATTTAACGGCATAATTAAAACACCGTGACAAATTAAGCGATTTGAAACAATACTTCAAGGATAATTCTGTTAGTAGATATTGCTTAAAGCCTAATTACGGCGTTTTTAACCATTGCCAAACGCCAAGCTCTTAACTGAGCATTCCTAATTTTGATAAAGATTCCGTAACGTTAAGGGTTAGCCCAAGGTAAACTTAGTCGCCTTTATTGAGCTTGCGACGCTGACTGGTCGGATCAGAAAAATATCGCTAAATGCAGCGATATTGCGCCCTACAGAGGTTAAAAATACATTTTAACGCAAGATTAAACTGGCTATTCTCGCTAAGCAATGGTATCTTTGCGCCACATTTTTCCAACTGCTATTTATTGCTTTAATGGCAACTAAGTTTAGACTTTATTGAGGTTTAACTTCGTTTGGGTTGTTAGGTAGCCAAGTGCTATTGCGAAAGTGCATCACTGGTAGTCTTCAAGACAGTCCTCAAGTCCGTTTCCATTAGTTTTAAATTCGCAGCTGCATCTAAATTAGAGGAACTTTATGAACATATTAGCTGAACTAGGTATTAATTCTGTCAATTCTGGCGCTTGTTGGGGTGTTGATCAATGGTCAAAAGAGCAATCTGAGGTAATTACTTCATATAGCCCTGCCAATGGTGAAGAGATTGCCAAAGTTTATGCTGCTTCAGAAGCTGACTATGAAACCATTATTACCAAAGCAGAAAGTGCTTTTCTAGAGTGGCGCTCTATCCCTGCTCCGTTACGTGGCGAGTTAGTGCGTAAAATGGGTAACGCTCTTAGAGATAAAAAAGACGCATTAGGTAGCCTTGTTTCTTTAGAGATGGGTAAAAGTAAAGCTGAAGGCGACGGTGAAGTTCAAGAAATGATCGATATGGCAGACTTTGCTGTAGGTCAATCACGTATGTTGTATGGTAAAACCATGCATTCAGAGCGTCCACAACATAGAATGTACGAGCAGTGGCAACCGCTGGGCTTAGTTGGCTGTATTTCTGCTTTTAACTTTCCAGTAGCGGTATGGTCTTGGAATGCATTTGTAGCTGCAGTATGTGGCAATATCACTATTTGGAAGCCAAGCCCAAAAACACCACTTACCGCTATTGCAGTACAAAATATTTGTAATGAAGTGATGAAAAACGAAGGTTATCAACCTATTTTTTACACTTTCGTTGATAGCGAAAAGAACCTTTTAGCTGAAAAGTTCATTAGCGATAAGCGAGTAAAGAAAATGTCTTTCACTGGTTCTTCAGTTGTAGGCAAAATGGTTGGTGTTAAAGTCGCTGAGCGTATGGGTAAATGTTTACTTGAATTAGCAGGTAACAATGCCTTGATTTTAGATGAAACAGCTAAATTAGAGCATGCAATACCAGCAATTGCCTTTGGCGCAGTTGGTACCGCAGGGCAACGTTGTACGACTACTCGTCGTTTAATTGTTCAAGAGTCTATTGCTGACAAAGTGATTGATTCTCTCGTAAATGCTTATAAGCAAGTGACCATTGGCGATCCTTTAGACACTAAAAACTTAATGGGCCCATTAATCGACGAAACCGCAGTTAAAAACTTTGAAGCGACTATCGAAAAAGCAAAACAGCAAGGTGGCGAAATCTTAGCCGGCGGTAAACGAATCGATCGTCCCGGTCATTATGTAGAGCCAACAATTATTAGAGCTCAAAATGATTGGGAAGTGGTTCAAAATGAAACTTTTGCACCTATCTTATACGTTATGACATACAAGACAATTGAAGAAGCAATTGAAATGAATAACGGAGTGAGACAAGGACTTTCATCAGCTATATTCTCGCAAAGCGTGACTAACGTTGAAAAGTTTTTATCTTATGCTGGCAGTGACTGTGGTATTGCTAACGTTAATATTGGTACCTCTGGCGCAGAAATTGGTGGCGCATTTGGTGGCGAAAAAGACACTGGCGGCGGTCGTGAAGCTGGTTCAGATGCATGGAAAGCCTACATGCGTCGTCAAACAAATACGATTTTCTGGGGCGATACAGCTGTATTAGCTCAAGGGATCACTTTTGACATTGGTTAATTGCCAATGACTATTTCTTAAAACATAACTTGTAATATCCTATGTGGAGCAAAACAACTTTAATTGCTCCACTCAGTACAATCTCATTAGGAGAAAAGTATGGCTGTATTTAATTTACGCGCGTATGACGACCACGAACAAGTGGTTTTTTGTCGTGACCCTAAGTCAGGCCTTAGCGCAATTATCTGTGTACACTCTACGGCTTTAGGCCCAGCGGTTGGTGGTTGCCGTATGTGGGAGTACAATTCTGACGAAGGTGCGCTAATTGATGCATTAAGACTTTCACGTGGAATGAGTTACAAAAATGCACTCGCAGGCTTAAAAATGGGCGGCGGTAAGTCAGTAATCATTGGTAATTCAAAAACCATGAAATCTGAAGCATTGTTTGAATCTTTTGGTGAGTTTGTTAATAACCTCAATGGCCAATACTTTACTGCTGAAGACGTTGGCATAAATCCTAATGATATGGCAATTGTTAACCGTAAAACCGACTATGTTTTAGGCTTAGAAGGTAAAAGTGGCGACCCGTCACCGGTCACAGCATACGGTGTATACCAAGGAATGAAAGCCGCGGTTAAACACCGTTTAAATCGTGATTCATTAGAAGGTGTTAAAATTGCTGTCCAAGGTTTAGGTCACGTAGGATATTATTTATGTGAGCATTTACGTTCAGAAGGTGCTGAGCTTTTTGTAACCGATATAAATAAAGAGTCGATTGACCGTGTAGTTTCTAATCTAGGCGCTACCGCAGTAGATAAAGATGAAATCTACTCGCAAGATGTCGACGTTTATGCACCTTGTGCATTAGGCGCTACAATCAATGATGTCACTATCCCACAACTTAAGTGCTCAATCGTTGCCGGTGCTGCTAATAACCAACTCGCAGAAGACCGTCACGGTGAAGTATTAAAGCAAAAAGGAATTTTATACACGCCTGATTATGTTATTAATGCTGGCGGCATTATCAATGTGTCGTTTGAGCAAAATGGCGGCCAATACAACAAGCAAGCAGCCTTAGATAAAGTGAGTGAAATTTATGGTACGCTTTCTGAGATTTTTGCAAAAGCAGAAGCTGATGAAAAAACAACAAATGTTGTTGCAGACGAACTTGCTCGCAAACGTATTGCTGACGCATCATAAGCAAATCAACAACAGATATCCGTTGTAACCTTTTTCAACGGCCATTAAAGCCAGCTTAATCGCTGGCTTTTTTATCTTATATGATTTTCAATGGCATCTAATAACATGGTTAGTGCTTGTTCCACCGTTTGTCTTCTAATTGCTTCTCTATCTCCGCTAAAGAGAAACCGGCGCGCATTACTTTTGCCTTTTAAACTAGTACAAATACACACAGTACCAACGGGCTTTTCTTGACTCCCGCCGCCCGGACCTGCAACGCCGCTGACCGCAACGCTAATACTGTCTGAAAAGTTTTTAAGCCCGCCTTGCGCCATAGCTTCGGCAACTTCTAGTGAAACTGCACCATATTTTTGAATTAATGTTGTTGGCACACCAACAAGTTGAGTCTTACTTTCATTACTATAAGTAATAAACCCCCCGTTAAACCAGTCTGAACTTCCTGGCGGATCAGTTAATGCTTTTCCTATCCAGCCGCCAGTGCAGGATTCAACGGTAACCACTTTAAGCTGCTTGAAAATTAGCCTTACCGACAAGGTGGAAACAAGACTTTGAATATTCGCTGGCATAAGATATTCCAATATTAAGTGTTTGGTTTGTGCCTTAATTCTTGTAGAATTCAACACAATACCATTAATTATAAAAATGCATTTAGGGTTACTTTGACTTCTACTAATCATACGCCGATGATGCGGCAGTATCTAAAGATTAAACAACAATACCCAGATATTTTATTGTTTTATAGAATGGGTGATTTTTATGAATTATTCTTTGACGATGCTCACAACGCAGCAGATTGGCTGGGAATAACGCTAACCCACAGAGGAAAATCAAACGGCGATCCTATTCCAATGGCCGGTGTCCCCTTTCATGCCGTTGATAATTATTTAGCACGCCTAGTAAAACAGGGAAAATCGGTGGCTATATGTGAGCAAGTCGGCGATCCGGCAACAAGTAAAGGACCGGTTGAGCGAAAAGTTGTTCGAGTAATCACTCCAGGCACATTAAGTGAAGACAGCCTTTTAGAAGCAGACAAAGAAAACCTTTTAGTTGCGATTTATCAGCCCAAAAGCGCAGCGAATCAGCATTCAGGGGTTGCTTGGATCGATTTAGCTGGCGCAAGGTTTTACTGTAACGAATTTGATAATCTTGCAGACTTACAAAGTGAAATAACACGGCTCAAGCCCGCTGAAGTACTCTGCGACGCTGATTTAACGGCAAAACTTAATTTAGGGGCTGCCGCGGTTAAAATACAAGAAGATTGGCAGTTTGATTACCAACAAAACTATCAGACCTTAATTCAACATTTTGAAGTGAGTAACTTAGATGGTTTTGGGTGTGAGCATTTGCGTTTAGCTATCGCCGCTGCAGGCGCAGCACTTAACTATGCCAAGCTCACTCAACAAAGTCTGTTAAAACACATAAATAAACTTCAAGCATTTGATAGCCTGCAAATGCTGCAGCTTAATAGCCACAGTCGTAAGCACTTAGAAATCACCGAAAACCTTTATGGTGAACAAGATAAGACCCTATTTACGGTAATTAACCGAACAAAAACCGCAATGGGTTGTCGACTCCTTAAAAACTGGCTGCATGCCCCGCTAAATCAAAAATCGGCGATAGAGAATCGCTTAAACTGTGTTGAAGCTTTAGTCGCAACGCCAGATATAGACTCGCTGCGTCATTTGCTTTCGCATATTAGGGATATGCAGCGCATCCTAACAAGAATTGCACTGAACACCGCTCGTCCAAGAGACTTAACAGGGCTGCGGGAAAGTTTAGCTCAATTGCCACAACTGATTAAATGGCTCAATGGCTCGCAAAACCAATACTTACTTGAGTTAGCCAAGCTAATTAAATCGCATAGCGATACCTATGAGTTACTTCAACACGCTATTAGCGATAACCCGCCTGTAGTTTTAAGAGATGGCAATGTCATTAAAAATGGTTATAACGCCGAACTAGATGAATTAAGGTTTTTATCAACCAATGCCAGTGACTTGCTAACCGATATGGAAGCTAAAGAGCGAGAAGCCACTGGTATTAATACCTTAAAAGTCGGTTATAACAAAGTTCATGGCTTCTTTATTGAAATTTCTAAAGCACAATCCGACAATGCGCCGTTAACCTATACTCGCCGCCAAACGCTAAAAAATGCCGAGCGCTTTATCACTCCAGAATTAAAGAAATTGGAAGAAAAAGTATTATCTAGCCAAGCCAAAGCATTAGCTTTAGAAAAGCAGTTATATCAACAGCTTATTGAAACCCTGCTTCCTAATGTCGACTCCATGCAATCCACCGCTTCGAGTATTGCTCAACTGGACGTTTTACAGAGTTTTGCGCAAACCGCTTTACAATTAGACTATGTAAGACCCAAAATAGCTCAGCAAACTGGCATTAATATTAGCGGCGGGCGACACCCAGTGGTCGAGTCATTCCAGCAGGCACCATTTATAGCCAATGACGTAGTCATGTCTCAAACCCAAAAAAGCCTGCTAATTACCGGCCCAAACATGGGCGGAAAATCGACTTATATGCGCATGACCGCCCTAATCGCACTGTTAGCACATGTAGGCAGCTTTGTTCCTGCGGCTTCTGCAGAAATAGGTTTGCTAGACGCGATTTATACACGAATTGGTGCGTCAGATGATCTGTCTGGCGGTCGCTCAACCTTTATGGTAGAAATGAGTGAAACTGCCAATATATTAAATAATGCCACTGCTCATAGTTTAGTTATTTTAGACGAAATTGGTCGCGGTACTAGCACTTATGATGGCTTAGCTTTAGCGTGGGCAACATTGGATTATTTATCTAAACAAATCAATCCGTTAACTTTGTTCGCAACTCATTATTTTGAATTAACCCAAATTGTTAACGATAACCCTCAAATTCAAAATAAACATTTTGGTGCGATTCAGCATGGTGACAAATTAATTTTAGATCATCAGATACATTCAGGCCCAACTAGCAAAAGTTATGGGATTCATGTAGCCAAACTTGCCGGAATTCCAGCCGCAGTCACTCGGCAAGCGACTGACTATCAAAACCACTTGCAACAAGGTAAGCACCACACTCAAGCTGCCCAAGATAATGCAATACCGCAAGTTGAGGCTGCAGCTCAAACACTCAGCCAATATGAAGCTGACACCTTAGCATTAATCAACTCACTCGATCCCAATGAGCTAACGCCTAAACAAGCGCTAGAGTTTTTATATAAAATTGAAGAATTAAAGCAAAACGGCTAAATAAGCTATAATTAACATTCAATGTTACGCCTATTTTAGTTAGAATACGCGCCATTGATATAGAGTCACTTTGCTGCCGATGGAGCTAAATCATGGCGTTTGTTGTTACTGATAACTGTATTTTATGTAAATACACTGATTGTGTTGAAGTTTGCCCTGTCGATTGTTTCTACGAAGGCCCAAACTTCTTAGTGATAGATCCTGACGAGTGCATTGACTGTGCATTGTGTGAGCCAGAATGCCCAGCTGAAGCAATTTTTGAAGAAGACGAAGTCCCCCAAGATCAAAAACACTTTATCGAACTTAATGCTGAACTTGCGCAAGACTGGAAAAACATTACAGAACAAAAAGATCCATTACCAGAAGCGGCAAAATGGGATGGCGTTAAAGATAAACTCCAATACTTAGAAAAATAGTCACAGGTCAAAAACGGAGATTTTTGATTAATCATTCTGGCGGTCGCTTAAATTAAATAGCCCTATTTAATCAAGGTAATCGCCCTATTCTGACTAAGCAAAACAATTTATAACCTAAGATGCCTGATGATTTTGAATGCCTAAAGGTGAGCTAGGACTAGCATAATTTTTAACCCAGCGGCAAAAATCAGGCTCTGACATGGGCTTAGCGTAAAAATAACCTTGATAAGCATCACAGTGCATGTCTGACAGAATCTTTACTTGTTGCTCTGTCTCTACCCCTTCGGCAATAAGTCCCATATGCATATGTTGACTAATGGCGATGATCGACTCGACTAACCCATTGTCTTCCGGCTGATGAATGTGATCAATAAATGCCTTATCAATCTTTAATATATCTACAGGCAAGTCTCGCAGGTAAGCAAGCGAAGAATAGCCTGTTCCAAAATCATCTAACGCGACTTTAATTCTACTGTGCTTTAATAAACGTAGTTTAAAATAGGTTTGTTCAATATCCTTTAATAGGCCTGTTTCTGTAAGCTCAATAACAATTTCTTCAGGCAAAATATTAAGCGCTTTAATTTTGTTGATTAAACTTACCACAAAGCCTGGTTGAGAAAACTGCCAAGTTGAGACATTAATTGATATATGGCCGGGTATTTTTAAACCGCGTCGTTTCCAGTGATGCATATGTGAAAGACAAGTATCTATAATCCAATCACCAAGCTTGTGGATAAAACCTGTTTCTTCTGCAATTGGTATAAAAAAAGCGGGTGGAACAAAGCCTCGCTTAGGCGATTTCCAGCGAACTAGCGCTTCAGCACCTAACACGGTGCCATCTGCCTTTATTTGGGGTTGATAGAAAATAATAAACTCTTTATTAATTAAGCCTTGGTGTAATTCTTTTTGAATACTGCGTTTTTCGTCTATCCGCATCTGAATTTCTGGATCAAATATTTTAAAGCTACCTTTTCCTTTTTCTTTAGCCTGTAGTAACGAATTTTCTGCATATCTTAGCACTTCGCTTTCTTGGTTTGTGTGTAATGGAAAAATTGTAATACCTAAGCTGCAACCAATTTGAATTATTCGTTCACCTATTTGTAAAGGCTGTGCAACTTCATTAATAATTTTTTGCGCAATACCTTCACATTCTTGAATTATTTTTTCTGAAAATCGATTGAAAATTAGAACAAACTCATCGCCACCAAAACGCGATATAAAAGCTTGTTCAGCAAACCGAGAAGTTAACCGTCGAGATATTTTACGAAGAATTTGATCGCCGACCTTTGTTCCTACAGCTTCGTTAATTATTTTAAAATTATCTAGATCAACTAAGAAAAGCGCATGTTGACTTTCTTCACATTCAAGAATTCTGAGTAAACCTCGAATATAAGAGTTTAGTTGTGCTCTGTTAGGTAAACCAGTGGCATAGTCTTGATAGGCAATCAGCTTATTACGGTTATCAGCCTTTATGCGCTGTAATTCTGCGGAAACTCGTGAGGTGAAAATTGACAGTATTTCACTGACCAAATTTACATCGTTAAGAGGCTTTTCATCTAGTAACACCACTATACCCACTAGCTCTTTGTCGTTATTGAATATAGGGCAGCCTATAAAGCTATCAACACTTAACTTTCTAATAAGCCAGTCATCTGCAAATACTTGCATCGCATTGTCTTCTATAAAGTACATTGATTCGGCTACCGGTTGCATGCTTGGCGTGTCATTGAGTGAGAAACAAAAGTTGTCGATTAACTGAGCATTTCCTGCAACAGAAATTGTCTCTATTGATCGTGGGTTGTTTTTATCGATTAACCCCATAAATACATACTTGCAATCAAAAGTTTTAGCGATAGAGAGAACCTGGTCATCAAAAAAATCAGAAGAGTCAGAATTAGTAACACTCATCGCCATACTAGAAATTAACTTTTGAATTCTTGCTTTACTTTCGGTTTCTTTAACGAGCGCCTGAGACTTAGCAACTAATTCGTCACTTTTTTTCTTTAAATAAAAGCCAAATTCAACAGATAGGAACAGTACAATAAATAAAAATGAAAAACCGATAAAGTAAAAGCTAACCACTTCACCATTATCTATCTTATTACCATGATACGCACACACCATTAAGCTGAGCATCACTGCAGTGAGTAACACAGACTCTCTAACTTTACCGCAAAGCAATAATCGGTAGCACCGATACCCACTCCAAACAAAAAAAGCCGGAAACAATAAAAAAAACACCATGCCAAGCTTGCTTTGCTTGGCATCTAAATAAGATATCTTTCCGCCCCACAGCAGCTCGACTTGCTTTAATTGGTTAATTGAATCAAAGCGAATACCGTAAGGAAGAATCAAATTTACTAACACCAAGCTAGCACTCACAATTGCGACTAAGGTAAACCAGCGTTTTAAGTTAGCTTGCTCCGAGATATAACCAATAATGTAAAAACACAACGGAAAAAAAGTGAGAATAGTTGAATTTTGAATTTTCAACCACCATACCGCCTCAGCCGTGGAATAGCTAAAATAGTATAGTAACGTTGATGTTTGATAGGCTATTCCAACCAAACACATGGCAACCAGAACTTTAAAATAAAACTTAGTTTGGGTGAAATAGTTAACTAAAAAAAGACTTATCGCAGTTACTAAAAGCGCACCAATAGATATTGCAAAAAGTAATACAATCGAATTAATGGGCTCTGTAAATTCCAAGCTGCTTTCCTTGTACTGAAATAGTCAACACACTTTGCAAATTGACACCTGCTACCTTGTTTAAACTTATAAATAAAACGCCTATTTACCTTGCTTAAAGCCTAGTTTAGAGACTGATTTTATGCAAATAACAAAATGTTGATTATCTCATTAGCAGAAATTCATAATGTAACAATTTGAGACAAACACAAGCAATCTCCAAACGAGATAGCCATTTACTGCAACAGCTTATATGTCAGGTTTTGTTTTACGCTTGGCCATTCTGCAGCAATAATAGAGAAAACAACAGTGTCTCTAATGGTTCCGTCACTTAAGCGTTTGTGTTGTCGTAATATGCCGTCTTGCTTAGCACCTAATCGTAAAATTGCATTTCTCGAAGGCTGGTTCATAAAGTGGGTTCTAAACTCAACTGCTATGCAATTTAAAATCTCAAAAGCAAATTTCAACAAAAGTAATTTAGCTTCTGTATTGACCGGAGAGCGTTGATGCGATTTAGCATACCAGGTATAGCCTATTTCTAAACGCCGATTACTCGCGTCTAAATTGCAAAAGCGTGTTGAACCGATTATGGTGGCAGAAGCTTTATGTACAACAGAAAAAGGCATGCATAGTTGATTAGCTTTGGCGTCTAAAGCTGACTGTATGTAGGTATCTATACTAGACGCGCCTGGAATATCGGTGTACCAGAGTTTATTTAACCCTTCTGCATTTGCCGCTTTTAGCAATCCTTCGCGGTGGCTCGATTGCAATGGAATTAATTCTATATGCTGCCCGGATAAAGTTTGATTCGGGTCAATCCATGCCATGATAACTCCTCAAAAAGTGACTAAATTTACTAATACAAAAAAGCCGACATTTGTCGGCTTTTTTATTACTTCTATTGAATATCGATAAAAATCATTACCAACCAGTAATTTCTTTTAAAGCATCACCAATATCGGCTAAGCTTCTAACCGTTTTAACGCCAGCATCTTCTAATGCAGCAAATTTTTCATCGGCAGTTCCTTTACCGCCAGAAATAATTGCTCCAGCATGCCCCATACGTTTGCCCGGAGGTGCAGTAACCCCTGCAATATAAGAAACAACAGGTTTAGTGACATTAGCTTTAATAAATGCAGCGGCTTCTTCTTCTGCAGTTCCACCAATTTCACCGATCATCACAATTGCTTCAGTTTTTGGATCTTTCTCAAACATTTCCAAAATATCGATAAAGTTAGAACCAGGAATTGGGTCACCGCCAATTCCAACACAGGTAGACTGACCAAAACCGGTATCAGTAGTTTGCTTTACCGCTTCGTAAGTTAATGTGCCCGAGCGTGAAACAATTCCCACTCTGCCTGGTAAATGAATATGACCTGGCATAATACCAATTTTACATTCGCCTGGCGTGATAACACCAGGACAGTTAGGACCGATTAACTGAACTCCGAGCTCGTCACATTTAACTTTAGCGTCCAACATATCCAGAGTTGGAATACCTTCTGTAATACAAACGATTAGTTTAATTCCAGCGTTAGCCGCTTCTAGAATAGAGTCTTTACAAAATGCTGCTGGTACGTAAATAACAGAAGCTTCAGCACCAGTTTTTTCAACGGCTTCAGCAACCGTGTTAAAAACCGGTAATCCAAGATGCGTTTGACCACCTTTACCCGGTGTTACACCGCCTACCATTTTAGTACCGTATTCTATTGCTTGCTCAGAATGAAAAGTTCCTTGAGAACCAGTAAATCCTTGGCAAATTACTTTGGTATTCTTATCAATTAAAATGCTCATTTATTTGCCCTCCGCAGCTTTAACAACTTTTTCTGCTGCATCTCTTAAACTAGTTGCTGCGATAATATTTAATCCAGAATCGGCAAGGACTTTTTGTCCTTTATCGGCATTGTTTCCTTCTAAGCGGACAACTACCGGTACTTCAACTCCAACTTCTTCAACAGCGCCAATGATACCTTCAGCGATTAAGTCACAACGTACAATCCCACCAAAAATATTAACCAGTACGGCCTTAACGTTGTCATCTGTTAAAATTATTTTAAAGGCTTCAACCACACGTTCTTTAGTCGCACCACCACCTACATCTAGGAAGTTCGCTGGCGAACCACCGTGCAAATTAACAATGTCCATAGTACCCATTGCTAAACCGGCGCCGTTAACCATACAGCCAATGTTTCCGTCTAATGCCACATAGTTTAATTCGAAAGATGCTGCGTGCGCTTCACGCTCGTCTTCTTGGCTAGGATCGTGCATATCGCGCAGTGAAGCATGACGATAAACAGCGTTACTATCAATGTTGATTTTTGCGTCAAGACAATGCAAGTCTCCCGCTTCGGTAATAACCAACGGATTAACTTCAAGAAGTGCAAGATCTAAATCATGGAATAGCTTAGATAGCTGCAAAAATATATGCGTAAATTGTTTAACATTTTTGCCTTCTAAACCCATTTTGAAAGCCAATTCTCTACCTTGATAAGCTTGTGCACCTACCAAAGGATCAACAATCGCTTTATGAATTTTTTCTGGTGTTTCTTCTGCAACTTTTTCTATTTCTACGCCGCCTTCAGTTGAAGCCATAAACACAACACGTCGGGTTGACCGGTCAACCACTGCGCCTAAATAAAGCTCTTGTGCAATATCAGTACAATCTTCCACTAATATTTTGCTAACTGGCTGGCCATTAGCGTCAGTTTGGTAAGTCACTAAGTTTTTACCTAACCATTGTTGAGCAAAAGCTTTAACATCTTCTTTAGTGTCTACAAGTTTTACTCCACCCGCTTTACCGCGACCGCCAGCGTGTACTTGTGCTTTCACAACCCATTTATTACCGCCAATCTGCCCTGCCGCTTCAAACGCAGCTTTTGGTGAATCAACAGCAATACCGTTAGATACTGGCAAACCATATTCCTTGAATAATTGCTTGCCTTGATACTCATGTAAGTTCATGACTTTTTTCCACTTTTTAGTTTATTTGAAGAAACCCATCAACACATGCAAAACCTTAGGTTTAAACATGTATTTTTGTTGCGCCTATTATAATTGGTTAACCTACTAAACACTAGACCTGTCAGGCTGTAAATAAATAGTATTAATTCAAATATTTAACAGCACTTTTAAGGATAATTTTGAGTTTAGGATAGGTAAAACTAAAACAGCTCTTAGCCTAAGCTAAAAGCTGTTTATTTTTTGTTCTTTGCCAAGAATAGACTATTCTCGGCATTTTGCGAATTAAACGCCTTGTTGCAACATCATTGAACGAATATGCCCAATCGCCTGAGTCGGGTTAAGCCCTTTAGGACATACACTCACGCAATTCATAATTCCACGACAACGAAAAACACTGTAAGCGTCATCTAAATCAGCTAGCCGCGACTCAGTTTCTGTATCACGACTATCAATTAGAAAACGATACGCCTGCAACAGTCCAGACGGCCCAACAAATTTATCTGGATTCCACCAAAATGAAGGACACGCCGTAGAACAACAAGCACACAAAATACATTCATACAGACCATCAAGCTTAGCGCGATCTTCTGGTGACTGTAGGTGCTCTCGAACCGGAGGCTCATCATTATTAATTAAGTAAGGTCTTACTTTTTCGTATTGACGATAAAACTGTGCCATATCGACAACTAAATCACGAATAACAGGCAAACCAGGTAACGGACGCACAACCACTTTTTTACCTTTCAATGAAGAAAGTGGTGTGATACAA
Source organism: Aliikangiella aequoris (assembly GCF_053709105.1). Classification (NCBI taxonomy): domain Bacteria; kingdom Pseudomonadati; phylum Pseudomonadota; class Gammaproteobacteria; order Oceanospirillales; family Pleioneaceae; genus Aliikangiella; species Aliikangiella aequoris. The sequence continues at coordinate 2,013,354 of NZ_CM132298.1, forward strand.
GCCAAAGCATTAGAACCATTAACATTAATTCCGTCTGATCCGCAAACTCCTTCGCGACAACTGCGTCTAAACGAAAGCGTTGGATCTTGCTCTTTTAACTGAACTAGAGCATCTAGTAGCATAATGTCTGAGCCAGCTTCTATTTCTAGCTCGTATTCTTGCATTCTTGGCTTTTTATCTGTTTCTGGGTTATAACGATAAATTGAAAAAAGCATATCTTAATTCCCCTAGTATGTTCTGGCTTTCGGTGGAAATGCATCCACAGAAACCGGCTTCATGTTAACTTCACGTTTGTCCATTTCACCAGTTTCAGGATAATAAAGACTATGAGTTAACCAGTTTTCATCATCTCTATCAGGGAAATCTTCACGGCTATGTGCACCACGGCTTTCTTCACGGAAATTAGCTGCTTTAGCAGTTGCCTTTGCCGTTTCCATTAAGTTATCTAGCTCTAAACATTCAATTCTTTGGGTGTTAAATGCTTTAGATTTGTCTGATAAAACTGCAGACTTAAGTCTTTCAGAAACTTCAGCGAGTAGCACAAGGCCTCTTTCCATTAACTCACCAGTTCTAAATACGCCAAAGTGATTCTGCATGATTTGCTGCATTTCACGTCTAATTGCGACAGGGTCTTCACCGCTGGTAGTTTCTTCCCAGCGCTGATAACGCGCCATCGTTCGCTCAACATTCGAATCATTATATTCAGCTTGCGGCATACCATCTGCCAGTGCTTCTTCTAAATGCATTCCTGCTGCGCGGCCAAACACCACTAAATCTAATAATGAGTTTCCGCCTAAACGGTTTGCACCGTGAACAGATACGCAAGCAATTTCGCCTACCGCATAAAGCCCATCAACAATATATTCATCTTGGCCTGGCTTTTTACCAATAACTTGGCCATATTTGTTGGTTGGAATTCCACCCATCATATAATGACAAGTAGGAACCACTGGAATCGGTTGTTCCGCGGGATCAGCATGAGCAAAGGTTTTAGACAATTCACAAACGCCTGGAAGCTTAGCGTTAAGTGTTTCGGCACCTAAATGATCGAGTTTAAGCATAACGTGATCGCCATTTGGTCCACAGCCGCGCCCTTCTAAAATTTCTTTGGTCATAGACCGAGCTACAACATCGCGACTGGCTAAGTCTTTCGCATTTGGCGCGTAACGCTCCATAAAGCGTTCGCCATCTTTGTTGATTAAATAACCACCTTCACCGCGACAGCCTTCTGTCACCAATACTCCAGCACCAGCAATACCTGTAGGATGGAATTGCCACATTTCAATATCTTGCACCGGAATACCTGCTCGCAGTGCCATACCGACACCGTCACCAGTATTAATTAATGCATTTGTGGTTGAAGCAAAAATCCGACCGGAACCGCCAGTAGCAAAAACAGTTGCTCTTGATTTAAATAATGCAATTTCACCACTTTCAATAGACATTGCGAACACACCACAACATTGCCCTTCATCGTTCATCAATAGATCAATGGCATACCACTCATTGAAGAACTGGGTTTTTGCAGCTAAATTTTGCTGATATAAAGTGTGTAATAATGCGTGACCGGTTCTATCTGCTGCCGCTGCTGTTCGCGCAGCCTGCTCGCCACCAAAATCTTTAGACTGACCACCGAATGGGCGTTGATAAATTTTTCCATTTTCTAAGCGCGAAAAAGGTAATCCCATATGATCGAGCTCTAAAATGGCATCAGGACCATTCTCACACATATACTCAATAGCGTCTTGGTCACCGATGTAATCAGAACCTTTAACGGTATCAAACATATGCCAGCGCCAATCATCGTCATGAGTGTTGCCTAGCGCAACAGTAATACCACCTTGAGCGGATACTGTATGAGAACGCGTTGGAAAAACTTTTGAAATTAATGCTACTTTTTGTCCAGACTTTGCTAGCTGTAACGAAGCGCGCATACCTGCACCGCCGCCGCCAACAATGACTGCATCATAAGTATAAACTGGAACTGCCATTTATACGCTCCAAAGAATCTGTGCGCCCCAAATGAGAAACGCTAAACAAGCTAAAATTACTAGCACCTGAAACACCATGCGTAAGCCAGTTGGCTTGATGTAGTCGGTAGAAATGATCCACATACCTATCCAGGCATGGAAACAAAGTGATGCTAAAGCCAATAAAGAAAAAACTTTAAACCAAGTTTGTGCAAACAGATTTCGCCACAAAGCAAATTCTAGCGTCTCCGCAGAGAATACAAACCCAGTTAAATAGATGACATATAGTGCTAATACGACAGCTGAAACCCGTTGGATCATCCAGTCATGTAGACCACTGCGCCCTAGACTAGTTGCTGAAGTTACCATAACCAAACTCCTATAAGTGCTGCAGATACGACGCCAAGGACTATCACTAGGTAGGAGCCAAATCGGCCTGCCTCTAATGACTCACCCAGTCCCGCATCCATCAATAAATGTCGAACGCCAGCTATTATGTGATAAGCCAGCATAGATAAAATTGTCCAGGTAATAAACTTACCGACAACCCCACCGACAATCATGCAAACTTGATTAAAACCGTTTGGTGTTAGGCTTTGTTGCAGTGCCCACAAACAAAATGGTATGGAAAGAAACAGCAAAACTCCAGAGATACGATGTAAGATCGAAGATATCGAAGTTACAGGGAACTTGAATGCTGCCAGATTTAGATTTACAGGTCTATTATCGTTCACGGCTACAATTCTTCTCGATTGTGTGGATTTGGAATAAATGTTGACTATTAATTGTAAGCAGAAAAACCAGCTTCTGCTAAACTTTCTTTTGATAAGCCTAATTCACTAAAGTAATTAAAACTTGGTCAACCCCAACGGAAGCGAATTATATAAGTCTAAGGCAATGAATACAAATGGTTTAATTTGATCCTAGGGCTTATTAAAAATTATTATTAGATGGTTAGCTTAAAACTAATAGAAACACTATTCCAATTGACAAAATGACAACAATCTTTATAGTAGCGCGCTAATAACTAAAATAATTTTAAGCACAGTTTTGCGACAATTTGGGCGAAGGTCGCAACAAATGAATGCACAATGCAAATAACAGGAGCTAATAAAATGTCGGATAAATCCGCCAAACTTATTCTACCAAATGGTGAAGAACTTAATTTAGCCATGTATTCCCCTAGCGAAGGGAACGATGTAATCGATGTAACCCAATTAGTCAAAAGTGGCGTATTTACTTATGACCCAGGATTTATGTCGACAGCCTCATGTGAATCTAAAATCACTTTTATCGATGGCGGCAAAGGAATTTTGCTTTATCGCGGTTATCCAATCGATCAGTTAGCTGCTAATTGTGACTTTATGGAAGTTTCTTACTTGTTGCTTAACGGTGAACTGCCAAATAAAGCCGAAAAAGCTGAATTTGTTGATCGTATCAACAACCACACTATGGTACATGAACAGTTAGCCACTTTCTTTAGAGGTTTTCGCCGTGACGCTCACCCAATGGCAATTATGGTTGGGGTCGTTGGTGCATTATCGGCTTTCTATCATGACTCTCTCGATATTAATAATCCTGAGCACCGGGTAAAAAGTGCTTTCCGCTTAATCGCTAAAGTGCCAACTATTGCAGCAATGTGCTACCGCTACTCTATGGGTCATCCGTTTGTTTATCCGCGTAACGAGATGTCTTATGCAGAAAACTTTTTACATCAAATGTTTAGTATGCCATCGCACGACGATCGCCCAGACCCGGTATTAGTGAAAGCAATGGATAGAATATTTACGCTACATGCCGATCACGAACAAAACTGCTCTACTTCAACGGTAAGATTAGCGGGTTCATCAGGCGCTAATCCTTTTGCTTGTATGGCTGCAGGTATTGCTTCACTTTGGGGGCCTGCTCATGGCGGTGCCAATGAAGCTTGCTTAACCATGTTAAATGAAATTGGCGATGTGAAAAACATACCAGAGTTTATTGCTAAAGCAAAAGACAAGAACGATCCTTTCCGCCTTATGGGCTTTGGACACAGAGTCTATAAAAACTTTGACCCTAGAGCGAAAGTGATGCGCGAAAGTGCTCACGAAGTACTAGCTGCAACGGGCAAGCAAGACGACCCAATTCTAAAAGTAGCAATGGAACTCGAACGAATAGCGCTAGAAGACCCCTACTTTGTTGAAAGAAAGCTTTACCCTAACGTTGATTTCTATTCTGGCATTATTTTACAAGCCATAGGAATTCCAACTAACATGTTTACGGTTATTTTTGCACTTGCCAGAACCGTAGGCTGGGTATCTCAATGGTCAGAAATGATCGCAGAGCCGACTCAAAAAATTGGCCGGCCTCGTCAGCTTTATACTGGCAAATCAGAACGCCAAGTTAAGCCGATAGATGAGCGTTAGTCTTTAATAAGCAGCTCGAAAAAAAAGGCTCTTAATTAAGAGCCTTTTTTTATATTGAATTGTAGCTAAATTTTATTGGGCGATTTAATCATCGTCAAAATTTAATGAAATTTGAACGATTTTGCGCATAAACTCGCGCTCTTTTCTAAACTTATGTTTCAGCTCGTCCATTTCTTTTTCTAACTGCATAAGTCTAACTTCTAACGCGGGTGCGTCTGCAGGCAACTTAGAGTCAACAATTTTCAATGGTATTTTAGATTTCGCCGCTGCTTCTTTACCGGCGTCATTTTCTTGGGTAATTTCTGCAGTAACTATCTTAACTATTTCACCATCTATACGTGATTTTTCTTCTAAAAATCCGTACAACAATAGGCGATCGCAAGTGGTATTTATTCTTCTCGGTACCCCTTCAGTAAAATCATAAATTAACTGAAAAGACTCTGCAGTAAAACTTGGCATATTATCCCAGTCAACTTTTTTCAAACGATGCTCTATATAAGCCTGGGTCTCTTCAACATCTAAATGCGCTAAGTGATAAGACGCGGTAACTCTCTGTCTCACCTGCTCTAACGCTGGGTCTCTTAAATGTTCTCTAAACTCAGATTGACCAAGCAAAAAGATTTGCAAAAGCGTATTACCGTCATGATAAAGATTAGAAAGCATTCGCAGCTCTTCAAGAGTTTCAAAAGGAAGATTTTGCGCTTCATCAATCACTAGCATGCAGCGTTTACCTTCTCGGCTACGTGCAATAAAAAAGTTTTCTAAGTTTTTAAGTAACGAGGTTTTTTCACTTTCTTTGTGCGCTAAGCCAAAAGTAGCCGCTACCATTCTTAGTATATCGGTCGAGTCAAGCTGGGTGTTAATAAGCTCGGCAGCAACAACGTCGTCTTTTCCCTCTAAAGAACCAAACAAAGTTCTTACTAAGGTACTTTTACCGGTTCCCACATCACCTGTAACTACGATAAAACCTTCACCTTGAGATAAGCCGTATTTTAAATAGGCTAAGGCTCGCTTATGAGTGCTACTTCCAAAAAAGAAGTAGGGATCAGGGGCAAGCTGAAACGGCTTGCCAGACAACTTATAATAAGACTCGTACATTATTTTTCCTTGTTTTTCACTCTATCCAATTTCTCGTAGCCAAGCAGCAAAGTTATTTATCGTGCACCTTTTTGCCACATAATCACCTGCGCAGTTTGCGCTAAAATAGTTAAATCTAAAAAAACACTATAATTCTTTATATAATATAGATCATATTGAAGCTTTTCTTTGGCATCTTTTACATCATCACCATAGGGATAACAAACTTGAGCCCAACCGGTAATGCCTGGTTTAACTCTATGCCGCATCCGAAAGTAAGGTATTTGCTGGGCTAGCTCTTCGACAAACTCTGGGCGCTCCGGCCTTGGTCCCACAAAACTCATGTCACCTTTTAAAACATTCCATAATTGAGGAAGCTCATCTAGTCTAGTTTTTCGCATGACTTTACCGACTTTTGTTACCCGAGCATCATCTTTTGAGGCCCACTGAGCGCCAGACTTTTCTGCATCAACCACCATACTTCTAAATTTATGGATAACAAAATTTTCTTCATCTTGGCCGACTCTTATCTGGCTGTAAAACACCGGCTCTTTCCAACCAGACTCTTTCTTTATTAAAAAGATTAACACCGGAAACACTGGAATCATTAAAGTAAGCAACGACAAACTTAAAACTATATCAACTATGCGTTTTACTACGATTCGCGCATAATCCTGATTAAAGCCCTCAATAAAAATAAAGCGGCTTGGATGCAGTGTATCTATTTGAATACGGCCGGTACGTTGCTCGAAAAAGGCACTCAGCTCGGTCACTTGAATACCGTTCATTTTGCAGTTAATAATTTCTTCAATTGGATATTGCGCACTGCTTTCTTCAACCGCAATGATAATTTCATCGATCCCGTAATCTTTTACTAACTGAGTTAAAGAAGCATCTGAACGGATAACTTGATAATTCTTGATGAGCTCTTTTTGGCCAGGTAAATGTAAGCAGCCGACTAGCGTAATCCCGCGCCAGTCACTCTTACGCTTTAATAGCTCTAACTGTTTAGCCGCTTCTCCAGTACCTATCACTAAAACTCTTGAACGCATTAATTTAGTGTCTACTAAGTTAGCGTAAATTTGACGGACGATAATTAAACCAATAAAAATAATCAGTAAAGCAATGCCCACCGCGCCTCGCCCAACAAACCAGCTAGGCATAATATAGTAAACCGTGACTAAGCCAATAAACGCAATAATATTAGTAATAATAAGCTTAACAAAGACTCGCTCAAAGGTTTCCCGCATGCTGCGCGAATACAAGCCCACTGCGACCATAGATAAAAACACGGTGACAGCAAAAACAAAGGCTTTAATATGAGGTGATTGTTGTAATTGGCTTAGTTGATAGTCTTCAGCCGAGAATCGTATTTCAATCGCGATGTAAAACGAGCAAAGTAAAATAAAGAATTCGACCAAGGCTAAAAAAGTTAGGCTTTTGGGTATATAGTGTCCAAAAATACGACTCACAATAGTTTCCCTTCTATTTTGTTTTTAAATCAAGCGATATCTGATGAACTGGTGTCCTAATGCGCGCTAATTTATATTAAATAGCGATAAATAGCGGTTTTTAGAAAGAATTAGTTCAAATTAAACAGTTAGTTATTTTTATGATAGAGCTAATTGTTCGCCAGATTATACCACTCATTGCCTTGTTGTTAACTCTCTTTCACTCAATATAACCAAATTTTTCGCCAACTAGTGCTAGTTTTTTAATGAAAACAATCATTATTTTGAATCAAACAATTTCTCTAGTTTTGCTAGAGGGCAATTTTTAATAATGATAGGATCTAAATCGTCACTAATAATAACAGGCCAACTATCCCATGTGTGCAATGCAAAAGAATCCAAAGCCGTGCTACTACGGAGAATACCTTCATCTTGATCGCTTTTTAGATTCTCAACAGCCGGTAAGTGGCGAGTATCAGGAGACTGAAGCACATGATGAAATGCTTTTTATTATTGTTCATCAAGCATACGAACTGTGGTTTAAGCAAATACTGCATGAGTTAAAGTCTGTTTTAAGCGACTTTGGACAGCCTCATTTAAATGCCAATAGCTACGGACGGATAATTCAAAGATTAGACCGAATCCATCGTATCCAAGGACTTTTGAATCACCAAATAGAAATTCTTGAAACTATGACACCACTCGACTTCCTCGAGTTTAGAGACTATTTAGTGCCAGCGAGTGGATTTCAAAGCATTCAGTTTAAAGAAATCGAAATAATGCTGGGTTTAAAGATGGAGTACCGGATTAATTTTGATAAAAAGTCATTTTATAACCGCCTAAACGATCAAGATCGAGAGCATTTAATGGCACTAGAAGAACAGCCCAGTTTATTTGAGTTGTTAGAACAATGGCTAGAGCGTATGCCGTTTCTTGAAAAAGAAAGCTTTTCATTCTTAAAAGCTTATGAAAAAGCCGTAGCCGATATGCTTAACTCAGATAAGTCACTCATCGATTCAATTGACTACCTTTCAGATAAAGATCGCGAGTTTCAACTTAAAGATTTAGACAAAACACGCCATCAATTTGATGCGCTGTTTGATACCAAGATATTTAGCGAGTTAAAAGCCGATGGTCAGTTTAGAATGAGCCAAAAATCGTTATTAGGTGCCATATTTATCAACCTTTATCGCGATGAACCCGCTTTCCAACAACCCTTTCAGCTCCTCGAAAAGCTTGTAGATATCGATGAAGAGTTTACCCAGTGGCGCTATCGTCATACGGTTATGGTACATCGCATGATAGGCGCTAAAATTGGCACCGGAGGAAGCTCTGGACACGACTATTTACGTCAAACTACTCAGAATAATCGATTTTTTAAAGATCTCTTCAATATCTCTACTTTCTTGATTCCACGCTCTTCGCTACCAGAACTGCCAGACAATATCCGAGAGTCAATGGGTCTACGCAGCGAATAAACCCTAAATCAAAAAGGCCGCACTTAAAATAGTGCGGCCTTCAAGCAACATGCTAGTTGTAAAATTCACTCACCAAGTAATTGCTAATTAGCTATTTGTTTGGCCTAGTCAAAATCAGTCGCTAAAATCAACGTTTCTACTAACATTTCCATTCCGCGCAAATCAGCCTGGTCAAACCGACTTAAACTCGGGCTGTCGACGTCTAGTACACCAATCAGTTTGTTGTTCACTACTATGGGACAAACTAATTCAGAGCGAGAGCGCGAATCACATGCAATATGGCCGGTAAATTGATCGACATCCTCTACTAATATCGACTCTCGCTTAAGCGCGCTAGTACCACACACCCCTTTGCCTAAAGGAATACGCACGCAAGCAACTTGGCCTTGATACGGTCCCAATAATAAATCTTGGTCAGCCTGGGTAAGGTAAAACCCAACCCAGTTTATGTCATCGAGCTGAGAGTTAATTAGCCCACTAAACTGACTTAAATTAGTGATAAAATTGCGTTCGCCAGTTAACAGCCCGGCTAATTGTTTATTTAACAATTGATAAAACGCACTTTTTTCTTCGCTCATAGTAAAAACCTTATTCAACGTATTTGGCTTATTTTAACTTTAAGCCAATAATAATCCTAGCTTTTAGTCTTAGCGGTAACATTTAAACTGGAAGTAAACTTATTTCAGGGTTAAGATTGCCATCCTCAAATAAAACTTATAAAACATCAACAGTTGGAGTAATTCAATGAGTAAGCATTGGTCTATTTCAGACCTATTATCAGGAAAGGCGACTGCCGACACTGAAGTAACGGTTAAGGGTTGGGTACGCACTCGCAAAGACTCTAAAGCAGGATTCTCTTTCATCAATTTACATGATGGTTCTTGCTTTAATCCAATACAAATAATCGTTCCTGGCGAACTCAATAATTACCAGCAAGAAGTTTTAAAAGTGACCACGGGTGCATCTTTAGAAGTGACTGGAAAACTAGTTGCAAGCCAAGGCAAAGGCCAATCTTTTGAAATTCAAGCAATTGAAGTGATTGTGCATGGTTTAGTAGACGATCCAGCAAGCTACCCTATTCAGCCAAAGCCCCATACAATGGAGTTTTTAAGAAGTAATGCCCACTTACGTCCAAGAACCAACGCTATTGGAGCGGTATCACGGGTGCGTAACTGTTTAGCGCAAGCTATTCACCGCTTTTTCCATGAGCGCCAGTTTAACTGGATTCATACTCCTATCATTACCGCAAGTGATTGTGAAGGTGCCGGAGAAATGTTCAGAGTTAGCACGCTCGACCAAGCTAACCTGCCAATCGGTGAGAACGGCGAAATTGATTATTCTAAAGACTTTTTTGGTAAAGAAGCTTTTCTAACCGTGTCTGGCCAACTTAATGTCGAAACCTATTGCTCGGCACTATCAAAAGTTTATACTTTTGGACCTTCGTTTAGAGCAGAAAACTCTAACACTAGCCGTCACCTCGCCGAATTTTGGATGGTTGAACCTGAAATCGCCTTTGCTAACCTTGCAGACAACGCTGATTTAGCAGAGGAAATGCTGCAATATATTTATAAAGCTGTTCTTAATGAGCGCGGCGATGACATTGAGTTCTTCAATCAGCGGATTGATAAAAGCGTTATCACTCGACTCGAATCTGTGGTTAATAATGAGTTTGAACGGATGGACTACACAGAAGCGGTTAAAATCTTACAAAATTGCGGAAAGACGTTTGAGTTTCCAGTGGAATGGGGAACTGATTTACAGTCTGAACACGAACGCTACTTAGCCGAAGAAAAAGTTGGAAAGCCTATCGTCTTAATGAATTACCCAAAAGACATAAAAGCCTTTTACATGCGCATGAATGATGATGGCAAAACGGTTGCTGCAATGGACGTTTTAGCGCCTGGAATTGGAGAGATTATTGGTGGCAGCCAACGCGAAGAGCGCTTAGACGTATTAGATAAGCGCATCGATGAAATGGGCTTACCAAAAGAGCATTACTGGTGGTACCGAGATTTGCGTCGTTATGGCACGGTTCCCCACTCTGGTTTTGGACTTGGTTTTGAAAGAGCCGTACTTTACGCTACGGGTATGAAAAATATTCGCGATGTAATACCTTTCCCTAGAGCGCCTGGCTCCGCTGATTTTTAAATTATAGCCCCTTTAAAAAAAGCTGCCTCAGGCAGCTTTTTTTATAATTATTATTTTATTATCAAGCGCTTATAGCACAATCCTAATAAAACACTTTAATTAGATTACAACTATATACGCTTATTCAAAATAGGCTACATGCTGTTCTAGATCGACAGGCTTAGGTTCTCGCTTTTCACCCTCCTCTGTGCCGAGATAAATAAAACCAGTGAGTATTTCGCTCGCTTCAAAATTGAGTAATTGGGTTAAGTGCGGATTAAACGCCATTCCACCGGTTCGCCACATAGCGCCTAAACCAAGAAAGTGCGCAGCCATAATTAAATTTTGTACACTCGCGCCTCCTGACAGTATTTGTTCTATTTTAGGTACTTTAGGATGCTCTTTGATGATTACCGAAGCAACGATAACCATGGGCGCTCTTAGTGGCTTAGTTTTCATTTTTTCAAGCTTTTCTACAGCCAAGTCTGGATTAGCTAATTTAGCCGCTTGATAAAAGTAATCACCTAATTGATGAAGTGCTTGACCTTGGTACACTCGATAACGCCAAGGCTTTAATAAAGCATGATCAGGAGCGCGCAATGCAACCTTAAAGATATATTCAAGTTGCTCATTGTTGGGTGCTGGTAAAGTCAGCTTATTATGCGATTTTCTGGAAAGTAAAAGCTCAAGCGCAGACATAAAGAACCTTATAGCTAGTTGGATTTAAGCGTTTAAAAAAGACAATCCTAGCAACAATATTCGCCAGCTACAATGTTAAGGTAATAACATAAAGCTAAACATCAGGATCAATATAAATAGGATTAATCAAACAACCTGAGCAACGTAATAAAAAATAAAGAAAAACAGATAGGCATAAAAAAGCCCAGATAAACTGGGCTTTTAAATATGGCGTCCCCTAGGGGGTTCGAACCCCTGTTACCGCCGTGAAAGGGCGGTGTCCTAGGCCTCTAGACGAAGGGGACTAAAACTTTTTCTTGAAGTGCTCCCTCAAGAGCGCGCCATTCTATAGAGGCTTATTAGGATTGTCAAAGGCTAATTTTAATTTTTTTTAACTTTTATTCATTTATTAAAAAATTGCTTATCTATTAGCCAAAGTCAGCTCGCCATCTGTCATTTCATAGATTTTTTGCATATTTTCTGCAAGCCGCAAATCATGAGAAACAATTAAAAAGCTGGTATTTTCAGACTGATTTAACTCGTTCATTAACTCATTAATTGACTGTGCCGTTGCCATGTCTAAATTACCAGTCGGCTCATCAGCTAAAATACAAGCAGGATTAGTCACCATAGCTCGTGCAATTGCTACCCGCTGGCGCTCTCCTCCACTTAGTTTAGACGGCCGATGAGTTAATCGGTGAGACAAACCAACTCGAGTTAAAATAGTCTCTGCTTTGGTTTGGGCTAGCTCAAAATCAACGCCCCCAATTAACAAAGGCATAGCGACATTTTCCAATGCACTAAACTCTGCTAGCAAGTGATGAAACTGATAAACAAACCCAAGAGTCTTGTTGCGAACTTGACCTTGCTGTTTAACTCCTTGGCGGTGAATGTTGACATTATTTACCAAGACTTCGCCACTGTCAGGTGAGTCTAAGCCGCCAAGAACATGCAACAAAGTACTTTTACCAGAACCAGACGCGCCAATAATAGCGGCCATTTCACCGCCATTAATCTGCAAATTGACTCCTTTAAGTACTTCAACTTTTTTTTCACCATCTTTAAAGGATTTATGCAGATCGCGGCAACTCAATACGGGTTGAATAGAACTACTCATATCTTAATGCCTCTGCTGGTTTGGTGCGTGATGCTTTCCAAGCGGGGTAAAGCGTGGCAAGTATAGTGAGCGAAAAAGCCACAAAAGTAATTAAACCGACATCGTCCCAATGTAGCTCAGAAGGTAAAAAGCCAATAAAGTAGACATCACCAGGGATTACGCTAACACCAAAAAGTTGCTCTATAGAGCCGACAACTTCGGGTAAATTAACTGCCAAGGCGACACCGCCTATCACTCCTATCACCGTACCTATAATGCCATTTAAGCTCCCTTGTACTATAAATATCCGCATAATGGTTCCTGGACTTGCACCTAAGGTTCTTAGAATGGCTATGTCTGCTTGTTTGTCTGTAACCACCATGACTAAGGTACTCACGATATTAAATGCCGACACAAACACAATTAACGTAAGCAACACGCCCATCATGGTTTTTTCCATTTTAATCGCTTTAAACAAAGCACCATGGGTATAACGCCAATCGCTCACATAAAAATTATCTGGCAGCGTTGAGCGTAAATCGAATGCAGTCCACTGGGCGTTAATTACATCATTTGTCGTAACTCTTAACCCACTGACTAAATCACCTTTACGAGTTAAAATAGCCGCGTCAGTCATATGAATCATAGCCATCATAGCGTCAGCTTCAGACTTAACTTCAAAAATTCCGGCCACAGTAAATCGCTTAGTGCGTGGAGATATTCCGGCAGGCGACACAGTGGCTCCTTCCGCAATTAATAAATTGACCTTGTCACCAATGGTCACGCCTAGGGCCCGAGCCAAACCAATACCTAAGATAATATTGTATTCTTTAGGCTGTAAAACTTTTAAGTTTCCCGCTAAAAAAAAGTCATCAATAATAGAAACTTGCGCTTCTTTTCCGGGTAACACTCCCTGAACTAGACCAAACCTTGTGCTTGCACCAGCCTTAAACATCGCTTGTACATCAATAAAGGGGGCTGCTGAAACCACCGATTCGTGTTGCAACACCTGGGTTTCAAGTTGTGGCCAATCTTTTAGTCCTGGGCCCCGCTCTCCTACAACAACATGCGGAACCATGCCTAAAATACGCTGCTGTAACTCCGATTGAAACCCATTCATGACCGACATCACGGTGATCAATACGATAGTACCTAAGGCAATACCTAACATACTGACTAGTGCAATAAACGATATAAAATGATTGCTTTTGCGCGCACCGGTATAACGCAGCCCAATCATTAGAGCGACTGATTTTTTCATTTAATCCCTAATCTAAGGTAGACTGAAAAGTGATAAAGCCTAACAGCTTTTATTGTTGGCTGATTCTACCAACCTCAACTCTTAGACTAAAGCATTAAATTAGCAAGAAGTGTGTCTAAATATGCTATATATTAAAGATAACGAATAATAACGAGCTTAAACAATGTCACAAATAAACTCTGACAAGGAAAGACGCGAGTATTTCCGAATTAAAAACTGGATAATTCTTAACCAGCTAATTTTAGAAAGTGAAAATCAAATTGGCGAGCAACAACAAAATTTAGGGGTAAACTCCCCTAGAATCACTCTACTACAAGAGTTGTCGAAACTAGAAAATGAAAATCTTTCTTACTTAAACTCACTTAACGAAAAAGAAAGTCAGCTTGGAAATTATTTGATTAACATGGATAAAAAAATGAGCTTGATCACTCGTTTTATTATTCAGTCACTCGATACCACTAAGAATGACTTAACTGAAGTAGATATTAGCGGTGGTGGTGTAAGGTTTAACGCCAAGCAAGCTTGTAAAATTGATGACATAATGAAAATCGAATTAGTGTTATTACCAGAGTGTGTTGGAATAGCCGCATTTGGTCGTGTCGTAGATGTTAAGCCTATCAATGATGAAGAGTTTGAAATTGCACTAATGTTTACCAAACTGAAAGAAGCTGACCGCGACGCGATCATTAAACACGTGTTTCAAATACAGTCAAAACAGCTCAGAAACAAAAGTGACTCCGAGAAAAATTCGACAGAATCTGACGAACAGCCCTAAATATTTGCTACTTAGTTCCAATTTTTTCTATTTATTTCTTTAAATCAGTTAGTTAGGCGAGTATATTAAGCAGTATTCTAGAATGAGGAAAAAGCGATGAACAAAGCGACTTCAAACAAACTTCTACTAGCCTTAACGATGTTAACCTGCAGCATTGCTTGTTTTTCGCCGTTAGCCAGTGCCGAAACACTAAAATTAGGCACTCAGATTGAGCAAACCAATAATAAGCCAAAGCATGGCATCACGATGCAACAGGTAGAAGCAAAGTTTGGCCAGCCGCAAACTAAACTACCTGCCGTCGGCGAACCACCGATTACACGCTGGCATTATGCAGACTTTACCGTGTACTTTGAACACAACCGCGTCATCCATTCTGTTTTGCGCAAAGGCTAAGTAGGCAGCTTTAAATTTAATTAGCAGATAACTTAACCGCTGTTTTACTCGATTTAGTGTAATGTTTCCGGATAAAGCAAAGCCAACATTACACTAATTTAACTCTACAATTCTTCTGAGCAATTTCCAGTAATCTAAATAACTTTGGTCTTTGAAGCGTGGCTCTAGATTCATTTTCTTTAAAAAATGCAGATACGACTAAGTCATACTCATTAGCAAACAGTTACAATACATCCTTAGCACGTCCAGCATATTGGCCTTAAGCTGAAGCTCTAATGTAAGCATAAGTTCGAATGTATCCAATACAGAAATAGCCCACTAACCTAGTATGAGGCAATTAATGGGCTATTATAATACTTAGTCTCCAACAGTCTCTTTCAGTTATACCCTTACCAAACTAACTACTATTTGTCTCTGGAATACGTAAAACGCTCACTTAAGCTTCTCTCTATAACAACAAAGACTGAGCACATCTAAATTGCTATTGATAAATAGTTAATCTTCTAAAAACCCGCGATTTATGCAATTCACAACGACATAGTGCATTTCACGGATTTCTAATATCTAGAAACTCTTGTAGGAATTAACATGCCCTAGAACATTAATTAACCAGGACAATGTGATGAAGAAAATTTGTAACCTACTAATAGTCGTATTGTGGATTATTCCAGCACTCGCTCTTTCAAAAAACAAACTGACTACATTCGAATTTAAGTTGAACATCGAGTCAAAGCACTTAAGTGAAATCAGGCCTTTTCATATCCAACTACCTAAAAGTTACTATAAAAACAAGCTACAAGATTTTCCAGTGCTCTATGTTCTCGATAGCGACAACCTTCAACGCTCAGCGACGTTTACACAAAACATTTTAGCTTCAAAACAGCATATCCCGGAGATGATTATTGTTTCTGTGCCACATACTGGCGAACGTACAAGGGATTTTAGTCCTTACTTTCGATACAATGAGCAAGTTAATCTGGGTGCCAATCAATTCATGAGTTTTATTAAAGAAGAACTACTCCCCTTCATTGACAAGCATTATAGGACCACTAATTATCGTGTACTGTCTGGTCATTCAAAAAGTGGTCTATTCGTCATTCATTCATTAATCCAAGAGCAAGAACTCTTTAGAGCGCGCTTTGCATTTAGCCCTTCGCTCCACCACACACCTAAGTTGCAACAAGATATAGTAAGGTTTTTGAAAAGTAACTCAGAACTAAACAGCTATTTATACATGAACCATGGTGATAGTGAATTCTTTAAAATTAAAGACGCGATCAATCTCGCTACAAAAAACTTCAGAGAACTATCACCAAAAGGGTTAAGACATCGCTTTGACGTGAGTGATGTAGATGGACACCAAACAACGCCACATGTTGGATTCCACATAGCCTTTAAAGATCTATATAAGCCACATAAACTTGATTTTGGCTATAGTGATATGTCCTTTACTGAAGTGTTACAGCACTTTAAAAGTACATCAAAAGAGTTTGGCTATGTAGTAAAGCCGAGTGTTAAAGAGCTGCAAAGTATGCAAAAGTATTACTTTTCCATTGAGCCAAGTTTAGAGATTTTGTCGAAAATACACAGAATTATGGAGCATTATTATTCAAGTGAAAAGCTTGTAGATAATAACAGTCTATTCTATATTCAGTGGCTTACGAATGGCATGCAAAGCGGGTTTACATTCCCCTCAAATGCTCACCCAGATGAAGAAGTATTACACAAACTGGCTTATTCTTACGCTGTTAAAGAAGAATTCTCAAACGCTTTAATCGTAATTGATTTGGCTCTATCAATTTATCCAAAATCCTTCAGATCCTTCGAGTATAAAGCTAAATTACACGAAAAAATGGGAAATCAAGCCCTAGCATTGAAAGCCTATAAACAAGCTTTAGCGTTAACAAGTAACAATAATATTCAGCAAAAGAAGCTGTATATTAATAAGATTTCTCAGCTACAAGAATCTTCAACAGATAAAGGCTAGCTCAGTTACATAGTGTTGTTTTTTGACTATAATGGCTGGCTAGCCGTCAATAAAGTCCCAAAAAGGAACAAAGTTGAGAACTATTTTTTCATTTTTATTGTGTTGCCTTACTTTGTCTCAAGCGTCAGCGATTGAAGAGTTACCACAATATGAGGGTAAATCGATTGATTTAGTCACATACCCGGCTGCCAAACTATTAAAAGGTGCAAAAAAATTAGTGGTAGCTGACAACTTAGATGTTAAAGGTATTTATACTCGAGTATCACAAGAAAAAAATAACTGGTTCTTGGAAGTCGACTTCGCTATCAGCGATCAAAAAGCGCTTTCACAAGATACTTGGCTGCAACTTAGGTCAAATGTTATTGCTGCGTCAGTCTCAATAAATGGCCAGTTACTTTTTGAAAATGGTCAGGTTGGCACTAGTCACACTAACGAGTCGTCAGGAAAAAGCTTATTTCGTCAAATAATTCCAAAAAAATTGCTGAAACTCGGTATCAATAGCTTACAAGTTAGTTTTTCGAACTTTAGTTATCAAGGTGGCGCTATATTTAGAGATATTGCTCTGGGACCTTTATCTGACTTTCAACAGCAGTCGTTGATTATGTCGACAGCGCCGCTTGTGCTATCGGGTATCTTTTTGTTTGCAATGATAGCTAATTTGGGATTCTATTTCGCATTAGATAAGAATGCGGTCTTCTCAAGTTTGGTTTTCCTTTTTGTATGTTGCTTTTCCTTGATGATAAATGAGGCTTTGTATTGGAATGAACTAATGGCGACGGTTAATCTATTAGACAACACTACACTTGTTAGCTTAATCGAATATCTAATTTTCGCTAGCTTAATTCTAGTCATGTGCCTTCACTTTAGTTTAAAACGGAAACACATTGCGTTTTGTTTTTTTCTCTATGTCGCGCTCACTATCGTCTGCTATCTTTTGGTTTTACCGAAAGCGCCTTTTCTGTCTGGACTATTAATTGCGCTTTGTGCGTTTGCTCAAAAGATTCAATCCAAAGATAGCGCTGTAATGCTGTCATTTTCGATATTTTTGACGATAGTAGTTTTCATAGATCAATTCAACATATTGGATAATCAACAGTGGGTATATAACAATTTCATTTTAACTTCGTTTGTATTTAAGGTAGATTACTTGGCTATCGCTCTATTTTCCTTGTTAATGATCGTGTTCACTGCGCGTGGTATTTTACATAATTCGCTGTCTCTTCAAAAGTCTAGACTACAACTTGACCTGCTTGAATTTCAATTTGTTCAGAAGCATATTCAGCCTCACTTTTTAATGAATACGCTTATGTCGCTTCAGCAATTGATAAAAAAAGACCAAGCACTAGCTGGTGAGCTAATCGATGCTTTATCAGAAGAGTTTCATTTGATGACTCAAATGACCCAAAAGATTGAAGTACCCATTGAGCAAGAGATTCAAATGTGCCGTCACTACTTAAAAATAATGTCCCTGCAGCATAAAACGGTTTATCACTTTAATTTAAAGGGAATTGCAGGCGACGAGACCATACCGCCAGCCATTTTTCATACCATTGTAGAAAACGGATTAACTCATGGTTTTACTGGCTCACAGCAAGCAATATTTACATTAACGAAAGAAGAAACTAGCGAAAAGTGCGTCTACAAGCTGTCGAATAATGGCAATAAAAAATCAATAGCTAATAGCAAACCGACAACAGGAAGCGGGCTCAAGTATATTAAGTCTCGGTTACAACAATGGCATCCGCTTGCAAGCAAGGTTTTCTCATACGGTGATGACCAAGGCTGGCATACAGTTATTGAGTTGCAGCGATCATGAACACAATACTAATCATCGAAGATGTTCCTTTAGTTGCAGAAAGAATTGCTGATCTTTGTCATCAGCACTTTCAATATTGTGATGTCCACCTTGCTACTTCGATTCAAATGGCAAAAAAACGTTTATCGAAATATCGATTCGACCTTGTGTTACTCGACTTAAATCTAAACGGTGATGATGGTTTTAGCTTACTCAAACACGCATCCCCTGCCTCCTTTCCTACTATCGTAATTACGGCCACTCCTGAAAGAGCAGCCACCGCTTTCGACTATGGTGTATTAGATTTTATTACCAAGCCAGTAACTGAAAAGCGATTTAAGCAAGCCATGCAGCGATTTAAAAATTCGACGAAAAATTGTCAGCAACAAATCAGTCAGCTATTAATCAAACATTGCGGTAAGGTTATGTTTATCCAAGTCGAAGATATCCACTTTATTCAAGCTGCTGGCAACTATACTGAAATCATCACATATTCCAATCAATCCTTTTTGCATGACAAAAATATGGAGCAACTTTCTTATATGTTGGTATCTAAATTTATACGCATCCACCGCTCTTATCTTGTCGAAAAAAATAAGATACGAACCATTTCAAATTACGGCTCAGGTAAATACAGAGTCACTCTTGAGTCTGGAAAGCAATTACCACTCAGCCGTAACGTTTACAAAACAACATTTAAAGATAGCTAATCGAACTATTATTGAGTTGAAAATTAATCCCTAGTCTAAGGAATTCAGCTTTATTCATACTTACTATCATCCAATAAATTAATTAAGAGATTATGTGGTGAGTCACTCAGTTACATGTATTACTTATTATTCGAAATAAGAGCAAAAATATCGCAAGTAGGTTTCAGTCAATTTAACAACTATACTAGATAGAGATAGAGTTCTCAGACAAAGACGTGTCGACGATAACATTGGAACTCAACGGCAGACCAGAAAACAGTAAAATTATTAGTACTGATGGTCATGATAGCCTTCACCTTTTGATTTACTTTATAACAACACTTCTAACGTTAGCTTAATAATTTGTCGGCAGATAAACATGGGGCAAATAGATATAAATTTGCTGTACTTCACTTTGTTAGCTATCAGTTTTCACCACAATACGAAACCTTCAAGGAGCAATCTGAAAAAAAGCTGTTTCAGGCCGATTGTACAAAAGTAGCATAAACGTTTATCACCGTGCAGCTTCCTATTGATTGGGCGTTAATCACAGTGGATTCAATGCGCTCGCTTGGTTACCAATTGTGTTAATCATTACAACGCTCAATTTCTATCAAAGCTTCAAGAGTTTAATGAGCATGACAAGATCTGTGAAAACTTCAGGCGTTAAAGAAAATTTCACTTGTAGCTTGGTTACATATTAATTTTTCGGGGTCTTATTCATTTGCCGACTCTGATAACAATCATAATTTCTCAGCGATAGCCAGGACAGTACATCTAGAAGGGTAATCTATCTAAATATGAGCTGATTTTTCAGCTGGAATTATAATACGAAAAAGCGAAGCTAGGTATTGCAAGCTCTGTAGAGCACTAAACGAATAATATTCCGTTCATGCACAATACCCTTATAAGCTACGCCTTAAGCTTTTCCCACAGACTGATTATTGTCGATAGTTTCACTCATTGCTTGCATTTGTTCTAGCTGCAAACGTTGCGTTGGGTAAGCTATTTCACTTTGATTAGCTTGAATAATTTCGGCAATTTTTAGCAATACGTTTTGCTTAATCTGATGAAATTCTGCCCAGTCAGTCGTTTTAGTGAATGTATAAACAAAGAAATCAATAGATGAGCTGGAGAAGTTATTAAAATTAACCATAAGCGTCTGCTTAGTATCGATATCAGGATGCTTTAATAACATTTCACGCGTTTGTTCAACTATAGGCGTCATGTGACGAATGTCATCGTAACGAATTCCAATCGTTTCATAAATGCGCCGATTATGCATTCTAGACGGATTTTCAACGGTGATACTATTAAATATCGCATTTGGCACGTAAAGCGGCCTTTTATCAAAGGTTCTAATACGGGTTTGCCGCCAGCCAATATATTCCACTACGCCTTCAATGTTTCGATCCGGTGAGCGAATCCAATCACCAACTGAAAATGGGCGGTCTAAGTAAATCATTAAGCCACCGAAAAAATTTGCTAATAAATCTTTGGCGGCAAAGCCTACTGCTATTCCGCCAATACCGCCAAAGGCTAACACAGCGCTAATACTAACCCCCAGCGTTTGTAGGATAACCAGTGTTGTAGTAATTGACACTGATACTCGGAGCAGTTTACTTATCGCCTCGATCGTTGCGTGATCAATTCGCTCTTCACCCGCCTTGTTTCTATTATCAGCTATGAGATTTATTTCAGCTTCTCGTATAAACCTAACCAGAAACCAAGAAATAACAATAACTAGGCCAATATCTCGTGCAACCTGATTAATTTCATAGGCTAAAATATAATTTGTGAGTACCCATAATCCGGATCCCCAGATTAAAATAACGACAGGCTTTGCTAATGACTTTATTAAAGCGTCATCCCAGTTATTTTTAGTTGCTTGCAATTTAAGCAGCAACTTAGCCTGGGTTTTGTTCCAAATATAGTTAACTAAAAGTGTTAAAAACACCGCACCAAAGACTTTAAGATAAAAACTTGAGTCACCTAAATTTTGCTTAAACCAAATTTCAAAGTTTCCAAATTCCATATTAAACTTCCTGCTTTAATGATTTTTGAGTTATTCGATTAAATTGCTGCAACGAATCTGCGAGGAATTGCCAACGCTGGCTACTTTTTAATACTTGCAAGCCACAAGGCTGTTGTTGCATGGTTAAACGGCTGATTCTTTGGCCAGATTGGCTTGACTGTTGATAATCCTTTAATGCATCGATTACCTGCCAGGTTGCGTTTCGATCATTACAGACCAAAACCATATCGCAGCCCGCCGTTAATGCAGCATGAGCACGTTGACTGAAGTCACCTGCGACCGTTGCGCCTTGCATACTTAAATCATCTGAAAAAATAACGCCGTCAAAATTAAGATCGGTACGCAGCACCTTCTGTAACCAATACTCAGAAAAGCCAGCAGGCTTTGAATCGAGTTCTGAGTAAATAATATGTGCCGGCATTATTGCGCCTAATTGCGGTGCCAGCGCAGCGAATGGTTTTAAATCTAACCCTTCTATTTGAGTGAAACTTCTAGGGTCGACAGGAATTGCAACGTGAGAATCTGCGACGACCGAGCCATGCCCAGGAAAATGCTTGCCTGTTGCTTGCATACCACCTAACTGCATTCCTTGAATATAACGGCTAGCCAACGCAATAATATCGTTTGGTTCTAATGCAAAAGCACGATCACCAATAATTTGCGAAGCCATATCACCGATATCTAAAACTGGTGCAAAACTTATATCACAGCCGACCGATTGAACTTCTAACGCCATTAGCTCACCGAGGTTTTGTGCAAATTCAAGCGCCTGTTCAGGCTCTGTCTGATAAAGTTGACCCAGCTTACCTAGCTCAGGAAGCTTCGAAAAACCCTGAGTAAAACGTTGAACTCGACCGCCCTCTTGATCGACAGCAATGACGATTGATGGGTTTAACTTTTTTATTTGTTTAGTTAACTCAAAAATTTGTTCGGCTGATTCAAAATTACGTGAGAATAATATTAGGCCACCACATAATGGCAATTGAATTAGCTTTTTATCTTCTGCAGATAGCTGAGTATCAGCAATATCTAACATGATTGGACCAGCAGCTTGCATATAAAATCTCACGAGAGTTAAAATTCCGCAAAATAATAACGTGCTCAGCCTTTAAAATAAACGTAATCGCTCAATAATTTTTTAATCAATTTCAATTCAAAGATTTATTAGCAGTCAAAAGCCTTAAGCGATAAAGCAATTAAACTAGCGAAAGTAAACAAAGGATAAAAACTAAGCAGGACCCAGTTTGCTTAAAAAGCCTGACTGGGCAGTAGATGCAGAGAACGGTAGCTCGATTAAAACTAAAGTGGTTGACCTAAAAGCTGCTTTTTCATTTCAGGATTAATGGGATTGTCGCCGAGCCACGTTTTTAGAAATGCATTATAAAATAGTTTGCCGGGAATGAAGCCTTTTTGCTCACCATTAATCGTGACTATGGTGCCTTGCTCTGGAATAAAATCAATCCACACTTTATCACCTTGTTTTATTTCCGAGTTCCAAAGTTGATTGAACTGCTCCACCATAGGCTCTAATGCGGATAATTCTTGTTCAGTATGATTGGCGGCAATACCAATATTAAGTGCTCGAATGAGAGCGTCTGGTTGTATGGTAGAGTTTTGACAATAAAGTACAAAGCGTTTAGCACCGTCATTATTTAAAATATCAGCGACGCTCTCAGCATTATCTTGTAAATAAAGCCCGCCGACGTAAATTGACTGGTGAGCGTCACTTTTAACTGCGGTGCCGTGCAACCTAACTTGCTGGCCTCCAACGGATAAGTTGACAACTTCTTCCATTTCGACACCTGCCAGCTCTTTAGCAAAGCAAGAAATGGACAAGCTCAGAGAGAGTCCTAGGATACTAAATACAACTGCTTTCAATTTTCCACCCCAGTGTTTGTAATGCTATGTTAACCAAGTCCCTGGGAGGTTCATTCTTATAATTAGCCAAGGAAATGGGCAATTAGACTACAATAAGAATCATCCAAGTGCAATTATAATAGTACAAAATTCGTTCAACGTTAAGGTATTAGCTCACAGAATGATCGAGTTTTAACCATTTTATTTCCCCTCCTACCGTTGCAAAAGCGTAAAATCCTAGTTCTAGCGCGTTTTAAATTAACAACTATCTTGTTTATCGGGCGTTAACCTTCGCTTTAAATAAGCTAATTTTCGCAGTGGAAACAGCCACAGCACTTGCAGCACTTTTTTTTCGGGAGTATTCTCTAGCACAGCTTTTCGTAGAAAAACTAAAACTTAACGAATTTTAAGCTATTACGAATACCTAATATAACTTAACTATTCACCAAACTATTTGAAGGGTTCTACTCTATGATCAATTTAAACCAGTTTAAACAGCTTGCTCTGGTATCTGGTGTAGCATGCGCTCTTATCGCTTGCCAGCCAGCACCTGAAGCAGACAAAACAGCCAAAGAGCAGCCAGTAACTGCTGCTGATGCAATAGCCTATGTTAACAATGCCGAACAGATTCTTGAGCGAGATTATGAATTTCAGGCAAAAACCGCCTGGGTACAAGCAAACTTTGTGACTAGCGATACTAACTTTTTAGTCGCAAAAATGATGGAAGAAGCCACCAAAGTTGGCGTTGGTTTAGCGCTCGGCGCCAAGCAGTTTAACGGCTTAGAGTTAGATTACGACACCCGCCGAAAGCTTGAAATACTTAAAACGGGCTTAACTATTCCAGCCCCAGAAGATGATAAGTTAACTAAAGAGCTTGCAACAATTACCTCTAACTTAGATGCTACTTACGCTAAAGGATGCGATTCTGAAGGCAACTGTCATGTGCTTGGCGATCTGAGTGCGACACTCGCTGACCCAAAGAAATCACATCAAGAAAAATTACAAGCTTGGCTTGATTGGCGCACTGTATCGCCGCAAATGCGCAAAGATTATACTCGTATGGTAGAAATTGCTAATCAAGGTTCTAAAGAGCTTGGCTTTAAAGATACAGGAGCACTGTGGCGCTCTAAGTACGATATGCCTGCTGACGATTTCGCCAAAGAGATGGATCGTGTGTGGGGTCAAGTTAAACCCCTGTATGACTCACTTCAATGTCACGTTAGAGCAAAACTAAACGAAAAATACGGTGATGAAGTTGTTGCGAAAGACGGTCCTATTCCAGCGCATTTACTTGGCAATATGTGGGCTCAATCTTGGGGTAATATCTATCCCGATGTGGCACCTCAAACTGACACGCCGGCAACAGATGTAACTGCTCGTTTAAATGCCAAACAATATAGCGAAATAGAGATGGTGCGCACCGCAGAAAGATTCTTTAAATCTCTGGGTTTCGAACCATTGCCCGATACCTTTTGGAAGCGCTCTTTGTTTACTAAACCGCAAGATCGTGATGTACAGTGCCATGCAAGTGCATGGGATTTAAGCATTGAAGATTACCGCATAAAAATGTGTATTCAAAAGAACGCTGAAGACTTTGTTGTTATTCACCACGAGTTAGGCCACAACTTTTATCAACGAGCCTACAACCTTAAACAGCCAATGCTGTATCGTTCTAGCGCTAATGATGGATTCCACGAAGCCATCGGTGACACAGTGGCACTTTCAATTAATGACAGCTACTTAAAAGAAATCGGCTTAATCGACGAAGTGCCAGCAGCAGATGGAGATTTACCTTTCTTAATGAAAATGGCGCTAGACAAAGTAGCATTTTTACCTTTTGGCTTATTAGTTGATAAGTGGCGATGGGGCGTTTTTAGCGGAGAAATTCCGGCTGAACAATATAACCAAGGCTGGTGGGAACTTCGCGAAAAGTACCAAGGCATAAAGCCACCAGTGGCACGCGATGAAAGCCAGTTTGATCCGGGCGCTAAGTACCATGTACCCGGGAATACGCCCTATTCCCGCTATTTCTTAGCACATATTTTACAGTTCCAGTTTCACCGTGAGTTATGTGCTATCGCGGGAAGTGAAGGTCCGTTGCACCGTTGCTCTATTTACAATAATAAAGAAGCTGGTGCAAAGCTAATGGCAATGTTAGAAATGGGCTCTAGCCGTCCATGGCAAGAAGCACTACAAACCATGACAGGTAAAGCTGAAATGGACGCTTCTGCCATTATCGATTACTTTGCACCGTTAAAAACTTGGTTAGATGAACAAAATAAAGACCGTAATTGCGGTTGGTAAGTTCTAGGTTAACAAAAAAGCCGAACGAAAATTGTCGTTCGGCTTTTTTCATTTGGGTTAAGTGACAAACTACTCAGCTAAAGTCGACTTTACATAACGCTTTATTTGCGCTTCTAAAACATTTAAAGGGACTGGACCTTGACGTAACACTTCGTGATGAAAATCTCTGATATTAAACTTATCCTTTAAACGCTTTTCTGCATACGCTCTTAATTCTAATATCTTCAATTCGCCTAGCTTGTATGCCAGCGCTTGTCCTGGCCAACTGATATAACGATCAACTTCAGTACGAATATTATGCGTCGATAAAGCAGAATTGTTTTCGAGTAGCGCAATCGCTTGCTCTCGCGTCCAACCTTTTGCATGAATGCCGGTATCTATCACTAGCCGCGCCGCGCGCCACATTTCATAAGTTAAGCGGCCAAAGTTACTGTAATGATCTTGATAAAAGCCAACCTCTAAGCCTAATTTTTCACTATATAGCCCCCAACCTTCACCAAATGCCGATATATAAGAATAACGTCTAAAGTTAGGTAAAGAGTCTAGCTCTTTGCTTAAAGCGACTTGTAAATGATGGCCTGGTACCGCTTCGTGAAGCGTTAATGCTTCTAGTACATATAATGGCCGCTTATCTAATGCATAGGTGTTAACCCAATAGGTGCCTGGACGCTCGCTATTAAGTGGAGCAGGAACGTAACGACCGGTTGTATATTTAGGAGCAATACTTTCAGGCACTGGCTCAACTGCATAAGGTTGGCGCGGTAAATGTTTAAATAGCTTGGGCAGCTGTGCGTCCATTCGTTTAGCTATGTATGCCGCTTCTTTAATTAATTCTTCGCCAGACTTTGCGTAAAACTGTGGCGATTCTCTTAAGAATGTTACAAACTCCTTAAAACTTCCTGGAAACTCCAACTTAACCAAAATTTGATCCATTTCTGCACGGATTCTTTTAACTTCATTTAACCCAATTTGATGAATTTCTTCGGCTGTTAAGTCAAGCGTGGTGTAATGTTTAATTTGTGCTGCATAGTAGGCTTCGCCATTGTCAAAATCGTACGCGCCTAGGCTCGTCTTGGTATGAGGGATATATTCATTTTCAAAGAAGCGATATAAGGTTTTGAGGCTTTTAAAAACTTCGCTTTCTATAACGCGTTTCGCACTGTCAGCTAAAGACTTTTTCTGCTTTTCAGTTAACGTTGGCGGCATTTGATTGAAGGGTTTCCAAAAGGGGCTATTTTCGACCCCACTGATATAACTTGATTTTATGACATCACTAAAGCCTGCCATCACCACTTTGGGCATTGCGTAGTTACGTTCAAGACCGGCTTTCATATTGGTAATATTCTGCTCAATAAAATTTGGTACCGCTTTTAATCGCTTAATATAACTTTCATAATCCGCTGCAACTTTAAATTGTTGCTCTTCAGCTAATCGCAAAACATCCGTGTGAAAGCCTGAATCAACCAAAAACGGCATTTGATAAGTTTTAAAACGAATCTCATCTAAAGAACGTTGTAACTGCTGCTTAAAAATTTGGTAGTTCACTTGATCGCTTTCAGATAAACGATTGAATGGAATCGTCTCTAACTCGGTTAAATAACCGTTAAGCTTTTTTTCCCACTTAGCGTATGCCTGCTCACTCACATCTAAAAGCTTGTCAGATCGTTCAATGATGCCATACCTTAGGCCTTCCGAAGGATCTCTCTGAATACGCTGCTGCCACTCTAATTCGAATAGTGCGTGTAACTTTGCTGAGTGAGTATTGGGTTTAACCTTTGTTTGGTCAGCGTTAACGCCAACGGAAAATAACGCTAACATAACTAGCAGGCAACTTTGTATCCAGACTTGTTTAGGCTTCAACATGAGTTTTGGTTTTCCTTCTTGGTATAAATTGGGTTTAACAAGTGCCTATTAAGATAAGTTAGCCTCTATAACTTAATGGGCGGCTTATGAGCGAGTAAAGTCTTTCCAATCAGCTCACTAACTGATTGAAATTGCAGGGTTTAAAGTCTGCGTTAAGTTGCGCTTCTATTATGTTCAACCATGCAGTCTTGCAGGCTCCGGTGGAGCCAGGCATACAAAATATTAAAGTGTTATTCGCCAAACCAGCGAGTGCCCGGCTCTGAATTGTTGATGAACCTATCTCATCATAAGAGATTTGCCGAAATAGTTCGCCAAACCCAAGTATTTCTTTATCAAATAAAGGTTTTACCGCTTCCGGCGTAGAATCTCTTAGCGCAAAACCGGTCCCACCTGTCATTAAAACCACTTGTATTGCTGGGTTGGCTATATAACCAGAAAGCGCAGCTCTTAATTGATAAATATCATCTGCTACTATTATTTTTTCGCTAACACAGTGACCAGCAGTTTGCGCAGCCTCGCGCAAATAGTCGCCAGACGTATCAGTGGCTTCAGTGCGCGAATCAGACACGGTAATCACGGCAATATTTAACGCTTGCATTGTTATTCTCCCCTTCGTTAACGCTAGCTAATCACTAGAGAACTTTATACTTCTTTGGAATGACTATAAAAGTGCCTTACTGTAGCACAAACTTAATAGCTAACCATCTGTTTTAACTATCATTATGCCGCTAGTTCTAACTGCTACAGTCAAACCTGGCCACTAACGGTCTAAATCTTGTGAATAGGCAAACTTTTCCAGCTAGATTTGTTTCAACTTTAGCGGTTTTCCGCTATACTTGCGCCCAAATTGACTCAAAGCCACAAGCACTGCTTAATTGGCTTCGAAGCTCAAACCGCTTTTTAACAATTTAGGTATCATCAAAAATGCAAGCATTTCTAACTATTGCTGTGCGCGCTGCACGTAAAGCTGGCGATTTTATTATTCGTGAATCGGATAAAATTAAAACTGTTCAAACAAAATCACAAAGTGACTATGTTACTAATGTTGATCAAGCGGCTGAGCGTTTAATTATTGATACCATCTCTCATTCCTACTCAGATCACGCATACTTAGGCGAAGAATCCGGTCAATCTGGTGATAGCGACTATGTTTGGGTTATAGATCCGATTGACGGAACAACCAATTTTATCCGCAAAGTACCTCATTGGTGTATTTCTATTGCTTGCAAATACAAAGGCAAAACCGAAGTTGCTGTCGTATACGACCCTATTTGCGAGGAGTTGTTTACCGCAGTTCGCGGTAGAGGCGCACAATTTAATGGTAAACGTTTAAGAGTTAATGACAATAGCAATGGCCTAGAGCATGCACTATTAGCCACTGGTTTTCCGTTTAAGCAAAAGCAAAAGTTACCCGAATATTTAGATGTATTTGCTAAGTTATTTCCGCATTGTAGTGATATGCGCCGAGGTGGTTCGGCCGCATTAGACTTAGCTTATGTAGCCGCCAGCAGAATCGATGGTTTTTGGGAATTTGGACTAAGCGAGTGGGATACTGCCGCTGGTGTATTGCTTGTTAAAGAAGCAGGCGGAATGGTTTCTGACCTAAAAGGTAATCCAGACTATAGTAACAGCGATTCAATCTTGGCCGCTAACCCTAAAGCATTTAAATCTATGCTTAAACATATTAATCAAAAATAGGTATAAGCGCTTTACTTGACTATTTTACTCAGGTATTAGAAAATGCCCGCAGGCAAGGCCAATTGAGCTAACAATTAACCTTGCAAGGGCTATTTCTAAGGTATAAGCACGGAGTTAAAATGAGATTAACGACTAAAGGCCGATACGCAGTAACTGCAATGCTAGATTTAGCATTAAACGGTAAAAATCAGCCAGTTAATCTTAGCGATATATCTGAAAGACAAGCGATATCGTTATCTTATTTAGAGCAGCTTTTTTCTAAATTACGTAAAAATGATTTAGTGAAGAGTATTAGAGGCCCTGGTGGCGGCTATCAATTGAATGCAGATATTAACGAAATTAATGTGGCTCAAATTATTAATGCTGTCAATGAGTCAATGGATGTTTCACGTTGTGAAGGCCGCGCTAACTGCCATGACGGTAAGCAGTGTCTCACTCACAATCTTTGGATTGATCTAAGTGCCAAAATTAACGAGTTTCTAAACAACATTACCTTGGCAGAAATTATTCAGCGAAATGATGCCCAAGTAGCGCGTCAAAAAAGCCATCATAACCTTAAAGACAGAATAGAATTGATACCAATTGAGTGATGATACTAATTAAGTAATGATACTAATTAAGTAATGATACTAAGCAATTAAATTGAAAATATAAAGATAGCGACTAAGCGTTTGGTCAATTATTTAAGCATTATTGCTTAAATACGATAACTGGCTAAGCAACTTAGACCGAAAACAATTTTTACTAAAGAGTTACCACAAATGTCTGACGAAATAATTGATGAATATGTTAATACTAAGTATTCAGCTGGATTTATAACAGAGATAGATGCTGAAACACTGCCACCAGGCTTAAACGAAGAAGTTATTCGCTTTATATCTGCAAAAAAGAAAGAGCCACAATGGCTACTCGATTGGAGATTAAAAGCATTTAAAAGTTTCTTAGAAATGGCTGAGCCAGAATGGGCTCATTTGAACTACGATAAAATCGACTTGAAAGATGTGTCTTTTTATTCAGCACCTAAAAGCATTGACGACGCGCCAAAAAGTTTAGACGAAGTTGATCCCGAGTTAATAGAAACCTATAACAAGCTTGGTATTCCGTTACACGAGCAGGAAATTTTAGCCGGTGTTGCTGTTGATGTAGTGTTCGACTCTGTATCTGTTGCCACTACTTTTAAAGCAAAGCTTGCTGAAGCTGGGGTAATTTTTTGCCCTATTTCTGAAGCTGTGCACTCTCATCCCGAATTAGTTAAAAAATACCTCGGTTCGGTTGTTCCACAAAAAGATAATTATTTTGCTGCCTTAAACTCAGCAGTATTTAGTGATGGATCATTTGTTTATATTCCTAAAGGCGTGCGCTGCCCTATGGAACTATCAACTTATTTTAGAATTAACGAAGCAAAAACAGGTCAGTTTGAGCGAACCTTAATTATTGCCGAAGAATCTAGCCACGTGAGTTATCTTGAAGGCTGTACAGCTCCAATGCGTGACGAAAATCAATTACATGCCGCGGTAGTAGAGCTAGTCGCTTTGGACAATGCGGAAATAAAATATTCTACAGTACAAAACTGGTATCCGGGAGACGAGAATGGCAAAGGCGGAATCTATAACTTTGTAACCAAGCGCGGCGTTTGTCACCACAACGCAAAAATTTCATGGACACAGGTAGAAACAGGATCTGCGATTACTTGGAAGTATCCATCTGTGGTCTTACGCGGAGACAATAGCATTGGAGAATTTTACTCGGTTGCCTTAACTCGCAATATGCAACAAGCCGATACAGGCACCAAAATGATACATTTAGGCAAAAATACTAAGTCGACGATTATTTCTAAAGGTATTTCTGCCGGCAAGAGTCAAAACTCTTATCGTGGATTAGTCAGAATGAGTCCAAGAGCCGAAGGCGCAAGAAACTTCACTCAATGTGATTCATTATTAATTGGCGATCAATGTGGTGCGCATACTTTCCCCTATATTGAAAGTAAGCATCCGAGCGCAATTATCGAACATGAAGCGACAACATCTAAAGTCAGTGACGATCAGTTATTTCTTTGTCTGCAACGAGGCATAGAAGCAGAGAAAGCAGTATCAATGATAGTAAATGGATTCTGCAAAGAAGTATTTAAAGAGTTACCAATGGAGTTTGCAGTTGAAGCAGGCAAACTACTAGAAGTTAGCCTAGAAGGTTCTGTTGGATAAATTAAAACTATTAGAGAGCATCAATGTTAAAAATTAATAAGCTACACGCTAATGTACAAGACAAAGAAATACTTAAAGGTTTATCAATTGAAGTTAAACCAGGTGAAATTCATGCCATTATGGGGCCAAATGGCTCAGGTAAAAGCACCTTAGGCTACGTTTTATCGGGACGTGAAGGATATCAAGCCACGCAAGGCGAAGCGACTTTAGACGGCGAAAATTTATTAGAAATGGAAGCTGACGAAAGAGCTAAATCAGGCCTGTTTTTAGCTTTTCAGTATCCAGTAGAAATTCCAGGCGTAAGCAATATGGAATTTTTAAAGTCAAGTGTTGATGCAATCCGTGAACACCAAGGAAAAGAACCGTTAGACGCAGTATCTTTTTTAAAGTTAGCTAGAGAAAAATGTGAACAAGTAAATTTAGACCAAGCATTTCTTAAGCGAGGCGTGAACGAAGGCTTTTCTGGCGGCGAAAAAAAGCGCAATGAAATTATGCAAATGATGATGTTAGAGCCTAAAGTTTGCATTTTAGACGAAACTGATTCAGGTTTAGATATTGACGCTTTGCAGGTTGTTGCTGATGGTGTAAATGCGAGTAGAGATCCTAATCGATCATTTATTATCGTTACCCATTACCAAAGATTACTAGACTACATTGTTCCTGACTATGTGCATGTTTTATCAGACGGAAAAATTATTAAGTCCGGTGGAAAAGAACTAGCCCACGAGTTAGAAGAAAAAGGCTACAGCTGGATCAGTAAACTTTAAGTCATCAATTGGAACAAATATTATGAGTTTTATTGTAGAGTTTCAAAACCGTGAAGGCTTGTCACTGAATACGCCTCAGCAAAATGCCACTTTACCATGGTTAGAGCAAACTAAATTAAACGCTTTACAAGCATTTAAAAGTGCCCCCTTACCTTCAAGAAAGGTAGAGCATTGGAAATATAACGATTTAAGTTTTTTAGCATCTAATTTCGAAGTAAACCAACAAAAGCCTAACTTATCAAAACAAGCCTTAACTGAAATAGAGTTTGCTAAGTATCCGGTAGAGCCTCTTAAATTAGAAGACGCGATAGAGATAACATTTATCAATGGATTACTGGCGACCGAGACTGAGTCTTTAAACTTAGGCGATAGCTTGCAAATGACGAAGTTCTCGAATGCAAATGAAGAACAGCAAGCAATTATTAAAGCTCAACTAGAGCATGACTTAAGCAGTAAAAATTTATTGTTAAATCTTAATCAAGCTTTAATAAACGATGGTTTGCTCATTCAACTAAATGACAATGCATTGCAATCGCCTGTAATTCATATTAAACATTACACTCATGGCGAAGAGCAACAAAACATACACACCTGCAAAGTGATACTTTGTATTGGTGAGTCAAGCCAAGCAACATTAGTTGAACAGTTTTTCTCTAAAACAGAGGCGCACACTCAGCTCGCGTTGCAACAAACAAGTATCGCTCAAAAGCAGAATAGTCACTTAAAACACTTTCGTATTAACTTAGAGTCAGCTAGTGCTACACAAGTCAGCCAAGTTAAAAGCCAACTTGCTGATAATTGTGTAATGGATAGTTTTTATCTGAGCTTTGGAAGCAGACTGAATCGAACCGATATTGACGTAATGCACCAAGGCAAAAATGCCCAATGCAATATTACCGGTATTTACTTACCGGCTCATAGCAATACCGTCGATTACCATTCTAATATTGAACACCAAATTCCTCACTGTAATACTAATGAGGTTTTTCGTGGAATTATTGCGGATGAGTCGAGCGCCACATTTAACGGAAAAATTCATATTTTTAAAGACGCGCAAAAATCTGATGCGCAGTTAAATAATAAAAATTTATTATTAACTAATCGAGCAGAAATTAACACTAAGCCTGAATTAGAAATATACGCTGATGACGTAGTTTGTGCTCACGGTGCAACTGTTGCACAAATTGATAACAAAGCACTTTACTACTTACAAAGTCGCGGTATTAAAAAAGCAAAGGCTGAAAAAATGTTAAGTCTTGCGTTTATTCAAGAATTACTCAACAGCGTAAAAGACAAAGCTATCAATGATTATTTAAATGCCTTAGTTGATAGCCACATGTCTTCTATTGACTAATTTGTTAACTTAAGTTGAGCAAAAATGAATAGTAGTGAAGTAACATCAAAAAGAAAATTCGATATTAAGGAAGTCCGTGCTGACTTCCCTATCCTGCATCAATCGGTTAACGACCATCCACTTGTTTATTTAGATAACGGTGCAACCTCACAAAAACCCAATGACGTCATTAACGCAATAAAATCTTACTACGATTTAGTCAATTCTAATGTTCACCGCGGCGCTCATGCGCTAAGCGATAAAGCTACCGAACTTTTTGAAGCGGCGCGAGTTAAAGTTCAAGGCTTTATCAATGCAAAACATCGTGAAGAAGTTATTTGGACTAGAGGAACCACCGAATCAATTAATTTAGTTGCCCAAACTTGGGGACTACAGAATATCTCTGCTGGGGACGAGATCATTGTTTCTACTCTGGAACACCACTCTAACATCGTTCCTTGGCAAATGTTATGTGAAAGAGTTGGTGCAAAGCTTCAAGTCATCAATATCCACCCCAATGGTGAATTAAACTTTGAACATTTTTTAACACTACTCAACCCAAAAACTAAGTTAGTAGCAATTGGACATATATCAAACGCGCTTGGCGTAATTAACCCGGTTGAAAAAATCATTTCCGCAGCGCATCAGTTTAATGCCAAGGTTTTAATTGATGGCGCACAAGCAGCACCTCATTTAAGTATTGATGTAATCGCGTTAGATTGTGACTTTTACGTATTTTCTGGCCACAAAGCCTTCGCCCCTACAGGCATTGGTATTCTTTATGGTAAAAGAGCGCTGCTAGAAGCAATGCCTCCATGGCATGGCGGGGGTGAAATGATTGAAAAAGTTTCCTTTGACGGCACAACTTATAATAAGCTGCCTTATAAATTTGAAGCCGGCACGCCCAATATAGAAGCATCTATTGGAATGGGTGCGGCAATAGACTATCTTAATCAATTTGACCGCAATGAGTTAAGAACCTATGAAAACCAACTAATCGAATATGCTACGAGCAAAGCTAAAAACTTTGAGGGCATGCGCATTATTGGTTCAGACTGCGCTAAAACATCGGTACTTAGCTTTGTTATAGATGGACTACATTCACAAGATGTAGGGATGATACTTGACCAACAGGGAATTGCAGTACGCACTGGGCATCACTGTGCAATGCCTCTTATGCAAGCCCTAAATCTCAGCGGTACTATTAGAGCTTCGTTTAGTTTTTATAATACCATAGAAGAAATTGATGCACTTTTTGCAGCTTTAAATAAAGCTAAAATGTTTCTTTCATAAGAAAAGAGAGTTTTTAACATGACTGTAGCAACCTATAATCCAACTGAAAAACTACCAGTAAGTTTTACTCCGTCTGCAATAAAGCATTTAACCAATCAAGTAAAATCTAAGCAGGCTGACGGAATTGAATTTAATGTAAAAGAAAGTGGCTGCTCAGGCTATAAGTATTTACTCGAGCTAGCCTTTACCCCTGCGCCAGAATCTTTAAAATTCCAGCTTGCTGAAAACTTAACGTTGTTTATCTTACCCAAAGTTTTGCCGCTTATTCAAGGAACACAGGTCGACTATATTCAAGAAGGGGTAAACTTTAGATTAGAGTTTAGCAACCCTAATGCAACTGCACATTGCGGCTGTGGCGAAAGCTTTAGCATTACCCAATAAACGAGTTAAAAACCCATTTAATAGAGATAGCTCACATGCAAAAACAAATGGTTGTAGCCTTAAATGACTGCCCTGCTCGCTTAGTACCTTCCGGTACAAAAATCATGATCCCAAAAGATACATTTGTCACTATTACTCAGGCGCTTGGCGGTAATTATACTGTTGCAGTCAATGGTAATATGGCAAGAGTCGATGGCACCGATGCGGCAGCACTCGGTCTAAAAGCAGAAACG
The DNA here is from genome assembly GCF_053709105.1 of Aliikangiella aequoris. Lineage (NCBI taxonomy): Bacteria > Pseudomonadati > Pseudomonadota > Gammaproteobacteria > Oceanospirillales > Pleioneaceae > Aliikangiella > Aliikangiella aequoris. The sequence continues at coordinate 2,048,501 of NZ_CM132298.1, forward strand.
CTTACTTTTGATCCAGTAGAAGGCAACTCTATAAACGAAGATCAGGTATGGCAAGCGTTAAAAAGTATTTACGATCCCGAAATACCAGTTAACTTGGTTGATTTAGGTTTAATTTATTCAGTCAATGTGGAGCAAGCTTCTCAAACTGTCAAAATTGAAATGACTTTAACTGCACCCGCCTGCGGAATGGGCCCCGTAATGATTAGTGACATAAAATATCGCGTTGCCAAAGTACCAAACGTAACCAATGTTGAAGTCGAGTTAGTTTTCGATCCTCAGTGGACCAGAGAAATGATGAGCGACGAAGCTAAACTAGAAACAGGTATGTTTTTTTAATCGATAAAACTATTCACTTTTAAGTATATAGAAATTAACCAAAATTATGAGCAAAACTGAAGAAATAATCGACACACTAAGCTTTTTTGAAAGCTGGGAAGATCGCTATAAATATATGATCGATCTAGGTAAAGAGCTTACCGAAATGGATCCATTATTGCGCACAGAGGATCGACTAGTCCCCGGCTGCCAAAGCCAAGTTTGGATAGAGCCGCTTTACGATGGAAATCGCTTTCACTTTATTGTCGACAGTGATGCTCATATAGTTCGAGGCTTACTCGCAATTGTCATGGCTGCTTACAATAATAAGTCAGCACAAGAAATTATTGACTTTGATATTGAAAACTATTTTCATCAGCTAGATTTAGTCAAACACCTTAGCCCTACTCGTGGCAATGGCTTGCAAGCGATGGTAGAAAAAATAAAGACGCTTGCTCAACAAAAACTATAGCTTCACATTAGAATTAACCAAACTAAGCAACGCCGACTAACTGTCGGCGTTGCTCTTTCTCTAACAAAAAAACTTAGTCTTAGTCTTCGCTAGCACTGTCTAATGGATGAAATAAAAGCAATAAAACCGGTAATAATGTTAAGTTAGCTAATAAAGCGATTAACATTGCCAAGCTGGTAAATACACCAAAGTAAATTGATGGCATAAAGTTAGATAATACCAATACAGAAAACCCAGAAATAATCGTTATTGAGGTAAAGTACATTGCTCGTGCAATTGTGTCATGACAGGCATACATAGCTTTGGTGTAATTACCTAAACGCTTATATTCAAGTTTAAAACGGTGAATATAATGGATAGTGTTATCTACCGCTATACCAATACTAATTGCGGCTATGGTAATGGTCATCATATCTAGCGGGATGCCAGACCACCCCATTAAACCAAGTACAAAGCAGGCTCCCATTAAATTCGGAAACATACCAATTAAAGCGAGTTTAATTGAACGAAATAAAATACTGAACATAACTAATATTATGCCAAAAACTACTCCTAACGTAAGAATCTGCGACTTAAATAAACTATCTAACATATTGTTGTAAAGTATCAGCATGCCAGTAAATTGAAAACTATCAGGTTTAAATTTAAGCTCTGTTTGTAAAAACTGACTTATATCATTCAACAATTTATTTCTATTTAAGTTGGGATCAGTTTCTTTAACGCGAATTAGAAATCTTACCTCGTCATTTTCTCTGTCATAAAAAGGCGACATAACTTGCGCTTTTAAGTCTGCTGGAATTTTACTTTCTAAAAGTGAAAGCTCGAAATCACTCAGCCTTTTATTTCCATTAATCTGCTCTACAATTTGTAAGCCAGCGGCTAAAGACAATGTTTTTCCAGTAACTTCTAATGAGTCTAAATAATTTTGAATTTTGTGGAGTTTGTTGATGCCGTGAGATGTCATCCATAAGCGAGGCGTTTCTTGTTTAGCGTTACTATCAGGTATTTCCCCAAACTCATCTTCACTAGCCCACTCATCTTCTTCACTTTCTGCTTCAATGAAAGCAAAGTCAGCTTCTATGGCTGATCGTTCAATAATAACTTCAAGTGGAGTAGTACCTCCCAACTGAGTGTCTATTACCTTCATTCCTTGGTGTATTTCTGTATCAGATTTAAAATAATCAATAAATCGATTATCGACACTTAAGTAACTAATCCCCCAGGCGCTCATCAAACTCATTGCAATAGCAAGTGCAGCGACCGGTAAACGCCAGCGATCGGAAATACTTGCTAATTTATTTGTGAAGGTGAAAAAGCCTGTTTCTTTACGTTTGTCTAATCCAGACTTCTTACGGATCTTCATGAGTAATGGGAAAAGTGTAAATGCTATAACAAAAGCTAAACTCACCCCCAAGATCATCATCTTACCAAAATCAATAACAGGCCTTATGTCACTTACCATAAGCGAACCAAACGCAACAATGGTAGTTAGGCTGGTATAAATACAAGGCGTAAACATTGATGACAAGGTTTCAACTATTTTGTTATCGTAAGACATCTCGCGATATTCGCGCTCTACTTGGCGGAACCTAACGATTAAATGAATAATCAACGACATAGTAATAATTAGCAGCAGTGCGACAAAATTTGACGATATAACGGTCACAGGCCAATCCATAATGCCTAATATGCCCATACTAACCACGGCGGTAATACTACAACCACCAAGCGTTATTATAATCCACCGAGTACGCCTAAAAATAAATGCTTGAATAGCAATTAATAAAATAAAAACGCCAAACCCAAACACAATTAAGTCGCTTTTAACAAACTCAATCATGTCGTGCGCTATCATGGGTATACCGCCAAGATAAATTGTAGCTACATCTTTATAAGCTAGCTTTAGATCACGAATTTGTTTGATAACTCGTTCATTGCGTTGTGCCAATTCATCGGCCAACAATCTTAATTCGTTTTTTAAGTTTATTTCTTTTTGCTGTTCAAACGAGCTTAACACTTGTTTATTTTTCTTTTTCCAAAGCAACTTTCTTAACTCGTCATTGAGTTTAAAATAGTCCTTGTTGCCTTTTAAATTGGCTTGCATGACGGTAATGTCACCGCTTTCATTGATTAATAAGTTTTTATATAGCGGGATCCTTAATATATCTTTTTTTGCTTGCTCTAAATCGACTTGTGGATCTTTTAAAAAGTAAAGGTCATCTTCAATTGTAGTAAGACTAACAGATTCAGGGTTAAAGATAGGTGCGTCGAGTAATGAAATAACGGTATCAACATCGTCAAGTTGTGACAGTTGTTGTTTTAATGACGAAAGCTGTTTGATTGAGCCTGCCGAAAATAAAGGCTCTTGAGGATCGAATGTAATAAATAAGTAATCATCAGTACCGTAGGTTTTCTTAACTTTACGATAGAACTCCAATGATTGATCATTTTCTAACACTAACGAATCTGCAGAAGCGTCCATTCTAAAATTAACTGCAAATGACCCGATAGTCCCTATCACTCCTACAGTAATTATAAATGTAAGCCAAATATTCTTTAAAAAATACTCTGAATAAAACGTTTTTAGCCAAATAGGCATAAAGATCCCTCAAATGATAAGTAAGTGCCACCATAAAGTTTTATGGTTTTGCGGCATAAAATTAAATTTTGGCCTAGTCTTAGTAAAGCTTGTATTTTATACTGGTCAGAGGTTTGTTGACCACCTAAATAGTGAGAGCTTCGACCCATTGCGCTCAAATAAATTCCGGAGTTTGTATGAAATTTCCTCAGAATATCTTAGTATTTGTTAGTGGCAAGCAAAAAGAACATATAGCGTTGACTCGCGCCTTGAAGTTTGCTGAATTTTACAATATTAAGCTTCACCTTTTAAGCTGTATTTACGATCCCGGCACAGAATTATCCCCAATTCTTTCTCAACAACAGAAAAACCAGATAAAACAAGATAAAATTCAGCTTAGAACCGAGTACTTAAATTCGTTAAAGACAAAGCTAGAAGCGAAAAATATCCCTGTAACAGTAGAAGTAAAGTGGGAAAGAAAGATTCAGCAAGCACTTATTGATAGCTGTGACGAAACCATGCCCGATCTAGTTATTAAGCGCATTAGTGATAAAGCCAGTAGCTTAAACCCTTTTAATATGCCAATAGACTGGCAGTTACTGCGCCATTGCCCTGCTCCACTATTACTGGTGAAAGATAAGACTTGGCGAATTCCTGCTCCGGTGCTTGCAGCGGTAGACGGCGCTACTAGCAACCCTGATGAAATAGCCTTTAATCACGAAATTATTAACTATGCTAAACTTTTGTCTCGCCTCACAGACGAGCCGACCCACGTTGTTACCACCCATATTTCACCACAATTAGATAATGCAGCAACCATGGGTGGGTTTGATTTAGAGTCGATGAGAGAACAAGTTACTCAAATCAATCATAGTAAGCTGCTAGAGCTTACTCAAGATAAAAATATTCAAGCAGAAAACTTACATGTTATCGAAGGGCTTGCCGAAGAACGCATTCCGCTTTTGAGCCAAAATATCAATGCCCAAGTGGTCGTTATGGGGACAATCAGCCGCAAAGGAATTAAAGGTGCATTTATGGGCAATACCGCAGAAACCGTTCTCACTAAGCTGCAATGTGAAGTATTGGCTTTAAAACCATAATTGAGTCGTAGCATTTAGCCAAAACCAGGTTTTAGTTAAGCTTTGTCTTCGACTTTGGTAGTTACTTCAAGTGACGAGCTGCTAAGAGGCTGTCCATCCTCTGCGTTTTTTTGCAAGGCATCAATTGCCGAGGTCATAGCCGCTAAGGTGCGCGACCGGAATTCTCTGCGGTAGAGTATGGCAACAACCCAAGCAGTTGAAACCATAAAAAGCACCGGATGAATAAACCATGCGATAGTCGCCATTGCAAAGGAATATGCCCTCAATCCATAGTTAAATGAGTTATTAGCCGAAGTTAATAACTCATTAGAGCACTGCACAAACTCTAATGCGTTACTGGTTTGTTTAGAAGGTGCTGCACCAAACAATACTAACGCAAAATTATACTGACGTACCGACCAAGAGAACTTAAAGAATGCATAAATAAATATGCAAATCATCATTAATATCTTGAGCTCCCAAGCAGATTGACTGTGCTCGGCCACAAAAGGCAGTGCGTGCGCTAAGCGTAGTGCTTTGTCCGATGCACCTAAAACTGCGAGTAAACCAGCAAGAATAAAAATAGTTGTTGAAGCGAAGAAGGTCACTGTCCGCTGGAGTATTCCTAATACCGTTGCATCTGAAATGCGCGGCTCTCTGCCGAGCATTTCCTTCATCCAAAAGCTTCTTACTCGAGTTAGACTACGCGATAAGTTAAGTACACTTCTCGCTTGATTATTAGCAAAAAACGTATAGCCGCCCCAAAATAGGGCAAACCAAAATAACGCAAGCCAGTCAAGGAATGAAAAAAAGCCCATTAGTAATAACTGTTCCTTTATTGAACTTAAACTACAATCAATGCCGCTGAATATGGTTAACACTAGTAGTTAGCAACAACCCCAGATTAACCGCTATTATTAGGACAAAACTACGCAATGCTAAAAGCTAATCAAGGTCCACCATTGGCTTTAACAAACCAAAAGACTAGGTTTTAGGCAAAGTTACCCCAGTTTGACCCTGATATTTGCCACCTCTGTCCGCGTAAGAGGTTTCACACACTTCGTCTGATTCGTAAAAAAGCATCTGTGCCACACCTTCATTCGCGTAAATCTTGGCTGGCAATGGCGTAGTGTTAGAAAATTCAAGTGTTACATGCCCTTCCCATTCTGGCTCTAAAGGGGTCACATTCACTATGATACCGCATCGTGCATAAGTTGATTTACCCAAACACACCGTTAAAACGCTTCTGGGTATTCGAAAGTATTCAACCGTTCTAGCCAATGCAAACGAGTTTGGAGGAATAATGCAGACATCTGACTCGATGTTAACAAAGCTTTGGTCATCAAAGTTTTTAGGATCAACGACTGCAGAATGGACATTAGTAAAAATTTTAAATTCATTAGAGCAACGAACGTCGTAACCATAGCTTGAGGTACCATAGGAGATAATTCGCTTACCTTCATGCTCTCGAACTTGACCGCTTTCAAAAGGCTCTATCATGCCTTTATCTGCCATACGGCGGATCCATTTATCTGATTTAATACTCATCTTTATTCTCTATTTTCTGGTTATTAATAAGTTACAAAGTGACTAGCGCAGATTAAACCATGCCAATCCAATTATTAAGCTTTTGGCGACCAAGTTTTTATGGCGATATTGTCGCTACCTTTTGAGTAGTCCTTGCCCAGTTTTGTCATATTGGCCGTTAAATTACGCGCTATTGCGCGGTAGGCTAAACTAACTGCACCTAACGGTGTTTTAGAAACAGTCGGATTTCCTTGGTCAAGGTCTTGCCTGATTTCTAGCGCCAATGGTAATTGGCCTAACAAAGGCATGTTATAGTCATTTGATAAAAACTGTCCACCACCTTTACCAAAAATTGCTTCTTCGTGGCCGCATTGGCTACAAATATGAGTCGACATGTTTTCTACAACACCCATAACCGGTATTTTCACCTTTTCAAACATAGCAACGGCCTTTTTAGCGTCAGCTAACGCGAGATCCTGCGGTGTGGTAACGATTACCGCAGCTGTCACCGGGATCTTTTGTGATAAAGTGAGCTGAATATCTCCAGTGCCAGGAGGCAAGTCAACGATCAAATAGTCTAAATCACCCCAACGAGTGTCCCTAATAATCTGTTGGAATGCTTGCGACGCCATAGGGCCGCGCCACACCATGGCTTGTTTAGGATCAACCAAAAAGCCAATCGACATAGACTCAATACCATGCGCACTCAACGGCTGAATCGACTTTTTATCTTCAGAAATAGGCCTAGCGTCAGGAATACCCAACATAATGGGCACACTTGGGCCATAAATATCAGCGTCTAAAATCCCGACTTTTGCACCTTCTTGCTGCAAAGCTAAGGCTAAATTAATACTCGTTGCCGACTTACCAACCCCGCCTTTGCCCGAAGCTACCGCAATAATATTCTTAATGTTGGCAATCGGCGGTACGCCAGCCTTAGTTTCATACGCGGTGACACGGTGTTTAATCGCTATAGCAATTTTAGTCGATTGAGGCCAAGCGCTAGCAATTACCGCTTCAATTTCTTCAGCCAGTACTTGCTGCAGGCCAGCTGCTGGGAAAGGTAATACAATTTCGACTTTAACACTATCTCCAATGACATTAACTTGATTTAAATACGTATCAATTTGAAAGCCAGGAGGCAATGACTTGAATTCGTTGCTTTTAATTAAATCTGATATAGCTTGTTCGTCTAACATTCGCCCAACACTAGTATGATATGAAAACAATGCGCGGATTATACCCGAAAAACAACTAAAAATACTTGTTAATTTTGGGCTCTAAGCCGCTCTTTTTAATGAAAGGTTAAGTAAAAAAAGGTATAGTTGCGCCAACGAGTTAGCCTCGGCTAAATCCTTTTAATTTGTGATAAAAAAGAAGTGACCAAAGTGCAGCAATTTAAACCAAGAAAAATATTAGTGACTAGCGCCTTACCCTATGCCAATGGTTCTATCCATATTGGACACATGCTAGAACATATTCAAACCGATATTTGGACTCGCTTTCAAAAAATGCGTGGTCACCAGTGTATTAGCGTATGTGCTGACGATACTCACGGCACACCAATAATGTTGCGCGCTCAAAAAGAAGGCATATCTCCAGAAGAGTTTATTGCTGCAACTCGTGAAGAACATTTAAAGGACTTTGAAGACTTTTTAGTCGAATACGACAACTACCACTCTACCCACAGTGAAGAAAACAAAGTTTTATGTGAATATATTTATCGTGAGCTTGAGGCTAAAGGCCATATTGAAAAACGTAGCATAACTCAATTGTATGACCCTGAAAAAGGCATGTTTCTGCCCGACCGATTTGTTAAGGGCGATTGTCCTAAGTGCGACTCAGCTGATCAATACGGCGACAATTGCGACAACTGCGGCGCGACTTACAGCCCAACAGAACTCAAAAATCCAAAATCTGCTATTTCTGGCGCGACACCAATAGAGAAAGACTCAGAGCACTTTTTCTTTAAACTGCCTGAATTTGAAGAAATGCTTAAGACCTGGACTAGACAAGGTCATGTTCAAGAACAAATTGCGAATAAGCTTGATGAGTGGTTTGACGCGGGCTTGCAACAATGGGACATTTCTCGCGATGCACCCTATTTTGGTTTTGAAATTCCAGGTGCACCCGGTAAGTACTTTTATGTTTGGGTTGATGCACCTATGGGCTACATGGCAAGCTTTAAGAACCTATGTGATAAACGTGGAGACCTAGACTTTGATGCCTATTGGGGTAAAAATAGTGACGCCGAAATTCATCACTTTATTGGAAAAGACATTGTCTATTTCCATACTCTGTTTTGGCCCGCCATGTTAGAAGGTAGCGGTTTTAACAAGCCAACAAAAGTTCACGCTCATGGCTTTTTGACTGTGAACGGAACTAAAATGTCTAAGTCAAAAGGTACTTTTATTAAGGCGAGAACTTACCTAAACCATCTTCAGCCAGAATATTTACGTTACTACTTTATGGCTAAGTTAACGAGTAAAGTCGACGATTTTGACTTAAACCTAGAAGATTTTATCGCCCGCATTAATTCTGACTTAGTTGGAAAGTACATTAACATTGCGAGCCGCTGCGCTAACTTTATAAGTAAGAAGTTTGCCGGAACTTTAAGTGACAATATTGCTGAGCACCCTTTAATTAAAGAGTTTCAGGCGGCTAGTAACGATATTGCAAATTGTTATGAAACTAAAGATTACGGCAAAGCAATACGCGAAATAATGAACTTAGCAGACAAAGCAAATCAATATATTGCTACTGAAGAACCTTGGGTAAAAATTAAGCAAGAAGAAACAGCCGCAGAAGTACAAACTATCAGTAGCGTTGCACTTAACTTGTTTAGAATTTTGACTATCTATCTAAAACCAGCGGTACCAGAAATTGCCAAGCAAGTAGAAGCTTTCTTAAATATTGAGCCGTTATCTTGGCAAGATTCAAACAATTTACTCTTAGGCCATAAGATTAATCGCTTTAAACCAATGGTTCAGCGAGTTGATCCTAAGCAGTTAGATAAAATGATTGAGGAGTCAAAAGAAGTGACTGAAGCAGAAAATTCCCCTAAATTGGCCGATCCAATTAAGCCAGAAATAGAGTTTGTTGACTTTGATAAAGTTGATTTACGTTTGGCGACTATAGTAAAAGCCGAACACGTTGAAGGAGCAGATAAGCTTTTAAAACTTCAATTGGACTTAGGCGGTGTAACTAAACAAGTATTTGCTGGCATTAAATCAGCTTATCAACCCGAGGATCTAGAAGGCAAACTGACCGTTATGGTTGCAAATTTAAAACCTCGTAAGATGCGCTTTGGCATGTCAGAAGGTATGGTATTAGCAGCCGGTCCCGGAGGCAGTGATTTATGGGTATTAAGCCCTGACGAAGGCGCACAAGCCGGCATGCGAGTTAAATAATGAGCGGTTTTGATCTTTATCCACAAGCCTGGGTGGTTTATATTTTATTAGGTATCGCTTTGCTCTTTATGCTCGACCTAAAACTTAAAAAACTCCCTTTTGCCGCACGCGTTAGCATTCTCGCTCTTATTGCAGTGGGTGCTTTTACGCCTCAAACAGTCGCCGATGCAGACTCGTTAGCGCCAATGATATTAACCACTTTACTCAATGCAGAAGTTGAAGGAGTTAAAGTGATTTATAAAAGTTTGACAACGCTAGTGATAATTTGGGGTATTTTAGTTGCTGCTATTTTAGCTGCTAAACATTTTTATGAAGCTAAGCGAAAACCAAACTCCCCTTCTCAATAGACGTTAAAAATTATGACTGAACTTCTACTGTTGCTTGTTAGTACTGTCTTAGTCAATAACTTTGTGCTCGCTAAGTTTTTGGGATTATGCCCGTTTATGGGCGTCTCCAGTAAAGTAGAAACAGCGACCGGAATGGCCGCTGCGACGACTTTCGTATTAACGCTTTCGTCTGTCGCTAGCTATATTATTAACACTTTTGTGCTAGCCCCGTTAGGTTTAGAATATTTACAGATTTTATCGTTTATTTTTGCAATTGCGGTTGTGGTTCAATTTACTGAGATGGTAATTCAAAAGACCAGCCCCATGTTGTACCGAATACTCGGCATATTTCTTCCTTTAATAACCACTAACTGCGCAGTTTTGGGTGTTGCCTTATTAAATGTTAATCAAGCTCACACTTTTATTGAATCATTGTTTTTCGGACTGGGCGCAGCACTGGGTTTTTCCATGGTTTTAATTTTATTTGCCGCACTGAGAGAGCGAATCGCAGTCGCTGATGTGCCGCAACCATTTCAAGGCGCAGCAATAGCCCTAATAACCGCCGGTTTAATGTCATTAGCATTTATGGGCTTCGCGGGGCTGGTAAAAGCCTAATGCAAGAGTTAGTCATCGCACTTACCACCTTAGTCATCTTTGCCGCAAGTTGTGGCGCACTGCTCGGTTACGCTTCGGTTAAATTTAAAGTTGAAGGCGACCCTTTAGTTGATCAAATTAATCAAATACTTCCGCAAACTCAATGCGGCCAATGCGGTTACCCGGGATGTAAACCTTATGCCCAAGCGATAGCGTCAGAATCCGAAAAAATTAACCGTTGTCCGCCTGGCGGAGAAGCAGGAATTAAAGCGTTAGCCGATCTACTCGAAGTCGAAGTCATTGCCTTAGATGAAGCCTGCGGCGAAGAAGAAGCACCGAGAGTAGCTGTCATTAGAGAAGATGAATGTATTGGTTGTACTAAGTGTATTCAGGCCTGTCCAGTAGATGCCATTGTTGGTGCAGCTAAACAAATGCACACAGTGATTGAGTCGGAATGCACAGGTTGCGATTTATGTGTTGAGCCTTGCCCGGTAGATTGTATCGATATGCCATTTAAAGTAGATACTTTAGAAAATTGGCAGTGGCCAAAACCTAACCAAAATTTAACTCAATCAATTCCTGTAAAGTTAATTTCATGAGCAATTCTAAACCGGCCCACAATCAAATCACCTTTAACCAATGGGTTGTACCAGCAATTGGGCGATTTAATGGCGGAATTCATCCTGAAGAATACAAAGAGCCATCTAAGCACAAAACCATTTCTGAACTAGCTAGCCCGAATAGACTATATATACCTATTGGAAAAGATCCTATTTTACATTGTAGTATTGGCGATAAAGTGACCCAAGGCCAAGCTTTGGTAACCGCTAAAAGCGATGCAACTCCACCCATTCACGCGCCTCTCGACGCCACTGTTTTAGATATTTTAGAACATTCTGTTGGGCATCCTTCAGGCTTAAAACAGCCCTGCATTCTACTCGAGAAATCTTCAGAGCATCCCCCTCAACAAACTTTGTTGGAGCCGCTTGATTGGCAAACGGTAGATGCTGAGTCTTTGTTAGAGCGAGTAAAGGCTGCTGGTATCGTGGGCTTAGGAGGTGCTACTTTTCCAACCCACATTAAACTCAATGCACGACCAATAAAGCATTTAATTATTAATGCGATGGAATGCGAACCCTACATAACTTGCGACGACCGTTTATTACAAGAGAAAGCCGATGAAGTTATTTTAGGTGCCATAATAGCGGCTAAAATAGTCTCTGCAGAAAAAATAGATTTTGCAATTGAAGACAATAAAAAAGAAGCTATAGCTGCCTTAGCTAAAGTTCTACAATCACAATACCCCAATGATAATATCAAAGTGGTTGTCGCGCCAACTAAATATCCTAGTGGTGGAGAAAAACAGACCATTCAATTGGTTACTGGTCAACAATTAACTCAGGGACAATTACCCGCATCTATGGGTTTGTTAGTGCAAAATGTTGCAACCGTGCACGCCATTTTCCAAGCGGTGGTTAATGCGACTCCGCTGGTATCGCGAGTAGTAACTATCACCGGAAATTTAGTTACACCAGCGGGTAATTATATTGTTCCTTTTGGAACGCCCATAAGCCACATAATGTCGCAATTAAAGATTAAAAGCGTCGCTAATCAATCGGTAATTATTGGTGGCCCTTTAATGGGAGTTTCAGTAACTGACTTAGCAACCCCCGTTACCAAAGCGACCAACTGCCTGATATTTAATCACCAAAATGCGGATGAAAAACTTTGGCTTACTCAAGCGAGTGAACATCAAGCTTGCATTCGTTGTGGCGAATGCGATAAAACTTGCCCCGTCGACTTACTACCACAGCAGCTTTACTGGTTTAGTCAAAGCGATCAATGGGAAAAAGTAGAACAGCAAGGGCTTTTTGATTGCATAGAGTGTGGCGCCTGCGCTTATGTATGTCCAAGCGAAATTCCATTAGTGCAATACTACCGATATGCAAAATCCAATATAAAATCTAATCAACAAAAACAACTTGTTGCAGAAAGAGCTAAGCAACGTTACGACTTTCGTCAACTTCGCTTAGAGCGAGCAAAACAAGAAAAAGCAAAAAAGCATCAACAAGCCGCAGAAGCAAGAAGACTCGCAGCACAAAATAAAGCGGAAGATCCTGATGGTCGGAAAGCTGCTATCAATGCAGCGCTAGAACGAGCGAAGCAAAAAAAGTCTCAACAAATTTCAAGCAAAAAAGAGCAACCATAAATGAGTCGTTTATCTTCCCCATTTCTACACCATGCGCTATCAACAAACAAATTAATGGCGCTTGTGTGTGTAGCATTAATTCCAGGGATAATAGTACAAACTTACTTTTTTGGATGGGGCGTTTTAATAAACGTGATCTGCTGTGCCGTCTTTGCACTGATTAGCGAAGCAAGCGTTTTAAAACTGCGAAACAAGCCAATAAAAAAAACACTTAAAGACAACTCAGCACTGCTAAGTGGTATATTACTAGGCATTGCCCTGCCCCCATCTTTACCTATATGGATGAGTTTTATTGGGGTTGCCTTTGCTATCATTATTGCTAAACAACTCTATGGCGGTCTAGGATTCAATCCATTTAACCCCGCTATGGTTGGCTATGTTTTGCTACTTATTTCATTTCCCGTTGAAATGACAGCCTGGTTTCCTAGTCAACACATTCAGTTAAACACACCCAGCTTTTCTGAAGCTTTAAGTTTAATAATGGTGGGCCCTAATAAAGAAATAAACTTGCTGGCTTATCAATTAGTCGCCGATGGCGTCACCATGGCCACTCCTTTAGACTTTACTAAAACACAATTTACTCAAGGCTTAATGACTAGTGAAATATTTAACAATAATCAATTGATTGAAAATATTAATGCTTGGCAACTGGTTAATTTAAGCTTTTTAATTGGCGGAATTTTTTTACTCGCTAATAAAATCATTCGATGGCACATTCCAATTAGCATACTTGTGAGTATGTATATTACTAGCCAAATTTTTTACTTTTATGATCCACAACAGTTTACTTCGAGCTATTTTAATCTAACAACCGGGGCAACCATGCTCGGCGCTTTTTTTATTGCTACCGATCCTGTTTCAGCGGCCACTACGCCTAAAGGCAGAATTATTTATGGTGTAGCGATAGGCGCACTTGTCATTATAATTCGACATTTTGGTGGATATCCAGAAGCCTTTGCGTTTGCAGTGTTACTCCTTAATATTGCCGTGCCGGTCATCGATCATTACACCAAGCCAGTTATATACGGACATCAAAAACTGGAGGCTAGTAGCGATGAGTAAAATAAAGCCTAAATCCGAGTTAGACCAACAAACAGCAAGCCACGCTGCCGCTAGAAATGCGTTGATATTGGGCTTATTTGCATTAGTGTCTACGGGATTAATCGCGCTTACCCATTTATTAACCAAAGATCAAATAGCAGAAGAAATTGAATTGGCCATAGCACGTCGCTTAAACCAAATAATTTCACCGGATGAGTACTCCAACGATTTTTACCGAGACTGTATTGAAGTAATTGACAGTGATTTATTGGGTTCTACCACACCACATAAAATTTACCGTTTGCGTAATAATAATCAACCGGTAGGTCTTTTTATGACCACCACCGCACCCGATGGTTACGCAGGTAAAATACAATTAGTATTAGGTATTTATGTCAATGGTGAACTTGCCGGCGTGCGCGTAACAAGCCATCAGGAAACCCCTGGATTAGGCGATAAAATAGAAGAGTCTAAGTCTGACTGGGTACAACAGTTCAATTTAAAGTCACTTGATTCGAGCAACAGCAATCAATGGAAAGTAAAAAAAGATGGTGGAGATTTCGATAGCTTAACTGGTGCAACCATTACCCCTAGAGCAATCATTAAAGCGGTTCAAAAAGCATTATTGTTTTATCAAAATAACCAAAACAGGTTATTTAAACAAGCCAGCCAATGTGGAGTGAATAGATAATGCAAACCAATCGAGAGATAGTTACAAATGGATTATGGGGTAATAATCCGGCGTTAGTTCAGCTGTTAGGTCTTTGCCCTCTACTTGCAGTAACCGGAACTTTAATCAATGGATTAGGACTTGGAATTGCAACAACTTTCGTTCTTGTTGGATCAAATTTGACGGTTTCAATAATCCGCAGGCATATCCCCAAAGAAATTAGAATTCCAATATTTGTTATGTTAATTGCATCTTTTGTAACTAATGTACAATTAATAATGAACGCATTCACTTACGAACTTTATCTAGTGCTAGGAATTTTTATTCCTTTAATTGTCACTAACTGCGCGATTATTGGACGAGCTGAAGCATTTGCCAGCAAAAATCCGCCGCTGCCATCTTTAATCGATGCCCTCGCTCAAGGAATAGGCTTTACTATAATTTTAATGCTGTTAGGCGGAATGAGAGAGTTGGTGGGACAAGGCACGATCCTATCAGGTGCCGAACTTTTATTTGGAGACTGGGCTAACTCATTGACGGTGCATTTTTATCTTACCGAACAAAAGTTTTTATTTGCCATATTGCCCCCGGGTGCATTTGTTGGTCTAGGATTAATTGTTGCGTTTAAGAATTATCTAGACCAACGACACACACAGAAGGCAATGCAATCAAAATCAATTGCTACGCCACTAAACCAGCAAATAGAAAGCTCTAACAATTAACCTGTGGCTAAATAACAAATTAATTCGCTAAGCTGCGTTTGAGCCAGTCGTTAATATCTTTTTGCATATATCCAATTAAAGCAGACGAATTTGCGGCATGACGATAATTAGTATTTCGCAAAAAGTTTTTAATTTCTTCATTACCCTGCTTTATCACATTACCTTGGGTATCTTTTATGGTGAAGTTGAATTGTAACTTATAAAGATCATTATTTTTAACTACGCGCATTTCTCGCCCTGTTTGGTTCCAGAAATACTCAATGTCACCCGCTAAATCAACATTGGTAACTTCAACGTTTAAGTCTAACTTTTGTTCTGGTGAACGGCTTATTGCACGTTTAAAAACCTTAACAAGTTCTTTTTCTAATGACTGATAGCTTTGCTTCTTGCTCTCCCCGGCAACTTCTGCATCTCTAAACTTACTAGGCTCAATAAGCTTTATTTCTACAGCGGCACTTAAACTTGCAGATGCAAAAAAAAGAATTAAAGACCCTGTCATCACAGCGATTAACTTACTACTGGTATTTTTCATGGTTCTTTCTCCATTAAGTAATTGAGTTTATTAGCTAAATTAATAAAGAATCAACATTAAAAAAAGCTGTCTTTCGCCTACTCAGTCACCATTTTATTTAGCAAAAGCGATGACTACTGACCCAGGCTAGCGGTTAAAACATGTACTAACTAATTCAATATATTGGTACAAATGCCTATATTAGGCAATAAGTCATTTATAATAGTTCCATTAAATAACTAAGCTGTCTGTGAAAAAATGTATTAATTCAAATATTATCTGTAAAATACTCATCTTAAAGATAATTACAATGCAGTATAACGAGGCACTCAGTGGCAACCGAATCAAACTTTACACCACCCGATATTGAGCAACTAAGCTTAACTGAAAAACTAAACCTTGAAACCGCTAAAGTAACTTGGCAAGAAATAGAACGCTTTTTTGCTAAAGGCAATTTATTGGTCGTTGACACCGATATAGACTTGATTTTAACCGCAGAAATGATTGCTAAAAATGAAGCAAAAAAGCTAGAGCCGCTTACAGAGCAAGAAAAAGTTCATTTTGCGACCCCAGAATGGGTAAAAAATCATTGCCAAGAAGAAACTGTGAGGTTGTGGGCGGTTGTTGTTGCCCCATACGTGCTTTGCCAATTAATTCGTAATTAGTTCATTCACTGAAATATACAAAAACAAAAAAAGGAGCAAAAGCTCCTTTTTTTATAATTATTTAGTAGATACTTAACCGCTCGAGTTAAAACCGAGTTTTAAGCTACCACAGAATAGAAGCTAAAAAGCTTACAGCGCTGGCCTGACAAACTTTTACTCCTCCATCAGCTAACTCTTCTATTGGGTAACCCTGCGTTTGTATTACGGCTAATACGGTAACAATCATAGTAACTGCGATGATTAAACTAACTTTACTCGTTCCTTTATTACTCTTGCGATTTAGTATCATAATATTATCTCCAAAGGCTGTACAATATTTGCACAGCCTTAATTAAAAATCAAGCTTCGTCTCGATATCTTCGGATATAGGTTGCGGCAGCAATAAAAGCTGCGCCAACTAAAACGCCAACCCACATTTCAAGATTAACAAGCTGCTCTACAGCGCTTCCAGTGATCAAGTCAAAAGACTCATCATCAACTATTACGTTAATATTTGAATTTTGGATCTGTACCGCCGAGCCAATTCTTTCTCCAAATGTTTGAATAAACTTATAGCTACCTAAAACTACATACTCTGCATAAGCAAGTAGCAGGACTGGCAACAGAGCCCATAAAAATGGGACTTTTTTAGCCCATGAAGACGCTAACATCGCCCAGCCCCAAATGGGTGCCATCCATAAACTTGCTACAACCAAAGCTATTAAGCTATTAAACGCTACGCCAAATAGGTTTACCGAACCCCAAACTAAAGCGCCAGAATCACCGCCTATCCAGCTTAAAACTGTTGCATATAACATCAGAAAAACTTGAAATAGGGTAACTACAATCCAGTAACAAACTGGCACCATTAAGCTTAAAGCGACAAACTTCGATAATGTCGTTGCGGTATCAGAAACTGGAAGTGACTTCCAAAACAAGATGCTACGGTCTTTACGTTCATCGTATAAGCTACCTAACCCAAAGAATAAACTAATAATTAAACTAATAAAGCCAAATAAGCCTAAAGGAACGAAAAGTGCGACCTGTAACCCTTTCTCGCGAGTTTCTTCGGACATACTTTCAAACTCGGCAATCATTTTAGGTAGTTGTTGTGATAACGAAAAGTCAGTGCCATGACTACTCGCCACGGTGTGCCCGGTAATGCCACCAAAAATAGCTAATAAAGCTAGAATCAACGCAATAATTACGGGAGTGTAAAATACCGCACCTTGATGTTCCCAAAATTCTCTTTTGATTAACACTTTAAATGTATTCATTAGTGGCTCTCCCTCATTTTTGCAACAAACAAATCAGCGATACTTGGCGCATGGAGTTCACCAAGCGCTTCTAAATCTTGCCTAGCGACCCCTTCGAACAAATACACTTTACGACCAAATACATCGCGTTGAGTAACAGGATTTAACGCTTCTGCTTGCGCAATCTTCTCTTTAGAAACCATAACTTCGGTATAGCTTTGTGCCACTTCTTCCATAGAGGCATTTAACACAATTTCACCGTCTTTAATAAAAATTAAGTCAGTTAATAGGTTCTCTACTTCTTCGATTTGGTGAGTAGTGACTAAAATACTACGGCCTTCATCAAAAAACTCTGCCAGTAATTGATTATAAAATTCTTTACGATACAGAATATCTAGACCTAAAGTTGGCTCATCAAGCACTAGCAGTTCCGCTTCAATCGACATAACTAAAGCTAAATGAAGTTGAGTTATCATACCTTTTGATAATTCTTTAACCTTCGAATTCCAGTTAATTTTAGTTTTCGAAAGAAAGTGCTTAGCCCGCTCTAAATTAAAATGCGGGTGAACTTCTGTTACAAATTCAACAGCTTGAGATACTTTTAACCAGCGAGGTAGTACCGCGACATCGGCGATGAAACAGACTTTCTGCATTAACTCATGGCGTTGTTTAGAAGGATCTAAACCAAGTACTTTTAACTCGCCTTGATAAGAAGTCAGCCCTAAGATTGCTTTTAAAACTGTTGTCTTGCCTGCCCCATTAGGACCAACTAAGCCAACAATCTTTCCTCTCTCTACATTAAAGTCAACACCTTTTAAAGCGCTATAATTACCATAAGATTTTTTTAAACCTTTAGCCGAAATAATGGTACTCATGAGCTTTCTCCGTCGTTAGCTGCTTTTAATTTTTTTAATTGATCTATATTGATACCAAGCCTATCAATTTTCAGCATAATTTTGGGCCATTCATTCTCTAAAAACTGACGTCGCTCTTCTTCAAAAAGCTTTTCTTTAGCGCCTTGAGTAACAAACATTCCTAATCCCCTCTTTTTTTCTAACACGTTGTCATCAACTAGTTCTTGGTAAGCTTTAGATACCGTTAACGGATTAATTTGGTAATCTGCTGCAACCTGTCGAACCGATGGAACAGCCTCCCCTTCAGCCACTTCCCCATCGATAATCAATTCGACAACTTTTTCCTTTAGCTGTCGGAAGATGGGTGTTTGATCATTCCACTTCATAGCATTCATAGGACTCTCTCTTGATTAATTGACACAATACATAGTGTACTATTGAACTATAACACCTAATCACTAAAAATTACAAACCTCCTATTTGACTCTAAAGTAGTGATTTAACACATTGTAATATAAGCAGTTTTTGCTATATAATCACTACTCGATAACATTTGTTAACAAATTCTAAAGTGCAAATAAACTCTAATTTTTCCTTATTTAGCCTAATTACTCTCAGTTTAATTGTGTTTTTTGGGTATGTCGGTTTTGCTGGCGCAATGTTGTTAGGGGTCGCTTTTGCCTTAGTTTTTGGTAACCCTTTTCAACTAAAAACACAATGGCTCTCTACTCATCTAATGAAGTGGAGCATAGTTACGCTTGGTTTAAGCTTAAATTTGTCACAAGTCGCAGAACACGCTGTAAATAGCTTTGGGCTTACTGTAGCAAGTATTGTGTTTGCACTGGTTCTTGGATTTGCGCTCGGCAAGGCATTTAAAGTTGAACCTAAACTCGCTTTTTTAATTACTGGGGGTACCGCTATTTGTGGTGCAAGTGCCATTGCCGCAACTGCCCCTGCTATCAACGCCAAAGCTCAAGATGTTATTATTTCCATTAGTATCGTTTTTATACTAAACGCGGTAGGGCTTATTGCCTATCCCGAACTGGGACACTGGCTCGGTATTTCTCAAGTTGAGTTTGGTTTGTGGGCGGCACTCGGTATTCATGACACTAGCTCAGTTGTTGGTGCTGCCGCAGCATTTGGCGATCAGTCTTTAGAAGTCGCTACCACTACTAAATTGACCCGAGCATTATGGATAATACCGCTAGTCGTTTTAGCCAGCTTTGTCTTTAAGACTGAGCGGCGCAGAAGTCAGTTTCCAATTTTTATCCTATTTTTTATTGTTGCTAGCTTAATAGCAACCTTAGTACCTTTTGTTTTTGAGCAGGCGCCTTATACTTCTTTAGTTGCTAAAAAAGGCATGGCTTTAAGCCTATTTTTAATTGGTACTGGTTTTACTCGTCACACCTTCACCGCGATTCGGTGGAGCGCATTAGCGTTAGGCTCTACCTTGTGGGTGGCCGTTTCAATCTTTGCTTACTTTATAATTGTTTAAGGATTAAAAATTTTGCCAAGCGCAATTAAGAGATTCAAAATAGCCAAGCCCAAATGGTCTCAATTCTTAAAGCGTATTTTAATGATTGGCGTTTATGTGAGTTTGTTTTTATCAATCCAGTGGTGGCAACAGCGAGATATGTTAGAAGATTCTGTTGCCGCACCATTAGAGCAAATTAACTTAGTAAGCTCTACTGGCGAAAAAGTTGAGTTAATATTAAACGCAAATCAAAAACCTACGTTTATTTATTTTTTTGCTCCATGGTGTCGAGTATGCCATTACTCTATAGATAATTTAGAAGAAGTCTACCAAGCCAATAATGATGATATTAATATCGTTGCCATTGCGCTAGATTGGGATACCAAAACAGAAGTAACGCAATTTTTATCCCAGCATAAATTATCGCTACCAGTTTTATTAGGCACCAGGTACATTCAGCAGCAATTTAAAATAAATGCCTATCCATCATATTATTTAATCTCTAAAGACGGATTGGTTTCAGCTAAAGGCAAAGGTTACACAACAGAACTTGGAATGAAGCTTCAGTTGCTAATTAACTAAATTAAATACACTAACTAGTTTTTAAAGTTACTTAACTTGCATATGAATTGGTTTTTGAGCAACACTTTTCCATTGATAGAGTGTTTTAACCTCGGCCGACTCATCACAAGAACCGCAGGTTGATGAACAAAGCCCTGAAACTTGACGCTTTTTGACTTTACCTTTTTTGATCCACTGAGCTAACATTGATTGCATTACATTTTCAGAAACGTAAAAATGACGCGCGAGATCAGTTAAACTCATTTCATTTCGCTCGATTAGTAATTGCTTGATATCCATCAACATTAGCTTTCTACCTGCACAATAGAAACCGTTTTTTTATGTTGCTTATTGCCAATAAATTTTAATAACACATAAACCATAAAATACAAACCAACGAACAGGCCAATCCAAGCAATTGCGCTATCAAAATTTGTTTCTAATTGACCCAGCTGAAAGCAAACTGTCGCCATACTATAAGCTAAGAAGGTAGTCCAAATAATACTAAAGAGCGTCCATTTTGTGCCTGTTTCTTTATGAGTAGCGCCTAGTGCAGATACACATGGTGAGTATAACAATATAAACAATAAATAAGAAAATGCTGCTAGGGTTCCTCCAAATGCGGTTTGTAAAACAGCAAATAGCTGACGATCAACATCTTGGTCTGCAGCAACTTGTTCTAAATTTTTTACATCACCCACTTTTATACCTACTGGATCGTCCCAAGACTCAGGTACAGCTCCTAGATTGACTGGTATCGTCATTACCGCATCAGTTAACGCGGCAGTTAAATCAAACTTAGGCTCTTCGTTTTGCGAAGTAATTTGACTGGTATATAACGAATCGATAGTGCCAACCACCACTTCTTTAGCAAATAAGCCAGTGAAAATACCAACGGTAGCAGGCCAATTTTCTTCACTAACACCCATGGGTTTAAAAATGGGCGTGATGCTCTTTCCTATACTAGTCAATACTGACTTTTCACTGTTTTCGTTTCCAAACGAACCATCGTTCCCAAGTGAGTTAAAAAAGCTTAAAACGATTACAACTATCACAATCAGTTTACCGGCACCTAACACGAACGAACTCAATTTTTCCCATGTTTTGGTAGCTACATTTCTTAAGTTAGGTAAGTGATAAGCGGGTAATTCGAGCACAAAAGGAGAATTCTCGCCTTGTAATAATGTGCGTTTAAGTACAACACCAGTTAGCACTGCTACTGCAATGCCGATTAAATAAAGCGCAAACACAAGGTTTTGAGCGTCGTTAGGAAAAAATGCAGCACCAAACAAAATATACACTGGCAAACGCGCACCGCATGAAACGAATGGGCTCATCATAACGGTCATAATTCGATCTTTGTGATACTCGAGAGAACGTGTTGCATAAATGGCTGGTACTGTACACCCGAGCCCAACCATCAGTGGAATAAATGACTTTCCGGGTAAGCCAATTGATTGCATAAAGCGATCCATAACAAAAGCACCACGAGCTAAATAGCCGGTATCTTCTAAAACCGAAAGAAATAAATATAGACTTGCTATGATAGGAATAAAAGTAGAAACCGTTTGAATGCCGCCGCCTACTCCATTAGTTAAAATAGTCACCAACCAGGCAGGTAGTCCCGTTTCGCTTAACCAAACACTAGCTCCATCTACTAGCACCGCGCCAACGGCTTGGTCGAAAAAGTCGATAAAAGCACCACCGACTTTTATGGTAAACAAGAACATTAAATATGTCACAAATAAAAATAGCGGAATGCCGAGGTACTTGTTTAGAAAAAATTGATCTAACTTTACTGAAAGGCTTCTAGAAATTTGCCCTTCCTTATTAACGCAAGCTTCAATCCAATTAAGTATTTTGTTAAACCGAGCTTCAGCAATAACAATATCAATATCTTCGCCATAGTTTTTAAGCAAGCTTTGAGTAGCCTGTTTAAACTCATTCTCGATTGGTGCTGGCAGCTGAAATGTTTCATCTTCGATCGCTCGCAATGCAACCCAAGACTTGGGCTTATTAATTGACGCTGCATAATCATGGACTATCTCTTTTGCCTTGGCGTAACTCGGTTCAAATTCCGCGTCAAAGTCTAACTCGAAATCGACTATATTTTCTGGTTGAATAATAAGTTGAGAAACTAACGCCTTCACTGGATCGGCATTTTTAGCCCGGCGAGCACTAAATGGAATAACCGGACAGCCTAAATGTTTAGCGAGCCTTTCAACATCAATTTTTAGCCGATTACTTTCAGCCACATCAAACATATTAAGTATGACTAGCATAGGCTTGTTAAGCTCTAACAGCTGCGTCGTTAAATACAGGTTTCTTTCAATATTTGATGCGTCGATGATATTGACAATTAGATCTGCTTCGTCAGCAAGAATATAGTCTCTAGCGACACGCTCATCTAAAGCCACAGACTCGTCTACTACGTCTAAAGAATAAGTACCGGGTAGATCGACCACTTCAATAGACTGTCCGTCATGTTGGTAGCGACCAGATTTTCGCTCTACCGTTACTCCCGGCCAATTTCCTACTTCTTGGCGTGAACCAGTTAATAGATTGAACAAAGTAGTTTTACCACAGTTAGGGTTGCCGCAGAGCGCAATGATGGGTTGGTTTAACATAGAGGTTTAAACTAGTTCCGGTAAAAGGAC
The DNA here is from genome assembly GCF_053709105.1 of Aliikangiella aequoris. Taxonomy (NCBI): domain Bacteria; kingdom Pseudomonadati; phylum Pseudomonadota; class Gammaproteobacteria; order Oceanospirillales; family Pleioneaceae; genus Aliikangiella; species Aliikangiella aequoris. Next base: position 2,071,401 of record NZ_CM132298.1, read on the forward strand.
AGACTTGAAATAAGCGATAATTTAAAATTCAAACGGATTAAGCTGAAGCTTCCATCAGCTCAACGTGTATATTTTCAGCTTCACTACGGCGTAAACTTAGCGAAAAGCCACGAAGGGTAAGTTCTAACGGACCACCCATTGGTGCAATACGCGTAATATTCAGCTCAATACCTGGTGTCACGCCCATTGCCAGCAATTTTTTACGAAAAAGACTGCGTGCAGCGCCAATACTCACCACTTTCACTTTTTGCTGTGCACTGACTTCGGTTAGGCAATACGCCATCATGTTCTCCGTTTTACCGAGTGAAACTCGATTAGCATCTAATTTAAAAAGCTTTCCTATTCGCTATAGCTGCCTGTGCGGGCTTACTTATACACAGCTTACTATGCAGAGCATACGAACATTGAGCTTATCTAACTTTGTCATTAGGCAAGCTCGCTTAATGTGAATATTAGTCTAAATGCGAATTATTTGCAACTACATTTAGAGTGATAAAAGTTGTCTTGGTAGTAATCCATTGAGTGAATAATAGACACTTGAAAGCCCTGTTTAGGGCTTTGGCCTATGCAGCATTTTAAAGTTGCTTTTTAGCTTTAAGTGTTCGGAGTATCTAGTCGCTGGTTATTATTACTTATCGATGGCTAAAATTTTTCTACAAGCCTTATCTTGCAACATTTCTCGAGTGATTTGATAACCAAGTTCGCGATAACTCTCAAATTGGTTCTCATCAAAAAACTGATCTGACGTTGGCTGATCAGGGAAACTGCGGTTAGCAGCCTTGTAGGCGTAAATATCTGCAGGTAAACCAGTAATCATGGTAGATTTAAGATAAATTAAATAAGCAGGCTCAGATTTTCCTTGTTTTTCTGGATAGTAAATTCTGGCAATTGCAAAGCCTCTTTCGGCCAGCTCAAACTTCTTTTCAAAAGGGGTATTTCCTCTGGTACCAGGAATAAGATAGCTTAAATCATAGTTAATGCAGCTTTCCAAATTGTCTAGGGCATCTTTAGCCAGCTCTTTACCATCTTTATCGAAAACACAGTCAAATCGAATAGATACTCCAAAATCGGCTCTAACTTTTTCGACTAGATTGCCTAGATCGGCAAAATTAAAACCAGGATCCGCACCTGCATCACTCACAATAATAGTTTTAACTCTTCGCCTAATCAGCTCATACACCGCAAGATTTTCGAAGTGCCCACCATCAGATAGCTCTAAAAACTCAGCTTCGCTGTTAAACCCAATACCTAATAAACCTTGTTTAAGGCCTGGACGCCAGAACGTTGGTTGTTTCGGCTTAGCCGTTAAATTATTCACCCAATGCCCTAACCTAACATTTAACAGTGTCATAAGAATTGAAACAATCCGGTTAGTGGTTACCCCTTGCCCTGCCACTCCAGCATTAGGATTTACCGCAGCACCAGAGGTCGCCATTGCAGTTGCTAATGTCATTTTACCATCTTCAAACTTATCTGAACTCAACCATTGTGTCGCGTCTGAACCGCAGTACAGAGGAGATAAAATAAAGTTGTCGCCGCCTCTACCTTTAAAACGAATTTCTTTATCGTCAATAAGTACTAAGTTAGTATTAATTAGGTGATAAGGCCCAGTAGTTTTAACTTGATTATCAACAAAATCTGTCAGCACTTTATTATCCGCGTCAAACGAAAGTCCCCACTGATTATTTTGGACGCTGGCAACTGAAGGCATAAAAGTTTCCATTAAGCGATCGCGATAAACTTTACCAATGGAAAGGTAATTTAAATTAATCATAGTGCCTGCAATTACGATTAAAGCAGCTACACCATAAGGTAATAACACTAAGTTTTTATGCCAAGCAACTTCAACCGTTGATTTGAATTGATCACCCAAAAGATGCGCATTTAAACTGTAAGCTAACGCGAGTAAACTTAAAATAAGAATTGCCGCTAGCGGATACAAAATATAATTAATTGGTATACCTTTAGTTTTCTTTTTTAACTTTTCTTGTAATGTAAACAAAGTGGCAATCAAACTAAAAAACGATACAGAGCCGGTGTAACTCATTGCTTGTGGCATATCAACAAAAAGAACATGACTAAGCCAAGGGATAAATAAGACTAAGATTAACACTAAAGCTAATGTTGTAATTAAGCCTAGGCGCCAATAAACAATCGAACGTCGATTATAATCATGAGAATTGTTGCTGTTAAAATAAAAAGTACTTCCGGGTGCAATTAAATACAAAAATGCAAGTGCATAAAAGGCCACAATGACTTCTTCAACAAATGAATCACCTGCTTGGCTTATAAACACAAAAAAATAAGCACCAACCACTAAAGTCAGCATAGCGAATATTGAAACAAAGTTTAAAAAGATACTAAGCGTATGGTTTTGCCTGCGCTTTTTAGCCCAAGCGTGAATTCCCATAACAAACCCACTAAGTAAGTAAACGCCAAATAGGCCACACACAAGATAAATTGCGTAAATGCCAAATTGTTTGGCATGAATAATAGGCTTACCCAAATAAATAGTCAGTAAAGGACTAAATGAAAATGCCAAGAATGCAACACTAAAATAAAACAATAAAGAGGTAGTCATTGCTTTAAAAATTGTGGCTATAAATGCAACAATATTGAACCCATTTCCTGGGGTAAGGTACTTTCCGTGTTGGCGCAAATAAGATAAAAATTGGTTGGGATTGATTTTGTCTTTAGAGGCTGTGGCACCTTTCTTGACCGCTTGAGTTCTTACGCCTTCTTTTGCAATGCCAAAAGGACAAATATAATCTTTCTCTCCGCCTTGGGTATAGTTAGTGTAATTAAACCAACTTACAGCAGATCCTGTGTAGCCACCGCCAGAAACTGTAGATAGATAATCTACTCGTGCATAGAGTGTATTTTCATTTTCATTTTTACTTCGGCTACTATCTAGCGCTTGAATCACCCCAACTGAAAATGCCGCCGAGCGAATCCCCCCTCCGGATATTCCAAGCCCAATCAAGTCAACTGGCGCAGAGTCGTAAAATCGTTGCGGATCTAAGGGGACTTGTTGGTCATTTTTAGGTGAGTCTGAATGCTCTTTAAGCCGGTTTTTCCTTTGCTTGTTAATTAAATTGATTTCGGCCTGAATGACTTTAGTTGCAGCGACTGATTCGCAATCTGTATTTTCATCTTGTGAATCTAGATTACACTTAGCCGGATCAAGGTTTGACGAAACGCCGTTAGTGGCGTTTGTAGATTTATTCACATGAGTCATTAGTGCCTCCTTGCTTATTATTCTTTATCTTTTGCTTTGCGATATAACGTCGGTGCAAATGCAGCGCTTTATTATTGTTAGTAACTGTTTTATTTTTGTTCGAAGTATATTAACCCAAAACCCAACAAAACGGCTCAACTTATCACATTTTTAGATAAAAAAACGTACTTTTATAGTTTTAGTAAGTAACGTTATAAGGTATAGCCCTCGACCTAGCGGGTAAAAAACAACCAACTCAAACAAGGTGCAATAACCGCTCAGTAGAGGTCTTACCACAATGGCAAGGTCTTTCACTAGCTTTACGTTCACGTAAAGGGTAACTATAATAGCCTTACTATGACTGATTTAGATAAAACATACTCCATAAGTGAGCTCGCTCAAGAGTTCTCAATTACGCCTCGCTCTATTCGACACTACGAAGACGAGAAATTGCTCATTCCAGCGAGAAACGGGTCAACGCGTATCTATCGCCGTGGCGACCGAATTCGCCTTCAGTTAATACTTAGAGGAAAGCGAATTGGCTTTTCTTTATCGGAAATACGCGAAATCATTTCAATGTACGACTCACCCAGTGGTGAACAAAAACAAACTCAATTACTACTGACTAAAATTGCAGAAAGGCGCGACGCGCTGTATCAACAACAACAAGACATTAAGACTATGCTAACTGAGCTAGAACAGCTCGAACACAAAATTAATCAAAACTAGAGGCACTCATGTATTCAGGTTTAAATTTTAATCTTGGCGAAACCGCCGATATGATCCGTGAAACAGTTAGAGCATTTGCTGCAAAAGAAATCGCACCAATTGCAGAACGAGTTGATCAAGAAAACGAATTTCCGAACGAGCTTTGGCCTAAGTTTGGAGAAATGGGTTTACTTGGTATGACCGTTGAAGAAGAGTACGGTGGTTCTGGATTAGGTTATTTAGAGCATGTTGTCGCAATGGAAGAAATCAGCCGAGCATCTGCTAGCATAGGCTTAAGCTATGGGGCTCATTCAAATCTTTGCCTTAACCAATTACGTAAAAATGGCACGGAAGCTCAAAAACAAAAATATTTACCTAAATTATGTTCTGGTGAATATATTGGTGCTCTCGCAATGAGCGAGCCAGGCGCGGGATCTGATGTCGTAAGTTTACGCCTGAAAGCAGAAGACAAAGGCGATCATTATTTATTAAATGGTAATAAAATGTGGATCACTAATGGTCCAGACGCTAATGTACTAATTGTTTACGCTAAAACCGATCCAACAGCCGGTTCTAGAGGTATAACTGCGTTTATCATTGAGAAAGAATTTGCCGGCTTTTCAACAGCACAAAAACTAGACAAACTAGGTATGCGCGGCTCAAATACCTGTGAACTTGTGTTTGAAGATTGTGCGGTTCCAAAAGAAAACATTTTAGGTGAGCTCAACCAAGGTGTTAGTGTGTTAATGAGTGGCCTAGATTATGAAAGAGTCGTTTTATCTGGTGGCCCTACCGGTATTATGCAAGCTTGCATGGATATTGTTTTGCCCTATGTGCATGAACGCAAACAGTTTGGTAAAGCAATTGGCGAGTTTCAATTAATGCAAGGCAAGTTAGCCGACATGTACACAACAATGAATGCTTGCAAGTCTTACGTATACAACGTTGCACAAGCATGCGACCGCGGCGAAACTACACGCAAAGACGCTGCTGGAGTTATTTTATACAGTGCCGAAAAAGCCACACAAATGGCTTTAGAGGCAATACAGTGCCTCGGTGGGAACGGTTATATCAATGAGTTTGCTACTGGCCGTTTATTACGCGACGCCAAACTCTATGAAATTGGCGCAGGTACTTCAGAAGTTCGGCGTATGCTTATTGGCCGAGAGTTATTTAAAGAAACAAGCTAATTCGATTATTATTTAATAAACCTAATACAACAAACACCATAGCTAGTAACAGGATGGTGTTTTTGGTAACAGTCGTATCAGTTAAGGTGCCCCTAGTGAAGCTAAAGTGGCTACCTATCCCGCCAAATCAGTATTTTGGCGTTGAATTAAACAAATTGATTTGAGGAAAAGATAATGTCACAAGATCCTATCGTTATTGTTGGAATGGCTAGAACCCCAATGGGCGGTTTTATGGGCGAACTTTCGCCTTTAAAAACGACTGAGCTTGGCGCTTTTGCTATACAGGCCGCGGTAGAGCGCTCTGGTATTGCTGCAGAAGATGTCGACGAAGTGATTATGGGCTGCGTATTACCTGCAGCGCTTGGCCAAGCACCAGCACGTCAAGCCAGTATTGGCGCAGGCTTAACCTTAGCAACCGGCTGTACCACAATAAATAAAGTTTGTGGCTCTGGTATGAAGTCCGTCATGTTTGCCCATGATATGCTCAGTGCAGGAAATAACTCTGTAATGATTGCTGGCGGAATGGAAAGCATGAGTAACGCGCCACATATGTTACCTAAAGCGCGTCAAGGCTATCGTTTTGGTCACTCACAAGTCTTAGATCACATGGCATTTGACGGACTAGAAGACGCTTACGAAGGCAAAGCAATGGGAGTTTTTGCAGAAGATTGTGCCGACTCTTATAAATTTACTCGTGAACAGCAAGACGAGTTTGCCATTACCTCATTAGCGCGCGCCAAAAAAGCAATAGAAGATGGCTCTTTCGACCAAGAAGTTGTTCCTGTAACGATTAAATCACGTAAAGGTGAAGTAGAAGTTAAGCACGACGAACAACCATTAAAAGCGCGTCCTGATAAAATTCCAAGTTTGCGCCCTGCTTTCAAAAAAGACGGTAGTGTAACTGCAGCCAATGCAAGTTCAATATCAGATGGCGCTGCGGCGGTTGTATTAATGCGTCAATCAGACGCTCAACAACGTGGTTTAAAACCCTTGGCGAAGATTGTTGGACATGCCACTCACGCTCGCAAACCTGCAGAGTTTACCATTGCCCCAGTCAGCGCAATGCAAACCTTGTTAGATAATGTTCAATGGACTGTTGACGATGTTGACCTTTTTGAAATAAATGAAGCCTTTGCCGTTGTCACTATGGCCGCTATAAAAGACCTTAAATTGGACCCTGAAAAAGTTAACGTACACGGTGGCGCATGCGCACTTGGCCACCCTATTGGAACTAGCGGTACACGCATTTTAATTACCTTAATTGCAGCACTTAAAAAATACGGTAAAAGTAAAGGGGTTGCGTCACTTTGTATTGGTGGTGGCGAAGCAACCGCGATGGCTATTGAGCTCGTTTAAACGAAGCGTTAATTAAACCCACGTGGCACTAATAAAGTGCCATAAATGGTTTCAATAACACTTTTTTGTTAACACCACAAATTTTAATGATACCCATAGCTGGGCATCAGTTTAATTGAGAGATTATTCATGCTTCTAACTGAAGAACAAACCATGATTCAAGACGCGGCTCGTCAATATGTCGCAGAAAAAATAACCCCCTATGCTGCGCAATGGGACCGTGACAAAACCTTTCCGGCTGACGCTTTAAAAGGCTTAGGTGAACTAGGATTTTATGGCATGCTAGTGCCTGAAAAGTGGCATGGCTGCGATATCGGATATTTTTCTGCCGCTCTCGTTTTAGAAGAGATAGCCGCCGGCGATGCGGCTTGTTCTACAGTGATTAGCGTCACTAACTCGGTTGGTTGTATGCCAATTTTAAACTTTGGCAATGACGCGCAAAAAGAAGAATTTTTGAAACCTTTAGCTGCCGGTGAAAAGCTCGCTGCTTTCTGCTTAACTGAACCTCACGCAGGCTCAGATGCTTCAGATTTAAAAACCAAAGCAGTTAAAGATGGAGACGAATACGTTTTAAACGGAGTAAAACAGTTTATTACTTCTGGAAAAACAGCTGACATCGCCATTGTATTTGCAGTAACCGACCCAAGTGCCGGTAAAAAAGGTATTTCTGCTTTTATTGTACCAACTAACACGCCCGGTTATCAGGTCAGCAACGTTGAACACAAACTAGGCCAGCACGCTTCAGACACCTGTCAAATTTTGTTTGAGGATTGTCGAATTCCAGCCAGCAACCTATTAGGTAAAGAAGGTGAAGGTTACAAAATTGCGTTGTCTGGCTTAGAAGGCGGCCGTATCGGTATTGCTGCACAAAGTGTTGGTATCGCGAGAGCCGCATTAGAAGCAACAAAGCAATATGCATTAGAAAGAAGTGCATTTGGTAAACCTATTCACTTGCATCAAGCTATTGGATTTAAAATAGCCGATATGGCAACACAGCTAGAAGCGGCTCGCCTTATGGTACACAATGCAGCGCGACTTAAGGATGAAAACAAACCCTGTTTAAAAGAAGCTTCTATGGCCAAATTATTTGCCAGTGAAGTCGCTGAAAAAATTTGCTCTGATGCGATTCAAGTCTTTGGTGGCTATGGCTACTTAAATGACTTTCCAGTAGAAAAATATTATCGCGACGTTAGAATTTGCCAAATTTATGAAGGAACAAGCGAAGTTCAAAAACTTGTTATTTCAAGAGCAGTAATGAATGACTAAATTAACTCATGCTTTAATTTAAACGGATTAAAAAATGCCAGTAATTAAAACCAAGCTCAACCCGCGCAGCCCAGACTTCTTGGCCAATGCCGAGAAAATGCAATCACTTGTCGATGATTTAAAAGATAAGATGTTAGTTATTGCTCAAGGTGGCGGAACTGAACGCCAACAAAAACATCTTAGCCGAGGCAAGTTATTACCGAGAGATAGAGTTAGGCAATTATTAGATGTCGGTTCTCCCTTTCTAGAGTTATCACAGTTTGCTGCTTACGGCATGTATGACGACCAAGTACCTGCGGCCGGAATTATTACTGGTATTGGGCGGGTTAACGGACAAGAATGCGTTATTGTTGCCAACGACGCAACAGTAAAAGGCGGCACTTACTTTCCTGAAACTGTGAAAAAACATTTAAGAGCACAAGAAATTGCCGAGCAAAATCATTTGCCCTGTATTTATTTAGTAGACTCAGGTGGTGCTAACTTACCTCAACAAGATCAAGTTTTTCCTGATCGAGATCACTTTGGCAGAATCTTTTTTAATCAAGCAAATTTATCAGCCAAAGGTATTGCTCAAATTGCTGTTGTAATGGGCAGTTGTACCGCTGGTGGAGCTTATGTTCCAGCAATGGCAGATGAAAGTATTATTGTAAAAGAACAAGGTACTATTTTTCTTGGCGGCCCACCATTAGTTAAAGCGGCCACAGGTGAAGAAGTGACCGCAGAAGATTTAGGTGGCGCCGATGTACACTGTAAAACTTCGGGCGTAACCGACCATTATGCAGTTGATGATAAGCACGCGCTCAGCTTAGCACGCAATTGTGTTTCTCACTTGAACAGACAAAAGCACACCCCCTGGAAAGTAGCAGAGCCGCAAGCGCCAGCCTACCCGTTAGAAGATATTTATGGCGTTATTCCAACCGACTCACGAAAGCCTTTTGATATAAAAGAAATTATTGCGCGCATTGTAGACGCAAGTGCGTTTGATGAGTTTAAACCGCTTTATGGCACAACTTTAGTGTGTGGTTTTGCAAAAATTTGGGGATACCCTGTTGGTATAGTTGCCAATAACGGAATATTGTTTTCTGAATCAGCATTAAAAGGCGCACATTTTATTGAGCTGTGCTGTCAACGTAATATTCCTTTAGTGTTTTTACAAAACATTACTGGCTTTATGGTCGGGCGTAAATACGAAAACAGTGGCATTGCAAAAAATGGCGCAAAAATGGTTACCGCGGTTGCCTGTGCCAAAGTGCCTAAGTTTACTGTTATTGTTGGCGGAAGTTTTGGCGCAGGTAATTATGGAATGTGCGGTCGCGCCTATAGCCCAAGATTTTTGTGGATGTGGCCTAATGCGCGCATTTCAGTTATGGGAGGCGAACAAGCAGCCAATGTGTTAGCGCAAGTTAAGCGTGACAACTATGCACGTAAGGGCGAGTCTTGGAGCGAAGCTGATGAAACTAAGTTTAAAGCGCCCATTGAGGCCATGTATGAAGAGCAAGGCCACCCCTACTACGCTAGCGCGAGACTCTGGGATGATGGTGTTATCGACCCAGCCGACACTCGCAAAGTTTTAGGGTTAGGACTTTCTGCCAGTTTAAACGCCCCAACCGAAGAAACAAAGTTTGGTGTATTTAGAATGTAGTTTAAAGAATATTGTGAATTTTATAATAAAGGCTAAACAATGAGTGAAGCAATTTTAAAAGTTGATATACAAGACAATGGCGTTGCCACAATACGCATGAACCGCCCGCAAATTCATAATGCGTTTGACGACAAAATGATTCGTCAATTGACCCAAGAAATTAATAAAATTGATCAAGATGATAATGTAAAAATTCTAGTTTTAGCGGCCAACGGTAAAAGCTTTTCTGCCGGTGCAGATCTCAACTGGATGAAACGAATGGCCACTTATAGCTGGGAAGAAAACTACCAAGACTCTCTACAACTTGCTGGTTTAATGCAAGCGCTAGACAGTTGCTCGAAAACAACAGTAGCAATAGTCCAAGGTGCAGCGTTTGGTGGTGGTGTTGGCTTAGTCGCCTGTTGCGACATTGTTATTGCAAGTAACAAAGCACAGTTTTGCCTATCAGAAGTTAAACTCGGTTTAATCCCTGCTGTAATTAGCCCTTATGTTGTTAGAGCACTGGGCGAGCGAAACGCTAAGCGCTATTTTATTTCTGCAGAAAGGTTTAATGCACAACAAGCACAAATGATGAGTTTAGTGCATATTGTTGTAGACCACGAAGCGTTAGAAACTAGCGCTAGTGACTATATTAATAGCCTTTTAAGCAATAGCCCTCAAGCTATGCATCAAGCAAATAAACTGGTCGATTACGTTTATAACCAATCGATAAACGAAGAATTAATTAGAGAAACTGCGCAGCGAATCGCAGATATTCGTGCCTCTGTAGAAGGTAAAGAAGGAGTCGCTGCATTCCTAGAAAAGCGCTCGCCAAGCTGGCTTAATCAAGACATACAAGAATAAACATTGCAGGACAAATTAATGCGACAAATTGGAATTAGTAAGTTATTAATCGCCAACCGTGGTGAGATTGCGTGCAGAATTATTAAAACCGCGCAAGCAATGGGAATTGAGTGTGTAGCAGTTTATTCTGATGCAGACAAAAACGCTCAACATGTTAAGCTCGCTAATGAAGCTTATTACGTGGGCGGCTCAGCGGCAAAAGACAGCTATTTAAAAACTGACAAAATTATCGAAGTCGCTAAACAAGCAAACGCTGATGCGGTCCACCCAGGCTACGGTTTTCTTTCTGAAAACGCGAGCTTTGCAAAGCAATGTGCAGCTAATAATATTGTCTTTGTGGGTCCACCTGTTGAAGCTATTGTTGCTATGGGCTCTAAAAGCACCGCAAAATCCATTATGCAAAAAGCCGGTGTTCCATTAGTTGAGGGCTATCATGGCGAAGACCAAAGCGAAGCTACCTTACAAGCAGAAGCTGATAAAATAGGCTATCCATTGCTAATAAAAGCCACCGCCGGAGGTGGAGGTAAAGGCATGCGTGTGGTTGAAAAAAGCAAAGACTTTATCGAAGCGCTTAACTCATGTAAACGCGAATCTATATCTTCTTTTGGTGACGACAGAGTATTAATTGAAAAGTATTTAACCAAACCCCGTCACGTTGAAATTCAAGTATTTGCAGACTCTCACAATAACGCTGTGCATCTATTTGAGCGTGACTGTAGCGTACAGCGTCGCCACCAAAAAGTTATTGAAGAGGCGCCAGCTCCAGGTTTAAGTGAAGTTAACCGACAAAAAATGGGCGCAGTAGCAATAAAAGCAGCGCAAGCCATAGGTTACCAAGGCGCTGGTACGGTCGAGTTTTTATACGACGAAGATGGATCATTTTACTTTATGGAAATGAACACGCGACTTCAAGTTGAGCACCCTGTCACTGAAATGATTACTGGACTCGATTTGGTCGAGTGGCAAATAATGGTTGCTAACGGATTAGCACTGCCGAAACAGCAGAGTCAAATTAGCATGACGGGACACGCCTTTGAAGCGCGAATTTATGCTGAAGATCCTAGCAACGATTTTTTACCAGCAACCGGGCAAATTCATCATTTAGGTTTACCTAAAATTAATCAAAACGTGCGCGTAGATTCAGGCATAATTTCTGGTGACTCGGTATCGGTATATTACGACCCAATGATAGCAAAATTAATTGTCTGGGATCACAATAGAGACGCCGCCCTCGCCCGTTTAAGAGGTGCGTTAAAGAATTTCCATGTAGCGGGCGTTACCACTAATATCGAGTTTTTGCATCAACTAGCCAGCAATGACGCTTTTATCAATGCTGATCTTGATACCCATTTTCTAGAGAAACACGATGAAGAGTTGCTTGTTTATAACGACCAAATAGACCATTCATTGTTAGCCGCTGCAGCATTAAAAGTATTACTTAATCAAATGCAATTAAATCAATATGGTTGTATAGATAGTCGCTCACCTTGGAACGATAATTCAGGCTGGAGACTTAATGAAGACAACCATCATGCGATGGAGCTAATTTACGCAGGCCAAACCTATCCAATCATTGCACACTTTAGAGAGCATGGATTTATATTTGAAATAGAAAACAATGAATACAGGGTATCAGGAAACTTAAGTTTTGACGAACAAGCACAAGCAAAACTCCATCTAAATATTAATGGCCACCAACACGTACTCAATATTGCCGAAAACGCGAACCGAATGGTCATCTTTAAAAATGCGAAAAACTGGGAGATTGAAATAGTCGATCATAGCCAAGTTGAACTCGGTCAAGACTCGCAAGCCAATTTAACCGCCCCTATGCCGGGTACTATAATAGACGTATTAGTTTCCGCAGGTGACTCAGTTGAGCAAGGCCAAGCTCTTATCGTAATGGAAGCAATGAAAATGGAACATACCATCAAAGCTCACCAAGATGCGGTGGTAGCCGATGTATTTTATAAAGTTGGCGACTTAGTAGAAGACGGTGCCGAACTTATCACTTTTGAGGAAGAGTAAGTGCTACCAGATTCAGTAAAAATAATTGAAGTTGGCGTGCGCGACGGGCTTCAAAACGAAGCGACGCCAGTACCTACCGAAGTAAAATTGGAACTTATTAGGCGGCTCGCTAAAAGCGGCTTAAGCGTCATTGAAGCAACTAGCTTTGTTTCGCCCAAATGGGTTCCGCAAATGTCAGATCATTTAGAAATAGCTAAACAACTGGATTTTTCTGGTTCAGTTAATTACCCAGTACTCACTCCAAACCTAAAAGGCTTTGAAAATGCGCTAAGCTGTGGCGTGAAAGAAGTCGCGGTATTTGCGGCAGCCTCAGAGAGCTTTTCTAAAAAAAATATTAATTGCTCTATTAAGCAAAGTATTGAGCGATTCGAACCAATATTTGAAGCCGCCGCAAAACATCAGGTAAAAGTAAGAGGCTACGTTTCGTGTGTTATGGGTTGTCCCTATGAAGGCGACATAGCAGCCGAAAAAGTCGCCGAAGTTGCTCGACTATTGTACCAAAGTGGTAGTTACGAAATTTCTCTAGGTGATACAATTGGCACTGGTACTGCAGGAAAAACAAAAACATTAATTGAAACCATCGAAAAATTGATTCCTTTAAAACAAATTGCCGTACATTTTCACGATACTTACGGTCAAGCTTTAGCTAATATATATGCCGCGCTTGAAATGGGAATAATGAATATTGATTCATCAGTCGCGGGACTCGGTGGTTGTCCATATGCAAAAGGCGCAAGTGGAAACGTTGCAACTGAAGATGTTGTGTATTTACTCAATGGATTAGGTATTAAGCATCATGTTGATTTAGAGCAACTCGTTGCTGCAGGTGATTATATTAGCCGCTATTTAAAGCGCGAAAACAACTCTAAAGTAGCGAAAGCGTTACTAGCAAAAAGATAAATAATTAAACGACACGCTCCAATAAAAATATTGGCGACTAAAAAATTTAATAGGAGTAGATTTATGGCCGGCTTTAACAAAGTCGTATCGAGCTACAGCGAGGCGATGCACGGATTAACTGACGGTATGACCGTCATTGCAGGCGGATTTGGTTTGTGCGGGATCCCGGAAGGGTTAATTGCAGAAATTAAAAAAATGGGAACTAAAGATTTGACCTTTGTCTCAAATAACTGCGGCGTTGATGATTTTGGCTTAGGCTTATTATTACAAGACAAGCAAATAAAGAAAATGATTTCTTCTTATGTTGGTGAAAACGCCGAGTTTGAACGTCAGTTTTTGTCAGGAGAGCTAGAGGTAGAGTTAACTCCTCAAGGTACATTAGCTGAAAAAATGCGCGCAGGTGGTGCTGGTATTCCTGCTTTTTATACTGCAACAGGTTACGGCACACCGGTAGCTGAAGGAAAAGAAACACGCCAATACAATGGCAAAAACTATATTTTGGAAGAGTCTATCACTGGAGACTTCGCCATTATTAGAGCATGGAAAGCCGATAAAACCGGTAATCTAGTCTATCGTGATACAGCCATGAACTTCAATCCAATGGCTGCAACAGCCGGAAAAATTACGGTGGTTGAAGTTGAAGAAATTGTCGAAGTTGGTGAGTTAAAACCAACCCAAATTCACACCCCAGGTATTTATGTCGATCGCGTAATTCAAGCAAGCTTTGAAAAACGAATAGAACGTTTAACATTGGCTGAAAGCAATTAAGGGAGCAAGAAAATGGCATTAAACAGAGAACAAATTGCTAAGCGAGTGGCGCAAGAACTTGAAGACGGGTTTTATGTAAATTTAGGAATTGGAATCCCTACTTTAGTCGCGAATTATGTACCTAAAAACATTGAAGTAATGCTGCAGTCAGAAAATGGCTTACTTGGTATGGGACCTTACCCTACTAAAGAACAAGTTGACCCTGATATGATCAACGCAGGCAAAGAAACTGTGACGGCAATTGCCGGCGCTTCTATTTTTTCATCGGCAGAAAGTTTTGCAATGATTAGAGGTGGCCATGTCGATCTCACCGTACTTGGCGCGTTCGAAGTTGATCAAAACGGTAATATCGCATCATACATGATTCCCGGTAAACTTGTGAAAGGTATGGGCGGCGCGATGGATTTAGTTGCAGGTGCACAAAATATAGTGGTTACAATGACCCACGCAGACAAGCATGGTAATTCTAAATTACTAGAAAGTTGCACTCTACCTCTAACGGGTGTCGATTGTATTAAAAAAGTTGTAACCGACTTAGCGGTATTAGAAATAAAAAATGGTGCATTTTATTTAATAGAAAGAGCTCCGGGTGTCAGCGTAGACGAGATAAAACAAAAAACAGCCGGAAAACTTATTATCGAAGGAGAAATTCCTGAGATGCAGTTCAACTGATATTTGTTTTAATTCTAAATCACACTCAAAAGAGATACCTATTTAGTGTATCTCTTTTTTGTTAGTGCTATGCTTTAATTATGCTAGCGTATTTAGATATCGACACCCCTTTTCCTACAGTGCACCAGGCTTTGGCTGAACCCAATGGTCTGTTAGCTGCTGGCGGTGATTTATCAACGTCACGCCTGCTCACGGCCTACAGCCTAGGAATATTTCCCTGGTATTCTCATGAAGAGCCAATTTTGTGGTGGTCTCCTGATCCACGCACGGTGTTTTTTATCGAGCAATTTAAGCTTCGCAAAGAAGTTAAACGCCTGTTGCAGTGCCCGTCAATTACAATTACTTTAAACGCAGCTTTCGCTCAAGTCTTAGAAGCCTGCGCCAAACCAAGAGATGATATTAATGGGACTTGGATTACTCTAGAGATGAAACAAGCCTATTTAGCATTGCATGAAATTAAGCGCGCGCATTCCGTAGAAGTTTGGCAAAACAATCAGTTAGTAGGCGGAATTTACGGGGTAAATGTTGGAGGCACTTTTTGTGGTGAATCAATGTTTAGTAGCATCCCCAATGGCTCTAAAACGGCGTTAACAGCGCTAATAAACTACTTAAAACCTTTCGGCTTTAAAATCATCGATTGCCAAGTAGAAAACCCGCATTTAATGAGCTTGGGCGCTAAAAATATCTCACGAGAAAACTACCTTAGTTACCTCGAATCAACAGTGCAACCGAGCTTACCCGGCGATCTTTGGTCCCCTGCTCAACTGGTAACGCAAAACATTCAACAGCACAATGTCACTTTTACCAATCGCGATTTAGCGACAACTAATTTTCAGATCGGTTGTTAACATGGCGAGTCAATTTAAACCTACTCAATTAAGTTTTTATCTTACTCCCGCTCATGACTGCCCGTATTTGCCTCAACAACTATCTAAAACCATGTTTCTTTCACCGGAAGTGCCAAATGACACTTTGCTTTATACCGCGCTGATTAACAAAGGCTTTAGACGCAGTGGTGAGCATATTTATAGGCCCCATTGTGACACTTGCCAAGCTTGTATTTCGGTCAGAGTTCCTAGCTTTCAATTTAAGCCCAACAAGCAACAGCGCCGCTGCTTAAAAGGCGCTTCAAAATTTCGAGTTTCACATGAGCCCGCTCACTTTAACCAAACTCACTATCAACTATTTGAAAACTACATCAACGCACGTCATAAAGACGGCGATATGTACCCTGCTTCGGCTAAACAATATCAAGAATTTCTTCTAACTGACTGGCTCGATTGCCGTTACCTCAACTTTTATGACATTCAATCGCAACAATTAGTCGCTTGTTGTGTCTATGACCAAGTTGACGATGGGTTATCTGCTGTGTATACCTTTTTTGACCCAGCCTATGCAAAATTTAGCTTAGGTCGACTAGCAATACTTAAACTTATTGAACTTTGCAAACAACAATTATCTGACTATGTTTACCTGGGCTATTGGATAAAAAACAGCCAAAAAATGGCTTATAAAGGGGAATATCGCCCACTAGAATGTTTTGTGAATGAACAATGGGTCATTTTATCTTAGCAAACCGTAAAAGCCTTTGATTATTAGCTAGATTTCAGGCATTATTACGCGCGTTTTAAACTCAACTAAAATTTGTGAGAGTATGGCAAAAGAAGATTGCATTGAATTAGAAGGTACTGTTCTAGAAACATTACCAAACACTATGTTTCGCGTAGAATTAGAAAATGGGCACATTGTTACTGCACATATTTCTGGCAAAATGCGTAAAAACTACATTCGTATTTTAACCGGTGACAAAGTAACGGTCGAAATGACGCCTTATGACCTTTCAAAAGGCAGAATTACTTTTAGAGCTAGATAACCTATAAGCTGTTGTTTCCCTAAAAGTAACAGATTCTGGAATTTATACCCAAGAGTTGAAAATTAATCGGTTACCTACCAATCGGTTAACTACTAGGCCGGTAAAAATATCCCACAAAAAAACAGGTCTAAACCTGTTTTTTTGTGCCTATCAAATTATTGTTTAACTGCTAATTCCTTTTTCTTACCTATCTCGAAAGTAAGCTTCTGCTGCGACGCACTGTAGCCCACGACAACTTGACCGCCATTTGCGAGCTTGCCAAATAATAGCTCTTCAGCTAGCTCTTTCTTTATTTTATCGCGCATTACCCGTGCCATAGGTCTTGCACCCATGGTTTTGTCGAAGCCTTGCTCTGCTAACCAATTACGCGCTTCTTGAGTAACTTCAAGCGAAACACCTTTATTGTCTAGCTGGCTTTGTAGTTCAACGATAAACTTATCGACCACGGAGCAAATTACCTGCATATCAAGCGACTTAAACCACACTGTAGCGTCTAAACGGTTTCTAAACTCTGGGGTAAATACACGGTTAATAACTTCTAAGTTGTCCGACTCTTTAGACTGCTGTTGAAAGCCAATGCTTGGTTTTTCTAACTCTGCCGCCCCGGCATTAGTAGTCATAACCAAAATAACATTTCTAAAGTCGGCTTTGCGTCCGTTATTATCTGTCAAAGTACCATGATCCATAACTTGCAGCAGCAAGTTATAAACGTCGGTGTGAGCCTTTTCAATTTCGTCGAGCAAAATAACTGAATAAGGGTGTTTAGTGACCGCTTCAGTTAATAATCCACCCTGGTCATAACCGACATAACCAGGAGGCGCGCCAATTAAACGAGATACTGTATGTGCTTCCATATACTCTGACATATCAAATCGAATAAACTCAATCCCCATAATCTTAGCGAGCTGCTTAGTTACTTCAGTTTTACCCACTCCGGTTGGTCCAGCTAATAAGAAACTACCAATAGGCTTATCTTCCACTCCTAAACCAGAACGAGACAACTTAATTGCCGTAGTTAAAGTCTCAATTGCTTCATCTTGCCCGAATACCACCATCTTTAAGTTTCGCTCAAGGTTCTTCAACGATTTTTTATCAGAACTAGAAACAGTTTTAGCCGGAATTTTAGCCATTTTGGCAATAATGTTTTCAATATCTTGAACCGATATTGATTGCGAGCGGTCTTCTTTATCTTGTAGCTGACGATTAGCTCCCGCCTCATCTATTACATCAATTGCCTTATCCGGTAACTGTCTATCGTTAATATATCTCGCCGACAGTTCAACCGCAGAATGTAATGCTGCGTCAGAGTACTTAACTTCATGATGGTCTTCATAGCGGCTTCGTAGCCCTTTAAGAATATCAACAGTATCTGGAATACTCGGCTCATCGATGTCGACCTTTTGAAAACGTCGCGCCAAGGCCCGATCTTTTTCAAAGATTCCGCGATACTCTTGAAAAGTCGTTGAGCCCATACACTTTAACTGTCCGTTAGCTAGCATCGGTTTTATTAAATTCGACGCATCCATCACTCCACCTGACGCTGAACCAGCGCCAATGATAGTGTGTATTTCATCTATAAATAATACCGCATGATCTTCGGCTTTTAGCTCAGCTAAAACAGCCTTTAAACGCTTTTCAAAATCACCACGATACTTTGTACCGGCTAACAATGCGCCCAAATCTAATGAATAAATATGGCAATCACTAATAACCTCTGGTACTTCTTTATCAACGATACGTTTGGCTAAACCTTCTGCAATGGCCGTTTTTCCGACCCCTGCTTCACCAACAAATAAGGGGTTATTTTTGCGCCGCCTGGAAAGTATTTGAATCGTTCTTTCTATCTCTAAACTACGTCCTATCAAAGGATCAATTTTTCCTTCTAAAGCCTCTTGATTTAAATTAACCGTATAAGACTCCAACGCTGTAGGCTGTTTATTGGTCTCTTCTTTATCGGGCGACTCAAACTCCAGCCCGTCGGTTTCGGCTTCTTCACCAGGAATTTTAGAAATCCCGTGAGAAATATAATTGACAATATCTAAGCGACTAATATCTTGCTGTTGTAACAAATATACAGCCTGACTTTCCTGTTCACTGAAAATAGCCACCAATATATTGGCACCCGTGACTTCTTTCTTACCGGAAGACTGAACATGAAAAACAGCTCGTTGCAGCACGCGCTGAAACCCCAACGTAGGTTGTGTCTCAACATCCCCAGCTTCTGCTGGCAAAATATGACTGGTTTCATCAATGAAGCTTAGCAACTGGCTATGCAGCTTTTCTACATCAGCACCACAAGCTCTCAATACACCAGCGGAGTTAGCATTATCTAATAAGGCGAGTAATAAGTGCTCCACCGTCATATATTCATGTCGCTTTTCCCGAGCATCGGTAAAAGCTAAGTTTAAGGTTAATTCTAAGTCTTTACTTAACATCGCTTACACACCTTAGTAGTAGTACTCGAACTCAACAGACAAACTATTGAACTCTTTAAAAATTCCGTCTTGAGACTTAGTAACTAAGTCGGGTTAATCTTCTTCCATGGTACACATCAGTGGATGATCATGAGATCGCGAATAATCATTCACCAATGCGACTTTCGTTTCAGCAATTTCTGCTGTATAGACACCAGCAATTCCATACCCCTCATAGTGAATCTGCAACATGACTTTTGTCGCTTGCTCTGAAGTCTTATAGAAAAAGCGCTTCAAAACTTGAACCACAAAATCCATTGGCGTGTAATCATCATTTAATAAGACCACCCGATACATTTTTGGTTTCTTAGTTTCAGGTTTACTCTCTGCGACTGCGACGCCATGCTCATCCTGGGGATTATTTTCGTTGCTCATATCTTATATTCTAGTCAATCAGTTAAAATTTGCAGCTTCAAATGGAAGCTTTTTATCAATAACTTATTTTATGCGACTTTAATGGGGTAAAACCAGCCGTTTTTCAATAGCTTGCTTTTTTATTTTACTATCGGGTTCACAGCAACAAAATTTAGACTTGACTTTTAATCTGTTTTATGCGATTCATAGCTTGTTAATATGCCTAAAAAGTAGGCTATGACGTAAGTTATAGATTGAAATAGCTAGATGTATCACAATTTTAGTTGGCTTAGCATGGTAGTATCGCTGCGTTAATTCAATGAATTATGTGACAAAGGATAAACGAGGAGTAGAACATGGCGACAGGCACAGTAAAGTGGTTTAACAACGCAAAAGGTTATGGCTTCATTAGACCAGACAATGGTGGTGATGATATTTTTGCACACTATTCCACAATCGAAATGGATGGCTACAAAAGCCTAAAAGCAGGCCAAGAGGTAACTTTTGGAACTTGCGAAGGC
Source organism: Aliikangiella aequoris (assembly GCF_053709105.1). Classification (NCBI taxonomy): domain Bacteria; kingdom Pseudomonadati; phylum Pseudomonadota; class Gammaproteobacteria; order Oceanospirillales; family Pleioneaceae; genus Aliikangiella; species Aliikangiella aequoris. The sequence goes on from NZ_CM132298.1 coordinate 2,091,213, forward strand.
CCTAAAGGACTGCACGCCCTGGATATTAGCCCAAAAGCTGGTGAGCTAAAAGCTTCCGAAAAAGAAGACTAGTTAATCTAAACCCAATTTTAATATTGGGTTTAATGACACCACACGCAATCTCAATCTGCAATTTTGTGCCAGATTTTTTATGCGCCAAAGAAAAATAAAAAATTAAAATAAACTCCAAATGCTTTAGCCTAGTAAGTTCTAACACCACAAAAACACGTCAATTACTTTGATAAAAAAAAACACGAGCCGAAGCTCGTGTTTTTGCATTTAAAGTATCGGCAAACTAAAGCTTGGCGAGTATTTCATTTAAACTTTGGCTAGGACGCATAGCAGCGGATGCTTGGCTTTCATCAGGATAATAATAACCGTTAATATCCATCGCTTGTCCTTGCACAGCATTTAACTCATCTACGATAACCTGCTCCTTTTCCGATAATTGCTGTGCTATGTCTTTAAACTTAGCACTAATTTCTGAATCTGAAGTTTGGCTAGCCAGTTCTTGAGCCCAATACATCGCAAGATAAAAGTGACTCCCACGATTATCTAATTCGCCAACTTTTCTAGACGGCGATTTGTTATTGTCTAAGAAAGTTCCGGTTGCAGCATCTAACGCGTCAGCTAAAACCTGAGCTTTTGAGTTGTCATTTACGTTGCTTAAATGCTCTAGCGAAGCGGCTAAAGCTAGAAACTCTCCTAACGAGTCCCAGCGCAAATGGTTTTCTTTTTCAAACTGCTGGACATGTTTAGGTGCCGAACCACCAGCGCCTGTTTCAAACAAACCACCACCGTTCATTAATGGCACAATAGATAACATCTTAGCACTCGTTCCTAACTCTAATATTGGGAACAAATCGGTAAGATAATCACGAAGCACATTGCCGGTAACCGATATGGTGTCTTTACCTGCTTTTACTCTATCTAAAGTGTGTAAGGTTGCTTCTAGTGGCGACATAATTTTTATGTCTAAGCCTTCAGTGTCGTGTTCCGTTAAGTAAGCTTCTACTTTACTGATAAGCTGGGCGTCATGTGCTCGCTTAGCATCTAGCCAAAAAACTGCAGGAGTATCACTTAGTCGCGCTCGGTTAACTGCTAACTTAACCCAATCTTTTATGGGAGCGTCTTTTACTTGGCACATTCTCCAAATATCGCCTTTAGCAACTTCATGTTCTAAAATAACCTCACCTTGCGAGTTAGTGACTCTAACAGAACCACTTTCTGCTATCTCAAAAGTTTTGTCGTGCGAGCCGTACTCTTCAGCTTTTTGTGCCATTAAACCAACATTGGGCACACTCCCCATTGTTGCAGGGTCGAAAGCACCGTTTTGCTTACAAAAATCGATTGTCGCTTGATATACACTGGCATAACAGCGATCAGGAATAATTGCTTTTGTATCTTGCAGCTCGCCTTTAGAATTCCACATTTGGCCTGAACTACGGATCATTGCAGGCATAGAGGCGTCTACAATAACATCTGAAGGAACATGTAAATTGGTTATGCCTTTATCTGAGTCAACCATTGCGATGTCAGGTCTTGATTCGTATAAAGCATTAATATCAGCTAAAATTTCAGCTTGTTTGGCTTCTGGCAAAGTTTGAATTTTGTTTAGTAAGTCGCCAAAACCATTATTTAAATCAACGCCTAATTCCTCGACTACATCAGCATGCTTTTGTAAAACATCGGCATAAAAAACCGACACAACATGACCGAAAATAATCGGGTCAGACACCTTCATCATAGTCGCTTTCAAATGCAACGAAAATAAAATATTACGTTGCTTAGCGTCTTCAATTTGCGCTTTAATAAAAGCACGCAACTTCTCGGTACTAAGTACCGCTGCGTCAATAATCTCGCCTTCTAGAACAGATAAACCCTCTTTTAATATTGAAGATATACCGTCTTTATTTTGCAATGAAATAGTTAAAGTGTCTGCGCTTGGCATGGTTAATGATTTTTCAGAACCAAAAAAGTCAGAATCGCTCATACTTGCTACGTGCGAGTCACTATCTGCAGACCAAGCGCCCATACTATGCGGGTTTTTCTTGGCATAGTTTTTAACCGAAGCTGGGGCGCGTCGATCAGAATTTCCTTCTCGTAATACGGGGTTTACCGCACTTCCTTTAACTTTGTCGTAAGTATTTTTAATTTGCGCTTCTTCATCATTGCTTGGCTCTTCTGGATAATCAGGTAAATTAAAGCCTTTTGTCTGAAGCTCTTTGATAGTCGCTTTTAATTGAGGAATTGACGCACTAATATTGGGGAGTTTTATAATATTAGCCTCAGGTGTTTTAGCTAAATCGCCTAACTCTGATAAAGCATCTGCCACACGTTGCTCGGCAGTGAGATGCTCGGGAAACACTGCAAGTATTCTAGCCGCTAAAGAAATGTCTCTTGTTTCAACTTCAATACCAGCTGCTTTAGTGAAGCTTTCAATAATTGGCAATAAGGAATATGTCGCTAAAGCTGGTGCTTCGTCAGTTTTAGTGTAAATAATCTTTGATGTCGTCATTTGGTGTCCTAGTTTCAAAGTTGAACCGCGGTTAAATCATCCATCGATACTTACTTGTTCGGTTGGATTAGAAACTTATTCCTAATACCGCTTGAACCATTAAGTACCAGTTGCGTAAAATAGATGGCGCAAATTATACGCTATTTGTTTTAATTATTCCTAGATTAAGCCCGTTTTTTAGTAACACTATCGGTTATTAAAGAAATTTACTCTAGTGTCGACTGACTTCTATTAGCCACAGGTACATTACATGCAGCATCCCGCTAAACGGCCTATTCGAGGTAAGTCAAACAACAAGTCTAAATACAGCCGATCTCGACAAAAAACGCCTCAAGTGCCAGAAAATACCATTATTATAGCCTTTAATAAGCCCTATAACACACTCTGTCAATTTACCGGAGAGTCTGGCGATGAGACTTTAGCAGATTATATAAAGACTCCTGGAGTGTACGCTGCTGGACGTTTAGACAAAGACTCAGAAGGATTACTCATACTTACCAACAACGGTAAAATTCAACATCAGATTTCACATCCAAAATTTTCAAAGGTTAAAACTTATTGGGTTCAAGTCGAGGGAGAAATAACCTCATCAGCGCTTACTCAATTAGCCAAAGGCGTTAGTTTAAAAGACGGGATAACTCGCCCAGCAGAGGCCAAGCAGCTAACCCCAGAACAAGTTGAAAGCCTTTGGCCTAGAAATCCACCAGTACGATTTAGGCAGTCTATACCAACGAGCTGGATAGCCTTAAGCATAACCGAAGGTAAAAATCGTCAAGTGAGGCGCATGACTGCTGCAGTTGGCTTTCCTACCTTAAGATTAATTCGAATGTCTGTTGGAAATTGGGATATTGGAAACCTTATGCCCGGCGAATCTAAGCTACTAGATAGCCGTAAACTTTAGTTAACGGCTACCAGGTAAGCTAATGAGGCTGAGCGAGATAAAATTAAAACCAGTTAAGCTTTCTCGATTGGCGTGATTGGATCAAAATAATCCCACACCACAAACAAAGTAGAGTAAGAGACCATGGCGTATTACTGCCACCACCAGACGAACTCTGCGGTTGCTCAGGAGTTTCAACCGGTGGTGTGACAACCACTTCTTTCACGACTTCAATTGTTAAGCTTGTAGATGCTTGGTTGCCGGTATTATCAGTAATAGTTAACTGAATAGTTTTTGAACCTTCTTCTGAGAAAGTGTGTGATACAAGCGTTCCATTTAGAGTTTCTGTTTGATCTAGTGTCCAAAGATAAGAAGTAATGACTCCATCACTATCACTACTGGCGCTTGCATCGAACTCACATACCAAGAATGTACAACTATAATCTATTTGCGGTACGGGTGAGCTATTTTCAGCAACCATAAAAAACTTTGCACTTACAACGCCAGGTTGACCTGCTCGACTAAAGGCTTGGGTATAAAGAATGTGCTCTCCAACCGACAAACTTGAAACGTCAATATTAGTGCTAAATTCCTCAACGCCAGAACTTAAATTTCCGTCATTTTCTTCAAACTCAGGTAAGCCTGCAGTGTCGCTACCAATGGGTGAATCGATTGAATAAATGACTTTAGAAATGGTTCGATTATTACTGGAAAGTTTTGTCAGTGTAGCATTTGCGACAGCTTTTACATTTAATTGCCCCGACTTGGCTACTGTAACTAAAGACTCTGAGCCGTTTAGCTCAAGTTGAGTTACTTCTGGGCCACGCGCAAGCTCATAAGGCGCTGCCACAACTTTAGCCGCATATTTTAAAGCTTTAAAATTATCAGGTCTTACTTCATTTTGGTAAATACCACAGCTTTGAAAAAATGAGGTTCCCAATTCAAAAGTGATTGCCGCTACACCCAGTTCACCGTAACTGACATCATCACTGGTTCCATCTGTGGGATAAAGCCCTACACTTTGGGTAGGTGTATAATTGTTAAACCAAGCTAATTTATTACCCAGCGCCTTAAACCCAATGTCGTTAGGTGAGGTATTTCGGGTTTGGCCATATGGCCATAACACTAGTTCACTATAGCTATGCATATCGAGATGCAATCCCGGCTTATTCGTCGGCGCCGGATCTTGCTCATTCTCTCCCCTTTCGTCAGGATAAAGGCTTCTAATATAGTTTGAAACGGCAATCGTTTCAGGCTCAGACTCTGCACTAGGCCCTCGGTAAGTCGCATTACAAGGCTCACCACTAGAGCCATTGGCTGTTGTATTCCAAAAGAATGCAAAATTACGATTTAAATCAACCCCTACATCGCTTCCTGGGCAATGGTTTTGATTTGTATTCTTACGTTGATATACACCAGACTCAGCGATCTTACGTCCGTCCGGATTCATTTGAAAAAGAAAGTGGACTTCATGTTCGTTAATAATAAATCGACTATCAGCGTCAGTTGCGTAATCACCAAGCAGCTTTTCCGCGAACTCTAATGTTAATGCTGCAGTCGTAAGTTCTCTTGCATGCATTGCACTATGAATAAATAAAATTGGCTTGTCTTTAACAACTGCTTGGTTTGTGACTTTTAGCACCATTAAATCGTATCCACCCTGCCCGTTCGCTTTTGACCATGAGTCACCAATATCAATCCACTCAGCTAGGCCGGCATAATTTTGACTTAGCGCCTGGGCGCGAGCAAAAGTTTCTTCAACAGTTGGATAACATGGATACCCCGGAATGCCCGAAGCCTGGTTAGCACTTAATTGGCTTTTAGATTGCGCCAAGCTTTTTATATGTTGCTCATATTTTTGCTGCCACAGATCGGCTTTTTCAACTTTAAAACCAAAAGAACGCAATGACTCAATTTCGTTATTATTTAAATCTAAAATAATAAAGCCCTGCTGGTATTTAACTTCTAATACACCATGATGAAATGTTATTGCCGCTTTGTGCAGCATGCTTTCATTCTGATGAGATACTTTAAATGCTTGTGGGCTAGCCACAGAAGTTGATGCTGCATTTGGTTTAGTGAGGTTTTGCTGTTTATGAGCCAAAGAATTAAAACCAGCGCATTGATTAGCAAATATAAATAATACCGTAAAACTCAGGATCCGTTGTAACGCACTCATGTGAGCTTTCCTTAACTTAAAAGGTTAAATAAGATCCCTATACCCTAGATGAAAGCGCCAGTTAGCTGCAAGGTAATATTCCCACTATTCAAAGTTTATAGGGTAATTTGAGACTTAACTCATTTATTAGAGCGCGATTGTGTGTCGCTTCTTGCGCGCAAAAAGCTTTTATGGCCTGGTCAAATTCTAACGGAGTAAGATAATGATATGAGAGCGTCTCTACGGGCTCGAATCCGCGCTGTATTTTATGTTGGCCTTGAGCTCCAGCATCGAAGCGGTCGATTTGCTGCTCAATACAATAATCTATTCCTTGATAATAACACAGCTCAAAATGCAAATATTCATACTCTTTATCACTCCCCCAGTAGCGACCATAGAGTGTGTTTTCACCAACTAAAAACAATGCAGCGCCTATTATTTGTTGATTTTTTTCGGCCACAGACAAGATCAATTTATCTGCCATAGTCAATAATAACTGCTGAAAAAAAACACTATTTAAGTAGCCACTATGGCCACTGAGCTTTAAATAGGTTCGGCAATAATATTGGTAAAATTTATTCATTAATTGCGGATTAATTTCATCGCCTTTAATAACGCGACAATTAATTCCTTGTTGCTGCACTTTCAGCCGTTCTCGCTTAATGTTATTGCGATGCTTCTTACGACAACTTGCTAAAAACTGCTCAAAATTTTGATACTGACGATTAAACCAGTGAAACTGAATGCCGCCTCTTTGGGTCAGTTGCATGGAATTAAGTGTCTTGCTTAGCGCCTCACTAGGAAACAAGCAATGCCAAGAATGAACACAACTATCTTCCATATTAGTTTTAATAAATTTAATGATTTGAAAAGTAAGTTCTGGCTTATCTTGGAATCCTTCTAAGACTAGGATTCTTGGTCCCACAGAAGGTGTAAAAGGTACGGCAGCAACCCATTTAGGATAGTACTTAAGCCCTGCTTGGTGATACGCATTTGCCCACTGAAAATCAAAAACATACTCGCCGTAACTATGTAGTTTTTGATACATCGGCATCGCTGCAATAAGCTGATTATTGTGGTGAACGCTAATATGTTTGACTTGCCAACCAGATTCTTTACCCACCACCTTACTCTCTTCTAAGGCACTCAAAAATTCGAAGCGTGCAAAAGGGTAACCTTGGTGGTTTAGAGAATTCCAATCTAATGGTGAAATTGCGCTTATTGAGTCATTGAAGGCAATCGTATAATTTGGCTGCATTTAATCGGTATTTTCACCTAAAGTAATATCACATTGATATTAAGGGTTAAGCTGTGTCTATTGCAATAAAAAGCCGCTGTTTTTCCCTTGCTTTAACAGCTAGATCGATTAAACTTTGCGCTATTTAGCAGGCTATTACATAGCACAACAAAACAATTAAATTTTAATAGGGTACTTTTAGCCAATGAATAAAAGCATGTTAACTAACTTAATTGCTCTCATTTTACTCAGTTTAGGTTATATTTTTGATAGCACCTTAACGCTCTGTGCAGGACTTTTTGCGCTTTCAGGCGCGCTAACAAACTGGTTAGCAATACACATGTTATTTGAAAAAGTACCTGGTCTCTACGGAAGTGGCGTGATTCCGGCTCGATTCCAAGAGTTTAAACTAGCAATCAAAAATATGATGATGCAAGAATTTTTTAATCAGCAAAATATTGATCATTTTTTAACAAGCTCTCAAGGTTTTCAGCCACAAAAACAATTAACCCCTATCATTGAAAAAATTGATTTAGAACCCGCTTTTGAGCGATTAGTGAAAGTTATTATGGAGTCATCATTTGGCGGAATGCTAGGTATGTTTGGAGGTCAAGAAGCGCTCCTGCCGCTTAAAGAACCCTTCGCAAAAAATATGCGCGAATCCATTATAGAAATGATCAGCAGTGAAGAATTTTCAGCGCTACTTATTGAAGAAATAGAAGATCCTGAATCGCTCTTAGACATTCGCTCTAGCATTGAAAGCATTATTGAAGGTCGTTTGAACCAATTAACACCGCAACTAGTCAAAGAAATCGTACAAAACATGATCAAAAATCACCTAGGCTGGCTAGTGGTTTGGGGTGGTGTGTTTGGTGGCTTAATTGGTTTAGTTTCGGCAATTACCATCAACTTATAATCAATATAGCGGGTAAATATTTAGCATGTATAAAAACATTATTGTTATAGCCGCAACGCTTTTTTTGCTCGCCATTAGTAGCACCCTAGGTGCTAATGCCAATCAAACTAAACTAAAGGTTGCCGAGTCATTTAATATTTTAGCAATTAACGGTTCGCTTTACCAAAGCGGTTTAGTGAACCAAGAGCGAAACCTAAGCCTACGTTCTGGAATCAATAAAATTGTTATTGAGTTTGAAGAAGTATACGAAAGTGATGACGCAGATAACTTTGATATTGTTAAATCACAACCCATTTTAATCAGTGCCTATTTTGAATATAACCAAACTTACCTATTAAGGCTTATAAAGCCTGCGACTGCTTTAGCCGCAAGAAAATATATAAAACAGCCAATTTTTGAACTCGTTAAAGTTGAGTCTAATTCGGCACTTTCCAAAATTAACTTTAGCGCGCGAATTTTAAACAGTAATGCAGATAGCTTTTATATCCAGGAAACAAGGCTTAAACCAAACCGCGTACTCAATATTTCAAGCGAAACTGCCGAAGCCCAGCGCCTGCCTGTAAAGGCACCCCCAAAAGACGCATCAAAAAGCGCTACCGACTCGTTAACCTTGGAAAAACTTAATTATTGGTGGGATTTAGCAAGCGAGCAGGAAAAGGCCGCATTTTTAGCTAAAATTAAGCGCCCTGCTCAGGTTAATTAAGCGCTTTGCTAGACAAACACACTTATTCATTATTTTAACTGATAAAATAGGCTGTCTAACCTATTTAATTGTCCTCACAAGCAAGCTAAGCTAGACTCAGTAAGAACCACTTTATTAAGTAAGCAAAGTAACAAAACACTTGATGCTCACTCAATACATAAACGAGCTTAAAAACAAAGCAAACTAGCTAACCTAGGAGCATTTAATTGCAAAGCCAACTTATTGACCCACAAGGCCGTCAATTTCCGTATCTGCGCTTGTCAGTTACTGATGTTTGCAACTTTTCTTGCCAATATTGCTTGCCAGATGGCTACCAATGCCAATCAAAAAAGCATGAGCTCCAATTAAATGAAATAGAAAACCTAGTGATCGCTTTTTCTGAATTAGGCGTTAGCAAAATTCGTTTAACCGGTGGCGAACCGAGTGTCCGAAAAGACTTTTTAGAAATCATTAGGCTGATTAAAGCCATTCCAAATATAAAAAAAATTGCTGTAACCACCAACGGCTACAAATTAGAGCAGCATATTGAGTCGTGGCACCAGAGCGGTGTTGATTATTTAAATGTTAGTGTCGATAGTCTCGATCCCAAACTGTTTCATTCATTGACCGGTCACAATCGACTGCCCGCAATATTGGCTGGAATTGATAAAGCGCTTGAGCTTGGCTTAAAGCAAGTGAAACTCAATGCGGTGTTATTAAAAAATATAAACTCGCACCAACTAGATACCTATGCCAAATTAATCAAATACAAAGCACTCAGTTTACGCTTTATTGAACTAATGCAAACTGGCGAAAACTTAGCATTCTTTAACCAATATCATCTATCCGCTAGTGAACTTGAGCAAGACTTGAAGGCCCGTGGCTGGAAAAAGAAACCAAAAGCGAAAGACGCTGGCCCAGCCATTGAATATGGTCATTCAGAATTTAAAGGTACCTTTGGCGTTATAGCGCCCTACTCTAGCGATTTCTGTGATAGTTGTAATCGGCTGCGCGTCGCCTCCGACGGCAGCTTTCATTTATGTCTATTTGGTGAAAAAGGCTACAATGTAAGACACTTACTACAATCCAGTAGTCAAAAAAATAAACTCAAGCAATCGTTACATAGGCTGTTATTAAATAAAAGAAAGCAACATTTTTTGCACAATGGAGATTCAGGCGTTACCCCTCATTTAGCGTCTATTGGGGGTTAATTATGCAACTTAAAGATAACACCAACCACTTAATTAGCTTACACCAAGCTTTACGCATAATTGACCAATTAGAATTAAAACCACTTGCTGAACAAGTCTGCGAGCTTGACGAGATCGGCCATAGAGTTTGTGCGCAAACCATTTACGCTAAAGAAGACGTGCCAGGATTTACTAACAGTGCGATGGATGGCTTTGCCGTTAGCAGCCAAAGTACCTTAGCCGCTTCACCCGATAACCCAATAACGCTCAAAGTTATTGGTAAGTCAGCAGCAGGCGATAAAGCGCTAGCAAACTCAGTTACATCAAAACCTAACTGTACATGGCAATTAATGACCGGAGCACAAGTCCCAAAAGGATTCGACGCAGTCATACCAATTGAAGCGTGCGAGCTATTGATTAGCGAAAAACATAGCGAACGCGTTGAAAAAATAACAATTACCGCACCAATTTCTGCTACTACGAATATTCGCAGCGCGGCCAGCGACTTTAAAGCCAATCAATTACTATTAAATATTGGCGAAACTATAAACGCTCCACAACTCATGGCAATGGCAGCGACGGGTGTGAGCAAAGCGAGTGTTTTTGCTAAACCTAAAATAGCCTTTATTGCCACAGGTAAAGAAGTAATTGATGACGCTAACCTGACCTTAGAACCAAACCAAATTAGAAACTCAAGCAAATATTATATTAAAGACTGGCTGTCACATTTACCGATTGAATTTAACGATCTAGGAATCAACAAAGACGATCCGGAAAAATTTGAAAAAACACTCAGTGATTTAAGTCAATCTAATACCAATTTAATCATTAGTACGGGCGCGGTTTCGATGGGTGAGCATGACTTTATTCCGAAACTTATCAGCAAGCTAAATGGAAAAATCTTATTTCATAAAGTTAAAATCAAACCTGGAAAACCAATACTATTAGCTCAACTTCCCAGCGGCGTATTTTATTTAGGGCTACCAGGCAATCCTATTTCGAGTGTATTGGGTATTAGGTTGTTTGCATATCGTTTAATTGCAAAATGGTTACAACTAAAGCCTGAAGCTTGGCAGTCAATTAAAACGAATAACGCCTACCAAAACCACAGTGACTTTCACCACATATTAAAAGCACAGTGCAAACTCGAAGATTCTCAACTAAGACTACAACTGATGTCTGGCCAAGAGTCCTATAAAATTCAACCCATATTAGAATCAACGGGATGGGCTATTATTCCGCCTAAAACCAATGTAAACCCAGACGAAAGCATCGAGTATTTACAACAAATTCCAAATTGACAAAGCCCCTATGCGCCCTTTATCTATAAAGACTGCACGATAAGGCTTAACGATGAACATACTACGCTTAAATTACAGCATAACTAAACTTGGATTAGTCGTTAGGAGATTAATACCGAGAAACACGACCTACTCTAAATCGTTGTATTCAATTAGGTTAACCACCTCTTTAACATAGTCTTCTCTACGCTCAGAATAATTAATTAACCCCTGCGCTAGCACTTTGCCTGATAATCTTTTGGCATTTTCACGCATATTTTGTCTTAGCCGCCGAAATTCAGAGTAGGCATAATGCGAATTTAAATTTCGCATGTAACTTTTAACTGAGTCTCTCGGTGATTGAAATACTCTGACTTCATGACGCGCATTGGCAGCTCGCTTAGACGGAACCATGCCACAGCCTTTTTGATAGCACCATTGGCCAAATAGATTATTCGCTTCGGTGGCAAAGCGCGAAGTCCCCCACCCTGACTCTTTAGCAGCTTGTGCTAGCACCAATGACTCAGGAATAACGTCTATGCGCCGTTTTAATACCTTTAATATTTCAGCCGGTTTAGTTTTTTCTACGCGATAGCGTTTAGCCAATTTGTCTAATTTACGCTTAACCGCTTGCGCATGATGTGACTTTACTCCTTCAAGCTCAGACTCAATTTGCTCTAATAACGCCTGATCATACTTAATTTTAGTATTTTCCATGCGGATAATGGGTCTTAAATAATTAAAGAAGGCTTCTTTTTTTTGATTAACATCACGATGTTGAGAAAAGTCGGGCAAAGGCTCGTCAATATTAACTTTGGTGGGCTCTGGCGTACTTTGTGAGGTCCAATCATGCGCGTTAATTAAAACCATCACCAATATGGCAGTTATAACAAGACTCACCACTAAAGTATGGTCTTTTTGACTACTTAGTTTGTCCATTTAATCAACCTTCTATATAACACCGCAAAGCAGCAAAAATTTAACTCATTTACAATTTCGGCTGCTTGAATTACTGCTAGAACTCGAATCGCAATATTACAAGTCTCGTTATATTAAAGCGAGTTTTTGTGTTTTATTTAACGTTTTAATGCAAATTATCCAATTTATAAGCTTTTGTTTGGCTAAATTGTGTCAAATTTACGATTAATTACCCATTAATATTCATTATAATTCACCCTGTTGTTTAATTATAAATAATCATAACTATAGAAACACTCGGGGACCAAACATCGTGGCAATTCCAAAACGAAAACCAGGAAGACCATCTCTCTCAGAAAACGAAAAACAAGAAATTCGCGAAAATATTATTGAGATTGCTAGGGACTTATTTGTCAACGAAGGGTACGAAAACACCAGTATGCGTCGTATAGCGGCTCAAGCAGGCTTTGCCCCGACAAAAATATACTATTATTTTGAAAATAAAAAAGCCATTCTGCGCCACTTTTGGGAAGATATCGCTGAAGAGCTTTGGAAGTTTTGTAAACCGCCAGAATCTGTCATTAATCAAGGACCATTAGAAACGATTCGTCATTTAATGAACCATAATGTTAGATATTGGTTACTAAACCCTAAAAGCTATCAATTAGGCATTGCTACGCAGGACCATCGTGCAGATATTTCAGAAAACTTTGATGTCTACGCAGCGGAAGGTACTCGCCTTTATATTGAATTACTCCAATCTTGTGTTGAAAAGTGTATAAATTCTGGCGTATTTATTCTAAAAAACAAAGAAGTCGCTTCGCAGGTTATTGCTATGTCTGTATATGGCGCTTACGGCGCTTTTTATGGGCTTCCAACAGTAGACTGGGAAGACCGTGAAGTGCTAATTAGAGAGTCAATCGAAAACACGCTTAGGGGTTTACAAAGCTAAGCGAAATTTAACGGCTGTGTTTACTTAACAAGTCAGCAGCAAAAGTTTTTAATGGTTTCTCAGTTTATATATAGAAGCCTACTCCACATAAAGGTAAAATGGCGCGATTCTTATTTAACAATTGAAATAATATGCGCCTTTTACTTTTAAGCAGCTCTCGAGCCGGCAATTCAGGCTATCTAGAAACCGCGATTCCCGCTATTAACGAAAAACTTGATGGAATAAAAGAAGTACTTTTTGTTCCTTACGCTGGGGTTACGGTCAGCTATGATCAATATTTAAACATGGTTCAACAAGCACTAGCTCCGTCTGCTATAACAGTGAAATCAGTGCACCAGTTTGACGATCCCAAACAAGCTATAATTGATGCCGACGCAATTTTAGTTGGTGGTGGAAACACTTTTCGTCTATTAGAAAGGCTCTATCACTTTGACTTGATAGATACCATTTGTGATCAAGTGAAAAACAATACCCTTTATATCGGCTGGAGTGCAGGCGCTAACATTGCAGGACCTACCATAAAAACCACAAACGATATGCCTATTATTCAACCCGCAAGTTTTAACGCGCTTAAGCTGTTTCCTTGCCAACTAAACCCCCATTATATTGAGGGCAATCCACCCGGTCACAACGGCGAAACTCGCGAACAGCGCATTAACGAATACTTAACCTTAAACCCCAACGGTACTGTCATTGGGATCCCCGAAGGTAGTTGGATTTCAGTTGAGCAAGAAACAATCACGTATCACGGAAAAATAAACGGCGTTTGCTTTAAAGCAAGCGGCCGCCAGGCCATAAAGCCGAGCACCAACCTTCAACAATATTGGAATCACTAACATGAGTGAGAAAACAGATAACCTATTTTCACAGCCTAAGCCTGCGACTCCATTTAAGTTTGACCAACAAGTAGCCGAAGTTTTTCCAGACATGATTAAACGCTCTGTACCGGGCTACCCTTTAATCATAGAGCAAATACAAAAGCTCGCTGCTATTTACGTTAAACAAGGCGGCAATTGCTACGATTTAGGTTGTTCGTTAGGAGCTGCCAGTTTAGCTATGAGTAATGGTATTAGCGCGAGCAATGCCAAAATAATTGGAGTTGATAATTCGCAAGACATGCTGGAGCGCTGCCGGCAGCATATCCAAGTGTTTAAGCAACAAACTCCAATAGAGCTCGTTTGTGGCAATATTCAACAAGTACCCATGCATAACGCTGACATGGTAGTGATTAACTTTACTCTCCAGTTTATTCCGGTAGATGATCGCCAAGCACTTATTAAGCGGATATATGACGCTCTAAACCCCAATGGGATATTAGTACTGTCTGAAAAAGTCCAATTTGAAGACAAGATCACAAACGACTTAATGATTAAACTTCATCATCAATTTAAACGAGAAAATGGTTATAGTGATTTAGAGATTTCGCAAAAAAGAAATGCGCTTGAAAATGTATTAATCCCCGATACCATCGAAACCCACTATCAAAGAATGCATAATGCTGGTTTTAACTCTTACACCACTTGGTTGCAGCAATATAATTTTTTATCGATGATTGCGGTAAAATAATCCAAGCTTATATTTAACTTACTGTTTCAGAATTTACAGACTACTTTTATGATAAATTTTTCCCAGCTTTCTAATGACTTAGCTGCGTCAGGGTTAACAGACTGGTTCGATTATTTAAACAATGCGATTCAAAACCGCCTCGCAAGCTATACCCATGGCGAATTGCACCAATGGGAAACTATGCTCGCAGCGCTGCCTTTAATAAAACCAACTGAAATAGATTTAGTCGACCAAGTCAAAATAGGTACCCAGCAAGATTTAAACGAGCAGCTGACTTCCGCTCAACAAAGCGACTTTATTAGTGCACTTAAAACCCTCCATCCATGGCGTAAAGGACCTTTTCATCTTTTCGATACTCATATAGACACAGAGTGGCGCTCAGACTGGAAATGGGAGCGAATTAAACAATCGATTTCAAGCTTAAAAGGCAGAAATGTACTCGATGTTGGATGTGGTAACGGCTACCACTGTTGGCGTATGCGCGGTGCTGGCGCAAAAACAGTCATTGGAATTGATCCTTCACAAAAATTCTTAGCGCAGTTTGCGGTCATCAAAAAATACTTAGCTAATGAACCTGTTCACCTACTCCCGCTAGGCATAGAAGACATGATACAAAAGCCCACGCTAAAAGGCTTCGATAGCGTATTTTCTATGGGTGTTTTATATCATCGAAAGTCGCCAATCAACCATTTATTAGAATTAAAACAGTTGCTGGCACCTAACGGAGAACTGATTTTAGAGACTTTAATAATTGATGGTGATGAAAATCAAGTACTGGTCCCCCAAGATCGCTATGCACAAATGCGCAATGTTTGGTTTTTACCTTCGACTAAAGCGTTAGAGCTATGGCTAGCGCGCTGCGGCTTTAAACAAATCCGTACCATCGATGTAAACCAAACAAGCATTCAAGAGCAAAGAGCGACGGATTGGATGACATTTCATTCACTTGAAAATTACCTCGATCCCAAAAACCAGAACTTAACCATCGAAGGCTATCCAGCGCCTAAACGCGCCGTCGTTATAGCTAAACTTTAGGTTATAGGCTGTAACATCACAATCAACAATAATTGAGATAAAAAAAGCAATTAAGTGGAATTGAAGCCATTTCTAATATAACACTGTAATAAAAATAAATATTACCCTATATTACAACACCTTACCAACCATACTTAAAGTAATTAATTAAATTAAACTTAAAAGAAAAATTAATATTAACTCGCTAAATTCCAGTTTCATCATACCTTTCAACATAAACACTTTATTGTTAATATTCAATTAGTTAGCGCTACAATTTAAAGTAACCAGCAGAGAAGACAGTTTACTGACACTTTTACTTTTAGCTAATAAAACTAAATTAAGTCCAGTGGGCATTAAAATACCCATTAATATCTCAAACATTGGCGCTTTAGTGTGAACCTGTTCCTGTATTATTGGTTGTAGTCTTGTAAACTTACCTTTAATGAAAAGGAATGTGTTTGTTGTTCGGGAGAACGAATTAGCTTATAAGAGGCACCCGCTAATGCATTTAACGACCCAAGAATTACCAGTAGAAAATCTAGAGATAGGCATGTATGTGTCGCGCCTAGATGTGCCTTGGGTACAAACCCCCTTTCCTATCCAAGGTTTCTACATCAATAAACAAGAAGAACTCGATCTTCTTTCTCATTACTGCAACAAAGTTTATATCGACCAGTTTTTAAGCAAAGTCGACGTTAAATCAAGACTTTCACTAACGACAAGTAAGTCAGATACAAGTAAAGCTGTCGTTGATGCTCGTGTGCAGCGCTTAATGAATGAAAAGGCTCGTTTTAAGCCGCGCGTTGAAAGCTATAACATTACTAAATCGTTTAACCGTGAAATTAAATCGGCAAGCCAAATTTTCGACCAAATTACAGGTAACATGTCGTTAGTTTATAAAAACATGGAACAAAACGGCTATATAAACATCGCTGAGATCCGCTCTGCATCTTCAGCCATGGTAAAAAGCATTGTAAAAAACCCAAATGCGCTTGCTTGGTTATGCCGAATCAAAATTGATGATGAGGCGCTTCATCAACAAGCAGTTCGTAGCGCTATATGGGGTATTTTGTTTACTCGCCATCTAGGCCTTTCAAAACATGATATGAGAGATATTGGCACAGCACTCCTTCTGGCGCCTGTTGGTAAGTGCAAATTGCCTAAAGAATTATTAATCCGCCGTGAAACCAATGAAGAAGAAGCTTTATATCAGTCTCACGTTGAGCAAACACTTGAAGAAACGCAAAAAATCTTTTCTTCTAGTCACCAAGTTAATTATATTTTATCGGCCTATTGTGAACGTAATAACGCCAGTGGCTACCCTCGCCAGCTAGCTGGCAATAGAATCCCCTTTTTAGCGAGAGTAGCTGGTCTCGCCGATTACTATGAGCAATTAATTAATCCTTACCCTGGGATAGAAGCAATGACCCCCGCAGATGCAATTTCGCATTTATACAATAATCGCGGTGAGCTTTTTCAAAAGGAATTAATACAAGAGTTTATTCAAGCCATTGGTATTTACCCAACGGGTAGTTTAGTCATGTTAAATGACAACTCGATTGGTGTCGTTGTTGAACAGCCAGAAAAATCAAGATTACGTCCTAAAGTTGCTATCTTGAAAGACAGCATGAATATAGCTTTAGAGAAGCCTAAGGTAATTAATTTGGCTAAGCAAAAATCGAAGCAATGGTCAGCACCACTACTAATCGAGAAGAGTTTACAGAGTACTGCCGCAGATTTAGACACTAAATCGCTACACACTAGGCTGTTTGGTCAATCCTCTTGGAGCCAACTGTTTAATCGTTTTTAATTTAAATGAGTTAGCCTTCCTATAGACATAGGTTGTAAAAAACCTATGTCTATTAACATTCACACCGCTTTTTCTTACCTTAGTTTTACTAACAGCTAATAACCGTCCGAAAATAGTACTAATTGAACCCCTTGGATTGACCAAGGCGCACTCCCTCCAGTTGGGATAGGCATGGGCCGATATTTAAGCTTTCCGTTACTGTCTTTTTGGTTATTTAAGCAATTAACCATTAGATTAACAAACTCACTCGCTTTTACTTGTGTTTGCCAACTACGATATCCTTGCGGCCAAGTTAAGGTGAATTCTCGAGGACGAGTTCCACCATAACCTGGAACAGTCCCTAAGGATTTAAACATATCAGGTACTTGGCTAAACCCAGCCTCTACCAGCAAAAAGTCTAATCGAGAAATAATAGAAGTAGACACCCGTGAATTCCAACACACCATGGGTAAACGATTAGGCAATTCTTTAACCCAATGCGACGCAAAAGATGCTAACAGACTCCAACCGCTATTCATCTTAGCATCACTATTAATATCGCCAGCAATCGCAGCCTGCATGACTTGGTAAACACTTTCCCAGGTCACTCCTCGTTGAGGAACGCCAGCTTGCAGAAAGATTTCTTGAGCAGTTTTTACCGCGAGCTTTTTATCCTCTAGTGACCATTTAACGTTTTCCTCAATCGACCTTGCTAGAATCTCAGCGCGATACATCAGGGCATCAGCGGAATGCGATACTTGCATTAGTCCGTTACGAGGCTTGGGCCAAAAAAACGCTTCCAGTCGATCATGCCAACTACTAACGGCTTCGCCAACGGCATGTCTTTGATACATAGGCGTAAAAGGATCTTCTTCTATCCAGGCAACTATGGCACTTGCAAACTCATCAGCGCTAGCATCTTTAGCGGGCACGTATGGCGGGTAAATATCCTCGCCAATCACTTCAACACCGGCATCATCTAGCACTATTGGCTCGTTGCTAGGAGTTTCAATATCCGCTTGAATTCTTGCTTCAGCGTAAGAAGTAAATAAATCTTGCTCTAAAAAGGTTAAGCCATCCCAAAAATCTAAGGCTTGATCAGTTAATCGTGCTTCTGGCGCAGAGTCTTCGTACTCAATTAATTTAAGCATGTCTTGATTCATTAGAAAAAATGCCGAAGTTACCATCTCTGAATCACGGAATGACCAAGGAACCAACAACCGGTTAAGTACTTGAACGCTAAACCGTTGTTTTTGCTCAATTAACTCAAATAACTTAGCATTGCTAGTTACTAGTGGCATCGCTCCGCTACGCCACAAGTCATGCTCGCCAAAACGCTTAAACCAGACTTTCCACGCGCCAATATAGAGCGCTCGAGGAACTTGAAAGTATTCTGCATCGGGAAAAATTGTATTTTTCATTAAGGCTTCCTTTAACTAACAAAGCACAAACCAATCAGTGAAAACTCGCTAAATGACATAAGCGCATGTACTTTTTGTTATTATTAAATTTCTTCCAAACAGCTTAAAGTGAAAGAGCTAAAGATACTTCTATATTAAATAGTAACTACTAAATCATAGCGCAAACTTTATTAATTTTGGCGTGTAATTAGTAATTTTGAGCGAAAGGTTTCAAGATTTAACGTTTTTCTACCAGGTTATACACTTTAAGCAGCACTCAAATAGTGTCTTAACTAAAATAAATCAGTTAAAATACGCGCCTTTCATTATTAACGTTTCAAATTTACCCTATTTAAGGAGTTCACATGGAATTATCTGCACTTACTGCAATATCTCCAGCAGATGGTCGCTATGCCAACAAAACCCAAGAATTAAGACCAATATTTAGTGAATTCGGGTTAATTAAATACCGCGTAATTGTTGAAATACGCTGGCTTCAAGCGCTAGCTGATAATGGAAAAATACCAGAAGTCCCCGCTTTCAGCGAAGCGACTCAACAGGCATTAGAAGCGATAATTAGTGATTTTAGTGAATCAGACGCGCAACGAGTCAAAGATATTGAAAGCACCACAAATCATGACGTTAAAGCCGTTGAATACTTTTTAAAAGAAAAGACGGCCAATAACCAAGAAATCAGCGCAGTAAGTGAGTTTATTCACTTCGCTTGTACATCAGAAGATATTAACAACCTTTCTTATGCGCTCATGCTAAAAGACGCAGCGATTGTCTTATGTGATTATCAAGATAATATCATCAATAGTATTGCAGATTTAGCCCACCAGTACGCAGAAATTCCGCTGATGTCTCGCACCCACGGCCAACCTGCTTCACCGACTACTTTAGGTAAAGAAATGGCCAATGTTGTGGCTCGCCTGCAACGTCAACAAGCGCAGTTTGGTCGAGTTCAACTTATGGGAAAAATAAATGGTGCTGTCGGTAATTACAACGCTCACATTAGCGCATACCCAGAAGTCGATTGGCCTGCTTTTGCACAGGCTTTTATTGAAGGCTTAGGTCTTACATGGAACCCTTATACAACTCAAATTGAGCCCCATGACTATATCGCAGAGTACTTTGATGTTTTAACCCGCTTTAATACCATTTTATTAGATTTTGATCGTGACATTTGGGGTTATATTGCATTAGGGCACTTTAAACAGAAAACAGTCGCAGGCGAAATTGGCTCTTCCACCATGCCGCACAAAGTTAACCCAATAGATTTTGAAAATTCGGAAGGTAATTTGGGCATAGCTAATGCCCTATTCACTCACCTTGGCCAAAAATTGCCAGTATCTAGATGGCAACGAGATCTATCTGACTCTACCGCTTTAAGAGCACTTGGTATGGGCGTAGCCCACAGCTTAATTGCTTATCAAGCCACTTTAAAGGGAATTTCGAAGCTCGAAGTAAACCAAAAGTCACTAGCAGATGAGCTTGATGCTAACTGGGAAGTATTAGCTGAGCCAATTCAAACGGTTATGCGCCGTTACGGTATTGAAAAGCCATATGAAAAGCTAAAAGAACTAACCCGAGGCAAACGAGTAGATCAAGCCGGCATGCAAGCTTTTGTTGAGCAACTCGATTTACCAACAGAAGCAAAAGAGGCCTTAAAAGCACTCACGCCTGCAAACTATATTGGTAATGCCGTAGAACAAGCCAAAAATATTTAAATTTATAGGGGCTAATTTAATTAGCCCCTAGTTTCCTAAAAGCGTATTGGTATGGCTTATAATGCGATTAGATAATCACTGTGCTAAATGATTGCTGCTATGAATACTCAATTTTCAGCTAATACCTTCTTAAAACAATACTGGCAAAAAGCTCCAGCACTGTTAAAAAATTTTTTCGAGCCACCACCGAATTACCTGAGTGCTGATGAATTAGCCGGCATGGCTTTAGAAGAAGAAATCGAATCACGTTTAATCAGTTCTCATAACGCAGATTGGCAATTACGCCATGGGCCTTTTCTGGCGGAAGATTTCGCTAATTTACCAGAATCTCACTGGACTCTACTGGTTCAATCCGTTGATTACTGGATGCCCGAATTCAATAACTTACTCTCCTACTTTAGCTTCATACCGCGCTGGCGCTATGACGATATTATGGTCAGTTATGCGACACACGGTGGCGGTGTAGGCCCTCATTTTGACAACTACGATGTATTTTTACTGCAAACTCAAGGAGAAAGGCGCTGGCGTGTCGGTGCTAAAGGAGATACCCAACAACAAGTTAGTAAAATAAATGGGCTAGTTCATATTGGCGAGTTTGAGCCAGTAATTGACGTTATTTTGAAGCCCGGCGATATACTTTATGTGCCTCCTGACACACCACATTGGGGCGAATCTATCGGTGAGTCGATTGGCTATTCCATTGGTTATAGAGCGCCTCAAACAAAAGATCTAATTGGTGCCTTAGCCGAGCATTTAGAAAATGCGTGCCAAAATCAATTCTTTAGTGATGAATACCGCGCTAACGCCAACCCGTCGGGAAAGTTAGAGCCTGAACTCATTAAATGGGCCCAACAAGAATTAGTCAAGCTATCAGCTAACCCCAACTTAATTAAGCAAATATTAGGGCGCTCACTTAGCATACCTAAAATAGAGTCTTGCGCTGAGCCTAACTTGCAAAAGGCTAACCAATTAACCGATCAACAAGTTTGCCAATTGAGGCCAGAAATCAATGCAAACTGGGTTGCGATGGATGACTTCATCTTAGTCCATCTAGACGGAGAAACTTTCGAGTTTAAGCTTGAGCACCAGGGTATGGTCTCTGAACTGCTTACTGGAAAGCCGATAACGTATTTTTTAGTTGATGAAAAGTCGCCAGAATTTGCTTTTTATGAAACATTAGCTAGGATTATTAATAGAGGCTATATTAATATTTAAGTCTCTTCAACCTAAGCGACTCAGGTTATTACGATTATATGGCAAAAAGCGACTATCGGTTTGCACAAGTTAGTTGGGCTACCTCCGCGAACGAAATACTAGAAGTTCGCAAAAAAGTTTTTGTTGTCGAACAACGTTTCGATAAAGAAGTACTTTGCGATTGTTTTGATAACGACTGTTACCATATTCTCGCTTATAAAGGCGATGAAATCATCGCTTGCGGAAGGCTCACTCCAGACGGTCGGGTTAGTAAAATTGCAGTTTTAATTAACCACCGCGGAAGCGGCGTCGGCTCTAGCATTCTCACCCAACTCATTACGCTAGCCAAAAAGCTTAAAATAAAGAATTTAACTTTAAATGCTGAAACGGATCTAGTTCATTTTTATGATCAGCAAAGCTTCGAGGTTGATGGCCCAGTTTATATGAAACAAGGAATTCCCTATCAGCGCATGCGAAAATATCTCGCTTAACCCTAACTTCTTCTTCCTCTTAGTGACTCAATTTTTCTTTGCTTAAAACTGCCATGGTTAACCGAGCCGCGCAAATGCTTTTCCCTTTTTCACAACTAATCATAATATTCCAGACTTGAGTGCTTCGCCCTAAGTGAACAGCCGTCGCTTTAGCAAGCACCCATCCAGATCTAATCGAGCGCAGGTGGTTTCCATTCACTTCTAACCCAACACAGTAATGACTTTCATCTACCGCTAAATTCGCCGCAATACTGCCAACGCTTTCTGCCAATACGATTGAAGCGCCACCATGCAGTATCCCCATCGGTTGGTGAGTTTTAGAGTTAACTGGCATTTTGGCGACTAAGTAATCTTCGCCAAACTCAGTCAGTTGAATATTCAGCAACTCTACTAAAGTGTTTGCACGAGACATGTTCAACTGTTCAAGTGAAAAATCTTTTTTCCAAATCATAATAATTACATGCCTTGATTAGTGACGATTAAACTTGTCTACCCAGGCCATCCCTAGGGCTGAAATAACAAAAGTCAAATGGATTATTACGTACCATTTAGGATCGGCATTGGCAGGATCATCCATATTCATAAACTTTTGTAACAAATGAATTGAAGAAATCGCCACAATTGATGCTGCGACTTTTTGCTTAAGCGAACCAGAATCTAATTTTCCTAACCATGACAGTTTTTCAGTATTGTCACTAATGTCTAACTGAGACACAAAATTTTCATAGCCAGAAAACATAACCATAACAATCAACCCACCAACTAATGCTAAGTCGACTAATGACAAAGTTAACAGCATTAGGTCTTTTTCAGCCATGTTAAACAAGTCAGGAAGTACATGGTAGATTTCTTGGAAAAACTTAATACCTAGCATTAATAAGGTCAAACTAAGACCAATATAAATAGGTGCTAAAAACCAACGGGTTGCGTACATGATATTTTCAAACTTCTTTTCCACCGATGCTCTCCTCTGTTTACGGCCATCTATCGAGTTTGCATAGCTATTCTACGCAAATTTTATAACAATTATTAGTGTTACTTAATTTACTTTTCAGTTGAAACGCAGCAGCTAGCGCTATGCTTCCCTGTGGCTACTTGCAAGAATGCCGTTGATTACTCCATAATAGTAATTATCGATTAGCTAACATTAATCAAGGGTCGGCAGAATGAGCAAAGTAGATACCTTAAAAACAGAAAGCAATAGCGGCCAAGTTTTTCATAGCCTTAGCGATTTAAAAACCGCTACCCAAGAGCAGTTTTCTCAGGCACAAAAAAAGGTTCAACTCTATACCCCAAACCTTGATCCGCGAGTACTGAATGATCGCAGTTTAGAGTCCATCGCTAGTCGTTTTATACGCTCCAGCCGTTTTGCTCGTATTGACATACTGATAAAAGACGAATCCCTGTTACGCGGCGTCGACCATCGAATGGTGAGTTTAGCGCAAAATTTTTCTAGTTATGTAAAGATAAAAATCATTCCAAAAGATTTTCATGAAAATTATTTTGGGTTCTATCTATTTGATGGTAAAAATCTATTGTTTAGAAATCAATTTGAACGCTTTGAAACCGAATGTTTAGTGCTGCCAAACAGCAAAGTGAAGCAAATGTCGAAGTACTTTGATGAACTATGGCAGTCGGCAGCACCAGCAAGTGGACTAAGAGCGTTACATATTTAGTAACCTGTATTTTCCCTTGATACTCGCTTATTTAGCGAAGCTACATTTTTAGTAATACACATTTTAGCAGCATAGGCATAAAACTTTACAGGCGATTATTTTACAGGCGATTATGATGAACTCTAATTTTGATTATAGTGATAAGGCAGCAATGAATGAATATCTACATTTAGAATCCAAAGCCTTTTCAATTAGCCGCTTAAATTTGGCCGGGTTAAAACCATTTTTTTATGCCATCTTAATCATTAGTTGCCTAGGAGCCTCTCTAGCCAATGCAAAGCTTTATGTGCACCAGTTAAAAAACGTAGCGAGCCAACAAATCATACCAGTTATTCAGCCACATATTTCAGCGCAAGCAAAAATTAGCGGTAAAGACTACACTCTTTTTATTGAAGCGAGCGAAGTCGAGATTACAAAGATTAAAAGTATGTTAGAAAGCTTAGATCGTGCGCCTTTAAATTACTTAATTGAAGTAAAAATTAGTCAACGCAAACTAACAGACTGGGAACGAAAGCATGCAAAAGTAAAAATCACAGCACAAGGCAGTAGTTTAAATAGCAAAAGCTATTCAACCCAACAGCAGTCACAAAATAACCGCCACTTTAAGGTTAGAGCGACCGAAGGATATAGCGCGTTTATAAACACAGGAGAGTCATTTCCTCAAACGCATATAGTCAAAGAATACGACGCTTTTATTCCACAAACCTCCCACAGAAAAGTTTCTAGCGGCTTTTATGTGACGGTACAGCAGACAGGCCCGAAAACGGTTAGACTGGCGGTTTCAGCGCAAAACCAAACTCGCTCACAAGCTAATAGCGGCGTGCAAAGCTCAGCCACTCAAAATACGATTATTGGGCCAGTCAATGAATGGATATTGATTGCGTCTAGTGGGCATGATGCTAAAGCTCAAAGTTATTCAGTATCAAGTAAACGGCAAAGCCAATGGTACTATATTCTAGTTCAACCGCTAGATAATAAGTCATCATAATTAAACCAAGTTCTGCAATACAAACTGGATTTTGCTCGTTTAGCTTAAAACTCAAATGTTGCAACGATTAAACAATTTGCCGCAGGAACTTTGTTTATTAACCATTTGTGTCTAAAAATTCTCCAAGCATATTTATTTGTTCTAGTGACACAGCTAAAAATAAAGTATATTCCCTTGCCTATCCATAGGCCGGACTAACACTTTCTTGTCAATATTGATTAACAGAGTTTTGGAGTTAGCTTGTTTCAAAAGGTAAAACAAGAATTAAAAGCACTTATTCCTATTGCTATTCCTGCGGTTTTTGCGCAGTTGGCTCAAATGGCAATGGGCGTAATCGATACGGTGATGGCCGGACATTATAGTAGCGACGCTTTAGCTGCCATTGCCATAGGAAGTAGCCTCCTGCACCCCGTACTTGTCTTTTTTATGGGCTTATTTTTAGCTTTTAACCCGATTATTGCTCATTTAAGAGGTGCAAGTAACGAAGTTAAAATAGGCGCTAACTTTCGTTTAAGTTTACTATTAGCGGCTATTTTTACCCCCTTTGCCATTCTAAGTTTATTCAATGCCCATTATATTCTTGACTGGCTTGGCGTGGCAACCAATGTAGCCCAGCTTTCTACTGATTATTTGCACGCTACCATATGGGGAATGCCCGGTCTGCTAGGCTTTCTTGCTTTAAGGTTTTGCAACGAGGGATTGTTTTCAACACCGGCCATTATGGCTGCGACCATAATCTCTATTCCGTTTAATATTTTCTTAAACTATTGGTTTATGTATGGCGGCTTTGGCGTACCTGAAATGGGCGCTTTAGGTATTGGTTACGCCACGGGGCTAGTTTGGACTATTATGTTTATTGGACTGTTAGTTTACACTGTATTTACGCCCAAATATCAAAGCCTGAATATTTTTAACCGTTGGTCTCTACCCTCAAAACCAGAAATAAAAGAGGTGTTTCGATTAGGGTTACCTATGGCGGTAACTTTAGGTTTTGAAATTACCATGTTTGCAGCAGTCTCGCTAATGATAGCTCGCTACCCTACTTACGTTATGGGAGGTCACCAAATTGCAGTGAACATTGCGTCTTTAGCATTTATGATCCCATTAGGAATATCTCAAGCAATTACAGCACGAGTTGGTTACTTCGCCGGGAAAAAGGATCCTAGATCAACCCAATTAGCGGGTTATACTGGCATTACAGTTTCAGCGTTACTTTCGGCATTTAGTGCAACAGCAATGATATTAATCCCCAGCTTTTTGGTGCAGCTGTATACGCAGGAAACTCAAGTGGTTAATGTAGCCATTGGCATGTTATTTTTTGCCGCTGTATTTCAGTTTTCAGATAGCATACAAGTGGCAAGCGCCGGCGCTTTAAGAGGAATTAAAGACACTAAAGTGCCGATGTTAATGACTGCGATATCTTATTGGATGGTTGGCTTTCCAGTCGGCTATTATTGTGCAGAATCACTGCAGATGAACGCTAATGGCTATTGGGTTGGCTTAATCGCAGGCTTAAGTTGCGCAGCAATATTATTATTGTTTCGATGGTTCAAGCTATCTCACCAAAACACTGATACCGCGCAGCCAGCAAAAGTCTAATTTACTCCCCAGGGTCGGTTTAATCTTTTTTCTTGGCTAGAAAAGTTTATTGCTATTTCCAAAAGTATCGATTTATTTAGTTTCTCGCAAAAGCTTAGCCATATCTCGCGGTAACTGATCAAAATAGAGGGTCATTGATTATCGCAGCTCCTCTGCCCACGCGCGGATACAAGCAATTGCTCACAGCCGAGTTTTTGGTGAAACTGACAAGCATGCAGTATAGGTTTAACTGGCAAAATCACTTGGTTTAAATTCAATCACTTAACTCAGTATTGATTAAGCGATTAGCTTTTTAACAACATCTAAATAGTTTTGAGTGATTTGTTGCTGTTGCGGGTGTTGGGTATTTTCGATTACCCACTGCCCTGCAACCATGACATGCTTTACCGGTAATTGAGAACAAGCAAAAATTGCCGCATCTAGAATAAAGCTCTGTTTTTTACCAACCAAGCTCGGATGGTCTTGATCAAGTACTATTAAATCAGCTCGTTTACCTACTGCCAAAGCGCCAACATTTTGGTTTAGCGTTGAAGCACCATTCACCGCAGCTTTGGTATATAGGTTTTGTCCCACAGAGTTACAGTCAGCGGAAGTTAAAACGGCTCGTTGTTGCAAGGTTAAACGTTGGGCATACTCCAATGTTCTTAACTCCTCTGCCACATTAACCGCTATATGAGAGTCAGAACCAATTGCAATGCGACCATCTTGACTAAGAAATTCTTGCGTTGGAAATATTCCATCACCTAAGTTAGCCTCAGTCGTTGGACAAATTCCCACCACTGCTTGAGCGCTAACAATTGCTTCAATTTCTGTTGCGGTTAAATGAGTCGCATGAATTAAACACCATGAGTCGTCGACATTAAAGTTTTCAAGCAACCACTCAACTGGCCTTTGATGGTAATATTTTATGCAATCATCAACTTCTTGAGTTTGCTCAGCAATATGAATGTGCACCGGAGCTTTGGGATCGAGTTTTTTTATATGCGGGATAATTTCTTTAAGCTGCTGCTGGCTAACGGCTCTTAAAGAATGAGGCGCAATACCAATTTTTATATTGGTTTCAGATTGGTAACTAGCATGTAAAGTGTTTACTAAATCTAGGTAATCATCCGTTTGGTGTACAAACCTTTGTTGTGCTTGTAACGGCGCTTGCTCCCCAAATCCAGCATAACGATATAAAACCGGACAATGAGTGATTGCAATACCTGCTTGCTTAGCAGCTTGAATAACCTGATGGGACATTTCAGCAGGGTCTGGATAAAATTTCCCCGCTGGTTGATGGTGTAAATAATGAAATTCAACCAGGCTAGTATAGCCTGCCTTTAGCATTTCTAAATACAAAAAAGTTGCAACTAGGTGTGCGTCTTGCGGCGTCATCTTGGCCACAAACCGATACATAATATCGCGCCAGCTCCAAAAACTGTCTTGCTGATTCGCTCGGTATTCTGAAAACCCAGCAAAGGCCCTCTGGAAAGCATGTGAATGGCAATTTACCATTCCCGGAATAACCACCCCACCAGCGTCAACCGCATTTTCTGAACGACCGGGCTGTATATTTTGAATAGTGCCACAATCACCAATATAAAGCGTTTGGTTGTGCATCCATTGATTACCAATCAATATTGATTCAGCGTATAATTCCACTTTTTCATGTTCCTTTAATGCTGCATGAACTCATCGATTTTAACTCGATACCTTAGCCATGCTGGCACAATATAGCAAGCATTCTAAGTGCTTTTTAGGGAATTTTTGCCTCACCCAATAAAGTTTATTTAAAAAGGAAATTCTATGTCTGAGACCTATCAACTAGTGATTCATAATGTTCAGCTAGCTTGTATAAATAACGCCCAAGACTACGGCATCATAAATGACGCAGCTATCTGTATTAAGCAAGGCAAAATCGTCAAGTTAATTGCTAACTTTAGCCAGCAACCGGGCCAAATAGAAACCCAAGAGACCTTAGATGGAAAAGGCGCGTGGGTTACTCCAGGGCTTATTGACTGCCATACTCACTTAGTTTACGCCGGCAATCGAGCTAATGAATATGAAATGCGTTTACAAGGGGCTACGTATCAGCAAATTGCTGAGTCCGGTGGAGGCATTATTTCTACGGTTAAGGCAACACGAGAAGCAAGCAAAGACCAATTATTCGACCTTGCAGCGAAGCGATTAAGCTATTTAATTGAAGAAGGTGTTACGAGTATCGAAATAAAATCTGGTTATGGTCTAGACTATGCCAACGAAAAGAAAATGCTAGAAGTTGCTAAACAGTTAAATGAGTTTTCACCCGTAGAAGTGAGTAAAACCTTTCTGGGCGCACACGCCCTACCACCAGAATTTAAAGACGATCCAGATGCTTATATCGATTTAGTTTGTGACGCTATGATGGAAGATTTTAACGCGGCAGGTTTAATCGATTGTGTTGATGCGTTTTGTGAAAACATTGGATTTAATTTAGCTCAAACTGAAAAAGTATTTAATAAAGCTAAATCATTAGGCTTACCAGTCAAGTTACATGCAGAACAATTATCTGATCTTGGTGGGTCTCAATTGGCGGCACAATATCAAGCTTGGTCTGTTGACCATTTAGAATTTTTAAGCGAAGCAACACTGCCTTCATTAAAGCAAGCAAATACGGTTGCTACCTTGCTACCGGGCGCGTTTTATTTTTTAAACGAAACTAAATTACCGCCAGTCGATGCTTTGCGCCAACATGATATTCCTATTGCAATAGCCACAGACTCAAATCCTGGAAGTTCACCGTGTCACTCGCTTCTATTAATGCTTAATATGGCAACGACTCTATTCAAACTCACGCCATTAGAAGCACTAGCCGGCGTTACTCTCAACGCAGCTAAAGCACTTCGCATTGATCATAAAGTGGGTTCAATAGCAGAAGGAAAACAGGCCGACCTAGTACTCTGGGACATTTCTCATCCAGCAGAGTTAAGTTACCGGATTGGCGGAAACCCCTGTGTAGCGGTTATTAAAAAAGGTGAGCTCATTTTAAATAAACAGCCAACGGCTGCTTAGTTAAGATCAACTGCATATTTAGATAACAGCGCTAAAGGAACAATCTCTAGCGCTTTTTTGTGAGTGCTTGTTAATACCACTCTAGGTGCCATTCCGGCTTCATGTGCTTCCAACCATCTCGCCGCACATAAACACCAGCGATCTTTAGGTTTTAGGCCGGGAAAGCCGTAATCGGGCATTGGCGTTGTAAGGTCATTTCCTCTAAACCGAGAAAACTCTAAAAACTGTTGGGTTACTTCTACACAAACCGTATGACTGCCTAAATCTTGTTCATTGGTATTACAGCAACCATCTCTAAAAAATCCAGTAATGGGATCTAAACTACAAGGAATGATTGGCTCATCATATACATTAAGCGACTCGACCATTACGTCTGAAGACATACAACTAACCCTTTAGTCCAAAAACCTCATTATAGTTAGCAATTCGTTTTAAACTCAAGCGCAACAGAAAAAAAGGCGGTTTACGCCGCCTTTTATCCCTAAAAACCTACTCAAAGTAGAACTAGTACTGCCACATATAACTAAATTTTGCAAAAACCGTTTTATCTGTTGTGGTAAGTGATTGCACCTCATCACTTTCAACAGCATTATCTGAATAGCCAACATAAACCAATGAACGAGGATTAATTTTATATGAGTATATTAACTTAGTACCAAAACGCTTTTTTCTTGCAGAAACATCATTGTCAGGGTCAGTGTCTTGGTTACGGTTATACATTGGTGTATTTCGATGTACATTAACGCCTTGAAGCGTAAGCGATAAACGGCTTCTTACACTGAATTGATAAGCCAGTTTTATATCACTCAGTTCAGCCCTAAATAATTTTTCACCATTAACCTTTAAAAGGTGATTTGTATAGCTAATATTGGCACTCATATGTTTACCAATTTGCCAGCGTACATAAGGTTCAAATACTTTAATTTTTCCAAGCTGAGAGTTAGCAAAGTCAACTTGATCGCCAAATCGAGAAAAGTTTCCAATAGTTAATGAAGTTAACGGCTTTAATTCAAAATAAACCATTACGCCATCTTCGTTAAAATATTGTTCATCATAATATCGTTTACGTGAAACTACACCAAAGTTGCTAATAAACTGTAAAGGGCCGCGCACATTCATATGCAACTCGGTTTCTTGCTCAAGCATTTTTCCAGACTGATCGAGAGTTTTATCCCAATCACCAAATAAACTTAAACGCGTCCATTTGCTATCTTTCTCGCCGTACCAAATATACTCGCCTCCAAGTATCAATTTTCGATAATCAACTTGAGGGACAAAGCCCATATCAGCTCTAAAGTCTTTACCATAATCATTATAATTGGCACGTATCACGTAGTTTTGGTCGTTATGTCGATAGCCAATGGTGTAAGCGAGATCACTTTGAGTGGGGTCTAAAACTCTTTGATTGTCGTCGTCAAATTGAATTGACTCTGGGTTTTCGCTATCAGATTGCATCAGTTGATAGCTGAGTATGTCTTTTTCAGTAAAATAATATTTGCCATCGACTGCAACGACACTATTTTTATAATCGGTAGCGGAACGATGGGTGACTAAAACACCTAAATTATTTTGATTATCAAAATCGTGCTGGCTACGCGCAACAAATATATCAGAGGCCGTATCCTCTAGCACTGCAAGTCCCGAACCCAAGCTTGATGGCAACAAAAAACTAGTCGACTGATCATTTGCGGCAATAACGCCCAAACTGTGTCCATTTTGTTTTCCGGTTAACTTTAAACCGTAGTCTGGATCCGCGATATTTCGAGTGTGAACTAAACGGTTTTGGCTATCAAAATAGTCTGCTCCATCTAAAAAGAAAGGCCGTGCTTCGCGATAAAAAAGTGAGAAAGTGCGATTAATATCTAATTGAACATCATCCGCTTCAACCTGCGAAAAATCAGGGTTTATTGTTCCATTAACAATCCAGTTTTCAGTTAGCCCCCAGCGTGCATCAACGCCAAACTCTGGTTCGTCACTGGTTTGCTCCCAAGCACCAACTGGATTTACCTCTCTGACTTTTTGATTAACATAGGTAACCGTAGGAGTTACCTCTAGATTATAGCCTTCTGACTTTAACCCTTTCATGCCTGTAACTTTATTTACCTGACATAGCGTGCATTGTAAATTTCGATCGGTCGGGTTGTCTGCTAACGTCATTCGAGAGTCTCTAGGATAAATTCTTAAGAACTGGATCCCCCAAGTTTGTTCACTCAGTTTTGAATTAAATCGCAACGCTCTAAACGGAATGGCCATTTCTACCATATAACCGTCTTTACTTAGCTGCCCGGCGCTGTCCCATACCGTATTCCATGATGAGTCTTCGTTATTTAATGTGTCGTCTCGAGTTAAATCGCCTTGTGAACCCATGGGGTTAACAAAAAACTCGAAACCTTTACGTTCATCATTAAACGTATCTAAGATAACCCCTACAAAATCGTCCTGAAATATAGCATCTTGATCACGTATATAAGCACGAATTTTTTCTGGCTCTGGATCAAAGGCTTTAAATGCAATGTAAAGATTTTCTCCATCTTCCATCATATAGGCGTAGGTTTTGACCGGTGCAGGCGTACTGTCGCCTGGGTTAATATTATATTTCAGCTCTACTTGAGTGGCCTCGGCCCATTCATCATCTTGAATAAAGCCATCTATTGTTGGGGCCCCAACAACTCTCGGTAAACTATAATTTTGCTTAGCGCTAGATGATTGCGCAAAAGCAGCAGATGAAACAACGAGCATTCCAAAAACAACGAATAACTTTAACAAACGCATTGAGTAACCTTTTTCATTTTATCAATTTGGGTTTTGTCATTAAGACGAAGCCATGCCTTAAAAAGTTGGCTTTTTTAAAACTAAATATTATTTTAGCTTTCTTATAGACCTAAAAAAGCCGCAAAAGCGGCTCTTTGTAAAGCTAATTGAGTTTAAGTGTTAGATTTGGTCGATGACTGACCATAAAACATCAACAGCAGTAGATCCAAGCTTAATACTTCTTTCTGGAGACCAGCCTTGTATAGGCATCGGCGTATCAGCGGTATCTTTAAATGGCATTTCTAATGTTAACGACAAACAGTTAAATGTTTGAGTTATATAATTAGAGCAAATACGTAAATCGGCTTCTCCAGGTTGGTCCTTAGGATAGCCGTATTTGGTTTGAAAGTCTGGATTAAAGCGCTGATAATTTGTTTCAAATTGTTGTTGTAAAGACTCTAGTTGAGGCGTCCAGTTGGCGACACCTTCGGCTCCCGCAATGAAATTGTAGGGCAATGCTTCATCGCCGTGTACATCAAGATTGAAGTCGACGCCAATTTTTTGCATTTTTTCTCTTAACAAATATACTTCAGGGCTCTTTTCCATAGTTGGCTCTAACCACTCACGATTTAGGTTGGCTCCAGCGGCATTCGTTCTTAAGTGCCCTCGCTGACTACCGTCTGGGTTGAGGTTAGGTACTATGTAAAATGTCGCGCGCTCTAAAAGCGCTCTCGACACAGCGTCATCTTCATCTAAAAGCCTTTGAATAAACCCTTCAGACCACCAAGAAGCCATGGTTTCACCTGGGTGCTGACGGGCATGAACCCAAATTTTCTTTTTATTGCTACTTTCATCGCCAATAACTAATTGTTCAATTTCATTGCCGTCTAAGGTATTACCTAAAATATCTAATTTAACTCGCGAATCTGTTAGTGCCCAGTTCACTAAATCACTGCATCGCTCGGTAGAATAAGGAGCAAAATAGGCATAGTACACTGAGTCAGACTCTGGTTCATGATTAATACTTAATACCCCTTCTTTATATTCTGTGGGTACTCTAAACCAATACTCGCGATCATAAGATGCCACCGCCTGATAATCATTCCAACCGTCTGCATAGGCTGAATCCTTTGCATTAACGATGTTAAGTTGGCACTCAATGCCTTTCGCCTCGGTTAAACGAAAATAAAACCATTGATAAAATTCACTATTATTATCTTTATTGATTTTCAGTTGGATGTTAGCGGGATTTTCAATATTGACACATTGAATATTGCCACCATCGAAATTACTATTGATTTTCATTTTTAAAACCCTTTTGCGGAATATTTTGAGCACTAAGTCGAGTGAAATAGACGTGTTCTTAGCGATGTTATTGATTATACGCCAATTATTACATAACCTCATGTCAAGACTAAAGTTTTAAATTGACTAATCTTATGGCAAACTCAAGCGCATCGCTAACTCGAGTCAAACTCGCCTCTATTGGCGTGGCTACCTCATGGTTAACACTGACATTTATCTTAAAAGCTTATTGAGCACTTACCGGCTCAAAAATGGGAATATTATGAATACACCAATTGAATCTAGCGCTAGCACCCCATATTCTAATGAACAGGTTAATGCTAAAAGTATGCCATCGGTAAAAACGCTAGAACTTACCTTACTATCAAGCCAATACGCATTAATCAACTCAGTCACTACGCTTTTATTCGGTTTATTTTTTCTTATCGTTGCCCGAGTTAGCGACCATTTTATCCATCACTATAGCGTGCCTAGCTGGTTATATTTGCCAGTTGGAGGGCTAATATTTGTTATAGCTACAATGGAGTATTTTAGAGCTAAAGCGTCTGGATATGCTTTGCGAGAGAAAGACATAGCATTTAAGACTGGGCTTTTTTGGCACAAGCATCTATTTCTATCACACCAAAGAATTCAACATATTGATATTACCCAAGGCCCTATTGAACGCCATTTTGGTTTTGCCAATATGGCTTTTTATACTGCAGGCGGCGCCTCCGCAGATCTTAAAATACCCGGTTTAAACTACCAAACTGCGCAAGCTCTCAGAGCCAAAATTATGCAAGAGATAAACCATGCAGCAAACTGAAACCGCAGCCTCGCCGACTAAAATAATGCAACATAGGCTTTCGCCGATTGCCATTGTCTTCTTTTTGGTTAAGTCTATTACTCAGTTAATCAAAGATGCAATACCAGCCATGGCGCCCGTAATCGTTGTGGTATTTAATACAGAAAACAAACTTCTCTACAGCGGCTTAGCGATAACTGGTTTGTTGCTAATAATCGTGTTCAATGCTATTACCCAGTATTGGTTTTTTCGCTACGCGATAAGCGAAGATAGCATTCAAATTTTAGAAGGAATATTTAATAAAAAGCAACGCAGTGTAAAATTTCCCAAAATTCAAAACATCAACATTATTCACCCGTTTTATTACAAGCCATTTAAGTTAGTAATACTTAAGCTCGAAACTGCAGGCTCTAGTGGCGATGAAATTAACCTAGCCGGAATAACTTTAGCAAAGGCTAATCAATTAAAAGCACAAATTCTTAGCATTAAGCAAGCTAACGCTACGAACCAAGCCACAAAAACAGATCAAGTTGCTGAGGCGTTTAGCTCTAACGATGAGACTTTAGCTAGCGCATCTTTAAAGGACATAATTAAGTACGGATTAAGCACAGCAAACTTTGCCATTTTCGCTGCATTTACCGCACCGCTATGGGGAAGCTTTGAGCGCATCATAGAAAAGTTTATTGGTAAGGCGGCGGTTGATCAGTTGACCGCTCAGTTAGGTGGAGGCGCAGTAGCTTTTGGGTTGATGATATTAGGTATCTTATTGACAGTCTTTATTGTTACAATATTGTTTTCAGTTATCGGGGCGATTTTGCGCTTTTATCAGTTCAAGTTAACCTTTAAAGAAAATACCTTTAAGCGCTCTAGTGGCCTTTTTTCTACTCACGAAGAGTCTGCAAAACAAAGTCGAATTCAAGCTGTAATTCAAAAAACTAATTTTCTGGGACATTTGTTTAGCATTGAAAACTTAATATTAAAACAAGTTTCGCTACAAGGCTCTAAGCAAGATCCAGCTAGCAGCCAATTTATCATTCCAGCTCGCTCTCAACAGCAGTCAGCTGAACTCACCAATCTTGTTTTAGAAAGCCAAACACAACAAATTGAAACTCACCCTATTCACCCAAACTATATCAAAAAAATGACCATCGTTTATAGCTTAATTTTCAGTATGCCAATTGTTTTTGCGGCGTTAGAAACCACATTGATGTTACTTCTGTTCATAGTTCCAATCACCTTAGGTTTAGGTCTTATTTTTTGGCAACGCTGGCGAAAATTCAGCTTTGGCTTTGATCAAGAATATGGGTTATTTAACAAAGGTTTTTGGGGATTCTTTAGAATAACCTTTGCGCTCCACAAAGTGCAACATATCAAACTATTACAGTCGCCGTTAATGCGGAGAAAAGATCTTTGCCATTTAAAAATTTATTTAGCTTCGGGAAGTTTCACTATTCCCTATTTAACACGTCAACAAGCTGTTGCGTTTATAGACCAAATTAGCTTTAAGATTGAAACCACTACACGAGGTTGGTACTAATGAATATCAAACCATTTGCAAAACCATTAACTAACCAGGGTACGTTTTTTAAATACGTATTATCAAGCGCTTTGGCAATCGCTTTTAACTGCACAGCTGCCACTCTGTCTGTAGAGGAAAAAAGAATTGAAAAGGCACAAAAAGTAATTCAATCGAGCGTTGATTTGCTCGATTCTGAGGTTCAGTTTTCATCTAGCCAATGGGGTAAAATCACTTCATATGATGAGGCGAAGAATTTAGTTTTTCAACAAGGGCATCAGCTATGGGATGCAGCTAAAAAAGCAATCAAACACAAACAACCTTATGATGATCGCGCGATCTATTGGCAACGCTTAAAATTAAGCCAAATTATTCGTAGCCTAGATCCAGCATTTAAAATCACGCCTTTACAACGTGATAACTTATTGCAGTTATTGGAGCAAACATCTCGCGGTATGCTCGATATCGACTATAACCAAAATACTCATAAAAAGATCATTCTAACTGGTTTTGATCCTTTTCTATTAGATAGAAACATTCAGCAAAGCAATCCATCTGGTGTTGCCGCATTAATGCTCGATGGAAAAATCATTAGTTACCAAGGTGTTACTGCTGAGATTAACAGCGTACTTATTCCGGTAAGGTATGAAGACTTTGATAACGGATTGATAGAGTCTTTTTTAGCACCTTTTTACGCCTTAAATAATGTTGATTTAATTACCACAATAAGCATGGGACGAGCTAACTTTGATCTAGAGAGATTTCCGGGAAAGCGTCGCAGCGCGACTGCTCCTGACAACCTGAATGTTATAACAGGTGCATCTCATCAAAACCCATTAATTAGCAAGTTGGCTAAACAACTGTTGCCTGGGCCCGAGTTTGTTGAATTTAGTTTACCAGTCCAAAACATGCAAAAAGCCGATGGAGTTTATAAAGTTAATGACAATAACAATGTAATTGTTTTGGAAAATCATTCAGCGATAAAGCTAGCACCAATTTCTCTTAATCAGCTCGCAAATAAAATAGCAGTAGAAGGATCTGGCGGAGGCTATCTGTCCAACGAAATCTCTTATCGAAGTATTCGTTTAAAAAACCAACTTAACTCGAATATTCCAACCGGACACATTCATACACCAAGAATAAAAACCTTCGACCCAAAGGTATTAGCTGCTATCACTTCACAAATAGAATCTATGCTAGAATACGCGCTAGGCGAGCTTGAATAGCCCAAATTAATAGCGACCAAATTAACCTGTAATTAGTGACAGCATGAATAAAATAAAAAGAACTGAAATATTTTCTCGATTTAAAAAAGAAAACCCTAAACCAGAAACAGAGCTAGAATATTCAAGCCCATTCGAATTACTAGTTGCGGTAACTTTATCGGCCCAAGCAACCGATGTATCGGTAAACAAAGCAACCCAAAAGCTATTCCCTGTAGCCAATACACCAGAAGCAATTGTTGCCTTGGGGGTTGAAGGCCTAAAGTCTTATATAAAGACGATTGGATTATTTAATACTAAGGCAGCCAATGTAATCAAAGCCTGCCAAATTCTCATAGATAAACATAATTCGGAAGTACCGCAGAATAGAAAAGACTTAGAAGCACTACCAGGCGTGGGCCGCAAAACGGCCAATGTCGTTTTAAATACCGCGTTTGGACAACCCACCATGGCAGTTGATACGCATATTTTTAGAGTGGCTAACCGCACCGGGATTGCAAAAGGTAAAGATGTAGTCGAAGTAGAAAAGCGCCTTTTAAGGCTTATTCCTAAAGAGTTTATTATGGATTCTCATCACTGGCTTATATTACACGGGCGTTATACTTGTATTGCGCGCAAACCTCGCTGTGGTTCTTGCATCATTGAAGATCTTTGTGAGTTTAAACAAAAAACTGAAATTTAAGTTGGTTAAGCAAACTTTGACCAAAACAAAAGCGAAATTTTTCGAAAAACATTGAATTTAGCGTTATTTGTTAATAAATGAGCTGTTATGCTGATTAATTTCAATCCTCAGCATTGGAATTTTGAGCTAAATAAATATAATTTGAGCAGCGATTAATTGACCAGTCGTACTCAAACTCAGGAGAAATATCGTGACCAATCAGACTAGCTGGAGTTTTCTATTCGAGTTTTTGTTAACAAAATATTTAGCTAAACTAAGCGTTATAGGTAGTTTAGTGGTTGTAAATGTTAATACCCTTAGCGCAGCAGAAATTACACAACGCCATAGTCTTTCTCTGCCAAGTTGTAACGTCACGATAACCGCCGATCAGGCGACCAATTCTAGCCAAGGTAAAATATTTGAAGGCAATGTCAAAGTCCTTATTGGATTTGCTAATTTACGTGCTCATAAAGTTATTTTAATTAAACAAGATAATGGACGCTGTTTACTCTTGTCAGAATCAGTTAAATAAACTAATTTCTGACGCCGTCAAAGGACGCCATTCACCTAGTTTTAAGTCGCCCAATTCAATCCCACCGACTGACTCTCGATGTAATTGGATAACCTTATTGCCCACAGCCGCTAACATACGTTTAACTTGATGATACTTTCCTTCGCTAATGCTCAATCTTAACTGATTTTCAGATAGCTGCACGACTTCAACCGGAACGCTTAATTCCTTCTCTCTTTTTAGCTGCACACCGGCGCAAAGTTGGCTAATCATTGATTGGCTTAATGATTCTGCGGTAGTGACCAGATATTGTTTAATGCAAGATTTTCTAGGAGAAGTAATATTATGAGTCCATTGTCCATCGTTACTCACTAACACCACACCGGTGGAGTCTTGATCTAAACGGCCAGCAAAATGGCAACCCTTGGTATTCATGCTAGTTAACAAGTTTAATGCGGAAGGATAAACTTCATCTTGAGTTGAACATAAAAACCCTTGAGGCTTGTTTAGTAAAACATACTGCTTACCTTGCAAGGTTAACCTTTCGCCTTTAAACACAACATTTGACTCGACCTGACCTTGGCTATTCAGCTTAACTTGGTGCTTAGGATTTTTAATTTGTTGATCGTCGACTTTAACTCGTCCTTTTAGAATAATTTGCTTGGCTCTAGAGCGAGATACCAAACTAGTTTGAGCGATAAACTGATCGAGACGCATGTTATTTATTCCATTGGTTAAACGCAGCAGCATCGCTTTGCTTGGCTTCTACCCAAACACTACCACTGGGGTAATGCTCTTTTTTCCAGAAAGTCGCTTTTTGTTTTAAATAATCCATTATAAACTGCGCTGCAGCAAAGCATTCTTTACGGTGTAAACCGGCAACGCCAACAAAAACAATAACTTCTCCAGGCGTTAAATAACCGACTCTATGAGCAACAATACAATCATTAATATGCCAACGTTGCTTGGCATCGCTTAATATTCGTTCTAGTTGAGATTCTGTCATACCCGGATAATGTTCTAGCGTCATTCCGGTTAAGCCTTGCTCTTGTTGCGAGCTTCGTACCGCTCCGGTAAATATCACGCTAGCCCCAGATTGACCATTTTGCTGCTGCACGCTTTGATTTAATTCGGCTAAATCGAGCGGTGCTTCTGATATTAATATATTAGAAAGTTTCTTATTCATTTTTAACCGCCAGTAACTGGTGGAAAAAATGCCACTTCGTCATCGTTATTGAGTAAATATTTAAAATCCACTAAGTTTTGATTTACCGCTACTTTAAGTGAACGATTAGAATTCTCAAATAAATCATGCCACTCTTTGCCTCTTTGGCATAGTTGCTTACAAAGCGTTTCAATACTAGCGCCATGTTCGCACTCAACTTCTAACTCTGAGCAATTTAACTGCTCTTTAAACTGGGCAAACAATAGTACTTTAATCTTCATAAAATTCTCATTAACCTTTGTTTGAACGCCACACGCCAGACCGACCACCCTGCTTTTCGATTAACCTTATATCATTGATTTTCATAGACTTATCAACAGCCTTGCACATATCATAAAGGGTTAAACATGCCACCGAAACTGCGGTTAAGGCTTCCATCTCTACCCCTGTTTGGCCAGTTAATTTACATTCTGCCGTTACCTCTACCTGATTAGTCTCTGCTAATAACTCAAAACTCACTTTAATAGAGCTCAACATTAAAGAGTGACAGAGTGGTATAAGGTCGGCGGTCTTTTTAGCCGCCTGGATCCCCGCAACTCTTGCTACCGCCAGTACATCTCCCTTCTTATGGGTGCCCGCTTGAATCATTTGCAGGGTTTCTGCGGTCATATCAATCGCGCCTTTTGCAATTGCGATACGACTAGTGGGGCTCTTTTCGGTCACATCGACCATTTCAGCCTCGCCTTTTTCATTTAAATGAGTAAAATGCTTCATTATTAAACTTTAACCTTTAGGTAGCTTAGTTATGGACTCTATCCATGTGACTGTCGCAGCTATTATAAGACGAAATAATCGTTATTTGTTAGTAAAAGAAAAAGCGAGTAATGGTCAAATCGTATTTAATCAGCCTGCAGGCCACGTAGAATTAAAAGAATCACTTGAGCAAGCAGTAGTTCGCGAAGTTAAAGAGGAAACCGGCTTGGACTTTACCCCCACCGCTTTAACTGGAACCTATTTGCTCAGCCCTGCTACAAACGGCAAAACCTATTTACGCTTTTGCTTTGTAGGCACGGTTCCTCAAGAACAAGAGGCCCAGCCCATGGATAAAGATATCCTTGAAAATTGCTGGTTCTTAGAAGAAGAAATTATTGCTCTGGATAAAACTCAACTGCGCAGTGCCTTAGTGTTACAATGCATTAGTGATTATAAAGCGGGTAATCGAGTTCCATTGGAATCTATTCACTTTAGCAACGATGAAATTGCTTTGGGTGAGGCCTGTATAGAAGAATTAAGCGAGTAAAAATGATAGATAACTCTCAAACTAAAGTGGTAGTTGGCATGTCTGGCGGTGTTGACTCCTCTGTAGCGGCATATTTGTTAAAGCAGCAAGGATATGACGTTATAGGCGTGTTTATGAAAAACTGGGAAGAAGACGACACCGATGACTACTGTGCTGCAGCAGAAGATATGGCCGATGCAAAAGCCGTTGCAGACAAACTAGAAATACCCTTTAAATCGATCAATTTTGCCGCCGAGTATTGGGACAGAGTGTTTGAATATTTTCTAGAAGAATACAAAGCAGGCAGAACGCCCAACCCAGATATCATGTGTAATAAAGAAATTAAATTTAAAGCCTTCTTAGATTATGCTGACATTTTAGGCGCTAAATATATTGCTACAGGCCACTACGCTCGTGTTGTGCGCACCTCGACGGGCTCGCAAATGTTACGCGGCTTAGACAACAATAAAGACCAAACCTACTTTTTATATACATTACAACAGCAGCAATTAAATAAAACATTATTTCCAGTAGGCGAATTACAAAAGTCTAAAGTCCGAGAAATAGCACAACAACAAGGCTTTATTACTGCCAATAAAAAAGACAGCACTGGCATTTGTTTTATTGGCGAGCGTAAGTTCAAAGACTTTTTACAACAATACCTGCCCGCTAAACCGGGAGATATTGAAGATGAACATGGCGAAATTATTGGGCAGCATTCAGGTCTCATGTATCATACTTTAGGCCAACGTAAAGGCATTGGAATTGGCGGCATCCAAACAGCAGACGAAGCACCCTGGTATGCCCTTAAAAAAGACTTACTAAGAAACGTTTTAATTGTTGGACAAGGTCATGAACACCCATTAATTATGAGCGATGGCTTAATTGCCTCTCAACTTCATTGGGTAGAACCTGACAAAATAGAAAAGCGTTTTCGTTGTACTGCTAAAACTCGATACCGACAAGAAGATGTTGCTTGTCTAGTAGAGCAACTTGACGACTCTCAATGGCGAATAACCTTTGACGAAAAACAGCGAGCGGTTACGCCCGGTCAGTCTGTTGTATTTTATCAAGCTGATCTATGTTTAGGCGGCGGTATCATCGACAATATTTTTAACCTAGAACAATAAGATTTTAAATGAATCAAAAGAATGCTTTAACCGACCAATGTATTGCCTTAGCAGGCATGGCACAATCAGTGCGAGTAGTTCAACATATCGCATGGAAAGGTGACGCTAACCCTACTGACTTTAAAGCCGTTTTAGCCAGCTTATTGCGAATTGAAGCGCCGAGTAGCGCCGCGGTTTATGCAGGCAGCTTTGAAGTTAGCACGGGACTACGCTTACTTTTAGCGCAGTTAGATCCGCAGCATAAAGATAAAGATCCTGAATTTGTTAACCTAATGATTAATGTCATTGCGATTCAGAAGAAACTAGAAAATAACCCGCAGCTCATGAGTAAACTTGCTGATGGAGTTCAAAGCCTTTCAAATCAACATTCTCAATTAGAATTTTACCTTGATGACGAGCAGTTTGAAAAATTATTAACCGAGTCATCACAAGTTTACCAAGACACACTTTCAAAGCTCAACACTAGAATACAAGTGCGTGGCGAGCCGCGCTACCTAAAAGAAAAGTTAAATCAAACCAAAGTACGCGCTGCTTTACTTTGCGCTGTTCGAGCTTGTTTCTTATGGCGTCAATGTGGTGGCTCTCGTTGGCATTTTTTATTTAAGAAAAAAGATTTATTAAAAGGTTTTAGAGCGCTACTGGCTAATCCAATAAAAGAATAAAGGAAAACGATAATGCCCAAAGCTTATTTTAAATACGCAGTAAGGACACTCATTTTAACCGCGATTTGTGTGGTTAGTTTAAATTTTGCCTGTGCTAATGGGGCTGGCGTTCAAATATTAAATGCCTTAGGAACAGTAGCCGACTCTCAAGTGACAGAGCGCGATTATATTTTGCAAGGGGTAGACTTTATGCAGCTGACAATAAAAGTCTTTTGCGCCATTGGATTGTTGTTTTTTGTTTATTTTATCTTTCGTGGGTTTCAGCAACTAAGTTTTGAAAACGAATAAAAAAAAGGGCGAATCAATCGCCCTTTTTTAATCGTTTGAATTAGCGTTTATCAATTGGCACCCATGCCTTATCTTCAGGGCCAGTATAATTCGCACTAGGTCGAATAATTTTACCGTCGACTCTTTGCTCCATAATATGAGCAGCCCACCCGGTAATTCGCGACATGACGAATATTGGGGTAAACATTGCCGTTGGAATACCCATTACATGATACGAAACCGCAGAGAACCAGTCTAAATTAGGGAACATTTTCTTTTCATTCC
Source organism: Aliikangiella aequoris (assembly GCF_053709105.1). NCBI lineage: Bacteria > Pseudomonadati > Pseudomonadota > Gammaproteobacteria > Oceanospirillales > Pleioneaceae > Aliikangiella > Aliikangiella aequoris. The sequence goes on from NZ_CM132298.1 coordinate 2,133,966, forward strand.
ACATTACTGTTTCTAATCGCTCAGCGATATCATATAAGTTCATATCACCCTGTTGCGCAGATAAATGTTTAGCTACTTTTTTGATTACTTCATTTCTAGGATCAGATACCGTATAAACCGGATGACCAAATCCAATCACAATTTCTTTTCGAGCAATACGTTCTTTAATATCCGCTTCCGCTTCGTCAGGCGACCCATAACGCTTTTGAATTTCTAAGGCAACTTCGTTTGCGCCACCGTGTTTAGGGCCTCGCAAAGCACCAATTGCTCCGCTTACTGCAGAATAAATATCAGAACCTGTACCGGCAATAACGCGGCTGGTAAAAGTAGAAGCATTAAACTCATGCTCTGCATATAATATTAATGAAGTGTGCATTGCTCTTTCCCAATCTTCACTCGGTTTTTCACCGTGTAAAAGATTTAAGAAATGTGCGCCAATAGAATCATCGTCAGTTTCTACATCAATGCATTTTCCATTATGACTATAGTGATACCAGTAAAGTAACATAGAACCAAATGACGCTAATAAACGGTCTGAAATATCTCGAGCATCGGCTGGTGCTTGTTCATCTTTTTCTGGTAACACCGTACCCAACACTGAACAGCCAGTTCTTAAAACATCCATTGGATGGGCTGCTGCAGGAATAGATTCTAGTACCTCTTGCACAACCGTTGGTAAGCCACGCAATGACTTTAGCTTACGCTTATAATTAACGAGTTCAGCTTTATTTGGTAAACGCCCATGAATTAATAAATGCGCAATTTCTTCAAACTCAGCGGTTTCAGCAAAGTCTAAGATATCGTAACCGCGATAAGCCAGATCATTGCCAGAACGTCCTACGGTACATAACTCTGTATTACCAGCCGGAACACCAGATAACGCCACAGATTTCTTTGGCTTTGGCAAAACTGACTTAGTTTTAGAGGTATCGGTCATTGCTTACTTCTCCTTATTGTTAGCGAATAATTGGTCTAATTTATCTTCATATTCGTGGTAGTTGAGGTAGTCATAAAGCTCACTACGAGTTTGCATTATGTCAACAACATTACGTTGATGACCGTCATTAATTAAAGCTTGATAAAAACTTTCGGCACCTTTATTCATTGCACGGTAAGCGCCACAGCAATAGAGCACAATATCAACCCCAACTTCTGCAAGCTCTGGCGTACTAAATAAAGGGGTTTGGCCAAACTCAGTAATATTGGCCAAAATAGGTACGTTAATTTGTTTTCTAAGCTCGGTATACTCTTCTAGGCTTCCAACAGCCTCTGGAAAAATCATATCAGCGCCAGCCTCTACGCAAGCGTTAGCGCGATCAACCGCAGCTTGAATTCCATCAACCGCTAGAGCATCAGTTCTCGCCATAATGACAAAGCTTTCATCTGTGCGTGAATCAACCGCTATTTTAATTCTATCGACCATTTCATCTAAAGAGACGATTTCTTTTCCAGGTCTATGGCCGCAGCGTTTGGCAGCCACTTGATCTTCAATATGGCAACCTGCTGCACCAAATTTAGTTAAAGACCGGATCGTTCTAGCAATATTAAAGGCGCCACCAAAGCCGGTGTCGGCATCAACCATAAGCGGTAAATCGCACACATCGGTAATTCGGCGTACATCGGTTAAAACGTCGTCTATGGTACTAATCCCCAAATCTGGCATGCCCAGAGAATTGGCTGCTACGCCTCCTCCAGACAAATAAATTGCCTTGTGCCCTGCTCGCTTGGCCATATGGGCAGTAAAAGCATTAATGGTTCCGACTAACTGTAATGGTTGGCTTTCTGCCACCGCTTGGCGAAGCTTTGCTCCTGGAGTCATAGTTGTTGTCATTATTTCTCTCTTTTAAATTAGTGCTTTAAATTAACTTCTATTCTTTACCATAAACTAAGCGTTTGAACTTAGTATTACTTTTTGACATTAACGCGTTTTTACTGCGTAACTGGTTAAGCAGGCATTTAATAGCAAACCGCTTAAGCTGACTGCTGTATTTTTAACTTCCATATTTTAGGCCCAGTTTGGTGAACTGACTCACCTTTAGTGTCTACCGCGACAGTCACCGGCATATCTTTTACTTCAAACTCATAGATCGCTTCCATTCCCAGCTCTTCAAATGCCACCACGCGTGATTGCTTTATGGCTTTGGATACTAAGTATGCGGCGCCGCCAACAGCCATTAGGTAAACCGACTTATTTTGCTTAATGATTTCAAGAGTCGCTTGGCCACGCTCTGCTTTGCCAATCATGCCCATTAGCCCCATGCCACCTTGAGCCTTTGGCGCTAACATCATTTCTGAATACTTATCCATGCGAGTCGATGTCGTTGGACCGGCTGGGCCGACAACTTCATCTCCTACTGGATCTACAGGGCCAACGTAATAGATAAACCGTCCTTCAAAGTCAACGCCGTCTGGCAAACCTTTACCGCTATCAATCAGGTCTTTTATCTTTTTATGCGCCGCATCACGTCCGGTTAGTATTTTGCCAGAAAGCAGCACGGTATCACCTGGCATCCAAGTTTCAATTTCTGCTTGAGTAATCTTATCTAAGTTAACTCTTTTTACATTCTCGCTAGCTTCTTGAGTGATTTCAGGCCAATCGTCAAGGCTAGGCGCTGCTACAAACGAAGGACCAGAGCCATCCAATACAAAATGCGCATGACGTGTAGCCGCGCAGTTCGGAATCATTGCTACAGGTAGAGATGCGGCATGCGTTGGACAATCTTTTATTTTAATATCTAAAACTGTAGTTAGCCCGCCTAAGCCTTGAGCGCCGATCCCCAATTGATTAACTTTCTCATGGAGTTCTAAGCGAAGCGCTTCAACTGGTGTTTGAGCACCTTTTTGTTGCAGCTCGTGAATATCAATAGGATCCATCAACGACTCTTTCGCCATAACCATCGCTTTTTCTGCGGTGCCTCCTATTCCCAGTCCTAACATACCTGGTGGGCACCAACCTGCTCCCATAGTGGGCACTGTTTTTAATACCCAGTCTACGATTGAGTCATTTGGGTTTAGCATAACAAATTTAGATTTGTTTTCTGAGCCACCGCCTTTTGCAGCCACGGTAACATCAACTTTATTACCCTTAACCATTTCTACATGAACCACAGCCGGCGTGTTGTCTTTGGTATTAACTCTTGGCCCTACCGGGTTCTTGACGATAGAAGCTCTTAAGGGATTATCTTGATTTTGGTACGCCCTGCGCACACCTTCATCAACTAATTCCTGTACGGTTAACTCACAATCCCACTGAACATCCATACCAATTTTAACAAACACTGTGACAATACCTGTGTCTTGGCAAATCGGTCGTTTACCTTCCGCACACATTCTAGAATTAATTAACATTTGCGCCATAGCGTCTTTAGCGGCCGGATTAGCCTCTTTTAGGTAAGCCTGATGAAGTGAATCAATAAAGTCTTTAGGGTGATAATACGAAATATATTGTAAAGCCGCTTCAACACTGTCGATAAAGTCAGCCTGCTTAATTGCCGCCATCTAAACTCTCCTGGCTCAAATCAGATTAAATAAAATAAGTAAGGTGTCTATTCATCATTGCGATAGCAGACGAGACAAACACTTGGCTAAATTATGTCTATGGTTATTGATTGGTTGGATAGCCAGAGTGTATCTTGCAATGACGCTAAGTGACTGCATTATAACGCATATATCTAGTTGGGTCAGTACTCATGCTCATTAACTTTCTTATATCTAGCATAGCTTGAGCTGATAAGTACTTTAGAACAATAGGTTAGCTAAATTGAAGCGCTAGCAAGATTTGATTGAAACTCATAGGCATAAAAAAAGCCAGTCATAAGACTGGCTTTTTAATTTGGCGTCCCCTAGGGGGTTCGAACCCCTGTTACCGCCGTGAAAGGGCGGTGTCCTAGGCCTCTAGACGAAGGGGACTAGATTGTTGTCTTAACCTCAAATTGAACTTAAGAAACTGGTGGAGCTAAGCGGGATCGAACCGCTGACCTCTACACTGCCAGTGTAGCGCTCTCCCAGCTGAGCTATAGCCCCAAACCGAGCGAGATTCTATTTGCTTCACTGCGCAGTGTCAACTGCTTTTCTAAAAAAACATTCGCTTTTTGCTATATTGAATAATTGTTATACAAATATCGATTTTTAAAAGCCTAAAATGCCATTTTGGCTCGCATTTTTTAGCCTTAATTAAGCCATTAAACTTTTAAAGGCTCCCATTCGCAAAGCATATTTATCCCAGTTAATATATCCATTGCGTAATTCGATCAAATTAATTGGTTACAGCTTGAATTCGATTATAAATGTCGATAAATTGAGTTTTCGATAAATTCAAAGGTCATCACAATGAAAATAATAGCGCTGCTTTGTTTAGTTTTAAGTGGGTTCATAAACCTAAGTGCCCAGTCGGCTTTTAATGCAACCGATTTAATCACAATGCAACGGGTCAGTAGTCCGTCAATTTCTCCAGACGGACGTTATGTTAGCTACTTAGTTAGAAGTACTGACTTAGAAGCAAACAAAGGCACTACAGAGATTTGGGTGACTCGCCTCAGTGATAATAAAGCGATTCAAGTAACCAAGCACCCTGCTTCTGATTATTCACCTCAGTGGGCAAAAGACAGCCAGCATATTTATTTTCTGTCTACTCGTCATAAAGGTTCGCAAATTTGGAAAACCCATATAACCAAAAAAGAGCCAGTACAAGTCACCCAATTTCCACTCAGCGTAACCAGCTTTAAAATATCAAAACATAATAACAGAATTATTTTTTCAAGCGCTGTGGTGCCAAGCTGTGAAGACTTTGCTTGTACTAAAAATTACTTAGCCAAAGAAAAACAAAAACAAGCATCTGGTATCGTTTACGATAAAATGTTTGTACGTCATTGGGACCACTGGATTGGTAGCACTCAATCACAGATTTTTTCGGTAGATCTCAATAAAAATGGTTTATTAGCTAACCAAAAAATAACCCCGCTAAGCGCGACTGTTTTTGCTAACGTTCCTTCCGATCCCTTTGGAGGTAACGAAGAATACACAATGAATGCTGATGCTTCCAAAGTCTACTTTGCCGCTAAAATACAAGATAAAAACGAACCAACTTCTACCAACTTTGATATCTACCAAGTTTCTGTTGCCAACCCTAGCAAAGCAATTAATTTAACTCAGTCAAATTTAGCTTGGGACACACAACCAATTCTGAGTAGCGATGGCAACACCTTAGCTTATTTAGCAATGCGCCGCCCTGGTTTTGAAGCCGATCGTTTTGAGGTCGTATTAAAAGATTTAAAAACAGGTAAAAATTCATATGTCACTAAAGACTGGGACCGAAGTTTTTCTAGCCTTCAATTTTCTAGCGACAACCAATATCTTTTTCTTACGGGTAATCACCTTGGTACCAAAGCACTTTGGCGATTTAACATTAAAACTGGTGAGCGAGTATTATTTAATCAATCAGGCTGGGTCACTTCACCTACCGTTGGCAACCAAAAAATTATTTATGCAATGAATAATTTAAAACAACCTAACGAGCTTTACCTATCTAGTCTCGATGGAAAAAAACCACAGCAAATTACTTTTGTAAATACTAAAAAATTGAGCCAAGTTAAGTTGGGTGACTACGAACAATTTAAGTTTAAAGGCTGGAACGACGAAACAGTTTACGGCTACTTAGTTAAGCCGGTTGACTTTGACCCAAATAAAAAATATCCACTGGCTTTCTTAATTCATGGTGGGCCACAAGGCAGTTTTGCCGATCGTTTTCATTATCGTTGGAATCCACAAACCTATGCGGGCCAAGGATACGTCGCAGTCATGATAGATTTTCACGGCTCTACCGGCTATGGGCAAGCATTTACCGACTCTATTTCGCAAAATTGGGGTAGCAAACCCTTTGAAGATCTGCAAAAAGGAATGGCATTTATTGACCAACAATATGCATTTATTGATACCAACAATGCCTGTGCGCTAGGCGCATCTTATGGCGGTTATATGATAAATTGGATTGCGGGAAATTGGCCAGATCAATTTAAGTGTTTAGTCAATCATGACGGCGTTTTTGACAATAGAATGATGTACTACAGCACTGAAGAATTATGGTTTGTAGAATGGGAAAATGGCGGCCCATACTTCAAATCGCCAGATATACACGAAAAGTATAACCCAGTGAATTATGTCAACAACTGGAAAACCCCAATGCTTGTGGTTCAAGGCGAACTCGACTATCGGATTCCTGTCACTCAATCCTTAGCAACATTTACTGCACTTCAAAGAAAAGGTATTAAAAGTAAATTACTTTACTTTCCTGATGAAAATCACTGGGTACTTAAGCCACATAATAGCCTGCAATGGCATCACGAAGTTAATTTATGGCTGAAAGAATTTTTAGATTAGCTTTGAATAGTTAAATCATCGAAGAAATTAGATGCCCCCTTGAGGGGCATTTTAAAAATTTCGCAAAAATTTAAAACTTACAGTACTGAAGTTTGCCCACCGTATAAACGATAACCGGCTTTAACAATTTGGCTTTGGCTAACATTGTTGTGCTCACACACATTTTCAGAATTGCTAGGTAAGTGAAGCTCGCCACAACTCGCGCATGCTTTAACTTTTACTCTGCCTTTATGATAGGTTGCCCACTGATGTTTAACTTGTACCATTTATCTTTCCTCTTGCTTCACTTAAAAGTTAATTGCCTTAATAGTGCAATAAATTCAAACTCTGTGAAATAGTAGAAAAGCACTAAGCGCTGTAGCGGATTAGCCTTAATCATTGTGAGATATGTCTCAAAAAGCGATCATAAAAATCTCAAAATTCATATTAAACAAGCCCTTTAAGCCTATTCCCTTAACTAATTTATGGGAATTTATTAATAAAAATCAAACAATTACCTTTTTACTTAGCCTCTAACTCGGTGAGCATTTTAATAAAGCTGGCTTCGTCTAATACTTTAATACCTAACTCGGTTGCTTTGCTCAATTTAGAACCAGCCGCCTCACCTGCGACCAAAGTATGGGTGTTTTTAGAAACACTACCGCTTACTTTAGCCCCTAAAGCTATCAGTCGTTGTTTCGCTTGGTTACGTTTAAGTTGGGTGAGCGTACCGGTTAAAACCCAAGTTTGCTCATTTAAAGGAAGCTGTGATTGGTCCACCTTGACAATACTAGGCCAATTAATTCCGCTGTCTAATAGCTCGTCAACGACTTGGCGGTTGTAACTATTAGCAAAAAACATCACAATATGTTGCGCAACAACCTTACCAATATCTTTTATAGACTCTAAATCTTCTTGAGTGGCATTCGCTAGATTTTCAATACAAGTAAATTCTTGGGCTAAATTAAACGCTGTCACCTCGCCAACTTCTCGAATTCCTAACGCAAAAATAAACCTCGCCAAACTCGTTTGTTTACTCTTTTCTATTGCAGTTAATAAATTGTCTGCCGATTTTTCAGCCATTCTTTCTAGATTTATTAAGGCAGATTTTTCTAACTTGTAGATATCTGCAACGCTATTTAGTAATTTATTATCACACAATGTATCAACGAGTTTGTCGCCTAAGCCATCTATATCCATCGCTTTTCGTGAAGCAAAATGTTTAATCGATTCGCGCTTTTGGGCATCACAAATTAAACCACCGCTACAGCGAAAAACAGCTTGATCAGCTTCTTTTTCTACTTTTGAATTACAAACCGGACAAGTCATTGGAAACTCGATGGATTGAGCATCACTTGGTCGTTTCTCTAGAATAACGGACACCACTTGCGGAATAACATCTCCGGCCCGCCTAACAATAACAGTGTCACCAATTTTCACACCCAGTCGTTCAATCTCGTCTTTATTATGTAACGTGGCATTAGAGACTGTTACCCCACCGACAAATACCGGCTCTAATCTTGCTACAGGAGTGATAGCACCAGTGCGTCCAACTTGAAAATCAACGGCTTTTAACAAAGTTAATTCTTCTTGCGCTGGAAACTTATGTGCAATAGCCCAACGAGGTGCTTTAGCAACAAAGCCAAGTTCTTGCTGAAGATCGATAGAGTTAACTTTATAAACTACTCCGTCAATATCGTAACTTAATTCGCTCCGTTGCTTTAAAATATTTTCGTAATAAGCCAAGCAATCTGTTGCGCTTGGCAGACATTGAATTTCTGGACAAACCGGAAGCCCCCAAGATTTTATTTGCATTAATCTTTCATAATGCGTTTCCGCTAATTGACCGCCCTCGATACTTCCAATCGCATAAAAATAAACCGCTAGTTTACGCTTGGCTGTAATTTTAGGATCGAGTTGACGCAAGCTGCCCGCTGCGGCATTTCTCGGGTTTACAAATAGTTTTTCATTGTTTTCAGTAGCATCTTGATTAAGCTGCTCAAATGCGGATTTGGGCATAAATACTTCGCCGCGAACATCTAAGACTTCTGGAAAATCGCCACGTAACTTTAATGGCACACTGGCAATGGTTTTAATATTCAAGGTCACATTTTCACCTTGCTTACCATCACCACGAGTTGCAGCGACATCCAACACACCGTTGCGGTAAACAATACTCACAGCTAAGCCGTCAAGTTTAGGCTCGCAGGTAAACTCAATGGGACTGAACTCACCAATACGATTATAAATACGCTGCTGAAAACCACTAAATTCAGCTTCGGAGAAAACATTATCTAATGAAAGCATTGGGCTTAAGTGGGTGACAGATGGAAACGCAGCATCAAGCTTACCGGCTACTCGTTGCGTTGGTGAGTCGGGGGTGACTAGTTCAGGGTGCTGCGTTTCTAATTCAATTAGCTGGCGCAATAATCGATCGTATTCTGCATCAGGCAAACTTGGATTATCAAGCACATAATAACGATAATTTGCTTCTTCAATGGTATCTTTTAATTGATTAATTTTTTGCAATGCCGATAGTGACATGAGAAATTCACTTAAATTAAGTTTAAAAAATAACGCTTTAGCCTATTGAGCTAAGGATTAATTGCGCGCTTGGCTAAATAGGTCTTAAGTGTCTCTAAATGGTGCTGATAAGTTTGCTCAGTAAAAACACTTTTACTTTCATCAAGAATTTGACCGTCAAGCTCTTGTTTTAGAAGTCGCGCAGTTTTTACCATATTCTCATAGGCTTGAGCGGCATCTGATGGACCGGGAACTGTCATAAAAAGCGCAAATGCAGGCGTTTCAAAGCGTTCAATATCTTTTAAATCAAAGGTGCCAGGATTAATTGCATTAGCAAGGCTATACATTACCGGACCAGGCTTTCCTGCAGCCCCGCTATGACGATGAAAGATACCCATCTCTCCGTGTCGCAAGCCTTGCGATAACAACAAGGGCATAAAATCTTGGCCTAAGAAAGTGCTTCCTTCTTTTGCTTTTACAATCAAAGAAAAAACAAGATCAGGATCGCTTACTGGTTTGTCTTCTTCTACCCCTAAGTCTAATTGCTCGGTTGGAGTTTGTAATGGTGGTGAGCTTTTATGTTGGCTCACACTTTCTTGTTTTGAGTTTGGTTGTGGCTCAGCTCGGCTAGGTGCAGCGTCTTGCGATGCAGAACTCAAAGTGCCAGCTGAAACCGTTTTAGATTCACTTTCACCGGCTTTTCTGACCGAACCAACGCCAGTAAAGTCAAAACCCGAATCGTCAACCTGATCCGCCGTTTGGCGCATTTTTTGTATTAAATTATCTTTTTCTTGCTGAAGTTTTTTTCTTCTTTGAAAGTCGTAAACAATAAAGCCAATTAAAGCGACTCCAACAATAATCAAAGCAATTCTAATTTGCCAATCCATTTTATTCGTGATTCCTCAGTTATTGTGAGATCAATTGCGCAGCTTCATCAACGTCTACCGCAACTAATCTTGATGCGCCGGGCTCTTGCATAGTTACCCCAGCTAGCGCGCTAGCCATTTCCATCGCAACTTTATTATGAGTAATATAAATAAACTGTACCGTTTCAGACATACTTTTTACTAGCTTACAGAAACGTCCAACATTCGCATCATCAAGAGGCGCATCAACTTCGTCTAGTAAGCAGAAAGGCGCAGGGTTGAGTCTAAATATTGAAAACACCAAACTTAGCGCGGTTAATGCTTTTTCACCACCCGATAATAAGTGAATCGTGCTATTTCTTTTACCTGGAGGTCTGGCCATAACCGTAACTCCAGTATCTAACAAATCATCGCCGGTTAGCTCAAGATAAGCATGGCCTCCACCAAATACTTTTGGAAATAACTCCTTCATGCCAGAATTAACTTTATCAAAAGTTTCTTTAAAGCGGGTGCGAGTTTCTTTATCTATTTTTCTAATAACACCTTCTAGTGTGTCTAAGGCTTGTTCTAAATCTTCATATTGAGCATCTAAATAAACTTTTCTTTCCGATTGCTGTTCGTGCTCTTCTATTGCCGCTAAATTAATCGCGCCAAGTCGTTGGATCCGAGCAGCAACGGTTTCTAAACGTTTGTTCCACTCTTCTTCATTAGCACCCTCTTCCATGGCAGCTAATATTTTTTCAATATCGTTTTCTTCACCAGACAAGTTTTCCGCCTGGTTTTTCTGCATGGTTGAGTTTTCTGACCACTGCATTCGTAATCTTTCGAGGCGCCCACGAACAGACTGAGACGCTTGCTCTGCATCATGACGTTGCTTTTCAAAAGTTCGAATTTGTTTATCAACTTCTTCTAAAGCTTCTCTTGCTTGAGTTAAATTTTGTTCGGCCTCTAAACGATTTTCTAAGGCTTCTTCCAATTCTATTTGTAATTCATCATCTGGTGAATTAACAGACTGTAACGACTCCTCTAGCGTTTGCTTGCGAGTTTGCAGTTCGTGGATTTGCGAGTGCATGCGCTGATTTGTTGATTGTACCGAATTAATTTCTGAACGAATGTTAGCCACTTGCAACTCAATTTTGTGGGCCTGATCTTTCGCTTGTTGCGCTTGATTACGCGCCTGTTCAACTTGGCTACGCTTTTCATCTCTTAACCGATTTAATTTATCTTTTTTATCTAAATCTTCAGCCATGGAGTCGACCAACTTCTCTAAAGTTGCTCGGCTCTGCGATAAAGTTTTCTCATCGGCGCTTAGCTGCTCTCTTAATTCGGCAATTTCGCGAGCTAAAGCTTCTTTTCGGCGATTAGCTTGCTCAAGCTTTGCTTGCTGCGAACCAACTTGCGCTCTTAACTCACCATATTTTTTGTTAGCTACGCTTAAACTTCGCTGTTTTTCTTCCCAAGCATTTTCTAGGTCTTTTAACGAATCTCGCTCAATTTCAGACTTTTCATTTAAAGTCGCGAGCTCTTCTTCCGCAGCTTCTAACTTTAAACTTAATTCCGCTAACTCACTTTCTCTTTCCAATACACTGGATTCTTCTGCGTCTTTTTTAGCAATTCTCACCCAGTTAGGTCCAAACCAAATTCCTTGTTGGGTAATAACCGACTCAGTAGCAGCTAAATTTGGACGCAACTTAAGCGCATCTTCAATCGATTCAACCGCGTAAATATTACTTAATAGTCCAGCGACACTAGACGCATTAGAAACTTTAGTTAATAGCGTTTCTGGCTTGTTTGGTAAGTCGTTATTTTGACTAGATAAAGCTGCAAGTAAAGTCACAGAGCCGCTATCTAGCTGCCCAATATTAGCCACTAAGTCATCATAATCATCTACTATAACGGCATCTAAATAGTCGCCAAGTACTATTTCAGTCGCAGCTTCCCAGCCAGCTTCTACTTTAATTTCTTGGGCTAGCTTATTATTATTTTTTAAATTATTTTCTTCGAGCCATTTTTCTACCGACTGGCTACTGGTTTCCAAAGCGGCCTTTTGTAATGCATTAAGCGATATATGGCGGCTTTGTATTTTCTGTAATTCGCTGCGGCGTTGATCAATGGTGGATTGATTTTCACGACGCGACTGACGCATGCTAGAAATCTGTTGCATCAAAGACTCTGTCGCTTCGCTTAAAATATGCGTTTCTTCTTCGGCTTTGCTTAGCTCTAATGAAGCCTCTAACATACTTTCTTCTACCGGTTCGGCAGAAAGCTCGGCAAGTTCATTTTCATGAGTTTCAATACGTTTAGCTAGTCGCTCAATAACCCGCTCAAAATGCTGTATACGAGTCCGCTCAACTTCCATTCTTTGGCTATTTTCTGAGCTGGTTTTGCTAAATGTTTCCCATTCTTTTTCCCAGTCAAGCATGGAGCCTTCTATTTCAGCCAAGGCGTCTTGTGCTTGCTCCATGGTTTGTTGCTGTATTTCAAGCTCTGGTTCAGCCTCTAATAATTTTTCTTTTAAAGACTCAATTTGCACTTCGTCTTGAGACATTTGCTCCATAAGATGCTTTAAAGACGAGCTGGCGTGGTTTAAGTCTTCATTAATTTGGACTCGGCGCTCTTTCTTGTGCGCAATGCCTTGCTCCAAACGGGCTATATCTGCCCCAATACCATAAAAACGGCCTTGTGCCGCATTAAAGCCGTCAGTAAGCTCAATGTGTTTTTCGCGAGTTTGCTCAATTTGATTATCTGCGTGGCGTTGATCAGCGATGCGCGCCTCTAATTCGGTTTCTAACTTATTAATTTCTGAAGTGAGCGATTCAACCTGGCCATGAAATTTTTGCCACTTTAACGCCGCTAACTCACTTTTTAACTGACGTTCTTCTTGCTTATATTCTTTGTACTTTGTTGCTGAGTTAGCTTGCCGCTGCAAATGCGCGATCTGTTTACCTAATTCTTCGCGAATATCAGTAAGACGTTCCATATTTTCGCGGGTATGGCGTATTCTATTTTCTGTTTCACGGCGGCGTTCTTTATATTTAGAAATACCCGCAGCTTCTTCTAGAAAAATTCGCAGCTCTTGTGGTTTAGACTCAATTAATCGAGAAATCATTCCTTGCTCAATAATTGCGTAACTACGCGGCCCTAGCCCGGTACCTAGAAAAATATCGGTAATATCTTTGCGTCGACACTTAGTGCCATTAAGATAATAACTTGCTTGACCGTCACGAGTTACCATTCGGCGAATTGAAATTTCAGCATAGTTAGCGTATTCGCCCTGCACCGTACCATCACTATTATCAAAAACCAACTCAATACTCGCTTGACCAACCGGTTTTCGAGTGGTTGAACCGTTAAAGATAACGTCGGTCATTGAGTCACCACGAAGGTTTTTGGCCGATGACTCACCCATAACCCAGCGCACCGCGTCTATCAAATTCGACTTACCACAGCCATTGGGCCCAACAATTGCGGTCAAATTTTCTGGAAATGGAACCGAAGTGGGGTCAACGAAAGACTTAAAACCCGCTAATTTTATTTGTTTTAATCTCATTATTATCTTATTTCTAATTTGCTGCTGATGTAACTAAAATCCCGAAATCCGCTTCAATGACTCAATATGCCACTGGGCACTATTATGCTTACAATTTTCGGCTGGTTTTATCAAACGCATTAGTTTAAATTATTTCGCCATTAAAACACATCTAAAATCACGACAAAACTAGGTAATTTTAAAAAATGCATTCAAACTCCTTTAGTGGTGCTCAATTTTTAAGCAAAGGGTTTTCACTCATCTGGCAACCAGGTATTCGCCTGTATGTATTAATCCCACTTTTCATCAATATTGTGTTGCTTAGTTTTGCAACGATTTACGCTTTCAACCATTTAAATGAGTGGTACGACAGCCTTCAGTATAGCGATTCAAGTATTGTTCAATGGATAGTAGAGTTCTTAGGTTGGCTTTTGTGGCCTCTCATTGTTATTAGCGTAATTATTGTGGTGTTTTTTAGCTTTGCTTTTATTGCTAATTGGGTAGCCGCGCCATTTAATGGCTTGTTAGCCGAAGCGGTTGAGAATCATTTGAGTAAAAATAACCATCAATCAGTCTTTAAACTCAGCGACTTTATCGCTGATATTCCCCGGTTATTAGGCAGAGAATGGCGGAAACTAGCCTATTATGTGCCTAGAGCCATTGGCTGCTTATTGTTATTTATTACCCCTCTTGCGCCGATTGCGCCGTTTATTTGGTTTGGATTTAATGCTTGGATGGCCGCAGTTCAGTACATTGACTACCCGCAAGATAATCATAAAATTGGCTTTAATCGGACCCTGACGTTACTTAGAAACAATAAAAGCGGGCCTTTTGGTTTTGGCTCTATGGTTATGCTGTTGACAATGATCCCAGTAGTTAACCTATTAGTCATGCCAGCTGCAGTCGCAGGTGCTACAGCACTTTGGGTAAAACATTATAGACAAACCGAGCTAAGCGCCCACTACAATTAAGGGCAATTGAGAACAATTAAGAACAATTAATGACAACTAAGGCGCTTATTTGGGATCTTCTAAACTAAGATGATCTAACGAAGGTTGGGGAACGTCCTCTTGCTGAGACGGGGGTAATATTCTCTCACCAACTCCAGCCAAGGATAAACTGCTAGTATCAACTTCACGCTTTTCTGGCTCTTTCGGCGGTAAAATTCTTTCACCAGCCTTAGCCATAGACAAAGCGCCTTCTTCCTGCTCAGTTGCTGGCGTTGGCTGCGGCGCGCTTTCAGTTGGCGAGGTAACATTTGTTGGCTCTGCAGGTTGCGGCGAACTTGGCGCAGCAACGCTTTGCTCACTGGCTGCCTCTACTTCTTTTATTAGTGCCAGAGCGCCCGAGCTTTTAAGCGCAGACTGGTACTTCATGGCCGCGGTATAATCAAGATCTTTACGAATCACAACTTCCGAGCCAGAAAATAATCGCTCAATTGCTTCTGGAGAAGATTTAAATAGCTTGGCTAAATTGGCTTTTACTTGGTCAACAGCAAAGTTTTTTACTGTTTGGCCTCTAAAAACAACATCAAATTTACCATCTATCATATTGATTATCCGGTAGTTTATGGAATGGTATCTTGAGTATAGTTAATTTCAGTATCAATTGCATCTACACTTCAAAGCGCATTTTGCTTAAAATAGCTGAAATTAAATTGTGACTCTGCAATCACGGCTCTTTAACGAGAATAAAATGCCCGACTCAAGCAACGACAATAGCGACTTTTTTGCTGAAATGAGCGATGTTAAACCGCTCAAACAAGACAAAATAGTAGCCCATGATAATAAAGGTGAACAACTTAATGTTGCCTATCGCCAAAAAGTTGCCCAGTCCTTTGGTCAAAAAGATCGAAACTTTTTAACTGATGGCGAGGTGCCTTCAGTAGAGCCCTTAGAAATTCTCAGTTTTAAGCTAGACGGTGTTCAGCCTGGTGTGTTTAAAAAGCTGCGCCAAGGAAAGTATCAATCAGACTGCCATTTAGACTTGCATAGAAAAACCGTTGCCGAAGCCAGGAATGAGGTATTTCAATTATTAAAATTAAGTAACCAAAAAGCCTTTCGATGCATTACCATCACCCATGGAAAAGGCATGCTCAGTAATCCACCTGCGCGTTTAAAAAGTTATGTTTATCACTGGCTTAAACAAGTAGATACGGTTATTGCCTTTCACTCAAGTCCGCCTCAGCATGGCGGTACGGGTAGTGTTAATGTCTTACTAAAAAAGTCACCCACTAAGCGCATTAATGAAGCCAAATATAATTAACTAATAGCCTCAGAAAACCTAAATCAATTTAATCGTCTTTTTTGTTTTGTTTGCTTTCTTCAACTTGTATATCTAATTCACCCAGTTCAATTACCTCAAAATTGGCGACATTAGGCTTTCTTTCTGACACATGGACAGTTCCGTGTTCATCGGTCCAGCGATACATTACATGCTTGGCATAACGCGAGTGAGGAAAAACGCCTTCTTTTATTTTTCCACCACCAAAAATAATTCCCACGTCATCTAAAAAGCTACTTAAAGTGCCATTATAGGAGTATTTGTCCCAAGCTAATTCCACTTGCGTAAAATCTCTGCCGCCAAAAACTTGCAAACCCGCAAGAATGACAATAAAAACGACTATTACGATAATAAACTTTTTAAACATCCTTAAACCTTTTCATTGTTAATCTTTATTTAATAACCAACTAAGTAAGTCCTTAACTTGCTATATAAAACGACGGAACCTACTGATAAACCGAAAATAGACAGGCCAGAACAATCTGACTCAACAAGCCAACTACAATAGCTTAATAGATAAACAGAGAATACACTAAAAAGTGAAAAGCAAGAAAGTAAAAAAACTGACAGTGAAAAACTGAACTAGGCTATTTAGTATCAATTAACCGATAAAAAAAGGTGCTATCATCGCGCTAAACGGTGCTGGGATCTAACTCAAACATTTTAACCCACTCAGCATAATCAGAGTGTTCAGAGTCCATAAGTTGAAATCCAGCGGAATATTTTTTATCTGCTAAGCTTTCGAGCCACATGACTTCTCCGGTGAGTAAAAACTTAAATCCCCCACTCTCAAAGCTAATCAACAACTCTAAAATTGAGCCTACTAAAAACGGGTATTCTGCAATAATTTTTAAACCGGACTGAGAAATATCTTGGCTAGTGCACTCTAACATAATGCTATCGGATTTATCATCACCAGAAGCAGATAACACTTCAATGTAGATGATTTCCACGCGCTCCATACGTTCATGTTGACGGTTATCATTGCTCATGATCGCGTTCCTAATTCAGCTTGTGCTTTGCCTCCGGTGACTTGCTCAACAAACTCAAACCAATTCTCTATCGAGTTTTCCAGTAGCTCATGCAGCTTAATGCCAATGTTAAAGGTAGGCTGTTCATCGGTTTGTAAACACCACTTCACCTCGCCGCTAAAACAAAACTCAACACCTTCTCTTAACCACTTGATTTCTATAGGAAATATATACTCTAGCGGAATTGGTTGATGGCTGATTACTTTTAACCCGCTAACCGAAATGTCTTCGGTTTTGCAGTCGATTGCATCCATCACATTTTCGTCAAACTGATTGGGAAAACTGATAATAATGGACAACTCACTTTTAAATCGCGTCTGAGCGCGCAAGTCATCTATATCTATCATTTGGAACCTACTTCAACTATTCAACCCTGTATTTGCAAAGTATAGTTGAGAGATTTGAATTTTGCAGAAATCTCGCCTCTAGCGCACTCAGTCGGCCGGAGACTCTACAAGCTCTGGTTGCGAAGCTTTTGATTAATATAATCAGTAACTAACATCTCTAATATATCTAACGGAACCGCTCCATTATTTAAAATAACATCATGGAATTCAGCTAAATCAAACTTATTGCCAAGTGATTCCTGGGCTCGACTTCTTAGTTCTAAGATTTTCATCATGCCCACTTTGTAAGCGCAAGCCTGCCCCGGAAGCACAAAATAACGGTCAACTTCTATTTCAATTTCTGCGGGCATTAAGTTGGTATTTTCAAGCATATAGTTTACGGCTTGTTGCCTCGACCACTGTTTTGCGTGAATTCCTGTGTCTACCACCAAGCGCACTGCCCTAAACAGCTCTGCTTGAAGTCGACCCACGTTATCTAAAGGGTCATCGATTAAACCTTGCTCAAAGGCAAGGTTCTCGGCATAAAGCGCCCACCCTTCTATGTAGGCAGGGAACGGCGCAAAGCGTCTGAATAAAGGCAAGTCAGTTAACTGTTGCGCCACAGAAATTTGTAAATGGTGGCCGGGTATTGCTTCATGATAAGCCAAAGTTTTCATTGTATATTTAGGGGTTGCTTGAATATTTGCTAAGTTAACGTAAAACACGGCCGCTCGCGAGCCATCGACTGCCGAGGGAATATAATAGGCCATAGGGCTCGTTAATTGTTTAAACAAAGGCACCCGCTGTACTTTTATATTGGTATTAATTGGAAAATTAAAGACCGAGTCAATCTGCTGTTGCGCCTGGCTAATAATTTCACCGTAGCGACTAATTATTTGCTCCCGTCCTGCTTCATTGTCTGGATAGAACTGGGACTCTTGTTGAGCAAGCTGGTGCATCATTTGCTTATAGTTAGGGTATGTAGTTTGGTGCGCTTTAGTTAAAATGGTAATGATTGCTTGCTGCAACCTTGCAACCTCACTTAAACCAACATTATGAATGTAGTCAGGTGTATAGCTGGTGCTAGTAAACAGTTTAAGCGCCACTTGATAGGCTTTATCGCCGTCTGGTAAGCGCCACATTCCGCCTTGGTTAGGCGACTCTTTTACTAAACGCACTAAGTAGTCTCGTAGCTGTTTATAAGCAGGTAGCACTTGTTCTGCTAATGCTATTTCTGCGGCCTTCAAAAGCTCTGTTTTTTGCTGTGCGCTAACCCCGCTTAAGCGCTCTAACTTGTGTTGTAGGTTTAAATAAAGCAGATTATTTTTTGGCTCTAGCATTAGAAACGAGTTTATTTCTTGGATGACTTTTTGCAGAATAAAGCGAGGTGCGACTATGTTTTTTCTAGCTCGAAACTCTAACCCTTCAATTAATTGAGAGAACTTAATGGGTAGTCTTTGTAGCCTAGCAATATAGTCTTTTCCATCTTGTCGACTATTAATTTGATGCTGGGTTTGCATAAAGCTAATAAAGTTACTTTGCACCCCAAACACTTGGTTTACAGGGTAATTATGATACACGTAGGGCGTGGCTTGATTTAGCAGTTCTGCAAAGTATTGGACGATTTGTTTTGAAATTTTTTGATTAGCCGTTAGCTCACTGTCTTGAAACTCTTTGAAGTAACTGACTTCATTTTTAATCATGTTCAACTGCTGTAAAAGCATGGCAGGACTAGCATCATCTAGGCGCTGGTTATGCCCAGAAATACCATAATTTTCTAGCCAATGAATAGAAGTTAGTGCTTCCGGGCTGGTGAGTGCCAGTTTAACGACCATTCGGTTAAATAAATTATTAATAAACAAAGGCTTGCCATACCACTCATTGATAAGTAATCCTGAGCTCACTAGCAACAAAAA
Organism: Aliikangiella aequoris; assembly: GCF_053709105.1. Lineage (NCBI taxonomy): Bacteria > Pseudomonadati > Pseudomonadota > Gammaproteobacteria > Oceanospirillales > Pleioneaceae > Aliikangiella > Aliikangiella aequoris. The sequence continues at coordinate 2,152,794 of NZ_CM132298.1, forward strand.
GGTAATAACTAATAATTTTTTTCTTATTCGGCTAAGCTTCATTTCATTCCTTGAATAGCGGATTATTTAATGCTTTCGCTTATAAATTTTGGGTAGTATCTTGATAAACGTATTTGGCATTAACCGTCTGAAAATGCTGGCTAAGCGGGGTAATCCAGTAGCAATTATAATTTCATCATTACCACCATTCAGTCGCTTCATTAGCAGTTTAGCAAAGGCATCAGCCGCCATACCGTGATTAATTTCATCGTCTAATTTGGCATAAGGTGAGGCATCACCAGTTAAAGCATTTCGGCTAATGTTAGTATGTACAAAGCCTGGACATACATTAACAATTCTTACATTGTGGCTTGCTAGTTCAGCCCGTAAGCAATCCATAAAGCCAATCAAGGCATGTTTTGCACCAGAATAGGCGCTGCGCAATGGCGAGCCGACTTTACCCGCTACACTAGATATATTGATAATTAGCCCTGCTTGACGAGCCACCATTTGTGCTGCAACTTGCTTGGTTAAAGCCACTGCCGCAAAGTAATCAATTTCCATTACACGGTGATCAACTTCTAACTGTGTTTCCAAAGCCAAGGAGCGCTGGCTTATGCCACCATTATTGACCAAAACATCTATTTGAAGCTCACTACAAACCTGCTCTGCGGCCTGCAAAACAGCTTTTGCGTCACTCAAATCGAAGCAAACGACTTGATGCTTATTTGGCTCGTGACAATGCGCCTTTATTTTTTCTAAAACCGCTTTATTTCGCCCAGACAGAATTAAGCTAGCCCCTTGTTCATCAAATGACTTAACCAACGCCTGCCCTATGCCGCCGCTTGCACCGGTTATCCAAATAGTTTTATTTGCGTAATTCAATTGCTTTGGCCGTATTAGGAGTTAGAAATGAGCCCGAGTATAAATCGAAATTAGGACTTTCTCTAACTTAAATTAATAAAACTGACAATCTAGCAGAGTAGAATCGCGTTCACCCTACAAACATCTAAAAAAGAGATATTTAATGTCGCTAAGTTATTAATTTATAATGCATTTTTCAACTTGGCATTTACGTGAAGCCTGTCACAGCAATTTAATGTTAGTTTGATACTATGTCGTCTTGCAATGTCAGTAGTAGATTAACAGATAAAAGAAGCGCTTATTATGAAATGGTATACATTAGAAAACGGTCAGCTTTGTTTAGGCACTAGCCAAGCAACTACTAAAACAAACTTTCACGTCGCAACCAACGTTAAATTATCAAGTCCGCTTTCTGTCCCTTTACTAAAAGAACATGTTGATCTTATCGGCTCTTACCCAGAAGACTGGTACTCTGACCAAAATATTGAACTTAACATTAATAAAACCGCGCAGCACTTTTTTGGAATGACCCCAAATAGTCAGTTCGCCTAAATCCTTTTTGAGGCTAGTATGTTACCAATAACAGAACAACAGCAAGGAAAGCTAGCTAATAGAAATACAACCACAATTAATGCCGCGGCCCAGAATGAAAATGACTTTCACGCAGGTAGCAGTATTAACACTAATCCCCAGCGTCATATCAATCCAAAAGAAACACCAGATATTGAGATAGACACCCTTTTATTAGAGGTAGTCGCTCAATCTGACAAATACAAACAAATAGGTATGACTCAAGTTTCTAGCTGGCTTGAATAAAAGCTAGCCGACTTATTCAACAAATTAACAATATTTAAAACTAAAAAAGGCCTTTAACAGGCCTTTTTTATTAAGCTTAATGATTGCTTGCAAAACTTACGCTGATTGAATAACTTCTGCTAGTTCGCCGCTTTGGCTCATTTCAAGAATGATATCGCAACCGCCTATTAACTCACCGTTTACCCATAGCTGTGGGAAAGTTGGCCAATTCGCATATTTAGGAAGTTCCGCTCGAATATCAGGGTTTTGCAAAATATCAACGTAAGCAAATTCTTTGCCGCAAGCCATAATAGCTTGAGTAGCATTCGCCGAAAAGCCGCACATTGGCGCTTCTGGTGAGCCTTTCATATATAAAATGATCTTGTTTTCTTCAATTTGCTGCTTAATTTTTTCAATTGTGTCCATTTATCCACACCTTAAGTAATGAGACCGGAATATTGGCGCAAATTGTAACTCTTTAAGCGCCTGATTCCAACACATAGCTTTTATATCCACCTGCAATTATAGGTTAATGCTATCACACTGAGTATTTGTGTAAGAAACCCTGTAACATCTTGTCGATTCGATCTAAAATAGCTCGCGTCGACATACACAAATATTCTAGGAGAAAAATATGTCTTTTGAACTACCAGCACTACCTTATGCTAAGGATGCATTAGCGCCGACTATTTCTGAAGAAACCATCGAGTTTCACTACGGTAAGCATCATAACACTTACGTAGTTAATCTTAACAAAATGGTCGCAGGTACAGAATTTGAGTCTAAAAGCTTGGAAGAAGTTATTAAGACTTCAGAAGGCGGAATGTTTAATAACGCAGCACAAATTTGGAACCATACTTTCTACTGGAACTGCTTATCGCCAAACCAAACTAAGCCATCAGACGCACTTTTAGCGGCAATTAATAGCAAGTTTGGCTCTATGGAAGAATTAAAAGCGCAATTCAACAACTCAGCGGCAACTAACTTTGGTTCAGGTTGGACTTGGTTAGTTAAAAACTCAAAAGGCGAGTTAGAAATTGTTAATACTAGCAATGCCGGCTGCCCACTGACAGAAGATTACACCGCATTATTGACTATTGATGTTTGGGAGCACGCTTATTACATTGACTATCGTAATGCGAGACCTCAATACCTAGACTCAATATGGAACATTATTAACTGGGATTTCGTTTCAGCTAACTTTGCATAATCTAAAGTAAAGTTTCTTAAGGGCGCTACATGCGCCCTTTTTATTGCCCGCATAGATAAATCGATCATCCTTTTAAAGACATTCATCAAAGTTTTTCACTTGAAAGCTCGCTACTGGCTTAACCAGGATTACTCTCTTCTTTATCTAGTCTGATATTTAACTAGCCACAGACTTAACTGGCCAGATATTTAAGCGCTTGCTCGTCATCAACCGGCAACTAAACATATTGATATTAAGACACATTGATATTAAGACACATTAATTTTAAGACACAACGATATTAAGACACATAGATATTAAGGAGATATTACGCATGGATGCTAACAACTTATTAAACCGCGTATTTTCAAAAATGCTGGCTCGAGCGAGTCTTTGCTTTAGTCTAGGCTTATTGGGCATTGCTAACGCCTACTCACAAACAACCACCAGCTATTTTTATTTAGATCAATACGGTAATCCCGTGTATAGCGATAAACCTCCCCCCAAAAAGAAAAACTTTACCTCAAAATCAATTCAACCGGTAAACACCACTAACTGGGAAAACACAACTAAGGCACCAACTAATACGCCTATTAAACCAAAACAAAGCAATAAAAAGCAAGAGAGCCCAAAGTTAGTCCAATGCCAACAGATTGATAATTCAATTAAAAAGACCGAAGCGAGACTAAGGTTAAAACTAGCGGTTTCAGAGTTCGATCAGCTTAAATTAAAGCTAACCAAACTACGGTGGCAAAAACAAACTAAGTGCTGATTTTAGGTGTTATCGCTAAACCAGTTTATAATCACTAAAAATTAAGCATAAACTTTAGTTTAGAATGAGCCGCTCAATAGAAAACATCAATATTTGGAAGCAACAATTAGAAAGCAGTGGTCAACGTGGCGTAGCGTTTATCAGCGCAGACATTCCTCAGCTAAAGCCAGCTTTTGCTGCAAACTGCTATAACATTTTAAAAGTCGATCTTGAGTCAGGGCTTGCGACAGAAAGCCAAAAAAATAGCCAACTACTGGGCCAAGAGTTTGATATTATTGAGCTTGATTTACGCCATCACTTTGATCCTAATCAATTTTGCGCACTAGTTGGTACTTTAAAAGCCGGTGGCGCAATGCTCATAAAACTGCCTCGGAGCTATTCTTCACTGTTGGCTCAAGCTGCCAACGAGCAAGCAGTTTCATTTAATTACGCACAAAGTTTAGCTTTTGATTCAAAGCACAAAAAGCCAAGCAGCCAGCCGGTAAAGTTTTCACATTTACTTTCCAAACTTTTTGAAAATTATACCCAAGCCCAAATTGTCGCTTTCATCCACCCGGCTAAGTCATTATTTAAATTTCCTCAACCAGGGAAAGTTGAAGGATTTAAAGCAAATTATCGTGAGCAAGCGTTAGTTGTAGAAAAAATAATCAAGGTCGCCACAGGCAGAAATAAGCGCCCTTTAGTGATTACTGCCGATAGAGGCCGAGGCAAAACCGCTGCGCTAGCGCTAGCCTGTAAATCGCTTGTACAGTCGAGCGAAAAGAATATTATTATCACCGCACCTAGCAAAACAAATTTGATTAGTTTTGATAAACATTTTCAACTTGAAAAGTCACCATCGCAGCTAAACTCTAGCGTGCAGTTTATGGCGATAGATCAAATTATTGAAACCTGGCCAAAGGCCGATTTAGTCATAATTGATGAAGCAGCAGCAATTCCTACTCAGCAATTACTGCTTATATCTAAACATTACCAGCGCTTAGTCTTTGCAACCACTGAGCACGGCTACGAAGGCAATGGTAAAGGATTCCAAATTCGCTTTAAACAGCAGTTGCTTTCAATTTATCCACAAACCAATTTTAGCCACTTAAACGCTCCGCTAAGGTGGCGCGATGATGATGTGTTGGAATCACTAGTATTTAAAACAATGCTGTTTGCCACACCACTAGCTAAACTCAGTGACACTCGCATTCAAGTTGAAGATGAAATTAAATACCGTTCAATCACTTCTGCCATGCTTTTAAATGACGAGCACTTATTAAGTCAATGTTTTGTGTTGCTGCTTAATGCGCATTATCAAACAAAGCCGTCAGATTTAGAGCAGTTGTTATCTTCTAGTCACTTACAAATACATTTACTCGAGAATAAAAATCAGCAAGTAATTGCGGTTGCGCTGTGCGTGTTAGAAGGAGCCCTTTCCCCTCATCATACGACACTATGTTTACAAGGAAGAAAGCCTATCGCTGGAGAATTATTACCTCAATCGATTATAGCGCATCAAGGTTTTGGTCAAGCAGGAAACTTCCGCTATCTTCGCGTCATGCGCATTGCAACTCACCCGAGCGTCCAAAATAGAGGCTTTGGCAAAAAGCTGCTAAATGCGTTAGAACAAAACGTTCATGCTACGCCGCTAAATTTCGTTGGCGCCAGTTTTGCTTGCGACGCTAAGACCCTCAACTTTTGGCAATCGAGCGGCTATCAAGTGATCCGGTTAACTAGCACTAAAGATGCCGCTAGCGGCCAACAAAGCGTCGAAGTATTAAAGCTAAATAACAATCGCTCTAGCGAGACGCTAACACTATTTAATCAGCTAACCAGCCGCTGCTTAGAAAGTTTTGAACACAAGCTCACAAGTGAGTTTAAATCGATATGCCCTTCAATTATTGCAACTTTATTCGCCAACGCTCAAAAAGTGCAAACGATAGACCAGCACGAGCTGCTTGAAGCGCAAGCTTTTTGTCAAGGCTATAGAGGTTTTACTATGGTTGATTGGATTTTAAAAAAGCTATTAATTAAAACGCTGACTGACTTAACTGACTTAACCGATTTAGATAACAATTTAAAAATTAAAATCCGCCTGCTACTAAATGGTTGGAGTGCAAAACAAGTGATACAAGAGTTTTCTTTGTTAGGTAAAAAGCAGTTAATAACACAATTGCGACAGAGCTACCTGCCCATCATAACCAAGCTGCTCTAGGCGAGCTCTGTATCAATAAAAAAGGCTTAAGAAGCATAGCTCTTAAGCCTTAATAGAAAGTTTAAGTTGCCGCAAACTCTTGCGGCCAATCACAATCGTTTAAAATGAATAAACAACTGTAAATGAAGTGATAGTTTCTGTTTTTTCACTATTTAACGGAACATCACTTTGATGCTTAACGGTATAAGAAAGCTTCATCGCTAAGTTTTCAATTAAATTAGCAGACAAACCCGTTAATGATTTAGTGATAGTATTAGTATCACCAATTTCTGACGACACCTTCTGTTCAAATATAGAACTTTTACTAATTTTCCAAGCAAATTTACCAGCTAATCGTGTAATAGACTCACTATTGGTGGTTGAAGGTAGCAAATCAGTTGCTTCAGTTTCACTTTTACGACGACCAAAACCCAGCTCGCCGTCAAGTTTATAAACTTTAGAATTAATAAACTTATAACCCGCACCAAACGCTAAAGACGATTGGTATTCAAAGCCAGAATTTCTCGTATTATCATACTCGAAGATACCAAATGCATAAGCTTTAGGGCTATACTTAAATAACGACTTGGCTTGTGCATTATATTTTTCTGACGTAGTTTCGGTCACATTGCCTAACGAATCGCTACTTTCAGATGAGCTAGTAATGGTTGACATAAATCCTTCGTGACGCCACTTTTCTAATTCGTAAGCAAGTGAAAAGCGCCCGTTAAGTGATGTCGTATCTTGGTTTCCTGAAACCGCCACATAGCCAAACTCAACACTGCCTTCCCACTCTGCCACACAGCCTTCTGGTAAGTCATTGCAATCTTGTGATGCAGCAGCAGATTCATCTGGCGCACCTAAGAAAAAATCATCTGCATAAACGGCATTCGCAGAAGCACTTAAAAACAATGCGACAATCGACTGCTTAATTCTTGTTCTCATTCATTAAACCCTTTAACTATTCGTTTTAGTAACTTGCTAACATTTCTAGATCATAGCAATAATTATTTGAATTCTAAAGTAAAGTTAGCAAATATTGTGATAATAAATGGTACTTAGTAAGCCGGTTTTGGCACTGGCATTGAATTAACCTTATGCTAAAACTCAAAATTAAGAACACCTGTATCTATTCACTAACTTACGCGATGCGACCTGTATATCGGAACATAGCCCAAATACTTTAATTTAGCTGTTGATTAACGTGAGTCAGTGCGCTCTTTTTTATTCGCTATTATCTATAGTCTTGGTGGTTACGGTTAAATAACGCCCCCCAACTTATCCGCCGTAAAAGACAATAATCTCTGTTAGATTAGCGGTTAGCGAGACTGGCGTGAGCGAGAAATCCTTACTTTTCAACCACGACCGCTAATTTTTGAGTTTTCGCAGAATACGCGATCCGCGATACACCTTTGAGCGAGACTTTAGAGGCATTAATAACTTGTTGCCATTTAAGCGGCTTTGTTAAATCGGCAATAACAAGCTCGTCATTGAGCGAAGAAACAATGCTGTGATCATTTATCCAAGCATAGTCTTGAGTCTCTTGAGGCATGCTGATGAGTTGTTTACTTTGACCACTAGTAAAGTCATAAGCTAATAGGTAGGCACCTTGATCAGTGTGTTTCGTGTAGCTAACCGCGTGTTTACCGGGAATGCGCGCAATACAACGACCAATATTGTCATCGACAATTGTAGCGACTTTGCTACCATAACGGGTTACCTGCAAAGAATTGGGCTCGCCTAATATAAACATAGCGACATCTTTACCACTCCAAGCATGGTAGCCTACAGGCTGTATTTGATTAAAAATAAGCGCGAACTGACCTTTTTCATCCACTTCCCAAAGCCGTTGGCTTCCATCTTTTTCAACTCTTACGCTAGATAAGCTAGTTGGTTTAAATGGCATCATTGTAGGCGAAAATTCACTTAAAGGCGTTGGGTGAAGCGGGCTACTCCCCTTTTCATTCCAAATCCAAATATCAGTCAAACCGTTTTGCATTTTAGTAAACCAAATAGCGGTGCCGTCTGGGCTAAAATGTGGCTGGTTTTCGTACTCTGCAGAATTAGCGACAATAACCGGATTAGACACGCTATAGCCGCTATCAGTGAGGTTAAAATCGAACATAATAATATCGTGATCAGGCTGTGATTGAGCGCTGGCGACTGCACTAAATAAAATACTACAAATAGTTAAAATGGCTAAATTTCTCATTGTTTAATTAAACGTCCGCTTTTCTTACTAAATGATAAATATTAATCCAGTCTCCCGCTTTGCGGTTTCCGATAGCTTTAGTCAGTTGGCTTTTACGCGGATTAAACTGAAAGTTAGATGTTTCTTGCTCTGCGTAATGCTTGACCTTTTCAGAGACTATAATTTCACCGGCTTGGGCCATAGATTCTAATCTAGCGGCCATGCTAACCGCATTTCCTTCTAGATCAGACTGCTCCGTGACTTCGTTATGCACGATTGAAACTTGCCCCATATCAATCCCAATGCGAAGCTCAAAGTCGGCTGCCATTAATACGTCTTTTATCATGCAGGCACAAGCTGCTGCGGCATTTGCGCTCCGAAAAGTTGCTCTAAGAGAGTCACCTTCCATATTAGGATAACTCGCCTGCCATTTTTCTAAAATGGGTTTAAGCAAACCTCTAAATAAAGACAGCTTTTCTGACACGACTCCTTCATTCCACTGGGTAAAGTCTTTTAAATCGATAAACAACACGCAGAAATTTCTTACCTGATCAATTTCATGTTCAGCTGCTAGCTCTAATAAGCGAGGCCAAAACTGATCTTTAATCCCGGCAATCGCTTCTTTAAAACGTTTTTGCATTTTCTTATCGGCACGCAATGCCAATTGTGCCTTTTGGATTCTACTGGCTTCTTCTTTGAGTGAGTTTTCAAGGTCATTAAGCGCATAATTGCCAGCTTCATCTACTACAAGCTGAACCAGCGCTCCACCCGCGATATCTCTTACCGATTTTAAGCGTAATGCGACTCCCCAATGACAAGCTTGTAGGTGGTCAATTAAAATGGGTAAAGTAGCAATTTCATTGGCGGTTAGCCTAAAGTCGTACTTTAACTCTATAATTAATGATTCTGCATAAATTCGTTCAAACTCGTTTTTGCCATATTCAGTTTTAACCGTGCTGTCTCGGTCCCAATAGGCAAATTCACATTTAATATCTCTAATGTCCCAGCCAATCGTTTCTGCGTTAAACAAACTTGAGTTGGTAATATCAGCATTAGCTAAGCATGCGCCACTTAAATCGGCCTCTCTAAAATCACAGCCTTTTAGTATGGCTCCTTCAAAATTAACCCGAGATAAATCTTTGTTGCTAAAATCCACACTGGTTAAGTTGCAGCGCTTAAATTGGGTAGAGCGAATTTGTGCATCTTCTAATAAACAGTTAGATAAGTTAGCCCCACATAAATTGGTTTTATCTAAGTTTGCTCCCCGCAAATCAACTCTCACAAGGCTAGAATTAGTTAAATTTTTGCCTGCTAAGTTTTGTTTTCTTAGGTCACATAAATCAAGCGTAATACCAATTAAATTAAAGCTCTGAAGGTCTATTTGGGTTAAATCTGAATTGATAATAGCGGTATCGTTTAAAATCGCGGTGAGTAAGTTAACTTGGTTAAAGTTACACTTTTTAAACTCTGCATGAGACAAGTTACTCGCGATTAACTTAGCCCCTTCAAAGTCACAAGAAATAAAACTGGAATGACTTAAGTTAGTAGAAATTAAATTGGTTTTTACAAACTGGCAAGAATCAAAATAACAACCAATAAATCGAACATTAGAAAAGTCTAAGTTAGAAAAGTTTAAATCTTTAAACTCTCCGTTCTCAATAATAATATCAGTATGACCAAAGTTACGTTTGTAGCGTTCCCAATTACTTGGCTGTTTAAAAAAATCGGGTTCTAAAAGGGTTTGATTAAGATGTGCTTCCATGTTTTTCTCTTTAAAACTGACGTTAAATACGCTGATATTTAATCGTTTACAATAATCAATTGTGCCTATAGTAACTGCTAAAATTCAATTTGTAAGCTATTTGCTAATAATACACAAAAATTTACACAGTTATATTACCGTTATTTTACTTAGTGAAGCGAAACCAAATGTTCTAAAGCACAAAAGCTGCAATTAAAAGCGATATTTTTCAATAAGTTACATTCGCTAACAAGACTCGTTAAGTATATAAAGGGAAAAATAAGCATTCTCTATAATAATATACTGAGAATTTATTTTGAATATTGTCACTTGTTGGTTATTATTCGCAAAATTTAATTAACAGAGTAATAAAATGTCTCACCCATTTGAAGAGTTTAGAGCTAAGCGCAAAGCGGGAAATGAAAAACTTTTAAGTACCGACAATCTGTTAACCAAGCGTTTTGTATCCTTAGACAAACAAGCTTATAAAGACGGCGCTTTGCCAGCAGAAACTAAAGAGTTGCTAGCTCTCACTGCCTCGTTAGTTTTACGTTGTAATGATTGCATTGACTATCATTTAGAGACGGCGGTGAAAATGGGCTTTAATAAAGCACAAATAGACGAAGCGATTGGTATTGCCATGCTCGTTGGCGGCTCAATAGTTATTCCACACGCGCGCCACGCCGCTGAAAGTTTAGAGTTTCTATTTACAGAAGAGTAGCGCGGCCTTTTCTAACTTCCCGCTGACTCTAAATTAAACAAAGACTCTCGTAAGTGCGCAATTTCATCTCGATGTTGCGCCGCTTTTTCAAATTCCAAGTTTTTCGCTGCCGCGTGCATTTCTTTTTCTAACTTGTTGATTTTTATAGCCAGTTCTTTTGGTGATGCTTTATATGCCGCACTCGCCTCTGCGACTTTTTTACGTCTTGAAGCACCTTGCTCTTTATTGGTCGAGCCAGACTGCATAACATCTAAAATGTCCTTAGTAACGCTTTTAGGTTCAATATTGTGCTCTTGGTTATAGGCTTGCTGAATAATACGACGTCTTTCGGTTTCTCCTATTGCGCGCTGCATAGAGCCGGTAATTTTATCACCATAAAGAATCGCTTTGCCGTTTAAGTTTCTAGCCGCACGGCCAATAGTTTGAATTAACGAGCGCTCAGAGCGTAAGAAACCTTCTTTATCAGCATCTAAAATGGCAACTAAGGAAACTTCTGGCATATCCAGCCCTTCCCTTAAAAGGTTAATGCCAACCAGTACATCAAACACACCTTTACGCAAATCTTGAATGATTTCCATTCTTTCAACTGTGTCTATATCCGAATGTAGGTACCTGACTCTTGCACCGTGTTCAGACAAATACTCAGTTAAATCTTCTGCCATTCGCTTGGTTAAAGTGGTCACTAATACGCGTTCATTGACTGCGGTTCGTGCTTTTATTTCTGACAATAAATCATCTACTTGGGTCGCTACAGGGCGTACTTCTACTTCCGGATCTAACAAACCAGTTGGGCGAACGACTTGCTCAACAATCTCGCCAGAATGTTCTTTTTCATAATCGGCTGGCGTAGCCGACACAAATATGGTCTGAGGCGCTAGCTTTTCAAATTCAGCAAATTTTAGAGGCCGGTTGTCGAGTGCCGAAGGTAAGCGAAAGCCGTATTCCACCAGGGTTTCTTTGCGTGAGCGATCACCTTTATACATAGCGCCTATTTGCGAAACCATCACGTGAGACTCGTCCATGATTAACAATGCATTGTCTGGTAAGTAGTCAAACAGTGTCGGAGGATGCTCCCCCGGTGCTCTACCTGACAAATAGCGTGAATAGTTTTCAATTCCCGAGCAGTAACCAAGCTCTTGCATCATTTCTAAATCAAACTTAACTCGCTGCTCTAACCTTTGGAGCTCTACTAGCTTATTATTGTCTTTTAACTGCTTTAAGCGTTCCGCAAACTCAATTTTAATTTGCTCTATGGCATCTAATAAGGTTTGGCGTTTGGTAACATAATGGCTTTTGGGGTAAATCGTCACTCTAGATAGCTTTTGGAGTACCTCACCGGTTAAGGGATCAAAACTGCTTAAAGTATCGACTTCATCATCGAACAACTCAATTCTAATGGCGTAGCGTTCAGATTCAGCGGGAAATATATCGATAACATCGCCTCTTACTCGGTAGTTAGCTCGCTGTAGCTCTGTGTCATTTCTAGTAAATTGAAGTTCAGCGAGCTTTTTAAGAATTTGGCGTTGGTCAATTTCGTCGCCAGGCTTTAAATGCATAACCATGCTATGAAATTGTTTTGGATCGCCCAATCCGTAAATCGCCGACACAGAAGCAACAATAATACAATCTGGCCTTTCTAGAATAGCTCGCGTTGCAGAGAGGCGCATTTGCTCAATATGGTCATTAATCGAAGCATCTTTTTCAATAAATGTATCGCTACTGGGCACATAAGCTTCAGGCTGGTAGTAATCATAATAACTAACAAAATACTCAACTGCGTTATCCGGAAAAAACGCCTTCATTTCGCCATAAAGCTGCGCCGCTAAGGTTTTGTTAGGTGCTAGCACTATTGCTGGTCGCTGGGTTCTTTGAATAACGTTGGCGATCGTAAATGTTTTTCCAGAGCCGGTTACCCCTAACAACGTTTGATGGCTTAACCCATCTTCTAAACCTTCAATTAGCTTGTCGATTGCTGCTGGTTGATGACCTGCTGGCTTGAACTTCGATTTTAGCGCAAATTGTTGTTGTTCACTCATATCAACTCGATTAATACTGTTAACTTTAATTGGGTAACTTTAATTAGCTGTTTAAAAGCAACCACTGAAGGCTAGTATCTTAGGCTAAGCATTAGTCTAACGCTAGTACGAATATGACTAAAGTTGTTGCGGTGTGAAGTGGCACTTAACGCCACTTTCTACGAGTCAGCCCCAAAAACCCATTAACACCTTTAAGCCGGGTAAAACTGTATAATATTCAATCAGAAAGCATACAAAATGATGATTTTTTAAGCGAATTTACCCTAACTCGAAAAAATATCGATTTTTTTTTAATTGTTGGTTGACCGCTAGTAAATTCTTCTTTAATATTGCGCTCGCTCTCAAGGAGAGTAGCTGTTCCCCCTTAGCTCAGTTGGTTAGAGCGACGGACTGTTAATCCGCAGGTCCCCCGTTCGAGTCGGGGAGGGGGAGCCAAATTCGAAAAAGCCGCTTTTAGCGGCTTTTTTTTTACCTCAATTTGCTTAACCCTCATAAGCACCCTCGCCTTCTACCAAGTCTATCAGTTTGGCTGAAACACTCGAATTAAGTAAAATTATAATCACAACATTTAAACCTTTCTCAGATAAGGTTACACTCTCTCTACTGTCAATTTACTGTATTTTTTAATTTGCCAAATATAAGCACTCAATCGCTCTTAAAGCGCCTTTATCCAGAATATATCCCACTATTGGCAATCTGTAGTCTATGCACACTGGTTCAGCTATTTGCCCCCGCATCTATTGAGCTTTTGCGTTATGAAACCAGTTCGGTTAGCCATGGTGAATTATGGCGGATTTTTAGCGCAAACTTTACTCACAGCAACTGGAATCACCTGTTATTAAATTTAACCGGGCTTATTTTAATAGATTATATTTTTAGTCCAACTTTATCTGTTAAATGGCGCATGGGTTTACTGGGCTTCTGTATGCTTATAAATGTGAGTTTACTTCATTGGTTTATGAACTTAACTTGGTATGTTGGTTTGTCGGGAGCGCTTCACGGGTATTTAGTGGGTTGCGCTATTCTTAGCTGGCGCCAATCACCACTTGTTCACGGACTTGTCGTTGTTGTAGTTGCGGCAAAACTCGCTTTTGAACTTATTTGGGAAATTAATCAAAGCACGGCAAGTTTAATTGAAGCGAATGTAGTGGAAGAGTCACATTTATTTGGCGCGATAGCCGGAGTCATTTTTAGTCTTTGCGTGTTAGCTTTAAAACTATTCAATCCTAAGCAGCCTCTACCATCAAAAAAAAATTTTAACGATTAAACCAGAAAAACAATTATGTAATCTAAACAAAAAAACTTTAAGTTATTTTTCGCTGAATTTTACTCGCGATATTTTTCGAAATTAAATTACCTTTAGTACATCCATTATCACCAAGTTGGGGAGCTGAGCTGGGCCAAGATATTTAAAACTTACGCCGCCATCAAATTCTTATTGAGATGTATCTTTAAATAGTTATGCCATATCGTTTCTAAATAAGTAAAATACTCAGCCTAACCGTCAATATATTATATGTTTCTTAAAATACAGTAACAACCACAACAATTTGTTACTTAGACATAGCTGAAATAACTTTCTAATTTTAGATAGTGCTATGGATTTAATTATAACCAAAAAGAAAAGAGGCGTTAAAAGCGCCTCTGTTATATCAGTAAATACAAAGTACTTTTTTAAGGTTCGACACCACCATCCGTCACGGTCCAGCTATACGTACCCGTTAGTGTATCTCGAGCACCTTGTGAAAAAGCTGAATAAGTACTGTTACCGGCATTAAACACAACATTGTTTTGTAAGCTTTGCACACTCCAACTGCTGAGAAGTGCATCGTAGTTGGCTGTTGAGAGAGTGACATTTGCAAACATATTGGTCATATCGTTGACCGCGCTCACATCCCAATTACTGAGGTCTTGGTTAAAGGCGCCGGCATTGTAAAACATAGAGCTCATATCGGTGACCGCACTCACATCCCAATTGCTGAGAGCTTGGTTAAAGGCGTCGGCTTCGTAGAACATAAAGCTCATATCGGTGACCGCACTCACATCCCAACTGCTGAGGTCTTTATTGAAAGCGTCAGCTCTGCCAAACATCCCCCTCATATTAGTTACCGCACTCACATCCCAACTGCTGAGGTCTTGGTTGAAGACGATTGCACCGCTAAACATATTGCTCATATTAGTGACCGCGCTCACATCCCAATTGCCGAGATCTTGATTGAAGGCGCTGGCATTTAAAAACATACCCATCATATTGGTTACCGCACTTACATCCCAATTGCTAAGGTCTTGATTGAAAGCCTTGGCATTGTAAAACATAAAGCTCATATCAGTGGCCGCACTCACATTCCAATTGCTGAGAGCTTGATTGAAAGCCTTGGCATTGTTAAACATACCACTCATATCAGTGACCGCACTCACATTCCAATTGCTGAGAGCTTGGTTGAAGGCGTCGGTTTCGGAGAACATATAGCGCATATTGGTCACAGCACTCACATCCCAATTATTAAGGTATTGGTTGAAGGCTTTTGCACCGCTAAACATGCTCCTCATATTAGTGACCGCACTCACATCCCAATTGCTGAGATCTTGGTTGAAGGCTTCTGCACCGCTAAACATGATCCCCATATTAGTGACCGAACTCACATCCCAATTGCTGAGATCTTGGTTGAAGGCTTCTGCACGTCTAAATATCCCCCCCATATTAGTGACCGCACTCACATCCCAATTATTGAGGTACTGGTTGAAAGCAGCAGCAAAGGCAAACATATAACTCATATCAGTGACCGCACTCACATCCCAATTGCTAAGGTCTTGATTGAAAGCGTTGGCATTGTAAAACATATGGCTCATATTAGTGACCGCACTCACATCCCAATTGCTGAGATCTTGATTAAAGGCTCTGACATAGCGAAACATATAGCTCATGTTAGTGACTGCACTCACATCCCAGCGGCTAATATCCTGATTGAAAGCCTCGACATTGTAAAACATATAGCTCATATCAGTGACTGCTCTCACATCCCAGCGGCTAATATCCTGATTGAAAGCCTCGGCATTGTAAAACATATAGCTCATATCCGTGACTGCACTCACATCCCAATTGCTAATATCCTGATTGAAAGCCTCTGCTTCGTAAAACATATAGCTCATATCCGTGACCGCACTCACATCCCAACTACTAATATCCTGATTGAAAGCGTAGGCTTCGTAAAACATATGGCTCATATCAGTGACCGCACTCACATCCCAATTGCTAATATCCTGATTGAAAGCGTAGGCTTCGTAAAACATATGGTTCATATTAGTAACCGCACTCACATCCCAATTGCTAAGGTCTTGGTTGAAGGCTCGGGCAAAATTAAACATATAGCGCATATCCGTGACTGCACTCACATCCCAATTGCTGAGGCTTTGGTTAAAAGCGAGGGCACCGAAAAACATATAGCTCATATCCGTGACTGCACTCACATCCCAATTGCTAATATCTTGATTGAAAGCCTCGGCTTCGTTAAACATAAAACTCATATCGGTTACTTGCGAAAGGTTCGGTATATCGCTCGCGTTACCCACTAAGTTATAGCATTCAAAAAATGCATTCCCCATAGATTGCCAAGGCTGATTACCCCATTGCTCAATAGATAGTAATTTTTCATTATCATAGCCATTTTTGTCAAAAAATATTCGAGGGAAGTCACCGGTGATTGAAATGATATAAGTCCCTGCGGCTGAGTAAGTATGGGTGATATCGCCAGTTACATTGGTGTCACTCGAACCATCTCCCCAGTCCACTTGATAATCATAGCCAACACCTCGGGTCCCAATTTTGACTTGGTTATAATCACTAAACCCGAAGTTGTCAGTTTTCCAAGTCGTTATGAAGGGAGTGGCCGCTTCTACCGAAACCGTCCGATTGGCACTGCCGATGTTGCCGGCCGCATCGGTCGCAGTGTAAGTAATGGTGTAAATGCCGACAGTACTGGTATCAACCGTGCCACTAATACCTACGGTTAATTCGCCGTCAATATCATCTGAGGCTGTAGCGCCTAGCTCTTGATAGGTTTTGTTCAAAATGACAATTAATGAGGTTGGCCCCGTAATTGTAACCACTGGAGCCGTACCATCAACGACGGAAACAGTACGAATTGTATTACTACTATTGTTAGCTTCGTCAGTAGCAGTATAGGATATCTCATAATCACCAAGAGAACTGGTATCAACGGAGCCAGTAATTACGACATCAACGTCGCCATCGCGATCATCAGTCGCGGTCGCGCCGGGCTCTTCATAAGCCTGGTTTTGGAACAGGGTCAATGGGTTATCGCCAATTAGCGTGATCACTGGTGCAGTCACATCGGGCGGAAGTACCACGATAACCGTTCTTACTAAGCTACTACTATTCCCTGCCGCATCAGTGGCGGTGTATGTAAGCTGATAGTCACCAAGAATGGCAGTATCGACAGAGCCGGTTATGACTAAGCTAACATTACCATCTCGATCATCCGTCGCGGTTGCACCGGGCTCTTGATAGGCCTCGTTTTGAAACAATGTCATTGGGTTATCGCCAATTAGCGTGATCACTGGTGCGGTCACATCGGGCGGAAGTACCACGATAACCGTTCTTACTAAGCTACTACTATTCCCTGCCGCATCGGTGGCGGTGTATGTAAGCTGATAGTCACCAAGAATGGCAGTATCAACGGAACCAGTAATTACGACATCAACATTACCATCTCTATCATCAGTCGCTGTCGCACCGGGCTCTTCATAAGTCTGGTTTTGAAACAGCGTCATTGGGTTATCGCCAATTAGCGAGATCACGGGTGCGGTCACATCAGACGGAAGTACCACGGTGACGGTTCTTACTAAGCTACTACTATTCCCCGCTGCATCGGTGGCGGAATAAGTCACCAAATAATCACCAAGAATTGCGGTATCGACAGAGCCGGTTATCACCACATTAACGTTACCATCCCGGTCATCGCTTGCGCTTGCTCCGAGCTCCTGATAAGTCTCGCCTTGAACGAGTGTCATATTAGCGTCACCATTTAAAGTGATAACAGGTGCCGTGGTATCGAGGATTGGTTGAGGCGGTTCTGTACTACCACCACCTCCGCCGCCACAAGCAGTGATAGCGATTAATAGAAATAATGCGAGCAAAGAAGAAAGGTGTTTATGAATAAACATGTAAAATCCCTTTTATTTTGTTGTCAGCTACAGTTTTTTTACCTAGCAAGGCTTATGTGGTTAGGCCCAATGCAATTTAAGCTGGCAATTATACGGAAATTATAACCGTTGTAACTAAGCTAATATTCAAAATGTGACCAAACTTCAGTTTGTGCGCTTGTGACTTAACATCCCGACTTTTAGAGTAAATTTGAGGAGCCTCAATCATTAGAGCCCCCACCAAAACATTATTGAAATGTTTTTTGGAAAAAGTTGTAGCGACCCTATTATTTTGCCTTTTTTCTTTTTATTCGCTACCTAAAATAAATTGTATTTTGTTTTTCAGATTGTCATCTGAAGTTTTTTCTTTTAAAGCGTTGAGTGACTTTCGCGCTTCTATTGACTGCGTTTTTAATAATTTTAGCTGAGCTAGACGAAATTCTACCCAGTCCTGTGGAATCGTTTTATTTTCTGCAGGCAGCGCATCATATTGAATCATGCTATCTAAACCTTGCTCTAAGTTTGATTTAGATTCAGCTGCTAACTTACCAATTTGATAGAGTCGCATACTAGCGAAATCTTGTCGTTTTTCCGGCGTACTTAAATTAATTGAAAGCAATTCTTTGAGTGCATACTCATAATCGCCCTGCCCAGCTAACAACATTGCAAAATCAAATTTAAACTGGCCTAAATCAGTCTCTGAAGATGAATTTAATGCTTGTAGATAAAGCACCTTGGCCTTTTCAACTTGCTTGTTGTTTAAAAGTTGCGGTGCTTGTATTGTAAATGCTGCTCGTTGATCTACTACCCAAAGCTTTTTAAGTAAACTAGGAATAGCGTCTTTATCACCGCCCGCCATCACCGGTGCTTGTTGATGAAACTTAATCAAGCCAATCAACGAGGGCTTATGTTGACTATCTACTTTAAGCGCTTGAGAAAAATATTGTTTAGCATCGCGCGCATAGCCAAGCTTACTAAACATACTAGCCTGCTGCGCTTGCGCTGCGGCAATACGAGCGGCGATAAACAAATAATCTGGATTATCCGGCACTGCCTGCAACACCGCTTCGATATATTCTTGCGCATCGTCTAGTTGCCGCTGATAAAACGCAACCCGAGCTAAACCAAACAGACCTTGTGTGTTAAATGATTTATCAGTGCTTAACGCTGTAAATAATGGCAAAGCTTGTTGGTACTGCTTGCTTTCTATTAGGCTTTCAGCTCGCTCTAAACGACTTTGTGCCGCCTTTAGCGGTTGGTTGAGGCCAAGAATTAAAGCCAACAATACAGCGCTAAACCCCAACCAACGCTTGGCTAATGGCTTTTTTAAATTCTGAGTCAGATACATAGAGTGAAATAATGTCATAACGTAGTTTCCTTGTTGTTCTTAGTAAAGCCCCGCGAGAATAACGAAAACCGTTTATCTGGCTGAACAAAGTCTATTGCATAGTGATTAAATGTAATTAGTTAAACCAAAGCTTTGCTAACTCATCCGAGCTAGCTTAAATGCTTTTAATTTGAGCAACCAAAACAAGATATAGGAGAGACCAAATACAGATGGCATAAACCAGTCGTAGTATCCAGTTAAAATTTGTTGTGCCACAAAAAAAGCGGTTACTGCTGCGGTATAGCCTCCTAGCATTTTAGACAGGTGCAGGACTAACCATTTTCGTTTTATTGTTTGTGGCTGTTTAAATAAAATCAGGTCGAACACCCCAAAGGCTATTCCGATGCTACCAAAAACTGTTCTTAAGGGATTAAAACTGCCATCTAACACAACTGAATAAGCCATGATAAATAAGCTTACGCATATCACTATGGTGGCGAGCGAACGGTCAATAAATAGCCTAGGGTTAGGCTGTTTTAGCCCAATACTGCGTTTTCCACCAATAAGGAAATAAAGACTTAAAACACCAATCTGAAACAGCGACGGACTAATATGGTTTGGCGAAACAGAGACCAATAATGTTAGCGCGACCGACACAACCATTGAAATGTAAAATATCTTTCCACTTATTTTATGCACACGACCGCCCTTTTTTGAGAAAAGCGTAATACCGCCAACAAGAAATGCAATGCTACCGAGCAACACGTGTACAACTATTATTGAATTAATCAAACTAAAGTCTAAGAATTGATTTAACAGCCAACACGCCATCACGACGAGCAAGCAGGTATAGCCAAATAAATAGGAATCCGATAGGTTTTTCATGGGTAATCTCATGGGTTAGTTGCCTGAAGAAAAAACCCAAGATACCCGTATTGTAAGGGCTACACCTCCCAAAACATGTTTTGAGAGTCATTTTTTATGATAATTTTACTAATTAAGAACTTATTTAGAGAGTTGCGCCAAAAAGGCTTTTGGCGAGAGTCCTTGGTGCTTTTTAAAAGCGCGATAAAAACTTGCCTGTGAGTTAAACCCAGACTCAAGAGCTAAGTCGAGCATCGAAATATTAGCATTAGTATTGTCACTTAGCTGCCGCTTTACTCGATTAACTCGGTAAGTATTAATTAAGTCGCGAAATCCCATAGCAAATTTTTGGTTTACCACGAGAGATAAATTCTCGGATGTCACATTGAGTTCAGCAGCTAGCTGTTTTAATGTTAGCGAACCGTCTAAGTACACAGCTTCTTTATCAAGCTTATGGAGTAACTCTTGTTCAATCGACTGAACTTGGCTTTGACTGAGTTTTTTAGCTAATGAAGTTAAATTAGTTTGCGACAGATGAACTTTTAATCCGTCATTTTTATATCCCATAAAGCCTAAGTAATAAGTCATAAATGCTAAAAACAGGTTGAAAAATCGCCAACGATAACTCGGCTGCTCGACCCACAATGAAAAAGTATCAAGTAATTGATTCGTCATTAAGACCAGCCCCAAGATAGCACTCCAAAAGATAATGCCTCGCAGCCAAGCAAAAATAGGAAAGCTCTTATATTGCTTGAACTGCTTAAGCCAAGTGAGGTAGTTGGCTATTTTTACATAGCCAAAGACCACATAAGTTAAAGTAGAAATAACAATAAGATAATCTTCGAGCCAGTTCGCTTGGTCAAAGTAGAGCTGACGAGACAGTTCATCTTTGGCAGCCATGGTTTCCTGGCCTAGCGCAAGCAAATAAACACTGATGTCAAAAACGGCGTAAAGCCCGCCTGGAATAAAGTGCCATAGATATTGCTTTTTAATTTTAAAGTCACTCTCGGTCAATGACAAAACGTAAAGGTATACTAAAGGCGGTAAAAATAGCTCCATTCCAACAGGAAAAAATCGGAATACCGCAACGTCCCATAACCCAGACGAGTGCAATAACGCGCGACAATTGGCAATACAAAAGACCAGCACAGTGAAACCTAAAATACGTTTACTGTGTTGATTTTCCTTAGAAGTTAATAACAATACGCTGGTAACTAGCCCTTGGCTAATACCAATAATGATTAATATTTCAAAAAATGAGAAAGCAGGAGTCACGATAGCGTTGTCTCTAGGTTATTAAGTCTAAAAGGCAAAATTAGACTCTTCTACTACCCTGTATTATCTTTACACTGGCGCATACAATCAATGGAAGGAATTACTATTTTACAATTTTTAGGTGTTCACGACACTAAATAGCATGACCTTAAAAACGTCGCTGTCATTTGTATGTAAAGCATCCGAGCATCAGGAAGACATATTTTGAAAGCTAGAGTTCTCCTTTATGTATGTGTATCGGAATTTTCCACTTTTGGTTACTGCGGATTATTGGGGGGATTACATTACGTTTTCTAACCATTGGGACACTCCTTAGAGACAAATTAGTCTCTGATTAAAAGTGTCCGTCAAACTGGGGTAGCTTCAGGGTGTCCTCTTTTTTTGTTTGGTGTCCTCTTTTTTTTGTTACGCAACGAGAGATACAGTGATAATACGTAGTTGAAGCTAAATCAATAATTGAATTGCGAGCGCGAGTCATCGTTGAAATCCCTTCTAGTTTGATATCCTTTTAAACCAAACTAATAAAAACTCGCGCCGCCGTCAAATTTATCTTGAGATGTTTTTTGAAAAAGTTGTGTCCCTTTTTTTTCTTGAATTCAGTCTGTTCGATGATGGGAGGTAAAAACGCCCTCGAAGTGAGGGCGGGATGGGAGGTGGTTTTGAGTTTAGTTGTCGGGTTTCGCAAGCTCTACGCCGACCTACAGGAACCCGAGTTACCGCGTTACGACCTAAAATGGTATAAGTAAAGATTTGCCCCTTACCTCATTAATTTGTCACCTTACATCCCTTCTTATAGAAATAAAAAAAACCATCATATAAATTTAGAAGTTCATCTGCACCAATAATTTCAAAGCTATCTTCATAATCTTTTAAATCATCGGGCGAGTAAACATTAAGTGAAACGACCTTTTTTCGCTCTGTTTTAAATCCATTATAAATACTTAAGAATGCTCTCTGATTTTTAGAGACAACATTTCCTTCTTCTGTTTTTATAATATGCTCTACTATTTTATAAACTGGCTTTTGTAGTTCTACACCTTCAGCTTTGAACAACTCTTTATTAATAACACTACACTTACCAACTCGTTCTAGAGCTTCCTGATCAGTGGTCAACCCGCCACGATACCTTTCAACTTTTGTTACATGGTAATCACCCAAATAATCATTCAAATCTATTGTGCTTGTTTGCTTTGTGTCTGCGCACGCCCCCAAAGATAAAACAAAACAAATTGTCACTAAAAACACTTTAAGCTTCATTTTCAAGCCTCATTCCTTATATATTTATAATTTCAAACACTACCATTGCCGGTAGACATCTTTTGAATACATGTCCCACTCAGCAGCACGCCTATTTTTTAGACCATTGCTTACCGTACCTTGAGATTTATTCCACGCCTTCCAAGCAGACTCAAGGGGTGAATAGTTAGTCTGAGCGTTAGGATTATCGACAATCAGGACATCCAGGTAAACCGCCTTGCATCCCACCGGCAGTGTTCTGACTGGTGCTTCACCAGTATAGCTCTGACTCCAATATTCCTAGTAGTCCTCAACCCATGAAGGAGATGATCCCTGATAAAACGCTGAATCAACGAAAAACCATCCATCTCCTATCGACTGAATTGCCGTTTCAACGTAACCACTTAACCAATGAGCTTCCAATTGCTCTTGAGATACAGAATTTGTAAAATCGATTACGCTTGGGTTGTAATATATTATTATATATTTACCTGTGGAATCACCCGTAAGATTTGTAAAAGGTTTGACATAAATATTCGTTTCTTCGTTCGTTAACATCGCTCGAATATTTGACGATTTATTATCAAATACATAATCAACTTGTTCAGCTTTGTGAGCTTTATCTCTCGGTTTCTGTAGCTTCAATAGTTCCCTGAAGGATACTCTATCGTCATTAGCAATAATTGATTGTAAATGTATTGCAAACTCTTCAGCACTTTTTGCTTTGGTACATGACGAAGCGATAAAGGACGTGCACAATATAATTATTAAAATTAGTATATTTTTCATTATGGCCTCTTTGCTAAATCTAAAAATTTCGTCATTGGATCTGACCTAACACCGTTTCTTCGAAGAACAAAATGAAGGTGAGGGCCGGTTATCCTACCTGAACCATCAGAGGTTCCAATAGTAGCTCCCTTATTAACCTTATCCCCAATCTTAACATTAGCTTTAGTATGAGAATAACTAGTCTCTAACCCATTGGCATGTTTCACTTTGATGTAATTACCTGCATTTTTATTGAAGTTTACATCGATTACTTCTCCGTCCAAAACAGAATAAACGGAGTCACCAGTTGGATTTCTAATATCTACAGCAGTATGCTTTGTAACTTTTCCCGTCACAGGATGAACCATGGCATTGGAATATCCTCTTTTCACATCTCCGTGATCGGTAGGCCATACAGGGGTATTTGGATTCGCAGGTTGTGCTCCTGCTACACCAGGAACAGAATTTCCTGGAGACGTAATCATTTTGCAATCAGGACAACTCGGCAATCCTTCTTTCATCCCGCCGGCGGTATCCTTATTGATGCTATCCCCATTGGGGAACGAACAACGAACAACAACGAACAACAACGAACAACAACGAACAACAACGAACAACGGGACATCCATTTTTATACAACGAACAACGGGACATCCATTTTTATACCTGCTTTATATTACAACACCACACCATAACTTTAAAGCGCTCTTCATTGCGTTTTATGAGAATAATTTTATCGAATTAGATTCATTCAGGACATTTTTCGCATAGATATTAACTTTCAGGAAACACTAAGCCTCAGCATAACTGATTAAGGTATTATGAGTTGATGAAAGATGATTTATCTAAAGAAACAATCGCTGACTTGCAGAAAGCCCTTTGACTAACTTCCTTTCTGCTACATCCATAAAATGCGTAATCGCACTGGTGGAGCCTATGACACTGAGTTGCGATAAGTCATCTTTCTGTTTCATTAACGAGACAAACTCATCAGCATGGAGATTAAGTCGGTTTAGTATTGGCGGTGTATCGCTCTCAATATAACCTCGTTTTGTGGGAAGTATCGCGTGACCTAGCCAGTCGACTAGTTCGATATAGTCTTGCTCGGTTACGTTAATTGCATTTTTATGTTTTTGTTTTGATTGGGTGAGTTTGATTAAGGGAATTGGGGTTTGAACTTTGCTTTTTAGTTGCTGTTTAATCCGCTGTTGAATTGAGGTAAAGTCAGACTTTTCTGGCGTCTTAGCCATTTTGGCTCGGATGGGATTTAAATCGACATAACCCATTGCGGTGATGACTGCGGCTTCATCAAGTAACGGCTGGGACTTAAATCTGCCCTCCCAGAATCTACCTTTGCATTCGTCTTCTTTGTTTGCTTCTCTGGCCAGGTATTCATTTAAACCGCGCATAAACCAAGAGATATCCATCAGTCGCTCACGCCACTCTCGAATCATACCTTGAGCTACTTCTGCGATACCTTGCGCTTGTGGATTTTTAATATACTGTTGTACCACTGCCGGAATTTTATAGAGTCGCTTCCAGCGCCTTATAACGTTGGCCTCACTCCAACTCTTAGCTTTGTCGTCATCGACTCTAAGCACAAGATGGTAGTGGTTTGACATAATGGCGTAACTCGCGACTTCAATGGCGAATGAATCTAATTGATAAGCTATACGTTCAACTATCCAGTGTCTGCGATGTTCAAAATTCTTTCCAGAGAACTTATCTTCGCCACATAAAAATGCGCGTCTTACGCAACGAGAGATACAGTGATAATAAGTGGTTGAAGCTAAATCAATTATTGAATTGCGAGCGCGAGTCATCGTTGAAATCCCTTCTAGTTTGATATCCTTTTAAACCAAACTAATAAAAACTCGCGTCGCCGTCAAATTTATCTTGAGATGTTTTTTGAAAAAGTTGTGGGTGTCCCTTTTTTTTAAAATTTATCTTGAGATGTTTTTTGAAAAAGTTGTGGGTGTCCCTTTTTTTTATGA
This sequence comes from Aliikangiella aequoris, assembly GCF_053709105.1. Taxonomy (NCBI): domain Bacteria; kingdom Pseudomonadati; phylum Pseudomonadota; class Gammaproteobacteria; order Oceanospirillales; family Pleioneaceae; genus Aliikangiella; species Aliikangiella aequoris. The sequence goes on from NZ_CM132298.1 coordinate 2,177,885, forward strand.
TTTAAACGTAAATAATTTTATCGTTTCGATTTCGCTCTTAATGATTTCTGGCTAGGTTGAAGAATTCAGAAAATACTAATTCTTAGCAAAGTTTAAAAGCTTATAGGGGGTAATACAAGATGAGAAAAGCAACTTAGCTAACGAAATAATAACCGCAGACCAGCTGACCGCCTATACTTTAGCTTCACTTCAACGACAGTAATGAGTATCTTGGTCTGCCTTAAGCGGCACAGTGGTAATAAGTGGTTGAAGCTAAATCAATTATTGAATTGCGAGAGCGAGTCATCGTTGAAATCCCTTCTAGTTTGATATCCTTTTAAACCAAACAAATAAAAAATCTTGCAGCCGTCAAATTTATCTTGAGATGTTTTTTGAAAAAATTGTGGGTGTCCCTTTTTTTGTCTTGAGATGTTTCTTGAAAAAGTTGTGGGTGTCCCTTTTTTTTTTGTTAAACCAAACTAATAAAAACTAGCACCGCCGTCAAATTTATCTTGAGATGTTTTTTGAAAAAGTTGTGGGTGTCCCTTTTTTTAAGAGATGGAGCTAACTCAGGCACAACTAGCCGATACACTGACGATCTCACAACAATTGATTGCTGCTTATGAAGCGGGTTCAAGGAAAGTCCCTGCCTCTATGCTACCCATATTGGCAAGGTTATTTGCTGTATCATTGGAACAATTAACAGGATTAGAAACAACGCCCGCCAAGCGTGGACCAGCCTCCACACTACAACGGCAGATTGAACAGATTGGTTTAATGCCCAGGAGTAAACAGAAATTCATTACTGAGATGTTAGAAGCTCTGATTAAACAGCAACAAGCTTCTTAGAACAGAAAGCCAAGCTTTGCATAATTAACTTAAAAGCGCTCTAATTATAGAGTCAATACTTTCATGTTCACTACGTTCTAATGGTTTTGAATTATATATTAAGAGCACACCATCGTTTAGCAAAGAAACTGCTTCTACTTTACTATCTAATCGCTCGACAATTTGTTCAGGAGATAAAGTAAAAGATCGCTGGCACAGCTCTTTATCAAAATAATTAACTGCATTGATACGATAAACACCATCACGACCGTTAACATCTCGACCAGTTTCTCTTACCTGCTTAACGATATCCATCCAATCAGATCTAGCTAAGGTTTTATCATAAATTGTTGCTCTATATGACTCAAACGCATCAACAAGCATAGGGAAAACTCGCTGAACTAAATCGGAGAAGTCCACTTTCTCGGGGTTAAACTCAATAGCTAAATTATCGTCATATTGAGCTGTATCTCTTAAGTACTCTTTACTTCGTAACTGATAAACAATCTCGCCCTTTAGTCCTTTACCCAATACCTTATTAAGATCGACTATAGACGACAACTCTCCAGCGATATCAGATGGTATCACAACTTGATCGCTGGAAATATTCCAGGGCGAATTAATGCCCTCTTGTTGTTTGATAAATCGATTATGTCGACTGCTAATATCGTCATTTAAATTCGGTCTATGACGAAGTTCTAATACATATTTGGTACTCATGGCTTCACAACTCTCACGCTAATATTAGAACGAACAACGGGACATCCATTTTTATACCTGCTTTATATTACAACACCACACCATAACTTTAAAGCGCTCTTCATTGCGTTTTATGAGAATAATTTTATCGAATTAGATTCATTCAGGACATTTTTCGCATAGATATTAACTTTCAGGAAACACTAAGCCTCAGCATAACTGATTAAGGTATTATGAGTTGATGAAAGACGATTTAGCTAAAGAAATAATCGCTGACTTGCAGAAAGCCCTTTGACTAATTTTCCTTCTGCTACATCCATAAAATGCGTGATCGCACTAGGAGAGCCAATGACACTGAGTTGCTTTAAAAAAATTCTGTATGTTATTTTTTATGTTTTTTGGGGTTAAGACCTTCGCCCCAAACTACAACTGCTGAACTAAAATTTGCTCTTTAAAGTTTGTTACTTGTTTTTCATTTTTAAATCGCGCTAACAAAACACCACTCTCTTCTACTGCGGTAATTTCGCATGTGACTATTTGGTTAGACAATTCCAAAGGAGAGTCAAGATCTATGGCGACTTTATGATAATTTTCAGTGTGTCCATAAAAACGATACATACCATTCTCTAAACGTTGCGCTTGGCCTTCCCATAAAACATCCTGACACTGCCCTTGCATTGTTTGCAACAATTGCAATTTTTTGTACTCTACCAATTGATGCAATAGCTTACTTCGTTCTTTTTTTACCGGCCCTTCAATTTGTTCAGGTAAACGAGCAGCCTTTGTTCCTTCTCGATTAGAGTAAGTGAAAATATGTACGTGGCCGAAATCTGCTTGCTCTACTATTTGTTTAGACAGCTCAAAGTCAGCATCCGTTTCGCCGGGAAAACCAACGATTATATCTGTAGTAACATTAAATTCTGGTACTACTTTTCTTGCCTGTTTAACTAGCTGTAAAAATGTTTCAGACTTACAGCGCCGCGACATTTTCTTTAATATGCGATTACTACCACTTTGAATGGGTAAATGCATATGTGGCATTAAACGCTTGTTTTCAAAAAGTTCAAAGAAGTTGTCTGGCAAATCCCACGGCTCAACAGAAGCAAAACGGATTCTTGGGATTTGAGTTTTCTCTAAAATGGCAACCACCAGATCATACAGGCTGGTGTCTAAATCTGAACCATACCCGCCAACATGCACGCCTGTAAGCACAATTTCTTTAACGCCTTCAGATTCTAATTTGTTAATTTCTGAAATTAATTCTGCAATAGGACGGCTAGACTCTTCGCCACGGGCCACGGTAACAATGCAATAGGTACAACGATAACGGCACCCATCTTGAATCTTTATAAATGCCCTTTCTTTATTTCTAACAAACAATGCAGCTTCTTCTGGCTCTGTTGCAGCAAATGGCATATCGGGAGTTTCAATTAACGCTTTGGCTAGTTCTGGCAATTGTGATTTGTCGGCGTTGCTTACAATTAAGTCGACACCTAATAGTTGTTGCGCCTGCTCTTTTTCTAAAGACGCATAGCACCCAGTCACCACAAGTTTAGCTTGTGGGTTTTTACGGTGCAGTTTACGAATAGTTTGACGTGACTTGCGAGCAGCTTCTGCTGTCACAGCACAGGTGTTTATTACCATCAGTTTAGACTGTTCAATTTGAGGCGTAATAGATAAGCCTTGCGAACGAAAATCTTCTGCCCACATTTGTAGCTCGGCTTCATTTAAACGACAGCCTAATGCCGTTAGATAAACTTGCATAAAATACTCTTAAATTTTGTTTCGTTTTAAAGTGGCTTTGTTAACTTTGGCACCCAAGCCCATAACATTTGGCACAACACCGGTTCGTTACCTTCTTGGTCAGTCACTTTAACTTGAATTAATGTTTCGCCTTTGTCTTGCTGATATAACATTTCTATTTGTTGCTGAGTAATAATCGCTTCCGCTAACAAATCACCTGACGAGCGTTTAATATAATCTATATGCATTGACTTCATTAACGGTGTTTTGTCATCAGGAATATTCATACCGAGAACTAAACCACTGGCAGTTTCGGCAAGCAAGCTAGTTGCTGCGGCATGAACACTGCCAATATGATTTCTAACTTTTTTTCTATTTTTTAGTTTAAAAATTGCTTTTTCTTGAGATAGTGAAACACACTCTACGCCCGCTGTGCCAACAAATTTAATAGTTGAACCCAACGCAAAGTTAAGCGCTCTTTTACTAATCCACTGTGGCTTTTTCTGTAACTTATCAACTAATTTAGCTAATTGATTTTTCATGCTTTGTATCCATTAATATGCCGTTAAAAACGGGCTTAAATAATTAATTTTAATTTACGCTTGGCAATCAATAACAATTCGACCGTGCTTTTCTCTGTCTAAAAGTTGATTAAACACTTGCGAAACTTGAGTAAGGCCGACAGTTTCGGTAACAATTTCGTCTAATTGACTAGGCTTAAGATCTTGGCCCATTCTTTCCCAAATTGAACGACGCAATGGCATAGGACAATTAGTTGAACTCACACCTAACAAACTAACACCGCGTAAAATGAGTGGAAACACTGTCGTCTTTAAGTGGTGACTGTCAGCCAAACCAATACAAGCGACGTTCCCCCATAAATTAGTGTGAGCAAACAGCTGAGCTAACTGCTCACCGCCAACATTATCTATCACGCCACCAAATAGCGACTTTTCTAACGGGCGGCTACCTAAGTTAAGAGCCGCTGCCGAAGTCACTTGGTTAGCGCCTAGCTTTAATAAGTAGTTATCAAATTCGCGTCGTCCACTTAAGGCAATAACCTCAAAACCCATGCCATGCAACATATTGACCGCTATTGAACCAACTCCGCCACTCGCCCCGGTGACCACAATTGGGCCTTTATCGTGAGTTTGCCCATTTTCCAGCATACGGTGGATGGCTAAGGCGGCAGTAAATCCCGCGGTGCCTAAAGCCATACAATCTTTTAAGCTTAATTCTGCTGGGCGCTTTATAACCCAGTCAGCCGGTACTCTCGCGTATTGTGCGAGGCCGCCATCATGGCTTTCACCTAAACCGCAACCATTAACTAATACTTCGTCTCCGGGTTTAAAGTCACTTACCTGAGAGCTCTCAACGACTCCGGCTAAATCAATTCCGCCATTAAGCGGAAATTTTTTCAAAATTTGCCCTCGTCCTGTCGCTGCTAAAGCGTCTTTATAGTTAACCCCTGAATAGCTAACTTTAATGACAACATCGCCTTCACTGAGTTGCTCAAGCGACATAGGCATTATTTGGTGGTTAATGCCTTGATCTGATTTATCAATTCGACATGCTAAAAAGCTCATAAATTAACCTTATTTTCGCAATTTGGCGCTATTGTACCTGAAAAGGTACCTTTGTAATGCCATTTTTGGCTGTTTTTAATGCAATTAGTCGCATTTGCACCAGCCGTAAAGCGCCTTTAGCTCATCCGATTTGCGTTAATAATCAATATAAAAACAGCGACTTAACAATTAAAATGTGAATCTTCAACAAAAACTTAACTTGTCTAAGTGACTCAGAAAGGTTATAAATCCTTCCTTGTGGGGTTTTCCTGTCAAGTATTCGGGATAACGAATACTATACAAATCAATAATAATTAGGAGTGAAACTAGATGTCCTCTACTGCAAACGAGTCGCAAGACTTAGCACCACCGAAAGGTGACTTCCTAGGCCACCCCAAAGGTCTTTGGATGCTCTTCGGTTCAGAATTTTGGGAAAGATTTAGTTATTATGGCATGCGTGCCATTTTAGGACCTTATGTTGCGATTGCATTTTTCTCGCATTTAGGTGACAAAGCCGACGCCGAAGCAAGTTTAACTTACGGCGGTTATACCTCAATGGTTTATATGACTGGTATTTTAGGTGGTTATGTTGCTGACAGAATTTTAGGTTATCAACGTTCTATCATGCTGGGCGGCGCTTTAATGTCCGCCGGCCTCTTCTTATTACTCTCTCCTGACTTTACCCTATTCTTATTAGGTTTAGCTGTCTTGGTGGTGGGTAACGGCCTGTTTAAGCCTAATATATCAACCATGGTTGGTAAACTTTATACTCCAGAAGATCCTCGTAGAGACTCAGGCTTTACCATATTTTACATGGGTATCAATGCCGGTGCTTTAATCGCTCCTATCATTTGTGGTACTTGGATTGGCGCAGTTTATGGTTATAAATGGGGTTTCTTTGCTGCGGGTATTGGTATGGTACTCGGCGTTGTTGTTTTCCAACTTCTTAAAGCATGGTTAGGCCATGTTGGCGAAGCGCCAAAAGAAAGAAATGGGTGGAAATCACTTGGTCAAGTTCTGTTAGGCGCAGCAGTATTAATTGCTCCGGTTTACATTTTGCTTAGCAAAAGTGAAGTTTTAGGCATGATCTTAACTATTATGATGTTAGGTCTTTCTGCCTACTTCGTATTTAGCGGAATTAAAAGCGGCAGTAAAGAACAACTACACCGTTATATCGCTATGCTTATTTTATTTTTGGCCAATATGTTTTTCTGGGCACTATTTGAACAAGCAGGTTCGTCATTAAACTTCTTCGCACGTGACTATGTGTCTATGCCTGGTGGTTTAGATTTCACCTTATTCCAGTCAGCTAACCCCGTATTTATCATTGTTTTAGCTCCGCTATTTGCATGGGCTTGGCCTAAGCTTGAACAGTGGAACATGAACCCTTCTATTCCACGCAAGTTTGCTTTTGGCTTACTCGGTGTGGGCGTTGGGTTTTACGCGTTAGTTTTTGCCATTCAGTTTATGGTTGGTGAAGATGGTCGTGTACCTTGGTACATGCTAGCGATTTGTTACTTAATTCATACTATGGGTGAACTTTGTTTATCACCGATTGGATTATCAATGGTAACTAAATTAGCACTGCCAAAAGAAACAGGACTTGCTATGGGCGGATGGTTCCTTTCTATTGCAACCGCAAACTATGCAGCTGGTCGCATTGCAGCAATTGCCGCAGGCGGCGGTGGCCATGGCGATGCAGCGGGTTCAATCGAAGGCTATGCAACCGTTTTCGAACAACTCTTCTGGGGTGGTTTAATCATCTCTATTATCTTCTTTATTGTCGCGCCATTTATTAATAAATTAATGCATGGTGTAAAATAATAAACACTTTAAAAACTCGGCTCCGGCCGAGTTTTTAAATTATTGAGTTTAGCGCTATTACTGATACCAGCAACGAAAATCAGCAACGAAAATCAGCAACGAAAATCAGCAGCGAAAATAGTTTTAAACTAAATAATTTCACTTTAACACTTCAACTCAAAAAACAAGAAACTTACCATGAAAAACTTTAAAGTTCCGCATACGCTAGTTTTGCTTTTCAGCATGATGATCTTTGCCTACCTACTCACTTGGCTTCTCCCCTCGGGAGCGTTTGAAATGTCAACCAATGCCGAAGGGCGCGAAACGGTTGTGCCTGGAACCTATGCTGTCGCCAAAGATGATATTAATTTGTCTATTTGGAGCTTATTTACGGTCATCCCAAGAGCTTTGGGAGAAGCACAAGGCATTATATTTTTCTTATTTTTAATCGGTGGTTCAATCGCCGTATTGCGAGAAAGTGGTGCCATTGATGCCATGTTAGGCAAAGTGCTACAAAGATTTTCGCACCGCCCTGCATTACTATTATTTATGAGCTGCGCGGCATTTATGCTCGGTTCCTCGACCATTGGAATGGCAGAAGAATATATTCCGTTAGTGCTCATTCTAATTACCTTATGTGTATCTTTAAAAATGGATACCATCTCTGCAGTGGGTTCTATGGTGGTAGGATATGGCATTGGTTACGGCACGGCTGTACTCAACCCGTTTACTCTACTTGTTGCCCAAGGCGTTGCCGAAGTACCTCCAACTTCAGGCTGGGAGTTTAGGTTAGCGCTGTTTGCTCCTTTTATGTTAATTGGCTTTCATCATCTCTGGAGCTACGCTAAAAATGTTCGGCTAGATCCAGCAAATAGCTATGTCGCAGATATTAAAGAAGCACAACCGCCTGCGGTGACAGAATTTCCTGCAATGGACAAACCAAAAACTGCGATTCTGTTGCTCACTTTAGCCACCTTATTTTTATTGGTTTATGGCATTGCTACCCTGCACTGGTACTTTATTGAACTTGGCGCATTATTTTTTGGTTTAGCGATTGTAACCGGATTAATAGCTGGGTTTAGCTTAGATAATATCGCTACTACTTTTATTAAAGGCGCGTCAGAACTAACCGGCACAGCATTATTAATTGGCTTTGCTCGCAGTATCGAATTATTGCTTACGGATGCTCAAGTACTGCACACCATCGTTAATGCCTTAGCGATGCCTTTAAGTCACGTTGGCGCAGAAATATCAGCCATTGGCATGTTGTTAATTCAAAGCATATTAAACTTCTTCATTCCTTCAGGCTCAGGCCAAGCTTACGTTACCATGCCCATAATGGCGCCAATTGGTGACATTGTTGGAGTTTCACGCCAAACAGCCGTTCTTGCCTATCAAATGGGGGATGGATTTATGAATATGATTGTTCCAACCAATGCCGTGCTAATGGGAATTTTAGGCATGTGTGGAATACCTTATAGTCGCTGGTTTAAATTTATTGCACCACTGATTGGAAAACTATTTATTGCCGGAAGTTTATCGCTCGTTATTTCGGTACTTATTGGCTATTCATAAATTTTTAGCGCTTTTATTAAATAAAAAACCGGCGTAATGCCGGTTTTTTAAATCTGGTCTATACTCAAAATGACTTGTATCGACAAACTACTTTGAGAATAGCCCAATGCCACAACTAAGTTCCATTATGACCGCTAACCCTATATCAATTTCAAATCATGCAAACATTAATCGTGCGCGTTTATTAATGACAGAAAAAAAGATACGTCACCTGCCGGTTAAAGACTCTGAGTCGGGTAAATTAGTTGGTATTCTGAGTCAAAAAGCAGTACTTGCCAATGCGATAAAAATCCTTAATCAGAGAGGCTTCGATCAACTAGAGCACTGCGAAAAATCCATGGATGTGGCCAGTATTATGACGGTACATCCCACTACTTGTGACTTGAGCGATTCAATAAAAGTTGCCGCTGCAAAGCTATTAGAACAACGTAGTGGCTGTGTTGCCATAGAAGATAAAGGTGAACTTGTGGGTATTATCACTTCGAGTGATTTTGTTAAGTTAGCCATCGCCTCCGGTGAATAAAAGGGCTACTGCCTAGCCAGCCGAATATTTTCTAGATCAGATTCAAAATCACTTCGCCAGGGGTTAATATCTAGCCCACCTCGACGTGTATAACGCGCATAAACCGTCAGCTTTTCAGGGCCACAAAGCTCTTTTATATCAGCAAAGATACGTTCTACGCACTGCTCATGAAATTCATTATGTGAACGGAATGAAATAATGTATTTTAGCAATCGCTCTTTATTTATGGGTTTACCTTTATAGCGAATCACAAGTGAAGCCCAATCGGGCTGATTCGTAATTAAGCAGTTACTTTTAAGTAGGTGTGTCAGCAAGGTTTCTTCTATTATGTCTGTTTGGGTTTCATTTACAGCCAAGAGCTCTCGGCAATATTGATAAGTGTCGATTTCAACATCTAAATTGTCTAACAAAACCCCTTCGATTGGGGTTAAATTAAAGTGAGCAAATTTATCAACAGCATAAAGCTTAGACTCAAACAAGCCGCCAGCGGCCTGAGTCAGGTCGCGCTGCATAACCGCTGCAACTTGCTCCATCGAATCAAAGCGAGTCTGATTAAAAGAGTTTAAATACAGCTTAAACGACTTAGACTCAACAATGTTAGGACTATCAGCATTTAACTTAAACTCTCCTATGGCGATTTGAGGTAAGCCTTTAGAGTTTAGCCAGCTGACTTCATAACCGGTCCACAGATCTTTACCCTGAAAATTAAGGTAGGCTTGATTCAGCTGATCTCGCTTTTCTTTGCGCGCAATAGGAAACAATAACTCGGGTGAGTAATGACTTACGTAAGGCGTTGGCTTGCCTAAAGGAATTTGGTTCATGATTGGCTTCTATTAATTAAACTATGCAAGGTATCTTATGCTCTGCCGAATTTTATCATATAATGGCGCTCCTCAAGCAACCTTAAAAAATTATTGCATTTAAATTATCCCGCCATACAAGCGCGCGATAATTTAGTGCCGTTAAATCGAATAAATTGAGTAATTTATGTGCCCATCACCAATTCCAGAAGCCTGCAGAATCCGACAGCCGCTTAACTTAAAGGCGCAGCTAAATGGACAAGACTTTACCTTCGAAACGAGCTTTGGTGTATTTTCACCTAAAGAAATTGATGAAGGCACCAAGCTACTGCTCAAATATCTTGATATAAAAGAGGACTTTGACTGTTTAGATTTAGGTTGCGGTTACGGCCCTATTGGTCTTTATATGGCTAAACAAGCACCTAAAGGCAAAACAATCCTTCTTGATAAAGATTTTGTCGCGATTCAACATACCAAAAACAACATTAAAATAAATCAACTTAACAATGCTGAAGCACGGCTTAGTAATGGTCTTTCTGAGCTAAATGAAGAAAAGTTTGACCTAATCGTCTCGAATATTCCCGCAAAAGTCGGCAACGATATGCTGTATTTATTTCTATATGATGCTTTTTACCACCTAAAACCGGGCGGAAAATTTGTTGTTGTCACGGTAAATGGACTGCGCCATTTCTGTAAACGCGTGTTTAATGAAGTCTTTGGCAACTATTCTAAAGATAAACAAGGCAAAGCCTATACTGTATCTTCTGCGGTGAAATTAAGCTAAGTCGCAATCTAGGCATTTCTAGATGAGATATCTGCCTTGTTTTTACCCAAAAATCAACCGTTTTAGTGAATATTTTAAAAGAAAAAGTATTCCACATTTTCTGTGGATAACTTTGGGGAAAAGATTTTTAAAACTCTTCTAAAGCCGCATAATTACTCACCCTGCTACAGATTGGTTAAAATTTAACCTTGACATATTAAATCCAATAAAATCAACAACTTAAATAATTATTAATGAAAATCAGCAAGTTACTGACGGTGCTTTTTTTTTGTGCAGAGCGACATAAATTAATTTTAAAATAGCTGTGGATTTTTGTTGACATCAACAACAAATGAGGTTCCATATGACAGAAATATTACGAAAATTAAGCCACTATCTTATTTCACAGGGTTTACAGCGTAAAGTAGTCACTTACCTGCTAAAAAACATGCCTTTTTATTAGCAAAAGCTTATAAAAACACGCGCCTTGAAAAGGCTGTTTTAAACACTAAAAAACCAATAGCCAACCAAAATAGCTGCCAAAACGCCAATGAAATCAGCAAAAATACCACAACCTATGGCATGCCTGACTCGTTTAATTCCAACAGCACCAAAATAGACCGTGATAACATAAAATGTGGTTTCTGTACTTCCCTGCATGACAGACGCAATTTTAGCAACAAAAGAGTCTACTCCGTGAGTGTCCATGGTTTCTAACATCATCGCTCTAGCACCGCTGGCGCTAAAAGGTTTCATTAAAGCAGTTGGCAGTGCTGCTACAAACTGGGTGTCAAATCCAACCCAAGCAACTAGACTGGAAATTGCTTTCACCACAATATCTAACACACCGGATGCTCTTAACACGCCAATAGCAACCAACATTGCAACCATATAGGGTATAATTTTTACCGCAAGCTCAAACCCTTCTTTTGCGCCGTCGATAAAACTGTCGTATACATTAACCTTTCGCCAATGCGCGACTACTAATATAACGACAATACTGGTAAACAATAGTCCATTACCCAGTAAAGCAGAAACGCTGGCCATTTCGTCGTGACTCATACCGGACAACCAATAAAGCAAACCGCCAATCATCGCTAAAATGCCGCCTAAATAGCTCAACACAACCCGATTAAGAAGCGGTAGACCTTGGACTAAACCCACAGCGAATAAACCAAATAAACTAGAAGCGGTAGTTGCTAATAAAATCGGTAAAAAGACCTCTGTCGGGTTCACAGCCCCTTGCTGTAGCCGGTACATAATAATTGTGATGGGAAATATAGTAACCGACGAAGTATTAATGACTAAAAATAGAATTTGCGCGTTGGAAGCCGTCTCTTTTTTCGGGTTTAATAACTGCAAGCTCTGCATTGCTTTAATGCCCATAGGAGTAGCCGCGTTATCTAACCCCAGCATATTAGACGCCATATTCATGGTGACATAACCTAATGAAGGGTGTCCTTTAGGGACCTCTGGCATTAGTTTACTAAACAGTGGGCCTAATAATCGCGCCAGCCCGTTTGCCAGCCCAGATAGCTCGGCAAGCTTGAGCAGGCCACACCAAAAAGCCAACACGCCAATAAGGCCTAGAGCTATTTGTGCGCTTAACTTGGCCATATCAAAAAGACTTTCGATAACCGCGTTAAACACGTTAGCGTCTCCCTGTACCAGCCAGCTATATAAGGCAGTTAAAAACGATACAACAAAAAAACTAAGCCATAACTTATTAAGCATACTAACCTGTTGATTTTATTTGGTTGTCTTATTCTTGGCCTCTGATACTACTTAAATGTTAGGGAATGCGCAAAACTTGCTTATGTAGCTACTCGACAAGCTAAATTTTTATAGAAAGTGATATTTACTCACTACCTATCCGGAAATTCTGTATAATCGCCAACCAATATTTTGCTACTAACAGCAGCCTGCGGCTTAAATTTAGGGTTTGTGCGTCAATTTAGCCCAAAGAGGTAGCGAGAATGTATAACTAGATGAAGATAAAAGTGATGATTCAAAATAACCAAAGCCGTAATACTGAAACAGCTAATTCAGACAGAGCTAACATCGAAGGCTCCAGTATTGAAAGCAGCAGTATTGAAAGCAGCAGTATTGAAAAAACTAGCATTGAAACTTCTATCATCGAAACTTCAAACTTAGCTTGCAGCAACGACACAGCTTCTTCAAGCGAAGCAAATCAAGCGCTAGACCAAGCTAAAAAGGTAGAGCTAAATAAGCTACAAAAACGCCTGCGCCGCAGTACCGGTCAAGCCATCAGCGACTTTAATATGATTGAAGAAGGCGACAAAATTATGGTCTGCCTTTCTGGTGGTAAAGATAGTTATACCATGCTAGAAATACTCAAAAGCTTACAAAGAAGCGCACCGGTTAAGTTCGAGTTAATCGCAGTTAACCTAGATCAGAAACAACCGGGTTTTCCAGAAGATGTGTTACCTGCTTATTTAGAAACTCAAGATATTGAATATCATATTATTCAAGAAGACACCTACAGTATTGTTAAAGAGAAAGTGCCAGAAGGAAAAACCACCTGCGCTTTATGCTCTAGGTTGCGTCGTGGAATTATTTACTCTTGGGCACAACAAAATGGTATTACTAAAATTGCATTAGGACACCATAGAGAAGATATTATGGAAACATTGTTCTTAAATATGTTTTTTGGTGGGAAAATGAAATCTATGCCACCCAAACTCTTAAGTGACGATGGAAAAAATACCGTTATAAGACCACTCGCTTATTGTAAAGAAGCAGAAATAAATCGCTTTTCACAACTGAAAGGTTTTCCTATTATTCCTTGTAATTTATGTGGTTCTCAAGAAAACCTGCAACGTAAACAAATAAAGCAAATGTTAAAAACTTGGGAGCATCAATTTCCAGGTAGAATTGAAAATATTTTTCGTTCTATTAGTAATGTTGCACCATCGCACTTAATGGACACTAACTTATTTCCGTTCCAATCTTTACATAATGAAATGCAGTTAAATCAAGAGACAGATGAGCTATTTGACGAACCTAGCTTTTCAAAGACGACCAAGGCAAAACCTACCGAGCCTACAGCGACTATTAATATTACAAACTTATCTTAAAAAAGCCCCCTTAGTTTAGCTAGTTCAAATGTCTTTTACACTTTTTATAGCCAAAACCAAGGGGTAAACTCGGCTCGGTAGCCAAATACCTTTTAATTAAAAGGTATAACGCATTCCTACTAAATAATTACGCGCAGCCCTCGGTGCAAGATCTTTCAACAAAGAGCTGTGGTCGCGCGCCTCTTCATTGAGTAAATTATTCGCTTTAAAAAACAGTAGTAAATCATTTTCTTGAAAATAAAGACGATAATTTGCTTCTAGATTTAACATAGTAAATCCATCGGTTGGCAACTCATTTAATCCAATTTTGTTTTGCTTGGCATGAGCAATCCAGTTGATGTTGGCCGACAATGCCTCAAAGGCATAGTTAAAGTTTAGCCCTAATTTACGAGGCGGAATTCTTGGTAAATATGTACTTTGGTTGCTGCCTGAGTCGAGCTTTGCAGATAAGAAATCCGCAATAACTCCAACCTTTAATTGATGTGCCGAACGCGGAGTCATTTTCCAGTTGGCTTGTAATTCAGCGCCATAGAATATTGCATCATCTTGCGCGTAACATATAAGCGTTAGTTCTTCTTCAGCAGCAACAAGCGCGGCTTCACTAGATACACAAGCATCGCCTTCAGAAGCGACGCGACCGTAAATAAAATCATTAAATTGGTTGTAAAATAAATTAACTTCGCCATCGAAAACATCACTTTCAAATCGGTAAGAAAAGTCAAAATTATTTGAAACTTCTTTAGCTATATTAGCGTCGCCAATTTCATATGATCGCGTTGCAAAATGCTCGCCATCAGAATAAAGCTCTTCAGCACTCGCGAAGCGGTTAGCGTGCGAGTAATTTAGCGCGATTTTATTATGTTCCATTAATGAATAAACGACACCAGCCGAGTAACTTAATCCGCTTTCTGAGTAATTTGGCGTAGCGACAGCAGCGACCTTTTGCGACTCAAATCTTAAACCAAGCTCCCATTTAAGCGCGCCAAACTGCTTTTCTTCTAAAATATATAAGGCCTGATTAGTCGTCACACTTTGTGGCACAAATGCTTCTTCACCAATTGCATCAAAGTCTCGTTCAGTATATTGCACACCAATAATGCCATGCCAGTCAGATAGCCAGTCAGAGCTAGCTGGGCTGCTATGTTTTAAGTAGCTTTTTAACTCAAAAGCATTATTCAAAAACTGTGTTCCAACTTCGTCGCCTTCTAGCTCTTGATGTTCATAATCAGTATATGCCAATCCCAAAAACCATTGACTGATAGCGGGTGAAATATTATCCACTGCCGCTTGCAGATCGTATCGTTTTTGGTTCAAATCAATCAGTACCCCTGCTTCGTGCTCTTCATGTTCTTCTGCTTCATGTTCCTCTGCACCGTGTTCTTCTTCATGGTGTGCATGTCCAGGGACCCCATATTGTTTATCATTAAAGCTTGCAGCAAACCCAATATATCCAGAATCAGAAATGAAAGTGGTTCCAATGGTTGCCGCTTTACTTTCAGAATGGCTATGAGCGAGGCGTTGGTCACCTTCTTCCCCTTCTTCATGTTCGCCGCCCTCAGCCTCTTCAAGCTCGTGTAAATATTCGGACTCGGCAGCGCTGGGGATTAATAGATCATCATAACGGCTGCTAACTGCGTCAAAATGTAAGTGCCAAAAGTCTTGGCCGTAATCAAATACCGAAATTACACTATTTTCACCGGTTGCATTACTTCCTAAACGGGCTTCCAAGCCACCAGATAAACCAGTAGCAAACTCTGGATTAATTCGTCTATCTGAAACATTGATAACGCCGCCAATTGCTCCGCTACCATAAAGCATTGTTGCCGGCCCTTTTACTACTTCAATTTGTTCTGCTAATAGCGGCTCAATTCCTGCGTCGTGATCGGCGCTAGTTGTTGAAGCATCTTGAACCGACATTTGGTTGTTGGTGATTTGAACCCGACCACCACCTAGGCCTCTGATTACAGGTCGAGAAACCGATGGTCCAAAAGATGAAACATTTAAACCCGGCTCTAGTTGTAAAATATCGCCTAAGGTACCTGCACGTTTCATGGTGAGTTCGTCACCGGTTAATATAACCGTTGGCGTAGCCATATCTAACGCAGTATGCTCAAGCGGGTTCACGCGAACAATGATTTTATGTTCCGACTCATCTTCTAGCCGAATAACTAAGGGTGCATTAAATTTTTCTTGTACTTCAATTTCTTGATGAAAGTGTGCAAAGCGGCCACCTTCAATGTCCAAAATATATTTTCCTGGCGCTAAATCGAGTGAGAAATTGCCCTCACGATCACTTAAAGTCACTATATCTGTACCACGGACTTTAATTTTTATATTAGTTAAACTACTCGTATTGTTAACTTCAACTTTTCCACTGATGGTTTCTGCAATCGTGCTCTGCGCACTAAGCAATAAACTTGATATCAAAAAGCCTTGAACAATTCGGTTTTTAATTTGGACGTACACAATAATTTCCTCACTTAACAAAGAGAACCAACACACGGAATTCATTTCCAATATGCTTGGTTTACAAAAATAAAATTAATTTAAATTGAACTAAGAAAGTAAGTTTTGTGGTGGAGCTCGAGGGGCACGGGAAAAATCTAATTGAAAATGAAGAGCAAAATCTTGCCCGAAGCTGGGGGTAAGATAATGATTTACTTCAAGCTTAAAAATAAAGCTATGTGAAATTTGACACCAATCATCTTGTTGGGCACCTTGCCCCATACAAACATGAGAAGTGCTTGATAAAAGGTGCTCACTGCTAAATTCATGTTGCAATACTGCTGCCTGGGCTAATACCCAGTTCAGTAGTAATAAAATTGCAAAATTCCTAGCAGATAAACGCATGTTTTTATTTCAGTATTATGGTGTTGCTGAGTTATTCCGTTAGGTTAATGTTAACTAACCATGGTTTAAAATTAAGGTTGTTACAAGCCTGCCAGATAAACTAGCAAAACAACGAACCACGCATCTTCGCAAAAATTAACCTAACTAGCAAGAAACTATTGCTCGCTATTATTGTAACAAATATTGTGATTTATACTGGCCACTTGCCTCTTTTTACTTTAGCAGCTCATGGTCTTTAGGCAACTGTTTGGTAATCCATAGCGCCAATTTATGCTTCATATTCATTTGATTTTCTTGGTCTTTAGCCAAAGGCGTTATTAGGTTATCGTGAACCAACAAGCGGTAGAGGCTTTCTATCTTTTGTTTGGCAGAGTCAGTCCCACTAAATCCTTTATAGCCTCTGTTTTTGGCATACTTTTCTGCAACTTCTGTCGCTTTTTTAACTAAAGCTGTCTCGTTTTTTATCTTTTTCATTTTATATTTACTCTTGCTTTCAGCCTTTAATCAGTTGATGATGGCTTTGCTAATACCCGCGCTAATTAAACTTTTAGGCGTTTCGCGATTAAACCTAAGTGATGTCTGACTTATCTAAGCCAACAGCAACTTAGATAGCGCTAAAACTGACACTTAGTGTGCCTAATAAATGCTTTAGAGACAAGCGGCTATTGAAAACTAACAACATGGCACCACATACCAATTAGCGTACTAAGATGGTCAGTTCTTAACTAGCTAACGAGTTAGCCAGATTCTCCGCTATACTAACTTGGCTGGTTTAAATATTTTGTTGCACTTGAAATTAAACTTTTCAAGCTAAATCCGTCTAAGTACTGGAAAATTAACCAATAATCGGTTAAAAAAGCTCCCCTCGAATTTAAAACTAGATATAAGGCTAAAAACAATGTCATTAAATGAAAAATTCGCGCAACTTAAAACCAACCTGAGTCAGCAAATTATTGGTCAAGAGACCCTTGTTGATCGGTTAATGGTGGCTCTGTTAGCTGATGGTCATTTAATCGTTGAAGGTGCACCAGGTTTAGCCAAGACAAGAGCTATTAATGCGCTGTCTAAGGGAATTGAAGGTGATTTCCACCGAATTCAGTTTACCCCAGACCTACTACCCGCAGATTTGACTGGTACCGAGATTTATCGTCCTCAAGATGGCACCTTTAAATTCGAGCGAGGCCCACTTTTTCATAACCTTATTTTGGCTGACGAAATCAATCGAGCGCCAGCTAAAGTACAATCGGCATTATTAGAGGCAATGGCAGAAAGACAGGTCACTGTGGGTAGCCAAACCTATCCACTGCCCCCATTATTTTTGGTAATGGCAACTCAAAACCCAATAGAGCAAGAAGGTACATACCCACTGCCCGAAGCACAACTCGATAGATTTTTAATGCATGTAAAAGTTGGATATCCAGATGCAGAGGCTGAAGCAAAGATTTTGCAACTTACTCGTAACGAGGCGCACAAAAACTATTCTGAAAGTGAACAAGTACAGCTGCAACAAGAAGATTTGTTTGCCGCAAGAGATCAAGTGCTTGATATTCATATGTCTTCAGAATTAGAAGCTTACATTATTCAACTCATAGTTAATACACGTAATACAGAGACCTTAGACGCCGATTTAAATCGCTGGCTTGATTATGGCGCTAGCCCTCGCGCCACTATCTCTTTAGACCGATGCGCGAGAGCCTGCGCTTGGTTAGCCGGACGAGATTATGTGACTCCCGATGATATTCAAAGTATGGCTTACGATATATTAAGGCATCGGCTAATTTTAACTTATGAAGCCGAAGCTGAAGGAATAGATACTGACAAAGTCATTCAAAGACTAATTGAAATTACTCCGGTTGTCTAACAAGGCGAAATTTTATTATGTCTACTTGGTCTAAACCAGCGCACGAATTAGCAGCGAGCAGCAAAGAGTCACTACCCGAAGGCTTTCAATACGGTATTGACCTATCTTTGGGTCAACTTATTGAAATGCGCAACAACCCAATTATTCAGTGGCTAGCGCCTAATGCGAAAGTGAAAACCAACCGTGTTGGAGGGTTTCGGTCGCGCTTCAAAGGTCGAGGTATGGATTTTGACGAAGTTCGGCTTTATCAAATTGGTGATGACATTCGCAATATAGACTGGCGAGTCACTGCGCGAACTGGTGAGGCCCACACCAAGCTATTTAAAGAAGAACGCGAAAGACCAGTTTTTGTCGTGTTAGACCACATGCCTAGTATGTTTTTTGGAACCGCTGAAGTATTTAAATCATTGTTGGCTAGCAAGATTGCAGCTCAACTAATGTGGAATACCCTAACCAACGGGGATAGATTTGGTGCGTTAATTTTTAGTAATAAGCACCATATTGAAATGAAACCGTCGAGCAATCGCCGTAACTGTATGCAGCTGCTTAATAAGATAGTAGAAAGTCACCAAACGACCTTGCATCATACTTTTAGTGCTAATAAAGTCGCCCCAGAAAATACTGTCACATCGCAAACCAACCAGCTAAGCGATACTTTAAAGCGGTTACAGTTTTTAGCAAAACCCGGTACGCTCATTCATATTGTCAGCGACTTTAATCAATTTGATGAAAGTTGCCAAAGGCATCTATCGAAGCTATCTCAACATACCGACATTCATTGCGTTTTAGTGAACGACCCCATAGAAAAACAACTACCGCCAAGTGGCATTTATGGCATTTCTGACGGCGTTAACCAAGGCGTTCTGAACACTGGCCTACAGGGTATTCAAAAAGATTATAAACTGGCATTTCTAAACCGTTTAAATACGATTAAAGATTTTTCCTTAAGCCATAAGGGTATTTTTACGCATATCGATACAACATTTGAGCAACACTCTATTGGCCACCATAGCAGCAGCCAAACGTCATCAGCTAATGCAAATGCTAAAGCGTTTCAAGGTGGTGGCCAATGATGAATCAAGCCGAAGATCCACTCGCTCAACTGCGACCTATCCATTTACCTGAAATAAACCAAAGTTTAATGTTGGCACCCGGTTGGTGGGTTGTTATCGGCCTTTTAATCGCCTTTGTTGTTTATTTAGGGATGCGTTGGCACAAAAAACGCCAAAAACTGAAACTCATTAAACCAGCTCTAACCGAATTGGAGAATATTGCAACAGCAAAACCCAATCCTGCGAGCGTTGCTCAGCTGTCAGCTTTAATGAAACGGGTTTGCTTAACACTTTATCCCGCCAAACAAATTGCGAGTTTAGCCGGTATTGAGTGGTTAAACTTTATCCAGCAGCAAACTCAAACCAAGCTATTTAATGAGTCTCAAGAAAAGCTATTTGAAGCGTATATTTATCAAGCCCCTAACTCAGCTAGTCCGCTAGATGAGAAAGACTGGGCAGCGTTAATCCAACAGTCAAAATTGGCGATTGAGCAATTAATCAAGATGCAAGCCGCAAAGGAGACAAAATGATTCAGGTTGCTTTTCCTTGGGCTTTTTTACTGATACCAGTCCCAATGATCATTTGGTATTTTAATCGCAATAAGCAACCCCAAGTTTCGCCTATACGCACGCCATTATTTAACAATTGGCAATCACTGCAAGCTTCCCATCACGGAGAAAAGCAAGCTTGGATTACGCAATTAATACTCATTCTTAGCTGGATATTTTTCTGCCTTGCCCTGGCAAGGATACAATGGGTGGACGAACCGATTGAGCTACCAAATAGTGGACGAGACTTGTTACTTAGCATTGATATTTCTGGCAGTATGGAAGAAGAAGATCTTAAGTTGATGGGTAGGCCGGCAAAGCGGTTGAGCGTGGTCAAGTCAATACTCAGCGAGTTTATTGAAAAGCGTGAAGGCGACAGAATCGGACTGGTGTTATTTGGCGAGAACGCTTATTTACAAACGCCGCTAACTTTTGACTTAAAAACCGTCAACTATATGTTGAGTGAAACCGAAATTGGTTTAGCTGGCGCGTCGAGAACCGCAATTGGCGACGGCATTGGCCTTGCGGTAAAACGCTTACGCGAAAGACCAGAACAAAATAGAGTTTTAATTTTGTTAACCGATGGTCGCAATAACTCTGGCGAACTTGACCCAATTGAAGCTGCCAAATTAGCCAAACATGCGGGCGTGAAAATTTATACCATTGGAGTCGGGGCCGACGAAATGATCCGTAAGTCATTATTCTTAGGAACCACAAAGTTCAACCCTTCAGCAGAGCTCGATGAAGAAACCTTAACCCTGGTTGCTCAACACACAGGTGGACAGTATTTTAGAGCGAGAAGTACTCAAGAGTTAGCACAAATTTATCAGATCTTAGACCAACTCGAACCAGTTGAAGATCAACCTGAAGTTTACCGACCCATTCAAGAACTCTATTTCATACCAGCGGGTATTGGGCTGGGATTATTTTTACTCCCTTACTTGATAACCTTAATTAGAGCCCTATTTAATTTAAAAGCCACTCTCAATAGCGCGAGGCAAAGTTAAATGATGCTTGATATAATTAATAATTTTCATTTTACTCGGCCCGAATGGTTAGGACTTATTGTTCCTATCATTATTTTATTTTTACTTTTGCGTAGCCAAAACCAAAAGCAAAGCGCGTGGCATCAAGTTATTTCACCTCATCTATTAAAGTTTTTGTTGCAGTCTAGTCAAAGTACTAAAGTAAGAAGTGGAATTCTTTTAGCTTTTAGCATCGCGCTTTTATCGATTATTGCCATTAGCGGACCAAGTTTTAGGGAAAAGTCTGTACCGGTTTTTGAGTCGGATAATGCTCAAGTTATTTTGCTCGATTTATCCCTGTCCATGGACGCCACAGACATTAAGCCGAGCCGTTTAGAAAGAGCCAAATTTAAGTTAATGGACTTATTAGCCACAACCAATGAAGGCACCATAGGTTTAGTGGTTTATGCTGGTGACGCTTTTGTTATCAGTCCATTAACCTCAGACGCAAAAACGGTAGCGAATATGGTGCCAACATTAAGTACGTCTATCATGCCAGTATTAGGCAGCAGGCCTGATTTAGGTGTAGCCAAAGCGATTGACCTTTTAAAAAATGCTAAGCATAAAAATGGTCAGATTATTTGGCTAACTGATGGCGTCGAATTTCAACATACCAGCGCAATCACTGACATCATTAACTCATCAGGCTATGAACTGTCTATTTTAGCAATTGGTACAGCGCAAGGTGCGCCTATTCCCTTACCTAACAAAAATGGCTTTTTGAAAGATAGCAACGGGGCGATCGTTGTTCCTAAATTACAAATTCAACCATTAAGTAACATCGCGGATAAAACCAATGCTGGTATTGTTGAATTAACTGCTGACTCTTACGACTTAGACTATTTAAAACAGCGGTTTCAGATGTCTCTCGATGCGCAAATTAATTCTGAACAAAGTGAACAAAAAATTAGTCGTTGGATAGACGATGGCTATTGGTTAGTTGTGATTGTTATGGCGTTGTTATTTATTCATTTGCTCAGGTTTTCAAGTCAAACAATTTTAAGAAGTGTCGGCGCAACAATTATTGCTTTTGGTGTTACCTCTTACCCAGATAAATCATTGCATGCTCTCGAATGGAAGGATCTTTGGCTTACTCAGCAGCAGCAAGCCAATCAAGCATTTCAACAAGGTGAGTATGATCGCGCTGCGCAGCTGTTTGAAGATAACAATTGGAAAGGTGCCGCCTTATACCAAAATGGCAACTATCAACAAGCCGCAGAGCTTTTTGCCGGTGAATCTTCACAAGCTCCCAGTAAAGAAAATGAAAAACCAAACAAACTAACAAATAACCCTATTGGCGTTCCTGCAGAAAGCGATGATGCTAGCAACAAAACCATTAACCCTGCACCACTACCTCAATATGATTCTAACTTACAACAATACAACCATGCCACGGCACTAGCAAAAGCCAACCAACTAGAAGCCGCGTTAAGCGTTTATAATGATTTATTAAACAAACAGCCTAAACATGAAGATGCCTTGCATAACAAAAAAATAATTGAAGAACTGCTGAAAAAACAGCAGCAGGAACAACAAAACCAAAACGATCAGCAAGATCAACAGCAAAATCAAGACCAGCAAGATCAACAAGAGCAACAGGATCAGCAAAACCAACAAGATAAGCAGCAGTCGGAACAAGAGAAACAACAGTCGGAACAAGAGCAGCAGCAATCAGAGCAAGAAAAGCAACAGCAACAAAAAGAAATGGAACTAACAGAAGATCAGCGGGATAAGTCAGAAAAAGATCAAGCTTTAGAGCACTGGCTAGAAAAAATTCCTGATGATCCTGGCGGACTTTTGCGACGAAAAATGTACCGAGAGTACCAACGACGTGGCCGAGAACAAAAAGAAGAGAAACTTTGGTAATGAACTTATTTAAATCAATCGCTAGTGTAATCATTAGTTTAAGCATATTTTTTTCAGCTTGCAGTCTTGCAGAAGTTACTGCAACGGTAGACCGTATCGATATTTCAGCAGGCGAAACATTTCAACTAGAAATAATTAGTGAAAATGCAACTGACGAGCAACCAGACTTATCATTAATTCCTAAAGACTTTACCATTGTGTCGAACAGTCAATACTCCCATACTCAAATAATTAACGGTAAGCGCTCATTTTTGAAGGGTTGGAAAATCAAATTAAAAACCTTGAAAACGGGCAAAGTCACTATTCCACCAATTTCAGTCGGCTCTGAATTTACCAACCCAATAGAATTAGAAATTAAAGATGCGAGTGATCAACTTGAGTTAAATGGGCAGAAAAAGACTATTTTCTTAGAAGCCAATGTCGACCAAGAATCACCTTATGTACAACAACAAGTCGTACTCACTATCACTCTCTACAGAGCGGTCAATACTCACTATGCGCGTTTAAGTGAACCGCATGCTGCCAACAGTATTGTAGAAAAATTAGGCGATGATATTCAATTTGAAAAGTCCATTAACAATCGACGCTACGTGGTGACGCAGCGAAAATACGCTATTTTCCCCCAACAAAGTGGCGAACTAACAATTGGCGCGATAAACTTTACCGCTGATGTTAACGATTCCAACCAACGTGGCTATGGCAACTTTTTAAGCTCTACTCGCCCGGTAAGTATTACAACCAAACCAATCGATTTAAATGTACGCCCGCAACCACAAAACGCCTCTTCGCCTTGGCTGCCTGCTCACAAAGTTGCGCTGACTCAACATTGGACTCCAGATACTTCAGAATTAAAGGTAGGTGAGCCAATCACATGGACTATTTCGCTTGCAGTTGATGGCTTAAGCGAGTCCCAGCTGCCGGAAATTAAAGTGCCTAATATCGAAGGGCTGCAATGGTACTACGACACGCCTCAAAAAGAGCGCAAGGTGACGCCGTCAGGCATAAAAGGACAACGCATAGAAAAAATAGCGGTTATCCCTAGCAAGCAGGGCAAAGTCACCATCCCAGATATTACTCTGGAGTGGTGGGACATTAATAGCAACAGTAAAAAACAAGCAAAACTAGCTGGCAGAACCATAAACGTTGTTGCAGGCGCTGCAAATAATGCCCTAATCACTTCTCCGCCGCTCTTGCCTCAAGTGACCCAACCACAAGAACAACCAATTATTAATCCAGCTGATTCTGAAAACCTGCGGGTTTGGCAATTATTAACAGGGGTAGCTACCCTGCTCTGGCTGATTACGCTCACTTTGTTGGTGCTAAAAAAATCACCTAAACAAGTAAGCAAAAACACCGCTGTTGAAGTAAACCAACAGATTACAGCTCAAGCCAAGACTCATAAGAAAGCTTGCATAACCGCCATAAACAATAAAGATTATCCAGCTATAGAAAAGCACCTTCTCAATTGGTTGGCCCTACTAGGCCATGTGCAAATCAACTCAATTGGAAAGCTAATTTCAAAACTACAAGATTCCCCGTTAAAGGATTCTCTTATTGAGTTGCAATCTGTACGCTATTCTGCACAGCAGCAAGATAAAGATATTCAGTTAAAAAATTTAGATTTAGATGAATTAAATAAGCAACTAAACCTGCAACCGCGCCAAGCGGCTTGTAGCGTAATTCCTCCGCTATACCCCAGATAACTTTGTTATTTACCCCCATTGTGAAGCCTTAAATTTTTAATATTTAGGGCTTTACATTATTCTGACTCACCTATATATTGTGTCCCATAAATAGAAATCAACACCAGATGTAGTATCTATCTGATTTCTAAGCGTTTTCTGTTTATGCACAATTTATTAACAATTTGTTGTGTGTGAGCTAACAAGTTTTCCATAGACTTACTCACATTTTTAGGGCGCAGTTAGATCATATTCCACTAACTGCGGCAGTAAAAGAAATTGGGAATGAGGGATTCCATTAATGACCGCATCGCTGAAAAAAACAAAAACTCCAGAAAATTTCCAAATCGACTTTCAACACACTTCGATCGATATTTGGGAAACTAAATATCAACTTAAGACCAAAGAAGGTAAACCAGTTGATAAAACCATTGATGCAACTTACGAACGCGTAGCTAAAGCGCTGTCTGAAGTTGAAGCAAAAGACAAACAAAAAGAAGTATTCAATGATTTTGTGTGGGCATTACGCCATGGCGCAATTCCAGCTGGACGCATTATGTCTAATGCCGGCGCATTAGCTCATAAACCAGCAACATCAACAATCAACTGCACTGTGTCAGGCACTATTCATGATTCTATGGACGATATTTTAGGTAAAGTCCACGAAGCTGGGTTAACTCTAAAAGCAGGCTGCGGTATCGGTTATGAGTTTTCTACTCTACGCCCTAAAGACGCCTACGTTTCTGGAGCAGGCGCTTATACCTCCGGTCCGTTATCCTTCATGGATATCTATGACAAAATGTGCTTTACGGTATCTTCTGCAGGTGGACGTCGCGGCGCCCAAATGGCCACTTTCGATGTGAGCCATCCAGATGTAATGGAGTTTATTAAAGCTAAACGTGAAGATGGTCGCTTGCGCCAGTTTAACCTCTCTTTATTAATAACCGACGAGTTTATGCAAGCGGTAATTAATGACGAAGACTGGAAACTTATCTTTCCAGTCTCTAAAAAAGAAGCTGAAGTTGACAAGGTCGATTTACAAGACGAAAGCCAAATTATATGGCGCGAATGGCCCACAACTAAGGGCTATATAGAAAACGAATTAGGTCAAGTAGCTTGCCGTATTCATAAAGTTATTAAAGCGAAAAACTTGTGGAACCTTATTATGTCTTCCACTTATGACTTTGCAGAACCTGGCTTTATTTTAATTGACCAAGTTAATGATAAAAATAACAATTGGTTTTGCGAAAATATTAGAGCAACTAACCCGTGTGGCGAGCAACCGCTTCCTCAATATGGGTCTTGCTTACTTGGATCGGTCAACCTCACTCGGTTTGTTAAAAACCCATTCACAGAAAATGCAGAGTTTGATTGGGAAAAGTTTCGCAAAGTAGTGCGTATTTTTACTCGCATGCTCGACAATGTAGTTGAAATTAACGGTCTTCCACTTGAAGGACAACGCGAAGCCATTTTGTCTAAGCGCCGTCATGGTATGGGATATTTAGGTTTAGGCTCTACCTTAACAATGCTTACTAAAAAGTATGGTTCGGCAGAGTCCATCGACTTTACAGAGCAAGTTACTCGTGAATTAGCTGTAGAAGGTTGGAAAACAGCATTAGAACTCGCTAAAGAAAAAGGCCCTGCGCCGCTTCTAGAGCAAGAGTTTGAAGTAACCGCAGGTATGCTTCATAAGCGACCAGAAATGGTAAAAGACGGCTATAAAGTCGGCCAAAAAATTAAAGGCAAAGTATTGCACGCTAAATACTCGCGCTATATGCAAAAAATTGGCGAAGTTGAGCCAGAGCTTATTGAAGAGTTAGCTAAAGTGGGAGCACGATTCACTCACCATTCTTCTATAGCGCCAACCGGTACTATTTCGCTTTCATTAGCTAATAACGCCAGTAATGGAATTGAGCCTAGCTTTGCACACCACTACTCGCGTAATGTAATTAGAGCAGGTAAAAAATCTAAAGAAAAAGTTGATGTGTTTTCTTACGAAATGCTTGCGTATCGCTCGTTAATCAACCCAAAAGCGATGCCTTTTTCTGACAAAGAAGATGAAAAACTGCCTGAGTACTTTGTTACTTCTGATGCAATTACTCCTACTCAGCATGTTGATATTCAGGCAGCAGCGCAAAAGTGGATCGACTCATCAATTTCTAAAACAGCCAATGTACCGACAGATTTTGACTACGATGAGTTTAAAGATATTTATCTTTACGCTTACAAAGAAGGACTTAAAGGCTGTACTACTTTCCGCTTTAATCCAGAAGTTTTCCAAGGGGTGCTGGTTAAAGACTCAGACTTAGAAAATACAACCTATCAGTTTACTTTAGAAGACGGAACTCAAGTTGAATTGAAAGGTAACGATGAAGTTGAGTATGATGGCGAAATTCATACAGCAGCAAACTTGTTTGATGCATTAAAAGAAGGCTATTACGGTAAGTTTTAGTTCTCAATAATATGGCGAGTTAACCTCGCCAACTTTAATCAATTTTAATTTAACAAATGATTTTACGGAAAGAAAAATGCCTAAAATAATCAGCCAACCTATCGTCGGGTATAAAGTAAAGTCCGACGAAGTAGAAAAACCAGTAGAAGAAAAACAAACTTCTGCCGAAATCGTTCAAATGCACGAAAGTGTAAAGCGTCCAGAAATGCTGTTAGGTTCTACTTATAAAGTAAAGACGCCGTTATCAGATCATGCTTTATATATGACAATTAATGACATTGTTTTAAACCAAGGTACTGAGCATGAAATGCGCCGTCCTTTTGAGATTTTTATTAACTCAAAAAACATGGACCATTTCCAGTGGGTTGTTGCACTAACTCGAGTTATCTCCGCGGTATTTAGAAAAGGTGGCGACTGCACTTTTCTAGCAGAAGAACTAAAAGCGGTATTTGATCCTAAAGGCGGCTACTTTAAGGCTGGCGGTAAGTTTATGCCATCGCTAGTTGCTGAAATAGGCGACGCAATTGAGTCACACTTAAAAATGATTGGACTTTTAAAAGATCCAGAACTCGATCAACACCAACAAGCATTAGTTGACCAAAAGCGTGCTGAGTACGAATCATTACAAAACCAAGACAGCGCAGCAAACAAAGGCGACTATCCAGACGGTGCACAAATGTGTAACAAGTGCATGACACAAGCTGCTGTGCTTATGGATGGATGTATGACTTGTTTAAGCTGTGGTGACTCAAAGTGTGGCTAACGGCTTAAGCAAATATTTTAAATCATAACAATAAGATTTGTAGTCAATTAAAGCCCGATTTATCGGGCTTTTTATTAATCAAAATCCTAATAATTTCCATAAAAAAAGGCTCAATTAAGAGCCTTTTTCGTTTGAGCTAAAGCTTTGTTTATTAAAGCGCTTCTTTTAGCTCAGGTATAGCTTGGAACAAATCTGCGACTAAACCGTAATCTGCAACTTGGAATATTGGAGCTTCCTCGTCTTTATTAATCGCAACAATGACTTTACTGTCTTTCATTCCAGCTAAATGTTGAATCGCACCAGAAATTCCAACCGCAATATAAAGTTCAGGCGCTACAATTTTACCCGTTTGCCCTACTTGATAATCATTAGGAACAAAGCCAGCATCAACTGCTGCTCTAGAAGCACCAACGGCTGCACCTAACTTGTCTGCAATTTCTTCAAGCATATGGAAGTTTTCGCCACTGCCCATACCTCGCCCGCCAGAAATAATGATTTTTGCAGCGGTTAACTCTGGACGCTCAGATTGAGTTAACTCTTGAGATGCAAACTTAGCTTTGCTCGAAACCTGCGCACTTGCATCAATTGATTCAATCGTTGCAGAACCGCCGCTTGTAGCTAATGCATCAAAAGCCGTTGCGCGAACCGTAATCACTTTAACCGCGTCTATCGATTGAACTGTTGCTATCGCGTTACCTGCATAAACTGGACGTTTAAAAGTATCTGCACTTTCAATGCTAATAATGTCAGAAATTGGTTGTACATCAAGTAGTGCGCCTACTCGTGGCATGAAGTTTTTACCAAAAGTAGTCGCTGAAGCTAAAATATGTGAGTAACCTTCTGCATTTGCTGCCACAACATTAGCAATAGTTTCTGCAGTAGGATGAGCTAAATCTGCTGAGTCAGCTAACAATACTTGATTTACACCTTGGCAAGCAGCAGCAAAGTCTGCGACGGCTTGAACACCATTACCTATGACTAACAAGTGTACTGGATTACCAAGTTTCTCCGCCGCTGCGATAGTTGTAAGCGTGGCAGCTGATATTTCTTGATTGTTATGTTCCGCAATAATTAACGTTGTCATTAGATCACCTTCGCTTCATTTCTTAATTTATCAACCAACTCAGCTACACTTTCAACTTTAATGCCTGCTTGGCGTTGCGCTGGTGGCTCAACTTTTAAAGTTTTAGTTCTTGGTGTTATATCAACGCCTAAATCTGCTGGCGTAGTTTCTTCTAGCGGCTTGCGCTTAGCTTTCATAATATTTGGCAGAGACGCAAAACGAGGCTCATTTAAGCGCAAATCTGAAGTGACAACTGCTGGCAATGTAAGATTAACAGTTTCCAAGCCACCATCAATTTCACGTGTCACAGCAACCTGGCCTTCTGTAACCGACACTTCTGACGCAAAAGTACCTTGTGGCCAGTCTAATAAAGCCGCTAGCATTTGGCCTGACTGGTTATTATCACCATCGATAGACTGTTTGCCCATAAGTACCAATTCTGGAGACTCATTTGCAACAACCTGTTTTAAAATCTTAGCGACGGCTAAAGGCTGCACTTCTTCATCAGTCTTTACTAATATTGCCTTATCTGCGCCCAGTGCTAATGCGGTACGTAACGTTTCTTGTGTTTGAGCTGGCCCAATGGACGCAACCACGATTTCACTCGCAACACCTTTTTCCTTTAAACGAACCGCCTCTTCCACTGCAATTTCGCAAAATGGATTCATAGACATTTTTACATTAGCGGTTTCAACACCTGATTGATCGTCTTTTACGCGCACTTTTACGTTGTAATCGACAACTCGCTTCACTGTTACTAGTATTTTCATGCAGACACCTGTCGTGTATTAATGGACTTAGACTAGCTTAAACTCGGTTAATAATTAAATGATCCCTGTGCCAACGAACGCCACTCAAATAGACATTTTCTGGCAAATAATCACTTGGTATTAAACCCAGAGAGTTCAAATATAAAAAGAAGCCGCGATCTTGCCGCTTTATGCGTTTAACGTCAACCAAAATCAGGTATAATGCTTCACTTTCCAGCTATAACTGTTATTTGTTTACCTGATAGCAAGTATTGGCTGGTGCTCAACTTCATTCATATTCAAATATATACGACTAATATCAATAAGATAGACTATTGTATTTGAATTTATTTAGACACAATCCAATTAGGGGGGGATCCATGGAACGAGAGTCTATGGAATTTGATGTGGTAATCGTTGGAGCTGGACCAGCCGGCCTTTCAACAGCAATAAAGTTAGCACAATTAGCGAAAGAAAATGACCAAGAAACGATGATTTGCGTCGTTGAAAAAGGCTCAGAAGTTGGTGCACATATCTTGTCTGGTGCGGTATTTGAGCCAACCGCACTTAACGAATTGCTTCCAGATTGGAAAAGCCAAGGCGCCCCGCTTAAAACAGAAGTAACTAGTGACGATATTTTACTCTTAAATAGTGCTACCTCTGGGTTAAAAGTCCCTAATTTATTTGCCCCTAAAACTATGCATAATCATGGTAACTATATTATTAGCTTGGGCAACCTTTGCCGATGGTTAGCAGAACAAGCTGAAGCGCTAGGGGTTGAAATTTTCCCTGGGTTCGCAGCCAGTGAGGTTTTATATAACGAAAATGGCAGCGTTAAAGGCATTTTAACTGGTGACATGGGTGTTGCTGAAGACGGGAGTCAAAAAGACGGCTACATGCCTGGCATGGAGCTGCACGCTAAATATACGGTTTTTGCTGAAGGCTGCCGAGGCCATTTAGGAAAACAACTCATTCAAAACTTTAGCCTCGATCAGGGTAAAGAACCTCAACACTATGGTATTGGAATTAAAGAATTATGGAAAATACCCGCCGAGCAGCATCAGCTAGGTAAAGTAGTTCACTCTGCTGGTTGGCCATTAAACGAGAGCGGCAGTGCTGGTGGTGGCTTTCTCTATCACATAGAAGATAATCAAGTGGTCGTTGGTCTAATTACTGACCTTTCCTATTCTAATCCTCACGTGAGTCCATTTGATGAGTTTCAACGATACAAACATCATCCTAAGATTTCACAATATTTAAAAGGTGGCGAACGTATTTCCTATGGAGCGCGAGCCATCACTAAAGGCGGTATTCAGTCTCAACCCAAAATGTCGTTCGCTGGCGGCTTGCTTATTGGTGACGATGCAGGCACTTTAAACTTTGCCAAAATTAAAGGCTCACATACAGCCATGAAGTCTGGAATGATAGCGGCAGAGACTATTAATAAAGCCCTAAGTGCTAATAGAGCGAATGACGAGTTAACTGAGTTCCAAACCGCCTATCAAGCGTCGTGGGCATATAAAGAGCTTTATACTCAACGTAACTTTGGTCCTGCTCAGCATAAATGGGGCAACATTCTCGGCTCAGCTTATGTATTTATCGACTTAAACTTGTTTAATGGCAAACTGCCTTGGACTTTAAGTGATCCAGAACCAGATTACGCTCAAATGAAAAAAGCGGCAGACTGTAAAGTAATTAATTATCCTAAGCCAGATGGTGTTTTATCATTTGATAAACTCAGTTCAGTATTTATTTCAAATACTAATCACGAAGAAAACCAGCCTGTGCATTTACAACTTAAGGACAAAGACATTCCAATTCAGGTCAATTTAGCCGAGTTTGATGAACCCGCGCAACGCTATTGTCCTGCAGGTGTATATGAAGTGGTTCGAGACGAAGAAGGAAGTAATCCTAAATTCCAAATTAACTCGCAAAACTGTGTTCATTGCAAAACTTGCGACATTAAAGACCCTAGTCAAAATATTAACTGGGTTGTTCCTGAAGGAGCTGGCGGACCTAACTACCCCAACATGTAAACCAAGTTGCTTGCTCACTCAAAAAAAAACCGCTGAGTTTAACTTCAGCGGTTTTTTTTTGATAATTTTTACTTGGTTTTAGCGCGCCGCAAAACCCCACCAAAAGCGAGCAAAATAAGCCCCCAAATCCCAACAGAGCCAGAACCAGAATCTGACTCAGCTGCATCTTGGCAAGGCGTCACCGGTGTGTTTGGTCTAGGGATCAACATAAACGACTTTCTAACACTATTTAAAAAGCCATTTCCAACAATAACACCATTATCATTAATGCGTGTCGCCTCGTATAAAACCCAATCAGGGTTTCCTGTAGGCGTTTCAGACGTATCAACTTTACAATCAATTAAATGGTTTAAATTTTTAGTTTGGTTGTTTTCAAATAAAAATGCATGGAACCGATAAGGCGCAACCTCAACAAGTGATTTACCGACGGCCTGACCTTGGTTATTCACATCAAACGCCACCGAAATGTCGGAAACCCCAGAGCCACGCTGCGGTTTATAACCTGGGTTTAACGGCTCAATGTCTGTAATGACTTGACTGTTTATATCGTAAAGAAACGCACTGTAAAACAGCTCTTCGTCTAAAATTCTTTTCCCTGCGACCATATTTAGGTCGTTGATAGCAAATGGTTGACTCGGTCGATTATCAATAGTTAAAGGTAGTTCAACTAAATCTTCAGGGTTAGCTGAATCAACATAAAAGGACTTAAGGACGACACCAAAATCTTCGATATCTTTACCTGAATAGCCCACAGCTCGGTTATTGTTATTGATATCTCTTAGCACGACATTTAATCGATTATTGGCATAATTTATTGGGTCAACTCGATTAATTTCACCACTCACTGTGTCGTATATAAACCCGCGGTCATTATAAGCTTCGGCCGCCGTCCCGTCAGACAAAGTATCGTCATCTGGATTAAATTGAGTAAATCCAACAACAACCCCGTTATCATTCAAGCTCAAGGCTCTAGTCGTGGAACCTACGTCTCCGGCGATTTTTGGAATTGGGTAAAGCGTTTCGTCGCTAGTATCAAAGTAGATAGCCGACTCACGATATTGAACCACACCATCGCTGTTGGTTTCACCTACGATAGAAAAGCCTGCCGCTAAACCATTATTATTTATTGCCGTAAGCGCACTCATTTGATCGCCGTCGCTTGGCAATGCACTGACTGCACTTATTAAGCCATTTTGATAATAAAACCCAAAGTGAGGTGCTTCTCGATTATAAATACTGGATAGTTTTTGCGAAAAACCGACCGCTACATTGCTATTGTTAATACCAAAAGCAAACGTAGTAACATCGTCTAGCTCACCTAAATCAATAATTTCATAAGAGTCAGCTGCACTTAAATTTAAGCTTGCACAAACTAAAAAACTGGATATGAATGTCTTTTTTAATTTTATCACTGTTAATATCTACTTCTTTTGGAATTGTTAATTTACTGCGTCCGGCTGGTTTTCAGGGGACGCGTTACGAATTCGGTCTAACTTTAAGCATTGCTCGTTTATTCGCATGAGCTCTGGGAACTCCTGCATAGGAAAATCAAATCGGATAGCATTATAAATCTGCGGAATAAGACAAGTGTCAGCTATAGAAAGTTCACTTCCTAAGCAATAATCCCCTTCTATTTGGTGACTCTGTCGAATGCCCTGAAAGGCTTTAAAGCCTTCTCGTATCCAGTGGTGATACCAATGTGTCTTTTCATCGTCTGATATTTGTAAGTTTCCACTTAAGTACTTTAATACCCTTAGGTTATTCAAAGGGTGAATATCACAAGCAATTATTTGACTGAGTTGTCGGGCAACTGCTCTGAGTGATAATGCTTGCGGAAGTAAAGGCGATTGCGGATATTTTTCTTCTAAATACTCTAAAATTGCTATCGATTGACCTATTTTCAAATTACCGTCGATTAGAGTTGGAACTAAGCCTTGAGGGTTTATAGCTTGGTATTCAGGCTTGTGCTGCTCGCCACCGTCTTTAACTAAATGAACCGAATGCTGAGTATATGAAACTTGTTTAAGATTAAGTGCAATCCTAACTCGATATGCCGCTGTGGAGCGCCAATAACCAAATAGTTGAATCATTCTTTTGTCCCCTTCTATTTCATATAAATCTCAGTAGAATTAGCCTGTTCCTCAGCCCTACTCGTTATTAGTCGGCATTTTACACAGTAAATAGGTACACAGAAAGCGATTATTATGTCAGCGAGCTGTTTTGCAAGTTATTCCCACTCGTCTTCCTGTTCATTTTCCATATGCTCTAAGTGACGGTCTAACTTATTGAGTAAATGATGCAGCTGTTCTTTCTCTTCGTATGACAAACAAGACTCTATAATTTCGCCCGTTTCAATTCGTTTGGGGGTTATTTCATCATGGAAGTCAGCACCAGTTTGGGTCAAATAGATAAGCTGTTTGCGGCGATCACGCTTGGAATTTTTCGTATCGACAAAGCCTTGTTTCTTTAACACTTTAACCGCTCTGGTGACTGTCGCGGCGTCAGTTTTTAACACCTCAGCAACATGCCCGTTGGTTAAACCGCCGTAAGCACCCAACACCGAGATTACCCGCCACTCTCTTTCTCCAATTGGCACCCCCGTTGCTGCGAGCAACTCCGGCAACTTATTACCAGCTTGCGCCATTTGAGTCGCTAAGCGGTACATTCGATAAGGCAAGAAGCTTTGTAAATCGAGGTTATACTTAACTTTTCCTACCGCCTGCTTAATATTGACAGAGTCTGTTGTTGGCATGCTTTTAACTTTTGAATTATCCATTTGGGTACTATTTTCAGCCATTTTCAACCGATATTAACCTGAAAAACTGACAACATAAATAATTAATGTTGTTCAGCATTCGGCGATTAAATTTATTTAAGTGGCGCTAGCGCTACTTGAGGCCAAATTTTATCGCCAAAAGCATTTCTCAATTCAGCCAATTTTAACTCAACTGCTTTTTTTCCCATTTGTTGAGCTTGAAACATAGGTCCTCCTTTGTGTCTTGGAAACCCATAGCCATGTAGCCAAATCACATCGATATCAGATATTCTTTGCACTATGCCTTCAGCTAATAAGCTTAAGCCTTCACTAATTAAAGCCATTAGAGCTCTTTCTACTATTTCTTGCTCAGAAAATTTTCGCTGTTCAATATTGAGTGACTGCGCTGTTAACCTGATTAAATTGTCTGCTTCAGGATCATGCTGAGGCTTTCCGCTAGCATAAGAATAAAACCCCATGCCTGATTTACGCCCTAGCCTGCCTTTTTCAACCATACAAGCGGCAGCACGAAAATAACCTGGGTCGTGGCTAGGGAATGGTTGCGCACTACGTGCATTATGCCCAATATCTATGCCAGATAAATCCTGCACTGCCAGTGGGCCCATCGCCATTCCCCAGCTTGTCATCGCTTGATCAATTTGCTCAATTGAAGCCCCTTCTAAAAGCATCTGTTGAACTTCTCGGCCATAACGTGTGTACATGCGATTGCCTGCGAAGCCAAAGCAAACCCCTACCAGTACCGCTTGTTTGCCTAACAGTTTTCCAACATTCATAGCCGTGGCTAGTGCAATTTCAGATGACTTTTCGGCTTTAACAACTTCCAATAACTTCATAATATGAGCGGGACTAAAAAAGTGCATTCCTACGAGTCGGCTAGGCTCTGTTAGCGAATTAGCGATTTGATTAATATCTAAATAAGAAGTATTTGAGGCAAAGATACAAGTCTTTTTACATACTTTATCAAGTTGAGAGAAAAGCTGTTTTTTTACTTCTAAATCTTCAAAAATAGCTTCAATGACTAAGTCGACTTTAGCTAAAGATTTATATTCAGTAGCGGTCGATAAGTTGGCTAAAGCAGCGTTCATTTGGTCTTGCGTCATGGCGCCTCTTGATAAGTTTTTCTTAAAATTATCATTAATTCGGCCGGCACCCGCAGCTAACGCTTCGCTATTTCTTTCAACTAGTACTACTTTAAACCCTTTATTTAAAAACGCTGTAGCAATTCCAGAACCCATGTTACCGCCGCCAACAACTCCCACTAATTCGACTTGTTGTGGCTCGCCTGTTAGTGAAGTTTTATTGGCTTGTTTCTCTGCACTAAAAGCATGTCGTAACGCGGCAGATTGTTCCGACTCGCGCAACGTTAAGAAAGCTTCGCGCTCTATTTTCATGCCCTCTGTTATACTTAGGTTTATGCTATTTTCAATTACTTCTAGTGCAGTTACCGGTGCTTGTTTACCGCGCGCTTTTTTAACAACTTGCGCTTTTAAAGACTGCCAATCTATTTTAGTGGAATCAACATTTAGATCACCAACTCGTTTTACACACAGCTGCCCTTGCGCCAAGCGCTGTTCAACAAATTCAATTGTTGCTTCTATTAAGTCTTTATCGTTAGCGACTAAACAGTCAAACAATGCTGTATCGGAAAAGCTATCAGCTTGTAAATGATTTCCCGTAGTAATCATTTGTATTGATTTGTCTACTCCAAGAACTCGCGGTAAACGCTGAGTACCACCTGCTCCAGGAATAAGCCCCAAATTGACTTCTGGCAGTCCAACCTTGGCGTTTTTATAGGCCACTCGGTAGTGACACGCAAGCGCAACTTCAAAACCGCCGCCTAATGATGTACCAAACATTGCAGCCACTACCGGCTTATTACTTGCTTCAATACGGTTTACCACGTCAGGTAAAAAAGGTTTGCTCGGAGGCATTCCAAATTCTTTAATGTCAGCACCAGCAATAAAGGTTCTCGCTTTGCAAGTAATAATAATGGCCTTAACTTGCAAGTCATTTTCAAATGCTTCAACACCCTCCACAAGTCCCTGTCTAACATTTTGTGACAGCGCGTTTACAGGCGGGTAATCAATCGTGATCAAACCAATATTATTGCGTTTTTCTAAAATAACTTGCGAGAAATTACTTTGCATTAAATTAATACCTTTTAAAAAAATAGTTTAACTAAATCGTTGCTCAAACTCTGCTGAGTTCTTAGGTAAGTATCCATCTTGATTTTGCAGTTGCGAAACAATAAATCTAATTGAACGGCTGGCTAATGTTTGATAACACTGCTGTACCATCTTTTGCGCAGTCAATCCGTGCCAGTTAGGCGGTAACAGCTCCCTTGGCAATTCATGATCCTGAAGTAATATGCGACGGTACTCATGAATTAAAAGCAGTCTTAACAAAACAAAATGCCCATCATTTATTTTGGCTGATGCTTTTAAATTTAATTCAATTGATTCTAAAAACCGATAGTCATTTATAAGCTTGTGATATTGCCCATTTAACTGCTCTAAATCCCATTTCTCAAACACTAACTTTTTTAGGGTGAGTTGAGAGTCTTCATTTAATGTGTGTCCACTGAGTACAATAACAGCATCGCTAATTTTAAGCTCTTGAATAGTTTCTTCTAGCGCCACTTGGTCACTAGAAGGATGCGCATAGGCTCCGCTAACCAAAGGACTAAACCCTAACCAGCGTAGCTGCCTTTTAAGTAGAGGCATTTTGTCATCTGGAACAAATACCGGTAACACAATTAACCAATTTCTGTTACTAAAATACACCTGATTGGCATAAATTCTACGTGCTGCCTTGGTATAGTGACGATTAGCATTGGCGGTAAAACTATAATAGCTTTTCCGACCTAGTTTTTTAACCTGCAACCAGTCTTCTTGTACGAGTCGATAAACAGAGGTGCGAATAAGCCTTTCTGAATAACCTAACGGTTGTAAACATTGAATTAAGCTGCCTAGCCAAATCCAACCACCATGCTGAGATACTAAATCGCCAAACACCGTAACGACAAACGACTTACAGCTGATATTTTCACTATCAACGCGAGATTGAATAAAGTTTTCTATGTTCACTGCTTGCAAATTTTTGTTAAGCGGCACTGTCACTTATTGAGCTAAATCAAAGTCAATTTCAACATCATCGGAAACAGGATGTGCTTGGCAAGTTAGCACCATTCCGTCTTCAACTTCTTGCTCGGTTAGCGAGTGGTTCATATCCATTTCTACTTTGCCTTTTACAACTTTGGCCTTACAGGTTGCACAAACCCCACCTTTACAAGAGAATGGTAAATCGGCACCACTTTCCATCGCGGCATCTAGTATATTGTCACCACCAAAATCCAAATCCATAAGAATTTTTCTGCCGGCAACCTTAACCGACACTTTAGCAGCTTTACCAGCATACTTTTTAGCTCTCTCTGCTTTTTGTTGCTGTGCTTTTTGGTTTGAATCTCCAGCGAAAAACAGCTCATAATGCAACTGTTCAGCATTAAAACCTTCGCTTTTAAAATGCGAAACGACTTCATTAATCATGCCTTCCGGGCCACAAATAAATACATCATTAATCGTTTTCAGATTAAGCAGCTTTGCTTTGTTAAAATCAATTAACTTTTGTACGCTCATTCTTCCATTAAAAATAGCGGCATCGTTTTCCTCTTGAGTAAACAAGTTAATCCATTGAAATCTTTCCAAGTATTGGTTTTTAATAAAACAAAGCTTTTCTCGAAACATCATCATTGGCGTTGACTTATTACCGTAAATTAAAGTAATCGATGCGCAAGGTTCTGCTTCTAGAATTGACTGAATATGCGAAAGAATGGGAGTAATGCCACTACCTACAGCAATCATTAAGTAATTTTTTTTATTATCGTTTTTTAGCTCGGTATAAAAGTGACCTTGAGGAGGCATCACTTCAACTTGCATGCCGGGTTTTATTTGTTGGTTAGCGTAATTAGAAAACAAGCCGGTTTCTATGCTTTTAATACCAACAGTCAATTTTTGAGCTTTTACGCTGTCACAAATAGAATATGAGCGCCTAACATCTTGACCGTTTATATCCGCTTTTAAGGTTAAGTGTTGCCCCTGAATATATTCATACTCTTTACGTAAGTTCTCAGGCACATAAAAAGTCAGTGCAACGGCATCTTTAGTTAATCGTTCAACAGATTCAACTGTTAGTGAGTGAAACTCTGTGCTCATTTTAATTCCTTAAAATAGATTGAGTACTAGCTAAGATTGCTAACATGCCAGTTTAATTATCTTTAAAACTAGCTTAAATTCGTTTTAGCCAAACTTAAAAGTGTTTAAAATAGTCAAATATTTCTGAACAGCTTTTACATTGATACATTGCTTTACAGGCAGTTGAACCAAACTGGCTAACTAACAAGGTATCGTCACTTTCACATAACGGGCACACAACATTATTCTGCTCATTGGGTGGCGCTATTTGTATACTTTTTAAGTGTGCTTTGCCTTGTGGTGACATCATTTCGGTTGTCCACGCAGGCGCTAACGCAACTTTTACTTTTACTTTATCAATACCAGCAGCAGACAACGCCTTAACCACATCATCTTTAATCGCGTCTACTGCCGGGCAACCACTATAGGTAGGCGTAATTGTGATTACCCAATTGCCTGACTCTTGCTCAACATTTTGTAGAATACCTAAATCCCAAATTGTTAGCCCCGGTAATTCTGGATCATAGACTTGATCAAGTAAGTTCCAAATATCAGCATATTCTGATTTTCGACGAAGGGCTAAACGCTGTGCAAACACAGGGTTGTGGGTTGGAATTATTTGAGCAGTTTGATTCATTTTAATGTCTATTTAAAAGCGCTAGTTAACTAGCGCTTTAAGTTTAATTACCATTGCATATTAGGATAGGTGCGCTGTAAATATTGCATTTCACTTAACATGTGGCCTAAATGCTCGGTATGAATTCCATCTCGCCCACCGCGAATTTGCAGCGCTGCAGGTGGAATACTGATATTTGACTGTGCAAAGAAAGCTTGTACCGTTTGATTCCAGTTATTTTCAATCAACTTTCGATCGACAGCTATGCCCTGCTCAGCCAAGCGCTGCTCCCAATCAGACATAATAAACAATTCACCAACAAAATTTTCTAGCTCAGTTAAAGCATCTAAAATGCGTCGCCGGCTTTCATCGGTTCCTTCACTCAATTGTCGAATCCATGGCTCGCTACGCTTTAAGTGATAGCGACTTTCTTTTATCGCTTTGTTTGCAATCGCAGCAATAGTTTGGTCATTAGAATGGGTCAACCTTTCTAAATAGTCGCAGTAAAATACATCAACAAAATATTGGCGAACCATCGTAAAAGCAAAGTCATTAATTGGTAACTCATGAATAAGCAAGTTGGTATATTCTCTCTCTGTACGCAAATAAGCGATGTCGTCTTCGGTTCGCCCTTGGCCTTCAATTTCAACAGCATATTGATAAAACATTCGGGCGCGACCAATGTAATCAAGCGCCACATTTGACAATGCAATATCTTCTTCTAAATAAGGGCCGTTACTACACCACTCAGAGAGTCGGTGACTTAATACTAACGCGTCGTCTCCCATGCCGATAAGGAATTTAACTAAGTCTTGTTGGTTTTGTTCAGTCATTGATTCGCTCGCCGTTACATGTTGTTAACGCTATCAGGCAGCTCATAATGAGTCGCATGGCGGTATGGTTTGTCGTCCATTGGATCAACGAAGTTATCGATATCACCTTCTTGCGAAGCCGTTATATTTTTTGCTTCTACAACCCAAATACTCACCCCTTCTGAACGACGGATATAAACGTCTCTTGCATACATAAGAGCATGTTCTGGACTTTCCGCATGCACACTGCCTACATGCTTGTGATCGAGACCTCGCGCAGAGCGAATAAAAACTTCATACACTGCTAAATGTTCTTGGCTCATGTTAATTTCTCATTTTAATTTAGTTAGTGAGTTGCTTTTAATTAAGCAACATTTTCTGCTGATTTTTGTGATTGCTTTGCGCGATAGGCGCGCACCGCTTCTCTTACCCACTCACCATCATCATGCGCTTTACGGTGGTGCTTTAAGCGTTGATGATTGCATGGTCCGCTACCATTAATCACTTGATAAAACTCTTCCCAGTCAATTTCACCGCTATCGTAAGCGTTACGCTTTGGATTCCACTTGATTTCTGGATCGGGCATTTCTAAGCCAAGTACCTCAATTTGTGGGACCGTTTGATCAATAAATTTCTGGCGCAAATAATCATTTGATTGACGTTTTATTTTCCATTTCATCGATTTGCCAGAATGAGCAGAGTCACTGTCGTGTGGTCCAAACATCATCAAAGACGGCCACCAAAAGCGGTTCATCGCATCTTGAGCCATTTGCTTTTGCTCTTCGGTTCCTTTCGCCAAAGCGTACATAATTTCGTAACCTTGACGTTGATGAAAACTTTCTTCTTTGCAAATTCTAATCATTGCTCGTGCATAAGGCCCGTACGAGGTTCGCTGCAATGAAATTTGATTTACAATCGCTGCACCATCAACTAGCCAGCCAATCGCACCAACATCGGCCCAAGTCAGAGTTGGGTAGTTAAATATAGAAGCATATTTAGCTTTACCTGTTTGTAGCGCTTCAATTAATTCACTACGAGAAATACCCAAAGTTTCCGTCGCACTGTACAAATATAAACCGTGGCCAGCTTCATCTTGTACTTTGGCAAGTAAAACCGCTTTACGGCGTAAGCTTGGCGCCCGTGTGATCCAGTTTCCTTCAGGTTGCATTCCGATTACTTCTGAATGAGCATGCTGAGACATTTGTCGAATCAGGTTTTTACGATAATCTTCTGGCATCCAATCGGTTGGCTCAATCTTTTGCTCTTCCGCAACTTTGCGGTCAAATTCAGCTTGCTGCTGTGCATTATCTACCGTTTGCATCGCTTTTCTCTCTCAATAAATTTGCTTAAATGATACCAATAATTCCAATATCCATCAATTAATGTATCATAAAACAGGTAAAATAAACGGCTCATTACAGCCGTTTTAAGGTTCAAGTAGGATTAAGACAGTATATATTCGCCTTACACTATAATAATGGCTACTCTGCTCGTTCTATAATCATAGCAATACCCTGGCCTACGCCAATACACATAGTACATAAAGCATATTGACCTTTGCTACGTTGCAATTCGTAAGCGGCGGTAGTAACCAGTCTAGCTCCGCTCATGCCTAGCGGGTGTCCCAAAGCAATTGCTCCGCCATTAGGATTCACTCGCGCATCATCGTCTGCCAAACCAAGTTCTCGCAAAACCGCCAGACCTTGTGCTGCAAAGGCTTCGTTCAGTTCGATCACGTCAATTTGGTCAAGTGTTAAACCGGCATTTTGCAAAGCTTTACGGCTCGCTTCTACCGGGCCATACCCCATGATTCGCGGTTCTAATCCGCTGGTCGCCATAGTCACTACTCTGGCCAGCGGTTTTAGTTGCTGTTTTTCTAGCTGCTCTTGTGAAGCCAACAACAATGCGCAAGCACCATCATTAATACCAGAAGCATTTCCGGCGGTCACGGTACCATTAGCTTTAAACGGCGTTGCCAATTTCGCAAGCCCTTCCATTGTGCTAGGCCGCGGGTGCTCATCAACACTAAATAACTTAGTTTCTTTACGGTTTAGCGGCACAGTGACCGGTACAATCTCGACATCAAAAATGCCTTTTTGCTGTGCTTGCTGAGTTTTCTCCTGTGTTCTAAAAGCAAATAGATCTTGATCTTCGCGACTAATATTAAAAGTCTCAGCCACATTTTCTGCCGTTTCTGGCATTGAGTCGACACCATACTGCTCAGCTAGTTTTTTATTAACAAAGCGCCATCCCATTGTAGTGTCGTATATTTCCGCTTTTCGAGAAAATGCAGACTCTGCCTTAGGCATTACAAAAGGCGCACGCGACATTTGCTCCACACCACCGGCAATAGCTAACGATTGCTCTCCACAAGCTATTGCTCGAGCCGCAGTGCCAACCGCATCCATACCTGAACCACAGAGTCGATTGATGGTTACTGCAGGAACCGTTTGCGGAAGCCCAGCAAGCAATCCACTCATCCGTGCAACATTGCGATTATCTTCTCCCGCTTGATTAGCACAGCCATAATACACATCGTCAATGCTGTCCCATTCCACTTGTGGGTTTCTTTCAATTAGAGCACGTATTGGGATTGCCCCTAAATCATCAGCCCGCACACCAGACAAAGAGCCTCCAAAGCGACCAATTGGCGTTCTTACAGCATCACAAATAAATACGTTTTTCATTCCGTTCAATCCTTTTTAGCTATCGCTTAGGTTAACTAAGTCGTTTGACTAATTAATTTACTTTTTAAAATAACTACTAATTCTTGCTCTGCATTGGTGACTTGCACATCACAAAATACATTTCTGCCACTCACTGCGCTTACACTGGCTCTAGCGGTTAACGTCTCATTGACTTTGGCAGGTCTTAAATATTCAATTTGATTATTTGCAGTTAACACTTGTGCTCCCTCTAAAGCGCTAGCAAATGCACTCGCAGTGTCGGCAAAAGTGTAAATAAAACCGCCATGACAAAAACCGTACCCATTGACCATTTGATCAGTTACAAGCATTGTCAGTTCGCAACGGCCTTCATCAATAAAGGCTAATTTAATACCCAATAACTGTGATGCAGGATCTTTCGCTAATAACTGTTCGGCTTTTGTCATAACAACCTCGCTTCATTATTTTCCTTTAAAATTTGGCTCACGCTTTTCAATAAAAGCTGCAACGCCTTCTCTATAATCTTGGCTGCGCCCTAAATGCTGCATTGCTTGGCGCTCTCTTTCTAGCTGCTCGTTTAAACTATAGTCGAAAGCAGTATGAACTAACTGCTTAATATTGGCTAACGCCTCGGTTGGTTGTGTTGCCAAATACTCTGCCATATCTGTCGCTTCGCTCAAAAAGCTCTCATCTTCTGAGGCTTTATAAATAAGCCCCCAATCTTCCGCTTGTTGCGCTTTTACCTTGTTACCTAGCATTGCCATAGCTTTAGCTCTAGGTAAACCAATCGCGCGAGCAAAG
Organism: Aliikangiella aequoris; assembly: GCF_053709105.1. Lineage (NCBI taxonomy): Bacteria > Pseudomonadati > Pseudomonadota > Gammaproteobacteria > Oceanospirillales > Pleioneaceae > Aliikangiella > Aliikangiella aequoris. Next base: position 2,221,069 of record NZ_CM132298.1, read on the forward strand.
TGCCATGAGCTGCCAGAGTCTGGCACCAGCCCAACTTTGGCGAATGATAAAATAAATGATGCAGATTTTGCGGCAACAACAATGTCGCAAGCCATAACTAAACTTGCTCCTGCTCCTGCGGCAACACCATTTAAAGCACAAATTACTGGCATTTTAAGGTTAGTGATGCGTCTGATTAAAGGGTTATAAAACTTTTCTACAGACAGACCTAAATCTGGAGCTTTAGTATCAGCGCTGACAGCGCGATCATTCAAATCTTGACCTGCACAAAAGCCTCGCCCCGATCCGGTTATCAGCAAACATCGACTTTCGCCGTCAGTTGCAATATCGTCTAAAGCCGTTTGCAATTCTTGATGCATTTCAACGTTAAAACTGTTTAACCGCTCTGGTCGATTTAAGGTTAGTTTGGCTACGCCTTTATTTTTCTCAACAACAATTGTTTGGTACATGCAGATGCCTCATTTATACTTAAATTTAAATTGTTTAAATACTTAATTTATTTTATGGAGAATCTCGTGCCGGTTTATGCCATTGACAACTTTGTGCCTGTTATAAAACCTACTGCATTTATTCACCCAAGCGCCGAAATTATCGGCGATGTAATTATTGAAGATCACTGCTATATCGGTCCTTGTGCAGTGCTGCGCGGTGACTTTGGGCGCATTCATGTCTCGCACCATAGCAATATTCAAGACTGTTGCGTACTCCATAGTTTTCCCGATAAAGACTGCTTTTTAGAGCCTTACAGCCATATTGGTCACAGCGCGGTATTACATGGTTGCCGCATCGGTGAAAACGCCCTAATCGGCATGAATGCGGTCGTGATGGACGATGCAATAATCGGCCAAGAGTCTATGGTTGCCGCTTGCTCCTTTGTGCGTGCAAAATTCACTTGCGATGCTCGCTCAATGGTTATGGGCACACCGGCTAAGGTAGCCCGCCAACTTAGTGCCGAAGAAGTTAACTGGAAAACACAAGGCACCAAAGAGTATACCCAACTTGCACTGCGCGCTAAGCAAAGCTTACGTGAAGTAGAAGCGCTCAGCGAAATTCAACCAGACAGACCGCGATTTAATTCATCTAATCACCAAACCAAAAGTTAAACGCTTAACCTAATGGCAAAGCGACTTAATCAGCGCTTTGCCTTTCTACTAAGGTCAATATGTCGTAAATTGCAACGGCTTCGTCATGCTGGTTAATTACCTCAACATCCCACACCACGACACCAGTATGATATTTATCATCCTCACGTTTTGACTTTTTAATTTTGCGCTTGACCGAAATTTTAACTTGAATAGTATCACCAATACCAACCGGCTCAACAAAGCGTAAGTTATCTATTCCATAATTAGCAATAACCGGGCCTTGACCTGGATCAACGAACATTCCAGCGGCGGCACTAATAACAAAGTATCCGTGAGCGACTCGCTTTTCAAAAAACGAATCTTTAGCTGCTATTTCATCAAAGTGGGCATAAAAGTGATCGCCAGATAAACATCCAAAATTAACAATGTCTGCTTCAGTCACCGTTCTTCTATGAGTGGTTAAGGATTCGCCAATTTCCAATTCTTCAAAGTATTTTCTAAACGGATGAATTCGATCTTGTTTGACTTTAGCACCACGCACAAACTGATTGGTAACTGCCATTAAAGAAGTTGGTGAACCTTGTATCGCGGTTCGCTGCATATAATGCTTGATTGCTCTTGAACCACCAAGCTCTTCGCCGCCACCAGCACGCCCAGGACCACCATGTACTAAGCTGGCTAAGGGAGAGCCATGCCCAGTCGATTCTTTAGCACAGTCAGCATCAATCACTAGCATTCGACCATGGTGTGAAGCTGTACCTAAAATAATGTCTCTGGCATGCTCGCGGCTGGCAGTAAACACAGAGCCAGCGAGCGATCCTTTACCTAATTTTGCAAGCGCTATCGCTTCTTCTATCCCACTGTAGGTCATTAAAGTACTCACCGGACCAAACGCTTCTACTTCATGCGGCGCAGTATTTTTAAAGGCGTCTTTACAATGTAATAGCGTAGGAGCCATAAAAGCACCTTTATCGCCATCAACACCTATCGTTTTAAAGTTTTCTAAACCATCTAGTAATGTTTCACTCGACTGTTGCAACTGCTTAAGCGCTTGCAAAACATCTTCTCGTTGAGACTTACCAACTAATGCGCCCATTCTTACGCCTTCTTGACTTGGGTCACCTATCACAGTTCCCGTTAGGCGTTTAATTAATGCTTCGCTTACCGGCTCTAACATATTATTAGGTACTATGGCGCGTCGAATTGCGGTACATTTTTGTCCCGCTTTGGTGGTCATTTCACGAGCGACTTCTTTAATATACAAGTCAAACTCAGGGTGCTCTGGGGTTACATCAGGCGCTAAAATGCAGCAATTTAGCGAGTCGGCTTCCATCGTAAAAGGAACGCTTTTAGCAATAATATTAGGGTGTGAGCGCAGCTTTTGACCGGTCGAAGCAGATCCGGTGAAGGTCACAATATCTTGCTCGTTAACATGCTCTAGAATATCGCCAACACTTCCACAAATTAACTGGATGCTGCCTTCAGGTAATATTTTAGATTCAACCATGGCTTTAACAACAGCTTCAGTTAAATAGCAAGTCACGGTGGCCGGTTTAACAATGACAGGTACACCGGCAATTAAGCTAGGCGCTATCTTTTCTAACATTCCCCACACAGGGAAGTTAAACGCATTAATGTGAACCGCTACGCCTTCTTTTGAAGTTAAAATATGCTGCCCAACAAAGGTTCCATTGGCCGATAAAGGCTCTACCGCACCCTCCACAATAAATGTGTCATTATTTAACTCGCGCCGAGCAATTCCAGAATAACTGAACATGGTGCCTATACCACCTTCTATATCAACCCAAGAATCGGCTTTGGTGGCACCTGTCATATAAGAGATTTGATAAAACTCTTGCTTCCTATCGAGTAGATATTTAGCTAAAAACTTGATTTTTTCAGCCCGCTCATGAATGGTAAGCGCTCTTAATTTTGGGCCCGCGACACTGCGTCCATAATCTAAAAAATCTTCGAAACCTTTATCTAACGAATTTACTTGGCCAATCACTTCGTCATTAACTGAATTAACCAGAATATCACTGCGACCATTGCCACTTTGCCATTCACCCGCTAAGTAACTTTTAATTAATTTGTCAGCTACACTCATCAATAAATTCCTAAAAAATATAAGTTAGTAATCTCGTTTCATCGCGGCGCCTAGCTAAAAAACCAGCGCATAGGCTTTACCTGGATCAAACGAATGCTTATGTACTCACTAATAAATGCTCAAGCGCATTTTTAGTTAATCTTTACTCGCCCCATTTCTCTATTGTTTCTACAAAAACGCTCAGAAACTGGTTGGTTTGGTGGGCATCTAGTGCGCGGTGATCAATGCTTAACGAAACATAGCACTTTGGTCTAATCACCATCGTATCAACACCATTAACAGACTCAACCACTACCCGCTTTTCTAGCTTGCCAACGCCTAGAATCGCGACTTGTGGCTGGTTAATTATAATTGGCGTTGCGAACAAGCTGCCACTTACTCCATGATTGGAAATAGTGATGCTACCGTTTTTCATATCAGACGGCTTAAGTTTGCCATCTCTGGCTTTATCCGTCATCAGATTTAGGTTTTTGGCAATTTCAAATAAGTTCATTGTTTGCACTTGTTCAACCACCGGAACCACAAGCCCCGCATCACCAAGAGCAGTACCGATACCAATATTTACATCGTCGAATATTTCAAGTGAGTCTTCATGAAAGCGAGCATTAACTTGAGGAACCGCTTTAATTGCAGTGGCCATGGCTGCCAAAAAGTAAGCGGTAAAAGTGAGTTTAACGCCCATTTGAGAAAACTCTTTTTTGTGCCATTTGCGATGCTCAATAATATTTCCCATGTCCATTTCAAAAACGCTCGTCACATGGGGTGAAGTATGTAATAAACTTTCTACCATGTGACTAGCGATAGATTTTCGCATATTAGAATGGGGTATTTTTTTACCTTGTAACGGGCGGCTATCTCTCACTAGGCTTTCGAATGGCGCACTGGCAAGCGGCGGCTGAGTCGATTGCTCAGAAAGTTTGGCGGCCACTTCTCTTGGCTGAGGGTTGTTTATATATGACAACACATCATCTCTTGTTACGCGACCTCGCTTGCCACTTCCGGTAATGTTTTCTATATCAAGATTATTCTCACGCAGCAAACGGCGCACTGCCGGACTAACAAAGTTACGTGCACTATCATCTTCGTTAGATGCACTATCGTCTTCACATAAAGGGGTAGATTCAATTGACGCCTTATCACTTTGGTTATTGGTATTACTTTCATGCTGTTCTAAATTACGCCCAGCTTGGTTTGCCGTAGGAGCTAGTTCGCTCGCACTAAGATTGAGCTTACCTAGACTTTGTTCTGGCATAACTTCATCACCGACTTGAGCAGAAAGCGATTCAATGATGCCAGCTTTTTCTGCGCAAACTTCCATCACCACTTTATCGGTTTCTAGTTCAGCAAGCGGTGCGCCCTCACTCACTGAGTCACCTTCTTTGACTAACCAAGCCGCTAAAGTTGCTGAGGTTCCTTCTAACTGCCCTTGCGGAAGAATAATATCTATTAAGTTGCTCATTAGTCTTCCCCTTAAAACTCTAGTAATTCTTGCATACTAGACTGAATGCGCTCAGTAGTAGGCACCGCTGCATGTAATAGGTGAATGTTATGCGGATTAGGTGTGTCAGGCATAGTCAAGCGCTCTATTGGAACATCTAAATCAAAAAATGCTTCTTTGGCTAACACTGCAGCTATTTCGGCGCCAAATCCAGCAGTTAAATTATCTTCATGCACAATCAAACAACGACCGGTTTTCTTTACCGAGTTAAGAATTGCTTGCTTGTCCCACGGTTGAATCGTGCGTAAATCAATAACCTCTACTCCGTTGGCTATTTCTAATGCTGCAGTTTCGCACCGCTCTACCATCGCTCCCCAGGTTACCACGGTTAATTTATGACCCTGAGTTATCGTTTTTGCTTTACCAAACGGCAACATAAAGTCGTCGCCAGGGTAAGGCCGTCTTGCCCAACGACCGTCCAACAGCGAACGATGCTCAAAAAAGATAGTCGGGTTATTATCTCGTAAAGCATACCTTAACAGACCAACTGCGTCTTCAGCGTTAGACGGCATTACCACTTGCCAACCAGTCTTATGGGCCCACTCTACTTCGTCAGACATAGAATGCCAAGGGTCGCCTCTTCCCGCAAAACCGCCGGGTATTCTAACCACCATTGGCGCTGCAAATTGATTATTGGTACGCCAGCGCATAATCCCTGTGTCAGTTAACTGCTCTGCGGCCGGCTCGGCGTATTTTCTAAACTGTATTTCTGGCACAGGCATTAACCCGGCTAGCGCCATTCCGACTGATCGCCCAATAATACCTTCTTCTGACAAACTCGTATCGAAAACTCTGCGTTCCCCATACTTTTGGTTAAGTCCTAAAGTCGCGGCATGTACGCCCCCTTTAGGACCAACATCTTCACCAAAAACCAGAACTTTAGGGTTGGTCTGCAACTCATAATCTAAAGTCTGTCTAATTGCCGTTAACATATTTATCCGCGCACCCTGCGGGTTAGGTGTTTCGGTTGTTTTAGGAAATTGATAATCATCAGCATAAAGGCCACCACGTAATTGGATCTCTTGATTACCATAGGCATCTTGTTCGGCGTACACATATTTCGTTAAACGCTTTACATCAGGCTCGGGTAAAGCTTTTGCCTGCTCTACTGCCGCTCTCACTTCCGTATAGGCTTTGTCTTGTAATGCTTGCCATTGAGTATCACTAATCACCCCATGCATTGCTAAATACTGTTTTAGTTTTGGTAGCGGATCTTTCTTTTGCTCAGACTCAATCAGTGCTTCCGGCTTATAGGTTTGGGTGTCCTGAAAGGTGTGTCCACAAAGGCGCGGTACTTTTAAACGCAACAAACAAGTACCTTGTCCTGATCTGACATACTCAACCGCTTTTTTTATTAGCTGAGGCGCTTCTACCGGACAAGTTCCGTCACCATCAATAATTTCCAAGTTCTTATAGGCAGCTAAATTAGCCACTTGGTCGCCCCCAGGGGTCTGTACTTCTTGTGGTACAGAAATTCCATAACCATTATCTTCAATATAAATGAGATGCGGTAAATTGTTAGTCGTGGAAATATTTAGTGCTGCCCAAAAGCCACTGGTAGACATAGAAGAGTCTCCGCCCATCGAAATCCCCAAAGCCCCTTTGTAGCTGGTATCATTTAACTCATCACGGTGATAGACAATCGATTGTGCCCAGCCAGAAATAGGCGAATATTGTGAACCGACACCTCCGCACATGGGAAACAACATTGCGCCTTTGCGCTTAACATTAGGATAGTTACATACCACCCCAATATCTCGACCATCACTATAACCACCAGACTTTGCCATTGGAGAAGCAACCGCATCCACGATATCAAGCCCGAGTGAAAGTACAAAGGGCCGCGAACGGTAATACCCGGTCGCTCCATCATGCGGATGAGTTAACAGTGAACCGATAAGAATTTGAGCTAAATCATGTCCGCGCGCAGAAAACTGGTTAAACACCAATTTAGCTGGTACTAGCTCTTGCTCTTCGATATCGTCCATAGCTCTTGATAAAAGCAGGGTATAAGCGACTTTCTCCCAGTCAAAGTCGGTGCTAGGAGGCTGCTGATAGAGCGGGTTGGTTTGGTCGAGTTGTTGTGACATTTTAAATTCCTTAAATCTATCCACTTTGGCGGTGATAATTAACCAGCCATGGCTTTGAATCTATCTACCTTTTGATTAGGCAACAGGTTTTATTTAATGGGTCGATTATAGGTTAATTGAATTTGATATTTCAAGGTATTAATTGCAGCTGCAACTATCTATTTTAATCTGTCTACCAATATTGCTTGTAACCATTCGCTACTTTCGCTCCACTTACTGGTTAAGCGTAATCTGGCTAAAGCCGCCTAAAACTGATAATTGCCGGCTTGGTCGTCCGACTAGCGCCGATGCAAGGCTTGGTTAATGCCAGCGGTGCGAGTGTTTGGCTAATTCTGCTTCGGTTGTCAACTTTATGGAAGGTTTGGGGCTGGCTAATTTAATATCAATAGATTGCAGTTTCTTTCTGATAATCTCGGCTACTAATTTTATTTCACCACTTTGGGTCGCTAAATTAATTGCTTGAGTTGAGCTAAACACACACGTAATCACGAGTGAGTCGGGAAACTTTTGATAATCAATGTCGTGAGTCAACCATTCAAAGTCATCAACGCAAACTTTAATTTGCTCACAGGCAAGAGTTAACGCACTCACGATCGTTTTTTCTAACTTTTTATCCGATTTACGCATAGATGACTTTTATTTTGCTACTAGAAAGGTGAAATTTGAGCGCAGCTTAAACAATCTAGCTACCTATAAAAAAGCTTGCTTAGCGGCCATTACGCCTAATCCAAACAAGCTTTGAGATTGAGCCTGAGTTTATAAAAAGGCTGTTACATCATCATCGGAATAGTAATCGCGGAGATTATACCTAACAACATAATCGCGAACATTATCGCAACGAGAACACCAACAAATTTCCAAAATGACTTTTGACGCGTTAACGCATCTTTAATATCTTCGGCACTTTTCGACTCAGCTGCGCGACTAATGGCGCTAGCATATTGACCTAAGTACAAACTAGGGAAAAAGTAAAATATCCCCATGATTAAATAAGCCGCCCCTATTCCTGCAGTATAACCCGCAGACTGTAAGCCACCAACATTAGCGCCAAACATGAGGCCTATACCGCCTAAAATAATAAAAACAGTAAATATGTAGCCCAATACCGAACACAACCTTACCCATAACTTGGTCGCTAACAGCGGCTCTATAAGCATTTGAAAGTCAGAGTCACCTGCCCCTAAACTCGACTGTGGTGCCGCGTAAACATCTTCAGACATATTGTTTTCCTTATAATTTTATTTATTTTCTAATATTAAAGTCAGCCAATGGCTTTATTAAATCGCTCCCATCCTAAACGATATATACAGAACAAGGAAACTCATTTTTAAAAGTAATGAGTGAATTTTACCAAATAGCGGGATTAACACGATAAAATAGCTGCAGCTGCTCGTAGAGCGCTTTATGCTGTTGTAGCAATTCTTTTGGGCGCTCAAAAAAGACTTCGCTAACGACGGCGAAAAACTCTGCGGGATTAGTCGCCCCGTAATAATCTAACAGTGTCTCTTCGCCCCGTGCAGCGCGCCGACGCAAGGCTTCAAACTCTGTAGACAAAGTAGCAGTCCAATGTTGTAAATTATTAAATCGAAGATAAGGTGCGCCGTTTGCACTGCCGGTTTCTTGGTCGAGCTGGTGCGCAAACTCATGAATTACCAGGTTTTGGCCGTCTGCAAAGTCAGCGGCACCAATCCGTGTATCTTTCCAAGAAAGTACGACTTTGCCATAATCCCAAGACTCGCCACTCAAAACTCGCTTAGATCGTTGCAAAACCCCTGCACCGTCGACACTTTGGTGGTCGGTTCTAAAGGCTGCAGGATAAACATAAATGGTTTTAAGCTTGGGGTAATAACCACTTTCTCTATTCAATAAAAGTAAACAAGCTTGTGCAGCAATGGTCACTCTTATCTCATCGGTTATTTCAAGTCCATCGAAGCCTTGAAAAGATTTTTCTTCTAAAAAAACTAAAATGCGTTGCTTTAGCTGAAGCTGCAAATCTGCGGGCATCTTGTAAAAGTATGGAATATGACTCTTTAAAATTTTTCGCCAAGCTTTTGGAAATGGCTGGCTGGCTATTTTATTACGTCTGGCCTTGACCCAATAAGGCTTAACTAATACATAGCTAATTAAAGCCAGTGGGAGCAATATCAAAAGCGCAAGAGGCGTTATTTCAGTCAACGAAATTTCATCAGTAAATATCTAAGGTAACACCTATATAAGGTTGTTTTTTGACTATTCAAGCGGCGAACTTTGGCATTAATAAAAAAATTACTCGCTGAGAGCATTGGTAAAAGCTATTTTCTAACAAGGATCATAAGCTGGGTTTTTCGATAAACGTAGTGCTTCTTCGAGCAAAAACTGGTTTGCTTGATGCTCGCCGTGTGCGCGAAACTGTTGATACCATTCTTGCATTAAATAATTGTCATACAACATGAGTTGCCCGGCTTTTTCTGCTTGAGGATTTTCCCAACGATCTTTCAACTGCGTGCGACGCTGATTGACTTCGGCTATTTCTGCCTCACTATCTAATGTTTCATAAACTGCGTTTTGTAAACTTAGTCCAAATAACGAATTTAAATAAGTTTCCGAGCGCTGTTCAAGCTGCTCTCCAAGCTGTATACACGACTCTGCGATATCTGCGCGGTGGCTTGCATGACGACGGCAAAACTTACTCAACTTGTGTATTTCAGTTGTTCTGGCTGAAAATGCCAAGCCCACCACTCGCATCGCTATTTCAGCTTCATTAGCAATACCTTGGGCCCTAATTGCACTTTCGTAAAGGTCGAAATGTTCAGGCCAATACTCGCTAAATTTAGGCGCACTACTAGCATACCGAATCGATTCTAATATTGACTCTATCGCCCCACTATTTTCTGAGTCATCAGCATCGACTTGGCTCAACCTTTCTATTTTCGCTACCGCAACATTCATCCATAATTGGCCATTTGCGGGGTCATTTTGCAGCGCTTTCTGCTCTAACTGAGCATCACAACCTTTGAGCCTGGCATCACTTGCACAAGCTAACAATAAATTCCAGTGGGCCACTTTACTCTGTGGATTCTGGGTAAGATATTCTTTTAATAACAATAAGTTTTCACCTGAATCTAGCTCGGCCTGCATTGGAAACAGCGCTTTAAATAATTTCTGTTCAGGACCGTTAAATTGATAAAGAAGTCGGATGGTTGATTCGTTCTCAAACTGCAATCTAGCGACAAGTGCTTCATATTCTTTTGCCGCTCGTGCGGAGCCATCTAGGCAAGATTTAATTAACTGAGGTTGAACGGAATCTGCATTAGCAGTTTCCGGCTTATCATTCAAAGTCTCCTCAGTGGGATCCGATTCTACCAAAGAGACATTGGGGCTTTTAAAAGGTAATATTGATTTAGGTTGATAAGTGCTTGTTTCATTGCCGCCATTCTCTGCTAGCGGTAGTACAATAAAAAGCTGAATTACGCGATATGAAAAATAACCCACTAACGTGACCAACAAGGCTACTGTTAAAAGTCTTAAATGCTTGGTATTAAATTTCAATCGCATAAAAATTAGTTTAACTTATCGCTTTACTCTGCTTCTTTTTTAGCCTCTAACTCATCCCATAACTCATAGTGTTTGGCTAAGGATTGTTGTCGCTTTTCAAAGTCAGCAATGGTTTTATCGGCGCTTGCTTTGTCTTTATAAAAGTCAACTTCTGCCATTTGCTTTTCTATTTCTGCAATTTCAGCCTCAGCATCTTCAATTATTTTAGGCAATTCATCTAAGGCTTTCTGATCTTTATAAGAAAGCTTTTTCGGTTTCGCTTTTATTTTTTGCTTTTCTTTTTTTAATGCTTGCTTAGTCTTTTGTTTAGGCATGGCTTGCTCAAAATAGTGCTGCCACTCTTGATAACCACCCACAATATCTATAAGTTGAAATTGATCGCTGTCGGTTTCATACAACGGCGGAAGCTGATTATCAAACACCAACAGCGAAGAGCAAGTATTGTCCAAAAACAAACGGTCATGGCTTATAATGATTACCGTCGCGTTCATTTCAACTAACATTGTTTCTAGTATTTCCAGAGTTTCAACATCGAGATCATTGGTCGGCTCATCTAAGATAAATAAATTGGCTGGCCGAGTAAAAAGCTTCGCTAATAATAATCGATTAACTTCTCCTCCAGACAAAGAGCTGGCAGGTGCGCGCACATTGTCCGCAGTAAAATTAAAGTCTTGCATATAACTAATAACGTGGCGCTCTTTGCCGTCGACCACAACAAACTCTCTACCATCTGCAATATTATCAGACACCGTTTTGCTTAAATCGACTGCTTCTCTTAGCTGATCAAAATAGGCAACTTCTAGCGTATCACTGGTTTTCAGCTCGCCAGCAAAGGGTTTTAACTGGCCTAATAAGGTTTTGATAAATGTGGTTTTACCGCAACCGTTATTACCTAAAATACCCAGCTTCTCGCCTTTTTGTATAATGCCGCTAAACGGCAAATTTAAAGCTCTATCATGACCAAATTGAAAGTCTTTCATTTTTGCGACAATTTTACTTCCTGAAGTTTCTACAGTCGCTTTAATGTTACTTACACCCATCTGGTTGCGCCTTTGTGCTCTTTCTTGACGCATTTTTTTAAGCGCTCTAACTCGTCCTTCATTTCTGGTACGGCGGGCCTTAATACCCTGCCTAATCCATACTTCCTCTGCTGCTAAGCGTTTATCAAACTCGGAGTTAACTTTTTCTTCTTCTTTAAGCTGTTGCTCTTTTAATTCGGTATAAGCTTGATAGTTTCCAGGGTAAAAACGCAATTTTCCGCGATCTAACTCCATAATCGTATCTGCGACTTTATTCACAAAAGAACGATCATGCGACACAAATAAAAGCGCCCCTTTAAAGCTGATTAGTTGTTCTTCTAACCACTGAATACTGGTTAAATCTAAATGATTGGTCGGCTCGTCCAAAATCAATAGGTCAGGTTCTTGCACAAGCGCCTTAGCAAGAGCCGCGCGGCGGCGCCAACCACCAGAAAGTTCAGACATTTTAATTTCGCCGTTTAAACCTAACCGAGTCAAGGTTTGGTTTACACGTGTCTCGACAGTCCATCCGTCGTAGGCGTTGATTTTCTCTTCAAGATCTGCAAGTTTTGGTGAGTTTACATCTTCCATTATTAGGGTTTGATAGTCTTCAACCCATTGTGACACTTCGGCTAACCCTGATTCGACAAATTCACGAATGCTTAATGCGTTTTTTTCCGGTAATGCTTGCGGCAAAAAACCAATTCGGTGGTTACGTGAACGGTTAATTACTCCATCATCTAATGCAACTTCTTGGTTGATTACTTTCAATAAGGTCGACTTGCCCGTTCCGTTCCGACCAACCAAACAGACTTTCTGACGCTCTTCTAGCGCAAAAGACGCCTGATCTAACAGAATTTGTGGCCCATAAGCTAGGCAAAGTTTATCGCCTCTAATTAATGACATTTTGTACCTTAAAGTTAACAGGAGTAGAAATTGGGGCGCATTTTAACAGAGTTTAAATCATAAGGATATTTGCGATACCACAATGTATAGACAGATTAACTGTGCGAGCTTACACGGTTTAGACACCGAGAAGAGCCAAAAGCTCATGCCATTAAGCTTTTGGATTGATTTCAAACACTTTTGAGGTTGCCAAACGAACTAATTCCACATCGATAATTGTAGTTTTAAAACTTTGTACAATCTCACTAATTTGTTCTGCCTTAATGGAAAGCGTTAGTGGTACATAAACAATTTCATTGGTGTCGGCTTGATAAGCAGTTATCTCAATATTAAGAGCGGCGAGTTGTGCTGTTAGATCGATAAACTGCTTGGCCTTTTTATCAAAAGATTGGGTTCGCAAGTAAAATGTAATGATCCCTCTATCTCGTTTATTGACGTGATGATCTTCCAATAAGCTCTCTAGTTTAACGGCACTTTTACTTTCCGTTGGTGATTTTAACATTACATCAAAATGCTCCACCGGATTTTGATATTGATCTTTTAGCCGGAAAACTAATTGAGCATGTCCTTCATATTGTGAATGGGGATCCCACTCTAGGAGTTTCTTTTTTAGTTTAGCGGCGCGTATAAAAGTTTTATCTAAGGCCTTATTAAACTTATCAACTTGTTTATCATAAGCTACCTGAGAGCTTGAACAGCTGAGCGCACTTTTAACCAGCGGCAAAACACTTGAGCGGTTTTTTGTGCCATAAACAATTCCTATTTCTTCGCCAAAGTGTGCTGTTTCGTATGCGATAGCGAATGGAATTTGTTGTCTATTACCACTTAAACCAGATAAGTCAAAATGGTAAAGTGATTCTTTTATATCTTGGTTTTTAAGTCGTTTTTTGACTATGTTTTGCAACTTAGCGACCTTTATTTGCAGTGCCTTGGGTTTTGGGGTTACTTTTACATAATTAAAGTTTAAATTACTGGCACTGGTTCTTACTGTATTATCAGAAGAGTCTTCCTTTACATAACGTATTGGCACCATGCGCAAACTTGCTAAAGTTTGCGATCCAATTAGGTTAAACTCCTGCACCTTATAGTCGTGAAAGATGTCGTTACCGGCTTTAAGAAAATATAAATGTAAGTCTAATGTTTTAGCACAACCAAACTCTAGCTCATCAAGAATTTTTGTACCAACTCCTGTGCCTTGAAAAATCAAATTTTTCCAGCGAGAAATTTGACCTCTCCCGATATGAGCAAGGCCACTTCCAAAATTTGCCCCCGCCAAATGAATTAAATTTTTAATCGGGCTTGGTTTGGCTGAAAATTTTTTAATCCAGTTTCTAACCACTAACGCGCCGGTACTATGAATAATCACGTGAAAGCCTGATTCTAATAAATCAGGATATTCACTACGCAGCGCTCGCTCCATAGCATAACTTACATCGTCTAACATGACCCCGTTACTTAGCGATATCCAGCGACTTAAGTTAATATCTAAAACGAGATTAGCACCAAAAGCCTGCTTTAAGTCTTGCGGTAGGCTTCCGTAAATTTTTGCCACACTGTTAGATTTGCCTTCAGTACTGTAACCGTGTACGAGTAATATGGGTAACATGGAGCCTCCTTGAAATTGAGTCACTACTTCCTTATCGTTTAAATGGTTCGCTTAGGTAAAGTGTTTTATTTTCATGTAGTTAGCTGCAACTTAGGAATGCCTGTAGAGGACTATGGCTGACTTAAAGACGTTTCACCTATAACGAATGAGTCGCAGCAGATAGCGAATATCTTAATTTATACGCTGATTAAAAATTAAACGCTAGCCCTTCGTGACAGATTATCTCAATTAAGAGATTGCATTAAAAGTGGTGACAGCGTCTTATTTTTAAATATCACCAGAGTAAACAGAAGCAAACTAAGGCTATAAGTTTCAACAATTCGCTAAAGCACCAACAGCCATTGACGCTAATTAAGCAACACCGCTGCCTAAGGCTATGATGAATTCTTAAATCACCTATCAAATTTTTAAGCTTAGCATTGCTAATTGAGGGCCAAATAAGCTGAGTTGAAGCGACTTAAAATTAAGCAATTTTAACTGAACTGGTCTATTCTTTTCATATCAAATTCTCGGGGGTACTTTCATGAGCGTAAAAACTCGCACTCTTTTATTTATTGGTATTCTAGTTTTTATCTCATTAGCTAACGCTTTTACGATTAGTTATTGGATTGCAACTGCAACGGATCAAGCCACAACCATTAATTTAGCTGGGCGTCAACGAATGCTCACCCAGAAGATAACCAAAGCGATGTTTGCAAATCAGTTAGGCCAAACCAACTCAAGCGAGCTTAACCAAACAGTTGAACAGTTTAGCTCAAGCTTGCAATCGCTAACTCAGCTAGCCCAACAAAAGCAGCTTAGCCAAGTTACCAACGCCCTGCTCGCTGTCGATAAAACATGGCAATCTTTCAGCGAGCAGCTTAACCCCAGCGCGCAGTCTTTGTCGGCGCAACAAATACAAAGCCTTTTAGCGCAATCTGCGACTTTGCTTGAACAAAGTAACCAAGTCGTCACATTGTTTGAAGATCAAGCCAACGCGGCAATAAGTGGTTTAAAGACAATCGTTTACGTATTTTTTGTGGCTTCACTCGCCTTTGCAGTTTTTGGCTTTTTCTATATTAAGCATAAAATAATCGGCAAAATTGACCTCATCAAAGAAACTAGCGAAAAGATTATTTCTAATAAGGACCTTACATTAAGAGTCGGCCTAACCGGCAGCGATGAAATCGATTCTACCGCTAAAGCCTTCGATGCCTTGTTAGATAGTTTTGTTAATGTTAATAGCAAGTCAAGGCATGTAGAAGAAAACCTAAGCGTTGACTTACGCGACATGTTAGCGCTAACCGATGAAAACAAAGATCTTATTACCAACCAACGAGACAAAATTACCCAGATTTCTACCGCTGTTCACGAAATGGCCGCAACCGTCCAAGAGGTTGCTTCTAGTACGCAAGATGCGGCTAAAATTGCAAACCAGGCGCAGTCTCAAGCGGATGAAGGCAGCAATCTACTAGAAGAAAGCATGGTTTTAACACACACTTTAGAGAGTGAGTTAGTTAAGGCTGGTGAAAGCATTAATCAACTGGCTAGTGCATCGGGTGTTATTGGCGGAATTGCAGATACTATTAGCACCATTGCAGAACAAACCAATTTACTGGCACTTAACGCCGCTATTGAGGCTGCCAGAGCAGGTGATCAAGGTCGTGGGTTTGCGGTTGTAGCAGACGAAGTAAGAACCTTAGCTCAACGTACTCAAACTGCAACAATCGAAATTCATAAACTCATTGTAGAGTTACAAGACACGACTAAGTCTGCCGTTGAAATGATGGAGCGTAGCCAACATAGCTCTGAACAAGGCGTTTTAAAAGCACAAAATATGGAAAGCTCGTTCAAGAAAATCATCGACTCGGTTAAAAACCTCAATGATATCAATCACCAAATTGCGGTATCTGCAGAAGAGCAAAGCTCAGTTGCTGAAGATATCAATCAAAGCGTGGTAGATATAGAAACAAGTGCCAAACAGACGCTATCTAATGCGGATCTTAGTGCTGACAAAATGCACAATTTATCGCGCCTAAGCCAAGAGCTAAATAACAGCATTACCGAATTTAAGTTTCAACAGGAAAAGTAACCATTTGTTAGCCACATAAAAAAGGTTTAAAGCGCTCGATAATTCAAGTATTAAAAGTTAAATACGTTATAATCGAGCGCCCTCAACTCTTTTTAAATAAGCGAAAGCCTGTGGCTATTAAACCAACTATCTATAAACTCAGTGCCGACTTAACTGACATAAACCGAGATGTTTATCAGTCTGTTCAACTGACCATTGCTCAACACCCATCAGAAACGACCGAGCGAATGATGGCCAGAATTCTTGCCTTTTGTTTAAATCAAACTGAACGGTTAGAGTTTTGCAAAGGTTTGTCTGATGTTGACGAGCCAGATATTTGGGAAAAGTCATTAGATGACCAAATATTGCTATGGATTGAGTTGGGCGAGCCAAGTGTTGAGCGAATAAAAAAAGCAACTCGACTGGCTAAACGCACTCTCATTTATAGTTTTAACAGCAAGTCTGAGGTTTGGTGGCAAGGTATAGCGGCTAAAGCTCAACAACTAGCGGTTGAAGTTATTCAGTTTAACTGGCAAGAAATTGAAAGTTTAGCCGCCTTGTGTGAGCGAACCATGCACTGCTCTATTACAATTACCGGAAACTCGGCCTATATCGCAACTGAAAAAGGCGAATGTGAAGTTAACTGGAACAACCTAAAATTCTAACTCAATTGCAAATTAACTAAGTTGCAAATTAACTAAGTTGAAAGTTAACTCACTTGAAAACTAGAAACGCAAAGCTGTAGTAGCTCATACTTGAGCTGACTAAATAGAACAAAGAGTTTGACCTAACCGTACAATTCTCTATTTTCAGAGTGCGATAATCGGACATAACCAAGTTTTTATTCGACCAGCAAAAGCTGCCATAATAGAGACATTGAAGATTTGTGAATAATGCTGCTAATTTGCTTGCCAAAATCGGACGCTCAACGTTTCTGTTTGTGATTAGTTGGCGCGAAGCAGAAACTAATCCACAACACAGACTTGTTAGCTTTCAAGCTCAAGCTCCTTATATCGCCATAGAAATGCTTCTTGGATTTCTTCTTGCTCCCACTGGTAGAACGAAATTCTTCCATAAGTGACAAACTTGCCCCAACCCCATCCCTTTTCTACAAAATTGAAATAGAGGCAGTAGTTTTGAACTATAGCGACTACCCAAAAGTCTTCATTGAAGCTGTATTGGTTCTGTGCCCATAGAGCCGGCTCAATCTGAACTTCATTCCAAACAGAAGCAAGCTCGGAACCAGAAATTATTTTCATTGCCTCTGAAAGCTCATTTTGAACTTCCTTTCTGCTTAAGTTATTTCTCATATTCTAGAAGCTAACGCCAAAATAAAAAGAACGTTTTTCAGTTTCTTTTTTCATTGATTGGTTAAGTCTTTGTTGCTCACATTCAGGATAAAGTCTTTCTCACGCTTATCCGAACTCCACCCTTCCGCGATCGCCTGCCTGATAAAGTAAGCTATGTGCTTAGGAGTGATAGTCGGATACAAGTCACTATTTATCGACTCCCCTACTTTATCAGAAAAATCTAGCCAAAAATTTCGCGTCACTAATCCTTTTAGAAGTAGTTTACTTCCATTTGATGATTCATTTTGCACAGTGATATTAAATTCAAAATTTCCATCATCTTTCCATGAAATAGAAATGACGTAGTAATAATAAGGACACCCATTTTTATTTCTGCCTAATACTACAATACCTCAGTATAATTTCAAAGCGTACGCCTCGGCTTTAGGCGTAAATAATTTTATCGAATTGATTATGTTCGTGATGATTGAGAAATAGTGGTGGGTGTCCCAGTAATTTGCTTCACAAGCAACAAGACACTCACAGGCTTCATCGGAATCTAAATATTCATCTGCACTTAACACTCTATCTATTGCATTCTTCACTACTTCGATACTTGGATTTTCAGCAAAATCTCCAGCCCAATCACATGCGGTATCGTTTCCAAATGCATCTTCAGCCCATGCTCCCATCATCTATCTCCATTTAATTGTTTTACTCAGTTACGCTTTTGTAACCAGAGAGGCATCTTTATTGCCGAATCTGCGTTCACATACTGATTACGTTTTACGATATCCACAGCGTTCTCTCACCTAGATATTTCCAGCTATTATCTTCAAGCTTTAACAATATGAAAAACTCGCCAGCACCACTCATTGGCGCACATTTTTTTGAGAGCTTTACTATAGAAAAAGTTCCATCATTTGAAAAGCCGACACGTGATACTGTGTAATATGGTCGATAAAAACGGTCATCTCTTCCAACACCTATATGTGGCTCTTCACCTGGAACTAAGCAAAGTTCATCTCTATTCTCTGAATTCAAATCTACATATTTGCTCGGCAGCAATTGAGCGTTCGTGATTACAGGTATCCAATTCAACTTTTCAGATTTTTGATTCCGACTGTAAAGGCTGCGAACCACAGAAAATGGTACATCTTTTTTATCTTGAAGAAGTCCTCTCCATTCAAATTCTTCCAGAGGATTACTCTTAAACCAAGATGCTTCCGTTTGCTCAACAAGGTAATAGCTAGAAATGGCGTCCCCTTGTATTTCTAAAAATAACGATTCGTAAACAGCTTGCTCAGTAGTCAGAGAAGGAGCATATTCTGACTCGCAGCCAAGTAAAAGAAGAAACAATATTAGAAAGTAATATTTAATAGTTTTCACCAAATCCTAACTAGCCGTAACGCCTATGTCAGGGGTAGGCATAAGTTGGCGACTTTTGTGTGCAAACACAAAAGGTGACAGCTTACGGCTATCCCCTGCACATATTTGTTATGCTATTTGCTGCAATTACCTTTAACTGCCATTTTCAATTTTGAAACAGCCTTTTTCCCTACCTCTTCATCAACTAGCTTTAAGTTAGCGCCACCAACAAATACACCCATTTTAATGTACTGATTAATGAAATAGTTTTTTCCAACTTCGGTATTAACCATTAGGTCGTTAGGCGAAAATTCCGACTCAGTGGATACCTTGTGTTCCTGACCTCCCATAACCTCTTCGTAGAAAAAGACATTGGGAGCAGATTGACCCACACATTTATCATCAACCCAAATATCCTTTTTAAGCGCACCGCCCGGACCACCAGCCCTATAAATATATAATCCAGCGTTTCCTTCCGAGGGTGCATTAAACTCTTTAGCTGCATTTGAAGCTTCATTGCTCTCCATAGGAACAGAAGCACAACCCGTCAACAAGGCACCTGAAATAATTGCCGCACCCCAAAACATCTTTCTAAACATACTTTTTTCCTTACTTTTGTTAATAAAACTTTATGAAGCATAACTATTTAGCATTTATGTTGAACATCAGTCCGTTCAATATAAATGCCTGTTGGACTGTGCCGCGCTGGCACAGAAGTTAATACTTTATTAATGGGTTTTGTTAGCTAAGTGAGAAGGCCGATTGAACCGTGTGAGGCGGGCTATTCGTTTTTGCATCCTTTCTTGGCGTATTTATTCCATCAATAATGTCTATTTATGCTGCCTAAGATGCCATGTTTTTTGTGTGAGCGCAAGCGAGCCCCCACAGAAGTTAACTGCGTCTAAAAACGCGTGCGCCCTGCTGTTAATCCGTCAACCTGGCTGCCAGAACCATCGGACCATCGTCCCTATAAAGCACCAATGATGCTCACCGCATTGGGGACAAGCCGGTGGCTCGGTGACTTTTGTCTTTTCTTTGACCAGCGCTGGGAAAAAGTTGTGGGTGTCCCCGTTTTTGCTATTTACTTTATGATGAAAAGGAATGATGTATTTGATATGAACTATTTCTTCCGAACTAATTAATGGGTTTTGGATGGCATGCTTGAGCTATTAAGTTATAACTGGTGACGCTGAGCAAAAAGATCAAAAGCAAAGTAACCTGATTAAGCTATGAGCTTACTCTTTGCATGATGAAAAATTGCCGAGCCCTTCGTCTTGAATAGACAGAGCATGCCATCCATCTTACGAATATTTTTTTTGTGGCTGCCCCTTGCCTGAGTGATTGATAACTGGATATATTTTACAAGCCCGATTTTTGAAGCGCCAGAACTAAGGGTAACCGATAAATTTCTAGTAGCGTCTTAGTAAAGCTAAGACATCTGGATATGTTAGTAATTAAGTACAACAATATTCAGACTGACTCTCAATAGGTGTTTGGTACAGTCTTTTTAACCGTTAATGAAATTATCGTTAGTAGTAACAAATAGGATACTCTTATCGATTTCTGATATTAAATTGGAGATTATAGTGTTCTATTGTTCTTTGACTAATCCGGTCATATAGGTGTTAACCCCTACTTGCTCATTGCTTGCTTTATAAAAACCCATACCAACTCACTTGCAGCTAGAAATAGCACTATGCTAGAAATCATATAGGGAAGCATTTTTACTTTATATTGCACCATTGCCCATATTGGCTGAATCAAATTAAAAACCATTAACAAGAAGCCTAAAAGCAGCAATAAAGATCCGAATACAATACCAGCGCCGGGAAAATTATTAACTACGGCTCCGTTCGCGAACAAATAGAAGCCAGCCACCATTACAGAGGCGGATATTCCGTAGTTACGTACATGATCAAATATAAACTTAAGACAAAGATCCTTTTCTTCAATATGGAGCAGGTGTTTTATGAAGTTGTCTGTCCTATTATCCTTACTCTCTTTCATACGATCCTTGCTCACAAACCATCTTGTTGTAAAAATTGAATATGTTTTCATAGGTTCTTCGAAGCATGGTTTTGTAAGGTCATCTAACTTTTGCTGAAGAACTTCTAACTTATTTCTGATTTCATCATCGTCATCCATACGATCCCAAAAGACCCCTTCATGACGATGCATTTCGGCAAGATGACGTTGAAACTCATCATCTTTCATCTTTACTTTGCCCTGACGCTGCCAATAGTGTGTTGCGAGCTGTCTAGCTGAAATAAAGATGCTATTGAGAGTACGATTGCATTCAATAAAGATTTCTTCTGACTCTTGCCCAAAAGATGCCATAAATTTATATTTGAGTGTATTAAACTTTACAAAAGCATCCTTTCTACTCTCATAACGCTCGAAAACGATATAACCTCTATCAAGAAGCTCTTCCTCTTCCTTGGATTCATTCTCTCCCTTCTTTCTAGTTTTCCCCTCTTCTCCACTCGAAAAAGGATTTCTAATATACGAAATTGCATCTTTAATTTCGAAGAATGAAGCTAAAATTTCTTCTGCCAGCTCAATTCTTCTTTTACCAATAAATTCGCGCTTCCAAGCCCCAACACCAGAGATGATTGCCCAACAAGCAGCAACAATTGCTACGGCCTGACCTATTAGTGCTAATGATTCCATGACTTCCTTCATTGGGTTAACGCCGCCAGCAGCGGCCGAGTGAAACGAGGTCCAGCGACCGCAGGGAGCGATGCTGGCTGGCCTTGTTAAGAGCTTTCATTGAACGTAGCCTCCATGCTTTCGCGGTCGTAGCCCAACAAATATTGGTTGAACTCTGTATACAGTGATTTGAGAAAAGAATGGTTGTTACCAACAACATCCATGCCTCGATCATCGTATGGAAATACTACTACTTCTTGGTCGAAGTTGAAAAGGTAAACAACTACACCTGGGTTTGGCTCGATGTAACCAAAATCTGAGGCACACGCACACCATAGCAAGCTTTTTATAATTTCATTGGTAGCACTGAAAGCAATATAGTGAGAATAGAAATCGTCTTCTTCATCTGGCTCTGACCAATGCTCACTATTTTTGGGAATTAGTATATTAATCTTTTTTAGCTCACGGAAAACCGAAAGCGAACCTAATAGTTTTTTAATGCCGTAAAAGTTGAGGCAGACAGTAACTGTTTCTTGTTGCTTTAAGGAACAGGACATCCATTTCTATTCCTGCCTAATACTACAACACCACACCATTAAGGAACAGGACATCCATTTCTATTCCTGCCTAATACTACAACACCACACCATAACTTTAAAGCGCCCTAGCCTGCTAGTCTGCGTTTTATGAGAATAATTTTATCGAATTAGATTCATTCAAGACATATTGCGGTTAAATATTAAATTACGAAAAACACTAAGCCTCAGCCAAGCTGATTATTGTATTACGAGTTGATGAAATGTTGTTTTGCTAAAGAAACAATCGCTGACTTGTAGAAAGCCCTTTGACTAACTTCCTTTCTGCTACATCCATAAAATGCGTAATCGCACTGGGAGAGCCAATGACGCTGAGTTGCGATAAATCGTCTTTCTGTTTCATTAACGAAACAAACTCCTCAGCATGGAGATTAAGTCGGTTTAGTATTGGCGGTGTATCGCTCTCAATATAACCTCGTTTTGTGGGAAGTATCGCGTGACCTAGCCAGTCAACTAGTTCGATATAGTCTTGTTGGGTTACGTTAATTGCATTTTTATGTTTTTGCTTTGATTGGGTGAGTTTAATTAAGGGAATTGGGGTTTGAACTTTGGCTTTTTGTTGTTGTTTAATTCGTTGTTGAATTGAAGTGAATTCAGATTTTTCTGGCGTTTTCGCCATTTTGGCTCGGATGGGATTTAAATCGACATAACCCATTGCGGTGATGACTGCGGCTTCATCAAGTAACGGCTGGGACTTAAATCTGCCCTCCCAGAATCTACCTTTGCAATCATCTTCTTTATTTGCTTCTCTGGCTAGGTACTCATTTAAACCGCGCATAAACCAAGAGATATCCATCAGTCGCTCTCGCCATTTTTGAATCATACCTTGAGCTACTTCAGCGATACCTTTCGCTCTTGGGTTTTTAATATATTGTTGTACCACAGGCGGAATTTTATAGAGTCGTTTCCAGCGCCGAATAACATTGGCCTCACTCCAGCCTTTGGCTTTGTCGTCATCGACTCTAAGCACAAGGTGATAGTGGTTTGACATAATGGCGTAACTCGCCACTTCAATGGCAAATGAATCTAATTGATAGGCTATTCGCTCGACAATCCAGCTTCTTCGATGCTCAAAATTCTTTCCAGAGAATTTATCTTCGCCACATAAAAATGCGCGCCTAACACAACGAGAGATACAGTGATAATAAGTGGTTGAAGCTAAATCAATTATTGAATTGCGAGCGCGAGTCATCGTTGAAATTCCTTCTAGTTTGATATCCTTTTAAACCAAACTAATAAAAACTCGCGTCGTCGTCAAATTTATCTTGAGATGTTTTTTGAAAAAGTTGTGGGTGTCCCTTTTTTTCTCCAAAGGAAATAGACTGTAAATAAGTTTCATTCCAACAGTGCTCAGGTGAGCATACATAGTAAACTAACACACGAAATCCAAATCCTTGCGAAACAATTGCAAGACTCGGATCTACCTTGCTAGGTTCAATCTGTGCTTTAGCTGGAAAAGCAAATGCTATGGCTAAAAGTAAAAGGCAATTTCTCATAGTGTTTTTAACGCCTCAAACAGTAGTTCATCTACTGCTTTGACTGGTTAGAGAATTGTTTGAATATGTCCACAAAATTCGATTTTAGGTCATCTTCGCTTATCGCAAACGTATATTCTTCATTCGAATTGCTAAAGATATAAACCTTCTCTCGAATATCATAATGCTCTTTGCACAGAGTACTATTAGCTTCGACTACTTTCTCGGCTTTACCCATCAATGTTTGAGTAATAAAGACACGCATCTTGTATATTGACGGTATTCGAACTACCTCGGAATCACCATCATCTTGAAGCGATTCTTCAAAGCTCACATTTCTAAAGCCTGTAACACGCCCAACATATACATCTACAGCATTTTCCATATCCAAAAGTATCCCATTTAAACTGGGCCTACACGCTGATGCATTTAAAGATGCGAACAATAAAAGTAAAGTAATCGATAGTCTCATAGTTTCTCTAACGCTTTGCTAAGCGGTTGCGGTGAAGTGGCGGCTTGTTTGCGTTTCTATGCAAACAAGGTGACAGTTTACCGCAATCCGACTTGAGCAACTTGATAATCATTGAGCCTTCTCCCCAGTTTAACCATTTCGGCTAAACTAAAGGCAACCAAACCAAAAGGAGAAGCCCAATGAACTTTTACAATAACATGCACCCATATTACTGCGGAATTGATTTACATGCTAGATCACTTTACGTGTGTATTATCGATCAAGACGGTAAGACCCTTCTGCATAAAGAGATAAGTGCTAATCCGGAAAGTCTACTAGCCCTTCTTGAACCTTATATCGGCGAGGTAGTTGTCGGTGTCGAATGTATGCATTGCTGGTATTGGGTCGCTGACTTTTGCGAGGAACACGCCATTGACTTTATTCTAGGTCATGCGCTTTATATGAAAGCTATTCACGGTGGAAAGGCTAAAAACGACCGTATCGACTCTTTCAAGATCGCTAATCTCATTCGAGGTGGAAACTTCCCATTAGCCTACGTTTACCCAAAAGAGAAACGAGCAACGCGAGATCTGCTCCGACGAAGAATGAAAATAGTACGCCACGGTGCACATCTAAAAGCACATGTCGTTA
Organism: Aliikangiella aequoris; assembly: GCF_053709105.1. Classification (NCBI taxonomy): domain Bacteria; kingdom Pseudomonadati; phylum Pseudomonadota; class Gammaproteobacteria; order Oceanospirillales; family Pleioneaceae; genus Aliikangiella; species Aliikangiella aequoris. The sequence continues at coordinate 2,245,443 of NZ_CM132298.1, forward strand.
ATACAACTAGCCAATACAACTTACCGCCCAACAAAGTTAACTTAAAAAATATCTCAGCTCGTGAAAAACTTATGTCAACATTTGATAACCCTGTAGTACAACGCAATATTGATTTGGATATGGCTGTGCTCGATTGTTACGCTAAGCAATTAAGTAAAATTGAATGGTTTATTGAACAGCAAGCCAAACAACACAATCCGGTTCATTTACATATATTAAAAAGCATTTCAGGGGTTGGGCGAATTCTTGCTCTTACCATTATCTATGAAGTTGGCAATATCAACCGGTTTCCGTCAGTACAAAAATTTGCTTCTTATTGCAGGTTAGTGAAATGTAAAGCTGAATCCGCTGGCAAAACGTACGGAACGCAAGGAAATAAGATAGGTAATGCTCATCTTAAATGGGCATTCTCTGAAGCGGCGGTTTTATATTTAAGAGGAAACAAGAACGCGCAAGGATACTTGCTTAAGTTACAACGAAGAATGTCTAAAGCTAAAGCACTTTCCGCCCTTGCTCACAAGCTTGGGCGATGTGTTTATTTTATGTTGAAAAACGAAACGGTATTTGATGAACAAAAATTTCTGAAGAGTTAGTCACGCAATGAGGTGAGCGCAACGCCTAACTGGACGTATGCAGAGTGTGATTAAAATTGATGTCTGCTGACTGGTTTTAAACTTAACATTTCAACTTTATACACCAAAAGCTAGAGCCCAACTGCCTTGATTAGCCACCTCATTGGCGTGCTTTTTAATTTAATGAGTAAGATTGTTTACACCTTAACTGAGCCTGGTAATAACTGGATAATGAAATTAAACCCTAATCTTGAATAGTGCCTTTATAAGGTTAACCGATGAATGTCTAGTGCCCCTGCTAAACTCTATGGAAAGTACCAAGCAGGCATTGTTGAGAACAAAGTAAGAGAGCCTCTATATGTGTTTGCGGTAAGCAATTGACTTCACAGCTCAAACGACAGACGAAGTAGATGATATTACTGATTAACTAGTATTTGGTTACTGAGGTAACCGAAATTAATTACTTTTGTTTATTGACTAGAGAACGGCTCATATGTGTTATGCTTAGTTGCATGAGCTTAGCTTGTTAATTTTGATGAGTTGACCATCTAGTGTTTTGAAGTAAAGCTCATTGTCTTTGTATATTGCATTAAGAGTAGAACTAAACCAACCATTTGTAACAACATTGTCAGGTATGGGCCAACCAGAAAAATATTGAACCCCGTTTTCATTTTCGATTGTAATGCAGCCTTGATACCAATTTACTTTTTCTGAACCGCCTGACTCAATGCGCCAATTAAAGCTAGTTTCAAATGGGGGTACGAAAATAATTTCATTACCTGAGCTATTTTTGAGGAGCGCATTAAAGGTAGCTGGGCAACCAGAAAGTAAGACTGACATGAGCACAATGCAAATTATTCTATTCATATTTTTTTGAGCATAACGCCCGGCTCAGCCGAGCAAAACGCGGAAGTTGCCTTGTGTTAAATTGGGAGCGCAGCGAACCAACACAAGGCAACTGGAGTGTTGGGCTTCGCGCTGAAGCCGTTTGTTATGCGATTACAACATAATTTGTGTACTAAGAGTACATTCCTTATCTGTGTAAAAGAATGCCATTTCTAAATCTTCTAATGATTCCTCGTAACCGGTTAAGGTTGTTGTAGCAATGCCGTCCGTGACTGTAAAGGCAATAGGAAACCAAAATTCAGCTACCTCGCCTTTTGTAAGCAGCATTGTTTCAAGTGGCGCGCCCTTGTATTCACTCAATACCTGAATTTTTAGGGTATTCATGTATCCGTGATTCCCTCCGGCTTTTTCAGACTCCGATAAGCGCTCTACATTTAAAGAAATATTCTCACGTGTTAAATCTACGAAACAACCAGCCAGTGCTTTCGTAGAGATTAAGGAAAAAAATAAAAAAGCCAGATATTTCATGCGATTCTCATTTGGCGCATAACGCTCGCGTAATTAGAGAGGCATTTTCTCGCCGAATCAAATTCACGCACTTGTTAAGGCTGCTTCTATATCAATACTTGATTGAGAAAACAGCCCATTTAATTTATTTATATATTCAGAATGCCACTCTTGTAGAGCTTTCCAGTTTTCTGGAATCGCCGCATCCCACCAACTTAATTTTGTCGTCAAGCAGTAATCACCAAACTCAATGCCGCAACGTATACCATCAATTCCAATTAAATCCGAAAGAGCAAATGGTTTAAGTTCTATTCGTGATAATTTTGAACTCATATCTTCTAACACAGACTTTTCGACTCGCACCTCTCCACAATATGTCTGAGGCTCATCTGTCATAGTTTTTGTTCTATGGTCCCAAATTACTCTGCGAACAAAGTATTCATTTTTTTGATGAGCCAACGTAAAAGATACAAATGGTTCAAAAGACGGATAAACCCACAACCTCAAATTTTCCGCTATATTCTTGCGGTCGACCATACCCGGATATGAGTATGGATTCTCTAAGAGATTGTATGCTCTGTCTGTTTGTACACGATTACTCATTTTGAGCCTTAACGCTTTACACAGAATTCAGTGCGCTTTTGGCACTGATATTTCTGCTGTTTCTTGTTAGGGAGCCATGCATTGCTTGACTCTCTTTAGTTTAAAATTCTTATCAAGATAGAGACACATTTCGCCATCTACAGCTACTGCAAACTCTCCGCTCTCCGTATGGTAGAGATTGTCTACGGTGACTTCGTATCCCTCTTTGGCTGGTCTTATACGAAACTCAAAGCTAATTTTATCTTTTTCTGGATTGTACTTTTCCAGCGCCCACTTTTTGGCCACTTCTAGTGCAGGCGAATACTCTTCAACATGAGTATATTTGGCAGCGGGAATCCATTTTCCGTATTCGGCAGCCTCAGTAGCAAATGAAAATAGAGCTATGAATAAAATACAGGAGAGCTTATTCATTTGTGTCCCTAACAGCTTATTCTTTTCAGTAAATGACAATAATACGCAAAAACACTTTGGTGTAGAAATACTTTTTTAAATTAAATCAAGAAGATAGAGCGATCTCTTTGAAATCGCGTCGTTTTTATTTAACTTTTATTCGAATAATGTTCCATAGCATAAATAGGATATTCTTTTTATATCAGCAACTTAGATAGCTTTTCTGGCGTAGTAAGAAAATCAGCCTTGATTTAACGCTACTTGTATGCAGCATTTTTAGATATTCATTAATACAAGGAAGTAAAAATGAGTCAATCACAAAAACCAAAATTCATGTGGTTAGTTCGAACTCAAACTCGTGCTTTACACTATTCCTATCAAACTGAAAAAACTTATGTTCAATGGATTAAGCGGTATATCCATTTTTATAACCTCAAACACCCGAAAGATATGGGAGCTGATAAAAGAACGGTCCAAGAACTTCACGGTCACAACGACGTAAGAACTACTCAAATTTATACTCACGTGCTCAATCGAAATCCATCTGGAACACTGAGCCCGTTAGATAAACTTTAGAATAATTTGAGGGTCTGCTTTTTATTAAATAGATTTTTACTTCACTGTCGTTTTTGTGATGCTATCAGTCTTATAAAGTATTGCCAATGTCCGCAATAAGATTGCGGCCGAAATTAGATTGACTGATCATATTAAGCTCGCTCAACCAAAAATTTCAGATTGAGTTAAGACCTATCCAGCTAAGCCTGTCCAGCTAAGCCTTATCTAGCTATGCCTTCTTCGGCACATTGATTTATTCAACACACCTTGATTTATCCAAAACAGACTGGATAAACCAAGGTGTTGATAGAACCAACAAGCTTTCAAAGGCCTAGAGAATCACCTTTTAATTGTGTCTGTCTAATTATTTAAACACTAGTTCGTTATTAAACAAATCTAAAATGATAGGTTTGCTTGTATCGTAGCTACCTGACAATATTTTTTCCGCTAAGGGATTTTCAATCCACTGTTGAATCGCACGCTTTAATGGACGTGCACCGTAAACTGGATCAAACCCCTTTTCGGCAATATTGGCCAGCGCTTCATTAGTCACTTCAAAATCTATTGCGTTGTCTTTTAAACGTGCAATTAATTGCGCCACCTGTATTTTTGCTATTTCAATAACATGATTACGCTCTAAAGAGTGGAAAATAACCGTTTCGTCAATTCGGTTAATAAACTCTGGTCTAAAGTAGTCACCAATAACATTCATTATTTTTGACTTTAGTTTATCATAATGGGCTTCTCCAGCTGATTCTAAAATAAGATCCGAGCCTAGATTAGATGTCATAATAATAACCGTATTTCTAAAGTCTACCGTGCGTCCTTGTCCATCAGTTAAACGTCCGTCTTCAAGCACTTGAAGTAAAATATTAAATACGTCTGGGTGCGCCTTTTCTACTTCATCAAGTAAGATAACTGAATAAGGTTTACGTCTGACTAGCTCTGTCAGATATCCTCCTTCGTCGTAGCCTACATATCCTGGAGGTGCGCCAATTAAACGTGCAACACTATGCTTTTCCATAAACTCTGACATATCAATACGAACTAAAGCATCTTGCGAATCAAACAGAAATTTGGCGAGAGCTTTACTAAGTTCTGTTTTACCAACACCCGTGGGGCCTAAAAACAAAAACGAGCCATTGGGTCGATTCGGATCAGATAAGCCAGCGCGAGAGCGACGAACAGCATTAGATACCGCAGATACCGCTTCTTCTTGCCCTATTACTTGAGAATGCAAATGCGCCTCAATTTTCAACAATTTTTCACGCTCGCCTTGCAACATTTTTTCAACCGGAATACCAGTCCATTTAGAAACTATATGGGCTATCTCATTTTCGCTGACTTTATTGCGTAACAAAGTCATATCTTGCATTTCGACTTGGCTAGCCATATCAAGCTGTTGTTCTAATTCAGGAATACGACCATATTGTAGCTCTGACATTCGAGCTAAATCACCGGCACGTTGAGCAGCTTCTAGATCAATACGAGCCCTTTCTAATTCAGACTTAATCGATTGAGTTCCATGTAGCGCCGCCTTTTCCGCTTTCCATATTTCGTTCAACTCAGAAAACTCTCTTTCCATTACTTCAATTTTTTCTTGCAGTTCGGCTAAGCGAGCAAGCGAGTTTTCATCACTTTCTTTTTTCAATGCTTCCCTTTGAATTTTTTGTTGAATTAACTTGCGCTCTAAACGATCCATTTGTTCAGGTTTAGAGTCAATTTCCATTCGAATTAAACTCGCCGCTTCATCAATTAAGTCAATTGCTTTGTCAGGCAATTTTCTATCAGAAATATAGCGGTGCGAAAGCATTGCTGCAGACACAATGGCAGGGTCGGTAATATCAACCCCATGATGAACTTCGTAGCGCTCTTTTAAGCCACGCAAAATAGCAATAGTATCTTCTACTGTTGGTTCACCAACTTGCACTTTTTGAAAGCGACGCTCTAAAGCCGCGTCTTTTTCTACGTATTTTCTATATTCATCTAACGTGGTAGCACCAACGCAATGCAGTTCACCACGAGCTAACGCAGGCTTTAACATATTGCCCGCATCCATCGAACCTTCTGATTTACCTGCGCCTACCATAGTATGCAGTTCATCGATAAATAAGATTACTTGGCCTTCTTGTTTAGCTAAGTCATTGAGCACGCCTTTTAACCTTTCTTCGAACTCGCCGCGGTATTTTGCGCCGGCAATTAAAGCGCCCATATCAAGCGATAATACTCTTTTTTGCTTTAAGCCCTCGGGTACTTCTCCGTTAATAATGCGCTGTGCTAAACCTTCAACTATGGCTGTTTTACCAACGCCTGGTTCACCAATAAGCACTGGATTATTTTTAGAGCGGCGCTGTAAAACTTGTATGGTTCTGCGAATTTCATCGTCTCGCCCTATCACGGGATCGAGCTTACCTTGCTCTGCCCTTTCAGTTAAATCAATAGTGAACTTTTCTAAAGCTTGACGTTGCTCCTCAGCATTAGGATCATTAATAGCTTCACCACCTCTTACTTGTTCAATTGCCGCTTCTAAATTTTTCGCATCGGCGCCTAAACTTTTTAAAATTCTGCCAAGCTCGCCTTTGTCTTCAAGTGCCGCAAGGCAAAAGAGTTCACTCGATATAAACTGATCTTTACGCTGTTGAGCTAACTTGTCACAGTGGTTTAGTAACCGCGCTAACTCATTCGAAATGTGCACATCGCCAGGAGCTCCCTCAACTTGGGCGATATGCTCTAAGGCTTCGCTCAATTGGCTACGTAAGCTGTGTAAGTTAATACCGGTTTGAGTAAATAAATGCCTTACACTGCCGCCTTCTTGATTAAGCAGTGCCGACATTAAGTGTACTGGCTCTATAAACTGATGGTCTCGGCCAACGGCAATCGACTGGGCGTCAGCAATTGCTAACTGAAATTTACTGGTAAATTTGTCCATTCTCATGGTTATCACCTAAATATAAAAATTGAATTAATAATCAATTGATGGGGGCTAACTCAAACAAATCAAGTTGTCATTGATAATAAAACTATGAGTGAGATAACAGAAAATCTCTAGTTTGCTTGAATTAAGCTTCAATTTTATCAATGTTGCCGAGTAGCCATTGAGACAAACTGAGTTTTATCTCTGGCTGAGCAATTTTTTTATAAGAAACTAAACTATGTTGGCTTATTTTAATTTGACTTGGTTTAACCACCGAGGCGAAAACCGTTCCGGGCGCGCCTACTCCGGTTATTTGAATAGGCAGTAAGTCACTGTGAGTTAGCTGGCTTAATCGAATAATACCAGGCTTTATTATTTTACGAGGTGTTGCTTCACTATGAATTCCGCCTTGCGCAAAAAGAGCGACGATTTCACCATTTTTTATCGCTCTTAATGCACTTCGAAAAGCTTTTTCAACACGACCACTGCGGTCGACAGGAATACAGCCTGCGGCTTTAAACATCCAATTTAAGACGGGCTTATTATATTCTTCTACCGCTATCATAAAACGTATTGGGCGGTTGGATGCTGCAATTAAAATAAATGGGTCAATACCAGAAATATGGTTTGGCGCTAAGATAAAACGTTTATTCTCTGGAAAATTAATTCGCTGCGTTCCTAAACGATGAAAACGTCGACAGTACAACCGAATTAAACCGTCTAATACATTAGCACCACGGCTTCCCCAATCTACCTCGTTATTAATTTTACCAAGTAGAACTAAGACGCCAATCAAGCTAAAAAATAGAATAATAAAACTAATCAAAACTTAATTCTCATCAGTATTAATTGGCCAGCCAAATAAGACTCGCCATTCTTCCCGTTTGCGAATCCCTTCTATAAGAATAGAAACGTTCAGGTTGAGCATAACTACAAAATTGACCGCCATAAACATCAGAGCCTAATTGGGTTAATTTAAAGCGCGCTAAACCAATTAAATCGAACCAAAAACGAGCCTTGTCATTGGCTTTAAAAAACTGACCGTAGTCACAATCTAAATCTGTAAAAGCGCTGTAAACCTCAGCACCGACTTCAAAATTAGGCTGTGAGATAGCTGGACCAATCCAGGCCATTAAGCCAGCCCCACCCGTTGTATTGGTAGCGACTGTATTTTCAATAATTCCATTAAGTAGCCCGCGCCACCCGGCATGACAAGCTGCAACCCAACTGCCATCTTTTGTGGTTAGCAATATAGGTAGGCAATCGGCCGTCATCACCACGCATACTTTATTTAGCTTAGTTGAATACGAACTGTCGGCAGTTATACTGCCGGCGGAGGGACTAGAAATATTATCAAGGTTTACCACTTGATTTGAATGGACTTGCTGCAACCAAAACGGCGCGCTAGGAAGTGATAATTGTTGACTGAGCAAAGTGCGGTTTTGCGTTACCGCTGTCACATCATCTGCGACGTGGTGAGCGAGGTTTAAACTATTATAATGCCCCTTACTCACGCCGCCATTTCGAGTAGTCTGAAATGCACAAACTTTTTGTGGTGCAGGCCAATCGGGTTGAATAAACTCTATCATTTACTTAGATAAAGATTGGTCATGCTGATTGATTGCAGCAAAAAGTGTTTGCATATCGGTGGGAATATCGCACTCCCAAGCGATCCACTCTTCCGTTTTAGGGTGAGTTAACCCCAATGATCGAGCGTGCAAAGCTTGACGCTTAAAACCATCCCACACTTTCACAAAAGCCTCGCTCATACCCTTTGGCTTTTGATTGCGTAGTCCATACATAGGATCACCAACCAAGGGATGTTTCAAATGCGCAAAATGCACCCTAATTTGATGGGTTCGGCCAGTCTCAAGTTTGACTTGGACTAAACTAAAATCATGAAACTTTTGTGTAATCCTAAAGTGCGTAATCGCAGTTTTTCCGCCCTTAGCAACAACTGCCATTTTTTTGCGACTAACTGGGTGACGCCCCATGGGCAAATCAATCGTATCACCCGCAACTATCACTCCATGCACTAAAGCCACATATTCTCGTTCAAAATGCCGCTCTTGCAGCTGTGCAACTAAATGGTTGTGCGCCTCAGCGGTTCTGGCGACTACTAATAAACCGGTAGTATCTCTATCTAAACGATGCACAATACCAGCTCGAGGCAGCTTTCTCAGCTCTGGAAAGTGAAATAGAAGCCCGTTCACTAAAGTGTCTGTGTAATGTCCCGGGGCTGGGTGAACGACTAAACCTGCAGGCTTATTGATAATTATCAAGCTGTCATCTTGGTAATGAATGTTGAGTGGCATTTCAGTAGCCTGCCATTCTCCCTGATCCTCTAAACTCGTCTCGACTTCTAAAGTTTCACCACCTAACAATTTAAATTTAGGCTTATTTATCACCGTATTATCAACTTTAACTTGATTGTTCTTTATCCAAGCCTGTAGCCTAGAGCGTGATAAATCAGGAAAGTAAAACGCAAGCGCTTTATCCAAGCGTTCCCCTGCGAGTTGTTTCTCCACTTCAATAGTTTGCAGCGGGTCGTCTTGTGATGGTTCGAGTGAACTTTTTGTCACTATGATGGCCTTATTAGATTGGTTAATCTGGCGATTAATAACCCTGTGAGGTAAAATATCGCGTTAAAGTAGTGATTGATGTCATTAAACGCATCAATTGATTAAAATATAATCACTTATAATTGGCAATATGCCAACTAACAGTACATTTAAGCTTAAGTTTAACATCAGTTATCAAAAATCTTTATTTTTGATAGTAAAAAAATCAATTAAATGGCATTGAGAATCAATGAGAATAGTAAAAATAGTAACATTCCTGCTAATGATAAGCACTTTAGTCGCGTGCCAAAGCAACACGGCAACAACCCATGAAGCTCAGCGAATCAATAATGCAATTAAGCTTTATGAAAAAGCTAAGTATTCAATGTTATCAGGCAACTTTCGTAGTGCGGTCCAATATTTAGAGCGAATTGATAGTTTATACCCTTTTGGAGCCTACTCTCATCAAGCTCAACTTGACTTAATCTACTCTTACTATCGCTTAAGTGATTTTGCTTCTGGTATCGCCTCAGCCGATCGCTTTATTCGTCAAAACCCTCGACATAAAGATTTAGAATATGCCTACTACATGAAAGGACTAATTAACTTTTCGTCGGAAACAGGTTTTAGTAAAGAGGTTTTTTCTGCCCCGCTTTCGGAACGAGACGCCGCTACAGCCCGTCAATCTTTTGATGATTTCGCAGAGCTAGTTCGACTGTTTCCTAACAGTAAATACGCTAGAGACGCGCAAAAACGAATGATTTACCTTAGAAACCGTCTCGCGGAATACGAACTTCACGTGGCAAACTATTATATGAAGCGCGAAGCTTACCAAGCTGCGGCAGCCAGAGCGAGCTATGTCGTGGACCATTACCCGCAAACACCCTCTATTCCTTATGCACTACAAATGATGGTTGTCGCCTATGAGCTGCTGGAATTACCTGAAATGGCCGAAAATGCCCGTAAGGTATTACTTTTAAACTACCCAGATTTCAAACTGGCCAATAACTAATTGGCAACAATAAAAAATCGCTTCCACAAAAAACGGCAACCTCAAGTTGCCGTTTTTTTATGCTAGATTGTAGAGCAGTTTAAACTGCGCTCTCGTTTTCTTCGCCCGTTCTTATTCGAATAATCTTTTGCACTTCGGTAACAAATATCTTGCCATCGCCTATTTTGCCGGTTCTTGCAACGTCCATAATGGTCTCTACACACAAATCGAGTAAATCATCGGCAATAATAATTTCAATTTTAGTTTTTGGTAAAAAATCAACCATATACTCAGCGCCTCGATAAAGCTCAGTATGTCCCTTTTGACGCCCGAAACCTTTAACTTCGGTGACAGTCATACCGGTAATTCCCGCGTCGCTTAACGCTTCTCTTACATCATCTAACTTAAATGGCTTTATTATTGCTTCTATTTTTTTCATTATTTACCTTTAAAAACTCGTCACCCATGAGCACTCCCGAAAAATTACTCAATGTGCTGATTAACAAGACTATTGGTGTGTCCTGACTAATATTATCGTTTAATTCAGCTTAGCCGTCTATATATCAAGGCTGATAAAAGTTATCTTTAAGCACAACTTTAAGCACAATTAAAGACAAATAATTGACTATAACGCCTTGAAAATACAGACATACTTGCCGAATATGCTAACATAAGCCTAAATTTAATGACAATTAATCATTTAAGAGAGTCAAGCGTGGACATGCAGCAACAAATTGTTCAAGAAATGAAAGTTTTACCTAAAATTAACCCGCAGCAGGAAGTTGAAAGGCGAATCGCCTTTATTAAAAAAACACTTTTAAGCTCTGGCCAGCGTCATTTGGTACTTGGAATTAGCGGTGGAATTGACTCAACAACCTGTGGGCGGCTCGCACAATTGGCGGTTGAACAACTCAACCAAGATACCGCAGCGGAAGAAACGAAACCATTTCAGTTTGTAGCGCTAAGACTACCTTATCACACCCAAGCAGACGAAGCTGACGCACAATTGGCTCTGTCATTTATTCAACCCAGCCAGAGCTATAGTATTAATATTGGCCCAGGCGCAGATGCTCTTCATGCAGAAACAGAAAAGGTGCTATTAGCCTCACCCAAAAGTCAATTTAGTAGCGCTCATTTAGACTTTAACAAAGGTAATGTTAAGGCGCGCGCGCGGATGACCATACAGTATAATGTGGCGGGCTTACTTGGCGGTTTAGTGATAGGAACCGATCACTCTGCGGAAAACATTACTGGCTTTTACACTAAATGGGGAGATGGCGCTTGCGATCTCGCCCCGCTATTTGGATTAAACAAACGGCAAGTGCGCCAAATTGCAACTCATTTAGGCGCACCAGAACCACTCGTTAACAAAGCCCCCACTGCCGACCTAGAAAGCTTAAACCCAGGTAAAACAGATGAATCGGCTTTAGGCATTAGTTATGAGGAAATAGACGACTTTTTAGAAGGTAAAAGTGTTCCTGCAGCGGTAAAACTAAAACTCACCGAAATTTTTATTCGAACACAACATAAGCGTAAACCGATACCAACAATTTACGATTAATAATCGCTAAGCTAATAGATAAGAAAACTAAAATGAGAAAAGATAAAAGCAACGACAATGCGCTCAAAAATAAAATTAGCATTTCATGTTTAACTGAGCAAAACGGACAGGAATTAGAATGTCAGCTTTAGCTTCTCCAGAATTGCCCTTTTCTACTTCGTGGCGAGCATTACAAATATTTACAAGCTATCGAGTCGTACTTGCTTTGCTTTTATTTTTAGTGTTTTTAATGAACACTGAATTAAATATTTTAGGAACTCGTAATCCTAACCTTTATTATGTCACTTCTATCTCTTTCCTATTTTATGCACTTAGCACCTTTACCGTTAGTTTTTTAGTTAAAAAGTTTTACTATTTGCAGCTCGAAGTTCAAGTGCTTATCGATATTGTTTTAATTATTATGATGATGCACGCCAGTGGCGGCGCAGCCAGTGGCATGGGCGTTTTAATCGCAGTAAGTACCTCCGCTGCTAGCATCCTAACTGGAAACCCTGCTGCATTAGGTTTTTCTATACTAGCCTCTTTTGCATTGCTTGGTGAAGAGCTTTATTCCGATTTAGCTTACCAACCAGAGCATAATAATTTTGCCCAGGTCGGCATACTTTCTATGACATTTATGGCCACTAGCCTGCTCTCATTTTATTTGTCTAAAAAAGTAATCGAAACAGAATCCATGGCAAAAGCCTCAAAAAAAGGCTTAGAAAACATGGAAAAATTGAATGAAGAAATTATTCAATTTATGTCCACCGGGGTATTGGTGGTTGACTCAGGCAATGCCATTAGGCTCATCAATCGAGCAGCATGGATTCATCTTGGAATGCCGGAATCAACTAAATCAAGACGATTAGAACAAGTCTCTACACCACTGGCAAGGCAACTTAACCTATGGCGTAGAAAGAATAGTTACCGCTCAAAAACATTTAGAAATACAGCAACGGGTCCAAACTTACTGCCTAACTTTTCTGCAATTGGCGAAAATAAAGATAATGCAATTATATTCTTAGAAGACACGACTTTTTTAAATCAGCAAGCACAAAGTCTAAAGCTAGCCTCTCTTGGCCGTCTTACAGCTTCTATCGCTCACGAAATTAGAAACCCATTGGGTGCGCTTAGTCATGCAGCTCAATTAATGAAAGAGTCAGAAGAGATTGACCCAGTAAATATAGGGCTTGTAGAAATTATTCAAAATAATACCCAGCGGGTAAACGAAATTATAGAAAATATTATGAAGCTTTCTCAGCGAAAACCCATTCAAGTGAAAGAGCTTAATTTATCTCGCTACTTACCTATAATGTTGCAAGAATACGCCAGTGGAAAAGAAGTTAAACCGATAATAAAAACACTGTTTCAATCGCAGAACTTAATCGTTCACTTTGACGTTAGTCAGCTATCACAAATTTTAACTAACCTTATTGATAATGCAGCAAGGTATAGTGAACAAAAAACCGGAGAACCAACTGTTACTATTATGGTAGGAGTGGAACCACAAACACATACCGCGTTTTTAGATGTGATTGATCAAGGCGATGGTATTTCCCCAGAAGTCGCAGAAAAAATATTTGAGCCATTTTTTACTACCTCACGCTCTGGGACTGGACTAGGGCTATACTTATCAAAAGAGCTATGCGAAGTGAACCGTGCTAGACTTAACTATATTCCGCTGACTAGTGGCGGCGCATGTTTCAGAATTAGCTTTTCAGTAGCAAACTTAACCCAAGCATAAATGTGAAAAATTGGATTGAAAATGCAGCATAAACCGTTAGCTCTAATTGTCGATGACGAACCAGACATTTTACAACTACTGGGAATTACCTTGCTTCGTATGGGAATTGAAACGCGTCAAGCAGAAAACTTAAAGCAAGCTTACGCGCATTTAAAAGAAACGCATTTCGATGTGTGTCTAACCGATATGAGGCTGCCGGACGGTGATGGTTTAGAACTAATAGAGTACATTCAAGCCAATCTCCCTGACTTACCTGTCGCGTTGATTACAGCACACGGTAATATGGAAATTGCGATAGAAGCGATGAAAGCCGGTGCGTTTGACTTTGTATCTAAGCCGGTAGAGTTGAACGCTTTACGCGAACTCATTAATAGCGCACTAAAAGTTAACCAGCCAACTACTGAAAAATTAACCAGCAAAAATAAAAAGCAGCTAATTGGCGATACGCCAATTATGAAACAGCTAAAACAAACTATTCTAAAACTCGCTCGTAGCCAAGCGCCGGTCTATATCAATGGCGAGTCAGGCACAGGTAAAGAGCTCGTTGCAAAGTTAATCCATTACAAAGGCCCAAGAGCAGAAGCGCCTTTTATTCCAGTAAACTGTGGTGCGATTCCGTCTGAACTCATGGAAAGCGAATTTTTCGGTCACAAAAAAGGCAGTTTTACTGGCGCAGTCAGTGATAAAAAAGGCTTATTTCAATTAGCCGATGGTGGCACCTTGTTTTTAGATGAAATTGCCGAGCTTCCAACGAATATGCAAGTTAAACTTTTAAGAGCTATTCAAGAAAAATCGGTAAGGCCAGTTGGCGCAGAAAAAGAAATTACCTTTAATGTACGCATACTAAGCGCGAGTCATCGCGACTTAATGAAACAAGTTGAACAAGATCTTTTCCGCCAAGATCTATTTTACCGCATCAATGTCATAGAATTAAAAGTACCACCGCTCAGCGAACGAAAAGACGATATACCTAAACTGGCCGACTATTTTTTGGAGCAACTAGCTCGCACGCATCAAGTAGACAAGCCCTCACTCGATCAACAAGCACTTAACCAGCTAAAACAGTACACGTTTCCTGGTAATATTCGCGAGCTAGAAAACATTTTAGAGCGCGCCGTAACGCTCTGCACCGGAAAAGTAATCACAGAATCTGATTTAAATATAACTAACGAGCTGCCAAATGAGCCTAACAGTCCAGCGTCACTACCTGAACGCCTACCGGCAAGAAACGACATCAGTTTAGATGAGTATTTAGAGTCTATAGAAAAACAAGAAATTATAAAGGCACTGGAAGAAGCCGAAGGAAACAAAACGCAAGCAGCCAAAATTCTCGGTATAAGTTTTAGAGCCATGCGTTACAAATTAAAAAAGCTATCCTTAGAGTAATAATGATTTTAGTGCCTTGATAATCACTGAGTATCAACCAATACTTACCGCTAATAATGAGATAAGCCGTTTTTATTTTCGTTACATGGGGAACTGCGACGCTTTAAATTAGAATACAAATTATTGCAATTTGAGAAAATCTATTAATGCAATTATTTATAAATTTCAAGCTCTTAAAATAGTGATTATTATAATTTGCTATTATCTTTTAAAACGATGGTTTTTTGCTTACTTCGCAACTTAATTTTCTCGTATAGAAATTAACTTAATCTCTCAATAAAACTTCAGTGATTCGCCATTAGTTCCTTTTTCCATTGTTAACTATTATAACAATTCATAATAAAAGCAATGAAAAGGACTTTAACATGGCATCTTATCAAACAAGAGGCTTTACGCTGATAGATTTAATGATTGCCCTATCAATTTTCGTCGTTTTATTTGGTTATGCCGTACCCAAACTAACGTTATTCATAGAGAAACAGGCAACCATCTCAGTGTTACTTAATCTGAAATCGAGCCTTCAGTATGCCCGAAAAATGGCCATTACAAATACCAAGAAAGTGACTCTATGCCCAAGCAATGATGGGCGAACGTGCACACAAAACTGGTCCAAGGGATATTTAATTTTTTTCGACAAAGATGAAGATCGCTTATTTAACAACAGTGACGTGCTTTTGAAACTTAACCAACTTAACGATGATAACCTCAGCTTACGTTGGAGAGCGTTTGGCAAAAGAGACTCTTTTCAATGGCACCAAACAGGTATTACTAATCACCAAAATGGGACCTTTGAGCTATGCCACCAATTACACCCTAAATTATCTAGGGCTTTAATTATTACTAAATCGGGTCGAATCCGACACTCTAAAGACAGTAATGGCGACGGTTTTCACGAAGGAGCGACCAACAAAAAACTAAAATGTCAGCCGCGTGGCTAAGCCTAATTAAGCAGGCTGGTAAACTTTAACGGCAAACCCTTGCGAGCTTAAAGTTTCAGCTTGCAACTGACTCATAATTCCTTTGTCGCAATAGAGTAAATAGGTTTTCTCTTTGTTAAGCTTAGCCGACTCATTCGATAATTTAAAAAATGGAATAGAAAGCACTTCATTCTTTGTTAAAAATAATGGCTTAGAGGCAAGCTCGTGGGGGTGGCGAATATCAATAATAATATCGTCGCTATCAGGCATAGAGACAATATCGATATTATCCAAATTTTTATCCGTTTGATAAATCTGATCAATATTCTCTACTTTTCTATCCGCAAATGCTTGCTCTAAAATACTAAAGTCAAAATTAGTTTCTTGATGCTCTATCCTGTCGAGTTTTGCACAAGTCGTTGGTTTGTCTGAAATAATTCCACAGTATTCAGGCATTACAGCAGCAAATTCTTCTGTCCCGGTTTGTCGAGACAAAGAAATAATATCTTGCTTATCCATAGTAATTAATGGACGTAAAGTTAAAGTGTCTACGGCTTTATCAATCACGGATAAGTTAGTCAAAGTTTGACTCGATACCTGACCAACACACTCGCCAGTAACTAACGCTGGCGCATTAAACTCTTGGGCGACTTTTTCTGCTACACGTAGCATCATACGCTTAAGCACCACACCCATTTGTGAGTGGTGAATACTTTTTAATATTTCATTGACCACTTCTTCAAACGGAATAGTAATAAAAAGCACTCGATGAGAAGCACTGTAACGCTTCCACAAATAATGAGAAACTTGTTTAACTCCAACTTCGTGGGCCATTCCACCCAAATTAAAGAAACAAAAGTGGGTCCGTATTCCCCGTTTCATCATTAAATAAGTTGCTACAGAAGAGTCATAACCACCAGAAATTAAGCTAACACAAGATTCTTGCTGCCCCATAGGAAACCCACCAAGCCCTTGAGTTCTTTTTTGAATCGTTAACAGCTTATCTTGCTTTATTTCTAAAGACACAGTGAACTCTGGATTCTTGAGTTGAACCCCATTCGATTCGCTATTAGCGAGCAATGCCCCACCAACTTTTTGTTCGGCTTGAATAGAATTGAAAGCGTGCTTACCCGAGCGCTTAACTCTCACACAAAATGTCTTTCCTTTAATCTGCGGAGCGTATTCATTAACAGCAACTTCGGCTATGTCTTCTAATGAGCTGAAAGGATGAGACTTCACACTTAGGATAAAGTCAATTCCAGGTGTGTTGCGTAATACTTCTAGCGTTTCTTCTGAAAGTTTCGACATTAGGCTGGAATCTAGTGCTTCATCAATTTTTACTTCGACATAGTCCCATGAGCCTAAAACTTCGATCGCTGGATGGATTTCTGACAAAAGTTTGCGTAAGTTCTTCTTTAGCTGAGCAATCAGCTTTTTACGAACAGGCTTACTTTTGATTATAACTTCGGGGAATAACTTAATAATAAACTTCATAGAACAAAAACCAACCAACATTTGAATTGGCGGCTATTCTAGCGGATTGATTGAATAAATCCAGCCAAAAGAAGAAAAATGCCCCTATTTAGAGGAACACGGGCATTCGTAACAGCAGCCTTAACAGCCAAAATTCTTGCTTTAGGTTTAATTAAGCGCGGATTAGACCAACAAACTTGCCTTCTATGGCTAAATCTTCAGCAGGCAGTACAATCGGTTCATAACTTTCGTTGGCAGGCTCTAAAACTGCGTTATTGCCACTTCGACGCAAAGTTTTAACTGTGACTTCGTCGTCTATTCTAGCGACGACTATTTGGCCTACTTCAGCAGTACTGGTTTTGCGTACCGCAATAAGATCACCATCTAAAATTCCGGCATCAATCATACTATCCCCTCTAACCCGCAGTAAAAAAGTCGGTTTATTTCGTTTAATCACTTCTGGGATAGTGATATATGCCTCAACATTTTCTACCGCTTCTATCGGCAGACCCGCTGCAACTGAGCCAATGAGCGGCAGCTCGTTATCATTTGCTGCGTTAATTATTTGAATGCCGCGAGGCTTATCAGCGTATATTTTAATCACATTCTTTTTTTCTAATGCTTTAAGGTGATCCGCAGCCGCTTTTGACGAACTAACCCCAATAAGCTCTGCGAGCTCCACGTGAGTAGGTGCTATACCGAATTCTTCGACATACTTTTTGAGGATCTCAAATACTTCACTTTGTCTATTGGTTAATTCTTTCATATTTAATTCCTAAATAGTCCTTTTGATATAATGCTCTGCAGCCACTATTAGAGCTTACTTGTTGCAGCTAAACCCATGTTAACAGTTTAGATGAGCTAGACACCCGTTATCCCAATAAACTCACATCAGGCAATTGCCTTAACAAGCTAGGATTAACAAACTGGGATTAGCAAACGGGGATTAGCAAACCACCCAAGCAACCACCACCCAAGCAAGTAGTACATTAACCTTAATTGATTGCTTTGTAAACTATTTTTTGGCCTGTCTATTTAAATCAGTTACTCGGTTAAAAGAAGCAGTGTCACTAATAAGATAAAAATATAACCTAGATTAGAAGTTTAATTAGTACTTAGACACCTCAAATAACCCGATTGGACTTTTAATTTAGTCGTTGAATGTGTATCCAAAGGATTTTTCCAAGCTCTTCTTCTACTCAATTAAGTAACTATTTGGCCTTAATGTGATCGAAGCGCTTATTGAGGTTTATTTTTAGTTTTATATCACTGTAACCACTTAAACTATTCCAGCTTTCAATAACTCGCTTGGCTCCTTTAGGATGATTTTAATCATTTGATTCAACCACTATATCGCTTCAATTTCTTTCTCAAGCTTTTCAAAAGCCTTTTGGAGCTTTTTAGAAGAAATACCCCCCTCTGTCTTTACCCCGGGCGAAAATAAGCTAAGTCGATATTCTTGCAGCATCCAATAAACGACGACAAAATATTGCTTTAGCTCTTCGTGAGTATTATAGGCGAGTAGTTCTTTGTGCCATTGTTGCCAATCTTGCCAAACTTCTAGCGCCTGATCTTCCTTAGGAAAATTGGTTGTAACTCTCTTTATGCGGATTAATACGCCTTTGTGGTATCGAGTATATCGATTTATCAAATCATCTCCCGCACTTAACAATGTACTACTTTGCCATAGTTCTTGTAACTGAGATTTAATATCTTTAACGCTTTTTGCATAGCTAGCAGAAGATAACTCGCTTAACTGACTAAATATTTTTTCACGCTGTTCAATTAGCGGCAAAACAAGATTAAGTTTTTCCGCAATCAATTGACGATACTGCGACTTAAAAATATCGTTCAATTGCTTAAATTCTTGCTCACTTAACACTGCGCTACGCTGCGCTACGACTTGAGCGGCAGTTAAAAGGCAGACCATATCAAATAGTGCCCTAAAACCGCCAAACCTTAGGTTCATTTTTTCTAATCGACGGTAGTCAGGCCAACCTTTACCCAATTGATTAATTGCCGCTGCGTTATTCAATAATAATAACCGTGCAATTCCTTGTGCGTGAGCATTAACTGCTGCAGTTTTGTCTGGAAAACTGTTAATTTTAACTTGGCTTGTGCAGTCAACCATGGCTCGAAAAGTTCTAATCGTTTGCCCGTTAGACTCTTCAATTAGCTCTATTGAAAAATCACCTTTAGGCCACGTTTTAAAGCCTGAGTCATTGCTATCTATTTTGACTTTATGCTTACGCTCAAGTTTTGGTTTAATCAATGACAATGAGTCAACAAGCTGCGGTGAAGCGCTTTGTTTTTTTGTGCTCATTATCTGATATTTCATCGTTAAATGGCTTTCAATTTGGGCTACATCAAAGTCTTCTTTAACCACCTTTTGTGCAGAGATTTTTTGTAGCACTTTGGCCAGTTCTTCTAGAAAATAGCTTCCTTGAGACTTAGTTGAAGCTAACGCTGCATAGCATTTTTCCGCAGTATCATTTAAAGGAATTAAGCTCCTACGCATAGGTTTAGGTAAAACTTTTAGTGCCGCTAATACTTTTTCTTTCAAATAGCCTGGTACTAACCAATCAAAATCACGATCAGTAAACTGATTGACCATATTTTCAGGTATTTCCACACTAACCCCATCTTGTGGAGTGCCAGGAGCAAAACAATAGTGCAAATTTAATTCAACACCTTTTACTTTTATTGTGGCGGGATAATCATCTGGGCTCTCTGCTTGGTTAAGAGTTAACGTTTCTATGCTAAAACTTAAAAGGCTATTACGTGCTTTAAAGTCTTTCTTTAACCATTTTTTCAAGCTAGCAAAACTACAAATATGGTCGGGTAATTTACTAGCATAAAGTTCAGCTAAAGATTGGTTATCGATACATATATTATTGAGTCGCTGTTGCTGCTCCCGGCTTTTTAGCTCAAGCAGCTTACTCCTGTTGGCTTTAATAAAGGGTAAATCTTCTGGTAATTGATCTAAAGCCAAGCCATCGAGTAAAAAGCGCTTTCTAGCGAGTTGCGGATCGATAGCAGCGTAGTTAATTAGCCGGTTATTGACTATAGGTAAGCCGAGTAATGTCTTGTCAACGTAGGCCATCACTTGACCTTTCTTCTTTCTCCAATGAATATCTTTATAGTTAGGCTTTAATAAATGTTTGGCAGGCTCCTCAATCCATTCTGGCTGTAGATCAGCATTCATTCTCGCGTAAAACTTTTCTGTTTCAATCATTTCTGCAGAAATTAGCCAAGTCTTTTTTTGCTTAAAATATAAAGACGATGGGTGTACCCAAACTTTCAATCCACGAACCCCTTGATAATAAAGATCTTGTGAGCGCTGGAATATGTGGGTAATAAAACCTGGGATTAATCCTTTGTGCACTTCATCTGGGTGTGCAGGAGTTGAGTTGACTGATTTAGGTAAAGCGATTACAGCGTCTTTAAGTTGCTGATAAACTCTTCTCCATTCTAAAAAACCTAAAAAGTTAATTAAATTCTGACTACACCATTTCTTAAATGCGTTAGAACTTAATGCTTGCTTTTGTTGATTTAACTGACGCCATAATTCAATTGCAGTTAATATATCTGAATTATTCAAATTGTACTTTTGATGAAGCTGATCGGCTTTTTGCTGCTTGTCTATGGGACGCTCTCTTACCTCTCTAACACTCATTAAACTGCAAATCACAAGCATTTCATCTACCGCAACTAAACTGTCATCGACTAAAATTCGAGCAAGTTGCGGATCAGCGGGCAAACTAGCCATCGCTTTACCTATTGGAGTAATTTCTTTTCGCTGGTCTAAAGCGCCTAGCTCAAATAACGAGTTAAATGCAACTTTCCAAGAGCGCTCACTTGGCGACTCAATAAATGGAAAAGCTTCAACTTCATTCACATGCATTGCTTTAAGCTTTAATACAACTGAAGACAAGTTAGTCCGTTTTATTTCTGGTGCGGTAAACGCTTCGCGGTTTAAAAAATCTTCTTCACTATACAAACGAATACAAATGCCCGGCGCAATTCGACCACAACGACCTTTACGTTGATTAGCACTCGCTTGTGATATTTTCTCAACCGGCAGTTGTTGAATTTTATTGCGTTGACTAAAGCGACTGACTCGCGCCGTTCCAATATCAATAACAAAGATAATTCCCGGTACTGTCAAAGAGGTTTCTGCCACATTGGTTGAAATAATAATTTTACGCTTCGCACTCGCAGAAAAGATTCTTTGTTGTTCTTTAGCACTTAGCCTGGCATATAGGGGAAGGATTTCTACGTCGGCTATATTTGATTGATGAATTTGTTTAGCAATTGATTTTATCTGCCCTTCGCCATCGGCAAAAATTAGGATATCACCACTTGATTCGCTACAACACTCGTCTATCGCATTAATAACACCAGTAAGAATTGCATCGTGACTAGATTCATTATCACTACTATCGAGCTCTCTATAGCGTACTTCAACAGGGTAACTACGACCTTCTACACTAACAATTGGTGCGTTGTTAAAGCTTTTAGAAAACTTTTCTGGGTCAATCGTTGCAGAGGTAATAATTACTTTTAAATCTGAACGCTTGCGAATTATTTGTTTGATAAAGCCTAATAAGAAATCAATATTTAAGCTGCGCTCATGAGCTTCGTCGATAATAATAACTTCGTATTGAGCTAACAGCGGATCTTGCTCTATTTCAGCCAATAAGACGCCGTCTGTCATTAATTTAGTGCGAGTTTGTGATGAGTATTTATTGGCAAAACGTATCGCATACCCCACCCCTTCCCCTAAAGGCGTTTCCACTTCTTCGGCAATGCGTCTTGCTACACTAGTCGCGGCCACGCGTCGAGGTTGAGTGTGGGCTATAACCCCTTTAACCCCGTAACCAGCATTTAAGCATATTTTAGGGAGTTGAGTAGTCTTACCGCAACCAGTTTCTCCAGCTACGATGATCACTTGGTTTGATGCCAAAAGTTGAGTTATTTCTGCCGCGTGATTTGCAATGGGCAACTCAGTATCAACGCCTAACTTTAACGCTTTAACTTGTTGCTCAATGTGCGATGTTTTTTGAATTGACTTGGCCACTATATCTGACAGCTTTTTATTAAGATTATCAACCGGCTGCTTTTTCTTGGCCCTGCTCTTAATAGTTCTTTGCAACGAAATAACTTTGCCTAAGTCTCGGCACTGAATATTGTTAAAGATATCTGTCATTTTTATTTATCTATAATTTACCTAAATACCGGAAATAATTAAGCCTAGGCAATTTTACCCTTGTGCTATTCGATTTTTCTTAAACCGCAATTTTTAGTTTTAAAAATTAGCTGCGTTACTTGTGCAAAAAAAAAGCCCGCTTACGCAGGCTTTTTAAACTCTTGCATGGCTAAAGCTAGCTTTGCCAAAAAGAATGCGGAGCTCTAAGCTCGGCAATAAAGTCTGCAACAGGGCGATAAAAGTCTTTATCTTCCCAATAACCTGTGTGGCAAGCAGGGTTCCAAGACGTCGCAGCACTACCTACATTAATTTCAAAGTCACCATGAACATAGGTGTTAAATTCGTCTGAAAGACCTTTTAGCGGGTAAGCTATAATATCGTCTTTGTCATAAAAATTATACCAACGTGCTCGTTTTTTCAGATCATCGTCAAGTACTTCGCCCACAATATCACATGGCTTTCCAAGTAACGATTTTGCTGCATCCATGGCATATAATCCCATTGGGTTACCAAAAGTGACATAGCCTGCAACTGTTTTTAGACCTTCAAAGTTATTAACCGACGAATTAGCTAGCTTGGTTTCGCGCATAAAATGCGACATCATCACGCCGCCATAAGAATGAGCTAAAATCACCAACGGCGTTTCATCTACATTTACCCGACGATGGCCAGCAAACTTACGGAGTCCGTCTTTAATTCGATTGTTAATTGCTTCGTAAATTTCTGTACCCGGACGATACAATAGCGCAAGAGCCTGAGTGTCTGTCATGATTTGACGTAAATTTTGATAAGCCAAATCACCTTTATAATTGGCTTTTTCTCTAAATTGCTTTAGCTCTTCTTTTACAAGGTCGCCCCAGTAAATTTCATGGAAAAGTAACTCATCTTCCATGCGGCCTTCAGCCCCATTCACATACTCTTCAGTAATTCGATGTTTTAATTCAACTGAGTAATACTCTTCTTCACTACCCAGACCATGAATAACTGCAATGGCAAGTCTTTTCATTAGTGTCCCTCATATCCGCTATTTATCTATAATTATAACTCGCATTATCTTAAATTATTCAACTGCATTTAGCCAGTGTCAAATGCCTGAACTGATTGATTCAATTGAAAAATATAAAACATTTCAGCCGATCTGCTCAGTTTATGGCTTAACTTGGTGGTAAAAAGCCCTTAAATCATAAACTTGTCTTAAATTTACCAATAAAAATTAACAAAATACTATTTAGAGCCAAGCTTTGCACGCTATCAATCTGATTATTGTCTAACCAACAAAAGCTATCAAGCTGTCCATTGAACATCAGAATATTGACCTACCCAGGCTGGTATCGCATACAAAAAATACCAATGAGTCATATTCTCATCTAGTTTGCAAAGCCTGACGACAGGTCACAATTGCGATGAATGCTATAAAAAACAGAATGACTGCTAGCTCGGTATTGAAAAGGAGAGGTGGACAAGAAGCGCTTGAGAAATAAAATAAGAGTGGATCAAAAAAGCCACTAAAAGTGATACTTTTAGTGGCTTTAAAATGGCGGAGCGGACGGGACTCGAACCCGCGACCCCCGGCGTGACAGGCCGGTATTCTAACCAGCTGAACTACCGCTCCGAGTTGTGAAACATGCGTAAAAACTCCGTTCAGAAAAGTTTTTAGCTAGTGCGTTTCAGCGGGCGCAATAATACGTTTACCCCAGTTTGCTGTCAACGATAAATTTAAAAAAATTGCCTTTTTTTTAAAAAAAGTTGCATATTAGGCATAAGTGGTTATTTAACAAACAACTTAATGTAAAAGTTGCTTATTTTTCACCCTCTTTTTTATCTCCACTTTCTTCAAAGGCTTCATCCCATGAAGGCTCATCGTCAGAAGTTCCTAACTCTAATTCATCTAGCGCGCTATCAATATCATCTAATTCACTGTCGATTGAAAAGTCGAGCTCATCTTTTTCTTCTTTAGGCTTTGACTCAGCGCTTAATTTCTCGCTAAAGCTCTCAGCCGTTTCGACTTCTTCTGGAACTTGAGGGCTAGGCTCGTCTTGCAGCTCGGGCAGTAAGTCTTCAACGGCTTGCTCAAGCAAGTCATCTTCCATAGGCTCTACAGACTCATCGTCTACAATAATATTGGCGTCTGGTTCTCCGGCTTTTGCTTCTAATTCAGCTAATGTCTTGTCTAAATTGCTCGTGTCTTCAAGGGTGTCCTCTTCAACAGGACTGTTCTTATCATCGCTGTTACCTTCGTTTGCACTAGCGGCAGATTGAGCATTACCTGAGACTGCAGGTTTGCCTGCATCGGTTTGATCCATTTCGGCGACCACAGCATCAGTGTTCACCTTAGCGCCAGCAAAAGACTCCATTGCCGTTATTATTTGCTCTACAGACATTTCACTCGATGGGACTTCTTCACCAAACATAGAGCTAAACTCGCCAAATATATTATTTAAGGTTGTTAAAGTGACATGGATTTCTTGCTTTAATAATTTAATTTCTTTTTTCAGCGCTTTTAGATCTTCAGTATTCTCCTCAGTATTCGATTCTGGCGCGCCTTCTGGAGCTGCATCTGTGGTCACTGGGTTTGCTGTCAGATCGTGATAGTGGCCAAAAATTCGACTCATATCTAATTCTAATGAGGCAATGGCTTCCGGATTTTTATTTAGCATGCCACTAATTAAGTTTCTAAATAAAAACTTTCTATCATTAGTTATTTTACGGGTTGCCCGTTTCGCTATATTTTTATCAAGGTTTAACTGATTTTTTAAGAAATTAAAAATTTCTTTACGTTGTGAATCTTCGTTACTCTTAATTTTCTCAATAAGAAAGCGAGCAGCTTCTTTATTATTTTTACGCCCTTTTAAAATAACCAAAATGAGTACAATGCTCAAAATGACAAAAGGCAAGACGATCTCTAATACGAGTAACCATGAGAACATTTCATTATTCATGTTCTTTACCTCAACTTATGCTTTAGCGCCGGGATCATCTTTGGTCTCTTCCTCATCTTCATATTCATCATAACCATCATCTTCTTCTTGTTCTTCATCTGCTTCAGCATCTTCACTGTCTTCGTCATCTTCTTCATCAAGCGCGAGCTCGTCTGCAACCGCCAACGCACTTTGCTGGTTTTTCTTTTTCACTAGCTTCCAAGCAAAAAAGCCTCCTACACCCAGTAATAGATTTACACCTATGCCAATATAAATCCAAAATGTCCAGTCAGTTTCGGGTTCAGTTTCGGTGTTTGAATCCGTTTCGCTATTGTTTGTGTCTGCTGATTCTTGTTTATCTGAATTAACAGGCTCAACTTTAGGTTGCTCGGCTTGCGCCTCGACTTCTGGTTGTTTGATATCAACAACAGGCTCTTCAGGCGGCGCTTCTTGCTGTTCAGCTGGTTGAATTAATGGTTCTGCGTTAAAAACGATAGGTTCGGGCGAAACAGAAAACTCTCGACCAGTAATTGACTGGCCTTTAATGTCTAAAGTTACGCTATATTCACCACCAAGCGCAATAAAAGGAATTTTAATTGGTTGAGTTAAATCTTCTAAACCAATAAATTGTTTTTCACCATTAGGCAACTCGACCGTTGCCATCACTGTAACTGTCTCTGGTTTAACTATATCTTGGCGGATACTAAAGCTCACTTCATGTGATTGTTCTATGGTATCGCTAACGTTAACTGAAGGGATTAATGGAGAGCCATAAATATTCACTGCATGATTGCGAGTTCGCTCAAACGTTGGGCTTCTTACAATCAACTGTAAATTTAATATGCCTTCATAGTTATCAGTAAAAAAGTTTTGTTTAAAACGGCTTTCAGAACCATCATAAAACATGGCTAACCGACTAGACTGGCCATTTTTCGTTTGCGTTAACTGAGCTTTTACTAGTTTTATAAACTCTGGTTTGCTGATAGGTTTATCATCTTGTAACAACGCCACTTGATAATCAATGGCTTCACCAGAAAGTAAGTTATTTGGTACACTGCTAACATCAAGACGTAAGTTACTTACCACCATTACTCGGTTATCAGGATCGACATCGGCTTCTATTTGCCAGTCACCAGGTTGTGGTGTTTCTATTGTCACTAGGTCATAATCTTTAGCTGCAAACCAGCGTACATTTCCATCACTCGTCGCACCTTCTATAGCCGTTTTGTCTGGAGTAATTAAGCGCGTTTTATCACTGTTTTCGCTTTTAAATACGAGTAGTGTCATTTCTTCTATACTGGCATCGACTTTAAAGCGGTTGTTTTCTAACGGCAAACTGTCGCGCTGGGTTGACTGTTCGAATATTTTAAGAAAAACTTTTTGAAGCTCTTCTGCACTTTCTACCGCTTGATACCAACCGTCAGTTCGATCAGATAAAGCTTTCAGTAATTCGTGATCGGCATTTTGCGATAGCGCGATTGTATGTATAGTCGCACCAGCGGTAATTAATTTGGGTAATACTTGTTCGAGGATTCGGGTGCGCTCTTTTTGGTTCGCCGACGCTGATTTAGAAATGTCTACCATTCCATCGGTAAGTAATATCAAGCTTCGCTTTTCATCGCTAGAGGGTGAACTCCAACCATAACTGGCTTTTTCCAAAACTCCACCAATATTGGTGTAAAGGCCTGCACTATTAATTTTTTTTGCGGCGTTCGTCGCCTGGCTTTGCCATTGCTTATCAACCTGCGCCAAAGGCACCAACATGTTAACGTAACGCCCAAACGCCCAAACGCCTGCATCAGCTCCCTTTGGCATCAAATTAGTCACTAATTGCAACGCGGGTATACGAAGGTTTTGCGGGTCGTTCTTTTTCATACTTCCCGATATATCAATCAGTAAACGAACATCTGATTTGGCTAGATTTTTACTATTTTCTGCGGACCAAGCCCCTGCACTTAGAGCACAAATGATTAGACAAAGTATTTTTAACCAAAGATTTTGCATTTACATAGCCATCAAGTTTACTAATCGACATCTCTAGTGTAGCCTAATATATCAGAATTATCATAATATTCAGTTAGATAGCTCACAAAGTTAGGGTGAACTTTAAAGATTTGAACGAAACCAGTGAATAATTAAACTTTGTTATCGAGCGAGTCGCCAATCTTGACTAATCTTTACTATTAAAATAGTTGTCAGGAACAACATAGTCTTCTATGTCTTCAAGATTGATGTCTGCCTCGCTAATCACCTTGCCACAAATTGCCGCACCCTGCTTTTTAGCCGACAAAGGATCACCAGTTTCTAATGGATGCCATTTAGGCAACGGCTCACCATTAGCTAAAAGCTTATAACCACAGGTATCTGGCATCCAGTCCAATTCAGCGGCATTTTCAGGGGTGACTTTAATACAGTCTGGAACATAAGTATGTCTATCTGGATAGACTGTACAGCGGCATTGATTGGTGTCGAGGTATTGACAAACTATATTGGTTTTTACTATTTCTTCAGTTTCTTCGTCTTGTAATTTGTGCGCGCAACACTGACAACAACTATCACAAATAGATTCCCATTGGGTTTCACTCAGTTCCAACAATGGAATTCGCTCCCAAAATCGATCAAGTTTGTTAGGTTTTGTCATTTGAATTTACAACACTTTGCCAATGATAGTTGAATTGCTGGTTAGTATCTTGCGATTGAAAAGTTAAACTTAATGCTAGCTGATCACCAACATTGAGCTGTCCTACCCCTGCGGGCGTACCCGTTAATACGATATCTCCAGGTAATAACCTAAAGTGTTTAGATGCTTCTGCGATTAACTCAACGACACCAACAATCATTTGACTAGTATAGCCTTGTTGCTGCGCATTGCCGTTAATTTGCAACTTAAATTCAATTTGATCCCAGTTTAAGCCTTTTTCCGTTAAGATAAAACTAGTTACAGGACAAGCATTATCAAAGCATTTGGCTTTTTCCCAAGGGTGTCCCTGTTTTTTTAAGCGCTGCTGCATCTCTCGCAAGGTAAGGTCTAATGCTAAGCCTACACCACAAATCGACGCTTCAGCTTGAGCTGCAGTTGCATTAGTTAGCGAACTTCCAATCAAAATGGCGAGCTCAGTTTCAAAATGACAAGGCTCAGCTAAATGGTTAAGATTAAGCGGCTCGGCAAAATCCACCAAACAGGAGTTTGGTTTTATAAAAAGCAGCGGCTCTTTAGGTACGGGGTTATTTAACTCTTGAGCATGGGCAACAAAGTTGCGCCCTATACACACCACTTTACTGGTAGGAAACTGAAACTGCGTTGTGTTTTGTGGGTCAACAATTTTAGGGTAAAACCACATAGGAATAGTTTGCATATTTAGCATAAGTTTAACGCGACTGAGTATCTATGTGCGGAAAACCAATTCTATCTGCTAAATAACCGACACCCGTGGCAAAATAATGCGAACGATTCCAACGCATTAGCACGTCAAAATTATTATAAACTAAATAAATTCTTCCTTTCTGTCCCCCAGGAGCGATTAAGTAAGCGTCAATATTTGCGTTTGGCAGCTCAGATAAATCGGCCCGCTTCACACCTAAATCTTGCCACTCGCTTAAAGGGCGTTTATGCTTTTTACCAATAGGATAATTTTCAAATGGCTGGGTTAACTTAACCTGGCGGCCCCAAGTTTGATTAGGTTTCCAACCGGACTGGCTTAAGTAGTTACCCATTGAAGCAAAGATATCTTGTTTATCTGACCAAATGTCCTTTTTGCCATCACCATTAGCGTCTACAGCTAAGCGCAAAAAACTCGATGGCATAAACTGACAATTTCCCATGGCCCCCGCCCAGCTTCCTTGCATTTCATTAAGGCCAATATGTCCTTCTGCTAAAATTTTAACAGCCGCCAATAATTCTTTTCTAAAGAACGATGCTCGACGCCCATCAAATGCTAAAGTGGCTAGAGAGCTAGGTACATGATAATTTCCGGTTATTCTGCCAAAATGGGTTTCTTTACCCCACAAGGCAACAATAAAGCGCGCAGCGACTCCAGTTTTCTTTTCGGCTTTGGTTAACTCATCAATATTACTTTTATACGCTTTTCGCGCGGCTTTCACTTTGCTCTCTGGAATAACTTTAGTTAAATACTCTTCATGCGTCATAGTACCTTCAGGTTGACGTCTATCGAGGCGAATGACTTTAGGTAAATATTCAAGCGACTGAATAATCTCCACGGCAAAATCTTCGCTCGCCCCTTGTTTAATGAAGTCGGCTTTTAAGTTTTGCTTCCAAGCATTAAACTTTTCTGCTTGCGAAATTTTTGAAGCTGGCGCGGATTTGGTCGCTACTTCCGATTGAGCTAAAGTGTACGAGCTTGCCGATAGCATAGCAGCACAAATAATTAAGACTAAAGGGATAGGTTTAATAGCGTTCAAAAAATTACCTTCTAATAATTGTTAAGCTTAATCTAGCCTCTCAAACTCAAGGCTTAAATTTAACCAGAGATGATACGACAAAAACAAAATCAATATTATTCATCGGCCTTATTGGCGTGAATTGAAGGCGGCATTTGTAAATAAAAACCTTCATCATTAAGTTTATTGCGAACTTCTTCAATGTCAACTCGAGCAAGAGACTCACGTTTGCTTAAATTAAGTTGTAATGCAAATTCAGGTTTACCAAAAACTTTCATCAAGGGTTCTGGAACTGCGGAAAAATCATCTTTTTGGGTAACATACAGATACATCTCGTCCTTTTTGTTACTTCGGTATACACTTGCTAACATGATGTTCCTTGAATATCGATTTAATTAATTTGCAATTTAAAAAACTAACTCAAATTGCTTAGCTCAATGCGCGAATAGCTTATTCTAACACTTTTATTTCCCTTGCCTAGTATTGAATTCTGCAAATTCGCGGTCAAAATGTGGCTTTAAATATTGTTTGCGCCAGCTACACCATAATGCGGGAAAGCTCTCTTGCGTTAAATAGGCAAAAGCTACTTTTTTAAGCAAGCGTTTACTGGCAATAACACTGGCATCAATTTGCAGCGCTTTGGCAACTAATTTGGCTTGTTGCGCGAACTTTTGTGACAGCGGCTTTAACTCAGGTAATTCTCTGGGATTAGGCACCGGCTTTAATTCATCGAGCGAAGGATGCCGTTCTACAATTTCAATAATTTGCTGATGGTATTGACGTACTGAACGTGGGTGCAAACCGTCAATTTTAGCTAAATCGTTTTTAGTTTGTGGTTTTCGCCACGCAATATCGACTAGCTGCACGTCTTTAGCAATGTGGTTTCGCGTTCTATCTTGTGAAATCGCAGTTTCTTCTCGCCATTGATATAATAATTTAAACAAGTGCAGCGATTTTCCATCAAGCCTACAAGCATCTCCTGCTTGCCGGTAGTCTTGAGCATAATCAGGTTGCTGCTTTACTTGCTCAGTCAGTTGTTTACACTCTTGACTAAATAATTCCTGCGGAACCTGCGCTAGCTGTTCGCTCACTTGCTGGTAAACTTTGGGTAAATAGAGTACATCGGCAGCAGCATAATTAAGCTGTGCCTGACTCAACGGACGCGCTAACCAGTCAGATTGAGTAGCCTGTTTATTCAGACTGACGCCACAATATTTTTCGACTATATTGGCGTAACCAATTGAAATTTTTCCGCTATAAAAAGTGTAACCCACTTGAGTGTCAAAAAGGCTTTCAAATTGACACCCCCAAGAGTGAAAGAACACTTCTAAATCTTCTTTTGCAGAATGCATCACTTTAATAATTTTTTGATCGGCACAAACCTGACGAAAACTATCGTTGCAACGCGCTTTTAATGGGTCGATTAGATATATCGATTGACCATCAAAAACTTGAACCAACGCTAATTTCGGGAAGTAAGTGGTGCGCCTTTCAAACTCGGTGTCAATTGCTAACAGTTTAACTTTTAACCAGTCTGCGGCAATTTTTTCAAACTCCGAGGTGCTTTCAATCCAATGCACTGGAACCTTGTCTAAATTCATGAATATAAACGACTCATTGCTAATCTAAAACGAAAAAGCTCAAACGACTTGCGTTTGAGCTCATACTAAAACTGAAAGGTTAAATAACTTCGAATAACAAGCTATTCGTCTCTCAACTCTCTGCGTAATATTTTTCCAACATTTGACTTAGGTAAGTCATCTCTAAACTCGACAACTTTAGGTCGCTTATAGCCCGTGAGATTTTCTTTACAATAATCCAAAATTTCGGACTCCGTTAATGAAGCGTCTTTTTTAACAATAAAAACTTTAACGACCTCACCACTAGATTTAGATGGTATGCCAATTGCTGCAGCTTCTAAAACTTTAGGGTGAGCAACCACAACGTCTTCAATTTCATTAGGGTATACATTAAACCCAGAAACTAAAATCATATCTTTTTTGCGATCGACAATTTTACAAAAGCCTTTTTCATTCATTTGAGCCACATCACCAGTGGCGAACCAGCCATCTTTTAATACTTTTGCTGTCTCTTCTGGTCGGTCTAAATACCCTTGCATTACTTGCGGGCCTTTAACCCACAGCTCTCCCGGTTCATTCAAGCCGACTTCTTCGCCTTGCTCGTTGCGAATTGAAACTTCTGTTGAACATATAGGTAAACCTATAGTGCCGTTATAAGCTTTTAGATTCATCGGATTAATACAGACCGCTGGGGCAGTTTCCGTTAGTCCGTAGGCTTCTAAAAGCGGCTTACCAGTGACTAGCTGCCACTCTTTAGCAACCGCTTCTTGAACCGCCATGCCTCCACCTAAGGTTAGCTTTAAATGGGAGAAGTCTAATTGCTCGAAACCTTTAGTATTCAGCAATCCATTAAACAAAGTATTCACACCAGTTATTGCGGTAAAGTCATGATTGCCTAGCTCTTTAACAAAGCCAGGCATGTCTCTTGGGTTAGTGATCAATACATTTAGTCCACCTACCTTACTAAACACCATGCAGTTCGCGGTTAGAGAGAATATATGATAAAGCGGCAGTGCTGTAATAATGACTTCTTGCCCCTGGCTTAATGAGGTAGATAACCAAGCGTGAGACTGCACCACATTTGCCACCATATTACGATGCGTTAATACAGCCCCTTTCGAAACTCCGGTAGTACCGCCAGTGTATTGCAAAAATGCAATGTCACCAGATGTTAACTTGGCATTTTCAAGTTCAAGTTGAGCGCCTTTTTGCATTGCATTTTTAAAGGTAACTGCGGTTGGAAGCTGGTATTTGGGTACCATTTTTTTAACGTACTTAACCACAAAATTAACTAAGTGTGATTTTAAGCCGCCCAACATATCCCCTAGCTGAGTGACAATAATATGTTTTAACGGAGTCTCATCGGCTATTTTTTCCAAAGTATGGGCAAAATTTGCAACAATAACGATTGCATCGGCATTTGAGTCACATAATTGATGCTTGAGCTCTCTAGAAGTATATAGCGGATTTACGTTAATCACGGCTAAGCCCGCTTTAAAAGCGCCAAAAATTGCCACCGGATATTGGAGCAAATTAGGCATCATTAATGCGATCCGATCGCCTTGTTGTAGCCCAAGCTCGGTCTGCAAATAAGCCGCAAAATCGCGCGCTTTTTGATCGAGCTGTTTATAGGTTAACTCTGCACCCATATTATGGAATGCAGGTCTGTCTGGGTACAGCGCAACACTTTCATCGAAAATCTCGATCAAAGACTGATAAGAATCTGGATTTATTTCGTGTGGTACACCATCTGGGTATGAGTCAAGCCAGACTTTTTGCATTTGTTATTCTCCCAACCAATCGATTGTAACCTAAATTTTTAAGACTTAGGCTTACCATCATTTCTTTTTATAATCAGCATCCAAGAAGCTTAAAGTATACTAGTCCGATGAGAATGGCAAAAAGGTTTTTCATAAATACGAAAAATTTACCTTAATGTCTAAATTTTAAGCGTTTTCTAACAAAAATGCTTGAATTAGGCAGGCAACTTCTAACGGATGCTCTAAATGAACATGATGGCCACCTTCTAGCAGGTGAGTTTTAAGATTGGCTAATGCCGCGCGGCGCTTTAAAAACAATGACTCGGGCTGCAAAAAACCATGCTTTGCCTCTACTAATAACACTTCACACTGAATTTCACTTAGAACCGTAAGCAGCTGCGCTTCAGAAAGCCGAGTCGCAGAGGTAATTCGTAATCTGGCATCCGCGCGCCAAGTGTAGCCGTTGTCTACTTTAGCTAAGCCGCGTTCAACTATGGGTTTAATTAGTTTGCTTTGAATTTTTGATGCGATTGCGCGCGCGTTCAGCGCTTGGTTAAAGTCAGGATAAATAGGCTTGGACTTTTCATGCAAGTCATTACGTTGCTTGATTGCCGCTTGTAATAGCGCTACGCCTTTGTCTGGCTCTGCAGTTAATGGGCCAAGAGACTCTATCGCAATTAACTTGTTAACTTTCTCCGGCGCCGCTGCTGCATACAAATAAGCGGTAGCGCCCCCCATTGAGTGACCGAGCAAATTTATTTTTTTAAGCTTAAAATGGCGTGCTAAATCATTAATTAAGTAAATACCATCAATAAAATGATAAAGCTGACCGGTAGGAATGTGAGCAGAGTGGCCATGTCCGGGAAAGTCTATCGCAATAATATGCAAATTAGGCGCGTGGGCCGCAATACTTTCAAAACTAGCTAAGTTATCGAGCCAACCATGCAAGGCAAAAACTTTAGTTTCGGCTTGGGGATTCCACTCTACTACGGCGCAAGAGACACCGCATAAATTAATCGTATATTCAATCATTTAAATTTTTAGGCACCCTCGGCACTTTATTAACGCTTTCTGATAAGGGGAAATCCCCTAATCATGAGGTACTTTTTTAACAATATCAATGGCTTTTAATACTTGCCGTTTAGCGTATTTGCGTAAATCATTCACTTCATCAGTGAGTTGCTGCCCTGGCTGTTGCTTTTCTAAAAAATTACAAATGTATTTGGCGGGCATATTATTTAACGCAATAGCTGCAACGTCTTGGATTGAAACTTCAGAACTAGGCACTTCAACCTGACTTTCTTCTATTAATAAGTGAATTTGCTCAAATACCAGCTCTTCAGATAAGTTTTCTAAGTCATCTGTGTAATACATCTCTTTATACATAACCGACTTCCCGCTTTAGCACGAATAAATTAAATAGAACGAATAAAACTGAATTATTGTAGTCATCTTTTATGAGCTATCGCTAACATTCAACAAAGCCCCGTCTTTAGAGTCTAGAACAAATTTTAGGGTTTGTTGCGGATATCGGGTAAAATGCGGCACAATTTAGTCAGTAAGGCAGTATTTGTGTTTGAGTTAAAAGAATATGACGTCATTATTGTAGGCGCCGGAGCAGCGGGCTTAATGTGCGCCTCTACCGCAGCTGCAAGAGGTAAAAAGACCTTAGTAATAGACCACGCTAATAAAATGGCTAAAAAAGTCCTTATGAGTGGCGGTGGCCGTTGTAACTTTACCAATTATTATGTCGAGCCAGAAAACTTTATCAGTCATAACCCCCACTTTTGTAAGTCCGCGTTAAGTCGCTACACCCAATGGGACTTTATAGCGCTCGTGGAAAAATACCAAATCGATTACTATGAGAAAACTCTTGGCCAACTATTTTGCCGAAAAAGCTCAAAAGATATTCGCGATTTACTCCTCAATGAATGTCAAAGTCATGGTGCAAAAATTCACTTAAAATGCAGTATTCAAACTATCCGTAAAGACAACGATAGCTATCAGCTTAGTACCACTTTAGGCGATGTTTCATGCCGCTCTCTAGTGATTGCATGTGGCGGTTTATCAATTCCTACAATGGGGGCTAGCGGGTTTGGCTATCAAGTCGCTGAGCAATTTGGACACCATGTATACCCTACCAGGCCGGGTCTAACCCCACTAATTGTGGACGAGAAACTAAAACAAAGTTTCGCAGAGCTAGCAGGGAATTCTATAGATGTTGAAGTCAGCTGTGGCCAAACATCCTTTAAAGAAGCCATGCTATTCACTCACAAAGGTTTAAGCGGCCCCGCGATCCTTCAAATATCTAGCTATTGGCAGCCAGGCATGCCAATTAGCATAAATTTACTGCCGCATTTAAATTGTGCTCAGTGGTTAGCTGAAAGCAAAAGCACTCGTCCCGAGATTAATTTAAAAACTTTGCTTGCAACTCAATTTAGTCAGTCTGTCGCCACTTATTTAGTTAGTAAGCTTAATATTAACTTAAAGCTTAAACAATTAGAGCAAAAGCAAATACAGCAAATCGAAGAGCTTCTATGTGGCTGGATTATTTATCCTAAAGACTATGAAGGTTATAAGGTCGCAGAAGTGACCATCGGCGGTGTTGATACCAGTGAAATATCCTCTAAAACCTTCGAGTCGAATAAATCTAGTGGTTTGTATTTTATTGGCGAAGTGCTAGATGTTACTGGCCATTTAGGCGGTTTTAATTTTCAGTGGGCTTGGGCATCGGCCTATGCCGCAGGACAGTACGTTGGTTAGTGTCGGTTTAAAAGGAAATTAACATAAAAAAATAGGCGCCTGAGCACCTATTTTTTATCTATCTTTTTTCAAGTTAAGCTTCTGTTTCTACGACTTGCTCTGGCTGGTGCATCATTTTTAATAGCACGCTGCTAATCACATCACGCATTTCTCGCCGGTCAACAATCATATCGATGGCACCATGATCTAACAAAAATTCAGAGCGTTGAAACCCTTCAGGCAAAGTTTCTCTTACAGTTTGCTCAATAACGCGTGGACCCGCAAACCCAATTAAAGCATTTGGTTCGCCAATGTTAATGTCGCCTAGCATCGCTAAACTCGCAGACACACCGCCCATGGTTGGATCAGTGAGCACAGAGATAAAAGGTAATCCCTTTTCAGACATTTTTGCCAACACGGCACTGGTTTTAGCCATTTGGAAAAGCGAAATTAGCGCTTCCTGCATACGGGCACCACCACTCGTTGCAAAGCAAACTAAAGGTAAACCTTCTTTTATTGCAATTAATGCGGCTCTAACAAACTTTTCACCAACAACCGCTGCCATTGAACCAGCCATAAAGTTAAATTCAAACGAACAAGCAACAATCGGTTGTCCTTTAAGTTCACCTTTAAATGCAACTAGGGCATCGTTCTCACCTGACGCCTTTTGCGCGGCAACAATGCGGTCTTTATAACGCTTTGAGTCTTTAAACTTTAAACGATCCACAGGCTTTAAATCGCTGCCAATTTCCACCAAGTTAGCGTCATCTAAAAAACTATTCAAGCGCGCTCGCGCACCAATTCTCATATGAAATGAACACTTAGGGCAAACTTCTAAACTGCGTTCTAATTCAGCCTTGTACAAAACAGAATCACAGTTTTTGCATTTAGCCCAAACACCTTCCGGTACTGACTTTTTTCGATCGGCAACAGAGGTTGTTCTTTTTGGCAAAATTCGTTCAAACCAGCTCATAATTCGCTCTTATTGATAATAAAACTGGCGGGTATTCTACCATCGTTAATCAAAAGGTTAAGTGTTAATGTTAATAAACTGGTCTAATCTCTAGGTTAGATTTTTAATAAATGCGAGTAAGCCTACAAATTATCAATAAATGTGAGTGGCCCTAGCGGCATTTTCGGTATTTCATAGGTTTCCGGGTAACTGACATTAACTAAATACAAACCGTCAGGTTTGGCGGTCATGGGTGCTTGTGTTCTATCTGCTTTGGCTAAAACTTCAGCAACAAAACTAACCGGATTTTTGCCTTCGCCAATGGTGATTAGACAACCCACAATATTCCTTACCATATGATGCAAAAACGCATTAGCCTGAATGTCGACAATAACGAACTCCCCTTGTCTTTTCACCGATACCTGGGTAACACAACGGTTGGGCGTTTTGGACTGACATGAAGCAGCTTGAAAAGAGGCAAAACTTTGCTCTCCAAGCAGAGCCTGTGCCGCTTGGTGCATGAGGCTCTCGTTTAAAGACTGATTATGCCAAGTGACTTTCGTGGCTAAAGTAGCGCTCCTGTAGGGGGTATTTTGAATAATATAACGATAGCGGCGTGCAGTTGCCGAATGCCGAGCGTGAAACGCCTCTGGCACAGATTTCGCCCAGCGAATTGCGATATCGCTCGGCAATAAAGTATTAGCGCCCAGATTCCAGGCTTTTAAGGGCCTTGGGTTAGAACAATGAAAATGGATTACTTGTCCAGTTGCGTGCACTCTAGAATCCGTACGTCCGGCACAATAAACCTGAATGGGTTCATTAGCAATTTGAGAGAGCACTTCTTCGACGCATTGTTGAACTGATGGGGAGTGGCTTTGCCGTTGCCAACCACAATAAGCGGTTCCCGTATACTCAACGCCTAACGCAATATTCATGTTTAAATCTCATGAAAAAAGGCGGTAAAAACCGCCTTTTTGTTTTAAGTTATGGGTATTTTACTATTAATCAGCTTTATCTAAAAGCGCCTGAGCTTCTTGCTTTTGAGTTTCGTCACCCTCAGCAACTACTTCAGCTAAAATTTCTTTCGCACCTTCAGAGTCTCCCATATCAATGTAAGCTCTTGCTAAATCGAGTTTAGTGCCAATTTCATCGCCAGCACTTTCATCGTCTTCTTCATCAAAGTTGCTTTCATCACCGTCAATATCAAACTCATCATCATCTAAGTCTAAAGAAATATCATCTGAGTCATCACCGATGTCTAATGAAAAATCATCATCTTGCTCAGAGTCTGTCCCTAAGTCATCTTCTAGGTCTAGTTCAAAATCACCACCAGCTATTTCAGAGTCTAACTCATCAGCACCTTCAATTTCGTCGATAGATAGCTCGTCTTCAATCGCATCGAAAGTTTCTGTAACCGCACCGCTTAGGTCTTCTTCTGGTTTTTCAGTGTCAAAGTCCATATCAATATCAAACTCTTCGTCACTTTCTGTAGTATCAGCAGCAGTTACATTTGAGTCGTCATCGATACTAAATTCATCTTCACCAAAAATATCTTCGGTAGACGGTAAATCAAAACCTTCTTCTCCCGATTCATTCGCAGATTCACCCCAAGCTTGCTCTTTTAATTGCTTAATTTGAGATTCCCACTCTGCAGAATCAACCGCTTGAGAAACTTCTTCGGCTAAAGAGTCAAATTTTTCTTGGTCATCATTTTCTGCGTAGCACTCCATTAACTTCACTTTTAGATCAGAGCGAATGGGGTTATCTTCTATCGCTTCTAGCAGTAAAGTTTCTGCTTGTTCATATTTACCATAGGCAATATAAATATCTGCTTCACCTAATGGATCAAAACTTTCATCATCGCCTTCTTTGGACGCATCATCATCTTCATCCATATCTAGCTCAACTAACATATCATCACCAACATCTGGTAACTCAAAGTCTTCCGATGTATCAACGCCTGCAGCACCTGCACTAGCAACTAAATCGTCTTGAAAGTCGTCTTCTTCCATGCGCTTGCGCATTTTCCAGAAAACCGCAATCACAACTAAAAGAATAACCCCAATACTTCCCCAAAGCGCCATACCCGAATCTAAAATAGACTCAAAGAACCCCTTTTCTTGCTTAGGTGTATAAACTTTCTTAGGCTTCACCTTTTTAGGTTCTGGTAGTTTTGGTTGTTGCACTGCTTGGGCAGCATTGTCGTTTGCTGTATCAGTTGCGTTATCGGCAGTTTGAACAGAGTCACTAGACTCAACCGCGAGCTCGTCAGCAGTGGCGTTAGAATCGGTAGACTCTGCATCAATACCACTATCATTTTGAGATGAAGTATCTTGATTAGCTTGGGTAAGTGCCGCTAACTCTGCATCTGCAATGTTAACCGCTGAATCGCCTTGAATAGATTCTAATTTTTGCAAGGCATCTGCAAGTCTGCTGCGCAGCTCTTCATTCTCTGCTTGTAAAGTTGCACTTTGCTCTTGGGTTCTAGCGAGTTCATTTTGAATTTGCTGTACCGCTTGCGTACCTCCAGCAGAATTTTGACTTGAGCTTGAATCACTTGGTGATGCTAAACGCAAACGCGCATCGCTTGATATTTCACGCTGTGAAGTCTGCTGTGAGTTATCTATAATTTGACGTGCACCGCCCGATTTCCATTGACGGTTTTGCATTACCACATCTTGCAAGGCGGCTCGTTGAGCGACATTTGCAATTGACTGTTCATCTGGGATTTTTAACACCTTACCGCGCAGCAAATTATTAATATTACCGTTTCCAAAAGCATCTGGATTAGCCCGATATAGAGCCACTAAGGTCTGATGAATGCTTACTTGAGAGTTAGGTCTTACTTTGCTCGCGATACTCCATAAGGTATCGTTTGCTGAAACTGGGCCATAACTACTACCGCTATAGGTTGGTTCTGGTTGCGACTGAGCTGCTTGCTGAGTTACTTGATTGGAATTATTTGAAGTTTTTTTTACCGAAGCTTTTTCTATAGTGCTTGCCGCCGACTTCTCAAATACCGGCGGGTCTAATAAAAAAGTGTATTCTCTAATAATACGCCCATTCGGCCAGTTAAGTTCAACTAAAAAGTTTAAGAAGGGCTCTTTTATTGGCTCACGCGTGGTCATTAAGATCTTTACTTGACCATTGTCTGACTTAACCGTTTCAAATTTAATTTCGTTAAGATAAAAAAGGCGTTCAACTCCAACTTTCTCGAATTCTGCTAAGCTTGCCAGCGAAGCATGAACCTCATGCTCACCCAGATCGCCTGCAGAAAGCAAAACAATCTCTGCTCTTAATGGTTGGTTAAGCCCAGAATTAAGCTTGTACTCCCCCAAGCCAACCGCAAAAATGGCGCTCGAGTAAAAACTTGCAGTGGTAATGATTAATAGGACTAGTTTGCGAAACATACGCTGATTCCCTTGTATTTGAACCTTTTTAAGTATTTTTAACTGCCAACACCCTTCTAAATTGCCTTTAAAGTCTATATTTGGCGTCAAGTCGAGCATCGTAAATTCTATCATTTAGTAAAGCAATTTTACCTCAAACTTTAGCTATTCCATAAAGTTACAGCACTTACTTAAGATTTTTCTTTATGACATTGCGATAACTATAGCTTAATATTGGATTTTTACCAATAGCTATCCGTTCACAAATTTTAAAATTAGTTACAGAATTACCTTTAAAGCTAGCATTTTCTCAGTTTTAGTCAATCATCCCCTTTAAAATTATATTTTGGGTTAAAGATCAGCTCTTCATTCACAAATGCCAGACACAAAAAAAGGAAGTTTCCTTCCTTTTTCTGGAACCGCTTGCTTAAGCTTAAATTAATTCGCTATTAGCACTCATCACATCTTCATAACCTTGCTCAACTTTATCGCATAAAACATTGATATTGTTGGCTATTTGCTTATTAAAGTAAGTCGCAGCCAAGCGCTTTTTAGCGCTAAAATCTGATTCGCTGACGGAATTTAATGCGCGAATACTTTTCACCCACATCCAGTTATAAATTAGCACACCACTAGCATGTAGATAGTCAACTGCGCCACCTTGCACCTCTGCAGCTCGAGAACTAAATACTTGCTTCAACCATGCACTCGTTTTTTGGTGTCGTGAGAGCCCTTGCTGTAGTGATTGACTGAGCTGCGCCACTAAAGCATCGCTACTTTGCGTGTCTATGTCTTGCTCTATTAACGCATATAACATTTCAAGCATGCCTTGTTTGTCTAAACAAACTTTACGCACGAGTAGATCTTGCGCTTGAATTCCGTTAGTTCCTTCGTATATTTGCGCTATTTTAGCGTCTCTAACAAGCTGTTCTAATCCCCACTCTCTTACATAGCCATGACCACCTAAAACTTGTAAACCATGGTTACAGGCTTCATAGCCCTTATCCGTAAAAAACGCTTTCGCAATTGGGGTAAGCAATGCCATTAACGACTCGGCTTTTAATTTTTCTTGTGGATCTGAATGATGGTATTGCTTGTCAATTTGCAGCCCCATAAATACCGCTAAAGCACGCGCAGGCTCTGTGTAGGCCCGTTGCTCTAATAACATTCGGCGAACATCCGCATGCTCAATAATGCTGGCAAACTCACCTTGCGCATTTTTGCCCTGCTTTCTCTCTAAAGCGTAAGATTTAGCCAATTGGTAGGAAGTTTCAGCCAACCCAATACCTTGAATGCCAATAGAAAGCCGCTCTAAATTCATCATGGTGAACATAGCAAAAAGGCCGCGATTTTCTTCGCCTACCAAAAAGCCTTCAGCCTGATCAAAATTCATGACGCAGGTAGCTGAGGCCTTGATTCCCATTTTATGCTCTATACTACCGCAAGTTACTCCATTGGGTTCACCGAGAGAACCATCTTCATTAACCTTTATCTTAGGCACAAGAAACAAGCTTATTCCGCGCGGCCCTGCTGGCGCACCAGGCAGTTTAGCTAACACTAAATGAATAATATTTTCAGCTAAATCATGCTCGCCACCAGTTATAAAAATCTTTGTTCCAGAAATTACATATTTTCCGTCACCTTGCGGTTCTGCTTTACTCTTGATGATGCCTAAATCTGAACCTGCGTGCGGCTCAGTTAACCCCATTGCGCCAGACCAGCGGCCTTCTAACATAGGAGGAATGTAAGTTTGCTTTAACGCGTCGTTCGCATGCGCTTTAATTGCGTGGTATGCACCATTAGTTAAACTAGGATATAAACAAAAGGAAGTATTGGCTGAATAGGTCATTTCTTCAATCAGCACATGGAGAGTTTTTGGCAAACCTTGACCGCCAAACTCAGGATCACCTGATGTCCCCTGCCAACCGCCTTGACAAAACTCTTGATAAGCTTGTTTAAAGCCTTTAGGCGTAGTCACTTTACCTTGGTCAAACTCGCAACCTTGCTCATCACCTTCTCGGTTAAGCGGAAACAAAACATTTTCTGAAAACTTAGCGGCTTCTTCCAAAACTGCAGCGTATAGTTCGCTATCAAACTCGGCAAAAGCTTCAATTTGCCCTAAGGTATTTTGAACATTAAATACATTATTAAGCAAAAAGTTCATATCTGCTAAAGGTGCTTTATAACTCATTGTGTCTCATTCTCAAATTGGGTTAATCATTAGGCAAACTGGTGTTTGCACTCGACCAAGAATAAACCCCACTATGTGGGGCTTATTTTGCAATCGACAGCTAAATAATTAGCTTTTATTGTGACTGTTAGAGTTATTCTATCACAATTTTCAAACAGGTGTTTTAATCTGCTTTATTCTCTTTAAAATCTTTCCAGTATTCTGCCACCGTTTGCTTCATATCTTTATGCAGCAAGAAAATACCGACTAAATTGGGTATGGTCATTAAAGCAACCGTCACGGCAGCAATTTCCCAAATGATTTTCGAGTCCACAATAGATGCCAAGAAGAAGGCACTAATATAAACAATGCGGTAAGGAAGCACTGCTCTTTCGCCAAACAAGTAAATTGCCGCTCTGTCACCGTAGTAAGACCAGGCAATCGCTGTACTAAAAGCAAAAAGTAAAAGTCCAATGGTGACAATGTACTGTCCCCAATCCCCAAAAAAGCCGCGTTTAAATGCCTCGGAGGTTAATTTTACAGAGTGAACAAGCGACTTTCCTGACACCACAATGTCGGGTGTAGTAATACCACCGTCTTTAATACTCAGCATTCCTGTAAATGGCTGCCCCTCTTGGCTGTAGGTAACATCTTCAGCAATTGAACGAGCAGCAATAAGGGTGTATTGAGAGTCATCGGCTTTACCGTCTACGACTCTAACGTCTCCCGTAAAAGTCGCCAGAGGCTCTTGCTGTATTTTATTGAGATGTTTATAGAGCTTTTCAACGTCAGCACTATTTTGCTCACTATAATTGCCAGCAAAATAAGTCATATCCGTGGTATCAAAGTCGTTTTGATGCTTTTCTGTCCAAACACCTGAAGAAAGTATCACTAGACCGGTAATGGTACAAATTACGATGGTATCGATAAATGGTTCTAATAAAGACACCATACCTTCTGACGCAGGCTCTTTACCTTTTGCGCTCGCATGCGCAATTGCAGCAGAACCTTGTCCTGCTTCATTTGAGAATAGGCCTCGATTCACACCGCGTTGCATTGCATAGGCAAAACTAGCGCCTAAAAAACCACCAACAGCTGAGGAACCGGTAAAAACATTTTCAAATATAGAGATAAATGATGGACCAATATTTTCCAAGTTAGCAAAAATTACCGCAAAAGCACCAACAAGATAAATAAGCGCCATTCCGGGAACAATTTTTTCAGCGACTTGTGCAATACGTTTAATGCCACCAATAATAACTAAGGCTAAAATAACCGCTAATACAGCACCAGTTAACCACTTTTCAATTCCGAAAGACTCGTTTAAGCCAACAGCAATATTATTGATTTGTGGCATATTGCCACTACCCATAGAGCTCACAATGGTTGCTATAGCGAAAATTACCGCTAACCACTTCATGTTAAGCTTCTTTTCCATATAGTACATTGGACCACCAGCCATTGTACCGTCTGCAGTTTTTTCACGATATTTGTGTGACAGTGTGACTTCTACAAACTTAGTGGTCATGCCAAAGAATGCGGTCATCCACATCCAAAAAAGTGCGGCTGGGCCCCCTAAATAAATTGCTAAGGCAACGCCACCAATATTACCCGTACCAACAGTACCTGATAGAGCGGTGGTTAAAGCTTGAAAGTGACTAGTATCACCAGGTGCATCGCTTTTTGCGTATTTTCCACGCAAAATGCGAGTCGCTTGTCCAAAATAACGAATTTGTGGAAAGCCAAGATAAATGGTGAAGAAAACACCAACACCAATCAATAGGTATGGGAAGTAAGCTGCACTTCCTAAAAATGAATCCAAAAACTTTATAAAATCAGTAAATGCTTCCAAAGCCTGCCCCTTAAAATATTTATGTTATTTATG
Organism: Aliikangiella aequoris; assembly: GCF_053709105.1. Lineage (NCBI taxonomy): Bacteria > Pseudomonadati > Pseudomonadota > Gammaproteobacteria > Oceanospirillales > Pleioneaceae > Aliikangiella > Aliikangiella aequoris. Next base: position 2,289,445 of record NZ_CM132298.1, read on the forward strand.
TTTATTGCAGGCAGTATAAACTAAACAATATAAAATTTCTCATCTTGAAAACAAGATTTTTAAGTAATCATTTACTTTGTTTAGCGTTTAGCTTGAAGGTCTCATCCGGGTGCCTTTATCAACCGACAAGAGGATTTCTTCTGCGCGAATTTTATCAGGAAACAAACACCCCGAAATTTGCGCTGAAGCAACACTTGCACCGCTTAAAGTAGCAAGTGAGAAATCAATTCCGCGTAGGTCTGCGGCTCTAAAATAACACCCACTAAAGTTGCAATGCGAGGCATCAAGCCCTCTCAAATCCAAGCCACGAAAGTCACAATCGTGAAAATCTAAAGTTTCGCCTTGGGGCTTTTGTTGATTAAATTCTTTGACTTTTTCTGCTCTTAGCAGCTGGTATAACGGTTCGTCAGGAAATCTTAATGGCATAGAAACAACCTCAAACTAGCTTAAATTTTATCCACTTACTCAGTATAGTTGGGTAAGTCAATCTTCGCTATTTAAACCAATTAGTGGTCTATTTAAGTCATACAACGGCTGAATATGTAAAACCTCAGTATGTGGTTAAACTAATGCCAATAATACGCCAGCAGCGACCGCCGACCCAATAACACCCGCAACATTAGGGCCCATCGCATGCATTAATAAGAAATTATGTGGGTTTGCTTCTAGGCCGACTTTATTAACGACCCTGGCTGCCATTGGAACCGCTGACACGCCGGCAGCTCCGATTAGTGGATTTATTTTTTCACGGCTAAAACGTGACATGATTTTGGCCATAATAACCCCGCTCGCGGTGCCAATTGAAAATGCCACAGCACCAAGCAACAAAATACCAATCGTTTCCCAGTTTAAAAACTTATCTGCAGATAGTTTAGAGCCAACCCCTAGGCCTAAAAATATGGTGGTAATATTAATAAGTGCGTTTTGTGTTGTTTCTGACAAGCGGTTAACGACTCCACTTTCTTTCATTAAGTTACCAAAGCAAAACATGCCTATTAGTGGTGCAGCAGAAGGAAGTAGCAATAAGCACAGAGTTAATATAACGAGTGGGAAAATAATTTTTTCCTTTTTGCTAACATGGCGCAACTGAGTCATCTCTATGGCTCTTTCTTTTTCAGTTGTTAGCAAGCGCATGATAGGAGGCTGAATAATAGGTACAAGCGCCATATAAGAATAAGCCGCAACAGCTATAGCACCAAGTAAATCAGGCGCTAATTTACCCGCTAGAAAAATAGCAGTTGGCCCGTCGGCACCGCCAATAATGGCGATTGCGGCCGCATCTTGAATGCTCCATTCAATGCCTGGCAGTGCATTGAGAGCCAGTGCACCCAATAATGTGGCAAATATACCGAACTGAGCTGCAGCGCCTAAAAATAGGGTTTTCGGGTTTGCGATGAGCGCGCCAAAATCTGTCATAGCGCCAACTCCCATAAAAATGATAAGTGGAAACACACCCGTCTCAATTCCAACTTGGTAGACTAAGTACAACACACCGCCGGGCTCGGCAATTCCCGCCACCGGAATATTACTTAAAATTGCACCAAATCCAATCGGCAATAAAAGTAACGGCTCAAACTCGCGCACTATCGCCAAATAAAGCAATGTAAAGCCAACTGCGATCATCGCAATTTGTGCAAATTCAAAGTTGGCAATTCCGGTGCTTTGCCAAAGCTGTAACAAACCTTCGTACATAAATTCTGTTTCTCGTTATTATTATCTTTGCCTTTAAGGCTTATTCTAAATGCAGTAAAGGCTCGTTATGGCTAACTGAATCACCTTCTTTTACATTAACTTGAGAAACCTTACCGGCGCTTTGCGCGCGAACTTCAGTTTCCATTTTCATCGCTTCTAAAATAATGACAACATCTCCGGCATTCACCTGATCGCCAGGTTTAACTAAAATTTTAAATATGTTGCCCGCAAGAGGCGCATTAACCAAAGCTGCAGCATTTTCTGTACCCGCAGTAGTCCGCGAAGACGAGGCGACAGACTCCGCTGGTTGTATACTGTTAATTTCTCCTCTACTCACGGTGACACTAAACTGCTTACCATTCACTGCTACCTGATAACTTTCAGTTGCCGCTGAGCCCTCTGCTGCCACATGTTGTAGGCTTTCGGTTTTACTGCTGGCTGTTGCTTGTGAAGGCGCAGCTTCAAATGCCTCAGGGTTCCCCCTATTTTTTAAAAATTTAATCCCTACTTGAGGAAACAGTGCGTAAGTTAATATGTCATCGATAGCGGCTTCGGCTAGTTGAATATTTTCTTGTTGTGCAATGTCAGTTAGCTCTTTGGTCAATTTGGCTAACTCCGGCTGTAAGTTATCCGCAGGCCTAACAGTAATTGGCTTGTCGCCTTTTAAAACTCGCTCTTGTAAAGCTTTATTTACTGGGGCAGCAGTTGCACCATATTCACCTTTAAGAACACCTGCGGTTTCTTTACTAATGCTTTTGTAACGTTCACCAGTTAAAACGTTTATTACCGCCTGAGTCCCCACAATTTGAGAGGTGGGCGTTACTAAAGGAATAAAACCTAAATCTTCTCTTACTTTAGGAATTTCTAAGAGCACTTCATCCAATTTATCTTCTGCCCCCTGCTCTTTTAGCTGATTTTCCATATTGGTTAGCATACCGCCTGGAACTTGAGCCACTAAAATGCGTGAGTCGATACCCTTTAAGCTCCCTTCCCATTGCGCATATTTCTTTCTGACTTGTCTAAAGTAAGCCGCTATTTCTTCTAATTTTGGTAATTCAAGACCGGTGTCACGCTCATGATCTTGGAATATTGCGACTACAGATTCTGTGGCCGAGTGGCCATATGTCATACTCATAGAGGAAATACTGGTATCAACGGTATCGACACCAGCTTCTACTGCTTTAGTGATGGTTGCCGTGCTAAGTCCAGTGGTCGCATGGGCATGTAGCGCGATAGGAATGTTAATAGACTCTTTAAGACGACTCACTAACTCTTCTGCCACATAAGGTTTAAGCAAGCCAGCCATGTCTTTAATACATAAAGAATGAGCGCCCATATCCTCAATTTGTTTGCCCATATCTAACCACATTTGAATATTGTGAACTGGGCTTACCGTGTAAGACAAAGTACCTTGTGCATGTTTATCAACCTTGATGGTTGCAGCTATCGCGGTTTTTAAGTTACGCATGTCGTTCATCGCGTCAAAAATGCGGAAAATATCCATTCCGTTAACTGCAGCTCGCTCTACAAACGCATTAACTACATCATCAGCGTAATGTCGATATCCAAGAATATTTTGAGCTCGAAACAGCATTTGCTGCGGCGTGTTGGGCATCGCTTGCTTTAAACGACGCAACCTTTCCCACGGGTCTTCCCCTAAAAACCGGATACAGGCGTCAAACGTAGCCCCACCCCAAGTTTCTATAGAATGATAACCAATTTGGTCGAGGCGCTCTGCCACAGGCAACATATCATCAATGCGCATTCTGGTAGCAAATAATGACTGATGACCATCGCGTAGTACTAATTCGGTTAATCCAAGCTTTTTGACCATTTGTTATCCTTAAGGGGGAGAGTTTTTATTTCGGAAAGCAAATACGGCGGCAGCAACTGCGGCTAATTCTTCTTCAGATTGCTTATTTGGCTGATTAGATAAAGCGCTCGAACTAACCTGCGGCTCTGCACTAGCGAAATGCTTGATAAAGCTCGTTAAAAATACTAACAAGGAAAGAAACACAAAGACGGTGCTCATGCCAATTAACATTAAGAAAAGCCCATCAGTCATTAGAGTAGATTCATTCATAATAGCGTGTCAGCGTGTTCCCAATAAGTATTCTAGTGGCGCTTTGCCAGCAGCCAATCAGCACAACAATATTTTGCTGAGCGCTAGAAGTTTAAGCGAATCAATAATTTAACATGCAATCTTTAGACATTAAATAGCTTTTGCTCTTTAAAGCTAATTGTTATTAGTTGAACGTGCTTTTTCTAGCCCGCTTAAGCCCTAATAATAGTATAAAAAATAACAGCCAGGCGAGAGACAAAGCACCTGCCGCACTATATTCAGCCTCGGCTTGCGGATCTGGGTTTTCAGTCGGTGGCTGTTCTCCGCCATCACCGCCATCACCGCCATCACCGCCATCATCATTAGCGTCATTGTCGGTAATGGTAAAGCTCACTCGGTTGGGGTTTCCGATAAGTGCGCCATTGGTTGGGTTAGATAAAGTCAAATTAAATACTTCGTTTGATTCTAGCTCTTGATCATCGATAAGACTAATAGTGACCTGAGTCGACTGCACACCTTCAGCAAACGCCAAAGTTTGTGAGACTTGAGTATAATCCATATTGGCAATCGCGCTCGCATCGCTGGAATTTATATCGACACTGACTTGTCCTGCACCACCAAATGAACGCAAAATGGTAATATCAACACTACCTGCACCTTCGCTTGCAGAGTAGTTCACAGCACTAAAGAAAAAAGTGCCCGGCTCGTTTGCAACTTCGTCATCATTAATCGTGACTTTAGTTTGATTTTGACTTCCTAAAACTGCCCCGCCTTGACTACTACTCAAAGTAACCGAAAAGATTTCTGCGCCTTCAAATACCGTATCATCAATAAGCGTTACATCAATCATTTGGGTAGTCTCGCCAGCAGCAAAGGTTATCAGCCCTGTTGCAGCAATAAAATCTTCACCAGCGGTGGCAGTATCGCTTCCTATTGCAGCTACTTCATACTCCACGCTAACCTGGCCTTGCGATCCTTGTAATCGCTCGACGTTTAATTGCAAAGTAGTGACTTGCTCTTCAACACTTACCGCGGCCGACTGCATTTGAATTAATCCAAATTGCGCCGCAGGCCCTATAGAGACAATCCAGTCGAATATGGCGTCTTGGTCCGCTTGACTAATTAAGCCCCCCATTGGCGGCATCACCCCACCACACCCAGGATTTTGACGTGATATTTTTAAAAATAACGCGGAGCCTTCGGGCTCACCGGCCAATACACGTTTAATCGCTGGATTACATTGAGAGTCAATCCCAACAAGCTGATCTTCAGAGGTTTGCGCGTCGGCCAAGGATAAATTACCACTCGGGCTAACCGCACCATGACAGCTAACACAGTTGGCGTTAAAAATGGCTTGAATATTATCAGGTACTGCCGCAGACAAATTAAAGCAAGTTAATAACAAAAAGCAGCCAAATAAGTTCCTAAAACTTTCAGCGATTTTACTTAAATCTAATTTAGCACTTGTTTTAGTTAAAATTTGAAACCCAATTTTGCGCCACATAACTTTAAACCCTTTCCTGCCTAGGCAATTGATTTGTAAATGCTTATTCAATTGAGTATTTTATTAATTAGAACAAGTAGGCCAGACTGCAGTATTTGACCAATATTTAGTAATTGACCAATATTTGGGACTGCTCAATAACAATTAACTCAGTTACTTCGAAATTAGCATAAATAGCGCTTTCTTGCTTATTTTCCGCGAAATAGTGTGAACTGTGCGACAATCAACAGGCGAAAAAAAAGCTGGATAAATCCAGCTTTTTTTAACTTAAAGCCAAATGACTTAAAGTTTGTCAGACTCTTCTGATAAGTATTTAGCAACACCTTCTGGCGTAGCTTGCATACCTTTATCGCCTTCTTTCCAACCTGCAGGGCAAACTTCTCCATGCGCTTGATGGAAATTAAGTGCGTCAACCATGCGTAACATTTCGTCTACGTTACGACCTAATGGTAAGTCATTAACCACTTGATGACGTACTAAACCATCTTCATCGATTAAGAAAGAGGCACGGAATGCAACACCTGCTTCTGGGTGCTCAACGTCAAACGCTTGGCAAATTTGATGTTTAACATCGGCAACCATTGTGTAGCCAACAGGGCCAATACCGCCGTCATTAATTGCCGTATTTCTCCACGCATTGTGGCTAAAATGTGAATCAATAGAAACAGCAATCACCTCTACGCCACGGTCTTGAAACTCTTTTAATCGACGGTCAAAAGCGATCAGTTCCGATGGGCAAACAAAAGTAAAATCTAGAGGGTAAAAGAAAACAACAGACTTCTTACCTTTAGTGGCTTCTTTAAAATTAAAAGAATCTACGATCTCGCCATTACCTAAAACAGCCGCAGCCGTAAAATCCGGTGCATTACGACCAACTAAAACGCCCATACTTTTCTCCTTAAATTAGTTTAATAAAACAACGTTATTATGCCTTTTTAAACAAAGGCTATTTTTAATATAACTGCTTAAAAACTGCAGATTATAAGCAACGATACGCCTTTGTTACGAAAATTGAAAATTGAGGGTATCAATCGCTTATATTGTTTATTGCTATCGGTTTAGATTTACTCACTCAGCCTCTCTCACAACAAGCTGAAAACAGGGTTGAAGCTAGCGAGTGTTTCTTAGTTATAAATTATTAAGAAAGCTCGCTTCATCTTGCCCTTGAATCACTTCATCATGCATTACTATATTCTTTGCTTCTAATTCAGCCAGCACAGGCAAGTAAATATCTTTAGTGACTGGAATACAAACTCCTTTGCGATCAATGACCCCTTTCAATATTAAATCAGCAGCAATTGCGGCTGGGTAGCCGACTGTTTTCGCCATGGCACTAAACCCGCCCACATCGCCAGTTTCGACTAAAGTGCTACGATGCATTATGCGCTCTCCAGTTTCACTCACAAGTAGCATGCGGTGCTGCATCGCAATCATATCTTGCTCTCCTTCAGCGTATTTTAGCTTTTCACTTAATAAGTGGCTAAACGCCTCCATTGGTGAATTTCCGGTTATTTCTAGCTCAGATAAACAACCCAACCACTCGAAATGTTGCTGCATCTCAGCATTTTGAAACAGTCCATCAATTTTATCAGTCGCTACTTGGTTTAAATTGGCTATTAGAGCTAACCAGTGAGTTGGACGTGCCTCTTGAAAAGGCGCTTGGCTTAATAGTCCTAAGGCTTTCGCTTGATCAATTATTGGACAGAATCCTGGGTAACGTAAGGTGCCTCGTAAAAGTGTTTTAACTTCAGGTATACGGTAACTTTCTCGATAACTGACTGAGTCACGGTTTGCGTAGCCTTGCAATTGAAGTGACTCGCTAAAGTAGACGTCTCGTTTAGAGCTTAAAAGATCTTTGCTTGGTATTTTACTAATCTCACCCTGACTTAAATATTGAGCATCATTGTTTAGTGCCATTAAAACGCCTAAAGGCGACCAAGAAAATTTGTATCCTAAAGGGTTGTTACTGGCTTCTGGCGCAGGTAAGCCGCCGCACCAAGAAACAAGTGCTTCAACTTTTTGACCTTTATCATGGGCTTCATCAATTACCTTCATCGCAGTCATGTGATCAACCCCGGGATCAACGCCAATTTCATTAAGAATTGTAATACCAGCTTGTTTGGCTAGAGGGTCTAGAGCCCACATATCCTGATGAGTGTAACTCGCGGTAACCATTGATTTTTTTTCTGAAATACAGATTTTTGCAACACTCACGTGGAACTGATAAGGCACAAAGGAAATTACAATATCTGCGACTTTAATTAGCTCGCGTAGCTCCGCTTCACTCGTAACATCAACTGCTAACGGAGTAATTCTTTCTCGGTTGGCGGCGAGTTTTTCGGCCTCGTGTAAAAACTGAGAACCAATTGTGATGTGGTGTTGTTTTGCATGTAAATGCTCCACTAAAGGGCCCGTAACAAACCCTGCACCTAATAATAAAATATTCGACATGTCGACTCGCTTAACCTTTTGTTTATTAATTGAGCAATGCTGACTCTTTTTTTATAGAATTTAAAGACAGCAGCTTGGCTTTAAAGCGGCAAAGAATAACGAGGATTAAACGCAGAGTAAAGCCCCAATAGGTCAAGAGAATAGAAATGTTTAGAATAGGGTGAAACAAAAACCACAAAAAGCCTAAGCTAAAAACTTAGACTTTTTGAGGTGACAAAACGGGAAATTTAAACGGCTTAAAGTGAAATATATTTTCGCAGAAGATCAACGGCAAAATCGCCTTCGTTATTACCAATAATACCTTCTTTAAACTGTGAATGCGGTGGTCTACGACCTATCCAAGTGTTTAGGATAAGCTTATACAGCCCTTGTGATCTCTCAATCTCACCGAGTACTCGCCCGTTCAACGACACTCTAACTCCTATATCAGGATGAAAGTCGATTGTTAAAGAGTCACCTTTTTTGTAACGGCCACTAAAAAGTCTGAAAAAGCGTGAAATGTTTTGGCTTTCATCTTTAATACTTTGGCGTGGATTATTGATTCGCATGCTTTCGCTCAGCTTGCGCTTAAAACTTCTCGCCGACACCCCAGACGGATCCGCAAATCGAAACTCCATTCGGCGTGGCACATCGATTAATAAAAAGTCGACACTTCTATCGAACTGTACATTTTCATCGAGATACATCGCTCCAATGTAGTAGTCTCCATTAAGGTTTTGAGTAAGAGCCATACCCACCATTAATAAAGCGGAGCCTTCAATTGTAGTTCTTTGAGCTTCGAGCATTTTTTCACTATCAGTTTTTTCCGCAGCCCAACTAAACACGGAAACTACTGAAAAAATAAACAATACTATCTTTGATTTTAACTTCACAATCTACCCCGCTTGCTTTATTCACTAATTATTAACGTCAACAAAATGGTTTATGCTTGTTTATAATTTTTCGCTGACGACTACTTAATCGCAATCTATTAATACTTTGTTAAGGCGCTTATTTGCCTGCCAACAACGCTTAATTTCGGCTTAAAACACTTAATTTTGGCCAAAAACACTTGCCAAAGTAATCACTAGACGAGTTCCTTTCATATCTTTTAGCTTAGTTAAGCGTTTTAAGTCAAATTTTTCCGTTTATTTTTAATCAGTTTCTTCGCAAAAAGCAATATTTTGGCTACTTTCGTCCAAAATAAGTGAATATTACCGATTTATCCCTTTTTTGTTTACCAACATCACCCTAATCTCAAAACCTTAATTGCTCACCTGAGCACAAAACTTATTGATTAATTTTAATTTATTTCGTATAACATTGAATAATAAACATATAATCTTCAATTGATGAATTTGTGCTAATATAGTCAATTATGTTACTGCTCAACGGGCATTACTTTTTACAACTCGCCTTGACTCGCAGTATAACTAAATAAGCCAATTCAGCTGCAAAGCTAAGAATGCAGTCGCTAAGCTAAGATTGAACACATTATGTTAGGTTAAAGCTGAATATTGGCTTAACTAATGCTCTCACATATCGTATTCTGTTAATCCGCCATAGAATTGGGTAGGATTGACGAATTAACAATCTGACCGAAGATAACTCACTTAACTGGAGCGTTGTTCATGCATTATCAAAACATCGTTAGAAAAAGCTTTATCGCTACCGTCTTTTTGGCAGCGCTTTTTCTGCTGTATCCAATTAATCACCTTAAAGCGAATGAAACAGTAACCCTCAGCGATGGCTCTCAACTGAAGCTAATTGGTATAGGTATGTTTCAAGAATTGCGTAACGACATATACTTAGGTGCGCTTTACGGGCCTCAATCGGTCGATCAAGTAGAGCTTCTGTTGGATCAAAATGTTGCCTCGAGAATGTCATTAAGGTTTGTTTCATCCTACTCTAACCGTAAACTGGCACGACATTGGAAAGAGCGCATGGCTATGAATAACTCACGCTCTGAATGGCAACCCTTCACCCGTGAAATCGTTGGATTTTCTCGACTTTTTAAGCGTCAGCTAGATAGCAGTGATGAAATCAATATAGATTACGTTCCGGGAGTAGGAACTCAGGTTTTTATCAATGGCACTCTATTCGACACTATCGAAAAACCAGGCTTTATGGGTTTATTACTGAATGTTTGGCTAGGCAATATTCCGCCTACTAAAGCTTTTAAATCAGCTATAAGAGGCAATGTTGACACCACTGATACCTATCTTGCACAATTTGCGGCTCTCCAGCCGGTTGCAGGCAAATTTGACGCCGACAAGCCTTCTAATGAAACTCAAGTAGCTAAAGTAGAACAGACAAAGCCTCAAGCAGAAAAACCCGAGCCTAAAAAAGCACAACCAGAAAAGGTTGTGTCTAAAAAGCCAGAACCTAAAAAGCCTGATCCTGAGCCAGTAAAAGTGAATCAACCTAAAACCGTTGATAACTCGGCTAAGGCTTCTCCACAACAAGAAAAGATCGCCAATAATAAAGGCGCTTCTTCAAACTCAAAACCAGCTATTGAAACACCAAAACAGCCACCTAAAAGAGAGCCTGTGAAAGTAGCAAAAATTGAGCCGCCAATTGAAGACTTAATTGATGTGGATTTAATTACAGGTTCTTACACTCGAGATTTAATTAACACGATTAAAGAGTACCAGTCTTACCCTCGTGAAGCTTTAAGAGAGCAAGAAGAAGGTGATGTCACCGCCATGGTGACCATTAATACCTCTGGAGAAGTCGAAGAAATTAAACTAATTGAACGCTCTGGTTCTCGAATACTTGACCGAGCGGTAACGCGAATTATTCGCAAGGCAGCTCCTTTCCAAGCCATACCCACAGAACTTGAAAAGTCAGAGTTTACTTTTGAAGTAGCAATTAGTTTTAAGCTTTAAAGACAAAGAAATGAGGAGGCTTAGCGCCTCCTCTATGTTTTTACATTATGCTTAGTGATATTAATTAATTCATTGAGTCTAAAACTATCATCTCAGTCACTGCGCTTAACACCCTAGGTGTGGCGTTCTAATAAAGCAGTTTAATTGTTTGCCTGATAGTCTTTTAAATTGTCGCTTTCAATTTGCGATTCGTTGAACACTTACGCCAAATTCCTTGGCAACTACGGCTTATGTGATACTAGGCTTCCTAGAACGAAGAGCTGCTTCTCGTCTAAATCCTTAATTGTAGTCTTGATACTTCTTCCTGCTCATAATACACCTCCAGTAGATGCTGATATAACGCTAGAAGATTGTCCGTAGATTATGCGGAAGACTTTTGCTTAACGCTCTACTCTGAAAACAGCACTCCTTGTGTGCTGTTTTCAGCTGTTTCTTGGTGACTCGAGAGCTTTTAAATATTCGTAGCCATCAAAACTCACTCTCGAGTTGCTCTAGTAACTTGAGGATGGAGGAGTTGCTTTTGGTATCCTCTTCTATAAATCGCATATAATATGATTTTCGCGAAACTCCACTAAAAGGATGTCTTTTGAGCTCGGCTTCTTTCAGTGCACTGGAGTAGTCAGAAGCATCATCGACATCCGTGATTCTAAAAGTACGTGAAACGTAACTACTCGCAGCTATTGCTTGTTCTATCTCTGCTGGCAACCTTGGCACAAATGCATTCTGGACGTTTGGAGAATAGATTGCCCATAACGTCGCATTATAATCTTCATCGACAAAACGGGAATAGAAGTACTTAAAGTCGTAGTCTTCACTACCTTGCGCGGAGATGGAGTAGCTTTGTTCTGCCTCATTATAATTGGCTACTATTGGTGTCTCTAGAGGTGCGTCTCCAATTAATGCCATATCGCTCGAGTCCTGATAGGAGTATCGGTATATAACGCCTAAGTTACTCTGTCCGTTATAACTACCTTCGACCTCTCGTGAAATTTCATAATAGTGGCTTCCGAGATCAACTTCATCAAGCGTGCGAATTCCCCAATTGCTGGCTGCCTTAAGATAATAAGTTCCGTCTAAATAACGTGCGTGAGATAACCAAAAGTCTTCCAGGTGTTCAGGCTTGGGAACTGTTTCAGAAACCATATTTAATGGAATAACTTCGTTCAATTTGTCAATTGTAGGATTTTCAAGGATACCAAACTTAAATTCATGAAGGCAGTCGGCACAACCTATTGCAGTTAAAGCACCGAATACTAAAGGCGAATCAGAGTCTTCACCACAGATTTCCTGAGCCCTGTAGATTGCGGTAGCGCCGCCATCAGTGCTCCAGTTAGAATAGGGATCGTGCAACCTGTTCCAATCAAGAGTAACGTGAGTGACAAGCTCTTCAGGATTGTCTAATTGAGCAATTTCAGCAGTAATCGTCGCAGATTGACATTGGCAATCGCTGTCTTCAAGCGTGTAACTACCAGTGAATATTGGCACTACGTAATTGTCGACGTCAACATCGATAAAACTTCGGATGATGTTAACCTTACCTAGCGGTTGATCGGCAGATGCAATGACAGTAAAAGAAACCTGACTACCTAAATCAAGATCAAGCTCAATCAACCCATTTTCGCCGGTAGTATATGTAGTAAAATCAGCCTGCGGGTTCTGGCTTGGAGATTCATCGTAAACCAAAACAGTCGCATCCATCACGCCCTTTAGAACATTACATTTATTTTCTTGCATAACCCAAAGGCTAAACGCCTTTTCGCTTATTGGCTGTGGATCTAAATCTATTTCTTCGGATGAACCACCGCCGCAGCCCATAAAAGTTATTAAGATAAATATACCGAGGAGTAGCCTAATCTTATTCATTATCATTTCCTTTGGTTGTAAAGCTAAATATTTCATTTTAGATTTCGTTCCAAACACTTGACGCCTGTATAAATTGAGCCGTTTGCGTAGCGCAGTTTTATGCGAAAATGGCTGTAAGCCACGCATAATAGGAGTATCGCACGATAGTGCGCTGCGAGTAAGTGGTCAAATTCACATATTGGTTAGAGCTTTTACTCAAGCAATTCAAAATCACTGACTGAATAAAAGCACTCATCATCTACTGCCCCAGCGCTCCAATCTACTGAGATCTTTGTTGGAAAGCCATATAGTCTATGATAATCGACCGAAAGCTCTGCAGCACTCATTGCTTTCTCAAGTTTCTCAAATAGGTTTTCGATTACCAGCCCACTTCGGGAACCTTCAGGTTCACCTTCTTCGGGAGGCTTGATATTTACTTTGCCAAATATAACCATCACTTCACTTTTTTGAACAAACATACATCCGTTGAAAATTGTGTATGAATAGTTTTGAGGTTTGGTTTGATCCCAAATTTGTTTCTGAACCTCAATATCGCCATAAGTACGAGTATTGTATGAAAATGCATAATAGACAGCAGACATAGCAATCATAACTGCAAGTACCGTCAATATTGTGAAAGGGTTTCGTGAATCTAAAATTTCTATACAGCTCTAACTCCTCAAACAGTAGTTCATCTACTGCTTTGACTGGTTAAACTCATTGCCAAGATAATGCAAGTTGCCTTGAAGCCACTTCATGTTCTTAACATCTGAGTCAGTATCAAGTAATTCTTTGTAGCCTTCAGAGCATGATTCCAAAGAAGGATTATGCACTCTTAACAGGTAACTGACATCTAGTGCATTTTGATCGAAAATAGCATCAGAGTTCTTTGTCTTGATTCTATGAGCGATATTTATTAATTCTCGGTTTCTCTCCACCCAAACATCAAATGCACTTCCCCATTTCTTGCTCAATTCTTCGTTGTGTTTTGAGCACTGAACTTTCCTTACCTTCGTATTTCTTACAAGATAAAAAACTGTGTCTGCGGCATCTTCGGCAGAACATACAGCATGAAGCACCTGTACATCTTCTGGAGGATTACAAGGATCGATAGTTTCTTCTTCCGCAAAAGTTGCAAAAGAGTTAAGTATTAACATTAAGAATACAATTTTTAGTTTCATACGTTTAACGCTTAATTGTGTTGCGCGTCTTCCCGCGTCAACCACCTATTTCTGGTTAAGCGATTGGCTGAGGAGCACTACAATACCCAGCCGAGTCGTAACCATCTCTAATTTCATCTAGAACGTGTTGTACAGTCCACTCAAGTTGATCTTGATTGCACCAATACTCGTTTATGGTTCCAAATGAGCTATAGGAAGAGCGGTTGAATCCATCCTCAATATCATTGAACCAGATGACGCTATTTCCAATTACAGCAACAACCCAAAAACCTTTACCTTCATTCCCGTATGGTTCTTGCTGCTGGCGAAGAAAGTCGAAGAAAGGGACATCCATTTTTATACCTGCTTTATATTACAACACCACACCATAACTTTAAAGCGCCCCAGTCTGCGTTTTATGAGAATAATTTTATCGAATTAGATTCAATCAGGACATTTTTCGGATAGATATTAATTTTCAGGAAACACTAAGCCTCAGCCGAGCTGATTAAGGTACTACGAGTTGATAAATTATGATTTAGCTAAAGAAACAACCGCTGACTTGCAGAAAGCCCTTTGACTAATTTTCTTTCTGCTACATCCATAAAATGCGTAATTGCACTGGGAGAGCCAATGACACTGAGTTGCGATAAATCATCTTTTTGTTTCATCAATGAAACAAACTCATCAGCATGGAGATTAAGACGGTTTAATATTGGCGGTGTACTCTGTTCAATATAACCTCGTTTTGTGGGAAGTATCGCACGGCCTAACCAGTCGACTAATTCGATATAGTCTTGCTGGGTTACGTTAATTGCATTTTTATGTTTTTGTTTTGATTGGGTGAGTTTAAGCAGAGGTATAGTTGTTTCTATTTTAGTTTTTAATTGCTGCTTGATTCGCTGTTGAATTGAGGTGAAGTCAGATTTTTCTGGCGTCTTAGCCATTTTAGCTCGGATAGGATTTAAATCGACATAACCCATTGCGGTGATAACTGCGGCTTCATCTAACAATGGCTGAGATTTGAAGCGCCCTTCCCAGAAACGGCCTTTACATTCATCCTCTTTGTTTGCTTCTCTGGCCAGGTATTCGTTTAAACCGCGCATAAACCAAGAGATATCCATCAGTCGCTCTCGCCATTTTTGAATCATACCTTGCGCTACTTCCGCTATGCCTTGCGCCTGTGGATTTTTAATATACTGCTGTACCACAGGCGGAATTTTATAGAGTCGTTTCCAGCGCCGAATAATATTGGCCTCACTCCAGCCTTTGGCTTTGTCGTCATCGACTCTAAGCACAAGGTGATAATGGTTTGACATAATGGCGTAACTCGCCACTTCAATGGCGAATGAATCTAATTGATAGGCAACTCGTTCGACTATCCAGTGTCTGCGATGCTCAAAATTCTTTCCAGAGAATTTATCTTCGCCACATAAAAATGCGCGTCTTACACAACGAGAGATACAGTGATAATAAGTGGTTGAAGCTAAATCAATAATTGAATTGCGAGCGCGAGTCATCGTTGAAATCCCTTCTAGTTTGATACCCTTTTAAACCAAACTAATAAAAACTCGCGCCGCCGTCAAATTTATCTTGAGATGTTTTTTGAAAAAGTTGTGGGTGTCCCTTTTTTTTCGTAGGAAATGGATAACGCTCTTCATCGCCTAGTTCATTAATATATTGAATGTAACTATTTTTATATTCGGCTGAGGGTAATATTAAGTCCATTTTATCTCCGAGTTCATGACCGCTCTTAACACCTAATCAATAGGCAAAAATTTGTTAGCAAAAATAGCAACTTAGGAGAAAAAGCCAACTGCATGTTCACCTTGTATAACTTCTTGCTAGGTTTTATATATCTACCTTTGATTGAGCTTGATTAACCATATCTTGTAGAGCATCTATAATATTAGCCTCACGCTTTTGTTGCTTAGCTAAATTAAGTGCCTTAACAAAACTGCTGTATGATTTTTCATGCTTGCTTGCCTTGGCATAACCTTGTGCCAGTCTCATATGAGCATAAGAGTTGTTAGCGTAGTCTTGAACAAACTGCTCCAAAGTAACAATAGCTTCGTCTGTTCGCTGATTCATATGCTGCTGATCAGCAAACTCTACGTAGGTATCAACAGGAACTGAAATAGTGAAACCAAATTGTTTTGATAAGGCGGCATAGTAATCTTTAAGAGCTGAAACATCTGCATACTTAGCTAATGCAGGCGTGACATTAAAATTAATATCAGAATATAAGTACTCTAAACCACTGCTTACCGATGGTAGAATACCACTCATGTGTGTGCGTTCTGGATAGTGTTCAAATTTCCAATCTAAATTAGTTGGCTTATTTCTTTCCATGTTGGTTAACAACTCTAATGTGCCGGTATAAAAAAGACCGCCTTCACCAGCAACCGAAAGAAAAAGTTTTTGTTTTTTACGGTCAGTTAATGTGAGTTTTTTTGAATTTTGAATAATTTCATCATAACTCCACCACCCATTTGCGCTTATTGATAAATAATTGTTGAATAACTCAGGCCTTTCAAACAAGGCGGATAGCGCCAATGTTCCAGCATTGGAATGCCCAACAATAGTTCTATGCGGGTATGTCGGGTATTTTTTATCTATAAATGGAAATAACTCGTCACTGAGAAATTTTAGAAAGTTCTTCTGTCCAGACTTAGGCCATTTAGACTTAACGAAAGTTTGAAAATTGGTTTTAGGTTCACCGTCTATTGCAGGCAAATAATCACGCGGTCGATTGGTTGTTTGAATCCCTACGACCATCGTCTTTGGTATTTGTTTATAATCGACTAAGGACTGGACAATGCCAGTAACTGTATGAAAATGATGTTGGCTATCAAGTAAATAAATAACATATAGCGAGTCGTCGTCATTTACCCCTTTGGGTATATAAACGGAAATTGGTCTATCTTCACCTATAACTTCAGAATATAGAGTTAACTTTTCGCCGATGGTTATTTCTTCGGACGCTGATTTTTCAGATATTATAACTAAAATAATAAAAAGTAATAATGTAAATAACCGCATGAATAGATCCTTTTTATTTACTCGATTGTGACTTTAAAGCCTAACGCTCAGCTCACCGCGCAAATTTTGGATGGCGACTTTTTTGCGTCTTTTTGCAAAAAAGGTGACAGCTAAAATTTGTCCGGTGGAGCTGCTTGTTATGAGTTGACATTTTGCACTTGATCCAATGCGTAAAAGTACTGCGTGTTATTTGCTGGGCCACGATAGACGCCTTGATATTCTAAAAGGTACAATGACATTCCAGCAATTTCCCATGTCATATCTTCGTCAATTTCAGCCATCTCATTACCAAACATCTCGTAACCTGTTAATTCTTCAAGTTGCTTTAGCTGCGCCGACTTTTCTCTTAGTGAATCGGGAAAGGCTTCGTTAGCCCATGCCCACATCCAAGTTTTGCTATCCGAGTTATAACTACCAATTGGAATTATCTTTGCCGTAACTTCAATAACAGCATTATTTAAAAAATAGATTTCCTCTTTATCGAAGTCGTATTCAAAACGATCGAATGAACCAAATCCATAATCGTCAATGAGCATTTGCTGCTTTTTCTCTAGCTCATCGAAGCAACTATCCAAATATTTTTGAAACTCTTCGTCATCCATAATTTCTTTCACTCATAACGCCTAGTTGAGTGCGCGATGTTAGCGTCAATTTCCAACACCTTGTTAGCTGATTTCATCAAATGCATCCTTAGCATATTGTGACATTTCTATACCCAGATTTAACCTTCCCGCTATAGCAATCAATTCCTTTGGAAGATGATCATTCTGATTTACAATTTCTTCGTTCAGCCTTGAATAAATAGGAAAGTCTAAATAAGCATCAACACTCTCTGTCATAACTAATAACGTTGACAATTCATTATAATACTTAGAAAGAAACTCCAATGCATCAGTTACTTGGCCTGGAAAATCGTCCCAATCTTTTTCTGATACATCAAATGAAAGAGTATATTCTCTACATACTCTTGTCTTTTTCTTGTTCCGAAATTCACCTTTATCGTAAACACTGTAAACGGGGATTTTGGTTTCTTCGGCGAATTTCTTAAACGAATAGGTATCACTGTTTATTCTGAGTATGCACATAATTCCTTTTCGAAGCTAACGCCCAAATAAATTGAGCGTTTTTCCTGCTTCAATTTTCATTTTCTTGTTAGGAGCCATTTTGTGCAACACATCCCCAACCGTCAAATTCCACACCGTACAATTCAGCCAAGCAAGTCATAAAACCAGAAACACAAAGAGCTACTTGTTGCGTCACAGGCATATTTATCACAGCATTAACATAGTGCTCACCATCGTCGAATTCAAAACTTGCTTTCCCAAACTGAAAATCTTCAATAAATCCCGCTACAGTCTTCGCTTTTTCTTCGGTTTCACATCTGAAATGGAAGTCTACTTCTCGAAACTTGGAGAAATTGTCCCCATCTTGATCTAGTCTACGAAGCACATCTGTGTCCGCTTCAGCCGAATCTATAATCTTTTCGATCACTGACATATTGTGCTCCTAACAGATGATTGTATTCAGTAAATCACAATTAAATTCAAACACTTGTTTAAATTATTACTGAATAATTGATTTAAATCTGATACTTACCTAACTTCACTTTAAAGTCAATCCCGTAACTACTTAACTTTACTGCGTACAATTCCAGACTCACTTTTTGACAACGTTTTAAATCAATAAGTTAGCGACTTGAAGCGTCGTAATTGCAAAACACCTTGACAATAACTACTTGTATGAGTAGTTTTACATTGAACGCCAAGGAGGATGTAATATGACACAAAAACCGAAATTTATGCGTTTGGTTAGGGAAAGGATTAGAACGATGCAATATTCCTACTTTACCGAAAAAAGCTAGGTTTATTGGGTTAAAAGCTACATTCACTTTCATAACCTCAACCACCCCAAGGATATGTCGTCTAATGAAGTCAACGATTTCCTAACGCATCTCGCAGTAGATCGTAAAGTTTCGCCTGCAACTCAAAACCAAGCTTTGTGTGCTTTGGTATTAAAAATAGTTATGGCTGTCCGCACATTTTCATATTATTAATTAACTACTATTTGGTTACTGAGGTAACCGAAACTATTTACTTTTGCTTATTGACTAGAGAGCGTCTTAAATGTGTTATAACGATTTTTCTCGATACTTTTCTATAGCTAAAATAAACTCGTTAGGTGAATCTACGCCTAAATAGATTAACTTACCCGAATTGAGCTTGATTTCTATATTTGGGTTTCCTGCCAAATTGAATCGCTTAATATTAGCTGACCTAGGTATAAATTTTGAATTAGGTTGTATGTGATTAATTTCACTTAAAGCAATAATTAATGGGTTCCATATGCCATATCTTACAATAACGCTGTCTGGAACAATTGAAATAGGTCTAATTGCAATCGCTTTATACTCTGCAATAAAAAAGACTAAACCTAGAAGAGTTAAGCCTGTTGTTAAATTGGCTGAAAACGGTGACCATAAGAAATGTAACAACAAATGCATAACGGGTAATTCAAATAAAATAATAAAAATAAAACCTAATTGATTACTTTGAGTGCCATCTTTTTTATGACAGCAAAAATGATTATCACCAACAAAATTTTGCTGCTTTATCTTTTTTGAAAATAATGCGTATGTCCAAACTCTTGACTCAAACGAAAGCAAGGAGCTTATAGCACCTTTACCTAGAATTTTTTCTATTGGTTTTGATATAGCCAAATCTGGATCAGTATCTTTGGAAAGCGAAGCTTTGATTGCAAAAAAAACGGTAAGAATAGTGGTAATTTCCAAAACGATAAACGCAGCAATAGCAAGATAGCGCAATGATTCAAGATAAGGCCATACAACCTTTGAGCTTTCAGGAATAATAAAGCTACCAAGAAATATAATTAAACAACTATAGGCAACAGCTTTAATGGCAGCTTCTTTCTTATCTTTAACAAGCCAAAAGCATAAGATAGGTAAAACTATTAAACCATCGATTAGCAAAAGCCATTCTGGTTTTTCTACGCCATATTCATTAAGAGCATTGGCGCTTTGATAGTAAAAAGTCCAGAAAACAGAAATAACTGCAAGAAAGATAAATGGGATATTCTTTTTAGCTAAAGTTTGCACCGATACTCCTTATCGTTATAAAGACACTAAAGACAGCCCTTTAGTCTTGCCAAAGATTATACAGTAATCCAGTCAAAACCAGACTCTTGGTGAGCTATTTGTGTTTCAAATTTATCTGCAAAACTAGCACGGTTAATTGTGTCTAAAACAATACTCGCATCGTTGTTCTCCTCACTTAAATGCATGGCGACCAAGTAACGCAGTTTTTCCAAATTAAGCTTTTCAATTAACGCTTTCGCTTGGTGATTATTTAAATGACCAAGCTCGCCGCCGACGCGCTTTTTTAATGAAACGGGGTATTGTCCGCCTTCTAACAAGTTAATATCGTGATTAAACTCTAATAACAGCACATCACAATCGCGGTATTTGCTTTCTACGTATGGCGTAATATGCCCTAAATCGGTCAACAAACCTATTGACTTATCTTTAGCGTGAACAACAAATTGACATGCTTCTCTGGCATCGTGAGGTACTAATACAGGAGATATTTCTAAAGACTTTATACTAAATGGAAACTGGCTGTTAAAGCAGTTAAGCAGCTTAATTTTTTCAGCTTTGGGGTGGAAGCTAGTCCCTCGCGACATCCAAACTGGAATTTTGTAGCGGTTTGAAAAAGTTGGAACACCATTAAAGTGATCGCCATGTTCATGGGTCACTAGTATCGCGTCGACTTGCTCTGGTTTAACACCACGCAGCGCAAGTTTACTTTCAAGCGTTTTGCACGAAAAACCACTATCTATCATGATAGTGGTTTCTTGGTACTGGATTAACGTTGCATTGCCTTTGCTGCCAGAGCCTAAAGAAGCGACTCTAAAAGGCTTAATGTCGCTACCTTTGTCTTCCAAAACTCGCACTCAACTGCGGAAACATTTCGGTTAATTTTTTAATATCCAGCGGGCTGCCTTGTGCGTCGCTAAAAATAACCGCGGTCATTTCACCTAGCTGACGAACGGCAATCTGATACTCGCCAGCTTCTAGTGGTAGAGAAACTTTTTCAGCTGTAAATAAAGAAGCAAAGAATCCGCTTTCGGTTGGCTTATAGCTTACAAAGTAAGTCATTAAGCGCCGGTCTTTATCATTAATGTTAAAATTTAACGTAGGCAGAATTTCCGGCAGAAGCGCCCAAACTTGTTCTATAGCTACCTCTGTAACAAGCGCAGCATTACCTTTATCGTCTTTAGCAAGACGGACCTTTATGCCTTTAGGTGCTTTTGCTCGCGCTTCGGCTTCACGTGCGGTTGCAGCATTGTCATAATTAGCGATAAGCATATTTAACATTTGCGCACCATCTTCCCAAAAGCTTGGTATTGTTTCCCATTGTGCGGTATCTGGGTTTAACTTTTGCGCTGCGATTCTTTCAACATGCAAAGATAACTCACCACGCTGCACTCCCTCTCCGAAAACAACTCGATATTTAGCTCTAAACTCATCAACATCTTCTTCGCCAGCCAAACCCAACCAAACACCGCGACTATCTAATGCAACCCACCCTGTTTCAATAACCTTTTGGCTCTCTTTTTTTGTTAACTCAACTTTATTTTCAGTAAATAAATTAACAATAGACTGAGCGACAAAAGCTTTTTCATCAATAATAAATACCGAAGGTAAGTCCGACTGCTTATTAACTCGAATGTTATCTAAAACATCTAATATTTGAGTCGGCGCTTGCAATGCTAGCTCTTTACCAGCGGGAGCTTTGGCGGCAATTTCACCAATTTGAGGTACAAGTGTATAGTTTAATTTTCTTTTTTGATGAAGCCCTTCAGGTAAAACCAAAGGCTCTACTTGCTTTGCTTCAAGGTATTCGTAACTACTGTCTTTAATAAGGCCATCATCACCATAAATACTGCTGCACGCAGTTAAAATACTACAAATACCAACAAGACTTAATTTAATACAAAAATTCAAAATTGCTACTCCAGCTTTACACTAACTTAGACTCTTTAAGAGCTTGATTAATTTGTTTTTGCGATTCAGCCTCTGGGATGGTTAAAGGCTCGCGAATATAGTTATTAATTTTTTTCATTTCAGCCAACGCCCACTTTACAGGTATTGGGTTAGCTTCAATAAATAACATTTGATTAAGCAGCTTAAACCGAGAAAAGATGCGACTGGCTTTTTCAAACTCTTTATTTAATGCTAGCTCACACCATTGACTAAATTGTTGGGGTGCTAAGTTAGCAGTCACACTAATTACGCCTTGACCACCATTTTTAATAAACTCTAAAGCCGTTTCATCATCTCCACTTAATAGTAAAAACTCAGGGCCAAGCTCTTGCGAGAGAGCCACAACTCGGCTTAAATCGCCAGTTGCATCCTTTAGACCAACAATGTTGTTATGCTTTGCCAACATAATGACCGACTCGTTAGACAAATCAACCGCAGTCCTAGAAGGCACATTATATAATATAACCGGACAATCACTGTGATCGGCGACTTGCTCAAAATGCGCGACCATTCCTGCTTGCGTTGGCTTTACATAATAAGGCGTTACACAGAGTAAAGCGTCTGGCCCTAACGGGTTAATTAGGTTAGCTAACTGTAAAGTTTTTTGGGTACTTATTGCACCACAGCCCACAATAATAGGAATGCGTTTATTTGCATGTTCAATTGCAAAGGTAACCACACTTAATAATTCTTGCTGGCTTACTAGTGCAGACTCACCGGTGGTTCCCATAACCACCAGACCATGTGTACCACTGGCAATATGCCAATCTATTAACTCGCCTAATTGGCTAAAATTAACGCTTGAATCAGCGTTCATTGGCGTTACTAGCGCCACTAAACTACCAGTCAATTGATTTAAACTTTGCTCATTATTTACTGTGTTTGAATTCATTTAACTTTTCCAACTAAGACAACATGCTCAGACTAATGCTTACAAACAACCTATCTATCGGCAATATGCTCGTTATTCTGCACAAATTTAGCGTGGCGCTATGTTACAAGCCTGCTGCAACCAACTCAAGCGAAATCCTATTGGCAGCCTCGTTGTATGACTGTTTTGTTTAGTTTAGGTTCAACTTCAAGCTTATTTTTAAGGCCTTAACTCACGCTTTCCTTACAAATAGTAAGGTTGGCTTTTAGTTAGCTGCTAAAACGCACTCAGCGGGTATGCCACTATGAAATCTAAAGACATCATCTGGGCTTTGTATTAGCTCGGCCTCTAAGCTCAACATTTTTTGTACAATCGGCGTTATGTCTTGGTCAGAATATGTCTGCGCTAGTTCTAAATAATCAAGATAATGCCTCGATTCAGACTTTAATAAGTAACGATAATACTTGGCTAATTCTGGCTCAAGTGGCTCTAATTTAGGCACCAGCGCTGCAAACCTCTCACAAGAGCGAGCTTCTATGATCCCACCAATAATACAAAAGTCGACTAACTTGAATGGCTCGTTAGCTCTAGCCAGTTTACGTAATTGTCCTGCATATCTTGAAGGCGATAAGATACTGTAGGTTAGGCCTCTTGCTTGAATTTTTTCGAAAACTTGTTCGAAATGAAGTATTTCCTCTCGTGCAAGTTGCGCCATTTTGACTTGAAGCTCATGACATTGGGGGTACTTAAACATTAAGCTAAGCGCGGTAGAGGCTGCTTTTTTTTCGCATTTTGCGTGATCAATTAGCAATAAATCAATGTGAGCGGCAGCATAATCAAGCCACTCAGTCGGCGTCTCGCAATGTAAAAACGCTTTTATATGGGAAATATCTGTCATAAAACTTCACTCGCCATTTTTCGCTGAGCTAAATAAAGGCGGGATTATAGGGAATTTTTACATATTTGACGAGCTAACTTTAATGCGCTGCGTTAACTTAATATTTAGGATGGGCTTCTAGCGCGCTTTCACTAGAGAAGTGGGCTCTACTACTGGAATATGGCTTCTGACTCAACAGAATAGCGTAAAAATGAAACCACACCCGTATTTAAATCGATGCTTAGATTTCGGCAAAAGCTTTCACCAGAATCTTCCTTTACCAGCGTCAGTTGGTTTTCATTGAGCCATTCTTTAGCAAACTTTAAGTTTTTGCTGCCTATCGTTTGTAATTTAGAAGCCGCAAACAAGTTTGCCCCGCCATAAAGGCCAATTTGGTATTCATTGATAGGCGCTTGCTCGGTTAGCAGTCGCTTAAACTCTGGCAAAGCGCACTCGGCATAACGGAAGCTCTCAGTTGGGTTACCCTTTTCTCTTTGCTTAGGAAGTTGATAATGGCAAATACCGCCAACCTTCTTTTGCGGGTGCCAAGCGGTTAGCGCTACGCAGGAACCAAGCAAAGTTTTAATTTCAATGGGTGCTTGCTCTATCGCAATCTCACCGGGATGAATTAGTATGCTTTGAGTAATAACGCCCATTGAGCCTCAATAAAATCAAAAAGTGATGTATTAATAATAAACAAATTCTATTAAATTTTCCGAACTTTTTTAAACCACTGCTGCGCTGTGGATTCGTCTTCGGTTTTGCATTGATAGCGGATATTAATGTATTCAAGCAGTAACGCTTCTAATTGTTGCTTTTTAAAATGACTTTCAGGGCTAGGTAAAGTCTTAATTAATTTAAGGATCTCATAGGGCCCGGTGCTAGCACTGATATTTTTAGCGCCTAACTTAATCGCTTTTTGGATCAGTAAGGCAAACCCTTTTTCAATTTTGCTTGCTTTAGTGACTTGACGCATAAACTTTAAACTAACCGTTGCAGCGAAAAACAATAACCCAATCACCATACCAATAATGAGCTGCTGTGGGGTAATTCTATCAATTCCCCAAAGGCTAAAAAATGAGCGTTGTTTGGCGCCGTTATAGTCTAAAACCCAATCATTCCAGCGATTATTAAGCTCATCGCTCCAATATTCGAGCTGCTTGAGCCAGCCAATATTATCGAGTTCAACGACTTCAAAATCATCAAATAGAGAGTCGCGCTGGCGATATTCTCCTAATAAGCGCTCTTCGACCCGGTGTGCTGCGATGGCGACAGTTGGGTCAATTCTAAGCCAGCCTGTACCTTCAAACCAAACCTCGGTCCAAGCGTGAGCATTAGCGTCTCTGACTATCCAGTAATCAGAAAGCGTATTTTTCTCGCCGCCTTGGAAACCAATGACAACTCTTGCAGGGATCCCCGCAGCTCTGGCAATAAAAACTAATGCGCCTGCGTAATGCTCACAAAAGCCTTTTCTTTCATCTAACCAGAAGCTATCGACCAAATCACGTTCTAAAATAGGAGGCTGTAACGTATAAAAGAACTCTTGCTGGTTGATGTGTTGTAAAACGCCTTGAATAAAGGCTCTATCAGTGTCAAAGCTAGAACGAAATTCTTTTGCCCATTGTTTAGTTCGGTTATTCCCAAATTGAGGCAGTTGTAAATAACTGGAGATTTTTTCTGGCGTCATGGTTTGGCTTAATACAAGAGCTGGCGCAGAGCTAACTTGATAACGCAAGCGATCCTGAATTGGATAGCGAGTTTTTACCGTAAAATCGTCGAATAAGCTGGCATTTCTTGGCGTTTCGACCGGGCGATCTAAAGACACTAAATAGTTTTGTTGAGTCGCTTCTAAGGTAATTGTATAGTCAAAAATATTATCACTATCAGCAAAATAGCTTTGCTTAGACAGGTCAATATCGTCTATGCGTCGACGTTCACCCTTAGTCCAGTTAATCCCATCAAATCGAGGTAACGTGAGAACACGCCAATAAAACTGGGTTTCTGGCGGTGGGCTTTGTTCAAACATGACTCTAAATGCCACCCGATCGGATAATTGGAGGTTGCTGATTTCACCAGGGCTCATATTATCCGAAAAAGCGACCTGCGGTGCCCCGCTGCTCGGCATTCGCCAAATAGGTCCATTTAGTCGAGGAAAAAACACAAAAAGCAGTAACATGATTGGTATAGCAAACAATAAATAACGACAAAGCTGGCGTATCAACTGAGTTTTAGGTTTTGCGTTAGCATTCTTTTTAGTTGGCTGAATTGTATTTAGCGCCAAAAATGCGTTTAAAATAAGTCCAAATGGAATTAATTGATAAAGTGCCATTAAGGGTGACTGAGAAAACAAAAAAGCCGCAACAAGCATAAAAAAGCTAATACTCAAAAGTGCACTGGCTTCTTTATAATTTCGAGTTTCCATTATTTTAAGGCCATACATCGCCGTTATTAAAGCCAGCCCCACGTCTTTACCAGAAAAATTTCGATAGCTAATAATAACCAAACCTATCGTCAGCAAAGTAATACAGAGTTTTAGCCATCGGTTAATATTAAAGCGGCCCTGTTTTACTTGATAAATAACCAACCCAAGCACCAGAGTATTGATTATTGATATCCACAAAGGAACATAAAAATACAAAGGCAACAAAACGCTTTGTTGCGCACAAATAATACTGAGCAAAGGCAAATTATTATCAGAGCTACTTTGGCCAAATGAAGTAAACGATTGCTGATAGCTATTCATTAGCTACTTCCTTAGGCGTACTAGCATTAGAATCTTTTTGAAACAACGCTAAAGCTTTCAAACATTGAAAACGATGCCCCGCGCCTTCGCCATAAGGAATTTTTAGTTGCGGTAGACTCAGCCCAAACCTTAGCCCCTGCGCTGAAGCATTAATCACTAAAAAGCTCAAATAACTCAATCGCAATTCTTTTTCAACTTGCGGAAAATCTTCCCAACTAAAATATAAGTCTTGTGCTTGGTAGTCGGCAAATTCTCGCATATACATGCCCCTTTCTCGAGCGTAAGACTTCCAATCGATACGGCTAAGCGGCTCCCCCACTTGATAAGGCTTTAAGCCATAAAGCTCAGTGCTGCCTGCTAGCTTTTTACCTTCATCTGAGTCTTGACCTGCATAGTTAGAACGAGAGTGTTTAGGTTGGACAGGTTTAGGAAATACAAGTACTGGCGAGGACAAACTAAAATAAGCCCATGTTCTAAACCAGCCAAACGGATAACAGCTAGTTACCATTAAGCGTGGCAATTGATAATAACCCCGTTGGGCTTGGCCAACTTTTAACCCGATTTGCTGCTTTTCATTAGGGAGTAAATTAATCCATTGAGAGCGCTCTAAACTTTCTCCTATACCTATTGCGTAGTGCTCTATATTGTCAAAGGATTGGGTAAAAACAATCACTGGAACCGCATCGCCTGCAAAAACCTCGTCGCTTGTTTTTATCTTAAACTCTATGCCTTGCATATTTTTGAAGGTCACAATAATGCAAACAAGCCCCACACCCACCAATAAAAAAGTCACTAAAAACGCTAAATTGTTCTGGTAGTTAGTGGCTCCTATTAGCATTAAGATAACCATACCAAGCAAAAAATAACCGGTTCTAGTTGGCCAAATATAGGTAGAGTGCTGCGATAAACGAATGGTGCGGCCTTTGGGCATTCGTTTATCTAGCCAAAAGCTAAATTTGTGTTTTAACTGACGACCGAATACTTGAAGCATGTTAACGAGGAATTGGCGTGCTATTTAAAAGCTGATCCACAATATCAGTAGAAACATTTTCTACTGAGCTTTGACTTAACAAACGGTGACTAACAACGGCACTCCACACAGCTTGCACATCATCAGGTAACACATGATCGCGGCCTTCTAACAATGCCCATGCTTTGGCTGCTTTAATTAAAGCGAGTCCTCCTCGCGGAGAAATACCATGCGCCCACTCTGCTGCGGTTCGCGTAGCGCCGACTAATGCCTGCACATAATCTAAGAGTTTATCACTTACCTTAATCTCATCAACTTGGCACTGTAACTCAACTAAATCTTTGTCATTTAATCGCGGCTCTAAATCGACTATCTGGACCCGAGTTTCTTGCCCTTG
Source organism: Aliikangiella aequoris (assembly GCF_053709105.1). Lineage (NCBI taxonomy): Bacteria > Pseudomonadati > Pseudomonadota > Gammaproteobacteria > Oceanospirillales > Pleioneaceae > Aliikangiella > Aliikangiella aequoris. The sequence goes on from NZ_CM132298.1 coordinate 2,316,982, forward strand.
AAAAAGCTGTCTTTCAACTTCCGGGGCTGGGTAGCCTAAAGATATTCTAATTAAGAATCGATCAAGTTGAGACTCAGGTAAAGGGTAAGTACCTATTTGATGAAAAGGGTTTTGGGTCGCGATAACAAAAAATGGTTCTGGCAAAGGGCGACTCACACCTTCAGATGTCACCTGATACTCTTCCATAGCTTCAAGTAGTGCACTTTGCGACTTTGGTGTTGCTCTATTGACTTCATCAGCTAAAATGACTTGGGTAAAAATAGGGCCTTGGTGAAACTTAAATGTTTCGTCGCTGCGCCGATAAATCGCTGAGCCGATTATATCTGCAGGCAATAAATCACTGGTAAACTGAATTCGCTGAAAATCTAACCCCAGCACTTTCGCTAACGCATGGGCTAAAGTAGTTTTGCCCATTCCCGGCAAGTCCTCTATCAACAAATGTCCCTTAGCTAATAAACATACCAAAGACAATTTTAACTGCTGCTCTTTGCCTAAAATGATATGGTTTAGCGCTTCAATGACTGATTTTAATTGACTATGCATACTCACCTTTTATTAGAAATACACCGATTATTTAAAAACACTGCTAAAGCACTTTCTTTATACTTTTAACACATTACCCAGTAAGTCACTAAGTTTAGCAAACTAACAGCGCCTTGCTAGCTATAAACTGCTCAATTTAGTAACAAGGCAAGACAAAATTGACTAAACTCGCCCCTTCTGCCTATTAAGCTTGTTCAATAGCGACCCCCTAAGCCGCTTGTTTTAAGTCTAAATGCAGCATGCCTCGCATATTAACCGATACCTTATCTTTAACGGCTAACCGAATGCAAGCAGTTGCTCTAGCCAAGTTAAAGCATCACTCATATTAAGGGGATACAGCCTACAGTGAACAGTGAACAGTGAACAGTGAACAGTGAACAGTGAAAAAAAAGATACCAGAGGGTTAAATAAATTAAAGACTATTGCTTAGACACAAAACCCAATAATCTTGCTGTATGTGTTTCTACTTGGCTTAAATAAACATCACCAAATAAATTTAAATGATTGAGTAGGTGATATAGCTGGTAAAGTACTTGTCTAATTTCAAAGCCATCGGCTCGAGGTCTTAGTTGATGATAAGCGAGGAAGAAATTTTTAGGAATAGAAGAAAACAAAGTCATCATAGCAAGTTCAACTTCTGGATCAGCGTAATAACAAGCAGGATCAAATATTACTGGAACAAGTTGTTCGACTTGCGCTTGGGTATTTGTTGCACTCAGTGTCCACCCAAAATTGCCGTTCCATAAATCTCCGTGAACTAATCCAGGCAAAGGATTGTGGTGCACAAAAAAAGCTTCAATATTTTGTGCCACAACTTCAATTTTTCTCGCTAAAATTTGATATTTACGCTTATTCAAATAGCTAAGCTGTACTTCTAGTCGCTGCGTTACATAAAATTTTTGCCAGTTTGTATTTGGCGTATTAAGTTGCGCGCTGCTCCCAATAAAGTTATCAACCTTTAATCCGAAATAAGCTTGGCTACAGTTATGTAACTGGGCGAGTTGCACTGCAAGGCTACGCCATTTAGCCTCGCCATTTGCGCTCGCATCAAGCAACGGAATAAAGTCTAATATTAAATAAAAGTTTGCCTCGCACTGTCCCGTTAATACCACTTCAGGCACTTTGATGCAGCCTTGTTTAGCCAGCTCACTTATTCCATGAACTTCCGCCGCTAACAGCGGCTGTTGGCTTTCACTAAAAACTTTGACAAAAAAGTGGTTTTCTCTAAAACTTAATTTAAAACTGTTTGAAGTATCGCCTCCACTAACTGGAGAAAAACGAGCTTTTTCTAAATCAAAATTATGCGCCTTAGAGACCTGCAAAGCGATCGCTTCTGCTAGTTTTGGCTGTAGTCGCATTTTACTTTTGAAGCCGTATTTTTACTCACCGCATTAACCTAAATGTCGCTATTTTTCCACCGCAAAAACTAATTCAAATCCTACTGGCACTGCACTCGCTATTTGGCTTAACCCCGCAAGCTCCGCTAACTTTTTGATTCCGTCGAGCAATTTGAAGTCTCTCGCATTAACAATTACAGGCTTAATAGAATTAACTAAAATGTCCCCCGAAGATAATCTAACAACGCGAACCGTTGCTTGTAATGTTTTTTCATGTCCGTGCAATGAAAGGGTCAGTGGTAGTTCCAACTGTAAGCTTTCGCCAGCTTTCAATGAATTAACCTTAGCAGCATTAATGCGCCCAGTGATAATGGCATGTGGATGGCTATCAGTTTCAAAAAGATGCTGTTGCATGCGCTTATCGCGAATTTCAATTGCCGTGTTAACGCTTGCCAAGTCAATCTTGACATAAAATTCTCCAGACTTTTTTAACCCGCCACTAAGCTGATTAAAATAATGGAGTTCACCAATACTAGACTTTTTAATCGAAATAAAGTGAAGCGTAGAGTTTTGTGGTACTAAACTAAGCTTTTGCGCCGCTTGACTGGATAAACTAAACAATAAAATGATGATGAAGCTCAAACTATTAACTTTTATTCTTTTCATAATAAGCAATCTCCTATTTAGCTCGATACTTTGTATATCGTTGATTTGGTTTAATATATTAAGCTAAGTGACGAAAACATCATAGTTTATTCGTGTGCTGCTATACTTATATTAAATAAAAATCTCATTCTTAATATTAAATTTTTGGATCACATATATTTTCTATGTTAAAGCTTGCCTTTAAACTGGGTGTTGGCCTCTATTTCTACCTTTTAGGAATGAGCTTGGCATTTGCTTTTGAAAACTTGCCAGCCAAAGTCCATTACCTTTTTCAAGGTGATGCGCCTGCTTCGTTTCAGGTTATAAAGCATACTAATCAGTGGCAGCATTCAAGCGACGGCTGGATTAAAGAGTCCTATGACCAACTCAATTATTGGTTTGGACCGCAGCCTAAAGTCGTATGGTTAAAAATTGAGCCTGACTCTAGGCAAAACTCTCAATATGACTGGATAGAGCTTGCCTCTAGTGGCATGAGCGATGCCATCCTTTATGTTCAAAAACAACCAGGGATATGGGGTGAAATTAGCAGTGAAAAAGCCCTGCAAACTCAGCCTAAAACGCGCTTTTTAAGCTTTCAAATTGAACCTGAATGGCGTCAACACACTATTTACCTGCGAACTGAAGCCTCTGACAAATACCACCTTCAACTCAACTTTCACCAAAACCAATCGTTTATAAACTCCCAACAGCTACTTAACAGTATCTTTTTTATTTGTTACGGGATTTTACTTGTTATGGTGTTGTATAACGCAGTTATCGGAGTTTTTCTTAAAGACTCGCTGTACTTTATTTATGCTGCAGCTATTGGCTTTACTTTAATATATCAAGTACTTGCGCACGGACATATCCGCTTAGCTTTTTTACCAAACTGGGATAACGTCAATTATTTGCTTAATTTTTTAGCCATGAGCAGTGCCTTAGCCGCGCTTATTTTTCTTTACCGTTTTGCTGAATTTAGGCTTTACGCCCCGAGTTTAGCCAAGTTTACCCGTGGCTTTATAATCGTCTTTGCAATCTTCACCGCTTTAAGTTTACTCATCCCTAGTAACCTAGCACTAAATTTAGCGCTGTTACTGGCAGGACCTACCCCGATATTTGCCATTATGGGTGCCGCTTGGGTTTGGTACAAAGGAAGCTATTCTGCTGGTATATTTTTAGTGTCTTGGTTAGCCTATATTATCGGCGGTACGCTTTGGGTCTATTATTGGTTTGGCATTATACCCATTTCACCCATAGTTGAGCTGCCGCTTGCGGTCGGTGCTGCGCTTGAAAGTATACTTCTTTCATTGGCGCTAGGTTATCGAATTCAATCACTTCAAAGTGAAAGAGATACGCTATCGGCGAGTCACTCTCACTATAAACAAATAAGCTTGATCGATCCTTTAACTAAGCTTGCTAACCGGCGAGCTTTCGATGAATTTATTCAGCAACTTGAAATCAAACAACAAGAGTTTTCGATAATTTTATTCGACATTGATCATTTTAAGAAATTCAATGATACTTATGGACACCCCGCCGGAGACGACGTGCTAGTGTCCCTGGGTGAACTTTTAGCTCAGTCTATTCGCCATGAAGATATCGCAGCACGGATGGGCGGTGAAGAGTTTTCCTTAATTATCAATAGCCCAGACCCAGACGTGGCTTACAATATTTGCGAAAGAATTAGAATTTCATTCTCTGAAAAGGTTTTTGATTTAGATGCAGCAGAAGTGAGTTGCACTTTAAGTGCTGGTGTTTGTAAAAGTAATCCCAAGCTTACTTTAGCTGAACTTATATCACTAACTGACAAAGCCCTTTACCAAGCTAAACACTCTGGAAGGAATCAAACTAAAATAGCAACTGTTTGCTAGCTAAGTGCCAAATTAATTATTTACTAGCACCATTCTGTCTAACCTTTTAGCCACTAAAATCTATTTGCTATAAACCCCTTAAGCACTGCTTAAATATTGGTATTTTGATTCAGTAAAGTTTAATGTCATCTTAGTGCAAAGAAATTTTGCGCTAAGGTCTCTAATAACCAATTAGGAGGATATTATGAAACGACTTTATTACCTTACCGATAATATAGATAGCACCCAAAGTATCTCTGAAGATTTACATAAAGCGGGAATTACTGATTGGAATTTTCATGTTATTAGTAAGCAGAACGAAAGTGGCCTATACCGGCGACATATTCACTCCGCCAATATTATTCATAAGTCTGATCTAATCCACTCGGCAGAGCGAGGTGCAATTTTTGGTTTAATGGTTGGCGTTTTGGTGTCAATTATTGTTAGCGCGAGCAACTTTTTTGGCGGCTCAATAGGAACTACCGGCTTTATTTTTATTACCCTGTTTTTTGTTTTATTTGGTGGCTGGTTTGGCGGCTTTATTGGTATACAAACTGAAAATTACAAAATAAAACGCTTTCATGACGCGCTAGAAAATGGCGCCTTCCTCATCATGGTTGATATAGAAGTAGGTACCGAATCTCAGGTAAAAGAAATTATGAAGCATAAACACCCGGAAGCCACACTTTGTGCAAACGACACCTCAATGATAACGCCGTTTGACAATCCAGAAGCTCACGGCCACTAAGCTAGGTTTAAAAGTACGAACTAAGTCTCTTGGCTGCTAATCGCTGAGCCCTCAATAGCTTAATTAACGCGGTGATTTAGCTCTCTAACCAGTAAAAGGTCGAGAGCTAAATATGAGCGTTTTATACTTAGCTGGGTAAATTAACCGATTATGACTCAGTTAATTTTTCTGGTTCTTTTTCGGGAAGTATAAGCGCGACAAGTTTCCAGTTAGGCTTTGCCACAACGTCTCGATTATGAGCAAAAATATGAACAATGCCATCAGGATCTATAGCGCACAAAGGTAGCGCTCTAGCTCCCCATTTTTCAGTATAATCTTTAAATGTAAAATTATCAGAGAGCCCTGTGGTTTTAACTTGAGCGCCGCGCTCGACCATGCCTTGTAAGCGCCCATAAGTAATATCATTATCAAAAAGGCCCAGCTTTTTAGCGTATTGTTTAGAAACTTGATGACTTGCCCTACTTTTATGATCAGACACGTTTAACCCGAGCACACTCCCCTTTCCTAGTAAGTTTTCAAAATGGTAGGTGACTAAAGGATTAAATTGTCGATAGGGAGACATAACTAAAACATGTCCAAACAACGAAGTATCCAATTCTCGTTGCGCATGTTCAGAAATAGGATTGCCATAATAAGTGTTAATGTTTTCCATTCGGGCAATTTTTATCGCATCCCAGTTAGTGTCAGCAATTTGAGTGTAGATATTTTCACTGGTAAGTTCATGCGCTAACATGCGCCCAAAACGGCTAGCGCCAAAAATTAAAACGCCAGTCGAGGGTGGCGCTCTCACACCTAATAACTTTGCGACTCCCACAGAAGTTAGACTTTGTAAAACAACAGTAAAAATAATCACTAAAAAGACCATTGGCACTAACAATTCAATGCCTTCAAAGCCAATACTCTCTAGCTTTAACGCAAAAAGCGCAGACACAGCGGCTGCGACTATACCTCTAGGCGCAATCCAACTTAATATAGCTATTTCATTCCACTTTAAGTCTGTGCCAATTGCCGATATTAAGACACTACAAGGCCTTACAATTAAAGTAAGAATGAGTAATAAAATTATCGCTTCCCAGCCTACTTGCATTACTGCATTTAAATTAAGGCGAGCCGCCAACAAAATAAACAAACCAGAAATCAATAAAACACTTAACGTTTCTTTAAACTCTAAAATATCTTCAACTTCAACATTTTTCATATTGGCTAACCAAATACCCATAACGGTAACAGTGAGCAAGCCAGACTCATGAGCGAGTTCATTAGACAGCGCAAAAGCACCTAACATAATAGTTAATACTGCAGTATTGACTAAATAATGAGGAAGCCAATTATTACGAATAACAATACCAATTAAGTAGCCAAACAACGCGCCAAAACTTAGGCCTATTGCTAGAGTTTTACCAAAAGCATAAATAGTATGCTGAAAAGCGTCTTGGGTAGAAATTAAAAATTCAAATACTAAAACAGCAAATAATGCGCCGATAGGATCAATGATTATGCCTTCCCAACGTAAAATATTGGCTACTTTGCGCTCTGGTCTTACTGAGCGTAACATTGGCACAATAACGGTTGGCCCGGTGACGGTGACTATCGCACCAAATAATGATGCCATTTCCCAGCTCATTGAAAGCACTAAATGAGCACTCACGGTAGCGAGCGCCCAAGTTACTAGAGCACCTACGCTACAAAGATTCCTAACCATCTTACCGTGCTCTTTAATATCTTTCATGTGTAAGGTGAGTGCACCTTCAAACAGGATAATGGCAACGGCCAAAGTTACTACGGGAAATAACAATCGACCAAACAGCTCGTCTGGGTCGAGTACGCCAAAGCCAGGGCCTAACAATAAGCCCGCAACTAATAAAGGTAAAATTGCAGGAAGCTTTAATTTATACGCTGCAAATTGGCAAAAAATCGATACTATTCCCACTGCAACTAAAAGCAGTACTGGATCGTTCATTTAGCTATCCTAAAATGGTTGGTTGGCAGTTTATCGACATAGCATAACAGACTAGCTAGGATCACACACAACTTGATTGCGCCCCTGTGATTTTGCTTGATACAAAAGTTCATCTGCTCTATTAATCGCGGCATCTGGCTGAGCAAAACGACCGACTTCGACCAGTCCTGCACTAAAGCATATATTAAGGCTTGTAGCCCCTTCGATTGGCGCTATTTGATTAGCTTGGGCTAATATTCTATTTGCTAAAAAACACGCTTGGCTTAACGATGTTTGGGGTAATAGAACGAGAAATTCTTCTCCCCCCCAACGGCAGACTTTGTCACAGGTTCTCACATTATGGCTCAAAAATTGTGCGAATGACTTTAAATACTGATCGCCTAAATCATGTCCCAATTGATCGTTAATTTTCTTAAAATAATCTATATCTAGCATCATCAAACAACAGTGCTGATGATAACGTCGGCTACGACTAAACTCTTCTGAAAATATTTTTTTAAATCCGCGGCGATTAAGCAGTTTAGTGAGCGCATCGAAGGTAGCCGTATTACGAATTTTCATTGCGACTAAGTGAAGATTAAAACCAACCATCAAAGCAGTGCCAATAAAGGTAACTGAATAGACAAACTCTTTTTGCCAAAAATTAGCACTGGGAAAATCTTGTTGATAATAAACACCGCTAATTAGGTAGACTAGCACTACTAGAAGTATTGCAATAAGTGACTTAAGCAAGGTTGAGTAAAGACTGATAAAAATAAGCCCCATAAATGCAACAATAAGCGCCAAAGGACGCATTTCACCGAGAAAATAACTAAAGAAACCAAAAATAACGAACCAATGTAACAGCAAAAGGGCAAAAATTTTGTTGGAAAAAGCGAGGTTCATTTGACGCTGTGTTTTTATAAAGTAAATCGCCACGATTAATGGAGGGTACAAATAGTAAAGTAATACAGAAATGTCTGAGAAAGTAAAAGGGCTTACTTTAAAGAAAACACAAAGACAAGCAATCAGGAAGGCAACATGATAAGACGCCAGCCCAATATAAGTGTTATTCAATAATATTTTCTTGTATTTAGAGTCTTTCAATTATGTGATAATTCCTTAATATCAGCTAGCGTTTTGGACCATATATATAACGGCATTTTTGGTAAAAAATAATCTTTTTATCAACAAATTAATTCAAATTTTGAGCTCGTAGTTTTTCATCCAAAACGAATGCTTTTAATCACCCACTACCGCTATCACTCTTCTTGCTTTTGTATATAAAACTTTAATGCGTTTACAATCATTCTATTCGCACGTTGTAAATCAGGCAACAGCCTGCTCATTTCAGAATAGGCTTCTTCGCTCAAGCAATTTAATAGGTTTTTACAGATATCAACAACCTCTAGCGCACCAACCTTACTCGCAGCCGAGCGCAATGCATTAACGCTGGTTTTAATTTGGACACTATCTTTACTAACGACGGAATCAGAAAGCGCATTCTGAAGCATTAAATGACTATTAATGTAGTATTGAACTTCCGCTAGCAATTTACTTTCATCTTCTTGGCAGCGTTCTAGCGCGTATGCTTTATCCCAAATACTCAAATAGCTTTCTTTTTTAACGCTGCTATCATTGTTTTCTTGTTCTTCTCCAATAAAAGGTTTTGAAAATTTAACATACTGTTGCGTCTTTGAATTCGATTGGTTGGTGGCTAAGGTAGTTTTAAACTCAGATTCAGTAGAAGGTTTAGTAGCAGACTTGAAATTACTCGTAGCGGAATCAGTTCGCATAGACGGGCTTACAGATTTTAATTTAGGCTCGACTTCTGATTGCAGTGTTTTTTGTTCTTCTAACTTATTTTCCAATAGATGAGTTTGACTATCTGAGACTTCTTGCTCCACTTTTTTGTTGCTGTTATCTGCCGCTGATTTTCTAGACTGCTCCGATTCACTTGAAAGCTCCGATTCACTTGAAAGCTCCGATTCACTTGAAAGCTTTGACTCGCTAAAATTCTTGGGCTGCTCTAAAAGTTTTGCTTGAGCAGCGTCTTTCGCATCATACTCAGCAGCAACAATTAACCAATAGAAAAGTTTATTAACTAAAATTTCAATAGCAAGTGGTTTTGCCAAATAGTCATCCATACCAATATTTAGGCAGGCTTCTCTATCTTTAGCCAAAGCATTGGCAGTCATTGCAACAATTGGCACCTTTTTGTAGTGCTCGCCACAGTCACCATTTCGGATCTTTTTAGTCGTTTCGTAACCGTCCAGCACTGGCATTTGGCAGTCCATTAAAATCAAGTCAAATTGCGGTTGAATTGTTTTTCTTAACATTTGAATCGCCACGTCGCCATTCTCTGCAACTTGTGCAGCGATATTAAGCTCTTCTAAAATCCCGAGCATGACTTCTTGATTAACAATATTATCTTCTACAATTAAAATACACGCCTTGCGTTGAGCAATCGCTTGGCTCTTTTGTTCAATAATTTCATCACTTGTTGCGCTCACTAGCGCGTCATGCTCAATAACTTGTTCAGTCTCTTCAACATTCCCCTCTGCCTTCTTGGTTTCAAGCAAAAACTTCTGGTGTGAATGATCAACTTGCTCTTCTGTCTGACTATCTTCAAAATCACTGCTAGTGCTATTTAATTTAGCTAAAATTGCTTGGAGTAAATTAGTTGATGTAACTGGCTTGGCAACTACCGGTGTATCATTAGAAATTGAAAACCTACCCACTAAAGCTTGTTGCGATAATTGGCTCACAATAATTACAGGCATTTTATTGATCAGCTCTTTCAATTGTGAGCTTAAGTTTTGAGTGTCTTGTTGCTGCCCCTCATAACAAAATTCAACAATAGCTAACTGAGAGTTTTGGGCTGTATTGAGCGCTTGTAAACCGTCACTTAACCCATAGACTTGACTGCTTACATACCATTGACTTAGCTGGGCCTGAATAACGCGACTAATTTTTTGACTGTCACTAACTATGGCAACTTTTTCTAAACCAAACTTTTGATCTAAACCAATGGGTTTATAAGTTTCCGCTATTTTTACTTGTATCCAAAAAGAAAAGCAGCTGCCTTTATCTGCTTCACTTTCAACAGTAATTTCCCCACCCATTAACTTAACCAATTTATTCGAGATGGATAAACCTAAGCCTGTGCCTCCGAAACGTCGGGTTGTAGAGCTGTCAGCTTGAGTAAATGCGTCAAATAGATTATCGATTTTGTCTTGCTCTATACCTATTCCGGTATCCTTAACCTGACAGGACAAGTGTTCTAAATCATTGAGTTCAGCAATGACTTCGACATAACCAGATTCAGTAAACTTTATGGCGTTACTAATGAGGTTAACGAGCACTTGCCTAACTCTAGTAGGATCACCGATGATAATATCATTTTTAAGCTCACTGCAATCCACAAACAGTTCTACATTTTTAGAGTTAAGGCTTGCTGCGAGCGATTCAACAACTTCTTCTATTAACTTTCTTACGTTAAATTCAATCGACTCGATATCTAACTTGCCACTTTCTACCTTGGTAAAATCTAGAATGTCATTAATTAACGACAAAAGTGATTCCGCACTAGATTTGGCTAGGTTAACTTTCTTTGTTTGATCGTGATCTAGCTGAGTTTTAGCTAACAATTGCAACATTCCGAGTACACCATTCATTGGCGTTCTAATTTCATGTGACATATTTGCTAAAAAATCACTTTTTGCTTGGTTAGCTTGCTGTAATTCTTGGGTGTTTTCTAAAACACGCTCTTCTAGGTTTTCAATTAAATCAAAAAAGAAACGGCTAAAATTTCCTAAGGTATAAACTAACAGACTGCCAATAAATACAAATGAAATGATATAAGTAGACCAACTGCTCCAATTGGTTGCATACTCATTAAAGTCTATGCCGTAATCATAACCAGAGACGGCAATAAAACTTTTCACTAAAATAAAAAAAGCCAGATCTACAAGAAAAAGCGTTATCCCCAATGAGTAGCTTTTTAATAAAGTTGCCACAACAATTGCTGCCAGTAAAAATGGCACACCATTACTAATCAACCCAAGCTGCAATACGCCGCCAAGGCCTACCAGCATTAAGCAAGCTACGGCAACGTAAAAACGAATATTAAAAGATAACCTTTTACGAAATATTAAAGTAGTGACCAATGACATAGCGACAATAATATGCACAATCATAACCGGTAGAAAGCCAACCGAAAGCATTCGATAAAGTGAGCTGGCTAAAGCGGGAAGCGCCACAAGCCCTAATACAATTAAAACAAAATTGATCAGTCGGCTTTTCATTTCAGAAACAAGGTTTCGACGTGAGTCAATTAATTGGGGATCTGGCATTCTTATTCTAGTTCCAATAGAAAATTAAAAGAAACGACGCTTTTAAATAAAGAGTATAGTCAAATTTACCCCATTTAGCCCTTTTCTCAAGCTAAAATTTAAATTTCTAAGGAGCGCTAGTGCTTAATCTAGCAAATTTAATCTCGAGAGCTAACTCTTTGAATTTTAGAGTGATTTTAGCTTTTCTGCCGCTGCCATTAAAGTTGCATCTTGCTTAGCAAAGCAAAGCCGAATTAGTTTGTGCTCGGCTCCGCGTTGATAAAATGGACTTAATGGAATGGCTGCGATTCCCTGTTTTATGGTTAACCAGCGACAAAATTCAACATCGTTTAAATCAGATATTTGAGAATAGTCTAATAGCTGAAAGTAGGTTCCGTAGCATTGAAGCAAGCCAAACCTAGAATTTTGCAAGTGTTCAAGCAAAAGGTCTCGTTTTGCTTGATAAAAATTTGGTAAAAACTCAATGTGCTCAGGGTGCTGTGATAACATTTGTGCTAGCCCTATCTGTGCTGGGCTAAAACTACAAAATGTAACGTATTGGTGAACTTTTCTAAACTCTTTAGACAACACTTCTGGAGCACACACATAACCTATCTTCCAGCCTGTACAATGAAAGGTTTTACCAAAACTAGAAATAATAAAGCTGCGGGCATAAAGTTCTGGATAAAGATGGACACTTTCATGCCGATTTTGGTCAAACGTTATAAACTCATACACTTCATCACTAATCACATATAGTTCATGCTCAAGCACCAACTTTTGCAATATTTGAAGATCCGTTGCACTGAGGATACTACCGGTAGGGTTATGTGGAGAGTTAATAATAATGGCGCGAGTTTTGTGATTAATGGCCTGGGCGACCCTATCCCAATCAATATTAAACGATGGTGCCAAGAGCTCAATATGCTTACATTGACCGCCTGCTAACTCTACCGCAGGAGCATAAGAGTCATAGGCTGGGTCAAACACGATCACTTCATCTCCCCGGCTAACAAGTGTTTGAATTGCACACCAAAGCCCTTCAGTAGCGCCGGAAGTGACAGTGACTTCTTTATCTGGGTCTAGCTTATGCGAATAACTAAGCGCCACCAGACTAGCAATCTGATGCTGGAGCTGACTTTGGCCGTTAGCCGGAGAGTATTGATTCATGCCATTAGAAATTGCCTGAATAGTCGCCTCTTTCAAAAATTCTGGCGTATCAAATCCGGGAAATCCTTGTGACAGATTAACCGCATTGTGTTTATTCGCGAGCATCGACATTTGAGTAAAAATACTCGTACCTAGCGTCGGCAGTTTGCTTTTAAATTCCAACCATTCCTCCAAATACCTTCTTCATCAAACTTAAACATTAAACAAACCAATGAGCGCAACATAATTAACTTAGCTCGTCATGGTAATGCGCAAATCAAATATCAAAATCAGCCCACACAGGTGCGTGATCACTGGGCTTTTCCATGCCTCGAATATCATAATCAATTCCTGCGCCCTGACATTGCTGCGCAAGCTTTTGGGTAGCAAGAATTAAATCGATTCTTAAGCCTCGCTTTGGCGTATCGGCAAACCCCCTGCTACGATAATCAAACCAACTAAATCGATCGGTAACTTCTGGATAGTGCTGTCTGAAAGTATCCACAAAACCCTTATCAACAACGCTTTGCAACCACTCACGCTCCTCAGGTAAAAAGCTGCACTTTCCGGTTCTTAACCAACGCTTTGCATTGGGTTCGCCTATCCCAATGTCTTGGTCTTTAAAAGAAATATTCATATCGCCAAGCACAACCCAGTTTTGTTGCATTTTTTCTGGTGTCAGGTAAGCGTTAAGATCGTGATAAAACTTACTTTTTGCAGGAAACTTAGTCGGGTGATCGCGACTTTCTCCTTGCGGAAAATATCCATTAAATACATAAATACTCTCAGATTGCGTAGCATGCTCTGTTATCACTACTCTGCGCTGTGCATCCTGTGAATCGGTTGGAAAGCCCTTCTCAACTGAAAGTGGCGGCTGTTTACTTAAAGTTGCCACGCCATAATGACCTTTTTGGCCGTGGAAAGCAGCGTGATACCCCGTTTTTTCAATCATTTGGTGAGGAAAGTCAGCATCATCAACTTTAGTTTCTTGAAGCGCAATAACATCGGGAGAATGTTTTTCAATTAGACTTTCTAACTGGTGAGGCCTTGCTCGTAAACTATTAATATTAAAACTTATTATTTTCATTCTTTTCTCTTATTTTCAAACCATTGATTCAACGATCAGCCACAAAAAACTCGGTACTTACTGTGACTCAAGCTGACCGACCCAGTGCTTAAACTGATTATTCATTGCGCCATTTTTAAAACTTAAATAGCAAATATTGGGATCACTTGCTGTTAACTGACATTCTGTGTGATACAAGCGTTCACGCCTAAAGTAACTAATCTTTACCACTTCGCCTAAAGGAATTTCTGCGATCAGTTTATCGATTTCAACGGAGGTTACGCGCAAGTCGTTAATGGCAATAATAATGTCCCCATTAGATAAACCAGCTTCAAGCGCACAACTACCATGACCTACTGAGTGAATTTTAACACCTAATGGATCAGCTTTATGTGTAATTCCTAAATAACTGCTTGCTTCGCGCTCAATTAACTGAGTATTAAAGCCACCTTTTTCGTTCCAGCTTAGTTGCGGCAATAACTGAAAATTAATCCCGTAATAATTAAATACCGCGGCTAAATCAAGATCTTCTGTTGAGTACAACGCCTGCTCAAAAAAGTCATGCAGACTCTCTCCGACAAGCTCTTTAGCTAACTGCTCCACTTGTGACTCGCCTAATCCTTTGCTCGTTTTTCCATAACGATTCCAAATTAAACGCATTAAGTCATCTAATGATTTCTGTCCATTCGTCCTACTTTTAATTTCAAAATCTAAACACAGTGCAACTACAGCGCCTTTAGTGTAATAGCTAACGATTGAGTTAATCGCGTTTTCATCTTGTTTATAAAATTTAGTCCATGCATCAAAGCTCGATTGAGTGACGGTTTGCTTAAAGCGTCCCTTACCTTTGGTCACCTTAGATATCGTTCGAGCTAATAAGTCTAAATAACTTTCAGCTGAAATAACATTACTGCGTACTAACAGTAGTTCGTCATAATAGGATGTTATCCCTTCAAAAAACCAAAGCAGTTGAGTGTTTACTTCTTGCTTTAGATTAAGCGATAAGAATTTTGCCGGTTTAATTCTTTTGACATTCCAGTTATGAAAGTACTCATGACAACAAAGTGATAAAAATCCACGATACCCTTCGCTAATTTTTTCTTTAGATGCAGACTTTAATGGTAAATCAGCATAGCTACATTGAAGCGCGGTGGAGGCTCGGTGCTCTAGCCCTCCAAACCCCTCTTTAAGAACAAATGTCATAAATAAGTATTGCTCAAAAGGTGGTTTAGCATCGCCAAAAAATTCGACTTCTGCCGCACAAATCTTTTTAACATCATCGGCGATACGCGCTAGGTCAATATTTTCAGGCGCCTCTGTAAAGACCATTTTATGTACTACGCCATTTACATCAAACTCAACCGACTTTAATTGTGAAATTTCTACCGGATGATCAATAAACTCGGCATAGTTATTACTAAAATACTTTCCAAAACCATTTTCATCAACTGACTTCGCCGTCATCGCAGTAGCGACTTGCCAATTGTTGGCCAATGCATGCGAACTGGGTTGTAAAATCATATGATGAACTTCATCCTGATATCCATCGACTTCTAGAAACAAACTGGTGCCATTAAAAAATGCATGCTGACTATCTAAATGTGCAGAACGTACTGAAAGATCCCAAGCATATACTTGGTAGCCAATTTCTAAACAATCAACATCTGATAGTAGCTGCCAAGTGGATTTATCAAGCTTTTCGACAGCAATAAGCTCCCCTTTACAGTTGGCGCTAAAGCTAACTATATTTCGCGCAAAGTCTCTGATCATATAGCTGCCAGGAATCCAATTTGGCAAGCTAAATTTTTGGCCTTTGTGGAGCGCAAAATTCAAATTCAATTTCACTTCAAACAAATGGGCATTTGCTTGCTCAAAACTGACTTTATAGTGAATCATTTAAAATTCCTCTATCGCTGCAATAATAGATTAATAATTTAGCGTAAACTCAATGCTTTTAGTTTAACTTACCGGTAAGGCGCTGATGATTAAATAATACAAATAAAACGCCACCTGTCGTTGTTAAAACTAAGGGTAGCAACAAAGCGTATTTTCCAGTTTGGGGTGAGAGACTTTCTAACCATTGATAAAAGGCAATGCCAACAAATGGCATGACTAACCCTCGAAGCCCTGTAAGCGTAACATGTATCGCCATATATTCCATAGGGTCGGCTTTACCGACAAAATCATTATGGCCTAAATTCCAACCAATCACACCACCTGAAATCGCCACGCCGTAGAAAACAGCGCCAACATAATAGAGCTCATTGAAGCCTGTGATTTGTGCCAGCACGAAAGTAACAATAGCGCCTACAAACCCCCAGCTATGAATTGCTCTAAAGTGAAATATATGATTGCCGTCTAAAAGCCTCGCCCACCAGCCTACCGCAAATGGTATTAACGCTAAAGGAATCGCAGTGGTAATTAAAATTTGACTACTCTTGGCCAGCATAGTGTATTCATTTAGGTAAACGATTAACGGCGCCATAAACATTAAATTACCACTGCCTAAAATAAACATCGCTAACATATATTTGCCAAAAGCTTTGTTATCTCGTAACAAAGCAAACATTCGAGCCGCAGAAAGCGGGTTTAAATTAGCTTGTTCGCTAATGATTCGCCGGTGTTGATGACGTACAGATAAGCGTCGATAACGGTATGCACCCAAAAGTGAGAACCCACTAAAGCCTAAAAACAGCCACTGAAACGAAGCAAACTGCCAATCGAGCAGCCAGCCTGCACTAATGGCCGCTAATGACATCAGCAAGGAAGTTAAGGTGGCTAATTTTGCAGTGACTTTACCGCGAATATAGCGCGGGTAATTATCACGCCATATAGTTGACCTAACCGTTAAAATGCCAGACCAACAAGTTCTAGCGACAATTAACAGACTTAACAGTCCAACAAGCCCCAGCAGGTTAAACTCAACAAAGCTGATGCCTAAGCCGCAGAAGCAACAAGTTAATGCTAAATTGGAAATTAGCCGTGCTTTACTGCGCCCTCGACTCAACCGAACCCAAACAAAACTCACAAGATTAGAGTAATAAGGAGCCCCTGTTGCTATTGCTACGGCAATATTAAGCACCCAATCAGACACTTTCCCGTCGAAACCGTTTTTGATAACAACGCCCATCACTCCACCTTCTAATAAGGCCAAAATAAATGCCAAACTAGACCAGGTAAATAACTCAGTTTTTATACGGAAACTTAAGGTGACTGCTTGCATGCTTTTATCGCTCGCTAAATTTAGCTGACTATACTAGAACAAATCCTATTTAATTCAAATAGTTATAAGCTATTAATAAAATTGATTATGGATTGCGCAGCTGTATCTTGGTTGTCGGCTAAACAACTCCCAGACTTTACTCTTGGTTTAAAACTATGATCACCATCAGCAAGCCACTCAACTTTAACTTGAGCAGACAGCGGATAATCACTAACTTCTAGTCTATTTCCAAAGCTGTCTCTTTCTCCTTGCAAAATTAGCGTAGGACAAACAAAATCACGTAAATGCTCACCACGATATTTATCCTGCTTTTTAGGCGGGTGAAATGGAAACCCCATGCACACAACGCCAACAATTCTGGCCAACTGCTCTTTAATTAAAATTGGTTGCTCATGCTCTGAAACGACTTCTTTGACCGCTTGATCAATTAACAATGTCGCCATACGCCCTCCCATTGATTTTCCACCAATGATGACTTTTTTATCTAGCGGGATCTTTAAGACTTCATCAGCAAAAGCTTTTAATAATTTGGGTTGCCTGTCAGGTGGGCGCCTTTTACCATCAATGAGGCGCTGCTGCATGTAAGGAAAATTAAAGCGGATTACGGGTAACTTAGCCTGAACTAAACGCGACTCTAACGCCAGCATCCAATCAGAATCTTTGTCGGCTCCTGCACCGTGAGCAAACAGAAAAACACTATTTTTAGCCTGATTTAAAAGGTTTGGCAATGTAACTTTCCTATAATAATTTATCCAGATTGCGAACCTTCGCAGTTTAACAGTTTTGAGATATTTATTTAACGAATATCAGCGAACAAAGACGGTTCAACGAACGAGAGACGAACTTATTAGCTCGACTTACTTATCTCGATTTATAGATTATTTCTTATAAAGTCGGATTGCCAGCCTAATAATCGGGTATATTAAACGCTCAACCTTGATTCTATAGGCTGTTAAACCAGTGTTCGTTTGGAATAAACAAGCGCTTCATCAAGTTTGAATCGATTTTATCAAGCACACGGAGGTTCTTAGCATGGCAAAGCCCGTTCTTATTGGATTACACGGCATGGGAAATCATACCGCTGACTCATTCAAACAAGAAATCACCCAAACACTCGACCAAGCTTCACCTAATTTTAAAGCCTTTTTTAAAGACGCCAATGGAAATACAGAGCCCTTTTCGCAAAAAGTTGAAGTTGTTTGCATCGCCTATAATCAAACGTTTAATCAAATTAGACAAAAAATTTCTCAAAATGCTGGTAGTTTAAAGAGTAAGTTAGTTGGTATCGACAAAGCGACTGAAATTGCCAATAAACTCATTGAGCTTGAAGCAGACTTTGGCGAAGATACTTTCTTTAACACACACTGGCTCGACGTGATTTTATATAAAACCTTTTATGGCGAAAAAATTCGTGCCGACATGGCATTAGCCTTAGCCAAAGAAATCAAACGCATTAAACTTAACGACCCTACAACGCCTATCGTATTGCTTGGTCACTCTTTAGGTACTGCCGTTCTTCACGATACTTTACATAAACTATTTGGTCCTGGCGCAACCGGCAATAGAAAATTAAGTATTGCAGAATACCAACTTGACGCAGTAATTATGGTCGCCAATGTTAGCCGTTTAGTTTTAGGCGCTAAAGATCCTTACCTCAGCTTAGTAAAACCTGTTGGCGGAGTTTGCAACCAATTAATCAATATTCGACATAACCTAGATCCATTTACTTGGCCACGCGCTTTTGACCCTGTCAATGATATGCCAGACTGGATCGCTAGCCAAAATTTAGACTTTGGCTTGTTCAGAGATATTAAACTAGCGGCAGTTAACGATTTTAACACTCATGCAATAACACATTATTTGCAAAATCCTAAAGTGTATATTGATTTATTTTACACACTTTTCGGCGGAGATTTTCGACCGACAAAAAAACAGAAAGACACGGCATTTAAAAACTTTCTTGAAACCACAGAACAAACTAAATTTGATATTCTTAAACAAACTCTAGACGCTACTAGCTTTAAAAAAGCCGACTCAGTGGAAAGGATCATTAGTGAAGCTGAGAAGTTTTGGAAATTTCTTCAAGCTTTTCAAACAAACAATCATTAACTTTGTCATTCAAGCTTCTAGTTTAATCATGGGCTCAACAATATGAAAAATTCACTACATCAATTAATCCTTGTTTTTGGACTATTTTTAACGCCACTTTTACCAGCACAAGATTTCAGCTGCTCAAAGCCACTTTCGACAAATAACTCAGCTTTTAAAAAGAGCTTTGAACTTGCAGAAAAACTAGTTCAAGCAGAGTGTAATAAAAATAACCGCTCTTATACTTTCCAAGAAATAGAAACTTTAGTTAAACCGGTTATTGAAATGGCTAAACTAGAACTTTTTCAGCAACATAACTATTTTTCGTCGTATGGTTCTATTTGGCTACAGATGTTTAATGAGGAAATGAATCGCTCTAAGCCAGTCGGGGTTTTTAGTTTAGTGGCAATACCGCAACGAGACTTCATTGGTTTTAAATTAGGTAGCGGAAACAACCAGACCACATTTGTTGAAACCATTGAAGACGAAAAAGCTGGCGCTTGTCTTGCAGAAAACTGCCATAAAACCTTTACGCAGCTTGCAGGGCTATTAAATTATTTAAGAGGTCCATTTTTTGTAAAAAAGGGTAGCTTAGATGGTGTTATCGGTGAACTTGAGATTCTAACCAATAAATGGAATCATTTTATAGAGCAAGGACGTGTTCAAACTTTTACCGATATTTGGTTAACCACATGGTTCTATAATAAAAATAAAGACAATGATAACTTGCTAGACCCGCCTGCAACTCAGTACTTTCTTCTTCACCCTACGCTAGTTTTTGAAAA
The DNA here is from genome assembly GCF_053709105.1 of Aliikangiella aequoris. Classification (NCBI taxonomy): domain Bacteria; kingdom Pseudomonadati; phylum Pseudomonadota; class Gammaproteobacteria; order Oceanospirillales; family Pleioneaceae; genus Aliikangiella; species Aliikangiella aequoris. The sequence continues at coordinate 2,336,689 of NZ_CM132298.1, forward strand.
TGTAAATGCATCACCAGATGGAGAGCAAACTAAAGAAGCCATTGGAATAGAAGTGCTTGGTTTTAATCAATGGGAAGACTCTTTCTTAGGAGTTCCATTTGGTGCTTCAATTGGTTTTGTATTTAGCGATCGCAATGGCGTTCAAGACCGAGGCGAAGCGATTTTTTTACATTTTGATAATGCCTATACCCTTGGATTTTCTAAACATGGCAATGACAAGGGCTATTTTATTAGCCTAGACTTATTAAAAGTATTCTCTGACAAACAGCAAAATTATCGACAGTGGAGAAAACAGTTTGAATAAAAAAAAGGCTAGCAATTGCTAGCCTTAAACTTAACCTATAAAACAACGGAGGGGATTCCATTCAAATTATGGATCGACTTGTGCCGACTCATTATTAAGTTGAAGCAGGATATAGTGAGTAATAAAACAATTCAACGGGTAAAGTACCAAAATAATGATTATTCGCAAAAATATCTACAAAGAGTAATAATTTTAACGACAATAGACTGTTAAAACACTGATTAACGATGGCTAAAACGATGTTTGGCTTTAACTTTAGGGATAAGATCTAAAAAAGCGCTAAACACTTTTTTACTAACATTTAATGAGTTTTCAATCTGGTAACGAGTTTCGGTCCATATCGCCTCGACTTGTTGTTGTGCGGTATTTAACCCTAGCTCTTCCAAGTGCTGCGGCAACTTTAACCAGCGCTCTATTAATGCTAAGTTTGCTTCTAGATGAAACTGCAAACCATAAACGTTTTGCTTTAATCTAAATGCTTGGTTAGTCACTAAATCACCGCTAACAAGCAGTTCAGCAGTAGCAGGAAGTTCAAAAGTATAGCTGTGCCATTGAAAAATCTTTTGCTCTGCCAATAGATGCCTTATCACAGGATCAGCTCGGCCTGCCTTTGTTTTAGTCATCTTATACCAACCAACTTCCTTTTCAGCGGCAAGCTTCACCCTACCGCCACAAGCAGCAGCAATAAGTTGTGCACCCAAGCAAATCCCCAAAATCGGTATATTTAAATCGATCGCCTGTAAAATTACTTTTTTTTCTATGTCCAAATGAGGGTAAAGTGCTTCTTCGCCTATATTCATGGGACCACCTAAGATAATTAAGGCATCATACCCTTCAATATTTGGCTTGGCCTGCGGATCACGCCCAAAATTAATATATCGAATTCGGTGTTTTCTTAATCTAATGAGTGCATCTAGTGTTCCTAAAGGCTCATAGGGCACATGCTGAAAAACCATTATTTTTGCCAAAACAACTCTCTCTGGAAGTATTGAGACTTTCTAATTACTAATGCGCTAATTACTAATGCGCTAATTACTAATGCGAAATTCCCAAAGTATTAGGGGTAAGCGGTCAAGTATTCAATTTAACCAATAGCGTAACAAAACAGCAGCCAGCCCAACTAATAGCGGAAAAGCATAACCTAATAACAAAAAATGCCACTCAAAAAGATAAATCTCAGTTGAGACTCGGTTAAGAGATGGTTATGCTAAGTGCCTCTTTTAGTAACTCAGGAAATCGCACAGGTATCAGATGAACAAACTCTTTCCTATTAATAAAATAAAAACGGCGTTGCTTGCATCAACATTAAGCCTTATCTCATTTCAAGCGACTGCGACTATTGTGCAATTTGAAACCCCTTTAGGCAATTTTGAAGTAAACCTTTACGATCAAGAAACCCCGATTGCGGTTAACAACTTTCTTGAATACGTTAATGCAAATGACTTTAGTAACACTTTTATACACCGCTCAGTACCTAATTTTATTATTCAAGGCGGTGGCTTTACTTACGCCAATGCTTGGCCTCCGGAGTCTATAACCACCAGAGCCAGCATTCAAAATGAGCCTAAATATTCTAATGTTCGCGCCACTATCGCCATGGCGAAACTACCCTCTAGCCCCGACAGCGCAACGTCTCAATGGTTTATTAACTTAGCTGACAACAGCGCTAATTTAGATATTCAAAATGACGGTTTTACGGTATTTGGTGAAGTCACAGGAGATGGCATGGCCGTAGTCGATGCGATAGCAGCCTTACCCCGTTTTAACTTTGGCGGTGCTTTAAACAATCTGCCATTACAAAACTATGACGCTAGCGGCAGCACTCCACCGAATGAAACTCACTTAGCTTTGGTGACTAGCATTACCGTGATCGATGCCAACGCAAATACAGCAGCAAATTTAAGCCCAGCGTTAAGCACTAAGCCAGAACCAGAGCCAGAGCCGGTAGTTGAAAGTAGCGGTGGGGGTAGTTTAGGATTCACATTGATTGGCTTAATGTTATTATTAAGACGCCAGTTAAAGCGCTAACCTTGGCTTGGTATAAATTCCTTTAAAAGTGCCGTTGTAGCGGCACTTTTAGCTTGAATGACTTAATACTGACTTGCCAAAGCCGAGCAGCTTTCGTTTTACCCAGCCAAAAAACCTTTTAATCATTACCCAAAAGTCTTCAATTAACGAAATAGTTGCGGGCAAAAATAGCGTGGTGAGCAAGGTCGAAAATAATAATCCGCCAATAATCACATACGCCATAGAGTAATAATAGACACCACCCAGTGATGGTTTTTGGATAACAATCGGAATTAGCCCTACGAGCGTCGTTAACGCAGTCATTATGATTGGGCGCAAGCGTTCTTTACCGCCTTGTATCATTGCTGCAGAGCGTTCCCAACCGTCACGTCGATAAAGGTTGATATGTTCGATCATTACAATGCCATTATTAACTACCACGCCTAAAAGTAGCAATACTGCAACCGATGCGGGTTGATCAAAATCAACTTGAAACCAATATAACGTCCAAAATGCGCCCGCCAAAGCAAACGGCAAACTAATCATTAACGCAAAAGCTTGGCGCATCGACTCAAACAGCGCAGCCATTACTGCAAAAATAAGCCCTAATGCCATACAAAGGTTAAGTAGAAACTCTTCTTCACTATCTTCAGCTCCACGCCAGCGAGAGTTAAACTCCCAATTGTACCCATTGGGCAACTCCATTTCTTTTAGCGCGTCGATTAATTGTTTTTGGTATTCGTTACGCTTGCCTTCTTCAAACCTTGCTCCAACCCAGACACTGGAAACTTTATTTTGACGATTAATTCTCGCGGGACCTTTTTGGGTTGAAAAATCTGCAACATTATCGAGTCTAATGGTGGTGCCTTGGTCTTTAGGAATGACCAAGTTCTTGACATCAGAAACGTAAGTATCTTGTTCTTCATCGATAATAAGCCGCATTTCTACTTCACCAGTTTCACTTTTAAAGCGCGGTAAAGGTCGCCCTCTAAAAGTCATTTCAACTGCATTTGCTGGCTGGTTAGGCGACACCCCATACGCTGCCATTCGGCTTCTATCGAGCTCTGCATGAAACTCAAGCTGGCCGCCTTCTGCCGTACTATAAAAATCAAACAGTCCCGGAATCGTTTCTATTAAAGTAAGCGCTTCACTCGATAACTGCCCTAAAGTTTCCGAGTCTGGTCCACTTAACTGCACTGCAACTCGACGCCCACTATTACGCCGCCAGAAAGGCCCACTTTCTTCTAACTTTAAATCAACCCCTGCTATTTTAGGTAGCAACCCAGGAACTACCTTTCGCGCCGCGTTCATCGCTTCTTCGTTTTGAAAGCCCGACTCCATGTAAAGCCTAATGATGGAGCGATTTTCACTCCACCAAGCGTAAATGGATTTTACATTTAGCGCTTCTTTATGCGGCTCGAGCGCTTGTTCAATTTCCGTTATAATATCTTCTTTTGCTTCTAACGAAAGCGACTCGCTTATATCAACTCGAATTCCGATAAACATTTCAGTTGGTGCTGCGTCGAAATTAAAATTAATATTTTTTATCGGATAATAGATCGAGCCTAATACCGACAGCGCCACAATAACAACAATATAGCGGTGCGCTAAAGTAAAGCTTAAAATCCGTGCATAGTGTTTTTGTAACCAATCTATGATTGGCGTTTTTACTTGTTGCTTGGATTTTTTTAGCAGCTTAGTCGAAGCGAGAGGAATGAGTGTTTGGCTAATAAAAAGTGAAGCAATTAATGTAATACATATTGTTAGGCCGAGTTCTTGCAATATTACATTCATATTATTTGGCTTAGAAAATATCATCGGCAAAAACACAATTAACGAAGTTAAAGTGGCGGTAATGACTGCAACAGAAACTTCTTTTGAACCTAAAATAGCGGCCACCCTGCCTTCGTAGCCTTTCTTTTGAAAGCGATCAATATTTTCCATTATCACAACGGCGTTATCGACCAACATGCCCAATCCAACAATTAGGCCTAGTAAAGAAATGGTATTGAGCGACTTTCCTTGAAGCCAAATAACCCCACAAGCCACAATCAGTGAAAAAGGAATACAGGCAACAGCGACCATCGTCGTCGACACCTTCCGCAAAAATAAAAACAGAACGATACTCGCTAATATTGCGCCAAACAGTCCGGTTTCTTGTAGGTCGCCTAAAGTGTTTCTTATTTCTTTACCTTGATCTTGCCAAACCAAAAAGTTAATACCGTCAAGCTCAGGATCACTTTTCATTTGTTCAATTTTTGCATAAACCGCATCGGCAATTGCGATGGTATTTGCGGAGGACTCTTTAGCAACGTTTAATCCTATCGCAAAGTCACCATCAAGATGCCGTCCATAAGTCAGGGGCGGTTCTTGGTATCGTATTTCAGCAATGTCACCCAAGGTTAAACTGGTGCCGCTCAAGGGTAAGCTTTTAATCTCATCAATATTGGTTAAGGTGCCAAGCGCACGTAAACTAATTTTGGTCGATGAACTGCGCAACACGCCAACCGCCATATTTCGATTATTCATTGAAATATCGCGCCAAACTTGCGCAGTATTAATATTGTGTTGTTTGAGCTTATCTAAGTTAAGGTTGACCCTAACTTCGCGCGGGTTAACGCCATCGAGTGAAACCACCGCCACACCAGCAATTCTTTCTAATGGCTTGACTATTTTACGATCGAGCAAATCATAATTTTTACTTAAATCTCGGCCCGAACTGAGCCGAGCTTCCATAATAGTTTCGCCAGTTTCTCTAGGATTCCAGTTTCCAGCAATAATGATTCGCTCTAAATCTTCAGGCAGCTCATCTTTAATTCTATCGACTCGCTCGTGAATCTCCGCTCGCGCTAAATCCATATCAACTTCTAGCGCAAAATTTAAATTAACTCGCGCGCCGCGGCTGTCTGCATTAGACCACATGTGTTCTAACCCATTCATAGAAGAAAGCGCTTCTTCTAAAGGTTTTAATATCATTCTTTCTAAGGCTTTAGGTGAAGCATTGGGATAGTTAGCAACAACAAATAGCGCCTTTCTTTCAGCCTCCGGCATAAATGCAAGCTCTAACCTTGTTAATGCGATAACGCCAAGAACAAGTAAACTAATAAGCGCCATTAATGTTCCAATCGGTCGCCTTACCGCAATTTCAGGAAGCGTCATTAGCTGCTCTCCTTTTGTAAATTAAGAAAGTACAACATTACGAATTACTGCTCTGCGGAACATGGTGCATTTCTTTATCTTCTGCGTCAGAAACTGCCTTTTCTAAGGCCGCGAGCTCTTCGTCAGAACTAATTGTCGATGGCATAATCGCGTAAGCGGCTGGAATAATAAACAAAGTAAGCCCTGTAGCAACAACTAACCCAAACGACACCACAACCGCAAGTGGAGCACGTAACTCTGCCCCCTCGCCAAAGCCAATTGCCATAGGCAGCAAGCCTAAAACCGTGGTGCAAGTAGTCATTAAAATGGGGCGTAATCGGGCTTTTGAAGCACTAACCACCGCTTCAATCTTTGCTAATCCAGCGCGACGCTGTTGGTTAATGGCGTCTACCAGCACAATCGCATTATTGACAACCACACCGACTAAAAATACCGCGCCAATTAATGAAATAACACTAATGGCATAGCCTGTTATGTATAACCCTAAAATTACCCCAATCATGGCTAATGGAATGGTAAACAGAATGACAAATGGGTGTCCCAAATGTTCAAAAGTAGCAGCCATAACTAAATAAACTAAAAATATAGCCAACAAAACAGCAAACAACATACTGTTAAAAGACTGCTCCATTTCTTTCTTTTGGCCACCAAATTCAAACACAATTCCTGGCGGAGGAGGATTGTTTGCGATTAACGATTCTAGCTCCATCGCAACATCAGCCAAACTTCTTTGCTTAAAGTTAGCTTCAATTATGGCGACTCTTGATTGCTGAATTCGATCAATTGCCGCGGGTCCTTGCGCATTTTTAATGGTCGCGACAGCAGCAAGCGTCACTGGTTTACCATCAGCCTCGCCTATCACCATATTTTGAATATCAGTTAACGAGTTTCTATCATCGACTCGGTTACGTAACCGAATATCAATTTGCCGATCTGGCTGTTGGAAACGCGAAACAACTTCACCGTTAACTCTTTGGTTTAAGTTTTGTGCAACGCTTTGTACGGTAAAACCAAGTCTTGATAGCTTTTGGCGATCAAACTCAATCATTAATTCTGGATTACCGGTTTCTAATGACGCTTGTATATCTGCAATACCATCAATAGATTCCATTTTATCAATCAAAAGAATGCTGTACTCTCGCAAAAGCTCGAGGTCTTCACCAAAAAACAATAGTTGTAGGGGTGCTTTGAGGCTAAAGAACGAAGGACGCCCAAACTGAATATCTGCCTGCGGAATATTGGCATAGGCTTGTCTTAAAGCGATTGCCACACTTTCTTCAAGCTCGCCGTCACTTCTATCATTTATTACAATACTAACTTGCCCTAAATTTTCATCTTTAGTTTTCAGCGAAAGTCCACCACTCACATTTCGACTGCCGACAGAAGTATAAACTTTTGCAACTCCCGCTTGAGCTAACGCAATGCTTTCCATTTCTAAAAGCACTTGATTAGTCGTAGGCAAAGCAGTGCCTTCCGGTAAACTAACATCAAAATAAAACTCGCCTTCACTCATTTGCGGAATCAATGAAGTAGGAATTAATGGTAGTAACTGCCAAACTAAAGCCAATGCAACAAACCCGCTCGCAACAACTGCCCACTTTATTTTTAAACAAGCTCGCAAACTCTTTTCGTACCAACGAGACAACGACCCGAGCGACTCTTTAGGCAGTTTTTTATTAGGTACTTTTGAGCTACTGCGGCCTTTTTCGCCCAATGATGCAAGCATAGGAATTAAAGTAAATGAAACCACCAGTGAGGCTAATAAACTGAATGTAACGGTTAATGCTTGGTCACGGAATAACTGCCCTGCAATACCTTCTACAAAAACGATGGGAATAAACACCGCGACTGTCGTTAACACCGAAGCGGTTACAGCTCCGCCAACTTCAGTTGTTCCAACAATTGCTGCTTGGGTTAAACTTAATCCATTTTCGCGCTGCCGGTGAATAGACTCTAGCACCACAATGGCAGAATCTACCAACATTCCCACTCCCAAAGTAAGTCCACCTAAAGACATAATGTTTAACGACACTTCACCGCGGTACATAAAAATAAAGGTAGCGATAACCGATAAGGGAATGGCGGTGGTTATTATTGCGGTTAAGCGAAAATCTCTTAAAAACAGCCACAAGATCATAATGGCCAAAAGCCCACCAATCATGAGCGAGTTTTTAACTTCGTTTATCGACTGTTCAATAAAACGTGATTGATCAAACTGAACGTTAATTTGACTTTCTTCTGGAAGCTTGGCTTTTAGCTCGCCTAGTTTGGCTTTAATCGCCTTGGCGACTTCAACCGTATTCGCATCGCCTTCTTTGTAAAGAGAAATTAAAATGCCCTCTTTGCCGTTAAAGCGTGTGATTTCTTCGCGATCTTTACTTGCCCATACGACTTCTGCCACATCACCCAAGCGCACAGCGGCCTGACCTGGTGGTGTAATACGTAGATCGCGCATTTCTTGCAAATTGTCATACTCATTTAAAGTTCTTACTAATAATTGAGTCTGTTGGTTTTTTAAACTACCGCCGGGGCGATTAATATTTGAATCTCCAAGCAATTGAATTAGTTGAGACGGGCTGATGCCCATTGCCGCAACTTTTCCTTGATTAATATTAATATGAATCTCTTCTTCTTCCCCACCTTGAATCTTTGCAGAAGCTACGCCTTCAATTCGCTCTAAGGTTTCTTTAACTTGTCGATCACTTAGCAGTCTTAGCTGCGCCAATGAAACACTTTCATTGGCACTTAAACTTAATTTTAAAATCGGATCGAGCGAGGGATCATAGCGCAATACAATTGGCGACTCCGCATCTAGGGGTAGAATTAGGCGGTCGAGCTTTTCTCGAATGTCCATAGCCAAATCGGTCATGTCAGCATCCCACGCAAACTCCAGGGTAACTTCTGAAATGCCTGAGCGAGACACCGAGTGAATTTCTTTTAGCCCTTTTAAAACGCCTACAACCTCTTCTACAGGGCGCGTAATTAACTGCTCAACCTCTGCCGGTGCGGCGTTAGGAAATTCGGTTTGCACAGTTAATGAAGGATAGCTTAATGATGGTAACAAGTTGATAGGTAAGCGTGAAAAACCAACCGTTCCAAAAGTAATCACCGCTAAAGCCACCATAAAAACAGTGACTTTGCGTTTTACTGAAAATTTTACCGCCCCATGAATCATGAGTCTTTACCGCCACGGCTTTTAGGTTTAGCCAAATTACCACTGTCAGCAGTTTGACTTGCTGAACCACCCTCTTTATTCATTACTTGAATTAAATTGCCGTCATTTAAGTTGCGTTGTCCCTTCACAACGACTTGATCAGTCATTTCTAGCCCCGCAACAATTTCTGTTAAGTCGTCAACAACAAACCCAATTTCCACATTTTTACGAACCGCTTTGCCATCTTTTTCAACAAACACATAAAAACTGCCGCGTTCTTCTATTAATGCAACCGTCGGCAATAACATGGCTTGGTCTCGCTTTTCAGTGACTAGCTTAACTTCAGCAAAATCACCAGGTCTAACACCTTGAGGATAATTTTCTAATTTTAGCGTTACCTTCACCGTGCCAGTGTTTGGGTCAACGATAGGACTGACTAAGTCAACTTCAGCTAGCAACGGCTGCTCAACGCTGTCTACGGTTAACTCTACTTGTTGCCCCGATTTAACATTCGCAACTCGGTTCGCCGGCACGTAGACTTTTACTAAAAGTGGAGAAACTGACATGATTCGATAGAGCATTTGGCCGTTAGCAACATAGGCGCCTAAATCAACTTCCCGCCAAACAACTGTGCCATCAAAGGGCGCAGAAATTCTGGTGTAATCTAACGCTAACTTGGCAAGCTCATATTCAATAGTTGCTGATGAATAGGCGCTGTTAACTGTTTCCCACTCGTTTGGAGAAACCGCACCCGCATTTTTCATTTTATTTAACCGGTTAAACTCTCGCTTATTGCTTTCCAGCTTTTGCTCTGCAAGCTTTAATCTTAGCTTTTGATCGTCATCTTCTAGTAATAACAGCACTTCGCCAGCCTTTACTTGATCGCCTTCTTCTCGAAGAATCTGGGTTACCACACCACTAGTACGTGCATTAATTTGTGCATCGCTATTGGGCGTTAAAGTTGCAGTAGTCACGTAAAAGGCTTTTGCTGGGCCAACCTTAGCGACTTCAGTAGCGACCGGAATAGCCCGTTTAGCTTGTTCTGCGCCGCGCTTACCGCGCTTGTTTGGTTGGTCATTGCCACAACTTACAACCAACAAAATGCAGACAAGTGGAAGCAGTACGCGAGTGGTAAGGTGATTAAAGTTTCTCATAGATTATTTTCGCTTTTAATGTATCTATCATTTAAGTTTTAAAAGAAATTTCGCATTAAGGTTGCTATTAACTCAGTATTTCAGGCTATTATCCTTACTAAATAGTATGTGTATAGTGTCTTTACATTTTTATACTTTTTATCAGCCATATCATTGAGTTTAAGCAACGCCGCGTTTCGGCCTGACAGCCAGTAAAACTGCTACGCAGCGTCAATTTAATAACTCGTAAGCATAACTGGAAACCCCTCGTTGCTGTAGCTATGCTTGGGCCATATTGATACAAAAATGTAAATATTCATTACTGGACAATGACAATTATTCAATTACTGAACAAATTCCTTGCGCGGCCTATTTTTCCCACGGAATAAAATAGCGCCCCATCCTATTTTTTATCGCTTTGTTAGCTTAAATACCGCTTAATATTCAATTGCTAGATTCGACAAGCGCTGCTCTGTAACCAATACTTTTGCTGCATCACAGCTCGCTTTGCCCTGCTTGGCCTGTACAACCAAATTGAAGAGTCCATTTTGGGTTTCTAGCTCCCATAAATAAAGCGGGTCGTTACTTAATAAGGCTGCCGGAGCTTCACCTTGAGACTGCTGTAGCTGAACATAATTTAAATAGCCAGTAACCGTTTCTAAAGACAAACGGCTGACTTCATAGGCGAGCTGATGATCGGCTTCGATAAAGCTGCTTAATACACAGTTTAATCCAGTACAACAATTAAGCGCAGGAAAAACCGCAAAACAATCGTAATCGTTTGGTTCTGGGGTAATTTGCTGGAGTTTTTCTAACTGAATTTCATGATTGATTTTTATAGGAAGACCGCTAAGTTTCTGCCATAAACTATCAATTTGATTATGCATTAGTCGATTTGAAGGTAACGCCATTCCTTGCACAAAATAGTCAAAATTGGGCAACATACGTTGCAACAAGGCTGTTGCAAATAATTGCTGTTGCCACAAGTTTAACTGATTGAGATCTTGTTGATTAAACTCAAAGTCTTGCATTTACAACTCTCACGATAGAAACTAGCCACAAATTGTCGCATTATTACCGCTTGAACACTAGTCCGTAACCATGCTTTAAAAGCCCAAACATCGAGAGCACTTTATTCAATGCCCAATCATTCCGCAATAGAGTTTGATAGTCTCACTCCAACAATGCGTGCAGCGCGTCAAAAAGCACATGAATTATGTAGAAACTACACTCGCAGCCCGAGTAAAGGGAACTTAAAAAAGATAAAGTTGCTGTTTGCATCTTGCGGCGACGCAGTTTTTATTGAGCCGGGATTTCACTGTGACTATGCATTCCCGTTAGAAATTGGCAACAAGGTTTACCTTAACGTTAACTGCACCATAATTGACGGTGCACCAGTAAAAATTGGTGATGACACCCTAATTGGCCCTAATGTACAGATTCTAACCATTAATCACCCAACAAACCCAGCGCTGCGTGCCCAACGAACCAACTTGGCTAGCCCGGTTAACATTGGTAAAAACGTGTGGATTGGAGCTGGCGCTATCATTTTACCTGGCGTAAATATTGGCGATAATAGCGTCATCGCAGCAGGCAGCGTTGTAACAAAAACAGTCCCTGGCAATTGTCTTTATGCAGGAAACCCAGCTTGCCTTATCCGCAAAATATAAGTTTCTTCTATTTTTGTTAAAATTTCCCATAAAATAATCATGGATATGACTATAATTAACACTTAGAGTCTGCTCCACCATGTATACCTAAACTTCAAAATGTTCTGGCTAGACAAAAATTTGGCTGGCGTTGTTTTTTTACTTTGATTGAATATAGCTACCTTATGCCCAAAACATCCGAATCAATTCAAGACAAAAGTACACTTAACGACCAACAGTCAAACAAAAACAAAGCTTTAATCGCGTCATTTGTGAGCAGCTTAGATCAATTCACCGAATCTAATCTTGGCACTTGCGAACAATCAAGTGATAACCAGCTCAATTACACGCAGCAACTCATAGAGTTAATAAAGCTAAATCATTCAACAACTAAAGAGTCAAATAGCGTTGTGACTGAACTTAGGGCAACTCAGCAAAGCCTGTTAGCAGAAGTCCAGGCGGCACTTAAGAGCAACAATGTAGTCTTACCCGAGCCTCATGTACATCTAGTTGAATTAACTGACACGCTATTTTTAAAAGTCATTGAAGGTAGTGACTTTCACCCTGAATTTTCCAAAGCAATAATGCCATTTAAATTACTCAGTTTAGTTTTGTTTGTGCAACATCCAAAGCTACTCTTTAATCGCTCTAACCCACTAAAACCACTTTTAGACGCCTTAATGACTTGTGGTCTTATTTGGCAAGAAGGTGACAATCGCTCTCAGCAAATAAGTCAACAAATAAAGCAAGCTCTCGATTTTCTCTCAGCGCAAGCGGCTGCGAACCAAAATTTAAAGCAAGCATTTAAGGAGACCGCTCAGCACTTAGCTGAATTTGCACAAGCGCATGTTAAACGCATTGAAATTTTCGAAAAACGAATTAAAGAAGCAGAAGAAGGTAAAGCGAAGGCAGAGCAAGCCGACCGTTGGGCCAATATTGCTATTGAGGAGTTTTTGTATAAAGAAAACACTCCCGACTTTATCATCCATATGCTTAAGAATGCTTGGCGCCATATTCTTTACCTTGAATATTTAAAAGCACCTGAGTTGGAAGCATTTCATGCTATCCACCTTGCAAAGTGTTTATTAGTGAGTACGCTAAAAGTAGAAACCGTTGAAGAGTTGGAGAAATTCTTAGAGATTCAAGATCAGCTCTATTCACAACTTAAGATTGATTTAGCTAAAACCTCCTACTCACACGCAGAAACTACCGCGTTTTTTCAACAGTTAGACGCATTGCATTCCCAAATCATACTTGATGCTAAGTCAAGCTTAGAGCAAGGTCCAAAAGAAAAAATCATCCGTTTGAAACCAGCAACCCCCTTTGAATCTGAATTATTTGAAAACTCATCTGAAGATCCAACTAATGAAGAAGACATAAGCAAAATAAATAGTCAGCAATGGGTATTAAAACTTTTTTCTGAGATACCAAATCAATTAACTGACAAGCCGTCTCAGTCGCAAGATGCTCCCAAAAGCCGTAAAGAAAAAGACACTATAGCTAACAAAAAATCTTTAGATTTAATCAAACCCGGACGATGGTTAAACTATATAGATGAAAATAAGAAAACTAAATGCAAACTAGCGTCTTACATCAAGTCAAACGATAAATATATCTTAGTTACCTCAACTGGCACTAAGTTTAGAGAGCTTTCATCGCAACAAATGCTAGACAAACTCCAGTCAAAGCAAGTAACAATGGTTGAGGACAAGCCTTTATATGAGCTTGCCTTTCAAAGTGTAATTAGTGAACTCTTTAAAAATATTCAAGCCAAAAATAGAACCAACTCAGATACTCAAACGTTGCAAACTGAGACAGCGCCAGACTTGCAAGAAGATGACAATAGTAGAACTGCACAATCTAATTCCAACAAACAGCCAAACAAACTAAAGACTGACACAACTAAAAGCCATAACGAAAGTCTACCAAAATCTAAAGCAGCTAATTCCGAAAAAAACCAATCAGCTGAATTATCAAAAAACAAGCCAGCAAAAGAGGAAGCTGTACCAAAAGACGCATTAGCAAAGCAAGCTGTAGAAAAAATTAAAGTAGCATCAGTTAAGACTAGTAAAGCAAAATCACTTGAGCTCACTCAGTCTGGCAATAAACAAGCCAGTGAAGCAGACAAAAGCCGAGTTAACAAAATAGCAGTAGGAACTTGGGTAAAGATACTCATTAATGATGAATTAACAAAATGTCGACTTGCTGCAAAAATCAGTTCAACTGGTAAATTTATTTTTACCGATCGAAGCGGTCTAAAGATAAAAGAGTGCTTGCTTGATGAACTAGCCCATTTATATGTTAATAAACAGCTTCTATTAGATGAAAATGATGATGTGTTCGATCAAGCACTTGCTTCTGTAATTTCAAATATGCGCAATTTAAAATCAGATAAATAGAAAAATCTCTAACCACACCAGTTTATTTTTTAATATATTCAATTAATTTAGGCTACACTGCTCCTAGTCAACACATCTTTTCCAGCATAACCAACACGTTCCAAATCATCAGCAAAGGCGCACCTTGCTCTGCTTCAATTTTAATTTTACTTCCATCATCGAGTAAAATCTCAAAACATTTTAATTCCATTTCTTTAATATTTTCTAGACTTTTGGGGCCGACTATTCCAGAAATTTCTGTGTGTAAAAACGCCCGCTCTTCTCCATTTAAAATAGCATGAACGCCTCGCGTACAAATAACAATAAAATTTTTATCATCTTCTATCGACAGAATAACTGGCGCGCCCAGAAATTCAAACATGGGAACTTTAAATGATGCAGGTGCATCTTCCCAAAACATGGTCTTCTTCGCGCTTAGCTCATGCATTTTGGCGCGCCATCTAATTCTTAATTCTACAACGTTATCTAGGTTACTCATTAATTAGACTCCATTAACAGCTAAACCTCAGCTTGTAATAAGCTGAGGTTTTATTTACAGTCAGGTGGGCTTTACCTTATTGATTAACACTTGAAACTTCTAAATCAATTTCATAATTTGTGTTAACTGAAATGTAGCCATTCACCCTTAGCAAATAGTCGCCACCTGAGTCGGGTCGAAAATCAATGACTTCAGGATTTTCTAAAGATGCACTACTTGCAACAACCTCACCTTGCGGATTAATTAGCTGAAAATCTAGGTCTGCGACACCAGGCCACGACAAGCTTGCGTTGATCGCCGTCGTATTATCGGTAACCTTAATGAGATGGTCGTTAGCTTGAATGTTTTCAGCAGAAGGGCCAATATTGCCTGTTATTATTTGTTGTTCATTAATAATACTCAGTCCATTATCAACCATAAATCCGTCAGTTTTAAATCCGTCGATATTGATCTTTCCGTTCATGCGTTTTATTGAAACTGCATTCACTACTTTGCCATCTAAATTAGAAACCACATAACTTTTATTCGTTTTTGTAGGTGAATAAAAATCAATGACTCCCTGGTTCACTCCGTTAATCATTACGCTGGCATGCCCCCCATTTGGATGAGCAATATAATTTACTTGAAGGGTTTCGCCAACAAAATTGAATAACAATTGTGCTCGGCGCCGTTTACTTTCTAAATAAACGCCATCACTAGCTAAAGCGTCGCTTTTTAATGACCAGTTAGACACATAGTCAACGTATTGATCTGTTTCGGCGATGATATTCCAGTCACCTTGACTAGAGTATGCGGTATCTCCTAATAAAAACTCGCCACGTTTACCTTGAATGTTTTTGGCTAAATCGACTGCGGCTTTTACATTAATATAGCCTGCTCCCACTTCATGGGTTTTATAATCAGGCATAGGCTCTGCAGTAACTTTAATAATCTCTTCAATTTGGTCTGGCGACAACTGCGGATTAACTTCTAAAAGCAAGCCAACAACACCGGCAACAAATGGAGTAGCCATAGAAGTACCGCTCATTCGCGCATAGTAAATGTGATAGTCTGGATGTGTTGTATCAATGACTGGTCCAATTGCTGGTAGTGCCGTGTTCACCGCTCGAGTCGATATAATTCCACTACCGGGCGCGGTAATGTCCGGCTGTTTAATTTTATCGCCTTCAACACCTCGACTAGAAAAATCTGCGAGTCCTTTAACATTGGTGCCTGCAGCAACGTTAATTACCCAAGGCGCAACGGCATATTGATTTAAAGTGTTGTTATCCGGCCCGGAGTTAGAAGCAGCAAAAGTAACCACTATGCCCTTTTTATACGCAGCATACGACGCCTGGTTTACAGGATTGTTAGGGTCAAAATTGTTGCCATCGCCCCCACCCCAGCTGTTAGTAATGACATCGATATCATATCGTTCGCTATTCGCAATAGCATAATCAAAACCTGCGATAGAATAGAGAATAGAAACTCCATCGCCCGCACCAATACCAACTAGTTTGGCATTGGGAGCGATACCATCGTGATAAAAAGCTCGTCGTGAATCGTTTGCCGATGCAGCGCCACTGCCCGCAACAGTTCCAGCAACATGAGTACCATGTCCTGAAGTTGTATCTGAATTAGGCAAACCTTCAATAAATAAATTTTTGCCGCCAGCAAAATCTAAGTCACCAGCAATTTTTATATTTTGAACAACCTTATCGCCTAAGGTTAAATCTGGATGAGTCGCATCGACACCTGAGTCTAAAACGGCAATAGTTGTGCCAACTCCAGTAACGCCTTCTACATCGTGTACATAATGCCCTTGAGTTATTTCACCCGAGGTAAAGTTATAGTAGTCAACCGGCGCATCAAAATATATACTTTTGACCCTCTCATCTTTTGCCATTGATTCTAACTGAGTCTTTGAAAGACTTGCGCCAGCCATAGGCAGAGTGCTCATTGCCAAGTATGGAATGTTTAGATTGCTCATTACCGCGTCTAACTGATCACGCTGATGGGTTGAAACAATAACCTTTACCTTCCCGGTCAGGGTAGGCATCATCTGCTCTAACTGACTGCCAATAATCGGGTTTGCATTTGCGCAAGCCGCACCGCTTGCAAATAAGCTTAATAGTAGTGCGCGAGTTGTTTTACTTAGCATTATTATTATCCTCGTTGATTGTTTTATTTTCACAATACTATGCGCTAAAACGCCTGCTCGAGGTATCAGGGAAATCCCCTAGGGTGAGACAATTTACGCCCTATATTAATTTAGTTTGAGATAAGCGACCTGTTTAGAATGATAGGTAATAAAAATAACGATTAAGGCAGGCGGTTTTCACCCGGTTCGGGGGCGGCGGGGTTGGATTTTGTGCGAATTATTATTATGCCACTTAATTTTAATCAGTTTAACAGCGACTTGAGCGCATTTTTTAGGTGAGAAAACTCATAATTAAACCCAAGCTCGGTCAACCGACTTGGCAAAGCTTTTTGTCCTCCAATCAACAAGCCTGCACGCTCGCCTAGTAATATTTTTAATAACCAAGCTGGCGCAGAAAATATCAGTGGCCGATTTAACTGGCTTGCTAAGGTCTGGCTGAATTCTAAATTAGTGACAGGATTAGGCGCAGTTAAATTAAACACGCCTTCTAATGGTGCTGATATAGAAGTTTGTTGGTTATTTTGGTTAATTAAAAACACCACCGCGTTGATATAGTCTTGCAAATGTATCCAGGGCATAAATTGCTTGCCGTCTCCTAGTCGGCTGCCTAGCCCAAGCTTAAAGGGCAATAGCATTTTCGCCAATACGCCGCCATTTTTACTAAGCACCAAACCGGTTCGCAACAAACACACTCTAATGCCAAGCAACCTTGCGGCTTTCGCTTCGGTTTCCCAGTCTTCACACAATTGATGCGAGAACTCGTCTCCTACTTGATTAAACTTTGCAAGGCTCGCCTCGGTTAAAGGGCTGTTTCCCTGACTACCATACCAACCAACCGCTGAGCCACTAAGCAAAACTTTAGGCGGAACGCTTAGGCTTTTAATCCACTCGACTAATTGCTTAGTTAAATCGATGCGACTACTACGCAAGCGCACCTTTTGCTTTTTGCTCCAGGCTTTATCGGCGATAGGCTCTCCAGCCAAATTAATAATCGCCAAAAACTGAAGTGTTTTGGGAATAGCAGCGAAACTCTCTACAAACTTTAATTTTGATAATGTTGCTTCATTTAGTTTTGCTTCATTTGGTTTTGCTTCATTTAGTATCAGTTTAAAGTGATTTTGCGCTCTAGAGGCATTGCGCGTGAGCACATAAATATTTTCAGCTTGAGTAATTAGCGCTTGAGTCAACTGAGAACCAATTAAACCTGTACCACCAGTAATAAGGAAATTAGACATGCGTGTACCTCTTTAAATTGGTAAACATTTATATAGTGCCGCTATAACTTTCTAAAAACGCCCCGTTATTAACTCACTTACTTTGCAAGGTGAGAGTTGATCCACTGCCACTCTTTTGCTGTAACAGCTTGTACAGAAAGCCTGCCCTGTTTCACTAATTGCATTTCACTCAGCTGAGGTACTTGCTTGATTTCTTTAAGACTTATCACGCGGGTAAATTTTTGTTTAAATTTTACCTCAACACAAAACCATTTAGGCTCATCTTTTGACGCTTTTTCATCGAAGTAGCGGCTATGAGGATCAAACTGGGCTGGATCGGGATAGCCAGCCTTAACTATTTCAGCTACGCCTACAATGCCAACATTTTTACAGCTACTATGATAAATATACGCAAAATCACCCACTTGGACCTTATCTCTTAAAATATTTCTTGCTTGATAATTTCTAATGCCATCCCAAGGCTCGGCATTTGGGTACATATTTTGAAGATCATCAATACTAAATTCTTCTGGTTCTGTTTTAAATAGCCAATATGCCATGAAAATTACTCCAAATTTAAAAGCCTAACGCTAGCTAAGTATGACTCAGCCTGTTAAATTAATCTTAGCCTTACACTTATTTCAGTGCAATCCTTGTTATTAATGCCTGTTACGCCTTAAAGCGTTGAATTACATGCTTCTAATACCACGAGCATAGCTATTAAGTTAGCATTCAGATTGGTTATGTTTGAATACACAGGTCACAATCGATATAGGACCGATACGATGAAAAATATTGTAGTAATAATAGCGCTAATATTTAGCCTGAGCTCTGCTAAAAGCTGGTCGGAAGCGAACAGCGAAGACTACTTTAGCGAAGCCCAGTTAGAACAAATTTTAGCCCCCATCGCTCTTTACCCCGACAGTGTGTTAACTCATATTTTAATTGCTTCTACTTACCCATTAGAAGTTGTTCAAGCCCACCGTTGGCTTGAAGATAACGCTAATTTAAGCGCTGCCCAAGCGATTCAACAGACAGAAGATAAAGATTGGGATTTAAGCGTAAAAGCATTAGTTCCCTTCCCTCGTGTTCTAGAAAGGCTAAGCAAAGAGCTCGACTGGATGCAATCAATTGGCGATGCTTTTATTCAAGACGAAGAACGCGTGCTTGCAAGTATTCAATCATTACGCAGAAAAGCCGATGAAGCTGGTTCGCTGAGTAAAATGGAGAATACTAAAATTATTCGGGAAGAACGCCAAATTATTATCCAACCAGTCGAAATAGAAACCATTTACATTCCCTATTATGACACTCGGGTAGTCTATGGAAACTGGTATTGGCACAGTCACCCACCGGTTTACTGGGATTGGCACTGGGGTCACAGACGCCACTATTCACATACGAGCTATTTTTATTGGCACCCACGCGTTTACTTATCACACAGCCATCATTACCACTTTAGTGCGTTTAACTGGCGACACCATCACGTTGTGGTATTAGATCATAGACGCTATGCGAAACGCCGCTACCATCGCACCCATATTATTCGACACGAAAATGCGCGCCGCTGGCAACATAACCCTAAGCATCGACGCGGAGTGGCCTATCGAACCGAAGTTACGCGCAATCGTTATGCTAGCAATCGTCCGAGTCAATTAACCACTAAACAAATTCGCAGCAACGAACATCAAATTAGAAATAAACGTCAGGACTTATCTGGGTCTCGTTTAAACACTAAAATAAAAGCCGATCGTGAGCAGCCAGAACTAACCCGGCAACAACGCATCAAACAAAAAATGCGCGCTCACTCAGTAGATGATAAAAAGAGTCTTAGAGAGCGTAAACCACAGGAACGGCTTAATAAAAGAATAGAACGAGATCATTGGCGTGGTGATTCTTCTCAACCTCGGCAAGTTAAACAACGCCAAGTAGAAAAGCGTCAACCAATAGCGGCTGAGAAACATAAAGCTGAACAACAAAAAGTGGATAAACAGCGCAGTACTCGAGAGCGCACTTATCAACCACCGCGAGAAGTACCAGTAGAGCGTTCGACCAACCGAGCTCGCAAGGAAAACTACAATGAGCGTAATTCTCGCTCAAAGAGCAGATCGGAAAGAGCAGAAAGATCGGAAAGGTCACAAAAATCGGAAAGATCAGAAAGAACGACACGAAGTGAAGCGCGAGCATCACAGCGTTCATCTCACTCTAACCGGCGCTCTGACAGATCAACTTCAAGAGAAAGGCGTTAACACCCTTTTTTTTTAAAAGCAGCTTTAACTTTTCCTTTAAAAAGCCCGCCGTTAAAATTCATGCGCTTCTTGAGCCTGAATTTTAATGGTGGCTACCCAACGGCTTGAACGAACTATTGCCAGCCAATTCGCCACTGTTGAGACTGCTTTAATTCTCGCCAATTGATAAGATATTCAGCATTATTAATAATCGCTTCTAAAATACATTTAGTGACGTTGCCTTGTTCATCAAATGTAACCTGGGTGACAATAAAGTGCTTTTCTTTATTATCCACTTTAACTTTAGTCCACTTACTATTGAGAAGTGCTTTTGGATGAATACTGTTCACATTAATTCTCTGAATCTCGCGTTATTTATACTCATTTCGAAAAAACAATTTGGTTGATTCTTAATGCAAAATCACCTGCTAAATTTTTGTTAATAAGAAAACCTACCGCTCGAACTTTGGTTGAATTCAAAACTGGCGCATTAGGAATTAGACGACCACGAAATGTAGCTTTAAAATCATCTAGTACAAAATTAAGCGACTGCCGCTTGCCGCGCTGAGTTTTAAATTCTCTTTTATAATCGACTCGATAGCCTTCTATATTAGTGACCATTCTTAGCTGATAGGCCTGCCCATCTCCCTCTATGTCAATCGATACTTGGCTAAACTCCAACTCAAGTTGATCAAGTTTTCGGTAAACCGAACTAAAGCCCCCATTATTATCTAAGGAAATTTCTCCGCTAAATATGCCCCTTTGATGATCACTTTGTAGTTGCCCAGATGAACGTCCGCCCATAACCTCGTCATTTATCACAAACCAGCGAGCTAACTCTGCCGATTGAGTAAAATCAATAATGAAGTTTTGCTTAGAGTTAACTGTATTTTGCTTATGATTTTGACTTTTATTTTGACCTATCGCTAAATCGGCTAATCCGAGCGTGCCCATCACTCCTCCCAACAAAAGCAATTTAATGTATTTTAAAAAAGTTTGAGGCTGTTTTAATAGCTTCATTCGCATTACCCCAAATAAACTCATACTAGAACAAATAATATATACGCGAATATTTCATCAGTAGATTAAAGCAATCAAAAAGGTAAATAACGGTGTCGTAACACAGAGAGCACAAAATAGTTGGGCGGTTTTGCTTAAAAGTTAGGATCGCAGACTATAAGCGCTTGTTTTGCGCACTAGCTTGTCAATAAGGCGTTTGTATTTGAAAGGAATAAATTGGTAGTCGCGAGTGGACTCGAACCACCGACCCCCACCATGTCAAGGTGGTGCTCTAACCAGCTGAGCTACGCGACTAATATAAATAGATTCGTTGAGAAATAAACACTTGCTAGCTTTGGCCAGTGCATGCTGCTATCAACGAGGCGCGTATGTTATCAGAAAGATAATTTTGCGCAAGCCATTTTTAGCGTTTTTTTGTCAAAATTTCAAGAAATCTCACTGCAACACATTGATTTTATTAAACCTATGTTTTGCAGCGAGCTATAATTTTAGCAATTAGTGGTATTTTAGCTATATCCATTAGGATTATTACTTTGCCAGCGCCAAGTGTCTGCAACCATTTGCTCTAAGCCTCGGCATGCTTGCCAACCAATGACTTGTTTGGCTCTGCTCGCATCGGCCCAGCACTCAGCAATATCGCCTGGTCGTCGTGCTACGATTTGATAAGGCACCGGTTTGTTAGCGCCCTCTTCAAACGCCTTAACTATCTGTAATACAGAGTAGCCATTACCAGTTCCTAAATTAAACACATTAACTTTATTTAAAGCATCAATATTTTGTACCGACTTAACATGAGCGTCAGACAAGTCCATTACATGAATATAATCCCTAACTCCGGTACCATCAATGGTTGCATAATCGTTACCAAAAATAGATAACTTTTCGCGTTTACCGACAGCTACCTGGCTAACAAAAGGCATTAAGTTATTCGGAATACCTTGCGGGTCTTCACCAATAGTGCCGCTTTCATGGGCGCCTATCGGGTTAAAATAGCGTAGCATGACAACATGCCAGGTTGGATCGGAAACCACTAAATCTCTGAGAATTTCTTCAATAAACAGCTTAGTTCTACCGTAAGGATTAGTCGCAGAAGTGGGGAAATCTTCGGTTATGGGCACGCTCGCAGGATCACCATAAACTGTGGCAGAAGAGCTAAAGACAATCTTTTTACAATGATGCTGCCGCATAACTTCTAGTAATACTAGGGTGCTATTAATATTATTGTCGTAATAAGTTAAAGGAACTTCACTCGACTCACCAACAGCTTTTAGTCCTGCAAAATGAATCACTGCTTCAAACTGGTGTGCTTGAAAAACATCAGCTAACTTTGCTTTTTCGCGCAAGTCTAACTTATAGAAAGTCACAGGTTTATCAGTAATTTTCTCTACCCTGCGTAATGCTTCAATCGATGAGTTTGACAGGTTATCAACAACGACGACTTCATATCCGGCTTCCAGTAATAGTAACGTGGTGTGACTTCCAATATAACCAGCTCCACCGGTAACTAATATTTTTTGCGTCATTTTAATTCCTTGTAAGTGGGGACTTCGTCGTTAGAGATGAAGCAACTTTATCAATTGAAAAGCTTTCAAAGAGTTGAAGTATGATTAAGCTAACCCTTTGAATTCGTACTATGACAAGCATTATAGGCAAATGAGGTTACCCGTGCAACGCTTCAATTCAATTAAGCTACTAGCTCTTGACTTTGTGCTTTTATTCCTAGCGAGTGACAAATTGCATAGGTCAAGTCAGACCGATTTAAAGTATAAAAATGAAAATCTCGTACCCCCTCTTTAGCTAAAAGTTTAACTTGTTCAATGGCGATATTGGCGGCAATTAAGTTTCTCGTTACTGGGTCATTGTCTAAACCTTGATACTGCTTATGCATCCAACTTGGAACAGTCACGTTAGTCATTTTAGAGAACTTGAGTAATTGTTTAAAATTAGTGACGGGTAAAATTCCCGGCACAATCTCAACTTCAATTCCTGCTGCTAAACACTTATCTCGATAGCGTAAATAGGTTGCTGTATCAAAGAAAAACTGGGTAATGGCTCTGCTTGCGCCCGCCTCGACTTTACGCTTTAAATTAAGTAAGTCAAACTGGGCACTTGGCGCATCTGGATGAACTTCTGGGTAGGCTGCAACACTGATTTCAAAGTCGGCGACTTGCTTTAAGAGCTTAACTAAATCTAATGCAAAGAGTTCAGGCTTGTCGCTGTTTGCAGCGTTAGTTTCAGGTAAGTCTCCGCGCAGCGCCACAATATGCTTAATTCCTTGTTCCCAATAGCCTTTAGCAATTTCTTCTAGTTCCCATTGAGACGCTCCTATGCAGGTTAAATGTGGTACTGGCTTTAATTCAGTTTCTGTTTGGATCTTAGTTATAATTTTGTGGGTTCTTTCTCTGGTCGAATTAGCTGCGCCGTAAGTAACCGACACAAACTGTGGCGCAAGTACTTCTAAGCGTTTTACCGAATTCCACAAAGTGGTTTCCATTTGTGCCGAATTAGGTGGAAAGAACTCAAAAGATACATTGACTTTGCCTTGTAAATCAGCAAGTCCTTGATTAAGTGACTCAATTTGTTGAACATGAAAACTACTCATAACGAACCTATCGAACGAAGTGTTTGTGGTGGCGCATTTAAAACTGCCGTTTGCTGCGTTGCTTGCTGATTTATAGCAGGGGATAATCTGGCTTGCTTAAAATAAAAATCATCTAATGTTTTAAAATCACCTACCAACAAATCATTCAGTAACTGTGCTGCTTTCACTAAGGGGTCACTTTTCTTGGTAGTAAATGAGGGTTCTAACTCTAGCCGGCCTTTCGATATAACAGGCTCATTCGCTTTCGCAACGCAATCTTGTACTTGAAGCGAACTATAAATGGCGAGTAAATAGTTCTCAGTATTATTCTGTTTATTTTTAAAGCGAGGAGTTTGTTCTTTACTCAACTTAATGGAGAAACTTACTTTTGAATTATTTTGTCGATTTAACTCGTTAATGATTGTATTAAGAATTAACAGAAATTCACTGTTTGAACTTATGTTTTTTCCAACCAATATAATTTCATTCGCTTGAATTGCAATTGACTTAATAGCGGATTTAAAAACGTCGCTTACCGACTTGTTTTTTTGTTTTAACCGGTTTAATTGCTTGGGTCGCGTTTCGCTATCACACTGAGCAACTAGCGTGCCTTGCACTTTTTTGGTGGTAGATATTTCTGCAGTCGTTATCGATGAACAAACTCTAAGTGGTATTTTTTCGGCAATCAAAGGAGTGATAGTTTTTTGGTGTAAAACATTGGTGCCTAGACTGGCTAGCGCCTGCGCTTCTTCATAGCTTAGCTGTTTGATCGCTTGCGCGTTATCTATAATGTTAGGATCAGCCTGATAAATTCCATTAACATCTGTCCACAATGTAACTTGTCGAGCAGACAGTAAGTTCGCTAAAAGAGTCGCGCTAAAATCACTGCCATTACGTCCTAGTAAAAGTGCTTTTCCTTGAATATCAGACACAACAAAACCAGTCATTACAAATCGACTATTAAAGTTGCCATAGGTTAATCGGTTGATTTGCCGTAAAAAATAAGTACGATCAAAGCATTGATAATCGTCCGGACAACTCGTACGTAGCAGTTGCTGCGAATCAATCAACCTCGACGCTATCTTGCATTCTTGTAAATAGGCAATTAGTAATTGTGCGCTCCAATACTCTCCCAAGGCAATTATCTGTGCACTCTGATGCTCACAAAGTTCGTTAGCCGAAATAGCATTAAGCTTTTTTATGCGGCTGCTAAACTCTGTTAAAAAGTCATGTGGATTGTTTAAAAGTTCCACCGCCAGAGCCATATAAAAATTCTGAATATGCTTGAGTATTTGGGCATTTCCTGTCACCAACTGTGCAAGCCAATCAGTAACTTTTCCGTTTGCGGAAACCACAATAAAGTCATTAGGATCGCTCAATTTAGCAATAATATCTGCAACATGACGAATTCTTTGAGCGCTAGCCAAGCTCGAGCCACCAAACTTATGCACACTCACTTTATCAACTTGCTGAGCACTGTTCGTGCAAGCATCTTTTAACAACTGCGATGCTTTTGGCGAAATCACAGGATCACTAAAACTAACCATGACAAACTGCCTTTGTAGTGTGTTTCGCTTTATTTAGCGCGCTTTGTGCTAATTTAAAACCGCTTTCTAGGTCTGCTTTTAAGTCTTCAATATTTTCAATACCAACTGACAGCCTTAACAAGTTGTTAGTAATCCCTGCGGTGATTTGTTCTGCTTCAGTGATAGCCGCATGTGTCATAGTTGCAGGATGACAAACTAAACTTTCAACGCCACCTAAAGACTCGGCAAGTGAAAATATTTTAAGGCCATTTAAAAATGCTTTCGTTTCAGCTAATCCACCTTTTAATTTAAATGATATCATCGCACCAAAAGCAGACTGCTGGCGAGCAGCAATAGCATGACCACTATGCGTTTTTAGCCCGGGATAATAGACTTGCTCAACAAGTGAATGGCCGTTTAAATATTCAGCAAGTTTTTGCGCATTTTCACAATGGCGTTTAACTCTCACATCAAGTGTTCTTAAACCTCTTAAAATGAAGAAACTATCAAATGGCGCACCGGTGATACCTGTACAGTTAGCCCACCACTTTAGGTCTTCATAAAGCGATTTTTGTTTTGCAATTACAGCACCACCCACTACATCACTATGGCCATTAATGTACTTTGTAGTGGAATGTACAACAATATCTGCACCTAACAGCAATGGCTGCTGTAGAACAGGTGACAAAAACGTATTATCCACAACAACCAGTGCCCCTTTTAGTTTCGCCGCCGCACTCACCTGCTGAATATCGACCAAACGTAACAATGGATTGCTTGGGGTTTCTATCCAAACAATTTTAGGCTGTTTCTGTAACGCTAATTGAAGAGCGGTTGGATTAGTTTGATCAACAAAATCAACGCTAAGCAAACCTCGCTCTTGAAAACTACGAAATAATCTAAAACTACCGCCATAACAGTCGTGTGGTACTAAAATTCGTTCTCCAGCTTTTAACAGCTGTAAAACTAAAAAAATGGCCGACATACCACTTGAAGTGATTACCCCACCAAAGCCGCCTTCTAGCTGGGCAAGTGCGTCACCAAGAATTTGTCGGGTTGGATTTCCTGAACGAGTGTAATCATACTCTCTAGGTTCATTAAAATCTGCAAAGCTGTAATTACTCGATAAATAAAGTGGCGGTGTAATAGCGCCATGCTGAGTATCACTTTCAATTCCGGCACGAACACTCACAGTGTCTAAGCGAACGGCGTTCGGCTCTTGTGGGTCAAAAATAGACTCCGTGGGTAGTGCTGCTTGAAAATCTGTTGCTTGGCTTGGTTTAGTCGCTTGTAATTGATCTGAATCGACGCTCATTTATTTATCCTCATCTTATTTAGTCGCCTGACAATCTAATCGACTCGCAAAGCTGCCAATTCAAATTGCTGGGTAGTAGTTGACCAAACTAGCCAACATCCATAACAAACCGTATAGACGGCCATATGGCTAGAAGTATATTTGCTTTGATGTCGATGTCAAGATGTATAGACGTCTTAAACTAGTGTAGAATAGCCTTTGGTTATTAACTATCGAGGTCAAAATGGCAATTGAATGGGATGGGGAATTCATCAACCCTTATGTTGAACATGGTGAAAAAAAGAATAATGTAAAAAAGATTACCGTTTCTATTCCGTTTTCTGTTTTAAAGATTTTAACGGATGAAAGGACCCGCAGGCAGGTATCTAACCTACGTCACGCCACTAATAGCGAATTATTATGCGAGGCATTTTTGCACGCTTATACGGGCCAACCATTGCCCACCGACGAAGACTTGTCTAAACAAAATGAAGATTATGCAGAGCGTATGATGCGCACTTTAAATGAAAATAAATAGTAAAAACCTATAAGCAAAAGTTCTAATCATTCGCAGCTAAAACTTAAGTTTGGGGTTAATTTTTAGGCCAAGTATGCTGGGTATTAAAAAAAATTTATTCAATTTTAAGGTTTAAGGATAAGCTAGACAAGATTGTCTAACTTATCTAAACCGCAGCTAACTATTTAAGCGAGTCCAGGATAGCCTCGTCTGATCCCTCTGCTATATCTGCAAATAATGGCGTACTTAAATAACGCTCACCCGTATCAGGTAGCATAGCCAATATAGTGGAGCCTTGCGCGGCTGTTTCCGCAATTTTTAGCGCCGTTGCAAATGTTGCTCCTGCCGAAATCCCACAAAAGATCCCTTCATTTTTGGCTAATTCTAATGAAGTCTTTATTGCTACATCGTCTTTTACCGGAATCACTTGGTCTATCACTTTTTTATTTAGAACGCTGGCAACAAAGTCAGGTGTCCACCCCTGAATTTTATGCGGGCTCCATTCCTTACCGGCAAGTAGTTGGGCGCCTTCAGGCTCAGTGCCAATAATTTGAATTTCTGGTCTGGCAATTTTTAATACTTCGCCCACGCCGGTTATGGTACCGCCAGTACCATATCCGCTCACAAAGTAATCTAAACGCTCACCGGCAAAATCTTTAAGTATTTCTGGCGCCGTTGTATTACGGTGAAACTCAGGATTCGCAGGATTATCAAATTGCTGTGCTAAGAACCAGCCGTTTTTGTCAGCTAAGGCAGCAGCAGTTTTAACCATGCCACTACCGCGCTCTGCCGCAGGCGTTAACACTACTTTTGCGCCCAGCGCGCGCATGATTTTTCGTCGCTCCACAGAGAATGTTTCTGCCATAACCGCGACAAAAGGGTAACCTTTAGCTGCACAAACCATAGCTAGCGCAATACCTGTATTACCCGAAGTCGCCTCAATAACGGTTTGCCCTGGCTTTAATCGACCTTTTTTTTCGGCGTCATTAATTATGGCATAAGCAAGCCGATCTTTAACCGATGCTAAAGGGTTAAAGTACTCTGCTTTAACATACATAGTGACATGCTTTGGCGCTAGCCGGTTAATTTTAATTACCGGTGTATTACCTATGGTGTCTAAAATAGAATCATATTTCATGGTGAATATCCTTGTTAATCAGTTTACATATCAATTTAGTTTAAAAAATCTTGTGATTAAATATAACTTCTACACAAATTCAAGAGACGATTAAGTCGAGTGCCCTTTTGCCTATGCCAGCACCTAAGGTCTTTCAATTTTATAGTGCCTCTTTAAAAAGCGACTCAACTTGGTTAAAAGCATCGTTTTCAAGCTCATTAATTAACACGCTTTGCGAGTTCCAATTTAAGCTTTTTGCCAATCGAGTTACCTCTCCAACAATAATGAGCGCGGGGGTACTTATTTGATGTTTAACTACCGCTGCAGCTAAATAATCTAAGCGAGTTAATAGCACTCTTTGATTCACTAAAGTTCCGTTTTCTACAACAGCGACTGGTGTACTCTGAGATAATCCATACGCAATCAACTTTTGACTGATGGTTTGATTACTCAAAAGTCCCATATAGAAGACGAGCGTTTGGTTCGCTTGCGCCATCGCTCGCCAGTCGACACGGCTTTGAGAGCCTTTTTCGTGGGCGGTAACTAAATGAAGTGATTGAGAGTAATCTCTATGGGTTAGCGGAATTCCAGCATAACTGGCACAGCCTGAAGCGGCTGTAATTCCAGGAATAACTTCAAACTCAATTTGATGGTCACTTAAATGTTGCAATTCTTCGCCGCCTCGCCCAAATATAAAGGGATCGCCGCCTTTGAGCCTAACAACAGATAATCCTAACTCAGCCTGCTCAACTAATAGCTGGTTGGTTTTATCTTGGGTTACAAAGTGAAGGTTGGAGCGCTTACCAACATGAATTAAAGTCGCGTCTTTACGCACACAATCTAAAATATCTTGGCTTACCAGTGCATCATATAATACTACGTCGGCCTTTTGTAAAACTTTTAATGCTTTAACCGTTAATAGTTCGGCATCGCCCGGCCCCGCGCCAATTAAGTAGATTTTGCCCAAAGGATGCTTCAACTCAGTTTTATAGCGTTGCAGTAGCTTTTTAGAGTTTAAGGCTAGCACATTTGAATTACTTATCGCAGTTTCTATGTACCACTCAGAAAAAGCTCGTCTAACGCCAAAGTTGCTTAAGTTTTTTTTTATCCATGGACGTAGCTCGCGTAAGCGGAGCAACAGAGAGCCTAAATTTTTTGGTAACAAGACTTCAATTTTCTCTCTAATCTTGCGAGCTAAAACCGGAGAAACGCCCGAACTCGAAACCGCAATTAATAAGGGCGAGCGATCAATAACCGCAGGCATAATAAAACTACACAAAGCGAGGTTATCAACAACATTAACCCAAATATTGCGCTCTTTGGCTGCCGTGCTAATTCGAGTATTAAGTTGCTCATCGTCGGTAGCGGCAATCACTAAATACTGATTACTTAAATGACTTTCATTAAACTTTGCTTTAATTAGCTTAGTAGAAGTATTAACTGCCGCCGCTTCGAGCTGTGGTGAAAATTTAGGGCTAACAATTGTGATTTGGCTACCCGCTTTTAATAAATGCTTTAGCTTTCTGGCGGCCACTTCCCCTCCACCAACGATTAAACATTGACGGTTTTGCATTTGAACAGTAATTGGTAAATAGTCCATACGGACCTCTTGGCTAAAAAGTCATTTTGCGAATAACACCATTATTTTTAGGTTTAGCAAAATAAACAAAGCCCATACTGTTATAACTAGTGGCAATACACTGCTTTCGAGCCAACACGTTAGCATTAAGCCACGCAGCCTTCTATTATTGAATAATAACTAGCCTCTCGCAGGCAACTAAAGACCAATAATTAATAAGGCCATAATACCTATTGCTATTATAGGGTAACGATGTTAAATTTGCGCCATCTTTACGTTTAGACGTCCAAAACCAGAAAGTTACAGTTTTAATGTTGGAATCATTATGAAGTTACACCAGTTAAAGTACTTAGTCGCCATTGTGGAAAACAACTTTAATATCACAACCGCCGCTGAAAAAATTTACACTTCACAGCCAGGTATAAGCAAACAACTAAGGCTGTTAGAAGACGAGCTAGATCTCAAAATTTTTGAGCGTAGTGGTAAACAGTTGATAGGGCTAACTGCGCTGGGAGAAGATGTGGTTAAGCATGCCCGCAGAGCATTGCAAGAAGTTGAGAATATAAAACGTCTTGCGCAAGATAAAAACAAAGTAGAAAGTGGTAGCTTTTCCTTAGCCACAACACAGACTCAAGCAAAATATGTATTACCAAACGTATTTAAACGCTTTCATTCTCGCTTTCCTCAGTTGCAAATTGATATTCAACATGGTTCTGCCGAACAAATGAATGAACTATTAGAAAAGAAACAGATTGATTTTGTAATTGCCTCTGATAATTCGGCGGTTTCTGCTGACATCATTAAAATACCATGTTACCACTGGGATCGCGTTATTGTATTTCCACAAGACCATCCTCTCGGTGATTTAACTCAGCCTACGCTAGAAGACATTTCTCAATACCCTATTATCACTTATAACGAACCGAAAGTTGGCGAGTCAAGTTTGGTAAAAGCGATGAAGCAAAACAACTTACGTCCGAATATCGTTTTTACCGCAAGAGACGCTGATGTAATGAAAACTTACGTTCGCAATGGCATGGGTATTGGAATAATCGCAAGCATGGCGTTTGATCCTAAAGTTGATCATGATTTAATTGGTTATTCGGCTAAGTCAATTCTGCCCCGCTGTACTACATGGCTTGCCTTTAATAAAAACTTGTTGCTCAGAAGTTATATGTATTCATTTATCGAGTACTTCGCACCGCACATTACCAAAGACTGGCTCAATAGCTTTATTAATAAAGAGCTTTCGGGAGATACCAATCTCGATAGTTCGGTCAATCAAAAGCATTTACCCATGCATTAAACAAGCAGCTTCAAGCTAGCTAGTTTTTACACCGCTTAGAAAATTCAAGCCGTGTTGAATCACTATTATTTTTTATATTGGATTAATTTTTGGATACCACAATATTATGAGTCTCTTGTCTGGCCCACAAAACCATCTCGATAAAACGGAACAACTAACCGAGCTATTAAAATCGAAAATTTTATTGCTAGATGGCGCAATGGGAACCATGATTCAAAAGCATCGATTTGACGAAGCTGACTACCGAGGGACGCGCTTTAAAGATTGGCATTGCGACTTAAAAGGCAACAACGACTTATTGAGCTTAACGCAATCCCAAGCAATTATTAATATTCATAACGAATACTTAGCTGCTGGGTCAGATATTATCGAAACCAACACATTTAACTCGACCAGCATTGCTATGGCCGACTATGACATGCAAGCGCTAAGTTACGAAATCAACGTAACCTCTGCCAGGCTAGCAAAACAAGCTGCAGAGAAATATTCTACGCCAGAAAAGCCACGCTTTGTTGCTGGCGTTCTTGGCCCAACAAATAAGACAAGCTCAATTTCTCCAGACGTTAACGACCCTGGTTTTCGAGGAATAACATTTGAGCAACTTAAACAGGCTTACTATGAGTCCACCCAAGCGCTTATAGAAGGTGGTGC
Source organism: Aliikangiella aequoris (assembly GCF_053709105.1). NCBI lineage: Bacteria > Pseudomonadati > Pseudomonadota > Gammaproteobacteria > Oceanospirillales > Pleioneaceae > Aliikangiella > Aliikangiella aequoris. Next base: position 2,368,145 of record NZ_CM132298.1, read on the forward strand.
AGATATCATATTAATAGAAACGATTTTCGACACACTCAATGCAAAAGCAGCGATCTATGCTGTCGATGAATATTTTCAACATTCTAGTCAAACCCGTCCAATAATGATTTCAGGTACCATCACTGACGCCTCAGGCAGAACTTTAACCGGTCAAACAACAGCGGCATTTTACAACTCATTACAACATGCTAAACCAATTAGCTTTGGGTTAAATTGTGCTCTCGGGGCAAAAGAGTTACGCCCCTATATCGCAGAATTATCTTCAATTTGTGAAAGCTATATTTCTGCACACCCAAATGCAGGGCTTCCAAACGAGTTCGGCGGCTATGACGAATCACCACAAGATATGTTGAATGAGCTTGCGACTTGGGCCGAACAAGGTTTGTTAAATATTATCGGAGGATGTTGTGGTACGACTCCAGAACATATCAAAGCGCTCAGTCACATAACGGCGCAATACAAGCCAAGAGTGCCACCTAATATAAAGCCAGCCTGTCACCTTTCTGGACTTGAACCCTTACGCATTGATCATGAAAGCCTGTTCGTGAATGTAGGTGAAAGAACCAACGTCACAGGCTCTAAAAAGTTTTTACGTTTAATAAAAGAAAATGATTTTGAAACCGCTATCGATGTTGCTAGGGAGCAAGTAGAAAATGGTGCCCAAATAATTGATATAAACATGGACGAAGGCATGCTCGACTCTAAACAGAGCATGGTAAAATTTCTTAATCTAATAGCTGCCGAACCCGATATTTCAAGAGTACCGGTTATGCTTGATTCTTCAAAGTGGGAAATTATTGAAGCCGGTTTACAGTGCATTCAGGGCAAAGGCATCATTAATAGCATTTCGCTAAAAGAAGGTGAAGCAGAGTTTAAAGCGCACGCAACTAAGGCGAAACGCTATGGTGCTGCAGTTATTGTTATGGCTTTCGACGAAAGCGGACAGGCCGATAACTATCAGAAAAAAATTGATATCTGCGAGCGAGCCTACAATATTTTAACCAAAGAAATTGGTTTTAATCCATTGGATATTATTTTTGATCCTAATATATTTGCTATAGCAACTGGCATAGAAGAGCACAATAATTATGCGGTCGATTTTATTCAAGCGACTCAATGGATAAAACAAAACCTGCCTGGGGCGTTAGTTTCAGGCGGAGTTTCTAATGTTTCATTTTCATTTCGTGGTAACAATCCAGTGCGTGAAGCAATTCATGCGGTTTTTCTCTATCATGCCATTCAAGCGGGAATGGATATGGGCATTGTCAACGCAAGTCAGCTTGAGGTCTATTCACAAGTTGACTTGGAATTAAAACAAGTTGTCGAAGACGTAGTGCTCAACCGCGACGCTAACGCCACGGAACGACTAATTAGCCTTGCAGAAAAGTATCAACCTGGCGCTGTAGAAGAAAAAGAAGACACTCGACTGGCATGGCGAGATCTCGATTTAAATCGACGTATTGAACATGCTTTGGTCAAGGGAATAACCGAATATATTGAAGCAGATATTGAACTAGCCAGACAACAGTGTGCACGCCCTTTACACGTAATAGAAGGCCCGCTGATGGCAGGTATGAACATCGTAGGGGATTTATTTGGTGCTGGAAAAATGTTTTTACCTCAAGTTGTTAAGTCGGCTCGAGTGATGAAAAAAGCAGTTGCTTATTTAGAGCCGTTTATGGAAGCAGAAAAAAAATCGCTTAACTTAGTAGATAAGAAAAAAGGAAAAATATTATTAGCTACGGTTAAAGGCGACGTTCATGATATTGGCAAAAACATTGTTGGTGTCGTGCTCCAATGTAACGGTTATGAAGTCGTTGATTTAGGCGTGATGGTTAGCTGCGACAAGATCATTGAAACCGCAAAACAGCAACAATGCGACCTTATTGGGTTATCTGGATTAATTACACCGTCGCTAGATGAAATGGTTTATGTCGCCAAACAAATGCAGCAGCAAGGCTTGCATATTCCTTTATTAATTGGGGGCGCAACTACTTCTAAAATACATACTGCAGTAAAAATTGATCCTAACTATGAGCACTCAGTAATTTACGTAACCGATGCTTCAAGAGTCGTGTCAGCGGCAAGCTTTTTATTAAGTGACGAAGCCAAACTAAATTATATAAATGAGGTAAAACAAGAGTATCAAAAAATGCGCCTTGAACGCGAAGGCAAACAAGTCAAGTTTAAAGCAACGCCATTAAAAGTTGCTCGTGAGTTTAAGTTTAGCCAAGATTGGCGCAGCTATAATAGCCTAAAGCCTTCGTTTTTGGGGGAGAAAGTATTTACAGACTACCCGCTTGAAAAGCTAATCGAGCGAATCGATTGGACCCCATTTTTTAGAAGCTGGGAGCTTGCAGGCAAGTATCCTAAAATTCTACAAGACAAAGTCGTTGGAGAGTCAGCACAAAGATTATTTAACGATGCACAGCAAATGCTAAGAGCCATAGTAGAAGAAAAATGGTTAACCGCTAAAGCGGTCATTGGCTTTTATCCTGCCAATAGCGTTAACGATGATGATATACAAATCTTTACCGACGATAGTAGAGCGCAAGTAAAAGCAACACTTCACTTTTTACGCCAGCAAAAGCAAACTCGACCGGGAAAGCCTAACTTTGCATTAGCTGATTTTATTGCACCAGTAACGTCTAAAGTAAATGATTATATTGGCGGCTTTGCGGTCACTGCAGGAATTGGAATAGAAGCACATGTTACCCGCTTTGAGCAAGCCAACGATGACTATTCAGCCATATTACTTAAGTCATTAGCAGACAGGCTAGCAGAAGCTTTTGCAGAGCATATGCATGAAAGCGTAAGAAGAGAATATTGGGGCTATGCAAGTGACGAATCATTAACCAATGAACAGCTTATTGCTGAAAAGTACCAAGGAATTCGACCGGCTCCCGGTTACCCTGCTTGCCCCGATCACACCGAAAAAGGTACGCTTTGGGAGCTGCTTCAGCCGGATAAGCGCATCGGTTTAAATATTACCGAAAGCTTCGCTATGTACCCAACTGCCGCCGTATCTGGATGGTATATTTCACATCCAAATGCGCAATATTTTGGCGTAGGTAAAATTTCCAAAGAACAAGTTATCGATTATGCTGAACGCAAAGGTTGGAGCATTCAACAGGCTGAGCGATGGCTTGCACCTAATTTAGGCTATGATTCATAAAGCCATGAGCTCTGCTTTTTGCAAGAAAATTTTACTCGGAAATTTTTGCAATATACTCAGCTCGAAACTCTGCAATTAAGTGACGGCTTTTGGTTCGCTCAACCCCGGCGCTGGTAAGCACCATGCTAGAAAGCTCCATGCTGGCTTCAAAGTTTTCTGAAATTACATGGCTTGCACCTAGCTGCATTAGTTGACGACTTTGCTCTTGGTCATGTGCCCGGACTAACAGTTCGGTTTTAGGGTATAAGTTGCGTAAACTAGCAACGATACTCTTAGTCGCTTCAGGTTCGTTAACGGTTACAATAATGACTTTGGCTTGACTCGCTCCAGCCGAACTGAGCAAAGCAGGCTTAGTCACATCACCATAAAAAATTGGTATCCCACGTTTACGTTGTTTTTTTACAACCGTTGCATCTAAGTCAATTGCAACAAAAGGCACCTCTGCCCTTGTAAGAATCTCACCTAATCGATGCCCTACTCTACCGTAACCAGCAATTAACACGGGTAAATTTTTAATGCTGTCGGCAGCAGGTAGCTCATCTTCTTCGGGTAGTTTACTCACTTTCTCTGCGACGTAAGCTAGCAAAGGAGTTAAAAGCATACTCAACAATACAATAAGAATTAATTGTTGAAACACAATATCGTCAACTATTTTAGATTGTCGTGCTAACGCAAATAAAACTAATGCAAATTCTCCGCTTTGCGCTAGAACTAGCGCTACAGCAAGTGCATTTTTACGCTCGATTCCAAAAACCAATGCAATAGGTAGCAGAACCAAAACTTTTATTAGTACCAAACCAATCACTAGCCCTAGCATAAGCACAGGCTCGTTTAGTAATAAACTAAGGTTAAATGACATGCCCATAGACATAAAAAATAACCCAAGTAACAAGCCTCTAAATGGTTGGATTTCTGCCTTAACCTGGTGACGGTACGAAGAGTCTGAAATAAGTAGTCCGGCTAAAAAAGCGCCCATCGCCATAGAAAGCCCCGCGTGCTCAGTTAAAAGTGCGGCACCTAACACAATTAACACTGCAGAAGTCGTAAAAATTTCTGGGCTGCCGGATTGAGCAACACGGTGCAAAACCGGATGCAATAAATACTGACCAACAATAACCACCGCGGCTACAACAAATAATGATTCGAGTAGTTTCATACCTATTTCAGCGCCAAATGTAATTTCTGGCATTACTAATAAAGGAACAATTGCCAATAAAGGCACAACCGCTAAATCTTGTAGTAATAGGATTGCAAACGAGGTTCGTCCATAGGTCGCGGTTAACGACTTACTTTCGGTTAATAGCTGTAATACAAACGCCGTAGACGACAGCGCTAAAGCCAGTCCAATCAAAAAAGATGCATCTAACGAAAAGCCAATAAACCAATATCCAAACAAGCCAATTACCGCACCAGTAAGCAGCAGTTGCAGAGCACCAACGCCAAAAACTAGTCGTCGCATTTGCCAAATTCGCGACGGTTTCATTTCAATACCAATAATGAAAAGTAGAAAAACCACCCCAATTTCAGCGAAAACAGAAACTTCAGAGGCGCGAGCAATCAGCCCAAAAGCATTTGGACCAACCATAAATCCTGCGAACAAAAAACCCGGTACAGTACCTACTTTTAACGCTTGTGCTATGGGCACAATGACAACCGCAGCGGTCAAAAGTATGACAAAATCGATTAGGTAGTGAGAAACCATAATTATTTAGCTTTTTCCTTGCGATTATTCTTGTTTGAGCTCCGGCTGCAGCGCGAGAATCGATGCGACAACTTTGGAAGGAACTTTATGACTACATTGTTGAGTATAGTCGAAATAAATAATCTCGCCGCTTCCCTGAGCAACCACTTTTTCCTGCTTTTCGCTAAATATCGCATATTCCATGGTAAAGCGTTTACTTCGCAATGCGGTTAATTGCGTTCCAATCGTAATTTTATCTGGATAAGTTAAAGGGGCTAAAAAGCGGCAATCGGTAGCACCTAATATAGGCCCAATTTTATCTTTGGCCATCACTTGGTTTACTTGGGTCGCGTTAAAATACGCCATTCGTACATTTTCAAAATAACGAAAATAGACCGTATTATTAATATGCTGAAATGCATCCATATCCCCCCATATAAGTTCTTGCTGGTGGGTAACACAATAGATTGCTTTAAATTCTTCTAGTGCACTCATTTGAGTTTCCTTAGGTCAATAGACTTATTTTTCTGAGCTAACCAATTGGTTGAGCTGTTGCATTATTTCAATCGCGACAATTTCATGGCCTTGCGCATTTAAGTGCACCCCATCCACAGCAAATAGCTGTTTATCACTGGCTTTTATCATGTTGGTAAAGCCTATTAGATGACAATTTTGTTGCAAAGCTATTTCACTCACTTTTTGATTATAGATTTTAACATCGGCATTATTTAACAGTTTACTGTGTGAATTAAGCCGACCATCGATTACATCACTAACACTTAGCATTTCGTTTAAAATAACTCGGCAACCAAGCGCTTTGGCTGCATTGATGCAAGCGATCATATTGCGTTCGAAATAACTGAGCGGGACTGTGTTTTTATTTTTCTTAATCGCGATGTCATTAATGCTTGGACTCACAATAACCCAATTTTGCTGCGCTCGAATCACTCGGCTAGCTAACTCATTTTCGATCCTACGAGCAAGACCGTCAGATGTTTCACCGCCTATTCCCAGGTTATACACAAAGCATTCTAAAGATTTACTTGGCTGACTATTCGGCGTAATTTTCCCCTGCAGCGCAAGTAATTTTATGCGCTCACACCAACCGCCGCCAAGCTCATCCGATTCGCCCCACACGACACTATCGCCAAAACAAAATATCTTTAATTGGTTGTGCTTCATTATATAAACACTTCGTATGCTTGACCTGATTGAGCGTAGTTTGCAATGCTTACACTATTTAATCCATCACCATTGAGCGCTGCGGTTAGCATCTTTTTATTTAGCTCGCCAATTTTTTCATTTGCTAAATATTCACTTACACTAATCCATTTAGCATCTGCTATTTCGCTCTCTTGCTTGACAATGTTATGTGTAAGAGGCCTGAGCAAGCAAACGGCGTAAATATTAGAGGTGCCAAACTGAGACTCGTGATAATGGCGAAAACCAAGCAAGCGAACAAATTCGGTTTTAATTGCAGTCTCCTCTTCAATTTCGCGCATTACGCCAGCTTGAATATGCTCATTGATATCTAGCATGCCGCCAGGAAATTTCCAATTATTGGGGTATTTTTCTACATGCGCCTTTTCACGGATAGTCAAAACTTGCTGCTGCTGATTAATAACAATTCCCCCCACGCCGACAGTATGGCTAGCATAGTCAGGAATTAGTGCATCCTTAATTAATCGTTTGGTCAGAACAAACTCTTGTGAATTTGCATGATGATTGTTAAAGCCGAGAGTTAAAGCGGGCGCAATAAGGTCGGACTGTTTTAATGATAGGTGTAACCAAACCACGGGATGACCAGCGGTTTGCCAAGAAATTAATGAACTTTGTAAGGCCTGTAAAAACTCAGCGGGATTATCTGGAAAGTCCTCGCTAGCTGCCACTACCCCGTTATAATGGTTTACCGTAAAAGCTAAACCCATGTATACGCTCCCCTTCCAATCGATATTAAGTGGATAAATTTAGGCTAAATAAACCCGATATGAATATTTTTATCTGCGACCACCGCTTTCTCACAAATGCTTTTATATCAGCAAGTTATACAAATTTTTAGCATTTTTTACTGGTAGCATTATATCTGATGATAGGGATAGATAGCTACCAAGGCTTAGGCGCGCCTTTCAATTTAATCTAAACTGTGGATAATAACGCCACCTCAAGATTACGAGAAACAGCATGCCAGTAAAACAAGCCTTAATGACCCGCGCAGAAAACCAGTGCGAGCTATGTAAAAACACCCAAAACTTAAGCGTTTATGAAGTGCCGCCGACAGATAGCGCTGATAGTGATAAATGTATCTTAGTGTGTGACATTTGCGCTCCTCAATTGGCGGGTGAGGTAGACTTAGATCAGAATCATTGGCGCTGTTTAAACGATAGTATGTGGAGTAGCGTTGCAGCAGTTCAGATTACCGCGTGGCGTATGCTCAATCGGCTAACCCCGGAAGGCTGGGCACAAGATTTACTCGACATGCTCTATCTAGATGATGAAATGATAGCTTGGGCTAAATCTGGCATGCTCATGCATAACGACGCCCCTACCTATGACAGCAATGGGGCTGAACTCAAAGCAGGCGACAACGTCACCCTAATTAAAGATTTAGATGTAAAAGGCGCTAATTTTACCGCTAAGCGAGGTACCCCAGTTCGAAATATTTCATTAACCCGTAACCCTGAACACATTGAAGGTCGAGTTAATGGCACCCGCATAGTACTAGTCAGTAAGTTTTTAAAGAAGATGTAATCAAAGGCTCAGCTAATAAAAGTTCACTGAGGCTCCCCCTTTGGTTAGCCTCACTCAACTTAAAACAGATCAAAAATAATTGACCTAGCCCCTTATTCCAAAAAGTTAAGGTAATAACACTTGCAGCCTAAAAGTTCCTCATGGTAAAAATAATAATCATTCGATTAACTTTTTAAGTGACACTCGTGACAAACCAAGCAACACCAATTGCAACATTTGATTACTCAAGCTCTCGCTCACTGATTCAGGTCAGTAGTTTTGCTGTAACACTTTTGTCACTTTTATCCTTTCAACCGCAGCTAGTGTCACAAACTACAGTTATCCGCCGTCGCCGCCGTACCTTTAAGGTCGGGAGTGAAGCTATGCGGAAATAAAATTTTCTCATTACTTAAAAACCCGGCCTTAGCGCCGGGTTTTTTTATGCCTTTTATTTACCATTTTAAACGTTAAACAGGAATAAACTCATGCAACCAAAGCATTTTATTAGCACCCAAGACTACTCTCAAGATGAACTGCAACACCTAATAGACTTAGCCAATCAATTTAAGTCAGGACTTAATTGCAACGACTTGCAAAACAAAAGCATCGCCCTGTTATTTTTTAATCCAAGCCTACGAACTCGTACCTCATTTGAGCTAGGCGCTTGGCAACTTGGCGGAAAAGCCATTGTACTAGAGCCGGGTAAAAATGCTTGGCCGCTGGAGTTTGATTTCGCCAAGACAATGGACGGCGACGCCGAAGAGCATGTGATAGAAGCAGCTAAAGTACTTTCCGAATACTGTGATTTAATTGCTATTCGAGCATTTCCACAATTTAATAATTGGCAGGATGATAAGCAGGATAAAATTATTCAACGCTTTGCTCAGTATGCGAGTGTTCCGGTGATTAATATGGAAACCATCACTCACCCTTGTCAAGAACTCGCACACATGCAAATGCTGCAAAACAATCTAGGCAACGTTAAAAACAAAAAGTATTTACTCACTTGGACCTATCACCCTAAGCCGTTAAATAGCGCAGTAGCCAACTCTTCAATTCTTATTGCCAGTAAGTTTGGCATGGATATAACGCTGCTCTGCCCTGAGCCTAGCTACTTACTCGACAATGACTATCTGCAACAGGCCCGCAGCAACATAAGCACCTATGGCGGTAGCCTTACCGTGACTCACGATATTCAGCAAGCCTATGCTGATGCAGATGTGGTTTACGCTAAAAGCTGGGGATCTCTAGAGCATTTTGGTAATTGGGAAAGTGAAAAAAAAATTCGAGATCAGTATAAACATTTCATTGTAGATGAAGAAAAAATGGCAATAACTAATCGAGCGCTTTTCTCTCACTGCCTACCCTTACGTCGCAATATTAAAGCTACCGATGGAGTGGTAGATGCAGATTACTCCAAAGTTATTGAGGAAGCGGCAAATCGATTACACGTTCAAAAAGCATTAATGACACAACTGTTCAACTCTTAAGCAACTTATAGAAACTGAGAAATACAATGACAAACAATACAACAATATCCAGTAAAACGAATAATCAGCTTGTAGTACTCGCCTTTTCTGGCGGCTTAGATACGAGTTTTTGCGTGCCTTATTTAATCGAGAAAGGCTATCAAGTGGTCACGGCGTTTATCGATTCCGGCGGAATAAGCCAAGCAGAAAAAGCAGCAATAAAAGCAAGGGCTTTACAGCTAGGCGCAATTCAACATCGCGAAATATCAATTGTCACACAACTTTGGGAGCAAGTGGTTACGCCACTGATTTACGCTGATCATTGGTATCAAAACCAATATCCATTACTTTGCTCGGATCGGTATTTAATTGTCGAGTCTTGCTTAAAACTATGTGACGAGTTAAATACCTGCAATTTTGCACACGGCTGTACGGGCATGGGCAATGATCAAGTGAGGTTTGATATTAGTGTTGCCTGTTTAGGTGAATATCGGGTTATTTCGCCGATAAGAGCGATCCAAAAAATCACTGATAATGTACGAAACTATGAATTAGAGTACCTGCAAGCCAAAGGCTTTAGTGTTAGCCAAGCTAGCAAGGCATATTCAATCAATCAAAACTGTTTAGGCGTTACCTTATCAGGATCAGAAATTGATCACTGGCAAGCGCCCGCATCAAGTAGCTATGTATTATGCCAACAACCAAACTCGTCTAACATTGCACATAACACGCTGCAACCTGCGCCTGTGACAAGCCAAATAAAACTTGAGTTTAAACAAGGTCAACTTATTCGCTATAACCAGCAACTGCTCGCACACGATATCACTCCAGCAGAGCTGCTTAAACAGCTGAACCAACTGGGTGGTCGTTACAGCATTGGTAGAGGAATTTATACCGGTGACACCACTATCGGACTAAAAGGACGTATTGTTTTCGAAGCACCCGCCCTTTCAATTTTACATGCCGCCCATCGCGCGCTCGAAGAGTGCGTTAATAGCAAAGCGCAAAATCGTTTTAAAGCAACCGTGGCAGAAAAATGGTGTGAGCTAGTCTATGAAGGATTATTTTATGACCCGTTAAAAACTGACTTACAAGCTTACTTAACCTCCACCCAAAAACAAGTGAGTGGCACTGTCACCTTAGAACTTTCTCTGGGCAGCGTGCTCCCTATAGCGATTGAGTCAGCGAATATTTTAGCTAATAAAAATGCAACTTACGCCCAGAGCAGTGATTGGAACATACAACAAGCTGAGGGCTTTATAAAATTATTTGGCCAATCAACCAAACTCGCCTGTTTAACATCCGTAAATAAAACTAACACTTGTGGAGCGGCTTAGCTATGCAAGCTATTGAACACCTAAAACACTTAGTGAGTTTCGATACCCAAAACCCACCGCGTAAAATTAGCGTAAGTGATCCAATATTTGTTTACTTAAAAAGTCAATTACCGGGCTTTAAATTTGAAATGCAAGACAGTGGAAATGGCTGTATAAGTTTACTCGCTGTGCGAGGACAACCAAACACCTTATTTAACTTGCATTTAGATACGGTTCCAGTAACGCAAGGCTGGCAAACTCCACCGCTGGAACTTCACATTAAAAATGGAAGAGCCTACGGGCTAGGCGCTTGCGATATTAAAGGTGCATCTGCCTGCTTACTTAATGCAGTGAATAAGTCTACAAGTGATATTGCATTGCTATTTTCTACTGACGAAGAACACGGTTCGAGTACCGCGGTAAAAACATTTATTCGCCATTATAAAAATAAAAGCAGCGTTTATCCATTAGTCTCTAGCCTATCGATTAGCAACGTAGTGGTAGCTGAGCCCACTCTATGCCATGCCGTAGTTTGTCATAGAGGTGTGTTAACCGCTAATGCAATATTCAGCGGCGTTTCCGGTCATGCGTCTGGTACTAACACTGCTCGCAATGCAATTCATCAAGCGGCCAAATGGATTGAACTGGTCGCTGAGTATTGTCAAAATCTGCCAATAGCTTTTGCGGATTTAAGCGGAATTCCATTTAATGTGGGAAAAATTAACGGCGGAATTAAAGCGAATATGATCGCAGATAGCTGCCATATCAACTTTGGCATTAGAACCTTGCCAGGGCAAAATATCGACAGTTTTTTGCATCAGCTAAGTAGCATAGATAATTCGATTCACATTGCAATTGAACCAGCATTTTATGGCGCAAGCTTACCCGCAGACCCGAGTCTCGCTGCGCAGCAGTTGGCAAACGCTAAGCAACTTGCTCAAGCTTTCAAGTTACCCGTTGGACCTAGCGTTAATTTTTGGACTGAAGCCAGTTTATTCTCTAACGCAGGCTTTACTTGTGTAGTTTTTGGCCCTGGCGATATTGCGCAAGCACATACGAGCGACGAGTGGGTTTCACTCGCTCAGTTAGACAAGGCTAACGCGCTTTATCTCAACATGTTAAACACGCTCAATAGCATAGGAAAATTAAGCGCATGACCAATCAACTCCCCTATCCAATAACTAGTTTGCGTCAACCTGACAGTAATCTGAGCGACAATCATTATTCGCCTAAAAAGACCATCTTGCAGCTACTAGAAAACTTAGCCACTCCGCAAGAAATCAAGCAGTATTTAACTCGCTTTATGAGTGGCGACAAAATGCAGTTTGCGGTAATTAAAGTTGGCGGCGAGGTACTTAGTGATGATTTAGAAAGCCTATGTAACTCGCTCGCCTTTTTGGTACAAATTGGCTTATTTCCAATTATTGTACATGGTGCAGGCAAACAATTGAGCGCTCATTTAAGCCTGCACAACATTCCCTCAAAATTCATTCACGGGGAAAGAGTCACTGATACAAAGACATTAGCGCTAGCCAAGCAAGTCTTCCTCAAAGAAAATACTCAACTCGCTAATAAATTACAGACCATCGGCGTTAAAGCCGTGTCTTTGTCATCGGGAATATTTACGGCGAAACCAAGTCATAACCAGCAATTGGGTTTAGTTGGAGAAGTTACCCAAGTAAATTTACAACCTATTCAACAGGCGATCGCAAATGACTGCGTTCCCATTGTCTCTTGTTTAGCTGAAACCGAGCAAGGCCAAACACTAAACATTAATGCCGACATGGCGACCAGCGAACTTGCCATAGCGTTAAATCCGTACAAAATTATTTTTCTAACACCCACCGGAGGCATACTTGATGAAAATAAAAAAATCATTTCCAGTATCAATTTAGTTACGGACTATTCACACTTGCTCGCCAGCGACTGGCTTAAGGGTGGAATGAAACTAAAACTTATCCAGATAGCAACCTGCTTAAGCCGCCTACCCACTACCACCTCAGTATCCATTACTACTCCAAGCAACTTGGCTAAAGAGTTGTTTACTCACAAAGGCTCTGGAACGCTAGTGCGCCGTGGTGAATCCATTATGTTACATGACTCTATTGAGAGTATAAAAACGCATAAACTTAAAAATTTAATTGAAACAAGTTTTGCTCAAACGCTATCTAAAAATTATTTTGAATCGAGCCCAATTGAAAAAGCAATTATAACTTACTCTTATCGCGCCGCTGCGGTGCTTAGCAAATTTGGCGAAAATTACTTTCTGGATAAATTTGTCGTCGCTCCTGAAGCTAAAGGCGAAGGCCTAGGTAAAGTGGTATGGAAAAAATTACTAAGCTATTTTCCTGAGTTTTTTTGGCGTTCACGCATCACTAACCCTATCAATCAATTTTATTATAGCCAATGTGATGGCTGTCGCAAGCATGGCGAATGGATTGTTTTTTGGATTGGCTTAAAGCAGCCAAAACTCATTGAAGCTTGTTTTCACTACGCGATTAATAAGCCAACTTCCTTAATTGAAAATATCACTCAGTCTGCAAATGATAATCCTCAGTGCAAACAAACGCCTGTTAGCTTAGCGACTAGCGAGGCTAGTGATGAGTAATTTGAATGAGCACCAGTATAGTGTTGGCATAGTTGGTGTAAGAGGATATGTAGGCCAACGACTGTTAGCTATTATTGACCAGCATCCGAAATTAAAAATAGTTTGGGTATCGAGCCGTCAGTTACAGGGCAAGTCTATCTTACAGCTTTCCCCAAAGCTTAAACAAAACCGCCATTTATTAATTAGTCACCTGTCACCCCAACAGGTAGCAACTAGTCAAGTTGAAGTGCTAGTACTCGCGCTCCCTAATGGACTAGCAAAGGACTACTTAGTTGCAATTGAAAATGCAAGCATCTCGCCTCGGCTTATTATCGATCTTTCGGCGGATCATCGGTTTGATTCCAACTGGCATTATGCGCTACCAGAGTTACAGGTCAACTCTCAGCAAAGGCTGCCAGTTGAAGCGTCTAACTCAATCAAACTTAGCAACCCAGGCTGCTACGCAACGGCGATGCAGTTGCTACTAAAACCACTCTGTCATTTACTCAAGCAGCCTGCGAACTGCTTTGGGGTTTCCGGATATAGCGGCGCAGGTACTCATCCGAATAGACATAATAACCAGAAAAATTTACGAGACAATTTAATCGGCTATCAACTCAGTGGCCATTTACATGAGCAAGAAGTGAGTCACCAGCTTAACTTCCAAGTTAAATTTTCTCCCCATGTGACGAGTGCGTTTAGCGGCATTCACTTAACCGCTCAAATTTGCTTTCAACAACCTCAAAGTTATTCTAGTTTGCGCCAATACTATAAAAAACACTACGCAAAGCAGCCTTTTGTTGAATGGATTGACGGGATGCCATCAATAAAACATGTGTGCGATACGCCAAACGCACTAATAGGCGGGCTGCACATAAGCGACGATGGTCTAACTGCTAGCTTAGTTTGTTGTTTAGATAATTTACTCAAAGGTGCAGCTAGCCAAGCAGTTCAAAATATTAATTTAGCGCTTGGCTTATGCCAAACACTAGGTATTGTTCCCAGCAAAAAATCATTTTGCTGGGTGAGTTAATTCACAACGACAAATTACACTTTTTAAACTACTGAGATAGCATTATGACTAAAAATATAGCCCCCATTTGGCAGAAAGCAGCCGCTCAACATTCAACCACTGCAATAAATGAATTTATGGTTGGTGAAGATACAGCACTAGATGCACAGTTAATTGAATACGACATTCGCGCCAGCAAAGCGCATTTAGCCGGCTTGTTTGCAATTAACCAATTAAGCTCGCAGGAAAAAGACCTTTTAACTACCGCACTAGATAAGCTGCAAGCACAAATAGATTCAGGTCTATTTACACTGGATTCTCGATTTGAAGATGGACATTCTGCAATAGAATATTTCTTAATTGAACAGCTTGGCGATATAGGTAAGAAAGTGCATCTAGGTCGTTCAAGAAATGATCAAGTTTTAGTGGCGACACGCTTGTATCTTAAGTCTCAATTAATCCAGGCGAAACAAAGTATTCATTTAATTATTCAAGCCTGCTTATCTCAAGCAGAAACAAATAAAATGCTTGCCATTCCGGGCTACACCCATTTACAAAGAGCGGTTCCCTCGACCGCGGGGTTGTGGTTTGCATCCTTCGCGGAAAGTTTTATCGACAACTTACTCAGTTTAAAAGCAAGCTTGCAATTGGTTGATGCTAATCCGCTAGGTACTGCTGCTGGTTATGGAGTCAACCTGCCTCTCGATAGAGCGCTTACTACACAACTACTAGAATTTGAACGCCTGCAAATTAATCCTCTATATGCGCAAAATAGCCGCGGAAAAATTGAACTCAATGTACTTAATACACTAGCACAGTGTCTTCTCGATATTCGCCGTTTTTGTTGGGATGTTTCTTTATTTACCTCGCAAGAGTTTAGTTTTATTCAGTTGCCTGATGCCATGACTACCGGAAGCTCCATTATGCCCAATAAAAACAACCCCGATTTAGTTGAACTTATGCGCGCAAAATACGCCACTCTGCAAGGAGCAATCAATGAAATACAATCATTGCTCTCACTTCCATCCGGTTACCAAAGAGATTTGCAATTAATCAAGGCACCAATGTTGCGCGGCGTGTCTGAGGCGCTTAAAACACTCGCTTTATTTCCAGAACTAATCAAAGGTATAAAATTCAACCAAGCAGCCATTGCCCAAAGCTTCGAAATAGGTATGTTAGCGACAGATCGCGCAGTAGAGTTAGCCGCCAGCGGCGTCCCTTTTCGCGATGCTTACCAAAAAAATAACCTCGCTGAAACTGAATTGACTCAAGATTTAATTAAGCAATCTATTAAGCAACGAATATCAGCCGGTGCTTGCGCTAACTTAATGCTTGCAGAGCTTGAACAACGCTGGACAAGTTTAAATGACACTAAGAATTAGTTGCTTCAAAATAAAAGTCCCGTTAGGACTAATTGTCTAACGGGTTAGTTATACTAAAATCCCTCGGGGTTGAAATGGATGTTTGCTAAAACAAATAAGATCTTGTTTATAATCATTTCTAGGGCTAACCTTACAAAGCTTATAAAGCGCCAGTAGAACTACTGGCGCTATTAAAAACTCCTATTTAGCGTGAAGCTAGACAGCCGTAATTATTTGCCCTAACAAACATATCACTGCTAGATAGGTTTTGGCGTGACTCTTGACTACGCTTTGCGACTAGCTGGACATATATAGACGCCTCCACAATCCCCCAGCGTTTCTTTTATAGTTTCTTACTTTATACCAAAAGTAAATCTTAGCAATTTAAATGGCAAAATAAATAAATGGTAAATTATCATGCTAATAGCAAAGCAAGTGACTAGCAGAAAAACATACTTTAAAGCAGCTTCGTCAGGCGTTTGCACAACATAATAAGCAACTATAACAATTACCGTTTGATGCAATATATAAAAGGGATAAACAGCCCTATTACTATACTCCAACAGTTTACTTGTTCTATTAAGGTACCTCCTAGCATACCCCACACAAACAAAAACCCACATTCATGAGTTAAAATTCAATAAAGCTATGTACAGATATGTTTGAGGCACATCTTTCCAATTACTCCATAATTGAAAGGGTTCCATTCCATTCCAGCGAAGTGCGTTAATGATTAAAATAGACAGAAATGCCAGCCTAAAAAAGGTATGTCGGCGCGCTTCTATCGTTGCTAATAGTTGCTTAAACCTAAAGAAGAATAGTCCTGCCAAAATGAAAAATATAAAAAATGAGTGGCGTGCGTAATCATGAATGAAATCGTGTGTTGTTGGATAATGTACTGACAAGAATATATAAGGCGTAATAGCTATCAATATAAATACATAGAGACCATACGGCTTTACAAGCCCCGCTTGTATTTTTTTCACAAAAAAAGTCTCTTGGTTAAGCAACAAACATATGGGTATAGACACTATATTGTAAGCAAAAAGATAGGGAATAAACCACAGATGCAGCCAATGAAAATTACCTTCCGGCCACCAATTAAACTGCAAAAACGACTGATAAAATTCAAAATAAGAGAGCTCAGAACCCTGCAGTTTGCGCTGAGTTTTTAATATGCCATCCCCACTCAGCGACAAAAACCATTGAAACGTGGTAATAAACATCATTAAGATTGCAATAACCCTTAAAGCGTCAATGTAGTGAAGTCTTTCTGTTGGAACTTTATCAAGCATATTCTAAACTCTTATATATTCTATCTATGGATACTGACACTTAAATTAGATTTGTAAATACCCCATTCTTAGCACAACTCACTCATAGAATTTAAATAGCTAATTTATATTCCACAGGCGTCATATCATTCAATGAATCATGAGGCCTTTCTGTATTATAAAGCGTTATCCAGTTTTCGGTTATATCCATCACTTCTTGTAAATTCGTAAAAATATACAAATCTAAAACTTCATGTCGATAGGTACGATTAAACCGTTCGATATAAGCATTTTGATAAGGGCAACCTGGCTTGATGTAATCAATCGTGATCTTGTGCCGCTTTGCCCATTGCATAAACTCAAACGAGGTAAACTCTGGACCATTATCAACTCGTACTTTTTTAGGGTAACCATGCCAAGCTGCCAATCTATCAAGATAACGAGTAACCTTTGACGCTGGCATGCCTGTACCAATATCAATGCCTAACACTTCACGGTTATAATCATCGATGACATTAAACGTTCTAAAACGCACTTTATTGTGTAAAGTGTCACTCATAAAATCCATCGACCAAACTTGGCCAAGTTTGTTAGGAACGGCTAATGGCTCAGGTTGACGAGGTGGAAGTCGTTTCTTATTTTTTCTCCTTAGGTTTAACTTCATTGCCGTGTAAATACGGTAAACACGTTTGTGATTCCAACGATACCCTTTAGCTCTGAGGCGCTTATAACATTTAGGAAAGCCCCAGCGTTGATGCTTTTCAACCAGCTGATTGAGTGCGTCAATAATCTCACCATCGTTTGATAATTGGGGTTTGTAATAATAAGCGGTACGACTCATGCCTGTTATTTGACAGCTGAGGGCAATACTAATGGTGTAAGTGGATTGCAACTCTTTTGCCCAAACTTTGCGCTCAACAACAGGCACTACAGCTTTTTTATAATTTCTTCCTGTAACTGTGACTTCAAGCTAAGGTCGGCATACATTTGTTTTAGACGACGATTTTCTTCTTCTAACTCTTTTAAACGCCTTACATCCGACGCTTCCATGCCACCATATTTTTCACGCCATTTATAAAAGGTTGAATTGCCGATGTTGTACTTTCGGCAAATATCTTTTACTAACATGCCTGCTTCTGCTTCTTTTAAAATCGCCACAATTTGGCTTTCATTCATTCGTTTGCTCATGTGTAAAACCTCTTAGGTTAGTTTAAAGAAAATTCTACGGTTAAGCTGTATTATTTTAAGGGATAGTTACAGATTTAGTGTACGGCTGGCGATAACGCTCGCTTAAATTCAAGGAGCTTTTGTTTTTTGCCTACAACTTCTGGCATTTGTTAGGAGATTTATCCATTTGCAAAGTGTTGTAAAACATTTTTAATCGGCAGACAATCATCAAAGTTTCCTGCATAAAATTGCTCATTTGGACAATCACGAATATCTGATTGAGGAGTAACGACCAACAGTACAGAAGTCTCTATAGCAAGCGGTTCACTCCAGCGACTTAGGAGTTGCTAGAACAATCAGAGGACCTTTGTCTGAAAGCGGAAATGATGCGCATGCACCAAGAATCAGATCAATTGAAATGAAAGTGACGGTCCGTATCATTTTGACTCCTAATGCTTATTATATGTAAAAAATCACGTTAAGAATCATAGATTCCTTCCCGTAAATTGTGAGTTTTATTTTTTTTAACAGTCTATAGCGCTTGCAATTATTCCTCAAGCCTTGGATTAATTTATTGACTGCTTATCTATTGTGCCATCTTTAATTAAGAAAAAATAATCATCCGCAGCCGATAAAAGTAGTTCTAAATCTATGCTTAAGCTTTTCAAATGCTTTGACTCAGGTTTTAAATAATAATACACAGTCCAATAATATTTATCCGGTTTACCATACTGGCTAAATTCTCGTTGCATTCGCCTAAAGTCCTGTTGTGAACTGGGGGCGATTTTAAATACATATTGATTTTTAGCTGGCTGGTCAACAAAAAAACCTGTTTCTGCAGGAATTAACTTACTGGAAATCTGCTTTAGTTTAAATAAATGTTGGGCTGGCCTATCCCCGGAAAATTCAAATTTAAGCACCAGCGATACATCCTTGGGCTCTAACGCCCCTGGCGCGCTGAGACTAATTCTCGCACGGACTTCTTGTGGCAAAACATTAACTAATCCCTGCTGTCCAAGTGAGTTAAGCTTAACTAAAGATGACAGCGGCACCGACGTACAGCCCGTTAATAGAAACATCAATAACCATGCAATTCGTTTAACCACTAGTTTTCCTCACAGATTTTTTTAACTGGGTATGCTCTTAGCGTAGCATCCTAAACAATGCAAACCATCGCCATAAACTTAAAACGTTAGCTAGCGCCGCGGCCACATAAGTTAACGCACAGGCTTTTAGTACTTGGCGAATCGCGGGTAGATACTCGCTCGGTACATAATTCCCTTTTTCCAGAATAGGTAAAGCTTTGTTAAAGCTTGCATCCCACTCTTCCGGTAAAATAGCAGCATGAATAAAAACCGACGACAACATTACCAATAACCCGATCAAAGCGTAGACAAAAATAGCATGAGGAATTTTAACGATTAAACCAAGTAAGGGTAAGCCCATTAACATACCAGCCCCTACTTTTTGAATAAGCACGGCTTTGCTCAAGTAGCGTCGACGTAAAACCGTTACTGGCTCATTGCGGTTAAATTGAATCGCGTGACTTACCTCATGGGCAGCTACCGCAATACTGGTAAGTGTTTTGCCATTAAAATATTCTGGACTTAACCGAACACTATTAGATTCAGGATCATAATGATCGGTCCCGCTCTGAGTAGTTTCTAGTTTAACTTGATCTAACTGATAAACATGCAGTAGATGAGCAGCAACCTCGCCACCAGTTCCAGGCATGTTGTCCAGCACCTTATGATGCTTTTTTAAAACAAACCTAACCCACCATTGTGGTCCAAAGACCAATAGAACAATAATGATACTAATAATAACAAAGTGCATTAATACGCCTTAATATAAGCCATGATCACACATTTAAAAGTAACCCCAATTGTGTAACATTTTAAACTCTGTGCAAAGCGGCTTAAGAATAGACAGAAATTTACAAATTCTTTTAAAAAACTGGTGCTACCAGTAGCACTATGCCTAACCGACCTTGTATAATCAACATTATTCAAACAGCTTTTTTAAATTACTGAAGCAAACTGTAACCTTGCTAACTTAGGTAACTTGGCTAATTTAGCCAACCAATAATCGCTTAAATTAAGTTTTATAAGGGTAAGTGAGTCACCAAACAGTAATTATAAACCGAAACCCGGATGGACAATGGAGTTAGCCCTATGAATGTTGTTGAATTCATTAAAGAAAAAACTCAAAAGTTTCAGCAAAACAATGCCGTTTTTAGAGCTCGTATTGAGCCGCAATTTAAAAATTTTTCTGACCTACTATCCAAGAAAATCACTAATACTTTAAATAACCCGTGGATTTCTCGATTTAACCCATTTGACGATGATGCGCCAGACGCCATAGAGCCATTGGTACTTACACCTAAAGCGGCAGAAACATATCAAAAACTGCAGCAAAGCTTAGGCGAAGAAACTTTTGTCGGCGAGTGGTTTTTAGTCGATCAAAACTGTATTAATCAGTTTGCAGAAGTTACCGGTGACAAACAGTGGATTCATACCGATCCTGAGCGCGCAGCTGAAGAGTCACCGTTTAAAACCACTATCGCACATGGATTTTTAACTTTATCTTTGTTACCTAAACTAACCGATTCAGTAGATGACACTAGCAATCCTTACCCTGAAGCGAAAATGACCGTTAACTATGGCCTTAATCAGGTTAGATTTCCGTTTCCAGTTAAATCTGGTACTCGGGTTCGCGCACGGACAAAACTCATTGGGCTAACCCCTATGCGGAAGAGTATCGAACTCGTTAACGAAATTAGTATTGAAGTTGAGAATAGCAAGCGCCTTGCTTGTGTTGCGGAAACAGTCATGCGACTGTACTTTTAGAATTATTTTTTGATTTCTAGCCGTTTTGAATCACTGCTTGGAATAAAATATAGATTTTACTAAGGTTTTTAATATTTGCATTAACCCAATTGGTACAGCGCAAACAATTGCGTAACCTTTATCAAAGTTTGGATTAATGTCACAGTAAAATTGAATATCTGACTTAGTACTAGATCGTAAACTTAATATTTCATCTTCGCTATAGTTGCTCATTCTACCAGCCCAAACTACGTGCGGGTTTGGTTCCTCCATCGCAATTTCTTGCTGTTCAAGATTATCGAAATCTACATTGCTAGAATAAGGTTGCTGTTTAATCAAATCCAAAACCTCAGGTGGAGTTTGCTCACTTCTATTGGGATAATATATAGCTACATTTTTGGCTATCATCCGATACATTGCGGGACTTAAGATAGTATCTAAGTAAATGACTTTTTCAAAAGGATGCATCAGTAAATGTTTAATGGGTTGCCATAATGAAAAAGCAATCGTGTTATTGCCATTACGATACGCAGGAAGAAAGGCTGCTGAAGCCTTCATACAAGTGAAAGATTTTGCAGTAAATTGAGCGCGCGAAAAGCTCAATAAGCAGTAACCAACGATACAATTTGAAGATTTCGCGTCTTTACCCATTTTCGCGCCAGTGTCTTTGCTACTCGCGCTTTTTTGGCTAGAATCGATTTGCTGACTCTGACCATCAACATAGTAAAGCCTTAGGACAAACTTAAAAGCGTCTTTAGGATAAAAGTATTTTTCTAAGTAACTGGCCGCATCAATCCCTTTAAAACTAATTTTAATAATCTTTAAAAGTTGCTGCTTAACCTCTGGCGGAATCCAGTCTTCTATTTCACTTTGAGACTCAAAGCCTTGAGAAGGCGATAAATGAAAAATATCAAATGTTTTTAGAGGTAATGAGAGCTCTTTCATACCGACTCGAGCAAGAAATAATCAATAAATGAAGTTTAACTTCAATCAACCTAAAAAGCTAACCAAATAGTCAACATCTAACTTATTGTGACCTATTCTAATTGAACTTAAGTTAAACCCTTAAAAATTAGATAAAACACTCTCATCAAGTATTAAAAATAACTGTTTTTATTACTAAATTACACTTTCAAATATTCCAAAATTTCTTTCGCCGCTTGACGCCCCTCAGCAATGGCGGTAACGACTAAGTCTGCCCCCCTTACCATATCACCGCCAGCATAAACTCCCTCTGCCGTCGTTTGTTGCAAATAACTTAACTCTTCGGACTCCGCAGGTGTGGTTTTTACTAACCCCCATTGATCAGTTTCTACTCGTAACTCTTTTAACCAATTTGGCGGGCTCGCTGAAAATCCAAAAGCAACAATAACGACATCGGCTTTAATAAGACGAGTATTCTCTATATCAACTTTAAGCTGACCTCGGGTGTGCTTCGCACTATTTGCTTGTATCTGCGTAGCTGCTACGGTAACGCCAATAAGCTTTTGCTGATCACTTTCAATTGATATAGGCTGACTATTAAAAGCAAATTGCACACCTTCTTCCATCGCATTATTAATTTCCTGAGGAGAACCCGGCATAGCGTTTTTATCGCGCCGATAAACACAAGTCACTGAAGCAGCGTTTTGACGGATGGCCGAGCGAACACAGTCCATCGCAGTATCTCCACCGCCTAATACCACAACATTTTTATCACTGACATTGTAATAAGGAAATTGCTTCATGGCGAAGGCTTCATGGTAATTAACATTTCCAATTAAAAAATCCAAAGCTTTAATTACTGCACTATGCTTTTGACCGGGCAACTTGCCATCGACACTGGTATAGCAGCCAACACCTAAAAACATGGCATCAAATTGTGACTGTAACGAATCGATAGACACGTCTTTGCCGACTTCGGTATTTAATCTAAACTCAATGCCAATATCTTCTAAAAACTGACGACGCTTTCTTATGACATTTTTTTCAAGTTTAAAACCAGGTATACCAAAAGTAAGTAACCCGCCAATTTCTGGGTAACGGTCAAAAACAACTGCGTCAACGCCATTGCGCTGTAAATATTCTGCGCAACCTAAACCTGCGGGTCCAGCGCCAATAACGGCAACTTTTTTATTCGACTTTACTCGGCCAGTCAAATCCGGCCGCCAGTTATTGGCTAAAGCGCGGTCGCTAATACTCTTCTCTATTTCGCCTATAGTGACCGCACCAAAGCCTGTATTTAATGTACAAGCTTGTTCACACAAACGATCCTGTGGACAAACGCGTCCACAAATTTCAGGTAGCGGGTTGGTCTCGTGCATTAACTCGGCAGCTTGCTCAAAATGCTCCTGCTTTACAAGTTCTAACCAGTTTGGAATATAGTTATGTAATGGGCATTTCCATTCACAATAAGGATTACCACAGTCTAAACAACGTTCAGCTTGCTTACAAAGTTGCGACGCTTCTTTGGCCTGATATATCTCTTTAAAATCAATTTTTCGCTGGGTTAAATCGCGCTTTAGTTGCTCGCTGCGCGCTTGCTTTAAAAAAGTTAGCGGGTCAAATTTTTTGATATCTGCCTTGCTCATTTAACCACCCTTAAAATGTTAACGCCAGCCGCAGCTTGCCCTATTACTTTGGGTAAAACTAACATAAAGTGTTGTAAATAGTGCGGCCAGTTTTTTAGGATTTTTTGGGCTAAACTACTTTGCGTTTTTTCTACATGCAGGGTCAGCAAATTCTGTAATAGGTTAATGTAACTTTCGCATTCAGGTTCAATTAAACGCATTAACTCAACATGCTCAAAGTTCATTTTTTTAGGTAATGTTTCCCTTAAATCTAAAACGTAGGCAATACCACCGGTCATTCCAGCAGCAAAATTTTCGCCCACTGGACCAAGCACAACGACACTACCACCAGTCATGTATTCGCAGCCATGATCGCCAACCCCTTCTATCACCGCACTCGCCCCCGAGTTTCTCACTGCAAATCTCTCACCAGCTTGGCCAGCAGCAAATAATTTTCCGCCTGTAGCACCGTATAAACATGTATTACCGATAATGGCACCACGACTAGAAATATAACTCACATTATCTGGCGGAAATACACTAATACTTCCTCCCGACATTCCTTTGCCAACATAGTCATTAGCATCACCAACTAAACTTACATGCATGCCTTTTCTATTCCAAACCGCAAAGCTCTGCCCAGCAGTTCCCTTAAACTGTAATTTAACTGACACCTTATCGAGGCGCTGCTTTGCAAGGTAGCCTGCTAAACCAGCACCAACAGAGCGATCAAAATTTTTAATTGGAAACTCTAATTCAATCACACTTTTTTGTTCTAGCAAGCCCTGCACTCGTTTTAAAATACGTTGATTGAGTTCTCCCTTATCAAAAGGTTGATTAGCCAATTTTTGATAATGTGCCAAATGATTATTGGGCCTTTTAGCTGAGTCTAAAATCACTTGAAGATTTAAATGACTTTGTTTTGCGGTAACGCCTTTTAAAACTTTAAGTAAATCAGTACGACCAATTAGGTCATTAAGCGATGCTACGCCGATTTGCGCTAACCAATATTGAGTTTCTTGAGCGATAAACTGAAAGAAGTTAATCACTTTTTGTGGTAGTCCATGAAAGTGCTTTTCTCGCAATATTTTGTTCTGAGTCGCAACGCCGGTTGCACAATTATTTAAATGACAAATTCTTAAAAACTTGCAGCCTAATGCCACCATAGGTCCAGTCCCAAAACCAAAACTATCCGCGCCTAAAATTGCGCCTTTAATGACATCAAGGCCAGTTTTTAAACCGCCGTCTACCTGTAAACAAACTTTGTCTCGTAAGCCGTTTTCAATTAATGCTTGGTGAGCTTCAGCTAAACCTATTTCCCAAGGCGTCCCAGCATATTTAACTGAAGTTAAAGGACTAGCCCCAGTACCGCCATCATGCCCAGCAATGGTAATCATATCAGCGTAGGCTTTAGCCACTCCAGCGGCAATGGTACCGACTCCTGGCCCGGAAACTAACTTAACTGAGACTAATGCCGTAGGGTTAACTTGTTTTAAATCAAAAATTAATTGGGCAAGATCTTCTATTGAATAAATATCATGATGTGGTGGTGGTGAAATCAAGGTAATCCCTGGCGTTGCATGGCGCAACTTAGCAATATCAAGAGTCACTTTAGCACCTGGCAGCTGGCCACCTTCACCAGGCTTTGCACCTTGGGCAACCTTAATTTGAATGACCTCAGCACTCACTAAATAATCTGCAGTTACTCCAAATCTCCCGGATGCCACTTGCTTTATCTTCGAGTTTTTAATGCTGTTATAGCGCGTTTTATCTTCGCCTCCTTCACCACTGTTAGAGCGCCCGCCTATGCTATTCATGGCGACCGCTAAAGCTTCATGGGCCTCTGGGCTAAGCGCTCCAATTGACATGCCTGCCGAGTCAAAACGAGTAAGAATTGACTCTGTTGATTCAATATTTTTTATATCGAGAGGTTGCTTTAGCGTTTGTAACGCGAGTAGATCTCTTAAAGTGGCAACTTGCCGATGGTTAACTTTATTGGCATAGCTTAGATAGTCTTGGTAGTCTCCAGACTCAACGGCTTTTTGTAAGTAGGTGACAACATCCGGGTTATAACAATGGTACTCGCCTCCGTGTACATATTTAAACTGACCCGAGCGCACCGTTTTAACACTATCTCGCCAAGCATTTTTTACGTTTAATTGATCGTCCCGTTGAATATCTTTGAAGGTCGCTCCACCAATGTTAGAAACCATTCCCGGAAAACAATAATCTACCACTTGCTGACTAATTCCCATGGCTTCGAATAATTGGGCGCCACGATAACTTGCAATTGTAGAAATCCCCATTTTAGACATTATTTTAAGCAGTCCTTTATTAATGCCAACAAAGTAGTTTTTACGAGCATTAATTAAATCAGTGGCTAATAAGCCGCGCTCCGACAACTGACTGATAATTTGCAATGCAAGGTAAGGGTAAATCGCTGTAGCCCCAACACCAATAAGTACAGCGAAATGGTGCGGGTCGCGCGTAGTGCCGGTTTCTACAATAATATTTGTATCGCAGCGGAGACCAAGATCCACCAGCCGGTTATGAATAGCGCCGGTGGCCAGAACTGCATGAACAGCTAAGTATCCTGGCTGAATATCACGGTCGGTCAACTTTAAAATAACGCAACCACTTTCAACTAATTCAACCGCTTTATCACACAGCTTTTCAATCGCGCCTTGTAATGATTCTCCTTCTTGATACATTAAACTCAAGCTCTCTTGGCGATAATCAGTTTGGTCAAGTTCTGCAAGCTGCTGTAACTTAGCATAGTTTAAAATAGGTTTACCTATAATGGCACGCGATGCCAATCCGTTGGTTTCCTGAAATACGTTATGCTCTTTCCCAAAACAAGTTTCTAATGACATCACCGAGCGTTCGCGAAGTGGATCGATTGGAGGATTAGTTACTTGCGCAAATTGCTGCCGAAAATAATCAAATAAGCTTCTATATTTCAAAGACAATACTGCAATCGGTGTATCGTCCCCCATTGATCCCGAAGGCTCTTGACTTTGGTTGGCCATCACTTGAATAACATTTTCTTTTTCTTCCTGGCTCACCCCAAAAAATTTTTCGAATCGAGGAAGGTTTTGAATATTTTCATCAATATACTTTTGTGCACCTTGCTGTTCGACACTCACATCACTACGCAATCGAATCGTATTTTCCCGTAACCACTCTAAATAAGGGTGACGCGTTTTTAGCATGTCATCAATTTCATTTGTACGCCAAACCTGTCCGGTTGATATATCAGCGGCTAACATTTCGCCTGGTCCAACACGATCTTTTTCTATTACATCTTCTTCTTTATAATCCCAAACACCTACTTCTGAAGCGACCGTAAGAATTCGATCTTTAGTAATAACATAACGTGCTGGTCGCAACCCATTTCTATCGAGCGTACAAGCTATTTGTTGACCATTTGACATAACAATGCCCGCAGGACCATCCCAAGGCTCGCTATGCATTGAATTAAATTCATAAAATGCTTTAAGATCGGGATCCATATTCGAACGGTTTGCCCAAGCAGGCGGAATTAGTAACCTTAGTGCCCGAAAAACATCCATTCCACCAGCAAGTAAAATTTCTAACATATTGTCCAGCGAAGACGAATCAGAGCCTGACTGATTGACCAAGTGTTGCAGCTGTCCTAAATCTGATAGTAGCGGTGTAAATAGTTTTTTGCGCCGAGCATGAGCCCAACGTCGATTAGCGGAAATGGTATTAATTTCACCGTTATGAGCTAAAAATCGGAATGGTTGAGCAAATTTCCACAAAGGCGCCGTGTTGGTCGAAAAACGTTGATGAAATAGACAAATAGCGCTTTTCATTAAGGGGTCGCTTAAGTCTAAATAAAATTGAGCAAGGTTTTCAGGAAGGACTAGCCCTTTATAGACGATCATTAAATTGGACAAAGAAACAACGTAATAATCATTGCACTTAATTCTATCCGCAGCACGGCGTCTTGCCATAAAAAGACGGCGTTCTAGGTCGTATTTCCCCCAGCCTGGTGGCGCAGTAACAAAAATCTGTTGTATGTTAGGTAGTGAGTGCAGCGCAACTTCACCGCACAATTTGGTGTTGATGGGAACCGAGCGATAACCGCAAAAAGTTAAGGTTTCTTTGGCAAGCTCCTCTTCTAAAATAGCCTTGGCGGCTTTTTCTTGGGCTTTATTTTGGCTAAAAAACACTTGTCCTACGGCAAAGCGCTTACCCAACTTAAACCCTAGCTGCTCACCTACTTGTCTAAAATAATTTTGATTAAGTTGTATAGATAAACCGCAACCGTCACCGGTTTTTCCGTCACTATGAACAGCACCACGATGAGTCATTCTAGTCAGTGCTGTTATAGCCGTCTTGATTAAGCTATGACTTTGTTCACCATCTAACTGCGCGATTAGCCCAAAGCCACAGCTGTCTTTCCCTTGAGAATGATGATAGAGCGTCATAATTACCTCATATTAAAATTAAGTAACTGGCACAAAGTCTGTGTTAGCAACCGGTTGAGCTATCTATCAATTTATAGTGCCAAATTAAATTTTCAGCATCCTAAGTTAAACAGCGCATAGACCCATTGATTACTCAAGCATAACTCATCCGATGTGTTGCAACAATCCTACTCCTGTTAATTCAGAATTAATATCAAATTTAATATCAACTAGTTATATGTTTATACTTTTCAGTAGTTTAGCTCGCTCTCATGCATAAGTTGCGCTTATAAATCAATATGTTACACTCAACTCGAACTAGTTGACCGCCTCGTTAAAAATTCAAAAGAGTCCCTAATGATTAAAAATTTATTTAAAAACTTAAAGAAAACGCTCGATTCTGAGCGACGTGATGAGCCACCTTCGGTCGACACCAATTCCCCAATCGGGCAGCTGACCACAGACAAAATCAAAGCCATTGTGGCTGAAATTAACCAAGCCAAACCATTGTTTGACCAAGCAGGTTTTGAGCTAATCCAATTAGAGATAGAAATAGGCTTGGTCCCTAAAATTCTTCCTCGATTCAAACAACTAAAAACCATCTCTACGGAAACAGAAGCCGCATTGTTAAAACAGCTTGAACAACAAAAGCTGTTGGCATTTATTATGCAATCTTTGTTCAAGTCGAGTCGTATGAGTGTTCTCTTGGCGGAAACAGAGTTAGACCTTCATGGCATCGAAATATCCATATCAGCTCCTCCTTCGGTTCGGACAATCTTTACTAAGCAGGCGCTTCCAGTCTCTCCCAATAACGCAAATGCAAGTGAAGTCACCATTCAATAGATCCTTACTAAAAGCGCTCTCAGAGCGCTTTTTACGGCACTTTGTGATTCAACAAGCAGTAGCCAGTTAAACTGCTACCGAATCCCCCTTTACTAGCGCTTTTCTGCTTAGAAAGCCAAACATAAAATATATTAAATTCAAATAGTTAGCGTTTTTTTGTAGCCTTTGTCATATTAAGTAACGATATCACTCATTTAAACTCTTGCACTCACCTACCCTATATGCTTTTATTAGCGGCTTATTCAAAAGCTTTAAGCCTTTGAAAAGCTGCAAAGCTAAATTATAACCAAGACTAAAAACCATTTAGCTTATTAGCAGCCTTAATAATACAGTAAACAATATTTTGATAATCAAATAGGAACTCTCCATGAATAAAACTCTCATTGCTAGCGCTGTGAGCTTAGCCTTATTAGCAGGTTGCAGCCAACAGGAAGCAGAATCACCATCAAATCAAAATGCTAACTCAGCGAAACAAACTCAAACCGCTTCAGCAAAAAAAGCCGAGTTAACCTCTGGTATTGAGCTTGCAAACATGGACACCTCAGTTAGACCACAAGATGATTTCTACCAGTATGTTAACGGCACTTGGTTAAAAAACACGCCAATTCCTTCAGATAAATCGACCTATGGCTCATTCACTGCGTTACGAGATAAGTCAAGAGAAGACGTTAAAGCAATTATTGAAGAAACAGCACAACTAGAAAATGTTGAAGCTGGCTCTGATGCGCAACGTGTTGGCGATCTTTATAAGAGCTACATGAATACCGATAAGCTGAACCAACTCGGCATTAAACCAATTGAAGCTGACTTAGCAGAAATTGAAGCGATAAAAACTCACGACGATGTCGTTGCCCACTTTGCTAAAGCTCAAGTTTATTCTGGTAAAGCGCCGTTTGGCTTTTGGGTGAACAATGATTCTAAAAACCCTACTAGCTATATTACTTATTTTACTCAATCTGGTTTAGGTTTACCGGATAGAGAATACTATTTAAAAGAAGATGAAAAGTCAGCCGAGATTCGTCAAGCCTATGTGGCGCATATTGAAACTATGCTGTCATTGGCGAAAATAGCGGAACCAGCTAAAACTGCTCAGGCAATTATGGCGCTTGAAACTGAAGTAGCAAAACTGCATTGGACAAGAAAAGAAAGCCGTAACCGCGATAAAACTTATAACAAAGTAGATACTGCCAAACTAAGCGAAATGATGCCTGGGTTTAACTGGTCTTTATACTTAGAAAAAACCGGCATCAATAGCGAAAACAGCGTCATCATTAGACAGCCTACTTACTTTGAAAACTTTGCTAAGTTGTTTAAGTCGACCGATATTGAGTCTTGGAAAAATTACCTGCGTTGGACTTTAATTAATTCATCCGCTAGTTTATTAAGTGCTGACTTTGATAAAGCAAACTTTGACTTTTATAGCAAAACCTTAAGCGGCACGCCAGAGCAAGAAGCTCGTTGGAAGCGCGCAGTAGGCTCTGTAAACCGGTTACTTGGCGAAGTAGTTGGTAAAATCTACGTGAAAAAGCATTTCAAACCAGAAGCTAAACAACGCATGGTTAACTTAGTTGAAAATTTACGTGAAGCTTACCGTCAAGCAATCATAGAGCTCGACTGGATGAGCGAAGAAACCAAGCAACAAGCGTTAGACAAGCTCGCAAAATTTACGCCTAAAATAGGTTACCCAGACAAATGGAAAGACTATAGCGGCTTATCAATTAGTGCAGATGATCTGGTTGGAAACTATAAGCGAGCAGCTAAGTTCAACCACGACAACGAAGTAAATAAACTAGGTAAACCCATTGATAAAACCGAGTGGTTTATGTCACCGCAAACGGTTAACGCTTATTACAACCCAGTGATGAACGAAATTGTATTTCCTGCAGCAATTTTGCAACCCCCTTTCTTTAACATGCAAGCTGACGACGCAGTAAACTACGGCGGTATTGGTGGTGTTATTGGACATGAAATGGGACATGGGTTTGACGATCAAGGTGCTAAATCAGACGGCGACGGCGTTTTAAGAAACTGGTGGACCGAGAAAGACTTGGCCGAATTTAAGCTACGAACAGGAAAGCTTGCGGCACAATATAGCGAGTTTGAACCCCTGCCTGGTGAGCATATTGACGGAGAGTTAACTCTTGGCGAAAACATTGGCGACTTAGGCGGTCTAACGATTGCACACAAAGCTTATATGCTGTCGTTAGAAGGTAACGAAGCACCAGTAATTGACGGCTTTACCGGTGAGCAGCGCTTCTTTATGGGCTGGGCTCAGGTTTGGGCATATAAGTTTAGAGATGAAGCTTTAAGCATGCGTCTAAAGACTGACCCACATTCACCAGCGCCTTATCGCGGCAACGGGACATTAATGAACATGCCAGAGTTTATGGATGCTTATAATGTAAAACCTGGCGATGCAATGTACCGCAAACCAGAAGATAGAGTTAAAATCTGGTAAAAAATATACCAGCCATAAAAAACGGGAAGCCAAGGCTTACCGTTTTTTTACATCATATTGTCGGACGATAGTAGCTTACTAGGCCTACACTTTACTACTTGGCAAAGTTACAGCTAACGCGCTAATCAAACTGCTGTTGTTTCGCTACCATTTATTCACTACTATTGCCTTTGCGATGTTTTTTTCCGCTACCAGACTTGCGTCCTTTTCCAGCAAACTTTCGTTTTGGTTTTCCACTTGGTTTGCTGTCTCCACCGCGAGATTTTAACTTATCAAAATCAAACTCTTTAGCCACTGTTAAGTTCATTGCTTTGCCACACACTCTTACTTTTTTCAAATGAGCATAGGCTTCTTTTGGCATGTTACCGGGTAAATCAACCGTGGTAAAATCGTCATAAATCTTAATATGGCCAATATACTTACTTTCAATTTCAACTTCGTTAGCAATCGCGCCAACGATATTGCCTGGCTTAATGCCATCTTGAAAACCAACCATCATGGTGTAACGCTGCATCGGTATATCAGGAAATGCATCTAACTTTTCAGGATTACGCGGAAAATCTTTACCACTGCGAGACTCATCTTCGCGTCCTTTTCTCGGTCGCTTACGTTCACGCCCATAATTGTCAGAGTCTTCATGACGCGAACGTCGAGTAGATTCTTTTGGCGTTGGCATGTCTTCAACTAACAGCGGTGAGTTTTCATGCGCTAAGCTAGCTAGCGCCGCGGCAATATGTATCCCAGTTTGGTTAGTTTCATACTGGTAGGCTTCTAAAATTTCTAAATAGGGCGCTAACTCTCCAGAGTCGATTTTTTCAGTAATCTTATGTTTGAAGCGCTCTATTCTTTGATCGTTTATTGTCTCTGTAGTTGGCAACGCAATTCTGTCTACTTTCTTGCTAGTAACTCTTTCAATTAACGACAACATACGTTTCTCTCGCGGGGTCACAAACAATATTGCTTTACCTTCTCTGCCCGCGCGACCAGTTCGACCAATACGATGAATATAAGACTCGACATCTTGCGTAATATCATAGTTAATAACGTGAGAAATACGGGGTACATCAAGTCCTCGTGCAGCAACGTCTGTAGCAATTAAAATATCAAACCGACCTCGCTTTAACTTTTCAATTGTTTGCTCACGCATTGACTGTTGAATATCGCCATTAATCGCAGCGGCGGTATAGCCACGAGCATTTAGCTTGTCAGCTAGCTCAACAGTGGCAGTTTTAGTGCGCACAAAAATAATCACCGCGTCTGTCTCTTCAACCTCTAAAATGCGCGTTAAAGCGTCAAGTTTATGATTATTCGACACGGCTAAATACTGCTGAGTGACGGTTGCAGCGGTAGTCGTTTTAGTTTTTATTTTTATTTCTTGCGGGTTATTTAAGAATTTATCTGCAACCCGCTTAATTTCTTTTGGCATAGTTGCCGAAAATAGCGCGATTTGACGGTCAGCTGGGGTTTTCTCTAATACCCACTCTACATCTTCTAAAAAGCCCATTCTGAGCATTTCATCGGCTTCATCTAATACCAATGTGTGCATTGCATCCCAAACGAGTTTACCGCGACGCATATGATCCATTACGCGGCCTGGCGTGCCCACAATAACGTGCGCGCCTCGCTCTAGTTGCCGTAATTGTTGAGACATTGATTGTCCGCCGTAAATAGGCAGTACTTGAAAGCCCGGAAAGTTTTTACTGTAAGTTTTAAAGGCTTCGGCCACTTGAATGGCTAGCTCACGTGTTGGCGCTAATACGAGCGCTTGCGGCTTTCTGTTCTTTAAATCGATTTTTGTGAGTAAGGGCAGTGCAAATGCAGCAGTTTTACCGGTTCCGGTTTGCGCTTGGCCGATAATGTCAGCACCTTGAAGCAATACTGGAATACTGGCAATTTGAATAGGTGATGGCTTTTCATAGCCAATATCGGTTAAAGTTTTAACTAAAGTATCTGGCAAAGCGAGAGATTTGAACGTCAATTCTTCATTTGACGAATTAGTACCTGATTGAGGCATGTAGGTTTTCCTGATATTTTTTAAGGTAAGCTTTTGAATTTAAAAGCATAATGCTGCAACAAAGAATGCTATATCTGAATATGAAGCACGAATAATATGTAAGTATAATCTAAAAATAAAAAAACTCCCGCTGAATCAGCGAGAGTTTACGGATATGGCCACTTTAATTTACATTAAAGCTTCTTGATCTGCGCCTTCTTTATCTACTTCTGGTGGCATCAAGTCCTCTTTAGTAACGCCTAAAGCAAGAGCGACATTACTAGCGACGTACACTGACGAGTAAGTACCAATTAATACTCCGACAATTAATGCCGTTGCAAAGCCGTGAATTGTCTGCCCGCCTAAAAAGAACAAGGCAAGCAACACTAACATGGTGGTAATAGAGGTCATAATCGTACGCGACATAGTTTGGTTGAGTGAAGTATTAATAACTTTAACTGAGTCTTGTTTACGTAGTTTCAGAAAATTCTCTCGAATTCGGTCAAATACAACGATGGTATCGTTCAAGGAATACCCTATGACCGCCAAAATAGCTGCAAGCACAGTTAAGTCAAATTCCATTTGAATTAAAGCGAAAAAGCCTAAAGTTATGATTACATCGTGAGCTAATGCAGCGACAGAGCCTAATGCAAACTTCCACTCAAAGCGCATCGATACATAAATCAAAATACAAATAAGCGCGACAATAATTGCTAAGCCGCCTTGCTCGGTCAACTCTTCGCCGACACTAGAGCTAACATAATCAATTTTTTGCATTTCAACCGGCGTTTCAGAAGCTCTTTTTAAGCTTAATAAGACTTCTGCTCCAACTTCATCGGCTTTCTTATCTTTTACCGGCGCTAATCGAATCATGACATCTTTAGTTGTACCAAAAGGCTGAACGACAACCTTTTCAAAGCCATCATTTTTTAGCGTTTCTCTAATACCGGCAAAATCAGCATCTTGTTGATACTGAACTTGAACTAAGGTTCCACCGGTAAAGTCGAGGCCGAAATTTAAGCCACTGATAACTAATGCGGTAATTGAAGCAATAATTAAAATAGCTGAAAAAATAGTCGCTATTAATTTGTACTTTAAAAAGTCTATATTGAGTTTAGATTTTAAAATTTTCATGTTTTTTCCTAGCCTTATATAGAAATTTTCTTTAAGGCTTTTCCGCCGTAAACTAAGTTAACTAACGCTCGACTACCAATAATCGCAGTAAACATTGAAGTCATAATTCCGATTAACAATGTGACAGCAAATCCTGCGACAGGTCCTGTTCCAACACTAAACAAAACTAATGCCGCAATTAACGTGGTGACGTTGGCATCGGCTATAGTTGAAAAAGCTTTGTCGTAACCATTATGAATAGCTTGGGCTGGGTTGGTTCCTTCACTCAGCTCCTCCCTTATTCGTTCAAATATAAGAACATTGGCATCAACCGCCATACCAACGGTTAAAACGATTCCAGCGATACCAGGTAAAGTCAATGTAGCGCCAGGAACAAGCGACATGATTGCAAAAATAAAGACTAAATTACTCATTAAAGCAACATTGGCGATCAAACCAAATACGCGGTAATACAAAGCCATAAAAATTAATACTGCGAAAAAACCAACCATAATTGACTTTTTACCTAGTTCAATATTCTGTTTACCTAAACTTGGTCCAACGGTTCTTTCTTCTACAAAATAAACAGGCGCTATCATGGAGCCAGAGCGAAGAACTAATGCAAGTTCATGAGCCTCGGTTGGCGTAAATTGTCCGGTAATTCTAAATTTACTACCTAACGCACTTCCAATGTTTGGCGCACTGACTACTGACTTGACTTCTTTGGTAGAAACTAGCTTGTTTTCGCCATCAATGACTTCATAAACCCCACGACTTTCAATCATAATGATAGCCATGGGTTTATTAATATTTTTAGAGGTCACTGCGAGCATTTTATTGCCCCCTTCGCCATCCAAAGTTACATTAATCTGCGGCATGGCATTTTCGTCATAGCCAACGGTTGCGTCAGTCAAGTGAGTTCCATCGACGATTACCGACTTTCGAATTGCGTAATTAATGTCGCCTTCACCTTCAATAATTTCTGCACCAGGGCCAGCACTACTCGGGTTATAACCAGAAGCTTGACTAACGAGCCTAAACTCAACCGTAGCTGTAGATCCTAAAATACGTTTCGCTTGGGCAGAGTCTTGTACTCCAGGCAATTGAATTAAAATACGCTCAGCACCTTGCTGCTGTATTAGCGGCTCGGCAACGCCTAATTGGTTAATTCGATTACGTAAAGTCGCAATGTTTTGCTTTACTGCGTAGTCTTTAATTTCTTTTATTTTGATGTCTGGGATAGTGATAACAACTTCATACATGTTGCCGGTTTCTCGGCTCCGCGTGTTAAGTTCGGCAAAGTTTTGACGAACCACAACTTCAGCTTTATCGCGAGTTTCTTCATCGCGAAAACGAGCCACCATACCGACATCATTGACTTTAACAACCGAGCTATAGCGAAGTTTATTTTCTCTAAACGTGGTTTTAAAGTCAGTTAAATATTGTGTTTCTTTTTTAGCAATAGCTGACTTCATGTCAACTTCCATTAAAAAGTGCACACCGCCGCGCAAATCTAAGCCCAGTTTCATTGCCGAGCCACCTAAGTTCTTTAACCATTCAGGTGTAGCTGCAACCAGGTTTAAAGCGACGCCATATTCTTCAGACTTGCCTTTTACATACTCATCAATAACATCTTTAGCTTTTAATTGAATTTCAGAATCTTCAAAACGATATAATGCTTTACCTTGCTCGTTACTCGACTTTAAAAGTGAAATGTTTTTTTCTTTTAAAACATTTTCAATTTCTAAAAACACTTGTTGTGGTACTGCGGCGCCTTTCTCTCCACTGACTTGAACAGCAAAGTTTTCACCATACATGTTAGGTAACGCATATAAAATGCCTAAGGCTAATATGACCGCTAACATCACATACTTCCAAGCAGGGAAAGTATTAATCGGTCTCAATTGAGGTTGATCTGAAAACATAATTTAAAAGCTCTAATAATTTTATCTAATTTTTGGTAAAACGAAAAAGCTCGCCTAAGCGAGCTTGTTTTTTATTCGTTTACGGCTTTAATCGTGCCTTTTGGCAAGGTTGCAGTAATAGAGTGCTTTTGAAAGTTCATCTCTACACCTTGAGCAACATTTAAAACAATAAAATTGTCTGTAATTTTACTCACTTTGCCTAATATTCCACCGCTGGTAACCACTTCGTCACCTTTTTGGATAGCTTCTAGCATATTCTTGTGCTCTTTAGCGCGTTTACTTTGCGGACGAATCAACAGAAAGTAAAATACGATACCGAACAAAACCATCATGATTAAGCCGCTGTAGCCACCTGCAGCTGCACCACCTGGAGCGGCTGCCATTGCATTACTAATAAACATAATTATTTCCCCTACTTCTCTTTTTTATAGCTCGCTAACGCGAAGTTAATTTTCGATTTATTGTTACCTAAATCGTGGGAACTTCCATCCCACGTTGCTGATAAAAACGCTCAACAAATTCGTTCAAACTACCTGTTTCAATTGCTTTTCGCAAACCTTTCATTAAGGTCTGGTAATAATGTAAGTTGTGTATGGTCGCTAGTTCTGCACCAAACATTTCGCCGCACTTGTCTAAATGATGTAAATAAGCACGACTATAATTTTTACAGGTATAGCAGTCACAACTTGCATCAACCGGCCCAGAATCTCTTTTATTGGGACTGTTTCGCAATCTTACAACTCCCGTACTGGTAAAAAGATGGCCGTTTCTTGCATTTCTTGTTGGCATAACACAATCGAACATATCCACACCGCGACGAACTGCCTCTACGATATCTTCAGGTTTGCCGACGCCCATTAAATATCTAGGCTTATCTTCAGGCATATCTGGTAATAGGTTATCAAGCACCATTTTCATTTCTTCTTTGGTCTCTCCAACCGATAAACCACCAATGGCGTAGCCGTCAAAACCGATAGCAGTTAAGCCCTGTAAAGATACGCTTCTTAATTCTGGGTACATTCCGCCTTGCACAATTCCAAATAGTGCCGCGTTGCTCTCACCATGGGCATCTTTAGAACGCTTAGCCCACCGCAAGCTCATTTCCATTGAGTCTTTAGCTTGTTTTTCGGTAGCTGGGTAAGGAGTGCATTCATCGAAAATCATTACAATATCTGAGCCTAGGTCTTTTTGAACCTGCATGGACTCTTCCGGCCCCAGAAATACTTTATCGCCATTAACCGGAGAGCGGAAAGTTACTCCTTGTTCTGTAATTTTTCTCAATTCACCCAAGCTAAATACCTGGAAGCCGCCAGAATCAGTTAAAATAGGACCTTGCCAGCCCATAAAATCATGGAGATCACCATGGAGATTAACTATCTCAGTTCCGGGGCGTAACATTAAATGAAAAGTGTTACCTAAGATTATTTCCGCCCCTGTGTCAGCTACACGCTCTGGCGACATGCCTTTTACGGTACCGTATGTTCCCACTGGCATAAAAGCGGGCGTATTAACCTCGCCTCGTTCAAACTGCAAACGACCACGACGCGCTTTACCGTCAGTTGTTATTAATTCAAATTTCATGGTGCACTCAATTATTTAAAAGTCGGTTTTGGATAAACATCGCATCACCATAACTAAAAAAGCGGTATTTCGACGCTACTGCTTGGCGATAAGCAGATAAAATAAAGTCTTTGCCAGCAAAAGCACTCACCAACATTAATAAAGTTGATTCAGACAGGTGAAAATTAGTCACCAGTCCATCTACCGACTTAAATTGGTAACCAGGGTATATAAATATGTCAGTTTCGCCTTGAGTGGCGACTATTTTCCCTGATGTAGATGCCGACTCAAGGCAGCGCACAGAAGTAGTGCCTACCGCAATCACTCGACCGCCCTTCTCTCTGGTCGAATTAACCAAATCAACCACCGATTGAGGAACTTCAAACCACTCTGAATGCATGCTGTGTTGTTTAATATCATCAACTTTAACCGGAGTAAAAGTTCCAGCCCCCACATGTAAAGTTACAAACCCTGTGGCAACGCCTTTTTCTTTAATCGCGCTAATTAAACGATCATCAAAATGTAGGCCTGCAGTAGGAGCTGCGACAGCCCCATGCTTTTCAGCAAAAACGGTTTGATAACGCTGCGAATCTTCACTATTCGCTTCACGCTTAATATAAGGCGGCAGCGGCATATGACCATATTGTTCAATTTTTAACAAAAGTGCTTCATCGTTTGCTGCTTTGAGTCGATAGAAACGTTCACACTTGGACAATACTTCTAAGGTAAAATCAGCTGTAATATGAATTAATGTACCCGCTTGAAGCTTATT
This sequence comes from Aliikangiella aequoris, assembly GCF_053709105.1. Lineage (NCBI taxonomy): Bacteria > Pseudomonadati > Pseudomonadota > Gammaproteobacteria > Oceanospirillales > Pleioneaceae > Aliikangiella > Aliikangiella aequoris. The sequence goes on from NZ_CM132298.1 coordinate 2,406,388, forward strand.
ACTGGCTCTAATTTGTGCGACACACTCTTCTCGGCCGTTCTCACTTAATACTCGCTCTACTAATATTTCTACTTTGCCGCCAGAGTCACGTTTACCATGCAACCTTGCGGGAATAACCTTAGTATTATTAAAAATTAAACAATCGTTAGGCTTTAAATAGTCAACCAGTTGATAAAAATGGGCGTCCGCAAGGCTCTGTTTTGCAGGATCAACCAGCATCAAACGGCTATCTGAACGGTTTTCACAGGGTTCGCTAGCTATTTGTGACTCTGGCAAATGAAACTGGAAGTCTTGTTTACGCATAAATTGGCTACTGATAAGTGGCAACTTTAAAAATTTAGCGGATTCTACCAGATTTGCGTATCGAGGTAATCATTTGTGTTATAAACTTCATAGAAATTAGGCTAATTTATAGCGTATGCTAAACAAATTGACTCTTGAATAAGTGAGATAAAACCTATGTTAAAACTTTCACCTTTAGTTATTGCTGGATTATTTACCTTTAACGCGAGTGCGAATAGTGTTGAGTGTAGTGCAGAAATCACCAAAAAATTAAAGCAGGTTAACCAATCAACATTCCAATTAGCACGACAAACCCCTTCAACTCCTTTAGCTGAGCATTCAAGAGAGTTTGAGATAACCTGCCCTTGGGCAATACAATTCGACTTTGACGGCGATAGACGTACTGATTGGGCGGCATTAACGATTAAGGATGGTGTGTATTACTTAGTTGGCCATTTCTCCAACTTCGGAAAAAGCCAATTTTTAGAAATAAAGCGCTATAACAATTTTCCAGAAATGATGTACTTAAGCTTTATGACAGTCACTGAATTCAAATTAAAAGCAGAGCACCAAAGAAACTTAAAGGACACACCTAAGTTTTTGCTTATTGAAAACAAAATTGATGGCATATCGCAAGCTTACCAGTGGAACGGGCAAATGATGTTTGAAGTTGGCTCATTTGGCTCAGAACAAGAAGAAAACCCTAAATACAGACGTTAATCTAACTTAATCATTTAAATTAATAAGGCGCATTAAGCGCCTTATTAATTTGATCTCAACTTCAAAAGATTTTTTAAAGTCTAGCAGGAACTATTTTTTGCAGGCCAACAAGTCTTAGCTCCCCAACCTCTTTGCCCTGTATGAGTTAAGGTTAAAGGGCTATCTTTACCCGCCAAGCTACCAGTTGGTGTTGCTGTTAAAGTATATTGAGTACCGGCATCGTTGTTGTCCACCGATAGAGTGTAATATGCTTCACCACCATCTACAGGTACTTGATCTGCAAAAACAGTGGTAATGTCATCACCAACATTGTAATTAAAGTTATTTGTTTTAAAACGTTCCATGGCTTGAGCCGCATTCATTAATGCTGCCATAGCGTCACTTCGCTTAGCTCGAATAACATAATTAGTGTACGAAGGGTAAGCAAATGACGCCACGACCCCGATAATTGCAATCACAATCATCAACTCGATTAATGTATAGCCTTTCATTTTTTGGATTAAATTGACCTTACTCATTTAGTTTTTTCTCCAACGAATGCCCATAATACCTTCAGGAGGTGGTGGCAAGTCATAATCACAACGGTTACCCACACATAGCCGTGGAACTACCCCAGAATCAGTCTTTTCTAACAATACCTGTGGAGGAGGCGCAATTCCAGGAATTTTTAATTCAACACTGCGATCTTCTTTAGTCAACACTGCATCAGAGTTATTATCTAAGAAAGGGTTACCGTCAGTCACACGCATTAGATAAAGCCGAGAGGTACCAGCAACTGCATCACAAAGTGAGCCGCTAGCATTAGGCGGCGTATAAGTCGTGAAAATCACCGAGTTATTAAACGTGATAGATGAAGTAATAACTTTTTCGCCAGAGCGAGGGAAAGTAATATACCAGCCCTTCTTCGGTGAACTTTCATCTTCAATAAGCTCTACGGCATCGGAAATACCGTCAGCATCAGCATCACCAATAACGTCAGTAACATCTGCTAAGTCCCCGAGTTCAACATCCATATCAAAGTTTCCATTAAGTATGCCTTTGTCTTTCACCATATAAAAATGATCGACAACTGTTTCGTTTAAGGGGTGAGCACGATAACCACTTCCAATTGAAACTGACACAAAGCTACCTGAAGTTAATCGAACCAGCGAAACATCGGGTGTATTATAAAACCGTCGGTTATTAGCCGCAGTTAAACCACCTTGGTTTAGTCGAGCAATACGTCCGCCAGTTATCTTGCCGGTAGTGTAGTTTATATCAAACCGAAACACTTGTGCTTTGGTATCTGCCGCATAAAAATGGTCGATATAATCGTCACCGGTTAAATCAAACGCTGTAATTTGATCAGGTATGGCGTTCATTGAGGATAACGAGCCCGCTTTACTGCCTGGAATCGTAGAGGCATCGATGGCCTGACTTACATCCCAAACTAATTCACCAGTTTTAGCATTAACCATAAACACATTACGTCCAACTCCATCGACAACCGATATGGTGTCAGCAACATCTTGCAACACGCTATAGCCACCACCAAACAACAGCACAGTCTCATGGCCTTCAAATTTAGTTTTCTTAATCACTGGTTGCGACCAAGTTTGACCTAATGCGCGTCCACCAGAAGTCCCTAGTGTTGTAGCATCAATTTTAAACATCATTTTAGGCGCATCAGGGTCACTAATATCTAGTGCATAATAAGTACTACCTCCACGACGCATACCAATATATAAGTAAGCTTTTTCGCCAGCATCAACTACTCCAGGCATTCCAACTCCTGGCTTTTCATCAATGTGCAAAGTAACTGAGCCATCCATACCATAGGTATGTTGACCTTCTGCATCTTTTTGAATGCTAGATAGGCGAGGCAATAACTCTTTTGGAATAAATGCCCAGTTTTCGTTTCCGTTACTGGTATTAAATGAATGAACAAAACCTTCATTGGTACCAACATATACAGATGAGCGGAAACTATTAGCGCCGGTTTTATAAATTAATACCGTTGGTTGAGAATGCAAAGGATCACCCATTTGCTTGCGGGGCCCCGTTGGGTTGTCTTTATTGTTGACATCCTGACCATTAGCCCAATTTAAAATTTTCTCTCTATCAGACGCGTCAGTTGCGCCAACCATGGCATTATTGATATTTGAATTATCTTTGTGCACTCGATTATCTGAAGCCGTGAGCGTAACATCGCTATCGCCTTGTAAGTTTGAATAAACTTTACGAGATGCGCTTAAAAATTCCGCAGCACCACCTTCTTCAACTTCGTTACCGTCAACCGAACTTGACCACCAGCTTTTAGAAGTTTCATCAAATTCACCCCCAATATTAACTGCCGGCTTTGTATCCACATCGACTAACTCGCCATCTAACAAACGATAACGTTTTAGATTTCCAGGCCATACTGTTTCAGATGAAGGCGCGAACAGAGAGAAATACAACTCATCATTGTGAGTCAATCGGTTGTACTGGTTAACCGTAACACCCGCAGATACGAATGTCGTATTAACATCCAAGATAGAGTCAACGATATCAGTCACCGCATCAATTAATTCTTGCTTACTAAATGCAGTGACATACTTACCGCCGCCCGCATCAGCCACGCTTTGTAAAAATTCTTGATCAGAATAGAAACCAATAGTGTGGGTAGTAACTTTTTCCGCACCAGGCGTGCTAGGAATCATATCATTTTTGTTAAATAGACCCGCCATTTTAATCGTACAGTCTTTACCGTTGTCATTAGTATTACAAGTACCTGCTGTACCGGTTATTTCCTTCGACCACTTTGAGTAAAGCGTATTAGTTATTGAGTCATGCGAAGTTGGCGCGCCATCGGTTAACAATACAATATGGTTAGCTTGGCAAGCATTTTTAATCGGCGTTTTATAAACCGAACCATCAGTTAACTTTTCTCCTTTACAGCCTGTTGCACTTAAATTTGACTCAGTGCAACCGGAAGGCCGAATTAAACTACCTGATGACAGAGCATCAACATGACTTACTCTGTTGTCACGCTTAGTAGGACTACCTCGTTTTAGTCCGTAGGCAACAGGTTCACCTTTAAAATAAAGACCAGCTTCAGCAATTGAGTCACTAATAGGCGTATTTCCCGTGGCTTTAAAGTCTTCAATAGTAGCTATTAATTCTTGCCGCTTAGTTGCTGCATCACTAGTAAAACGTCCAATGTACTTAACTTCTAAAGCAGCAGCGCGTGAACCAGAGCCATTTAAAGAGTAGGCTTCTCGGTAGCCAGAGTTAACCGTAAATAAAAATGACATTTTGTTGCCGCTTTTCCACGAACCTAATGTCACAATTTCGTTGACTATGCTAGATAAATCAGCGGTTTGATACTGCACCCCATAGTCCCAAGTATCAATAGACCAAGTAATTCCCGAGGTAAAACCCGAAGATAGATTATGAACACCAGTACCAACAGTAGGGTTTGCAGACTTTACCGCCTTAATCGTAGATTCTGCATTGCCACTATTACTTCTAGAAGCTACTAATTTAATTCGTGCATCGGTAATTTGAGCATCTTTAGGAACTTTAACATCTTCAAACGAGAAAGCGACAGATTGGGTTTTATAGTTGCCTGAGCGGCTAAAAATAAGGTTCCAGTAGTTTTCGTAAATATTACCATTGGAATCCTTTTCAGAATCATTGTCATAGCGATTAACAACCGATACAACCGTATTTTCATAGCATCCAAACTCGCTAGCAGGAATATTTTTATCAAAATCGATACGGATTTTTGGCGCAAAATCTTTATTTTTGTCATAAGCAACAATGGGGCGTCCTTCAATAGAAGTTTTTTCCATTAGAATCACTAAATCTTTACCACCACACCAACCAGCTGCGTCGGTCATAGTAGCACCTTTTAAATCCACTACTTGCTGTAAAACACTACTAATATTCGGCGAATTAAATGTAGTTAAAGGATCGTCAGTGGAAGCAATCGGTTCAGCATCCCAAGCTTCTGGAGTCCAGTCAACTGCAACAGAAGTACGATCAATACGCTTAGATAAATCATTTCCGACTGTTTTAAATTCTTCAGGTTGTGCGTCCACCTCTGCGTATATTTTATAGCTAGCTAAGTCAGACGAGTCTATATCTGTCGCAAAAATCAAATTAGCGTTAGTGATTTTCGCACCTTGCGGAACAGAAACATTTCTAAAGCGAAACGCAACTACATCACCGACCACAGAGGAATTTAAATAGTCGCCATTTAAGTCAACCGTTGCCCCACTTTGCATAGCATCATCATTCTCTGACTCGATTCCTCTTAACACAATTGGCTCAGCAGGCTCATCGGGATCGACCACAGGATAAAGTATTGGCCCGCCAGGAACGCTAAAACGCGCAAGCCCCATATTCACACCCTGCTGACCGGAAACAATTTCTCCCATTACATCTTGCAATATACCAATTCGACTTTGAGTTACTTTATTACCATTAGGATCGGTAAAACTTTGGTTACTATTCATAGAGCCAGAGGTATCAAACACAAAGAGTATATTAGGGTTGGATTTACTCGAAGCTGAGCCCCCTCCAAAAAAAACTTCAGTGTCATCCGCAACCACAGATTGCAGAGTTAAACAGCTATACAAAAAGGCAATTAGACTAACAACCAGTTTCGACTTAATATTTTTCATTGCCTTAACCTCCAGCATTGAATGAGAATTTTGTTTGTTTTGCATTATCGCTACTTTCACAAAAAATTAATTTGCACATGCGGTAACTTCATAAGCCCATAAGGTCGTTGAAGTTGAACTACTATTAACAGCTCCTCGACCATTGACTTCAAATATTCGACAGCCAATTTTTGAACCACTTCGGCCTAAACTATAACCACTGCACATTAGGGTATTACATTCGTTAGTCACTTCAGCATCTAGCTGCGCAACCACCACACTACCTTTGTCACCGTCAAGATGAGAACTATCACACGTCTCACTTTGACCATCTTTATTGATGCAAAGATCTTCAAGCTTTCCATTCACCCTTAACTTATACAAAATATGATCTGTGTCGGTTTTATTACCGGTGTTGGCTTCTGCAAAAAATGCACCAAGTGCACTTTCAGAAGCATTAAACGTTTTGTGTTGCACATGAGTATTAGCTGCCATTTGCTCTTGCATATTACTGCGTTGTGCCGACGAGAGTCCTATCACGGTTAAAATTAAGAGCAGTACTAAGCTAACAAAAAGAGCAGCGCCCGATTGTTGTGCTATAAATTTATGTTGACTTATATTTGAGTTCACAATTTCACCTGCTACTAAATTTTGGATTGCATGCATGAGATAATCGCATCTGGACTACTGGTAAAAGCAAAGGCTGAATTAGGCATATAAATAGTTTGAGTAAACAAGCGCCGCGCAAAGCGATCTTTGGCTGACTTGTAATCTACGTCTAATAATTTAAACGTTTCTTCTTTATCTTCAGGAAGTACTTCATTTTCACTTCTTAAAACAAGACCAACCCTTACCGATAAAACTCGCTGCTGATACACCGCATTAAAGCTTTTAGCAAGTAAGGTTTCTTTGTTCATAAACTGGTTTACAGCACCATCCGGGCAAAATGCATCAGTTTCAACCCCATAAGTAACTTGAAAACCTTCGACATTACCGATAAAAGGCTGAGCGGCTCCCCCACCATTTCCAAGACACATTAGCTGATTATTTTCTACGTAAAAACGATTTTGAACGACTCCACTGGCTACAGTGGCGCCATTACAATCAATATTATTACCACTTGCGACACTCATTTTACGCGTGACCGTGATTGTGTCCGTGACACCATCGGCTGAATTAGTAAAATCGATGGCAGGTTGCACTTCTAAGAAATCTTCTGTCCAACTTGCCATTTGAATTTCATTTTCAAGGAATGTTAAAGCAAATCTGCCATCTTCCTGAATACCTGAAAGTTCTGTTTGAAGCTTAAAGTTTTGATTGGAGCCAAAAAATAATTGAATAACACCACCAAGCAATAACAAACCTAGGGTTCCAGCAATTAATAACTCTACAATTGAAAAGCCTTGGCTTTTACGCGAGCTTAAATCATATTTAATTCTCATGGCACAATTTCCATAATAATACAGTTTCGCTCTTCGCTGCCGGTTAATGCCTTGCAGCTCGCATTAATATTCTTTTTAGTACCAATATCGCTACGCTGAGACATTGAATCCCAGTCAACCACTACCGTCATTTTACTGCCAGTATTGGTCAAACGAACTTGGCCTCCAGGAAGTAGAGTTTCTGCAGCACGACAAACTTCCCAACGTTCATAAATTGCCATATCGGCGAAATCACAGTTAGTCGCACTTGAACCGCCACACATCGCTTGCGGTTCCGAGTCGCACTCGAGCGCGCCGTCAACGGTGTATGTACCAAGTAAATCAGCGTAGCTAGTACTAGGAATATACTTACCATTGGGATCAGTAACAGAAGGTATCACCGAAGCAAGTTTGGCATTTCTAATTCTGCTAGCAAAATCTTCTGCGATTGATGTGGCTTGTGAGGTATAAAAGCCTTCTTGATTGCTGGACAAACTCGACACCTGTAATGCAGCAACGCCGAGTAAACCAATCCCAAGAATTAACGTGGTGACCAAAATTTCAACAAGCGACACCCCTCGCTGGTATTTTAAATTAATCAACATGAAGCTCCTGTCGTTGTTTTAGTGTTGCCACTTTTAGTTAAACAAATTCGGCGCTGTATTCCTGTTTCGGTATCTTTAATTAAAATATTTTCTGCCGAAGAGGAGGTTAATGGGCGAAACCCAGAAGGCTCAAAGGTAACACTAGTCAGTGCACTGGTTGTTGTTAAATTACTCGTTGATAAAGGTACGACTCTGATAGTTTCAGGTGTTCCGGAGGGATCAGCAACGACTTCCCACTGTGCTGAGCTTATTTTCACTTCAACTTGCTGCTGCCGAGTTACAGCTTCAGAGCGGGCATAATTAATCGCTCCCACCATGGTATTAACATTAGATGTCACCCGAGAGCGCGCCATAGAGCTTTTGAAGGCTGGAATTGCGTAGGAAATCATCACACCGATGATTAAAATAGCAATCATCAGCTCAATAATTGTGACTCCTTCGGCACGTTTAAATTGGTATTTCATATATTAATCCAGTTATTAAGACTTCAAACTTTATCAGCATCGGAGTTTTGTATTAGCTTGACGCTATTTTACAAGATTCCTTGAAATCTGGTTAAGCTTACTATTGATGAAATTGTATAATATAGCAATCTTGTACCGATGGCTGTACGAGTTTAAAGGATAAGTGGGACTGCCCCAATAGAAATTGAGACATTGCTCACAAATCAATGGCTACAGAAGTAATCGTGGAGCAACTGAGATTAATATAACAGGCTTTTAAAATACTTGAATGGCTCAACAGAATTTGAGCCATTGGCTGAAATGCAGACAGTGCTAGCGCAGCTCTATAGGAACAGGAAAGTACATGTTTTCTGGGTTTTCGGTGGGAAATTCTTGCATCTCCCCTCCCATAGACTTTAATTTGGCCAAAACTTCATCTACTAACACTTCAGGCGCTGATGCACCGGCAGTCACTCCAACACTGTCAATCCCTTTTAGCCATTCATCTTTAATTTCAGTAGCATTATCGATGAGGTAGGCAATACTTCCTTCTTTCTCAGCAAGCTCTTTCAGGCGGTTAGAATTAGAACTATTTTGGCTACCAACAACTAAAATAAGCGACGAGTCTTTTGACAGTGTTTTAACCGCGTCTTGACGGTTTTGAGTGGCATAACAAATATCGTCTTTTTTAGGGCCTTGAATCTTAGGAAATTTTTGTTTCAGCTTTTCTATTAAGCCGCGAGTTTCATCAACCGATAAAGTCGTTTGCGACACATAAAATAACTTGTCAGCGTTTTTTACCTCTAATGCATCGATATCTGCTTCGTCTTCTACTAAATACATTCCGGCATTGGCATTTTGGTATTGCCCCATAGTACCTTCTACTTCTGGGTGCCCTTTATGACCAATTAAAATTCCTTCTTCGTTATTTTTGCTTTTACGCACGACTTCCATATGCACTTTCGTCACTAACGGACAAGTTGCATCAAAAACGCGAAAGCCACGCTCTTTAGCTTCGTCTTTGACCGCTTTAGAAACACCATGTGCGCTGTAAATTAAAGTACTACCTTCAGGTACGTCGGCCAAATCTTCAATAAAAACAGCGCCTTTCTTTTTAAGCTTGTCGACCACAAATTTATTATGCACTACCTCATGCTTAACATAAATTGGGGCGCCAAATAGGTCGATAGCACGATTCACAATTTCTATCGCTCTATCAACGCCAGCACAAAAACCTCTAGGGTTTGCAAGTACAATTTTCATCTGTTTTCCTAGCCTTCTCTGTTATCTGCTATTTGCCTAACTTCAATTTCGAACACTATGTCTTCGCCCGCTAAAGGATGATTAAAGTCTACTTTAACCGAACCTGCTTGCACCGCTCTAATTATCCCAGGAAGCTCGCCTCCACCAGGCTGCGCAAATGAAACAATCGCACCTTTCTCTAAATTAATATCTTGCGGAAACTGGCTCAAGTCCATAAAGTGAATACTATCTGGATTGCTTTCGCCAAAAGCATCTTTAGCAGGTAATTCAAACTGCAATGAAGCACCTACTTCTGCACCAATTAAAAAACCTTCAAAAGCTTCACTAAAACTTCCATTGCCCAAAACTAACCAACTGGGTTTACCGCTGACCTTAGTACTATCGGCAATACTGCCATCTTTTAACTTTACCGTTACGTCGGCTAATACACGACTAGTTGCTGTGACTTGTTGAGTCATTTTAATATCACTTTTACTCATTAATTTTTGTCACTTTTGGCCTGTTCATTATTCTTAAAACCATCTATCAGCATAAGAACAGCCCCCAATAAAATCACGCTATCGGCTATATTAAAAGCGGGCCAGTGATAGCTTTGATAATACCAATCAATAAAATCGACCACTTTACCTAAAGTTAAACGATCATATAAATTGCCAATGGCGCCAGCCAAAATTAAAGCTAAGCCAACGTTTAATATTTTGTTTTTGGCGGGCGTTGTTGCCATCCAAGCAATTATGCCTAAGCTAACGATAGAAGATACCACACTAAAAAAGATCACTTGCCAGCCTGGCTGGTCAGCTAAAAAAGAAAAAGCCGCGCCGGGGTTATAACGTAAAATTAAATTAAAAAAGGGCATGACTTCAATGACCTCATAGGGTCCTATGTGAGTCACTGCTAAATATTTAGTGTACTGATCGGCAATAATAAATATCAGCGTAAGCCACAGCCATTTTAAGCCTGAGTCTGCTAATTTAAGTTTAAGCATATTGACGTTGCTCTCCTTCACCGTCTACATTACTAACGCAGCGACCACAAAGTAACGGATGCTCAGCCACCGAGCCTACATCTTCTCTACGGTGCCAGCAGCGATCGCATTTAGCATGAGGAGACGCCGTAAGTGCAATGCCTAAACCGTCAATCTCAGTTGCTTCTCCGCCTTCGCCACGAACGACTTTAGCTTGCGAAGTAATTAACACAAAGCGCAGCTCATCTTGTAGCTTTTCTAGAACCTTAGCAATTTCATCATTCGCATAAAGTATCAGCTCTGCTTCAAGCGAAGATCCCACGACGCTTTGTTTTCGATGTGACTCTATTGCTTTGTTACACTCGGTTTTTACCGCGTCAATTAAATCCCAATCTGATTCACTAATTAACGCATTGTTATCTGCTTCAAACAGGCCTTCATACCAAGTCTCCCAAAAAATTCCGTCGCCCTTTTCTCCCGGAATTTGTTGCCATATTTCATATGCAGTGAAGGATAAAACCGGAGCAAACCAGCGCACCACGGCTTGAACTATATGGTATAAAGCAGTTTGGCATGACTTGTGCGCGCGCGAACCCGCTTTTGCGGTATATTGGCGATCTTTAATGATATCTAAATAAAAGCTACCCATTTCAAACGAGCAAAAGTGATGCATCGCATTGGTTGCAGCCAGAAAGTTATAGTCGTCAAATGCTTGTTTAATTTCATTTTGTACCGCTAAGGTTTTCGCTACCGCCCAACGATCTAAAGGCAACATATCTTGTGGCGCTAATTGATCACTCTCTGGTGAAAAACCTTTTAAGTTTGCTAAAAAGAAACGCGCAGTATTTCTCATTCGGCGGTATTTATCAGCGGTACGTTTTAAAATTTCGTCCGACACCGTTATTTCAGAGCGGTAATCAGTTGACCCTACCCACAATCTTAAAATATCGGCGCCCAATTTATTAATTACGTCTAACGGCGCTACAACATTACCAATAGACTTAGACATTTTGACGCCTTTAGCATCAACCGTAAATCCGTGAGTAAGTACCGTTTTATAAGGAGCGTGCCCGTTAATAGCCAACCCAGTGAGAAGTGATGATTGAAACCATCCACGGTGCTGGTCCGAGCCTTCTAAGTATAAGTCGGCCGGCTCTTGCAGTTCTTCACGTCTTCCTAAAACACAAGCATGAGTAACCCCTGAATCAAACCAAACGTCTAGGGTGTCTTCAATTTTTTGATAATTGGCAGCTTCGTCACCAATCAGCTCTTCTAGTGATAAATCGAACCAGGCTTGCATTCCTTGCTTTTCAATTTTGTCGGCCACTTCTCGCATTAACTCAATGGCTCTTGGGTGCAACTCTTCAGTCTCTTTGTGCACAATTAAACACAATGGAACTCCCCAAGTTCTTTGCCGAGAAATACACCAGTCTGGACGACCATCAATCATTCCTTCGATTCGAGCTTGCCCCCATCCAGGTACCCAATCGACGTCTTTTATTGCGTTCATCGCCATATCTCTTAGGCCATTTTGCTGCATAGATATAAACCATTGAGGGGTCGCTCGATAAATTAATGGCGTTTTCGTTCTCCAACAATGCGCGTAACTGTGTCTAATTTTTGTTTGGCGTACTAAACGGCCGGTTTCAGCTAACAACGCCGTAATAGGTTCATCTACTTTGTAAACGTGTTGGCCCGCAAAATGTGGTGTCGCTTCAGAATAAACACCATTAGCCCCAACTAAATTAAGTGTACCTATGCCATAAGTTTTTCCAACAGTAAAATCTTCTACCCCATGATCAGGCGCGGTATGCACTAAGCCAGTTCCTGCGTCGGTGGTAACATGGTCACCTAAAATAATTGGAATATCACGCTCTGTAAATGGATGATTAAGTAGTTGGTTTTCTAAGGCTTTGCCTGTAGCGGTAGCAACTACTTTATAGTCAGCTATTTCCCAACGAGCCATAATGTCGTCGACCATTTCTGTAGCTATCACCACTCGCTCAACGCCCACGTTTTTGTGCCCTTCAGCGGCAACTGAAGCGTCAAGCTCAACTAAAGCATAATCTAAGTCGGCACTGGCAGAAACAGCCTGACTTGAAGGTAACGTCCAAGGTGTCGTTGTCCAAATGACTACAGCAACAGGGCCTTGGCCTTTATCTCCATTTTCTGCATTAAATTGCGCTAAAAATTCGGTTTCGTCTTTAGGTGAATAACGAACATCGATTGAATAGGAAGTTTTATCTTGGTACTCCACTTCGGCTTCAGCCAAAGCACTGCCACCAACCACACTCCAATAAACCGGCTTAAAACCTTTGTGCAAATGTCCATTTTCAACAATTTTAGACAAGGAGCGAACAATATCTGCTTCAAATTCAAAGTTCATGGTTTTGTAAGGATTATCCCAATCACCAACAACACCTAAGCGAATAAAGTCTTTCTTTTGCCCTTCAACTTGCTTTTCTGCGTAGTCGCGGCACTTTTGTCTAAATTCGGCAAAAGGTACTTTAACACCCGCCTTGCCTATTTTTTTCTCTACTCGGTGCTCAATGGGTAATCCATGGCAATCCCATCCTGGAATGTAAGGCGCGTCGTAACCACTTAGTGTTTTGCTCTTGACACAAAAGTCTTTAAGTATTTTGTTCACCGCGTGACCAATATGAATATCGCCATTAGCGTAGGGAGGTCCATCATGCAAGGTGAACTTTGGTCGTCCCGCACAGGCCTCTCTAATTTTTTGATACAAACCACTTTTTGTCCATTGCGCCAAAATTTTGGGTTCATTTTGAGCTAAGTTTCCTCGCATCGGAAAATCCGTATCGGGCAAGTTCAAAGTTGGTTTGTAGTCAGTCATTCTTCTCTATTCCAAATAGTAAATGTCAACAATTAGGTTAACGCTCTGAATTTTATATGTTTTTTTCTGCAATTAGCTGTTTTGCATAGTTTATATCTTGGCTAATTTGCTGTTTTAATTGGTCCAGATCTGCAAATTTTTTCTCTTCTCGCAACAGCTGGTAAAAATCGACCGCCAATTCTATCCCATATAGCGCTGGGCTTACACCCAAAAGGTGGACTTCTAGCCGATATTTCTTATTCTTTAGGGTCGGATTTAAGCCGCAATTTGCTGCTCCCCACGCTTGCCATGTATTGCCATTCGATTGCCAATAGCACTTAACTAAATAAACGCCATGTAACGCAGGGCGAATTCGCTTAAGACAAACATTAGCGGTTGGAAAGTCAATGGTACGCCCAACTTGATTACCATAACCTACTCGACCACAAATTCGATAGCGACGGCCAAAAAGCCGCTTCGCTTTGCTCAAGTTGTGCTGGCTTAAAGTTTCACGGATTAACGAACTGCTAACGCGCTGCTTATCAACCAGAATACTTGGAGTTGGCTCTAGAGTATATTGGCCTTGCGACATTTCATCTAATAACTGAAAGTTTCCTTTACGCTGATGACCAAAATGAAAGTCGTCACCTACGACTAAGTGTGCAATTTTCAACCTTCCAATGAGTACATTAGAAACAAACTCACGGGCTTCCATTTGACGCAGCGACTGATTAAATTGGAGCACAACTAACTGATCAATGCCCAGTGACTTTAGATACAGATACTTTTCTTTAAAGCAGGTTAACCTTGGAGGGCAAGCATCTCCCATAAAAAATTCTTTAGGGTGAGGCTCAAAAATTAGTACACAAGAAGGTATTCCTAATGCCTTTGCCTTAGCAATAACTTTAGCAACTATGGCTTGATGGCCTAAATGCACTCCATCAAAATTACCAATGGTTGCTACACAAGATTGCGATTGCTGTTGAAGGTTTATTAACCCTCTTATTAACTTCATTGTGTTCCAAAAATCAAACGATTGAGATAACTCGGATTATATACTAGCTTAACGCCAGCCGATAGAGCCCTGCTCACCTTATACACACGAGCAAAATCATAGTTTAAGTTTAACAATAAATTCACTCAAGCTCGCTTCTAATTGCTCATACAACAGATTACTCAAAAATAACGACTAAATTTTTGACTTGAGTTCACTTAGCCTCACTATGCAGGGCGTATATCTTTAAGCCGAACACCAAAAATGACTAGCGCAAGCGCATAAATAAACACCGACCCAAATACTAGAAAGCTTAACAAGCTTGCTCTGTCAAACAAATCCATGGCTTGCCAAGTTGTTATCTCGCCCATACAGGCCACAATAAACCCAATCAGAACAAGGTTTGCACCTGCTAATCGACTAAACCAAGCTATCCATTGACCGTCTGGCGTGAACATACCCACCTTGCGTAGGTTGTAAAACAAAAGGCTCGAATTTACAATCGCAGAAATTGCAGTCGCTAAGGCTAAACCGACATGCGCCAAGGGTGAAAATAGTATCAAGTTAAACAACATATTAGTGAGCATCGCGATAATGCCTATTTTTACAGGTGTTTTAGTATCCTGACGAGAATAAAACCCCGTAGCTAGCACTTTCACTAGCATAAAACCGAGTAAGCCTACGATATATGCTTTAAGACTTAACGCGGTAAAGTGAGCTGACTCTAAAGAAAATTCACCATGTTGAAAAACGGTTAGAATAATTGGCTCTGCCATAATAAACAGACCGACTGTCGCAGGTAACCCAATTAAGAACACCAAGCGCAGCCCCCAATTCAAAGTTTGGTTAAACTCCAACGCATTTTTAGCCGCATGTTGACGCGACAAAGAAGGTAAAATAACCGTTGAAATGGCAATTGCAAAAATGCCCAATGGAAACTCAAGCATACGATCAGAATAATAAAGCCATGTAATACTGCCATCAGCTTCTAAGAATGAGGCAATAATAGTATCTAACAACAGATTGATCTGGGCTACAGATACGCCAAATAGTGCGGGCCCCATTAACACCATAATTTTTCTTACGCCATCTGACTTCCATCCCCATTTAGGCGCAACTAATAGCCCTTCTTTCCACAAGAAAGGTAATTGAAATAAAAGTTGCGCAACACCCGCTACAAAAATTCCCCACGCTAACGCCATCGCGGTAGGCTCTTCAAGTGCCGGACTAACAATAATTGCAGCTGAAATCATCGAAATATTTAATAGCACCGGAGTAAACGCAGGAACCGCGAATCGACCCACGCTATTCAATACAGAGCCGCAAAACGCGGTAAGCGAAATAAATAAAATATAAGGGAAGGTAATTTTTAAGAGTAAGCTAGCTAGTTCAAACTCATGTGATTCTTTTAAAAAGCCCGGACCAAACATTGACACTAAAATTGGCGATCCAACGACCCCGACGATAGCAACCCCGGTTAATATTAACGCGAGAGTACCTGCGGTTTCAGAAATAAGCTTTTTTACTTCTTGTAGCTCTCGACTCGTTTGGTACTCTGAAAGTACTGGAATAAAGGCTTGAGAAAATGCACCTTCAGCAAATAAACGTCGCAAAAAGTTAGGGATTTTTTGCGCCACTAAAAAAACGTCACTTACCCAGCTAGCGCCAAGCAAGTTTGCCATAACAATATCCCGAACTAAACCAAGAATACGCGACAAAAATGTCATTGCGCTAACCACGATCCCAGATTTTAACAGCTGTTTCGACATTAACAGTCCTAGATTTCTAATTATTATCAGTTAATTTTAGCAGAGTACAAAACGGCTAATGCACTACAAATGGCGGCTAAGATTAGCCAGTTAGCATGCTAGCGTCAATTAAATTAAGCGAGCCCCGACTATTCGCGGATCTAATTAGCTCAATAATAAAACATCAATCGAGTTAAAAAGTGGCATTTTTATATTATCATGCAATACAATCGGGTTATTGCTGGGTTTAAATTAACTTCAATTCAAGGTTAGTTAATTTAGCAACGGCAAAGTCCTATCATTATCAGTCTTTTATCTTAATTAGGCTTGATATAAACTCAGAAACCCTGTATATTGCCGCACCTTAAATCTAAAGCCGATTATTTCAGGAGCAAAGCCTTGGCTAATATTAAATCCGCAAAAAAGCGTGCACGTCAGGCTGAAGGTCGTCGCCAGCATAATGCTAGCCGTCGTTCTATGATGCGCACCTACATGAAGAAAGTTGTTGCTGCGATTGCATCTGGCGACAAATCAGCAGCAGAAGCTGCATACACTAAAGCTGTATCTGTTATGGATGTAGCCGCAGGTAAAGGTCTTATTCACGCAAACAAAGCTGCTCGTCATAAGAGTCGTTTTAATGCTCAGATTAAGGCAATGAATTAATTTAGCGTTAATTCTACCAGAATACAAAAAACCCGCTTTAAGCGGGTTTTTTTATGTCGTCTGATTAAGTTGCGCGGCAGTTATGCGGCAGTTTTTTGGCCTTAACATGGCTTAATAAATCAGCACTACAAAAACCACACAGTAAGAATAGCTAAACGACAAGCCTCGCTTAGCTATTCATTAGATTCTGGAGGCTGTTCTTCAGTATCTACACTATGTATATCATCTATATCGTCTATATCATTGGTGTTTCTTAATTCACCTAGCTTAGCTTCAACTGAATCAGCAATTGGCTCTATTGTTTCTAGCGTGGCTGCATTTTTATTTTCGATATGTTCTAAAATATCAAAGCAAAGCTGCTTAGTGCCGCTGCCTTCTAGCCCAGAAATCGTATAATGGGGTGCTTTCCATTGCAGCGCCGACAATATGCTGGCTTTTTGCGCTTCCAGCTCTTCAGGATCAATCAGGTCACTTTTATTAAAAATTAACCAAATCTCCTTATCAACCAAATTGCTTTGGTATTCTTCTGAATAACGCGCTAATTCAGCGTGAATGGCATTAATATTAGTCAATGGATCTGACTCGTCAAAAGGCTTTAAGTCGACAAGGTGCAACAATAAACGAGTTCTAGCTAAATGCTTTAAAAACCTAACACCAAGTCCTGCACCTTCTGCCGCACCTTCAATCACACCTGGAATATCGGCAATCACAAAACTCCTGTGTGGCTCTGGAGCAACAACGCCCAGATTAGGTATTAAAGTAGTGAAAGGATAATCTGCCACTTTGGGCCGTGCTGCCGATACAGCGCGTATAAAAGTCGACTTGCCGGCGTTTGGCAGCCCAAGTAAGCCTACATCGGCCAAAACTCTTAGCTCTAGTCGCAGTTCGCGCATATCGCCTTCACTGCCCTTTGAAGTTTGTCGAGGCGTACGATTAACACTGGATTTAAATCGAGTATTACCTAAGCCATGAAAGCCGCCTTTAGCCACTAAAAGTCTATCACCGGCCTGTTGCAGGTCACCAATTAACTCGTCAGTTTCAATATTTTTAACACGCGTTCCTACAGGTACAGGTAAAATTAGATCTTCGCCTTTAGCCCCAGTACAGTTTTTAGATGCACCTTTTTCGCCATTTTGAGCACCATAAAAGCGCACGTATCGATAATCGACCAAGGTATTAAGCTCTTCATCTGCGGCCAAATAAACGCTGCCGCCGTCGCCGCCGTCACCGCCATCTGGCCCGCCTTTGGGAATGTATTTTTCCCTGCGGAAACTACATAATCCACTTCCGCCGTTACCAGCTTTCACTTTAATCGTGACTTCATCAACAAATTTCATTTCTAGCCTTCAGTTTTTCTATACCATATAGATTATGGCACAACCAAAACGAAAAAAGCCCCGAATTTATCGGAGCTTTCTTTTATCTTATACAGTAAGTGGCTCGCACTTACTCAAAGCTTAGTAGGTCGATTAGTTAGCAACAATGCTCACAGTACGACGGTTACGTAAACCTTTGACTTCAAACTTAACTTCGCCTTCTGCTTTAGCGAATAAAGTGTGGTCTTTACCAATTCCAACGTTAGTTCCAGGGTGGAAGTGAGTGCCACGCTGACGAACAATAATGCTACCAGCTGAAACTACTTCTCCGCCAAAGCGCTTAACACCAAGGCGTTTACTTTCGGAATCGCGACCGTTACGGGTACTACCACCAGCTTTCTTATGTGCCATTTTATCTCTCCAAAAATCTTGAGGAAGTTAATTACTTGCTAATGCCAGTAATTTTAACTTCTGTAAACCATTGACGATGGCCCATCTGCTTACGATGATGCTTACGACGTCTAAACTTAACGATCTTGATTTTCTTACCACGACCGTGCTCAACAACTTCACCAGATACCTTTGCACCTTCAAGATATGGAGCGCCAAGTGCCAAGTCCGCACCTTCGCCAACCATCAAGATCTTATCAAAATCAATTGAAGCGCCTTTTTCTGCGTCAATTTTTTCAAGGCGAACTACTTGGCCTTCTGATACTCGGTGTTGTTTACCACCACTTTGAATCACCGCGTACATAGCGACATTCTCTCCGTCTTTGAAGTATGCATGTTACTTAAGCATACTGGATTGTTTTTAAATTCTTTTAGGACACCCCATGTTTTGGGCATTCCTGCAAATAAGGGCGCGCATTTTAAGTCATTAGGCGCTGGCTCGCAAGCTTAAATCAGAGAAAATTGTAGATTTTTAGCAACTCGGTGCTAGAAAGCCAAACAAAGCGACTTTTTTTACTACCTAACCAGTTTTCACTTGACCAACAAGAATGCAACCCCTAGCATTCGCAACGTGCGCATTATAAACCATGTAAATCATTTTAGAAGGTTTTTTAGAGTAATTTACCCTTGCCTAATCTGAGTTGCGCTTGCAACCGCTAAATAAACGATTAGATTGATTGACAAACTATTGGGTGCGAATCAATCAAAAACTTAAAACTTAAAATAAAATCAATGGCATAGCAAAGTTTCATGGCTGATATTAATACAATTACGCAACTCATCGAAGACGACTTTAAAGCGACTAACCAAGTTATATTGGAGCAGCTAGCCTCGGACGTTGTGTTAGTCAACCAATTAGGGCATTACATAGTTTCTGCAGGTGGTAAGCGACTAAGGCCCTTATTGGTTTTAATGGTAGCCAACGCTTTAGGCTATCAAGGTAATCTTCATCAAACTTCGGCGGCAATAATCGAGTTTATTCACACCGCAACCCTGCTACATGACGATGTTGTTGACGAAAGCGACAGAAGACGCGGCCGTGAAACTGCAAATGCGCTATTTGGCAATGCGGCGAGCGTATTAGTAGGAGACTTTCTGTATTCACGCTCATTTCAAATGATGGTGCAGCTCGACAAAATGCAAATTATGCAAATCTTAGCGAATACCACCAACCAAATTGCCGAAGGCGAAGTGTTGCAATTGATGAACTGCAATGACCCCAACGCCACTGAAGCAAGCTACTTTCAAGTTATTCATAATAAAACGGCTATATTATTTGCTGCGGCCTGCGAGCTAGGCGCAATAATAAGTGATAGAGATGAGTTAGCTAAAGATTTACATCAGTTTGGGCTTCATTTAGGGCTAGCATTTCAATTAATGGATGACGCACTCGACTATATTTCTGACGGCGAAACGCTCGGAAAAAACGTTGGTGACGATTTAGCCGAAGGCAAACCAACGCTTCCGCTGATTTATGCTAAACAGCAAAGTGAAGGTGAAAATGCCGAATTAATTAAGCAGTGTATTGAAAATGGCGGTATCGAACACTTACACGCAATTCAACAAATAATCCAACAAACCGGTGCAATTGAGTACACCCTCAATAAGGCAAAGGCAGAAATAGATCTCGCCAAACAATGCCTCAACAAGATGCCCAGCAACCCTTTCACCCAAGCGCTATATCAATTAGCCGATATAGCAGTAGAGCGGCAATTTTAAAAAGCGCGAATAAACTTTAGAATTACCTAGTTTACAAGCGCTTAATTTGTTAATATTCGGCGCAAATTTTATACAGCCATTTTTTCAGTTTTAATGCCCAAGCTCAGCATTAAATATAACTGACTAGGTGGAACTACCCAAATACCCAAAAGTTAGCTGAGGATAGAATTACATGGTCACCAACACAGGGACTCAACACATCAAACAATCACTTGAAAGTTACGGAATCTCTAGCCCAAGCGAGATTGTTTACAATCCTTCTTACGAAGTTTTATTCGCTGAAGAAACAAACCCTGAACTTGAAGGATTCGACAAAGGTACAGTGACCAACTTAGGTGCAGTAACTGTAGATACCGGTATATTTACCGGTCGCTCTCCTAAAGATAAGTATATTGTCCGTGACGATACCACGCGTGATACAGTTTGGTGGTCTGATCAAGGCAAAAACGATAATAAGCCAATGAACCAAGAAACTTGGAACAGTTTAAAGTCTTTGGTGACTAATCAATTATCAGACAAACGCTTGTTTGTAGTTGATACCTTTTGTGGTGCAGATGAAAAAACTCGCTTAAAAGTCCGCTTTGTTACTGAAGTCGCTTGGCAAGCTCATTTTGTAAAAAATATGTTTATTCGACCAACCGATGCCGAACTAGAAGGCTTCGAACCAGACTTTATCGTAATGAACGGTGCGAAAACCACCAACCCTAACTGGAAAGAGCAAGGCTTAAATTCAGAAAACTTTGTCGCATTTAATCTAACTGAAAAAATCCAGTTAATTGGCGGTACTTGGTATGGTGGTGAAATGAAAAAAGGTATGTTCTCAATGATGAACTACCTGCTCCCATTAAAAGGTATTGCGTCAATGCATTGCTCCGCTAACGTTGGCGAAAAAGGTGATGTAGCGATTTTCTTTGGTCTTTCAGGCACTGGTAAAACAACTTTATCGACCGATCCAAAGCGTCAGCTCATTGGAGATGATGAACATGGCTGGGACGAAAATGGTGTATTTAACTTTGAAGGTGGCTGTTACGCCAAAACCATTAATTTAAGTAAAGAACAAGAGCCTGATATTTATAATGCGATACGTCGCGACGCACTACTTGAGAATGTCGCTGTTGACGAAAATGGTACAATTGATTTTGACAATGGCTCTAAAACTGAAAATACGCGTGTTTCTTACCCTATTTATCACATTGAAAATATTGTTAAGCCTGCTTCTATGGCTGGCCACGCCAAAAAGGTTATCTTTTTAACTGCTGACGCTTTTGGGGTTTTACCTCCGGTTTCTAAATTAACTCCAGAACAAACTGAGTACTACTTCTTATCAGGCTTTACTGCCAAACTAGCAGGCACAGAGCGTGGCATTACCGAACCAACCCCAACTTTCTCTAGCTGTTTTGGAGCTGCATTTTTAAGCCTTCATCCAACAACCTATGCAGAAGTTTTAGTAAAGCGAATGCAAGCCGTTGGTGCTGAAGCTTACCTAGTAAATACAGGCTGGAACGGCACCGGCAAGCGCATCTCAATTAAAGCGACTCGCGCTATTATTGACGAAATACTCGATGGCTCAATCGATAACGCTGAGTTTGTCGAACTACCTTATTTCGGTCTATCGGTACCAACACAAGTTAAAGGGGTATCTGAAGATATTTTAGACCCACGAAAAACTTATGCTAACCCAACAGAGTGGGACGCAAAAGCAAAAGATCTTGCGACTCTATTTGTGGAAAACTTTGTTAAGTTTACTGACACTAAAGAAGGCAAAGCACTAGTTGAAGCAGGCCCAAAACTTTAAACTAGCGGTTTATCGAAACGACAAAAAAAGCCTCTACTACAGAGGCTTTTTTTATGTGCTCTTTTTAGTTAGCGACTAACAATAAAAAAGGCCAACTTATTAAGTCAGCCTTTAATTAATCGCAGTTAACAACACAAAAAGCCAAATGGCTGTTTGCTTAATTTGTTTTAGCTACGGCTTGTCACTTCAACTAAGTGATAACCAAACTGAGTTTTTACTGGCCCATGAACTTCGCCTACTGGTTCATTAAAGCAAACCTTATCAAATTCTGGCACCATCATTCCTGGTCCAAAGGCTCCTAAATCACCACCGCTTTTAGAAGAAGGACAGCTTGAATGCTTCTTTGCTAATTCGGCAAAATCGGCACCTTCATTAATTTGAGCTTTTAGGTCATTACACTTTTCTTCAGATGACACCAAAATGTGTCTCGCGGTTGCTGTTGCCATGATATATCTCCAATACTTTTAAACGCTAGTTTTAATTTGGGTAAGATTATAACGATGAGAAAATTAATTTAGAAGTAATTAATCAATTTATTCATGATAAAATAGCGCTTTACGCTAGTTATTATTAGCAAGAATAGCGCATATCTCATTTTGAGACTTTATTTGGCTTAAGCGAGCCATCTAACCGAATTACCTGAGACTGTCATGAACAAAGATTTTATAATTGCTTGCCCCACTTGCCGCAAAAGCCTTAGATGGCAAGATTGCGAAGAACACCGCCCATTTTGCTCAAAACGTTGTCAATTGATTGATTTAGGTGAATGGGCTAATGAAAGCCATGCTATACCAGGCCAGCCCGTAATACTGCCGGAAGATGAAGAGTCGCAATATTAAAGCAATGCTTGCTTAACCAAGCGACCAAAAACTTATAATGCGAGCTGATCTCTGCCGTTTTGTTTAGCGCGATAGAGTGCTTCATCAGCTCGTTTTATCAAAGACTCAACACTGTCCTCTTGTTGCAGCGCTGCTGCCCCCATACTTAAAGTGACTGTTCTTTGATTAAGTTGGGAAACATTAATGGTCTTCAATTCTGTTTGAATTCTTTCAAAAACACGATGAACATGCTTTAACGAATTACCCGGCAATACCAGCAACCACTCTTCGCCTCCCCAGCGACCCAAAGCATCACAAGAACGTAATACGCGACTCATTGCCTGTGCCACTTCTTTTAAAACCATGTCACCTACGTCATGTCCATAGGTATCATTAATTGACTTAAAGTGATCAATATCTAGCATTCCTATACATAGGCTTGAACAATCAGCATGAGATTGAGCGATCGATTTATTTAAAAAGGCATTAATTGATCGCCGATTTCGCGTTTTGGTCAGCTCATCCATCATTGCCAGATCTTTAAAACGTTTTTTATTCTTAATTTGAAAAATCAAAAAATAAACTAATGAAACCACAAAAATAATTAAAAGTACTCCGCCAAAAAGCCAAATTTTCTCTTTATCCTTTTTTGACTGAAGTTCAGCTTCTGCTAACTTTTTTTGTGCCTGCAAAAGTTTATTTTCCGCTTCCGCTTCATTCAGTTCGTACATTGCTTGATACTGACGAGTTGTCTGTTTTTGCGCCGCTACTAGCTGCGCTTTATTTAATTCGACCCAACGGCTATAGGCATTTAACGCTCTTTGATTATAACCAGCCATATCATAAACTTTGGCTTGAGTGCTCACTAGTGCAATCTTTCGCTTAAGAGCCGCGTCACTTGTGACTAATTTTTCCGCTTGAGCTAAATCTTGTTGCCAACCAGACATTCCAATTGCCACTTTAACCCTTGCGCTTAATAGCCTCGAATAGATAAGCAGCCCAGTAGTTTCTGACTTTTCAAAAACAGGAATAATTTGCTCAAGCTTTTGTAACACCGCTTCATACTCGCCAACTTCTTCTTGGTACGCAGCAAGCTCATAGGTGGCGTAAGCGACCCCAATTAAGTCTCCTGCTTTTTGGGCATAGTTTAGCGAGAGTTCAGCATAAGGCTTAGCTTTCTCTATTTCTCCCATATTGCGATATACCAAAGCGACGTTATAGTAAGTAATTGACGCTTCAATCAGGTTTTCTTCTAAGTCAATTAAACTTAATGACTTTAAATGATACTCAATCGCCTGTTCTGGCTGACCTAATTCATCATAAATTAATGCAATGGTGGCCATTGCCTCTGAGCGGTCTTTAACACTTCCGCGCTGCCTAAAAATTTCACTGGCTTGGACTAAATATTTAAGTGCCTTTTCCATTCCGCCCATTTCATAAAAGGCACCGCCGACGAGCATTAAAACTTCGGCCATCAGTAATCCATTACGATCGATATTACGAGCTAGTGCTAAACTTTGTTCGGCACTTTGCTTTGCCAAGGTTTGCTTTTGCTGTGAGGTGTATGCCACTGTTAGCATTGCGAGAAATCTTGCTTGATAAGCGTCATTATTTAAACTACTTGCAAGTTCAAAGCCCGCTTGAGAAACTTCGGCCACATTATTGGGCTGCGATAAAAAATAATGAGCATTAGCAATTAAATAGTGAACTTCTAACCAATATTCACCATTTTGGAGCTCTTTTTCTGTTTGTAAGAGAGGCGATAACTCATCAATTAACGTTTGCGGTGAAATCGACAACTGAGCTTTATAAGCGGCTAAATCGAGTTTTTGTGAGGCAGCTAAAGGTTGTAGTGAGAGCATGCCAACGCCTATCACTAAAAATGCAGAGAGTAATATTTTCACGCCAGCACCATGATTAACCAAACAACTGCCTTTAAACACTATTTAAAACCCTTCAAATTATTATAAATAATTCAACTTAACTTAAAACGCTGATATAAATCAAAACAGTATCAAGTATAGTTGAATTTTTAAGGCATGATAGTCTCGTAGCAATTTTAAATAATTTCCAATTGCTCTAGCATTAACTGCAATGAAACATTACCTCTAAATTCATTGATGTCGAGCTTATAAACAGCATGAATTTTATCGCCTGTCTCGGCTCGCTGGTCTTCTGGGCAACGAAAATAAATGCCATCAACCGTTTGGTTATCTTTTTCTAATTGCAGTTTTAAGTGTTTTTCTCCCACTAAACGACTAGAAACAACGGTAAATTGATCATCAAATAAAGGCTCAGGAAAACCCTGCCCCCAAGGACCTACACCACGCAGTTGCTGAGCGAAGTCTAAACTTAAATCTTGCGCAGACAAACTAGCGTCAGTGACTAATTCATCCTTAATATCATCTCCATTTAAATGCGCAAGCACCCCATCATGAAATTTCTCACTAAATAGCGAGTAATCCTTTTCTTTAATTGATAATCCGGCAGCCATCGCATGCCCGCCAAACTTTTCAATAAGCGTTGGGTTTTGCCCATCGATTAAGGCTAAAACATCTCTAATATGCACGCCTTTAACCGAGCGAGCCGATCCCTTAATAGAAGGCTCATTTGAGTCATCATCTTTTGCAAAAACAATCACTGGTCGATTAAGCTTATCCTTTACTCTTGAAGCTAAAATACCAATCACTCCCTGGTGCCAATTAGGATCAAACAAACACATTGCCGTTGGACTGACAGGCTCGGTAAGTTGCTCACTGGCAGCTTGCCCGCGTTGTTGCTCAAATGTCGTTTGATTATGTTTAAAGTAGCTTGCTAAGTCAGCCTCGGCTTGCTCTAACATCTCACCTTCTATAGATTGACGATTTCTATTCAGCGTATCTAATCTCGTCGCAATGGGAAGTGCTTCTTGCAAACTATTGGCCAACAAACAATTTATCCCAATACTCATATCATCTAATCTACCGGCGGCATTGAGCCTGGGACCAATAGCAAAGCCCAAGTCGCTAGCTTGACAGCTACGGTAGTCTCTATTGGCAATTTGTAATAGTGCCATAATCCCTGGACAAGCTAAGCCACTACGAATACGTTTAAGCCCTTGCTCAACAAGTATGCGATTGTTTTTATCTAAAATAACGACATCGGCTACTGTGCCTAAAGCAACGATATCAAGCAAACAAGCTAAATTGGGCTCTTCAATATTTTGTGAAGCAAACCAGTTTTCATTGCGCATACAGCCACGTAGGGCAAGTAACAAATAAAAAGCCACGCCGACTCCCGCTAAATTTTTACTAGCAAACTTATCGTTGGGCTGGTTTGGGTTAACTATACATAATGCATCGGGAAGTTGTTCAGCAGCTAGGTGATGATCAGTGATAATGACAGGAATGTTTAATTGATTTGCTTTAGCAACACCGTCTATATTTGAAATTCCATTATCTACGGTAATAATTAGATCGGGCTTTAAAGTGGCGGCAAAATCCACTAACTCAACCGACAAGCCATAACCAAATTTAAACCTATCCGGTACTAAAAAATTAACTCGCTTAGCACCGAGCATTTTCAATCCCTTAACCATAATACTGCTGCTGGTAGCACCATCCGCATCAAAATCGCCGATAATTAATATTGACTGATTTGCTTTTACCGCCTTAAAAAGATGACTCGCGGCCTGCATATTATTTAATAGTTGATCTGGCGGAATAAGATTTGCTAACGAAAAATCTAAATCAATTGGTGATGTTACGCCTCGAGCCGCAAGGATCCCTTGTAATTTTAATGGTAGCTGTTTAAGTTGGCTCGACTTATCATCGACTTTACGATGAATGATTTTTTTAGTGTTCAAAGGATTCTCTCAGACATTAAAGTTTAATCATGATAAAAGCTAAAAACCAAATCTTTAAATTTTAAAGTCAAAATATATCTTTGATTTTTTGAGTAATTGGTTGGCAGCAAAATTTATTTTTTTCCACAGTGTTTTATGCTTAAAACGAATTTCAGCATCTTGGCAAATAATGCGTACATTGCTAAATTCTTTGTTGTAATGTGCTGACTTAACGCTAAACAATACTTGCTCATAATTCTCTCGCTCATTATCAAACACCACAACTGCACAGCTTCTAGATTTATTTTGGCTAAGTGAACTAAGTGGCTTACGAGCTAACAAGCTTTTTTCGCAGTAGCTAATCATGAGTTCATTATCACTCAATACGGTTAAATTACTATTTTTTATAAAGGGCAAATCTGGCATCGAGTCCAGCGAAATACAGTCATAAAAATGAACATTTAACATTTCACTTGCTTCCACAGCAAGCAGATCTTGATAGTCGATCATTTGCTTAATAAGCATTTGAATTTCAGTGGTTAATCTTTGCCAGTATTGCGCATCATCACCTAAGTACGGATAATTAAACATATCCTTTCCAACAAGGTCATTGTGCGCAATAGAAGCCAAAGATAATTCTTTTTCACTGGTAAAAAGCCAAGCTTGCTTATCAATTAAATAGAGGTGCTCTCCGTCTCGCATCAACTTTTCATTAATTTGTGCGACTATGCGAATCGCATCATTTTGCGAAAGCATTAATCCATTTTGCCCCAGCATGTAAGCACCGCGATGTGTCACCTGCAATAATACAGGGTCACAACAACAAGCCGTCTTAATATTATTTGCAAGTTCAAATTGCTCTATTCGCAGCCTAGTCCAAGGTAAATTTTTACTTTCCGCACCAATAAACTGACAAAATGTTGCTTGCCAGTCTTGCTCTAACTTAACTAAGTCAATGTTCACTTGCTGCCTGTGATCTTCGAGAAGGCTAACAGCGGTCTCATAAGGAAGTTCAGGTAGGAATAAAATAAGTTCGCGCATCAGCTATTACTCGGTACAAAAAAATCTTTGGTTTGAAATACGGAGTTTGAAAATCGGTTATTCTCATAGCTCATGAAGCGTTTTTGTAAAAAATCAAATAACCAAACATTGTGCTTTTTAACAGAGCTTAAAAATAGAGCCTGCTCTTCATTTAATAAAGCGTTCTTAAACATTTGCTTTGTCGATATAATTGGCATAACGCCTGGCAACGGGTAGTCTGACGCATACAACAAACGTGAATGCCAGCTTTGATTTTTTAATAACTTTTTAATATCTGTAACCTGCCTGTTGATTAAGTTAATCGCCGAAATATCTGCATATAAGTGCTTGCGATACTTAGCTTCATCCATTAGTCGCGAAAATAAGTCAAAGTTTGCCACCATTCGCGGTGTTTGCGCCTCAATATCGAGGCTACTTCCTAAGGATGCACAGTGCGCGACAATGACTTTAACACCAAGTTCAAGCGGCAGCCTTAGCAACAAAGGGTTAGCAAGCTGTTGCAAAGTTTCACTATGCACCGCCTTCTCTTCTCCGGCATGTGTTAGCAGTGGTAAATCGAGCTCAATAAGTTTTTTATAAAATAACTCACATTGGTTTGAAGAAGGATCAATGTTCATTGCCGGAGGTAGCCACTTAATCGCTTTCGCTCCATGATCTTTACACCACTGTAACTCTTCTAATGCATTTTCTTTATAAGGGTGAACTGAGCCAATCCACTCACAATAAGGAAGTAGTTTGGCAGTTCGTGCTGCGTATTGATTAGGCACATAAAAAGTGGAAGCTTGTTTAACTTGACGCCCTTGTTCGTCATGCTGATAGTCAAATGCCAACAGCATAAACTTAACACCTGCCGGTGAGCTAGCGGCTATTTTAGCGACACTTTCTAAAAACAGTCGATCGGCAAACTCTGCTTGGCCAATACAAGAGGCATTTAAGTAAAACCCATACTGAATTCTTTGTAATGGGCTAACCCATTGAGACATTTTAGGGTTCAAATAAATTTCACTGGGCTGCTGATCAATGCTTGGACTAATACCGTTACCCACTAAGTGAAAATGGCAATCCCAAATTTTCTTGGGATCAAGCCCCATAAAGGCTTGCTGCATTAACTTATGATTTTGTAAATTTTTTGGAAGCTCATCGAGTAAACACGGGTTACTAATTTCACCGTCAAAATAATAATGCCATCCTGCATAAGCTGAAACAGCGACAGCCGCACCGGAAGCAAAGCCAGCCTTTAAAAACTTTCTACGTTTCATTTTAAAGACAGTTAACTTGCATCGTTAGGCACTCTTAATCTTAATAC
Source organism: Aliikangiella aequoris (assembly GCF_053709105.1). Classification (NCBI taxonomy): domain Bacteria; kingdom Pseudomonadati; phylum Pseudomonadota; class Gammaproteobacteria; order Oceanospirillales; family Pleioneaceae; genus Aliikangiella; species Aliikangiella aequoris. Next base: position 2,435,220 of record NZ_CM132298.1, read on the forward strand.
CAAATCTTGAATAGGCTGCGGCGGTGCAGTAGTCGCGTAGCTGACAATAAAGGCTACGCCAAAATTAATCAGCATACCCAAACCACCAATTGCTTGTGGAGTAATTCCAAACAGCCAGTTTTCTTCAACATTGGCTGCGAAGGGCTCAATAAACACCCCTTTAAAATAAATAATATAGCAAAAGGTAAATATTAACCCCGCTAACATTCCGGCGATTGCACCGGGCTTATTAATGCGAGTACTAAAAATACCCAATAAAATTGCCGGAAATAATGAAGCAGCAGCCAAACCAAAAGCCATAGCCACAGTTTCAGCAACCCAACCTGGCGGGTTGGCCCCTAAATAACCAGCAATAATAATGGCGACAGTGATAGCAACTCGACCATAAAAAAGTTCTTGTTTTTCGGTTAATTGGGGAGCAAAAGTACTTTTCAGCAAGTCATGCGAAATTGAACTAGAGATAACCAACAACAACCCTGCTGCAGTTGATAATGCAGCCGCAATACCGCCCGCAGCGATTAGCGCGATCACCCAGGCAGGCAGCCCCGCTATTTCAGGATTCGCTAATACCATTATGTCTCTATCAACATAAACCTCATTGGCAAATGGCGCCCCATTGGCAATTAAACCTTCACTCGGATTAGTAACTAACCTTTGCCCGTGAGGTCCGGCTTGCTGCGCAAAAATTGGTGATTTGCCGGCAATACTATTACCCTTTGCATATTGAATTTTGCCATCTAGATTATGATCGTACCAAGCGAGTAGACCTGACTTTTCCCACGTTTTAAACCAGTTTGGTATATCTTTATATTGCGTACCCGTTGCATCAGGTCCGTTAATTGTTTCAATTAAGTTTAAACGAGACATTGAGCCAACGGCTGGAGCTAATGTATAAAGCAAGGCAATAAATAATAATGCGTATCCTGCCGAGCGGCGCGCATCAGACACTTTAGGTACTGTAAAAAAGCGCACTATCACATGAGGCAAGCCAGCAGTTCCAGCCATTAAAGCTAAAGTAAGAAAAAATAAATTCACTTGACTGGTCGCTGCTTCAGTATAAGCGCTAAACCCTAAATCCATCACAACGCGATCGAGCTTATCGAGCATAGCAACACTTGGGTCTGACGCTAAACTACTACCAAAACCAATTTGTGGAATTGGACTGCCGGTAAGCTGCAGTGAAATAAAAACCGCTGGCACTGTATACGCAAATATGAGAACACAGTATTGCGCCACTTGTGTATAAGTAATGCCTTTCATTCCACCGAGGACCGCGTAAACAAATACCACCAGCATACCAATCAGCAAGCCAGTAATTATATCAACTTCTAAAAAACGTGAAAAAACGATCCCTACACCACGCATTTGTCCGGCAATATAAGTAAACGAAATAAAGATAAGACATAACACTGCAACTATACGCGCGGTTTTAGAATAGTATCTTTCTCCAATAAATTCGGGTACGGTAAACTTTCCATACTTCCTTAAATAAGGTGCTAATAACATTGCCAAAAGCACATACCCACCGGTCCAGCCCATTAGGTACACTGAAGCATCGTAGCCTAAAAAAGCAATTAAACCAGCCATAGAAATAAAAGATGCCGCAGACATCCAGTCTGCCGCTGTGGCCATACCGTTAAGTACAGGGTTTACGCCACCGCCGGCAATGTAAAACTCCCCAGTAGTCGCGGCTTTCGCCCAAATAGCAATGCCGATATAAAGCGCAAATGAAAGGCCAACAAAAAGAAAAGTTAAAGTTTGAAGTTCCACAGCCCGACTAGTCCTTTACGTTAAACTGTTTGTCTAACTGATTCATTTTTAATATATAAAAACAAATAATCAGTAAGAAAGCATAAATAGCGCCTTGTTGAGCAAACCAAAAGCCGAGTTTAAATCCACCTAAACGAAACTGGTTTAACTCATCAACTAACAAAATACCAAAACCAAAAGACACCATGAACCAAACTACTAAACAAAGGCAAACTAGGCGTAAGTTCGCTCGCCAATAAGCTTGATGTCGTTGTTGTTTTTGCATTGCAATTCCCTCGTTAAACTGTTGCTCAAAACACGCCATGTTGTTCAGTTGCATCCAACCTTAGCTATTTTTTCTATTAGTTATAAGATCATCGACCACTGCCGGTTCAGCTAAAGTTGAAGTATCTCCTAAATTCGAGAAATCATTTTCTGCTATCTTGCGCAAAATTCGACGCATAATTTTCCCCGAACGTGTCTTTGGTAAGCCGGGAGAAAACTGAATAAAATCAGGCGAAGCAATTGGACCTATTTCTTTACGGACCCATTGCACTAACTCTTTTTCTAATGCCTCATTGGAGTCAGCTCCTAAACTTAGCGTTACAAACGCATATATTCCTTGTCCCTTAATCTCATGCGGATACCCCACAACAGCGGCTTCTGCAACTTGAGGGTGCGCCACTAACGCACTTTCAATTTCTGCCGTTCCCATTCGGTGGCCAGAAATATTTAATACATCATCAACCCGTCCGGTTATCCAGAAATAACCATCTTCATCTCTTTTTGCACCGTCTCCGGAAAAGTAATAGTTTTCAAAAGTACTAAAGTAGGTTTCAATAAAACGCTGATGGTCGCCATAAACTGTGCGCATTTGCCCAGGCCAGCTATCACAAATAACTAAATTACCTTCCACTGCACCTTCTAGTATATTGCTGTCTGCATCGACTAAGGCGGGCTGCACGCCAAAAAAGGGTCTGGTCGCCGAGCCAGGCTTTAATGGAGTAGCACCAGGTAAAGGCGTTATCATGATTCCGCCTGTCTCTGTTTGCCACCAAGTATCCACAATTGGACAGCGGGCATCTCCTACTACATGGTAATACCATTCCCAAGCTTCTGGGTTAATTGGCTCTCCTACACTGCCTAATAACTTTAGTGACTGGCGTGAAGTACTTTTTACCGGGGCGTCACCTTCTCGCATTAACGCACGAATCGCAGTTGGAGCTGTGTAGCAAATATTGACTTGGTGTTTATCACAAATTTGCCAAAAACGGCTTGAGTCAGGATAGTTAGGTACGCCTTCAAACATGAGAGTGGTAGCGCCATTGGCTAACGGACCGTATACAATATAGCTATGTCCGGTGATCCAGCCAACATCTGCGGTACACCAATAAATGTCACCTGGGTGATAATCAAAAACATATTTATGAGTCATAGAAGCGTAAACTAAGTACCCTCCTGTAGTATGCAATACCCCTTTAGGCTTTCCGGTAGAGCCTGATGTATACAAAATAAATAAGGGATCTTCAGCATTCATTTCTTCTGCAGGACAATCGGCTGAAACTTGCTCTATCAAAGCTTCGTAAGAATGATCTAAACCCGGCTTGTAATCGATATTTTGTTGCGAATTTTTAATCACTAACACCGACTCTAAATAGTCGCTCACACCGTCTAGCTGAGCCGCATCATCTACATTTTTTTTAAGTGGAATCGCTTTACCACCACGGTTACTAAAATCGGCGGTAATTACAACCTTAGACTGGCAATCAATAATTCGACCAGCCAGTGCTTCAGCGGAAAACCCACCAAAAACAACCGAATGTACGGCGCCAATGCGAGCACAAGCTAACATGGCATACACCGCTTCAGGGATCATCGGCATATAAATAGTAACTCTATCGCCTTTAGCTACATTGAGTGACTTAAGCACGTTCCCAAATTTACTCACTTTTTCATGTAAGGTTTGGTAGCTTATGTGCATAGATTGGCTTGGATCATCGCCTTCCCAAATAATCGCCGTTTGATCGGCTTTTTCTGGTAAGTGCCTATCAATACAATTAGCTGCCACATTTAGCGTACCGTCGGCATACCAGCGAATATGTAAATCTTGCTTAGCAAATGACACATCTTTAACTTCGGTGAAAGGTTTGATCCAGTCGAGACACTGGCCTTGTTGTCGCCAAAACGTTTCGGGATCATTGATAGATTCAGCGTACATTGCCTGATAGGTTTGCTCATTAGCATGCGCTGATTTGGCGTTTTGCGGATTAACTGAATACAAGTGTGTCATACTATTTCCTTAGTCAACTAATCGATTGCGCGGGTGTGTTCGGTTATTATTTCGCAGCGATTTTTTCAACAAACAACCTGATTAAACCAGTTAATATTAGAGTTATTAAAACCGGCTTACTGGTCGCCATCAATAATCAACCAACTAAGCAGGCACTTCTAGTTAATTATTGATATTAAGCTGTTGAAATAAAACATGAAACCCAGAATTACGATTATTTTTTATTATTGAGTTTAACGATACTTTAATAATACCTTGAAGCTACTTAGCAAAGATAAAAATAAAGTGATTTAACGTTTTTAAAAAGAATGCCCTAGACAAACGCAAATGTAAACCTTTAGAGTTAAACCAATGTAGCTTTTACGGTTCACCCATGACTAGGTAAAAAGAATGTTAATTCAAAAAGAGAATAGTGATACGCCGGTAGTTATAAAGTCTTATGTACCTGGCAAACTATCGATTTCTGGGCAAAATTTTACCAATCCAGTGCAGCTAACCCCTACCCAAGTTTCATTGTTTAATCAATGCGCTAATTTTAGTGAGCTAGATTGTGAGAAATTTATAACCAGCTTAGCTAAAGATACCGAGGTAGTCATTATTGGTACTGGCGCTACACACGGCTTTTTGTCACCTCAACAAACCGAGCAGTTCTATCAGCGACGCATTGCGATAGAAACTATGGCCACCCGCCCGGCATGTCATACGTTTCAAGTACTCGCCCACGAAAAAAGAAAGGTCTGTGCGCTACTTTTTGTTTAGCTATAACGCGCAACAGCAGGCCTAAACCGGTGGTGTGTTTTATAAAAGTGACTAGATATAGAAATGTTAGCTATTTTTGCTAGCTAAGTGCTGAATTTCTTGAGGACAGTGTTTCTTGAGGACAGAGCTTCTTGAGGACAGAATCTCCTGAGCACATAACTTGCTAAGTTCGCACCCAGGGGCCAAAGATTTGGATTAGCCTAACCGCCTAAAAACTTAGCTAACTATCTAGCAGTACCATTGGCTTGGCGGTTATTTTGCAGCTTTTGATTTAAATGTTTGACTAAATCATTTGCAGGCATATAGCCACCAATTAGCTCACCGTCGTCCAGAATTATCATCGGAGTACCAGACAATGCTAGCTTTTGGGTTAGCGCATAATGTGATGCAACAGGATTAGTACAGGTTTTATCAGTAAACTCTCGTCTTAATTTGGCATTGTCCATGGCGCTCGTTTTATCGTCAGCACACCACACAGACACTAACTTATCATAGGCAGAAGAACCAATACCTGCTCTTGGGTAAGCTAAGTAACGTACTGTCACACCTTGACTATTAAGCGCTTGCATATCTCGATGAAATTTTCTGCAATATCCACAGTCTACGTCGGTAAACACAGTAATGACGTGTTGCTCATTTTCTGCTTTAAATACCACCATATCTTGTTCGTTTAATGCTTTTATTTCAGCGGCACGCATAGGTGCTTTACGCGCTTCAAACTGAGCAATTGCAATTTGGCCGTGATTAATTGGCGCGTCTTCTGCTAACTCCATTAATATCCCAGTAAAAATAAACTGACCGTCTGCAGAAACGTACAGCAATTGGCCAGCATAGTAAGCTTGGTAAAATCCCTCGACAGGACTTTGAGTCATATCTGCAATTTCTAAACCGGGTAACTTGGCTTCTAATTTAGCAATTAAAGCTTGTTGACCTAAGTCTTGGCCAATAGGCTTTTGCGCTGAGCTTACTTGCGTTACATTGCTTTGATTGCCTTGCGACGTCGCTAACAGCTGCTGCGAATGAACGCCTAAAAATAGCGCACCAACCGCTACAGCCAAAATAAAAACGAAAAGGAGTTTCTGTACAAGTGACATAGTTAGATTCTTCTAAATAAAATTAATGATATGTGAATAATACTATCGGCCATAATAAAGTATTTCAAAGCCTAATGGCTGATTTATTTATCATTTCTGCTATCAAGTAACAAGTTTATGGGATAAATGGCAATATTTTTACCCTAGCTGCTGTAATTATCCGCGTGGGTGATGTTGCGCATGGACAGATTTTAAACGTTCTTTGGCAATGTGAGTATAAATTTGAGTGGTTGAGAGATCCGAATGCCCAAGTAGTAATTGCAGTGTTCTTAAATCTGCGCCATGGGTCAACAAATGGGTGGCAAATGCGTGCCGAAGTGTATGCGGAGACAAATGTTTCTTAATGCCAGCGACTTTAGCCCAGTGCTTTATTCGATACCAAAATGTTTGCCGACTCATTTGTTGCCCACGCTGCGATAAAAATAAAAAATCGCACTTTTTAGAGCCTAAAAGTACTGGCCTTGCTTTAACCAAATAACTTTGTAAACAGTCACTTGCACTATCTCCAAAAGGAACCAGGCGCTCTTTACTCCCTTTGCCTAAAACTCGCAGTACGCCTTGGTTTAAATCAACTTGAGAAAACTCCAACGAAATAAGTTCAGAAACCCTCAAGCCACTAGCGTACATTAGCTCTAGCATGGCCAAGTCTCTAATTCCAAGTTCGCTTTCGCTATCGGGTGCATGCAACAAAAGCTCAACTTCACTTTCGGTTAATGTATGCGGTAAAGCTCGACCTAACTTAGGCGATGCGATACCAGCAGTGGGATCGTCAGCGATTAAACCGACTTCTATGGCATAGGCGTAAAAGCGGCGCAAACAGGACAATAAACGAGCGGTTGAGCGAGCAGAAAGCTTTTTTTGTGCTCGATTTGCTAAATAATTTTGCAAGGTCACGTTATTTGCCGATAGCAAGTCAGCTGCTTGCTGGGTCAAGTATCGTGCGTATTGACAAAGATCCGTTTTATAACTGTTTAAAGTATGCTGGCTCAAACCGTCATGCATCCAGAGGTTATCTAAAAACAAGCCAATTTGGTTGGCGTCTTGTTCAGCGATCGGTATTTGGTTGGTTTTGTGGGGCCTACCTAATTTAGTCGTCACTCTAATGCCCCTTCGTGCCTGAGAAGCGTTTCTTTTATTGTCATCAATTTGCCGTCGGTAGCACCCGCAAAACCGCCTAAACCATTTTTAGCGACTACCCGATGACATGGTACTAAAAGCGGCAGAGGGTTTCTTCGGCAGGCATTACCTACTGCTCGAGGACTAGAATCCAACTCTTTGGCTAACTCTCCATAAGACTTTACCTTGCCAAGAGGAATTCGAGTTAATGCCTGCCAAACCCGACATTGAAAGTCCGACCCATTAAAATCAAACGGCAAATTAAACTTTTTATTTGAGTTAAGTTGGTAGGCCTCGAGTTGAGTCACAATAAGGTTTGTTAGCGGATGATTAGGCAAATTCAGCTTATCAACAGAATTTAAGTCGACACGCACGACCTTGGTGGCACTTAAATGAAAGCCCAGCCGGCCAAAGGCAGAGTCTACAACTAGCTGAACAGAAACAGGATTTGCGCTTGGCATAAAATAGCAGTCGAGTTTAAAAGGTTTCACTATGCTAACAGTGCAGCGTAAAAGATTCTATATTGAGCAACTAAAAGCGCCCATAAAATTCAAGCTTTTTTAACTTTAATGCCCATTTAGGTTAGCAATTAAATGACGCTCATCAAGGTACATAGTCAACAAAGTAAATAGCGATTTAAACTTCGACTAAAATAAAGCAGTTTTCTCAGAAATTGTCGACTAAACTTAATTTATTCTGTTAAATTAATCGAACTACGCTAATCGGATACCCTATGGAAACCCCATTAATTGCCGACATTATTTCTTCTCATTACCTTGCCGTTTCACCTGACTGCTTACTTAGCGATGCAATTAAACAAATGAGTGAACAAAAAGTTTCTTGCGTAATGGTGGTTGAAGATAATAAACCTATGGGTATCATTACCGAAAGTGATGCACTTGTTTTATTTGCCGAAAGCTTTGAAGGAGTCTGTTGGAAAGAGCTCAGCGTTAGCCACGTAATGACTTATCCCGTGATTGCCGCAAGCTTCGACCTTGATGTTTTAGAAGCCGTAATTATCGCTCAAGGCGGTAAAATTCGACATATACCTATTACAGACGAAAATGGTGAATTAATTGGGGTTGCTAACCAAACAGAGCTTGTACAAACACTCGTTGCGATGAACCAAAATTAAAGCCTCGCGTCAATGGGCGCTAAACAGAATAAATCTCTAAGCATAAAAAAAAAAAAGGCCATCATAAATGATGGCCTTTTTAATGTTTGGTGGGTCGTGGGCGATTCGAACGCCCGACCAATTGATTAAAAGTCAACTGCTCTACCGGCTGAGCTAACGACCCAAACAGGAGCGCGAATTATCCAGATTTTTAAGAAAATTACAAGCCTTTTTAATAAAATGAGCTAAATTTTGAAAAATAGTGAGTCTGACCTACCTAAATGTCCAAACTTTGTGCAATAAAAAGTTGAAAATGGGGATAATTGAAATTGTTACTAGCAGCGTGTAAAGCGGCTTTATGTTATTTAGATCGGCCCAAAAAGAAAATAAAATTGTTAACAAAAATAGACTAGTGTTCACCACTAAAAAACGCTTAAAGGTTGTTGCTGTACTATTAGTTCTAAACACCACTTTAAAATTAAGCCCATAAGAAACAAAAAGCGCAATACTAAAGCCGCCAATATTAGCGACAGTGGCTGACTCAATAAATAATTCAATAATGCTCAAAGCGACTAAGAAGTGAATTAAAGTTGAAATTACGCCGCAATAAGCAAACCGAAACAGTTGTTGCAGTGTGCTAAGCCGATTGGACATTAATTAAACCTCTTTATCAATAATATAAATAGGCCGCTGCTTGGTTTCTATATAAATTCGCCCTACATACTCAGCAATAATTCCTAAACCAAGTAACTGAATGCCACCCAAAAATAGTACCACGGTAAGAAGTGATGCATAACCAGGCACATCAACGCCTAAAATAAGCGTTTTAAAAATAATAAAGGCACCATATAAAAACGAAATAAAAGAAATAATTCCACCTAAATACCACCAGACTTTTAGCGGAGCATTGCTAAAACTTGTTATTCCATCTAACGCGAGATTCCAAAGCTTCCACCAGCCAAACTTAGTAGTACCTTGCGTGCGCTTAGAGCGAGAATAATCTAAGGTGGTCGTCTTAAAGCCTGCCCATGACAATATCCCTTTCATAAAACGTTGTCTTTCTGGCATTCTTTTTACAACATCGACAACACGCTTATCCATAAGACGAAAATCACCGACATTTTCGGGCAACTGATGATCAGCTATTTTGTTATGAATACGATAAAACCACTCGGCTGTTTTGCGTTTTCTAAGGCTGTCTTCTTTACGTAAACGGCGCTTCGCTAAAACCACATCGAACCCCTGTTGCCAAAGCTCCACCATATCAACTATTAACTCAGGCGGATCTTGTAAATCAACATCTATGGGTATAACTGCATCACCTTTGGCATGTTCTAGCCCAGCAGTTAATGCCGCTTCTTTACCAAAGTTGCGCGACAATTTTAAAATTCTAATCTCGTTATGCTGCTCTTTTAGTTCGAGCATTTTGTCAAACGTATCATCTTCGCTGCCATCATCAATAAATACAATCTCGTAAGTAATACTCAGCGACGATAACGCCAAACTTAAATTGCTGTGAAAACTTTCTATTGCAGATGACTCATTAAAACAAGGGCATATTATTGATAACATTATTCGACCTTTGTAAAAGACTCTTTAGATTTAAGTGGCAATTCTATAACAATAACCGGCGCGGCGTTTTTACTTACTCTATAAGCTTTATAACTTATTTGAAAGGGCGACGCCTGAACAATTTGTTGTAGTACCTGGCGACTAGTTAGCACCAGTATGCCCGAACGTGTTGCAAAAAGGTTATTTCTATCTGTGGCACTTAATGATAAATAGGGTGCGATAGACTGAACATTGGCTCGACTAAAAAAATATTTTAGTAATATAGGTCGATTCAAATCAGTTATCACAAACTCTCGTTCATTGGCTTGATATTTATCCGCAATATGTCGATAAACATCAAAACCAGAATTTAATAAGTTAGGATAACTAATCCCGTTAATGTTACCTACACCGCGCATAGACAATTTATTGTCGACTATTTCTGAATGTACTCTCATTCCAGAAAAAGCTAGCATCATTACAAAGAATGCCGCAACACTTATAACCATTGGTCTATTTAGCTTTTGATAGGCTGCCCATAATAATGATACTAAAAAAAGCATTAAAAATGGCCAGCTAATCGACAACATCCTTGCGTCTAAATCTACAACTTGAAAGCTTCTTGATATCACCAAAAAAACTAAATAAAAACCAAACCAGATTATCGCTAAGGTACCTTGCCGTTCAAAGATACTGGCTAAGGTTAAATTAGATTTTGAGCGAATTAACATTACTACGATAGTTAATAACGCGAAGATACTAAGCAAGGCCAACAGCCAGAAGCCTGAAAACCACTCGCGGCTATATAAATCAAACAATAAAACGGTATCTGATCCTAAACGCATATCAGGTATGCCCCGGTTTCCACCGGACAAACTCCCCGTAATGCTCCAATTGTAAAGTAGCAACGGTAGAATAAGCAGCACATATAGAGTGCCTGCACCTAGTGCGCTTTTTAAATTTCGAATGATTGCGTACTTGGGCTGACAAAAAAGACAAAAGACATGCGCTAACGCAAAAGCCACCCCCACATAGCGTGTGTAGGTAGCTATCGCAATAAAAACGATAGAAGCAATTAAATGCGAGGTTTTTCTTGAATTTAAAAACCCAGTTAAATTTTGAAAAGATAATAAAATAAGCGCAAGAAATATAACTTCTGACCAAGCGTAGGTGTAGAGTATTTGAGTGCTAGGTAAAATGACAAACAAGAAACAAGTTATTAATGCAATATTAACCGGTAAAATTTTCTTTAAAATGCTAAAGAATAAATAAATAGTTATGACTAACATGATTAAGTTAATCTTTAAACTGGTCTCATCAAAGTTCAAATTAACGCACTCACTCAGCCAACACGAGCTCGCTAGTATTCCAGAATACAATGGCGGCCACACTGTAAGTGCTTTATTAGCAATATCAACAGAATTAAAGTCAGTTATGCTAACCCCATGCCCTGCAGCCCAGTTATAGGCTCCATGAAAGTAATACAAACTATCCATACTAATATAAGCACCAGAATAGGTATGACTATGCAACATTAAAATTGCGATGCCTATAATAGCCACCAGCCAAATTTTGGGGGATGAGTTAATTTGCAACACTGACATAGCAAAACCTTATACGCTTTTAAGTAGTAAAATTAAATACTAAGTGATATTAGCATAATTCCTAGAGTTCATGATGCTTGAAATAACTGCACTGACAATACTTTAGCTTGCGCTCACTGGTTGCGGCGGAGCGATAAAAGCGATGTATAAAGATTGAGTTGGTAAGATTAGGAGGTGATTTCTGGTAAAAGCAGCACCCAAACAAAAAAGGCGTATCATTTAGATACGCCTTTTTGCAATATGGTGGGTCGTGGGCGATTCGAACGCCCGACCAATTGATTAAAAGTCAACTGCTCTACCGGCTGAGCTAACGACCCGATGCGGTGCGCATTATGAAGGTTTGAAAAAAAATTACAAGTACTTTTTTAAAATAAAGCTAAATTTAACCTTTCACATTTATAAATTTAAAATTTTCAGTGTGATATAGGCAAAAGATATCCGCAATAAATAGCGCTCTTACACCACTCTACTACCCTATTAAATAGCTAACAGAAAGTTTAGACGATTGTTTTCTTGTTTGCGAATATTATTAGTGAATAATAATTGAGTGTTTCTTGTACCTTGCCTCTTGCCTCTTGCAAATGCTGTCTCTGCAATAAAGTATAAACTTTAGCTGCGCGCTAGCCATTCTGGAGAAAGAGCCCTTAGTTTGGCAAGTCCAGTTGCGACAACTTCAATCGCATTGTCTATATCCTCTGTAGTGGTATAGCGTCCAAATGAAAAGCGCAATGACGCATGTGCTTGCTCATCACTGAGTCCCATGGCTTTTAACACATACGAAGGCTCCACACTTGCGCTAGTGCAAGCAGAGCCAGATGATACCGCAATATCTTTAAAGGCCATGAGCAAAGTTTCACTATCAACATAGTCAAAGCGTAAATTTAATATTCCGGCGACGCTCGCTTCTAAGTCGCCATTGATGTGCACGCCCTGTAACGGCTTTACCCCTTGCCAAAAGCGCTGTTTTAACATTAAAACTCTCGCGCTCTCTTGTGCTTGGAGTTGCAGCGCTAGCTCAAACGCGCGTCCCATTCCAACCAGTTGATGAGTTGCTAGGGTTCCGGACCTAAGTCCGCGCTCATGCCCGCCTCCATGAATTTGCGCTTTAATATTGGGCTGCAGGTTGCGCTTTACATATAAAGCGCCAACGCCTTTAGGGCCATAAACTTTATGCGCGCACATTGAAATCATGTCTATGGGCATTTCGGTTACATCAATGTTAAGCTTGCCAATGCTTTGCGCCGCATCGACATGAAAAGGTATATGTTTGGAGTGAGCCAACTCGCCGATTTTAACAATATTTTGAACTGCTCCCGTTTCATTATTTACATGCATAATCGATATTAGAATGGTATTGGACTTAATTGCAGCTTCAATAGCAGCGACCTCTACTTCACCTTGCTTGTTTGGTGCTACATAGGTTATGTCAAACCCTATTGAGGCCAGATACTCACAAGTATCAAGTACCGCTTTATGCTCAATTGCTGAAGTAACAATATGGCCTTTGCCGTGGCTTTCCGCAATTCCTTTTAAAGCCAAGTTATTAGCTTCTGTCGCGCCGGAAGTCCAAACAATTTCTCGTGGATCAGCACTAATTGACTCCGCCACTTGGTTACGAGCAATATCAACTAACTCTTCGGCTTGCCAGCCATAACGATGGGAACGAGAGGCAGGGTTTCCAAAGTCACCCTCTATTGACAGACAGCGAGTCATTTCTTCAACAACACTCTGATCAACAGGCGTAGTCGCTGCATAATCTAAATAAATTACTTTTTTCATATTACTTTTAAGTCACACTTAAATTTAAATTAATGGTTTGCTATTAGCTCATTTTCCGCTTAGCAATGCTTTAATCTTTAACACTTAGCTGATCGATCCGGTATTTTACTGAACGCAAAAAACCTCGCAAAATATTCATTTCGCTATAGGTAAGCTCAGCTTTATTCAATAGCCGGTTCATACGGATATCAATATGCTTTTCATGTTTTGGAAGTAAATATCCAGTTAGCCGCATCACTTCATCAAAGTGCGCGAGCGTTCCTGCTAACAGCTCTCGTGGAATTGGCTGCTCATTTTCAGGAATCTCAGGACTAGGTAAAGGCTCAAACTCGGCAAATGCCAAACTCAATTCATACGCCACTAACTGCACCGCCGAGGCTAAATTAAGCGAAGAGTATTCGGGATTCGTTGGTATATAAACATGATAGTGACATAAATGAAGCTCTTGATTAGTTAAACCTGAGTTTTCAGTTCCAAACAATACCGCCACCGGCCTCTTCTGTGGATTTGCTTTGATGATATTGGTTAACTCTCGTGGAGTGACTAGCTTGCTTGGTAAACTTCGGGTTCGCGCACTAGTGCCTACAACAAGGCGACACTCACTGATGGCTTCTTCAATATTGGTGACAACTTGCGCATTGGCTAATACGTCATCGGCTCTAGAGGCACGCTCAGTCGCTTCTGCACTAGGAAATTTACTGGGGTTCACTAAGCTTAATCGGCTAAGCCCCATTACCTTTAGAGCTCTTGCGGCCGCACCAATATTTCCAGGGTGCGTTGTATGGGACAAAACAAATTTAAAATCTTCTAACATCTGACTTCTAAATAAAGTGGTTGTAGCACTATTTTACCACTCTAATTAGATTAAATAACAAAAACCTTTCTATTCAAAAATGAATTTTGGCTTTCGACTTTAAAGAGAGGTGTTACATCAAATAATTTATAGATCAATTTGAAATAAATATCGTCGTTATTATTACTCCACACAAACTGATTTAGCATTAATTAATCAAAATGTCTTTATATCTCAATGCTTCCAGTGGATTGATTAGCAAGACTTGCACTAAGTTTCAGCCTAAATTAATTGTCTATAATTTAACCGTAAATAGATGTAGCAATTTACATTTTGTAACTTGTGACGACAAAAACGAAGCAACTTTTTTAAGATTTAGTCGTCATAGTAATTAAGTTTCCAGTAAAAATTTAGTCTCCCGTCATGGAGCATTCCCCCCCCGGCCTGATCTGCCAATCTGTCCGGGTTTTTTTTAGCCTCTATATCTCCACCCAAATTAGCCAACAAGCCACAAGCCACAAGCGAGCATAAAAAGAGAATCGGTTAAAAGGAGATTAGGTTAAAGGAACTGGTGAAGTTAATCACTCTATCTGACTAAGCGACTACTTGGCTATTTTTTAGCTTTGCGGTATGCGGTCACGGTATGACTTGACTCTACCGATAGAATTTCCCAGCAACGATCAAATCGAGTACCAAGAAACTTCGCTTCTCGTAACTGCTTAACCGTTAAAATGTTAGGATCTTCTAACATCACTTTTTTACTTTTCGTCGAAGCAACCAACAGCGCGAACTCTAAAAGTTTATCTTCGGCGCTATAAATCCGATCGTGCTCACTAGAAGTGGTCACCTCCTTGCTATAAAAAGAGGCTTCATAGTTTTTCATTTTGGCGTTTAATAAGGGTTTAATTGCTTTTAGCATCTGCTGTCTTCTAGCGACATTGACAATTGCCGCATTTCGGCCATTTTGCTTGGCTAAAGTTTGTACAACATTAGTCCCTTCGATGAGCTTTTTTAGCTTTATTAAAGTAATAAAGTACTTTATATCCGATATATCTTCATCTATGGCAAGCCCAAAAAAGTCATTTAGCTCAAGCATAGTGTATCCATTTCACCGACCCAACCCTTACAAGTTATAAGTTTAAACCTTTTTATTTTATTCGAGTATAGCAGAATTTTAACCTTAACCAATCTCGCCCAAACTAACTACTTCTGCGCATTAGCCACCAGGCGGCTCCAGCAAATAAAATAAGTGGTAACAAAGCGCCTAAAACTGGGGGCAAATTATAAACAATACTTACCGGACCAAATGACTGATTAGCTAAGTGAAATCCAAAACCTAAAATCACACCAGCTAATATTCGAGCCCCCATAGTAACACTGCGCATGGGACCAAAAACAAACGACACAGCTAAAAACATCATCACGACAATGGCAAAGGGTTGAAAGACTTTCTTCCATGCAGCTAGCTCATACTCTGCACTATTTAATTTATTTGAATTAAGATACTCAATATAATCAATTAGGCCAACTAAATTGAGTGAGTCTGCAGGGATGGTTAAGCTCTCAATTTGACTGGATTTTAGCGGTGAATTCCAAGCTTTCGACTCAGATTGCTTAGTCACTATTTGCTCTTGAGCAAAGTGAGTTTCGGTCACTTTATTTAATTGCCATGCTGCCCCTACCTGACTGGCGCTTTCCGCCTTGATTATTTGCTCTAGGCTTCCGACATTATTCAATTGAAAAATGGTGAGCCCTTTGAGCTCTTTATCATTCACTATATTCAGTATATGGATGATGCGATTACCCTGCTTTGCCCATAAGCCAGACTGACTTAAACTGAGCTCACCACTACTAATCGCTACCGCGCGAAGTTGCGAAGCTGATTTAGTTGTCACTGGCGCAAGCCATTCGCTGACCAAAATAACGCACAACATAAGAATGCCAGAAGCTTTAATCGCGGAAGCTGCAATTCGCCAAGTTGTTATACCTGCAGCGCGCATCACTGTTAACTCACTATGCTGAGCAAGACTTCCCATAGCGAAAAGCGAACCTATAAGCACACTCATAGGAAAAAACTCCAGTAGCCGCTCGGGAATCATTAATCCAATATAAAGCAGCGCGTCCGATATTTGATAACGACCAACTCCAATATCTCCCATTTCGTCAAGCAAGCTAAATAAGCTACGCAAACTAGTTAAAATAATCAAAATGATTAAACTCGCCGCTATAACCTGCTTGCCAATATACCGATCGAGCAAACTAAACATTGGCTTGCCGCCTACGTAGAGGCTTAAACTTAGACGGCTTTAATAGCCACAAAGCAGCGACCAGGAAGCTTGCATGAATCCACCAATAGCCAAGTTCAACCGGAATTTTTGCATCGACAATTAATTGTCTCGTATTCATCATTAACACCGCATAAATGAGGTAAAGTAAAATGGCCGGCCCTAGCCTTGCAAACTTTCCTTGGCGAGGCTGCGACCTAGCCAAGGGTACAGCCAATAAAACCAGAATAGGTATAGAAAGTGGTGCCGACAAACGCCAATGAATTTCCGCCCAAGCAGCCAAAGTTCGGCTACTCAGTAACTCAATAGATGACAATGCTTTAGTTTTTACCGCAGACTCTTTTACCGCTTCTTCGGGCACTCGCATAAAATAACTTTGGTAGTCAGTCACTTGCCAACGCTTTTCGGTTTTATCAAAGCGATAGTGTTGGCCTTGCGTTAACCACATATAACTCCCTTTAGGTAGCTGATTAATTGAATCTTCAAGTTGGTCTTTTGTCGCTACAGAGCGGTCTTGAACACGTAGAAAATCGCCTTGGGCTGCGACTTGTATGTTGAGCTCTTCACTAGCTTGGTTTAGACCGCTTACACTAAATAGACGACGAATTGAGCCTTGCTCATCTTTAGACTCCACAAATACCACGCCATCTTTCGACTTATTTTCATGAAACCGTCCCGGTAAAAAAGCGCCCATCTCGGCTTCTGCTTTTTCCGTAGCTAACAATGTTTTTGCCTTCAAGTTTGACCATGGTGTAACCCAAAAGGATAGACCCGCTGAAACTAACGACAACCCTAAAGCCACAGGTAAAATAAACTTAATCATCATGCGCTCGCCTACGCCAACACTTTTTAGTACGGCCATTTCATTTTCACTATAAAGGCGCCCTAATGTCAGCAAAATCGCAATAAAAAACGACAAAGGAATAAGAAAGCCAGCGACTGTAGGAATTTGCAGCGCCATTAATTTAAACACGGCGCCAGACGAAATAGTGCCGTCGACAGCGAGCTGAATATATTTAATGAAACGTGTACTGATAAAAATCAATATCAACACTACCAAAATGGCTAATGTGCTTTTTATGATTTCAGTATTAATGTAGCGCTTAAGGATCAAGATATTTACTCAGAAAAGTGTTACTTTTACTTAATTATTAACGATTTTTAAGTTAAACTCTCGTTTTCTTAGCTTTTCTGCGAAAAATCGCGCTTCAGCCAATGAAATTGGGCACAAATATACCATAGCTTGTAGTATTTAGTTAGTTTGAGATTAAGTAAGCTTAAATGCACGATTCAATTCACAAATAGTGGCGATTGAATCGGGTGAATTATAGACAATTGTTGATTGACACTAATATTTTTAATCAAATTAAAATAAGGTTTGTTTAATGGAATTCAATGTAAAAAGCGGTAACCCTGAAAAACAAAGAAGCGCCTGTGTTGTTGTTGGCGTTTTTGAGTCAAGAAAGTTATCCGCAATGGGCGAGCAGCTAGATAAAGTGAGTGAAGGCTACTTAAGCAATATTTTAAGGCGCGGTGACCTCGAAGGTAAACTAGGCCAAGCACTATTGTTACACAATGTTCCTAACACACTGTCTGATCGAGTTTTATTGATTGGCTGTGGTAAAGAGCGTGACTTTGGCGACAAACAATATCTAAAAGTCATTGCCAAAGCGATTACCACCTTAAATGAAACAGGCTCGATGGAAGCGGTATGCTTTTTAAGCGAACTTAATGTTAAAGGGCGTGATACCCGTTGGAAAATTAGACACGCCATTGAAGCAGCGCAAGACACTTTATACGCGTTTGAAGAATTCAAAAGCAAAACAGACTCTGCCCGCCGCCCTCTTCGCCGGCTAACATTTAATGTGACCACTAGAAAAGAACTCACTATTGGTGAGCAAGCGATTGAAGAAGGTTTAGCCATAGCCAAAGGCGCTCACAAAGCGCGCGACTTAGCTAACTTACCCCCCAATGTGGCTAATCCAACTTATTTAGCTGAACAAGCAAAAATACTCGCAGTTGAAAATAGTTCTGTTAATTGTCAAATTTTTGATGAAGCAGAATTAAAAGCAATGGGCATGGGTGCATTTGTGTCAGTGTCACAAGGCTCAGATACACCGGCCAAAATGATTATACTAGAATACAAAGGTGGCGAACCGGACCAAAAACCCATTGTTTTAGTGGGCAAAGGTATCACTTTTGATAGTGGCGGTATTTCATTAAAGCCTGGCGAGCGTATGGATGAAATGAAATACGACATGGGCGGTGCAGCTGGAGTTTTTGGTGCATTTGTCGCAGTGACAGAAATGAAGTTACCGGTCAATTTAATTATGGTTATTGCCGCAGCAGAAAATATGCCAAGCGGTGGTGCCAGCCGACCTGGTGATATTGTAACAACCCTTTCTGGGCAAACCGTAGAAATATTAAACACAGACGCGGAAGGTCGCCTCGTTCTTTGTGATGCATTAACTTATGTAGAGCGATTTGAGCCAGACACAGTAATTGATGTAGCCACCTTAACTGGTGCTTGTATTATTGCATTAGGCAGTCAAGCGTCTGGATTAATGAGCAACCATAACCCATTAGCCCATGAGTTATTAAATGCAGGTGAACTTTGTGGTGACCGAGTTTGGCGTTTACCATTATGGGATGAGTACCAAGAGCAACTTGACTCTAACTTTGCAGATATGACTAACTTAGGTGGGCGCGCTGCTGGCACAATAACCGCAGGCTGCTTTTTGTCTCGTTTTACTAAAAAGTATAACTGGGCTCATATTGATGTTGCTGGTACTGCCTGGATTTCAGGCAAAAACAAAGGCGCTACCGGCCGTCCTGTTCCATTGCTAACCCAGTTTATTATGAATCGATGCGAAAGCTAAATAGCTAGCATCGATTTTTATTTAAACTAAGTTAAAAGGCGATTAAATGACTCAGATTGAATTCTACTCAGTGGAATCTTCTGCGCAGAATGCACCTCACAAACATTTATGTGAGGTTATCAAGCGTGCCTATCGCAAAGGCCAAAAAGTATTTGTTAATACAGCTGATCGTAAACAAGCTGAAAAAATTGACGAGCTGCTTTGGACTCACGACGCAAAAAGTTTTCTACCTCATCAATTGGTTGGAGAAGATCAAGATACGCTGCCTCCAATTGAAATTGGCTATGGTCAAAACCCTCGTGTAAGACCCGACGTGTTAATCAACATGGGTACGCAAGTACCTTTGTTTTTTAGTCAGTTTAAGTGGGTTTTCGAATATGCGTTTGGAGACGACGAAAATAAAGAGCTTGCTAGAGATCGTTTTCGCTTTTACCGAGAGCGTGGCTATCCACTCAACCACAGAAAAATATAGCAACAAGCACCCTATTCAATAATTAAACCTAATACTGAGTTCTTATCATGGAAAAATCTTATACTCCCCAAAATATTGAACAAAAATGGTACAAAATTTGGGAAGATGGTGACTACTTTAAAGCTAGTGGCCAAGGCGAGCCATATTGTATTTTAATTCCACCGCCCAATGTAACCGGAAGCTTACATATGGGACATGCGTTTCAACATACCATCATGGATCTGCTGACCCGTTATCACCGCATGAAAGGTGACGACACTTTATGGCAATGTGGTACCGACCATGCCGGCATAGCCACCCAAATGGTGGTAGAAAGATTGCTTAATGCTGAAGGTAAAAAGCGTACTGACTTTAGTCGAGAAGCCTTTGTAGAAAAAGTTTGGGATTGGAAAGAACAATCTGGCGGAAATATTTCACAGCAAATGCGACGCTTAGGTGACTCTCCTGACTGGAACCGCGAAGCATTTACAATGAGTCCAGAGTTATCGAAAGCCGTACAGGAAGTTTTTATTCAACTGTACAAAGAAAACACCATTTACCGCGGCAAACGACTCGTTAATTGGGACCCCAAATTTCAATCAGCAATTTCCGATTTAGAAGTAGAAAATCATGACGAAAAAGGCTTCCTTTGGCATTTCCGCTACCCACTTGCCAATGGCGCAAAGACCGCTGACGGAAAAGACTATTTAGTGGTTGCAACCACTCGTCCAGAAACAATGCTCGGTGACGCGGCTGTCGCAGTAAACCCAAATGACGAGCGCTACACCGACCTTATTGGTCAAAGCCTATTACTACCTTTGGTTAATCGCGTCATTCCAATAATTGCAGACGATTATGTTGACCAAGAGTTTGGTACTGGGTGCGTGAAAATAACGCCAGCTCATGACTTTAATGACTATGAAGTAGGCAAGCGTCATAAACTCCCTTTAATTAATATTTTATCAACAACCGCCCATATTCTTAATCAAGCAGAAGCTTTTGATGTTGCGGGAAAACCTTTAGCTGGAATCGATTTAACACTCCCCCCAAATTATCACGGATTAGAAAGGTTTGCTGCCAGAAAACAAATTGTTGAAGAATTTAAGTCACTTGGACTACTAGAAAAAATTGACGATCATGGGCTAAAAGTTCCACGCGGAGATAGAAGTAATGAAGTTATTGAACCGCTGTTAACTGATCAATGGTATGTTGCGGTTGAGAGTTTAGCTAAGCCTGCAATCGACGCAGTTAAGTCTGGCGATATCAAGTTTGTACCCGCTAACTGGGACAAAACTTATTATCACTGGATGGAAAATATTCAAGATTGGTGCATTAGTCGACAACTTTGGTGGGGACACCGTATTCCGGCTTGGTATGATGAGCAAGGAAACGTTTATGTTGCAGCCAGCGAGGCCGAAGCGCGCAGTGAAAACCAGCTTGGTGACGACATAAAACTAACCCAAGACAATGACGTATTAGATACCTGGTTTTCTTCTGCTTTATGGCCATTTGCCACTATGGGTTGGCCTAACTCAACTCAAGAATTAGAGAAGTTTGTTCCTTCCAGCGTATTAGTGACCGGTTTTGATATTATTTTCTTCTGGGTAGCCAGAATGATAATGATGACTTTAAAGTTCACGGGTAAAGTACCTTTTAAAGAAATTTATATTACCGGACTCATTCGCGACGAAAGCGGCGATAAAATGTCTAAGTCGAAAGGGAATGTCCTTGACCCGATCGATTTAATCGACGGCATTGACTTAGAGTCCTTAGTCACCAAAAGAACCAGCGGTTTAATGAACCCTAAAATCGCTAACAAGATTGAAAAAAGAACGCGATCTCAGTTTGGCGACGGCATCGAGTCTTACGGGACCGATGCGTTACGTGCTACTTTCTGTGCATTAGCATCAACGAGTCGCGACATTAACTTTGATTTAGGCAGAGTGGAAGGATACCGCAACTACTGTAACAAACTGTGGAACGCGACTCGATATGTTTTAATGAACAGCGAAAATCAAGATTGCGGCAAAGACGGCGGAGAACTTAAACTTAGCATCGCTGATAGATGGATTATCAGCCGACTACAAAAAACCACCCAAACTTTTGAAAAACACATCACAGAATACCGCTTTGACCTTGCAACTAAAGCTTTATACGAGTTCAGTCGAAACGATTATTGTGATTGGTATTTAGAACTATCTAAACCTATTTTATACGGTGAAAAAGCAACCCAAGCAGAACAACGCGGTACCCGTCATACGCTAGTCAATGTGCTAGAGTCGATGATGCGTTTATTGCACCCAATGATGCCGTTTATCACAGAAGAAATTTGGCAAAAGCTAAAACCAATGGTTAATACTCAATCTGAGTCGATTATGCTATCTAGTTTTCCAGTTCACAATTCAGAGCTAGTGGACGAAAAAGCACTTCAAGATTTAGAGTGGATTCAAAACTTAATTGTTGCTGTGCGCACAATTCGCGGCGAACTAAATGTTTCTCAAGGAAAACCTGTAAGCGTTTTACTTAAAAATGCTTCGTCAGAAGATATTGCTAAACTCAAAGAGTACCAAGATTTTGCAAGTGCTTTAGCAAAGTTAGAAAGCATCGAAGTTGCAAGCGGCGAACTCCCGCCTGCAGCAACTGCTCTCGCGGGTGATATGGAAATTTTAGTCCCTCTCGCGGGATTAATAGATGTCACCGCAGAAGTTGCTCGTTTAGATAAAGAAATTGAAAAGCTGAGTAAAGAAACACAAAGGCTCTCTGGTAAGTTAGAAAACCCTAAGTTTGTTGAACGCGCACCTCAAGATGTCGTTGCAAAAGAAAAGGAAAAGCTAGCTCAATCGGAAAAGTCATTAGTTAAATTACAACAACAAAAAACCCAGTTGCTAAACATGTAATTAGCGGCCTATAGCCGCCTTTTTAAAGACGGTTATAGGCTAAGATCTCATTAATTATAATGACTAATGACGGCTTTCATTATTTGTGCTTGAAGCGCATAAGTTTTGTTTCCGCCATTAGTTAAAATAGCGACTTCAAGATCGTGCTTTGGATAAAAAAACAGCTCCGACTGATAGCCATCTTGTGATCCGCCATGAGAGTAAAACGGCTTATTTCCCCAGCCAATTACCCAACCTAATCCAAAAGTACCATCATCACCTAAATCTGCGTGAACTCTAGTCATTAAAGCTAATGAGTCTTGACTGATTATTTTTTCGGATTTAAGGGCAATAATAAAATTATTTAAGTCATCAATACTACTTACCTGCGCCATTGCACCCGTTGTAAATTGTTTAATTCGAAAGAAAGACTCGGTTTTAGCATAGTTAAGTGCATCATTAGGGTTCATTACTACGCCTTTATCTAAGATATAAGTATTTTTCATATTTGCTGGCGCAAAAATATGCTGGCTTAAATAATTGGCAAAACTCTCACCACTTGCTTTAGCAACAACTTCGGCTAAAAGCACGTAGCAAGTATTACAATAGATTGCTTTGTCTGTTGCTAGCTTTTTCACTTTAACCTGTTTAATCGCTAGAAATTTTATAAGGTCGTGATTAGTGGATAAATTTGCTAGCCGTAAGTTTGCGCGCGAGAAAAAATCATTCGATAAATAAACGCGGTGAGACAATAAATGCTTTAGCGTAATTCCTTCCCAGTTTGAAGCTAATGCGGGAATAAAATCAGTGACACTATCCTCAAGAGAAAGTTTTTTCTGCTCAACTAATTTCATAATTGCCAATGCTGTAAAAGGCTTGCTGATAGAGCCAATTCTAAATCCTGTGGTTGCATTAAT
The DNA here is from genome assembly GCF_053709105.1 of Aliikangiella aequoris. NCBI lineage: Bacteria > Pseudomonadati > Pseudomonadota > Gammaproteobacteria > Oceanospirillales > Pleioneaceae > Aliikangiella > Aliikangiella aequoris. The sequence goes on from NZ_CM132298.1 coordinate 2,458,477, forward strand.
TGGCAAGTTTTTAACTTTGTTTGCCAGACCTTTGCTCGACTTAAAGATAACTTGATTATCTTTTCTAAAAAGCACACTAATTCCTGGCTTGTCATCAGCTTGCTTCGATAGAATATTATTAAGCTTGTCAATTAGCGAGCTATGGTTCGAGGCATAGGAATTGCTAGCAAATAAACTAAAGCAAGCCGCGCTAACAATCATATAAGTAGTGAGTAATCGCAAGATAGAAAATTCCCTAATAAAAATATAGATAAAACGACTTGGATTTTGCTTGGCAAGGCGAGTTTTTATTTTAAGTAAAAAAACATTATTTTGATCAAATTAGCTGGCAACAGCAAGTAGCAAGCTAATGTGACAAGCAATTGTAATTAGCTAGAAAAAGTCAGCTAATCAAATAAAAAATTCGCTGACTAAATCGCCTTAGCGCAACCGATCAAACCGACGAGGTTAGGATTCTTCCATTGAAGGAGAAGCAACTCGCATGACTTCTTCTATTGTTGTTTTACCTTCTGCAACTTTGCGCGCACCGTTAATTCGTAACAATTGCATTCCATCATCAAGTGCCTGGCTCTTTATGGGAGCCACTTCGCAACCTGTCGACACTAACTTTTTAACAGCTCCTGACATTTGCAGTAGCTCGTAGATCCCCACCCGTCCAATATATCCAGACTGGCGGCACTCATCGCACCCTTTGGGCTTAAACATTAATTTAGGTAAAGGCAACGAAAAGCCTACTGTAAGCTCTTTCCATCCTTGCTCATTGGGCTCAATCGCTTGTTTACAATGTCCGCACAAAGTTCTAACAAGCCTTTGCGCCATAACGCCTAACAAAGTTGCATTAACCAGATAAGGTGGCACACCGATATCTTGCAGCCGTGTGATTGCAGAAGCTGCGTCATTCGTATGTAAAGTTGAAATCACTAAATGACCGGTTAAAGATGCTTGAATAGCCATCTCTGCAGTTTCTCTGTCTCTAATTTCACCAATCATGATAATGTCTGGATCTTGACGTAATAACGCCCTTACACCGCTCGCAAAATCTAAGCTGATATCATGATGCACTTGCATTTGATTAAATGCTGGCTCAACCATTTCGATAGGATCTTCAATCGTACAAACATTAACCTCGCTGGTCGCTAGTAATTTTAATGTTGTGTATAACGTCGTTGTTTTACCCGATCCGGTTGGTCCCGTAAGCAATACAATCCCGGTTGGCTGGCGCGCCATCTTCAACCAATCCTTTTCTACGTCTTTATCTAATCCTAACTGAGCAAAATCACGCAACAATACTGTCGGATCGAACACTCGGGCGACGAGTTTTTCGCCAAAAGCCGTGGGCAAAGTTGAAAGCCGCAACTCTATTTCTATCCCCTTTGGGGTTTTAGTTTTAATTCGGCCATCAAGCGGTTTACGCCTTTCTGCTACGTCCATGCGTCCCAAAATTTTGAAGCGAGCGATTACTGCCGCAGCAATATTCGCAGGCATCTCATAGACTTTGTGAAGTACTCCGTCAATTCTTAACCGAATGTTGGCGGCTTCTCGCCTTGGCTCAATATGAATATCGCTTGCTCGCTCCGAAAATGCGTACTGTAGCAGCCAATCAACAATTTGAACTACATGCTGATCGTTCGCATCTATGTCACCGGTTTTACCTACTTCGAGTAATTGCTCTAAGTTAGTGACCTTAACGTTCTGCAAGCTCTCACTCGACGCCCCTTTCATAGACCGACTTAAGTTGTAAAAATCTTGTTGTAGGCGATGTACGGTTTCGGGGTTAGCAAAAACTTTGGTTATGGTTTTTCGTAAGATGTGCGTTAAGCCTGCTTCCCAAGCTGTGGCTAGTGGGTCAACCACAGCAACAGTAACTTCAGTTGGAGACACATCACAGGCTAAAATATCATGGCGTAATGCGAATGCTTTAGACATCACAGCAGTTACGGCGTCAACATTAATTTTTAGCGGGTCTAGCCGCACATAGGGCAATTTATGAAGCTTGGCGTACCATTCGGAAAGGAGCTCAGCAGTTAACAGCTTATTACGCAATGCTTTTGATTTTAAGTTGAGGGAAGCAACTTGAGAAATCGGGTGACCTTCAGTCTTTTTAGCTCTTAACTGTAAAACTGCTAGTTTTGATTGCTCAGAATCAATCATTTCAGTCTTTTCTAATTGACTAATAATGCTAACAGCGTCAGTTTTTCTCGTCGCACTCGCAGACATATTAATTTATCACCAAAAAATCACATTGTTTTAGTCTAACGCATTGAATTTAAATAGCAAATACGAAACCTTGAAGTTTTTAAATAGACCACATTTTGGATAACGCTAATTTATTAAGGAGCTTAATCAAAATTTAAAACTGAACGAACATTTTTAGTCGTTTGCAATGCAATTTTTGCAGCAGGTTCTTCGCGCAAAGAAACGAGGCTCCTGAAATTGTCAAATAAGTGTAGCGGCGTATTAAACTCAGCTTTACAGGTCACCGGCGGCATGTCTGGCGCATCAGTTTCTAGTACAATTGAATCTAAGGGTAGGCTTGCAGCTAAGCGATGTAACTTGGCCGCTCTAGGAAAAGTCATTGCACCACCAAAGCCGAGTTTAAAGCCTAAATCAATATAACGTTGGGCATGTATTTCGCTGCCATTAAAGGCGTGCACTATACCGCCACATTTAAAGTAACTTTGCTTTAAAATTTGTAGTACTTGGTCATGCGCTTTGCGTACATGCAAAATAACGGGTAATTGCGCCACTTTGGCAATATCTATTTGTGCTTGAAAATATTCAATCTGCCTAGCAGCGTTTTCTTTTGACTTATAAAAATCTAGCCCAATCTCTCCAATAGCAGCAATGGGCCCTACCGATAAAGCCATTTCTAAATCATGTAGGTCTTTATCTTTATGTTGGTCCATAAACATCGGATGTAATCCCAATGCTGTATGACAAATTTCAGTTCGAGCGGTAATTTGTCTAATTCTTAACCAACCGTCACGCGTAACCCCAGGAATTAAAATTCCACCGATGCCTGTTTCTACGGCTTTCTCGATGAACATATTCACTTTCCCTTTAAATACCGGAAAGTCTAAGTGACAGTGAGAATCAAACAACTTGATTTGGTTTGGCATATTATTTGTACATCTCTTTTTATTATAAGGCGTACTTTAAATTTAATTTGTTGCATATGCAACGACTCTAAATCAAATAAAGCCGAAAAAATCACCTTATTGATAAAAACGAATAAATTCTTATTGCTAGTTTAAGCATAGCAACTTTTAATCTTTAAAATGAAAAGTTACACCATTAATTTACTGCTTTTATCTAAATTCACGTACAAATAGGGGTTAGCCCAGACGCATCTACACGCTAGCCCAAGTTTTTGTTTGCTGCCTATTTACACTTAAACTGTCAAATTAGTGCTCGCGAGTTTGTTTAAACTCAATATCCGGCCAGCGCTCTTGCATAAGGTTGAGGTTAACTCGAGTCGGCGCTAAATAAGTTAAATTATCACCGCCATCGACAGAGAGGTTTTCTGAGGCTTTATTTTTAAACTGTTCGAGCATTTTCTCGTCGCTACATTCTACCCAACGGGCAGTATTAACCGAAACCGGCTCAAATATACAATTGACTTTATATTCTTCCTTTAAACGGTGTGCCACTACGTCAAATTGGAGCACGCCCACCGCGCCTAGAATTAAATCATTAGACATTAATGGTCGAAACACTTGAGTAGCCCCCTCTTCTGAGAGTTGAATTAAGCCCTTTAGTAGCGCTTTATTTTTAAGCGGATCTTTAAGCCTAACTCTTCTAAACAGCTCGGGTGCGAAATTTGGAATGCCCGCAAATTTAAAAATCTCACCGCTCGTAAAGGTATCCCCAATTTGAATGGTGCCATGGTTGTGTAACCCAATAATATCGCCGGCACAGGCAGTCTCAAGATTAGAGCGATTACCAGCTAAAAAGGTCACGGCATTGGAAACTTGCAAATCACGATTTAAGCGCACATGTTTCATTTTCATGCCCTTAGTATATTGACCAGATACAATTCGCATAAAAGCAATTCGGTCACGATGAGCAGGATCCATATTAGCTTGAATCTTAAAAACAAAACCAGAAAAGTCAGCTTCGGTTGATTTAACTTCGCGCACATCAGTTTGGCGGCTAAGCGGCTCTGGCGCCCAATTAACAAAGCCATGCAGCATTTGGGTAACCCCGAAATTCCCCAAAGCAGTACCAAAAAAGACAGGCGTTAATTTGCCACTCAAAAACTCCTCTAGATCAAACTCATGACTAGCCCCTTGTACTAACTCCAACTCATCCCGTAAGTCTTGTGCGATGTTGCCAATAGCTTCATCGAGTTGAGGGTTGTTAATGCCTTCAATAATGACTTCTTCTTGAATTCGGTGACCTTGACCGGTTGCGTAGAGATAAGTTTTATCTTCTAGTAAGTGATAGACACCTTTAAATTGCTTTCCCATGCCAATTGGCCAGGTAATTGGCGAACACTTTATATTTAATACCTCTTCTACTTCGTCCATTAACTCGATTGGATCTTTAATATCGCGGTCTAGCTTATTCATAAAGGTAACGATTGGTGTATCTCGAAGACGACAAACTTCCATTAATTTTATGGTACGGTCTTCAACCCCTTTACTACTATCAATGACCATAAGCGCCGAGTCGACAGCGGTTAAGGTTCGGTAAGTATCTTCAGAAAAGTCTTCGTGCCCGGGGGTGTCTAATAAATTGACGATTTTTCCACCAAATGGAAACTGCATAACCGAGGTTGTTACCGAAATCCCCCGCTCTTTTTCCATTTCCATCCAGTCTGATGTGGCATGTTTTCCAGATTTTTTACCTTTTACTGTACCCGCTTCTTGAATTTTTTGACCAAGTAGAAGCAATTTCTCGGTAATCGTCGTTTTACCTGCATCGGGATGCGAGATGATAGCGAAAGTTCTTCGCTTTTTGGTTTCACTAAGAAAATCGGCGTTTGCCATGTATCTATGCTCCCAATTTGTACAACAATAGGTACAAAAAATATAAAGTTAACTCTAAACTTTGATTTTAAAACGTTTGCCACCGTCTACGGCCAGCAAACCCTTTAATCAAAGCTCTAAAAAATTTGAGCGCTATTCTAGCAAAATAACTAAGTACAATAAATCAAACACTGAGTTCTTCTTTTCGCTTTTCTGACCCAGGGATTTGGTTGTGTTCTAGTATTGACTAAAAGAACCTGTCTTCATTAAATGGCAATAAATGGCAATGAGCGCGCTCACAAAATCGCGCTCAGCTAACGGCTAATGCTCGCTTTTTTCTACAGGTTAAAGAAAATATCCGCCGGCAGATAACCTGCTTCTCTGGTGAACACATCGCTGCCCACTTCTAAAACCAAACCTACTTTTTTAAAACCAAACCTGCTTATTTTTAAAACCTAACCTACTTTGCAAAGTCGAAAGAAAAGACTAAATGCTATGCTAGCCGTGCGTTTGGGTCAGTTCTTCGACAGGCTCTTTAGGTTAATGGTGAGTAACCTTTTAATCTTTAATTGAATCTCACTTCGTGCTGATTTTAATTCAACCCAAATGGCGCTTCTGTCTCATCGTTATAAAGCTAGCTGCATGATGATTGCGTCTTCTTTACTGTCACCGCGAATGTAATAATCGGCGCGTGTCGCAATCACTTGAAAGCCAAATCGTTTGTATAAATTTTGCGCAGCATGGTTAGACGCTCTTAATTCTAATAATATTCGTTGAGCGCTTGCTTGTCTTGCTCGCTCAATCAAAAACTCCATTAACTTGCCGCCTATGCCTGTTTGTTGGTTTTGCTTTGCAACCACAATATTTAAAAGCTCCCAGTCTGCCGCTTGCGGCATAACAACCATATACCCTACTAAGTTTGCGCCCAGCCAACCACCGTAACCAATTTGATGCGGGCTATTTAAAGCTGAACGGATATTGGCTTCACTCCAACCACTTTGGTGTGAGTGACGCTCTAAATCAGTTAAAGCCTGGCAATCAATCGTGGATAACTTTTCAATCACCAAATTCATCAGTTAAACGCAACTTAGGCTAAACAGCTGATTGCGCTAACATTTGGCTAATAAAAACTAAGTCTTCAAATGCAGATTTTTTAAGGTGAGGGTTTTTAATTAAAGTATATGGATGGTAACTAACGACGATAGGAACTTCGCCAAACAGCGATAATACTTGATTCCGAGTTGTAGCGACATTGTGCTCAGGACCTAATGTATTCTTAACCGCTTCATCGCCCAACATTAAAACCAAGCGAGGCTTAAGATCGGTAAAAACGGTTTCAATTTTTTGACAGTCTGCACCCAAGCCTGCCTCTGATAAATGCGCTAACTGGGTGTTTAACTCTATCCCTTTTGCCATGACTAAATCGTTCAGTGCCGTTAAATAATCTTGCATAAACTGGCTGGGAGCGGATGCTTTGGCAAAGCTTTGCGCTGGCTGATCGGTTTGATGCCGACAAATAATCAGTACTTTACAATCTGCTTGCTTATTTTGCGACCAGTTCACCAACTTTAAAAAGTGTTGCGAAATGGTAAAACTAGTGGGCTTGTCTGTCTTTAACTTGGTGTGACCGGGATTTGCCGGCTCAGCGGTGGTCGCAGACGCAGGAATAACTTGTTGAGTCGTGGCTGGTTCGGCCGGTTTAACACTATCGCTAGGTTGAGTATTAACCTGGCTAGAAGAAGCTTCTCGCTTTGCTGAATTTGCGGGGTTTGCGCTAGCCTGAGATGTTGCTTCTCCGCTTGCCATTGGAGTCTCATCGCAAGCTTGCTCGGTAACAACAAAATCAGGCTCGTCACGCAGCACCCATTGAGTCACATTGAGTGCCTCTAAATACTGTAATCGTAAAGCTTCATCTAGTTGAGCAATTGACTGCAAACTTAATTCCAAATTGAGTATAAATTCTTAATCGCTACATTTTACAGGTTATCTAAATTAGGGCAATCAAGATCACAAGATTTAAGCCATTCTCAATTATCACTAAAGCAAGAGCAGCACAAAGTTGCTCTCGCTTTATTAATTATAAGGACTAAGGTAAAGCGCGAATTAGGCTTTTATGGCTCTTATTCTAATTTCTACGCGACGGTTTTGAGCTCTCCCCTGGGCAGTATCGTTGCTTGCCACAGGCACACCCGGCCCTTTACCCACAGTAAGTAAGCGCTGAGAAATAATACCGCCTTCTCGTAAATAATTCGCCACTTGCTGAGCTCTAGACTCAGATAATTGCATGTTATGTTGCCAAGACCCGGTAGAGTCAGTGTGTCCCTCAACCTCTACAATCGTTTCTTCATACTCTCGTAAAACGGTAACCACTGAGTCAAGAACAGGGTAGAAATCTGCTTGAATTTGCGATTGATTAGTCGCAAAAGTAATATTACCCGGCATAATCAAGCGGATTTGATCACCTTCACGTTGCACCGACACACCTGTAGCATCAAGCGACTCTCTTAATTTCTTTTCTTGCGAGTCCATATATGCGCCGACAGACGCTCCAATGACACCACAACCTAGCGCGGCATTTCTAGCATGTTTAGAAGAGTCTCGTGAACCGATAATGCCACATATAGCAGCACCAATTGCACCGTATTTTACTGCACTGCTAGTTTTGCCTTCTCGAGTGTAAGCATCGTAGGTTTGGCAGCCACTTAAAGTAACACTAAAAGCGAGTGCAGTTAGAATAACTTTACCAGCTTTTAGCTTGGCACCAGTATCGAACAATGTATTTGCAGACATAATTTTACCTTTTAATTTAGTTTTTGGTTAACTGGAATGTTAATGCTATTGCAGAGTATAGAATGCTTAAATTAATTTCAACTGAACAGTTCAAGCAATTCTATTAAACAGCTGCTTAATAATCGATTCGAATTATTTTCCTACGAAACTACCTAAAAAAAAGGCTGTCTTTTAAAAGGCAGCCTTTGAATGGTTATTAATGCTTTCGCAAGACAAAATATTAAGCCGCTTGCTCCGAGTTTTCTTTCACACTTTCAAACTGCCCCGCTATATATTCCTTAGTATAGTCGTCAACTTGAATTGCGTCTAATCGAGCAGCTTCAGCATCAAGGTAATCGTCAGCTTCTTGCTGCGAAATAACCCCCACAGCAACCGCTGTCGCAACCGTGTCATGCGTCTCGCGAGAAGCTTCTAATTTATTCTCTTTAATTGCTTGCTTAATTTTTGCAGCAATATCCTTGGTAGCTAAAACCTTAACAAACGCACTCTCGACTCTCCCAATGGGATCTTGCTCATTACCAATATAAATACCATCGGTTAATCGGTCGCGTAATTCATTTTGATTAAACATTGATTTAACAATTTTATGATCAAGTCTATCTGTTGGTTTCTTATAGCTATTTCCGTAAGGGAAAATAACCCGCTTCAACAATGATGCTAACCAGCTTGGTTTAAAGTTTTCAAAAAAGCCATTGAAAGCTTGTTGAGCCAAGTAAAGATTGTTTTCTATACACCATTGAACATAAGGCAAGTCAGCCTCTTTTCTTCCGCTGTCTTCGTAATACTTAAGAACGCACGAACTTAAGTATAAATAACTCAAAACATCACCCAGTCGTGCTGATAAACGCTCTTTACGTTTTAGCTCTCCACCCAATACAGCCATAGAAAGATCAGACACGAGAGCCAACCCACTACTTAACTTTGTAAGCTGCTGATAGTAACGACCTGTTGGTCCGGTTACAGGTTTAGAAACAATTTTTGCAGCCGTTATCCCCAAGCTTAAACTACGCACAAAGTTACTTAAACCGTAGCCTATGTGGCGGAAAAATAGTGAGTCAAAATCATTGATACCTTCTTGCTCATTAGGGTTACTCGCTGCTTGCATTTCGCGGAAAACAAATGGATGACAACGGACAGCACCTTGTCCAAAAATCATTAAGTTGCGAGTTAGTATGTTAGCGCCTTCTACCGTAATGCTAATGGGCATGGACATGTAACCGCTAGATAAATAATTTCTTTCTCCCATAATGACACCTCGGCCACCATGAATATCAATAGAGTCTTTTAAAATATCGCGCGCAGCTTCGGTCATATGATACTTGGCTATCGCCGACACAACAGAAGGTTTAACTCCCTGATCTACCGCACCAGCGGTCATAATTCTAGTGGCTTCGAGTTGATACGTGTTGCCCGCAATTCTAGCGAGAGCCTCTTCGACACCTTCAAATTTACCAATTTCTGTTTTAAATTGTTCCCGTAACACAGAATAAGCACCAGTCGCTCGATAAGCTAATTTACCGGTCGCGGTTGACGACGAAGGTAACGAAACTCCGCGGCCTGCACTCAAGCACTCAACTAACATTCTCCAACCTTTTCCGCGATAATCTTGACCACCAATAATCCAGTCTAATGGGATAAAAACATCTTTACCACGGGTAGGACCATTCATAAAGGCTTGACCCATTGGATAATGTCGATCACCGGTTTCAACTCCAGGATGAGAAGTAGGAATAAGCGCTACGGTGATACCAATGTCTTCTTGGTCCCCGAGTAATCCGTCAGGATCATACATTTTAAATGCCAAACCTAGCACTGTTGCTACCGGAGCAAGAGTGATATAACGCTTATCCCAATTAAGGCGTAATCCTAAAACTTCTTTACCTTCAAACTCCCCTTTACAAACAATACCAGTATCTGGAATCGCGCCAGCATCTGAGCCGGCTTTAGGTGCAGTTAAAGCAAAACATGGAATTTCGTCGCCTTTGGCTAAACGGGGCAAATAATAATTTTTTTGCTCATCAGTTCCATAGTGTAAGAGTAATTCTGCAGGCCCAAGAGAATTTGGAACCATGGTTGTAACGCCTAGCACACCGCTTCGAGTCGATAATTTAGTTACAATTGCTGAGTGAGCTAACGCCGAAAAACCTTTACCACCAAATTCTTTAGGAATAATTAGACCCCAGAATCCTTCTTTCTTTAGGTATTCCCATACCGCTTTTGGCAGATCTTTATCTTTAAAATTTACATCCCAATCTGAAACCATCCCACACACAGTTTCTACTTGATTGTCTACAAAACTCTGCTCTTCAGCCGTGAGAACGGGCTTTTCATAGTTAAGCATTTCGTTCCAGTTTGGGTTGCCTTTAAATAAATCGCCATCCCACCAAACATCACCCGCTTCTAATGCTTCTCTTTCAGTTTGGTTCATCGGTGGAAGCACGCTCTTAAAGAGATTAAAGATTGGCCGAGTAATTTTATCTTTGCGTAAATCATCTGCAAAAAACAACAGAGTGACAGCTGAATACAATACCCATGGAATCACTTTAAACTCTTGAAAATAACTCATACAGAGTAAAGCAAGACCGGCTGCTATTAAGGCCGATCCCATGCGAGCTCGCATGTAAGCGGTTGCCCAAACAACACCAATTAACACCAATAATTGGGTGAGTATAATCATAATTAAATTTCTCCTGAAGAAACTTTCTGGCTATATTGTGATGAATTTGTAAATCCAGCTGATAAAAACGGAATCAGCTTTTCGATTATTTGTTCTACATCGATATCTTGCTCAAAATCACTCCGAGCAATATCTTGCAGCGCTTCGTGCCCTGCTAAGGTAAAAATAAATGCGCCTAACATAAAATGCAGTCTCCAAAACATGTCTGCTGGGCTTATTTCTGGACTTGCTTTATGCAGCAAGCGAGTAAATCTTGCGAGAACATGCGAGTATCGCTGCATTGCAAAGCGCCTGATATGACCTTGAGTCTCAGCATACGCTCTGCCTAATAACTTCATAAATACCGACGAGCCGTTAGGCCTTAGCTCGTCAATAGCAATTAAAGGTTTAACCAAAGTATTCAGTACCTGCTCTACGTTAAACCCTTTTTGGTGTTTTTCTAATGCAACCATTTCGGTCATTAGGTCATTAGTAAAACTTTCCATAAAACGGTCAAAGACCGCCTCAATTAAAGACTTTTTAGAACCAAAGTGATAATTAACCGAAGCTAAGTTGACTTCTGCTCTAGTGGTAATCACTCGTAAACTGGTCTCAGCAAAGCCGTGCTCTGCAAATAGCAGCTCTGCAGCATCTAATATCTTGTTTTTAGTTTGCGCCAGTTTACTCATTACCGCCTCAACATTTTCAAACAACCGTTTGAAACATACGTTCAAATGAAACTTTTGTCAATAGCTACTTAACCTTGATACGTTAAGTTTAGACGTTTGCGCCAGTTAATCGTTAACCTACAGAGATTGTTTAAGCATAAAAGCATAATTTTTAATTAGCTAAAGCCAGCCAATAAGAAACACCCAAGAAGATACCGGCAATGATCTATTGCACCCTGCTTTGCGTAGAATATGCATAGAATATTAGACTGGTCACTCCGCGCATTTAAGCCGCTACAGGCTGATTTAAGATGGGAAGATTGGTGGAATTCACTAAGAGTTAGTATGTTTGGCTAGGCGAAATAAACCTCTTGTTACAAATAGCACACAATTTGAAAGGTGTTATAGTCATATAATACACTACGTATCTGGCGTAAACCCCGATATCATTGGTTTCTCAAAATTATTTAGTTTTTTGGCACGTATTCTGCTTTTAAGCATCAAACAAGGTTATTAATTAATCAGTTAATTAATAACATTTTGGATTTACTTTTAGGCAGTAAACTTACAATAGGATTTAAAATGAAATCTTTAGCATCAAATTCAACTCGGCTATTAAAGCTTTCAGCAATCTCGTTAATCTTAGGGTTAACCGTTATGACTAGCGCCTGTTCAAACGACACGCCAAAGGACGATCAAGCCAGCAGTGAATCTGCAACTGATAAAAAAGACAAATCAAAACAAGATAAAGACGAAAAGCAACCGGTACCAGTTGAAGTGGTAGAAGTCGAAAAAGGCGACATTCGCCAAACTTACTCTACTATAACAACTTTAGAAGCGGAAAATGACGCTGATATAGTAGCCCGCTCGACAGGCTTACTAAGAGAAATTTATGTTGAAGAAGGCGACAAAGTTAAAAAAGGTCAATTATTAGCCCAACTCGATATAGAACAGCTACAACTAGAGGTGTCTCAAATGCGAGCGACTTTAAACAAGCTAGAGAAAGAATTACAGCGGCAACAAACTCTCTTCAGCCGTAAACTAGGTAGCTCAGATTCACTTGATCGAGCCAAGTTTGAATTTCAGTCGCAACAAGCGCAATTTAAACTTTCACAACTAAAATTACAGTACGCATCGATTAAAGCACCGATAGACGGTGTTATTACTCAGCGGCATGTAAAAACAGGCAATTTAATCCGAGAAAATGATTTGCTATTTAAAATTGTCGATTTATCTACCCTTCAAGCAGTTTTACATTTACCCGAAAGAGAACTCACTAATATCAAGAAAGACCAAGAAATATTGCTTCAAGTCGACGCACTTAAAGGCAAAATTATTCGTGGCAAAGTAGCAAGAATAAGACCTTCTATTGACTCAGATACAGGTACCTTTAGAGTCGTCGCAACTTTAATCAATGAATCACAAGAACTAAGAGCAGGCATGTTTGGAAAAGTTGAAGTCGTTTTCGACACCCACCAAGATACCTTGGTTTTACAACAGCAAGCACTTATCACCCAAGATAACCGTTCGCATGTTTTTGTCGTAAGAGACAACAAAGCGATTCAAACTCCAGTAGAAGTTGGTTTTAGTCATAAAGGTTTAGTAGAGATTACTTCTGGGTTAGCTTTATCAGACAAAGTCATTACCACTGGACAACAAATTCTCAAACACGAAACACTGGTTGAAATTGTAACTGATGAAATTGCTGAAGAGGTCGAGAAAAAAGCCAATAGCAAAATTGCTAATGTCGTTACCAATTAATAAAAACTGACAAATAAAATTAAAACTTGCCGGTGGCTTTCGCCGGCTAAAGCAACATCGTTTTTAAGGACGCCTTATGAATTTAATTGCTATTGCGATTCGCCGCCCAGTAACTGTCGCTATGTTTACTCTAGCTGCTTTGGTTTTTGGATTAGTTTTGGTTAATCGGTTAGGGTTTAATTTACTGCCTGAATTAAGTTACCCTACTTTAACGGTTCGCACCGACTTTGAGGGCGCAGCACCTGCCGAAGTAGAAAATCTCGTGAGCCGCCCTTTAGAAGGCGTTTTAGGAACAATAAAAGGGCTACGCCAGCTACGTTCAGTCTCTAAAGCCGGCCGCTCTGATATCTTTTTAGAGTTCTATTGGGGGACCAATATCGACGTCGCCAGTTTAGATGTGCGAGAAAAAATGGAGCAAGTTCAATTACCGCTAGAGGTTTCTCCACCTTCCCTACTTCGTTTTAATCCGAATAATGCGCCAATTATAAGAATGAGCTTAAGCCAAGAGCTTACGCCCGGTGACAACCCAGAACTCACCTTAAAAAGTCTCCGACGCTACGCAGAGTTAAAGCTAACCCGTAAATTAGAAACCGCCGAAGGCGTAGCCGCTGCCAAGGCCAGCGGTGGACTTGAAGACGAAATTCAAATACTGCTAAAACAGTCTCAACTAGCTCAGTTAAACCTTTCCGTTGCTGATATTTCTAATAAATTGAGAAGCCAAAATATTAACTTAAGCGGCGGCCAAATAAAAAATGGCAATCAACAATTGCTTGTTCGAACCTTTAACGAATACACCTCACTAGAAGATTTTAAAAATACTATTGTCGTAGCAAAAGACCAAAAAGTTATTCGACTAAAAGACGTTGCAGAAGTTAAAGCTACGTTTAAAGATCCAACCGCGATCATACGCCATAATGGACAACAAGCGGTGGAAATAGCCATTTATAAAGAAGGCGACGCCAACACGGTTAAAGTCGCAGAAAAAATAAAAGCAGAACTAAAAGGTTTACGTGAAGATTTGCCAGACTCGATGCAATTAACGCTATTAACCGACTCTTCAGAATTTATTGATCAAGCCATTTCGGAGTTAATAACATCGGCTATTATTGGCGGTTTGTTGGCAATGATTATTATATTCTTATTTTTAGGCGAGTTTGGTCCAACCGTTATAATTTCTGCAACTATTCCGCTATCGGTTATCGTTACTTTCAATTTAATGTTTTATGCAAAAATCGATATGAACATTATGTCGCTAGGAGGACTGGCGCTCGCGGTTGGCATGCTGGTCGACAACGCAATTGTGGTACTCGAAAATATTGCCAGAAAAAAAGAACAAGGTTTAACTTATGCTAAAGCCGCTTTAGAAGGTGCAAGTGAAGTTTCTGGAGCAATCACAGCATCAACATTAACAACCATTGCTGTATTTTTACCACTTATATTTGTAGAAGGTATTGCCGGCCAACTATTTAAAGATCAGGCGTTAACTATTACTTTTTCTCTAATTGTGTCGCTGGCAATTGCACTAACCCTAATTCCCACTATGGCAGCTCACAGCTCAAAAGTTAAAGCCAATAAAGCTCTATTAGAGCGAAAGCAACGTTCATTAATTGCTCGAGTTTTACTGTTTCCATTAGAGCTCATTGTGCTCATATTGGCGGGAATATTTTTAGTCATTAAGTTATTCGTTAAACTTATGTCAACGCTACTCTCATTTATTTTTGTCCCGGCAAAAGATTTATTTGAATGGGGTTATAGCAAAGTTGAAGTGCTATATAAAAAATTACTCGACCATACGCTCCAAGCAAAATCAATTAGCTTAGCCATTGCAGTTTCGTTATTTGGTCTAGCACTTTATCTGGCGCAAAGTCTGCCTCAAGTAGTACTCCCAGAAATGGCGCAGGGAGAGCTTGCCTTAAAGGTGCAATTTGAACCTGGAACAGCGATAGAATTAACCGATAAAAAAGTCATTGCCCTGTCTCAAAGGCTACTTAAAGTTGATGGCGTAAAAGAGGTTTTTGCCACTGCAGGCATGGGAAATAAACTGACCGCTAATCCTGAGCAAGAAGGTGAGAATCAAGCTGAATTTAGCTTGCTACTAAACCCAGGTATTAGTAGGGAAATGGAAAACGAGATGCTTGCAAAGATCCGTAAAATACTGCAAGACGAATATGTTGATATAACGGCTGATATTGATCGTCCGCAGCTCTTTTCTTTTTCAACTCCTCTAAGTATCGAAGTTTATGGCTACGATCTTGAATCACTAAAGCGCAGTGCCGAGATGATCAAGTCTAAACTTGAAAAGTCAGATAGATTTGTAGATTTACATACCAATATGAAGTCGGGTTATCCGGAAGCGCAAATTAAATTTGACCAAAATAAAATGGCTCAATTAGGATTATCAATCGATCAAGCTAACACTTCTGTCGTGAATGCAATTAGAGGAAACAAAGCGACTCGATATCGTTTACGCGAACAGCAAATTGAAGTATTGGTTAGGCTTGAGGACTCTGCAAGAGACGAGTTAGCAGACGTTAAAGGATTAATTATTAACCCGCTTTCTGATAAGCCGGTCCCTCTAGAAGCAGTAGCTGAAATAAAAGAAACTCAAGGGCCTAGCGAAATTATGCGCATTGACCAGCAGCGAGTTATTCTAGTAGAGGCTCAAATTTTATATGGCGGAATTGCTGAAGCAGTCGAAGAAGCACAAAGCTTATTAAAAGATACTCGTCTTGCTTACGGCAACAGCTATCAGTTTGGCGGACAAGGAGAAGAAATGGAACGCAGTTATAACTCTCTTCTGCTTGCTTTGGCGCTTGCTGTGTTTATGGTGTACTTAGTAATGGCTTCTCAGTTTGAATCTTTGTTACACCCTTTTATTATATTGCTGAGTGTACCGCTTGCGGCCGTCGGTGCTATTTTTGCATTGGTTATCACCCAAACTGAAGTCAGTGTTGTGGTATTTTTAGGTCTTATTATGTTAGCGGGAATAGTGGTAAATAACGCGATAGTATTAATTGATAGGATTAATCAACTTCGCTACTCAGGGACAAATAAAGATGACGCTATAAGACAAGCAGCAAGCTCACGACTTCGCCCTATATTAATGACCACTCTAACCACAGCGCTTGGAATGATTCCATTAGCACTTGGTTTAGGTGAAGGCACTGAAATAAGAGCTCCTATGGCCATCACAGTGATTGGCGGCTTATTGGCTTCTACTCTTTTAACTTTGATAGTAATTCCTATTATGTATGAAATACTTGATAGAAAAGATTACAGCAAAGTCGTTAAATTTGATCAGGAGCTTTAATCATGTGGTTCACCAAACTAGCTTTAAAGCGCCCTGTCACCGTTTCTATGATTTTTATATGTGCATTAGTCATGGGAATGTCAGCTAGCCGAATACTACCTTTGGAGTTTTTTCCAACGGTTCAATTTCCGGGTGTGTTCGTGCAAGCAAACTACCAAGGCTCTAGCCCAGAAGAAATTGAAAAAAACATTACTAAACCACTCGAGGAGACTTTGGCAACCATCGGCTCTGTAGAACAAATGCAGTCGTTTAGTAATCGTAATCAGGCGCAAGTGTTTATGCTTTTTGACTGGGGTATAAATGCAAAGCTTAAAGGCGTTGAAGCACGTGAAAAAGTTGATCAAATAAAAGCAGAACTACCTGATGACCTTCGTCGCGTATTTATTTTTACCGGTAGTACCAACGATCAACCCATTATTGAAGCTCGGCTATCAGCCGACACTGATCTCAGTGATTCTTACCAAGTGCTTAACCGTCAGTTAAAACAAAGGTTAGAGCGAATTCCTGGCGTTTCTCGAGTTGAAATACATGGGGTTGCACCAAAAACCTTTCAAATAGAATTACTACCCGACAGAATCGCAGCCTATCACATTGATACCAATCAATTGTTAAGAAAGCTGCAAAGTGCAAATAGTTTGACTTCTGCCGGAGAAATTAAAAGCCAGGGCGAAACAACACGAATAACCATAAACGATCAATTCTTAAGCCAACAAGATATAGCCAATTTTGTTATCAATTCGCAAGGTTTAAAATTATCCGATATTGCTAAAGTCAGCTACGCTAAAGATGAAATTGAAGTGGGTCGACATTTAGATAGAAAGTACGCTGTAGGAATCAACATAACTCGCGAGGCCGACGCAAATTTGGTTGAGACTGCCGATGCCATTGTAGCCGAAATGAAGAGCATTGAAGATTTACCGGACTTTGAAGGCATTAAACTGTTTGTTATGGAAAACCAAGCAGATGGCGTAGTGAGTTCATTAAAAGATATTGCTCAATCTGGGCTGATTGGTTTTCTGCTTTCATCGGTTGTACTGTTTGCATTTTTACGCGACGTGAGACTAACTTTAATTGTTTCACTTGCGGTGCCCTTCTCACTTTTAATTACCTTAGCGGCAATGTACTTTCTCAACGTCAGCATCAATTTACTTTCTATGATGGGGCTAATGCTGGCAATTGGAATGCTTGTAGATAATGCCGTTGTGGTGAGTGAAAGTATTTTTGGCTATCGTCAACAAATGCCGGACAATCCAATTGAAGCGACCTTAAAAGGTGTGAAAGATGTTGGCACGCCAGTTGTTGCCGGAACAATTACAACCGGCATTGTTTTTCTGCCAAACATCATTGGCGAGAAAGTCGATATCACTGTATTTTTAAGTCATGTTGCCACAACAATTGTGATTTCTCTTGCCGCCTCACTTTTTATTGCCACAACTATTATTCCGCTATGTTTAAGTAAATTAAAGTCAAAGACCAAAGAAATCAGTCACACAGATACAATAAAAGAGCATGGCCGCTATTCAAAGTTTTTAACCTGGCTTATGAATAAACCTGGCGTTGCGGGACTACTTGTGATCGCTATGCTTGGTTCGGTCGCAGTACCAGCAAGTTTTGTTGAAAGTGATATGTTCCCAGATGAAGAAAGTTCAAGACTTTTTATTTCTTACAATGTAGAGGGACAATATGAACTAGAAAAAGTGGAGAGAGCGGTCGATAAAATAGAGGCCTTTTTATACGCCAATAAACAACGTTTAGATATCGAAAATGTTTACTCTTACTACACCAACAGCGAAGCGGGTTCAACGCTACTTTTGATTGATGACGAAGCTAGAACCAAAACCAACAAAGAGATCCGCGAATTTGTGGAAAAAAACTTACCAAAGCTCGCCATTGCCTCACCAAGTTTTGAACGACAGCGCTCTGGTGGCCAAGAAGCGCTTACAGTTGGTATTAATGGTGAAGACACTCAAACGTTGATCGAAATTTCGCAACAAGTTTTACCACTGTTGGCAAACATTGAAGGTGTCACAAAGGTCACTCCAGCAACAAAAAACGGCACTCAAGAAGTTAAAATAAAGCTCGATCCTGTCAAGCTAAGCCAACTAGAGCTGACACCTAGTGATGTAGCATCGGCAATATCGATTGCTTTGCGTAAGCAACAATTAAAGACTTTCCGTTCGGATTTAGGCGAAACAGATATTAGCTTAACTTTCGCCGGTCAAAAGCAGGCTAGCTTAAATGATTTAAAAGGGCTTCCTATCGAACTACCTAACCCAAAACCCGGAGGTAGTAAGAATGTCAGACTTGATGCGGTGAGTGAATTTGAAATAGCACGCTCGCTGCCACAAATTACCCGCTACGATCGCAAAACCTCTTTTAGGTTAAAAATTGATTACTCAGATACTACCGCAGAAGAAATAAGAAAACGAACCGATGAGTTAATGAAAAATGTACCACTTCCTAACGGATACAAGTGGGGATTTGGCAGAAGCACCGATCGAGAGAAGAAGATCGCTAGTATTATGAGCACCAATATGCTGTTAGCCGTAGTGATGATTTTTATTGTCATGGCGGCGCTTTTCGAGTCGCTTATGTTACCGCTTTCGGTAATTACCTCGATTATTTATTCGATTGTCGGTGTCTACTGGTATTTCTTTATTACTGATACAACTTTATCCATGATGGCTTTGATAGGCATATTGGTGCTAATGGGGGTTGTAGTTAATAATGGCATTGTTCTAGTTGACAGAATTAATCATTACCGCGCGCAAGGGGTTGCTAAAAAACAAGCTGTATTACATGCAGCCAATGACAGAATAAGACCTATATTGATGACCGTGTTAACTACTATTCTTGGATTATTACCGCTAAGCATCGGTGAAACTCAACTAGGCGGTGGAGGCCCACCCTATTTTCCAATGGCCAGAGCAGTCATTGGTGGACTCGCCTATTCGACAGTGACAACGTTAATTTGCTTGCCAATTATTTATTTATTCTTAGATTACACTCGAGAGTTTTTTGCCCAAGTTTGGCACTCAGTTGGACAACCGGGGACTCGCTGGAGTATAGTCAATGGAAGGCTTAGATCAAGAGAAAAGTAACTACTTTAAAAGCGCACTTTAATTCTTAGTGCGCTTATTTTTTGCCAATTTGTCTTCGATTGCTTTTTTGGCTTTTGCGGTAAGTTGCCCTTCTTGATATTCCTTTTTAATTACTTCTTCAACTTGCTCAAAGACCGACTCAACCGATTGTCTTTTCGACTTATGTTGATTAAAAAGGTTTATATGTCGCTCCGAAATACGTCCAAACTTCATGAGCTTTTCAAAATGACTGTTTCGGCCTTTATTTTTTTCCACAATATCAACTAGGGTAGCAACTAAGGCTACTGGGCCTAATAGAATGTCTCTAATTGCATCAAGTGCTAATTTTACTTGAAATACCAAATAGCGCTTCATGGGTTGCTCTATCACCCGACCGGGTTCGTTTGTTTTGTCTAGCTTGATAATTTGACTTTTTTTCTCTTCCAAAACCAATACTCCAAAAGCTCTCTCAATCAATTAGTTATTGTGTTGTTAGCCCAATAAAGTTGATTGCCAATGATGCCTAATACAACCCTCAAAAGCCATTAAAAATCCAGTTAGAACTTTCATTTAGTTTTAATTCTGTTAGATAAATTACGATTTGGAGAGACAGTTGAGGTTAATTGAGTATTCAGAGTTTCTGAATACTCTAGTATTACGTTTAAAAGAAATATTTTAACTGACAATTAAAGGTGTACTTATTAAAGGTGTACTTAAAGCCTGATGTACTTTTGCCAACATCAGAGAAGATGAAGTTATCATTCGCAGTTAGGCAAATTAAGCTAAAGGACTGGTATACGCTCAATATCGATTAATTTAGACACTTTATTTGCCGATTTAGTTTGTTGGGCCTGAAGAATTAAGTCTCTGGTGAGCTGAGGTGCTAACGTCTCAATAAAGGCAAAAATATACTCTCTAAAGTATAAATTTCTATCAAACACAACATTTACAAGTGAAGGTTCGAATAAATGATCAACAGGAATTTTCACTAAGTCTGAGTCTAAATGCTCTTCGTGCGCCATATTAGCAATAATTCCAACCCCCAAACCCATTCGGACATACGACTTAATCACTTCACAGTCAGTCGCACTAAATACAATTTCAGGAGAAAAGCCATTTTCTTTAAACTTGGCTTGTATGGGGTTTTTATCACAGCCATTGCCTGCATGGGTTAACAATGGATATTGAGCTAAAATGTCAAAATTAACTGACTCTTTGCGCGTTAACGGATGACCATTAGGAACCACTATGCATCTTTTCCAATAAAAACATGGCAAGTGAACCTTATCACCTAACCCTTGCTCACCTTGATGAACTAACGCGAAGTCTAATTTTCCTTCATCTAGCTCAGAATTCGTCTGCTCTCCACTGGTTTGAAAAATATGTAAAGCCACTTTCGAGTATTGCTTGCGGTAATCTTCTACTACTTCAGGTAAAAAATAACGCGAGAATGTATGCGTAGTCGATAGGTTTAAGCGCCCTTGTTTGTGATTAACGTGTGACGCAGCAATATCTTGAATTTTACGGACTTGTTTAAGAATGTGCTCAGCGACTGGCAATATTTCTCGCCCTGCGGGAGTTATATTGGTTAAGTGCTTACCACTTCTTACAAAAATCTCTACGCCTAACTCGTCCTCAAGCAACCTAATTTGCTTGCTGATGCCGGGTTGAGAAGTAAACAAACTTTCCGCAGTGGCAGAAACATTTAATTGGTTTCTAGCTACCTCAAAGATATATTTAATTTGTTGAAGCTTCATTTATTTTCCAGTTAAGAAAAAATTAGGTCATATCATTACTCGCTAGATAATGGAATTTTATCTTTAAAATCATAAAGATAAAAACACAACATCATTATCTAGTCGGCCAAATTACTTATAGTGAAAACTTTTAAAACAAGAAATTACTATAAGCATAGACCCATTTTTCTATTTCACAAGAAAATTGCAATTTTTAGCTAAACTCTCGGCACAAGCCATTAAAAACAGGGGTAATTTAGGCTTCAACTCTTAAAATTGAGGTTTTTTGGTGTTGTTGACCCATAAATCCACTACTGGTTTGCAACACCATGAGGCACGTGACCTGTGGCGACATGTTCAACCGCATCATGACAATGGCTAGACTGATCATCAAAAAACACGTCGGCACCATAAGATTTTAAAAACTGACCTTTAGACAGGCCGCCTAAAAACAATGCCTCATCAATCCTGATATCCCATTGTCTTAAAGTTCTAATCACTCTTTCATGGGCTGGGGCCGAACGCGCTGTTACCAGTGCGGTACGAATAGGACATTCATCTACCGAATACTCTTTTTGTAATCGATGTAACGCCGCTAAAAAGTTCTTAAACGGACCTCCGGCTAATGGTTTATTGGCTGCAGCAGTTTCATTTTCAGTAAATGCTTGTAACCCTTGCTGTTTATAAATTTGCTCGGACTCATCTGAAAAAATCACAGCATCACCATCAAACGCAAAACGAAGCTCAACTGAGGCTTCCTCAGATGGCGAGGGACGCGGTAAGATAGTGGCAGCTGCAAATCCATCTTGTAATGCCGCTCGTACATCGGTTGGATCAGTTGACAAAAACAAATGAGTAGCAAAAGCAGAAACATAGCGATAAGGGCTACGGCCACTTGAAAATGCGGCTCGGCTTATTTCTAAGCCATAGTGCTTAATTGAATTGAATATTCGCAAGCCGGTATCTGCACTATTACGTGATAACAACACCACTTCTACCACAGGATTATCTCGTTTGTCTTGGTTTAGTGATAAGAGTTTTTTTACGAGT
Organism: Aliikangiella aequoris; assembly: GCF_053709105.1. Taxonomy (NCBI): domain Bacteria; kingdom Pseudomonadati; phylum Pseudomonadota; class Gammaproteobacteria; order Oceanospirillales; family Pleioneaceae; genus Aliikangiella; species Aliikangiella aequoris. The sequence goes on from NZ_CM132298.1 coordinate 2,480,498, forward strand.
GGAAAAGCCGCCCCTGGCTGAAGTGGCTGGTCTTCATTTTCAATTTGATATTTAGAATAAGCTTCTACCCCTTGCTCCATGTATATAGCATGACTTTCGTCTAAATCGAATAATGCTCGTGACGAAATAGCAATAACTAATTTTTCACCTAAAAGGGTGCTCATGACGTAATCCTTAAAACTTAAATAAATAACGAACTTTTAGCGCAAATTCAATAATTTAACTATACTTTATTAATATCGTCTTAGCATCAGTAACAAGACTCGATTAACCGCATAGCTTTCAACAATTGTAGGTAGATTCAGAATAATAATGCAAGCACTTGTTAATAAGCCCATAAAGAGGCAAGTCAATTACGCTAAAAAAGTGGTGTTGATCATCGAAGATTTTGCCGAGTTTGGGCGAGCATTAAAGGGTATGGTCATTAATATGGGAGCCAGGCAGGTCGACTTAGTTTATAACGGAGAAGACGCGATTCAAGCTTGCAGAGAGAAAAAATACGATATTATTCTTTCAGATTATAATTTAGGTGACTCAAAAGATGGTCAACAAATACTCGAAGAGCTCAACCATTTTAAGCTAATTAAAAGCAGCTGCGTTTTTATCATGATAACCGCAGAGAACACTGCGGCGATGGTTATGGGCGCGCTAGAATTTCAACCAGACAACTATCTCACCAAACCTTTTAATAGCAGCATTTTAAAGTCACGTTTAGACAAAGCGATAATTAAGAAAGATATCATTTCTCCGATTATTATTAAAATTAAAAAACAGCAATGGCAAGAAGCCCTAAGTCTTTGCGATCAAATTATAGAAACCGAACCTAAGTTTAAAATGTCTTGCCTAAGGCATAAATTTGAATGCTACAAAGCAATGAAAGATCATGAGAAAGCGCTCGAACTGGCCACTAAAATCATTCACCAAAGAGCGATTTCTTGGGCCATACTGGGTGTTGGCGAGATTTTTTACGCTAAGAAGCAGCTACCACGTGCAGCAGAAGTATTTAGCGATATGATTAAAGAGTTTCCTATGGTGCTCGAAGGCTACGACTGGCTGGCGAAAATACAATATGAACTAGGACAACCTATAGAAGCTCAAAAAACGCTGCTTAGCGCAGTTAAACGTTCTCCCAAAGCACTAAAACGGCAAAAGCTGCTGGGTGAAATTGCAGAAGAAAATAACGACCAAGAAGTGGTTATAAACGCTTTTCGTCAGGCGGTTAAATTTGGAGCCAACTCTGCTTTTGCCTCTCCTGATGAGTATATAAAGTTAACTCGTTCAATTGGTATGCAAGCGCAAAATAGTTCTAGTAGTCAACGTCAAAAGCTAATTGAAGAAGCCGAAAACATTTTTTCTAAACTCGACTCTCGGTTTAAATCTGAACCAACAGTTCAATTTAGAAGTGCAGTAGCGCATGCAGACTTCGGGTTGGCAATTGAAAGTCCAGAAGCAGTTCAAAAGCATTTAAAATCCGCCAATAAAATTTACCATCGATTAGAAGAGCATATTGGTGCAGCTGAGAGTATAGAAATTACTCGATCGTTAAAAAGTCTGGGTGATAAAGAGCTAGCAGAAAGTATTATTGAAGAGGCTGTAGAACAATATTTTGACAATCCAGAATTTATAAAAGAAGCGACCAAACTAACGACAAATAAACATTTAATTGCCAATAGTCAAAAAGCAAACCAGTTTAATAATAAAGCAGTACAGTTTTTTAAATCAAATAAGTACGAGCTAGCAATCGAAAATTTTTCTAAAGCAGCAGAATTTGCCCCTAATAATGTCAATATAAATCTTAATCATGTACAAGCATTATTAAAATACTCGCAGCAATGCAGTAGCAAACGAGATACGCTAGAAAAAGCAGAGGAACTTCTCGCATCAATTACTAGGCTGTCGCCGGCAGATCCAAAATTTGCACGTTACTCCGAGTTGTCTCGGTTAACTCAATTACTTATTCAGAGTATGTGACATGAATAATAAAGAGCTGTTTAGCACTATTTTAGCATCGACTGTACACGATATGAAAAACTCGTTAGGCATGATGTTAGAGTCATTAGAAGTTATTTTAAATCAGCAGCAACAAGCTAAATCGAGTAAAGATTACAGCGTAGTGCAGTATGAAGCTTCACGCTTAAATAGCTCGCTTGTGCAGTTATTAGCGATGTATAAAATAGGCAACAACCAAATGCCGTTTAACCCAGCCTATCATGATTTAAACGACTTCTTTGAAGAGCAAGTGCTAATCCACGAGCCTCTACTCAATGCGAAAGGGTTTCAATGTGAACTCAATATCAGCGAAAACATTGAAGCAGTTTTTGATGAAACATTGCTTTCGATGGTAGTATCTAACGTAATCGGTAATGCAATACGTTATGCTCATTCCAGTATTCGAATTTCAGCACATATAGATCAAGGTGTACGCATATCTATCTGTGACGATGGGCCCGGCTATCCAGGGCCAATGTTAGAAATGGAAGGCGATTATATAAAAGGCATTGACCGCAGTAGCGGTAGCACTGGGTTAGGCTTGTTTTTCGCTCAACAGGTGGCACAACTCCATAAACATGGAGAGTTAACTGGAAAAATAGAGCTATATAATGGCGGAGAACTTGGTGGAGGCGTATTTGAAATCACTCTACCATAATTATGAGAAGATGCTAAAAAATATAACGATAAAAAATATAAACAGGTTTTAAATGAATACATTTACCATCATTAGTATTGTAGTGCTGCTAGTAGCTAGTGTGTTAGCTATTACATTTGTACAGCGCCGCGAGCAACAAAGAGCACTCATGAGACAAAAGGTTGCCCAGCATCGCTATCGCGCCAATCAAGCAATGCAAATACTACATAACATTAATGATTTTCCGGTTGGCCCAGAAACCAGACAGCTTTTACTTAAGTATGCACTAGCCAATTTTAACGCGATAGATTCACTTTCCAGTAGCGAAATTAATAATTTCAAAAATATTCAACATGCAGAACAGTTACTTAAAAATACCCAATTACCGGTTGATAACCAAAGATTAAATATTCCCGCTGATTTAGACATATTGAAAAAGCAAATAAGCAGTTTATCTAGCTTAGCGAAATTTTTACTTAAGCTAAATAAACGCAGTGATGTAGATTCGAATTTAGTTAACGCGTCTGTGCGTAGAATATTAGGACTCATTTCAGAGTCAAAAATATCGGCACATATTCAACAAGGCAGGCGCTTTCAGGCAAAGCAAGAACTCGTTCAAGCTCAAGAAAGCTATCAGAGTGCGCTAAAAATGCTGAAAAGTATCACAAACAAAAATGAACGATTGCAGAGTTTAAAAAAAGACTTGCTTGAGTTAATTAGAACCCCAGAAATTCAAACTGCGGCTCAGCCTACTCCACAAGCGCCTCAGTCCCCTGAACAAGAACCTATTCCAGCCAGTGACAACACAACTGAGGAAGCTAAAGAGTCTGACGAAGGTCCAATTAAGCAGTTTGACGATGGACTTTTTGGGCCTAAAAAGAAATGGTAAATATTTAGCGCAATACCGATGTTATATCTTGATAAAGTTGAGTATTTTTCTTATCGAGATTCATCAAGTTTCGATGCGCTTTTACAACTCTTTTTAAAACGCCCTCTTCGTCAGTAGGCAAATCATCTAAAGGCTGTAAATCCTTGGCGGGTAGTCTTTCAGAATCAAACACTATGTCGAACACTTGATCAAAACACACTCTTTTTAAAATATTGTTTAGCTCACCTTCTAGTATAAAAATAACTGGCTTAATATTGCTGGTTTTCTTAGACTCAATCGCAATTCTAGCGAGCAGCCCCAAAGCGGTACTATCCAAAATATCTGCCTCTTCCAAATCAATTACCACCTGATGATATTGACTATCCGAAAAGAGTTGAGAAATATGTTCATCTAAGCCGCCACAATGAGAGTAACGAATAGTGCCTGTAAATTTTATATAATTAATCTCATCTTTTTTCGCTACAAAAATTGAGCCATCCACTGTTGTTATTCCTTTGAAACGATAAAAATTGTAATGTCATCAGGCATATTGTCTTTAGGATAATTTTTAATCGGTTGTATTAAAGACTCAATGCCAAAGGGCTTGCTTTGAACATATTCTAATAAATAGCTTTCTTTTACTGGCGTGTCATACTCAGCAAACAACTCAAGCCAACCATCAGAAACCATTAACAGCCCAAAATCATCAGCTATTTCAATGCAATGATTATCAAAGTTCGCCCATTCAAATAATCCAATTGGAAAGCCTCCCGCTTCAAGGGGGGTTAATTGGTTATTAGACTTTAATATAGGTGCAGGATACTGACCTGCTACCGAATAAGTCAAGGTTTGCGACTGGGTATCAATTACACCATAAAAAACAGTAATATGTTTGCCAAGGTTTGCACTGATGAGTTCTGCATTTAAATACGCCATAAACTCTTTTGGATTAATTACAGCTTGGCTTTCTCCAACTCTAAACTGTCGTAACGGTTGGTTTATCAGACTTTTTAAAGTCATAGTCACAAAAGCCGCGGCAGCACCATGACCCGATACGTCTGCAATATAAAACCCTAAATAGCGCTCAGATATTTCAAAGTAGTCAATAAAGTCACCACTTAAATTCAATGAAGGCTTTATAATGTGTTGAAATTTAAATTGCTTAATTACGGAGTCTGGCTCTGGTAAAAGCTGTAATTGAGCTCGTCTGCCAGCTTCTTGGTCTTTTTGGAGTAGTTCCAAGTTTTTCTCAAGCTCGGTATTCGCTTGCTCTAATTCTTTTCGGTAGGCTTTGTTTTGCTCTTCTAAATCATGGCGAGTGAGAGCATTATTAATTGCGTTCTCTAGCACCGCTAAATCTGTCACCGGCTTAACTAAATAATCTAGCGCGCCGAGCCTAAGCGCTTCAACTACGTCGTGGATTTGCCCTGCGCCAGACACAATGATAATAGGAGTATTGGGAGATTCAGTAGTGATTTGCTTTAAAACTTCCATGCCATCCATTTCAGGCATTCTTAAATCACAGATCACTAAATCAGGTTTATATTCTTTAAATAACGCGACGCCTTCTTTGCCGTCCGCCGCTTCAATCACATGGTAGCCGCTATCTTCAAGGTAGACTGCAACACTTTCTCTTACTACAGGCTCATCATCGATGACTAATATCTTTCGTACCAATGTTGCATTGCTTTCAGATACCAAATCAGACTCCAACAAATACTTGCTCCCTGCGTTATTTTTATATTGATAACCGTTTATAGCATACTACCAAATAATCACAAGTGAATTGTATCGCGTTTTTGATTGACGCTAGCCCATTAATTTTCTAGTATGAAACAAGTAATAATGATAAATAAAGCTGTCCTTAGGAGGAAGTTAATGTCTTCGTTGAATTCTGAATATGAAGAAAAGCGTAATTTTATTCGCATGTTCGTAGACGCAAAAGTCTCAATTACCGATCCTGCAACAAGTGAAGTTTATGAAGGGGACAGTAAAAATTTAAGTGGTGATGGCGTTTCTTTTATCACAGACAAAAAATTCGAATTAAATCAAAAGCTTAGCGTGGACATTCGTTCTGAACAAAGTAAGTTAGCACCGCTTAGTGCAGATTTTGAAGTAAAGCGTGTAGAAAGCTTGGGCGATGGTCGCTATGAAGTCGCCGGTACAATTCAAAGCGTAAAATAGGCTCTTTTCTTTAATGGCTTAAACGCCGTGTCGTTTAAGCCAGCTCTCTTATCAAAGACATTACAACCATTGCTCGCCCATAGCGGCTCTTATGCCAACCACCGTAAAGCAACTGCTTTTTAAAACTCGCAGTTTTCTTCAAATTCACAGTCTTCTTCAAACGGGATGTTACCATCAAGTACTTTATAACGTCGGTTTTGTAAATAAACATCTCTAACAAACGCATATTCATCCATCGCATCTTTTAACTGATCTTCAAATTTCATTAACGAAGAGCGCCTATCCAATAGCTCTAGCAGCTTCAATTGATTTCTAGTGGGAACATGATCGACAACGCCCATAATGTCCATTTGAGAGTTGACCGGGTAAGCAAATGTGTCTCTTAAAGTAGAAGGCCCCATAAACGGAAGCATCACATAAGGACCTGAAGGCACTCCCCATTTGCCTAAAGTTTGGCCAAAATCTTCATCATGCTTTAATAACCCCATTTCACTGGCTGGGTCCCATAAACCGCCAATACCAACGGTTGTATTAACTACAACTCTGCCTAAGTCAGATATTGAGTCTCCTAGCTTGCCTTGTAACAAATTATTAAACATCGTAGGAATATCCGCCAAATTAGCAAAAACATTTGTTACCCCTGCTTCGATAAAGTCTGGAGTAATGGCTTTGTATCCAACAGTTGCCGGACGCGCAATATTATCGTCGACTACTTTATTAAATTGATAAACGCCTCGATTCCAGCCTTCCCATGGGTCCTGTTGATGAGAAGATTGGCTAGCGCACCCAGACAGCCCAATTATTGCTACCAGGCTTAAAATTAATCTCGACATAAATATTCCGTGCTTTAATGTTGATGCATTTATTCAATGCGGTGATCGCTCAAACCTCGATTATACCCTTAAATTTATGGCTAAACTATCTTTCTAAAATCCTAATTACAACCGCTAACCATAAACTTTAAAACGAAAAAAAAACCCACAGCGATATCGCTTGTGGGTTTTTTTAACGGGACTCAGCGAGGCTTATTTACCGCCGCACTTGCCTTCACCGCATTTTTTGTCTTTTTTGTCATCACCACATTTTTTATCTTTCTTGCTTTTCTTGTCGTCACCACATTTTTTATCTTTTTTGTGGTCGCCGCACTTTTTGTCGGCTTTGTCTTTACCACATTTACCTTCGCCGCACTTTTTGTCGTCACCACATTTTTTATCTTTCTTGTCGTCACCACATTTAGAGCCATCACCAACAAAGGTTTGGACTTTTTCTGAAGTTTCAGCAAATGGGTTAGCATCAGCAGCCGCAGTGTTAAAAAATGCAGTCACAAAAAATAATGACCCAATGATTGCACCTAGTTTTGTTAGTTTTTTCATGAGAGTTAAGCTCCTTAATCAATTAAATTAATTTAATCCGAATCGTCTCGGTATAACTAGAGACTGGTGTACGAATTAATTGTTACAGATGTAAAATAGTTCTTTTTGTAACATTAGTAACTTAGCTTCATTTTCGACTAAAAGCGAGGTTATTTAAACACTCAGTTTAGAGGTTCAAAACTAGCAACCATAATAACGCCAGCGAAAATAAGCATGAATACGACATTATCACTCATCGACTCATCGCTTAAAGATGCCTTAGCGCCTAGAATAAAGCAATAATTTAATGTGCCATTCGTCACATTTATGTTTCTTTATGTCGATTTTTAACCTTAAAAAGGCGCAATTATTATTAAATCAAGGCACAAACTTTTACTTTTTCAGTACTTAAGACCGCGCCTAAAGACATGACTAACATAGACTGTTGGAGATTTATTGGTTATTCAGCATGGTTTTAGTTTGCTCTATTTGGTTTTTAATAAAGCGCTTAGAAGAATCAGATAATGATTCTAACTGGACCAATTGCTGCCATGCAGCAATGGCGTCTGGGTATTGCTTTAAATGAAAAGCAGTAAATCCAAGTGTTAATAACGCCCCTTGGTGTTCAGGGTTTTGCTTAACCACTCGGGTTAAAATCTGTTTGGCTTGCTCCATGTCGGCGGTGGTTTTTGCAGTGAGATACAATTGAGCCGTCGCTACTTGCCAGTCAGGATTGGGCTCTACTCTTACCGCTCTTTGCATTGCTTCAAGCGCAAGTTCACGCATATTTAAATTAGCATAAGCTTGACCTAACTCATACCAAAGTGTGCCTGACTCTGGATTCTCAAATGCTTTTGTCCTTAACGCTAATATAAGCTGCTGCATGGTCACAGAGGCGTCATTAATGTTACCAGACGCTAACAAAGTATTTGACTCTGCTTTAACATTTTGCCAAGACTGCTGAGCTTGATAACTTGGCTGTGAAAAATAATAAATGGGTGCTAACAACATGACAACAAAGGGAAATAATAGCGGCCATTTTGCATCGCTATAGGGACTTTCTTGCTCTAAGCCACTGTTATTTTGGATGGCATAATAAGCCACAACCGCTAGGCTAAAGATTAAAATCAATGCGCTTGCCAGCCACAAATTAATCATTAGATATATTCCTGTTTTTTAAGTACCAGAGCAAAAAACTAAGTAATACGATAAAAAAGAATACGACAGGCCCGCCCCAAAGTATCAAATTATCATTGGTGAGTTCTGGCTCAAATAAAATAAACTCGCCATAGCGTTGTTTCATAAACGATAAAATTTCTTGATTAGTTTTTCCGGCAATGACTTGTTCGTAAACAATTTCCTTTAAGTCTTCAGCTACAATAGAGTTAGAGTCAGCTAAGCTTTGGTTTTGACATGTTGGACAGCGCAAAATGCTATTTAAATAGTGAAAGCGCTGCTCTTGCTCGGCGCTCTCGAACTCGAATACACGAATGGAACTTTCAACGTGGCTAGCAAACAAAACAAGTATTAAAAACGCATATTTTTTCATTAAAAACCTCTGCGTATTTTTTCAATAAGTGGCATGAAGTCTGACTTAAAAACATCGGGGCTGACCACACCAACGTGACGATAACGAACTCTTCCTTGTGGATCGATCAAATAAGTTTCAGGCGCACCATAAACACCAAACTCTATGCCTACGCGGCCAGTATGATCAAAAAATATTTTGTCATACGCATTACCTTGGGTCTCTAAAAACTCAAGAGCCTTGTCTTTTTTATCGTTATAGTTAAGTCCAACAATTTGTAAACCTTCAATTTGGGCATAATCATTCCAGTAAGGATGCTCGACATAACAAGCCGCGCACCAGCTCGCCCAAACATTGACCAAACTAATATTTCCTTTAAATACTTGATTGGAATAAATGACATTTTCGTCAAGCAGCTCAGCGACTTCAAATTGTGGCGCTGGTTTATTAATTAACTGCGATGGAAGCTGACTAGAGTCATGTCGCAACGCCCAATAAAATACGCTGATAATTCCGCTTATCACAACAAGTGTAAGCGTTACTTTAAGCCACTTTATAAAATTACTCACGCTACCACCTTACGTTTATTTGCTTTTGAAAACCGGCGATCCATTGCAGCAATAAGACCACCTAAGCCCATGATTGCTGCGCCTCCCCAAATCCAGCGAATAAAAGGTTTTATGTAAATTCTAACCGCCCAAACTTGTTGACGCTCGTCCATGGCTTCACCTAAAGAAACGTATACGTCGCGCCACAATCCAGGGTCAATAGAGGCTTCGGTCATGACTTGTTTTCCAGCCAAATAATAGCGTTTTTCTGGGTGAACCGTTGCTACTTGTTCGCCCCAATGACTCACCGCAAAACTGACTTGATACGCTTGATAATTCGCTCCATTCACGGGCTGAGCAGACAACATCTTAAACTCATAGTTATCAATTTTTACGGTTTGACCAACTTCAATTCTTAAGTCTTTTTCTATGCTGTGCAAGCTAACAATCACCACCCCTAAAAGGGTACAAGCAATCCCAATATGCGCAATAACCATACCGAGCTTAGCGCGAGATATCTTGCTCAAGCGCTCGAACAAGTTATTGTTTTGCTTATTGCTTCTCACTAAGAAAAATAGATTAGACGAAGCAATCCAAAACGCCAGTACGCTACCTATCAAAACCCAAAAATAGAAGTCTCCAATCAATAAAGTGAGACCGATAGCTGCGAATAAAGAAAGCAGCCCCAATTTTAAAAGCACAGGAAGTAATTTTTTAAAATTGTGACGCTTCCAGTTAAGCAATGGCCCCACACCTAACAAACTAAACAAAATAAACATTGGCCAAGGAAAGAGCGCATTAAAATAAGGCGCACCGACCGAAAGTTTGCGCCCGAATGCTTCTGCTATTAATGGATATAAGGTTCCAAATAAAACAATGAATGTCGCGCACACTAACAACATATTGTTTAATAATAAAAACATATCTCTTGATAAAAAGGTGAAGTTAACCGGCTTAGTGACCTTGCTTGCTCTAAACGCAAACAACAACACAGAAAAACCGATAACAATCCCCAAATATATTAATATAAACAGTCCTCTATCGGGATCATTACTAAACGAATGCACCGATGTTAATACACCAGAACGCACCAAAAAAGTCCCCAACAAACAAAGCGAGAAAGTAGTTAACGAAAGGCCAAGCGTCCAACCTTTAAAGCTGTCACGTTTATCCGTTACGGCAAGCGAATGAATTAAGGCTGTGCCAACTAACCACGGCATAAAAGAGGCGTTCTCAACAGGATCCCAAAACCACCAACCGCCCCAACCAAGCTCGTAATATGCCCACCAACTGCCTAACGCAATTCCTACGGTAAGGCACGACCACGCAGCAATCGTCCATGGTCGCGTTCTTCTGGCCCATTCTGAATCCCAACGGCCTTCTATTAAAGCCGCAATAGCAAATGCAAAAGACACTGCAAACCCAACATAACCCATATACAATAACGGCGGATGAATAATCATTCCAAAATCTTGCAATAACGGATTTAAATCACTTCCGTCAATTGGAAAAAAAGGCAAGGTTCGTTCAAATGGATTCGAGGTAAATAGTAGAAAAGCAATAAACCCACAAGCAATAAAGCCCAGCACAGAGAGCACTCGGGTATAACTAATTAGCGGAAACTGCTGAGTTCTTAAAGCTACCGCGAGCATCCACCCAGAAAGAATAAGTACCCACAATAAAAAAGAGCCTTCATGCCCTCCCCACACCGCAGATATTTTGTAGCGCAAAGGCAATAAAGAATTAGAATGGTTGGCGACATAAGAAACGCTAAAATCATCGACAATAAAGGCATATTCTAAACAAAAAAAGCTGCCAAGCAGGGTCGCGAAGATTAAATAGGTTAAAGGTTTTGCGGTCTGCATTAACACACGGTGCTGCGTAAAACTTCCAAGCATAGGAAAAATCGCTAAGCTTAAAGAAGCGAAAAATGCCAATGCCAATAAGAATTGTCCAAGCTCTGCCTGCATCTTAATAATCTCTTTTTACTGGATGACCGGCTTTTTCTAACGCCTCTAAAACCTCAGGCGCTTTATATTCTTCATCATGCTTAGCTAACACTTCTGACGCAACAAATACGCCTTCACTATTCACCCGTCCTAATGCTACAACGCCTTGACCTTCTCTAAAAAGGTCGGGTAAAATTTTATCGAAAGAGACAACAACATCCGATTTTTTGTCGGTAACCGTAAAGAGAGTTTTAAGCGAAGCATCAGACTGAGGGATATTCTTTACGCTTCCCTCTTTTACTAATCCCCCTATTCGAATGACTCTATCTTGCGGAGCACTACCTGCCAAAATTTCTGTGGGCGTATAAAATAAATTCATTTTTTGCTCACTTGCGTATAAAACTAACCCAACTATGGCAGCAACGCCGACAACGCCAGCAATAACACTGAGAAGTTTTTTCTTTCTGTGTGGTTTCATCGCCATGTTAACTTTTCTCACTTTCTATATTGGTTGCATTGGTTGAGCTGTTAAGCGCTTTTTTCTCTGCGCGAAGTTGCTCTCTTCGATAAAAACGCTCAACGGCTTTAGCATTTTTAAAGAGTACTTTCTGAGCAAATTTAAACTGTAATATAAGTGCGATAAACACAATGAGGTAACACGCCCAAATGTAAACGCCATGTCCGCCCATTGCTATAAAATCTGAAAAACTGTCAAAGTACATAATTAACCTTCTTTTTGAATCAGTTGTTTGACTCGTTCTTTTACCCAGTTAGTTTGCTTTTCCCTTAATAAAATTTCGGCTTTTATTTTTTGCATTAAGGTAGTAAAAAAATAGAATTTAAACGCAAATATCATCACTAATAATGGCCACAACATGGAAGTATCCATTGATGGTTTTTCTAATTTGCTTAATGTTGCTCCTTGGTGCAGCGTGTTCCACCACTCTACCGAGAAGTGAATAATCGGAATATTTACAATTCCAACTAGCGCTAAAACCGCAGCGGCTTTGTCTGCGGCTTTTTTATCGTCATAGGCTGCATGTAATGCCATATAACCTAAATACAAGAATAAGAGTATTAGCTCAGACGTTAAACGCGCGTCCCATACCCAGTATGTTCCCCAAGTCGGACGCCCCCAGATTGCACCGGTAATTAAAGCTAAAGCAGTAAACATAGCGCCTATAGATGCACAGCTCACGGAAACTATATGCGCCATTTTTATCCGCCAAATTAAGCCAATTGCACCACTAATTGCCATAACAACATAAACCATCATTGATAAATAGGCCGCAGGAACATGAATGTACATTATGCGAACCGTATTACCTTGCTGGTAGTCTGCCGGCGAATAAAGTAATCCAAGCACTAACCCCACAGCAAACAACACTAGAGTGACCAACCCAAACCAAGGAATCAGCCTTTCAGCAATTGAAAAGCACCATTTAGGTGAGGCTAATTGAAAAAACCACTTCCACATAATTATCGTTCCAAAATTAACAAACTAATTAATCTAAAGAAATTTTCATTGCCGCCGCTGCCGCGAAAGGAGCAAGCATAATACACAAAATTAAAATGGCGCCTAAAATCGCCAACTGCCCAGTATATTCTAACCCCGAGCGAGCCGCTTCTACAGCAGATGCACCAAAAATTAACACCGGGATAAATAATGGTAACACAAGCAAAGTAAGCAAAACGGCACCGTTTCTTAATCCAACGGTTAAGTTCATACCAATCGCACCAATAAAACACAGACTAGGTGTTCCCAATAACAGCGCTAGCATCGCAACTAAAACGGTTTGTCCGTCAAGGTGCATTAATAATCCAATAAGCGGTACTACAAACACTAAAGGCAAACCAGTTACGAGCCAATTAGCACTGACTTTAGCAACAATAATTTGATTCGCAGGAACGCCACTAATAACTAATTGTTCAAGCGTACCATCATCAAAGTCGCTCACATAAAAAGACTGCAATGATAATAACAGGCTAAGCAACGCGGCCACCCAAATAACTCCTGGCGCGATAAAAGCTAGCTGCTGCGGCTCAGGTGTCACAGCCAACGGAAACATGGTAGTCACCATTACAAAGAACGCCAACGGATAGACAAATTCAGAATGGCTTTTTACCACTACTGCTAATTCGCGATAAATTAAACGCCGCAGTAGCTTCATAATAAATTAAGCTCCTTTAATCCTTGAATTCCTGTCACAGCTTGATGTGAAGTAACAATAAGCATGCCACCATGAGCCAAATGTTGATTACAACGCTGTAACATCCATGCTTGACCACGAGTGTCTAATGCGACTAACGGCTCGTCTAAAATCCATAAAGGAGTTGGCTCTGTCATAATTCGAGCCAAAGCGACCCGTCTTTTTTGACCTGCAGAAAGGTAAGATACCGCTTCATCTGCCAGCTCAGCTATGTCAAATCTTTGCAGTGCCTCATCAATTTGTGCAGTATTTAAAGGAAACCGAAGACTTTGAAAAAACTCTAGATTTTGCATCACGGTTAACTTAGGCTTTAACCCCAATGAATGGCCGATATAAAGCAAGGCTTGCTTATACTCACTTTTGCTTGCAAAAATATTTTTGCCATTCCACAAGCGCATTCCTTCCGCTGAGCGAGTTAGTCCACAAAGCGCTCTAATTAAGGTTGTTTTACCGGCGCCATTAGCACCGCTTATTTGCAGCGCTTCACCAGCAGAAAGTTTAAAACTGACCGGTTCAAAGATCCGGTAGTCACCACGAACTACTGTTAAATCCGTTACTTCAAACCGATTTTCAGGGTTATATCTAGCGTCTTCAACTAGCACTCATTGTCCTCTAATTCTTTTTTCCAACGTGTAAAAAGCCCATCCCTGAAACAGCGGCTATACTATATCAAAGGCAATTATTTTACCATGATTAAGGATTCAAATTGCGCATTTCAAACAACGATGCTCAAATCAATCAATTAGCGGCCAAGCAGCTAGATCCGAGAGTGCTTGCCTTAATTAACGAGATCCAAAACAAACCTATCTTGGTCAAACAGCTATTATTAGCGGAACAACAACCTTTATCATTAACACTGACTGGAAATGCTCGTTTAGCCCAACTACTCCTTCCCATGGAGCTAACTCAAGCAATTGCCAATATCACCAAGCAAAGCTTTCAAGCTCAGCTATCTGCGACTAAAAGCGCGGTTCTACTTGAGCTTTCTGGCGTTAATAGCAAGGCAACCACTAGCAATAAACTCATAGCGCCGATTCAGCTGACTTTTAGTTCCGCTAAATTGCTCAATAATAATACGCTTAGTTTGAACAACTTACTTTCTCCAAACACTTCTCAATTAGCGCCTTTAACTAGCTCGACTGCGGCGACGCCAAATTCACCCAAAAACACCCATGCAGCCAGTAGCCAAGCTAACCCGCTGATAAGTTTAAAAGCGGCTATCAACTTACTACTGAGCCCCCAAAGTAAGCCAACTCAAAATTTATCTAGCAACTTAAACCGGCTTAATAATCTGTCTCAGCAGCTCAATAATTTAATTACATCAAGTCAAACACTCGTTTTAACAAACCCCGAAAAACCTCGCTCTCAGCCATTGCAACAAAGCCTTAATAGCGCAGCAGTAAAAGAGCTAATGCAATTGATTCCTGCACCTCAAAACCAAACAAAAGCACTTAACAAAGCGCTTCAAGTCACGCTTCAAACTGAAAAACTCATCGCACCTCTAGATTTTTCTAAAAATAATAGCGATCTCAAGCTCGCCCAGCGACTAAATAATAGTGGGTTGTTTTTTGAACAGAAACTGGCACAGCTTGAGCGCCAAGTAAATTCTGACAACTCGCCGACATTTACCGGTAACAGCAAAGCAAGCAAACAAACAGCTTTAAACTTAACCAATCATACGATTAAAAAAGACTTTAAGCTTAACCAATTACAACTAAAACAATTAATAGAAAGTGCTATTCAACTATTGGGTAAAGCCAACAATACACAAATCGATCCCGCAAAAATGACGCTGTCCGTTATCCAAGCGGTTAGCCAACACCTACAAGCTTCTAAAACTGCTTCGACGCAGTTACCGCCTGCAATTATCGATAAGCTTCACACAGCAAGTAGCAATCCTGAAGAACAACCCAAAATATTCCGTTCACCAGAATTAAATCAACTTGTAAGTCAACTAATGAAAGGCGCGGCATTGGTTGGCGTAAACCAAAGCGCTCAAAAACAGCTCGGAACAGCAGTCTACACCCAAATTCTTAATGATATGCTGCTTGAAGTTAATGCGAGCATAACTAAAACTGAGTCAAACCAATTGCTTAGTTTGCGCTCTGAACTACCGCTACTTCAACAGTACCTGTTTGACTTGCCCATTCACAATAACGGTAAAGTGACTTCTTTTGAGCTTTTACTAGAGTCACAAAAACAAAGCAAGCAAGATAAGCAGTCACGCCAGTGGACAATTAGTATTAAATTCGACTTAGAGCCGCTAGGCCCTATGTTGGCTAAAGTTATTTATCAAAACAAACGTATCTCTACTCACTTTAGTGCAGAAAATGAATCCACAGCAGCGCTTTTAAAAGCGCATATGCAGCAACTTAAAGACTCCCTTTTTATTGCTGGTGTCGATGTTGATGAGATAAAAAGCAAACAAAGTAAAGTAGAGCCTCTTAACGTTGATGAAAATACCAGTGGCGTAGATATCCAAGTATGAAAAAACCAACACCCAAAGCAGCCAGAGCCGCTGCATTAAAGTACGATGGAGAAAATGCACCGACTTTAGTGGCCAAAGGATACGGCGAGCTAGCAGAAAAAATTATTGAGACAGCCAAGCAAAACGAAGTGCACATACATAATGATCCTTTGTTATTAGAAGTACTAGCTCGCCTCGACCTTGGCGAAGAAATTCCAGAACCCCTATACATTGCTGTAGCCAAAATTATTGCCTTCGCTTACTTTTTACAAGGCAAATGTCCAGATAAGCCAGCAGCCTCTGAGCCGAGTAACGATACTAAATTAATCGATGACCAATCGGACACTCACGAAAACAACTAACCCCAGCTTGCAAGCTAGTAAGCCAAGACCTTGCAGCCTTCAACTAGCTCAACGGGATATATAAATTCATTTTTTAAGTGCTAATTTGACTTTAGAATGGACAATATCTCACACAAATATAGGTACTCTGCCACTAGGATAAAATATCGCCCAGAACTATAATGGCTACCTAACTTGCTTAAAAGGAGTTTCAAGCAATGGCACATCCAAGTCAGCAGTTGAAATTTACCGCAACCTCAGCAGTCGGCGACAGAGTATTTTATAAAAGTGCGGGGTGGTATTTTGCCACGCGAGAAGGACTAGACATGGGGCCTTTTCCTAGCCGCAGAAGCGCAGAAAGCGAAATCGGGTGTTATTTGAGAAGCATGCGCAAAATTACGCCAGAAAGAAAAGATCTTTACCACTTGCTCCCAGAGTCCAAGCGATAAACTCTGGGAACCAGACTAAAGGCACTCACTTTAGCCTTAATGCTGTAGACTATTATATTTTTTCTAATGCTTGGCGAATATCTTCAATTAAATCTTCGACATCTTCTATGCCAACGGATAGCCGCACCAAATTATTAGCAATTCCAAGTTTTTTGCGAACCTCTTTAGGCACAGATGCATGAGTCATAATTGCTGGATGGTTAACTAAACTTTCCACCCCACCTAAACTTTCTGCAAGCGCAAAAATTTTCATATTTTGCATAAACTGACTAGCCGCTTTTTCTCCACCTTTAACTAATATCGAAATCATGCCGCCGTAGCCACGCATTTGTCGGTTTGCTAAGTCAAATTGAGGATGCTCTGGAAGTCCAGGAAAATAAACCGATTCAATTTTAGGGTGTGCGGTTAACCACTGAGCTATTCTAATCCCACTTTGATTATGCCGTTGCATTCGCAGTGCTAATGTTTTTAAGCCTCGTAAAGCTAAGTAACTATCAAATGGGCCAGCAATAGCGCCAACCGAGTTTTGTAAAAAAGCTAACGACTCTGCTAACTCTTTATTATCTCCAACTACCGCAACGCCTCCCACCATATCAGAATGGCCGTTTATGTATTTAGTAGCTGAATGCATCACTATATCAAACCCAAAATCTAACGGTTTTTGATTAAACGGTGTAGCGAATGTATTGTCAGCGACAGCAATTAGCTTATGTTTTTTGGCGACTTGTGCAATCGCTTTTAAATCAACCAGTTTTAACATTGGGTTACTGGGAGTTTCAACCCAAATCATTTTTGTATTTGGTTTAATCGCGGCTTCTAGATTTTCAATATTACTCATATCGATAAAGTCAAATTCGACTCCCGCAGAGCGTTTTCTAACTTTATCAAACAGCCGGTAGGTACCGCCGTATAAATCATCCATTGCAATAACATGATCGCCGTAATTCACAAGCTCTAATAGGGTCGCAATTGCTGCCATACCCGACGCAAATGCAAACCCTCGGCTACCATTTTCTAAACTAGCAATACAACGCTCGTAAGCAAAACGTGTGGGGTTTTGTGAACGCGAATACTCAAACCCCTGATGCTCTCCTGGGGCAGACTGCACATAAGTAGAAGTTTGATAGATTGGCGGCATGACTGCCCCAGTTGCCGGATCAGGAGACTGTCCGGCATGAATGACTAAACTATCAAATTTAAGCTCGTTATCATTACCCATTGTGCTTTCTCATATAATTTAACCCAAAAATAAAGTCTTGCGTTAATAGTGGTTAAAAACTAGTCTAAAAACCCCTGTTGTTGCATCCATTCATCATTATAGAGTTTAGATAAATAGCGATTTCCTGTATCACAAATCAAAGTAACAACAGTTTTGGCTTCTGTTTGTGCTTGGCAATAATTTAACGCTGCTTGCAGCAAGGTACCCGTTGAAGATCCCGCCATAATACCGGTTTTTAAAAGTAGCTCGCGTGAAGCCAACATCGCTTGTTTATCACTAATAGAATAAGCCTTATCAACTAAGTTCATATCACAAATTGATGGGATAAAATCTTCACCAATACCTTCTACAAGCCACTTACCTGCTTCGGGTTGAATTCCAGTATTATGCAATGGCGATAAAATTGAGCCTTCAGGATCCGCTAATACAATTTCAACTTTTGAGTTTTGCTCTTTTAAATACTTACCCACACCGCTTAAGGTGCCACTTGAACCTACACCGCAAACAAATGCATCAACTTTCCCATCGGTTTGCTGCCAAATTTCCGGCCCAGTCCCTTTATAGTGAGCTTCAACATTAGCTGGGTTAGCAAACTGATTGATATAGTAAGCGCCTTCTTCTTGCGCTATACGAGCGGCCATATCTTGATAATATTCAGGGTGCCCTTTGTTAACATCTGAACGAGTGCGAATAACCTCAGCGCCCATAGCGCGCAGGTTATACTCTTTTTCCATACTCATTTTGTCTGGTAATATAATTTTTAATTTGTAGCCTTTTTGCGCAGCAACCAAAGCTAAACCTAAACCGGTATTACCTGCGGTAGCTTCTATAATTGTTTGGCCAGGCTTGAGTTCACCGTTGGCTTCGGCTGTTTCGATCATATTAAGTGCAATGCGATCTTTGATTGAACCCGTTGGGTTGTTTAATTCTAGTTTTCCAAATAACCTGCACTTTCCCGTTTCTAATTGGTTTAATTCAATTAATGCAGTATTGCCAATCATCTGTAAAACATTCGTGTATGTTTTGGGTAAATCAGTTGCCACGGTTCTATTCTCGCTTTTAATGAATATTTATAGTGGGTTATTTATCGAGTTATTTTCAGCGAAGAAATAGTTTGGCTTTTCATTTAGCCTAACTATTAACTCAAACATCAATAAGCCTTTAACCCTGAAGTGCGCAACTGTACCACAATTGATTATAGAGCCCCAAAAAATTACCTATTTTGCTCGCTATCACGCTTAACCTTAAAAAATGGATTAAAATTACTAAAATTCAATAGGATATGCTAAATTTGTCAAGATGCTCGTCTATACTTTATCTATCAGGTACAGCTATCAGGTAAGCTTTTATGCTTGTGTTTTAACGCTTTGCGAAATGATAACCCATGTATTGGCGTTTTATCGCTTCAAACGCGTAATGAAAAGCGCATGTCCAATAAAAATCAGACGTAAATAATTTAGTAGGCATAGTGAAGAATTTAAGCAAGCAGTTCCCTTTAAGAGTTCAGTTAACGATAATGGCATCGAGTATTTTGCTATTATTTACTCTTATTGCGGTTGGGCTTATTTCTTATTTCAATCAACAGCTTGAATCTCAAGTAATTGAAAACAAGGCATTTAGGGCACAAATTTTCGCAAACGACTTAGTGCCAGTATTACAATCTACCAATTACGAATCCGCTACCGAGCGATTAAAAGTATTTAGCGAGCAAAACCATGTTAGAAAAGCAGCTGTATACCTAAGTGATGGCAGCGCTCTCGCATACTATAACTTGCTCCCACAATCAAAACAGCCCGATCTTTCTGGCCCACGTTTGCAACTTGAACAGGCCAAAATAAAGATTATTGAACCTATTTACACTAACTACAGCGAAACCGACATACTCGGCTATTTTTATTCCGAAAATCATTTACCGCAATTGCGTAGCATCCAAAAAACCCGTTATATCTATTTAGCTAGCATATTTTTAGCTGCACTCGTCGTAACTTATATTGTCGCTGGTTTTTTTGAACAATCTCTAACCTACCCTATTCGTAGAATGGTACGACATATCAAACGCATTTATAAAAATCAAAGCTTTGAAACTAGGCTTAAGTCACGCAGGAACGATGAAGTCGGAGGCTTAATAAAAGAGTTCAATTTAATGCTCGACACGGTTCAAGAAAGAGAAAACGATCTCACTTTGCAAGGCAAACAATTGCAAAGACTGGTAGAAGTTCGCACAGAGCAGCTCTATCAAAAGGCACACTTTGACTCTTTAACAGGTTTACCTAACCGTTATTTGCTCGTCGACAGACTGCACCACGCAATCACAAACTCTAGTCGGAACTCGAATATTTTAGCGCTTTTATTTCTAGATTTAGACCGATTTAAAGTCATTAATGACAACTTAGGGCACCAAAGTGGTGATTTACTTTTAAAAGAAGTCGCCAAACGCCTTTCCAAATTAGCTCGTGAAGGCGACACTGTGGCACGACTGGGCGGTGATGAATTTGTATTTTTACTTGAGAACCTAAATAATCCACAAGATGCCGCAAAAACTGCACGCCGAATTATCTCTAGTTTTAAAACGCCTTTCCATATTCAAGAACATATCTTACATGTGTCCACCAGTATTGGAATTAGCATTTTTCCAGAAAATGGTGAAGACGATAAAACCTTACTCAAAAACGCAGATATTAGTATGTACCATGCGAAAGAGAAAGGTCCTGGCCACTTTAGCTATTACAATGAAGAAATGAATAGAAGCTCGCTAGAGCGACTTGCGATTGAAACCAATTTACGTTCCGCCATAGACAAACACGAACTTTACTTGCTCTATCAGCCCCAAAGACGCACCAGCGATAATGAATATAAAAATGTTGAAGCACTGATACGTTGGAAAAATCCCGAAATTGGTTTTGTTTCACCTGGAGAGTTTATTCCCATTGCTGAAGAAACTGGGCTCATTAATCAAATTGATCGATGGGTTATTTCAGAAGCCTGTAAACAACTCAACAATTGGAAGCAACAAGGGTTCACTGACGTTACCGTAGCGGTAAATATTTCTGCAGGGCACTTGATCAGCGATACTCTATTAGAACACATTAAAGCTCAGCTTATTATTCATCAAGTTAACCCAAACCAATTAGAAATTGAAATCACCGAAGCCGTATTTGTTGAACACTCAGAGCGCACATTAGAAACATTACGCGCTATGAAAAAAATGGGGTTACGTATTGCAATTGATGACTTTGGTACCGGCTATTCTTCTTTACAATATATACAAAACTTTCCTGCCGACACATTAAAGCTAGATGGTATGTTTATTACGAATCTTATGGAAAGTAAAGAAAGCCAAGGTATTGTTCGTTCGACTATTATTTTAGCTCATAGTTTAGGCCTAGAATTAGTTGCCGAAGGTGTGGAAACAGAAGAACAGTTGAAGTTTTTAACTGAGCATCAGTGCGACTTAATTCAAGGGTTCTTATTTTCCAAAGCCATAAAACCTCAAGAAGTACCTAACTTTGTTAAACAAGCACACACCCACACCCAATAACGACCATAAATGCCCATAAATGCCCAGTAAAGCTATTCAGTAAAGCTAACCAGCAAAATTACCTTTTGCTGGCGCTTTAACCAAGTACTTACAAACCCAACTAAACGACTACCAAGGCAGGAGCTCACCATTACTGTGCCAAAAGCTGCCAGAGTTATCTAAGTTTAGCTCGTCAATTCGCGCTACAAGTCCTTGGGCAGACTCTTGTGGTTCAATTAGGCCGCTAAAATTAACCATTTCGGTAGAAACATAGCCGGGATGCAGAAGCGCAACTGCAATGCCTCTCGGTTTAAAGTCCATAGCCAACGACTTGCCTGCGGCATTTAGCGCGCACTTAGACATGCGATAACCGTAGCTGCCGCCAGAAGAGTTATCTTCAATTGAGCCCATGCGGCTAGTAATCATAGCCACTTTACTGCCACTGGTTAAGTGAGGTGCCACCGCCTCGACAACCCTTAGCGGTGCTACAGCATTAACTTTAAACTGTTCAAAAATATCATCATAGTTCAGATCACTAAAACTAGAACTTCTTAGGATCCCAGCGTTATTAATTAATATATCGATTGTTTCTGCGGATATCGCTTCTGACAGTTTTATAAGGTCTTCTGGCTTGCTTACGTCAATTCCAGATATCACTTTAACGTTTAGCGCCTCTAAAGCTTCAGAAGACTTTCGGCATACGCCAATAACATTCTCTCCACGTGCAACATAAGTTTCACACAAAGCTAGCCCAATACCTCGGTTAGCTCCGGTAATTAAAATAGTTTTAGCCATAAAGTTACCTCTTAAAGACTTAAAAACACTTAGTGTTGATGACCACCCACGCCGTGAGCGTGGCCATGTGCTAACTCTTCACCCGTTGCAGCGCGCACATCGATTATATCTACATCGAACTGTAAGGTTTTACCCGCAAATGGGTGATTAAAATCAACCGTCACCATAAATTTACCGGCTTTTACCACACTAACTTGGCGACGCCCCTTTTCAGTATGCACAACCCCAACCATACCTTTTTTCCATTTTTTAGCGCCCTGAAGGTGTTTAATTGGAATACGTTGTTCTTGATCTGGAAGCACTTCTCCATATGCTTCACTAGGCGCTAAAGTCACCGAAAAAGAGTCACCAGCTTCTCTACCTTGCATCGCTTTTTCTAACCCAGAAAGTAAGTTATTGTGTCCATGCAAATATGCCATAGGGACTTTATCATCTGACTTCTCAAGCTCTTTTTGGCTTTCGTCAGATAGAATATATTTAAACTGTACTACACAATCCTTTTCTATTTTCATAATGCTTCTCTTAAAAAAATGTTAAGCCATTATATGTGAAAGCTTTACGTTAAACCAATTCGCCTTTGGCGATATTCTAGTCGGTAATTTAGGCTAATCTATGTCCGCTATTGGGACACTCAGGTGTCCGTTAATTAATTAGCGGACGCTGTTATTATACTGGCAATCTAGGGAAAACAATTTAAAGTCTTATATAACAATAGCTTAACTATTTAGCAGTAACTGGCACAGCGCTTGCTTTACTTGTTATAAATGCTCAATAAGGAAAAGTACAATGCGCAAACAAGTAAAACACCAAGTTTGCTTAATCTATTTGGGATTAAGCCTTTGCCTTGCCATATGCCACTTTATATAGCTTAAGCTGAGTCAAGTAACGGCAAACTTAAAGGCTAATATTTATCTTAGAGATATAAAACGCGTACCGTTAGACATTTTAATGCGATTAAGCTTTAAATCGTTTAATAATTTATCTAGCATTAGAGCATTGAAAACCTCTAGGTATTAGAAGATGCCAATTTTAGTTCATTTAGTTGACGGTGAAGTTATTAATAAGTTTGAAATCGGCAGCCAAGGTTTAACCATTGGACGCTCGATAAAAAACGATATTTATTTAGATGATCCTTCAGTAAGTCAAAAACATGCCAAAGTTGAGCTTAAAGAGCTAAAAGATGGTGCCCACATTTGCTTCATTCAAGATCTAGAAAGTACCAACCACACTTTTGTTAATAATCAGCAAGTTACAAGTCAACCATTAAATGATCAGGACATTCTTTCTATAGGCACTAAGCAGTTTAAATTTGTTGATCCTGAAAACGAAACGCTAGCGCAAACTAAAGCCTTCAAAAAAAGTTGGATTCCTGGGATGTTTTATTTAGAAGACTGAATGGTTTGGTAAATGTTAATGCGATGAACTCGCAACACAAACCCATTGCGTGGTTTGCTTTAAATTGGCTAGTTAACAACACCATTTAACATTTAAAACTAGCTAAGATTAGAGTGCTTTAATTCTAGTTTTGCTTATTTAGTTTTGGCTGGTTTAAACTGGCAATTTCAACCATTGTTTCTAACCGAACTAAGCGTTTATCAATCTCAAGAGTCCGATCAGAAAGTTTCTCGGTTCTCGCATTTAAACGTTTTACTTCATCAGTAAGCGTCAGAGTTTCCAGTAAGATATCTTTCCAGCTAGCCATGTTGATTTGATTCCAAGTTTTCAAGCGTTTGTAAAGTCACAGCTACTTTATGGTTAGCATTGCGGGTTGATTCAATGGCTTCTTTTAGGCGCTCAGAGACTAACTCGATTAATTCTGGGGTGTCAAGTTCGCTCGCATTTTGTGGCTCGTAAGCTTCAATGGCTAAACGAATAACAGCACTTGATGAAAGTCCTGCTTGTTTGGCAATATTGTCGACTTTATTGATATTTGAGTCAGACACCATATAGTTTTTACGTCTTAGCTCGTCATGGGCCGTTTGCATATTAGCTCTCCTCTATCA
This sequence comes from Aliikangiella aequoris, assembly GCF_053709105.1. Taxonomy (NCBI): domain Bacteria; kingdom Pseudomonadati; phylum Pseudomonadota; class Gammaproteobacteria; order Oceanospirillales; family Pleioneaceae; genus Aliikangiella; species Aliikangiella aequoris. The sequence continues at coordinate 2,504,554 of NZ_CM132298.1, forward strand.
ACCTTTCGCCAATTATACACATACACACGCACATACACAACTCAGAAAAATCATTGGCCAGCTTATTTAATGATGACTAAATTACTGGCCAATTTATGCCGCTAGTTGTTTACTTACAGTTTTCTTAATGCAGCAATACGCTGTTCAATTGGCGGATGACTTCTAAAGAGGTCGCTAAACGACGCCTTGCCTGCGATCCCAAAAGCTACCATAGAGCCCTCGAGTTGGCTTTCGTGGTTTTGACTCAACCTTTGTAACGCGGCAATCATTGCTGGACTACCTTCTAGTTTAGCTGCTCCAGCGTCGGCACGAAACTCACGCTGCCTAGAAAACCACATGACAATAATACTTGCTAATATGCCAAATAGAATCTCTAAAACAATCACAATTCCATAATAGGCAAAGCCACCTAAGCCGCCTCCCTGATTATTATTACCACGCATGGCATTATTTATCACCCCAGCAATCGCACGCGCTAAAAAGATGACAAAAGTATTCACAACACCCTGAATTAAAGTTAAAGTCACCATATCACCGTTAGCTATGTGAGATACTTCATGGGCTAGCACTGCTTCTATTTCTTTAGGTTGCATAGACTCCAAAAGCCCGGTACTTACCGCCACCAGCGAGTTGTTCTTACTTGCGCCGGTAGCAAATGCGTTCATTTCTGGTGACTCATAAACCGCCACTTCTGGCATACCTATTCCAGCTAACTTTGATTGACGCGCGACAGTGTTTAACAGCCACCGCTCGGTTTCATTGCGTGGATTATCAATTACCTGCGCGCCAACTGAACGTTTGGCGATAAATTTAGACATTAATAGCGATATAAAAGCACCGCCAAAACCAAACACAGCAGCAAAAAGCAACAGGCTAGAATAACTTCCTGGGTTTAAACCTAATGCTGGGCCTAAAACACTCAATACAATGCTTAAAACTAATACAATGGCGAGGTTTGTAGCGATAAAAAACAATACACGTTTCATTTTAATTTTCCACTCAAAGCCAATTCATATAGCTAATAATAAATAACCTGTATCAGTCGATACTTTCAGTTAGTGCTTTTCAGTTAGTGCTTTTCAGTTAATGCTATTCAGTTAGTGCTATTTGATTAATACATTTTACTGATAACGCTCACTAACCACCTTTATTTGGGCAAATGGTTTAATTTCAACTCAAAAGCAAGCGATTAACGTCCTAAAAATGCGGCAAAAGCGGCTTTAGCCTGCTCTGTTTGCAACTGTTGACCAAATATTGTGCCTTCTTTCTTAATGAGCTCAATAATTTGGTGTTGAGTAGCTCCATGAGTTAATTTTTTGGTTTCTAATAATACTTGCAATGGATTTTTTGCGATAGACTCAGCGGTTGCTATACACTCATTCCAAGTAGCCTCTATACTGTCGTAGACTTGATTAACTAAGCCGGTTTGCAAGGCTTCTTCAGCCAGTACATTACGCCCAGTGAGCAACCATTCATTCGCTTTTAATTGTCCACACCGGTAGCTCAACAATTGACTAGAGCCACCTTCAGGGGTTAAGCCAAGCTTTATAAATGGAACGCTAAATTTACTATCTGCAGCCGCATAAACCAAGTCACAGTGCAACAACATTGTAGTACCAATTCCCACTGCCGCGCCACCTACGGCGGCCAACAGTGGCTTTTTCATGCTCGCTAATTGAATTAAAAACTGTACAACATTGCTCTCTAAATTAAACTCAGTTTCTAAAAAATCAGCTAAATCGTTTCCTGCACTAAAATGCTTAGTGTTGCTCATTAATACGACTACTTTGACTGAATCGTCTTCTTCTGCAAGCTTCAAATGACGAATTAAACTTGCATACATTGAGTCAGTAAGCGCGTTAAGCTTATCGCCGCGGTTAAACACAATTTGATAAACCCCATTATGTTCACTGCCGAGAATTAATTCTTCGCTCATAATACTTTCCCTAAAAAATAAATAACGATTAAAGTTAGCTGCCGCTAAACATAGCTTAACGGCTTAATTTTTGCTCACTATTTGCTGCAATATAAGCAAACACAATATAAGCAGCAGTATTTTGTGATAAGTTTTCCGGCACTACTTTATCGAGCGTATCATCAGCAGTATGGTGCAGATCAAAATAGTCAGTCCCATCTTGGCGTAAACTAAATACAGACATACCTAATTGATACATCGGAATTAAATCAGGTCCAGGACCAGCGTTGTTATCGACATACTCAATTCCTAAAGGCCGCATTAAACGCTGCATTTTTTTAACGACAGGCAAATTATCTTCCGCAACATTCGATGCAAACGCATAGATTTTTCCCGCGCCAAAGTCTGACTCAGCCCCCGTAACATGGTTAGCTAAATCGTCTTTATGTGCTTTAGCATAAGCTTTTGCGCCAATTAAACCTTGTTCTTCATTAGCCCACAATACCACGCGAATCGTTCGCTTAGGGCGAACTGGGCTATCACCAATCATTTTCGCCGCAGCCATAGTGATTGCAACGCCAGCGCCGTCATCAACCGCACCAGTTCCAAGATCCCAAGAGTCTAAATGGCCACCGATTACTACTTTCTCATTCGGTAGCTCACTACCTAACATCTCGCCTATCACATTGTGTGAAGTATATTTTTCACCCTGGTGCGAATCAATTCTTAAGTTAATTCGGACAGGCTGCTTGCGCTTAAAAATTCGCACTAATAAATCGGCATCTGGATTGGAAAGTGCTGCAGCAGGAATACGCTTAACGCCTTGTTGGTACTGCATTAGTCCAGTATGCGGTAAACGGTGCGAGTCTGTACCAATGGAACGTATTACAACCGCAACGGCACCTTTTTTAGCCGCCTCAACCGCTCCATTACGCCTCGCCTTAACGGCAGGACCATAACCTTGACCATTTCTAAAGCGTTCCATTTTGCGGCTGATAAAAACAATTTTTCCTTTTGCTGCATTTTCAGGCGCGGCCTGTAATGCCTCAATTGAATCAAAGTGCACGACTTCGGCATGTATCCCTTTAGGGCCAGTAGGAACACTAAAACCAAGTGCGGAAATATGTAAATTATGAAAATAAGGCGCGGTAATCGAAGCACTTTCATGCTTTCTAATCCATGTATCAAACTCTACAGGCTCTTTCCAAACTTTATCAAACCCGAGCGATTTTAACTTATTCACTCCCCACTCCACCGCTAGCGCATCTTGCGGTGTGCCGGGCATTCTTGCGCCTACTTCAGTCGTTAAAGACTCTAAAATTTGAAAAGGTAAATCACTTTTTAGTGCTTTGTCTCTTAGCTGTGCAACTAGTGTTTCTTCGTCAAGCGGTTGAGCTTGCAAGCTTGCCGAGATGAGCGCTACCAATACAACGCTAATCAGCCTAAAAGGGTATTTCATTGTTTATTCCTATACTTTAATTTTAATATTCAATAGCGCTGTTTAAACAAGTCGCAGAGCTTACCAAATTGTGAACATCAGTGTACTATGTACGTTCAATTAGAGTTTACCTTTTAGAGGCAAAAAATGTCACAATCAATCTATGAGTTTGAAGTTAAAGACATCAATAATCAATTAGTTCCGTTATCAAACTATAAAGGCAAAACGTTACTAATTGTAAATACGGCCAGTAAATGCGGCTTTACTCCGCAATATAAAGGCTTAGAAGCGCTTCAATCTAAGCATCAAGCTAGCGGTCTTGAAGTATTGGGATTTCCCTGTAATCAATTTGGCAAACAAGAGCCAGGCGACAACCAAGAAATAGCGAGCTTTTGTGATCTAACCTACAAGGTCACATTCCCTCTTTTTGCTAAAGTTGATGTTAATGGTGACAATGCCGACCCGCTGTACAACTACCTTAAGTCTGAAGCAAAAGGTATTTTAGGCTCTAAAAGTATCAAGTGGAATTTCACCAAGTTCTTGGTTAATAAAGAAGGACAAGTCGTGAAACGTTATGCGCCAACCGATAAGCCTGAAACCATTGAAAAAGATATTTTGGCAATTCTTTAGCTTAATTATCAACTTTAGATTTAAACGGACCAATCAATGAACCAAGCGAACTTAGAACAACGAGTAGAAGAGTTAGAAACCAAAGTCATGTTTCAAGATGACCTAATTGAACAACTCAACGACTCAATTGTAAGGCAACTAGAAGACATAAAAAAACTAACTAAAATGATCGACAATTTAAACTCACAAATGGAAGATATTGCCCAACCCAATGTGATTGATGCGAACTTGGAAACTCCACCACCCCACTATTAAGCACACTAGCGCCATAAACATTAAAGCCAAAGAGTAGATCATAAAGTGGTCATTCAACTTTTTAGTTAGTGGCGCGTGCAATCAAGATAAAGAATTCAACTTATTATGGGTATTTGGGATTGATTTGAGTAGTTAGCTAAGCCTGAACGAAACAGCAACTGCACAGCTTTAGTTTGATAATTAATTCAGCCTTTTAACTACCGGCAAAAATTCTTCATTGATACACCGCCTAAAAACCTTTTACGCCTCGGGCGCTTAACAATCGCGAGAATTTTTGGGTAGCGTTATTGAAAATGTAGAACCGACATTTTCAGTCGACTCAATGCTTAATACTCCGCGATGTAGCTCAACTAATTGTTTACAAATTGAAAGCCCCAACCCGGCTCCTTCTCGAGTTTTATTCTTATACTCAAGCTGCTTAAAAGGCTCAAATATACTCGCAATTAAATCACTTTTTATGCCTATTCCTGTGTCAGCAACTGAAATAACTATCTGTTCGCTTTGATCAAATACTGCTACTTTTATTGAGCCTTCATCAGTATATTTTATCGCATTGTCTAGCAGAATGGTTAAGCACTGGCGTAATCGCCGCGCATCTGCGTTAACCATCACTGACTCTTGCTCGGGTCCTATCAAGGTTAACTCTTTTTGCTCAGCTTGCGTTTTAAAAGTTAAAATAATTTTTCGAATGTGCGAAGCAACGTTTATTTCTTCAGGGTATAAAGTAATCACGTCTTTACGAACTTTTACAAACTCCAGCAGCTCAGATACCAAGTCTTTTAAATGTTCCGCGCGTGAAGCGATAATTTCTAAATACTCCGTCCTTTCCTTTTCCGACTGAATTAACTCTTTATCTAGCAACAGCTGCGATAACCCAATAATTCCGTTGAGGGGGGTATTAAGTTCGTGCGAGGTTCTTGCTAGAAAGTCATCTTTAAGATCATCTAATTCTTTTAGCGCCTTATTACTCGACTCAAGTTCTTCGTTTTGCGCTTGAATTAATGCTCTAGTTTGCTGGGCGTGCTGCAATGCTTCTTTTTCCGCTTCTAATGCTTGTTTTAGCATTATTTGTCGCATCGACTGCATTCTCTCTACCATGCCTAGTGCAAGCAGTGTACCTTGCCATGCAGAACCAAACTGCGCTAAATCGACAATAGAAAAAGCTAAATCGTCCCACCCTAAAAGTTGCAACTCTATCAAGGTCCATATAAATAGCGCTACGAGAATCGCAAAGTTGCCAGCAATAAAATACCAAGCATAACGATACCCCTTATAAGCTAAGTAAATTGAAGAGAATAACAACAAGGCAGAAGCAAATGAGGTAATTAAGGCTTGAATCCATAACAAATTACTTTCGTGATAAAAAACTGCAACAGAACTCACTACCAGACCATAAATTAAAAAGTGCAGCAAGCGACATATTTTGCTTAAAGTGATTGATAAGTTTAAGTAAACGATCCCAAATTTAAGATAGAACGCGGGCGCAATGGCAGCAAGTAGACTCGCCGAATACTCGTTCCAAACTGGCCAGTTCGGCCACAAATGAGTCAGCCCAAAGCCGTAGAATGCATGAAAGAATATTGGGCTTGAAACCATTGCAACCACTAGCCAAAGATAAACTCGCTCTCTAAACCACAACCACAAGATAAAATGAAAACAAGCAATACCAATTGCAAACCCTAAGTAGCCAGCTTGTACCCGATGCGCTTCAATAAGTTCTTGTTGAAACTGCGTTTCATCTAATATTTTTAAGCGCTGTGCTAAAGGCTTGCGGCCTTGCCTAAATCCTTTACTTTTAAGATATAAAGTTGACTGAGGTTGGTTTACAAGCAACTTAACCATCGGACGGCTGCTGGGGTAGGTTCGCTTTTCAAGCGGTAGAAATGCGCTTAAATCATAGCTTTGCCACTTAGAGTCTTGTTGATAATAGAGTTCGCTTTCATGCCAATACCCAGGCGAAAACAACCATGATTTAGAAGCTAAATCACTGCGTATTCGCACTCTAAACCAGTACCATTGATTCGGATCTAAACGCGTTATATTGGTAAAGCTTTGCCATTTGAGATCCTTGTTTTGCAGCTCGTTTTGCAGCTCGCTTTGTAAAAGCGCATTAAAGTCTTTTAGCTGTTGTGAATTAGCCACTAAATACTCTATGTATGAAGCGGGAACCACACCATTAAATTGAGAGTTTAGGGTCAGTATGGTTGCTTTAGAGGCTAGTTTATCAACGGAAATATCAGCACTTGCCGATGCTTTTGTGGTTTCAATGATCTCGGTTGCTTGATTTAGCTGCTCAGATTGAAGGGCGGAGGCGCAAACACTCCCCCAAAAGCAGCATGTAGAAATAAGTATACCTAGAAAGATATTAACCAGCTGATGGCGACTTTTAAATTTCAATCTATGGTCTCATTTATTATTGTAGTTTTTACTGCTATCAATTGATTCTACTTAAGACAAAAAAAAAGCGCCAGTTAAGACGCTTTTTTATTTATGTTTCGCTAGTTTGAGGCTAGCCTTTATACTTTCCAAACACCAAGCTAGCGTTAGTACCACCAAATCCAAAACTATTCGATAAAATCGTATTTAACTCTGCATCTTGAGTTTTAGTTACAATCGGTAAGTCTGCGGCTTGAGGATCAATCTGGTTTATATTTATTGAACCGGCAATAAAACCATGTTTCATCATTAAAAGACTATAAATGGCTTCGTGTACGCCTGTCGCACCTAATGAGTGACCAGCTAACGATTTGGTTGAACCAATTTTTGGAATGTTATTACCAAAAGTTTCTTTAATTGCGCCTAACTCAGCTGTATCACCTACCGGCGTGCTGGTTCCGTGAGCATTAATATAATCAACTTCTGCATCAACTGTGGCAAGCGCCTGTTGCATACAACGAACAGCACCTTCACCAGATGGCGCAACCATATCGTAGCCATCTGAAGTTGCACCGTAACCAATAACTTCGGCGTAGATTTTAGCGCCACGAGCCTTGGCATGTTCTAACTCTTCCAGAACTAGAATTCCGCCGCCAGAAGAAATAACAAAGCCATCACGCGTTTCGTCGTATGGCCGAGAAGCCGTTTCAGGGGTATCATTATATTTAGATGAAAGTGCTCCCATCGCGTCGAATAATAAAGTTAAACGCCAATCTTCTTCTTCACCACCGCCGGCAAAAATAATATCTTGTTTGCCAAGTTGGATTTGCTCGTAAGCATTTCCTATACAGTGCGCACTCGTTGCACAAGCAGAAGTAATGGAATAATTCACTCCTAAAATTTTAAATGGCGTAGCTAAACACGCGCTGGTAGTACTCGCCATTGTTTTAGGTACCGCATAAGGACCTACTCGCTTAACACCTTTTTCTAAGCAAATATTTACTGATTCAACTTGGGCTTTTTGTGAACCGCCACCAGAACCGGTAATAATCCCTGTTCGCGGATTAGATACCAAACTATCTGGAAGCTCAGCGTCTTTAATCGCTTGGCTCATTGCAATATAAGTGTAAGCAGAAGCATCGCCCATAAAGCGTAAAACTTTACGGTCAATATGGTCTTTAGTTTCAAGATCAGGGCGTCCAGCAACTTGGCTGCGTAGCCCAAGTTCCTTATATTTTTCCATAAAACGAATGCCAGATTTACCCGCTTTTAGCGAATCAACGACACTGTCTACATCATTACCTAAACATGAAACAACACCCATGCCGGTGACAACGACTCGTTTCATTTTAATTCCTCACTTTGTTTTAGAAGCTACGCACTGGCCTAGCTTCTATCAATTATAATTTGATGGAACGGCTACTAGCATAGGCTAGTTAGTGGTTGCTACTGGTTAAAAGTCAGCGGTTGATTCAAACAAGCCAACTCGAAGATTTTTTGCCGTGTAGATTTCTCTTCCGTCTACCAGCATTTTAGCATCTGCAATAACCATTGAAAGTCCTTTTTTCAATACTCTTTTAATATCAACGACATATTGCACAACTTTAGCAGTGGGTAAAACTTGGCCAACAAACTTTATTTCCCCTGCGCCTAACGCTCGCCCTTTTCCAGGGTAACCACTCCAAGATAAGAAAAACCCGGTTAACTGCCACAAAGCATCAACGCCTAAACAGCCAGGCATAACTGGATCTGATTCAAAATGACAACCGAAAAACCATAAATCAGGGTTAATATCGAGCTCTGCTATTACCTGACCTTTACCATAACTTCCGCCTTCGTCGCTAATTTTAGTAATACGATCCATCATTAACATATTAGGTAACGGTAATCGGGCTATAGGGCGTCCTTCGGTTGCAGTACCGATAAGCTCACCTTTACCACAAGCAATTAACTCATCTCTCGAAAATGACTCTGTACGGCTCATAAAATTTAACCTTATTTGTGACAGCTTAAATTGTGTATTAGAGGCGGGCAACTTAGCTGACACTATAAAGTTGCAAAATGCCCCATTAAAAAATCGCGCCATTATCGCTTGTTTAAGACATCAAACTGGTATGACCTTAGCGTACAAGTGTTCGCTCAACCGTTATTTTAATTAAATAACTAAAAAGCCAGCGATTTACGCTGGCTTTAATGGGTTTATTTAACTTAGTTTCATTCTTAGGAAGCTAAAGAGCCTGCCTTAACTACTCTCTCCGCCATACGGTTTGACCAGACTTGTCTTCTAGTACAATCCCCATTTGCTGCAACTTATCTCTAATTTCATCTGCTTTGCCCCAGTCCTTGTCTGTACGCGCTTGATTACGCTGCAAGATTAAGTCTTCAATTTCCGACTCATCACTATCACTAGTGCTGGCGCTAGAGCGTAAAAACAACTCGGGAGACAATTGCAAAATACCTAACACGCCACCTAAATGCACTAATAACGCAGCGAGCTCGGCAACCTTTGGACTTTGGCTTGCTTTTAACTTGTTAATTTCTTTGGCTAGCTCAAATAAAGCAGACAGCGCAACCGGGGTATTAAAATCATCATCCATTGCGCCGATAAATTTAACCACATGCGGATTATTTTTATCTAATTGAAAACTAGACGCTACTTCAACATCACGCAGTGCTAAATAAAGACGCTCTAAACTGGCGTCTGCTGCCTTTAAACTGTCTTCACTATAGTTTAATTGACTTCTATAGTGACTTGTCAGCATAAAATAACGAACAGACTCGGGACGGTAAAGCGCTAAAACATCACGAATAGTAAAAAAGTTATTCAATGATTTAGACATTTTTTCTTTGTCGACTTGGACCATTCCGGTATGTATCCAAATATTAGCAAAGCAGCAACCATTGGCCGCTTCCGATTGAGCAATTTCATTTTCGTGATGTGGAAACTGAAGATCTGAGCCACCGCCGTGAATGTCAAAGTTATCACCTAGGCACTTTTTAGACATGGCAGAACATTCAATATGCCAACCAGGACGCCCTTCTCCCCACGGCGAAGGCCAACTCGGCTCGCCGGGCTTTGCAACTTTCCAAAGAACAAAGTCCATAGAGTTCTTCTTGTCAGTCGCTACATCAACTCTTTCACCGGCCTGTAAGGCATCTAAGTTTTGCTTACTTAGCTTGCCATAGTCTTTAAATTGAGGCACATGGTAATAAACGTCACCATTTTCTCCTTGATAAGCATATTCCTTTTCAATAAGCGATTGAATTACTTCAATAATTTCGGGTATTGACTCAGTTGCTTTAGGCTCAATATCAGGCCGAATCATGCCTAGCGCGTCAAAATCTTCGTGCATTATTTTTTCAAAACGAGCCGTTAGTTCACCGATACTCTCGTTATTTTGATTTGCACGCTCAATAATCTTGTCGTCAATGTCGGTGATATTTCTAATAAACTTTAAATCGTAGCCAGAAAACCTTAAATATCTCGCCATAACGTCAAAAGACACAAAGGTTCTCGCGTGCCCTACGTGACTATAATCATAAATCGTGATGCCACACACATACATACGCACTTTTCCCGGCTCAATCGGCTTAAACTCGCGTTTGCTTTGAGAAAGACTATCGTATATTTGTAGCATGGATAATGTGCTCCGTTATTTGCGGAATTAAAATAATAAGTTAAAAACAACTAACGATGTTTTAGACTGTTAATTGGCCGCTATTATAATGCCCTTACCCATTGAAAGCACCCCCAATTAGTCGCTTTTAAATAAACAAAAGTTTGCTTGTACCGGCATTGAGGACAATACGCCATATTTTGCGCTTTGGCGTAATTCAGTTATCTGCGACACAATATCAGCTCTTTGTTCGCTTTCATTTGCCTGTCTAATTACGTTAAAATCAACTTTTTTCCAGTTGGAGTAATATTAATGGTTATTTTTCACACAAATTTCGGTGACATTAAAATTGAGCTTGATGCCGAGAAAGCCCCTGAAACCGTAAAGAACTTTATGTCATATGTTGAGTCTGGCCACTATGAAGGGACAATTTTTCATCGCGTCATTGAAAACTTTATGATTCAAGGTGGAGGCTTTGACAAAGACCTCAATCAAAAAGCCGTTGGCGCTCCAATTAATTGTGAATCACAAAATGGCCTGTCTAATAAAGTAGGTACTTTGGCTATGGCTCGGACTATGGATCCTCACTCTGCCACCGCGCAATTTTTTATTAATGTAAAAGATAACGACTTTTTGGATTTTACCAACGAGACAGCACAAGGTTGGGGATACGCAGTTTTTGGAAAAGTGGTTGACGGCATGACAGTAGTTAATCAAATTAAAGGCGTTGAAACAACTAGCTCTCGTGGCATGCAAGATGTGCCAGTAGACCCGGTTGAAATAATTAAGGTTAGTGTAGAATAGTTAATTTTTGAGCTAAGAGAGCGTTTTAAACTAGTTTCTATTATAACTGGCTATTAAAGCGCTTTAACTTAGCTTGTCAATTTTTTAAAACGCTAGTTCCAGCATAATTTATTAGTTTAGTCATCGCATAAGAGTCTAATATGTCAAAAGCCATTGGAATAATTTCTGACCTTCATCTTTGTGAAGAGCAACCTCACCTGAGCGAGCTTTTTTTGCATTTTATGCAAACTATCGCGCCAAATTATTCGCAGCTTTATGTCCTTGGAGATTTATTTGAAGTTTGGGTTGGTGACGATCATCAAAGCCCCTTTAACTTAACAATCATTGACGAGTTTAAAAAATATTCGCAAACTTCTGGCGAGCTATTTTTTATGTTAGGTAATAGAGATTTTCTGCTAGGCGATGAATTTTGCCAACAAACAGGCGGCAATTTACTTAGCGAGCCCTATATCACAACATGGTTTGAACAAAAGATTTGCCTTTTACACGGTGACTCACTTTGCACTGACGATGTTGAATATCAACAGTTCAGAAACATGGTTCGCGCACCTCAATGGCAGCAAAAATTTTTAAGCCAACCTTTAGCCAATCGATTAGCTTACGCTGAAAGCGTGCGCCAGCAAAGCCAAGCACAGCAAAAACAAAAGACAAATCAAATCATGGATGTCAATTCCGCGGCAGTAGAAGAATTGGTTAAACAAACCCAGTGCGACCGATTAATTCATGGACACACGCATAGAGAAAACTGCCATCAATTAACAGTAAACAACAAACCCGTAGAACGTATCGTATTAAGTGACTGGGGACAACAAGGCCATTATTTAGACGTCACCCAAAGCGGCATTAAAAGTGTTTATTTTAACTTGCCATAATAAATACTTAAAATCGTTCCTTTTAGCTTTAGCTAACTAAAGTACTCCCTTTAGATTTTTATACCGTGGGGGTAGCGAGGCTAACGCCGGTATCTTACTCCGCACCACTGATTGTACTTTATATATTTCTTGGCAATAACGCAGTTAGTTTGAATAAGCTCAGACAATGCAGAACAATAATCTTGTAGCCAAATGCTTTGTGCAACATCTTTGCTTTTGTCCAGCTTTTTTTCAAAACGCTTTAAATGATTCAATTGACTAGTGCACTGCAATGAAAGACCAAGATCTTTAGTGTCAGTTTGATCATTCCTAGCTGTGCTTTGTTGACGTGTAGTAACATTAGGTAAATATTGTGTCGGTTTATTATTCTTTATTTCATATTGCCGCGACGGGCTGATACTCCCAGGCTTACGAGTTGGCTCGCTGGTGTAAGTAACCGTTTGGTACTCTCTATCTTTTGGAGGCGTTTGTGTGAACTTTAAATTTCCAGCGTCATCAAGCCAACGATACATCAGCTTTTGTGCGCTTTTATCTTGGCTACTATCAGCGTTAGGCTGAAAATTGCTTTTAGGTTGTTGCTTTATCAGAGTGTTAGGCCGATTGACAGGCTCATTTGGCGACTTAGCCGACTGAGAAAAAATCTGGTTTAGCCAACCCATAACACCAGCCTCACTGTTACTTGATTGAGGCTTAAAAATAAGCCTAGCCCCAAGTCCTAATCCAACCAGAATTAAAATAAATAATAAAAATCGTGTAAAGCTAGACTGCATATTCTACCTATTAATTATCAGTTTGTACGACGTCGAAGTTTAACTTTCAATAACTACTTCAAAATGGCTCAACAACGGGAAATATAAACCGCATCGAATCGGGCGCTTTTCTAGCTGAGAAAACATTCTAAAATAATCACTTAGCTGTACAAAATAGACTTGCTTTTCTCTTTGTAAAAATTGTGCAAGCGACTCGCCTTTTTCAGGAGTAGAAGATTTATAGTCTACAATCCAACGCACCTCATCTTTGATAAATGTTCTATCAATGATACGAGTTAAAACGCCACCATCCTCAATTTTTTTGTGTAGTACAAGTTCACTCGCTGCATCGTCGTTAGGTCCTACAATCATTTTCCCTAGCGGATCTTCTAGGGTCATAGTAACACCTTTTACAACGGCGTCTATGGCATTCTGTAACTCTTCGGGCAAACTAAATGCGAGTAAGCTGACTAATTGAGAGCGAGTTAACTCTGGCCAATTTGGGGGTAATTTAAAGTTGGGCTGATAGTTTTCGCTTATCCATTGCAATTGTCGGTGCATGACCGTGCCTATGGCAACCGCTATATCTGAAGTTACAGCAAATTCAGTTGCTTGTGACTGAGCCATTGCTGCGCTTGCACCTGCGCCTATAGTGTGGGCGGCAAACAAATCCCTTTGCTGAGGTTCTAGTGGCACATCAGGGTGTGAATTAAGCGCTTCAAGGCAATTAGCGGTGCGGACATTTTTAGGTAATTTAGCCGCACGCTCTAAATTGACGCGCTTAATTTGGCGGCTATCATATTGGGCTTTGCTTGGGAGTAAATTAGATTGTTCTAAAGCCGCTTCAGACTTGGCTAAAATGACAGAGTAATTATCTTTAATTCCTGGCCAAAGCATATTTAAAAAGCTGCCGGAAGGTGGTGTTTTTATTTCACCTTTTTTAAGGTCCTGTTTTAAGTTGCCTAATAAAATTAAATTTTGTTTAGCTCGAGTGGCAGCAACATATAAAACACGCTGGTCTTCATAAAAAGATTTCTTAGAATCTAAAAAAGAAATAAATTGATAGACCGGATCATTGTTTTGCCCAGTTTCTCTAGAAATAGCTAATAAATTATGGGCATCACCTTGTTCATCAACTACCTCAGTCCACTTTAAAAGCGATGAATCTCCTCCGGGTTTCATCGCGTCTAAGCGCGGCAGTATTACAGTATCAAACTCCAGTCCTTTTGATTTATGAATGGTCATTACTTGAATTTGTGCGTCGGCTAACGGATTAGGTGCGGCAAACAAGCGCTCAATGGCTTCATTCACTTTTTTTCTATCACCAAGCTCACCACCTTGCTGCAGCGTTGCTAACTTTTCCACACAAACAATTAAATCCGCTTGTTCTGACGAATAGTCTAATTGATACATTCCGCCTAACGCTTTAAAGCAGCCAAGCAACCATTTTTTAAATGGTTTTTTACCTTTTTGTTGTCGAGCCGCCTCAAGTAATGGAAGTATTCTTTGGCACCTCTCTTGCCCAAGCGTAGAAATATTATTTGACGCAGCCTTAATTCGTTGCAGCATTGGTTGAACGTTATCGCTAGTTGTCATAATTAAGCGAATATCATTTAAACTCAGCCCAAACCAAGGCGAGCGCATACAGCTAACCCAACTGAGTTGGTCATAATCATCGCAGAGTGCAAAAGCCAAGTTAGTAATATCTTTTACGACCATTTTTTGTGACAAGCGGTCTATTTCTACGGCTTGATAAACAATTGAATGTTGATTAAGCAGCTCAATAATTTCTATTAAGTGACCTCGGCCTCTAGCTAAAATCGCCAAGGTTTGAGGCTTGTCACGCTTAGCATTGCTTGCAAGGTGCGATTTAACTATTTCGAGTATTTTTTCTGCTTGAAGCCAGTGGCTTTCAGCATCAATAGTTAAGTATGTTTCAACCTTTGCACCAATATCTTGTTGATGAAAAGCAACTGATGGTGCATAGCTCACCGCAGAGTAAGTTAAATCTTCTAGCTCTGGCATCAACTGAGAAAACTGCTGATTAACCCAATTAACAATCTTAAAATTTGAACGAAAATTTACTTCAAGATTTCGCGGCAAAATTTTAATTTGCTCAAGACCTTGCTCTCTTATTTGCATAAACAAGCTTACATTAGCGTCTCTAAATCGATAAATCGACTGCATAGGATCGCCCACTAAAAATAGACTGCGCTGTAAAGAGTCATCCCAACCAGCAGTAAGCATTTTTATTAATTCAATTTGTGGTGTCGAAGTATCTTGAAACTCATCAATTAAAATATGTTCTAAGCGGTGATCTAAAACCAATGCCAAATCACTGGGACTGTCTGCGTGGCCTAAAGCGTTTAGTGAAGCAATAGCAAGCTCTGAAAAGTCGACTAAATTATATTGCTTAAATATTAATTTCAAATGCCCCACCGCAATTGGTAGTAGCGCTACCGCAGCATGCAATGCTTCTTGAGTAAAACTGCGTTCAACATCGTCGGGTAATTGTCTAATTTGATCGAGTAAATCAACCACCTCTGGCATCGTTTTGAGCTGCTCAGCAATTAATAATACTTGTGACTTATTTTTACTAAAGCGCTCTTCTTCAATTACGTTAGACGCATCTTTGGCTGTAGGAAAACCATTTTTAACATTAAAGCTAGTGTAAACCTCTGGTTTTTTTGCAGCTTTTAAAAACAGCTCTGCAATCGCCTTCCATGTAGGCAAGTCAGCTACCTGCGGGAATTTAATTGCCGCTTGCGGCTCTAGCTGACAAATGTAAACTTTATTTTGAGCGCCTTTTTTAACCAGTACTTCACTTGCTTGATTAAGTAACTCCGGTAGCTCGCAAAGAATATCGGTAGGAATTACCGCGTAGGCTTTTTGCAACTTCTCGGTCATAATCACTTCAAATGATTCAATTAATGAAGCAGAGTCAAACTGGCGCGAATGGCGTGTAACACTACCAATCCACTGCAATCTCTTTGCTAACATTTGAGCAACAAGCTCGATGACTTGCGAAACATTATTATCTTTATGCTGTAATAAAGTTAAAATATGAGAGGAATATTCGTTATCCTCTGCAACTGACTCTATTAACGCTTGCGCAGCTTGCAAATAATAGGACTGAGCATTTTCTTCTACCTTTGGTAATACGCCTGTTTGCGACAAAAGCGGAAGCGCATTGCTCAATGAAGATGATAAACTATCAATCGTGGTTATATTTAACCGAGATGAGTTTTCTAGTAAGTTCCACCCCAGCGCAGTATCTCGCTGGATAACTTTTTGTGCTAAATCCCAACGTTTTTTTTCATGAGAAGCCGATGGCTGTGGCTGTTGTCCTAATTGCAAAGCCGAAACAACGCGGTTACGCATTTCGGCGGCTGCTTTACGCGTAAAAGTAATTGCTAAAATATTTTCAGGTTTTTCTACCACCGCAAGTAACGCTAAAATGCGCTGAGTTAATAACTCCGTTTTACCAGAACCGGCCGGTGCCTGAACAATAAAAGATTCAAATGGATTTAACAGCTCGTCTCTTACAGACTGATCACTTACCTGATTAGTCTCAACAGAATTATTCATCGGCAGTCTCCTCTGTTGAGCAAGCTAATTTTTCAGGTTGTCCTTCTTGAATGCGGCAAAAGTCGCTTAACTCACAAAAGCGACAATTTTCGCTGGTAGACTGAGGCGAAACAGGCATATATCCCGACTTAATATTCTCCGCAAGATTAGATAAGTCATGTCGCCATTGTGCCAAAACATTAAGGTTGAAATTATAGCCATTGGTATTTTTAAGAAAGGATTTAGTTTTATCTAATTTGTTCTCAGCACTCAGTTCAATGCAGCTTACAGTCTCTTTAAAAGGCGACTGAAGATCATTTTCGTTTAATTGCGGCGAGAAGCTAAAACCGGACTGAGCGATCTCGCCCGTTTTTACTTTGGCATAGTAAAGACCAGCAACCTTACTCTGCTGATTTGCCAAAATATAAGCGGGCATTTGTGCTTCTTGTGGTCTTTCTCCTAACCATTTCTTAATATCTGTAGAACCTGTCTTATAGTCAATAATTTCTATACTGCCGTCGGCTAAAGTATCAATACGATCGACTCTAAACTTTAAGTCAATGCCATTGAGATTAAGTGTCTGTTCAATTTCTGTGGCAACCTTAAAATCTGGTTTTTGCGTTTCAATAATTAACAACTCTCTAATTTGCTGGAACAGCTTATTAAATTCAATATCAATGACAGGTTCAGATGCGTTGGCATATAATTGCTTAAGGTAGACATTTTTAGCGTCTAAAAGCGCTCGCCTTATACTTTCATCAATCTGTGATTGCTCCATTGCTAACAAAGTTTTTTTATCTTTTACTTTATTCCAAAAGAACTCCATTGCTGTATGCAACCATGAACCTTTAATTTTTGCTTGAATCCCCGGTTTGTTATCTTCTGGTATAGACAAGTCAAACAAAAAACTGCTGAGTGATTTAAATGGGCATGCTGCATAGTTGCTTAATAAGTAGGTTCCGCCCTTTATTGAACTTTCCTGCAAATCAATTTTTTCATCAGTAATCCACTGGTAATCCGGCGTAAAAATGGGTTCTGCCGAGTCAGCGACAAACTCACTGGGCAAGCACAGCGAGATTTTCTCAAAGAAAGAAGAAGAATTGGTTTCACCTGCTTCATTAAATGATTCTGTTATCCAAATTGAACTAGCCGAATTAAGCAGTGAGCTCGAAATGTCTTTTGCGTACTCATACTCTTTTTCTGCCGAGCTATTGGGCATTTTAAAGGTTTGCTGAACTAAAGTCGGTATAAACGGGTTTAATTTAGCTTTTTGCGGCCAGTTAGATTGGTTAAACCCCACAATAATGGTGGCATCAAACTCTAAACCTGCAGCCTCTAACACCCCAAGAATATGAATATTAGTTCTATCGCTGGGCATTTGAAAAGAGGCCTGCTTAATCGCTTGAAACAAAAACTCTTTCGCTTGAGAGTGGCGCGGCTTATCGTATACTCTGGTTAAGTTTTTTGTGCCAAGCATTAAAGCTTCAAACTCTTTTAACTGCTTTAGCTCAGCTTGATTTAATTTTTCTTTTACCCCCCAGCCCCAATATTGTAGCCTGTGACTCCATGAGTCGACCCATGCTTGCATTGGCCTAGGCGTATTACTCGCATTTAATAACAGCTCGATCCGCTGCTTTAATAGTTCCAACTCTTTGGCTTTGGCATGCGTTTTAATTGCCTGCAAAATAAAATCGTAAGAATACTGCGGATAACTTAAATTACCTAACTGATTGAGAAAGGCTCTAATTTCAGCAGTATGCTGGCCCCAGTCGATAAAAGGGGTTGTTTTAATTAAGTAAAGTGACTCTAAGTTAAGCCCTTTATAATCAAACCCCAAAATTTTAGTCGCAATATAAATAAGCGGAAGCGCTTGAAAGGATTCACCAGCGGAAACGTTATATCGCATTCTCTCAAGCTCTACCCATGGCTTGTCCTCTTCTGGGTGAAATACTTGACTAAATATATCGTGAACTTGGTCGGTATAATTAGCTAATTGATGCACCACCACAGCAATATTTTTATCAGGCGATTCAAGCGTAATTTGTTTAGTTAATTTTGCCGCAAACTCTAGTTCAGACTTTAACTCAGTATGTTGAGTCCGTTTGATAAAATCTGCTTTTACCTGTGGTTGAAACTCACTAACCTGAGAGCCAGATTTAATGCAAAGCTGAATAAAAGATTGTTCCGCAGGCGTAAGCTGATTAAATCCAACCAATACGATTTTTTCAGGCAATAAGGTTATCAATTTTCTTTGGTTTTCTATTAGCCACCATAGCTTTTTAAAGCTTGCAATTAAATTTCGCTCCATTAGAAAGCTTTCTAGTGCTAAACCAAAGTTAATAAAGCATTCAACTTCTTTACTAACCGAGTCTAGGGTACACGGCGCACTCGGTTGTTGTGCAAAAAAACTGAGCGACTCAGCTAGCTTTTCGCCCTGCTCATTAAGATAATTTGGTTCTAAGTTGGCATCATTAAATAAACTTAGATCGAGCAAGTCTTGCGTTATAATACAAGTCTCTTCTGAAGCAGATAACACTTTTCCTAAGCTGTTTAAACTAATTCCCCATTGGGACAATACTTTGTAGGCATCAAGCATTTTTTCTGCAACACCAAGCTCATTAGTTAGTTGCCATTGAGTGTCTGCTTCAATTTTCTGTTTTAGCCAAGACTTTAACTCTAAGTTACCTATTATTACCGGCAGCAGCACTTGAAACGATAGCTCTTCCCAAAGCAAATCTAGCCACTCGCTAAACGAATATACACTTTGGGCAACGCGCACTTCTCCTTCGGCAGCATTAGCCACAAAACCAGCGATTAAAGCCTGCTTAGTGCGCGCGTTAGGCGCTAAAAAAAGACAGCCATCACTATCTTGTGATTGGATTTTTGTCGTATTGATGGTTATTGGCATGGTATATAAAACAACCAGATTAGATAGACAGATTAAAGCACTATTTTGAGCGAGAGGTGAAACAGATGCAAGAACTAAGTGAAGAAGGACTCGAGTAAGCCGTGACGACCGTATCGACTCTTTCAAGATCGCTAATCTCATTCGAGGTGGAAACTTCCCATTAGCCTACGTTTACCTAAAAGAGAAACAAGCAACACGAGAGCTGCTCCGCCGAAGAATGAAAATAGTACGCCACAGTGCACATCTAAAAGCACATGTCGTTAATACAACTAGCCAATACAACTTACCGCCCAACAAAGTTAACTTAAAGAATATCTGCGCCCGTGAAAAACTTATGTCAATATTTGATGATCAAAAATTCCTGAAGAGTAAGTCACGCAATGAGGGTAGCGCAACGCCTAACTGGACGTATGCAGAGTGTGATTAAAATTGATGTCTGCTGACTGGTTTTAAACTTAACATTTCAATTTTATACACCAAAAACTAGGACCCAACCACCTTGATTAGCCACCTCATTGGCGTGCTTTTTTAATTTAATGAGTAAGGTTGTTTACACCTTAACTGAGCCTGGTAATAACTGGATAATGAAATTAACCCCTAATCTTGAATAGTGCCTTTATAAGGTTAACCGATGAATGTCTCGGTAACTGCTCATGTGTTACTCTAACTCCTGCATCCATGCAATCGTAGTGCCCCTGCTAAACTCTATGGAAAGTACCAAGCAGGCAATGTTGAGAACAAAGTGAGAGAGCCTCTATATGTGTTTGCGGTAAGCAATTGACTTCACAGCTCAAACGACAGACGAAGTAGATGATATTACTAATTAACTATTACTTGGTTACTGAGGTAACCGAAAGTAATTACTTTTGCTTATTGACTAGAGAGCCACTCATGTGTGTTCGCTATTTATTGACCACCAAACTTTCTCTAGCTATGGGCTCTCCATGTAGGATAATCGTTTCTATACGGTTCCACGATTCTATAGAGTCTAAAGGATTAGTTTTAAGTAGTAGAAGGTTAGCAATTTTGCCTACTTCTACTGTACCGTAATCATTATCAATTCTGAATTGTTTAGCATTATTAATGGTTGCCGCCGCTAGTACTTCTTCCAGCGATAGCCCTGCAGTAACCATAGTTTTCATTTCTTGGTAGGTTGTCAGCCCTGGTTGATTGGCAAAACTAGGGCTTCCAGGGAAGTCCGAAGCCAATAAAATAGGATGGTTAGAACTTCTTAGATATTGAATGACTTTATTGCCTTTTCCTATTCGTCCATATAAAAATGCATCTGAGATTGATTGATCAGGCATTCCATCAAAGCCAATTCGAAGTTCTTCTTTGAACCATTGCGCTTCAGCGGTTTTATACCAATCAATAAGTGACTTAGGTGTAATGGATGAAAATTCAGGAGAATTAACAATGGTAGAGATCATTACTTCACCTAAGCCAGCAATCACTCTTTGTGTTGGCATATAACCTACTTCGTCATTAATCATTTTATCCAGAGTGTTAGAAATTTCTTTAGGAATATTTTGTTCGCGATTATATTGCCCCCAATTCCACATACCATGAGCGATAACATCAACACCTGCGGCAAGTGCTAATTGCTGCATATCTAAGGCATTAGCATGAGCGACTATAAGCAAATTAGACTTTTTAGCAGCTAGTTTAATTCGTTTTAATGTGTTAGTTGATAGTGTTGCCCATTGGTTAGCATTACCATAACCGTCTTCAAAATAAAGCTTTATACACGAAGCACCTGAATGGGCAATTTTATCAATTAACCTTTCTACTGAATTTTCTGCGGTTGCTTCTGCACTTTCATCAATTAAATAAGTAAACATTGATCTTGATAGGTCGTCTGTTTTCTCTACATATGGGAAGGTATTCTTTGATGTTAATACTTCACAGCGAAAATAATCAGGACGATGAGAAGCCGAAGTAAAATAATTGAAACTCACTCCCGGATTCGGATCAAGTATTTGAGTTACCCCATAAAATAAAAAGCTTCTTGGTTGTTGTTCAAAATAAGCTTGTGCGAGTTTCGGATTTTTAATCGCCATTGGCTCAACCCCAAACCCCATACCCGGGATTGACGATACGTGTGCATGGCTATCCATAAGACCTGGCGTTAAAAATTTACCTAAACCATTTATTTTAAGATCGTAGGATGTAATCTTTTTTCTAGTTATTTCGCTAATTCGTCCGTCACTTATTAATACATTCATCTGAATTTTGGGAGCTTGCAAGTGAGATGAAACGATAGTGACATTTTCTATAAGAACTTTGTTTTCCGCTAATGAAGCAAAAGAAAACAGAGAAATTGAAAGTAATAATACTTTAATCATGATATTTCCACGTGATATTAATTGAATAGCTAATAGATAAATAACAGGACATCCATTTTCATACCTGCTTTATGTTACACCACCACACTATAACTTTAAAGCGCCCCAGTCTGCGTTTTATGAGAATAATTTTATCGAGTTAGATTCGTTCAGGACATTTTTCGGATAGATATTAATTTTCAGGATACACTAAACCTCAGCCAAGCTGATTAGGGTATTATGAGTTGATGAAATGTGATTTATCTAAAGAAACAATCGCTGACTTGCAGAAAGCCCTTTGACTAACTTCCTTTCTGCTACATCCATAAAATGCGTAATCGCACTGGGAGAGCCAATGACGCTGAGTTGCGATAAATCGTCTTTCTGTTTCATTAACGAAACAAACTCCTCAGCATGGAGATTAAGTCGGTTTAGTATTGGCGGTGTATCGCTCTCAATATAACCTCGTTTTGTGGGAAGTATCGCACGACCCAGCCAGTCAACTAGTTCGATATAGTCTTGTTGGGTTACGTTAATTGCATTTTTATGTTTTTGTTTTGATTGGGTGAGTTTGATTAAGGGGATTGGGGTTTGAACTTTGGCTTTTAGTTGTTGTTTAATCCGCTGTTGAATTGAAGTAAAGTCAGACTTTTCTGGCGTCTTCGCCATTTTGGCTCGGATGGGATTTAAGTCGACATAGCCCATTGCGGTGATAACTGCGGCTTCATCTAACAGTGGTTGAGATTTGAAGCGTCCTTCCCAGAAACGGCCTTTACATTCATCTTCTTTATTCGCTTCTCTGGCCAAATATTCATTTAAACCGCGCATAAACCAAGAGATATCCATCAGTCGCTCTCGCCATTCTTGAATCATGTCTTGAGCTACCTCAGCGATACCTTGCGCCTGTGGATTTTTAATATACTGCTGTACCACAGGCGGAATCTTATAGAGCCGTTTCCAGCGCCGAATAACATTGGCCTCACTCCAACTCTTAGCTTTGTCGTCATCGACTCTAAGCACAAGGTGATAATGGTTTGACATAATGGCGTAACTCGCGACTTCAATGGCAAAGGAGTCTAATTGATAGGCTATTCGTTCAATAATCCAGTGTCTGCGATGTTCAAAATTCTTTCCAGAAAATTTATCTTCTCCACATAAAAATGCGCGCCTAACACAACGAGAGATACAGTGGTAATAAGTGGTTGAAGCTAAATCAATTATTGAATTGCGAGCGCGAGTCATCGTTGAAATTCCTTCTAGTTTGATATCCTTTTAAACCAAACTAATAAAAACTCGCGTCGCCGTCAAATTTATCTTGAGATGTTTTTTGAAAAAGTTGTGGGTGTCCCTTTTTTTTTTTTTGCTTTAGAGCTTACCGAGCTCACTCAGATAAAAAGGCTAAAACGATGCTACCATAGTATGATCTGTTTTCAAGCACTATTTATAACCGTTAAAGCATATATTGAGCCACTTTACAGTAATTTATAACCAATGATTTTTACACAATTCAGTGTAAACTCACTAGTTATGCACTAAGCTTAAAGACGAACAAGCCTCGATTACATAGAGATTAATTCGTTTAGCCATAGAAAAACTGAGAACCGGTAGGAGTTAATCAGTTATGAATAAAATTTTAATTTTTACTCTTCAAGCCTGCATAATTCTTTCACTAATCACTACTATTACCTCTTGTGCATCCGGACCTACCGCCGAAGAAAAAGCGCGCTGGGCCGAAGCCAGAAGAATAAAAGCAGAGCGAGAGGAAAGAAATACCGATTTGCTCGTTGAGTTATTTATGAATGAAATTTGGAATAGACCCATTAAAGAATTTATGGAAAATAAAAGTCGAGTAATAAAGGTAAATGCTCCGCTTCAACTGACTAACGATAGAATTGAATATACCCCTCAACAATATCATTACAAGGGGGGGGCGCCAGGTTATACGAGAAAATGTCATCCATCGGACAAAGCACTAGATTCAATGGGGTTATGGGTCCACACGGAAAAAATTAAGAGCAGTAAATCTTTTGATGGTTCCGTTAATGGAGAGCGGACTATTATACGAGTCGCGTTAAGCTTTCCATGGTTAGATATTTCTCGAGATTGCAAATATGCCACCCAACCTCAACTTGGTGCTGAATCGACACCATTTCTGCTTAGTTATAGCCCAAAAGGGATAATATTTTCTCAACAAGCGTGGACTCTCAAAAACAAACTGGCCAGCAAAGGCGTACCGTTAATTTATTGTACCCAAGGCATATTTACCAATCGCACTCGAGATCCCGATTACGCTTGGTGCACGTTTAACAACATTCATACCACCGGTGAGTCATTTGATCTACAGCTTTCCACTTATCGTAACACACTACGCCAGCTTGCGGCCTATTTCTATATAACGCCACAGGATGATATCAATCAAACTTTCGCACAAATTTATATGGCGCGTTTTCAGTCGCCAAAATATCTAGCCGGTGTAATGAGAGTCAATAATAAGAAGCGAGGCATCCGTCAGAAAAGACGAGATATTGCTCTAGAGGAGGAAGCAAGGCTTGACGCTAGATTAGCAGCGGAGGAGCGACGGAGAAAAAAGGCTCGGTCAGCAACTTTACATAGTTCATTTACGGAAGCTGTAGCTAATTTTAACAACTCGCCAATTGGACTGGCAGATCCAAAGATACAAGCGCTAGGAAATAACAACACAAGAAAACAAACAAGAGATAACAAAGAAGTGCTTTCCTATATACCTCGGGGAGAGCCAAGTCCCGCCCTTTTAAATCAACGATACCAAACATGGTGCGCTGAGCGAGGCGGTAGTTACGACGAAAGAACAGGAAGTTGTAAAACGTCATCAATATCCAGTGTTCAAAAATCGAAGCCTAAACAACCGTCACCCTACGAGTTTGAAAAACAAAACTGTTTAAAGGCCGGAAAAACATGGCGCGAAGGTGGTGGCTGCAATTATGCCAATGATGTTGCGGTTAAAGGCTGGTCTCAAGGTAATCGAGCCAAAGTACAATCAAAAAACACTGCAAATAGTCATCAATCTATGATTAAGCAACAAGCAAATAATTCAACCACCAACCTCAATGAAACAGCTGCAACTTCTACGAATTCAAGAATTTCGGATATCAACAAAAACTGTTGTTACGATATTGGACTTAGCGATAAAGCTTATGATGACGCACTTGAGAAAGCTAAAGCCAAAGCAAAAAAGGTTTGCGCAAGAAAAGGAGAGAAGCTTGAGCCTATCGATCTATTTGATGAACAGGTGCCATCTCCAGGTTTCAAATTCAAATCAAAACTAACATACAAGTGTGGTGTGGTGATTGAATGAGTGATAACTCTTAAAGAATAAATGGCTGAAAAGGATAATTACGATGTTCTTTAGTTGTATTAGTTCCGACTTCATCTGACACTTCAGCTTGACCAGAAGAGAGTTACCCGTTTTGATAAAGGTGTCGAATCTTTAAATCAAAACAAAAGGTAACTCTCATGCTACATACTAACAATCCAATCATTAAACACAAAGCAGGTTTATTAAATCTAGCTGAAGAACTCAATAATGTCTCCAGAGCCTGTAAGGTGATGGGCGTTTCACGAGATACATTTTATCGTTATCAAGAACTGGTTGAAGAAGGTGGAATTGATGCCTTAATCGAAAAGACCAGGCGGAAAGCCAACCCTAAGAACCGAGTTGATGAAGCGACAGAACAAGCTGTTGTGGCCTATGCGATAGAGCAACCAGCATTTGGCCAGCATCGAACAAGTAACGAGTTGCGCAAACAAGGCGTGTTTGTTTCTGGCAGCGGTGTTCGTTCAATTTGGCTTCGTCATGATCTGGAAAACTTCAAAAAGCGCCTTAAAGCACTTGAGGAAAAAGTCGCTAATGACGGTATCATTTTAAGCGATGCGCAAGTTGCTGCACTTGAAAAAAAGAAACATGATGACGAAGCTTGTGGTGAAATAGAAACTGCTCATCCAGGCTATTTGGGCTCTCAGGATACGTTTTACGTGGGTAACCTTAAAGGTGTTGGTCGAATTTATCAGCAGACTTTTATTGATACATACAGCAAAGTCGCTTTCGCCAAACTCTACACAACCAAAACGCCAATCACTGCGGCAGACATACTCAATGACAAAGTGTTGCCATATTTTAATCAACATGAATTGCCTATGTTGCGCATTCTGACTGATCGTGGAACCGAGTACTGTGGTCGCGTAGAGCATCATGATTATCAACTTTACTTGGCAATCAATGATATTGACCATACCAAGACAAAAGCCATGTCGCCGCAAACTAACGGCATCTGTGAGAGGTTTCATAAAACAATTTTGAATGAGTTTTATCAAATCACATTTAGGAAAAAACTTTACACAACGATGGAAGAGCCACAAAAAGATCTGGACGTTTGGATGGAATACTATAACAATGATCGAACTCATCAAGGTAAAATGTGCTGTGGCAGAACGCCAAATGAAACTTTACTTGATGGTAAATTGATTTGGGCTGAAAAGAATTTAGCTCAAATCTAAACTGACAGATACCGTTAAAAAACGGGTAACTGTCAGATCAAGTCTGAGCTACTACACTTTAGCTGTAGCTAAAGAAATAATCGCTAACTTGCAGATAGTCTGTTACACACAATAATTTACTGAGTCTATTTTACAGGCATAAAAAAGGCAGCTAAAGCTGCCTCTTCAATTTTTTTCTATCGTTCCAAGTCTAATCCTTCACTTCTTCCTTAAAGTTCCTACGCTCTTCCTAAGTTCCTAACTCAACTCCATTGACAGGTAATCCCTTTACCTAAATCCTTACTATTTCCTTATGCAACAATTCCATTTGCAAGCTCAATCCTTATGAGCAGCGATCCTAGTCCTTTCTTTCCTTGCTAAAGTCCTTAATCATCCTTGTGGCTCAAAATCCTATTTGAGCCTTGCTTCCATGCTAGCTATCACCCTGACAGCGCCTTAGTCCGTTATCCCTTAAAGTCCTTTTAAGTCAATCCTTCAACTAAGCCTAACAAAATCCGTTTTGTCTGCTCCTTTTTATCCCTAAATTTGCACACTAGCAAAACAACTTCCCTAACTCATCCTGAGTAACCAGTCCCTTTGGCAGATCCTGAAATTCTCACTTCGTCCTTGAGTCTCCATTCACCTTGCTTATTCCCTAATCCTTTGCAGCGGCGACAATTGAAAGTCTATAGCTTTTTTGATTATCTACAATAAGGATAATTCTAAAACCTTATTTCAACTAATCACTAAAAAGCCTTGTTTGAAAAATTTAGTGTTATAAAACAATGCGTTAGTAGTAGCCAGGTAAAATAACGGGAGAAAAGCTTAGGCAACATTAGGCAATATCCCACGGCTTTGTGAGATATCTCGCACAAACACAATGGCGATTGTCTTACATGCTTTAGATTGAAGGTGAGTTGGTATCACTCAAAATGGGCTACAAAGTGATTTTGTTGGAAATTTTAACTTTGCTTTCTCGCCAAACAAGCTACCGGATAGACCACAAAGTCTCGATAGCCTGTGGTAATCCGCTTAGGACCCTCTAGGGCAATATCTAGCTGCGGATCACCGGTATCCGTTAATAAAGGTTTGCCCTTTAATTGTTCTAATTTAGACTTTGTGGCGATAATTTCAAAGTTTTGCCAACCCGCCGTTTGAATAACTTGCGGTGACAACTGGTGATTACCTCGGCCAAGTATGTGCCCTTGTCCACCAATAACCGTGATAATAAATTTCAATTGTTTACCCGACGCCAAAAGCGCTAGCAAATCTTTCTCAACCGCGTCAGCTTTGTAAAGCTGTTGTTGAAACACAATATCAGAGCCTAATAAGGTATTTTCTAGTCCTAACTGCTGCATAATTGCAGCACAAGTTGAGCCTGACCCAATAACGTAATAAATATCGTCTTGCATTGCTTCTATAACTTCTGCAGCAATATCTTCTAAAACTAGGGCTTCAACTTCTTGACCGCCACTTTTTACTGCTTGCACATACTCTAAAGCGCTTGGAATATTTAAATAGCCAAATTTCTTTGCCTTTACAATGCCTTGGCGAAAGCTGGCTTCGTCTATATCCATTACATCGGCACTGGTTAAACTTAAAATTTTACCTTCAATTAAATCGCGAACAAGCAATCCCGCTGCTTGTGCAGAAATAGCGTAAACGCCGGAATGAATCTTCACTCCTGCTGGAATGCCTAAGACTAACTGCTCTTCTGGGCACACTTCAAAAATATCACGCGCAGTGCCATCGCCTCCAGCAAATAACACCAAGTCGACCTTTTCTTTTAACATGGCTTTCAATGCAGCTTGAGTGTCGTCAGAAGTAGTTACGCTGCTGGCTTGATAAACCACTTGGTAATTAAGTTTTAAATTTTGGCAAAGTGTTTCTCCCATTTCACCACTGGCCGTAATAACTTCAAACTTATCCTTTAATGCAGCCACTTCATTTAAAGCATTGCGGGATTTATCTTGAGCCAACTTGGGTGCACCCATCGCTAACGCTTTATTTCTGATGGCCTCACCATCGCTACCTTTAAACCCCACTCGACCGCCAATACCAGCAAATGGATTAATAATTAAACCTAACTTAAACATGCATTAACCTTTTGCTTGATTTGGGTTGGTTTGGATTCTTTGCCTGCGTTTCTTGGGCTTGCTTACCCAGCCCAAAACCACTGGGCTTAAAATTAATTTGAGCAATCGCTTGCAAAAGTATTTGGGCATCAATGGGTAAACTAGAGTTACTTAAATAGGCTTTTCTTTGCGCTGTAACCCGCTCGACAAACTTAGCCGAAGGACCTAGCTTTAACTCAATATTGTCTGCGGAAAAATGAAATGAATGATCTAAGCTATCAGATAATATCCATTCGATGGCTTGTGGCTTTACTTCAACCTGTTCAAACGCCGCTTGCTGCTCTTGGGTGCGGCCATCTGGCGCATACCAATAACCATAATCATCAAGCTTCCTGCGCGCAGTGCCTGCAATAGTCCAGTGGGCAATTTCATGTAATGCCGAGGACAAAAAGTTTTCTCTAGAATAGATAATGGCCGGTTCATCTAGTTTCGCTGCAGCATAAAAAGGCTCGCTGGCACCAACCTGCAATAAAGTATTTCGCGACTCTCGAAAGGTTTGATTAAACAACGCTTGCAAGCGTTTTAACTTTAAAACTTCAATATTATTCATACAGATTAACGCTAACTGCCCTACAAATAAGCTTCTTGAAGCCATCGCTATAAGAATTACCAGGTCAATTGAGGTTGAAATAAGACGCTGATTTAACCGAGAGCCAGATTATACCCGAAAAATTTTGCTGCAACGCAAAATAATTGGTCAAAAAACACGCATTTCCCGTGCCTAAAGTCCAACGATTGACTATAATTAGGGAATCTAGCCTTTTCACAGCGGTTTGAAAAGCGATTTCTTATCGTGTTAGTCAAATTAATTGAATTTCCATAATTTCGCTAACCAGCAAGAAATAAAAACACTCTAATTACTCAGTCGTATTGCCTTAGTTTTAAACTAGCAAGGGCAAATTAAGTAACAGGTTATCAACTAAAAATGAGCGAACAAATCTTAAAAGTAGAAAGCGATCCTAAAGACGCTCAATGTGTTTTAATTACCCTGCGCCATCAGCCTAAAAAGCTGCGGTTATGGGGGCTTAAACATCCCAAGGTTGTCGTGTATAAGGGCCATGGCGATAATTGGTATCGTTTGCCTACATTTAAACCTGCCCCGCGAAGGTTGGTTACGTTATTAAAAGCCATATCTTACGGCCCTCAATTTAAACACCTCAGATACAAGCTGTAGTTTAACGGCAGCCGCTTTAACTTTCTTTTTGGTTTTTATATGTTTTAGCGCCTGCGGCAATAAACCTAAGTTGCATTACGGCCCTTTCGGCGATCACGTTACGCTCTGCCTGAGTGGCATCTAACGATTCTGCGCCTGCATTAAATACCACGGCAACCATAGCCTCTGCTTGTGCGTAAGCGACTGCTTTAGAAAACCCGCGACTCACCATATAGTCACTAAGCTCTACAATAAAAAATCGAATTTCTCGTGCTACCGCATTACGTAAAACTTCCGCTGTTCCAGAACGCTCGTGAAACAGAACACGAAAAATATTAGGGTTTTGCTCAGTAAACTCCATAAAGGTGACCACTGAGGTTACAATCACACTACCGCCCGCTTCAAATCTTTTGCGTGCTTTACGCATTAATTGGCGCAGCGCAAGACCACACTCATCCACTAAGGTTAAGCCGAGCTCTTCCATATCTTTAAAATGACGGTAAAAGGAGGTAGGTGCAATGTTTGCCTCTCGCGCAACCTCTCTTAGGCTAATACTTGCAAAGCTTTTTTCGGCGCTTAATTGGCCCAGCGCTGCCTCAATAATACAGCGGCGTGTTTTCTCTTTTTGCTGACTTCTTAAATTACTCATTCAACACTCAACTAGAAACCATTAACTTAGATAAATTAATAAAAGCTTTGGTTTTCTAATTTGCGGCCGATAGAAAATTTAATCACTTTGGCACAGTGTACACCAAGCGGGCCTGATTTTTAAAATTTCAGCTAACAATTGTAAACTGAATTGATTTTAACTGCTCCGATGTCTATACTGTCTAAAATTGAGCGTACACCTGTACGCAAGATGTTGATTTGATCGCTTAAGCCCAGATTTTTAGCTTTATTAAACCTAGGGCTTTGTCAAACCTAAACAGGCCAATGATGGCCGTTGGTCGAAGCGAAAAATCACTTCATTAAGCAAGATGTAATTAATAGCACTGCAAATTGGTAGAAGACGAAACATGACAAACAGCCCGCAAAATGCCCCTAAGCCTAAACTGATTTGGCTTAATATTTTAGTATTTTCAATCACTTTTTTAGTCGCTTTTATCGGAGTACCTGTTTACAGCTACTTTTACGATTTTGATACGGCTACTATCTTGGCCTTTATTATTGCGACCGGCTATTGCGGAATGTCTATCACGGCAGGCTATCACCGCTTATGGTCCCACAAGTCATATCAGGCTAGCAGCTTGGTGCGCTTTATCTATGCTATTGGTGGCGCATTTTCAGTGCAAAATAGTATTTTGCACTGGAGTTCAGACCATCGAATTCACCACCGCTACGTCGACGATAATGATCAAGATCCCTACTCTGCCAAACGAGGATTTTGGTATTCTCATATAGGTTGGATGCTGCGTGAGTACCAAGCACATCGATACAATGACTACAACAATGTTAAAGATTTAAAAAAAGACCCTATCGTCATGTGGCAACATAACCACTATCTTGCGCTAGTGTTACTCACTAATATTGGTATTCCATTAGTCTTTGGAATAATCAATGGAAATATAATGGGGAGTTTATTGCTAATTGGTTTTATGCGTTTAGTAATTAGTCACCATGTTACTTTTTTTATTAACTCGTTAGCGCATATGTGGGGCAAACAGCCTTATAGCGATAAAAACACTGCCCGAGACAATCCAATTGTCGCTTTATTAACTTATGGCGAAGGCTATCACAACTTTCATCATGCTTTTCAATACGACTATCGTAATGCAATTAAATGGTGGCAGTTTGACCCAACCAAATGGCTAATCAAAAGTTTAAGCTGGGTAGGTCTCGCTTCTAATTTAAAGAAAATCCCTGAAGAAAAAATTGCCAAAGCGGTTGCCGCAAGACAGTTAAATTTAGCACAACAAAAACTAGCTACGCTAAGGCTGCCTGAAAAAGACAAAGTTATTCAAGCGATAGAAAGCGAATATGACGAGTTAATCTTAAAAATGAATCAGTTTTATCAGGCAAAAAAGCTCTGGGTTGAGCATGCCGCAGAAAATATTGCTGAGAATGTTGAAAAAAGCCAACTAACTAAGCAATACCAAGATTTAAAACGACAATATAAAGAAATGAAGTCGAGTTGGCTGGCTCAGCAAAAAAATTGGCAAAATTTAATTCACCAATATGCTTAGAGCAGCATAGCAAGTTGCTGAACTACAAAAGCCGTTAGTTGACGCTAAGCTTAAGTGATAGGCTTTTTGTTTGGCCTTGCTAAGACTTCTTGAAGCACAAAAACTCTTTGCGTATGATGAGGTATTAATATTTAACTCTCACATTAGCAGGAGCCTATGCCACTCGACTTAAGCCAAAAAGATTTACAAAGCCTACTTAATTCAATTGAAGAAAAAAGTAGAAAGAAAATAGGCTTAGGTAAAGTCGCAAACTATATTCCGCTTTTAGCTAGCGTTAATCCTAATCAGTTTGGGATTGCACTGTGCGACATTAATGGCAACATCACTTCTGCTGGAGATGCTCAAAAACCATTTTCAATTCAAAGTATCAGCAAACTTTTTTCGCTGGTTATGGCCATGCAAATCTACGCCGACAAAACTTGGCTTAGAGTTGGCCGAGAGCCCTCTGGCCAAAGGTTTAACTCATTAATTCAGCTAGAGAGCGAAAATGGTATTCCAAGAAATCCTTTTATAAACGCCGGAGCTTTGCTCATTTGCGATTTATTGGAATCACGCTGCTCGACACCTAATTTTCAACTTTTAAGCCTGTTAAGAGAGCTAGCAAATAATCCAAACATCCATGTCAACACCGATGTTGCCTTGTCTGAAATGCAACATGGTTCTCGCAATGCTGCCATGGCTTACTTAATGAAGTCTTACGACAATTTTCATAACGAAGTAGATACAGTACTACGCAGTTATACGCACCATTGCGCAATTCAAATGAACTGCATCGACTTAGCAAAGTCAACTTTATTTTTAGCCAACCAAGGTAAGACTATCCAAGGCAAAAGCATACTTACTCCACAACAAAGTAAACGTATGAATGCCCTTCTGGTCACTTGCGGACTTTATGATGCAGCAGGTGACTTTGCCTTTAGAGTAGGACTTCCCGGAAAAAGTGGTGTCGGAGGTGGAATCGTTGCAATAAAGCCAGGTCAATACAGTGTTTGCGTTTGGTCACCGGAGCTTAATCAAGCAGGTAATTCTTTAGCGGGTACACATGCCCTTCAATTATTAACTAACGCCTTAGGAACATCTATTTTTTAGCTTGCCAATGGCTCGCTCATAAAAATCGCATAACAACTAACTTCTAACTCGTTTAGATTAAAGTATTGCTAAAAGAATATATTTTTCTGATAAAAAAAGAGGAGCAAAGCTCCCCTTTTTAAACGTTGCTAAAAGCTACTCTGGTGTTGCAGTGTAGTTTAAGGTAACGCCTGATGACGCATTATAGCCTCTTATACCAATATACCAAGTAGTTGCTTCTGGGTTGGTGAAACTACAAGTTTCATTATTACCCCAACGATAAGGTCGGCAATCATAACTAGAAGTCGTTGGCTGGGCACCTTTTCTTACATAAAGATCCGCATCGCCGCTTCCGCCAGAAATAGACACATTGAAATCAGCATAACCTGCCGCCAAAGTCACAGAATAGTATTTCATTTGACCTTGAGAAACAGAGATATTCGAAATCGTTTCATCGATAGGGTCAGGGCCTGTTCCGCCGCCGCCTGGGGTATAACTACCCACTAAGCTTACTCCAGAAAAAGAAGTATAAGCCTTTACTCTCACATAATAAGTTCCACCCGTTGCCGTTCCGGTACAAGTTTCATTATTACCGTTGCGGTAAGGTCGGCAATCATAGCTTGAGTCGGTAGGAGTTGAACCAAACTTAACATATAAGTCAGCATCACCGGTTCCACCACTAATACTAAAGCTAATGTTAGTTGCACCAGCCGGTACATCAAGCGTGTAAACAATATCTTGACCTTGCGACTTACCCAAGCCACTCACCGGTACGCCATTAACTAACTCATTGCCACCAGGAGGTGGAGGATTGCCACCACAGTCTGTGGTACTCCCATTAGAGTTGACTCCAACCGCTGCTAATGCATCTTTAACATCATCGCCGTTATAGCCTAAATCACATGCTGCATCAATTGAACCATTACCGGCAATATCCCAGTTAGTACTGGCAGTCCAATACTGTTGGTTAGCTAATGCGAAAACTTTAAAGGCTTTTTGCACATTCCAGCCAGCCTTATTCGCAAGCAAGTAAAAGGCTTTGTTATAAACACCTGAGCTATGATGAACATCCATTCCAGAAGTGTAATCTGACTGATGGCCAATTGAACGACCGTCTTTAGTCGGATCATCCATATAACGCAAAGCGCCATTTCCTTTAAAAATTTGAGCGCCAACTAAAAAGTCATTGCTACCATTCATAAAATCTTCTGCGGCCTCACCAGCCATATCAGAAAATGCTTCGTTTAAGCCTCCAGACTTACCAGAGTATATTAATCCAGAATTTTGCTCAGTAAAGCCATGACTTACTTCATGTGAAGATACATCTAAACTGACAAGTGGGTAAAAAGTTGTGCGCCCATCACCAAAAGTCATGGCGCTACCATTCCAGAAAGCATTTTCATAATTATTTGAATAATGCACACGCATTTGTAACTGAAAACTTAGCGGCGGAGAACCAACCCAGCTGTTATACATGTCATAAACAACACCACCAAAATAATGCGCGTCATTTAATGGCGAATAAGCACCATTAATTTGCTTATGGGTGTTTTCTGGGCAAGTAAAGCTGTAAGCCGAACTACCAGAAGTTCCGTGATTTAAGTTGACGGTTTTTACATTGCTATTTTGCATAGTACAGGTGTTCCCTGACTGCGCAACATTCATATAACCAAAGTCAGTTCCATACTGATACTGACCGGTTTTTTGATTTCCGCCAGGGCCAGTAGCATTAGCCGTTTGCAAGTTGTCCATTTGATGTAAAACCTTTCCCGAATTAGCATCAATAATCATATATGGACGAGAAGGTTCATCAGCATACTGCACAAAGCTAACTTCATAAACTAGCTTCGCTTTACCATTTTGATCTTGCCAGATTGCAAGCCGCGAGGTTTCATTTTCATAGCTAACTTGTGATTGAGCCGACGAGGTTAAACCATTATTTAGCGAGCTGCGCTTAGCAATTTGTATGGCTTTGTTTAACGTCAACTTAGGAGAAGTTGATTTAATGTCGTCAGCAATGCCGTTGAGCACTGCGCCATGAGCTAATCGAAACTCTCCATTGTTGTAACGTGAAATCACGACGTCATCACCAATGACCGGTAGGCCCTTATACTTTTGTTGATATCGTACGGTATTCGTTCCGTTGGCATTCGAATAGCTTTTACGGATCTCTAGTGATTCTCCAGCACTCAGCCCAAGCATTGAAGGTAAATTACTTGATAACAAGGTGG
This sequence comes from Aliikangiella aequoris, assembly GCF_053709105.1. Lineage (NCBI taxonomy): Bacteria > Pseudomonadati > Pseudomonadota > Gammaproteobacteria > Oceanospirillales > Pleioneaceae > Aliikangiella > Aliikangiella aequoris. The sequence goes on from NZ_CM132298.1 coordinate 2,539,291, forward strand.
GAGAACTATTAACAAGGTTATTTTTATAATCGTCTTTTTCTTGCAGAAAAACTTTTTCTGCAGCATTAACGGCGGTTGCGCTAAGGACACTAATTGCTAGTGCGCTAAGCACAAACTTTTTGTTGTTATTCATATTTTATATTCCATAATTTTAGTATTTTAAATTTATAGAAAACATACTACTCAATTATTTTCTGCCGAGAAGCGTCTTAGATACATCTAAAGAGCCAACTAGACTCTACAGAAGTTGCCAGCAACTCCCCAAATAAGCACTTGCAGTTATGAGAACCAGTTCACGCTTTTGCTGTATATTTATTCACCTATAGAATAAGTTTTTAACTTAATAGCAATTGCTTGTGTAATGTAAAATTCACTTGAACAAGCTGATTGTGTTTTTGCTAAGCATTTGAATAATAATGTAAAATATTAGTTTTCATTAACATAAAACTAATATTATAAAAAACAGTGCTCAATTAAATTGAAGTGGTATTTTGTTGGGTTAAAACAATCGCATAGCGAGAATTAAAGAAGAACTAATCACGGATATTTTTGGGTACCAGCATTGAATTTTGCCGGTAGTTAAGCCCCAGTTTGCCAGAAAATAAAACAAACCTTGTTATTAAAATTAATCTTAGCGCGCGACGGCCGACTTAACTATTTTTTAGTACAATTAAATCGGCTCTGGGTAAAAAAATTGAGGCTATCTTAATTAATCTTTATTGATTAATTCAAGTTGGGCTTTAGTCAACAGAAACACGCCTAAGCCACCGCGCTCAAATTCTAACCAAGTAAAACCTAATTGCGGATAAAGAGCTTCTAATGCACCGGCGCTATTGCCGACCTCAACAATTAAAATGCCATCGTCATTTAAAAACCTCGCCGCTTGGGCAAGTATTTTTCGGGTAATATCTAGTCCATCAATACCTGAGACTAAACCGAGTTTAGGCTCCGCTAAGAACTCGGCGGGAATTTCGTCAAAGTCTTCTTCATCAACGTAGGGAGGGTTAGAGACAATAATATCGTATTGTTTCTCTGGTAAGCTATTAAATAAATCTGATTGAAAAAATGCGACATTATCTTGCTGTAAACGCTCCCGATTAAGCTCGGCAACTTCTATACAGTCACTACTAATATCGCTAGCGTCAACTAATGCATCAGGAAAAGCTTGTCCACAAGCAATGGCAATACAACCACTACCCGTGCATAAATCTAAAATGTGACTCACCCGATTAGGATCAATCCAAGGCTGAAAATGGTTTTCAATTAATTCCCCTATGGGCGAACGTGGTACTAGTACTCTTTCGTCAACATAGTATTCAGTACCACAGAAAAATGCTTTATTGGTTAGATAAGCCAAAGGTGTTTTATTATTCACGCGCTTTAACACTCGAGTAACAAGAAGCGTTTTTTCTTCGCGCGTTAACTTCGCCGACCAGAGTCGTTCAGGGTAATCAAATGGTAACTCTAATGATTGTAAAACCAATGCAACCGATTCGTCCCAAGCATTATCGGTACCGTGACCATAAAATAAATCAGCGCTCTCAAACTGTGAAAAGCTCCACCTAATCAGGTCAAGTATTGAACTTAAATCTTGAACAGCTTGGCTAGCTTGGCTCTGGCTTAATTGCTCTTTTTTAAACTGACTCATTGCTTCTATCCTTTGTGTATTCGCTTAGGCTAAGTTAGGCAAAACTTACCTGACTCTATAGAGTTATTATTTATGTTCTATTTTGGCCTAAAGCAGTTAGCATTTCTAATCTAACTTTTTCGATTAACGCTTTTCGGCTATCAATATCATAATCTGCAGCGTCTACCGGCTGGCACACCTCTACGTTAACATCTTGGTTTAAATACAACGAAAGATCAGTACCCGCCTGAACTTTATGAATATCTTTAATTACCATAGGAATAATTAACGCTTTAGTTTCAATAGCGATATGAAACGCGCCTCGTTTAAAGGGCGCAAGTTGACCATCTTGAGACCGTGTTCCTTCTGGCGCAACCCACAAAACGACACCATCAAGCATTTTTTGTTTTGCATTAACTAAATCTTTAAACGATCGCTCTCGATTATGACGGTCAATAGAAACAAACTCACCACGTCTTAGCGCTGCGGCAAAAACAGGAATTTTAAATAGCTCTTTTTTAGCCAACATGCGTAAACTTTTTTTAACGACTAAAATACTAATGGGAATATCATATAAACTACTATGATTGCACATAACCACTAAAGGCCGATCAGTTTCTAAATTTAAATGGGCTTCCCCTACCACTTTAAGTTTTACTTTAATCAAACCAACCAACTTTTTAGCCCAGCCTTGCATAGACTCATCAACTTTGGCTCTGTAGTCTTTACAAAAAATTGACTGCATTACTACTTTTGATGAATACCAAAAAGTATACACGCCAGTCATAAATGCAATAATTAAAAATTGAATTTTTCCGGCTTTTTTTATTTTAACTGCTGATTCATTCATTAATTTTTCTTAATTCTATTTCAAGTATTTAACAATTACCTGGACTTAATTTTTCAAGCTAATTTGAACTAGGTAAATAACTTTTCACTAGTTCAAAGTACTTCCCATTATTTTCTAAATGAACAACTTGAGCCGTTTGAAAACCAAATATTGCGCAACTTGGCGCAAGATATTGAGTTAGTTTGGCGACAATTGGCATGTGACTCACAACCATTAAATTTGAATGTTCGCTACAACTTAAATAATCACCTAATACTTGATGATCTGCAAAGTGTACTAGCATCTCTTCCGTCTCAAACGGCGCTGACATACCTAGCCCTTGGTGTACAAGTTCTGCTGTTTGCTGGGTGCGTTTAAAGGGGCTCACTAACATATACTCAGGCTTAATTAGTTCACGCTTTAGTTGTTGCGCAATATCTAATGATTGCTGATGTCCGGTTGAAGAAAGCGCGCGATTAAAATCCGTGTCAAAATCTGATTCGGCTAAACCGTGGCGCATTATCCATAAGTTTTTAATTTTAACCGGCATACCTGGCTCCAATCAGTCAAATTTAGTGGTTACTTAGCTTAACTGATTAAGTTAAGCTTTGAATATAGCTTTTTACTTTAGCTACACCCTCTGCATTTAAACGCGGTCCAAACTGAGTCACGAGTAAAGACGACGCATAGCTCGCAATTTGTCCCGCTTGTTGTAACGAAAATCCATGGGTTAAGGCGTATAAGAAACTACCCGCAAATAAATCTCCAGCACCATTGGTGTCGATAGCCTCAACAGTGTGACCCGCTATTTCAATTAGCTGCTGCTTGGTCGCAACGACTGCGCCTTTAGGGCCTAAAGTGACCACAACGGTTGTAGCAAACTTTAACAGCTCGTTTAGGGCGTCTTGCAAGTTTGACATTTGAGTAAATAAAGTTGCTTCATCATAATTAGCAAAAATAATCTCAACGCCATCACCAATGATTTGATCTAAACCGGCCCTGCAAAATTTAACCATATTAGGATCGGATAATGATACTGCCATTTTGGTTGATGTATTTTTTATCATATCTTTGGCTGCATCCACCGCAGACAAAGCACTAGGCGAACTAGCCAAATAACCCTCAACATACACATACTCAGACTGAAGCAAGGCTTCTTTGTCGAGCTGATTGGCGTTTATATCTCCGGTAATACCCAAAAATGTATTCATGGTTCTATCGGCATCGGGAGTAATTAAAACGAGGCACTTTCCAGTTTTACCGTCACTTAATGCTTCCGAAGCTAAATTACTAGCAACACCGTGGTTAAGTAAATCATCTCGGTAAAAGTGCCCCGTTTCATCGTTAGCAACTTTACAAGAATAGAAGCATTGCGCGCCCAACGATTGCGCACCAATAATGGTATTAGCAGCACTTCCCCCACAAGCTCTTGAATGCTGTTTACCCTTAAACGCCATAAACAACTCACCTTGGCGCTCTTCTTCAATTAGGGTCATCACGCCCTTTTCCACTTCTAAACTCGCCAACTCTTCAGCTGTTGTTTCTATTTCAAAATCAACTAGAGCATTGCCAATGCCATAAACTTGATATTTAGAGGTCATTCAATCCGCCTTATTTGGAGTATATTAAACTGGCTGGCTAGTCCTGTGCGTACTAATCTTAAGCCGATACACAGAGATACTTGGTGATAGCCGTTAAAGTAAACGCATTTTAGCAGATTAGTATGATAAAATTGCACTTATACTAATATTTTTATTAATGAATGACTTATGCAAGCACTATTTGTCGACAACTTAACTGTGATTGATTTTTCTTACTTTGACCCAGCCCGTGGAATCGTAGGAGAAAGCCTTATTCTGGACGTTGAACTGTTTGGAGAACTCAATCAAGAAGGCATGTTATTTGACTTTTCGTTTGTCAAAAAGCGCATTAAGTCATCGGTTGACTCTTTGGTTGATCATAAATTTTTAGTTGCTAAGCAATATCCTAAGCTAACCTATACTGAAACACCGACTCAATTAAGCCTAAACCTAGAGACGTTGCAAGGCGACCTAATAGAGCATATTAGCCCGCACCAAGCGGTACACTTTGTTAATGCTGAATATGTCACTCCGCAAGCCATCGTTGACTCTATTCAAGACGAAATAAAAAAGATACTTCCTAACAACGTTACCAAAGTAAGTTTAAATTTACGTGAAGAAGCCATAATTCAAAATGAGTTTTATCACTACAGTCACGGTCTCAAAAAGCATTTTGGCGACTGCCAAAGAATTGCCCATGGACACCGTTCAAAAATAGAAATATGGGAAAATGGCGAGCGCTCTCCCCATTGGCAAGCGCATATTGCTAAAGCATGGAAAGATATTTATTTAGCCACCGAAGAAGATATTATTGAACGCAAAACAATAGACCAAACTAACTACTTAGTTTTTCAATATCACGCTAATCAAGGTTTATTTCAGCTGATGATTGCAGAGCAGCGCTGTGACATTATCACAACAGATACAACCGTTGAGTTAATCGCTGTTCATTTAGCAAACTATTTAAAAAAGCAAGCGCCACAGTCTGCATTTAAAGTAAAAGCTTATGAGGGCGTGGATAAAGGCGCTATTGCAATCGCTGACTAGGTGATTTTGGCGTCAACTTCCGCTACATTTTTAGATTAACGCCAGCTTTATTCGTGATGGCTGAGACTAGCCGGGTTTTTGTTGCAGTTTTTGTAAATCTTGTTCGTCTAATAAACGGTTAACGCAGGCATTAAAAACTTCTGCATCTGACTCAAAGAAGTAGTTATAAACCGTTGTTTCATAGTGTTTACCTACTTCTAAACGACCACTAAAGGTAATATCATAACCGTCTTTTAGTGCCGCATAAATTGCTTCTGATTGCTCTTTATTAAAAGTAAAAGCAGGCCCCCAGTATTGTAGCTCGCCATTCATATGCTTTTTCTTAAATTCTGGCTTAAAGTTTTTATCGCCTACTTGCACATTAATTAAACTGCCAACTTCGAGCGTTAAATGTGAAGGCTCTCCAACAAAAATGGATATTTCTGGATCTAAGTCTAGGTATTGTAGCGATGAAACAATATTAAAGTAGCCCACATATTTGCGGCCAATAAAACCGCCCGCAAAAGGAAAGCTCATCACACAGTAATTTTCCGATTGAGAATATTGGTAGTCCGGAAAATCTCCACAACTACTAACCAATAACAAACTTAAAATTACACAATACTTTCTCATCTTCTGCGCGGTGTCCTAGCCTTTAACTTTTTAGTTTTATGCTTTTTACGGTTGTCTTGACGCAAGGTCTTTGCAACTATGGTTTTCTTTAATCCGACCATGTCTTCAAAAACAGACATTTCGCCAGGGCTTAACTCTTGCCAGCGCCCTTTGCGAATAGAGCGTGGTAACTCAAAACTACCATACTGAATTCTATGTAAACGTGATACTTGAATATCAAAAGCTTCCCACAAACGTCTAACTTCTCTATTTTTACCTTCTCTTAAGGTAACGTTGTACCAATGGTTACTGCCTTCTCCGCCAGCATCATCTATAGCTTCAAAGTGAGCCTCGCCATCTTCAAGCTCTACCCCACTGACTAATTGTTTAAGCATGTCATCAGTAACTTGACCTCTTACTCTAACGGCATATTTACGTAGAATTTGGTTAGACGGATGCATTAAACGATTCGCTAATTCACCATCATTAGTAAAAAAGATAAGTCCACTGGTATTAATATCTAATCGCCCGACGTTTATCCAGCGACCACCCTTTATTGTAGGCAGCGCATCAAATACTGTCGGTCTACCTTCAGGATCTTTACGTGAACAAATTTCACCTTCTGGCTTATGATACGCCAACATGCGGCGTTGAAAGTCAGTTTTTGCGGTAACTTGAATTAATTTTCCGTCTACTCGAATTTTATCTTTTGCATTTGCTCTATCACCAAGCTCAGCGATACTTCCATTAACACTTACTCGCCCAGCTTTAATCCAAGTTTCCGCTTCTCGACGCGACGCCAAGCCAGCATGAGCTATAATTTTTTGTAACTTTTCGTCTTGAGTTTCTGACATAATCGTTTCGTTTTTAAACCTTATCTTCTTTTACGAGACCAGCGGAATCACGGTCAAGTGCTTCATTAGCGTCTGGTGAATTTTGCTCACTTGCAGGGTCTACAGTGAACTCACCGTGGTCTGCGTCTATTTCTGCGTCTATTTCTGCGTCTATTTCTGAATCTAATTCTGCGTCTATTTCTGCGTCTATTTCTTCATCTACTTCTGCGTCTAATTCAGCATCTATTTCTGCGTCTAATTCAGCATCTATTTCCGTTGCCTTCTCTTCTCTCGCAGTATCTGCTGCCTCTGAATTGTTGTTGTCTCCATCATCAGCGAGCGCCTGATTGTCATCCTTCTTTTCTGTCAAATCAATTTCTGAGCTATCACTACCTGGCTCTCTTAGATCTAGCTCGGGGCTTAAATCTTCTAAATCTTTAATCTCTGCTAAACTAGGAAGATCTTCCAAACTCTTCATATTAAAGTAGTCTAAAAATTGTTTAGTGGTTGCGTAAAGTGACGGTCTGCCAGGTACATCTCTATGTCCAACAACTCTAATCCATTCTCTTTCAAGCATGGTTTTAATGATGTTACTACTCACACTAACTCCGCGCACATCTTCAATTTCTGCTCGAGTCACTGGTTGGCGATAGGCAATTAAAGCTAAAGTTTCTAAATAGGCGCGAGAGTATTTAGACGGCTTTTCTTCCCATAAGCGGCTCATCCACTCCGAGTATTCTTGGCGGGCTTGATAACGATAGCCGCTGGCTATTTCTTTTAGCTCAATGCCGCGACCTTCACATTCAGACTGCAGTTCTGCTAAGGCCGCTTTAAGTTGGGCGTTACTAGGACAAGCGTCTTCATCAAACAGCTTGGTTAACTGTTCAACGCTCATAGGCTTGCCTATCGACATTAACGTTGCTTCTAGAATATTTTTTAATTTTTTATTGTCAATGCTCATAAAATAATTCTTAATTGTTGAATACTGGTTTAGTTTGGCTGAGATTCAAGTTCAACTTCTTCATTGGCATTTTGTAGTTTGGCGCGCACATGAATAGGTGCATAGGGCTCACTTTGCACTAGCTCTACCATCGACTCTTTGGTTAGCTCCATAATAGCCAAAAATGTCACTACAATCCCCATACGGCCTTCTTCTACATTAAATAATGATACAAAACTGGTAAAACCGTCTGCGGACAAAATGGCTAACACATTACCCATTTTTTCTCTAATCGATAAGGTTTCTTTTTGAATATGGTGATGAGAAAACATTTCTGCACGAGTTAAAACATCTTTAAGTGCTAGCAATATATCTCTAAGATCAACATCAGGTAGTGGTTTATCAACATGTAGCTCGGGCGTTTCTATATCAACCTGTTGTGTGTCTCGCTCCATTCGCGGTAGTTCGTCAATATCTAGCGCGGCCTTTTTAAATCGCTCGTATTCTTGTAAGCGACGAATCAAATCAGCGCGAGGGTCATCTTCTTCTTCTTCTACTTTTGGCCGAGGCAATAATACTCGGCTTTTAATCTCGGCGAGCATTGCTGCCATAACTAAATATTCAGCTGCCAATTCTAAATTGACTGACTTCATGATTTCAACATAAGCCATATATTGCTCGGTGATATGAGCAATAGGAATATTAAGAATATCCACGTTTTGGCGTTTAATTAAGTAAAGCAGTAAATCAAGCGGCCCTTCAAATGCTTCTAAAAACACCTCTAATGCATCAGGCGGAATATACAAGTCTTTTGGCACATCACTGACTTTTTCTCCAGCAACAATGGCAAAATGCATTTCTTCTTGAGTATGCTGATCGGCACCGAGTGCCGCTGGTGGCTCCGACTTAGCAGGTTCACTAACATTGGAGTGAGCATCGGTTAAATCAGGAGCGTCAACCGCAGTTGAGGTAGTTTGATCGTCTAACGCTGCCTGAATATCACTATTGCCAGAATCCTCCATTGAAGATTCTGGTAATTCTGACTCAGCGTTTTCTGGTATGTCTTGTGTTTCACTCATTAGCGATCAATCTACTTATTTATAATCATTTTTAACGGTAATTAAGTCCCATAACCTGACGAACATCTTCCATGGTTTCACGAGCTACTTCGCGTGCGCGTTCAGAACCTTCGGCGATAATTCCTCGAACCACTTCTGGGTTTTCTTCAAACTCTTTGGCACGCTTTTTAAATTCACCAGTTTCTTTTTTCACACAATCAATTACCGGCTTTTTACATTCCAAACAGCCAATGCTCGCGCTCGTACAACCTTCCTGAACCCAAGCTTTCACATCGTCAGGAGAGTAAACTTCATGCAATTGCCACACGGGACAGTTGTCGGGATTACCTGGATCAGTGAGACGAACTCTTGCTGGGTCAGTTTGCATTCGCTTAATCTTATTTTCAATAGACTCTTCTGACTCTCGCATTTCAATGGTATTGGCATACGACTTTGACATTTTCTGACCGTCTAAGCCGGGCATTTTTGATACCGGGGTTAGCAATGCTTGAGGCTCGGGTAAGATAATCTTTCCGCCACCTTCTAGATACCCAATTAAACGCTCTTTGTCCCCTATTGAAATAGATGCATGACCATCGACTAAGGCTTGTGCTTTTTCTAATGAGCTTTCATTGCCTTCTTGAACATAATCTCTTCGCAAGTTTTGGTAGAGCTTGGCGTTTTTCTTACCCAATTTCTTGACCGCAGCTTCTGCTTTTTCTTCGAAGCCTGTTTCTCGCCCAAAAGTATGGTTAAAACGACGCGCGATTTCACGAGACATTTCTACATGAGGTACCTGATCAGCCCCCACAGGCACGGCTCCAGCACGATACATTAAAATATCCGCAGTTTGCAGTAACGGATAACCTAAAAAGCCATAGGTGCTCAGATCTTTGTCTTTTAGCTTTTCTTGCTGCTCTTTATAAGTTGGCGCTCTTTCTAACCAGCTTAATGGCGTCATCATGGATAGTAAAAGATGCAATTCAGCATGCTCAGGTACTCTCGATTGAACAAATAATGTTGCTGAGCCAGGATTAATTCCCGCAGCAAGCCAATCAATCACCATGTCCCAGACAGACTGCTCAATAATTTCTGGGGTATCATAGTGGGTAGTTAACACATGCCAGTCGGCAACAAAGAAAAAGCATTCATGTTGATGCTGTAGCTTTGCCCAGTTTTTTAACACCCCATGATAATGACCTAAATGTAATCGCCCAGACGGACGCATGCCAGATAAAACGCGTTGATTTTGCAGGCCTAAACCACTCAAACCTTGTTCCCCAAATAGTATTAATTCATTTTTGAACCGAGCATTATACCCAAGCTGAAGCCAAATGGTTAACAATTAATTACTTCAGTCAATTAAGCGCCCTTTATTACCTGCGACAAAGTCTCAAAAAACAACAATTACCTATAAATATCAATAAGTTAAAACAAGCCCCAAAACATATTAATTAACTAGATAAAAACTTAATGTGCGCTAATATTAACTATCTTGCTGGCTCTCAATTCAGTTTAACCTCAATGGCATTGCGCCCATCGCTTCAAACCGAGATAAAATGGGCTTAGCTTATAACTTTAAATTAGCGATAATAACCCGCTTTTAAAAGGGCATTTAGGCCTAAAATCAGATAGACTTAGCGCATATTTAGCTTTGCAATAAAGATTGAACCCAGTGACAGACCATAAGCCTAACGCTCAAACTTCACCAAACCAAGTGCTTACATTAGAAGAAATTAGGCATAAAATTAGCGCTTTAGACCTTAGTTTACTCGAATTAATTGCGCAAAGACGCGAACTTAGCCTTGCTGTTGCTATTAACAAGCAAAGCATCCAAAAGCCGATCCGAGATCAATCGCGAGAACAAGAACTACTTGATAAACTCATTCAAAAAGGCAGTCAGCTTGGGCTAGATCCTTACTATGTCACTCGCTTGTATAACACAATCATAGAAGACTCTTTAAGCGTTCAGAGAGACTATTTGCAGCGCCAGAGCAATCCACAAACAATGACCGACCAAGCAACCACTGTTGCGGTGCTCGGTGGTGTAGGGGCCTATTCCTATTTAGCTGCTAAAAAACACTTCAGTCACACTGAACATAAAATGCTGGCTTGCGATAGTTTTAGTCAAGTTATTCAAGCAGTTATCGATGAAAAGACTAACTTTGGGGTAATCCCTATCGAAAATACCACGTCTGGTGGTATTACTGAGGTTTACGACCTGTTATTGCCTTCAACGCTGTCCATTATTGGCGAAATTAAATATCCCATTAAGCATTGCTTAGTTACCCAGCCAAATGTTCGAAACAGCCAAATTAAAACCATTCTTGCCCATCCTGAAGCAAGCAAACAATGTAACCAAAATTTACCCAACCTACTAGACGCTCCAATTAAATTAGTTTCAAGCACTGCAGAAGCGTTAAAATTAGTTGCTGACGCGCCTAATGGAGAACTCGCTGCAATTGCTAGCGAGCAGTCAGCTAAAGACTTTGGACTTAGTATTTTAATAAGCAATATCGCTAATTTAAAAGACAATACCACGCGCTTTCTGGTATTGGCCAAAAACGCCCATAAAGTCTCAGCTCAACTTAACTGTAAAACATCGATCGCATTTACAACGGGCCAACAGCCCGGTGCTCTAGCTGAAGTTTTACTGGCTTTTAGAGATGCCGCTTTGCCGCTCACTAAGCTAGAGTCTCGACCTATCGCAGAAAAACCATGGGAACAAATGTTTTATTTAGACTTTGAAGGCAATATTGAATCTGATCAGGTTCAGTCTGCACTGGCCCATGTTGCAAAGTCATGTCGCTATTTAAAGGTTTTGGGGAGCTATCCGAGTGAAGATTTTTCTGCAACTAAAGTATCTACCAATGCGTTAACTCAAGCTAAACTCTCTACCCCCGAGCCTTTCAGTCAAAATGAAAGCGACGCATTTGCTGAGCAACCCAAGAGCAATTGCGTCACGGGTCACGGCAACCAGCAGACGAGCCCTATTGATAACTATCGCTTAGCAAGTCGTGCCCATAAAGCAGCTGATACGATAATAGAAGTAAAAGGCGTTAGTATAGGGACAGCGCAGCTTAAAGTAATGGCAGGCCCTTGTGCTATTGAAAGTGCTGCTCAAATATTAAGCTGTGCCCAACACGCTGCGGAAATTGGCGTTTCAATACTGCATAGCGAATATTCTAGCAGTCGCGATTGCCCGCACAATTCTCAAGATCAACAGGAGCTTGGTGCGGATTACTTGCGCCAAGCAGGTGAAAAATACAATTTACCCGTGATTACCGAGGTATTTAATACTCAGCAGCTCAAAGCAGTCGCAGCTAAATCCGATTTAATTCAAATCGGTGCGCACAATATGCAAAACTTTGCACTCCTAAAAGCGGTAGCACAAATCAATCGCCCCATTGTCTTAAAGCGAAGCCTAACGGCTTCGATCGACGATTTATTAAAAGCCGCTGAATATATTCTTATACAGGGCAACATGCAGGTCATTCTTTGTGAGAGTGGACAAAGCCCACTTGAAAACGGCACACATAACCAGCTCGACTTTAGCGCAGTAGCAATGCTTAAATCCTTAAGTCACTTGCCCGTCATGGTCGAGTTGTCTTATGCGGTAGACAAGCCAGAGCTAATGATTCCTATGGCACTTGCAGCAAAAGCAGTTGGCGCCCACGCTATTTTAGTTAAGTTTCATGCAGAGCCTAATAAAGCGCAAAATGATGCTGCGCAAACATTAGATTTCAAAGCGATGACTCAATTAATGCATCAACTTTTCTAGCCCCCTATTAAAGCGCGATTCCAGTAAAATTATAAATAAGTTGGCTATCTAACCGATCACGGATTTGCTAGAATTCGCGCAAATCCCATTAAAACACGACAAACTGAAATAAATGAGCCATCCCGAGTCCACAACAAAGAACAAAGCGTTAAGCGTTACTTTAGCGCCATTTTGGAAGCGCTTAATGGCGTGGGTCTATGACTCGCTAGGCGCATTGGCGGTCTTTATACTGGCTTTAGTCGTTGGCTATTTAGTTATTTATGTTGTGACTTTGCCGTGGGTCAGCGATGGCTTATCATTATCTACTCATCTCTATCAAAACCCGCTTTGGGGCGTTTATCTATTTGCCTGTATCCAGTATTACTACGTTTGGTGTTGGGTTAAAGGTGGCCAAACCGTCGGAATGAAAACTTGGCATTTAAAATTATGCAAAGCTGATGGTAGTTTACTCACTTGGAAAGAAGCTTATATTCGATCTTTTCTTTCGTGTGGTGGTATCGCTAATTTATGGTGTCTAATTGATCAAGAAAAACGCGGTTGGCATGACTTATTTTGCGATGCAAGAGTGGTTGTATTGCCCAAGCATATTAACCGTCCAACCCAGCCTTTAATTTAGGTAAAAAGCCTCTTTTTAAAGCGAACAGGTCGATTTGAGAGCAAAAAATAAGCAATATGACCTAAACCCATTAATTAATTGAACGCGTCACCAAATAAATTATCATCAAAGCTTTGCAAAATCGCAAATTCACGGTATCTTTAAAGCATTACAGAAGGATTTTTAAAGTTTTAGTAAGGCCTTATGAGTAACCAGTATACATACCTTAAAAAAATTAAAGTGCCAGTGGCTAAATTACAGTTAGGTATGTACATTAGCCAGCTCGACAAACCTTGGGAAGATTCTCCGTTTCTGTTTCAAGGCTTTCCAATAGATTCAGAAGAACTCCTTAACAGCGTAAAAAATGAATGCGAATGGGTAGAAGTAGAGTTTCCCTGTGAAGAAGATTACGAAAACTTCAAAACCCTCCTTAGCAATAATGGCGAAGACCGCACTAAACAATACCAAGAAATGCTCGAAGAGTTACCGCGCGCAAAAAAAGAATACGACAGTTCATCATTGCTAGTAAAAAATATAATGCGAAACATTATCAAGGATGATGACTTTGATTTAGAACCTGTCCAAAATGCGGTAAAAGCTTGCGTCGATTCAATTTTACACAACTCTGACGCTTTAATGCTATTAACTAACATAAAAGACGCTGATGCTTACACGGCAGAGCATTGTCTGCGAGTTTCAATCATGGCGATTGCATTTGCTAAATTTTTAGAACTTGAAGAAAACGAGCTTGAAGTGATCGGTATTGGCGCCATGCTGCATGACGTTGGCAAAATGCGCATTCCGCATAACATATTAAATAAACCCGGAAGACTTTCTCCGGCAGAATATAACGTTATGCAAGATCACGCAGAGCAAGGCTTTAAAATACTGCAAAGTAAAAAGCACTTATCACCCGACGCAATCGAAATCGCGCGCTCTCATCATGAACGGTTAGATGGAGAAGGCTACCCTCAACAACTAAAGCAAGACCAGATTTCACTGTATACTAAAATTGTGTCTATCGTTGATACCTTTGACGCCATTACGAGCAAACGGGTTTATTCCGAAGCAGAGTCTCCGTCAAAAGCGTTTAAGGTTATTTTAGATAATTCAGACAAACAGTTTGACGCTCACTTGGCTAAAAAGTTTGTAGAGTGGATGGGCGTCTATCCTATTGGTTCGGTGGTGGAAATGAAAACTGGCGAGCTTGGCGTTGTGACTCAAATTCATAGTGATAAAAAGCTCAAACCTCGGGTTTACTTATTTACTGACGAAAATAAACAAACCGGCTATGAGAAGTCTATCGATCTTGCGAGAATGGTGGTTCACTCTAGCGGTGAAACTTACCAAATCAAAAAACTACATCCACATGGCGCGTATGATATTGATGTAACCAGCTATATCAATAAAGGCTTTACTAGAAATCACTAGCCCGTCAACGTCTACAAAAAGTATCTTAAGGACCCTTTCGATGATAGCTAAAAGTTTATTAATCAGCTTACCTTTGGCAGTTTTTTCTTTTTTAAGTGTCGCAAGTTCTAGCAAACCACCACTTGCCACTATTAGTCAAAGTGCAGTATTAAAAGATATACAAACTTTAGCGTCAGATAAAATGCAAGGTAGAGCAGCATTTACTCCAGAAATTGATCAAGCCGCGGCTTATATCAGCGAACGCTTTCAATCGATTGGACTAAAACCGCTAGCAGGTGAGTCGAGTTTTTTACAAAGCTTTGAAATTTTTAAGCTGTCGGTAGAGTCTAAAAAAGTCACCTTAAACACTGCCCCGATAAAGCCTGAGAACATTTTTATTCTAACTAATCAGACCAAACAATCATTTACACATGCAACGCTCAGTCAAGTTGAAACCATTAGTGACCAGCAAGACTTCAGAAAACGAATGGCAGAAATTAACCAGCTTAAACATGATGTTTTGGTTTTAGTTTCTAGCAAGCATCAAAAAGTTTTTTCTCAATATCAACAATATTTTGAGCGCGGTTTAACTAAATTTGATATTAATACGGCTAATTCTGCTGTTGTGGTATTGACTGACAATACAGAAGTAACGCAACTTTCAGTCGAGTTTTCGTTTCAACACCAAGCACTAGCATTGAGTAATGTGGTGGGAGTGTTAAAAGGTCAATCTAAACCAGAAGAAATGGTGCTTTTTTCAGCTCACTATGATCATGTTGGCACTAACCCAAAACTAGAAGGCGATACAATTTATAACGGCGCCGACGATGATGCCTCAGGCACTGCCGCAGTGATTAACTTGGCCGAGTACTACTCAAAGCTTAACAATAATGCACGAAGCCTGGTCTTTGTTGCGTTTACTGCAGAAGAAATTGGCGGGTATGGTTCACAATATTTTTCCAAGCAACTCGATCCTAACCAAGTAATAGCCATGATTAATTTAGAAATGATTGGTAAGCCTTCTAAATTTGGGAAAGGCGCAACTTGGATGACAGGTTATGATCGCTCAAATTTAGCGCAGTTAATGAATCAACACTTAGCTGACAGCCAAATTCATCCAGATCCTTACCCAACACAAAATTTATTTTATCGCTCAGATAATGCCACACTTGCTCGCTTAGGCGTGCCGGCACATAGCTTTTCAGCTTCGCAAATCGATATAGATCCACATTATCACCAAGTTAGTGATGAAGTTGAAACTTTAGATATAGAATCTATGACCAAAGTTATTCAAACTATTGCCCAAGCGGCTTATGGGATAATTGCTGCAAAGCAAACTCCTACCCGGGTTTCTACAGAAGAAATAAAGCCTCAAGGTAACTTTTACTAAGATTATTTAATAAGGTATTTCATGCAACCGCTTTCAAAAGGTTTTATATCAAAACTACGTTGCCCTAAAAGCGGTAGCTCACTGCAGCAAGTTGACACACAGCTTGCAAGTACCTCCACGCATACCGAAAGCACAGAGCACTACCCTATTATTAATGGGATCCCTTGGTTGAATAAAAATCCGCTGCATTCAATGGTAGATTGGAGCGTTAAATTAAACCATTTTAATCAAGTACTAAGTGAAGAAGTCAACTTGATTAATAACGAACTTAAAAGCTGCTCAGAAATTGTTAAGCCTCGTTTGCAAACGTTGTGTAAAGGCAAGCAAAATTTTATACAACAGGTAAATGAGCTAGTTAGCCCGGTTCTAAAAGCCAAAGTTGCAAGTAAACCAGTCTATGATGCCTTAACCGATCGCGTACCGCACACTCAAAATTTACTCGCCTATGAAGCGAACCTATATAGAGACTGGGTGTGGGGAGAACAAGAAAATAGAGTGACTGCGGATTTTGCTTATAGCATGCTACAGCAAACGACTAATAACGAAATGTTAGTTATTGGCGCTGGTGCGTGTCGGCTCGCATATGACTTACATCAAAAAATTAGCCTGCATTCACAAAATAATATAACGGTTGCCAACGATATCAATCCACTTTTACTGTTCGCCGCTAACCAGATACTATTTGGTCCAGGGCTTACTATTGGCGAGTTTCCGCCAGCCCCTAAAACAGATAAAGATATTTTTATTAATCACGAAATACCAGCATGCCATAATCCCCCTGAAAATTTTCATTTGTTGTTTTCAGATGCTGCCACACCGGCACTACAAGCGGAAAGCTTTGATACCATAGTGACCCCTTGGGTCATTGACATACAAGCGCACGAATTATCCGAGTTTATGCGCGCGCTGAATCATTACTTACCTATCGGCGGCCAGTGGATCAATTTTGGCAGCTTAGTGTTTAATCAAAAAAAGCAAGCCATGCGCTACTCACTCAGCGAAATTAAGCAGTTGGCTAAAGTGTGCGGTTTCGAAATTGAAATTGAGCGTCAAATAGAAACACCTTATTTAAAGTCCCCCTATAACGCTGGCTACCGTATGGAAAACATCACTGGCTGGCGCGCAAAAAAAATACAACACTGCAAGCACAACCCGAATCTTCAGGTCTTACCCCATTGGTTGACCCAAACAGAGCTTCCTATCCCCAAGACAAAAGAAATCCAAGCTTTTGCTTTTACTCATAATATGTATGCAGATTTAGCCAGCTTAATAGATGGAAAGCTCTCATTACAACAAATAGCCCAAAAACTCGCCAAAGAGCAAGCAATAGATAAAGCCGAAGCGCTGGCTATGTTAAAAAAGTTTTACTTGCAGCTCGTCCAACAAAAACTGTAACCAAGCTTAACAGTCGACCGTTAAAACTCGGAGCCAGATTAGTTTAACTAGTTTTAGTTAAATCTGAGCGCAAACTTAAAAGTTATCGACTAAGCTTATAGCTAAGGCTTTTGGGGTTAGTTTGACTATTCATTTAGCAAAAACTTCTCTACAAGTTAAAAATAACTAATTAAAACAATTGCTTAAGAATTCTGGCGGTGCAACTTTGTCTATATTCGAAAAACTACTTTCAAGCGAATTTATGCCTCACGGTATGTGTTATATGTGGAAGCCAGAGCTTTTATGGCTACATGTAATCTCAGATGGACTTATCTTCGTTTCCTATATTTCTATTCCGATCTGTTTAGTTTACATTTTAAAGCAGCGCTCCGATCTTATCTTTTCAAAGGTAATGGTCCTGTTTGGCGCCTTTGTTTTACTTTGCGGGATCACCCACGCGATTGCCGTTTGGACCGTTTGGAACGGTACTTACTGGTTTAGTGGATCCGTAAAAGCCTTAACAGCCATAGTTTCGGTCGCTACCGCGGTGATGCTGTGGGTATTAATCCCCACTCTAAAAAGTATTCCCACAGTTAAGGAGTTAAAAGACGAAGTTGAAAATCGCAAAAAAGCAGAAGAAGCACTTAAAGAGCAAAGCCATTTACTTGAGCTAAAAACACAAGAATTAAAGCGGAGTAATGCTGAGCTCGAATCTTTTGCCTATGTTGCTTCACATGATTTAAAGTCCCCTATTAATGGCATTAAGAAAATAGCAGGCTGGATAAAAGAAGATTTAATGGATGACGATATTCCCATTAGCGACCGCACTAAACAACATTTTGAGCACCTAGACACTAGAATTGTTCGCATTAATAACTTACTTAGCGGCCTGCTAGAATACGCTAAAATTGGTGCGATTGAAGAAAAACTAAGCCAAATTAATACTAGTGAGGTATTTGCCGAACTATTCGAGTTACTGGGAAAAGGTAAAAAAATGCAGTTACATATGCCAGAAAACTCGTTCACAATTACGACGCTAGCGTCACCTTTCCATCAAGTCATGCGCAACTTAATCGACAATGCGATAAAACATCACTCCGAAGAAAGCGGAAACGTATGGGTAGAAATATCAGATACTGATGAGTTTTTAGAAGTTAAAATTAAAGATGACGGCGAAGGCGTTGCTGAAAAGCATTTAGAAAAAATAACCGAAATGTTTAGTACCTTAAAATCCAGAGATGAAGTTGAAGGTAGCGGTATTGGTTTAGCGTTAATTAAAAAAATTATGCTTAATGTGGGTGGAAAACTAGCTTTTGACTCTGATATTGGCAAAGGTATGACCGTCATAATTCACTGGCCAAAACAAATACAAGTACCGCAATAACTAAATGACAGGTTTCAAGTTACATCTAAGCCAATATCAAAGCCCACGGAGGGTTATGAATTATTAGGCTATTTGGTGTTAATTAAGCTATATATTATAACAATCTGCTTTTCATTAATGAGTTAAAAAACTTATATGGCTAACTGGGATGACGCGAAGAATACGTTAAACTTAAAACTGGTTTTTTATGGCCCAGCTTTAAGTGGCAAAACGACTAACCTAATTGCTCTGCATGATATTCTTGCGCCTAAAATGAAAGGAGACATGCAAATTCTTGAAACACAAAATGACCGCACCCTCTTTTTTGACTTACTTCCACTCGGCATAAAAACAGTCACCGGTACAACCATTAAATTAAAGCTTTATACTGTACCCGGCCAGGTAGTGCACAACAGTACTCGTAAAGCGGTACTTTCAAGAGCCGATGGCGTAGTATTTGTAGCCGACTCGCAAACAAATCAGTCGGAAAATAATGCCGAATCATTTAATAACTTAGTTCAAAACACAAAACTCGTTGGCTTAGATATAGAAAAGCTGCCTTTAGCTGTGCAATTTAATAAGCGTGATTTGCCGAATATTACCCCGGAATCAGAATTGGAAGCGCGCTGGAAAGCTTCTCCCTGGACTCTCCATTATGCCAGCGCACTGGAAAAGAAAGGGGTTAAAGAAACCTTTGTTCATTTATTAGAAAAGCTCTATCAATCATTAGATGAGTTTGAGCTAGCGGAAAAGCATCAGCTAAGCCAAGCTAGCTTTATTGAGCAAATAGTGGGAGTTTCCAAATGACCATCATATCTGACTTTGAACGCGAGTTTACTTTGCAAGAACTGCTCCCTGCAACTAGCCTGAAGCGCATAGAAAGCAGTTTAGAGCAGTTTAATATCAACAATTATCAGCTTGTCGACTCCACTGGCAAAGTTTATCTAACTAAAGGAGAAGCTGTGTCTGAGGTAGAAATTGATCTTTGTCCGGAGCTTGATCCCGTTGGCACCCTGTGCGTTGCTGCAGAGAATGAGCAAGCGGCTAGAGCCTTAAGTGCATTAGTACTCGATATTATGCAAACTAATTGGCGCTACCAGATGAGCTCTGACCTCCATATTCAAACAACTCAAGATGACTATAAAGCCCTTCTTGAAAAAACCAACGCGCTAGAGATTTCTGAACGTAAATATAAAAACTTAGCCGAGTCGCTAGAAGAAAAAGTCCAACTTCAAGTTGCACAAATTGAGCAATCACAAAAGCAATTATACGAAGCCGAAAAAATGGCATCCGTTGGACAGCTCGCTGCAGGAGTTGCACATGAGATTAATAATCCCATTGGTTTTGTCAAAAGTAATTTAACTACCGCATCAGAATATGTTACCGATTTAAAAAGCTATATAGCCGAATGTATAAAATATATTTCTGCTGAAGATTTAGCCAAAATTGACAGCAGCGATATCGACTTTGTACTAGAAGATTTTTCAGACTTAATGCAACAGTGTATTGACGGAACTAAGCGAGTTTCTAATATAGTAAAAGATCTAAAAGCTTTTTCAGAAGTCGACCATAGCGAGCAACTTTATATTGATCTTAGTGAGCATTTAGAATCTGTTGGGCGAATATTTAATTCTTCAACCAGCGAAAATATCCAGTTCCAAGTTAAAATAGAGCCTCTACTCCCAACCTACTGTAAACCTAACCATATTAATCAGCTACTATTAAATTTACTTAACAATGCAGCCAATGCAATCGAAGGTAAAGGAAGCGTCCTTCTTAGTGCAAAAATGCTCGATAACAAGATAGAGCTATCCGTTTCTGATAACGGAAAAGGAATGGATGAAGAAACCCAAAGAAAAGCATTTGAGCCATTTTTTACTACTGAGGAAGTTGGCTCAGGTACGGGGCTTGGCCTAACGGTTTGCCGCGATATTGTCAAAGCGCACCAAGGCGAAATAGTTATTAAAAGTAAGCCCAATGTCGGCACAAAAGTTAGTGTAATTATCCCTGTTAAACAATCGGAGTAAATATTGAGCTCATACGCCAATTTATTCACAGGTAAAGCTGAAGATACTGATTCAGCAGTACAAGAAACAGGACGTTATCAACTGTTGTTTGTTGATGACGAGTCTAATGTATTGGTCGCTCTAAAACGTAATTTTAGAAAGGAAAATTACGACATTCATTTAGCCAAAGATCCAATCGAAGCCCTAGAGCTTTTAAAGAAACAGTCTATACATTTAATTATTTCTGACTTTAAAATGCCAAAAATGAATGGCGCAGATTTTTTAAGAAAGGTGAAAGACGAATACCCTCAAGTAGTTAGAATAATGCTCACAGGCCAAGCCGACACAAATGCGGTAATGACAGCCATAAACGAAGGGGCGGTCTATAAATTTATCCTTAAGCCATGGAACGATGATGATTTAAGAGTAACTGTCGCGCTCGCTCTTGAACAGTATGAGTTAAAATTAAAAAACTCCGAACTCAAAAAAGAAAACGAAACCGTTCAAAAAGATTTAAGTAAGCTGTCAAAAATGGCGGCAAAAAACCGCAGCCAAATATTAATGGTATTAAATAAACGCGGCTTGCTTAACGACTCTCAAGTGCAAAAAGTCGTTAACGAGCAAATACGGCTAAAAATACCGCCGTTAAAAATAGTATTAAGGCAAGGTTGGGTCGCGGAAAAAGAAATTAGAAAAATAATCAAAAAAGACTTTTTTATTGAAGAAGTTATACTTAGTGAATTTCAAGTTGATGAAGCGATTAGTTCATTAATTCCCGCAAGTTTTTGTCGTCAACAACTACTACTGCCATTAAAGCAGCAAGGCAAACGCGTTACGATTGTGATGGCCGATCCTTTAGATGAAGGTCTGCTAGAAAATTTACGTTTCACTAGCGGCCTAGACTTTAATATAGTCATGGCAAACTGCAAAGACATTGAAGAAAAGCTAGAGTCTATTTATGGTTCATCTGAAGAACTGGGCGGCTTAGATTCCTATGAATCTTTACCTGACCCAGTCGACTCCATTGAGATCATTATTGATGAAGATGACGATTTAGCCCTCAATGACTTACTAGAAGGTACTAACGAGCCGCCAGCTATTCGGCTAGCAAACGCAATTATTATGGAAGCAATAAGGCTAAATGCTTCGGATATTCATATTCAACCTACCTCAAAATGCATTTTAATTCGCTATCGTATTGACGGCGTTCTACATGATAAAATTCAAGCACCACTCAATTTGCTCATGCCACTGATTTCACGCATAAAAATTATGGCAGAGCTAGACATCACCGAGCGCCGACTTCCCCAAGATGGGCGCATTACCGTAAAGTCTTCGCTAAAAATTGTTGATTTACGCTTATCAACTTTACCAACCATTAATGGCGAAAAAATTGTTATGCGCTTACTCGACAGAAATAGCTCAACTGTTGCCTTAGAAGACTTAGGGTTTAGCCCTAGCCAACTTCATCAACTCGATTTTGTCAGTTCACAGCCTCAAGGAATTATACTGGCGACAGGCCCAACCGGTAGTGGTAAAACAACAACCTTATACTCATTGCTAAAGCAAAATTATTCGCATGATAAAAACTACATTACTATTGAAGATCCGGTCGAGTACTATATGGATAACGCCGGTCAAGTCATGGTAAAAGAGCAAATAAAATTTGATTTCCCAACAGTATTGCGCGCGGTTTTACGACAAGATCCCGACACAATTTTAGTCGGAGAAATTCGTGATGCAGAAACCGCTGAAATTGCATTTCAAGCAGCACTCACTGGCCATGTGGTTTATTCGACCCTGCATACAAACTCAGCATTAGCTACTTTGGCTCGATTGTTTGATTTAGGCCTTAGAAACTATGTCGTTGCCTCGGCTTTAGTCGCTATTATAGCGCAACGCTTGGTGCGTAAACTCTGCCAAGATTGTAAACAAAAACATCAGCCAGATCCTAAGAAGCTACGCTTATTAGGTATTAATTTAACGGTTGGTAGCGGCCAGTATTATGAAGCCGAAGGTTGCGACAAGTGTCATGGCACAGGCTTTAAAGGGCGAGTTGGCATTTACGAAGTCTTAGTTTTTGACGACACCATTAAACAAGCAATTAATAACGAATTAAGTTTTGTAGAAGTTTCGGAGATAGCTAAACGCTCTGGCTTAAAAACCATGATTGAAGATGCGATTGATAAAGTTCACAAAGGCTTAGTGTCAATTGAAGAAGTGCTCAGAGTATTAGGCGCGCAAAAATTTGAAGAAAAGTAGCTACAACAATGAGTCACATTTTAGAATTAACTCAAGAGCAGTCGCAGCTACTTGATGATAGTGTTTTTAACTTAATGCGTTTTAACTATCTTGCATAAACGTCTATCTCCGCTAGCGCAGTCCAAGGGTTGTTATTAGTTTCCGACAGCGCCCTTAAGCGAATATATCTGCCGCTGACTGGGGCAAAACTGACGGTTTGCGGGTTGGCCGAGTTTTGAAAAGCACCTGAAGCAACAGTGGAAGCCCAGTCGATACCATTAACACTCACATATATCTCATAGTTAGCAATTCTACCGTTCGAACCACCATCCTGGCGCGGTGTGTAAACTAAACTAGATATTTCGTAGTTCGCGCCGAGATCAATGCTTATATCATGCGGGTGGCTTGGTGAAGCATCGAGCCATTGAGAGTGCCAAATTGTATTTAAATCATCATCAAATGCATTCACAGCTGCGCCATTTTCACCACGCAACTCTTCACTACTAACCGATAATAAGCGCCAATTAGTTTTTGCGAGTCTCTGTGGTTCATTACCATCGGTCACTGTAATAGTGACTTGCGCTGGGCTGTTACTTTGATTACCTAATGAATCACTTACGTTCAAACTAACGATAAAACTCCCGGCTTGATTAAAAGTTATATTTCCAGGAGTGGCTTGTGTTGAATTCGCAACGCCCGATCCTAGCCCAAAGTACCAACTATAATTTAATGGGTAATCACCGTCGCGATCATTTCCTGAACCAGAAAAATAAACACTTTCGCCGACGCTAATGAGTCTGTCTTCTAGAGGCGAATTAATCGTTGCTGTCGGCGCGTAGTTCCCCGAAAAAGGCAGCCCTACTACTTCTAACTCAGCAACCGCGGTCCAATTATTGCCAGCAACTTCAGATAATGCTCTTAGCCAAACAAACTGTCCAGAAACAGGGTTAAACTCAATATTTTGCGGCAATGCGCTGTTCGCTAACCTTCCAGCTGCAACCGCACTCCCCCAATTATTACCGTCGCTACTGACGTAAACTTCAAACTCACTGATTCGGCCATTAGTTGCACCGTCTTGCCTGGGTGTATAAATAACCTGACTAAGATCAAACACTGCACCTAAATCGATTTGCAAATCGTGTGGAGGGCTCGGTGAACTGCTTGACCACTGAGTATGCCAAAAAGTGTTTAAATCGCCATCAAAAGCATTGCTGGCCGCACCATCTTCTGCCGCAATTTCTTGGCTATTTACAAATAATAGTTGCCACAAACTTTGGTCAAGTAATTGAGGTTCTGAACCATCTGATACGTTAATCACCACTTGGGCTGGTGAGCTAGCGGGCGTTCCCAGCGCGTCAGTCACAATTAGGTTAACCGTATAAGTTCCGACATTATTAAAAGTGACTTCACCGGGAGTTTGTACGCTGCTTTCCGCGACGCCAGAGCCAGCGCCAAATGTCCAGTTAAATTGCAGCGGTGTATTTCCGTCAAAATCATTGCCGATGGAGTCAAAGAAAACGGAGCCACCGGCGATTATACTAATATTCTCGCTTGGTTGTGTTATTTGACCCGTCGGCGGGTAATTACCGCTAAATGGCTGACCAACTAGGTCTAGTTCTGCAACGCTTGTCCAAGGATTATTATTCGCTTCACTTAACCCAACAAACTTTACATATTGTCCTGCGGTTGGCTCAAAATTGGCATCTTGCGGGTTAGCTGAAAATAAAAAGGTTCCTTGGTCGACGCTGCTTCCCCAATTGGTTCCATCAGTGCTAATAAAGATTTGATACTGCCCTACTCTACCATTAACGCCACCGTCTTGGCGTGGGGTATAGCGAAGCGCTGAAATTTCATAGACAGAACCTAAATTAATTTGAATTTCATGGGGATGACTCGGCGAAACACTTGACCAGTTAGTATGCCAAAAAGTTGTAACATCATCGTCAAAAGCATTAGTAGCAGCTCCATCTTCACCTGCCGTTTCTTCGCTATCGACAAACCATAAAGTCCATCCAGCTTTATCAATTAAATCGTCAGGTGGCGCTATAATCGGCGGGTTTCCATATCCATCAATAACTCCAATCCATTCACCCTGCTCTATTTCTAAAGCATCTAGCTGATGTACACCAAGCTCGCGCCAGTCGTTGCCTTGAGTAACGACGATAGGGCTTTCTGGAATTTCTTCTTCGGTGTAATTGGTGCGAGTTAACTCAGTTATATTAAATGCTCGCACACTCTCTCCATAGACAGGAACATCGTCTTGAGCAATCCGTACTAATTGATTATCGACTTCTAAGACTCGTCCACCAGGGCGAGCAATATTGGCATCATTAGTTATTACCGGACTTTGCGGATGAGCAGTCCAAGGCCCTTCTAAAGTGTCTGCATAGTGCAAGTATAAAGTAGCGTTGCCAGTATTAGAGCTAAACATCCACCAAGAGTTGTCGCGCTGAAATAGCGTATTATCAACAAACTCAACTCCTTCTAATAAATTGCCAACAAATGCCCACTCAGTTGGAAAGTTAGTCGCAATATAAAGCCTTACAGTGGCATTTTCATTACTCTCTGGCACCATATAAATTTGCCCATTCGCTCGAAATACCTGCGGGTAAGATAAGTGGAATGATTCATCTAAAACAATTTGCTGATAATCCCAATCGAGTCCGTTTGTACTGACAGCATAGCCAATATCACCATGGCCAGAACTTCCATTTAAAACCTCAAAATACATATGATATTGATTATTTTCATAGATAAAAAATGGATCAGCCACAAAGGTAGCTGAAACGTCAGTGACATCGGCTGCTGTTAATACTGGGTTTTGAATTTGTGGAGGATCAGACAGGCTAAAGGGAGAGCTTCCGGTTAAAATCCCTATTGACCACTCATCTGCAGTGGATTGATAACTTAGTAAGAGTAATATTACACAGCCAAGATTTAATAGCTGTTTTGTTAGATTCCGTCCTTTCATTTCGCGCTCCGCTTTTGGTTTAATGTCAAAAAACTATCGCTAATAGGTTTTGGCAGAAAACGAAGCAATCAATGCACTGTAATTTTAGCTATCCTTGCCCAGAGATTATCTCTATTACACTATATCTCCTCAAGCAATATAGACCTATTCACCTTAGAAATAAAGTAAAAGAAAATATAATTTTTAAAACAAGTTCTATTATTGATATAAAATATTAGTAGTCTGGCTCAACAACGTCAGATGTCCAAATGGTTCAACGGCAAAATGTGAATGACCTTGTGGCAAGTTTAAACCGCACAAAAATTAATCTTTGTGCAAAGATCTTATTTGAGCAAGACCGATATGGTCATATTTCTCTTAAGCAGAAAATAAACTCGAGACTAAAAAGCTTCGGTTTGAATTTTAGAACGGAAGTTTAAAATTATTGAAATATTTGGGCGCGATTGACTATCATCTTTTTCTGTATTAACTTCATTCTGAAACATAACACATTTATCCTCGCTGAGATTTTCCTCCAGTCAATTAAGCTAAATGAGTAAATGTGGTATAATCGTTCTTTTAAATCTGTGCGATATGCGACTTGTGTTCATATAGTAATTAGCTAACTGCTTAATTGGAGTCTTGTGAATAACTTAATTAAATTTAATTTTTATATTGTTTTTATATTCTTTTTAACTGGCTGTACATCAATAGGTAGCTACATCTTATCGAATCCTGATATTTACTTATCAGAGGCTGAATTTATTAAAACAGCACCTGAAGAAATAGGTTTTACAAAACACCAGTTTTGCTCAGAGAATGAATGGCAATGTATTCCATATATAACTGCACCACCATACAATTCTGATGACTTTCCGTCGCATAGTTCTGTTTATTACAACCTCCACTCAACGGGCCATGGAGTAGAAAATACTGTAACCCATAGAATGACACCTGACACATTCAACCGTTTTCAAGGAACTGCTTTATTGCTGCATGGATATGGAGGTAATAAAGAGGTTATGTTGGCTACCGCAATTTACTTTAGAGCTGTAGGCATGAGTGTTATCATTCCCGATTTATTTGGTCATGGTGAATCAAATGAAAAGTTTGTCTTTGCTTCGCGCGAGCATCTAGTCTTGTCGAAGCTTCTTGAAGAGTTAGCAAATAAAGGGGAAATTGAAAAGCCTATAATAGTTATTGGTCACTCTATGGGGGCTTTAACAGCGAGCAACCTCCTTTCATCTAAACAAGTAGATGCTGCTATTTTGCTTGCTCCAATGATGAGATTCGATCTTGCTGCTAAAGAATATTTGCCATATAAAGCACCGACATTAAGCTCAATTTTCTCTGAAAATATAGATAGTATTGTTACTCGAGCAATGCAAAGCGTATCAGTTATTTTGGAAGACACTGACTTATTGAATAACTTAATTAAAGTTAGTAAGCCAGTGCTATTGGTAAACTCAGATATAGATTCAGTGTCACCACCGGGATATTTTCAATCAAATAAAAATCAACAAGTAACACAACTTATACTCAAAAATAGAACTCATTCAAGTCTAATGGTTTTTAGTAAAGATGACTCCAATAAAATAGAAAATTGGCTGTTTAAGTTGTGAGCAATTCAAAGCGCAGTTTCAAAAATGAAGAAGCGTTAAAAGACACTCATCGGTCCGTTTAGGCTTCACAAACTGACATTTTTAAACTTAGTCAAAAAGAATGGTTTGGTAAGGTTTCCGTCAATAGGCTAATTGCTGTCAGTGGCTATTTACTGAAAAGCTAATGGTACGATTAGATTAAATTCTTTGCTCTAGTAAGTCAGTTCAAGTCTGAGTAACTACACTTTAAGAAATACATACCTATTACGCTAGAACACTTATCTTTGTTGTTAATTAGCAATGTTAATTGCTCTTTGCACTTAGAATAGCTATTGATTCAAAATCTTTTTATTTATTTCAGCTTTTAATTGTTGGTACTCAAGATGTAACTTATCTAAAAAACTTAAACAGCTTTCAAGCTCTTCCATTAATGCGGCATTTTCGATTGACTCGCAAATAATCGCGAATTTTAAAGCACCGACGTTGCGACTGCTGCCTTTTATACTGTGGGCGGTACGTCTTATTAAATCATAATCATTCTGTTTGCAGACTGAAACTAGCTGCTTTATTTTAATTTCATTATCTTCTAAATAGGCTTCAAATAAGGTGTTTAAATCTTCACCCATAAGGTCAGCTAAATCAGCTACGATAGTTTCATCTAATTGTTGCACAAGCTTTCCATTTCTTTAAGTTACAATTATTCTTTTGACTGGCCGTTAGCATACCACCGATAAATTGCCTTCACATGCTTTCCGTTGTCAAAATACTCGATTGATTCACACAAACTATTCAAAAGTGGGAGTCCTCTACCGCTATAACCACCAGACTCGCTGCCTTTTTGCAATACTTTATCGACATTAAAGCCGTCACCACTATCAGTAAAATTAAACTCTAGTAATCCACCATCTTTTAAAGGAGAGTGATCTATCTCAACTTTAACAAATCCATCGTTTAGCTCAAGTAACTTGTCATTACGCTGTTGATAATATTGAGCAAAGCCTTCACTGCCATTTTTAACCGCAGAATTAAGCCCTAACACACCGTGTTCTAGAGCATTATTATACAGTTCAGACAACACTGTAAAAATACGCGAGCGATGGTTCCTTAATTCGCGACATTCGAGCAATGTTTGCAGCATCATAGGAATGGGATCAAACTTACCCAGAGATTTTCCGCGTAAACAGAGGCTTAAATTGGAATCTAAAGTCCCCGTTTGAGCGTGCGAGGTTTGATCGAAATTGGCCGATTGTTCAAGCTGCTGATGCGGAAAGGCGACTTCTATTAAGCTTAAATCGTCACCCTGCTCTTCAGTTCCACAAAACTTAACCACTTCATCTACCAGCCCCCCACATAAATTGTCATTTGCTAGGTTGCTTTCTATATAGGCCATCATACGAGCTTCGCCGTACATTTCTGAATCTTGATTTACCGCTTCTATAATGCCATCGGTCACAGCTAAAAGTTTATGCTGGCGGGTGAAGTGGTGAACACTTGCTTCAACTTTAAATTTTTCTGGCGTTTGAATTCCCAGTGGTAAGTGAACTGACTCAACCGTTTCTACTTGATTAGACTCAGTATCTAATATATAAGATTGCGGCGCACCTGCATTCCAAATCGTTAGCCGTTCGTCGAGTGGGTCAATATCGGCAATAATAACGCAGCAAAAAACCCCTCGCGGTAAAACCGAAAAAAGCCGCGAATTCATTTCAGTCATAACATCTTGTATCGCAAATCCTTTTTTGGTCATACCATAAAATATTTCAGACGTTGGCATTGCGCCAATCGCTGCAGGTAAACCATGACCAGTAAAATCAGCGAGCATTAAGCGCATCCCTCCCATGGGAGTTTCTGCGGCTAACAACAAGTCGCCATTAAAAATAGACATTGGAGATAAATGATAATTAATATTTTCGGCAGCTAAACAGCCTCGGTGAGCAATATTATTAAATATTTTTTTGGCCGCTTCTTGCTCTTGTACCAAATGATCATTATGAAACTGAATTTCCGCTTTTTGCGCTTCAATTGTTTCGTATAGTTTTGAAATACGCGCAAAAGCTTCAACCTTTGCTTTAATAATAATCCGATTGATTGGTTTACTAACAAAGTCATCACCACCGCAATCAATACATTTAGCAAGATCGTAAGCGTCGGTTAAAGATGTTAAGAATATAATGGGGACCCAGCGAGATTCCTGCTCAGATTTTATGGCTTCTGCTACTTCATAGCCGTCAAGATCGGGCATTAATACATCTAAAAACACCAAGCTAGGGTGATGTTCTTGATAAGCTTGAATTGCCTGATTTCCGGTCTCTGCTTCAACTACCTGATACCCTTCTTGAATAAGTACTTTGGAAAGTATCAGGCGTTCAACTCGGTTGTCATCTGCAATAAGGATTTTCAAGGGATTTAAATCGTAAAAAGCTGCTCAAAATTAGATATGGTTAAAATTTTTCGAATATCATCGTTACAATTTTTAAGGGTAATATTGGAAGAGTCGCCCCCGGCGTGGTCTCTTAGCAATAATAACATTCCTAACGCTGAACTATCTAAATAGCTAGTGTCAGCCATATCAACGATTATCTCCGGAGGAGCAGGTGATAATTTTTCATAAGAATCTCTAAAGGCCTGATGAGCACTAAAATCAAATCGACCATTAATCGAAATGGTAAGTACTTTTTGATCCGGTGAAAGACTTGAAGCCACTGTCATTGTTTACTCCAATTTAACTTTATTATTAAACCTTTGTATAAAAAGGCTTTATTCACAACTACATAGAATAAGCATAGAGCAAACTAGCTCTGAAAACTAATATTTTTTACAAACTTACTATCAATTTATGTTGAATTGCGATTTTCATGCTAACCATTTGAGGGAAAACGCTTATTTTTTGTCCAACCTGTTGTTTTAACAACCTATTTTTCATCTGTTGTAAGCCAATATACAGTCTAAAGTTGGTACTGTCTGCGCAGAAAAGCTTGAGTAGACATTTCATCAATTTGCTTATTTTCTTTTTTCTCTCTTTCTGAACGCTCTTCTTTTGACAGTTTTCCAACCAACTGATCAATGGCCTTAGCGTGGGTCCTTTTATCATGCCAACGCGACTTACCTTCATGCAAATCGTTTTCCGCAGCTAATATCACTTGCTCTTGTTGCTTAATCGCCTCACTAATTTTTGCTAAAAATTGATGATAATGCTGCAAAGTTGCCCCACTAACCCCTTGTTTTACGCGAACTTCCATTTGTTTTAAGTATTCAGTTTTATAGGTTTCGAGTTGGTGAAGCTTTAATGCTTCATTGCGCTGATTTTCAAGTAGTTGGGCATATTCAATTGCTGCTGCCTTCTCCCCTTTTTGGGCTAATCTATTAATTGGCTGTAATCGCTTCGATCTGACCATTGATTTGTCTTACCTCTACAGAGAAAAACTATAACACACTGAAAAACATTGATTTTCACTATTAAAACAGCATAAAACTCAGCATTAAAAAGTAAAATATTTGTACTTTTTTAGCTTAAATTCGCTTATTTTGCTGCTGCGGTGTAAACCATAAAAACCTCAAACTAACTAGTTTAAGTATAGTCAGGATTGCATCATTTGCTGTAATTGTTCGACACTCTCTTGCATATGAACTTCCTCATTGATGTTTTGACACAAGAAACGACGAATATGCGGCATCATTTTAATGGCTTCGTCAATCTGTGGGTCACTGCCCTGCTGGTAAGCGCCCACGCTAATTAGGTCTTTGTTTTGCTGATAAGTTGAATACAAATACTTTAACTGACTAATGGCATCACGATGCTCATCTGTTGTGATTTGATTAATCACACGGCTAACCGAGCCTTCAATATCAATTGCAGGATAGTGTCCAGAATCAGCTAGGTCTCGCGAAAGCACTAAATGACCATCTAAAATCGCTCTTGCCGCATCAACAATAGGGTCTTGCTGATCATCGCCCTCTGCTAACACGGTATAAAAACCCGTAATAGAACCACCATTTTCGCCGCCATTTCCCGCGCGCTCCACTAATTGGGGTAACATAGCAAACACCGAAGGTGGATAGCCTTTAGTGGCAGGCGGCTCTCCAATCGCAAGCGCGACTTCTCGTTGCGCTTGACAAAATCGAGTTAAAGAGTCCATTAATAACAGGACATTTTTACCCTGATCTCTAAAATACTCAGCAATAGTAGTTGCCGACATAGCCCCTTGTAAGCGCATTAGTGGTGAATTATCTGCCGGCACTGCAACCACTACAGCACGTTTCACTCCGTCTTTACCAAGAATTTGCTCAATGAACTCTTTAACCTCTCGGCCTCGCTCACCAATAAGGCCAACAACAATAATGTCTGCTTCAGTAAACCGAGTCATCATTCCTAACAATACACTCTTACCTACACCAGAACCTGCTAATAGCCCCATTCTTTGACCTCGGCCAACACTTAAAACCGAGTTTATAGAGCGTACTCCTACATCTAATGGCTTATTTACCGGTGCTCGGTTTAAGGGGTTAATTGGTTCTGCTGCTAATGGGCGATATTGATGACAGTGAACAGGGCCTAAACCATCTATTGGATGTCCTTGACCATCCAAAACTCGGCCTAAAAGTGCTTCGCCAACAGGAATGACAGCCGCTTTGTTAGTGGGAATCACTCGAGCACCCGGTCCTAATCCTCGAATACTACCTATCGGCATAAGAAAAATTTTGTCCATCGCAAAACCAACAACTTCTGCTTCCTCAAGCTTACCGTCTATGGTTTCTATATGACATCTTTCGCCAATATTAACGTTGCAGCCCACAGCCTCAAGCGTCATACCCACCATACGGGTTAAGCGCCCTTCAACTATGATAGAAGACGTTTGGCTCACCTTGTTTTTAAAAGGTTCTAAAAAGTTAGCTAAAGATTGATCACTCAGCATCGGTTTCGCCAACTCTTTGCCCACCGACTATACGACTAAATAAAACGGCAATTTGTTTATCGATTGAAGCGTCTACTTTCGAATTTTCTGTATTGACTAAACAGCTTCCGCGCTCAATCGACGGATCACTTTTAATAACCCAAGAATTATCATCTGCAGAAGACTCTTCATCTTCTCCATTATCTTCATTTAATGACAAAGCATTTCGTACAATTTTAGCGTCTTCCGGATGCAATAAAATAGCGACATTTTGCGCACCAACCGGAAGCAAGTTTAATGCTTCACGAATAATTGCAATAATTTGACTAGGATCTTGCTGTAACTCTCTTCTAACAATTTGTCGTGCAACGGCAAAAGCCAACTGCAAAATCTGTTGTTGAGTTTCACTCTCACATTGCTCTAGCGGCGCAGCAAGTTGCTGTAAAGTATCTGTCAGCAATGTACATTTTGCATCTATGTCGGACTGAGCTGCAGCTAAACCTTCAGTTTTTCCTTCTTGAAACCCTTCTTCGTAAGCGGCATCTCTAATTGCTTGTAATTCATCAGGAGTGACTTTATCAACTAACTCAACCTCAACGGCTTCACTCGGTTTAATGACTTTATTTTCTTCAACAGGTTGGTTGAAACTTGGCGCTTTCCCGCTACCACTAAGTTCTGGCACTAGCCAAGAGCGATAGCCTTTTTCACCTTTTATTAGTTTTATCGGGTTGTCCGATTTAGTCTTTACAACCATTTTAAAATTCCAATTTACTTACACAAAGGTAATCATAATGATAAAAATCAATTGGTTTAAACCATTTCTTCGCCGCCGCCGCCAAGCGCTATTTCACCTGACTCGGCCATACGTCTTGCTACTGTTAGAATTTCTTTTTGCGCCGCTTCCACTTCGCTCACTTTAACAGGTCCCATTGCTTCTAAATCGTCTCGCATTAATTCAGCAGCACGCTTCGACATATTCTTAAATATTTTTTCTCGTATCTCATCTTCACAAGCTTTAAGCGCCACAATTAATACATCAGTAGAAATTTCTCTGAGTAATGCTTGAATTCCGCGATCATCCACATCAACTAAATTATCAAATACAAACATTAAGTCTTCAATTTGTTGCGCCAAATCTTCATCAGTTTCTTTTATTGACTCCATAATGAGTGTTTCATTGGCACCATCAATAAAGTTCATAATATCAGCCACTGTCTTAACGCCACCAATTTGACGAGACTGAGACGAGCCACTACCGGTAAATTGTTTCTCCATAATGTCATTTAGTTCTTGCAGCGCATCAGGTTGAACCGCTTCTAATGCAGAAATTCGCATTGCTAAATCAACCCGCACTTTCTCAGGTAACAGTTGTAACACCTGAGCAGATTGATCCGGATCTAAATAAGATAAAACGATTGATTGTATTTGCGGATGCTCAAACCGAATCACATCAGCAACAGAGCGTGCATCCATCCATTTAAGCGTATCTAAGCCCTTAGTATTAGCACCAGCCAAAATTCGATCAATTAACGCTCCGGCTTTATCATCACCTAACGCCGACTTTAAGGTACTTCGAATATAATCTTCGGTGCCAATTCCAATACCTGTTTGCTCTTCTACTTTTTCTAAAAACTCATCCACAACGTCTTCTACTGAGCCTTTAGCAACATTACGTAACGAGGCCATTTGCATACCAAGCACTTGAACTTCTTTTGGCCCCATATGCTTTAGCACTTCAGCCGCAGTACTCTCACCTAAAGACAAAAGTAATATGGCGGCTTTATCTATGCCAGTTAATTTAGGTTTAGGTTTTTCCTCAGCCATCTTCTTCTATCCAGTTCTTAACGAGTTGAGCAACTAATGTTGGGTTATTGTTAACGACGCCTTTAGCTTGTTCCATCTTTTTAACTTCACCTACCGTGGGCGGTGGTAATTCTAAATTATCGTTTCCTGCTAATATCACTTGGTCATCGGCTAGCCCACTATCACCATCACTGTTAGCTAAACCAGATAAATCTAAATCGTCGTTTGCCGCTAACTCCTTCGACTCTACTTTTGCAGGCTGCGTTGAAAGTTTTCTTAAAGTCGGCTTAAGCACTCCAAAAATTAGCATAAGACCTAAAATCAAACCCACTACAGGCTTTAACAAAGTTTGAAAAAGCTCTTGCTCATAAAATGGCAATGGTTCTGGCTCTGGCAATTCTTCAGCTTGACTAAACGGAAAAGACTCAACACTTACTACGTCGCCTCTTTGAACATTATAGCCTATCGCTGCTTGTACTAAGCGCGATATTTGAGCTAGCTCAGCCGGAGTTCTCGGAATTTTTTGACCCGCATTATTAGCATCTTCAATATGATCTAAGCCAATTGAAACGCTTAACCGCTCTACCACACCAACTTGCGGTAATATATGACTAATGGTGGTATCTAGCTCGTAATTTCGCTCGGCTTCACTACGTTGATTAGCCGCTACACCATTTTGCGCTTGGTTAGTATTAGCAGCAGTAGTTGCTGGAATTTGCGCTGCCCCGGGTGGTTGGTTTGATAAAGCCCCTGGAACGCCTTGGCCTCCACCACCGGCACCAGTTGTATCGTTTAGTGTTCTTTCGCTTCGAATAGCCGGTAAGTCTGGATTATATGACTGCTGAGTTTGCTCTTTTTTAGTAAAGTCCATATCGACATTTACTTGAACTGTGTAGGCAGCCGCGCCAACTAAAGGCGTTAAAATTTGCTCGATCCGAGACTTAATATCAGCCTGCCTTTCACGCACAATATTTAACTCTTTTGAAGAGTCTCTTTGTACCTGACTCATGCTACCTGAATGATAGAGCCTGCCGTATTGATCGGTAATAGTCACTTTTTCGCGCTTTAAGTTAGGAATAGAGCCTGACACTAAATCGACCATGGCATCGACTTGTTCGTCAGCTAAGCTACCTCTTGAATAAAGGTTTAACAACACTGAAGCACTCGGATCACGGCGATTTTTAATAAAAGAAGACTCCTTTGGGATCGCAAGGTGAACCTTCACTCCTTTAACACCATTAAACTGCTCTAACGTTTTAGTTAGGCGCAATTCTTGGTTTCGCAATAGTCTGGCTTGCTCCATGCGTTGGCTTACACCAAATCCGGAATCTTTCTTTAAGTATGAATCTTCATTGTTACTTTCAATCGCAACACCCTGTGCGCCCAGTTCTATTTGAATTCGCTTATAACGAGATTGCGGTACTAAAATTTTACCACTTGGATCAACTCGGTAAGTAATTTGTTGCTGCTCTAAAAAGTTAATAACATCCATCGAAACTTCTGGCGATAAATTACCGAGCGGTCTCATTGGCGGCTCGTTAGACCAAAGTGCAATAAACACACCTAACGCAATACTTGCCGCAATCGCAACAAGAATTCCAACCTGTTTTAACGGCGCAAGGCTCGTCATGCCAGGAAGTATTCCTCCTTGGTTAGACGAATCAACCGACATCATTTCTGTAGAAGCTGTTTCGGCCACGTTAACTCCAACTTAAATTTTTGTTTAAAAATTGCATTTGTTTTTCGCTCTTTTTATAAAGCCTATTAAATTGGCATATTCATAATGTCTTGGTATGCATTCACAACTTTATTGCGAACTTGTAAAGTTGCTTGAAAAGCCACACTGGCTTTTTGCGAAGCAATAACTGCTTTAACTAAGCTAGCGCCACCATCGCCTGTTTCTATTTGAGTCGCCGCTTGAGCAGACTCTTGTTGATATTGGTTAACTTTATTAATTGCGCCACTTAAAACCTGAGTAAAGTCAGTAGGTTGTGCAGCATTCGCTGGGTTAATATTTTGACTGGCTTGGGCTCCGCCAGACTTGGCAAGCTGACTAAGCTTGTGCATTTGCGCCAACATGGCGTTCTGATCTAAACCCGTTTTCATTTTACGCCTCCTTTAGTTGGAATTTCGTATCCCATTTCGCGCATTTTCGCAATTTTATAGCGCAAGGTTCTTGGACTGATTCCTAGCGCCTCCGCAACATCTTTTTTCTTACCGTTGTACTTTTGAATTGACTCAATTATCAATTGAAACTCATGGTGTTGCATTTCATTACCTAAAGGGCTTTCGCCTGTTAAGGTGCTAGAAGATTTATCTTGATCCACACTTTTTAAGTCATTTTCAAAATCAATATCATCAGCTCGTATCATGGCTCCCATCGCTAATACTGCGACTCGTTGAATTAAATTATCTAGCTCCCTAACATTGCCAGGCCAACTATAAGCAACTAGTTTGGCCTTGGCTTCACTCGAAAAAGTTAAGCCGCCACGACCTTTCACATAGTCATTTTTCTTCAACATGCTTTCTGCTAATGGAATAATATCTTGTGGTCTCTCACACAAAGGCAAACAACGAATAGGAAAGACATTAAGCCGATAGTAAAGATCTTCTCTAAAGTTTTTGTTTTCTACTTCAAGCTTTAAATCTCGATTAGTTGTAGCAATAATTCTAACGTCTAACTTTATTGATTTTTTTCCGCCCAAGCGCTCTACTTCTTTCTCTTGGATGACCCTTAAAATTTTTGCTTGTAAGCCTAAATCCATTTCTGAAATTTCATCTAACAAAAGCGTTCCGTTTTGAGCTTGTTCGAACTTTCCTGGGTTTGCTTGGTGCGCGCCAGTAAATGCGCCTTTTTCATAACCAAACAAAGTGGCTTCTAACATATTCTCTGGAATAGCAGCACAATTGATAGCAACAAAAGGTTGTTCATTACGATGGGAATTTTTATGAATAAACTGCGCCATCACTTCTTTACCTGCGCCACTTGGGCCACTTAGCAAAACGTTAGAGTCAGTTTGCGCAATCCGCTCGGCATAATCAAAGATTTTTCTGCTAGCAGGATCTTTAATGATCACTTCAGATTGCGTTTTAGTCGGCAAGTAGTTTTCAATTAATGCTTTTAATGAACGTGGTTCAAACGGTTTTTGCAAATAATCACAAGCGCCGAGTCGCATCGCTTCAACTGCATCACTTATATCACCATGTGCAGTCATTAAAATTACCGGTAGACTGGCGTTAGTTTTACGCACATTGCGTAACAATTCGATCCCACTCATTTCACCCATTTGAATGTCTGTAATGACCATATCTGGTGTTTCATTAGAGTTAAGCAGCTGCAAAGCAGACTCAGCACAGTCCACGCTCGAAGTATGATAACCGCCAATCTTCAAAGTTGTCGTTAATGCGTCGCGTAATGCTTGGTCGTCTTCAACAACGAGGACTCTAGAGTTCATGAAGATTCTCCTCTTTATTAATGCTTAACAGCGGTAATGAAATTTTAAACTCGCTTCCTTGGTTGACAATTGAATCGACTTTAATCTGACCGCGATGGTCAAGAACCACGCCATAAACGATTGCTAAACCTAGCCCATTGCCTTGTTTTTTACTGGTATAAAATGGTTCAAATATTTTTTTCTTTTGCGACTCAGTTAAGCCAACACCATTGTCTTTCACGCTTATTGAAAGCTCGCGCCCAATATTAAAATCGACTTTTACTTCTGGTGAGTCTTGCTTTTCACAAGCCTGACACGCGTTCTCAATTAAATTAACAATGGCGCCTAGCAGTGCGTCTTGGTCTGCATAAACGGCAAAATTTTCAGCCGCACTATCTAAGCTAAAAGTAATATCTTCGCTAATGCCTTGGCTCATACTGACTAAAGTTTGGTATAAGTTGGTAATAGCCAGTGTCGACTTTTGCTTACGCTCACCTTTCATAAAATTGAGCATGTCATTAATTTGTCGCTCAATAAAATGCAGCCTTTCCATCAAGCGGCCACTAAATTCTTTTTTAGTTTCATCTTCAATTTGTTCGTCGGCGATGTGTGAACCATAAAGAATAGCCGCCGACAATGGCGTTCTTATTTGGTGAGCAAGCGAAGCAATCATTTTCCCCATGCTCGATAGCTTTTGTTGCTGGCTTAGTTCAGCCTGTAGTTCGCGCGTTTTAGTTAAATCTGTCAATAAAACGAGTTGTCCTGGCTCGCTATCTAGTGCCCGCGTTTCAATATGAATTTTTCGGCCATCTTTTAAAGAGACTTGATGTCCGTCATCTGCTTGAGGTTGAAACGCGCGCTGAATAATAGAAACCCACTTTTGCCCCATTAATGGCCTACCTAAAAGTTCAGTGGCCATAGCGTTGCATTCTTTAATTCTGCCTTCTGCATCAATCACAACGACGCCTGCAGGCATAATGGCCAATAAGTTTTGTAGCCGATCAGACAGTGAGGCTTTTTCTTCTAATAAACGTTGTTTCTCTTGCAGCGCGGTATTTTTTTGTTGAGACTCATTAATCAATTGACCATTAAGTTTTTCTACTTGGTTTTCTAAAGTTTGATAGGAATTAACAAATGATTTCGACAAACGATTTAATTCGCCCATCACAGACTCGAGTTGCTCACTAGATTGAGCCGAATTATTTTTATTAGAGGAAGTTTCTGTTGCAGTAGACAATGCTTCTTGTTCGTTTAGGGTAACGAAACTATCATCTGAAATTACTTGGCTGCTTAGTTGTGACATTAGAACCTCGGTCATTATATCTGGTCATTTTTATTTAAGTCTAAGTGTCAAAAATTTTACTTAAATAAACGCTCTAACTGATATAATGCAAAGGTCGTGCCTGTTTTTATTTTCCTTTTATTTCAATAGGTTAAATTCGGTTTTATAAAACATTGCGGATGGTCGTCAATTAACTGGCTTTTTGAAGCTCATATTTACGCATTTTTTCTACTAAGGTAGTTCTGCGCATTCCTAAACGTTTCGCAGCACGCGCTACAACCCAATCTTCTTCCATTAAAGCTTGTTCTATATAGGAGATTTCTAATTTAGCGACAAACTCTTTGAGATTAACGCCCTGCTCTGGTAATTGCGCCACTGGAATTAAGGGTTGATCTGTCACCACTTGCGGTGCTATCGCTTCTCTTCGCTCTGCTAATTCTGGTTTTGGGTAACTTTCTAATCCCTCAACAAACTGATATTCAGCGGGTAACTCTTTAACATCAACCACACCATAGGGGTAAAGAATACACATACGTTCAATCAAGTTGGCCAACTCACGGACATTACCTGGCCATTGGCACTGCATTAAACTTTGCAGTGCATTAGGGCTTAGTCTCACCGAGCCACGTTTGTCGCTTTCTAAACGAGCGACCAATTCATTTACTAACATTGGAATATCGTCACATCGATCACGAAGTGCTGGCATTTCTATAGGAAAAACATTTAAGCGATAAAATAGATCTTCTCTAAAGCGGTTTTCTGACACTTCTTCTTCTAGCTGACGGTGGGTTGCCGCAATAATTCGTACATCAGCAGTAATAGGCTCACTACTGCCCACTCTTTCAAAGGTTCGCTCTTGTAAAACTCGCAATAATTTCACTTGCATAGGAAGTGGCATATCGCCAATTTCATCTAAGAAAATTGTACCGCCTTTGGCCAGTTCAAAACGGCCTTTGCGCGCTGTTAATGCTCCGGTGAAGGCCCCTTTTTCATGGCCAAATAATTCGCTTTCTAATAATTCCGCCGGTATCGCACCACAATTAATAGGCACAAAAGGTTTCTCTGCGCGATTAGATAAATAGTGTAAATTTCGCGCGGCAACTTCTTTACCGGTCCCAGATTCGCCTAGTATTAAAACATTCGCATCACTCGACGCAACTTGCTCTATAAGTCTTCTAATTCCTTGCATTGCATTACTTTGACCAACCATGCTTCGAAATAGCTCTAAAGATTTTTCGTCGGAAGAAAATGCGTGTTGGTTGTCGCGGCAGTATTGACAAGAATGAATAGACTCTAACACTTCATTTTGCTTTAACGGCCAGCTAATTCGCCCGACCACTTGTTGAGACTGCTCATTCGAAAGATCGCCACTGGCGGCAATATCATCTAAAAGGATCACCGGCATTGTGTTGTCTAACTCACCAAGCGACTTTAAAAAATCGGCCAGATTAGGATAGTTATCTAGCTGACCCACTAAAACGCCAATTAGTGATTCGGTAGCTTTAAAACTTTGTTGCCATTGAGCACTATTTGACTCTTGGCATGACTCTCCAACAAAATCGAGGATCATTTTCAAATCATGACAACGACTTTGATCATCGTCAATGATTAGCAGTTTCTTATTTTTTAGCATTTATTATTCCCTGAAAACAATCAATCGCCGTTTAAAAAATATGCAAAAATAGTTTTAAAATTAAGGATATAGCTTTATATCTAGTCAAAGGATGGGAATTTGTCAAAGTTTTGTCGCTAAATAAACAAGAAAATTATTAAAGGCTAGCCAAGTGACTAAAAGTTGATTATAAAACAATCAATCATTGGATTTAAGTTATCTAAAAAGTACTTTTTATTACCTAACTTAAGATCGAAAAAATAGCGCTAAAAATTAGCCCTAGATAAAGCACTCATCAACTTAGATAGTCTTATGCTGTTTATAAGAATCCACTATTATCTATTTAAAAGGCCATCTGGGATCGTTTTATAAAATACGTTTATCAAATTACAAATGGGCAAGCTTTTGCCACGTTATTTTGACGTTTTTTGCCGGAAGAAATTTTAGGCAAAAGAAAAGGGGTCGAAACTCGACCCCTTACCGTACGACAGAAGATAAATGCATTATGACTGTTCTCAGCAATCAAAAGCTTTCAATCTTCGAGCTAAACCCTTTGTTTTAAGCTGTTCTCAGCAACTTACAACATTAAGTCTAGCGTTGCTCTTGCGAGCGATAGCTCATGTTAGTTTCTGGAGATTTATCATGGGTAATGATTTTCTTCATTCACAAAAACATTTGCTACTTTCCCATAAAGCAATCAGCGTGCCAGCTTTTTAAAAAGGCTTAAAATAAAAAAATTAAAAAAATTCACTTTTTTTTTAAAGTCGGATTTTTTGACGCCGATACAACTTGTGAGCGGAAAATCTCAATTCCTCTCACTTTAATAAAAGTTGTAGCATTCTCAGTGTTTTTTATTAAAGCTCATCCCAGTTCTCAGATGGTGATATTACATCGAAAGAATATTCTCAGTGTTTCTTTCCCAAACTTTGTTATTAATTTTTTAAAGCTTTACCTAACAACAAGCCCTCTGACCGCCTGTTGTTTAAAGCGATAGATTAGGAGTCAATAAAATGGGAAACGTATTAGCAACCAATGTTTCTTCTCTAAATGCGCAGCGCAGCTTAACTAATGTCAATGGCAGCCTTTCGCAAACTTTCCAACGTTTATCTTCTGGATTACGCATTAATAGCGCCAAAGATGATGCCGCGGGCTTACAAATTTCTAATGGCCTTACTTCACAAGTCAATGGCTTAACTGTAGCCTCAAGGAACGCCAACGATGGTATATCCTTAGCTCAGGTAGCTGAAGGCGCGATGCAGGAAACCACCAACATACTGCAACGTATTCGTGACTTAGCGATTCAAAGTGCGAATGGAAGTAACGGACCTTCTGAACGCGCTGCACTTAATGCAGAAGTTCAACAACTTGTTCAAGAGGTTGACAGAATTGCCAATACAACTCGCTTTGGAAGTCGCAATATTTTAACTGGGACATTAACCGGCGCGCAGTTTCAAGTCGGTGCGCAATCCTTTGAAACAATTAACATTTCGGTTAACTCAGCACGTGCCGACGATTTAGGCATTAATAATCTTGCCTTTACCGGATTTGCAAGCAACCGAGTAAGTGCTGTTTCAACAACCCCTACTAGCAGCGTTGTAGCTGACACATTAACTTTTGGCGTTAACAGCGCGTCTTCTGCGGTTTCTGTGGCTGCTGGAGACTCGGCTCAGCAAATTGCCGATAAAATCAACTCTGAAGTGCCTAGCGTTACTGCTGATGCTAAAACCACGGCGCGATTAAGCTTTGGCGGTACATTAGATGGCGACGAGTCATACAGTGTAAGTATCAATGGAGAAACTTCACTCGTTGTTACCGGAACTACTCAAGACGAGTTATTAACTTCACTTGGTTCTGGTATTCAGCAGTTGGGCGCGTTAAGTGGCTTAGAAGTTACTATAGACACGACTAATAACTATGTTGAAATCACCGACCAAAGCGGTGCCGATATTTCGGTTCAGTTAACGGCGATTACAGCAACTGACACTGACGAAACCATGACCGTTGACTATGTAAACGCTGCAGGTACGCCAGGTGGAACCCCAGTGGTATTGGACGCGGTTTCTGAAGGCACGGTAGTCACTGGTGATATTGCATTTACAACTAGCGATACTAACTCCACCTTTTCATTAATCGGCTCTACAGCAGCTGGATCTGGCGGTATTATCGGAACAACTTCAGTAGCTGGCAATGTTACCGCAGGCGACCGAGTCAGTGACTTAGATATATCTACTAATACTGGTGCGCAGTCGGCAATTTCGGTAGTAGACGCTTCCATCAAGCAAATTGACCGTAATCGTGCAGATTTAGGTGCGGTGCAAAACAGACTATCTTCTACAATCTCTAACCTACAAAGCATCATTGAGAACGTTGCTGCGGCGAGATCACGTATTAGAGACACTGATTATGCGGTTGAAACTTCAAACTTATCTAAGAACCAAGTACTCCAACAGGCCGGACTATCGGTATTAACACAGGCGAATGCTTCAAGTCAGTCTGTATTAACCCTGCTACAAGGTTAGAATAATGCAAGCCCGAAAAGCCCCTACCGTACGACAACCTTAGGTGCATTGCCCGAGCAATTTATTTTGCTCGGGTTTTCACTTACAATTCAGTTAGTTACGAAATCCTCATTAAATTTATTCAAATTATTTTCACGTTTTTGTAAAGTCGCCATTTTCAGGGCCGATACTTCTTTTGAACGCAAATTGTTCTCAGCGATTTGCAATCACAATAGATTGTTGTTTCTCAGGCGATGATTTTTCTCAGATTTCATTTCTAGAAAACCTCAATCCTAGCTAACAATTTTGTTTCTCAGACAATGGTTTAGCATTTTTCGCGGATGGTATTTGCCATCTTACTTTTTAAGCACTTTGTAATTTTGTGATTTTAATTGTCATAAATATCAAAGGTTTAGGAGATTTATCATGGGTAATGTAATACAAACGAACGTGTCGTCTATCGCTGCACAACGCACTTTAGGCAGAACAAACGAAGCACTAGGTACCACTTTTCAACGTCTTTCTACTGGTTTAAGAATTAACAGTGCAAAAGATGACGCAGCCGGACTTCAAATTTCAAACAGCTTAACTTCTCAAATCAACGGTTTGGGTGTAGCAGTGAGAAACGCGAATGACGGTATTTCTTTAGCGCAAACTGCAGAGGGTGCATTACAAGAGTCTACTAATATCTTGCAACGTATTCGTGATTTGTCTATCCAATCGGCAAATGGTAGTAACAGTGCTTCTGAACGCTCAGCGTTACAACAAGAAGTAAGTCAGCTACAACAGGAGCTAAACCGAATAGCGGAAACAACCTCTTTTGGTGGTCGTAATCTACTAGACGGAACTTTTGGATCGACTCAGCTACAAGTTGGTGCGCAGGCAAATGAAACCATCCAAGTAACAATTAGCAACGCTAGAGGTACTAACATTGGTGCTAATACCGTTAATATTGGCGGTACTTTGAACGAAGCGATTGCTTTGGGCGCAACTAGTGCGGCAACCACCAATGGTGTGTTAGCCACAGAAGACTTAACTGTTTCTGGAAATTTGGGTTCAGCAACAATTGATGTGCTTGCTGGTCAAACTGCAGACTCAGTTGCAGCATTAGTCAACGCAAACACCTCATCAACGGGCGTTACCGCAAGTGCAAGAACGCAGGTTAAGCTAGATAACTTAGCTGCTACCGGTGACCTTTATTTCACCTTAGGTACTACCTCTGGTGACGATTCGGGTTTAACCACGCAATCTGCTGCAATTAATGTGACGGTTGCTTCAACCAGTGATTTATCTTCATTGGCAGATGCAATTAATGCACAAGCTGCAACGACTGGAGTTACCGCAGAGTCTTTCGGTGACAACATTATTTTGACTAACGAAGAAGGTCGTGACATTTACATCGAGAATTTCGGTAATGACACCAATGCTGCCGCAACTGATGCTGCTGACATTGACTTTACTGCGCTAGATCAAACGGGTGCGGAGAATGGTACTACACGGACTTTAGATGCGAATGGAACAGCTGCAGACTCAACTAAAGCTGGTGGTAATTTAACCTTTACTGGAAGTAGTGCATTTACTGTAACTTCAGCAGCAGTTGGCGGTCTTTTTGGTGCAACAACAGCTAACTCTTCAGCTTTAAGTAGCGTTGCATCAATTGACATAGGTTCACAGTCAGGTGCGCAAAACGCTATCGCAGTAGTTGACGCTGCAATCCAAGGTATCGATAGTAATCGAGCGAGTTTAGGTGCGATACAAAATCGTCTAAGCAGCACGATATCTAACTTAGGAAGTATCATCGAAAACGTATCGGCAGCACGTTCACGGATTAGAGATACTGACTTTGCCGCTGAAACAGCTAACTTAGCTAAAAACCAAGTACTTCAACAAGCCGGACTTTCAGTATTAGCGCAAGCTAACGCTTCAAGTCAGTCAGTGTTGTCATTACT
Source organism: Aliikangiella aequoris (assembly GCF_053709105.1). Classification (NCBI taxonomy): domain Bacteria; kingdom Pseudomonadati; phylum Pseudomonadota; class Gammaproteobacteria; order Oceanospirillales; family Pleioneaceae; genus Aliikangiella; species Aliikangiella aequoris. Next base: position 2,583,977 of record NZ_CM132298.1, read on the forward strand.
TCAATAAGCTGATGAATCACGTTAAAACTATTTTTAACGTTAAGCGAGTAAGTCGATTTATTTCGACTTACTCATTCGCTCTACAAAGGTAATTTGCTATGGCTATATATAATTTGTCTGGCAACTTTCAACCGCCTCAACCGACGAGCGGCAGCAGTTTGCCGTCATCGGAAGGCAGAGCGCCTTCAGCTGCTAATGCGGAAACTGAAACGGACTTGAGAGCAGTTAACACTGTTTCACCCACAGATTATGCGAGTGATGTCAGTAAACTAACTGAGAGAAAGCAACCTAACGCGGAAAAAGAAGCCGCTTCTGAGATTGAAGAACTTCAAAACTTTAATCAAAGTATCGACCGAAGTCTCCAGTTTAAGGTAGATGAGGAGCTTGGCGTGACAATTGTTAGGGTCGTCGATAAACAAACCGACGAACTGATTAGACAATTTCCACCAGAAGAACTCATTAACCTTTCTAAAAGGTTGAAGGAGCTCAATGAAGAGAATGTCGGCAGTCGAGGTATTTTGCTTCAAGAGAAAGTTTAGGTAAAGGGGGGTTCGCTCCCCTTCACTTAGCATTATTAAAATTGGCGCAATATTTGCTATATTTATGATCAATAACTTTCGAATGATAAATAAGCAAAGCATTTGAAACGTTGCAATATTTATTTTTAACCAGGAACTTTTTTAAAAGTTATCTGAACAGTGTTTGTGATTGTTAGAAACACGATTCAAATAGATTTTAAATAAAGTCATTTAAATCAAATTTAGGATAATTAATTAGGTAATATTATGGGCCTTATTTCTATAGGTGGACTCGGTTCGGGGTTAGATGTTCAGGGAATCGTTGAAGCATTAGTCAATGCTGAACGAGCGCCTAAGCAAAATAGCTTAGATCGATTTGAAACCGATGTCTCTGTCACCTTAACCGGCCTTGGTGGATTAAAAGCTTCATTAAATGAACTACGAACTGCAGCTTTCGATCTATCTTTATCGTCAAGCTTTTCTAAACGCAGTGTCACAATTTCAGACAAAGCCTATTTTAGTGCTACGGCAACAAGTAGCGCCAATGCGGGTGAATACGCAATTGAAGTTCAACAGCTTGCTGTTGGTAGTACGCAACAATCAAAGGTTTTTACTGGAGGAGCAACAACGACATTCGGAGATGGCACTCTGACTTTCACCGTTGGCAGCCAAACTTTTGACGTAGCGGTCAGCTCAACCGATACGCTTGAAGAAGTGAGAGCGAATATTAACGCAGCAACTGGAAACGATTTTGTTTCTGCTAACCTTCTCAACAATATAACCGATACTACACCGGATCCAGATGAAACCGGCAGCGTTTTAACTTTTAATTCGGCAGTAACCGGTGCAGGCAATGACTTAGTTGTTACCTACACTGGCGATGCATCGCTTGCCGATCTTGCAGACAACTTAACCCAAACTACACCAGCTGGAGACGCAAAAATACTCGTCGATGGCTTTGAAGCAACCAGTAGCACAAATAAGTTTGAAAATATTGTCCAAGACGTAACTATTGATGTTAAGAAAATCAATACACTTGGCGAAACTGAAACACTTTCTGTTGCTTTGAATACTGCAAGTACTAAGGCACTAGTCACTTCATTTGTTGAAGCTTTTAACGGATTTGTCGACGTGGTGAAAGAATTAGGCTCTGCAGAAACCGGGCAAGCGGGCTTACTCGTTGGTGATTACACTTTAAGACAAGCCAACTCTCAAATAAGAAACTTAATTTCCACTCCAAACTCAGATATTTTAGGCAGTTTTAACAGTCTTTCATCTCTTGGAATTACAACGACTAGAGAAGGCAAGCTAGAGATCAATAATACGACTTTAGACGCGGCGATTGAAAGTAATTTTGAAGACTTTGGAGAGCTATTTAGTGGCGAGCAAGGATTTGCAACAAAGCTTAAAGATTTAGTGGATAACTACACGGGCTCATCTGGTGTTATTTCTTCTAGAGAGCAGTCTTTAAACGAACAACTATCACAAATTTCCGATGATAGAATTTCGCTTAATCGTAGAATTGAAGCTTTAACCATACGCTTGACTGAGCAGTTTGCGACTATGGACGCTATAGTAGCTCAAATGAACAGCACTCAAAGCTACATTGCTCAACAATTTGCCAGCTTACCTGGCTTTTCAAGTAAAAAAGAATAGTAACATTTAAATTATAGAGGCCGAATCAATGGGATTAACAGGTGCATCCGCTTATTCAAAAATGAGTACAACCACAGGCGTTGAAAATGCCGATCCTCATCGTCTTATTCAAATGCTCATTGACGGTAGTATTGAAAAAATAAACAGAGCCAAGTTTTTTATGAAAAACAATAAAATAGCCGAAAAGGGTCAGCATATTAGCTGGGCTATTTCCATTATTGGAGGCCTGAAAGGAAGCTTAGACAAAGAAAAAGGTGGCGACTTAGCAACGACGCTGGACACTCTCTATGAATTTTGCAGCTTAAAACTGGTAGAAGCAAACCTTGAAAATAGCAGCGAAAAACTGGATGAAGTATTGCAAGTAATGCAACAAATAAAAGAAGGTTGGGACGGAATTCGCGAACAAGCCATACAAGAGTTAAACCAAAGCTAATGAGTAACTTCCAACAGTTAGAATTACTCAACCAGCAAATACTCAAATCGGCCAAGCTATCCGACTGGAGCGGCGTAAAGACTCACACTGAAAAGCGTCATCAATTAGTTACATCGCTCACTACAGAAGCGCATCAAGCGCAAGATATTGACCTAGCAAAAAAAATCCATCGAGTGATTAAGCAAACGGACGAGCAACTAATGAAAGCAATCAAACTTGCTAAAAGCGCTTCTATCCAAGAAAATTTAGACTTAAAAAGCTCTCAAACTGCATTACAAGCCTATCAAAACACTAAAAATCACACTGCAACCTCATAAATTCAATTAAAGATTTGAAAGTTACTCAAGATATTAATCTATACTTGGTAGTAACCACCTCAAAATTTTAAGGCCTATGTTAGAAATTACTCAAGCAAATCGTTCAGATTTAGGCAAACTCCTAACTTGGACTTTAGGTATTCATCAGCAAGAAAACGACAAGCAACTTGAAATGAGCGAACGCTTTGAATCAAACTTGGCGACTTGGCTAGAATCTGAATTGGACAACCTGAATAGCTTACTATTAATTGCAAATTATAACGCTAACCCCGTTGGATTTGTTTTGGCTACAAGCGTTATTAATGATAATGGTTTTCTTAAAGAGAACTTAAAAGGTGTTATCCAACTATTATGGGTTGATAAGGAATACCGACATAAAAAAATTGCGTCTGAACTAGTTAAAAATGCAGAAGCTTGTTTTAAGGAAAATGGAATTAATTATGTGGAGTGTAATTACACAGTCCAAAACGCCATGGCCGGTAATTTTTGGCGAGAATCGGGCTACTTAGTTACCTCTATTACGGCGCGAAAAATCATCAAGTAGCTTTGGATGCTCAAATTTCATCTCACACTTATGATTTTATGTCTAGACATCATCGGAGTATCCATTTCTAAGAACCGAGATAAACTTGTCGGCGGTTAATTTTTTAAAACCGTATAATGGCAAACTGCAGGTATTGACCTAAATTTTTTCACCAGTACTAGGCTATAAAATTGCCATCGGCGTTCCCCTTTTGAGGGAGGAGTTAGTGGCGGTAAACCGGACAGTGGAGCCTAATTCTAATTGGATAAACAGCAACCCGTCTCTTAAATAGTGCCAACACAGGGTTAACCGATGAATGTCGTGGTAGCTGCACCTGCGTTACTCTAACTCCTACATCCATGCAGTCGTAGTGACCTGTTCACTCTAAGGACTGAAATGGGATAGGTTGTGGTGAGGCTGCGATAAAAGAGCCTCACTAAGTGTTTGTGTAAGCGGTTGACGTCACAGCTCAAACGACAAACGAAATAGATGATATAACTAACTACTATTTGGTTACTGAGGTAACCGAAATAAATTACTTTTGCTTATTGACTAGAGAACGGTGTATAAGTGTTAGTTGGATTTTACCCCTCTTTTTTTTAGTTATATCCTGTTAAAGTTTTCTCCGAAAAGCGACAAGCCTTTAACTTCGCCATCTTTTAATTTATATGTTAAAACTTTGCCTCCTTCATTCATTTCAGAGAACTCGACCCGCATTGTATCCAACTTAGTATAAGCTGTTGCTATTGTACTAATAGCACCTAATCTCACTTCAAAAGCACCTGATTTAAGCAGCTTAATATTTAGTTGTCCCCAAAGAGGATGATGAAATACTCCAACATATTTTTGTTTTTCCAGACTAAGTTTCATAACTCTAGAGGATGCTTTTCTTGCCTTTATATCGTCCCACTTTTTAATGTTTGCTTTCACTTCAGTAGCTCTCATTCGCATCGCTAAAATATGCTTTTCTGCCTTTTTATTGGCATCACCTTCATCAAGTAAAATACTATAAGCGATATCACTGATAGCATTGGTCAAATATTGACTAATTTGATTCTCATTATTCAATACCACTAAACCAATATTGTGCTCTGGAATAAAAGAGCTGTGAGTATGAGTACCAGCAACACCACCAAAATGATGAAGCATTCGACTTCCTTTGTATGGGCCTATTTGCCAGCCCCATGCATAACCAGTACGTTTAAAATCAAGAAAACTTGCATTGTGTGAGACTAATTGTTGGTGAGACTTTTTGATTACTTCTGCAGGGAAAACTTGTTTTCCATTAACTATTCCCTGATTGAGCTGTGCGATTAAAAATAGCCCTAGATCAGATGCCGTTGCAATAGTTCCACCAGCTGCATGCATAGTTATATCGCTTTTTTCAAACGGTAAAATTGCTGCAGGATCTTTACCTTTTAATCCATAAGGACGAGCTACCTCAATACCTTTTTTAGTGGCGTCACTCATGAAGGAACTAGTATGATTCATACCAAGTGGTTGATAAATTGTCTCTGATAATATCTTTTGCCAGCCTTGCGAGTAGAAGTCATCAATCCATACGCTAGCAATATTAAAACCAAGATTGGTATATTCAAATTGCCCCAAAGGATTCCTTTCATTTTTAACCGAAGCACTTAAAAGAGCATGACGTTGCTTAAGATTATGGTTGCCGGTGAAAGCTAAAGTTTTTAAAAGTGCATCATTGTTGATGCCTGAAGAACAAGACATCAAGTGTTTTAATTGAACTTTATCTGCATCTATATTCAGAAAGTCTTGCTTAGGGAACATTTTAGCCATTGAAGTGCTGTCATTAATATCTCCATTGTGTTCCAACAGTAAAGTGGACAAAGCAAACATAGGTTTTGTTATCGAGGCAATATAGAATGCAGTTTCAGAAGTTACTTTCTTCTTTTCTTTGATGTTGGCGTAACCAAAATATCCTTCATAAACAATTTCCCCCTCTTTAACAACAGCAATAGCAGTGCCATAAGGCAAGCCTATTTCTTTTTTTGCGGCGTTAACATATTTATCAATGGCAGAGAAATCATCCGTAGCACAAGAGCTACTTGCCCAGATAGATAACAACACTAGAAGGGGAAAAACTTTCATTATTTAAGTCCTTTAAAATTGATTTTATCATTTAGGCCTTAACGAGTGCCGACATCGGTAAGTCAACTAACGCCAAATTGAGACGCGTGTTTTTCGCGCCGTTTCCAATGAATGGTTATGCATTTATACTCTCTTTGTAAGCTCGAGCGAATTAATGTTTAGATCGTATACACCTTTCGCTTCCGCATATACATCCATTACCATTCGTAATGTTACTTCATCTATCTGATAAATAACTTCGGGATACCAATCGCTATCAGAACGCTATAGCTCATCCCACTGTTTCGTTTTATGATCATATCGATAAGGTTCAAGTGGATGTTCTAGTTTATAGATAATCAATCCATTTCCACCAATAGCACACCACTTTTCGCCCTGGTCAATACAAGCGCATTCTACATGTCCATAGAAGTCACCAACGACCAGATAATCATCAATATCAGTTCCTTCAAGCTGCGCTTCTTCATAAACTCCGTAGAGTCGGTAGTTTTTACTTTGGGCTAGCAGATGCTTCATATTCTAGTAGGCATAACAACTAATTATTGTGCACGGTGCGCGATATGCGAATTGTGCGACAACCTTTTGAATGTGAACTCACGTTATCCAGTTTTTCTAGAAAACACAACCCCTCCAGCGAATTTATTCCTGTTGAATCGGCCTCCATGAGCAGTCCATGTTGGCATTCTAATCAAAATTTTCTCGCTAGGGGAAGTTGTTCACTATACGGCAAAGTCGAAACTTGATATTCAACTAGTCGGCATAAGTTAGAGACAATACGAAGCAGCTATTAATTCCAAACTAGCTATTAAGTTTAAAATAGTGTGTTAAAGAAAATTAAACAGGTTAAGCCCTTGTACTCTAACAAAACTTTGTTGAGCGGCTTCAAGTACCACTAGCTGCTGTGAAAAGCGAGTTGACGCTTCAACAATATCAAGATCTTCTACATCAGATAAAGTCGACTTACTGGTAACAAGTAAAGCTAAATTGCTATTACTTTCAGACTCTATGGCATTAAGGCGGCTGCCAACTTTACCTCTGACAATGTCAATGTTGGTCATATGCCGATCGAGTGTTTCTTGCATGCCATTAATTTGGTTGGAAAAGGCCGCCCGCCCTGCATCGCTGTCTGTATAGTTTTCAATTGCATTAATCGCTGATTGGATATTACCAAACAAATCTTCAGAGCTACTCGGGCTCACAGTAAAAACATCGCCGGCTTGCGGTTCTCCTTGAATTTGCGTGTTAACGCCGTTAAAACTAATCGCATCTCCAGAATTCCATACGGTAGCAGGAATAATATTGGTTGCAGAGTTCACTCCATCGACTTGATAGGTAGTGTTTCCATTAAGATCTGTTCCAAAGGTAATGGTGTAAGGCTCAGCAAGAAAATTTGGCGGTGCTTGATAGCTTCCAGGATCAATTATGCCTGTTCCTGTATTTGCAATGCTCGCGGAAGTTGCAAACTTGCCATTACCATTTTTAACATTGAGAAAAACTTCAAATCCCGAGTCAGAAGTTGCCTCTACGGTTCCGCTTGAAACTCGCAGTAAACGCTGATTTTGATCGCCATTATAAATATAGTTTCCCGCAGCATCTTTAACAAAGGGCTGAGTCTTCACTTTACTGCCAGAAAATAAGTAGTCACCGTTTGCATTACGCGTATTAGCCAAACCGACTAACTCTGCCAGCCGCTCTTTTAGTTCAACGCCGATACTATCCAACTCGTTTTCACCATAGGCTCCATTGCCAAGTTGAACGGTTAGCTCTCTCACTCGAAATAAAATATCTGTGCTACTAGATAAAACACTTTCTTCTAACTCATTGCTAGCCTTTGCCGCATCACCATTTTTATTAAACTGTTCTAGCTGAGCAATTTCAGCACGCAAAAAGTTAATTGATGTGGCAGCTACAGGATCATCAGAAGGCTTTAACACCCGCTTTTGAGTCGCCAATTGAAGCTGAGTGTGCTGCACTTCAGCTTGCCTTAAGAGCATTTGGCGTACGCCAGAGTTTGTCATTTGAGCTGTAGATAGTCGCATACTGATTACCTAACCGAATCAAGCACAGTTTGAAACAAAGTACGAGCAACACTAATCACTTGCGCGGAAGCTTCATAGGCTTGTTGAAACTTAATTAAATTGGCAGCTTCTTCATCTAAGTTAACACCCGAAGTACTTTCTTTTCGCTCTTGAGCTTGAAACATAAGACTTTCTGCAGCGCCGCGTTTAATTTCGGCAGACTGAGTTTTAACGCCTATTTGACTAATTGCTCGACCAAACGCTTGTTGAAAATTTGATTTACCATTATCTAAAGTCGCGGCTAATTGTAAATCACCAAGCAAGCTCATATTAGCGTTATTTCCAGAGCCATTAGTGTTAAAGCTTAAATCAAAGCTATCTCCTGGTTGAGGTTCACCGTTAATAGTGACTTCATAGCCATAACTATCGTAAGGCGCTCCAGCTAAAGCAAGCATATTATTTTCTTGGTTTGGAACAAATCCGCTAATACCGCCGGCCAAAAGCACAGGCGTCCCCGAGCTCATATCATAAAGAGAAAACTCTCCTGGTGTGGCGTCAAAACTAACCCTTATCGGTGGTGATAAACTTCCTGGGGTTGTAGTAAATTGAGCCGTCGTGGTGTCAGTAACGCTAATTGCAGAAATACTGCCAGAACCTATATTTGAAGAAAGCTGCTCGCCTCTTACTGGTGAAGCTGCAGCTATTTGCTCGGCCGAGGTTAATACAACATCTAAGTCCCTCGCGAAATCTCGGCTAGGCTGAATTTCAAATTGGTCGCCATTATTAGCAGCGCCAGATAAAAAGTTAATGCTAATACCTTCCGAAACAATTTGAACGCTGTTAGGTACGGTTGCTGGTGGCGAAAAGGTAGCGACTGTTGCATTGGTTGTTTGGTCAATTAATTGATAGTTACCACCAGATAAAAAGAGGCGATAGTTTGAATCACCGACTAAAGAAGGATCATCTATGGTAATTGATAACGCCGCATTACCCGTATTACTAGCGGGCGATCCCACACGACTAATTTCTAAACTCGCAGAGTTTATATCGTTAAAGAAGTTTCCCCCTAACTGGTTATTTAAATTGAGTCCTAACTCATGCTGCTGATTAAAATTAGCAGCGATACCAATTGCTACCCTTCCGAGTGTATTAAATGCCGGTTCAATAATTTCTTCAACAGAAGTCAGTAAACCGCCGAGCTTACCACCACTTAAATTATCGGTAATGTCAACGTTGGAAGACGCATTAGTCAGCGCTAATCGCATACTTCTAGGATCAAGTGGATCTGCAAATGCTTCTAGGTTATTGGCTAAACTACCAACAACCAACGACTGCCCTGTTCCAATAAATACATTGAGACTACCATCGGTTTGCTGAATAGTTTGTACATTCACTAATTCACTTAATCGATTAATTTGACGGTCTCTTTGGTCGAGTAAATCTGGTGGAAAATCGCCAGGTGAACCGGTAATAGCCACGTTTAATTTTGAAATTGAGTCGGCCAATGAAGATATTTCATCTGCGATAGAGCGAATACTACCGTTCACTTCATTGACTTGGCTTTCTAGTTGCGAATGAACCAATTGAAACCGAGAAACCATCGTTTGAGCTTCATTTAGCATTACTTGTCTTGCAGGTATTGATGCAGGATCATTTGAAACACCTTGCAAAGCGGAAAAGAAATTTTGAATCGCATTGTTAACACCATTTTCACTATCAGCAAGTAAGCTATCAACTCTCGATGCTTGAGTTAAAAATGTATCAAAATTATTAAACTCAGATGTGGTATTTTGTAACTCTAACTGTTGTGACTGTAAAAATATTCTACGGACTGCACCAACTTCCACTCCAGAACCTAAATAGTTTCCACCAACAAACTGCGGTAAACGATTAGTATGCTCTGCTCTTTGGCGAGAATAGCCATCAACATTAGCATTCGCAATATTATGCGAGGTAGTCGCAATTGAGGCTTGGTTTGCCAACAATCCAGAAACACTAATATCGAATATACTCATAATTTAATCTCTCTTTTCAAGACGATTCAGTACAACTTACTGCTCACTTGAATCTAAATCAGATGTTTTTAACATCTGGTAAATTTTTAAAATCTTTTCTGCATAGTTAGGATCAGTGGCGTATCCCGAAGACTGTAACTCATTAGCATAACTCGCTTCATCACTCGATGCCTTCACCGCGCCTTGATAACGTGAATTTCCTTTTATAAAGTTAACATAATCAGTAAATGATTCTTGTAAGCTGTGATATTTTCTAAACGCTGCACTTACTTTCTTAAACGCTTGATTTTCTACTTCTAAGGTATCAGCGACAATACTTTCTCCCTGCCATGCATTATTGGCTTTTATTCCAAATAAATTAAATCCCGGTTTACCCGCCTCATCATGCATAACATATTTACCCCACCCAGTTTCTAGTGCAGCCTGTGCGAGTAATAATTTAGGATCAACAGCCAACTGCTTTGCCGCTTTAGTAGCAACCGGTAAAAGTGAAGCGACGAAGTCTTTGGCATTATCAAACAGCGCTTTCTTTTCGACTTTAACTTTACGAGTCTCTAGAGCAGACGAGTCAACTAAGGAATTAGTTATAGCCTCAGGTTCAAGGGCTACTTTTTCGCTAGCGTTTGAGCTGCTAATGCTAACTGACTGAGTGGCTTTATCTACTTTTCTAACCGCTGCTGCTTCACTGAGTTTACTAGCCCCATGCTCGTTAGACGTTTTATTATTAGCTAAAGGATTACTTGTTAAGCTATTCACCTTTAAGGCGACTTGATCAACTGGAGGAATGTATTTAATCGTTTTCTTGACCGGCTCAATCGGCGAATTGGTTAACTGGCTAATCATCAATTCCGCAATACCAAAGTTTCCTTGTTGGCTTAGCTCAACACTCATTTGCTCATCTAACATACTGGTAAACATTTTTTCTTGTTGGCTATTAAATGGCGAATCTTCACTAATCACTTCGCTCGCTTGGCGCATACTTTTAAAGAGCATATTCATAAAGAATGCTTCAAACTCTTTCGCCGCTTTGGCAATCGCCCCCTTTTCATCGGTAAGCCCTTGTTTTCTAATACTATCCAATGAACTCAGATCCGAGTGTATACTCGCTTGAGTAAATGCACTTTGGGTAATAGAAGTATCAGCTAAAGAATTCATTTTAAATGACCACCAACTCACCGCTAATTGCGCCAGCCTGTTTAAGCGCTTCTAAAATAGCCATAACATCACCCGGCGCAGCGCCCACCGCGTTAACTGCTTCAACTAACTGCTGCAAAGTAGCCCCTGGCTCAAAATGAAACATGCGTGTATCTTCTTGCACAACTTCCAGTTCGGTATCTTGGTTAATCGCGGTTTGACCTTGTGTTAATGGCAAAGGTTGGTTCACGGTTTGGTTTTCTTTTATTTTAACTATCAAATTGCCATGTGCGATCGCCGCTTCTTTTAAGTTAACATGTTTACCAATAACGATTGTTCCCGTTCTAGAGTTAACCACTATTTTGCCAATTGATTCTGCCGGCTTTACGTCAATATTTTCTAATACAGACAAGTAGTTTATGCGCTGTGCAGCATCTCTTGGAGCAGTGACTTGAATAGAGGTTTGATCAATCGGTTTGGCTGTGTTTGAACCAACTAAATCGTTAATGGCTTTAGCAACTCTTACTGCGGTAGTGAAGTCTGGTTTATCTAAGTTAAATACTAGATAGTCATGAGTCAAAAAATTGGTCTCCACCATTTGCTCAACACTTGCGCCGTTAGGCACTCTACCCACAGTTTGGTGGTTAACGGTAATTTTAGAACCGTCACTACCTTGAGTACCAAAACCACCAACCACTAAGTTACCTTGCGCAATAGCATAGGTTTTCCCGTCTGCTCCACGTAGCGGAGTCATTAATAGCGTGCCACCACGTAAACTTTTTGCTTCACCTAAACTGCTAACGGTTATATCAATCGTTTGTCCGGCTTTAGCAAAAGCAGGCAGTGTCGCATGAACCGCAACCGCCGCAGTATTCTTTAGTTTTAACTGGCTACCTTGTGGCACGTTAATTCCGAAGCGCGCTAACATAGTGCGAAAAGTTTGTTCTGTATAGCGAGTTTTTTCACCCGTACCATCAAGGCCAACCACAAGTCCATAACCAATTAACTGGTTTTCGCGTACACCTTGTACACTGGTAATATCTTTCAGTCGCTCGGCATTAGCTAAAGGAATTACTCCCAAAACACCGACTATAAATAAGCGGAGTACGAAGCTAAACTTTTGATGATACTGTTTTAAATTCTGATTCATTTGAAATAGTTTCCTAAGCTTAAAGGAGTCTAAAAAGGCCACCAGCCAGTATTAAAAAATCGGGTTAGCCAACCTGACTCATTTGCCTCGGCTAATACTCCTTTTCCACCATAATAAATTCTTGCATTCGCAATTTTTGTAGATTGTATTTGATTATCTTTATCAATATCTTCCGGTCTAATCAGTCCTGCAACTCGAATAAACTCACTGCCTTGATTTAGCGAAATCCATTTTTCGCCTTTTATCATTAAATTTCCGTTAGGATAGACTTGATGTACGGTCACTGTAATAGTGCCACTTAATTTATTGCTTTGAGCTGAATCGGCCTCAGCTTTAAAACTTCTTGCTTGACCGCCGCTTGATACACTTAAGTCAGCCATTCCACCACCGACCGAAAGTACATTGCCAAAAATCGAAGGCGCAGATAGTTCGGTACTTGAATCTTTTGCCACTTCAGTATCGGCATTTTTGCTTGCGTTGGTATTCTCGGTTAAAACGATCGTAATAATGTCACCAACTCGTAATGCTTTTTTATCTTGAAATAGCATTTGGTTAGATGAAGGATTATAGATAGCACCAGGGTTGCTTTGACTGGTGTCACTCATTGCTGGGTATGCCGGTGCCCATTCCGGATCGCCAGCATTTGCATTCTGATAAACCGTAGTGCACCCGGACAAACTCAGTAAGATAAAAGAATAACTCACCAGTTTGACTTGCTTAGCACCACTCTTAACTTTATCTAATAAACGGTACATAAAATCTATCCAACTAAAGTGTTTGATTAATAAACTGCAACATTTGGTCAACTGCAGAAAGTACTTTGGCATTGGTTTCATAAGTTCGCTGGGTTTCAATCATTGCGACTAACTCTTCAACCGTTGAAACATTAGATGTTTCAAGTTGCCCGCCTCTTACCGCACCAAGCCCATCGAGTCCCGGAGTACCAATGACTGGCGCACCGCTGCTTCCGGTTTCTAAAAATAAGTTTTCACCTATGGGTTGTAAGCCACTTGGATTAATAAAGTCTGCCAATTGAATATTGCCAATATTAGTTGCTGCTGCTTGCCCCGCCTCTTGCACCGTCACTGTGCCGTCGATTGACACATTCATGCTGGTTGCGGTTTGGGGAATAGTGATTGCAGGCTGCAAAACATAGCCGCTTCCTTGGGTAACAATTTGCCCATTTTCATCCAGAGTAAAGTTACCCGCTCTGGTGTAACCTGTAGAACCATCAGGCATAAGAATTTGAAAAAAGCCAGAACCTTGAATTGCCATATCCAGTTGATTTTCTGAAGTTTGAAAATTACCCTGAGTATGAATTTTTTGAGTTGCAACCACTTTCACCCCGGTACCAAGCTGTAAACCAGATGGTAAACGGGTATCTTGCGACGAGTCAGCACCGGGCTGACGTAGGTTTTGGTAAAATAAATCCTCAAAAGCGACTCGCGACTTTTTAAAACCAACTGTTCCAGCGTTAGCTAAGTTATTTGAAATAACAGCTAAATCTTTGGTTTGTGCTTCTAGCCCAGTTTTTGAAATCCATAATGCTGGATGCATAATCTTTACCTCTTTTTGCCACCCTAAGTGACACGTCTAATTGTCAATATTTCTACTATTTAGGTCTGATAGAATTAAGGTTGCAATAATCGATCCAAAGATCGCCCACGTTCTTCAACTGATGACATTAATTTCACTTGAACTTCGAATTGGCGTGAAAGAGAAATCATATTGGTTAACTCTTCAACCACACTCACATTACTTGACTCAAGCACTCCGCTACTTAAACTAACTGCTGCGTCTGCCACAAAAGGTTCATCGTCAATACTTTTAAACAGACCTTGAGCGTTTTTATCTAGCGTTGCCGGATCCGGTTTGACCATTTTGATGCGATCGAGTACGGCAATGGCGTTAGCTTCAGCGCCTAAGGGCAGAATCGTGATGGTACCGTCTTTAGCAATATCAATTTTTTCAAAAGGCGGAAGCGCAATTGGCCCACCCTCGCCTAAAATGGGTTGATTAGCTCCATTTAATAGCTCACCATTGGCGGTAATTTTTAAATCGCCTCGTCGCGTTAACAGCTCTTCACCCTGTTCGTTCTGGGTAACAAACCAACCCTCTCCTTGAATTGCAATATCCAAATCTCGGCCAGTTGTTTTCATACTGCCAGGAGAAAAGTCATAGCCAGGCCTTTCTGCCATTGCAAAAGCTCGCGACGCTAATCCTTCGCCATACACAGGCATCGCTCTAAACTGAGCTAAGTCAGCTTTAAAGCTTGAGGTTTTGGCGTTAGCAAGGTTATTAGCAGCAGTAGCTTGCGCCATTGAAGTTTCTCGCGCACCGGTCATTGAAATATAAAGCATGTTATCCATAGAGATTCTCGATAAGTCTTGGTAGCTAAGTTGAAACGACCTAAGAGAGCCTGAACAAACTCTCTTAGGTAATAGGAAGCATTACGCGCTAACGAATGTTAATAATTGCTTGAGTCACTGTATTATTTGTTTCAATTGATTTTGCGTTTGCCTGAAAATTTCGCTGCGCTGAAATTAAGTTAACTAACTGCGCGGTTAAATCAACATTAGAAACTTCTAGTGCACCCGCTCTAATTTGGCCAAAGCTCGAAGTTAATGCTTCGCCCACTAAAGGTGTGCCCGAATCAATAGAGTCTTCCCAAGCATTGTTACCAATTTGCGCTAAACCTTGCGCGTTTTGGAATCGAGCAAGCGCAATTTTTCCTAAAGCGGTAGTTTGTCCGTTAGAAAAATTAGCTCTTACAACACCACTATCAGAAATTTCAACTCCTGTTAATCTTCCTATAGGAAAACCGTTTTGAGATAAAACATTTACAGTAAATGCCGATGAGAATTGAGTCGTATTATTATTGCCATAGTTTAAATTTAAGGTTTGAGTTGGATCGGAACCATTATTAAAATCTATAGCCGTAGTAATAATTGGATCCGGTGTATTTGACTGAAAACTACCCGTATTATCAAAGTTGGTTAAATGGTAAAGCTGACCACCCGCGCCTGCTGTGCCACCAGCAATATCTATTGGCAAGTTAACGCCATTAGAGTCAGTCGTATTGTAATAAGTTGCCCATTGATTATCAGCGACTTTTGTATAGTAAGCTGTCACCACGTGGCTTTCACCGAGCGAATCGAAAACCGTTAATGACGTTGACGCATTAAATGTTGACGCTTGCTGTGGGTCAAAAGAGTTGGGATCTAAAACCGCAGCATTGGCCGGCAAATTAATACCAATATCAACCAAAGAAGTCATTGTTGGTACGCCCGCAGTTTGTGGAAGCTGCAATGATGTTGTGCTTGATAAACTGGTTGCGGTAACCGTACCATCTGCGTTTACTGGAAAAACTTGTAGACGCGCCCCGGCGTTATTAACAACAAACCCGTTATTGTCCACCCCCATTTCACCATTACGACTAAAAATAGAGTTGCTATTACTTTCCGAAGGCGATAAAACAAAAAAGCCTTCGCCGGAAATAGCCAAATCTAAAGTGTTTGAAGTAAACTCTAAATTACCTTGATTAAATTGTTGTGCAACATTTGCAAGTAGCACCCCATTACCAATTGTTGTACCAGAACTACCAAACGACGTAGTCGAGAAAATATCGGCAAATTCTGCGCGAGATTCTTTAAAACCCGTTGTTCCTACATTGGCAATATTATTTGCAGTAACATTTAGCTCTGCTTGTGCCGCATTTAAACCACTTAAGGCTGTATTAAAAGACATAACCGCTCTCCTGTTTAACCGATTTCTTTAACTTCATTAAATTTTATTTCACCTAAACCTGCTAGGTTCAGCAATAATTGGCCACCAGGGCCGCCTAAATTAACACTTTCTACACGAGCCACCATTGATGTTTTAAGCTGTTCGGTGGTGCCGCCAACTTGCCCATAAGCGGCAACAGTGTAGAGTCCGGGTGGCATTTTCTCGCCATCGTTATTATTGCCATCCCAAACAAAATCAATGTCACCGGCTTCTTGTGTTCCAATCGCCATACTTCTAACAACTTGGCCGGTCTGATCTTTGATTTCGAAACGAATATTTTGCGTGGTTGAATCTAGGTTTAATTGACCCGCAATTAAGGTATTGTCTGTGAGTAGCCCTGTATCGCCTTGAACTAGAACATTTCGGCCAACTAAGGATGAGGCTTGCAGCGCTTGATTAGATGTCAGTGAGTTAGTCAGTTCATCAAAGCCACTAACCAATGACTGCAAACTGTCTAAACTAGCAAATTGTGACATTTGCGAAATAAATTCTTTATTATCAACCGGCGTTAAAGGATCTTGATTAGCTAGCTGGGTTGTAAGCAAGGCTAAAAAGTCTGCCTGACCAAGCTCCTTTTTAATTTCTCTGGTTTGCTCGGTATGATTTTGAAGGCCAATATTGGAGTAATCTGTTGGCGTAACTGAACTAGTCATAATGAGTTTCTCTTAGTCTATTGGCCTAGGGTCAAGGTTTTATTAAGTAAGTGCTTAGTCATAGTGGCAACTTGCACATTCGATTGATAAGAACGAGAAGCAGATATCATGTTTGCCATCTCTTCCACTAAATTAATATTAGGCGCATAAACATAGCCATTTTCATCCGCCAAAGGGTTGTCTGGCTGGTGCCGCGCAACAGGCGCTGCTTGAGACTCAACAATGCCTTTTATTGCCACGCCACCTGAGGTAGCGTTTGAAGTCGCATTTTGTAGTACTGCGGCAAAAACAGGATGTCTTGCTTTGTAAGTTTCTTCGGTACTACTCGCAACGCTATCAGCATTGGCTATATTACTCGCAGTGGTATTCAAGCGAACACTTTGCGCCGACATTCCCGAACCACTAATATTAAAGATATCGTATAAGCTCACTGTTATTCTCCACGTATTGCTTGCATTAAGCCTTTGATCTTTCCATCTAAAAACCGCAATGAGGTTTGATATTGCATTGCGTTTTCTGCAAATTTTGTTTGCTCAATTTGAGCGTCAACCGAATTACCGTCACCGGTATCTGGCTGCAAAGGGATACGATAAGACAAGCCAGGAATTTCTGTGCCGACTTTAGAATCAATATGGTTGGCATGCGTTCTTTTTAAGCTGCTATCTAAATTTCCTTGAGCTTGCTGAAGCGCCTTACTAAAGTCGATATCTCTTGCTTTAAAATTAGGTGTATCCGCATTAGCTAAATTATTAGCGAGCACTTTGGCACGCTCAGCTCTCAAGTTTAGTGCTGTGGCATGAATACCGAATGCTTTCTCAAAATTGATTGACATAGTTTTACCGTTGCTCTGTCTTACCGTGATTAGTTAGCCGCTAACACAATTTAATTTAGCTGCGGCTAATTAATCACTTTAAATGGTTAATTACTTCCTTCGCTGCAGTAACCAATTGTTCAATTAATTTAGCCTCTGACCGCCTGTGTACAATTAGTTGAGCCAAAATTGATTTCTACACAAGCTTAAATGCAAAGCTTGTGCCAGTTATTTTAGGCTTTAAATACAGTAAGTTAGCTAGATAGCTCAGCTAGAGCGGCAAGCGAAATCCGCTTTTGCGGCAACTCAAGCCAATCCACAAAGAGTGGCAAGTCAGCAGCTTGTTCATTGTAAAAATAAGCAACTGATAAACTTGAAAAAGCGGTGCAATCAATGCGACAGGACATCAAAAGAAAAACTACTTGGGGAAAACAGGGGAATAAGAAAGGTTTTAAATAACACCACAACCAAGGATTAAGCCTTTAGTTGTGGAGTTATAATACAGCTTTAAGAAAAACAGCTATTTAATATGCTCTTCTTTACGTAGTTTAAGTGAATAAACCACCAAATAAATTGCAATAAGAATAACTAAAATAGGCATTACCATGGCGCTATTGCCCATAACCTCAAAAGTATTGCTCATAAAAAATGAATGATAATTTTGCGCTAACACCCCAATTAAAGAAATGATAAACAAAGGGACTGCAAATGCATTGCCGATTAGCAAAGCAATACACCCTAAAGTGCCACCTATAACTGCAGCACCAAAAGCAATTTCAAGCCAATCAGGAACTTTAGTGTACAAAGCCTGTTGCTCAGGCGGTAATTGGCTAATCATTTCCGGCGACATGCTTAAATGCATGATAAATGCCATTAATCCAAGAATATTCCAAATGAGAGCTATAATATTAATGGTTTTAACTGCGGCTTTTGACTTTTTAAACATTCTTATTCTCCTATTTTTATTCTCTATTATTTTCTAGGCCTTTTAATTAATTCTTTCATAATCAATAAGTTGTTAGCCTTGCTTATTTTTAAAGTCAAGTTAGGTGTTTTTAAGTAACTTGCGCTATTTAGGTTGTAAATTAAATGGCGAAATCAGCAAAACTGGACTAACTTTAAAGTGCATTAAGCACAAATATTAATAAAAAAGCAACCAACATCCTATTAGCTGAGCCAAACTGAGCTGTAACAGTGGCCTCTAATAAAGCAAAAGGAATAACAATGACGCAGCGCTTTCGAACGAGGCTCCCCCAGCTACTCAGTATGAGCATGCTTATTTTTAGCCTACTTATGCCAAATTTAGTCCACGCAGTAAAAACTAAAGGCGGGTTTATTGACTTTAATGTTTACCCTTACATGACTGACGTGAGCGGTGACAACACCATAACAATTAATGCAGCAGCTAATTTAGGCAACCGCCTTTCATACTTTAGCTTAACCAATTTCGCAAACCAGTCAGATCGCTCAGAGCTAAGCGATACCACTAGCTTTTACACTGAACATAACATTCGCTGGCAAGTATCTGAAAGCTCACCATTCGATTTAACCTGGCAATCCAATTTTCGCACAGGAACTAATAACGACAGACATAGATTAGGGGTTCGCTGGCGGTTTAATGATACCGATAGTCTCAGCAGCTTTTTTAAGCGCATAAACTTAAAATATGCGATTAATTTGCATGCCATACAGTTTGATCATCGAAGTGAATCCGTATGGCAATTAGAGCATTCTTTCTTTATGAAGTTTCCTTATATCTCTAACCGCCTTTACCTCGCTGGTTTTATCGACCATACATTTAACGAAAATCTTCCAGCAAGCATACCTAGCAACCCCATTGTAGGTGAAGCTCAATTTGGCTTTCAGCTTATTGACGATCTTTATTTAATCGCTGAATACCGAGTTAATCAATACCGTCGCAGTGATGTAAATAATTTAGCACTGGGTATTCAATATAAGTTTTTGTGGTAATAAATATGAGCCAACCCGAAGCTCCGCAATCAAGTTCAGATAATTTAAATATGCCATTAGCTAGACTTAGCTGGATTCACTGGTGCGTGGTTATTCTCTCACTCATTTTGACTCTAGGCGCTTGGTTTATTTCTGACAATCAAGTAGAGAAAAATAAGCAACAACGCTTTGAGCGAGAAGTTGACCAAGTAATACAGCTTGTCAAAGAGCGCATGGAGCTATATGAAAATGTATTGCAAGCCAGCGCGGCTTATGTTGATGCTAACCAAGGATTTGTCACCCATGAACAATGGTATAACTTTTCCCATAGTTTAGACATAGATAAACGGTTTCCTGGTGTCAATGGTATAGGCGTTATTTTTAATATTGCTCCAGAAAAATTAGATTCATTTATCGCCCAGCAACGACTGCAGCGTAAAGACTTTTCAGTTCATCCAAGCCATTCACGTAACGACTTATGGCCAATTACTTATATTGAGCCGGTCGATGTTAATAAAAAAGCGGTTGGACTTGATATTGCTTTTGAAGACAACCGCTATAATGCCGCCGCTTTAGCCAGAGATACTGGGCTTTCACAAGTGACAGGACCGATCACTTTGGTTCAAGACGAAAAGCAAACACCAGGCTTCTTATTCTATGTGCCATTTTACCAAAATGGTGATAGCCCCAATAATATAACAGAGCGCAGAGCCAAAATTGCCGGTGCTACTTATGCGCCTTTTATCATGTACAAGTTAATGGAAGGTACCCTCGACAAGAAAAATCGGCTTGTGAATGTTCGCATATCCGATGGCGAAACCTTGCTCTTTAGTGATACTACAAACACTAAGGATGAATCTATTGGGAAAGAAAAAATTAACGCTGACTTCATCACTACGAAAGACATCACAATGCACGGTAGAGTTTGGAGTTTTGTCATTACCAGCAATAATACATTTTCTGAAGCCGCAAGAAACTCCCAGCCTTTATTAATATTAATTGGCGGGTTAACAATTGACTCCTTGCTATTTATATTGTTTGTTTTTCTGGCTAATGCAAACCGCAAAGCTATTAAACTAGCTGACAGCATGACAAAAGATTTAAAAGAAAAAGCTAAAAGTTTAAAAGAAGTTAACTACGACCTAGAACAATTTGCTTATGTCGCCTCACACGATTTAAAGTCGCCACTTAACGCCATTAAAAAAATTATCGCGTGGATAGAGGAAGACTGCAAAGGCATTTTACCCTTACAGTCTCAAGAACATATTGCGTTGCTGAAAGGCAGAACTAAACGAATGAATAAGTTACTTGATGACTTACTCCATTATTCTAGAATTGGCCGAATCAACTACCCAAGCGAGGCATTTGAGCTTAGCCAATCGGTGACCAATATATTTAACTACTTAGATCATAGCGACAGCGTTAAATTAACCGCAGACACTCAAGAACTCTATTTGCCTAGAATTCCATTCGAAATTATTGCGCGAAACATGATATCGAATTCAATTAAGCACCATGATAAAGATACCGCCGACATTGGCGTTATTTGCAAAGAGTCTGAAAATTCTTATCACTTTACTTTTACTGATGATGGTCCCGGCATTCCACCAAGACTCCATGAAAAGGCAATGGAAATGTTCCAAACCTTACAGGCTAGAGATCAAGTGGAAGGCAGTGGCATGGGGCTAGCTATCTCTAAAAAAATCATTGAACACTACAAGGGCAGTATAGAAATCGAACCCCATGAGGGTAGAGGCATCCGGATTCACTTAAACTGGCCAAAATCTAATCCTGGAAATTTTTAAGATGTCTAGCGAGATAACGCTTTTCATTGTTGACGATGACGATGTTGACGCTTTGCTATTGGAAAGTGAATTTAAGAAAAATAAAATTAGCAACTCTATAGTAAGAGCAAGAGATGGCGAACAAGCAATGGCAATGCTTAAAAACGGTCAGATCAAAGAGCCCTTTGTTATTTTGCTCGACTTAAAAATGCCTAGAATGGATGGGCATGAGTTTTTGAACGATTTAAGAGAAATTGAAAAACATAAAGACACGGTAGTTTTTGTTTTAACAACGTCTCAAGATCATAAAGACATTGCACTCAGTTATAGTAAAAACATTGCCGGCTATTTTATTAAAGACCAAGTTGGCAAAGAGTTTAAAGATATCATAGAATTACTGGGCGGGTACTGGAAAATTGTTTATCTTAATCATGATAAAGAGGAAAAAATATGACCGAAGAAGTCAAACTATTTTTAATTGAAGACGATGACATTGATGCCATGACGGTAACGCGAGAGTTTAAAAAGCAGCGCATTAGCAACCCTATTGTGAGGGCCCGTGACGGCCTCGAAGCACTAGAAATGTTGCGCACTGGAAAAATCGAACGGCCCTATATTATACTTCTAGATTTAAGAATGCCTAGAATGAATGGGCTTGAATTTCTAGAAGCGATTCGCTCAGACGATGATCTAAAAGACAGTGTTGTTTTTGTGTTAACTACATCTAAAGATGATAGAGACATCACTGAAAGTTATAAAAAACAGATTGCGGGATATTTCGTCAAAGACCAAACTGGCAGCGAATTTCTTAATGTTGTTAACCTATTAGAAGGTTACTGGAAAGTAGTCCACTTTCCTAGTAATGGCTAATTAAGCCAGTTTACTTTCACACGTTTTATTAAAGTTATTTAAGGTTTAAGTTTGAATATACTCATTGTTGATGATGACTATGTAGATAGAGAAGAAATCAAACATATTCTCAGTCGAACGATCAGTCAATGTAATTTTGTTGAGAAAACTTCAGTAGATGATGCTATTGAAGAGCTCAAAAAAAACAAATTCGATATTGTTTTGTCGGACTACCGTATGCCGCAAAAGGATGGCATTGAACTGCTAATCGAAATTAAAAATTTGAAGCAGTCACACAGCGTTGCGGTAATTTTACTGAGTAACTCTGAGGACGACGAGCTTGCGTTAAGTTGTATTAAAGCAGGTGCACATGATTTTTTAATGAAATCAGAAGTAACCTCTTCTCGCCTACACCGAGCAATTTCGCAAGCGAGAGAAAGGTTTGAGTTAGAACAGAAGCTATTGCGAAGCTACCAAGAAGTAAAGCAATTAGCTGAAATTGATGCTTTGTCTGGATTAGCGAATCGCTATTTATTTGAAAAATGCTTACGCAGTGAGATTAGCGATGCTGCGCGCAGTCAAGAAAGAGTTGCTTTATTACTTTTTGATTTAGATCATTTCAAATATATTAACGACCACCACGGCAATGACTTTGGAGACTTGTTTTTAAAGCGAGTCGTCAATCGTATCAATGGTTGTTTGCGAGGCAATGAGGTTTTTGCTCGCATTGGCGGAGATGAATTTGCCATAATATTAAAAAATGTCACTGATTTACGCGTAATTAGCATGGTGGCACAGCGAATATTAAGGGTTTTGGAAAAACCTTTTCATATTGGTGAAACCATCTTAAAAATCAGTGCAAGTATCGGCCTGTCAACCTTTCCCGAAAATGCAAATAATTCAGACGATTTATTTAAATTTGCAGATATAGCGATGTACCGCGCCAAAAAAAATGGTAGAAATCAGTTATGTTTTTTCGAATCAAAAATGCAGGCAGATTTTATACGCCGATATGATGTTGAAAATCAATTAAAAGATGCCATTAGTAACAACGAGTTTATCGTATTTTACCAGCCGGTTATATCACCTCTAGATGATAAAGTATTAGGTGTTGAAGCTTTAGTGCGCTGGGAAAGCGGCAAGAAACTCATAATGCCCGATGAGTTTATTGGTATTGCAGAAGAGTCTGGTTTAATTATTGATATCGGCAGAATGATCATTGAAGAAACCTTTATGCAGTTGGCTAAGTGGCAAAAACTCTACTCCAGCAATCTCACCATGGCTATAAACTTGTCTGCGGTACAACTAGGCGACGATAAGCTCCCTGAATTTATCGCAGAGCAAATTTCCAAGAACAATCTTTATGCCCCTGCGATTGAATTTGAGTTAACCGAAACCGCATTTATACAAAATCCTAATGAACGTTCACACGTCATTCACGAATTAAAACAATTAGGTTGTTCAATAGCACTTGATGACTTTGGAACGGGATTTTCTTCACTTTCTCATCTACAAAATTTACCGATAGATGTAGTAAAAATAGATAAGTCATTGATGTTTAATTATGAAGAAAAGCGCTCTCTCGCGCTGATTAAAGGCTTAACCGCCATGTTAAAGTCACTAGAGTTAATTATTACTGCTGAGGGCGTAGAAGATATTGGTGGGGTTGAACTATGCAAAAACCTTGAAATTGAGCGTATACAAGGCTATTACTACTCAAAACCTATGCTCCCAGAATTAATTGAGTCAGATTTTTTAAAAGGTTAATTAACTTAAAGATTTTTTCTGTTTATTCTCTTTGCGACGCTGTCGAAAAAAACTTTGTATTTGTTCGACAGCTTGCACTTCACAAACTCCACTAATAACTTCAACCTGATGATTGTGAGCCGGATGCTGCAACAATTGGTAAAGACTTCCCGCTGCTCCTGTTTTTGGCTCTGGTGCAGCATAAACAACCTGTTTTATTCTGGCATGCACCATGGCCATTGCGCACATTGCGCAGGGCTCTAGCGTTACATACAGCGTGCTATCAATTAGCCGGTAATTATTAAGTTTTTCTCCGGCAAGTTGGAGCACTAATATTTCTGCATGGGCACAGGGATTATTATTTTTTATAGGCTGGTTAAAGCTCTCAGCGATAAGCTTATCATCCTTAACGAGTAGCGCACCCACAGGTACTTCTCCTAGTGACTCAGCTTTTTTAGCCAAGCCTAAAGCTTGTTGCATCCAGTATTCATGGTTTAATTGTTTTAACATTTAATCGTAAACTGTATGAAATTAAAGCCGGGTTTCGCTGAAATACCAAGTATTCGTCTTTCAGAAAATAAAACGCTAGCATTAAGCTAGCGTTGCCCTATTACTCCCACTCAATTGTCGCAGGGGGTTTAGAAGAAATATCGTAAGTGACCCGAGATATCCCATCGACTTCATTAATAATTCGATTAGAAACTAGCTCTAAAAATTCATAAGGTAAATGAGCCCAACGTGCAGTCATAAAATCAATGGTTTCCACCGCGCGTATAGCAACAACATAATCATATTTGCGCGCGTCTCCCATAACTCCAACGGACTTAACGGGAAGAAACACGGTAAATGCTTGAGAGGTTTTATGGTACAAGTCGTGGTTATAAAGCTCTTGAATAAAAATATCATCAGCTTTTCTTAGCAAGTCTGCGTATTCTTTTTTTACTTCAGCTAAAATTCTAACGCCGAGTCCTGGCCCCGGAAACGGATGACGATATAACATATCGTAGGGTAAGCCTAATTCCAATCCAATTTTGCGTACTTCATCTTTAAATAACTCGCGTAACGGTTCAACTAATTTGAGCGTCATATCTTTAGGTAAACCGCCAACGTTGTGGTGTGACTTAATCACATGCGCTTTGCCGGTTTTCGCTCCAGCAGATTCGATTACGTCAGGATAAATAGTCCCCTGAGCTAACCACTTTGCACTGGTTAGCTTGAGCGCTTGCTGTTGGAAAACATTAACGAATTCTCGACCGATAATTTTACGCTTAGCTTCCGGGTCAACCTCACCTTTTAGCGCACTTAAAAACTGCTCTTCAGCATCAACTTTTATCACGTTTAAGCCAAAGCCTTCATGGAACATTTCCATAACTTGTTTGGCTTCGTTTAAGCGTAATAGACCATTATCAACAAACACGCAGGTTAGCTGGCTCCCTATGGCTCGGTGCAACAACATGGCGGTTACCGATGAATCTACGCCACCAGACAAACCAAGAATCACTTCTTCGTCTCCGACTAACTGCTTAATTTCGTTAATCGCATTTTCAATTATATTGTCGGCAGTCCACAACTTTTCACACTGACAAATATCTCTCACAAATCGCTCTAAGATGCGTCCACCTTGGTGAGTATGAGTGACCTCAGGATGAAACTGCACGCCGTAAAACTGTTTTTCTTCATTGGCCATAGCGGCAAACGGGGCATTATCTGACTCGCCAATGGTGACAAAATTTTCTGGCAGTTTAGTGACTTTATCGCCGTGGCTCATCCAAACATCTAAAACCCCAACGGCATTTTCCATATGGTCTTCTATTCCATCAAATAGCTTAGACTTAGCTGCATGACGTACTTTGGCATATCCAAACTCTCGCTTAGATGAGCTAGCCACTTCACCGCCGAGTTGATGTGCCATAGTTTGCATTCCATAACAAACCCCTAAAACCGGCACACCAAGTTCAAACACTAAGTCATTGGCTCGTGGTGTATTTAATGCGGTAACACTTTCTGGTCCACCCGATAAAATAATGCCATCTGGCGCAAACTCTTTAATTCTTTCGGCTTCTAAGTCAAACGGGTAAAGTTCACAATAAACGCCTAATTCTCGTACCCTACGCGCAATCAACTGAGTGTATTGCGAACCAAAATCAAGAATTAAGATCTTTTGCGCATGAATATCTGTGGACATAGTATTTACCTTTTGTCAGCAATGTCTATAGGAGTCACTTTTTTAACTGCGACTCAATAAAAATAGTTAAAAACTTAAAAGCCGCAAACCATTCGGTGATTTGCGGCTTACTAAGTCTTTTAAATTAATCGCATGTTTAAATCAATACAAAGATTAAACGCGCTATTTAGAAACTTGATAGTTAGGCGCTTCTTTCGTAATTTGAACATCATGAACATGGCTTTCGCGCATGCCTGCGGCGGTCACTTTTACAAATTCAGCTTTAGTGCGGTAAGTTTGAATATCACCACAACCGGTTAAGCCCATTGATGAACGTAAGCCACCTAGCATTTGGTGAACAATAGCAGTTAAGCTACCTTTATAAGGCACGCGCCCTTCAATTCCTTCTGGTACAAACTTATCGGCAGCATTTGAAGATTGAAAATAACGATCGCCAGAACCATGTTTTTGTTGCATAGCGCCTAAAGAGCCCATGCCACGATACGACTTATAGGAGCGACCTTGGAATAACTCAACTTCACCAGGAGCTTCTTCTGTACCTGCTAACATTGAACCTACCATCACTGAAAACGCGCCTGCAGCAATCGCTTTACACATATCGCCTGAATAACGAATACCGCCATCAGCAATCAGCGGTACACCAGTACCTTCTAATGCTTCTGCTACATTATTTACCGCGGAAATTTGTGGTACGCCCACACCGGTTACAATTCGGGTGGTACAAATAGAACCTGGGCCAATCCCAACTTTAACTCCGTCTGCACCGGCTGCGACTAAATCTTTCGCACCTTGAGCCGTGGCAATGTTTCCACCAATAACTTGAACTTTAGGGAAGTTTTCTTTGACCCATTTAACTTTATCTAACACGCCTTGAGAGTGTCCATGAGAAGTATCGACCAAAATGATATCTACCCCAGCTGCAACCAAAGCCGTAACACGCTCATTGGTGTCTGGGCCAGTACCTACTGCGGCACCAACGCGTAAATGCCCGAGCTTATCTTTGCACGCGTTTGGCTTATCTTCTGCTTTTTGGATATCTTTAACGGTGTATAAACCGGTTAAATTAAAATTGTCATCGACCATCAATACCTTTTCAATACGATGCTGATGCATTAATTTAAGTACGTCTTCTTGAGTCGCTGACTCGGTCACTGTGACAAGCTTTTCTTTTCTAGTCATAACTGTTGATACAGGGCGATCTAGATGGGTCTCAAACCGGATATCGCGGCTAGTGACAATTCCAAGTAGCTCACCATTTTCTACAACGGGCAAACCTGAAATTCCGTTACGCGAGGTAATCTCTTTTAAATCGGCAATACTCGTGTTAGGAGTAACTGTAATGGGATCAGTTACAACACCACTTTCAAATTTCTTAACTTTTAACACTTCCGACGCTTGAGTGGCAATGTCCATATTTTTATGGATAAAGCCAATGCCGCCTTCCTGTGCTAATGCAATAGCAAGATTCGCTTCGGTTACCGTGTCCATTGCGGCAGACACTAAAGGGATATTTAGCTCAATATCTCTCGTAATACGAGTTTTTAAGTTTACCTGATTAGGCAAAACTTGAGAATGAGCAGGAACAAGCAGAACGTCATCAAACGTGAGAGCTTCTTGAATGATACGCATGTTATTAGTCACCATTTTTAGAAGGGCTATGCAGCCAAAGCGGGATTATACAGATAAATGAATGCGAGTAAAAATAATTTCAATAGAAAAAAGCCATCAGAATACAATATATTTTGCGAAATTTAATAATTACGCTTTCTAGCGGCTATTTCGCCCTATTTTAAGGGCCTTAACAGCAAAGCTAAGCCAAATAACACGCGATTAAACAGGTCATATTCAGTAATTTACTATAAAAAGCCTTAAAATTAAGTAAAATGAGGCTTTAAGTTACCTTGCTATAGACCCTAGCGAGGACACTATCATCATTTATCAAGACAGAAGCTCCCAATGCTACAACCAATGCTAAAACCTCAACAGCCGCCGCAAAGAGTGATTCTAAGCGTATCTGAGCTAAACAAAAGTGCCAAAGCCTGCTTAGAGGCTAATTTAGGATCAGTTTGGATCAAAGGAGAAATTTCCAATTTCACCAAAGCCGCGTCTGGCCATTGGTACTTTAGCTTAAAAGATAGTCAAGCCCAAGTTCGCTGTGCAATGTTTCGTTTCAAAACGCAAGCACTGCAGTTTTCTCCACAAGAAGGTGACGAAGTTGTGGTAAAGGCCAAGGTAAGCCTTTACGAAGCAAGAGGCGACTATCAGCTTATTGCCGACTTTATGGAACCTGCAGGACTTGGCGATTTGCAGCAAAAGCTGCGGGTACTCATGCAAAAACTCAGTGAACAAGGCTATTTTGATCAAAATAGAAAAAAAGCGCTCCCCCAATACCCCAAAGCAATAGGGGTGGTTACTTCTCCAACTGGCGCAGCCATTCATGACGTATTAACCGTATTGGCCAGGCGCAGTCCAATGACGCCAGTGGTAATCTACCCTACCCTGGTACAAGGCACACAAGCAGCCGACAGCATTATTAGTCAATTACAAACTGCAATACAACGTAATGAAGTTGACGTCATCGTATTAACCCGAGGAGGAGGCTCTTTAGAAGATTTATGGAGCTTTAATGACGAAAGACTGGCGCAAGTGATCCTAAACAGTCCAATTCCCATTGTCGCGGCCATTGGCCATGAAGTAGACACAACCATTGCAGAATTAGTTGCAGACTTACGCGCAGCAACCCCATCAGCCGCGGCAGAGCTTGTTTCCATAGACGTTGAATCTTTACGCCAAAAGCTCGACCAAATTAGAAGCCAGCTAACACAATCCGTTGAGTCAATCCTTAAACAGCGTCAATACCAACTAAAACAAACCGCATTAAAAATCACTGACCCAAAGCTTGCCCTGTTAACTCAACAAAACCAATTAGAACGCCTATTAAATCAACTTGTTAAAGCCATTAAAGAAAAAATACAAGCGGAAACTAAGCACTTAGTTTACAGCTCAAAAAAGTTAGCTCAAGTTAACCCTATTAATCAACTCAACCAAGACCTTAGAAAGCTTGCTAGCATTGAAAACCGACTATTTTCCAGTATTAAAACCCAACTCAATAACAACGCTGCAGCGCTAGGAGTTGCCGTTGGCAAATTGGACACCTTAAGTCCACTTTCAACGCTGCAACGAGGTTATTCGATAGTTAAAGACAAACAGACCAGTAAAGTTATCAATCGAATTGAGCAAACTAAAGTGAATCAAACCTTAGAGGTCATGCTAAGTAATGGCAGTATTGATTGTGAAGTTAAACGCAACTAAAACTTAGCCGAGCGCTTTTTGCGAGGGATTATTGCGTTATTTTAATATTAATATTTTTTAAATTTTCGTCTAACCAAAGACAAAGCGTAGCGTTTTAAAGGTATCAATTTTTTGTTAGTTATAATGCAACAGCGAAAAAACCTAATCGAGTTTATTAAAGCTTAAATCATAACTAGTACGGTTACAATGCGCTTGATAAATTGCGGTTTTTGGAATAATCGCCTTGATATGCGAAGTTAATTGACTAACCACTTTAGGTGGAACTAAAGCACCTATATAAAAGCCTTTAATGAGCGTTTTAGGAAACTCAATCCATTGCTCCGCTAAATCGTTATCATCAATAGTAATTCGCCATTCTTTTTGGTGACGCTTAACATAATTTTGACTCAGAGCGATGCTTTTAAGGTCAAATTCTAATTCAGGAATATCGCCAGCCATATGCTGTAAGATAGCTCTTTCATCAACGGTTTTAGGTGGCAGCTTGCTATAAAGACAGGCTTCGCTCAATCGAAATACAGACGCTTCATCAACATTGAATTTAATTCCAATTGAGCGATGAGGAACGCCGCCGCGCTCCCATAAATCAAGTGCTTGGTAATTTTCAAATAAACTGACTACCCGCTTACTTTTTAAGAACTCTAACCAATCTTGGTGTTGCTGATTGGCGGTACGAAACGATTGTTCGACCATTGCTGGTAGTAGCCCAAGTAATGCATTTTTTATTTCAGACTCGTCATTAAAACGACTTTCCATGCGCCAGCGCGCAATTGCCTTTTGCAACGGATGGTTAGGTTGCCCTCTAGGTGGCGTACGCCCCGTGATTGCAGAAGTAATATACTTAACTGCCATTTCAAATAACTGGTTAACATCAAAACCGAGCTTAGACTCATGGTTTGGTAAAAAAGGATCATTCAATTCATCAAAATGCAGCAACGGCAATGCTTTCTTTTGTAAAATAGGAATGACCGACTGAATGCTAGCAAAATAGGTTAAAGTTGTGGGCAAACTACTCATCTTTATCCTTTT
The DNA here is from genome assembly GCF_053709105.1 of Aliikangiella aequoris. Classification (NCBI taxonomy): domain Bacteria; kingdom Pseudomonadati; phylum Pseudomonadota; class Gammaproteobacteria; order Oceanospirillales; family Pleioneaceae; genus Aliikangiella; species Aliikangiella aequoris. Next base: position 2,613,955 of record NZ_CM132298.1, read on the forward strand.
TTAAGTTAAATCAAGGAAATGGACTAATTAAATGACTTTTTAAGTTTAACCTGTTTTGATAATTTAGGGGAAAATTGCGAACTTTTTGCACAATTATATCTCACTACAAGATAGCAAATTTCTACTGGCTGACTTTACTAGCGATACACTAGCCTATTATAAAAACGAAAAAAGCGCCCTAAGGCGCTTTTTTTTTATCTAATCACTTAATGTAACTTAAACTGACTTTTGTAAATCTTGAATCACCGCCGCTAAAAAGCGTGCAGCTTCACCGCCAGTACAAGCCCGATGATCAAAAGTTAACGATAATGGTAGCATTTTGTGCTTAGCAATCCCCTTATCAGTTAGCTTTAACTCTTCTCTAAAACGACCAACCCCTAATATTGCTACTTGCGGTGGTGACACAACTGGCGTGCCATAACGACCGGCAATAGAACCAAAGTTAGATAGTGTAATTGTTGCACCTTGTTGATCTTCTTGCTTTAAAGAACGTGTTTCAATTTTTTGACGCAAGTCTTGCACGCGATCTCTAATTTGGTTGGCGTCTTTTTGATCGGCATCATGGATCACAGGAACATATAAGCCGTCTGGCGAGTCTACTGCAATTCCAACGTGAACATTTGGATGAACCAAACGCTCGAACTTCTCACCGTCAAACCAACAATTAAGTGCTGGTTCAATTTTTGACGCAAACACAAGAGCTCTCACATAACGAGCTAAGAAGTCTTGCTTGGGCCAACTACTAATATCTGCATCTTCCATTAAAGTAGTAGGTACGACAGTGGCGTGAGATTTTGCCATTCCCATGGCCATGGCTCTGCGTACGCCGCGCACACTTTGCGGCTCAATGCTCACTTGAACACTCGGTAAACCGCCAGTAGAAGACGCTACAGGCTTAGGAGCACGATTAGACTGCGGAGAGCTAGCGGCTTTATTCACGTCATCTTTAGTGATAGAACCTTTTTTGCCACTCGCATTACATTGTGACAGAGCAACACCTAAGCGGCGAGCCAGAGCTCTAACTGCTGGTGACGCTTTAAAATCGAGTGGATTTTCGTCTGTTGTAGCGCTTTGTTGAGGCTTTTCAGCCGCTGTTTTAACTTGACTACCCGAACCAATCAGCTTTCCATCTTGCTTCGCTTGTTTAACATCAGCTTGTGTTATTTCACCGTTTTTGCCGGTTGCGACCACTTGCGTTAAATCAACTTTCAGTTTTCGTGCTAAGGCTTTTACAATTGCATTGGCAGATTCAGCAACCACTTGGTTACCAACTTGTACCGCTCCAACAACCGTACCAGCATCACCAGAAGACTCTTGCTCTTCAGCAGCCGGTTCAACTTCTGCTTCAGCGCTTGCACCTGATTCGCCAAAAGAAACTAACACCGCGCCAACTTCAATCACGTCGCCCGCTTGACCATGTAATTTGGCTACTTTCGCGGCAAAAGGTGATGGAACTTCAACCACCGCTTTGGCGGTTTCCATTTCAACCATAGGTTGGTCAACGGCTAATACATCACCTTCGCTAACCAGCCAACGTACGATCTCTGCATCAGGTAAACCTTCACCTAAGTCCGGCAAAGTAAACACTTGCGAGGCGCTCGCTTTGGCTGTAGAAGCCGCTTTTGGCTGTTCTGTTGCTTCAGCTTTTGGTGGTGGCGCAGTAACCTCGTTACTTGATGCTTCACCATCAAACTCAACTAATACAGCGCCTACATCAATTACATCTCCAGGCTGACCATTAAGTTTAGAAATCACTCCGTCATACGGCGAAGGAACTTCAACGACGGCCTTTGCCGTTTCCATTTCAACCATGGGTTGATCTAAGCTTACTTTATCGCCTTCTTTGACTAACCAGCGAACAATCTCCGCATCTGGCAAGCCTTCCCCTAAATCGGGTAAGTTAAATGTTTTCATCGGTACTCCACAATTCGTTTTGCTTCTTCCACGATATGCTCAACTTTTGGCATATATTGCTTTTCCAATCGGTAATAGGGCATCACTGTATCATATCCAGAAACTCGACCAATGGGTGCTAATAAGTTCATAACACCTTTTTCTGCGATTTCAGCCGCAATTTCCGAACCTAACGCACCGGCTTTAGGTGCTTCTTGAACAATACACGCACGACCCGTTTTTTCTACAGATTCTAATATAGTATCAATGTCTAGTGGACTTACGGTTGCAACGTCAATTACTTCGGCACTTATTCCCTCAGCAGCTAATTTCTCAGCAGCTTGTTTGGTTTCGTGCAACATTGCCCCCCAAGAAATCAATGTGATATCGGTGCCTTCACGATCAACAAAACACATACCTAATGGATACTCTTCACCATTATCTTCAATTTCGTGCTTTTCGATTCGGTAAACTCGTTTTGGCTCTAAAAATATCACTGGATCTGGATCTCTAATAGCCGCTAACATCAATCCGTAAGCTCTAGATGGATTAGAAGGAATTACCACTTTTAACCCTGGAATATGGGCAAATATTGCTTCTGTACTTTCCGAATGATGCTCTGGCGCATGGATACCGCCACCAAATGGCGCTCTAATAACCATGGGTAAATTTATACGACCACGAGTTCTATGGCGCATTCTTGCCGCATGACAGATGATTTGATCAACTGCAGGAAAAATAAAGCCCATAAATTGAATTTCGGCAACGGGTTTTAACCCTTGCGCTGCCATACCAATAGAAACACCAGCAATCATAGACTCGGCCAATGGAGTGTCAATTACACGCTCTTTACCATACTTTTGCTGCAAGCCATCGGTCGCTCTAAACACACCGCCGTTAGCACCAACATCTTCACCTAATAAAACAACATCTTTATCAGCGCCCATTTCATAGGCCATTGCTTTATTTACCGCTTCAATTAATGTAATCGCAGCCATTATTTTGCTCCTCGTGCAATTGCTAACTCTCTTTGCGCAAGCGTTCTTTCTGGCAGTTCCGCGTACAAGCTGTCGAACATCGCTTCTGGACTATCTACCGGGGTATTGAGATAAGCATCAACAGACTGTTGAACTTGCTCTGCTAGCTCTGCTTTCATTTTTTCTTCGTCTGCTTCGCTCCAGGCTTTTTTACTTTCTAGATATTTACGTAACCGTAAAATAGGCTCTTTTTTCCAACCTTCGTCTAATTCGCCTTCTGGACGATAACGCGTCGCATCGTCAGCAGTAGTATGATCACATAAGCGCAAACTAATACACTCAATCACCGTAGGACCGCCACCATTACGTGCTTTTTCAGCCGCTTTTTCTGCTGCGTCTCTCACCGCAATAATATCGTTACCGTCAACTTGAATACAGTCTATGCCAGCAGCAATCGCTTTTTGCGCATAGGTTTCACAGTTAGTTTGAATTTCGCTAGGAACTGAAATTGCCCATTGGTTGTTATTAATAATAAAAACCACACCAAGGTTCCAAATACCCGCAACATTTAATGCTTCGTAAAAGTCGCCTTCTGATGTTCCGCCTTCACCAATTTCTGTGAAAACACAACGCTTTTCACCACGCATTTGCATTGCCTTGGCAACACCTGCGGCATGCAATAACTGGGTCGCAATTGGAACCGCGATTGGAAAGTCTTGTTTGGCATCTTGATAGTCACAGCCGCGCTCGTCACCGCCCCAATACAATAGGACTTCTTCCATGCGTACGCCATGCTGGATCATTGATGCTTGACCACGATAATAAGGAACTAGAACATCTTCTTTAGTCATTGCAGAACCAAACCCTACGCCAATGGCTTCTTGACCAGTGGCAGCTGGGTAGGTGCCCATTTTACCGGTTCTTTGCAAAGCGTAGGCTTTTTGATCTAGGACGCGAATTAAGCACATGTCTCTATAAAGAGATTTTAACGTGTCAATGTCTTGCGCAAACTCTGGTGGAACTTGCTTGCTGACAAATGTGCCACTTTCATCCATATACTGGAGGTAATTAATCTCAAACTTAGCAACGGTGGTCAAAATGACATCTCCTTTTTGGTGAACGCTAGTATTGCGATAATCGAGGTTGCAGAACTGGAACAACTGATTGCAATCATTACGTTAAGACTGAGACAAAAATCGCAACTTATTTTCAATAAAACATTGAGTTAATAGTTATCAATTTTTGGTTACTTTTGTTGGGCGGGCATAATAAGCCTTTAAACCAATTTTGTATAGCGAAATTAATGCATTTAGCTATAAATTCGTGTTTTTTGGCCGCAAATCAACACATTTAGCGGATTTTTAGACCTCTCTGGTCTAACCACAGCGGCGCCTATCATACCGTAAACTTTCTATTATTACATAGCACTGTTAAACTAGTTTTAATTTATTTTTCGACCCGTTAAGGTAGAAGTTCAGGCTGCCGTAACGTCAACTAGGATTTTAAAATATGACTAATGCCAGTCAACCGGAAGTTAAATTTCGCAAAGACTACCTTCCAAGCCAATTTCTGATTAAAAACACCCGATTGAACTTCCAATTGTTCGATAGCCATACTTTAGTTCACAGTGAGCTAAAATTCGAACTTAATCCTTTAGCTACCTCAAAATCGATTCAACCTTTAAAACTTGACGGTGTCGGATTAGAAATTATAGCGCTTTCGCTAGACGGCAAAGCCTTGTCATCCGATGATTATGACTACGACGGCAAGCACTTAACAATTACCCCACCTAGTAATCAATTTACATTAACTAGCCAAGTTAAAATCTTGCCGAATAAAAACCGCTCATTAGAAGGGCTCTACACCTCTAGCGGCAAGTTTTGCACTCAATGCGAAGCTGAGGGCTTTCGCAAGATCACTTTTTATCTTGATAAGCCAGAAATCATGTCTGAGTTTAGCGTTAGAATTGAAGCAGATCAAAATCAGTACCCCTTATTATTATCTAATGGAAATCCAGTTGACCAAGGCGAACTGGAAGGCGATCGACATTTTGTAGAATGGCACGACCCTCACCTTAAACCTTGCTACTTGTTCGCTCTTGTCGCCGGTGATTTAGACTGTTTAGAAGATACATTTACAACCATGAGCAATCGCTCAATAAAGCTGCAACTATTTGTTGACAAGGGCAAGTTAGATCAATGTCAATTTGCTATGCAGAGCTTAAAAGAGTCGATGCGCTGGGATGAGGAAAAGTACGGAAGAGAATATGATCTCGACTTGTATATGATTGTGGCGGTCAGCGACTTTAATATGGGAGCGATGGAAAACAAAGGCTTAAACATTTTTAATACCAAATATGTTTTAGCCAATAAAGCCACCGCGACCGACGATGACTTTGAAGGCGTCGAAAGAGTTATTGCCCATGAATATTTTCATAACTGGACTGGCAACCGAGTTACCTGTCGCGACTGGTTTCAATTGAGTTTAAAGGAAGGTCTAACGGTTTTTCGAGACCAGCAGTTTAGTCAAGATATGCAATCGGCCCCGGTACAACGAATCGATCAAGTTAAAATTATTCGCTCGGCGCAGTTTGCGGAAGACTCGGGTCCTATGGCCCACCCAATACGCCCAGACTCTTACATTGAAATGAATAACTTCTATACCGTCACTGTCTATAATAAAGGGGCAGAAGTTATCCGCATGATGCACACTCTACTTGGTGAGTCTGGTTTTAGAGCGGGAATGGATCTTTACTTTGAGCGTCACGATGGTCAGGCTGTTACTTGCGAAGACTTTATTAAAGCAATGGAAGATGCCAACCAACAAGACTGGAGCCAATTTAGAAACTGGTACCGTCAAGCCGGTACACCTCAGTTAAATGTTGTACTAACCCCGACTTCAGCAAATTCTTTTAAATTAAAGTTTAGTCAAACTTGCCCTGCGACTCCTGGGCAACCAGAAAAACAACCTTTTGTTATTCCGGTAAAAATTGGCTTTATAAACCAGCAAGGTCAAGCGGTCGAGTTTTCAGTTGATGACGACGAAAAACAATTAGAGAAGCTCTTAGTCGTTAATCAACAAGAACAATCATTTAATATAAACGCTGATACGGAAAACCTGATTCCGTCTATCTTAAGAGATTTTAGTGCGCCAGTTAAATTAGTTTATCAATACTCGCAACAAGATTTAGCTAAGTTATATGCATTTGATCCCAACCCATTTAATCGTTGGGATGCTGGCCAAACCTTGATGAGCCAGGTATTACTTGATAGCAGTGAACAAATTAGCGCACCCGATCTGCAAGTGATTAGCAGCGGAGTTAAATCGGTTTTAGGTGATAACAACCTGGATAACGCACTGAAAGCGCTCGCCGTTCAAACACCGGATTTAAGCAGTTTAATCAGTCGCTCTACTCAAGTTGATGCTGACAAACTATTTACCAAGCACTTACAACTAAAAACCTATTTAGCAAAGCAGTTGCAAGACCAATGGTTAACTTTGTATCGTGAGCTAGGTAACAGCACACCAGCCGATCGTTGGCTAAAAAACATGGCATTACGTAATTTAATGTTAGCTAGCCCAAGCCAATATGCCGAAGTTGCTTTAAATCAAATGCAACAGTCCAATAACATGACCGAAGAGTTGGCGGCGTATCAAGCCCTCGTGATAAATGAAAGCGCATTAAAGCAAACAGCCATTCAAGCATTCTTCGACAAATGGCAAAATGAAGATCTGGTGTTAGACAAGTGGTTTGCCGCTCAAGTGATGTTTAACCACCAATCGGTAACTCAAACTGTTAAATCGCTGCTCAAACATCCAAAATTTTCAATCGAAAACCCCAACAAGGTTAGAGCTATAATTGGAGCTTTTGTCGCTGGAAATATCCCGCAATTCCATAGTGCCACTGGGGCTGGTTACGAGTTACTCGCCGACGTTATTATTCGCTTAAACTCAATAAACCCCCAAATTGCTGCTGGCTTAAGTAAACAGTTTAATCAGTGGAAAAAATTTGACGCTAAAAGACAAGCGCTAATTCAACAACAACTAGAAAGAATAAAGCTACTGCCTAACTTATCTAACGATGTTTTCGAAGTGGTCGATAAGTCTTTGAGTTTATAATACAAAAAATATTAACCATTTAAATTATTTAGGGTAAACAACCAATGGCAATTACTAAGTGTCCAGCATGTAAGCAGCGAGTCTCTGACAAAGCAAAAACTTGCAACCATTGCAATTTTAATTTTGTTAAAGGCGAAACCGCTAGCGGAGAAACCGAAGAGCAGTTAGCGTCAAAACAAAAGCTCAAACGAATAAAACAACGTTATTCATTACAAATGCAAGCTATGAGTGGGATCATTTTATTCTTAGCCGGTATAGCAACCTGGTATTTAGTTGGCAATAACCAGCTAACGGATATTTCTCACTTTATAGAGCTCAGCGTGGCCGGTATTGGAGCTGTTTGGTATTTAGTTACCCGTATAAGGCTATTAGCTTTCAAAAAACAGCGCTAAAAACACTCTACTACAAACCTTTTACTTCCTGATATAACGCAAGTTCATCAACGGCCGATTACTGGCTCGTTGATGAAGCCGTTAAGCTAAAACTCGCTTGACTTAGGCTTTCTTTTTCATTGATAGATATCTGAGGATATTGATCATACTGGCGACAAAGCTCCCAATAGTTTTCCATGTGCTCTGGATCCCAGCTCAAAATGTTTTCATCTTTAGGCCATTGCTTTTGCATAGTTTTCACTCTCATTTAGTTAAGTATAAATGAGTCTAAGTGAAAAACATTTCAACTTAGTGAATTAACTATGGCAGAGTTCGATTGAATTGTGGCAACACTATGGCAAAGGCAAAACACTGAAACTTTTAACAAAATTATTGCTGACAAATTGAAAGCATTATTATGCAGAAAAAATAGCTGTTTCGGCTAGTTTTTCCATATAAGCTTATCGCCGCAGGTTTTTTGCATGGTTTTTAAGTAAGCCTGATGCGCCTCTAACTCTTCTTGACTCGCACTTACAACTTTAAAAGCTTGACGCTTAGCAGATAAACGACGAATACCATCTTCGTCGCGGTTCGCTGAGAGATAGTCTTGTCTTTGAGTTAAGGTTAAATCAGTCTGGCCGCCAGTCATGGCCAAATAAACTTCTGCTAAAATTTCAGAGTCTAAGAGTGCGCCATGAAGATCACGTTGGGAGTTGTCAATAAAGTAGCGTTTGCATAAAGCATCTAAACTATTTTTTTGGCCAGGGTGCATTTGACGCGCTAACACCAAAGTATCCAGTACGCTACATACGGTTTCTATTTTTTCTTTAGGAGGGTTTAATTGTTTAAATTCATGGTTAATAAAACCGATATCAAATGGCGCGTTGTGTATGACCAACTCACTCCCTTTAACAAACTCTATAAAGTCATCAGCAATATCAGCAAACAGAGGTTTGTCATGCAAAAATTCATTCGTAATTCCATGAACTTCAATAGCGCCATCATCAATCTCTCTTTGAGGGTTAATATATACATGAAAGTGGTTTCCGGTTAAACGCCGATTAACCATTTCAACGCAACCAATTTCAATAATGCGGTGACCTCTACTTGGCTCAATACCAGTTGTTTCTGTATCTAAGATTATTTGGCGCATAGTAATACTCTAAGTTACCCCATTAAATATTTTGACTAACAGCTTTTAATAAAACTAATTTTTTTAAATTAAACATCGCGCTAGATTAAACCTTTAGCATTTCATCAATACCACGATTGGCAAGGCTGTCTGCGATTTCATTTTCGGTATGGCCACTGTGTCCTTTTACCCATCTCCACTCTACTTGGTGGCGACAATTTTGTTCGTCTAACAACTGCCAAAGATCAACATTCTTAACTGTTTTTTTTGCGCTATTCTTCCAACCGCGAGATTTCCAGCCTTCCATCCACTCAGTAATGCCCTTGCGAACATATTGAGAGTCTGTTGTGAGAACGACATTACTTGGTTTTTTAAGCGCCTGTAAAGCTCTAATCGCGGCCATTAGTTCCATACGGTTATTGGTCGTGTTAGCTTCTCCACCAAACAGCTCTTTACTATGTTTACCAGCCCTTAAAAGCGCACCCCAACCGCCTGGCCCGGGATTGCCTCTGCAGGCTCCGTCAGTAAATATTTCTATTTGGCTCAAACTACTTCCCCGTCTAAATTTTTACATTCAATTGATTAAAGCGACTAAAAATTATACTGCGTTTAGTCGATAGCGGTTTAACGATGAAACTTTTCAAACCACTGCTGAACCAGTGATCGAATACTCGGTTCCGCTAAACGCGGTGAAACTAACTGCTTATTGCGACGCCAGCTAGGCCTTATGGGCGTCAGTGTTGACACTTTTTTTCTGCCGACGATTATATAGTAGCTACAAAAGCAATCACAGAATATTTGGGTAATTTTTTTTACCCAACGCGACACGCTATTGCCCTCTATTCGAGCATTGCTCACACTAATACTGACTTCTTTCTCTACTTCAAAGCCCAATAAATTAAACCAATCGCACACCCGGCTTTTACTAATATCGCGCGCGTAAGCAGTTTTATTTTGTTTCGACCGATTAGACCCATCCGCTTGACGCCAAAGCACTTCTCGCCAAAATGAAGTTCGCCATTGCTCTTGCTTAAACTGTTTTATTCTAGTGGAAATACCTAACCAGCTTAATGGATTTCGGCCAATGATAATAACAACGCCTTCAGGAATTAGAACACGTTCTACTTCACGTAAAACCTGATGTGGATACTGGCTACATTGGAGTATACTAGGAAGTACCGCTAAGTCGATGCAGTCTGAGGCGATAGGTAACTCTTCAAAGCGACATTGAACATCACTTTGTTCTGGATCTTGGCTGATTACAACTTGCTGTCTAATACTTAAGTGTTGTTGGCATAACTTTCTTGCCATTGGCTTATAAAGTAAGGCATTAAACCCAAATATTTGGCAAAGCTCTTGAGCCAATGCAGCCTCAATAAGTTCGAGACGTTTATTAGTCATTTGATCTTCATCGTCAAACGGAGCAAGCGGGTTTGCTTGAGACATAAATTAGCCTCCTGAAAACTATTACGTTAAGATAGACGTAATTAATTCAATGCACAATCAAATTTATCATAGCGCAAGGTGATGATGATATCCATTACTCCTATTCCGGCATTTAACGACAATTATTTTTGGCTAATCGCCTATCAGGGCAACGCCATTGTTGTCGACCCCGGCGACGCAGCCCCAGTTGACCAGTATTTGGAGCTCAATAACCTGACTCTGAAAGCTATTTTAATTACCCATCATCATCATGATCATACCGGCGGGATCGCAAAGTTAAAGGCTAAATACCACTGCCAAGTCTATGGCCCTAACTATCAATATGATCACACCAACCCCGCTATTCCAGAGGTTGAAAAGCATCTAGCTGAAGGAGATAGCTTCGAAATTGCCGAGTTTCCTCTACAATTTGAAGTTTTGGAAATACCAGGGCACACCCTTGATCATATTGCTTATGTTATGCGAGCCGAAAGCCTACAAAACCTCCAACTCTTTTGCGGCGATACAATTTTTTCTGGTGGCTGTGGGCGTTTATTTGAGGGCGACCCTGCGACTATGTGGCGCTCCTTACAAAAGTTATTGAATTTGCCTAACACAACTCAAATATACCCAGCGCATGAGTACACATTGGCTAACCTTGAGTTTGCCAAAACTGTTGAGCCCAATAATTCAGCACTATTAAAATATTATGAGAAGGTAAAGCAATTAAGACAGCAAAACTTACCGAGCTTACCGACACAACTTAGCTTGGAAAAAAACATTAACCCATTTTTAAGAGTCGACAATAGTGACTTTAAACAAGCGCTTAATATTGAGTCTAACCATCTATTAAATGACCCAGTGCAACTCTTTGGCAAAATTAGGCGCCAAAAAGACACATTTTGACTAAAATTTGACATGCTTCCGCAATGAAAATACCATTTGGCGATATTATTCTGGCGTCTTTGCCCACAGCAGTACTTTAAAGAGGATTTCTACTTGCAGTTAAAGTTAACTATATGCGCCTTAGTGCTCGTTTTATCGGGTTGTAAAACCTTACTCCCTACAGTTCAAAATGGCACTGATAACAACCTTTCTTTGGCAGCTACTGCACCAGTTGAACCTAAGCCGGTCGCTACAGATAGCTTTGATTTAACCCAAAACTGTGCAGCTGAACCCAATGATATCGATCCCCATGCTTTTTCCGATGTTTGGGATAGAGTCAAAGCCCAGCTGACATTTGAAGTACCCGATAAACGCCGTGTTAGAGCGCAAAAATCTTGGTATTCACGGCACCCTGAGTATATGCAGCGAGTTACGGAAAGAGCCGAACCTTACTTATTTCATATTGTTGAAGAGTTAGAAAAACACAACATGCCGTTAGAATTAGCGCTATTACCGATTGTAGAAAGCGCATTTGACCCTTTTGCATACTCTCATGGCAGGGCTTCGGGCATGTGGCAGTTTATTCCCGGAACAGGCCGAACATTTGGGTTAAAACAAAACTGGTGGTACGACGGTCGTCGTGACGTTTATATGTCGACTCAGGCTGCGATAAAATATTTAGCTTACTTAAATAAGCGCTTTGACGGCAATTGGCTACATGCTTTAGCTGCCTATAACTCAGGTGAAGGCAACGTTAGTAGAGCAATACGGCGTAATAAGAAAAAAGGCAAACCAACCGACTTTTGGTCATTAAAGCTCCCAAGAGAAACCCAAGCCTATGTGCCAAAACTATTAGCATTAGCAGAATTACTAAGTGAAAAGAATGAGAACGTGGCTTATTGGTCACCCGTTACCAACTTACCCTACTTCGACCTTGTTGATACTGAGTCTCAAATCGACATCAGTTTAGCTGCGGCACTTGCCGAGCTATCAATGAATGATTTTTATCGCTTAAATCCAGCCTTTAATCAGTGGGCAACATCACCTGAAGGCCCGCACCATATATTACTGCCGATAGAAAAAGTAAGTGTTTTTAAGCAGAACCTAAAAACTATCCCTAAAGCACAACGCATATCATTTAAATCCTATCAAATAAAACAAGGCGATAGCTTAATTAAAATTGCGCAACAGCATAATACGACCGTAGCCTTATTAAAAAGCAATAATAACATTCGCGGAAACTCGATTAGAGCAGGAAAAAAACTGCTTATTCCTGTACCTTCCAAAGCTCGCGATGAATACCATAAAAGCGCCAATCAGCGCCTTTTGGCTAAACAAAGTCGGAACAGAGCTGGCACTAAAATAAATTATATTGTTAAGTCAGGTGATTCATTTTGGGATATTTCTCGGCTTTATAAGGTTAATATGCGCAAATTAGCTGCATGGAATAATATGGCACCAACCGACCCTCTAAAAGTAGGTCAAAAGCTTGTAGTTTGGACAAAGCAGCCAACAAAATTAGCCAGCTTATCGAACTCAAAAAAGCAAACCAAAAAGATTTACTACAAAGTAAGACGCGGAGATTCATTAGCAAGAATCGCTAACAAGTTTAATGTTAGTTTAGGCTCAGTAAAAAAATGGAATCGTAAAATGGGTAATAAAAAATATTTGCAGCCTGGTGACTCACTCACCTTATATGTTGATATAACCCGCCAATATTAAGGCTTACCTCACTTCATTGAATGCGCCTGTTTAGGCGCTTTCTTTATATTCCATATAAATATCAGCGCGTGTGTAATGTGATGTGTCAAATGGACAAGGCGCTTCTACAAATCCAAGCTTTCGATATAAGTTTAATGCTGGAGTTAATTTACGGTTTGACTCTAAATATAACCCACTACAATCTGTTGCGCGATATTGCGTTATAGCTGCACGAGCAAGCTTCTCTCCAATACCTAATCCTTGATAATCATCATCAACTGACATTTTAGACAGTTCAAGCTGATTATTTTCTGCCACAATTAAAGCAGCAGTACCGATAATTTTTTCATCTAGTCGCGCCAACAATATAAACCCGCCTTTTTCAATAATGTTTTCTTTAGGCTGACTAAGGATTTCATGATCTAACGCTTCCACATAAAAGTATTTTTCAAGCCAATTTCTATTTAGGCGATAGAAGTCAGCTGCATACTGATTTTCAAAGTGAATAATTTCAACGTTTTCGCTTTTCATTTGTTTTTCTAATAACTCCACTCTTTCCCGAATTGAAAATTTCCCCATTTCTCTTTCTATTAATTGGATATTTTCAAGAATTCCATAGCCAGAGCTACTAAGTATTCGTTTTAAAACAGTGTCTAAATTTTCCCAGATTGGGGTTAATTTATCAACCAGCTCAAAGCCTTTGGGTGTAAGTGCGAGTAGGCGTTTACGCTCGTCTTCACTGTCTGAGTCATGATAAATCCAACCTTGTTGTTCGAGTTTTTTGCTAATTTGACTTATTGCTGGATGGGTTTGGCTTAGTAAAGCGGCCAACTGAGTCACTGAAAGCATTTCTTGTGACGCAAGCAGCTGGAGCATAGGGAAGTGGCGGGAGTGAAGTTGAATTCCCTTAGCTTGATAGAGTTCGTCACATTGTTTAAATAACAAATCACTCGCTCTTTTTAGGCGAGAGCCCAGTGCGAGCAACCCCATACCTTCAATGTCTTGCATAATCACATCCTTGTATCGACTGGTATCAATGGACCCAAAATACTTGAGTTCCCTCCAAGCAACAATCTCCTAAAGAGATTACCATTTAGTTTACGTAATCCATTACCTAGTTGCAAGCCAAAAATCTATCAGAGTAATTACGCTCTCAATAGAATGCGGCAACCTTCTGTTCTGAAGGCTGACGCATAGCTTTTTTATTTTTTAGGATAAGCAATTTCAATATTAGAGCCAGTGCCGTCGCTGCTAGGGGTAATCGAAATGTGGGGCGTTGTCGCTAACACTTGAAGTCCTTTGTGCGGATGAAATCCTTCGGGAAAACTTGGCATAAATAAAACATAGCCAAAGTCGTAGTTTTTAACCGCATAGTGAGGTAGTGCTTTTTTATAAAAATCACTAATTTTTTCGAGACTATCTGGCGATTTAAACATTGCCACTGGCAATGCCTGAATATCACCAATAGTTATTCCTTGAGGATAGTTAGATAACAATTGACTGTTGCTATAAATAGGCAAGGTTATTGTATGTTCTGTGCCTGCCGCCATCGCTTTTTGTTGGCTTAGACTCTGCTCAAGCATTGCCATACTTTCGGCTTGATCTTGGTCGATTTGCTCAGCTAATTCATGTGTCGACATAGTGTCATAGATATCTTCACCTTGCTCATCTTCTGCATACTGCGCTTCACATGATTGGTATTGGTTTTCACTTAAACTTAGTTTTTTCATTAAGTTTTGTTTAACACAAGAACTCAATATATCAGGATTTGAGGTGCCACTGAGCTGCTCGGGATGTTGATTAAAACAGGACTTTAACGATTTTTCTACCGCATTTAAGGTGCTTTTTTCTGAAACTTTAAAACACTTTGACATATCACTTAATTCGCCAGATTGCTTCATATCAGCCAGCACCATATCAACAACGCTATCGACCTGTTCTGAAGCCTCAACGGCAAAAAAGTAGCTAGGTAGAGTGAATAGACCAATGCCGATTATAGCGGCTCGAATTCCTGACTTATCCATTACTGTAATCTCCTTATTAGACTAATTTACAACGTGAGATTATATCGACTTTCGCTAAATAAAGTATGAACCTATTAACAATTTTTAAAGGGGCTGTATCGGTCGAGCTGATTTTGGTCAACTTCATTCACAGTATATTAAAGCGTCAAACAAGCAGCCACAAAAAAAGCGGCACCTAGGCCGCTTTTTTATACTTGCTTGAAAGTAGTTTCTAACTCCTAAAGAGAACTTGCTCGCGTTGAAACCACCAATTACACAGAGCTAACAACACACCGGCAAAAATAGTAGTAGAGGTAAATATAACCAGCATCATATTTAAATCAATAGTACCTTTAAAAATTTCTTTAATCGCTAAAGACACATTAGTAATCGGTACAGCAGCCCAAACCCAATCAAGCTTTACCCCCGGTAAAATAGCTAACAGTATCGGAAAGAACACCACCATCATAATGGGTGACATGTAATTTTGCGCTTCTTTAAAGGTACGTGCATAAATAGACACGCTTAATAATAGTGACGCAAAAATTGCTGCTACTGGAACCAACATTAAGAACATTAAAAATACATCTAAAGTAGAAATAGTTCCTAAAGCCGTCATTAAGCTAGCCACTTTTTCGCTGCCCTCGGCCCCAATAGAGCTCAGCATAAACGGGCTAAAAAAGCCGACCATAATTGCAAAACTGAGCAGGGACAGCAGCACCGATATAAACGAGGTAGAGAAAATTACTAAAAATTTTGCAAAAACCAATTGAAATCGCGGTACAGGTGTAAGCAACAAGGTTTCTAAAGTGCCGCGCTCTTTTTCACCAACCCCAAGGTCTAATGCTGGGTACATAGCGCCAGACAAAGCAATTAAAATTAAAATGTAAGGTAAAAATGCACCAAATTTTTCGCCAAATGCTTCTCGATCATCGGCGGTTGAAGACTTCACTAAATCTATCGGCTTTGAAAAAGCAAGACCTTGCTCTTCACTCAGTCCCCATTTGGAGTAGCGCTTCACTAACTCGAGATTTTTTAAGTCTTCCAAAGCATCATCAACTCGTCGATAAATTAAGCCACTGGTTGAAGCCGAGTCATTGTACTTAAACTCAATTTCCGCCGACATACTATTTGCAATCACTTGCTGGGTTTTTTCAGGGATGACAATGGCAAAGCGAATGACTTCTTCATTGATTGCCTCTTCTACGCTTTTTCCATTTTCTAACTTAACCAAGTTAAAGTTTAATGGCTTTTCATCGCCTTGTGGCTCTCTCAAAAGTGCTTGTTCTATTTGAGGATAGTTTTCGCTGCCAACAATAACAAAATCAAGCACTTCTTCATTAGCTTTATTGGCAATGTGAGCCGCTATAGCAATAAAACCTGCCATAATTAAAGGCATAACGAGAGTTGGTAATAAAATAGTAAAAATAAGCGTTTTCTTGTCTCGGGTTAACTCTAATAATTCTTTTAAATAGACTTGCAACATTTTACTGCTCTCCCTTTTCTACTAAGCTAACAAACACATCGTAGATATTGCCCGTTGGGCTTTTTGCCCTAAATTCATCTAACGTACCATTAAATTGGGTCGTACCTTCATTGATTAAAACCACTCGATCACAAAGCCGTTCGACTTCATGCAAGTGATGAGTAGAAAAAATCACAGGAACATTGCCCCCACGGTATGAGTCGATAAACTCCATAATCGTTTTTGCGGATATAACGTCTAAACCCGTTGTAGGCTCATCTAAAACGATAACTTCTGGGCGGTGAATAACAGTACGAGCAATATTAGCCCTTTGTTTCATTCCTGTTGATAGAGAATCGGCTTTTTTATCGGCGAAGCTATGAATATCGAGCAAGTCGAATATTTTTTTGGTTTCTTGCTCGAGATCGGCTTCAGACATGCCATGCAGCCTTCCGAAATATTGCACATTCTCTTTTACCGTTAATCGGTGGTATAAGCTGGTTGTTCCAGACAAAAAGCCGATTCGTTTGCGCATTGCAACAGGCTCTGCAACCACATCGTCTCCATTAATAGAAATTTCGCCATCGGTAGGCTGAAGCGCGGTAGAAAGCATTCGTAAGCTAGTTGTTTTACCCGCGCCATTAGGACCTAAAAGGCCAAGCACTTGACCTGGCTGGCAACTAAAGCTTACATCTTTAACTGCGTGAAACCAGTGGCCGTCTTCTCTTACATCTCTTTGAGTTGAGTTATTTTTACGCTTCTCTTTTAACGTTTTATTGTCAATGCGAAAGCGTTTATGAAGGTTCTTTACTTCTAACATAATCAGTCCTAATTTGTTATTGTAATCATTGAAAGTGGAACAATTTCACTGTCTAATTACTTTAGTCGACTCAAAGTGTAATTTATTACAAAAACTTTTATATTTTCGACTGAGTTATTATTTAAGCACCAATCTTAACGGCAAACGCCTACACTAAGCATACTAAATTGTGCGCCAATCAAAGTTAAACCAATTACATGATTAGCAGCTACAAATGCCTTAGCTCTGGCTTCATCATTACTTACTGAGAGTCTTGCACTTTCTTCAACTGCGGCTTTTAGTTTTGTATACTGTGGTAAAATTTTATCTAGCTGACGCTTACACTCACTTTGATCACTTGCAATCTCACTAGCAGCAATAATTCTATCGATATTGGTGATAACATTGTTTGAAGCAACATCGAATTCTTGTTTTACGGCTGAGGAGTACTTAATAGCTCGTCCGGCAGCTTTCAATGACTCATCACTATTTTGTTCGCCTAAGATCTTCCCAAACTTTGTAATCACCTCAGGACCATTTTGTTGTTGGACTTTAGCCGCAGCTTCCGTTAACTGCTTTAACGAAGCGTTTAGGTCAATAGCCAACTGCATGTTAGCCTGAGCAGGTAAACTATTGAGCCCACTAACGACTATAACAACCGCCAACAACACTAATTTTAACCATTTACTTACTGTCACTTTTTACCTTCCTAGTTTAAGTTAAGATTGCATCAAATAGAATTTGTAACACACGAAACGACGCTAAAAAATTAGATTATATCCCTGAATAGTGAATAGAACTTGAACTAACCAACAAAATCTTAAATTTTCTTTATAATCACCCCCAGTCCAATAGGCTGATGTCTAGCAGACACCAAGCGACGCATTTCCATAAACCCAACTCCCATTTACGGACAGTCACCTTACTGTCAATTTCCTACACTCCCAAGCGCCAATCTCTTAACCTTTTTATCAAGTATTGCTTATTCAAGCGTTAAATATTTTCTGCAACAATGCTCTTCTATCCAATGCTCAAGGACGAATCATGGCCATTCCCAGAAAAGACCAAATTGATCCTGAAACGCCCGGTTATTATCATTTAATCAGCCGCTGTGTAAGACGCACTTTTTTGTGTGGGTTTGATAAAGAAACCGGCATAAGCTTTGAGCACCGTCGTCTCTGGATAGAAAATCGTATTCTTGAGCTGGCTAAGGTGTTTGCCATCGAAGTCTACTCTTATGCTGTAATGAGCAACCATTATCACCTAGTGGTTTACTCTAACCCCAAAGCGCCTCAGCAGTGGTCAAATCGAGAAGTCGCTGAGCGCTGGTTACGAGCTTTTCCTGGTAAGTTAGACAAGCCACAATTTCAATTACAGCGCCAATTACGCTTGCAGGCCATTGCCAATGATGATGAGCTGCTTGCCACTTACCGCAAACGATTAGGAGATATTTCATGGTTAATGCGACGCTTAAATGAACCACTAGCTCGGCTGGCTAATTTAGAGGATGGCTGTAAAGGCCACTTTTGGGAGTCGCGCTTTACTTCACAAGCGCTGTTAGATGAGTCGGCTGCGCTTGCTTGTATGGCTTATGTTGACTTAAACCCAATAAGAGCCGGCATTGCCAAGTCGCTACCAGAAAGCGACCATACCAGTATTAAACATCGCGTTGAGTCGATGACCAGGGAAAAACTTAATCAAGCGGTTGCCGCGATAGCCGGTCAGGTAAAAGAGCGCAAGTTAAACTTTAAGCTTAAGGACTATATAACACTAGTGGAGTGGACCGGTAAAGCAATAGTCTACCCCGACAAAGCAGCACTGCCTGCGAACATTCAATCAGTACTCACACAGCTCAATATAAACCAGTCACATTGGCTGAGCCAAATACAGCATTATGGTCGAAACTATGGCCGCTTTGTGGGAGGCATTAATGCAATAAAAGCGAAGGTTGAGCAACTCGAGCAACAGTGGATTCAAGGAACTCGGCAATTAGAAAAACTGTTTAGCACTGGATAACTTCGAATCCTACTCCATTCACAAAGCAACATTTAAATCACCACACTCGTGGGTATTTTGGCTGCTTCTGTTTTGGATTTTAGAGAAAGCTCAGCGGACCTTTCAAAAATTAAACCCTTTTTTAACAAATACATGATGATTCGCATAATACTTAAACAGCTTAGTGTAGCAATTTAAAATGCGAATATTTATATGACTGTCCGATTTTTTATTCGTCTTGCAAAGACTACCAAGGCCATATACCTAATATTAGGCCAAATAGCGCGAACTGAAAGGTATGGTAGCCGCCATCAATAAAAAGCACCCTAATCGAGCGACTAGCAAACTGATAATTAACGCCATAACTACAAAAAACAAAGCCAACAACCACTTTAACGCCAAACATCATTCCGGCAATTGCGCCATTACCAACGCCAATAAATGAAAACATAAAGAAACAAGCGATAATGCTAAAGAAAAAAGCTAAGCCAAATACTTTGCCAGGATGACCAGGCTTTTCTTCGGTTAACCCCATATCAGCTAACCAAGGTTTTAGAAAAAGCCATGGCGAATACCACAAGCCTCCTAGCGCAAATGAAGCGGCCGCGGCGACTATCACCGCTATTAAGTTGGTTAGTTCAAGCATCACTTTCTCCGTTGGTGTTTTACGCCTAGACTTTACTTTGTGAAAGCCACTAAATCAAATACAACACAAATATAAACTAAGCCGAACTATCAGCTTAAAACGGCTCTGTTTATTCGGATTCAATTTTTCTTATTTATGTAGCTGTCAGAAGCTGACGTCAATAAATCAGTGAGAGTTATCGTAAGCAAGTTTAAGCCACTGCTTTACTTCTTGGTCAACATCATCAACAGTTGTTAATTGAACTCTATGAGTACACATGGCGCCAAAAGGCCCCGAAGGTCCTAGCCTGTCTTTAGCTTCAACATCTTTTAACTTTAAACCTAAATCAATTCGAGTTTTTGTGGCAGGCTTGATTAATGCAAATTGCTTTGAAGTTTTAATACTAACGCTTGCCTTTTTAGGTACTGCTACAACATCGCTTCCTAGGCTTTTAGCGTACTTTATAAGTGCATCATAAATTGGCAACAACTGCTCTTTATTTAGATACTGGCTTTTAACTAAGTCTATTTCAGGCTCATTATCTGCTTTATATAAGCTCACTATCGTATTAGCAAAGCCATGAGTAATCCCATACTCACTTTTTAAATAGTTGACCGCTTGTGAATGTTTTTCAAAGTTATTTTTACTAAGGAGAGTCTTCCACTGAGCAAGACTTTTACCTGTTTTTTCAGGCATATTTTCGATCATTGTTTGTAGCGCTTTATCCATGACATTTCCTTTGATAGTGCACCAAAAGTTATATTTAACGCTTGGTTTAGCCCAGACCTAAATTTAGTATAATTCAATTTTTACAATTAGACTCGGCTTTATATTTTTAATAAAAAAGCAGGTGCATTATGTTTTTCTAGTATTACTTGAAAATAAAGCTAAATAACACAACCCCAAACCTAATATATTGGTTGTAACAGGGTTAAACGCTTGGACTAAATAAAAAGGGCTCACAACACAAACATAGAACAACAAGCAGAGCAGTGCTATTGCAGCTAAATAGATAGGTACTTTGCTTTCCGGGAATAATAAGATGCTCGCTCCTAAAGCAATTTCAACTATGCCCGAAATGGGAGATACTATTTCGGCGGAAAGACTTAAACCGCTTAATTGAACTAGATGAGTTTCTTGTGGACTTAACCAAAGTATTTTAGGCACTAGGCCGTGATAAATAAACAGAAATCCTAAAAGAAGTCTACTGACATAAGCAATATGCTCTAACTTAGTGTTTGGCATTTATAAACCTTGCTTTATGCTCCGGTGTGGGTAACAAACATTCATCATGCTGGCCAAAAAGTTTATATCTATTAAGCGCAATGCGATCATAACACCAATCACGAAGGCGCTTTGGGATGAGATAGAAAACGCCGGCAAATTTCCACGGATAACCTAGCTTCATCATCACAGCTAAAAAAGCGTTAGATTTTTGCAAACATAAAGCGCCCTCCACATAAAGCATGGTTTCATAAGCGCGAGGAGACAACCCGAAATGCCTTAATACAGCTTTCCCTTCCGTTGATTGTACACTGCAAAACTTAAAAAGCTGCTGTTTGTCATACTTTATTAAAAACTTGCTCCAAGCAGTACAAACTTTACAAACACCATCAAATAAAACCACTTTATCAGTTGCTCCAATATGGGGAGGCAATAATTTTGTCTGCAAAACATGGCCCTCAAGTAGCTTGCTAAATCACACCAGCGAGCAAGACAAACTCTCCTACTCGCAGATTTAAATAACTTAAGGGAAGCACTTAGTTCTAGTTAGAGATTACAAAAATGCAAACCACTAATCTTGAACTACATCCCCCTTAACATCTTTAATAGAAACTCCGCCACTGCCAGAGTTTTCAATAGTAAGTCCTTGCTCTAACCGCCTTACTTTTATATCTCCAGAACCGTCATCTATAGTGACATGCCCTGAGATATCTTGAACTAATAAGCTACCTGAACCATCTTCTATAAAGACTCTATCCGAAACGTTTGTTACCTCTATACTACCGGAGCCATCTTCAATAGTAACTGTATCGCCAATATTTTTGACAGAGATACTACCACTGCCATCATCTATATTAACAGAGCCGCTTACGCCAACAATTTCCATAGCGCCAGAGCCGTCCTTTACTTTTAATTGACCGTTAATGCTATCGATTTCAATTGAGCCAGAGCCGTCTCTAATTTCTAAGTCAGCCATCATATCGGCAACTTTCATCCAGCCCGAACCATCTTTAATATTTAACTTTAGATTAGCTGGGACTTTCACATTTAAGTGGATATACGGACTATCACTATTACCAAACCAATTACTCGAATCATCTAAATTTGCATCAGCGACAAGTAATGCCTCGCTGCCATCCCGCTTTAAGGTAAGCTCGTAATTGTCTTTTTCTACATTAAGCTCTGCGACAACCTCTATTTCTTTAAGCGACGCGTCACCGGTTACGGTTAAACTGCCTGCTCCCGCTTTAATTCTGAAAGACTTTAAATCATCTGCAGACAGTTTTAGACTTTTAGTTTCTTGATAATCTAAGCTGCCAGCGATTACCCCAAAACTCAATAATGCAACAGCAAACAACCCAACTTGATTTTTCATTGTAATTTCCTTGTTAAATAAATAAAAAACTTCAAACTCTAGAACCCATATCAACGCAATAAAGAGGCCAACTTTTTAAAACTTAAAAATCAATAAGTTACAAGTAATTAAGGAAGAATATTTCTATCGCTTAGCAAAATTAACGAATAAATCGTCAAATCCCCTAATCAATCTTAAAACTGAGCGACACTTTGACGGCACATAGACTCATTTTGCTAAGACGAGAGTTTGAGCAGAAAAGTTGGCAGGTTGAAAATTATTTTATCTTGACGAGCAGGCTAAAAAGGTAAAATTTAGGCAAAAAAAAGCCACTTAATAAAGTGGCTAAAAATGTTTCGGAGATTCTGTCACTAACTTAATTACTAAATTCTTGAGCAAAAAAGCATTTTAGACAATCCGAATGCCTAACCAACAACCATTGGGGAGTTACATTCTCTATATACTCAGACTGGGCAAAGATAGAATGGTTCAATAATTGTTAAAATAAATTCGATTATTTTATTTTTTACTTAATTTTCAGTTAGTTATATGGCTATTCGGTCAACCCATTAAGTATTTCATGCTTTTCAGAGAGATGGTAACGGCCTTTCTCATTTTGAGCTAAACGCCCCAGTGCAACTTTGCAGTCATGGGTAAAAAACAATCTGCCATTGCGCTTTAATAAATCACTTAAAAAGCGCTGCTTTTCGTCAATAACAAGTTCGGCAAATCGATCATACCCCATGGTTATCGGCAGATGAACCCACGCTTCTCCTGGAATTAAGTCAGCACAAAATACCACTGGACCATTTGGCATTGCTATTTCTCCCAGCATCATTCCGGGTGTATGACCATCACTATAATGAAAACGATAGTCACGTCCTAAAACCTCACTTGAGTCGCCGCTTTCTAAATGGACGTTTGGCCGATCTTTTAGCAATTGCATGAGCTCTGGAATAAAAGACGCTCTGTCTCTGGGATGAGGGTTATGTGCTCTGTCCCACGCTGATTGACTAGTTACAATGGCTGCATTAGGAAACAATAAACGTAATGGCTTACCTTCTTCCCATTCAGCTAATAACCCACCAATATGATCAAAATGCAAATGCGACAACACCAAAACGTCTATGTCATTATGAGTCAGCCCAACAGCTTGTAACGAGTCTAATAACACATGATGCGACTCAACAATACCAAAACGCTGCTTTAGCTTTGGTTCAAAAAACGCGCCAACACCTAACTCAAACAAAATATTGCGATCGCCATCTTTTACTAACAATGCACGGCAAGCTAAATCAATGCGATTTTCTTCGTCAACATCAACCCAGTTTTGCCACATTGCTTTAGGTGCATTGCCAAACATAGCACCGCCATCAAGCTTTTGTGAATTACCTTCTATCGAATAAAGCGTTTTCATATTTTAAGACCTAAATATTAACAATAACTTATGCAATCTGTTGTTAAGCTTTACTCTGGGCTTCAACTAACTCAAGTTCCGCCAGTTCGGTTTCACTCATTTTTTCAATTTTAAAATGCGTAATTCCATAAATAATAGAAACAATAGGATTCATCAAATTGAAAAAACAAAATGGCAAATAAGCTAAAGTCGCAATACCAAGCGTACTAGACATGTAAAGCCCACAAGTATTCCAAGGAATAAGCGGCGAAGTTATAGTCGCGGAATCTTCCAACACCCTCGAAAGATTTTTAGGGTGAAGTTTGCGCTTTTTAAACTCGGCTCTAAACATTCTTCCCGGTAGTACTATGGCAATATATTGATCAGCTGCAATAATATTAATACCAATACAAGAACAAATGACTGTAGTAACAAGTGAGCCAGTTCCACGAACTAGCTTTAATGCTGAGCTTACTAAACGATTAAGTAGCCCTACCGTTTCCATTACGGCACCAAAAGTCATCGCACATAATATTAACCAAACCGTGTTTAGCATGCTGCTCATACCACCACGATTAAGTAAATCGTTAACTACTTCACTACCCGTTTCAATGCTAAAACCACTAGCTAAAGCGCGCCAAATAGCATCTATCATATTTACGAAGTAAGGACGTCGCTCAAACTCAACGGTTAAGTTTTTGTTGGCAATAACTTGCTCAATTTGCTGGTTTTGATCACCGTCTGGTAACTTAATGCTGGCTTGGTGTTGCTTGGCACCTTCATTAATAATTAACGACGCACTACTTCTTAAGTGGGTAAATTCAGTCGACTCAACTTCGCACTCCGCTGTTTTTAAAGAAACCACCGAACAAGAATAAATAGAAGAGTTAACCATTTTTTCAACGGTGCTCGGTTGCAAAATTGCAGCAAAAACGCCACCTAATAGTGCGCCAATCATTAACGTTGGAAAAGCAGGAACTTTTTTATAAGCTAAAAATAATACCGCGAACAAAGGTATCAAGGAAAAAATTGAAATCGCAAATTCGCTTTGCATAATTGCTAAAGTAGCTTGCAAGTTATTTTCCGCATCAACGCTGTCTTGAGTGAGGCCGATAATAAAAAATAAAGTTACTGCGACTAAAATACTCGGGCCGGTTGTCCAAGCCATATGGCGAATATGGGTAAATAATTCAGTACCAGCTACCGCCGGCGCAAGGTTTGTTGTATCTGAAAGCGGTGACATTTTATCGCCAAAATATGCGCCAGAAATAATCGCACCAGCGGTCATAGGTAACGATAACCCCATAGCTCCAGCAATTCCTACCAACGCAATACCAATAGTCCCTGCAGTTGTCCAAGAGCTACCAATGCATACCGATACTAACGCGCAGGTTATACAGGCCGCAGCATAAAAATAGCTTGGGTCTAGAATTTTTAATCCATAAAAAATCATCGTTGGCACTGTTCCGCTTAATATCCAAGTACCAATTAATGAACCAACCATTAAAAGTATTAAAATAGCACCAAGCGACATTGAAATACCTTTCACAATCCCTGCTTCTAGCTCTTTCCATTGGTAACCATTACGAAACCCTACAATTATGGCTAAAGAAGCGGCTAGCAATAAGGCAATTTGATTGGCGCCATAAGAAGAATCACTTTCATACAACTGAACCGAGGCTACCAACATTATGATTAACCCTACTACTGGGACTAATGCATCAAGTAATGTTGGTTGCTTTTTTTCTGTACTACCCATTCGGCTTTCCTTTTATTATTTTTAATTCGACTGGCTATTTTCAAAAGCCTGTTGGTGATTTCCTTTAAGTTCCCAATAGCGATCAGCCAAGCGCGTCGAGCGTGAAGTTAAAGGCTGTTTTTCACCTTGAATTAACACAAGCTCTGGCGTTGAAGTAATTTCTAATGGCTCAGCATCCCAAAGTACAATATCAGCTTGCATGCCCGCCTTTATTTGACCGTAATGCTTAATTCCAAATACTTCTGCTGTATTTATGGTCATGGCTTCTAGTGCTGCCGATGCCGGTAACCCATAAGCTACGGCATTACCCGCAGATTGGCGTACCAAATAGCCATTATGCGTATCGCCTCCGGTAAACAATAACTTTACCCCAGCTTGGTATAACTTTGCTGCCGCATCTAAACGCACAGATAAAGCATCAAATTGAGGCAGGTTGCTCATGGGATCCATAATCACCGCAACATTTGCTTGAGCTAATTGCTTTGCAACTAACCAAGCTTCGCCGCCACCAGAAATCACTAATCTAAAATTATGCTTTTGGCTGAGCTTAATTAGTCGCTGAATATCATCGACGCGATTAGCAGAAATAATTAGTGGTATTTTTCTGTCTAGCACTGGGTACAAGGCTTTAAGATCGGCTACTGACTGGCTAAATGCCGACTTAACTCCTGGCTTAAATTCAGCTTCATTAGCGCGTAGATATTTAGCTTCCGATAAAGCCGTGTCGAGTAATTGCATTGCTGCTGCACGCGAGCCGCCGCCTTTTCGAGAGTCATACTGAGCGACTACTGCAGCATTTTCTATTAATAGGCCGCGAAGCGATGAATGCAAAGCGATTACAGCACCTTGCCCCGCAAATATAGACTGTGTGGAGCGCGGTAAAACTACTGCACGTGTCATTCCGTTAATTCTATTTTGAGGAATAACAGTAGAACGAAAGTTAATTGCCGGAGCAATGTTAAATGAAGCTCCTATCCCTTGAAGTTTAGTAGAAGCATCCACCGTACCAGATACAGCACTAATCTCCACTAAGCCGACTTGAGTTGATGCATTGACCAACCCTGGGGTTAAATGCTTTCCTGTGGCGTCAATTTGAATAACTTTATGCTGACTATTGATATCACTTGCAACTTGAACTATTTTTCCGTCACGTATCAATACATCAGCTTTATTTAAAGTGCCTTTTGCCGTAGCGGTATGGACCGTGGCATTTTTTATAAGATAATCTGCCGCTTGTATACTAGTAGCCACAAATGCAGATGAAACTCCCCAAGCTAAACAAACTAATCCAGATGTTAATGCTCTCATAGTCTTTCTCCTTCTGGATCAGTTATGCCTAAATCAAAATCACTTACTGCATTATTTTTTGGATTATTGCGATCATAGATCAACGCGCCATCAATAAATACTCGCTCAGCTTTGCTGTAAACACTAAAAGGATTACCCGACCACACAACGAAGTCTGCCATTTTTGACTTTTCTAACGAACCAACTTTATCTTCAATACCGAGTGACTTTGCCGCATTAATAGTTGTCCAGCGAATAGCATCTTCAGGTTTAAGGTTCATTCCTCTTTTATTTGCCGCTGCCATGGCTTTTGCCGATTCTTGGTTTAAATGTTGAATACCAATTGCCGAATCGGAATGAACTACGGCACAGGCTTTGGCTTTTTCAACTAAGGCTACATTTTCTCTCACTGAGTCATAGGCTTCGTGTTTAAACCCCCACCAATCAGCCCACATTGCTGCACAAATATCATTTTCGGCTAATAAATCTGCCACTTTAAAAGCTTCAACCGCGTGATGGAAAGTAGATATTTTATAACCAAACTCTTTCGCTACATCGATCATCACAGCCATTTCTTCTGCACGGTAACAATGGTTATGAACTAAAATATTACCGCGTAAAACCTCGGCTAAAGTTTCTAATTTTAGATCTCTTTTTGGCTCATCTTTTGCTTCACCTTCTTCGGCTGCTTGATAATATTGATCCCATTTGTCCATATAGGCTTTTGCTTCAATCCAAGCAGCTCGGTAACCCGCTACGTTGCCCATTCGAGTCATGGGAGCTTGGCCTTTTCTGCCGTATACTCTTTTGGGGTTCTCACCGCATGCCATTTTTAAACCGTGTGGCGCATCTGGAAATTTCATACCTTGCATAGTGATAGATGGAATATTTTTCAGCGTTACGCCTCTGCCACCAATTAAATTGCCAGATCCTGGTAAAATTTGCAGACTAGTTACGCCCCCAGCCAAAGCCAAATCAAACCCTGGATCTTGCGGCCATACTGCATGTTCCGCCCACACTTGAGCAGTCACTGGCGAAGTCATTTCATTACCATCAGAGTTACCTTCATGAGACGGTGAAGGATAAACCCCTAAATGCGAATGTACGTCGATCAACCCGGGAGTTATCCATTTCCCTTTGACATCGATTTGACTAATACCTTCTGGCGCTGCGAGATTAACTCCAACCGCCTCTACTTTTCCACCTTTAATCCAAAGACTTCCATTGTTAACACGCTCGCCATTACCGATTAAAATAGTCGCGTTAGTTATTAAAAAATCTTGTGACTCTAGCGGCTGATAAGTCGATACAAAAACCGGTTTTGGCTTCTCCACTTCAATTGGCGTTTTGGGTTCTTCTTTTTCTTCACAGCCAAATAAAGCGGCGCCAAAACACAATAGTAATAAAGGTTTTACTTGCACAAGCATCTCCAATTTAAACAATCATTCAATTCATTTTAAGCGCGCGAAATAGCCCAGCTACTTCGCGTCTAAGCGGCTTACAATTTAACCTAACAGCATATCTAGTATTTTAATGTCTAAAAAGTTATCTAAAACCGTTACAACAAATATTGTACCTAGCAATATTGGGCAAATATAACTAATAGCAAAGTTAACATAGCTTTGTAAAAAGCTTCCTTTCAGATTTTCTCCGCCTTGATCCAACTCAGCATTGAAGTTTTCCTTGCGCCAAATATAGGCCGTAAACACAGCAATTAAAAAGCCACCTAATGGCAAGAAAGTATCGTTAGCGATTAATGCAACAAAATCAAGGAAGCTGGTCGCTGACTCTTTACCCGGCATGATTATAAAGTTGGTTAAAGAATCGACAGCGCCGGCAGAAAGCAAAGACGGAATTCCAACTAAAAAGATGACAATTGCAACCCCCCAGGTACCTTTAGTACGACTTACTTTATGCTCATCTACTATGTACGCTGTTGGTACTTCTAAAAGTGAGATGGTTGAAGTGAAAGCAGCAAAAGATAACAAAAGAAAGAAAAATGCGCCGACCACAATGCCTAATATTGGACCAAGTGATTCAAAAACCCCTGGCAATGTCATAAAAATAAGGCCTGCACCACCGGTTGTTTCTATTCCTTGAGAGAATACGAAAGGGAAAATCATAAATCCGGCCAGTACCGCAACGCCCACATCCATTAGCGTGATTTGAGCTGCAGATTTAACTACATTAGACTCTTTAGAAAGATAGCTGCCATAGGTAATTAATGCGCCCATACCTAATGATAACGAGAAAAAGGCTTGGCCTAGTGCCGAATAAACAACAGCGCCAGTAATCTCACTAAACTCAGGCACCAAGTAGAATTTTAAACCCTCCATTGCGTTCGGCAGTGTTAACGCATAGCCAATTAAACAAATAATCATAATAAACAAAGTTGGCATTAAAATTCGCGCGGCTTTTTCAATTCCGCCAGAGACGCCTTTAGAAACAACCGTAGCCGTGGCCACCATAAATAAAATGGCATAACCACCAACCTTAACGTAGTCAGAAACAAACTTGCCAAAGGCTTCGCCACCAACAGAGAAAGTCCCCATCACAATATCGACAAAATAGCCAAAGGCCCACGCGGCCACAACGTTATAAAAAGAAAGAATGAGGACCCCACTGGCTAAGCCCAAATAGCCAATTATTGACCAGCTTTTGTGCCCTAAAGCTGTAAAAGCGCCTACCGCATTTTTTTGAGTTCGCCGACCAATGCTAATTTCAGCAACCATGACTGGAAAGCATAAGATAAAGCAGAAAGCCAAATACATCACTACAAAGGCAGCACCACCACCCTGGCCTACTTCAAATGGAAACTTCCAAATGTTGCCTAAACCTACCGCAGAGCCTGCCGCAGCTAATATAAATCCGAGACGGGTACTAAAACCCCCACGTTGAATTGCCATGTTACTTCCTTAATCTTGAATAAGTTGTTTTGCTATTAATTTTTATC
Source organism: Aliikangiella aequoris (assembly GCF_053709105.1). Lineage (NCBI taxonomy): Bacteria > Pseudomonadati > Pseudomonadota > Gammaproteobacteria > Oceanospirillales > Pleioneaceae > Aliikangiella > Aliikangiella aequoris. The sequence goes on from NZ_CM132298.1 coordinate 2,643,318, forward strand.
TTTTTACTGCTATTTTATTGCAGTTTAATTTTTATATTTATTGGTATATTCAGCAACCGACTGTGCATCTTTACAACGAGCGATAACTACTGGTCTAACCAATTTAAATCGCTAACCGCCCTTAACCGCTCATAAAAGCATAGATTGTGGGTTGCCGACAAGCCCCAAAAGGAAATATTTTATGTCAGAATTACATAAAATATTATTTGCAAGAATTGTTACACCTTAACCAGTTGCTTTTTTAACAGTGAATGATTACTTTTCTGGTCTAATTAAAACAAATAAAGGCAGCAACACCATGCAAACACGCCAGCCAACCATAATATCTGTATTTTTCTTTGGGCTACTGAGCTTAGTCGCTGCGACGACCGCTGCGACAACACCAGCAACACCAGCGAAACCAGAAAAATCACAAGCCAACAAGGTATCTATTGCTATTCACGGCGGTGCAGGCAATATCATCAAGGCAAAAATGAGCCCAGAGCTGCAAAAAGCTTATCATCAAGCATTAAGAGAAGCGCTTAGCACAGGACACCAGATATTAATGCAAGGTGGAACTAGCACCCAAGCCGTAGCAGCGGCAATTGTTAGCATGGAGAACTCACCGCTGTTTAACGCTGGTAAAGGAGCTGTTTATACCCATGATAAAACCATTGAGCTCGACGCTTCTATTATGCGCGGCGAAGACTTAAATGCTGGCGCAGTCTCCGGCGTGAGCAAGATAAAAAACCCGATAAAACTAGCAATAGAAATCATGCAAAACTCTAAGCATGTAATGCTTAGTGGTAAAGGCGCCGAGGCTTTTGCAGTACAACAAAACTTAGAGATGGCCTCACCAGAATACTTTAAAACTAAAAGGCGTTGGCAACAAATTATTAACCTACTTAAACAATCCGATACCCACACAGTACTTTCGAACAAAGATGTTCACAAACAAGCGAATCACAGTCAATGGCCAGATGATGAGAAGTTTGGCACCGTTGGTGCTGTGGCTTATGATGTTTACGGCAACTTAGCTGCCGGAACCTCTACCGGCGGAATGACTAATAAGCGTTTTGGCCGAATTGGTGATGCGCCAATTATCGGCGCTGGTACTTACGCCGATAACTCTGCCTGTGCAATATCTGCGACAGGACATGGTGAATATTTTATTCGAGCAGCTGTTGCTCATGATATATGTGCGAGAACCTTGTATAAAAACATGCCTTTGCAACAAGCCGCAGATGAAGTCATTCAACAAAAATTAGTTAAAATGGGTGGAGAAGGCGGCATTATAGGACTAACCAGCGACGGCAAACCTATCTTTTCGTTTAATTCAAGCGGTATGTACCGTGGTTATATTGATCAAGACGGAAAAATTTATACTGCAATATTTAAATCCAATCCAAACTAAAATGACGAACTTGTATTAGGCTCCGCTTTATATAGGTTATGCTGACTGACTAAAATAAGTCAGTCAGCATAACGCCCACACCAAACCTTTCCACAGATTGATTGTAGTCAATTAAACTTTCACCATAGCCGTTAAAGTATTGCGCATAGCCCTTGTAACGCGATCCCAGTGAAAAAGTCCAATCGATCTGAATAGCTCCACGGTTTTCACTGCGTAAGTTATTACGTAACATAATTCCAAAAGTTTGTTCATTCCACTTGTAAGCGCTCGAAAACTCAAAATGCCCCATGTATTTTTCAATATCTGGGTTATCATCACCATCAGCTTGCTGCGGTGTGACTTTGGTTTTCTCTGGTATCCGATACCAGGGCTTAAAACCAATAATCCAACGGTCATTTTCCCAAATAAAGTTAGCATAAACTCGGTTCCAACTTCGCGAGCGCGGTTGAGAACGACCATTTGACTGATGCTCAATTCCAATAATATTTACACGGTTAGTCCAACGGCCAACTTTAAAGTCATTTAAAAAGCCATAGAAAACTTCAGGCTGATAATTAGTTTCTCTAAAAGGAGATGAGATTTCCGAATTATACATTTGCCAGTAAGACTGCAAGGTAAATCCAAAAAATATTAAATCATCTTCTTTTAACAGGGATTTATACAGAGGCGCTTTAAAGCTTAATTGAAATTTTGATTCTAAGTTTTCTAATTTGCCATCAAATGATGAACCAATAAATGGTTCATTGTTTGGCTTTTTCATAAAAGTGATAGGCATCATATAGTTACGGCGATGTGGTGTTATCACATTAGGGTTATCTAGCTGATTTTTTTCTTTTTTAATGCGCTGCTCTAGCGGAGACATGTTTTGCGCGGTTTCTGAGTTAGGGTCATCGCTAGGTTTATTTATTCCCGACTTATCAGAGCAAAGCGCTTTAATATCAGATACTTGGCTAGAATTATTGGCATCCGATTGAATCGCACTTAATAAACATGCTTGATGGCTAGTTTGGCTTTCTTCTGCAATAGTTATCGATGCATTTATACCAACTAAAACTATCAAAAGAGCAAAATGAGATTGTTTCATTATAAATATTGTACTTGTTAAAAAGCTTACCTATATTTTATAGGAAAGCATGTCTACGTAGCACGCTTTTATCACTGGATTTTCACCTATTTTTAGGGAAAGAGGTTACCAAAGGAGTAGAAACTATGTCGGTTCAACAAATACCTGCCATCTTGAAGACAATAAGCCCTCAATTTGGCACCAAAGAAGCCATAAAAATAACCCCATCTGAGTTTAGTTTAATGAAAGATGTTATTAAGGACTATTGCAGAACTCATGATGCGCCTAGACTTTATGGTATTTTAGGTCGGATAGGACGACGTATGAAACAGCCCAATACCCCACATTTATGGCACACAGAATTTGAATATTTTGCCAATAGTATGATGACCTCTTTAAAAGAGCAAAACTACTGCCGCTTAGAAGACAGCATTGAAGATATAAATGAAATATTTTTACGCCAAAACAAAGGTTCAATTCCAGGAAAAAACCGAAGAGAAGACAAACCACAAATAATGAGTATTTTTGGCTAAAGCGTCAGTTTGAGTTAAATTTTAATGAGCCGTTAGCCAACACAATCATAAATGCGTGCCAGTCTAACGGTATAGGAGCTAGTAACTCCCGCTTAGCGGTTATTTGCACTAATTAAAATGGAATCTTTAATTGTTGTGCATTTAACCCAGTGCTCTCCTGCGGAAACCTTACCCCAATTCCCATTAAACGAATTGGTTTGGAATATTGAACTCGTAATCGTTTGAGTAAGGCGACTAACAGCTTTATATCTAGCCCTATCGATATTGACTCTGCCGAATGAATTTGAAAATTCTCCTGTTTTATTTTTACATAAACTTTTCGAATTCTTTCTACATTACCCGCTTTTTCCAACCGTTGAGAAAGACTTGAAACTAAACGGTGTAGCGCATTTTCACACTCTTCCCATGACTCAATATTTTCCGAAAAAGTAGTTTCTACGCTCAATGATTTTCTGTGAGAGTCACAGCGCACCTCACGTAAATCAATTCCGCGGCAAAGATCATACAAATACTTTCCCATCTTTCCAAACCTTTTCAATAACACTTCTAGCTCAATTTGGCGCAGCTCTCGACAATTAAAAACGTCCATAGCTTCTAGCTTACGTGCCATTACTTTTCCAACGCCGTGTAATTTTTTTACGGGAAGCATATCAATAAAAGTGCCTTCATCTTGCGGTAAAACGACTTTAATTCCATTGGGTTTATTCCAGTCACTGGCCACTTTAGCTAAAAACTTGGTTCGCGCAACTCCAGCAGATGCGGTTAATTTACAAGTTTCGAATATTTCGGCACATATCGCTTCAGCAATCCAAGTAGCACTACCTTGGCAATGAGGAGAGTCGGTTACATCAAGATAAGCTTCATCAAGTGATAAAGGTTCTAGCTTTTCACTATAACGAGACATTATTTTTCGAATCCGCTGTGACTCTTGCTTATATTTGGCCATATTGGTTTTGACAAACACTAAGTCGGGGCACAACCGCGCTGCGTGTGCGCTCGGCATAGCCGAGTGCACACCGTAGCGCCTCGCTTCATAATTACAGGTAGAAATAACGCCGCGGGAATGCGGCTGGCCACCGACAGCCACAGGAAGATTGGCTAAGGCCGGATTATCCCGCATTTCGACTGCGGCATAAAAACAATCTAAATCGACATGGATTATTTTCCGCATAATGATTCGTTAATCCCAACCTAAAAGCCTAGCAGCTCAAGTACTACTTTAATAAGTAGTCATGATATCATAGGTCTCGATTATTGCGAGATTAATTCGTCACTTTATTAATAATTAGTTATACGTTAAAAGGATTTAGCGTAGGCAATAAGCGGTTTAACTTAAGCTAAGCTCGGCAGCTCTAGCCTAAACAGCGCTCCACCCAAAGGAGACTGATCAATTAGCATGTTACCTTGATAAATTTTAACAATGTCCATCACAATAGAAAGTCCAAGTCCCTGCCCTTCTGCCTGCTGATCTAAGCGTTTGCCCCTATTTAAGATTAACGCTCGCTGCGCTTCAGGCACACCGCAACCATCGTCGCTTACAGTAATAATGAGTAGGTTAGCTTCGCGTTTGCAATTTATTTCAACTTTAGAAGCGGCCCATTTACAGGCGTTATCGGCTAAATTTCCGACTAACTCCATTAAATCTCCTTTTTCTCCTAGAAAAGTACAGCCCTCTTCTATTTGAGTCGATATTTCAATCGCTTTTTGTGCATGCACTTTACGTAAAGCTTCTGCAATTTTTTCAATTGACGGCTTTACCGGTGTTTTTCGGCGCATAGTTTGCCCGGCGGTAACCACTGAACGATTTAATTGATATTTAACGATATCATCAATCCGGCTAACTTGCTTTTTAAGAGAATGCGTTAACTCGCTATCGTTATTAGGCAGTTCACTTTTAATAATGGCTAAAGGCGTTTTTAAGCTGTGCGCTAGATTACCCAGTGAGTCTCTATAACGGACTTTTTGCTGCGCTTCACCCGCTAATAACTGATTAATACTATTCGTCAAAGGTAATAGTTCTTTAGGAAAACGACCATTAATTTTTTCTGCATCACCTCGTCTAATTAATTCAATTTGAGACTGTGCGCTTTGTAATGGCTTTAATGAAAGATTAAGTGCAAAAGCGATTAAGACAATCAGCACAATTGCAGTAACTGCTAACCAAAAAGCAACTTCGCGTTTAAATTCTCGCACAGAAGCTTTGAGCAAGGACTGCTTTTCACCAATTAAAAATAAATATTCGCCCTCAACGCCATTTTCATGCTCCCATATAATCGAATCACCTATCCAAAACATTGCACTGTCATCTAGATGAGATTCTGTAATGCTGGTTAACGAATAATTGTCTGCGACACTTGGCAGTACCGCAAAACTATCACTTGAGCGAGAGCGCCAAATCAAGTCACCATCTATGTCTAAAACATACGCGACTAGTCCAGAGTTTAAATGATTAAGGCGATCATTGCGTTGTAGTTCGCGCAGCTCGAGCTGGCCATTTTCATCTTCTATAACTGCCATTAATGAATAGATTTGCGCAACAAGACTTTCTTGCAGGCGCGACTTACTTGCGATTGTATAAGCTGACTTAGTAATTAAATAAATAGTAGAAAAAGCAATCACTACCACAATGCAGCTAATCGAAATCATTCGCTTGCGTAAAGACCAAGTAGTCATTGGCTATTTTTTCAAGTATTCGGGGTTTAAGCGATAACCTTGCCCACGCAAAGTTTGAATGAGGTTAAGCGATTTGTCAGGATCAATTTTTTTACGTAAACGCCCAACGAAAACCTCAAGCACATTGCTGTCGCGATCAAAGTCTTGCTCGTAAATATGCTCGGTGAGCTCGGTCTTGGAAACAACTTTTTTAGGGTTTAAAAATAAATACTCAATAACTTTATATTCATAAGCAGTTAACTCAATCGATTGACCATTTTTACAAATTGACTGTGCCATGGTATCAAGCTCTATGTCTGCAAACTGAATTGTTGGTGACGCAAAACCGGCGGTTCGCCGCAACAACGCATTGCAACGAGCAAGCAACTCCTCAAACTGAAAAGGCTTAGCCATATAGTCGTCGGCTCCGGTTGACAAACCCTCTACTTTATCTTGCCACGAGTCTCTTGCGGTAAGAACAATCACAGGAATTTGATTACCATCTTTACGCAACTGTGCGATAAGTTCGAGTCCAGAAATACCAGGTAGTCCTATATCTACAACGGCTATATCGATAGGATACTCAGCCGCTAAAAATGCGCCATCTTCGCCAGAAGAAGCTGCCTCAACTGCATATCCAGCAGACTTAAATGAGGCGACTAAATTGTCTCGGATCTGCTGTTCATCTTCTACAATTAATACTTTCATAAACTACCTACAGGCCTCAATAGTTAGGTTTTTCACTCTTTTTCCATCAACCAATACTCTCACCCGATAAACTGGCTGTTTAGTATCTTTACGTAACTTAATGCTCACCACTTTTCCACCGGTTCGTTTTTCTGCAGTCGCGATAACTTGCTTGCTGCTTTTGATCTTGCAAGGCTGGTCGTTATTTGAGTTAACCAAAGGCCCCGCGCTCACATGAGTCACACTCAATAAAGCAATCCAGATAGTTAAACAAAAGCGTATATATTTTTTCATGTTGTGTTAACTCGTTTCAATCAAAAGGCGTAACTATTAAGTGCATTATATCACTAGCTTGAAGATAATGTCTGACAAGCTGATCTGGTAAAATTTTTTACTGCTTTTATAAACATAGAACTGTTTGAAAATTCACAAGTAAATGCAATCAATGGTTAGCTTGATTGCAATGTTAAATCTATTCGACTGAATAGAAACTGAACTTAACTACTTGAGGGCTTATGTCCTATGCAAGAACTCGGCATATTATTGACTTAATTTTAGTCTATTACAACTGACTGATAATAACCTAAGAGAATTGAAATGATAGCAGAAAGTCAGCGCTCTACGAGAGAGCACTACACAGATTAAGGATTAAATTGAAATGTTAGGCAACTAACTGTTTAGCCATAATATCTAAGCTTTCAGACTCAAGCATAATATCTTTAAGGGCGCTGTCGGTAACTTCTTCATCAATTGACAGTAACTCTAAAGTGGACTCTGGAATAATAGTGTCAACAGAATCACCAATATTTATACGCTTAAGCAAGCGATTGGCTACCAGCACAATATTTGAGTAAACAGCGTGTTTACTCCAAAACTCTTCTTGATGGTGGCGATGAACAGCAACAATAAGCTCGTCGGGCATATGCCAGTTTTGCATTAACCAAGCGCCAATTTCTTCGTGAGTAACACCCAAAATATAAAACTCGATATCTTCAACCGCAATATGAGGGTTGGCTAAAATAGTTTTATTGACCAACTCAAATTGGGGCGGAAAGATATGCCCCAGTAATAAATGTCCAAAGTTGTGTAATAGCCCACTTAAGTATATTAAGCCACGCTCTGGTCGTTGCTTTATAGGCATAGCTCGGCACAGCTTTTCTGAAAGGCTCGCACAATAGATAGCCTGTCGCCAAAATTCTTTGACGCCGAGTGGCCCTTCCATTGGAACGTTTAATGATTTTCCTATTGAAATTCCCAAGGCTAAGTTCATCACTAGCTCAAAACCTAGTACCCGCGCAATCGCGGTTTCTATAGAATCAATTTTGCCCTGGTAACCATAATAGGGAGAACTGGCCCAGCTAATCACTTGCGCGGCCAACGAAGGATCGCGTTTTACTATTTGCGCCAATCGCGTTGCGTCGGCACTGGGATCAACTCGCAACTTCATTATATCTTGTGCAATTTCTGGCATCGACGGCAAGTCGAATGTATCGTCTACTCTTTGTTTTAGCCGAATAGGCGTAAAACTGCTGTCGACTTCTTGCTTAGTACTTTTGCTGTTATTTCCTGCGAACAGTCTTTCACTTGAAACTGCAAAAGCGAAGGTTTCACACTCATCAAAGAGTTTATGGGCAGCTTCACTGCTGAGCTTAATTAGCTCTGTGGCGCTTCCACTTTCTATAATAACTGAAGGCATTTCTAGCACAGAGCTGTCTACAACTAAACGTGTTTTACAACACTTTTGAATCGGGGGAAAAGAAGAGTCAACCTGAAAAGCAAATAAGCTTTGTGCATCCGCTAAAGGCAAAATCTCTAGGCTTTCTATAGACTCACCGACAAACAATTTAACATCTAATACTGAAGTATAGGGTAAAACGACGAGCTGTTTGCGGCTGGCTTCATCTACCGCAATCGTTCTTATAAGTAAGTTAGCGTCTTCTCCTAAAAACTGTGCCACTTGTCGCAACGGCATAGGACTAGGCAGTTTTATTGTTTCAAACTCTATTGCAAGTTGCTCAAGCTGGTCAGCGACTACTTTTGGTATTGGCAATGGTGATATCCTAATTGTTTGTCTATCTATAAAATATAGCTGATTAAACAAAAACTAACAGAAACAATTCACAATTTTAGCCATTAGCCACTTTTTCGCATAAGCCAGTTTAATTAATTCAAACACTGATACCTAGTTAGGCTTTAGTCTTCAGCCGATAAACTTAGGGCTGCAGACTTTACTATAACCTCTTGTTCTACCTCAACTTTCTCTATTTTCTCAAACCGAGAAGATATTTTACTAGCGGAAACATGTACTTGCTCAACGTCTTTCGATACCTGTCCAATATGCTTCGCCAGATTGTCCATTCGGGTTTGAAACCTGCCAAAATCAGTGGCCAGTGCGCCTAAATGCTGTTTAATGATGTGTACTTGCTGCCGAGTTTGCTCGTCTTTAATGACACTAGAAGCCGTGGTTAATATGGCCATTAAAGTCGTCGGTGAAACCAGCCAAACTTTCTTTTGGTATGCCAGCTCAACTAACTCAGGATGGCTGCCATGGATTTCAGCAAAAACGCTTTCAGCAGGAATAAACATAACCGCCCCGTCGCCAGTTTCAGGCGGTAGTATGTACTTACCTGATATATCAAAAATATGCTTTTTAATGTCTTTTGAAAACTGTTTTCTACAGCTTGCGCGCTCAATGTCGCTCAGTTGGACATCAGTCATTTTACGATAACTTTCCAGCGGAAACTTTGCATCAATTGCTATTCTTCCAGAAGGCTCTGGAAGCTCTAGCATACAGTCTGCAATTTTCCCATTGCTCAGTTTATACTGCATCTTGTAATGACTATCAGGCATGGTATTGCTTATAAGCGACTGCAGCTGAACTTCACCAAACGCGCCCCGTGAACGTTTGTCATTTAAAACTTCTTGCAAACTCATTACATTACTCGACAGTTCGGTAATTTTCTTCTGGGCATCATCAATTAGAGCAAGCCGCTGTAATACGTCTTGAAAGGTTTGAGTAGTTTTTTCAAAGCCTTCGGTTAAGCGCTTTTCAACTTGACCACTAATCTCTCTTAAGCGTTTATCAGTTGACTCTGTTAAAAAATTAAGACTCTGCTTTAACTGCTCGTTTTGCTGTTTAATGCTTTTATCTAAATTTTGGTTAAGTAAACTTAGCCCTTGAGATATTTTGTGATCAAATTGAGACTGCGTCTCAGACTGAAAGCGCATTAAAGCTTCGTTAGACTGTTTAGAAAACTGATTTAAATGAGTGGTTAAGGTCAAATGTCCTTCGCTCATAGACTGTAACGTAGCACGCTTTAATTTTTCAAAATGTTCAACCATTTGAAGCTTAAAGCTTTGTATATCTTCACTTAAAACCTTACTAGACAGAGAAAAGCGCTGCTCTAAGTCGAGCCGCAAAGCTGCAATAGAGTTAAGCTGTCGCTCTCTATCTTGACTTAAATTGTCAAATAGGCGTTGCTGGTTAGACTCTAGTTTTGCTTCAATTTGTGCAACGCTGGCAGCATGAGACTCGGCCATGGCAGCCAACTGATGCGTTAGGCTATCGCCTTTAAGTAGCTGGCTAAGCCGAACTAAATATAAACCAATAAATAAAACGACAACGCCAATCGCGGCTATAGACAGTAACACCCATTCAATTTTTGCCATATTAGAAAAATACTCAAGCATAATTAAGGTCTCAAATACAAAACTAAGGGAAATGATTCATCTTAAAACACCTTAAGATTCACCTAAAACATGCATAGATAAAGCTTTTCAGTTTTATCTATGCACCCTCGAGCACAAGAATATCATAAAAATCAAATAATTAGACTACTTGGAGGTTCGTTAAAAAAAAAGTTGAGAGCGAAGAAGCTAACGCCCTTCACGCCCCTGTGTTAGGTCATTAACCGAAAAATAACTTGGAGCCACCCGACGACGATAAAATTTCTTGTGGAGAAAAAGCCGGGAAGCTTTACATTAACTAAAGCAATCTAACTTAGGATTAAAATAAAGCTTAATTTAGTTATTTAGTCACTCGCTCTCAACAAGCAAATACTAACAACCGGCAACTAGTTATGCAAGCAGTATTTTATTGAGTAGTACCTAGTTGTGAGCCAAATATAGATTGGTGGCTGCAACAGTCGAAATATAAATAGCTAAATATAAATAGAAAAATATTAATAGTTAAATATCAATAGCCCGGCCTGTTATAGTCAAGCGAACCTTTCGTCGATCTTCGCCAGTGCGACGATCAATACCAGAACGCATATCAGGAACAGTGATCGCTCTACCGCTTAGCTGGCGACGATCTTCTCCAGTGCGCCTATCTTCACCTGACCTTTCCGCGATTTTCTCGCTAGTCCAAGTTACTTTATCTTCTGGTTTCACCATATCTATGTCTTTTTTAGCCATTTATTTAGGTTCCCTGTGACTGCGGCTTATCGATTACACTAGATTTAATTAACTAAGGTTAATTGAGTTAACTAGCGGGAACAACGATGGGTTAGTTACAATCCCTTATTAACAGTATAGAAGATTATTCGCAGCTAGTTATCCTTCTTAGTACTTTAAAATATCTCAAAGTTCAATGGATTGCACTATGTTGGGTTTAAGCCTTTGATTCTATGAACACATTTTATATTATAAACCAATAACTTGAAGCACAGATTTCTAAGCAAAAGCAGACGCTATTGACTAGGCTTTAATAATAGTAATAGGAATGACCACAATATATTTGAAAACTTATCGTTATAAAGTATGCGCTCTACTGATTTTTACAAAAAATCGGTAAAGATTGCCACTATAAACGCCACTAGGCCATAAAATGACAGACTTAACCCAACAGTTACGTATTCTCGAAATTGACAATAAAAACCTTGTGGCTGATCACGCAAAAGTAAAACGTGTTTTAGAACAACTTTTAACAAGCGCCAAAGAAAACCAACGCACTCAAGAAAACTTTTACCAACTAGAACTTTTCTTTTTACAGGCAAGTAATTTTAAGACTTTACTTAAGCGTTTATTAATTGACTTTAAAACTAAGTTTAATATCCAAGAAGTCGAGCTTGTTATTTTTGACAATGGCAATGAAATTAAATCGCTTTGCGAAGAAATTTACGGCGAATTAGACTTTCATAATTTGCACTTTAGTCATACAGTAACTGAACTAGAAGCACTTTATCAAATTAACCAACAGCAAGCACAAAAAGAGATTAAAGGCTCTACTGCCCAACTTCAGTTAACCCAATCAACTTCAACTATCAATTCAGTCTTTAAAGCTCAATGCAGTCACCTAAAAAGTGCGGTATTAATGCCTCTGATGCGCAACAACCAACTCATTGCGAGCCTCCAAATTGGCAGCACCGACCAACAACGATTTGAGCCCAGCTTAGCAACCAATTTTTTAGAGCATTTAGGCTCTATTATTAGCGTGTGTATTGAAAACTCATTAAATCAAGAAAGGTTTATTCATTTAAGTTTGGTAGATGTATTAACTCGAACTAAAAACCGACGCTACTTCTTCCAAGCTATGGCAAAAGAAATAGCTAAAGCGAGCCGTTCTTTAGAGCCATTGTGCTGTCTTTATTTAGATATTGATCATTTTAAAAAAATCAATGATAAATATGGTCACCATGCTGGTGACGAAGCGTTAGTTCAAGTAGCAAAAGCTATTAAACCAGTGCTTAGAACATCAGATACACTAGCCCGCTTTGGCGGTGAAGAATTCGCTATTTTACTTACCGAGTGCCAACTAGAAACCGCACAAAAAATAGCGGAAAGAATTAGAAAAAACATTGCAGAGCTGTGCATTAAATTAGCCGACCACCAAAAAATCCAACTCACTGTATCAATTGGCGTAAGCTGCTGGCAGCCCCAAGATAAAAACAAAATCAACCCGCTTAACATCCAAAGCAGCTTGATCAATGACGCCGACCAAGCACTTTATAAAGCCAAACACAGTGGAAGAAATAAAATAGAAGTTGGCGGACTATAATAGTCGATTTAGATGCGAGTAGAGCGAATGTTTTTTACTAATAAAAGCTAAGGTATTGCGGTTAGGCGCTTAAGAGTCTTTATTAAGTCATTTAGGTGCTTTGTTTTTTTGTCTGCCTCGGCTACGAACCAGCCCGAATAATCTCTTCGTGTTTGATTATGAGAGCGCAAATAGTGCTTTCTTAATTTATCGAAACTCTGACCAAAATCTTCTGATATTTCAACTTGCTTACTTAAAGCTTCGCTATCTTTCGCTATGTCATAAATTTTTAACAATACCGATTCGACACTAAGGCCTAAGTCAACATTAAGTGATTGAACAGGTGGATAAATCGTTTCTTCAAGCACAGTTGGCGAAATTCCAAAGTGTTGGCAAAACGCTTGATAAATAAAAAAACTTCCTCTTAACTTGCCCTCTAAGGTGTGCCCAGCGATATGGGGAGTTGCCAGCCAACAGCGCTTGACCAGCTCGCCATCAATATGAGGTTCGTTTTCGAAAACATCTAAAGCAAAATCTGCGTGCTGCGGCTGATTTAAATAACTGCGTAATGCTAAGTTATCAATAACGCCACCTCGTGCGGAATTAATCACTAACTGGTTGTGTTTTAAACGATTTAAATTATTCGCGTTTAACAAATGGTAGGTTGGGCAGTCTCCGTTATGTGTTAAAGGAACATGCAGACTGACCACATCGCAGTTAAGCGCTTCTTCAAAACTAACAAAACGTCTTTTATCACCACATTTTTTTAACGGCGGATCACACAACACATAGTCAACACAAAGAATATTAAGATACGCGGCTAACAGACTACCTACGTTACCCGCGCCAACAATTGCAACTTTAAGCTCGGTTATTTTTTTATGCTTATGCAAACACCAATGGCTGATGGCACTAATAACATATTGAGCGACTGCGGCAGCGTTGCAGCCTGCGGCGTTAGTCCATGTGATTTTATTATTATCGAGCCATTGAGTATCTAAGTGATCAATTCCAATGGTTGCACTACCCACAAATTTAACCGGACTTTCATTTAACAAGGTAGCATTAACTTGAGTCACCGAACGGCACAATAGCGCATCAGCTGCGACTAAATGCGTCGCTTTTATTTCTCGACCAGGCAACTTTTGAATTTGAGCAAAACAAGCAAAGAGCTCGTCTAACAAAGGCATATTTTCGTCAGCAACTAGGCTGAACTTTTTTATTGAGCTCACAGAATATGGTCTTGTACTTGAAAAGCCTATAGTTTAACGCTGAAACAACATAACTGTCGAGACTAGCTCACCAAGGAAGTTAGCTACTCGGCAATACAGCATTTATTTCGGCCTGTCTCTTTAGCTTGATATAACGCCTTGTCTGCGCGAGACAGCCAATCAGACGCTGATTCGCGAGGGTTATACTGGGCAAGCCCAATTGAAATGGTAAGTTTAATTCGGTTTTTAAAATTAGTATTCGCCACTAATTGGCGAAGCTCTTCAGCAAGATTAATAGCTTGAGTAATTTCAATGGGTAAGGGAACGATGATAAATTCTTCGCCGCCAAAACGGTAAAGCGCGTCAGTGACTCGAATTCGATTATTGATAATTTCAACGACTTCAACTAAAACATCATCGCCTGCTTTATGTCCGTATCGGTCATTTACCATTTTAAAATAGTCTAAATCTAATAAAAACAAACAAATCGAACTCGGTTGCCGAGCTTGTGTTTCAACTACTTCAGCAAGTTTTTCGTTTAACGAGCGACGATTACCACACCCGGTTAATGGGTCACGTCCTGCTTCATTGGTCAATCTAGCTTGGTTGTCATGCATGCTTTTAGCAAATACATAGGCAAAGCCATTGGTCATAAATAAGGTTGCACTAATACTTAACAAATTTACCGTATTCGCTTCTAACCCAATTAAACCGATACAAGTGACACTAGCAAACAAACTCACCAACGCAGCGGCATTGGGCTTAATTAAATAATAGGCGGCTAAAATTGCCGGATAGACCCAAAATATCTGCGAGCTACCTTTAACTGAAACACTCAAAATAACCCCAGCAGCCGAAATTAAAGATAGCGCATAACTCGGAAATGCCACTTTGCGCGTCCGAAATACATAGCCACATATTAGCGCCATAACCCCAGCAATGAGTAAGTCGATGATTGCGATAAGCCATTCACTATTTAAAAAGCGAATAATGCTAAAAGGGAAAATGACCGCGGCACCTAAAGCGCCTAACCCAATTAATACTCTTTCTTGTAAACTTCGTGGTTCCAATAGACTCTCAGCTGTTACTATAAACTTGACCGGTTTTAATTAAAGCTACTTTTTATTACTAGGTCATCCCGACTTAGATAAAACTTGAATACCGCTTACCTTTAGTAAATGTAGTCTGTTTTAGCGCATTTTTCTTATTTACCGCTAAATTTAACCCCTCTTAGTGATAAAACACTTAAATAAGCTACTTGATTAAAAAGCCTAAACCGTTAGTCAAAAAAAAGGCAATGCCACAAAAGCACTGCCTTTCAACAACCTATAGATAGGGTGACTTATAAGCAACTAGCCATGCCTTCTAGAGTCCTTAAGTACAAACACGCTAGTACAGGTACTACTCGTACTTGACTTATTGACCCGCAAATAAGTCATTGGGCCAAGGTTATTACGAATATTTACTGCTGCATCGTATAAAGCATTTCCTACCGGAATTGTGCAATAAAAGCTGCGCCCACTCACTGCGTCTCGCCCACCGAAACCAATACTACTATTGGCATATCCGTTACCCCAAATATAACTATTGGCATGCCCTGCAGTAGGAGAAGTACCCACATTAAACTGCCCCGTCATCGAAGTATTGGTTGAGTTTACTATCACACTGCCTAAAATTTGAGCTGACACTGATGAAGCAAATCCTAGTGTTGCAATAGCGCTAATAATTAATAACTTTCGCATATCCTTATCTCCAGTTTTGATTTAAAAGGGTAAAGTGCTCGTCACGCGCTTTACTTCTATTACCTAACTTGCTGCACTTTTTTACTCACTTAGCACCAAGTAACGTAATGCTTTACGCCTCGTTTATAGGGGCGGCGGGTATTCAGCAATTGAGCTTAACCCTTGTTCAGCAGCCTGCGCGAATAAGTCGAGTAGCCTCATTCTTTCATGAAGACTAATCAGCGCGACGTGCTCAATAATTGACTCACTGTCATTAGCGCTCCAACTTCCATTTTGAATGGCTTGCTGTAAACGCAATTCAATTTGTGCAACGGCTTGTTGCTGTTGTTCTAAGGGAATTTCTGTGGCACTCCCTAAATGCGAATTTTTGCGCTGCGCTAAATCTTGTTGCAACAGCGTAATTTCATCCTTTAGCAATTTTATTTCTTCGATAACTTGAGCGTTAATCTGACGGATCTGGTTGTTACTATCTTGCTCATACTGCGAGCTATTAATTTGATTTAGGCTTTGATTAGCGACTATAGCGCTCGTGATTTGTTGTACTTGCGTATCACTTAAATTCGCTCTTATAACTTCTGGCTGCACTTCGCCTCGCTGACTGACTAATAAAAAAACGACAACCACCAACAAGGTTTTTTCGAAACTAAAAAAACCCATCAATCTAGCGCTTAAGTCTGACTTTTGCTGCGCTTTAACTTGCTGCATTCTTCCCTCTCTTTCGTCCATTTAAACGATGCATTCTGAAAGCAAATTACTTTCACCCGATGTTAACCAAGCATTTAAGTTAGCCGAGCATTGAAGTTAGCCGAGCATTGAAGTTAGCCATGCACAAAACTAAGCAATGACGAATAGAAAATCGATTCAATTCAAAATAGCTAACAAAAACTTGTCTTGTCAGGTTGTAATTTAAGCACCATACGCGCCAGCTGTCTTTCAGCTAAGGCAGTATTAATTTGTCAGCCATCATTGATAGTTAATGTCAGCTTTTGCAGACAATATAGCGGTTTACCAATAACTTAAAACCGAATGAACTCAAAAGCGCTTTTATTACAATTTAAACTGAATAATCTCGCCAAAAACTAGCTTAGCAACAACAAAGAATTGCTTTAACTTAGCCTACGAATTAGTTAGTATGCGCCCTCTTAGAATTTTAAGATTTTGATACTTATGCTGCTCGACTACACCTTACTCGCTCTGTTTATACCTACCTTTATGCTAGTTTCTGCCACCCCAGGCATGTGTATGACTCTAGCGCTGACTTTAGGAATGACGGTAGGCTTAAAGAAAACCCTATGGATGATGTGGGGTGAACTCGTTGGAGTCGCAATTGTTTCTATTTCAGCCGTGATTGGAGTGGCGAGTGTCATGTTACATTACCCCGGAGTATTTAATTTAGTTAAATACCTCGGCGGAGCCTACCTGATTTACTTAGGTATTCAAATGTGGCGCTCAAAAGGTAAAATGGCACTTAATTTAGACGCACAAGAAGTCCAATTTTCTGAGCTAAGACTTATGTTACAAGGATTTGTCACTGCAATTGCTAACCCTAAAGGCTGGGCTTTTACTATTTCTTTATTGCCCCCTTTTATTAACCCTGAGCTCCCTCTCACCCCTCAATTGTCTGCATTAGTTTTAATCATATTAGTTAGCGAGTTTATCTTTATGACCTTGTATGCTACTGGCGGACATACTTTAAGTAAGCTAGTGCGAAATCAACAAAATGTAAAAACAATTAACCGACTTTCTGGTTCGTTAATGTTTGGCGTTGGATTATGGTTAGCGCTTGGCTAAAAAGGCTAGGTCGATTACAATAGCCAGCTTTATCGATAACCCTTGGAAAACCAATGAGTGACAAAATAGCTGGACTTTATAGCGAGCTTTTAACTGAATTAGGCGAAAACGTTTCTAGAGACGGCTTAATCGACACACCGAAAAGAGCAGCCAAAGCTATGCAGTTTTTAACTCGCGGGTATCAGCAGTCATTAGACGAAGTAGTCAACAATGCAATCTTTGAGTCAGACAACGATGAAATGGTCATTGTGAAAGACATTGAACTTTACTCTCTGTGCGAACATCACTTACTACCATTTATTGGCAAATGCCATGTAGCCTATTTACCAACAGGCAAGGTTATAGGGCTTTCTAAAATTGCTCGAATCGTTGATATGTTTGGGCGTCGCCTCCAAATCCAAGAGAATATGACCAAGCAAATTGCAGAAGCGATTATGCAAGTGACAGGGGCTTCCGGAGTAGGAGTGATTGTTGAAGCTAAACACATGTGTATGATGATGCGCGGCGTAGAAAAGCAAAACTCAACCATGAAAACTTCGGTAATGCTTGGGACTTTCCGCTCTAAACCTGCTACACGTGCTGAGTTTTTAGAATTAATTAGAGACTAAAATAAACTAGCGCAAAGTCAAAATTACCTGAGAGTAAAATCGAATATGTCTAGCGCCCATTTAGCTCGGTTTGCCCAAGTAAAGCCGGCGCAAATCGAGTGGCGAGAAGGCCTCCCTATTAGTCTTGAGTTTAACGACATCTACTTTTCGCAATTAGATGGCGTGGCCGAAACAGAACATGTTTTTATTCAAGGAAACCACCTTTTAGAGGATTGGCAAAGCGCTAAACAGCAACACTATTATGTCGCAGAACTCGGTTTTGGTAGCGGCCTCAATTTTTTAGTTTGCGCACACCATTGGCAGCAGAAAAATCAGAACAACCCCAACTTAAATCAACAGCATTTAGAATATATTTCAATAGAAAAGCGGCCTTTCAAACATAGCGATCTTGTAAAAGCGCATTCTCTGTGGCCCGAGTTTAAGCAGATCAGCGAGCATTTGCTGCAAAACTATCCAGCCCCAACTTACGGACGCTTTCAAATTAAATTTAAGCGACTTAATATTAGTCTAACGTTATTATTTATGCCGGTAGAAGATGCTTTACAGGATTTAATAGACGAACAAACCAGCCGCCCGATGCTTAAGGTTGACCATTGGTTTCTGGATGGCTTTGCGCCTGCTAAAAACGAATCAATGTGGAACTTGCCAACTTGCAAAAAAATGGCTCAACTCAGCCACTCTGCTACTCGCGCAGCTTCTTTTAGCGTAGCAGCGGCAGTAAAAAAACCCTTAATTCAAGTCGGCTTTAGCATACAAAAACGCAAAGGCTTTGCCAAAAAAAGAGAAATGCTCTGCGCTACTTTTAATGGTACTCCGTTAGCTCCCCCCATTGAGGTGGGCTCAACCCAACAAGCGAATTTCCTAAACTTGAAAAAATCTAAACCTTGGTTTCGCTATGCCACACAACCTTCGTTAGCCCAAAACAACCAAAGTATTGCAGTAATTGGTGCAGGCATTGCGGGGTGCGCAACTGCCTTTACCTTAGTGAATCAAGGTTATCAGGTCACTCTAATTGAGCAAACCCCTCAATTAGCCAGTGCAGCTTCTGCCGCAGCTGCCGGGATTTTTCACCCTCAAATTACCCTAGATATAAATTACGCTAGCCAATTTAACTGGCAGGCCTATCAAGTTCTAGTCAGCTTTCTTAATCAATTAAGTTGTCAACAACGTGCTCAACTCGATTTGCGCAAAAACTTGCAGCGCTCTCTCGAACGAGACAAAGCCGATGCGCTGTTTAACCTATTTAATCGCTTAGAGATTGCCGACTGGCTAAAATATAAACCATCGTCACATCAGCAGCAAAGCATTGTTTTTACTCAAGCTGGTGCGCTTAATCTAAACGCATTCTGCCAATTGTTAATCGCGCTTTGTTCAAGCGACAAGCTTACTTGTTTACTTTCAACTCAGTTGATGCATATCAATTCCAAAGATCAGGGCCAACATCAACTGACCTTGAAGACTAAGCAGATAGAAACAACTCAGCACTTTAGTCACGTTATTTTCTGTGGTGGAGCCAGTTTAAACCATAGCCTCATTAACGCCACTAATACAGGGTTAGCGACCCACATAACCCAAGGTCAAACAGGCGTGTTTCACCATGCAGATTTAGCAAAGCAATTAAATGCGCCTTTATGTGGCAAGAGCTATATTGTTCCACTAGGAAACCAAAGGTTTCATATTGGCAGTACATTTAAAACAGTGGCGCAACAATTAATGCTTAGTAACCCTATGCCTAATAGTTTAGAGCCAAGCGATCAACAAGTCTTATTTAATCAGGCGAACGAATTACTTAAGCTTCACCTGCTTCCGCCAGTACCTAATATCGACGAGGTAAATTTTGCCACCCAAGGGTATAGACTGCATGCTTCCGATCGCTTACCTATCGTCGGCGGAGTACCCAATGCCAAAGCTATTCAACAAGACTTCGCCCAACTCGGCCAGCGAAAAATTCAGCTTAAGCCACAAACAAGCTATTATCAGCAGGGGCTTTGGCTAAATACCGCCTATGGTTCTCATGGGCTGCTTTATAGTTTACTGGCCAGTCAACATTTAGCCGCCTTAATCAATAACCAACCATCCCCTTTATCGCCTAGGATTGCTCAAGCGGTGGATCCTAACCGCTTTATGATTAAGACCTTAAAAAGCTAAAAGCTTAAATAAATAGCCAAACACTCTGTCGAAAAATCGCTAGAAAGCTAGTGTTTACCAAGAATTTTTACGGTTTTAAATTGAACAACCTCATCAAATAACAATTAATCGCATTTACTATTGCAAATGATTTGCATTTAGAATTCGATTACCGTATAGTTCGCGAAACTTAACCACCATTATCTTTTTTAAACATTTAGGGTATAAAAATGAACTTTAAATTAGCGGCTGTTTCAGCAGCCATATTAGCTTCCACTACAACTTTTGCAGCAGAGCCAAGCAATCAGGAGCTTTTAGATTTAATTAAAAAGCAACAAGCACAAATTCAAGCGTTGCAAAAGTCAGTAAAAGATAATCAGGAAAAAAATCAACAAACCGAACAAAAAGTTGAAGCCAGTGTCACCGCAGTAGAAGAATCAATGGCAAACTCAGTGGCGTCAAAAACATCAATTGGCGGCTATGGCGAGCTTCATTACAACAATATTGAACAAAACGAATCAATCGACTTCCACCGTTTTGTATTATTTTTCGGCCACGAATTTACTAGTAATATCCGCTTTTTCTCAGAACTAGAAATTGAGCATGCACTCGCAGGCGACGGAAAACCTGGTGAAGTTGAGCTTGAGCAAGCTTATATTGAGATGGACTTAAGCGATGCAACATCAATTAAAGCGGGCTTATTTTTAGTTCCAGTGGGCATATTAAACGAAACTCACGAGCCTAATACATTTTACGGCGTAGAGCGTAACCCTGTTGAAAAGAACATTATTCCTTCTACTTGGTGGGAAGCAGGTGTTGGAGTTACCTCTAAATTAGCCGAAGGTGTTTCAGCTGAGTTTGCATTACACTCAGGTTTAAGTACACCAACTTCTGGTAGCAAGTCATTTTTAATTAGAAGTGGCCGCCAAAAAGTTGCCAGTGCTAATGCGGATAGCTTAGCTTATACGACGCGGCTAAAATATACTGCGATCCCAGGCTTAGAGTTAGCAGCTTCTTACCAGTACCAGCAAGATGTTACTCAAGGCGAACTAAACGCAGATGCTAGTTTATTAACGGCTCATGCGGTTTATACGAGTGGCGCTTTTGGGCTACGCGCACTCTACGCAACATGGTCAATCGATGGTGCTGAAGCAGAGTTAGTTGGTAGAGATGAGCAGTCTGGTTTTTATGTTGAGCCAAGCTACAGACTAAACCAAAACTTTGGACTGTTTGCACGCTACAACGTATGGGATAATAACGAAGGTCTTAGCGACGATACAGAAATGCGTCAAACTAACATGGGCTTAAATTATTGGCCACACGAAAACGTGGTTTTTAAATTTGATGTTGAGAACCGCATGGGTGCACAAGATGGCAGTGGATTTAACTTAGGTGTTGGTTATCAATTCTAGTTTAAATCAGCCTTATAGCAATATAAAATGGCAAGCTTTAGCTTGCCATTTGGCGTTCTAGTAGACAATTAAATGATGGGTTTTTCATAAATGAAGCGACTGTTTAAGATCATCTTTTTGTGTCTGAGTTTCAGCTTAACCATAACGGCTGAAGCCGAGGTGTACTTAACAGAAAATGAATTTATTCAACAAGTCTCCAGCGCTATTTCACAAAGCAACTTTCAACGCAAAACGCTTTGGTTGAACCAGTCGATCCAATCTGAAATATCCAGCATTCTTGGCCACCCCTACCCTAAATTGCGCTTAAAGTATTGGCAGTTTGAAGAAAATACTATTTGGTTTTTAGAGGAAATTGGCAAAGAGAAGCCAATCTCATTTGCGGTTCATATTAACAATCATAAAATTATTCAGGTTAAGGTATTAGCGTTTAGAGAAAGTCGTGGCGATGAAATAAAAATGCAAGCATTTAGCGACCAGTTTAAAAATAGCCAGCTAACTGAGAGCGATCAACTCAACCGGCCTATTGATGGAATCTCCGGCGCGACTATGTCGGTTAATGCCATGAAAAAAATTTCCCGTGTTGCCTTAAAGCTTGCTAAACTGCTTAACCAATGAACGCATACCATAAAAAACAAAAGCAAAAAAAGCGTAAAAGCATTTTCAGAAAATGGCATAGACGGCTAGGCTTTGCCGCCTCAATTTTTCTTTTAAATTTAGCAGTAACGGGTGTTTTACTTAATCACTACGAATCACTCGGCTTACAAAACACAGCAGTTGAGTCTAATTTGCTGCTAAATTGGTACCAAATAAAAGCGCCGACACACGCTCAATGCTACTCAATAAAATCCGCTAAACTGTGTCAATTAGACAATTTGATTTACTTTAATAAGCAATTTATACAAAAACTAGAAATGCCTTTGAAAACGGCCATTTTAAACGACGAATTCTTTGTTGTTGCAACTAATCGAGAGCTATTGTTACTCACTTATGACGGTCAGCTAATCGACCAAGTTAAGTTTAAAGCGCTTAGTGGCAGCCCCATAATATTTGAGTCTGTTGAGTTAGTCGCGAGTCATCAAAACCGACTTTTAGTCGAACTTAACCAATTAGTCTTTCAAGTTGACTGGGATAACTATTCGTTAACAGCAATGCCAAGTGTTAATCACGAACGACTCGCAACTTGGCAGAAACTACCGGCGAATTTACAAGTCAGCCAAGGAGAACTAGTCGCTTTGGCACAAGACTATCGTCAACGTCAATTAAGTTGGCTTAAAGTTATTCAAGACTTACACAGCGGTAGTATTTTGGGGCTAAGTGGCAAGGTCACCAATGATATTACGGCTTTAATTTTAATATTGTTGGCTTTGAGCGGCTTTATTACTTGGCGAAGACGCAAACATCCCCCCGCGGAATAGCCAATTAAACGCCGTATTGCTTACTTTTAAATGACAAACTAACCTTTTTTAATAAATTCTTGCGCGCTAGTCGATTTAGACAGCGATACTTTGACTTCTTTGCTAACAGCTCTTTTTACCGCAGAAGACAACGACCATACCTCTGCGCTAGCGACAGGATCAGTCCACTCATACACACTGCAGCCTTCAGCAAAAGAATCCATATAAGCCACTCGAAAAGTTAGCTGATTTTTAAATGCTGTCAGTTTAGAGTCTTTGGCGACCTTTTGAATAACTTCTTCAGATGATTTCACCCGACGCCGCACACGATTCCAGCAAATTTTAGTTTTTAACTGTTTATTAATCGCAGCAGCTTTGTTTAACAGGGCTTCAAAGGTTTGAAAAGACCATATTTCTACCGAAGACGGGGCAAGTGGCACTAAAACCAAATTTGACTGCAATAGCATTGCGCGAACCAAAGCATTTACGTGAGGCGCGCCATCAATAATGATGTAATCGAAGTTTTCGCAGCTTTTATCAATAACTTGATTTAATTGAGCCGGCGTAGATGCCTGCTGTAGCACCAAACCAGTGTCTTCGTAGAGATCTTGGCGTATATTAAACCAAGCTGAAAGTGAGTGTTGTGGCGGATCACAATCAATCATTAAAACTTTATTTGACTGTGAAAAAGTTACCGCGAGATTGGCACAGACCGTACTTTTACCGACCCCACCTTTTGCTTGAGCTATAGAAATGATCTTTGCTGTCATGCGCATTTACCCACAATCATCAATGATTTTATCGTTAGAGTTATTCTATCTAACTGATAATGTAGGATTTTTTCGCAAATAAAGCAAACTTTAAATCAATTAAAGCGCAACTAATTTAAACTACTAACTGAACAAAAAGCGAGCAATGACTCGCTTTTTGCCTTCTAAAACCTGCTTTAGCCTTGGAACTTTGCTTTACTTTCTTCGTAGTTTTGCACTAACAAGTCAACCCCAGCTTGCTCAAAAGGGCGCAGCCCGCTCATAATAATTTGCTTTTCACCTTTTCCAATGACTTTTCCAGCTGCGCAAATATCAAAAAACATCGACACTAAGCCACGTTTTCCATTTACGTCAAATTGGCATCGTTCTAGCTCCACTGAGGGCTTGTCGTCAGAAAAAGAGTCTAAAGTTAGCTTCATTTGGTCATAAATAACCATTGGCTTTTCTGCGTTAACCATTACCCCTTCTTGCTTCATTAATTTTACAATTATGTGGGGAAAGGTTTTACCCGAAAAGGCAACGTATGATTTAATCAATTCGCTGACAAAAGTGTCGTCTTTTGTCACGTCTCCACTACGAGTAACTGTCAAAAAGCTTTTACCGCGTTCATTTTCAACTCTTATACAGTCACCCTGCTCGACAAACTGAACTGGAGTATCACTGCCTACCATGCCTTGAAAATCAAAATTCATGGACTGACTTAAGCCAAACTCACTTAAAGTTAACGCAAAAAGTAGGTCACCAGGTACACAAAAACGTTTACTATCAGGATCATGGATAGGGTTATAGTCACCAGCAACTTGCTTAGCAAAATCGCTCGCTTGCTGTTTAGAAAATGAGTAAGACTGTTCAACTTGACTACAGTAATTTTTTACAAACATATTGGCTCCGCGCGGTTAACTTTGTTATTAATGGCTTGAAGCGCAGCCGCTACGGACAGTTGCGACGACGATTTAAAGGACAAGCATTAATTAAAAACGTTTTTAACTCGTTTTTGGTCAGCGCGCACTATACCTGCGATTGACTTAATAAGCTATTTTTTAAGGTCTTACCTGTTAAATCGCAACCGCTTAATTAGGGTTTCATAAAAGCCTGTAGCTAAAGTCACACCAACTAAAATGACTAACCCAGCAAAAAGTGCTTGCAACGAAAGTACCTCGTCGAGAAACCAATATCCCCATAGAACCCCAAAAATAGGTATTAAAAAAGTGACTGTGGTTGCATTTGCTGGGCCGACATTGTCAATAAGCTTAAAGTAAATGACTTGTGCCATTCCCGTACAAACAACAGCCAGTATAATCACATTAATCCAAGCTCCTTGTGATGGCATTTTATCTGGCCACCAAATAATTGCGAATGGAATAAGAAACAAAGTCGCTGCAAACTGACTTCCAGTGGTTATTGCTAAAGGACTCACTCCGATTAAGTGCTTCTTACTATAGTTAGCCGCGAATGCGTAGCACAATGCCCCGCTTAAGCCTGCAGCCACAGCTAAACTGGTATTAAGTTGACCAATAGCAAGCTTTTCCCACACCAATAATATAACCCCTAAAAACCCCAGTAACAGGCCGAGTAATGCGCTTTTTGAAAAGCGCGACGCAAACCATAAGCTGCCAATAAATGCCGCAAAAATGGGCGTTGCCGCATTTAAAATTGAGGTATATCCAGCGCTGAGCGATAACGTTGCATAGGCTAATAGTGTAAAAGGCAACGCTGAGTTAAGCACTCCAACTACGCTAAGGGCTTTCCAGTGTTGAGCAACTTGTTCGGGCTTGGCCTGTTTAAAAAAGAAAGGAAGCAAAAATAGGCCTGCAATAGCCACCCTTAGTGCAATGAGCCCTACTGCGCCAAATTCTGGTGCGCTAACTCGCATAAACAAAAACGAGGCGCCCCAAATAGCAGCTAAAAACAACAAGCTAAAAACATCACTCACTTTCATAACTAGCCTTTTAAATAGAAGTTTGTTGGTTTTGTTCCAAATCAAGTAGCCGCTGCTTCCGCCACAGGCCACCACCGTATCCAGTTAGCTTGCCATTTTTACCAATTACCCGATGACAAGGCACTAATATTGAAATTTTATTGTCACCATTTGCTTTAGCCACCGCACGCACCGCCTTAGGATTACCAATTAACTCAGCTTGCTGTTGGTAACTACGTGTTTGAGCATAAGGAATGGTCAACAGCATTGCCCAAACTTGGCGCTGAAAATCTGTTCCAACTAAATCTAAAGGCGTCTTAAACTGGCTTAACTGGCCATTAAAATAGGCTGCCAACTCATTCTCAAGTTGACTGAACAGCTCATGATTACCCGACATTATTCGTGCATTAAGGCTTAAAGTAAGCCGCTTAAATTGTGTTTCTAGCATTCGCCTATCACAAAACTCTAGCAGACAAATCCCAGCTTCAGTTGCACCTACAAACATTGGCCCTAGCGGTGTTAAAAGCCGATTAACAATAACAACAGACTGCTGTTTGCTTTTGCTTGGTAACACACCAGTTAACTGTTTAAAAGCTTCATTAAACCCACTAATTGAATCATATCCACTCGCTAAGGCAGCATCAGTGACTTTTTGCTGATGTCTAATTTGCCCGAAAGCATGATTGACTCTTAAGGATCGCAAATAAGCTTGAAAAGTGATGCCATGATTTTTTTTAAACCATCGCCTGACTCTAACCGGGTCAAGCTGTCTTTCTCGCAACCCCTGATCAGTTATGCGTATCCCCGGACAAGCCGAAATTTCTTTTAGCAAGCCTTGCAGCCACTCGGGTGTTTCACCTTGCACCCGCATAGGCTGGCAAACTTTACATGGACGATAACCATAATTTAGCGCAAGCTGAGTATTGCCAAAAAACTCGACATTCTCTGGTTTGGGTTTACGCGCAGTGCAAGTCGGCCGGCAAAAAATGCCTGTGGTTTTTACTCCAACAATAAATATCCCTTCATAACTTGGATCTTTATTACACAGTGCTCGATACATTTCAGCTTGCGCAGGTAGGTGAGAATTAGAAATTGCCATGGCACTTTTTAACCTAATAAACTTTAATTTTTACAGTAGATAAAATTATGCCCTAGTAAAAATCATTTTACTTCCGAAAATTGAACACTTAATATTTTAAGTATAACTATCGGCTCATTTATCGATAGCACGCTTTATTTATCTTCTGCTTTTAGTCACTCAGCTTACGGAAGTCACTAACTTAATACAGGTCATCTATGCCCCATATCATCACTGAAATTGTCGACTATAATAACGCTAAACAATGCGAAGAGTTACTTAACTTGTTAAATGACTACTCTATGGATCCAATGGGGGCAGGTAAACCCCTAGCTACAGAAACTCAACAGCAGCTAATTAAGCAACTTAAAAAGCTTTCCTATGCGGTTTCATTTATTATCTACGTAGACGGAAAACCCGCTGGAATGAGTAATTGTTTTGAGGGCTTTTCAACCTTTAAGTGTCAAGCACTACTTAATATTCATGACTTTGCCATTTCACCAGAATACAGAGGCTATGGTTTAGCGAGCACCTTACTTCAGGCAATTGAAAAACTGGCTCAACAAAGAGGCTATTGTAAAATAACGCTTGAAGTACTCGAAGGCAATGAACTGGCACAAAACTTATATAGAAAACACGGCTTTCAAGGTTATGAACTTGATCCTGCAATGGGAAAGGCTCATTTTTGGGAAAAGCCCCTAAAAAATTAAAGTAGCCCCCTTCATTTTCTATTATTGAGATTTATATAGCAAAAACTGGCACCACTAAGAGCCCCTTTTTTTTAGGTAAATCATTGATATTTAATGATTTATATTCAATTGTAGCAATTAGGTTTAAGTCAGCAAAAGTTAATTTTATCGACTAGGCTTAAAAGAACAATCTTTTAACTAATACTGGATAGATGCTTAAGATTTTTGCTGCTTTAAGTCTTTTATTTTGCTGCCTATCGAGCGCTTTTGCGCTCGATAAAGTATCGTTGCAGCTTAAGTGGGAGCACGAGTTTCAATTTGCCGGTTATTACGCAGCAAAATGGCAAGGCTATTACCAAGAAGCAGGAATAGAAGTAGACATACTGCCTTTGTCACACCCCAATGGCGAATTTAAAAACGTAACCCAAGAAGTGATGTCAGGACGCGCACAGTTTGGCATTGGCTCTGTAGACCTGCTGGTGTCGCTTGATCAAGGGGCTGACTTCTTAATTCTGGCCCCGATATTTCAAAAAAGCCCGCTAGCTCTATTTTCACTGGCATCGTCCCCCATTGCTGACTTAAACCAACTGGAGAATAAGCGTATTGCGGTAATTAATGACTCTGCAATAAAATCTGAATTACAAACATTGTTTAAGCTGCGCGGCTATGACACCGATTTAATCAAATTTGTTGACGAACCCCCAACCATTGAAACTTTGCTCAACGGCAAAGCAGATGTCATTTCAACCTACCAGATTTCAGCAGCTCACAGAGCAAAAGAACTAGGCGTAGAACTTAGCGAATTTTTACCCTCCAATTTTGGCATTAATTTTTATAGCGACTCACTTTTTACTTCGCGTGCATTTTATCGACAAAATCCAGACCTAGTGGATCGCTTTGTAAAGGCTAGTTTAAAAGGGTGGGAGTATGCGGTGAAAAATAAGTATTCACTCGCTAATCGAATTAGTAACGAGCTACCTCGTCATATCGTTAATTACGAAGACTTAAACGCCTACAATAAAGCTTTCGCTGATAATATCGAGAGTTTATTAAAGTATCCTGAAGTACCGATAGGTCATATCAATCCGGAACGATGGTTTGGAATGAGCGAACAACTTAGGTTTATCGGGCTAGTGAGAAAACCACTCGATGAGAATTTTTTATACTCCAATATTCAAAAAAATAAAGACTCACAAACTGCTCTGCTAACAGGTATTACCAAAGTGTTGGTTTGCCTTTTATTACTGAGCCTAATTTTTATATTATGGTATAAGCGCAAGCTTTACAGCACGCTAGTCGTTTTTTTAAGCTTAATGCTGATTCTAGAAGCTATTGTAGAACAAGAAATCACCCGCAAAGAATCTCAAGAAATAAAACTTGAACTCACGCGTAGACTGAATTCAATTAGTGCAAAACTTAATGGCAACTTGCAAATTAACCTGTCTATGTTAACTGGATTTTCCGCTTATATTTCGGCACACCCGCAAATTTCAGATGAAGAATTTAGAAGCTACGCAAGAGAGCTTTTTAAGAAAGAACCTATGTTAATAAATTTTGCTGCCGCTAAAGACTTAAAAGTCAATTTGGTTTATCCGCTAACCGGCAATGAAAAAGTCATTGGACTTGACTACTTGAAAACGCCAGCACAAAAAGACATGGTTTTAGAAGTTGTAAATACAGGACAGCTGCTCGTGGTGGGTCCTGTTAACTTAGTTCAAGGTGGAGTTGCATTTATCGGTCGTTCCCCCATTTTCACTGGTGAAGGTTCGAACAGAAAACTTTGGGGGATTATATCTGCCCCACTAGATGCAGACAAACTCTATCGCCATTCAGATGTTTACCAAGTCGGTAATGATTATCAACTCTCTATTAAGGTTTATAACACTTTTAATATTGAAGGGAAGATCATTTACGGACAAAAGTCTACGTTCGATCATCCCACCCATGTACAGGAAAGCATTTCAGTTGGAGGGGGCACCTGGAAACTGGCACTCGCGCCAAAATTTGAAAGCAATGAAATTAGCAATGAAGTACTAATTTCAAGGCTCATTGCGCTATTTATTTCGATAGTGTTTACGCTACTAATTATTTATCGCTTTAATCAAGAAAAGCTACGCCTACTTTTAGAAGCCAAAGTCAAGAAAAAACAGCACACGCTTATTCAAGTTGGAAAAATTGCCAAAATAGGCGGTTGGACCATCAACTCAAATGGCGAATTTGAAGCTTGGTCAAAACAAGCAGTGTCGATGCTTTCGCCTTATTTTAAAAAAATGCCTAGTAATACAGTCGATTTTTGTCAAAAGTTAAAAGTTGAAGATGCAATGCTGTGGAAGAAAAAAATTAGCGATGCGTTTAGTAGAGGCCATTCGTTTGACATAGAAATCTCTATTCAATCAAAAACTATTGATAACTTGTGGGTAAGATTAATTGCTGATGTAGCGACAAAAAATTCAGCGCACATTAGTGGAACAATTCAAGACATTACCTCAAAAATAGTTGATGCCAGAATTATTCAACACCAAGCAACCTACGATGCACTAACTGATCTCCCTAATCGAGTTTTGTTTAGTGATAGGCTAACTCACGCAATAGAAAGAGCCGAAAGAAATAACTTTAAAGTAGCAGTTCTTTTTATTGACTTAGATCGTTTTAAACCCGTTAATGATAATCATGGTCACCTTGTTGGCGATCAACTATTAATTGAAGCGGCTCATAGAATTTTACCTTGCGTCCGAAATTCCGACACGGTTTCTAGGTTGAGTGGAGACGAGTTTGGTGTTTTATTGGTTGATATTAACGAAAATATTAATGTTTTAAATATCATAGAAAAAATCATGGGTGCTATGCAAGCACCTTATCAAATAGACGACCTTTCAATTCATTGCTCTGCAAGTATCGGTATTGCGCTGTATCCAGACGACGCTAGCGATGCAGACACGCTAATAAGAAATGCTGATCAGGCAATGTATGTTGTAAAATCTTCAGGCAGAAATGGCTGGCAGTTTTATACTGATGAAATGCAGATTAGCTCAGAATATAGACACACATTGCACTCTGAACTAATCGATGCCATTAATAGCGAGCAACTCATTCCTTACTATCAACCCATCGCCTGTTTACAAGAAATTAAAACTGTAAAGTGCGAGTCTTTATGCCGCTGGCCGCAAACTGATGGCTCCTTCATTCCTCCAAATGAATTTATTTCAATAGCTGAAGAAAGCGGTTTAATTAACAAAATAGATATCGCTATGCTAAAAAAATCGGCAGCTTATTTAATTCAAAGCAACCGAACACGAAAAAATAAAATCGGTTTATCAATTAACATTTCTCCACGGCTATTTGTGACTAAAGACAATGCTTTAGAAACTTGGATTTCGTGCATTACCGAGCTGAACAAATCTCTCGACATTACCGTTGAAATTACCGAGCGACTACTTACAAGCGATAGTGACAAAGCACTTGACGTGCTAAACCACTTAAAAAGTCTCGACATTAAAATAGCGATTGACGATTTTGGAACAGGCTATTCCTCTCTGAGCTATTTAGTTAAGTTTCCTGTAGATATTATAAAAATAGACAAGAGCTTTGTTGATCAAATAGGGTTAGATCACTCTTCTGAAACATTAATTAAAACTGTTATTGCAATGGCTAAGAATATGGACATTCAAGTTATCGCTGAAGGAATTGAAACGCAAGAACAGCTTGACTTTTTAACTATTAACGGCTGTGATTTTGGACAAGGGTATTTTCTTGGTAAGCCGGTGGCTGAAGTTCACTTTGAAAATACTTCACAAAACTTAACGTTAAACTAGCTAGAGGTTACACTTAACTTTAGCTAGTTTAAAATCTGGTATTAACGCACCAAGCAAACATAAAACCTTAATGCCTGCTAATTAGTTTTTCTAACCGCTCTAAATCATTTACAACTCGCCATTGGCCTCCGCCCTGCTCTACTCTCAACTGCCATTCAGCCAGTCGCTTTTTGTAGTCTCTAGGGTCAATGTTATCGCTTCTTAGTTTGGTGACATTAAGCGCTACCACTTGAATACCTTTCACATCAATGGGAAAGTCTCTCACATGACCTTTAGCTAAGTCTTCTTCTAGATCAGAAAATATTAATACATATTTTTCTGATGCTTTAGTTTCGTTAACATAATCAGCCGCTTGCACTAGCCCCCCAGTGATATCAGTATTACTGCTACCACGTTTGAGGCTGCTAACAAAGTGATCAACATTGCTTTTGAATAGCCGTTTTTGATCGTTTGCTCTACTTGGGCGAATATCAAAAGTTGTTTTAGCAACAATATCTTTTTCGCTAAAACTACCACTATCAATTCTTGCAATTGCAATTGAGTCACCACTATTTAAGGTGGCCAGTAAATAATTCATAATCGCTTGCGCTTTAACGAGTTCTTGTGTGTAAGTACCTGAGGTATCTAACAACAAATAAACCGCTTTACTTTTGCGCGCATTTTCGCCGCATGCGCTAATCAAAATAAATAAACAGGCACCAACAACAGTTTTTGAAATCTTATTTAAATTCATCATATTAAACTCCCACTTTAAACTTAAGACTTAACTTGATGCATTTTACTAGCATCAGTTTTTTGCTGATAAGCACCCCAAAGATTTTCAAAGCTAACCGGTATCATAATGACGATGTCATACAAAGCGATTAAAATTTTACTCGATTGTTTTGCTAGCCCGCCGAGCGACCGTAATGTGACGCGTAATACTTTTATTAACGCTACGCTCACCGCACCAAGAACTACCCGTAATGAGTGAATAAATGACTCAAGCGGAATCGCGATAAATGCCAGCGCAAAGGGTAAAATAAACCCCATTATCATTTGGCCAACTGATGGAATCCAGCGAAACTGGGCTTCCACAACACTCGCGTTAGTCCCAGCATTCATTAAAGCGTGTTGCAATGCTTCTTTATCCATTGCTAGTAAATCGCGCATGTAAGCAAGAGACGCTTCTATCGATGCGAGTATGAATAAAATACTAAAAGTGACAATCATCATCCTTTTGCGCAACCTGTCATCCATACTGCTAATAACAGGAAATAGCTGAGTAATTCGTAAACACTCAAATAAAAATAGTCCCATCGCAATTTCTATTAAAATTATCACTAAGGCCGCTATATCGGATGTTTTCATTGAACCAATATAACTAGCGCCGCCAACCATTTCTGACATGGGTAAAGCGATTAGTTGAAAGTTAATCAGTCCGCCAAGGGCCGCAACCACAAGCACCAATCCAGAAATAAAGAACTGAGTAAACGCTGACGCACTGAGTTGATTGACACTTGAATTTTTGCTTGCTAGTACATCAGCGTAGTTTTGAATATGACAGTCAATATTTTTAGCACACTCATCTAAGCCTTGTACCTTGGCGTCAACATCACTCAACTTTTGGCTAATTTGACGCCACTCCGGTTGCATAGTTGAAAGTAAATGATGACTTTTAGCACTCGACTGTTTATAGGCTTTTAGCGTTTGCTGATGTGACTCATCTACGGCCTTTTTGATATTAGCGAGTATTTTTACCACAGTAGGATCACCGTTGCTGGGTAAGTTAGAAATAGTTTCCACTACTTCTCCCCAAGCAGGCGGTAGTGGTGCGGCTTGAGTTGACTCTTGATAGCTACTCTCAATTTTATCAATAGACTCCGATAACTTTCGGTGTAAGCCTGGGTATTGAGACAGATCGCGCTGCACTATATCAGCGATTCGTACAAACTCCCGCTCAATCGTTTTCTCTAGAGCTTGCGCGCCATTTTGGAGCAGCACTTGCTCATTGCGAATACGCATTTTCGCTTCAGCGCTAGCTAACGAGAAACTCCATAAGCGCAAGGTTTTATAGACCGCGTTACCTAAGCCAGCAAACAGCTTATGAGCTTGGCTACGGCCTAAATATAGGCTAACAATAGCAATTAATAGCCACACTAAAAGAGATATAGCTTGGTTATTAGACCAAACAGATAAAAGTTCATTAAACATCATTTTCCTCCAATCAAGTCTCACTTAGCGTATTTGAAAAATCATTGAAATAATGTATCCATTCGCTGAGCGTGATTAAATTGTGACTCTTAGCAGTGAAAAATTTGTGAGAAAAACTAAAATAAATGACCTAATGCAACATATGCAAGCTTTAAGTCGTTGTTTTTATGCGATTAAGCGTGCTAATGTTTAATCAAACAGAAAACTAACTTGGCACTATCAATGGCAAATATTTGGTGGGTAGAAGACCAGTTTCATTGGATAAATAAGTTTCAACCAGTGCTAGAAAGCGCAGACTTTGGCGATAATGACTATCCAAATTTAGTAAAAGTCATGCGGTTTTACCAAGCAGCACAACAAGCAATAAAGCTTGCCGAGCATTCACCTGATATCGTTATTCTCGATGCCAACTTAAATGGTAATGATGAAGCGGGACTTACTCTTTCGTTGCAACTAAAGCAAAAGTGGCCCAGTGTGGCCATCATTTACCTTTCCGAGCACAGCGGAACCCCAATTGAAGAAAAAGCATTTGAACAAAATAATGCGCACGACTTTATTGCAAAACATCAGCAAAATATTGAACAAGTAATCTGTTGGCGAATTAAAGCGCTATTACGCCAAAAGCAACTGGAATCAGCTACTTCTGACATCAACTCACAAATACTTAGCAGCGGAGCGTTACAAATTGACTTGCAAACATGGAACGTTTATTGGCATAACACCAAATTAATGAACCCCAATAACGCTAAGCGGCCGCTTGCCCCTACCCCGCGAAAGATGCTCAAAGAACTTGTAATTCACTCGCCAAGACCCGTAACAACCGACCAAATGGCAGAACTACTTGATTTGGAAAAATTAACTGATAGCAATTACCGTCAACATATTAAGATACTCAGACACTCATTTGAGCAAGCCGCAAAAAGTACCAACAAAAACAGTTTTTTAGCCTTGTGCAAAGATGGCGAAGGGGTCGTCACTTTTGGTGATTTGCATGCTTATTGCTGGGTAAAGCCTCAGTAGGAATTAAAACTTAGGACCCAATTACCTAACTAATGTTGAGTAAATAGACAATGAATAATAAAACCAATCGAACGGCTGATAGCTCTCACCAAAACAACAGTCTATTAAACGAAGTTGCTTCGGCAGCATTAGAAAAGCAATCGACTGCCTTTATCTATCTTCCTTATATATCACTCATTGTAGTGTTACTTATTTTATTGATTAGCTTGTTTTTTCCAGATGCTCTTTATCAATTAAAAAGCCAAAATGCCCAGTTAGAACCAAAAACTTTGATTGCATTAGTCATTGGGGGAGTTTTTGCCATTTTGTTAATTGAGTTTGTGCTAGCACTGCTAACTAAAAGGCGGGCTATCAAGCAACAAAAAAGATTAATACAATCTAACCAACAGCTTTGGAGTTTAAAGCAAGCGCAGCAAAGACAAGCAAATACTTATCTTGATCATAAAGACAAACTTCAAAGTTTCATTAGTGACAAGCTCATTGAAATTATGGACCATGATGAAAAGTTTATTCACTTTAAAGGCATCGCAGCAGAAGTTCGCCATAACGGTGTGATTAGTTACGATAAAATTATCACTGCATTAAATATAGCCATTGAGCAACAATCATTTCTATCTATCTATGAATCTAAGCAAATCGACGACTCAGATGAAGCAGTCGACTTTGATTACGACCAACTAGCTGCCCGTAAACCCAAAAATCAATCGTCTCAATCTCTTACTGCCAATAGCCTTTATGAAGACGCGATTGAGTCAATACGTTATTTATGGGATTTGCTAGATTTATCGACTGCGGATAATCTTTCGCTTTATATTGCAAACAAGCTCATCGATTGCGAAGAACATTACTTTCAACTTAGCTTAGATGCGAATAAGAGTTTAGATAGTACCCAAAAGATTCCTATTTCTCCAACCTACCATCCACAAGAAGCGGTGCTTAAAGCCCTACTTATGTTTGTTCATGATGATGAACTAAGACGAACACTTTACTTAGCTAAAATTAATCATCATATGTACCGTGAACCGATTAATTTTAACAATGAAGAGTTTAAGGTGAGTCTCAATCCCAGTGAAGAACTGTTAGGAAACGCAAATCACTTAGTATTACTACTTGAAAACCTAATTAAAAATGCATTATTTTTTAATGCTAAAGTTCCCCGCTCTGCTGGCGAAAACAGCGTTTATATTAATTTACAATCCAGCCGAGACGCAATTCAGCTTAATATACTAAATCGAGGTCCTTTGATAGATGAAACTAAGCAAGAACAGCTATTTAAGCTAGGCTATTCAACGCGAAAATCTCATCAACATCACGGTAAAGGGCTAGGCCTTTATTTCGTTAACGAAATAGTAAAAGGATACAAAGGAGAGATCCAAGTCGCGAATAGCATTTCACAAGCGCTTAACTTTAAATTAAAACTTAACTTAATTAATGGCGAAACCAAAGAGTTTGAATTTGTTTCTCGGGTTACCAGAAAAAATACTAAAACTGAATTGTTGATCTCCACATTACAAGAAGATAATTGGCAACCAGAAGCAACCCTATCAACAGAAACCTTTGTTGAGTCCATAACTGTTGACTACCAACCGACTCTTGGCGCAACGAAAACTGGCGTTCACGCTCAAGTAGCCGACAGTGCTCAACACTCAAAAGATTACTTAGCTAGAATGACGGTATTACCAATTGTCGCCAACGAAAAAACAATCTTTATAGAACCCTCAGAAAAAAGACTTCCTCAGTGGCAATTAGCGATAAGCCCGGTAAAAAACCACCACAAAATTAAGTTTAAACCGCTAAATATTGACGGAGTTGAGTTTAGTGTTATTATCCCAACGGCGCGGTCTATATTAGAACACCCAGAGCCTTTGGTAGAATAGTCTTTTTGTATGGCATTTTCTCAACAACAACAACCATTCTAAGTCATTTAAAAATAAATAGGTACTAGCATGTTTTCTAGAAAGTCACTGATTACAATTCATTTATACTTAGCAGCACTTTTTACTCCTGTAGTATTAGTCATGGCAATCTCTGGGGGACTCTACTTACTGGGTATTAAAGGTGAAATAAAAGCAACGCCGGTTTTTCAGGGCGCTGCAAATTTAATTGACTTTAACAGCAGCACCTTAGAAGACGATATTAGAACATTCTTGTCCGATAATAAATTAAGTTACCAATTTGAATATTTAAAGGGTAATAGCAATGTTCAATATACGCGGCCTACTTCGAAAACTCATTTGGTGTTACGGATAGAAAAAGACAACTTAACGATTACCGAGCAAAATCCAGACTTTATCAAAAGTTTAGTGGAACTACACAAAGGACATGGACCTAGCTTATTTAAACTGTTTCAAAAATTCACCGCGCTCGGTCTTATTTTTATTTTAATCAGTGGCTTTATTCTCGGTGTTACCTCTGCTCAATTAAAAATAAAAACCCTAAGCATTAGCGCTGCGGGGCTATTGATTTTTGTGTTACTCGCTATTAGTTAATCGACAAATGCCTGTCGAGAAAATAAAAAACGACCATAAAAGTAGCTACAAAAATTGCTAAATTTAGAGCATTAATGAGAGATTATTTGTGACGTCTGTAATTAAAATTAAAAACCTAAATAAAAAGTATGATTCCGGACATTCGGCGCTAAAAGATATTGATTTAGAAATAAAGCGGGGCGAAATATTTGCCTTGCTAGGGCCTAACGGAGCGGGGAAAACGACTTTAATTAGCTGTATTTGCGGAATTGTTAATTTAACCAGTGGAACCATTGAAGCTGATGGACACAATGTGGTCTCTGATTTTAGAGCTGCTCGACAAAAAATAGGTCTAGTTCCGCAAGAGTTGACCACTGAGGCCTTTGAATCAGTTATTGCAACCGTAAGCTTCAGTCGAGGATTATTTGGTAAACCTGACGATCCCGCTTTTATTGAGAAAACACTAAAGCAGCTTTCTCTATGGGATAAGAAGGACGCAAAAATGATGGCGCTTTCTGGTGGAATGAAGCGCCGAGTAATGATTGCAAAAGCGCTTTCTCATGAGCCAGATATTCTATTTCTAGATGAGCCTACCGCTGGAGTAGACGTCGAATTACGTAGAGATATGTGGAATATGGTTAGAGAACTTAGAGATCGGGGTACCACTATCATTTTGACGACTCACTACATTGAAGAAGCAGAAGAAATGGCCGATCGTATTGGTGTCATCAATAAAGGCCAAATAATATTAGTTGAAGAAAAACAAAAACTAATGCGCCAACTGGGAAAGCGACAATTAACGCTACACTTGCAATCACCAATCCCCTCAGTACCCGAAAGTCTTGAGCACTTACCTCTTGAACTTAGCAATGAAGGAAATGAACTGATATATACATTCGACACCAATAGTGAAGATACTGGCATTGCTGCACTTTTAAGGCAACTCAGCAAGCTAGGGATCGATTTTAAAGATCTCAATTCTTCCCAAAACTCGCTTGAAGATATTTTTGTTAATTTAGTTAGAGAAAAGTCATGAACTATTATGCGATAAGAGCAATCTATAAATTTGAAATGGCGCGAACCTTCAGAACCCTTATGCAAAGTATTGCTTCCCCCGTTCTATCTACATCACTCTACTTTATTGTATTTGGTGCGGCTATTGGTAGTCGCATGGGCAGTATTGATGGCGTAAGTTACGGCGCTTTTATTATTCCCGGTTTACTTATGCTGGCTCTGTTAAGTGAAAGCATTTCCAATGCGTCCTTTGGAATATTTTTTCCTAAGTTTTCCGGCACTATTTACGAAGTTCTATCTGCACCTATCTCTTATGTAGAAATTGTTTGTGGTTATGTAGGCGCTGCAGCCACAAAATCAGTAGTGTTAGGTGGGTTAATCTTAATCACCGCAAGATTTTTCGTTGATTATGAAATTGCGCACCCCGTGTGGATGTTTTCATTTCTTGTTTTAACGGCAATCACATTTAGTTTATTTGGTTTTATCATAGGAATTTGGGCCGATAATTTTCAAAAACTACAAGTAATTCCCTTGTTAGTTATTACCCCTTTAACTTTTTTAGGTGGTAGTTTCTACTCTATTAGTATGTTGCCTCCAATTTGGCAAACTATTACCTTATTTAACCCCATTGTTTATTTAATTAGTGGTTTTCGGTGGAGCTTCTATGGTGTTTCTGATGTCCATATAGGTATCAGCGTAAGCATGACCTTTGGATTTATGTTGACCTGTTTAATCATTATTAACTGGGTATTTAAAAGTGGTTATAAGTTGCGCCAATAATTAAAGCTTGGCATAAAACCCATGTTAGTTGCGGTTTGAAATTGAAATAGATTGCTCTAGAGTGCTTGCGCGTGCTTTTTGAATGATTTTTTTTAACAGCGGCTGAAACTCGGTTCGACTCAATAACTTTTTTGACCAAAAGCGACTAATTAACATCGCTGTCGACATACATAAAAAGCTCAATAAAATCACGCTTAGTTCAGCTAATGCTAGCTGATGGCCTACTAGTGCCCCTATTATTAAGCCGACTAATGGCACAATATATAATAATAATGATGCCGTGGTTAGACTAGATTTTGGAATCGATATTTCAACCAAGTCGCCAACTTGTGCGTTTACTCTGTTCTCTAATAGGGTCTCAAAAACTTTGCCAGAAAAGTATTGCTCAATAATCCCCGACCCACAGGAGCTAGAAACTTTACAAGAGCGACAAGCGAGCTTCGACTGAGTAGCCACCCATACATTATTGTCTTGCTGTTTGATGACCAAGGCTGTTTCAGTCAAGCTGTCAGTTGGGTTAGTCATGGCTTTGTTTTAAAGTCACTCTGTGGTGAAGTAGCAGTGCTACATTTTCTATGGAGCACAATTATACCGCTAAATTTGAGTTTAATGCTAAATACGGTGATTATCGCTAAGGTTTAAAGTATTTAATCTCTTGCTTGCTCTATTTAAATCAGCCCAAAACGTAAAAATGCAGCCTAAGCTGCATTTTACAATCCTAATACTAAAACAATGTGGTTAATTAGAAGCTGCCTTTAAAGGCTTTTTCATGTCGCTAACTTGTTTTTGAAGCTCATCTAGCTGATTCGCTTTTACTTTCCAAGAAAACACAGCTTCACCACCTACATACTCTTCATTTGCTTGCATATTATTTCGATTCACATTGTCGATAATTGCTTGCAAATAGTCTAAGTCAGCTTGTTCTCTGGCAACATTTAATAAGTTTGCAGACGGTTGCTCTGTGGTTAAAGCAAGTTGGGTTACATTATTTTGCGAAACTGATGCAGAGTTATTATCTACAGATTGTAGCGCTACATCTTCTGCTGGTATGCTTGGTGTCATCATTTGCACTGAAAAAACGGTTGCATAAGCCACGGTCGCTGCGACCGCTAAACCGCCACCAAAGCGCTTTAGAAAAGTCACATTACTTTTCTTATGAATTTCAATTTTAGGCGCTTCACCGTCAGCAACTTTAGGTACTGCAATAATTGCAGGCTCGTCTTGAATAATCGCTGAAATAGACTGAGTAAACTCTATTGAGCTGTAGCGGGTTGTTTCATTATTAATCGCTGAGCGCACTAGATTATATCGATACCAAGATTCTTGATCTTGAGTAGAATTGAGCAGTTTTTCAATCGACTCTGCAGAAACGCAATCGTCTAGCAATTCAGATATATGTTCATTTGACATAAAATAACTTCTCTCTACCCTGATAACACTTGGTTCAAACTAACAACTAAACTCTCGTTCAATCTTTAGCGACTAAATTTGAGCTTAATCAATACACATTGTCAATAGTGGCAATGCTTGTTACTGCACTGACAAATCTTGTTACTGCACTGACAAATCTTGTTACTGCACTGACAAATCTTATTACTGCACTGACAAATCTTATTACTGCAACCTATGACCGGGTTACAATCTAAAAGTTCACAAAAACTTACGATTATTAAAAAATAAATTAACCCTGTTTTTCAAGTAATGGCTTAACCTGCTCGTCAATTGCTTCACGAGCCCTAAAAATACGCGATCTTACCGTTCCTACAGGGCAATCCATTGATTCCGCAATTTCTTCGTAGCTCATTCCTTCAATTTCTCGCAAAGTAATGGCCACTTTTAAATCTTCCGGCAACCCTTCAATCGTATCAAATATAACCTGCTGCAATTGATCTCGCATAAGTAATTGTTCGGGCGAGGCGTTTTCTCGCAATGCAACCCCAACGCCATATCCTTCGGCTTCTTGAGAGTCAATATCTGAAGCTGGTGGCCTTCTACCTTTAGCGGTTAAATAGTTCTTAGCGGTATTAATTGCTATTCGATAAATCCACGTGTAAAACGCGCTATCGCCTCTAAAATTGGGCAACGCCCGATAAGCTTTTATAAAAGTTTCCTGAGCCACATCATAAACCTCAGCTTGATCGCTAACAAAGCGGCTAATGATGGCAAATATTTTACTTTGATATTTAGATACTAAAAGGTCAAAAGCGCGCTTATCACCTCTCTGAACGCGTTCTACTAGCTCTGCATCGGTTGTTGTTGTCATATTTTTTGTTATTTTCCAAGAGTATTTAGCTAAATTCCGGTTTTAGCTATACAGCATAATAAACCGCGAAAATAAGTATCAGTTAAGTCCTTCTTATCTTTAGCAATAAAACGCTAAAGCTGATAAACATTAACTATTAGTGGGTTGCAGTTAGTCATTTTTCAATAAAAATAATAACTTAATGTTCGAAAGGCCACTAATATTCGCAAAACAAATGATTAAAAATTATAAAGTTTTAATTTATAAAGTCTTAATTATGGCTGATGTTGACAACAAGTGCGAAGCATTAGTTCCGAGAATAGAAATAAGTTTTCTTTTAAATCGATTCTAGTTCAGCCTCTGGCATTTAACTTATAGCCTGTTATCCAATTTAAAAATACGGCATGCAAACGCGCTCAGGATAAAAATTCTTTGTTAAATAACTAGATAAAATTGGATTTTAACAACAAAATTCAGCACAATACGCCAAATTTAGCCAACAAAGCACATAAAATGGCAGTACATCACCGTTCCGACGTTTTGATTATTGGCAGTGGTGCAGCAGGATTAACCTGCGCCCTCAACCTCGACTCAAAGTTATCAGTCAATTTACTTTGTAAAAGTGACTTTAATGAAGGCTCAACCTACTACGCTCAAGGCGGTATAGCGGCTGTTCTCGATAGCACCGATAGTGTCGAATCTCATGTAGAAGATACTTTGGTAGCAGGAGCAGGATTATGCCACAAAGATGCTGTTCAATTTACCGTTGAAAATAGCAAGCAAGCTATCGATTGGCTGATTGAAAACGGCGTAAACTTTAGTCAAAAAGAAGCGGCTCAAGGAACTCAGTCATTTCATTTAACGCAAGAAGGCGGCCATAGCCACCGACGGATAATTCATGCCGCTGATGCCACAGGCAAAGCAGTACACTCAAGTTTATCTGAGCAAGTTCAAGCTCGCTCAAACATCAGCACTTTTGAAAACTACAACGCGGTTGATTTAATTACCTCACACAAATTGGGCCTTATTGGTAAACCAAACCGCTGTCACGGCGCTTATGCACTTAACCGAGAAAAAGATCAAGTTGAAGTATTTGAAGCCAAATTTGTAGTTCTAGCCACCGGCGGAGCAAGTAAAGTTTATTTATACACTAGCAATCCAGACATTTCCTCTGGCGACGGAATTGCAATGGCTTGGCGTAGCGGTTGTCGTATTGCCAATATGGAGTTCAATCAATTTCATCCCACCTGTTTGTTTCACAGTAAAGCCCATTCTTTTTTAATTACCGAAGCTTTGCGCGGTGAAGGCGCTTATTTAAAACTACCCGACGGTGAAAGGTTTATGCCTCGCTTTGACTCTCGTGCAGAGCTAGCTCCCAGAGATATTGTTGCGAGAGCTATTGACCACGAGATTAAACGCTTAGGGATTGACTGTGTGTATTTAGACATTAGCCATAAAGAGCCGCAGTTTATTAAAGCGCATTTTCCAACCATTTATGAACGCTTAATGAAACTAGGAATTGACATAACACAACAGCCAATTCCGGTTGTCCCGGCAGCACATTACACCTGTGGAGGTGTAGTTACAGACAAAAATGCACACTCTGATTTAGCAGGCCTGTATGCAATAGGTGAAGTCGCATTCACTGGGCTTCATGGTGCCAATAGAATGGCAAGTAACTCGCTTTTAGAATGCTTGGTTTATGCGCGGGCGGCGGCTATTAATATTTTTAAACAAGCGAGCCAACTAAAAGACTACGAAGTTAGCATACCTTTATGGGATGAAAGCCAAGTATCAAATTCTGATGAAGAAGTGGTTGTTTCTCATAACTGGCACGAACTACGCCATTTAATGTGGAACTATGTTGGAATAGTTAGAACCACTAAACGCTTAGAGAGAGCAAGGCGTCGAATCGAGTTACTTAAACAAGAGGTTAAAGAATACTATTCTAACTTTAAGGTCAATAGTAACTTACTGGAGTTACGTAATTTAATTACCGTTGC
Source organism: Aliikangiella aequoris (assembly GCF_053709105.1). Lineage (NCBI taxonomy): Bacteria > Pseudomonadati > Pseudomonadota > Gammaproteobacteria > Oceanospirillales > Pleioneaceae > Aliikangiella > Aliikangiella aequoris. Next base: position 2,685,895 of record NZ_CM132298.1, read on the forward strand.
AGAGCTCATAATTGAATGCGCCATGCGACGCAAAGAAAGCCGCGGCCTGCATTATACTTTAGACTACCCGGAGCCTTCGCAACAGGCGAAAGATACCATTGTATCTAAGTTTGATTAATTGGCAGTGCACACATTTGACTAGCTTTTGCTAACTTGATGGCGAATATTTTGTTTTACCAAGTAACACAGCTCTCGATAGCTTCTTTCTCCTAAATAACGCAAACTAAATAGCCAAAAAAACTCTCGAGTTTTAGGCGTATTTGGCTCAAGTGATAACAAGGCTGGTTGCGCTTTAAAATGCAACAAAGTGAAATATCGACTTAGCCAACTAGTGGCTTGCAGTTCCAAATAAATTGTTTGCTGGTTTGCGTCTTGAAATAGCCAGCTGTCGCCATTCCAACACAAATCGTCTGAGGCCGAAGTTAAGCGCCGGTAATGTTTAATGGTAAAAATAGCGCATACCATTAAAACCGGATAAAACCCCAGCAATAAACGCGATTGAAGGCTAAATGCCGCCAATACAGCGGTTAAGATATACAACATTAATATGCCCCAAAATAGTGGCTTATAAGGTTTTATTGGGAACCGGGCAGCAACTTTCATGACTTACCATTCCTTGGTTTGCTGTTTGCTTTGCTAACGGGCAAATGATTACAAGCGAGTTGCGATTTTCATTTTAGTTTGGATTAACTGGATCATGGCAAGGTATTCGGTATTGCTTGGCTTAGCAAAGCCCATCAGCCAACTGTATAAATCAGGGTCAGATTCACCTAAAAGCGTTTTGAATAAGGCTTGCTGTGACTCATTTAAATCGAGAAAATGTCGTTCTAAAAAAGGGATTAGCACAACGTCTAGCTCTAGCATGCCCCGCCGACATTGCCAAGCTAACTGTTTTTGTTGTTGCAGCATTGTATCAGTCATAAAATACTCTAATAAAATAAGCTTTTGTTAATCTGCTTTCAAGGCGGCAAATAATTTACTTAACCCAATCAGACGCGTTATGATAACTGGGTTAATTTCGGCGGTAAAGCAACACGGCCATACAAATAACAAGTTACGCCCAATTGCTTCCAATCAACCATTCATGAGCACTTAAATCGTTATGCAATTAAACCCAGATACTCCAATGACTCACCTAGCTCAATGGGGCTGTATTAAATTTAGCGGCCAAGATGTAACTAAGTTTTTACAAGGCCAGCTCACTATAAATCCACAACATTTAAAACCAAACCAGCTCTGCCTAGGCGCGGTTTGTAACCCCCAAGGGCGCTGCATAGCCTTAGCTTTTATTACCACAGACACTGAATCGGTCTACTTCTTTCAACTCGCAGAAACCATTGACGAGACCATCGCTACCTTAAAAAAGTACAGTGTCTTTTTTAAGGTAGCAATCGACAATATTAGTTCACGAGCAGATATTTTTTGCCACTCAGTGTTGGCTGAGCCAAATGCGCCTGAGGAGCTTCAAGGTGAGCCTCACTCTAAAGTCACCGCCGTATCCACAATAAACCAATTTCAATTTAAGTTGAGTTTAGTAGAAAAGTCATCGCTAAACGAATTTATTCAATTGTTTGGAGCCAATCAATTTTACAATGATTCGCAGTTTTTGACTAAGCTCGGACAAAATCATATTCCGTGGCTAACTAAAGGCGCTCAGGTAATGTTTTTACCACATAACCTTAATTTACCTGAGTTAGGTGCGGTTGATTTTAAAAAGGGCTGTTTTACCGGACAAGAAGTCATTGCCAGAATGCACTATAAAGGCAAATTAAAATCTCACATGCAGCTATTGGAGGCAGACACAGCACTAAAACTCTCTCCTGGAGATAAAATATATTATCAAGATAAAAGTGTTGGAGAGGTGATTTGCCATATCTCTCCTAGCTTAAACGAAACCTATATTTTAGCTTTATTAAAAGATAGTGCACTTGATCACAAAGTTTTTCAGTCAAGCCCTGAAAACTCTCCTATACTAAGGTTATCAACCACCCAAGAATTAGAATAGTATCAGATGAGCCTAGAAAAAGAGTTTCTTGCAGAATTAATCGACGCAATTACCAATGACCGGCTTACCCTGCCTACGTTGCCAGAGGTCGCCTTAAAAATACGAGAAACCGCTAATGACGAAGACGTCAATGCAGCTGAATTGGCCAGCGTTATCGGCCAAGATGCAGCATTAGCAGCGCGTATAATCAAAGTCGCCAACAGCCCGTTGATGCGCGGTACTGTTGTAGTCGATAACTTGCAACTTGCAATCACTCGAATGGGTATAAACTTTGTCAGAAACTTAGCCACGGGTCTGGCAATGGAGCAAATGTTCCAAGCAACCAGTGACGCGGTTGATTCTCGGTTACGTGCATCTTGGGAGCATACTATCGAAGTTGCCTCGATTAGCCATGTGTTGGCGAGCAACTTTACCCGGCTCAAGCCAGACCAAGCCACTTTAGCAGGGCTTATTCATCAAATTGGTATTTTACCAATTTTAACCTTGGCCGAAGAAAACCCGCAAATTTTGGAGCATGAAGCAGTTTTAGACAAAATCATTAACCGCCTCCAAGGTAAAGTAGGACGAGCTATTTTAAAAGCTTGGGAGTTTCCCCCTGAAATGGTCATTATCCCTCACGCCTGCACCGATTTTAGCAGAGAAAGTGAGGGTGAAGCTGACTACGCCGATGTTGTCACCGTCGCTAAATTGCAGTCTTATCCAGAAGATAACAACCCTTTTTCTCACATTGATCCGGCAACGGTTCCCGCTTTTAGAAAGCTTGGCCTTTCCCCTGAAGTTGACGTACACCATGTAGAAGAACTCGCCATAGAAGTTGAAGAAGCCAAAGCCGCCTTTACCTAAACGGTTATTAGCGGTTGCTCAGCACTCTTATAGCAATTTTGTTGAATTATTTGTTTGGTCTTATTTTATTGCCATTGGTCTATTTCTCCTGATATAGATTTATAATCTTTATAAAAAACAGTACACTAGAAGAATATTTTTGCTAAAGAAGTTTACTATGCCAAATAAGCTATTTGCTTCCTTAATTTTCAGTTTACTTTGCTTTTCTATGCCTGTAACACTTCAAGCGGCACCGGGAGATGTGCTTTTCAGTGAAGATTTTGAAGGCAGCCTTGCGCAGTGGACTCGCAGTTCAAATAGCCGAGTTAATACCGCCAATGTAACCAGCAATTCTGGCTCGCGCTCTTTATATTTATGTTGTAGTGCTGAAAACATATATAGTGACCCCATCAATGCCAATGTTCCTATGGCAGATTTAGACATATGGATCCGTCGCGGTAGCGATAGTTTTAGCGAAAACCCCGATAATGGCGAAGATCTTGTAGTAGAGTATTTAGACTCTACAAACGCTTGGAATTTTATCGAAACTTTTATTGGTAATGGTACGCAAGGCGAGATCTTTAATCGAACCTATACCCTGCCCGCCAATGCACTGCATTCCAATTTACGGATACGCATTAGAACCACCGGGGGTAGTGGTAACAACTTTGACTTCTGGCATGTTGACGACGTTATCGTGACCGAGCGCGATATTCCGGGGTTAATTGGTGAGTGGCAATTTGAAGAGCTCGTTTGGAACGGCAATAATGATGAAGTGCTCGACGTCTCTGGTAATAACCTGCACTTAACTGCATTTAGCGCAGCAACATCTAATGTAAACTCTGCAATTCTAGGCGATCCTGGCACTTGTAGCTATGGTGTTTTTAACGGTAATGTTTCATTCATTCAGCGCGACGATGATACGTCTACGGCAAACTCATTACTGGATATTCCTAATACACTTACCATAACAACTTGGATTAATACCAACGTCATTCCGTCATCAGGATTAAAGTCAATTCTTTCAAAAGATGAAAATTACGAGTTTCATATTAACCCCTCTGGAGAAATTTATTGGTGGTGGCGCTGGAGTACTTTGACAACTTCGGGAGCTAACTTACAAATTGGTCAGTGGCACCACATTGCCATCACTTGGCGTAGTGGAGAGCAAGTTATTTATGTCGACGGCATTGAAAGAGCAAGAGACAACGTAACCGGTACACTCGATCTCAATAATGATCCCTTGCAAATAGGTCAAGACTTAGATATTCCTCAAAGATTTTTTGATGGATATATCGATGAAGTTAGAATTTACGAAAATGTACTTAGCCAAAGCCAAGTCAACTTTGTGATGAACGAAACTCACCCCTGCGTAACCAGTGGCGTTTGTGCTCAAAATTTTATCGACCGTTTTAATGTTGCCAGTTACGCAAATAGCGAAGGAACAGCGCCATGGTCTGGCAACTGGATTGAAACCAATGACGATGGCTCAGCAACCAATACCTCTCAACGTATTTACATTTCTGGCGGTGAGCTAGTCATGCGCAATAGTGTTGGCTCCAATACATCGCCTAGCATAGAGCGCGAAGCCAACCTTTTAGGTGCCACCAGCGCGATAATGAAAGTTGATTTATCTTCGGTCAATCTTGATAACGGAGACAGGTTTGAGGTAGCAGCTTCGAGTGATGGCGGCACGAATTGGACGCTTCTGCCCGGTGGTGCTTTTTCCAACGATATGAATAATACTTTCACCTATGACCTGCTGCCTTTCGCCAGCGCGAACACTCGAATAAGGTTTCAAATTACCCAAGGCTATCGTTCTAGTGACGAGTTTATTTTCATCGACAACCTGAGTATTGCGACGACCCAAGACTGTGGACCGGATCATTTTAGAATTATTCATGATGGTAACGGTATCAATTGTTTACCAGAGGCCATAACCATTCGTGCGGAAGACAGCTCTGGAAACTTAGTCACGGATTATACAGGCACCGTCGATCTTTCACTTTCCACTAACAATGGCAACTGGTCTGTTGTTGACCAAAACGGTAATAGTAGTTCTCCAGCGCAAGGCGTTTTAAATGATACCCCAGGCGACAACGACGGCTTTGCCACTTACCAATTTGCCAACGCTGATAACGGCAGTGTCCTGTTATATTTACAAGACACAGTCGCTGAAACCACCAACATTGGCGTGGACGATAGCGGTGTAACCGACGATAATACTGAAGGTAATATCACCTTTAGACCATTTGGCTTTGTTTTTTCACCTTCGCCGGTACCCACTCAAGTTGCTGCAAAACCTTTTGATTTAACGCTTACAGCCGCTGGGCAAACACCTTCGCAACCACAATGTGGTGTAATCGAGGAATACACTGGGGTAAAGTCGCTTAACTTATGGTCCAGTTATTCCACACCAACCACCAGCCCAACTCAAGTTGACGTAAACGGAACTTTAATCGCTACTAGTGAAGCCAGCTCAGCTCCACAGAGTGTCACATTTGCCAACGGGGTCAGCACGTTATCGGTAAGCTATGACGATGCTGGCATTATTAGTTTAGCCGCAAAAGATGAAATAGACGTGGGAGAGCCGCCTAATGGTAACCTCGATGAAATTATTGGCGGCGTTAATGACTTTGTGGTTCGCCCTTTTGGATACGACATTCAAATTGCCGGAGATCCTTACGCAAATGATGCCAGCGATCCAGTTTTTGCTGTCGCTGGTGCAAGTTTTTCTATGACCCTACGTAGCGTTTTATGGGAAGCTGCCGACGACCAAATCATTAACGCGACCAACACTGCGGGCTCAGACGGTATCCCAGATCCATTTATTGACACCAACGGAGACGGCGTACCTGATAGTGGCGGTGATTTAAGTAACAACGCAGTCACACCAAACCTAGCTCAAATCAATCAAACAGTCGCGCTAACACCCACTGCGAGTGTAGTTACTGAGTCAAATGGAGCACTATCTACAGCAAGTTTATCAACCGCAAGCTTTACTTCCGGCACTAATACTTTTAGCCAAAGTTGGAGCGAAGTTGGCATTGTTAATATCGATGCCTTAACCACTGACTTTATGGGTGGTGGAGAGGATGTTACTGGCAGAAGAATTAACCTAGGCCGTTTTATTCCAGCCAACTTTTTACTAACCCCCCCGAGTATTGCTGCACAATGTGGCAGTTTTAGCTATGCAGGATTTGCTGACGGCTCCAACCCTGGGCTAGATAAAGACGGCCAAATGTTTAATATGAGTGCTAATATCACCGCGCGTAACTTAGCAAACAATACTACGTTAAATTATCATGGCGTATTTGCCATGTTAACGAGTAATAACATTCAAGCCACTGCTTATAATGTTTCAGCTGGCGCAAACGCTACTGGCACTTTCAACTTTAACCCAGTTTTAGCTACCTTTAATCAAGGGGTAAGTAGTTTTAGTGCGACAAACAATCATTACCAGTATGACTCTTTAGCAGCGCCATTTGACTTTAGAGCCGATATTACAGCAATAGACTCAGATACAGTTTCTAGCGGCGTAGTAAGTAGCAATAGCGTTGAAATGCGACTTGGACGAATGCTACTGATTGACGCTTACGGCCCCGAAAACTCAGACATAGAAATAAAACTTAAAAGCGAATATTTTGATGGCAGCAGCTGGGCACTCAATACTGAAGATAGTTGTTCAACTTATATTGATACTAATATTTCTTTTGCCGCAGGCAGCTATACAGATAACTTAAACCCAGGCGAAACTGCTATTTTTTCACCCACTGGGACGCCTGCAGCGCTTGTTAATGGCGAAAGCAGTTTAGGCAATGGTCTTTGGTTTAGTGCGCCTGGAGATGGTAATTATGGCAGCGTTAACGTCAACATTGATTTATCCAGTCAGCCTTGGCTTTTATTTGACTGGGACGGCGATAACAATAATGAAAATGAGTCAACTTCTTTAAATTTTGGCTCTTACCGCGGAAGCGACCGAATGATTTTTTGGCGGGAAATTTAGTCAAAAAGGCAATACAAAACGCCACAGTGTTAATCTTTGGTAAGCCCCTTTTAAAAAAAGCTGAAATTTTTTTTTCTGATTCATTTTGAATTCAGGCTCAATCAGCATAATAAGTCTTAAGCAAACAATAAAGAGGTGGCTTATTATGAAAAGATTAACGGTATTCGGATTATTAGCAACATTTGCTTTTGGCGTAGCCGCACAAAGCCCAGAATCTCGAATTCAACTAAAGTCGAAATCAAGCCAAGCAAAATTAAATAAGCAACATGATAGAGAGTGGCACCAGCCTAGCTATCAAAGAAACGTTGAACTGTATCGTTGTGTTGACTCTTGGGGGCACAGTTTAAGAGGAAAGTTTAGCTCTGAGCAACAATACTTTATTCAACTAGGTGGCGGTAGTTGCCGGAAAATAAGCCCTAGACGACAAAGATACAGCGTATTTGAGCCAATTATTCGACACAACTTTGACTTAGATGACGTTCAATCTGCCGTTCGCAAAATAGAGCGTAAATACAACTTATACAACGCACGGGTAGTTGACTCTGAAAATATCGACCCAGGCTTTAAAACGTTTAAGTACACTCTAGTATTTAAAGTGAGCCGCAATCAGTACCGTGAATTTAGAGTTAAGCACGACCGCCGTAATGGCAGAGTGAAAAAGATTTACGAAGTTTAACCTCCGGTTTGGCGCGAACGATGATGGTTTGCGCTATTTTTTTCTAACCACGCTTTGGCGTCATCATCATTATTAAAAATTCGTACATTCATCTGGCTAGGTCTTGGTAAGCGCTCCCCAACTAAATTATCAACATAAGACTGCGAATTATGATCCACCCATGCACACAAAATTGGGGTTTGATTATTAAGCTCAATTAACCGGTTAATTAACTGTGGGATCTTCATTTTTTCAATTTGACCACTTAACAGCACGGTAGCATGAATTTTATTAATGCCGGTGACTCGACAGTCTTGATAAATCCTTTCCCACATTTGAATTGCAGCGTCGTAATTACGCTGCCCGCTGATATAATAGCGAAGTAACCCTTCTTCAACTTTTAAACGAACATCATAATTGTCAATTGGTTTATTTTGAGAGTCTAACTGTTGGTTTTGCCCTCGTTTAAACAACGAAACTCGATTTAGAAATTTTTTGCATAAATCAACAATCGGCATTATCAAATACTCTGTGAAACATATATTCAGTGCGCTAGCTTATAATCAACGTAAGTACTTAACCTACACAATAACACTAGAATTAGGCTTTTCATAACATCAATTTATGGCTTTATAGAAATTATACCGCGTTATTAATGTGACGCAGTTCACAATTATAGCGATTTCACCGCGCCACTCTGGACAGACCACAGACCTGTCTACCAATATCTCTAAACTGAAATGATTTTTAAGGTCGCTTCATATTAACGCTTTAGTCTAAAATCTGGCTTTTCCAAGATAATTAGAAATAAGCGATACTATTTCTTGAAAACCTTTTTCAGCCTCTCGTAAGACAATAACTAATAAGATTTATAGGATGGCTTAGAAAATGAAACTCAAATATAAGACACTATTTAATTCCCAATATATCAAATTATCAACTCAATCTAACCCTGGTCAGCGGACTTCAAAGCGCATTAAGCAAAAATGCTTAACCGCACTTATTGTCTGCTTACCATTTACTTTGACCACCGCCGCAAGCAATTACAAACACAATGCTGTCGATCCCCAAAACTTGCACGAGCAATCGATAAAGTCTCCGCAAGCTGGTAGCATCTTCAGCCACTCTAGTATGCTGCCGGTTTACGCGCCCACTAACCGATCCAATGCACTTACTAGCAAAAAAGCAGCAATTGCAATGGATATTCATTTAGACTCTCAGCAAGACTCTCCCCTGCTTTTTGTGAGCCCTTTTGCTGATCAGTGGTCTGTATCGGCGATAGATCCTAATGGTCAGCTAATTCAAGCTAACCAAAAAGATCAATCACCCTTAAATAATATTCAAATTGGCAGTCAATCATATAGCGGTAAAACCATTATGCTGCCGAATGCAACCAACGGTAGTTGGCAAGTCAAACTACATCAGCTCGCTTCGGGCAGTGAGCAAAAACCCGTTGATACCAACAAACCAATCGGCTATTTAATGTTTAAAGGCGATCCTGGCTATCAGCTGGTTTCTCACTTAGATACTCAAGTAACGACTCTTAATAACAAGATTAATATCACCGCCTATATTGCGGCGACCCAAAGCGCAAACCAAAAATATAGTGCAGATAACAACCCGCAAGCCCACCGCAAAGCATTGCTAGAGCTTCCTCCAATGGCTGGACTCATTAGCCGAGCTAGCGCCATTATTACTTCACCGTCGGGTAAAACACTGCAACTACAACTTAACGATGCCGGACTCGATGGTGATCTGGTCGCTGGCGACGGGATTTATAGCCGCCAAGTTCCCAGTGACGAAGTTGGAGTTTACTCAAGCCAGGTACAAGTTAACGGTATTCGTTCAGACGGCTTAAAGTTCACTCGTACTACGATGGACTTATATCCTGTGGTAAGTCCTAATTTCGAATTGAAAGAACGACCAGCAGAGCTCATATTAGACGGCAATGACGGTGTGGTAAAAGTTTTTAGCCAACATTTGGGTGGCTCTAATGAAACCTTTTTAGGTGCAGAACTTTGGGGTACTAACTCGCAAGGAAAAATGCAGCCAGCCACTTGGATAGGTGGAAACACCCAAGCCGACAAAAAGCAACAGTTGAGTCTTTATTTCGATTTAAGATGGCTAGCTAAGTCACAACTTACCGCCCCCTTCGAAATTCGTAACCTACGTGTGCAGACTATCGATAGTAACGTGCCAACACAATCAATTGAAAAATTAGCACTTATCGCTAGTCCAGCCGCTTTAGCAAAGATAAATAGCCCTGCAATTGCACAAGCAAGTCAACAGCTTGCGCAAATTAAAAGCTCAGAACTTCCAGCAAGCTTTTTGTCAAAACGTTTTGTCACTAACAAGTCAAGCCAAAATCAACTCAGCAAAAAAGACTTGATTGAAAAAAATGCGAGTGGCAGCAAACTTCTATTGGTGCATGGTTATTGCTCTGGGAGTGTTTGGAATACCGGCTATTTTAGTAACGCAGTTGAGTTTAAAGACTATAAGCAAAACCGCAGCCATAATGATTTTGCACAGCGTATTTTGAGCTTTGGAAGCGCTTATAATTCTTATGGCATTGTAGCGCATAGTCAAGGCGGCGCAGCCGCACTAGAGCTTTACACTAAGTACTGGAGCGGGCTAGACAATGCCACTGGTGGTCAATTAATCCAATCCGTAGGAACGCCCTACCAGGGCACTTCGTTAGCGGGCAATTTAGCCGCTCTTGGAAGTATTTTTGGCGTTGGCTGTGGTAAAAACACTAATTTAACTTATAGCGGCGCGTCTAACTGGCTAGCAACAGTTCCTAGTTGGGCACGAAGTAAAGTCGACTATCATACGACTTCATTTAAGACTCGATGGTGGGCGTATGATTATTGCCATTTAGGCTCAGACTTACTGTTATCAGATCCAGAAGACGGCACCACAGAAAAGTGGTCGGGACAGCTGTCTGGCGCTATTAACCGAGGTCACAAAAAAGGTTGGTGTCACACCAGTGGAATGCGAGATCCTGCTCAGTATTTAGACGCTAGCCGTAATTCTTATATGAACTCGCGCGCTGCGAGATAAAGTTCTTTTAATTGGTTAAATAAAAATGCCCGCGCAATACGGGCATTTTTTCATGCTTAACTCAAAAAATTAGCTTTGCGGTTTCATATGCGGAAACAAAATAACATCTTTAATTGTCGGCGAGTCTGTAAACAGCATAACTAAGCGGTCAATCCCTATGCCCTCTCCGGCGGTAGGTGGTAACCCATATTCCAAAGCGTTAATATAGTCAGCATCAAAGTGCATAGCTTCATCATCACCAGCATCTTTTTCTTCCACTTGTTTTTTAAATCGAGCGGCCTGATCTTCGGCGTCATTAAGCTCTGAGAAACCATTAGCTAATTCACGGCCACCAACAAAAAACTCAAAACGATCGGTAATAAAAGCGTTTTTATCATTACGTCGCGCCAATGGCGAAACTTCCCAAGGGTACTCGGTAATAAAAGTGGGCTGAATTAATAAATGCTCGGCGGTTTCTTCAAATATTTCACAAATATATTTACCTGGCCCCCAAATTCCTTCCACCGCTGGCGGTTTAACATGAACTTGTTTTGCATAAGCTTTTATCTGTTCGAAGTTTTCTTCTGGATTTCTAAATACTGCTTCGTCAAATTCAGGATTATATTTGAGAATCGCATCGACCATTGAAAGCCGAGCAAATTTTTCACCAAAATTATACTCAATAGTATCAGTGATATTACCTTCGCTGTCTTTAACTGTGTTGACAACAGTTGTAGTCCCTAACACATCCTGAGCAACAGTACGCAGCATATCTTCAGTTAAATCCATAAGGTCATTATAGTCAGCATAAGCTTGGTAAAACTCAAGCATGGTAAACTCTGGATTATGGCGAGTCGAAAGCCCTTCATTTCTAAAGTTTCGGTTAATTTCAAAAACACGATCAAATCCACCAACAACAAGTCGCTTTAAGTAAAGCTCTGGTGCAATTCTAAGATACATATCAATATCCATCGCGTTATGATGAGTAACAAAAGGACGCGCCACGGCACCACCAGGAATAACTTGTAACATGGGCGTTTCTACTTCCATAAAATTACGTTCAACCAAAAATCGGCGGATTCCCTCGACAACTTTACTCCGCACTAAAAAGTCATTTCGCGTTTCTTCGTTGATAATTAAATCAACATAACGTTGGCGATATTTTGTTTCTTGATCAGCAAGTCCATGAAACTTTTCTGGTAATGGTCGTAAAGATTTAGTTAACAACTGAACTTCTTGCATACCAACAAATAAGTCGCCCTTACCCGATAACTTTAGCTGCCCTTTAACGCCAATAATATCGCCAATGTCTAGACCGCCCCAATTGTCTTTCATTGATTTTTGGGTCTCTTTATCGGCATAAGCTTGAATACGCCCAGTCATATCTTGAACCACGAAAAATGGTCCACGTTTAGCCATGACTCTGCCCGCAATACTGACAATTTTTTCAGCAGCTAATACACTTTCCTTGTCCATTTCAGCAAATTCATTTTGAAGATCTTTAGCGTAGTCACTGGGTTTAAATTGGTTTGGGTGACCATTTGAATCACAATTTTGTCGAATACTCTCTAACTTAGCTCGACGTTCAGCTATCAGTTTATTGTCTTCTGCCGAAGTTTCTAAATTACTATCTAAATTGTTTTCTTGCTTGCTCATAATAGTCGCTACTTTTAGTTTATAAATAAATTTAATACCACTAATTTTTGTGCTTGTAAGGCTGCGTTGCAAAGCGCCAAACTTAGTATGTATTTTTAACGCTTACAGTCCAGCCTTTAAGCTTTCTTCAATAAATCCATCTAAATCGCCGTCGAGAACCGCTTGAGTGTTGGTAGACTCATACCCAGTACGTAAATCTTTTATTCGCGATTGATCTAACACATACGAACGAATTTGACTTCCCCACCCAATATCAGACTTAGACTCTTCCATTTGCTGCTTTTCTGAGTTTTGTTTTTGAATTTCTAACTCATAAAGTTTAGCCTTTAACAGCTTCATTGCTTGATCTTTATTTTTATGTTGAGAGCGATCATTTTGACACTGCACTACAGTATTTGTCGGTAAATGGGTAATACGTACAGCAGAGTCAGTTTTATTTACATGCTGCCCTCCGGCACCACTGGCTCTATAAGTATCAATGCGTAAGTCCGCAGGGTTTACATCAATTTCAATATCGTCTTTTACTTCCGGATAGCAAAACACGCTCGCAAATGAAGTGTGTCGCCGACTCCCCGAGTCAAAAGGTGACTTTCGTACCAGACGATGCACCCCTGTTTCAGTCCTAACCCAGCCAAAAGCATAGTCACCTTTAACTTGTATTGTGGCACTTTTTATACCTGCCACGTCACCGTCAGACTTTTCGATCAACTCAGCCTGAAAACCTCGGCTCTCACACCAACGCAAATACATTCGCAATAACATATCCGCCCAATCCTGCGCTTCGGTTCCACCAGAGCCAGACTGAATGTCGATATAGGCATTTTCAGTGTCCATTTCACCGCTAAACATTCTTCTAAACTCGAGTTTTGCTAAGTCTTTGTCTAGCTCATCTAAATCTAGAACAAGCTCTTCTACGGTATCTGCGTCGTCTTCTTCAACCGCCATTTCAAGAAGGTCACCTGCATCATCTAAACCGGCATCAAGCTTATCAATCGTTGCAACTACCACCTCTAGGCTAGACCTTTCTTTCCCTAGAGCTTGCGCTCTTTCTGGCTCATTCCAAATTTCTGGTAGTTCTAGCTCTCGCTCTACTTCTGTTAGGCGTTCTTTTTTGGTGTCATAGTCAAAGATACCCCCTAAGCGAGCTTTTGCGCGCTTGGAGCTCTTTAATACGCTCTTTAATTGAAGTGACTTCTATCATCGTAAAAACTGCAGCCGTTTGCTATGCTTAAAGTGCGCTATTCTACTAAAACTCCTGCATTTATCCCAGTTAAAGTTTGCAGGCATAATTTACAGGCATAACGATCATGTTAAATACTCAATTAAAACTCGCTTGTATCGCAATGAGCGGCATTCTACTGGGTTGCACTAGCCTGCCGAAAGCTCAAGTTGAACAGCGAATTCAAGCATGGAAAAGCCAAAACTTAACAGAAATAGTGAAGTATTGGGGCTTGCCTAGCAAGCAATATCAACTGAATGACTTAGAATACGCGGAATGGAAAAACCAACTCTCAGAAGAAGGCAACTCCGCTATTTCAATTGGCAGCGGGCGTAGCTCTCGAAGTACTAGCATTGGCTTAGGTTTCACTCTATTTAACTTAGGTGGCGGCGAAAAGCATTGTTTGCGACAAATTAGTGCTGACGCGAATGGTAAAGTATTAGAAATCATTTGGCGCGGCGATCATGCTTTTTGTCATAAAATGACCCCGGAGCTAGCAACAATTAAAAACAATGCTAATGACTAACCAGAAATATTGTCTGGTAAAATCTGTTGCCTGGTAAAATCTGTTGTCTGGTACAACCTAAAGATAACTTGTTTTAGTCGCACCATCAGAAAAAGCTTTCGCTAGTCAAGTGACTAATTTTTTAGCGGCGGTAGCGTAAGGAATATACATTTATTTTAACCTAACTCTACAAATAGCTTTTCGGCTACAGTTAGGTTCGCTTCAGGTAATTGATAACGACTTAGCTCGCTTATCTTAACCCACTTTAAAGGCTGCCCTTCAAGCCCCGTAGGCGTTCCAGTAAAATCTTTAACTACAAAAAAAGAGAGATCCACACTTTTTTCTGGGTAATCAAATACAAGCTGACTAAAAAGCTCACTTTGAGAAAATTCAAGGTCTATTTCTTCTTTTACTTCGCGTTTTAGTGCTTGTATTAAAGTTTCCCCTGGATCAACTTTTCCACCTGGAAATTCCCAGTATCCACCTTTGTGTTTATCTAGTGGACGCTTGGCGAGTAGTACATGGTTGTTTTGTATTATGACTGCTGCCACAACTTGAATGACCGGCATAAGAATATTGCTCTTTAGAAAAGTTAGTTAAAAAAAAGGCAGATTAATTAATCTGCCTTTCATTTCTAGCACTATCGCGTAGCTAGTTTAATCTACCGTGACACTGTTTATATTTTTTACCAGAGCCGCACGGACATGGCTCATTACGGCCAACTTTCTGTCCTTCGCGCTTAAATGGTGCTTGCTGTTCCGCTTGCTCAGACTGAGGTAAAGCCGAACCTTTCTCATGTTGATATTCAACCGCACTAGCCTCTGCTTCACGTTTACGTTGTGCTTCAACCGCTTGCACATCTTCTTCATCTTTTACTTGCACTTTAGACAAAATAGAAATCACATCAAACTTAATGTTATCTAACATTTCCGCAAACAATTCAAAAGCTTCACGCTTATATTCTTGCTTAGGGTTTTTCTGTGCATAGCTGCGCAGCCCAATACCTTGACGTAAATGATCCATTGCAGCTAAATGCTCTTTCCAATGGCTATCGAGGTTTTGTAACATAACAGATTTTTCAAAGTGGCGAATAATCTGCTCTCCAACTTGGGTTTCTTTTTTCGCGTATTCTTCGTCTAAAGCGGCGAGAACTTTTTCACGCAAGTTTTCTTCGTGCAAGTCATCGTTTTCATCTAGCCACTTTTGAATTGGTAGCTCGATTGCAAAATCAGCTTTTAAGCGATCTTCTAACCCACTAACATCCCACATGTTTTCGATACTTTGCGGCGGAATATGCTGTGAAAACACACTATTTACCACATCAAAGCGGAGTGACTTAATGGTTTCCGAAACATCGTCAGTAGACATAAGTTCTGCACGCTGCTCGTAAATAACTTTACGTTGGTCATTAGCTACATCGTCATATTCAAGTAAGTTTTTACGGATATCGAAGTTGCGACCTTCTACTTTGCGCTGCGCGTTTTCTATGGCTCTAGAAACCCACTTATGTTCAATCGCTTCGCCCTTTTCCCAGCCCATTTTTTTCATCATGGCTGCCATTCGCTCTGAGGCGAAAATACGCATCAGGTCGTCTTCTAATGAAAGGTAAAAACGCGAGCTTCCCGGATCGCCCTGACGTCCAGCTCGACCTCTTAACTGGTTATCAATTCGTCTAGACTCATGTCGCTCAGTGCCAATAATAGCTAATCCACCAGCATCTAGTACTTGTTGGTGTCTTTTCTCCCATTCTTTTCTAACTTCTTGTTCTTGCTCTGGCGTTGGATTCTTGAGCGCATCTAAATCCGCTTGAAGAGCCCCACCTAACACAATGTCGGTTCCTCGCCCTGCCATATTTGTCGCAATTGTTACCGTTCCAGGACGGCCTGCCTGAGTTATAATATCGGCTTCTTTGGCGTGGAACTTTGCGTTAAGTACTTGGTGCTTAATTTTTTTGGCTTTTAACTCTTTAGCAAGTATTTCAGAAGACTCAACTGAAGTGGTACCAACGAGTATGGGTTGACCATTAGCTTGGCGCTCTAAAATTTCTTCTATAATAGCGGCATATTTCTCTTGTTTAGTAAGAAAAATTAAATCGCCTAAATCTTTTCGCTGCATCGGTTTATTCGTAGGGATCACGATAACCTCTAAACCGTATATTTGGTTTAATTCAAAGGCTTCAGTATCGGCGGTTCCGGTCATTCCAGACAACTTGTCGTATAAGCGGAACAAGTTTTGGAAAGTAATAGAAGCAAGCGTTTGGTTTTCATTTTGAATGTTGACGCCTTCTTTAGCTTCTACCGCTTGATGCAAACCATCTGACCAACGACGTCCAGGCATCGTACGGCCCGTATGCTCGTCGACAATAATCACTTCGTTGTCACGAACAATGTAATCAACATCTTTCTTAAACAGAGTATGCGCTCTTAGACCCGCATTTACATGGTGTAGAAGCGATATAGAGGCCGCGCTATAAAGAGACTGAGACTCTTCTAATAGCTTCGACTCAATTAGCAATTTTTCGACTTTTTCTTGGCCTTGCTCGCTGAGGTAGACCTGTTTTGATTTTTCATCAACTAAAAAGTCACCACTGAGCTGATCTTCCGGATCTTTTAGCGGCTCTAACTTAGGAATTAGTTTATCGATTTGACGGTACATTTCTGAGCTATCTTCTACAGCGCCCGAAATAATAAGTGGCGTTCTCGCCTCATCAATTAATATAGAATCTACTTCATCGATAATGGCATAGTTAAGTTCTCGTTGAACTTTATCTTCTGTAGAAAAAGCCATATTGTCGCGTAGATAATCAAAGCCAAACTCATTATTAGTGCCAAACGTGATATCACAAGCATATGCCGCGCGCTTTGTTTCTGTATCTTGACCAGAAAGAATTACCCCTACGGTTAACCCTAAAGCTTCATATAAAGGGGCCATCCACTGTGCATCTCGCTCAGCTAGGTAGTCATTAACTGTAATAATATGCACGCCTTCGCCCGTTAAAGCATTTAGGTAAGCAGACAAAGTCGCCACCAGTGTTTTACCTTCACCAGTTCTCATTTCTGCTATTTTGCCCTGGTTGAGCACCATCCCACCGATTAATTGCACGTCAAAATGGCGCATATTAAGGGTTCTTTTACCGGCTTCTCTTACAACAGCAAATGCTTCAATCATTAAGTCTTCAATGGTTTCGCCTTGGGCGAGCCTTTCACGAAATTTAACCGTTGATTCTGCTAACTCTTGATCGGTCAGCTTTTGCACTTCTGGCTCTAATGCATTGATTTGAGAGACTTTTTTGAAAAGCTGCTTAACGACTCTTTGATTTCGACTACCAAATATTTTGGTCAGGATATTCCCAAACATGAATACAGTTTTCCTAATTTTTATTGGTTTATTTCGACTTTGAGCAAACGGATAATGCTTTTACATTTGGCACTTAAATCGAGATTTATTGATAATTTTAACCGCGGAATTGTACCTCTTTAGCGAGACTAAAACTACCGCTTTATATAATGTATCAGAAAGATGGGGACATTTTGTCAAATTACAAGATTTGAACTTGATTTATGACACGGTTCTTAAGAATTAGTGAAGCTCTGGGCTGATCACTGCAAACACAGAAGAAAAGAGTCGTTTTTTGGAAATTTACCCACTAACGCGAATTAGTGGGTAACGCTATTCAACTAGCAGCGTCTTGTTCTAAATCCTGTTGACCTTTTATTGCAAGCTCGTGCTTGAGGCTTTTCAGCAGACTTAGCTTCTTCGCTTTTGGCTACTTTAGTATCTCCAACCTCGGTTGAGGCGCAAGCACTAAGCGTTAAAATGGTAACAATTAATAGTATTTTCCTTAACATAATAAGGTCCTTAAAGCATTATTTGATTACAACTTAACTAAACACAAAACAATTCTTGGCGTATTTAATCACTAATTTTTAGCAACTGGATTCTAAATAGTTTTGCGCGTAAAAATCAAATAGATATCTGTTTCATTTTGTAACGATCTGAAATATTTACTATTAATTTATGCAAGTGTTAGTATCGAATTAATTTCTCGATCGTTAAAACTCACTTATGCCTCAAGATTATATTAATGATTTTCCAGCACTTAACCAACAAAGGTTCAGTTATCTTGACTCTGCGGCTACTACTCAGGTGCCTCAGTGCGTCCTAGACGCAGTATGTGAATATTACCAATCTGGCCATGCCAATCCATACAGAGGGCAATACTCATGGAGTGATAACGCAGAAGATCGTTACCGCGAGTGCCGCGTTGCAATAGCAAATGTATTAAGCACAACGCCGAACAAATTAGTTTTTAGCAAAAGCGCTACCGAATCGATTAACATGGTGAGCTATCATTTTTCGAACAAAATTCACCATGGTCAATCTATTTGTATTAGTGTGTTTGAGCATCATGCTAATTTTCTCCCGTGGCAACGATTAGCCCAACAAACTGGCACTAAAATAAAAATTTTAAAGCTGGATTCGAATGGAGAGATAGACCTGCAAGCCGCACAAGAAGTGTTAAATGACAACTGCGCTTTATTGGCTATCACTCAGTGCAGCAATGTAACCGGATATGAACCGCCGGTAAGAAAACTAATCAACCTAGCCAAAAAAAGTGGCGTCAAAACCTTAGTTGATGGTGCGCAATACCTAGCTCATAACAGTGTCAATATTCAAGATTTAGATCCTGACTTTTATGTTTTCTCGGCACATAAACGATACTCAATAAGCGGTTTAGGCGTTCTCTACATAAAGTCTCCAGAAGATTTTGAGCCTATGCTTCTAGGCGGCGGAATCGTTAATCAAGTAACCCCTTTTAACTATACGCTGTCATCATCAATAAGACGATTTGAAGCTGGTAGTCCTAACATGGCCTCGATTGTCGCATTTAACGCTGCACTAAATTATCTAGAAAAAGTTGACTGGAAAGCAGTAAACACTCATCACGCAATGCTAATAGAAACCTTTAAATCACAATTTATTAAACTAGGTTTAGACCAAAGCATGCGTTTAGTTTCTCATCCTAACAGTCAAGCCATTATTTCAATTTATAGCCAAGAGTTTCACTCCCATGATATAGCCGGTGTACTAGCAAACGAACAGGTTGCAGTGAGAGCAGGCCATCACTGTGCACAACCTTTGCTCAGTGCTTTAGGGCTAAAACATTGCGTTCGTATTTCTTTAGGTATTTACAGCACTAGACAAGATATTGACAGGCTGCTAGCTGGACTACTTAAAATTAAAAATATTTTAGGATAAAATTTATTTTTTAATAAGCGTCTTGATGAAAACGGGCGTTGTTCTCAAGCACATCAAGTAAACTATTTCTTAACAAACTATGCTGTCTTTGCAAAATCGCTAAGTCGCTTTGGGTTCTGCATATCAATTGCCTAAACATTAGAGAGACTCGCTAACTTAACGGTCTGTCGTTAAAACGCAACAATGCGTCTAAGAGCTTTAGAACTTTGATTTTTAAATCGAAGCCATAGGGCCGCAAAAATTTCATTATTGCATTTTTCAGAATCAAAATTTTCAATTGGTTCTGAATAGGTATGTACGCATAATTTAACAATTAGGTTGCTGTTTATCCTGAATTTTTTAAAATTTCTGGTTATGTGCTTCATTCGGATAGAAGCTGAATCTCTCCATGCGAGAAAACCACATTCCCAGTAAACAGTTTAAACTCCATTCCTTTCGCTAGCTTTCCGACATGGGGTTCATGCGTCAGAAAAAACTCACACTCTAAAGTTTGGCCTTGTTTGATTTCACCTTCCCGGTCAAAGTCGACTGCACAACGGTAATTCTCATTTCCATAGTTTATATTGAAACCCATGCCAGTCGAATATTTTACGATCCAGTCTGGACTATCTATTTTTAATCATTTCAGTTTTACAAGTAGGTGCTTATTTCTTAGTTCACCTTAAAGATAATAGAATGGAGTAAATCTTACTAAAACTCAGCCAAGGCAATAATACACATGCCTATCTTCAGGCGATACTTAATTATGTGTGGTTTTTAAATTTTGAATCAATAGTGACAAGCGTTTTGCTTGTCACCATTTTAACTTTTATAAAATTCCTTGCTATTGCTGAATTCTCGCCTGTAAATTTTGCTTAACCTCTAAAGCAGAAAAACTATTCTCTGAGCTCGGTTTAACACCTTTACCTAAACGAACTTCTAAAATACTTTCAACTTGGCTTGAAGTATCTCCAGCTCTTACATTTGCGCCATAGGTAGTAACCGGCTCACTTGTGGTTTTACAAGCGACAAGTCCACATTGGGTCCTACGTTGAAAAGTGGTCGATGCGCCAAGGCTAAAACCTGAGTCGTCGTTATTCTCAGCCATGGTCTCTCTAGATACAACTACAAACCAATCATAACCATTGAGCAAACTAATTTCGGCAGCCCTTAACATCGCATAATCCATCGCAGCAGATGTATCTCTTCCCTTGAGTTTAAAATGAATACGATAGTGGTTTTCGCTAAGCTTGCTTTCACTATAACCATATCCATTCCCACTAGCTTGTCGGTATTTGGGTAATGAAGTACAAGACATTAAAATAAACAAACTGAATACAACTAAACTCAATATTTTAAAATTTTTCATCATACACCTCTCTTGGTTTTATCGTTTCTTCCAAATAATTACTTCCAACGTTGCTCTATCGACGCTTCTTCCTGATTTCGATTATAGAAACTACCCTGTAATATTTTATCTAAAGCTTGGTCTAGCTCTGCTTTTCGGCTTGCCGTTTGATATTCGCTATTGTTGCTAACGAATTCAGTGGTAAATGATGCTGCAATTTTCCACTGGCCTTGCTTTAAGCAAGCAATGTTTTCTGATCCTTTAGCATTACTAGTAACGTTATACAAACGACATGACTCACCGGCTTTATTTTTAAATGACGCTTTGGGTAACACAAGCTTTCCGTTTGCAAGCGACACTTCAGTGCCACTTGTTTTATCAAACAATACTTGAGAAACTTCAGCAGCAACAATTAACGATTCAGTATCACTTTTTGTAGTTTCAAAATTAGCTAAACTCAAGCCCAACACGACCAATGCACAAGCCGCAACTGCAGAGTATTTGGTTGCAGAATATTTGGTTAAGTTGCGGCTAATTTTTTTCCAACGCGGAAACTCAATCACCTTGGCGCGAGTCTCTAACTCATTGTCCTCCGACAACAACTGATTAATTGAGTGCGGAATAACCTTATCGTCAATTTCAGCATAACTTGCGTAGACCAAACTATCAACCTGAGCTAATTCAGCTAATCTATCGGCGACTTTTTCTGAGTTTGCGATGCTGTCTCTTACAGCCTGCATTTCTTTTTCGCTAAGCTCTGAATCTAAAAATGCAGATAGTTTTTCATCGTTAATGTTCATGCCTGGCCTCCTTCAATACCTGCACTTGTGGGCCCGCTTGAATGTGGTGCTCCATTTAGCCAATTGGCAATAGTCGCTCTTGCTCTTGCTAACCTGCTCATGACAGTACCAATTGGAATGCTTAATGTTTCCGCGGTTTCCTTATAACTCATTCCTTGCACCGCGATTAAGGCAAGAATTGAACGCTGCTCATCGGGTAATGACTGCATAGCTTGTTTAACTTTAGCTAAAGTTAATTGATTAGTCATTTGATTTTCGCCATCAATAACTTGGTTTTGTTGTAGCTCTGGCTTTTCAGCAGCTTTCTGCCTAACTTTTCGAGCTCGAAATTCGTCAATCCAAATGTTACGACAAACTCTAAAGACCCATTTAGTCAAGTTTACATCTTTCGGCAAATTCCTACTTAAAACTCGCTCTAATGTATTTTGAACTAAATCGTCTGCGTCAGGCATATTGCCGGTTAAAGAATAGGCAAACCGCCTTATCATTGGTAACATTTGGGTTAATTCATTTTTCATCGAGTATTTCCTCTGTTTTATAGAGTTGACGGCTCTAAAACAGTTTTAATCCGCTTGAATTGGAATTTTATATGTTTTGAAACGTTTTTATTATAAAACACTATCAAAAATTTAGAGATTTTTCATGAAGTTAGTTAAATTGAGTCACTTAAAGAAATTTTCAACCTTTCTAGCGCTTTCTACCGCTTTAATCTTAATTGCGCTGTCACCTTTCAAGTTAGCTGTTGCAGCAGATATAACAAAGCTCAATACTAGCGGTCAAATAACGACACCCCCGCTCACAATGCCACAGCCTAAAGTTCCTTTAAAAACGACTCAAAGCACTGCCGTTCCAGCAATAACCGATAAGGCAACTTTACAGCAGCTTGAGCTAAAGTCTATTGCCGATGATCCTTTGAATATAAAGAGTCAAGTTATGCCTATATTAGATAGCCTGGGTAATGTTGCTTTCAATGAAGTATTGGTCGAAAATAATCATCGAGCCGTCGCCCAAGAATGGTTAATACTTTTAAATCCAACAGAACTTAAATTTCTTAAAAGTCTTAATATAGAAGTTATAAAAAGCAAACAATATTTCAACTCAGATTTACAGCTGATTCAGTTTAAAGTGCCCTTAGCTCTTGATTCTTGGCAAGCACTAAAACAAGTCTTACCTCAGCACCTATTAGCAAGACTTGACAGAAATCATATTTATGAGCCTCAAAAAACTAACAACAACGACCAGCGGACTAGTCACTCTGCCAAAAATCGAACGAGTAACCATTCTCAACTAGCCGTTGGCTGCGCTTCTCCAGTCAAAATTGGCATGATAGACACCAGCATTAATCTACAGCACTCTGCGCTAGTTAACCAAAGAATAATCTTGAAGAATTTTGTTAACAGCAACATTACTGTACCGATTGGGCATGGAACAATCATCGCGGGAGTTCTAAAAGCGAATTCAAATCACGTTACCGGGCTGCTACCAAACGCTCAGCTATTTGCTGCATCTGCGTTTTATAGTCGCAATGACTATACCCAAGGCGCTAACTTAATGTCGATTGTAAGCGCGTTGGACTGGCTAAGTAGCAACCAAGTAACTGTTATTAATATGAGTCTTACTGGACCAAAAAATAACATTCTGGAAAGATTTATCAAAAGACTAAGCGAAAAAGAAATTATAATTGTTGCAGCAGCAGGTAATCAGGGGCCGGCTTCACCTCCACTTTATCCTGCGGCTTACCCCTCTGTTATTGCAGTTACAGCAGTTGATCATAATCTCGAAGTTTATCGTTGGGCAAACCAAGGAGAGCATATAGACTTTAGTGCTTACGGTGTTAATCAAACCAGCTTACATGCCAATGGAAAATATAGTTTAGAAAGCGGAACATCTTTAGCTGTTCCTGTTGTAGCTGCAACTTTAGTTTGCGAATTACATCACTCAAGCGCTAAAAAGACATTAAAACGGTTACAAGAGAATGCCATTGATTTAGGGGAGACTGGCCACGACCCAATTTTTGGACATGGCCTTATAAAAAGTCATAATAACTAAAACTTTGCTTTAACAGAAATACCCATTTTATTAGTATCAAACTCAGCATCTTCTAAATTAGAATCATTACTAGCGAGTTCAAACTGAGTAATTAAGAAAAAGTTAGATGTAAGGCCTAACTCCCAACGAAGACTCATAAAACTACTGCTATCTTCCCTAGGATTTTCATTGGCAGCTTCAAGCAAATTTTGGCTTGCTTGTGTAAAACTTTTATTTAACTTGCGCCAACTAAGCTGAATATTATTATCAAGCTGCCAAGCATTAAAACTTTTTGAATATTTAACCCAGTAAGATTTTGCAGCGAAGTCAAACTCTGGCGTCACAGATTCTTCCGTTTGGTCCTCTATCCCAAACGCAATAAACGACTGCCCTAAATCAAAAAAGCGATAAGTATTGATAGCCAAACTATGATTTTCTGAGTCTCGCTCGGTTAAGTTTTTAAATTTTTTTTCTTGCTGGCTTTTGTTAACTCTAAAAAACCATTGATTGCTAAATAATTTTGACAAGTAAATACTACGCTGATTTAGAGACATAAAGCCTTGCTGATCTAGCTTTACGTTAGCCATACTTTGGTCTAAACCAAGCTTAACCCAATCAAATTTATAAGCGCCATCAACATAGAAAATCTGTGTCGCCTGATCAAACTCATCATTACGATTATAGTTAATTAGTTTTTTGCTATAGAATCCTTTAAAGCTAAGCTTATCAATAGGCTCTAAACCACCTTTTAGTTTAAACTGAATTAGTTTAGCCGTGTCACCAGATTCAGATGTTTTTTCTATTTCATTAAGATATTGTTGACTACTACTTTGCAATCCAGCTTCAACCTGTGCAGAAAATTTAGGCTCTACCTGAGCAAAAAGCTGTGAACTACTTAGACTAAAAGTAAGCACAAAAACAAAGCAACACCATGAAATTTTGGATATAACATAACGCATAGAATCCTCCCAAAGATTTATAAGGCTAAAAAAAGCGCTGGGCAAGCCAGCGCTTAAGTGGGTTATAGTTCGATTGAATTTAAGATACTAGCTTCTGTTGTAGCTTCAATCGCAGTTGCTAATGTAGCGTCTACGGATGAGGTGACTTGCTCTGCAACTGCAGCATCTAAATTGCTTGCCAAAGTTTGCTGTAACAACACTTCTGTTTGAGCACTAACAACTTGCATAGTATTAGCTGACGCACTCTCTAAAAGTTGTGCGCTTTGGTTAGCAATAATCTCTGACGCCGCCTGGTTATCGACATTACTCGCTTGCTCAAGATTGGAGCTCACTTGGCTGGTCGCGTGGCCAGTAGCTGAAGCTAGACCCGTGCCGTTAGCTATCATTTTTGAACCTGCAGCGGTCAGCACATTGATTTCTGATCCAGAAAATTGCTTGTTCGATGGCTGTTCTACGCCAGAAACTTCTGGCTCAGTTGCTGTTGGCTTTTCTCTTTTTACCAATGTACTAGAAGTACTTTGGATAAGCGCACTTGTATCAAGCGTATTGCTTGTTTGTGACTCGCCTTTGTTCACTAATGAAGCACTACTCGCAGTCACTCCGCTAAAATCTGAAGCGGCTTGCTTGGGCTTTTCCTGTGTTGGATTAGCGTCACTGCTTTGCTTAGCATTTATTGTAGCGCTAGACTGGGTTTCATTTTCAGCACGCAGCTGACTTTCATTAGAGCGCTTGTATTGAACTTCAGTGCGGCTCTCGCTTGAAACCGTTGCATTAAGTGAGGCTTCACTAGCAAAGCTGTAATTGGTCGCCAAACCTAAAGCAATAATCAACGCACTCTTATTTAAGTTATTTATCATTTTACTCTCCTCGTTTTACGTTAGTTTCATAAAGTTGACGGGAACGAAGCGAGTTTTATTCTCAAAAATATTGATTATTTTAAATAGCTAATGACCGCTTGAGTAACCTCAGTGGTTAACAAACTACTTGACTGGTTTAAGTCTTGGGTAAATATTTTCGCATCAAGAGCTATTGCGACAGCCGCTTCAATAGAAACCGCAAGCACTTCATGATTTAGCCACCGAAGCATCATTGCACAACTTAAAATTGCCGCATAAGGGTTAGCTAAATTACTGCCCGCAATGTCAGGGGCACTCCCATGGGCTGGCTCAAAAATTCCATGTTGGGTGCCTACAGAAGTAGATGCAAGCATTCCCAATGAACCAACTAGCACGCTAGCTTCATCAGATAAAATATCGCCAAACATATTTTCAGTAAGAATTACATCAAACTGAGATGGGTTTTGTATAAGTTTCATTGCACAAGAATCAACGAGCTGATGCTCAAGCGTAATCTCAGGATAATTATTTTTAACAAACCGGCTCGTCACTTCACGCCATAGCCTTGACGTTTCTAATACATTGGCTTTGTCGACAGATGTAATAATTTTGTTACGCTGCATCGCTAATTCACAAGCAACTCGTGCCACTCGCTCAATTTCGGTTACACTATAACTACATTGATCAAATGCAGAGTCTCCTTCTCGGTATTTATTTCCAAAATAAATACCACCGGTAAGTTCTCTAACAATCACAAAATCAACCGATTCTAATTTGCTGGGTTTTAACGGAGAGCAGTTAATTAAGTTAGGGTGAATTTTTATTGGTCTGATATTGGCAAAAACGTTTAACGCTTTACGCAGTTTTAATAGCCCCTGTTCAGGTCGTAAATAAGTTGGCAAAGCGTCCCACTTTGGACCGCCGATCGCACCTAAAAATACGGCATCAGCATCAATACATCCTTGTAAGGTTTGTTCAGGTAGTGGTTTGCCACTGTGCTCTATTGCAGCTCCGCCTATGTAATAATCGAATAACTGAAAATTAACACCATGAATTTTACTTACTGCTTTAACAACACTTTTAGCGGACAGAGTCACTTCGGGTCCAATACCATCTCCGGCAAGCCAAGCGATTTTTGTAGTTCTCGTCATAACACATTTTTCCTTTGCTCATACCGATCAATTAAATTGGTTTTGTCTAATAAGTAGTCAAGCTCGTCTAGTCGGTTAAGAAAACAATATTTGGTAAAAGCAGCTAGTTTAAATTCCAATTTCATATTTTTACTTAGAATCAGTTGGCGCTCTAAATTAATTTCAAGTTCATTTCCATTTAGTAAAAATAGTTGCCTTAGCTCGTCATTTGAAACTTCAATTGGCAATAATCCGTTTTTAATTGCATTGTTTTTAAAAATATCAGCAATTCTGCTACTAATAATTACTTTAATTCCAAAGTCTGTTAGTGCCCAGGCGGCGTGCTCTCTAGAAGAACCACAACCAAAATTGTCACCGGTAATCAAAATTTTTGCCGCTTTAGTTTCTGCTAAATTTAAAACAAAGTTTTTGTTCTTGCTGCCGTTACTTTGGTAGCGCCAATTGGCAAAAAGGTATTTCCCTAGGCCTAACTTTTGCGTGGTTTTTAGCGAGTCAGCGGGAATAATTTGGTCTGTATCAATGTTATCAAATTGAATTACCGCAGCAATTCCCTTTATGCAATGTTGAATGCTGCTCATACTGACGCTCCTTTTTTAAATGACTGCTGAGGATCGGCAATTTCACCTAGAATGGCGCAGTGCGCTGCAGTTTCTGGACTAACTAACAAGGTCCGTGCATTACGTCCTTGGCGGCCTTCAAAGTTACGATTGCTAGTACTAACACATAACTCGCCCTGCCCGACGACATCGCCATTCAACCCTAAACACATTGAGCACCCCGGCTCTCGCCAGTGCGCGCCTGCGTCTCGAAAGATTTTGTCTAAGCCAAGCTGTTCTGCCGCTTTTTTTACCTGCATAGAGCCTGGAACAATATACGCAACGACATTTTTTGCGACTTTCTGCCCTTTCATTATTTTTGCAACGGCACTTAGATCACTTAGCCTCGAATTAGTGCAGCTTCCAATAAATACCACGTTAACTTTCTTTCCTATTAACTGCTCGCCAGCAGCAAAGCGCATATAATCAACCGCTTGCTGATTAGCGTTTAAGGGTATGGTTTCTCTAATCGGTATAGCCATAGCAGGATTGGTCCCCCAAGTAATCATTGGTTTTACTTTGGTTGCATCAAAACAAACAAAGCGGTCGTACTGTGCTTCTTTGTCTGTATATAGAGTTCGACAACGTTTTACTAATAAATCCCAATCGTGATCTTTCGGAGTAAACTCTTTACCCTTAAGGTAAGCGATTGTTTTATCGTCAGGAGCAATTAGGCCAGCACGAGCACCTGCTTCAATAGACATATTACAAACCGTCATTCTTTGCTCCATCGACAATTCGCTAATGGCCTCTCCAAAATATTCAATTACATGACCAGTTGCTCCGGCAACGCCTAATTTAGATATAATATGTAGGATAAGATCTTTTGCCGACACTCCAGCATTAAGCTTGCCGATTACCTTTATTCCCATTGATTTAGGCTTTACTTGTAACAAACACTGAGTGGCTAACACATGTCCTACTTCACTCGTACCAATACCAAATGCCAGTGCTCCAAAAGCGCCGTGAGTGCTGGTATGACTGTCGCCACAAACAATAATATTTCCTGGCAAAGTAATGCCTAACTCAGGCCCAATTACGTGAACAATTCCCTGTCGTTTGTTGCCCAGTTCAAACAGCCTAATAGCGTTTTCTTGGCAGTTTTTTTGTAATGCAATAACCTGTGCTTTTTCTCTTTCACCATTAAAAACATAATCCCCATTTTTTAAAGGAGGGCTTGTGGGAGTCGCATGATCCATTGTTGCAAATGTTCGCTCAGGACAACGTACTTTGAGCTTTCTTTGTTTTAAAAGGTTGAACGCCTGCGGCGACGTCACCTCATGAATATAGTGAGTGTCTACATAAATAATTGCGGGGAAATCTTCTTGTTCTGGCTCAACCAAGTGACTATCCCATATTTTTTCAAATAGTGTTCTTACCATCGTTTGGTCCTTAAAAAGCTGGTTGATTCTTGTGGTAATTGGGTTGCAAATCCAGTTTGACTAACTAGCTGAAACAGATCAAAATCATCAAGACGCTTTTGCTTATCACACAGCGCTTTCATCGCTTCAAATAATACGGCAACTTGTTTTTCGCTAAATATAAACTGGTTAGTCAGCAGCCATTGTTTTAATGCATGTTTGCCGCTATGTTTACCTAAAACAATTTGATTACCAGAAAAGCCGACATCTTCGGCACGCATGATTTCGTAAGTTTCACGGTTTTGAATCACGCCATGTTGGTGAATACCCGCTTCATGGGCAAATGAATTTCGCCCGACTACCGCTTTGTTGGGCTGCACTAAAATGCCTGTTATAGACTCAACCAGTCGGCTCGACTTTAAAAGTTGCTGGGTCTTTATTTGCGATGTGACTTTAAAGTGATTTTGACGAGTTTTTAGCGCCATAGTTAATTCTTCGAGTGCGCAATTACCGGAACGCTCTCCAATTCCATTAATGGTGCATTCAACTTGTCTTGCACCACTTTCTATCGCCGCCAAACTATTAGCCGTTGCTAAGCCTAAATCATTATGACAGTGAACACTGAGCGTCGCTTTACTAATATTGCTGACTTGAGTTCTAATTGTTTTTATTAAATGTCCAAACTCAGCGGGTGTACTATAACCAACTGTGTCTGGAATATTGACGGTAGTTGCTCCAGCATCAATCACAGCTTCAATGACTCGAACTAAAAAACCTAAGTCACTCCGTGCAGCATCTTCGGCTGAAAATTCAACATCATTCACATAGCGTTTCGCTTTTTTAACCGCGCTAACCGCTTTTAGCAATACCTGAGTAGGAGTAAGTTTTAGTTTGTATTTCATATGTATTTCACTGGTAGCGATAAATACATGGATACGTTTTTTATCAGCAGCTTTTAATGCTTGAGCGGCAACTTCAATATCTCTATCAACGGCTCTTGCTAATGCACAAATAATTGGCCCCCTAATCTTTTGTGCAATAAGCTCAACAGCATTAAAATCACCGCGAGATATCACAGGAAAGCCAGCCTCAACCACGTCAACACCTAACTGCTGGAGTTGTGTGGCAATAGCTAACTTTTCGTTAATATTCATACTTCCACCGGGAGACTGCTCTCCGTCACGCAAGGTAGTGTCAAATACGATAATTTTGTCATCTGTAAACGCCACAATTTTCTCCTATGTTAGGCAAAAAAAAACCCGCTGAATTAGCGGGTTTTTAAAATCTAAAAAATATTCAACACAAAACTTCCCGCCAAGTTTTAGTTAGCAAGAGTAAGAGTGCATTTAGTAAGCAAATATCTAATTTCATTTTTATACAAACCTTATTACTGTGTGCCGTTAGCAGAGTAATTATATCAGCGAGTCCAGCACTGGTTATGAGCGTTAAAACTAACTCATATCACCGCTGTTTAGTGATTAAAGTCAGATAAAATTAAAGCAAGTATTCCGTAGCGTCAACAGAGTATAACTAAAACATCTAAAACGAGTAGAACACGCGGCTAGCAATAATCTGGAAGCTATTGAGCTGTGGTCAACAAAACCTAAGGCTAAAAAACAAAAAGCCCCAATATAAAATTGAGGCTCTTTAAGGTGACGCATTGCGCTAAGCTAATCTAGCGCAAAAAAGCGAATTAAAATTTAACTTTTAGGGCGGCGATTAACATAGTGTTGTGGATTAACATTTTTGCCATTTTTTAACACTTCATAATGAACATGAGCACCCGTAGACCGACCCGAATTACCCATAATTGAAATGGCTTGCCCTTTAGAAACCACATCGCCTTTTTTGACTAGCGCGCTTTTATTGTGCGCATAACGAGTGATTAAACCATCACCGTGATTGATCTCAACCAGCAATCCATAACCATATCGGTCACCTACCCAAGAAACGACACCGGCCGCCGTTGAATATATTTTATCTCCCTCTTTACCCGCAAAGTCTACACCACCATGCCAGGCAGGCTTACCAGTAAAAGGATCGTTTCTTTCTCCGTAAAATGACGACATCCAACCTTTCTTAATAGGACGACCGGATATATAACGCTCTACCCCCATGTGCTTATCCATTAATAAAGACTCAAGCACATTCAGCTGTTGACTGCGAGAATTAAGTTGTTGGTCGATTTCGTTAAGCGACGCGAGTAATTGCGGTATATCAGTGGTTTCAGCGTTAGAAGCGTTTTCAGGACCCCCTATAGCAGGCGGTTCACCAAAATTAAACTCTTTGGCATCTAGACCTGCTACATTAACTATTCTTTCACCCGCAGCATCTAGCCGGGTAATGTGGGCTTGCATCATTCCCATTTTAGCGGTAAGCGCATTGAGTTGTTGCTGTGAAGAACGCTTAGCTAACTC
Source organism: Aliikangiella aequoris (assembly GCF_053709105.1). NCBI lineage: Bacteria > Pseudomonadati > Pseudomonadota > Gammaproteobacteria > Oceanospirillales > Pleioneaceae > Aliikangiella > Aliikangiella aequoris. The sequence continues at coordinate 2,716,536 of NZ_CM132298.1, forward strand.
AAGCTGGTGCCATTGATTAGATAACTCTTTTTTCCAATTGTCGATAGTCACTTGTTCTACCTTCGCCAAGTCACTTCGCTGCATTGCAAAGAAGTAACCGCTTACTCCAGCGGTAATAGGCAAAACAAATAACAATCCAACTAAACTATAAAGGTAGCGGTTTTTTAGCTTAATGGTCCGCATGCCCTGTGGTGAACGTTGTAAAATTGTAATACTCATGGATAACTCTTTAATATTTAATTTTAGACTTTGGGTATCTCTGCCACGCCCGTTTGAAGCGCATTACAGACTAAATTTCCTTTCCCATCAGCACCTTTAAGTGTCACAATAGCAGCAAGTTATTTTCTATTTGCTATGTTCAACTTTGATACCAATTGAGCTTTTAAACCCAATAAACCTAATATTTTAATTATGAGACGTCCATCTACCCATAATATTAATAATCTTGTTTCGGCTCCTAATGGCGAAGTAAAAAACTTACTCGACAAGTTAGCCAAAATTCAAACGCTAAACAATACCTTACAAAGCAAACTTAATGCAACACTTTCAAAGCATTGCCGAGTAATAAATTTGAGAAAAAGCACTTTAGTTATTGCTTGTAACAGCTCTATTTGGGCCAATAAACTCAGATTCCAAACCAATGAGCTACTCTCAGCGTTTCGCCAAGAAGGCTATTTAGGCCTTGCTAACATTGAAGTTATCGTCCAGCCCCGCTAGTTCTTTAGCAAATTTAGTAAAAACTGCCGTAAAATTAACAATTTAGCTAAAAAAACGCTGCAAAACTAGAATTTGGAGTACAAAAAAACCGAGCGTTGCTCGGTTTTTTTTGAAGCTATGTAGACTTAAATAGCTAAGCCTGGTTTCATAATATATGAAATAGGCGCCGCGGAAGCATCTTCGAAAGTAACAACTTCCCAAGCGCTTTCATCAGCAACAAGCGCTCTTAAAAGCTTGTTATTCAATGAATGGCCTGATTTTATACCAGTAAATGCACCCACTAAGCTATTTCCTAGCAAATACAGATCTCCAATAGCATCTAAGATTTTATGCTTAACGAATTCATCGTCGTAACGCAAACCATCTTCATTTAACACACGATATTCATCTAATACAATCGCATTGTCCATGCTACCGCCTTGAACTAGGTTTTTAGAACGCAAATGCTCAATATCATTCATAAAACCAAAAGTTCGTGCTCTACTAACTTCTTTTACAAACGAAGTAGCAGAAAAGTCTATTTCTGAAAACTTGGAACTATTCGAGAAGACTGGGTGGTCAAAATCAATACCAAATGACACTTTAAAACCGTCAAATGGTTCAAATATTGCTTTTTTATCGCCTTCAGTTAACTCAATGCGCTTCTTAATGCGAATAAAACGCTTGGCTTTTTCTTGCTCTTCAACCCCTGCAGACTGGATTAAAAATACAAAAGGCCCTGCACTACCGTCCATTATTGGCACTTCTGGAGCCGATACATCGATAAATGCATTATCAATACCTAAGCCTGCCATTGCTGCTAATAAATGCTCTACGGTTGAAATTCTGACACCATCCTTGACTAAACACGTAGAAAGCGTGGTATCGCCCACATTTTCTGGCGCCGCACAAATTTCGACAACAGGATCAAGGTCAACTCGACGGAAAACAATTCCTGAATCTACAGGAGCAGGTCTTAACGTCAAGTAAACTTTATCACCGGTATGTAAACCAACACCTGTCGCTCTAATTGCGGTTTTTAAAGTACGTTGTTTAATCATAATCGATTAATTCTCCAACTTAATAATGATGCCCTAGCTTTCTAAAACAAGCTGGACAAATTTTGTACTCATCGGATGAGCTACATAAAAAACTGCCGCATCTTACCATAAAGATTTGCTTCGCGGTACGCTAAACCTCTAATTAAAGCAGTTTAAGTGCTAATTGTGGCTAAAATATGCCCACAATGTAACAAATTTGTCACTAAAACCTGTTAAATTGGGATAAATATCTCAAAATATAGGCGTTAGCGGTAATTTTACCCTTGAATTTAAATCCTATATTTAAATTTTAAAATTCACTTTAAGTTGTTCATTATCAGTTAACGAAAGTAAATGACTCCTTTCCTCTGCCAAAACAGAAAAAATCACCGTGAAAATTGAAGGGGGATTCCCACAGTTCAACTTTCTGGTATGCAGCTAAAAAAAACCAAATACTTTCGTCTTTAAACTAACCAAGCAACGACCGGCTATTCCAACAGGTTTTACCCAACAGCTCTAGTCCATCAGCTCTAGTCCATCAGCTCTAGTCCATCACTCTAACTCAAAGCAACTACCCAGACTTGCCAGCCCAGTTTTATTGCGCATTTTATTAATCTAACGCTAAATTGGGTAGCAGTTTAAATGCTAAACCTTTATAAGCCGCCAGATTTTCAAAAGAGTTAAAAGCTTAAATTAGCCTAATAGTCCTAATCTGCTTGTTTACGTAAAAACGCTGGAATATCTAAGTAATCCATATCACTACCAACCGCTTGCTTTGGTTGAGCTGCTTGCTGGCGAATAATCGTTGGTCTGTCTAGCTCTGGATAATTATTGCTTCCATCAGATTTTTTCGTATTGTCTATTTTCATAGTCGGCGCTTGAACTGCCGCGGCTTGCTGACCAATACCTGTTGCCACTACTGTAACTCTAATTTCATCAGTCAGCTCTGGGTCAATAGCCGTTCCAATGACGACAGTAGCATCATCTGCCGCAAATTCTTGAATCACACTACCTACGTCAGAGAATTCGTCGATGCTCATATCTTCACCTGAAGTGATATTAACCAAAATACCTTTAGCACCGGCTAAATCAACATCTTCCAGTAATGGGCTAGAAACAGCGAGCTCTGCCGCGCGCTTAGCACGATCTTCACCGCTACCAATACCGTTACCCATCATAGATGTGCCTTTTTCTGACATAACGGTTCTAACGTCTGCAAAATCCACATTAATTAGGCCAGGACACGTCATTAACTCGGCAATGCCTTGAACTGCGCCATGCAATACATCATTAGCCGCTTTAAAAGCTTCAGTAAGTTTCTTGCCTTTCATTACATTAAGTACTTTATCATTAGGCACAATAATTAATGAGTCCACATGCTGGCGCAACTCTTCAATACCAGCCTCGGCAACTTGCATACGCTTTTTCATTTCAAAGAAAAATGGCTTAGTCACAACAGCAACCGTTAATACACCCATTTCTTTGGCAATTTCAGCAATAACCGGTGCAGCTCCCGTTCCGGTGCCGCCTCCCATACCCGCAGTAATAAATACCATGTCGGTATCACGTAGAATTTCTGCTATTCGCTCTCGGTCTTCAATCGCAGCTTCACGTCCGACTTCTGGATTAGCTCCTGCGCCTAAGCCTTTAGTAATAGAACTACCAAGTTGAATGGTAGTTCTTGCTAATGAGCGATTTAATGCTTGTGCGTCGGTATTAGCACAAATAAACTCAACTCCATCGACATTTGCTTTTAACATATGCTCTACAGCATTGCCGCCGCCACCGCCGACTCCTACTACTTTGATCACCGCATTTTCACGACAGCTATCAACTAACTCAAACATGTTTGGCATAATATTTCCCCTTCGTTTTACTTGCTTGTTGCTAAATAAAAATTAAAAATCAATGTATTAAACTTTTAAAAACCGCTGAACCAATGTTTCATTTTTTTCAGCAGTTGACTAAAACCAGTTTCGGTATCATCGTAATTGTTGGTTTGAACATTTTGTTGTTGGCCATATAACAAGAGTCCAACACCAGTGGCATGAATTGGGTTTCGTACTACATCAACTAATCCATGAACACCTTGTGGTAATCCCAACCTTACAGGCATATGAAAAACTTCTTCAGCCAATTCGATTAAACCTTCCATTTTTGAAGATCCGCCAGTCAAAACGATTCCGGCAGGAATAATTTCTTCAAAACCACTACGCCTTAATTCCGCTTGAATTAAGGTAAACAATTCTTCATACCTAGGCTCTACAACTTCAGCTAAAGTTTGGCGCGACATTTTTCTAGAGTCACGCTCACCTACGCCAGGAACTTCTATCGTGTCTTCTAACGAAGTCAGTTGACGTAAGGCACAGGCATACTTAATTTTGATATCTTCTGCATGCTGCGTTGGCGTTCTTAAAGCCACGGCAATGTCGTTAGTCACTTGATCACCAGCAATAGGAATAACCGCAGTGTGTCGAATTGCGCCTTCTGTGAAGATAGCAATATCAGTCGTTCCGCCGCCAATATCAACAATACAAACACCTAACTCTTTCTCATCTTCAGTAAGTACAGAATAAGAAGACGCTAACTGCTCTAAAATAATGTCGTCGACTTCTAACCCACATCGCTTAATGCATTTCACAATATTTTGCGCTGCACTCACTGCACCGGTTACCATATGAACTTTAGCTTCCAGTCTTACCCCAGACATGCCGATGGGCTCGCGAATACCTTCTTGGTTATCAATAATAAATTCTTGCGGCAAAATATGCAGAATTCTTTGATCAGCAGGAATAGCAACAGCTTTTGCTGCGTCAATGACTCTTTCAACATCACTTGAGTTAACTTCGCTATCTCTTATGGCTACAATGCCGTGCGAGTTCAAGCTGCGAATATGGCTGCCAGCAATACCTGCAAATACTGAGTGAATTTGACAGCCTGCCATTAATTCAGCTTCTTCAACAGCACGCTGTATTGACTGAACCGTCGATTCAATATTGACCACAACGCCTTTCTTAAGCCCTGTTGATGGGTGACTTCCTATACCAATAATATCGGTTCTACCTTCTGCACCGATCTCTCCAACAATGGCGACCACTTTAGACGTACCAATATCTAAACCAACAATTAATTTTTTATCTTGTATTTTTGACATATTCTATTGGCTCTCTTTCAAAAATTAAGCACTATCCCTGTAAACTATTTTTATTTTCAGCCCACTGAACCGCAATACCATTGTGGTATCGCAAATCAATCGAGCTAATGGCGTCTTTATTTTCTATCGCGCGATAAACTTCAACTAACCGAGCGATACGTGCCTCTCTATCTTTTCGCCCTAAATTCATCACTAAATCTCTCGAAAAATGTAAGTGCCAATTATTTACTAAGTCGATCTCAACACTGACTAGTTCGAGCGATATTAACTCTAAAGAAGTTTTTATTTGCTTAAACTCAGTCCAAATTTTTACCAAAGTTTCAGTATCAATTGTCTTTTGCTTTTTCACTTCAATTCTTGGCAAGTTAAATAGTTTAGCTTGCGCTTCGCTTACTTCAATTTGTGTATGGCTAGCCGTTAAAATAGCATTGTTAAAAATCGCGACAGGCTGATGTTCTCTTACTGCAACCACGATACTATTAGGCCAAACCTTTTTAACTTCAACATGCTGAACCCAAGCTAGCTCTTCAAGCTGGTTGCGTAACGATTCTAAATCAATCGCTAACATTCCTTTAACTTCTAAATCAGCCACTAACTCAATTAGCTTAGCTTCATTAAGGTTTTGAACATCACCTTGCAATACTAGGTTTTCTACCGGCCAAACTTGCTGCCATATTCGCTGACCAGAGTAAACTCCCCCAACAATTAAAGCTAACAAGCTATACCTTACTAACACTCGGCCAATTTGTTTAACACGCCCAGAAATATCAAACGAAAGCGATTTTTTTTCACTTCGTTTTTTCCTAACTGCCATCTTAGCGCGTGCCACTTTATTAGCTCCTGTCACTAGTATTTAACGCGTCAACGCTTGTTTCAAGAATGTGCAACACCAACTCATCAAAAGTTAAATTCGCTTGCTTTGCCGATTTAGGCACCAAACTAGATTCAGTCATACCAGGCACTGTATTGGCTTCTAAAATCATAAACTCTCCACTCACGCTACGAATAAAGTCAACTCTGCCCCAACCACTACAACCAATAACATTAAACGCCTTTATTGCAATATTCTGTAAATCAGTTTCTTCTTGCTGATTTAATCCGCTAGGGCAAAAGTATTCGGTTGTATTGGAGTGATACTTAGCCTCGTAATCATAAAACTCCCGTGGCGTTTGCATACTAATGCTTGGCAATGCAACTCCTTTAAGAATTGACACGGTATACTCTTTGCCGTTAATAAACGACTCGACTAAGGCAACTTCGTCATACTGATGCGCATAAGCCACAGCTTTGACTAGTTCATCAGCACTAGTTACTTTACTCATTCCTACGCTCGAACCTTCATTCACTGGCTTAACAAATAGCGTATGACCTAAACTCGCAAGCAATCTTTTAGCTTCCACTTCAGCAAACGGTTGACCTCGTTTTACAAAATCAAAATTAGCTGTGGCAATGTCGTTTTGTCTCCAAAGCTGTTTACATAAAAGCTTGTTCATAGCGATTGCGGAACTCGCTACATTAGAGCCAGTAAACGCAATGCCTAACATTTTTAAAAAACCTTGTACTACGCCATCTTCACCATCTCGACCATGCAAAGCAATAAAAGCTCGCTCAATTTTGTGCTCGACTAACTGTTGATAAAGGTCTTTATTGGTATCTATTTTTACCGCATTAACCCCTTGCCTAACTAGCGCTTGATAAACGGCCTCACCCGAACGTAAAGAGATTTCGCGTTCAGCCGACTTGCCTCCAAGTAGCACCGCTACTTTTCCAAATTCTTTAGGCTGAATAGTTAAGTTAAAGTCTTTTAACACGATTAATATCTCTTACTTCTCATTTAAAAAATTTAATTGATTATTTGTCCAAGCTTTAGCTATGCCACCGACATTTCCTGCACCTTGGGTCACTAATAAATCGCCGTCTTGCATTACACCTGCAAGGGTATTTTCTAAGTCACCTTGCTCTTCAACAAAAATAGGATCTAGTTTTCCGCGCATACGAATAGAGCGACACAAGGCTCTCCCGTCGGCACCAGCGATAGGCGCTTCTCCGGCAGCATAGACTTCTAGCATAATTAACACGTCAACTTTAGACAGTACCGCGGCAAAGTCTTCGAACAAATCTCTCGTTCGCGAATAGCGATGTGGCTGAAAAACCATTACTAATCTTTTATTTTTCCAGCCATCTCTTACCGCATTTACGGTTGCTAAAACTTCGGTAGGGTGATGCCCATAGTCATCAACCAGCTCAATCGCCCCTTTGTTGGTTTTAAACTCTCCGCAAAATTGAAAACGACGTCCTATACCGCCAAAACTTTTTAATGACTCCACCAACGCAGGTGCTCTAACGCCATCTTCATTGGCAACGGTAAAAGCGGCTAACGAATTTAAAACATTGTGTCGTCCTGGCATATTGAGTTTTATTTCGAGTAAACCAGGCTTACCTTTGCGCTTAATTTTGTAGTAACTCACACTGCCTTCTTGACGAAAATCTACCGCCTGATAATCAACCCCATCAGAAAATCCGTAAGTAACAAATGGGCGCATTAACGATGGGATAATTTGCTTTACGCCATCATCATCACCACAAAGCACTGCAAGTCCATAAAATGGCAAATTATGAATAAACTCAATATAGGTTTGCTTTACTTTTTCAAAATCACCATCATAAGTATCCATGTGATCCATATCGATATTTGTGACAATTGAAACCATGGGTTGAAGATGAAGAAACGATGCATCACTCTCATCTGCTTCAGCAATAAAATAACGGCTTTTTCCAAGCCTTGCATTTGCGCCTAAACGATTTAATAAACCGCCAATCACAAAGGTAGGATCTAACCCAGCATCAGCGTATAAAGTAGCAAGTAGGCTTGTTGTTGTCGTTTTACCGTGGGTCCCTGCAACAGCAACGCCATGTCTAAATCGCATTAATTCAGCAAGCATCTCAGCCCGCGGAACAATGGGAATTCTTCGTGAGCGAGCCGCTTCTATTTCTGGATTGTCTTTAGGTATAGCAGTACTTACCACGACAACATTAGCACCTAAAACATTATTCGCCGTATGCTGATGAAAAATTTCTGCACCTAGTTTTTTTAATCGATTAGTAGTATCACTTGAAGAAGGATCTGATCCAGTGACGTTATAACCTTGGTTTAATAATACCTCTGCAATACCGCACATTCCCGCACCGCCAATTCCAATAAAGTGAATTCGTCGAATCCTTCGCATTTCTGGAATTTCTGGCATTGGATTTACAATAGGGGCGTTATTTTTCATGCAGCTTTCACCTTAAAATTTTCGCAATAATCAGCAACTTTCGCTGCTGCATGATTAAATGCACACTGTTTTGCGCGTACCGACATTTCATCTAAAATTGACGGCGAGTCAACTAACTTAACAATTTGCTGCTTTAATTCCGGCGAATCAATTTGACTTTCCTGAAAGCAAAAAGCAGCATTATTTTTAACTAACCAATTAGCGTTTGCTGTTTGATGATCGTCCACGGCATAAGGAAACGGAATAAATATTGCGGGCAACCCGACGATGGCCACTTCAGACACTGTTGACGCGCCAGAGCGGCAAATAATAAAGTCGGCTTGTTGCATTGCTTGTGCCATATCATCAATAAACTCAACCACCTGATAACCGTTAGTTGAGTCGAGTGCATGTTGCTGACAAATTAACTTGGTCGCTTCTACTCGCCCAGCACCTACTTGATGTAAAACTGACACTTTCCCCGTCAACACAAGCTCTGATAACAACTTGGGTAAATTTTGATTTAAAGCGAGTGCGCCGCGACTGCCTCCAACAATTAATACTTTGATAGCAGAAACATTCGATTTAGATTGTCGTGTTACAACGCTTAATGCTTGGATTTCTTTTCTTACCGGGTTACCAACGGTCACTATTTTTTTAGTTTTATTAAAAGTGTCCGGAAAACCTTGGAAAACTTGTTGAGCAAATTTTGCTATAACTTTATTAGTCAGCCCTGCTATCGCATTTTGCTCATGAATTAAAACGGGCTTTCTAAGTAAAAGTGCCGCTATAGCTCCTGGACCAGAGGCAAAACCACCAAAACCAATTACGACGCAAGGTCGCTGTTGCTTTATTACTTTAATGGCTTGTAATATCGCTTTAAATAAAACAATAGGCGCTTTGATCCAGCCAATTAATCCATTACCACGCAAGCCGCGCACACTAATAAGATTTAATTGAATATAATTTGCTTTAACGAGCTTTTCTTCCATTCCGCCAACTGAACCCAACCACGCAATATTCCAGCCGTTATCATGTAAACACTCAGCTACCGCCAAACCAGGAAAAATGTGTCCGCCAGTGCCACCAGCCATAATCAGTACATTACTTTTCATTAAGCTAGTACCTCTTCATCAAATTGACTGGACGCTTTTTTAACTGACTTTTTAGTCGTGTTTTTTGGCTGTTTGCTTAAACGATTTTCGTAATCAATTCTTAGTAAAATTGCGATAGCTACCGCGCAAGCAATAAGGCTGTTGCCGCCGTAACTAATAAAAGGCAAAGTCAAGCCTTTAGTTGGCAAAGCGCCACTGGTGACGCCCATATTAATCAGCGCTTGAAAGGTTAACCAAAAGCCAATCCCGTAAGCCAAATAGCCTGCATAAGGCTTTTCACAAAGAATGGCCTCACGCCCAATTTTCATTGAGCGATAAAACAAAATAAAAAACAGTACGAGTACTAAAGCAACCCCAAGCAACCCTTGCTCTTCAGCAAAAATTGCAAAAATAAAATCCGTATGTCCTTCAGGCAAGTAGTTTAACTTTTGTAATCCATTTCCTAATCCTTGACCAAAAAGACTGCCTCGTCCAAACGCAATAAGTGATTGGGTCAATTGATAACCGCTACCAAAAGGATCGGCCCAAGGATCTAAAAAAGTCATCAATCGTTCTAATCGATAAGGTTGACTTACCGCAATTAAAGCTAAAATTCCGCCAACAGCAGCACTGAGACCAATAAATTGCCATAACCGGGCACCACCTAAAAACAACATCGCAAGTGACGTAGCCAATATCACCACCGACGCGCCAAAATCAGGCTCTAAAAGTAATAGTCCAGTAATTAAAGCTAACACTAACAGCGGCTTTAAAAACCCTCTAATTTGAGTTTGTAACTCATCCGTGCGACGAACTAAATAACCTGCCAAATAAACCACTACAAATAATTTAATTGCTTCGGAAACTTGAAATGTTATGGGACCTAAAGCAAACCAGCGACGCGAGCCATTAACACTTTTGCCAACAAATAAAACAGCGACCAACAATACCAATCCAAGAACGAGTAAATAAGGTCCATACTGTTGCCAGCGTTGTATCGGTTGTGTTAACACAATACAGGCAGCTGTAAATGCAATAAATAAATAAACAAAATGCCTAAACACAAAATAAGTTGCCTGACCGTTCAAGTTATTTTCTGCAAAATACAAAGAACTTGAAGTTACCCAAATAAGACCAATCGAAGTCAATAACAAAACCACAGTTAAAAGCGTTTTGTCATACCATGTTTGATAGTTAATCGCTGAACTCATGCGCAAGCCTCCAATGCATCAACAAAGGCCTGTCCGCGGGCTTCAAAATTTTTAAACATATCCATGCTTGCACACGCAGGAGACAGCAATACTACATTAGGTTGATTCGTGATTGGTTGTAATGCGACTAACTGCTTTGCTTTAACGACAGCTTGCTGCATGCTTTCAACAAAAGTGACTTTTTCTTTCGGCATGTAAGCAGCTAATAGAGGCGCGTCTTGTCCCATGACAATCAAATGATCAACTGTTGTACGCAATGATTCTCTAAGTGGCGAAAGATCCGCGTCTTTTGCCAAGCCTCCAGCTATTAAAACACACCATTGATAGTAGTTTTTATCTATAGCATTAAGTGCTGCTTGAGTTGCGCCAACGTTTGTTGCTTTAGAGTCGTTAATCCAATCAGTTTGATCAACAAATTTTACCTTCTGAAAGCGATGACTTAATCCAGTATATTTTTTAATGGTATTAAGTATCGCATCATCAATTGCAATGTTTAACGCTTGCAGTATACACACAACTGCTGCGACATTATTCCAATTATGGCTGCCCACTAATTGCAACTCTTGAACATTAATATAAACTTGGTCGCGGCTGCGAATTACCACTGGTGACTGGGTAAAGTCGACATAAATATCAGCGCTTGCTTGACCTAAACTGAAGCATAATCGATGACTGTTCAATTGATTAGGTACGGTTGCTGCGTCGTCTAAATTGTAAACACAGTGTTTGGCGTTATTAAAGATACTTTGTTTAGAAAGACAATAATCCTCAAACCGATTGTATCTGTCCATATGATCTTCAGTAATATTGAGTACCACCGCAACTTCAGCGCTTAACTGCCGAGTTGTATCAAGTTGAAAGCTTGAAAGTTCTAATACATAAATTTCAGCTTCATCTTGCGGCAAAAAGTCTAGTACCGGTACCCCAAAGTTACCGCCTATGAGTGCTTTCTTTTTGGCACTAATTAAACATTGATAAACTAAATCGGTTACCGTACTTTTTCCGTTAGAACCCGTAATCGCAACAATCTTGCTTTTAGTTTCTCTAACAAAAAGCTCTACATCTCCAATTATCTCTATCTCAGCTTCCCGTGCCTTAACTAACAACTCGTGGCTAGGATCGACTCCAGGGCTTAGAATAATTCGGCTCGCATTAATTACAGCATGCTCGGGAATATTCTTATAAAACGCTTGTTGGCAAAAAGCTAATGCAGCAACGCTCTCTTTTCCAGGTGGGTTCTCTCTTGTGTCAATAACCACGAAGCTTTGTTTTATTCGTTCAAAATAACGCGCAGCAGCCAATCCAGACATTCCTAGTCCGAAAATACATGGCAGTTTATTAAGCGAGTTAGTTTGCATTCTTTTATTTGAGTCCGTATTTATTTAACGTATTTTTAACGTTGCTAAGCCAATTAAAACTAAAACTACTGAAATTATCCAAAAGCGCACTATGACTCTTGGTTCTGGCCATCCCTTCAGCTCATAATGATGATGAAGTGGAGCCATATTAAAAATTCGACGGCCGGTCAGTTTGAAAGAAGCGACTTGTAAAATGACAGACACCGTCTCCATAACAAATACACCGCCCATGATAAAAAGTACTAATTCTTGTCGTACAATTACCGCTACAGTTCCAAGCGCTGCGCCTAAACCAAGAGAGCCTACATCGCCCATAAAAACTTGTGCTGGATAAGTGTTAAACCACAAGAACCCTAACCCAGCACCAGCTAATGTGGCGCAAAAAATAATCAATTCACCAGAACCAGGAATATAAGGTATGGAAAGATAATTAGAAAAATTAACATGCCCAGTTACATAAGCAATAATACCAAGAGCCCCGGCGACTAAAACGGTGGGTAAGATAGCAAGTCCGTCAAGACCATCCGTTAAGTTAACCGCATTACTTGTCCCAACAATAACAAAGTACGCAAACACAATATAAAAAAGCCCAAGATTAATCGCGACATTCTTAAAAAATGGGATAATCAAAATGGTTTCAGCGTCAACTTGAACACTCATATATAAATAGGTGGCCGCAGCTAAACCTATGACGGACTGCCAAAAATATTTCCAGCGCGACGCCAACCCTTTTGGGTCTTTGTAAACTAATTTACGATAGTCATCGACCCAACCAACAAATCCAAAGCCCAGAGTGGTTAACAACACAACCCACACGTAGCGATTACCTAAATCACTCCAGAGCAAGGTAGAAACGGCAACGGCAACCAAAATTAGCGCCCCGCCCATAGTGGGTGTGCCGGCTTTACTTAAATGCGATTGAGGACCATCATCACGCACCGTTTGCCCAATCTGTTTGCCTGCTAATTTCTTTATCATTAGTGGCCCGAGTAAAAGACTTATTAACAGCGCAGTGAGAGCACCAAAAATACTTCTAATGGTTAAATACCCAAATAGATTAAACCCAGACGCGTATTGTTGAAGATATTCAGCAAGCCAAAGTAGCATTATTTTTCTCCCCGTGAGGAAGCAACATTCGAATTTTGTTCTAAAGTGTTTTCCATTAAAGCTTTAACTACACGATCCATATGTGCACTCCGCGATCCTTTAACAAGGATCGTTGAATCCGCATTAGCCTCTTGTTTTAATTGTTGTATGAGTTCTTGTTGTGATGAAAAATGTTTACCAAATCCGTTAAAGCTACCGTGAGCAAATTTACTGAGTAATCCACAAGAATAAAGCTTGTCTATTTTAGCTTCACTAGCAAATTGTCCAATCTGTTGATGACAATTTCGCCCTGCTTCACCTAACTCTGCCATATCTCCAATGACCAAGACCTTTTCATTTGCGTAACCAGCGAGCAATTGAATTGCAGCTTGCATCGATGCAAGATTAGCATTGTAAGTATCATCAATAAGCTGACATCCGTTTGCAAGCTTATGCAAGTTTAGCCTGCCTTGCACTAATGCAACTTGAGTTAAACCTTTTGCAATTGTCTGCAATGGTATGCCAGCTGCAATGGCGCAAGTCGCAGCAGCAAGTGAATTATAAACGTTATGTCTTCCTGCTAGCGTTAACGCAATACTTTGTTTTTGACCCTTGTAAAGTAATTCGTAAGTCGCACACTGGTTTTCATCTAATTTAATATTAGCGACAGTTACATCGGCATCTGCTTCAACGGCAAAGGTTAGAACCTGGCTCTTAATATGCTTTTTCCAATAGCTCGCAAAATCATCATCATTATTAATCACAGCGATACCAGACTCAGTAAGCTCAGAGTATATTTCACCTTTGGCTCTAGCCACCCCCTGTAAATCGCCGAACCCTTCTAGGTGAGCGGCCGCAACATTATTAATCAGAGCGATGTCTGGTTTAGCTATCGCTGCTGTATAAGCAATTTCGCCTGCGTGATTTGCACCTAACTCAATGACTGCAAACTCATGGCTTTCATTTAGTCTTAATACGGTTAGGGGAGCACCAATTTCGTTATTGAGATTGCCCAAGGTTGCTAAGGTTTCACCTTGTTCTTTAAAGATGCTTGCTAGCATTTCTTTAACCGTAGTTTTACCGCTGCTTCCGGTAATAGCGACACACTTTACATTGGCTTGTTGGCGATTGAATTTTGCTAGTTCCGCTAGAGCTACATGAGTATTTTTAACGATAATCTGTGGTATATCTAAATGGCTCTCGCATTCAACCAAAATTGCTTTAGCGCCTTGCTCTACAACATTAGTTAAAAAGTTATGCGCGTCAAAATGCGGGCCCTTTAAGGCAATAAATAAAGCGTCTTCGGCTTGTTTTCTACTATCGGTATAAACATTATTCACTTTAACGTCTTCACCAATGAAGCGTCCATTAACCGCCTTAGCAATTTGAGAAATATAAGCATCTATCATGCGGAGTACTCCTCTATGGCTTTTGCTGCGATTTCGAGATCACTTAAGTGAATTTTTTCGGTACCAATAATTTGATAATCTTCGTGCCCTTTACCAGCGATTAATATTGCATCTCCAACTTTAGCCTTGGCTATAGTTGATAAAATTGCTTGTTCTCGATCAGCAATGAATTCAACTTTTTCAGGTTTCTTAAAGCCTTCGAGTATGTCATCACGAATACTTTCAGGTGACTCGGTTCTTGGGTTGTCATTGGTGACAATCACTTTATTTGCTAACTTTTCACTCACTCGGGCCATTAACGCACGCTTTTCTTTATCTCGGTCGCCTCCACATCCAAAGATGCACCAAATTAACCCCACGTTATGCTCACGCAATGCGTTAAGCGCTTGTTTTAATGCATCAGGCGTATGCGCATAATCAACCACAACCAATGGTGACTTAGCATGTCCAAACTTATGCATGCGACCAGGCGCAGAGCGAACATTTTTTACTGCTTGTAATACTGGGTTAATATCTTTAAAAATACTGCCTAGTGCGGTTATAACCAAAAGTAAGTTAGATAAATTAAATTGCCCAATTAAATTGGAATCTAGTCGGCCGCTTCCCCAAGGAGTGTAAATTTTTGCGTGCAAGCCTTGCATTGAATAAACGACTTCTTCTGCCCATACCCAGCGATTTAAATTAGAACCTGAGGTAGGTAACTGTGTAGTAACTAACCACTTAGTTGCGCTAATAGCTTCGTCTTTGGCAAGTTTGCGTCCAAATTTATCATCCATATTAATCACGGCATTCTTTAAATTAGGTGACAAAAATAGCTTTCGCTTTGCATTGCCGTACGCTTCCATATCACCGTGATAATCAAGATGGTCATGGGTTAAATTAGTGAATACTGCCGTATTAAATAGAACAGCTTGTGCTCTTGCTTGATCTAGACCATGAGAAGACACTTCCATTGCCGCAAATTGCGCACCAGAAGCGACCGCTTGCGCCAAAACTTTTTGCATGGTAATTGCATCGACAGTCGTATTTTCACTTTGTTTTAATTGACCACTTTGGCCAACTCCTAAAGTACCCAACAAAAAGCATTCAAAGTGCATTTTTTGTAGTGTTTTTGCGATCAGGTAACTACAGCTAGTTTTTCCATTCGTGCCGGTAACACCAATTGTCTTTAATTGGCTAGAAGGATTAGAAAAATAGTTTGACGCAATTAAACTTAACTGGTCGCGCAGGTTGTTAATCCAAATTACCTGCTCAAGTTCAATGAGTTCAGGAAAAAGTTGTTGTGCTTGTTCAGCTTCAGCTAAAACCCATTTGGCACCCTGTTGTATTGCAGCGCTAATAAATTGTCGAGCATCGGCCTTATAACCGACCAGCGCCACAAAGGTATCGCCGGTTGAAACTAGACGGCTATCGCTTACTAAAGGTCCTACGGTTTGCAGCTGAAGTTCATTATCAACTTCAACGGAATCAACACCCGCTAATAAATTATTAAGAGAAATATTACCCATTGCTTTCTCCTTTTACAGGAGATTTAGCGGCGACAACATTGGTTTGGTCAGGCTTCACATTTAAAAGCCGTAACGTTTCCTCTGCAACTTTGGCGAACACTGGTGCAGCGACATCACCAGCATAATACTCTTCGCTATTTGGCTCATTAACAAACACTACCATTGCGATTTTAGGATCGCTTACGGGTGCTAGTCCTGCAAAGAAAACAGCATACTGATCGCCATAAGAACCTCGCGATGCTTTTCGCGCAGTACCAGTTTTTCCGGCAATTCTATACCCATATACTTTAGCTTTTTGAGCCGTTCCACCTTCGCCTACTACCGTTTCCATCATCCGAATAACTTGCTGACTGGTTTGGCGCGAAATAACTTGCTTACCCTGCGGTGGAGTTTCTTGTTTAAGCAATGATAATGGTCGATTAACACCATAAGCACCTAATACGGAGTAAGCTTTTGCTAACTGTACTGGCGTTACCATAAATCCGTATCCAAAAGAAACATTGGCTTTCTCAATGTCACTCCAGTTGTCTCTAAAATCCATTTTCCCGGTACTTTCGCCAGGAAAACCACTTGCGGTATCTATGCCAAAACCGACTTGATAGAAGGTACTTAAAAACTCATCGTCACTCATCATGCTTGCCAATTTGCTCACACCGACATTGCTTGATTTTTGTAGCACACCGCTAACATCTAAAACGCCATGATTTTTTCCATCGATAACCCAGTAACCATTTAACTTCATGCGCCCAGGAGAAGTGTTAATTTTGCTAGTTGGTTTTACGACTCCGGCTTCAAGCGCACTCGCTACGGTTAACGGCTTAGCGGTAGAGCCAGGCTCAAAACTATCCACAAATGCTGAATTGCGCGTAAATTCAGAGCGACGGCTATCAAAACGGTTGGGGTTATAAGAAGGCTGGCTTAACAAAGCGAGAACCTCGCCAGTTTCTACATCTAGCATCACTAAAGCACCTGAACGAGCACGATGTTTTAGCACCGCAGTTTTTAATGCCTTATAAGCAATGGCTTGAATACGGCTATCAATACTCAATACAAGATCTTGCCCTTTTTCAGGTTGCTTAATGACTTCTTGTTGCTCAATAATTCGACGATTTAGATCTAAGCGTACTTTTTGTTGTCCGTCTTGTCCGCTTAACAACTGATCAAATGCTTTCTCTAACCCTTCGCGGCCGCGATCATCTACATCGGTAAATCCTATAATATGGGCGGTAATTTCAGCTGACGGATAATATCGACGATACTCGTCTCTCAAATAAACACCAGGCAGATCCAAAGTTTTTACTAGGTTGGCTCTTTTAGGATCAAGATGACGTGCAACCCAAGCAAACTGACGCCCTTTTCTTTCAACAATCCACTGTTTAAATTCATGCGGTGTTTTGCGAGCAATAATTGCCAATCGATTCCAATCAGCTTCAGCTAAGGTTGGTGATTTTTCCATCACTTTGGTTACATCAATCCATACCGATTTAACCGGAACACTTACCGCTAACTCTACCCCATTGCGATCATAAATTACGCCTCGATGAGTTGGCATGTGCAATTCTCTCACACTTCGAGAGTCTGCTTTACTGATGAGATCTTCTGACTTATCAATTTGCAGGTAACTCGCTCGAGCCAATAAACCGATAAATGCACTAGCAATCACTAACATTAAAACTTGGTAGCGACCATTGCTAGTAGGAATACTATTTGGCTTACGCGCTTGACTCATAGTGAAATCACCTTTTCATTTTTGGTGGTCACTTCAACCATGCCCAATTCTTTACGTGCAATATGACTAATTCTATCGGGTTCGGTTAACGCGGTAAGCTCGAGTCGTAATGACTCCCATTCTACTTGGCTTTCTTGATACTCAGATTTTAACTGCTCTAAGTTTGCGGTAGAGCGACGCAATTGATGGCTAGTAAAAGCTAGTGACATAGCAGAAATCACCATTAATAACGCAACTAAAGAAACTAACCAATGTTGCACAAATAGATCCACAAAAACCGCTTTCAATAATGAAGGCGGTTGCTGTGTTTTTTGTGATTTTTGATTATTTTTATTCATTCCGTTACTTTTAGTTATTGTTGCTTAAAGTCGTTCGGCCACTCGTAATATGGCGCTGCGTGAGCGCGGGTTTATATCAACCTCTTGTTTGCTCGCTTTTATCGCTTTTCCAACTGCTTTAAATTCTTGGTTTAACTCACTTTGGGTGATAGGTAGCCCTTTTGGAAAATCATCACCTTTTGATTTCTTTTTAATAAAACGCTTAACGATTCTATCTTCAAGCGAGTGAAAACTAATTACTGATAAGCGTCCACCCTTTGCTAACATTGCAGGCGTATTTTCTAAGGTCTCTGTTAACTCTTTTAATTCGCTATTAATAAAAATACGGATCGCTTGAAAGCTTCTTGTTGCTGGATGCTTAAACTTATCTTTCACCGGACACGCTTCATCAACAATCTTTGCGAGCTTTGCCGTGGTATCTATCGCACGCTCTTGACGTATCTCTACAATGGCTCGAGCAATACGAGTTGCAAATTTTTCTTCGCCATACTCTTTTAGCACTTGGCGAATCTCATCGACACCGGCAACTGCTAACCATTGAGCAGCCGACATGCCTGTGGTTGGATCCATGCGCATATCAAGCGGTCCATCCTGCATAAAACTAAAGCCTCTTTCAGCTTCATCAAGCTGAGGCGACGAAACACCGAGATCTAACAAAATGCCATCAATTTTTCCCACTAGATTATGCGCTTCTAATAGCGGCAAAATACTGGCAAAATTCTGATGAAAAAAACTAAATCGTTTATCATCGGCAAAATTTTCAGCGGTTTTAGCCGCTTGAGGATCGCGATCAATTGCCAGCAAACGTCCATCTTCTGACAGCTTGCTTAAAATCAATTGACTGTGTCCACCCCGCCCAAAAGTACCATCAATGTAGATACCATTAGGTTGAATATTCAGCCCGTCGACCGCCTCATTTAATAAGACCGTTGTATGTGAAAATTGCATGTTCATCGTCTTAATAGTACAAATCAGGCAATTCGTCAGAATCGAGTTCGTCGCTTGATAGCACGGTTAAATCCTCTTCGGTTAACTTATTCCATTGTGCTTCATTCCATAACTGGAAGGTCTTTCCTTGACCAATCAACATCACTTCTTTATTTAGTTGTGCTCTTTCGCGGAGTACGTTTGGAATTAGTAACCGCCCAGATCCATCCATATCAACTTCAGTGGCATGGGCTAACATAATTCGCTTTAAACGTCTGTGGAGAGGTTTTGAGTTGGAGAGAGATTGTAAATCTGCTTCTGCTGCTTCCCAATGCTGTAGGGGAAATATCAATAAGCAGTTATCATAGGGATCGCAAGTTACAATCATGTGAGAATCACAAGACTCAACGATGCCGTTACGATACTTTGAGGGTATCGCTATACGACCTTTTGAGTCTAAATTGATTGAGTTGGCTCCACGAAACACTATTATTTTTCCTGTACAGGGGTTCATTGATCAGATGAACCACAAAATTGCACATAACTACACTTTTCTCCACTTAAGTGCACTATAGGTATTTAGAGATGTTTTTGTCAAGGAAAAAACAGGAGAAAAACGCTGAAATAATGCTTATTTCACAAAGACTTAGCGCGAATTAAAACCTCTGAAACTTAGCTGTTTTTCGAATAAGAATATAATTCATCAACTTAGCTCGCAAACTTAAAGTATTACTTTAAGTTGTGTCACTTTGTGGGTTGTTTAAAACAGGATTTTAGAAGATTTTTGAAAAACGAGCTTTTTGATAATCAAACGACTCATTTAGAGCGACAAGCTCCTTAAGAGCGAAATACGCCATGACAAGAAATATGCCCCCTCTCAAAGATTGGAGGAGGCAATAGATTTTTGGGTCAACCTATAAGCCGGATTCTGTCTAGGACAATCATTCATCTTGGCATAGTGTTGCCACTATGCTCATGCAACCTACCCGGTTCCAACGCGAGCCACGCCTTAAACTTAAAAAGTTAGTGGAACCCTATTTGGTCTTGCTTTGAGTGGGGTTTACACTGCCACTAAATGTTACCATTAGCGCGGTGCGCTCTTACCGCACCTTTTCACCCTTACCTTTTACAAGGCGGTATATTTTCTGCTGCACTTTCCGTAGGCTCTCGCCCCCCAGGTGTTACCTGGCACTCTGCTCTTTAAAGTCCGGACTTTCCTCCACTTACCTTTCGATAAACAGCGATTGTCCAGTCAACCCGAGGCTATGTTACCAACTATTAAGCACAATAACGAGTAGATTTTACCGCTGCTTAATTTTTTTACGCGTTATTAAGGCGCCCAAAATCATCAGTACCGCAGCACCTAGTCCACCACCGCCACTCGACTGTTGCGGTTCGGGTTGAGGCTCTTCGGCCGCAACGACAAGAATAACTAACTGCGCGCTCGCTTGCGCCCCTTTGCTATCAATAACACTAAAATTAAACACTAAATTGCCCGCAACTTGCGGTGCGGTAAAACTTGCCGTGGCTTGATTTGCATTGTTTAACTCAACGTTGCTACCAGAAACCTGAGTCCATAAGTAAATTAAATCATCTCCTTCCGCATCTACGGCAGAGCCTTGAAGAGTCACTGACTGGCTGGTATTGACTTGAAAACTATCTGGTACGGAAACAACAGGAGCGGTATTTGAATCATCATCACTGATACTAATCAGCATACTTGTGTTAGTACCTAGAGTCGCACCATTAGAATTACTCAAGTCGATACTAAAGTTTTCCGTAGGCTCTTCAACGTCATCATCAATTAAGGTAAAACTAATTGTTTTGTCAGACGAGTCTCCGTCAGCCCAAGTCAATACTCCATTGAATGATTCATAATCAGAACCAGACTCAGCACTATTAGCAACGCTAGTATAGTCAACACTTGCAGAGCCCTCATTGCCTCCATTACGCTTGACTACAACTTCAATACTGCCCGCATTTTCATCTACTTGAAGCTCACTAACCGAAAACTCAACATTGCCTGTATTAGGCGCCCCTTCAATTTTAACAGTTTGATAACTAGGGTTAGATATAGTTGCTCCAGAGGTCGGGTTATAAAGCCTTATAAAAAACTCTTCATCAAACTCTAGTGCAGAGAGGTTATCAGCAATCTCAATTGTAAAAGATTGGCTTGTGGCGTCACTCCCAACCCAAGATAGCTCACCTTTCGCAAAACTAAAGTCTTCTCCTAATAATGCACTGCCAGAGATAACTTCGTAAAAAACACTAGCGCTTTGGCTAGACGAATTAGTACCTATTCTTTCTACTTGGACCGTTAAACTACTATTAGGTTGAGCATTTTGAGACGCTTGCGCAAACTTAAAACTTCCCTGGGCACTAGTTTGTGTATTGTCTCTTAAAACATAAAGACCACTATTAATGTCGCTGGCCAAAATTAAACCTGACGGTAAAAAAGGATAGACTCCCCAAGCACCATTAAACGAAGGGTTGTTTCTCGCAGGAAAAGTATCAAAATAGCCTGCAACTACAGGGTTCGCCGGGTCGGTAATATCTAAAATGGTAACCCCACGCTCATAATTCGATAAATAATAACGATTACCTCTAACAAATCCATTGTGATCAATGGCTTTGGTTGGTCCGGTCCACTGGCCAACTTGAACAGGGTTGCGTAAATCATCGATTTGAAAAATTCTCACGGTAGAATTCAGGCCGCCTCTATACTCATCAAATTCATCATGAAGCAAAACAAAACGTTTGTCTTCAGTGACCCAGCCTGAGTGTACATATTGATTAGCCTTGGCTACGTCGTCGTAACCTGCGGTAGAAAGTTTTTGCGTATCTGTTGGATCAGAAATATCCCATAGCACCATTTCTTTCTCGTTAAAGTCCACAAAAACGCTACAGTTTTCAGCACCATTAAAGCAGTCTGTATCTTTCCTTGAGTCGTCAATTAACACTGAAGCGCCATCATGAGTGTAACCATTAAAAGTCGATTGATTAGCTTTAACAGACAAGGTACTTGGATCAGTTAACGAGTAGCTATGAAATGAGCCTGAATATTGATTAGTTCCAATTAGCTGCAGTAAAGGCTCCGCATTATCAAGCTTTGCATTAAGCGTGTAGTCAACATTTGAAATATAAACATTATGTGCACTTAGTACTGATTGATTACGTTCTGCCAAACTTATGCTATTAGGTAAATCATTTAAATCAATTATCGTAACGCCGTCTGACGCACTATCGACGGTAACGTAAGCATAGGCTCTCCAACGGTGATCGGCATCGTCAAAGTATTGATATACTTTAATGTCACGCCAAGTTGATTGACTACCACTTATGGTGCCAACTTCAACTGGGTTGCTTGGGTCTTCCAAACTAAACACGGTAGCACCATTATTCACACCGATAAGCGCGTATTCTATGCCAGTATTTAGATCTGTGTGTCCCCAAATATCATTGCCCGATGAAGGCCGAGAACTAAAACTAGACAAAGGTACGTGTGCGACTAAATCAATATTTTCACATGGAAAGCCAGCAGCACTTCCGGCCACACAAGGTTCTTCAGCTTGCTTTTGATCTAACGCCCTAAAAGACGTCATTTGCGCTGAAAGTTCACTCGCTAAATCAGCGCTTAAGCCGTCACTAATGACTTTAAAGCCCTTGTTGCGCATTTGCTGAGACATTTCTACTGGCACACCTAACAAAAAAGTTTGGTTACTGTTAGGGGCCTGAGTCTGAAAGTGGTCAAAGCGGTTGTAACCACCATAAACTGGTACTAGCTCACTTTTTAAATAGAAGAGCGCTTCGGCAGAGGTTATTTTGTAGGTTCCGCCAGATACGAGTATTTTATCGCCTTTATTGGCTTTTTGAACTGCAAACTCGATACTTCTACAAGGGCGCAGTGCGTTGTCACAAAATCCGCTATCCGTGCCATTAGGAGCAACAAAACGTGGTTTACCGTGTTCAGAATGAGCACCAACATACAACCCAATGCCTAGGCTTATCCAAACAACTGTAAATATTAGTTTTTTGACTATCACTGCTCGAACCATTTCAAACGCTCCGCTTAGCCTTTATTAACGGCTAACTGATAAATAACTTAAGTAAGTAGCCATTTAACCACTTAACCTGTTTAGCAAAAAGTTCAATTTTCACACTTTGGCGATTTAAGTTCAAAACACTGAACTAAATATGTTAATTTTAATTACAAACTCTCGTTAAGGTTAATTTCATACAAAATGTTCAACCGCTTTTATAAACAATTTAGGTTACTTAAGATTGGGTTCAAACTTTTAGTTGTATGTACAACATTATTAATTAGTAGCTGCGATTTAAGTAACCATCCAATTCAAATACCATTTGAACTGCGCGATCAATCCAAACCAGTCACCTGTAAAAGCTTGTTAACCAACCAAGCGATGAATTGGCAACTTGCTCAGTTGCAATTCTTTTTGCATGACGTCTATTTAAAAGATACACAGGCAAACTGGCATCGACTCCATCTGCCAAAACATGAAAATAACTCGACTAGAGTCGCACTACTCGGTGGCGTTTGCCCAAACTCGTTTAAGCTAACGCTTGCAGGAATTTCAGCAATAAAGCAAAGTGAAATTAGCGCAATAAAATTTAAAATTGGCGTTCCTAACAAGTTAAACCATAATAACCCTATCACACAAAACTACCCATTAAATCAGGCCGATATGTTTTGGGTATGGCAAACAGGTCACAAATATTTTCGGCTAGAACTATCCAACGACAACAAGCAATGGGCTTTTCATTTAGGAGCCACGGGATGCGAGTCTGAATCTCCAGTAAGGCCTCCTCAGAAAGTTTGCCAATACCCTAATATCGTTAACATTGAGTTAGGCGAACTTTCAGTCCAATCAAAAATTGCTATTCAACTCGATCAATTACTTGATCCTCTCAACTTAGCACAAAGTCAAGGTTGTCAATCTAGCCTAACTAATCCTGATTGCCGCTTACTTTTTAAGAGCCTAAACCTAGACGGTTCAACCACTAAAAACACAGTTTTCAAAGTATTAAACTAAAGGCTTTTCATGTTCAAAAAAAAACACTTTTTAATCAAGTTCATTAGTGGCTTATTGATATTAAACCTTTTAGTTAGCTGTGAAAAAACTGCTGAAGATTTTCGCTGGGATTTACGAGAAGATTTCCCGCGTCCACAAGTTCCTCTCAACAACCCTATGAGCCGTGCTAAAGTCAAATTAGGCAAAAAACTTTTTTACGACCCAAACTTGAGTTTTAATCAAACCCAAGCTTGCGCCACTTGCCACCAACAACAGTTTTCTTTTGCAGAACCTAAGCCAACCTCTATTGGCTCAACCGGAGAAAAACATCGCAGAAACTCTCCTGCATTAGTCAATATCGCTTACAACAAAACTTTAACTTGGGCACACAGTGAAATCACATCTATCGAAATGCAATTACTACTGCCGCTATTTGGAGAAGAGCCGATTGAGCTCGGCATTACCGGCAATGAAGAAGCCGTGCTTGCTCGATTCAACACACCGCAATACCAAAGCTTGTTTGAGGCAGCATTTGAAAATCCCAATGCAAACTTCAAGCACATAAGTTTTGCCTTGGCTGCCTTTGTGCGCAGTTTAATCTCATTTAACTCACCCTTCGATCAATACGCATACGATGGAGACGATACAGCCATTAGTGAAAGCGCTATCAATGGGATGAAACTATTTTTTTCAGAAGCGCTTGAATGTCATCACTGCCATGGCGGCTTTAATTTTACCCAATCAACTTTTCATCAGCAGCAAGTACTTGATAGACGTCCCTTTCACAATACTGGATTGTATTTTCTTGACTCAAATCAAGGTTACCCTCAGTCTGATCCAGGGCTTGCGGAAATTACTTTAGATCCAAAAGACAACGGCAAATTTAGAGCGCCCACCTTAAGAAATATTGCGCTAACGGCTCCGTATATGCATGACGGCAGCATTAACAGCTTGACAGAAGTCATTGACTTTTACGCCAGCGGAGGAAGAAACATCTTAACTGGCGAGCTTAAAGGCGACGGCCGAGTTAATCCCAATAAAAGCCAGTTTATTAAAGGATTCAGCTTAACGCCAAAAGAAAAGCAAGATTTAATTGCGTTTTTAGAAACCCTAACCGACACTCAGTTTATTAACGACATTCGCCACGCAGCGCCAAATCAATAACCAAATAAAATTAACTAGCGAGTTTGGCGACAAAATGATTGCCACCAGACTCCATTGCTTTCAGGCAGGCTTTATTTAATCTCTGTAAGAAATCGGTAACATTATCTTCACAGTGGAAAGTTGTAATTCCAATGCTAGCTGAAACAAGATAGTTAGCGGTGCATTTAATCTTTCTAGTTTCTTCTAACACCTTTGAAGCAAACGCAACCGCAGGCTGAATTTGAGTTTCTGGTAACAAAACAACGTAATCACTCGGGCTTATTTTAAAGCAAACATCTAGCGTATTACAGGGTTTCACTAAGCAGCTTTGAAAAGCCTTTTCTATTCGACGACTCTCCTCAACACCGAGCGTTTGATGCCAATTAGAGAAGTCATCAAGTTTAATTTGAACTGCGGAAAAATTTGTCTTGTTTTTTTGTGCTTTTGTTATTTCTTGAGATAAACTTTCCGATAATGCTTTTCTATTTAAAAAAGCATTATCTAATGCGACAGGCTGTGATGATTTTGTGCTAAAAATTCGGTTCACAAAGTTATGTTGATATCGAAACAAAAAAGCTAAACTTGATAGAAGTAAAACTGCGACAACCAAGCTAATTAGCGGTAGCGATAACTGTTCAAATGGAGTAAGAAAAACATCAAACTCTGATTTACAAGCAGTAATATTCAGACCAACCAAGCTAGCGGCTATTAACTTTGCCCATACTTTGTAGCGAGACGCTAAAATACTATTTAAGGTTTTGTTTTTGTGACTAGCAACAACAAAAACTGACTTAAAAAAAACACTCATAAATAACAAAAACCTTTATAATTATTATTGGTAATATCTATTCGATTTTTTTTCTACAAGCAGCTCAAATCATCCAGGAGAACAACAGGCGAACTTGCGTTCTAGTTGTAAATATAACCACAGTCGCTCTACCAATTTCAAGCAAACTTTAAACATTATTTCTTAAATATGAAAAGATGTATTATTAAACAGCGTTATTTTAAATCTACTTATATAAAATAAATATAAAACAGCGAAAGTGCGGATAATTAAGTAGTGAAATATTGAGTTGATACCGTTAATTGTTAATCGTAAATCGTAAATCGTAAATCGTAAATCGTTATCCTGAGCATAAGACAGCAAGCTCACACCAAGGTAACTAATCTTTATGCGAGAGCACAAAAAACCAGCCAGTCTAAAGTGCACTATCTGAGGAGGTTACTAGCGCTTAAATTTAGTGTTTAGAGTCTAACAAAAATTGGTAGATAGCATTTTTCTTTTCGCCATACATCTCCGAAGTAAGCTTTGCGGCTTGCTTTCCCGGTAGCTCTTTTGCAAGCAGCAGAGCCAATTTTTGGGCCTCTTTTGATAGCGCTTGTGACTTTTTAGATGCCCCTTTTATCATTACAACAAATTCACCTTTACTTTGGTTAGGATCTGTCTGTAAAGTTTGCAGCAGGCTTATTGCGTCACCTTGTAATACGGTTTCAAAGGTCTTGGTTAATTCCCTTGCAACTACCACAAACCGGCTATCTCCAAATACCTCTGCGATATCCGCAAGGCAGTCTTTAATTCGGTGTGAAGACTCATAAAAAAGCAGGGTCGCGGTTTCTTCGACCAATTCGACTAACAAAGCCTTTCTCGCACTTGTTTTTGCCGGGAGAAAGCCTTCAAATATAAAGCGATCGGTAGGCAAACCGGCGATCGAAAGCGCTGCGATTAACGCACAAGGCCCGGGAATTGCCACCACTTGCAACCCTTGCTGGCGCACTGCGGCAACAAGCGGGTAGCCAGGATCACTAATTAACGGCGTGCCAGCATCTGACACCAGCGCAATCGACTCGCCCTGAGTAAGCAATTGAACAATATAGTTTAATTTTTGTCTTTCATTATGGTCATGCAGTGAAAAACATGGTGTATCCACGTCAATATGCGATAATAGCTGTCGAGTTCGACGGGTATCTTCTGCGGCTATTTTGTCAACTTGAGCTAAAGTGTGACGCATTCGATCACTAATATCACCCAGATTTCCAATTGGCGTTGCAACAACATACAATATGCCATGCTTTTGTTCGTTATCAGTATTCAGGGAGTTCATACACGCTCTTTAGGTTTTACGATGATTTAATAAGGTAGGTTGGAGTTTTTAGAAATAATGATGAATTATATCACTCAAAGCAACAAATTAATTATCTCAGTATTGATTGCATTAATGCTACAAGGCTGCGGTCCGGTTGTAAAAGAGAATAAACGACATACGAATAACGCATCGCAAAACTTAGAATATATTCTTAACCAAGCCAAACAAGCGCTGCCACATCAAAAAAGCCAGCTTTTAGTTCAAGCCGCCGGTTTATTGGTCAAAGAGGCTCGCTACGAAAAGGCACAAGAAATTTTAGTCCGTGTCGATCAGACGCGGCTCACTCCGCTAGAAGTTGACGATTTTAACTTATATTACGGTGAAACACTTTTAGCTTTGGGCGCTCATGAAAAAGCACTCAATCATATACAGTCTGTTCATTTAATCTCAGCCAAGCCTATTCATTGGCAAATTCGCCATGCCCAAAGCTTATCCGATGCGTTTTTGGCCAATAGCAATTATTTTGAAGCAGCCAAGCAACGGATTCAATTAGACGACCTTATCGATGACGAGCAAGCGCTACGACAAAATAATGAGAAGATTTGGGCGGCATTAAACCAAATACAAACCGACTTTTTACTCCAGTTAAAATCAGACTTTAATTCGCAGCGCCTCAATGGTTGGCTAGAAATTGCTTATATTAACCAGCGCTGGGGATACCATCCGAAAAAGCTTTTGGCTGAAATAGAGCGTTGGCAACTAAAATATCCACTACATCCTTCATCAGTTAATCAACCAGAAGTATTGCGTAAAGCCGCTGCTGCAGAAGAATTTACGCCTAAGAAAATAGCTATTTTACTGCCTTTAAGCGGTAAACTTGGATCGTTTGGCAAAATGATACATGACGGCATTCTAGCAGCCCACTACCAAACTCCAGAGGCAACAAGCGCGCCACAGCTAGCTTTTTATGATACCGCAAAGAACTTGTCGTCTCTTACCGCTTACCAACAAGCGCAGCGAGAAGGAGCAGACTTTATTTTAGGGCCGCTTACTAAAGAAGCAATAGAATCTATTTTACAGCAAGAGGAAATTCAAATCCCTATGCTGGCACTAAACCGAACTGAGTCTGAAACCTTTACTCATCCTCAGGTTTACCAATTTGGCTTACCAATTGAAGACGAGGCAATCCAAGCTGCTCACTATGCAATTAAGAAAGGCTACACCAAAGCCATTGCTTTTTTGCCGCAAAATAGCACTGGCGCACGCGCAGAAAATGCGTTTAGAGCGACCTTTGAAGAGTTAGGTGGTGAATTAATCAGCGTTGAGAACTATCGCGAAATTAACCAGCTCAAACAAAATGTACAAAAATTATTGAGAGTCGACACCAGTATTCAGCGCAAGCGTTCTCTAGAACGATTACTAGGTCGCAATTTAGAATTTGAAATGCGACGTCGACAAGACGCAGACTTTATCTTTATGCTCGCACGACCAGAAGACGGGCGGCGTATCAAACCCTTTATCAACTACTATTTTGCGCATGACTTACCCGTGATTGCCACTTCGTCTATTTTCTCTGGAAAGCGCGATCCGCAAACCGACATTGATTTAAATGGTATTGAATTTACCGATATTCCGCTACTACTGAGTGAGCAAGCAGAGTTCGAACAAACACGGCAAACTTTAGGCCAAATACTACCCGAAGCTTTGGACGCTCGCGGCAGGTATTTTGCACTAGGCTATGACAGTTACAATATATTAAGCCAGCTAGCTATATTGCAAGCATTTCCCGAATACCGATGGAATGGCCTAACAGGGGAGCTCGGCGTAGACTTTAATGGCCTAGTACACCGTTACTTAACTTGGGCGCAATTTAATCGTGGCGTACCCAATGTCACAGACGAGAGAAAAGTAAAAGCATTAGAGGCTTCAGCCAACCCTGTTGTACCAAACACTATACAGCGCGGCGGCCGCTAGACTGCTTTGTTTAGCCTGCCTAACAAGAGAGATTTTGGCAGCCAAATAGAAGCTCGCGCTCGCCAGTTTTTAGAGCGCGAAGGTTGTATAATTATAGAGACCAATTTTAACTGTAAGTTAGGCGAAATCGATTTAATTGCAAAACACCGAGAAACGTTAGTTTTTGTAGAAGTTCGATATCGTAACAGTCATCGATATGGCGGAGCGACACTAAGTGTTGATAAACGCAAACAGAGCAAGCTAATTAAAACAGCGAGCTTTTACTTACAACAAAAAAAATTAACTAATAAAATTGCCTGCCGCTTTGACGTAATTGCAATAACTGGCGAGCTCAACCAGTTAGAGTTTAACTGGATAGAAAACGCCTTTAATTAAAGCGTTTAAAATACAAATACAAGTTTATTAAAACAATCGCACCAATAGGTTTTAAAATGATAGAAAAGATTCGCAATAGTTTTACCGAGAGTATCCAAACTAAAATTGCCGCTGCGGACGTACTACCCGAAAAAATAGCAAAAGCTGGCGAACTAATGGTAAATACTTTATTGAACGGTGGAAAAATTTTAACTTGTGGTAATGGTGGTTCCGCGGGCGACGCCCAACATTTTTCATCGGAAATGCTAAATCGTTTTGAAAGGGAAAGGCCTCCTCTACCAGCCATTGCGCTAACCACAGATACGGCAACACTCACTGCCATAAGTAACGATTACAGCTTTAACGAAGTGTTTTCTAAGCAAGTCAAAGCACTTGGCCAAGCTGGTGATATATTATTGGTGTTTTCAACCAGTGGAAACTCACAAAATGTGATTGAAGCCATGCGCGCAGCACTAGCCAAAGATATGTTAATTATTAGTTGTACCGGAAAAGATGGCGGCGAAATGGCTGGCTTAATGGGTCCAACAGATGTTGAGATTAGAGTACCATCAAATAGCACAGCCCGAATCCAGGAAGTACACTTGGTCGTTATTCATAGTCTTTGTGACCTTATAGATAGCACTTTGTTTGGCGAGAATAATTAGGTTTAAGCAAAATCTAATTGGGAGAATAGAATGAAATCAAATTACCTTATCTGCATTTTACTTTTGTGTGCACTCTTACAAGGCTGCAGCGGACTGCTAGTTGCTGGAGCGGCAGGCGGAGCGGTAGCGTCTCAAGACCGAAGAACCCTTCCTACCCAGCTAGAAGACGAGAGCATAGAGCTTAAAGCGCTTAAGGCTATTTTTGAAAATGACGAGCTGTGGAGCGACACCAATATCAGTGTAATCAGCTATAACAATATAGTGCTTATCATAGGACAAGCACCAACGGCAGATCTCAAGCAAAAAGCAACAGCGGAAATTAATCGCGTGGCTAAAGTCCGCAAGGTTCACAACCAGATAAGAGTTGCTGCGCCAATCTCGTTTTTTGCTGCTAGAAATGATGAGTATTTAACCACCAAAGTTAAGTCTGCAATGCTATTTGCTTCTGGCTTTCCTTCTAGCAAAGTAAAGGTTGTCACTGAAAACAGCGAAGTTTTCTTAATGGGGTTAGTGACTCCGGCAGAAGCAAATCAAGCAGTAGAAATTGCCAGAAACGTGAGTGGCGTTAGTAAAGTCATTAAAGTATTTGAGATTATTCAAGAATAGCGTCAGTAGCTAAACCGATAACTGCTCGCTACTAAAAGCATAGCCATGCTCTTCAACCATGAGTTGTAGTTGCTGCATTTTCTCATACGCTGAGGGTGGCATTTTAAATTTTGAAACTAGCCGAATAAAAGGATTTAACTGACCTGCTTGTGGGTATCGCAAAGATAATTCACCCGAGTTAATATATTCTATATAAAAGTTAACTTTCTGGGTAAGCCAGTTCAGCTTTTTCTCTAATGGCTGCCAGCTTATTTCATCGCTAATCACCAGAAAAACAATTCCTTTAGCTTCATTAAAAGCGACAAAGTCAACCTCATTGATTTCAGGTATTGGCATATTGGGTTCTGGCATTAAATAATGAATGCAACAGCAACAAGCCAATTAATTTTTTAAAATTAATTGGCTTTCGCATTCTTAATAGATTACTTAATTAGTTTTAAATGAGAGCTTCGTTTAGTTGACGACTGACTGTCTTCTTTTAGCGAGCTATCGCTTGCTTCAACTTCAGCTAGTTTAGGTTGGGTTGGTCTTTCTGATGACTCATTCGCACCTTCTTGCGCTTCGTTAGCCTCTTCTTCTGGAAAGGCCATACCTTGCCCATTTTCTTGCGCATATACAGCGAGCAATGCATACATAGGTACATAAATACTTCTTGATGCACCAGAAAAACGAGCATTAAACGAAATAGCCTGATTATCTACCAACCAGTTTTGAACCGCACTAGGGTTAACATTTAATACAATTTGTCCATCTTTAATGTGCTCTTGCGGCACATCAACCCCAACTTTAGTTGCATCAACTAAAATATAAGGTGTAGCCTCATTGTCTAAAATCCAGTCGAGTATACCTCTAAACAAATAGGGTTTATTCGATGTAAATACAGTCGATTGACTCATTGAAACTTAATCTCTCAACTCTCTTTCTGAATCAGTTAAGCTCGCTTGAAACGAGTCGCGCTCAAATAACAAATCCATATAGCTCAATACTTCTTTCGCGCCGCGCCCACTTAACGTGATACCCATGGCAGGTAACCGCCACATTAATGGTGCTAAACAGCAGTCGATAAGTGAAAATTCTTCACTCAAAAAGTAAGGTGTTTCACTAAAAACAGGCGCAAGAGTAAGTAAACTTTCAGTTAACTCTTTACGAGCTTTTTCAGCTTCTTTGTCTTTGCCATTCAAAATAGTTTGCATCAAACTATACCAGTCCTTTTCAACACGATGCATCATTAAGCGTGAACGAGCTCGGGCGACAGGGTAAACCGGCATTAGCGGTGGGTGTGGGAAGCGCTCATCTAAGTATTCCATAATAATCGGCGCTTCAAACAATACCAATTCTCTGTCAACCAGAGTTGGTACTGTGTTGTATGGGTTTAAATCAATTAAATCTTCCGGTGGCTGTTGGTTACTAACTACTTCAATCGCCTCGAAGTTAACACCTTTTTCCGCCAGAACAATACGTACCTGATGACTATATACATCATCGGCCCCTGAATACAATGTCATTACAGAACGTTTGGCTACTGTTGCCATGGAGTTTTCTCCGTTAATAAAACGAACAGTGCTTTACACTGTTCGTTTATGTTAGGTTAAATTGATTTTATTATTTGAGCTTAGTGAATATCTTTCCAATATTCTTTCTTCAAGAGGTAAGCAATAAAGCCGAAGCCTAGGATGAATAGTAGCACCCAAACACCTAATCGGCGTCGCTCTAATTTAATCGGCTCACCAACATAATCTAAGAAATTAACTAAGTCTGCCATTGACTGATCAAACTCAGCAGGAGTTAACTGACCATCTTTTACTATGGTAAAAAACTCACCCGCTTTAGATAACGCGATTAGCTCAGCCTCAGCAGCGTGCATAGTCTCTTCTGCAGCGTCAATAATCGCTTCAGTACCTTCGGCATCGCCTTCTTCTGCTTTTTTGCGTGCTGCAGCTATGGCAGCTGTTGCATCAGCAATTTTGCCTTCAAGCGCCACAACCTTTTCTGACTTTGCTTGAATGCCTTGCATACTTTCTAGCGCATGCGGCATACCAACATCTTTGAACACAGTGTTGTTTACGCCATAAGGTCTGCTCTCGTCTTTATAAAAAGCTCTTAAATAATTATAAAGCCAATCACTGCCTCGTGAGCGGCCAATTAATGACAAATCAGGCGGTGTAGTACCAAACCAATTAGCTGCTGCGTCAGGACTCATATTATTGGTCATTAAATCCCCAATTTTAGAACCTTTTGGCACCACATTTTCCATCATTATCTCTTCTGGAATGCCTAAGTCTTTAGCAGTTCGGTTATAACGTTGAAACTCTAACCCGTGACATCCAAGGCAGTTATTAACGTATACTTGCAGGCCTCGTTGCATGGAGATTTTTAACATATCACCGGTTAACTTAGGCAGTTTATCGTTTGGTAATACCAACCCTTGCTCTGCGGCAGTCAATGAAAGAGACAAACACGCAGTGACTATCATTATTAATTTTTTCATTAGTGCGTTACCCTCTCTGGAACAGGTTTTGTTGCGCCCCATTGACTCCACCAAGGCATGAACAGGAAGAATGCAAAGTAGTAGAATGTAGCAATTTGAGCGACTAAAGTGCGCATTGGCGTTGGCCCTTTCATGCCTAAATAGCCAAGTACAACAAAAGCGACTACAAACAAAGCTAACCAAAGCTTAAAGCTCCAGTGCTTATAACGAATCGACTTTACTTTGCTTCTGTCTAACCAGGGTAAGAAGAATAAAATAATTAACGAAGCTGCCATTGCAATAACCCCTAACTGCTGATCTGGGATCGCACGTAATATCGAATAGAAAGGCGTAAAATACCAAACTGGAGCGATATGCGCAGGCGTTTTTAATGGATCTGCCGGAGTAAAGTTAGGTGGCTCTAAAAAGAAACCATTCATTTCAGGCGCAAAAAATATAATTAAGCAGAAAAAGAATAAGAAGCCAGCTACACCAACAATATCTTTTACTGTGTAATAAGGGTGGAATGGAATTCCATCTAGTGGAATACCGTTTTCGTCTTTATATTTTTTAATTTCAATACCGTCTGGGTTGTTTGAACCCACTTTATGTAATGCAACAATGTGAAGGAATACCATTAACAATAAAGCCATTGGTAAAGCGACCACATGAAGTGCAAAGAATCGATTAAGAGTCGCTCCAGAAATAATAAAGTCACCTCGAATCCACTCGGTGATGTCTGCACCATAGTAGGGAATTGCACTAAATAAATTGATAATTACCTGAGCGCCCCAGTAAGACATGTTGCCCCATGGTAATAAATACCCCATAAAAGCTTCAGCCATTAGCAAGACGAAAATCACCATCCCAAATAACCAAACCAATTCACGCGGTTTTCTAAATGAGCCGTAGATTAAACCACGGAACATATGCAAATAAACCACCACGAAAAATGCTGAGGCACCAGTAGAATGCATGTATCTGAGCAACCATCCCCAGTCTACATCTCGCATAATAAACTCTACAGAGCGATAAGCTTCTTCACCAGAAGGCGTGTAATTCATGGTTAACCAAATGCCAGTTAAAATTTGATTAACTAAAACCAGAAGCGCTAAAGAACCAAAAAAGTACCAAAAGTTAAAGTTTTTTGGTGCGTAATATTCGGCTAAATGCTCGTTCCAAACTTTGGTCGCAGGAAATCGGTCATCTATCCATTGCATTAATTGAGCCATCTTAGTCATTATGCAGCCCCCTCATCAACACCAATCATAATGGTACTGTCGTTTACGTAAGAATAAGGCGGTACTTCTAAGTTTTTAGAAGCGGGTACCCCAGAGAAAACGCGCCCAGCCAAGTCAAAACGTGAACCATGACATGGGCAGAAGAAACCTCCTCCCCATTCAACTTCAGTTTCTTTTAAGTGCTGCGGAACGCAACCTAAATGAGTACAAATACCAACCAACACTAATACATCTGGTTTAATTGAACGAATCTCAGAGTCCACATATTCAGGCTGCTGCTCTGCATCAGTTGATTTAGGATCTTTTAATTGTTGGGCTGTATTTTTTAAAGAATCTACAACGCTGCCGCTACGTTTTACTACAAAAACGGGCTTACCACGCCATTCAACTTTAATCATTTGGCCTTCTTCTAGCTTATTTAAAGCAACCTCAACTGGCGCACCTGCAGCCTGAGCTTTCGCACTAGGCTTCCAAGACCCTAGGAAAGGAACAGCTACAAAGCCCGCTCCCACGGCTCCAACGGCAGTCGTTGCAAGCGTTAGGAAACGACGCTTGCCGTTATCTACACCTTCATTACTCATTCGGAAAGTCTCCCCATCGACCGGTAATTTTTACGTAAAAACACAATTTTTTTAGTTAGCAATTTGTCGCCACCTAAAATTAGATTAAATAGTCGCCAAATATGCCCATAAATAGGATTTGCGACCGGATCATAAAGAATAAGCTTAAATAATACAAGGAATTGCCAGTTTTTGTTTCTATCTAACTGAAAAATATAATAATTTATTTCTCAAGAGCTCATTTTTCGCTGCTCTGTTTCTACCTAAGTAAAACCCCTGATCTAATTCAAAGCAAAAGCCGTACAAAATTCCACCACACTGGCTAAAACAAGCATAATTGGCAAGCTAGTTCTGTTATGTTATTACTTATAATAGTCTAAAACTCAACGAGAAAATGGTTTTGCCCAATAATTACAAGCTAGGCCCTGCTATTTTAGTTACTGCAGCCTTTATCGGGCCAGGTACAGTGGTTGCTGCCAGTTTAGCTGGCGCACATTTTGGATACGCCTTAATTTGGGCGCTTCTATTCTCAATTGTCGCAACGCTCATTTTACAAGAAATGGCTGTTCGGCTAGGAGTTATTACTCAACAAGGCCTTGGCGAAAACCTCAATCAACTGATTACTCAACCTTTCCTAAAGCTTGCTATGCAATGCTTAATCATTGGCGCGATAGTCATTGGTAATGCGGCTTATCAAGGCGGCAACCTCTCTGGAGCAAGCTTAGGCATTCAAAGCCTTTTACCTACTCCGTTTGAGTCAGAAGCGCTGGCCTTAAACTTTTGGCCCTTGCTTATTGGCGGCATCGCTTTTTTGCTATTATGGCACGGCCAATACGCCATAATTGAAAAGTCATTAATTCTTTTAGTTGGCCTAATGAGCGCGGCGTTTTTAACCACATTAATCATAAGCAAGCCTGACTTCTCACTAATTTATGAGCAAATCTTCTCGTTAGCACTTCCTAGTGGTGCAACTTTAACTGTTATTGCACTTATTGGGACTACCGTAGTTCCTTACAATTTGTTTTTACACGCCTCAAGCGTCAGCAAAAAATGGCACAGCGAAAAAGACTTAAACGCAGCTAAGCGAGACGTTTATTTATCAATTCCTTTAGGCGGGCTAATTACGATTGCAATTATGGGGACAGCAGCTGCAGCTTTTTTTGGTAAACAAATTGAAATTACAAGTGCTGCCGATTTAGCCCCAGCACTTCAACCGCTATTAGGAAGCTGGGCGCAAACCTTTATGGGGGTTGGCCTATTTGCTGCGGGTATTTCCTCGGCTATAACTGCCCCTCTCGCCGCTGCCTTTGCATTATCGGGGGTGCTAAACTTCAGCAATAATTTAGCCAACTTTAAGTTTAAAATCACTTGGGCGCTAATTTTAGTTTTTGGGGTTATTATCGCGAGCACAGGCTTTAAACCCATTAGTATTATTTGGTTTGCCCAAGTAGCAAACGGTATATTACTGCCAATCATTACCTTATTTTTGTTGTGGGCTGTTAACCACCCTAATTTAAGGCAATATGCTAATTCGCCATTACAAAACCTCTTAGGAGGCACTATTTTTGTCGTAACGCTTATTCTCAGCGGGCGAAGCTTAATGCTGGCATTTAATTTACTTTAAACGGGAGAATTCTTTGTGTAGCTCAAATGCCCCCAAGCACTCGGCTAAAATAGATATTAATTGCGACTTAGGTGAGTACCAAAGCAAACAAGGGTGGCAGCAAGACGCTCAGCTAATGCCTTTTATTTCGCGCTGCAATATTGCCTGTGGCGGACACGCAGGCGATAAAGAGTCGATGCAAAATAGCCTCTTAAATGCGCGCAAATTCTCAGTCAAAGCCGGAGCTCATCCAAGCTACCCTGACAAAGCAAACTTTGGCCGAATATCGATCAAAATTTCGCAAGATGAACTACTCAATTCAATTGAACAACAAATTGAAAGCCTAGCCGAATTAGCCAACAGCTTAGCAATCCAATTAACTCATATAAAACTTCATGGCGCGTTATACAATGACGCAGAAAGTGACCCGCAACTCGCACAAAGCATTTTATTAAGGCTTAAAAATAGTTTTCCTAAACTTAAAATATTGGGCTTAGCCGGTGGAGCTACTCAACAGGCCGCAAAAGCTAATCAACAAAATTTTATTCGCGAAGCCTTTATGGATAGAGGCTACCAAGCAAATGGATTTTTAATTTCACGGCAACACCCCAAAGCGATGCTCGACAGCGTTGACGCGGTAATCAGGCAAGCACTTAACATTGCGACAGGTCAAGCGATCGACACAGTAGAAGGTCAAAAGCTCCGTATTAGCGCAGACAGCCTGTGCCTACATGGCGACAATAGCAATGCACAATACATTGCAAGAAATTTATTTTTTCGGTTACAGCAAGCGGGAGTTGAAATCACATGACCCCTATTCCGTACTCTATCAAGGCCAATGGTGAAGCTGCACTGACCGTAGAGTTTGAATTGCCAGTGAGTCAATCATTAAGTGAGCATATAATCGCGCTAGCAGAAGCCATTAAGAGCGAATTTGAGTACTGCCTAGAAGATGCGATACCTGCTTTTCAAAGTATTACTGTGATTTTTAATCCTTTGATAATTAGCGTACAAGAATTCGAAACTAAATTAACAATTATACTTAACCATCCTGTGAGCTTTGCACAGGTACAACCCCAAATAGTGTCCATTCCGGTCTGTTATGGTGGTAAGTTTGGGCCTGATTTAGAACCGCTTTGTCAACACAAGCAGATATCTCAGGAACAATTTATTGAGCTTCACACAGCGCCCCAATATCTAGTTCATATGCTCGGCTTTACGCCCGGCTTTTTATATTTAGGTGGCTTAAATGCAAAGCTTAATTTTCCACGTAAATCAACGCCTGCATTAAAAGTTAGCGCTGGCAGCGTAGGTATTGGCGGCGGTCAAACGGGAATCTATCCGTTAGCCACTCCCGGCGGATGGCAAATTATTGGTAGAACGCCATTAGCTTTGTTTAAGCCAGACACGGCTCAACCTTTTATTGCTCGCCCTTTAGATAAAATCCAGTTTGTCGCTATCAACGAAGCTGAATTTAAGCAAATTGCAAGGAAGCACTCATGAGTTTGCATTTTGTTAAAGCAGGATTACAAACCAGCCTGCAAGACTTGGGAAGGCACGGACAAATGCATAATGGAATCGCTTGCTCTGGCGCAATGGATAAACTTTCTTTACAGTTGGCCAACTGGTTAGTTGATAATCCGGCGAATACACCTGCTTTTGAAATCACCTTAAACGGCCCAGTTATTGAATTTAATGCAAACTTTAATGTAGCGGTTTGTGGCGCAGAGTTTGAGTTATACCTAAATGACACAAGAGTATTTAACAACCTCACTATTGCAGTTAGTGCAGGCGACCGATTGGTATTTAAAAAAAGGCTAAGTGGTGCAAGAGCTTATCTGGCGGTATCAGCCAAATTAAAATTAAAATCAGTTTTTGATAGCTATTCTACCAACTTAACGGCGGCATTTGGCGGCTATAAAGGCCGAGCTTTAAGAGATGGCGATGTGATTTACTCTCTATCAAGCCGGCAAGGGCCGCTCCGCCAGTTACCAGAAAGCTTTAAAATAAGTTATAGCGGCAATTACTTGCTTAGATGTGTCAAATCAGTCGAAAGTGACTGGTTTACGCCGAGTCACTGGAATCAGTTTTACTCTCAACCTTACACTGTTTCAGCCGATTCTAACCGAATGGGGTTGCGCCTTAATGGAGAAGCTCTAGCGGCTATCGATTTACCACAAATGACTTCCAGTGGACTCATTCCGGGCAGCATCCAAATTCCGGCTAACGGTTTACCTATCATTGCCACGGCAGACAGTCACACCATTGGCGGTTATCCAAGGATAGGTAATGTTTGTCTTTGCGACAGAGATCTTTTAGGGCAGTTAGCTCCACACGACAAAGTCAATTTCACTTATATATCAAGACAACAAGCAACAGAGCTTGTTAAGGAAAAGCAAGCGCTAATAGCTGCGTTAATGGCATGACCATTAACAAAAACACTCTCTAAGCGCGCAAAAAAAATGCCTCCGACTGGAGGCATTTTAGTAAGCAAAACCTTGGGGAGGGGCTGTCCCCCAAAAGCATCTTAACGCTTAGAGAATTGTGGCTTCTTACGTGCTTTATGTAAGCCAACTTTCTTACGCTCAACTTCACGAGCATCACGAGTAACATAACCCGCTTTACGTAGAGAAGGACGCATTTCTTCGTCATATTCCATTAATGCACGAGTAATACCTAAACGGATAGCGCCAGCTTGTCCTGTATCACCGCCACCTTTAACAGTAACGTATGCATCAAATTTTTCTATAGTTTCAGTCAACTCTAGAGGCTGACGTACAACCATTCTAGAAGTTTCACGACCAAAGTACTCATCTAAAGGCTGTTGGTTAACGATAACGTCGCCTTTACCTGGACGAAGAAAAACTCGAGCTGTAGAGCTTTTACGACGACCTGTTCCGTAATATTGTGTATTAGACATTATTATTCACCAATTAAATATTAAGTTCTTTCGGCTGCTGTGCCTGATGCGAATGCTCTGGCCCAACAAAAATCTTTAATTTACGTAAGCAAGCGCGACCTAATGGGTTAGATGGGATCATGCCTTTAACCGCATTATGAAGAATGCGCTCAGGTGCTTTTTCACGTAATTTACCAAGGGTAATTCCACGAATACCACCCGGATAACCTGTATGGTGGTAATAAGTCTTAGCTGCTTCTTTGTTACCTGTTACGGCAATTTTCTCAGCATTAACAACAACGATATAATCGCCTGTGTCAACATGAGGAGTGAATTCAGCTTTATGCTTGCCGCGTAAGCGACGAGCAATTTCAGTGGCCAAACGGCCAAGTGTTTTTCCAGAAGCGTCTACAACGAACCAATCTCGTTTCACAGACTCTGGTTTTGCACTAAAAGTTCTCATTTAAAATAGCTCCAATTTTTAGCTTTGCTTGTGCCTGTTGATCGTTATTACAATCAAAAAGGAGCGCGAATTTTACAGAAACCAATCCCATGACACAACCTTTTTACACAAAAATAACAACATTTCTAATATTCCGGCCTATTTATTAGCAAATCTTTGCCTGTACCGCGTTTTTTCTGGCGCGCAAGAATTTCAATATATCCTAAAAAAATAGTCATTTTTTTAAAATAATACTTTATTTCCCGCAATTTCTACGTTAAAAAGCACAACAGCAAGATACTTTTGAAGATTGGACCAATTCTTCACATCTTGTACTTTTTAATTACTAACTTTCTAGGAAATAACATGGCTACCGCAAAAAAACCAAAAATTGTTAAAGAAAGATATACTAAAACTCAAATTTTAGCGGAAATTGCTGAATCAACAGAGCTTTCTAAAAAGCAAGTTGCAGCAGTTATCGATGAACTAGGCGATATGATCGAGCGACACATTAAAAAGCGCGCTTGTGGCGAGTTTGTATTACCTGGCCTAATGAAAATAACAACAGTTAAAAAGAAAGCAACTAAAGCTCGTAAAGGCATCAACCCTTTTACAGGCGAAGAAACCATGTTTAAAGCAAAACCGGCTTCTACTCAGGTAAAAGTTCGCCCGCTTAAGAAATTAAAAGATATGGCGGCTAGCTAGTATCATTAAAGCCTTCAGCTCTGGTTGAAGGCTTTATTCATCTCATTTTCACATCCTGACTTACTATAATCCTGACTTACGGCAAACTGAATAACCACAAACCTGCTAAATTTCTACTAAGTGAGATGTTGTCTACCCAAATATTCAGTTGACTGCATTTCTTGTAACCGGCTCAAGGTTCGTTTAAATTCAAAAGTTAGCAAACTTCCTTTATAAATCGCTTCTAGCTCTACCTCTGCGGTCAGCATTAACTTAACATTTCGCTCGTAAAACTCGTCAACTAAGCTAATAAAGCGCCTGGCTGCCGCGTCATCTTTGGGCAGAAGCTGCGGAACTTCGCTCACCATCACCGTATGGTAACAGCGAGAGATTTCTATATAATCCGCGTGGCTACGTGGTGTTTCACAAATGGCGCTAAACTCAAACCAAACAACCCCTTCAGCGCATCTTACGGTGTCAATAAGACGATGTTCAACTTCAATTTGGCTGCCAGCAAGGCGTTCTTCTGTCGCTAATAAATCAAAGCTGTGGTTTAAGTTATCTATCGCTTCCCTATCATGGGGACTATGAAAAATATCGGCTTGCTCTAACGTTCTCAGCCGATAGTCTACACCGCTATCAACATTAACTACTTTGGTATGTTGCTGAATTAGCCGAATGGCCGGTAAAAATCGATCCCGTTGCAACCCATTCCAATAAAGTTTTTCAGGCGGTATATTAGAAGTTGCGACCAAACAAACACCACGCTCAAAAAGTGCTTCAAATAACCCGCCAAGGAGCATTGCGTCAGTTATATCGCTTACAAAGAACTCGTCAAAACAAATAATACAGGTTTTACTACTTATATCGTCGGCTATTTTAATTAAAGGGTTCTTTTGGCCTTTTTGCTCGGTTAGCTTTTCATGTAACTGGTGCATAAAACGATGAAAATGTAAGCGTAACTTATTTTCAAAGGGTAGCTGATCATAAAACATATCCATCAAATAAGTTTTACCTCGCCCTACGCCACCCCAAAAATAGACCCCAGTGACCGGCTTTTT
Organism: Aliikangiella aequoris; assembly: GCF_053709105.1. Lineage (NCBI taxonomy): Bacteria > Pseudomonadati > Pseudomonadota > Gammaproteobacteria > Oceanospirillales > Pleioneaceae > Aliikangiella > Aliikangiella aequoris. The sequence goes on from NZ_CM132298.1 coordinate 2,758,156, forward strand.
AGTTTGGCTAAAGCGTTGCAATAATGAGCCAATTAGGCCGGTAGGCTGATTAAACTGGATTAATCGTTGATACAAATTATCGAGCTCGGTGATGGCATTTAGTTGCGCTTCATCTGGCGTAATTCGACCAGACTCAATATCATTTTGATAAACCTTTAATGGACTACTCATTATTGCTATTGGCCTTTATATGGTTTTCAATGATTTGCTCTACTTGCTCTCTTAGTTCTATTAATCGCCCATGAAAAAAGTGACTGGCTTGCTCAAACCTTATTAAATGCGGGCTAGGAGTAAAGCTTTCGACCCAATCAACAACTGCGCCAAACTCAACAAGTTCATCCGCGTCTCCCATAAGCACCTGCCATTCGCAATTTGGTCTTTGAAACTGACTAAAATCAAACCGTTTAACTGGTGGTGCTACACTTAATAACAAACTCGGATTAAGTTGTTTTGCCGCCAAAGCAGATACATAGGAGCCAAACGAAAATCCTGTTAAAATCAGTTGTTTATTAGGGTACCGAGCTTGCAACCAAGCCACTGCGTCGGCTAAATCTTGCTGTTCTCCCACCCCTTCATCAAATTCTCCATGTGTGTCCCCAACCCCACGAAAGTTAAACCTTAAGCTTGGGATCCCAAAACTAGCTATTGCTTTAGCAAGCGTATGCGTCACTTTGTTAGATAAACTACCACCATGAAGCGAGTGTGGGTGACAGTTTACGGCGACAAAATCAACTTCTGGCGTACCTTCGGCAATATCTAATACAGCCTGAATATCGCCTACTTGGCCTCGAATGATCAACTTTTGAGATTGAATTTTCATATGGATAATTTTAGCTGCTAAAAACCTTATTTTCTCACTAATCCTAGCATTCAGCTAGTAGCAATCAACACAGCGAGGTATTTAACTAGCAATTAATTTAAACTTGTAAGACTCGATTTCTCAGCAGGAGTCAAAGCCGTATTTTGATAGACTCAAAAACCCGTGGACTTTTAAAGGCGCAATAAAATTGGAATAGAGCGATACTTACCGGGCAATTTTTTACTCAATCTAACAAAATCCAATTCGACTAGTCAGCTAATCTGCGTTATATTTAAAAGGAGTTTATTAACCTTTCAGGAACTATCAATGGAATTCACTTTTATTGTTCTAGGCATTATAGTCGCAGCGATCGCGGGCTTCGTGATTGGACAAAAAACGTCTCAAGGAAGCCAAGAAAAAATTCGCTTACAAAATGAACTAAACGAAAAGAAACAAGAACTTGAAGCATTTCAAGCTAAAGTCACCAACCATTTTGAAAAAACCGCCACTTTGTTTAATCATGTTTCGGACAGCTATCAGTCGCTTTACGATCATATGGCGAAAAGCTCTACCCAACTGTGTGCAAGTCAAACTTTTCATGGTTTACCTAAGTCGCCAGAAGCAGAAGAGCTGCCACAAGCAAAACTAAATAAAGCCAACAAAACCAATTTAGATGCGCAAAATATGTTTGATGCTCACAAATTATATAATGCTCATGATTATCGCAACCAGCAAGAAGAAGCAGAAGAGCTCATTAAAGAAAGTGAAAAAGCGGCTGAACAGAACGCCAATGTAGTGGCTATAGAAAGTGCTAAAGATGAGCCAAATGAACCTGCATTAGATTACGCAATAAAGCCTAAAGGCGTAATTAATCATAATAGTCTCGATCACGACAATATCAAGAAGTCAGAGTCATAATCATTGACAGGTAAACTTTCACTAATGTAACACTCATTAGTGAAAGTTTTTACCACTGCTTAGCTTTATTTTTACTTGAGCAAACACACTAATCAATTCACCCAAAGAACTTTACTGCGCCCTACTTTCAGTGTGATGAACTGAAATTTAAACTCATTCCTTCACGTCAATGATATACCGAGCATTAAAAGCTCTTTTAAATCGGGTACTTTTTCACTAAAAGTTAAACTCAGCTATGTTAAACTGCCCCCTCATATTCAAGGATGAACTCGTTCTTCCCATTGAGATAAAAAACTAAAACCTAAATTAGGACGCAAATTAATGAAAAAGATTATTGTAATTATCGCTGTCTTAGCGGTAATTTTTGGCATTTCCCCTTATTTCATCGGCTCTAAAGCCGAGCAAGTATTCTCAGACCAAATTACTAAATTGAATCAACATCCTAACATGTCGATTAAAATTGACGAATACCATCGAGGCTGGTTTAGCTCAACCGCTAAGGTGACTATGTCAGTTGAACTTTCACCAGAACTTGCCGCCAGTGGCGTCGACTTCGCGTTGGGCATGGACCACTTTATTCAGCATGGGCCTATTTTAACTAAGGTGAATGGGATAGGCTTTGGTTTGGCCGACACTTTAGTGGACTTTACCTTACCTGCTGAAATTCAAAGTGAGCTAGATAAACTTGAAGCCATCAATAAAGAAACTTTAAGCGTTGCTTCTCGCACTAGTTTTAGCCTTGCTTCAACTACTTATTTAGACTTAAAAGCTTTTCAAATAAAAGAACAAGACACTCTAATTGATGTGAAAGCAGGCGATGGTGAGTTCAGTTTTACTCAGAGTGGTAAAGTTGCTGGTCGCATTGACTGGGCCGGAATGAGCATTACCGATGTTAACGACACGCAAAAAAGCGTGCACATCAAAAAAATCGCCATTAACAGTGAGCAACAGTTAGAGCTTGGTGAACTTTTTTCCCCTGCAGCGATTTATTCTGGCTTTTTAAAAATGCAAGTCGAGCGTATTGAATTCAACGACGCGGCAGATATGTCCGTTAACTTTGACAATATTGGCGTTTCATTTGTTTCGGAATTAGAAGCAGACCTCGCCAACTTAATGCTAATTGGCGAAATTAAAGCCTTCGAAATAGCTAATGCACAATATACCGATTACTTTTTTAATTTATCATTTGAAAAATTTGACGCTAAAGTTTTACAGCAACTTAACCAGCTTATGGTAGAGTCGCAAACAGCAACTGATCCTAATCCGATGCTTTTTGCAACCCAAGTACAGGCGCTACTACCACAATTGCTGGCTAAAAATCCCGAAGTGAAAATTAATGAGCTTTCTGTGACTACGCCTCAAGGTGATGTTAAAACAGATATGGTGATTAAAATTGACCCGACTATCTACGATGTAAGCAACCCAATGACTATGTTAATGGCGATTGACGCGGCTTCTAAAGGCTTCGCTCCAGAAGCGTTTTTAATCGGCCTAGGAATGCAAGCCGAAATAAGCCAATTAATCGAAATGGGCATGCTAGTTAAAGAAGATAAAAATCTTAAGTTCGACTTTAATTTTAAAAATGGTCAAGCAACCATGAATGGAAATCCAATGCCACTGGGTTTTTAATCAATTAAACTCGGTTTGGTGCGTTAGCTTATTTATTTGCCTAATGCACCAACTTTGAGTATCGAATAGACGGATATAACCTCGACTTGCTTCAAACATTTTTAATAAAATAAGTTATAATTAGCGTTAAGTCGCTTGAGGCTGAAGTTTTATAGACTGTTCTTAGGCCAAATTCATAAAGACGATTCATTTTGGCTAAATTACTATGCACATAATTAACAACTTAATTTTTTGGTTCAAATGGGCTCTTTACGGCTTAGGATTTGGGCTATTAGTGCTCTATTTTATGCCTAACAGTCAACTCGCATTTAATTGGCAAACAACCCAAGCAGCATGGCACTTTATCCAGCAGCACCAGTCAGTTGATCATTCTCAACTAAACCACCCCCCCATTAACATTCAAGATTTATCTTTTGCATCTGCGGTAGAAAAAGCCTTCCCTTCAGTTGTTAGTATAAACGTATTACGCCCTCGCCCAATTCGAGAAACAACCGAACAAGAAAAAATCGTTGGCTTAGGCGTTGGCTTTGGCTCGGGTATATTTTTGGGTAGCGGTTATATTGTCACTAATTATCACGTAATTGCTAACGCAGAAAGAATATCGGTAAACTTACACGACGGTCGACGCCGCTGGGTAGAAATTGTCGGTCACGACGAAAAGACAGATATCGCGGTATTAAAAACCGAAATTTCAGACATTACTCCAGCTCAACTGGCAAATTCTAGCGATTTACGCACTGGCGACTTTGTTATGGCCATTGGTAATCCGTTTGGCTCAAGCCAAGCCTCTGTGTCGTTAGGAATTGTTAGCGCAGTTACTCACGACCCTATAGCTGCCCGTATTCAAACTGATGCAGCCTTAAATGAAGGTAACTCTGGTGGCCCACTGATTAATGCCAATGGTCAAATTGTTGGGATTAATCAAATCAGCTTGAACTCAAAAGGTGGTGGACAAACGGGCGTCAATTACGCAATTCCTATCGATAAGGTTAAATCCATTGTCGAAGACATTATTCAATATGGAAAAGTTCGTCGCAACTGGCTTGGCATAGATGCCGGCGATAGAATCAGCCGCGATACGGAATCCAACGGCGTGGTAAAGCCGGTCATGTGGGTCCGCAGCATTGAAAAAGGTAGTCCTGCTCATAAAGCAGGAATTTTACCTGGTGATTTTTTAATTGCGATGAATGGCAAAGAAGTTAACGGCATAGCTTCGTTTTACAAAATGTTTTACGAAACAGAAATTGGAAGTAAGGTTACAATTCAAATTCTTAGAGACAAAGAAGTAGTTTCAATTGAAGTTCAATTAGAAGAAGAGCTTTAATTGAAGCTCGCTAAAACTGAAAAACCGCTCATCTAGCCTGCGGGATAATATAATCAATTTGTATGCAGGCATTAAAAGAAATGATTGTCGCGATTAACTTGCCCCCTTTAACATGCCTATAAATTACGTCATCCGTGATTTCATAAAGCACTCATTCATGAGCCGAAAGCTTTTTCTTTGCTGCTACTTTTTAAAGTGTAATAGATACAAACAAAAGACATTTCAAAATCGACTAAGTATTTTAATCGTTCCTTCTAAGTTTTTTTTCGACCGGCCAAAAAAAAAGAGCGAATCAATCGCTCTTTTTTATTTTACTTATCAAGTTATGGCACTCTACGAATACTGGCGCCCATTAATTGAAGCTTTTCTTCGATACATTCATATCCTCGATCAATATGATAAATGCGATCGACCATTGTGTTGCCTTCAGCAACTAACCCAGAAAGAACCAAACTAGCTGATGCTCTTAAGTCGGTTGCCATTACTTGTGCGGCAGAAAGTTTATCTACGCCTTTCACAATGGCAGCATTGCCTTGAATCGTTATATCAGCTCCCATTCTCTGCATTTCACTCACATGCATGAATCGATTTTCAAAAATGGTTTCGGTAATGATCCCTGTGCCCTCAGCAACGGCGTTCATGGCGGTAAATTGTGCTTGCATATCGGTAGGAAAACCAGGATAAGGCGCTGTAGTAACATTAACCGCTTTAGGCCGTTTACCTTTCATATCAAGCTCAATCCAATCTTTGCCTGTTTTTATTTCTGCACCAGCTTCTTCTAATTTAAGTAATACTGATTCTAAAATTTCTGGGTTAGTATCTCTTAGCTTAACTCGTCCACCGGTAATTGCTGCCGCAACTAAATAAGTTCCGGTTTCGATACGGTCTGGCAACACTTGATGATGACAACCATGCAGCTTTTCAACGCCTTCTACAGTGATGATATCGGTTCCTGCACCCTCAATTTTTGCGCCCATCGCTATTAAGCAATTCGCCAGATCAACTACTTCTGGCTCTCTAGCAGCGTTTTCTATTATGCTGGTACCTTTAGCTAAAACCGCAGCCATAAGAATATTTTCCGTGCCGGTCACACTAACTGTGTCCATAAAAATTCGCGCACCTTTTAAACCTTGAGGTGCCCGAGCCTTAACGTATCCATCGGTTACATCAATATCTGCACCCATGGCGCGCATGCCTTTAATATGCAAATCCACCGGACGCGAACCGATTGCGCAACCGCCAGGTAATGAAACATCGGCCTGACCAAAACGCGCCAATAAAGGACCTAAAACTAAAATCGAAGCACGCATTGTTTTAACTAGTTCATATGGAGCTTCAAACGAGTGAATCGTACTGGTATCAACTTGAACCGTCATTTTCTCGTCTAAAGTCATTGAGTTACCCAAAATTCCCAGTAACTCTAAGGTAGTAGTAACATCGTTCAAGTGGGGAACATTGCCAATTGAAGTGGTTCCCTCAGCGAGTAACGTAGACATTAATATAGGAAGCGCGGCATTTTTTGCGCCAGAAATTCGAATACTTCCGTCGAGCTGCTTACCACCGGTTATTTGCAATTTATCCATTAGAACTCCAATTTAAGATATTTTAATTCAGGTACTTTGACAACTAACCGGCTTCTGCTGGCGTCAATGTTTTCATTGTGATGGCATGTAACTCGCCCGATGCAATTTCAGCTTGCAAGGTTGCGTACACCATTTGTTGCCTTGCAACGGCGCGTTTGCCTTCAAATTGTTGTGAAACAACAACTGCTTCATAATGATACCCATCACCATTAACTTCTACCGACTGACATTGCAACCCTGCTTCAATCTTATTTTTAATCTCTAATTCTGTCATTTTGCTGCTCAAATTATGATAATTTCGCTTAGCCGCGCATTGTACCCCGAAAAAACCCGAAAGTGTACGCCAGAATCCACTCCTGTGCTTGATTACGGATAAACAAGCAAAATTAATTGAACTAGTTCTTACAAATCAGCATTTTATGACCTAGGCTTTATAAAGCTTATCTGTGCTTACTTTGTTACCAGCCAGCCAGATTAAAGCCTACACAAATAGCAAAGATTCCGTATAATGGCGCCTTTTGAACCATTATGAGAATTAGCCGCTAGCGACTTTTAATGCTTTGAAACAAATTCAGGCTTGCTTAAAAAGAGCTTAGAACACAGTATAAATGATAATAACTAGCTTCGCTTTGCTAAAATAATCAATTTAAATCCAAAGGTTACGAGAACTTAAATTTGAGAAATATTAGGTTTAACAAATAATAATGTCACTTCTTTACTTCGCCATGATTATATCTGGCATTTCACTATTAGTTTGGAGCGCCGACAGATTTACTGACGGAGCAGCAGCTATTGCGCGTAATTATGGTATTTCACCGTTAATCGTCGGTTTAACCATTGTCGCTATGGGCTCTTCTGCACCAGAAGTGGTGGTTTCGCTAAATGCTGCACTCAATGACGCGCCCGGACTAGCAGTTGGAAATGCAATTGGCTCAAATATTGCCAATGTTGGCATGGTATTAGGTATTGCAGCTCTCGTGGTACCGCTTAAAGTCCGATCTGAAATGTTAAAACGTGAAATACCAGTGCTGTTTGGGGTTATGGTATTAGCATTTGTATTAATGTTAGACGGCGGCTTAAGTTTTGTTGACGGCATCATTTTATTAGGTAGCTTGTTTGCCTATCTAGCTTGGTTATCTCGTTCTGCTCTCAAAAATCGCAACAAAGAAGACTTAATGTTAAATGAGTTAATTGAAGAGCTTCCAGAACAAATGCCAAATTGGCGAGCATTTATGTGGGTTGTTATTGGCTTAGTATTATTAAATGTGAGCTCCAAGCTGTTAGTGACCGGTGCAACCGCAATTGCACACCAATTTGGGGTGAGCGACTTTTTAATCGGGGTTACTATTGTTGCGGTAGGAACAAGCTTGCCAGAGCTTGCTGCATCGGTTACAGGTGTATTAAAGGGAGAGCATGAACTAGCCATTGGTAATGTTATTGGTTCAAACATATTTAATTTACTCGCCGTACTAGGCGTTCCTTCTCTTATTACCTGGGTTGGCGTGTCTCAAGAGATATTATTTATCGATTATGCGCTAATGGTTGCTTTAGTTGTGGCCGTGTGTGTGATGGCTTGGGGACGTAATGGTAAGCCAGGTGAAATCAATCGTATAGAAGGTGCGATACTCCTTATTCTGTTTTGCGCCTATCAAGCCTATCAATTTATCAGCGCTTCTCAAGGTTAAAAAACGTTACTCAAAGCGTGACGTTTTTGGTTATACTTCCACTATCTATTGTTTGTAGAGCGCGCTTTGTTGTTAAACCATACAGCACAAAAACTACAATGAGTTCAGGAAAAAAATGTCTGATATTAAAGATTTTATTCAATGTGGCCAAAAAGTCGTCGATATTGAAGTTGCGGCAGTCATTTCTCTAAAGCAAAAAATAAACCAAAGTTTCAAGCAAGCTTGTGAAATTTTACTTGCCTGTGAAGGTCGTATCGTCGTTATCGGCATGGGTAAGTCGGGTCATATTGGTAATAAAATTGCTGCTACTTTAGCAAGTACCGGCAGTCCTGCTTTTTTTGTTCACCCCGGTGAAGCTAGCCATGGTGATCTGGGCATGATTACACCTAAAGACGTTGTGATTGCACTATCTAACTCTGGCGAAACCAGCGAAGTGACCAGCTTGTTGCCAGTAATAAAACGCATTAATGTGCCACTTATCAGTATGACCGGCAACCCCAACTCTACACTTTCGCGGTTTGCTAGCGTAAACCTTGATACCTCGGTTGAAAAAGAAGCTTGTCCAATGAACTTGGCCCCCACCGCATCAACCACCGTTTCTCTGGTTATGGGCGATGCTATCGCTGTTGCGTTACTTGAAGCGCGAGGCTTTACCGAAGACGATTTTGCTCTTTCTCACCCAGGTGGAAGCTTAGGTCGACGGCTCCTGTTGAAAGTTGAAGACATCATGCATAGCGGCGTTAACATTCCAATAGTGACCGAAAAAACCTTACTCAACCAAGCCTTGTTAGAAATGACCGAAAAGCGCTTGGGAATGACATGCGTTACTGATGACTCAGGCAAGCTCACCGGAATATACACCGACGGAGATTTAAGGCGCTCTCTCGCGTTAGAGGTCGATTTTAAAACTACGCCAATTGGTGAAGTGATGACCGCCGGTGGCAAAACTATTGAAGCGCACAAATTAGCAGCCGAGGCATTACAAATAATGCAAGCCGCTGCTATCAACGCGTTAATTATTACGGACCAAAAACAGCGTCCAATTGGTGCCTTAAATATGCACGACTTACTCAAAGCAGGAGTCGTCTAAATGAGCGAGCCTAGTTTTAGTACCCCCATTGTTTTTGATTCGCTAGTACAACAAAAAATGCCCAACTTACATGCCAAAGCAGCGCTAATTAAACTACTGATTTGCGATGTCGATGGCGTACTGAGTGATGGAAAAGTCTACTTTACTCAAAAAGGTGATGAGCTAAAAAACTTTAATATTAAAGATGGCTTAGGCATCAAGCTACTTCAAAAATCCGGTATAAAAGTCGCGATAATCACCGGAAGAAAGTCAGCAATTGTGGAAACTAGAGCAAAAGAACTGGGAATCGATATTTTATATCAAGGGCATTCAGACAAACGGGCGGCTTTTAAAGAAATTACTCAATCTTTAAATCTGCAGCCCAATCAGGTAGCTCATATAGGCGACGATCTTCCCGACTTACCTTTAATGCAACTTGCTGGATTAGGAATAGCAGTCGCAGACGCCTACTCGTTTGTACGCCAAAATGCAGACTATGTAACAGTTCAGTCTGGGGGAAGTGGCGCAGTGAGAGAAGTAGCAGACTTACTACTCTCAGCTCAAAACAAACTTGAAAATATTTTAACTAGCTACTTAAAGTAATGAACAATCGTTCTAAATTGCTCTTAGTTATTATATTAGCAACTAGCTTGTTAATAATTAGCCTTTTGCCGTCGCAACCTAACGTAAAAACTATTTCAAAAAGTTTACCTGTGGTTGAAGCCGACAATTATTTTGCCGGAGTGCGCATTGTTCAGTTTAATCAAAATGGTTTGCTCGAAAGCCAATTAAAAGCGCGTCAGCTACAGTACTTTCAAGCTAAAGACACCTCGTTACTGACGGCTCCGGTAATAACGCTAAAACAGTTTGATTTAGCGAAAAATGAACCATTAAATCAGCCAGTAGAACAAAGCCAATGGAAAATAACCTCACAAACAGGCCAACTTGATCACGCAAAACAAGTCTTAGTGCTCGACTCTAATGTAGAAATACAACAAGCGGCCTCAGAGCAACTTGGCTCTGCTGCACCCAATGAGTTAAAAATTTACGCCGCCGATCTTAGTGTGTTTTTAAATCAAAAGAAAGCGCGCACAGCAAGCAGCGTAAATTTAGTACAATCAAATTTTATGACTAAGGCGCAAGGGCTAGAAGTCGATTTTGAGCAGCAAACATTTAGTTTAAATCAAAAAGTCATCACTCTTGGAGTTGAAAATGAAGCAAGCAATTAAAGCTAGCAAGCTCTTTTTAATTAGTTTGTTTGCTTGTTATGTTCAAGCCAATACCAACTTTAAAATCACCAGCGACAGCTTAAATGGCAACATGAAAAATAATGTCATGGAGTATTTAGGTAATGCGCAACTTTTACACGAAAACAATCAAATTAATGGGGACAAAATCATTGCCTTTAATGCCAAAAATAGTGCCAACAAACAGGTCGAAATTCATGGCTCTCCCGCCATATTAATGCAAACCCCAAAAGCCCCCATGCCAGAACGGAAGCTTTTTGCCAATAAAATTAATTATGTTGAGAGCACTAAAGCAATCGAAGCGTGGCACAATGTCGTCATGATCCAAAAAGAAAACAATACAAAAAACCTTAAAATACAAGGTACACATTTAACTTCAACGCAATCTCCTGAGTTTGAGTTAAAAGTGCAAGGTACTCCCTTAGAATTAAACATAACACAGCAAGGCGCTATGGAAATACATGCCAAAGCTAAAGAGTTGACCTATGCAGAGCAAACTAAAACAATTACTCTCATAGGCGATGTGGTTCTAACTAATCAACAAGAAACGATACGAGCTCAAAAAGTAATCTATCAAATTGATAACGGTCAAATTGAAATTCCCAAAATGAGTACGGGCCGAGTAGAAATTATACAAAAAAAGAAGCCAAAATAATGAGTCACTTAAGCGCCAAAAATCTTGCAAAAATTTATTCAGGAAAAGAAGTTGTTTCCGACGTTTCATTAGAAGTAAAAACTGGAGAAATTGTTGGCCTGCTAGGGCCTAATGGTGCTGGAAAGACGACCTCTTTTTATATGATAGTAGGCTTAGTCAATACAGACCGAGGAAGCATATCACTGGATCAACGCGATATTACCGATTTAGCAATGCATGAAAGAGCCAAACTAGGTATCGGTTATCTCCCTCAAGAAGCATCAGTTTTTCGAAAGCTGTCGGTTGAGCAGAATATCATGGCAATTTTAGAGCTTAATAAAAACTTAACCGCTCAGCAGCGAGAAGCTAAAGTGCAAAGCTTGTTAGAAGAGTTTCAAATTACGCATATTCGCAAAAGCCAAGGTATGGCACTCTCTGGTGGAGAGCGCCGGCGAGTAGAAATAGCTCGCGCACTTGCTAATGACCCTAAATTTATTCTATTAGATGAACCTTTCGCTGGCGTTGATCCTATTTCTGTTAGCGATATTAAATCAATCATTCAACATTTGCGCGATCGCGGTTTAGGCGTTTTAATTACCGATCATAATGTACGTGAAACACTCGATGTTTGTGAACGTGCTTATATCGTTCAATCCGGTCACCTATTAGCCAAAGGGTTGCCGCAAGAAATACTCAACAACCAAAAAGTCAAAGAGGTCTACCTTGGCGAAAACTTTACTTTGTAAAGCCAAGATACAATTTTACTCTGTCTCCAACGATTCATACCCAATTAAAGTTTTATACCACTAAAACGCTACACTTTTAGTACATTTTATAAGCAGAAATATTTTTATGCACTTTTGCACTTGAATATGGTCCAAATGATCTGCATATTAAGATTAACGGTAAACAAAACCAATTAAAAAACATACGGATTATTGTCAATTAGTAACGACAATTTTCACCTGACTAGAATTTAACTGCTATAGTTATAAATAAGAGAGACGCATGGCAAGTCTCTGGACAATAAAACTGAATGAAACAATCTTTACAGCTTAAAATTGGTCAATCTCTAACCATGACGCCTCAGTTGCAGCAGGCGATTAAATTGTTGCAATTGTCAAATTTAGACCTTCAAAGTGAAATTCAAGAAACGCTCGACTCTAACCCACTTTTAGAGGCAGAAGCGCTTGAAGAACAGACTTCGAATGCAGAACAAAATACTCCCCAAGAAAAACCCAATGCAGAATCCTCTGTTGATAGAGACACCAGTGATCAGTTAGCTGATGATAAAATAGCCTCTGAGTTACAAACCGACACTCAGTGGGAAGACTGGGGATACACTTCACAGGGGCCAAACTCCAACTATAACGCCAGCGATGGGACTCAGTTAGACTACCAAGGCGAAACGAGCGAATCACTTCGTGATCAACTTCAATTTCAAATTGATATGACTAACCTCTCTGATATTGACTACGCCATAGCCACTATATTGATTGACTCGATAGATGATCGCGGCTATCTGCAAACCACCTTAGAAGAAGTCGTTGCTATGTTCGCTGAAGAATATGACGAACTGGTAGAGCAAGAGTCAATTGAGTCGGTCGAAGTAGACGAAGTTGAAGCCGTGCTGCACCTATTACAAAGTTTTGAGCCTGCGGGCATTGCCGCAAGAAACTTACAAGAATGTTTAATCATTCAATTAAGAAAACTAAAAGCTGGTGTTGAAGGCGCAGACCTCGCCGAAAAAGTCATTCAACAGCAGTTTGAGCACCTTTCAAGTCGCAATTACCGGCAAATTATGCGGGCTATGAACATTAGCGAAAGCCAACTTAAATCTGCTATTGACCTCATACAAACGCTCGATCCGCGACCAGGTAATCAGCTCACGGAAAACACCGCGCAGTATATCATTCCCGATGTGTTTGTGAGCAAAGACAGCAACGGTATTTGGGGAGTAGAGCTCAACGGTGGTAGCACCCCCAAGCTAAAAATTAATGACGAATATGCGGCTATGATTAAGCGCGCCGACAATAGCCCAGACAACACATATTTAAAGAATAATTTGCAAGAAGCCAAATGGTTTATTAAAAGCTTACAAAGCCGAAATGAAACCTTACTTAAAGTAGCTTCATGTATTGTATCAAAGCAAATTGGTTTTTTAGAGTACGGCGAAGAAGCGATGAAACCATTGGTGCTAAACGATATAGCAGAAGAAGTCGACATGCACGAGTCAACGATTTCAAGAGTAACAACACAAAAGTTTATGCACACCCCACGTGGCATTTTTGAATTAAAATATTTCTTCTCTAGCCATGTCGGCACTACGGCAGGCGGTGAGTGTTCGTCAACAGCCATAAGAGCTGTTATAAAGAAGTTAATTAGTGCAGAAAACCAAGCCAAACCATTAAGCGACAGTAAGTTAGCCAATTTGTTAAAAGATCAAGGAATCAAAGTTGCGCGTCGTACGGTAGCAAAATACCGTGAAGCTATGTCTATTCCGCCTTCAAACGAGCGAAAGAGACTACTTTAAACAACGCGGTAATATTGATTCTTTAAGTATTAGGCTGATTATTAATAGTTTTAGTCAATTAATAATCAACTAATTTTCCATCCACAAACGAAGGAATACAATTATGCAAATTAATTTAACCGGTCAACATCTTGATATTACAGACTCTTTAAGAAACTACGTGTATGACAAGTTTGAGAAAATCGAGCGTCATTTTGACCATATCAATAATGTTCACGTGATTTTACAAGTCGAAAAAATTCGCCAAATTGCTGAAGCAAAGTTAAATGTTAACGGCGGTGAAATATTTGCTAATAGTGAATCAGAAGATATGTATGCCGCAATCGACAGCCTTGTGGACAAGCTCGATAGGCAGGTGATTAAGCACAAAGAAAAGATGATTCGTCATTAATCCTTTAAAATTGTAAGAATTGTAAAAATACCACTAAATATAACAGGGCCTAATGTGTTAGAGTGCGACACATTAGGCCCTATTAATTTTTAAGAATGTTGTTTAAATGAAAATTAGCCAGCTAATCACACCAGAATCAACTTTTTGCCACTTAAAATTAAGTAGCAAGAAAAAAGTGCTCGAAAAAGTTAGTGAAGAGCTAGCCAAGCGTATCGGCTGCCCTTCGGAAGAAATATTTGAGAGCTTGTTAACCCGAGAAAGACTGGGTTCTACTGCGTTGGGCAACGGTATTGCCATACCGCACGGCAGAGTAAAATCTTGCCAAGATGCAACCGCTGTATTTATTCTATTAGAAGAACCAGTCGATTATGACGCCCCCGACAACCAAGCTGTTGATATTATTTTCGCCATCATGGTTCCAGAACAAGCCGACGAAGCGCAGTTAAAATGCTTAGCAGCTATTGCAAAAGTATTGTCTGAGCCTTCTGTTGTTGCCCAAATACGCCATGCACACTGCAATGATGCGCTATTACAAATTTTTAATAAAGCTACAAGCCAATAACGTCGATTGATTCACAAAAAATTACAACAATTAGACTCAAACACTAGCCAGAAATCAATCTCGCGTTACTATAATAATACCTGTCACCAAAAAAGTATTTTTAGGCTCTAGAACTCGGCCATACTGGCCAACAAAGGGAAAGGTATGAAACGTATTATTGTTAGTGGGCGATCGGGCTCAGGAAAAACAGTCGCTTTAAGAGCGCTTGAAGATCAAGGCTTTTATTGTGTTGATAATATTCCGGTTAAACTCATTCCAGCGCTTCTTGACCAAATTGATAGCCATTATCCAGGGTTAGCTATCGGCGTAGACGCTCGCAATGTTACCCATACAGTAGAAGAGTTTGACAATTTAATTAAGCAAATTGAAGCAAGCCAATACCACCTAGATGTCATCTTTATTGACGCGAATGATGCAACCCTGCTTAAACGCTTTAGCGAAACTCGCCGTCGCCACCCGTTAACCGCCGAAGGCTACTCTTTAGCCGAGGCAATTGAGCAAGAAAAGCAACGCCTAGAGCCAATAACTCGCTATGCAGAGCTAGTGATTGATACAACTTCTAAGTCCCCCCACGAATTATGTACTATGATTGTGAATAGGGTTTTAGGAGAGCAATCATCGCATTTAAGTTTATTGTTCACCTCATTCGGCTTTAAAAACGGCGCACCGAACGATGCAGATTTTGTTTTTGACGCGCGTTGCTTACCAAATCCCTATTGGGACGAGAGTTTGCGCAGTTTTTCTGGAAAAGACGAACCAGTTATTGAGTTTCTAGACTCTCAGCCAGACGCTCAAGAATTTTACTGGCAACTTAAAATATTTTTGCAAACCTGGATCCCTCGGTTTGAACAAGATAATAGAAACTACCTTACGGTTGCTATCGGATGTACAGGCGGTCAACACCGCTCGGTTTACGTAGCAGAAAAACTTGCAAAAAACTTTAAGGCACTGTTCCCTAACACGCAAATTCGGCATAGGGAGCTAGACAAACAAAAATAAAGACAAGGAGCTTATGCCTTCAATTCAATGTAAAGTCACCAATAAAAAAGGAATGCATGCTCGTGCAGCTGCGCAAATAGCTGCTTTAGCCGTTACATTCGACTGTAATATCGAGCTGAAGCACAAGGCAACCACCGCTCCCGCAAATAGTCTGATAAAACTTCTAACCCTTAATGCGCCTCAACATGCCGATGTGGTAATAACAAGTGAAGGGCCACAAGCTGAAGAAGCGTTAACCGCACTACGAGAGCTATTTGAAGCCGGTTTTGGCGAATAATAGGCTGCAACTATTTAAACCCCAAGTGACCAACCCCCTATAGATTAATTGTGAGCGAGTTTAGTTTTACACTAATGCGCTACTTTCTAATTGTACTGTTTGCAGTAACCAGTCGGTAAAAGCTTTAATTTTAGGCCTTTCTGCCGACTCTTTTGGGCAAACGATATCGTAAGAGTAATCACTTTCTAAAGTTAGCTCAAACGGTCTAACTAGCCGCCCTGCTTGAACATCGGCTTGCGACAATACTAAATGACCCATTGCAATCCCTTGCCCATAAATTGCAGCTTGCTGAACCATCGCAGTATGACTAAACACCGGGCCACTATTTAGAGGAATCCCTTTGACTCCAGCAAACCGGAGCCAACGGCGCCAGTCATCGGTAGTCCCATCATGTAAAAGGGTGTGTAAACGCAAATCTTCTGGAGAATCTAAGGGAATATCACCTTCTAACAAGGCTGGCGCACATAACGGCGTTAATCGCTCGCTCAATAAGGTTACAGAATGCATCCCAGGGTAGTCGCTTTTTTCATAATATATTGCGATATCGACATCCTCGCGCACAAAATCGACTAAATCATCACTGGCCTTTAGACGCACCTCAATTTCAGGGTAAAGCTTTTTAAACATAGTTAAGCGTGGTACTAACCATACCGTCGCAAAAGTAGGAACAACGCTGACGGTAAGCGCACCACTGGCACGATTAGCTTTTATTTCCTCTGTTGCTTGGCTCAGTATCTCAAAAATATCCCTAATTTTGGGCCAATAATTTTGTCCTTCATCGGTTAAAAGTAGTTGTCTATTTCGCCGGATAAAGAGTGGCACTCCCAAAAATTCTTCTAATGACTTTATTTGATGACTCACAGCAGCTTGGGTGACAAAAAGCTCATCGGCAGCGCGGGTAAAACTTAAATGTCTCGCAGCGGATTCAAACGCTCTGAGGCTTTTTAATGGAGGTAATCTTCTCGCCATGAAATAATCTTCTCGCTTATTTCGGATTAGTTTTATTTATGCGAAACATTATAAATGATCGTTTGAAGCGAAACAATGACACAAGTATAGTTCGCCCCGTGTTCAGGAACACATTGATATTTGAAGTGATTGACCCATATCAGATTGATTAGTCGCACTTCCTCTAACATTTTGCCAGTACAAATTGTTAGCAATCTATTTTCCAGTACGCAGGTATTTGTTCGCTAGCGTGAACATTTGACTAACAAAGAGCGATTAGTTACCGCTCTTGGCCTTAACGGGTTAGTCATGGCTTGAAGGATTAACTCAGTTAATACTTCAAGGATATACTCCGGTATATCATTGCTTATCAGGATTGTCTGCCCTTGAAAGATAAGCAGCAGGTTAGTTTAACCTTTTTGAGAGTTGTTTTATTTTATTTCTGTCCCAACAGAGTTTATTAGTGAGTGCTGTGACCTCCTACCCCTTTAGTGGTCCTAAATTTCACGGCAAATTACTATACAGGCCTGCTTTTGCAGGCCTTTTTTTTTTCCTATTTTGCTGCATAATACGCTTAATTATCCTAACTTATGTTGCCTCCAATGAAGATAGACTCACTTCCTCACCTAACTAACTCAGTTGTGATGGTTAAACCAAATGATTTTGGCTATAACCCAGAAACCGGCGTAGATAACGAATTTCAAAATAAGCCCAGTGCCGGCGCAGCTCAAGAAGTAACTCAACTTGCTTTAAACGAATTTGACCAAATGGTAGACCGTTTAATGAAGGCTGGCATAGAAGTAATAGTACTGGATGACACTTCAAATAAAATAAAAATACCAGACGCTGTATTCCCTAATAACTGGTTCTCTACAACAAGTCAGGGGGACTTAATCATTTACCCAATGAAAACAGACAATCGTCGAGCGGAAGTAAAAGTACAGCCGTTAAGTCAATTGTTAAGCTCTGCTGCCTATCAAATTAATCAAACGATTGATTTACGTCACCAACTCGATGGCATTCTAGAGGGCACAGGTAGTATGGTTTTTCATCATCCGAGCAAACAACTATTTGCTGCAATTTCCGAGCGCTGCGAGCAATCGAGTTTACTAAAATTCTCGCAGCAGTTCGGCTATCAACTCCGCTCGATGTTGGCTAATGGCGCAAGTGGTGCTCCGATCTATCATACCAACGTTGTGATGTCCTGTGGGGAAGACTTTGCGGTTATCGCCTCCCCTACGTTGGTTAATGAAAATGTTCGCCAGAATGTTTTAAAGTATCTCAATGAAACAGTCACCGATGTAATTGAAATTAGCCAACAGCAAATGAGTGAATCTTTTTGTGGCAATATTATTCAGCTAAAAGCCGCTCAATCCAAAATTATTGCGATGTCTGAGTCTGCTCTACAGGGTTTTAGCCCTCAACAAAGAAAGACTTTAGAAAAACATGGCGAATTAGTCTCTTCAAATATCTCAACTATAGAACATATTGGCGGTGGCAGCGCCCGCTGCATGATCGCAGAAAACTTTTTACCACTAAAAGAATGTCGAGATCAGGCTTAGGTGATTAAAATTTACTGGATTTACTTAAAAACTATCTAATTTTCAGCAAATTAGCGATTAAATAACTATACTTTTTAGTAATCACAATAAAAATTAAACGCTATATGGCTTTACCTTTTTTAGAAGGATATAAAATTAAACAAAAATTCGCATCTGGCGGTATGGCACAGATCTATGATGCGATCCAAACATCCTTAAACCGTCCAGTAGCAATTAAATTTTTAAGTGAACAACTACTTTCTCACGCCGAAGCAAAAGCGCTTTTTGAGCATGAATCTTTAATTATTGCACAACTACACCATCCCAATATCGTTCAAATCATCGACAAAGGTATCTCAGAAGAGTCGCTTCCCTATTTTGTGATGGAAAAAATTAACGGTATTGATCTAGCAGAACTATTAACCCAAGGCGAGTTGCCATTTAGCAAAAAGATAGACATTGCATTGCAAATTTGCCGCGGTCTTGCTTATGCTCATAGAAATGATGTGATCCACCGCGATATTAAACCTTCAAATATTATTATTGACCAACATGGTCAGGTAAAAATACTCGACTTTGGAATTGCACTAAATGAAGTTAGTAGCGAGCAATCTACACAACAAACCAGTGTTGTAGGCACTGCTGGCTATGTCGCACCAGAGCAAGCCTCTGACTACAGCGGTGCCACGATTAA
Source organism: Aliikangiella aequoris (assembly GCF_053709105.1). NCBI lineage: Bacteria > Pseudomonadati > Pseudomonadota > Gammaproteobacteria > Oceanospirillales > Pleioneaceae > Aliikangiella > Aliikangiella aequoris. The sequence continues at coordinate 2,776,989 of NZ_CM132298.1, forward strand.
AAGCGACATCTATTCCACTGGCGTCGTATTATATGATTTATTTGGAAGACCGGTTAAAGACAGTAGAATTCGCACTTCGGTCAACCGTCTGCCTAAAGATCTACCTGCTGATCTCTATAAAGTACTAGCAAAGTGTTGCGCCAAAAATCCTGCGCAAAGATATCAGTCCCTTACTCAAGTAAGAGATGAACTATTAAGAATTTCACAAGGTCAACATTTAGATAAATCTAATAAAGACAGTGTAGAAAAAGAAAATAAAGATCTGGCGAGCAATTTTAATTTACTCGATGTGTTAAGCCAAAGTAAAAACAAGCGAGTGCTATTATTTCAAAAGAAAAGTAATAAACAGCTCCTGGTTATACGCAGAAACCATGGTGATACCCAAGGAATCGTTGAGGCCAAAAAGCTTATCAGTTTAAAGCACCCGAATATTGTAAAAGTTTTAGCAGCGGTTAAAAACCAAAACAATATGACGATTATCTCAGAATATTTATCTGGCGGAAGTTTAAATAATCAGCTAATCCAAGACTTTACTGAGGAAGCGTTTTTTACTATCGCTTGCAAAATTTGTGCGGGTCTTGACTATGCTCACCAAAATAAAATATTGCATAAAAACCTGTGTCCCAATAACATTTTATTTGACGACAAACACATCCCTAAACTAGGTGACTTTGGCCTTCCTTATACCGACGAAGAAGAGCTCAACAGCATTAAAAACTACAGGCCTCCACAACAGCAAAGCATAAATGAGCAGTACGATATTTATTGCTTAGGTGCAATTTTTCATCACATGCTATTCGGCGCGCCTCCCGGAATGCTACGCAATAAAAAACCACAAAAAATATCGTTTCGATTACAAAAACTATTAGACCAAATGCTCGCCCTTGATCCCTTAAGTCGTCCGCAAAGTGCACAGTTAGTGTTACTTGAGTTAAACAGAATGGCAAATAGTGAAAAGTATAAGCGTAAACGCTCTAAAATAGGCCAGCCCAATGAGCCCAAAAAAAAGCACAAAAAAGTCAAACATAAGGAAAAACAAGTGCCTAAGAGCAGTTCGACAATGTGGCTTTCTATAGCCCTATTTATTTCTATCTTGTGTATTATTGGACTTTTGCTAAAAGACTTTATTAGGTGACATCAGACACGATTAAATCAGTTAAGCCACTATGATAAATAGCAGCTTTTAAGCAATAGGATATTAAACTTTCTTACTTAAAGGTAACCGCTACAACCGCTGCGGCAGCAATAAGTATCATAGCTAAGCTCAACCAAATACCTTTTTTACTTTTTGGCGGTTCAGGCAAATCAGCTAATTTTAAAGGTGCATTGCCGCTACACTGGAACTTTAAATGAGTCCCGCCAACGGTAACCTCATCACCGTCTTGTAATACTACCCTCGATTGCATTTTGCCGTTAACTAAGAGGCCATCTGAGGCACCATTGTTGCGAATCTCCCAGCCGTAATCGGTTTCAGACAAATACACATGTCGTGCTGAAACACTGCGCTCGCTGGTAGACAAATGATGACCTAGCATTCTCGAAATATGATTATCTACATTGGGTATGGTAAACACTTTTCCGCGAATTTCCGCAGATAAGCCATGCAAATAAACAGTTTTGTCAGCCAAGGTTTTCTTTTGATCTGGATTAGTGGGTGTTGCCGATTTTTTAATCGAACCTTTTGCGATAGCGTCTCTTACAACAGTTCGAGGTTTGCTATCAAGCTTGCTCACAGGTCCAATGACAGAAAATGCGAATTGGTCGAGCCGCAGTTCATCACCATTACGCAATTCTGCTGACTTTATCTTTTCACCATTAACATAAGTGCCATTAGAAGAGTTTAAGTCTTCAATATAAACTTTCTCTTTACGCAATGCTATTTTGGCATGCTGGCGCGAAATAAAGCTAAGCGGTAAGGTTATTTCAGCCTCTTTATCTCTGCCAATTATTTGGCCGTTACTTAATGAAAAATATTGTCCATCTAAAGGTGCAGTAAGTGCTTTTAACATCCAAGGGCTAACCGCAGGTCGAATAACCGTTTTGTTTTCTTGTTGAACGACAGGCTCAGATTCACGCTGCTTTAACGGGTCAACGACTTCAAGTTCACTCGCACCGACTTTAATGATATCCCAAGCAGTTAATTTTTGCTCTTTCACAATAGGGACTTCATTCACAAAAACGCTGCGATGTTGACTAACATTTTTGAGCAAAATCTCGCCGTTTTGCACAATGAGTTCTACGTGCACAGGATCGACTGAAGGCTCATCAATAAATAGTTCACAGCTTTTATCCGACCCTATTTTCAAAGTTGAGTCGACCAACCACATTGCGGGTTTGCGCTTGTCCTTGAATTGGATTTTCAACATAACTTAAAATTTCCGAAAGTGATCAATCTACACAACCTGAAAAACAATGAGCTTTGGTAAAGCTCCCAGCGACTCTTATGCTACACCTAAAAAACGCTCAACTTTGCTTAAAATATAATTTACATCTTAATGGCATAGTAATTAAATCGATTAAAATTAATTGCTCGCCATTTTATATCAGAATCACCTCAGATGATAATGGTATAACTTATTGTTTTTATAAAGAAACATAAACTGCTAAAAGCATCACACTGTTTCTAGTAAGCGACTAAACCATTGCTGCTGCTTGTAATAGAAGCCCGCAAATATATGCCGCATAGGTACCTAAAGCATAGCCTAACACTGCCAATAACACACCAACTGGAGCTAAAGACGGGTGAAAAGCCGACGCAACTACCGGAGCAGATGCAGCCCCACCAACATTCGCTTGACTACCAACAGCCATGTAAAACACCGGTGCTTTTATTAATTTAGCCACTATTAGCATCAATCCAGCATGAATTGACATCCAAATTGCGCCAACAACAAACAGCCAAGGCCGTTCTACAATTGCAGATATGTCCATATGCAAACCTATGGCAGCCACCAGAATATAGATGAATACAGAACCTACTTTTGAAGCTCCCACGGCTTCAAACTGGCGTAATTTGGTGGTCGACATAATTAAACCTAGAGTCGTCGCAGTAACCACTAACCAAAAGAATTTACTGGTTAAAGAGAACTTACTTGCATCAGGCCATACTTGACCAATCCAAGGTGCGACAGTATCTGCAACAATATGACCAAAGGCTGTCGCCCCAAAAGCGATAGCAATAATCAACATTAAATCAGTTAAATCGGGGTTACGTGCATGTTTTTTCTCGAATTCTTCTACTGTTTTTTTCATATCATCAATAGCGGTAGTATCTGCACCGGTTTTTGCGTCAATTTGCTTGCTCTTACCGGCCATATATAAAAGCACAGCCATCCAAACATTAGCGATAATCACATCCACAGCAATCATACTAGAAAAAAGCCCGCCAGATACTTCAAAAACCTCTTTCATAGCGGCTTGGTTTGCACCACCGCCAATCCAACTACCGGCTACCGTTGTCATTCCTCTCCAAACATCGCCAGCAACAACTTCTGGATTAATCGCAGCCATGGCTAATATAGCAATAGGCCCGCCAATAACAATCCCAAAGGTTCCAGTTAAAAACATAATTAGCGCTTTGGGCCCCAAAGCTTTTATCCGCCCAAAGTCGATACTCAAAGTAAGTAGCACTAAACTAGCCGGTAGCAAAAATCTCGATGCAACATAATACAAATGAGAGCCGCTCGCCGCGATTTTCGTATCATCTGGATTAACTGCTGCTTGACACTGAGCTAACACATTTTGGCCCGCATCAATCGCACCGCTAAGTACTTTGGTACAGGGGTAATCATATGGAACTATGTGAAATGTATGTAATAGTGAAGGGATAAAGTAGCACAATAGAAGTGCAGGTATAACTTTGTAAAAAGCCCGGCAGTAGGGATGTTGGCTTTTATGCGTGTAAAACACAGCTCCTAAAATTAAGGCTAAAATACCAAAAACAATGGCATCATTGGTAATTAGATAAGTGATAGGTTGCATTTTATCCCCTAGATTATAAGAATTTATCATTATTATTAAGTGACTGTCGCAAGGCATTCTATTTACAATTTAGCCTTTTTAGCCCAATTATTGCTAAGTTAGTGACTACAATCGACAGCGTTAGCCCCCGACTTAGCCCTTCTAACACCTTTAACTCGCCACTTTGAGTATCTTTAAGACCCGATTATAACGAGAAAAAGCGTCAAGATAAGCCTTATTCTTAAAATATCAATAAAATAACTTAAAATAACCACATAAACCAGTTAAGTTAAGCTATTTCAATAAGTTAAAAAGCCAAACAATGATAGTTTGGAAACTGTCAGAGAGCCTATTTGTACTGCTAGAGACTTGAACCGAAAAAATTTATTAAAAATGCAAACTTTTTAACCGTTAAGCTCGACATAACAATCAGTAAAACAAAAGCCACAGCCAATAAGATGAAACCATATTATGTTTTTAACAAGTAACGATGAAAAGCTAATAGAAAAGGCGCTGAGAGGTTCTCAAAGCTGCTGGGTAAAACTAGTCAAGCGTTATGAAGGGCTAGTCTATAACTACTGCTTACGAATGACCTTTAATAGCGCCGATGCAATGGACCTAATGCAAGAAGTCTTTTTGGCTGTTTATAGAAACTTACCCAGCTACAGAGGTCAAGGGCAGTTTAAGGGTTGGATGATGCGCATTGCAGCGAATAAAACAACTGATTTTCTGCGCTCAAGAGGAAGAAACCCGCTTCATCATGCCAGTGAAGTAGACAGTGATGACTTCCACTCTCATCACTCCCCTGAATCTGACTATCAAACTTTAACTGCAAATAAAAAAATACTTGCAACTTTATCAGTATTAAGTGATGAACAACGCCAAGTAGTAGAGTTAAAGTTTTTTCAACACTTTACTTTCGAAGAAATTAGCCAACAAACTGGCGTTGCCGTTAGTACCATTAAAACTCGATTATATTCTGCTCTGCAAAAACTTAAAGGGCATATGGAGGTTCAAAATGTTGTGTGATCATCAGTTAGTTAGTGAGCATTTAATTGACTATTGCGAAGGTAAGCTCTCAAGCACAAATCGCAACCTATTTGAGCAAGCAATCGAGCAGTGCGACGACTGTCGAGAAACTTATCGACAAGCAATGGTCCTTCCTGAGCTTGCAAAGCAATGGCATGAACAAAGTGTGCCTGAGTGGCATCGCACCGAGTTCGCAGTAAGACCAAGAGCCACTAAAGCTAGCTGGCTAAACTGGACTGCGCTGGGTGCATCTGCCTGTGCCATATTAATGGTGTTATTTCAGGTAAACATTAATGCCCATAATGGTGGAATACAAATCACTTTTGGAGGCCAGGCAGATGCTCAGATAGAGGAACTTGTTGAACAACGCTTGGCAGAGTTTAAGCAGCAACAAAATTTATTATTAGAAGCTCGTTTTGTGGCGCAAACCGACAAGCTCACTACTGCGAATAAACTGCTAATGGCTGACTTAATGGAAAAGACCCGAGACGAAAGACGAGAAGATCTTAATTTCATTATCACAGGCATTCAAACCCAACGCTATGAAGATCAGCAAAAAGTTGAACAACGCTTATCTTATTTAGCTGAAAACCAAATTGAAAATAATCAATATTTAAATCAACTTATTCAGTCTGCAACTGTACCTACGGGAGAGAAGTAATGAACTTTTTAAAACCGAGCAAAACAAGTGTCGCACTAGCACTTATACTAACCAGCAACCTTTGTGTTGCGGCCGATAACAATTTTTCTAGAGAGCAAAAAGAGCTCAAAATAATGAGCAAAATATTTGAAACCTCGCTTAACGAACAAACTTCCAGCAAGGCCAAAATTTTAGGCTCTAAGAAAACTCAAAGCACCTATCTGGCACGTCAAGGAATGGTATTTAATTTTCAGTTTGGAAGAAACTCATTTAGTAGTGCATCGGACTGGGAGCAATTTGGAGAAGGTATTGGACATTTAGTTGGATCTATTGCTTCAGAAGTTGGTAACGCATTTTCGGAAATACCTATGCCAGAAGCACCAGAGCCACCAGAAATGCCATTTGAGGCTGAGTTTAATGATAAATTTGAAGTCTATAGTGAGCGAATGGAAGCCTTAGAAAGACAAAGAGAAAAAAATAGAGAGCAACGAGAGGAAGTGCGTGAACTTCAACGAGAAATTAGAGCTTTAGAGCGCACCCGAGAGAGAGAAAAAGATAAATCAAGCATTGATAAAGCCAAAGTAAAGTTAGAAGAAAAAATGGCACAGCTTAACGCACAATTAGACGAATACAAAAAGTCAATGCAAGAATACCGAGCTATGCGTGACAAAAAATATACCGAAAGCACTCAGTTAAAAACAGATATAATATTTTCGACTTTATGTGACTACGGTGCAACTTTACGTTCACTCGATGACAGCGAGTATGTCACAATTATCTTTAACAACTATGTCAAAAATCAAGATAAAGTCTTCGTCTTTAGCGCGGAAAATGTTAAAGACTGTCGCGATAAAGACAAGCTTGTAAAAACAGCATTAAGTTATACGCTATAGTCCAGAGCAACTCGCAATTAAAATAAAGCGCCCTAGGGCGCTTTATTTTATTACAACCGATAAAACAAAATAACAATTACCAGGTAGCTTCTAAGCTTAACCCAGAGAAACTATTATAGGCTTTAATACCAATAATCCACTCTCCCTCCGTTGGCGCATTTACCACACAAGCTTCATTGTTTCCATTTAAATAGGGTCGACACACATATCGCGACTCCGCTGGAGAATAGCTTGGGTTAAGGTAAAGATCCGCGTCACCTGTACCACCTGAAATAGCAACATTCAGTTCGCTTGTTCCACTTGGAATCGTTAAGCTAAAGTAAATCCATTCGCCAGTATTAGCGGTTAAATCAAAACGCTTAAAATCTCGTGGTAAAGGATTATTGTCTAACTGATAAGTCGCAATTAGTTCAACTCCAGAAAAGTCTGTATAGCCATGTAGTTGAACATAATAACGACCACTTTCAGGCTGAGAAAAAGCACAACTTTCTGTGTTACCATTTTTCCATGGGCGGCAGTCGTATTGACTTAAGCTTGGGGCCGCTGCAAATTGCACATAAAGATCTGCGTCGCCACTTCCGCCTTGAATCGCAATACTTAAATCTTTTGCAGCATTTGGAACGTCAATATAAAAATCAAGCGTCGCCGATTTATTTGCGCTTAAGTTAGTTTTTCTCACACCATTGACAAGCTCATTTTCACTAACACTTGATTCGGTATAACTTGCACTTAGATCGACACTTTCAAACGAACGCTCAACCGGAATTAATGTCACATACCATACGCCCGCCTGAGGGTTGGCTACAGCAACAGTTTCCATATTTCCGGCATTATTAGAGCTAAAATCAAAATCCGTGTCAGTTGGCGTGCGATTAAAGGCAACATATATATCCATTTCGCCACCTAAAACACCATTGTGTAATTGGGTTTCAAACACTAATTCAGACTGACCCGCAGGCACGTTAATATGATAGGTTTGCGAGCCTTTGCTGCGTAAGTCTTGGCGCGGTTTTGCGTTTAACAATCTGTAGATTGCATCACCACTACAGTCTAATTCCGAACCGTCTTTTAAAGGGTTAATGGTCAACGATTGGCTTGATTTAGTTTGATGGACAAAACTTACTGAGTCACAGCTATAAACATCAAGTGGGTTTAGCGAAGCATCGATTTGAACCAGTAAATTCACAAAGCCCCAACTAACATCAACATTTTCTAGCTGATTATTAGAGACGTTTAGAACTTCAACTCTGCTCGGCAATTTAGGAATGACACTAAGATTCTCATTGGATACGTTTAAATGAGTTACACCTCTAAAAAATTCGATTCCTTCAATTGAAGTAATTTGTCCATTGCCAGGAGTCGTTATTTGAGTGACCTTGGCAGCTTCAATGGTATCAATTTCTGAATCACCATTACTATCAAATTGACTCACTAGGTAGGCTTTGAAATGAGCGTCTTCAAAATCAATTATTTTCGCTCCATAACGAGTTGCCGCATTAATTTGATCACTTTTGCTGATAAAGCTTCTATGACCAATTAATGGTGTATATTTTTCAAACTCCGGAAGCGGAGAAATCGTTCTTTCACCATTAGTAGTATATGCAGTTAGCCCATAGTGCATAATGGAAAGGTGATCGTAGTCGGCATAGTTTATCGTGCTACGCTTGGCAAAGTTATAAGCTTGAGTCGAGTCAATATTTTGTTCATGAATAGAAACATAACTATCGCGATCTGAACGCATATGTTCATGCCACATACCTAAGCTGTGACCAATTTCATGAACAATAATATACAAAGATCCCCAATCAAACATAGCTAGTGTTTGCTTTCCTCCTACCATACCTACAACGGCGTAGTTTTTGTTATCACTGCGTACATGAATATAATTGGGCTCAGTTGTTCTTTCAATAAACTCTAATTGAGCAACTGACTCCCAGATTTTAGTCGCCTCAACAAATGAGGCTCTTTGCTGCTCATTAACATTGTCATCAAATGCGTAAAACACTTTACCATCGGTCCATTCAGGCTTTACCGAATCAAAGTTTAATTTTTGAACATCGCTTTTAACTAACATGTCCCCAATAAGAACAAACTCATTTTTTTTAGTGACGCCAGCTTGGTGTGAGCTGTTAAGATCTGCTGTGAGCGAGTTCAATTGGTTTTTTGCACTGACCGGCAGTACAAAAAATGACAGCATGATTAATTTGAATAGCAAATTACGATTAATTTTCATAACTAACTTTTTTCCTTAAAGTTATTAGATAGCAAGGTTGGTTGAATATGCGACGAATGATAAATAATATTTATGAACAATTTATTATTTACCCGAATTTAATTAATGAAGTCTCAGTAACAAACTCTTTATCCGCCGTTGTGGCGGCGCGGATTATTCACAGCCAACAACCTCAAAACAAATGAAAAAATATAATTGCCGAGATTAGAAAAACTAATTGATTTTTTTTTGTTCAAAAAATGCTGACTCTTGCTTAAAACTTCACCGCTTATTGTTAAATTAGTTCACTAAGTAAACGGACTATCTAAAAGTAGTTGATTGCAAGTTAAAATAACGGGAATATTCACTATTAGATTTTGTTCATAAAACGCGGAATTTTTGGCCTTTTAGTAAAGGCCGCAACCAGTAAAGCTGAAGTTAGAAAATAGCAATTATTAAGTTAGCTAAAAGGTTAATGAATAGTGCGAGGAATTGTGGTTCTATTTAAACCAGTTAAAAATGCAGCAACAATGTTTAGTACTTAAAAATGAGGCTTTAAACTTTACATCAGCGCTCAGTTCAAAGCCTATTTTATATGACGGTTATTACCAGATTAATCTTTGAAAAATGCTTTTTTCGCTTCTTCAGATAGTTCAACGCCAGAAATAAAAGCACGCTGTAATAGTTGCCAAAAATAACGATAAGTCGCTCTATCGTGGAGCTCTCCTTTATATTGAATAGGTCCCCAATCAGCGGCTTGTGCTGCCAATAAAATACCTTGAGCGTCTTCTACTTCGGAGTAATCTGGCTTCATCGCATCAACAATTGCACTAATCTGGGTAGGATAAATACTCCACATGCGCATAAATCCAAACTCGTTACGGGCGCGCTTGGCATCGCTTGTAGTTTGCTCGGCGTTTTTTAAATCAAGAGTGACATTATGTGACGGCACCACGCCATTAGCTAATGCGGCGGCGACCATTTCTGTTTTCGCTCTCGCTAACAACGGATGATCAAATTGACCCGGGCTACGCATGCAAGCCGCCGGAATCGCGCCATGATGCCCACTAACAAAATCCATCATGCCAAAGTCTAACACTTGAACCCATTCAATCTGCGCTATTTCCCATACATCTCTAAGCGCACCATGGGTTTCTACTAACACATGAATTGGAATTTCTCGGTGAATGTTATTCGCTTTGGCTACTTGTTTAATATAACCGACCATTTCAGCGATTTGAGAGCCCTGAGTGCATTTAGGCAATGTAATATAGGCAACAAGATTTCCAATTTGAGGGACTATAATGTCGACATCTGCGCGCCAATGAGTATGGCTATAATCATGAATACGCACGCCCATCATTTTATGTTGATTCGCTTCACTACCAATCACTTTAGCTACCATGGCAGCGTGCTCAGCCTCTTGCCCTGCTGCCGCACCGTCTTCGCAATCACAAGTAATATCAAACACCGGGCCAAGCTTTTGCTGAAGTTCTAAAGCTTTAAGAATTAATTTCTCGCTGCCAGCAAAATGCTCACAGGTTGGAATGACTGGAAATGGTTTTTCCGCATCAAATAACGCCAAATTAGGGTGAACTGTTGCCGACATTTAACTCTCCTTTTGCTCTAAATTAAGATTTTTTCTGCTGTATACAACAATTTAAGCGCAAAACTAGGCAAAATGTTATTCAATTTTGCGCATGATTGCGAAGTCGCTTTTATGTTATCGCAATAAATTAACCAATAAGCAAACAAGATTTGCCTATACTCTATATAGGAAAAAATTAGGTTCTAACTAAGCCGGTTTAGCTTATTCTTGATTGAAATCTAACCTAAGTTCTGTATTATGAATAGCACAAGTCATCCGACCAGTAGCCATAATAGCTTATTTTAAATGGCCTATTGATCTAATTTAAGTACCAGGTTGTTATAAAAAACCAGCTCAAACTCAAGTTGTTACAGCCTAAAAAGGATAGTTGCAATGATTTACCATAACGAGTTTTTAGAACAAGTAAACGAACAGGATGTTTTAGGCGGCTTTTGGCCGGGTATTCAACTCTATTATCCCCCGGTTAAGTATTCACCTGCACAAGGAGAGTACGAAACTATGGAGCAAGCGGTTGATAGGCTGCGTCGACATGCTCACAACTGCCCCGCGCATACATTACTTTTTGATTTAGAGGATGGCTGTCGTCAAAAAGAGATGAGTCGCGAATTATTAAGAAATGAACTTCCTCACTTTCCCGAAAGAAACTTTCAAATCGCGCTAAGAATAAATCCATTTAGAACCGACGAATACGAAAAAGACTTAGAAATGATCCTCGATGTGGCTGAGCATATTGATGTAATTATTTTAGCCAAAGCCGGAGAAATGTACGGCGCGGCAGAAATTAGAGATTTATCAGCTTGGTTGGTTGGGGTTAACCCTAACATTGAAATTCAACCGATTATTGAACACCCTCGCTCGTTAAAAATTGCGCCAGAATTAATGCAGTTTTCAACCGTTAAGCATGTTGTTTTTGGTATTCACGACTTTTCCAAAGCAATGGCTATCCATTTAACGCCCGAAGGTTGGATCGACGAATTAAAAACCTATTTACGTAATCTCTTATTGGAAGCGCGCATTTCCGGTACAGGAGTCATAGGCGGTGTGGAGGTACTTATTAACGAAACTCCAATGCCAGAAAAAAACATTGAGCCGCACGATGTCAGGAGATGGCTTGACTTACACGGAGATCACGAAAGTCATGTAGTTCATCGCCATGCAACTGTTGAAGCTCAAATGGGGTTAACTGGCAAACAAGTTATTCATCCTTATCACATTCATTTATGTAAGGTAGCGTTTACTCCCTCACCCTTGGTTATTCAAAGAAATGTTAATATTTTAAAAGCCGCAATTGATGCTGACGCACTGCTAGGCGGCGCTATAAAGTTTGAAGGGGAAATGCTCGACCCGCCAATGTTCGGCAAAGCGCTTCAAACTTTATTACGTGCTTATGCACTTAAGTCGCTAGAGCCAAAAGACAAAAGTTTTGCGATGGAGGTTTTAAAGAAACTTCCTATCCATGTGATTCGTGAAAACTGGCCATATGGAAGAATTTAATTATGTCTTACCAAGTATCAAATTTTTTATCTCAAAATGGCGACCAGTGGGAATGGCACTTACCAGAGGTTTTTAATATTGCCAGCGCTTGTGTGACTCAACACGCACAAGATCCCAATAAAGTTGCACTAATCGTTGAAGATCACCTTTTAGGCAGCTGTGAGCTCACTTATCAAAATTTAGAGGCGCAAAGCAGTCAATTTGCACACGCTTTAACCCAACTTAAAGTTGCCCAAGGCGATCGCGTTTTAATTCGGCTACCTAACTCCACCGCCTATCCAATAAGCTTTTTTGGCTGCTTGCGCCACGGCGCAATTGCTGTTCCTACATCAACTTTATTAGCAGCCAGCGAAGTTGCTTACTTAGCAAAAGATTCTGGAGCTAAAATCTTAATTGCCGCTAAGTCTATGTGGCAAGAACTAGAACCATTACTTGAGCAAGACACTCAAATTGAATCTATTTGGCTTGCAGGCCCCGGTGAACTGCCAGCGACTAACAATCATTCGAGTGTGTCGCTTTATGATTTTGAAGCCCTTCTTTCACAACAACCAGAGAGTCATAAAACAGTTGAAAGTCAGCCGAATGATCCGGCTTATTTAGTTTACACTTCTGGCACTACCGGCTACCCCAAAGGCGTACTTCATGCTCACAGAGCTCTAATTGGGAGGCTACCAGCAAGCCAGTTTTGGTTTGACTTTCAACCAGGTGATCGAATAATGCATTCTGGCAAATTTAACTGGACCTATGTACTCGGCTCAGCCTTGATGGATCCTCTGTTTCATGGTCATACTGTGATTGTTCACGAAGGCCCCAATGATGCCTCCACTTGGCCTAAACTGATTAAAAAGCATCGTTGCTCTATTTTTATCGGCGTGCCGACTATTTATCGGCAAATTATTCAAAAAACCAACTTTAAAAGCGATGATGTTCCATCGCTGCGTCACTGTATGAGTGCCGGCGAGCACTTATCAGATGAAATGCTGCTAGCCTGGCGCGCTAGATTTGAGCTTGAAGTTTACGAAGCAATTGGTATGTCCGAGTTTTCTTACTATATTTCACAGCATAAAAATGCCCAAATAAAACCAGGTGCGGCAGGCTTTGCTCAGCCTGGTCATAATGTTCAGCTGCTCGACGGCAATAATCAACCGGTTGAAGTAAATCAAGAAGGCATGCTGGCGATTCCACAAGATGATCCCGGATTATTCCTAGAATATTGGCAACTCCCAGACGAAACCCGCAGTGCAAAACATGATGGTTTTTTCTTTACTGGAGACTATGCTCGTAAAGACGAAAACGGCTATATTTGGTTTTTAGGTCGTAAAGACGACATTATTAATACCTTTGGTTATCGCGTGTCTCCACACGAAATAGAAAGAGTGGTAAAGACCCACCCAGAGGTTGCTGACTGTGTGGCACTAGGCGAAACAATTGAAAAAGACAAGGTGCTAGTGAGTGTCTGTATTATTCCAGAAACAGACAGCAGCTTAAATGAAGAAACTGTTCTGAATTTTGCGGCACAGCATTTGGCAAAATATAAAACGCCAAAACGCGCTCACTTCTTCACAGACTTTCCGCGCACAAAAAACGGTAAAGTATTGCGCAAACAATTAATCAAACAATTAGCAGAGCAAAATCAAAATAAAGCTCACGGAGCCAACTTATGACTTTTCAATATCGACCTCGTCGCAGCGTCTTATATGTCCCCGCGCACGAACCTCGCCATATCGAAAAATCCCGTAAACTCAGTGTCGACAGCATTGTATTTGACTTACAAGAGTCAGTACCGCCTTTACGCAAAGATGAAGCACGCAACTTACTATTAAAAGCCTTAAATAATCACAATTTTGGCTATTCAGAAAAAATCGTCAGAATTAATTCATTAGATTCGGAATGGGGCATGGACGATTTAAGAGCGAGCATTAGTTTAGATATAGACGCCATTTTATTTCCTAACGTAGAAAGCGCAGGCCAATTAAACGCAGCACTTGCAACCCTAGATGAGTTAGGTGGCAGCCACCTAAATGTAATGATTAATATTGAAAGTCCCAAGGGCGTATTACGCAGCGACGAAATTTGCGCAGCATCTGAGCGATTGCAAGCCGTTATTTTAGGTACCACCGATTTAGCCAACTCTCTAAGAATTACTCAAACTCAAGATAGAATGGGGCTACTAACCAGTTTATCATTATGTATTTTAGCCGCACGAGCAAACAACAAATGTATTATTGACGGCCCTCACTTTGATTTAAAAAATATCGAAGCATGTGAATTTTCTTGTCGACAAGCGCGAGATCTCGGGTTTGATGGTAAAGCCGTTATCCACCCTATTCAACTTGCATATACCAACGATGCATTTACGCCAAAAGGCGAAGACGTAAAACGAGCAAAAAAAATCATTGATGCTATTGCTAACGCTCATGAAATAGGTAGAAGTACAGCCGTAATAGATGACCGTTTAATTGAGCCGTCACTAGAGCTTTGGGCGCGACGTGTTATTGCGCTTTATAATCAAGTTCATGAAATAGGACAAACCGAACTCATTGGGCCAGAAAAATGACCAAAAATGTTAACTTAAGCGGCAATTACTACGAAGATTTTTCGCTCGGTCAACAATTTATTCATGGTGTCCCTAGAACCATTACCGAAGCAGACGCTACTCTTTACACAGCACTTACTGGAAGTCGATTTGCACTGAACTGTGCACTTACTTTAAGTCAAAGCTGTGGTTTTAAATCCATGCCAATTGATAATTTTTTAGTCTTTCATATTGCATTTGGGAAAACGGTTAACGATATTTCGCTAAACGCTGTCGCAAACTTAGGCTATGCCGAAGTAAGCTTTAATCACCCCTGTTATGCAGGCGATACGCTTGCGGTAAAAAGTGAGGTTATTGGGTTAAAAGAAAACTCAAATAATAAAACCGGCATAGTCTATGTTCGTTCGCAGGCTACCAATCAAAATGACCAACTCGTTGTCTCATGGGTGCGTTGGGTCATGGTAGAAAAGCGTGCACCACATACCACTAATACTCAACCGGTTATTCCCAAGTTGGCCTCAACGGTAGATTATCAAACGCTCGCTTTACCTAAACAGGTTAACTTTAATCATTGGCAATCTAGCTATAGTGACAACCAAATAAAATGGTGCGATCTATCTATTGGTCAATCAATATTTCACCGCGACGGAATAACCAT
This sequence comes from Aliikangiella aequoris, assembly GCF_053709105.1. Classification (NCBI taxonomy): domain Bacteria; kingdom Pseudomonadati; phylum Pseudomonadota; class Gammaproteobacteria; order Oceanospirillales; family Pleioneaceae; genus Aliikangiella; species Aliikangiella aequoris. The sequence goes on from NZ_CM132298.1 coordinate 2,792,020, forward strand.
CAACGATTCAGATCATTCTTTAGCTACGCGCCTTTATCAAAACAACGCAAAGGTTCACTTCGATCACTATGCTATGCAAACTTCGCGGCACCAGCAAAGGTTGGTCTATGGCGGGCATATCATTTCGCTGTGCAGGGCGCTTAGTTACAATGGCTTAGGCAATGCCATTTGGCCTGCGGCAATTAACGCCGGAACCCATGCAAACCCGAGCTTTGCGGGAGACACTATTTACGCGCAAACTGAAGTTATTGATTTGCAAGAAGCCAGAGATAGAGAAGACGTTGGGCTTGCTCGACTTCGTTTAATAGGTATAAAAAACGACTTGCCGGACAATATGCCGTTTCTAATGAAAGCGGAAAATGGACGTACGATCTACCATAAAGATGTCGTACTAGAGCTGGACTATTGGTGTTTTATTTTAGCCTAGGTAAGCGTTGTTTGAATGCCTCCACAATGAATTAAAAGAATCTTACTGCCAGTTTTAAAAAAACCTTTTTCGCATAAATCTAGAGTTGCATAAAATGACTTACCGGTATACACCGGCTCTATGGTAATACTGTGTTGCACTTGAAATTGTTTAACAAACCTATCAAGCTCAGGACTACTTTTGGCATAACCGCCAAACTCAAAACCTGAAACGATTTTTATTCCGGCTAACTCTGACTTAGCAAGCACATTAATATTATTTTGGAAACATGATTTATTTGTTCTGTCATTTTCGCCTGTTTGTTCACCATTTAACAAGTCAACAATATCATCAAGCTGTTGCTGACTATTTTTTAGCACTGAAATACCTATCACTTGAGTATTTGGTGACTGCTTTTGACAACCTAAATAAAGTCCAGCAATACTTGCGCCCGTTGCACTTGCCATAACAATATAGTCATAGCGATTAGGCAATTCCATCACCGTTTCCATACAACCCGATAAAGCGAATGGATGAAACCCCCCTTCACTTATCCAAAAAACATCGGCCTCTAACTTTGGGACTGTATTGCGTAAGTGCTGAAATTGCAATCTACTGACATAAACTATTTCTGCTCCCCAATCTCTCGCTTGTTTTAAAATAGGAGAAAGCTTTTGTTCTGGAAATCCACGCACATAAAGTGTGGCCTGCCAGTTTAGGCGATATGCAAGATAGGCAATAGCCTGAAGTAAGTTTGAATAAGGTCCACCCATGACAGCAACTCGGGTAAATCCTCTATTTTGAATAGCTGCTATCAAATATTTAAGCTTACGATATTTATTACCAGAAATAATAGGATGAATTAAATCATCTCGCTTTATATCTAAGGTGAGTTGTCTGGAAAGCAAAACTGGTGATTGAATATTTTCAATTTTAGCGTTGCCAATTTCCGATTGAAAATGCGAGAATCTTTGTAATCTCATTAATTATTTTTTAGCCTGTGCCAAGCGTTCAGATTTAATAAGCCTTATAGTCTAGCTTAGCTAGCCAACCAACTGCCAATAAATTAAGTATTTTACCCCAATGATAGAACCATATAACCCTAAAATAGATGATCTTAGTGACGGAAAAGTCATACAGCTATTACAACAACATCACACTCAAATGCAGCAATACTCTCCTCCAGAAAGTGTTCATGCATTAAGTGAGCAAGAATTTTTTGATAAAAAACTAACCTTTTGGAGCGTGAGCGATATAACAAAAGTTGTTGCTTGTGGTGCACTTAAAGCAATCAGTAGCAACGAAGGCGAAATTAAAGCAATGAAAACCGCTGCCACACACACAAGAAAAGGTATCGCAGAAAAAATTCTATTAGCCATTATTAAAGAGAGCCAGCTGCGCAAATACACTCACCTTTACTTAGAAACTGGCACCCATAGTAAATTTTCTGCTGCCATTCATTTGTATACTAAGCATGGCTTTGTTGACTGCCCACCATTTGGCAATTATAAAGAAGATCCTTATAGTCAGTTTATGTGTTTAAAGCTAACTACCACCTGATATTCGGTAAATTATTAGCATTAGCTAGGCGCAAATCGCCAGAATAATGCGTGAAGTGATTAGTATAGAGGTGAGTCGATTGTTGCTGAGATTAAATGCGGAAATGGGGAGTAAAGAACACGATAAAGGTGCATTGCACCTTATTATAACCCTTTAAAATCAATAGATTATAAGTAAGAAGAACTCACTTTCAATTATTGATTGGCAACCCGGGCAGAGGTAAGAAGCCAAGATGAATCTTTACGACGGCGTTCAACTCGCATACGACGATCCAACCCAAAGTTGCGTAACAATCTTTCTATGCGCTCATTGTGGCTCATTCTACGTCGGTCGGCTCTGCGCTCTGGACCAATATAGGCTTTCTCGCCATCAATAATCGTAAAATTGCTCTTTGTGGATGTCTTTTTACCCATTACAGGTTCCTCACAGTAATAAAGCTTATCGTCTGAACGTTGGTTTGACATTATTATTTCAATAACTGTACAAAATCTGTTCAACAATGTTAAGCCAGTAGTGATAGTTTAAACAATCGACAGCAAAAATCAAACTCTAGGCAGATATTTGGTAAAGATTCAGTGACAAAATCGACATTTTATAAATTCACTTATTATAAATGAGATATCTTATGCAAAAACTCACTTAAAAGCTCTGTTGGAGTGCTAAACTCACGTTCATCTAAAGATTGCTTTTTGTCATATTTGGGGCAAATAAAATAAAAAATGATGCTGATAACTTGAGATTTGTCATATTTCTGTCAAATATCTCAAATACAATGCTCGCCAATCACTTAAAATAAATTTAAAACATCTATATCGGAGACAAACCATGAAATTAAATACTTTTGCTCTTTCAAGCATCGCAGTTGCTTGCTTAGCAGCTTCTGGTAACAGCTACGCAGAAGACAACTGGGTTGATGTGTATGGAAAAATTAACGTTACTTTAGACAAAGTTGACGAAGATAATGGCGATGACCAATGGGAGCTAAACAGCAACGCTTCACGTTTTGGTATTAAAGGCAGTGGCGCTGCGGGCAAATTACAAGCGTTTTATCAATTAGAGTGGGAAGTCGATATTTCTGATAACGCTAAAGGTTCAACAGATAACATTAAGTCAAGAAACCAAATTGTTGGCGTTAGAGGCGAGTTTGGTGAAGTTTTCGCAGGGCGTCATGATACTCCGACTAAAAAGCTTCAGAAAAAAATCGATCTATTTGGTGACTTATCTGGTGATATAAAGCATTCGTTTAATGCAGAAACAAGAGCGGATAACATTGTTCAATACAGCACGCCTAAAATGGGTGGGTTTACTGCAAAAATTGCTTTAATTCCTGGTGAAGATACTGGCACTAACGACGGTTTTGCCGACGGCACTTCTTTAGCACTTGAGTACAAAGCTGGGGGCTTAAACTTAGGGCTATCTTTAGACTCAGATGTTGAAGGCGATGGTGTAGACACAACACGCTTAGTTGCACAATATAATATGGACGCTTGGCAGTTTGGGTTCTTGTTCCAAGATACCGAAAATGCGGCTGCTGACGGTGATGGTATTATGGGTAGCGTGCAATATACTGCAGGTGACAACGTATTTAAACTGCAAATGATAGAGTCAGACGCTTGGGAAGCTTTGGTAAGCTCTAAAGTAAAATATACCAGCCAAACTTCAATCGGATGGGATAGAAAGCTTGGTAAAAAGACCACTTTCTTTACTTACTTAACGCTGAGCGAAGAAGGAGCAACTGGTGACGATGCTAGCATTTTTGGTCTTGGTTTAGTTCAAAAGTTCTAGTCTTAAACTTAGCGCTTAAGATAACAAAAACACCGCTTAGGCGGTGTTTTTTTATACTGCTTTTAAATATTTTTCTAACTTTTTCATTAGCCTAGGTTGTCCATAATAAAACCCTTGGGCACCATTTAAATCGACTCCTTTTAGGAAGTCTGCATCTGCGGCTTTTTCAACACCTTCAGCGAATACTTTTATTCCTTTACTTTTTAAATTAATTAGCATGGTCTTTAGCATTAATTGCTGTGGCTTATTTTCACTAATATCAAAAATATAACGCCTATCGATTTTTACCGAATCAATGGGTAAACCCTCAAGGTAATTAATATTCTCTTCCGGCGAGCCGAAATGATCAACACACCACCGACAACCAAGTTGTGCAAGCTCTGGCATTATTTCCGCCAATTCTTTTTTATGACGACTAATTTGGCTCTCCTTAATTTCAAAAATAATCCGTTGAGCTAATCCTTGCGCTCCGGCTAAACGGTGCTTTAACCAATTGTAAAAGCCATCATCTAAAAGTGAATTGACAAAAAGATTAACCGAAAAATCTCTTTCACGCTTATTAGCCGTGTCATGTAAACAATGAGCCAAAACTTTATCAACTATTTGACGATCAAACTCTTTAGCGAGACCACATTGGTTTGCCATTGGTAAAAACGTATCTGCGGTAAGCATATCTTTACCGTCAGCAATTCTTGCCAGCACCTCAAAAGTATCACTCATGCCACTTCTGTACACTTCCATTTGATGAATATAAAGCTGAATTTTCTGATTATTCAGGGTGCTTTCTAATAAACTTCGCCATTTTAAGCTACCTCGAACTTTACTTTCTGCTAATGGTTCACCATAAATATACCAACTGTTTCCTCCCTGTAACTGAGCATTTCGTAACGCCATGTCTGCCTCGGCTATTACTTTCGAATACTTGAACCCATGCTTGTAAACAGATATACCGATATCAATAAAATGCTCGCGTTGTTGCTGTGTATCAAACACACTTTTACTTAACTGTTTAATTAGCGACTTACAAATTTGATCGGTTTGTTCTCTGGTATGGTTAGGCAAGAGCAATGCGAAATCGTTTTCTCGTAAGCGCGCCACAAGCGCTCCGTTAAACTGATGGATATAATGCTTTAATATAGACGCTATAGCTTTCATTTTTTCATCAGAAAGCGCAAGATAAGCCGCTTCACTCCCCTGCCCAAAGCTCAATAAAACTAATAGACCGGATTCTTGCTCTTCATGATTATGCAGTCTGACTTGAAATTCAGCTTTAAAGAATAGCTGATTACCGATTTCAGTAACCTCATCTACATAGGATATTTTTCTAATTTGCTCTGTTAACTCTTGCTTATCTTTTGCTAACAAAGTGTTTTGTAAAATCAATTGATTAAATGCACGGTGAATTGGGTTACTGGTTTTACCTAAATCAAACTTATTCGCTTCATCCGCGCCAGTTAATAAGTAATTGGAATAAACCTCAAGATTAAACACCCAGCGGAATAGTCCAACTAAAAGGATAACAACAGTAACACAAAAAACCGCCGCAATAAGTAATGTTTGCCATGACAGCCAAGAAGATGATAATGCTACAGGTTTAAAGCTGTAGGTTAATTCTAAAAGCTGGTTAGGAGCCTCAGGGTTTTGAATATAGAGGCGGTGTATATTGTCTTCACTAGTAAATTTGGTTTTTTCTCGCACCAATTTATTATTGTGATCAATTAACTTCCAGTTATTAAGTTGAGAGTAACGATCAAGCTGTTGAAACAGCGGCTGTAAATTGTCCCCAAAAGTTTGCTTATAGGTGGCAGTTAATAAACTTAGCTGTGTCGCCACAAATGCTCTTTCTACTTCAATTTGGTTGAGCCTATGCTGAGATAAGTAAGTAACCACCAATTGGCTTATGGCCACTAAGCCGTAGCTGAGTATAAGCAGCAATAGCGTGAAAATTTTAAGCTTACGTAGCAGCATCCTATCTATCCGTTACATTGATTATGCAAAAGCAATTTGTTTCGTCCATATATTGAGCTTAGACCATCAGCAATATTATGTTATCTTAAATATTACTAACAAAACGCGGGTTTATTTCTATTTGATCCCGTGATATAAATTCTTGTCTTTACTCAACTTAGAGCACCCAAAATGAAACTCATAATTCTTACTTTAAGCTTATTTTTTTCAATGCTTTCAAATGCTTCAGTAAACCAATGGGAGGGGCTTACATTTCCCAGCTTTAGTTTATACGACCAATCAAATCAATTAGTTAGTAATAAAAACTATGCGGGTAAATGGCTTGTGGTTTACTTTTATCCAAAAGATAAAACGCCGGGGTGCACCGTCGAAGCTCAAAACTTTACAGACAGTTACGCACAATTTAAGCAGTTAAATACTGATATTGTTGGAGTGAGTTACGACAGCGTTACATCACATAAAGAATTTGCTGATTTATACCAATTGCCTTTTTCTTTACTTGCAGACACTGAAGCTACGCTTAGTAAAGCGTTAAAAGTTGACCGATTGTTGCCTTGGCCACATGCGAGTAGACAAACTTTTTTAGTTAACCCCGATGGTATCATTGTTAAGCATTTTGCAGATGTAAAGCCTAACAGCCATGCCGCAGAGCTATTAAAATTATTAAAGACCTTGCAATAATTAATAATGGTCTTATGCAACAGGGTTAATTTAGTTGAAGCAAATACCAGCTTGGGGATTTAAGATTTAACAAAATCGATAATTTCATCGGCATTAATTGGCTTGTTCAAAAAAGTTAACCCTAAAGCTTCTACTTTTTCGCGTACTTCGTGATGCTCATGAATAGTCAGTACGGCAACTTTAACGTCTGGTTGGCTTTGTAACAGGTGAGGTGCGACTTCTAAGCCGGTTTTTCCCGGCATATTAATATCTAATGTAATATAGTCAAACTGGGTTAAACCACAGGCTTCAATTGCTTTTTCTGCAGATGCCGCTTGAATACACTCCCATTCGGGGAACTCTGACAAAATGATCTCTTTAATCATCATGCGAGTTACCAAGCTATCATCAACTATTAGTACTTTTTTACCCATCTAAAAATAAACCTTTTCCGCAGACAGAATGCTAAACAACTTGCGTGTTAACTATGTTTCTAAGTATAGGCATCAAATAAGAAAAAGGATCGCAAATTGAAATTTAATCTTGTGAAAATTAACATTTGAGCGAAAAGTGTGCACTATTTACATAAAAATAGACCTACAAACGTAGGTCTAAACCGAGCGAATATTCCAAAAATTTATTCAAAACGGTATATCATCATCAAAAGAATCATTAAACCCGCTGTCTGCCGGTGCTGGCTGTTGTTGCGGAGCTTGCTGTGGCGCGCCTTGCTGAGGACGCTGCTGATATTGCTGTCCACCACCAGAACTTGCGCCTTCGCCTCTACCACCTAACATTTGCATCACGCCAGAAAATCCATCTACCACAACCTCGGTTGTGTAACGGTCTTGGCCTTGTTTATCTTGCCACTTTCTCGTTTGGAGCTTGCCTTCTACATAAACCTGCGAACCTTTTTTTAAGTATTCACCTGCGATTTCAGCTAATTTCCCAAAAAACGAAACTCGATGCCATTCGGTCTTTTCTTGCATTTGGCCGGTATTTTTGTCTTTCCAGCTTTCGCTTGTGGCAATGCTAATATTGGCAATTGCGCTGCCATTAGGGGTGTAACGAACTTCAGGATCTTGACCTAAATTTCCGACTAAAATTACTTTATTGATGCCTCTACTGGCCATTAAATTACTCCTGAATTAAAAAATTCTGCTTTATTAACTGGATAAGCGTTTACTATATTTCTCAAAGGTCTTTGAATCAAGCCTCTTTTTGTCGAGCTTTAAATACACTGCGCCTGCTTCTGGCAGGGCGACTGCTTCAGACACTCCTTCTATTGCTTTGATTTCATTAACTAAATTAGGAAATGACTCTGGAGATACATCAGGCATTGTTAGTGTGTAGCTGGTTAACGCCGGTGGATTATTTAATCCAAACAAGAATAAAACCCAAGTTAACGCTAACACCACCCCTAAAAAATACACACTTTCGATTGAGGCATACTGAATAAGCAAGCCTGCCACCGGCCCGCCTAAAAATGCGCCACTAAACTGACTAGTAGAATAAACGCCTAATGCTGTACCTTTACCGGACAAGGGAGCGATCCGAGAAATCATGGACGGTAGCAATGCTTCTAACAAATTAAAACCAGCAAAAAACAAAACCATTATAATAATAATCCATTGCAAATTAAGCTCAAACAATCCAAAAATAAGCTCAACCACAGCAATGATAGACACCGCACCTATCATCACCTTAACATGTTGGCGATATTTTTCAGCAATGATTATAAAAGGCAACATAATAATAACGGCACCAAGCATAGTCGCTAAATAAACCCAACTGTGTTGAGAAAGCGCCAAGTCCAGCGTGGCTAGTCTTAATGGAAATGCGACAAAAAAAGCGGTTAGTAAAAAATGAAGGGTAAAAATACCAAAGTTCAAACGTAAGAGTTGGCGATTGGCAAAAATTTCTCTAATTTGACCACTGGCAGCAATAGCATCATGCTGAATAAACTGAGATTTAGGTTGTGGTGTAATGAGTAAAATAACGCCAATGGCCACAAAAGCTAAAATCGCAATGACCCAAAATATTCCACTCAAGCCTAACCAATTAGTTAAAAGCGGTCCAACAATCATAGCTAAGGCGAAAGCAACGCCTATGCTCATGCCAATACTGGCCATAATTTTGGTTCTTTGCTCGTCACGCGACAAATCAGCAGCTAAGGCCATTACGGCACTAGCAATTGCACCACAGCCTTGAAGTAAACGCCCCACAATGACACCATAAATAGTGTCACTTAAAGCGGCTACAATGCTTCCCAGAGCAAACAAGCACAACCCAAATACAATCACCGGTTTACGCCCAAAGCGATCCGACATCCAACCAAAAGGAATTTGTAAAATCGCTTGCGTTAACCCATATGCACCAATAGCGAACCCTATTAAGGCTGGGGTATAGCCTTGTAAGCTTTGCCCGGCAATAGCAAAAACCGGCAAAAGCATAAAAAGCCCTAACATTCGCAGGGCAAAAACACTACTTAATGTCAGCGCAGCCAGTTTTTCTATTTTATTCATGCGCGACTGCTGATTCATTTTGGCCTTAACTGCTCGCTTGGGTTATTATGTTGAGTTCGTTTTTCAAAGGTCGACATTATACAAGATTGCTTATGAATCACATAGAAGTACGCGGCGCAAAAACCCATAATTTAAAAAATATTGATGTGACTTTACCCAGAGACAAGCTGATTGTCATTACGGGACTGTCTGGCTCGGGAAAATCTTCCCTTGCATTCGATACTTTGTACGCTGAAGGTCAACGCCGATATGTCGAATCTTTATCCGCGTATGCTCGTCAATTTTTATCGCTGATGGAAAAGCCCGACGTAGAGCACATTGAAGGCTTGTCACCGGCAATTTCAATTGAGCAAAAATCAACCTCGCATAATCCGCGCTCAACTGTTGGCACCATTACAGAAATTCATGACTATTTGCGGTTACTTTTTGCGCGAGTTGGAACTCCTTACTGTCCGGTGCATCAAACTAAGCTAGAAGCCCAAACGGTAAGTCAAATGGTCGATCATACCTTGGCGCTTCCCGAAGGAAGTAAATTACTACTATTAGCGCCAGTGGTTAGAAACCGTAAAGGCGAACACGTGCAACTCTTTGAAGAGCTGCAAGCTAAAGGTTTTGTACGGGCCAGAATAAACGGTAAAACCTATGAGCTAAGCGAAGCACCGGCGTTAGAGCTGCATAAGAAACATACTATCGAAGTTGTAGTCGACCGCTTTAAAGTTCGCGCCGATCTTAAGCAGCGCTTAGCTGAATCTTTTGAAACCGCACTAGAACTAGCCGACGGTATTGCTAATATCGCGCCAATGGATGAAACAAGCGAATTAAAAGAAATATTATTTTCCGCTAAATTTGCATGTACGCAATGTGGCCACAGTTTAACAGAGTTAGAACCTCGTCTGTTTTCCTTTAACAATCCCGCGGGCGCGTGCGCTACTTGTGACGGCTTAGGCGTTGATCAGTTTTTTGATCCAGACAGAATTGTACTTAACCCTGAAGTTTCACTTGCCGGTGGTGCTATTAGAGGTTGGGATAGAAGAAATGTCTACTATTTTCATATGCTTAACTCTATTGCCGAGCACTATGGTTTCGACATAGAAAAGCCGTTTAGTAAACTCGCAAAAAAGTATCGCGATATTATTCTGTACGGTAGCGGCAATACTAAAATTGAATTCACTTATGCCAATGATCGCGGCGATGTAATGACTCGGCACCATAAATTCGAAGGTGTGATTCCAAATATGCAACGCCGCTTTAAAGAAACCGAGTCTATGGCGGTAAGAGAAGAGCTGCAAAAGTATATGAACACTCAAGCTTGCCCAGACTGCAGCGGTACACGATTAAAATTAGAAGCGCGAAATGTATTGATCAAAAAACATAACTTACCGTCGATTGCCGCAATGCCAATAGATGATGCACACACATTCTTTAGCAAGCTAAAGTTAACTGGTAAGCGCGGCAAAATTGCAGACAAAATTCTTAAAGAAATTTGTTCTCGGTTAGAGTTTTTAGTCAATGTTGGGCTTGAATATCTGTCCTTAGAGCGCAGTGCCGATACCCTATCGGGTGGCGAAGCACAACGCATAAGGCTAGCAAGCCAAATCGGTGCCGGACTTGTAGGAGTAATGTACGTATTAGATGAACCATCCATTGGACTGCACCAAAGAGATAATGAACGCTTATTAAAAACACTTAATCACTTGCGCGATTTAGGCAACACCGTCATTGTCGTCGAGCACGATGAAGATGCAATTCGCAGCGCCGATCATATTCTAGATATTGGCCCAGGAGCCGGAGTCCATGGCGGAGAAATTGTTGCAGAAGGCAAATTAAAAGATATATTAAGCAATAAAAACTCATTAACCGGTAAATATTTAAGCGGTAAGGAAAAAATTGATATTCCTAAACAACGCTTAAGTGCAACCGAGCAACAATATTTGGAACTCAAAGGCGCAAGTGGAAATAATTTACAAGCTGTGGATTTAAAGTTACCTGTTGGTGTGCTCACCTGTGTAACGGGAGTTTCCGGTTCTGGTAAATCAACCTTAGTTAACGACACCTTATATCCAATTGCTGCCACCCAATTAAATCGGGCGACAACACTAACACCTGCGCATCACGACAGCTGTCATGGAATGGAATTTTTCGACAAAGTCGTCGATATTGATCAAAGTCCTATTGGGCGAACACCACGTTCTAACCCTGCTACTTACACTGGCATATTTACTCCGATTAGAGAGTTGTTTTCTGGTACCCAAGAAGCTCGCTCGCGCGGCTATAAACCCGGCAGATTTAGTTTTAATGTGAAAGGCGGCCGCTGTGAAGCATGCCAAGGTGATGGCGTTATCAAAGTAGAAATGCATTTTCTACCAGATGTTTACGTTGCCTGTGATATTTGTAAAGGCCAACGCTACAATCGCGAAACTTTAGAGGTTACCTACAAAGGTAAAAACATTCACCACGTACTCGAAATGACTGTTGAAGATGCCCGAACTTTTTTTGACGCTATTCCAGCAATCGCTCGCAAATTGCAAACTCTCATTGATGTAGGTTTATCTTACATACGCTTAGGTCAAGCAGCAACCACTCTTTCTGGTGGTGAAGCGCAACGCGTAAAGTTGTCGCGCGAATTAAGTAAAAGAGACACCGGTAAAACCCTATATATTCTTGATGAACCAACCACAGGACTGCATTTTCATGATGTAAAACAATTATTAGCTGTTTTACATAAGTTACGCGATCACGGCAACACCATTTTGGTAATTGAACATAACCTAGATGTTATTAAAACCGCAGACTGGATTATTGACTTAGGTCCAGAAGGTGGTAATAAAGGTGGTCAAATTATTGCCGAAGGAACGCCTGAAGATGTGGCCAAAAATAAACTTTCACATACTGGTCGATTTTTAAAAGATATATTGAAACAAAAGTAGTTGAGCCCACTCTATGGTACAAAAGCTATCAACCGAAAAGCCAATATTACTTGTTATAGGGTATGTTTGGCCAGAGCCGCAGTCTTCTGCGGCAGGTAGCCACATTTTATCATTAATGCGCTTTTTACAATCAACCTATAAGGTCATTTTTGCAACGCCATCGCAACCAACCGAACACATGATAAAGCTTGGTGATGAAGGTATTGAAAGCCTTGCGATTGAATTAAACAGCGCCAGCTTTGATACTGAGTTGGAAAAAATCAATCCACAGGTGGTACTTTTTGATCGATTTATGATGGAAGAGCAGTTCGGCTGGCGGGTATCTAAGGTTTGCCCTTTAGCAGTAAAAATATTAGACACTGAAGATTTACAATGCTTGCGCAACGCACGAGAATTAGCACACAAACAAAACCGAGTATTCGATACGAGCGACCTACTAGATAATGACTTGGCAAAACGAGAAATAGCGGCCATTTTACGTTGCGACTTAAGCTTAATTATTTCCCAATTTGAAATGGAAATTCTGCAGCAAGTATTTAAAGTAGATGCCAATTATCTAATTCATATTCCATTTCTGCTTAAATTAAATGCTGCACCAATATTTAACGAGTCACAAAATCCAAGCTTTTCTCAGCGCCAACACTTTATGACCATTGGCAACTTTAGACACGCTCCCAATTGGGATTCTGTTTTGTTTTTGCAGCAAATTTGGCCCAAAATAAAGCGGCGGTTGCCGCAAGCTGAATTGCACATTTATGGCTCTTACCCGCCTAAAAAAGCAACTCAACTTCACAATCCTAAACAAGGATTTTTAGTTAAAGGTTGGGTCGATAACGCGTTTAAGGTTTTACAACAAGCGCGTATTTGCCTTGCGCCGCTACGTTTTGGTGCAGGACTTAAAGGCAAGTTAATTGACGCCATGCAATGTGCAACGCCAAGTGTCACCACCAGTATTGGTGCCGAAGCAATGCACGGTGAATTGGCCTGGCCTGGATTAATTGCTAACACCGCAGACGAGATTGCCAATGCTGCAGTACAACTTTATCAAGATGAAGGTTTATGGGAACAAAGCCGATTAAATGCAGCAACAATTTTAGAGCAACATTATAATTCTGAGCTTTATACGCAAAAACTCGCCATAAAGCTTCAACAAATACAACTCAATCTCGACACTCATCGGCGCAACAACTTTAGTGGTGCGATGTTAAATCATCATTTGCTTAAAAGCTGCGAGTATATGTCGCGCTGGATTGAAGCTAAAAATAAACTTAATTCAAATTAAAGCTAAATCCAGCTCCGCTTATGTCCTGTGTTTTTTAGGTTAACGCATAATTAGACTAAGATATCAGTTGACAGTTTGTTGCTGTTTTGAAAACGCCTCCACCGCCTTCCAAACTCTTAAAACATTGCCAGATAATATTTTCTTAATATCATTTTCTGAATAGTCTCGTGCAATTAAACCATCAATTAAAGCGGGATAAGTAGAAACATCTTTAAGACCTACAGGCAAACTATCACCTACACCGTCGTAGTCTGAACCAAGTCCCACGGCATCGATACCAGCAATAGCGACTACATGGTCGATATGATCAAGCACGTCGCTAAGCGTCGCATATTCAAATGGTATTTTCTCTCGATAGCTTTTTGAAAAGGCTATCGTTTTAGGATCGTTACTAGATACTTGATGTTTTTCCAAAAAGTTTTTGACTGCGGCCTTATAGGCGTTATTATTCTCTATAGATGACTGTAAAATAAAAGTAGAACCAAAGTTAATTTGAATGACACCTCCCTTTTCAGCAAGTAGCTTAATCATTTCGTCACTCATATTTCTTTCAAATCCCGGTGTAAAGTGTCTTGCTGAAGAATGCGAAGCAATAACTGGTACCTTACTAAGTTCCATCACCTGATAAAAAGCTTGATCAGAAATATGCGAAACATCGATCATAATGCCCATATTATTCATTGCACTGATTAACTTTTTCCCAAATGGAGTTAAACCCTGCGCAGGGCGGTTTTCATCATAAGAAGAGTCAGATATATGATTTGCCTTGGAGTGGGTTAAAGTAATATAACGGATCCCTCTTTGATAAAAGTGTGCAAGCTTTTCTAAATCACCTTCTATTGGGCTGCCATTTTCCATGCCAAGAGGCAATGAAATAAGTCCTTTGGCAAAATTATCTTCAACTTGCTGAGGAGACACTGCTAAGGCGAATTTATCTGGCGCATTTTCAACGATACTTTCAACTAAATCAATCAGCTCGTTTGCTAACTCGTAACTTCCACCGCTAGACTCAAGAGAAGCGGGGATATAAATCGACATAAAAGGAGCATTTAACCCTCCCTGCTCTGCTCTAGGAAAATCAAAGTCACCTTCTTCTGTTAATTTAGAAACATCTGCCATTTTTCTTTTTAAGCGATAAGGCACATCAATATGTCCATCAAGAATAATGTTTGAATGAGCTATTTTCAGGGCTCGACTAGAGGCTGCTGGCGCACTCAACTCACTAGCGCTTGTCATACCATGAGGGTGATCTGATGATTGCTTCGAACAACCAAACAGCAATAGCACCAAAGGCAATATTAAAGCGTTATTTTTATAGTGAATCATTGCTTTTTACTCCATCAATAATTTTTAATGTTAATTGCACTTACTTTGCCTACCCACATTATCAATGTCAATTTTAACTAGGCTATATGATTAATTTTAAAGTCATTATTACTTGGCTTTAAAATAGGCCTAGATATTAACGAGTTTTTGCTATACTCAAACAAGACGATAAATACAGCTAAACTAAATAAGGCTAATTAGCTCTCTTAGCGCATCAATCATCGTAATTTATCCATAATTTACCGATATTAATTAGCAAAAATGACCACAGATGCAGAGTTAAACCTAGGAAAGGGCAAAATATTTATCTAGCATAATACTATTGAATGAGACTCGGCAATGCGTATAAATATTAAGGTATTTTTTTTACTCGGAGTAATTTCGCTTTCTTCGACTAATTGTTGGGCCTATATTTCTTATAACGAGGTATTAAACTTAGCTCCATGGCCAGAAACATTCAATCAGCTCACTCAACAAGAGAAAATTAATTGGCTTAAACAACAAAACCCTAGCGAGTTAACAGAGGCTGAATATTACCGGCAACAAACAACCTTAGCGTTTATCCTCTATCAGCAAAACCACATAAATGAAACCAGCCTAATTTGCGCCCAAACCCCACCACTTCGTGAAGATTACGCATACCGCGAAATATGTACCGAAGCAAGTTACCCCAGTTTTAAAGCTTACTACCCCAAAGTGCTAGAAATTATCCACGACGCAAGGCAAGCCGAGGACTTACGCTCTACTGCAATGATGCTTAATAACTTGGCTTGGCGTCAATCTCAACACGGCGACATAGCCGGAGCCTACAGTAGCTACGAGACCGCACTATCAATTGCCCCCACAGAAGATAAAGCGTTACTCAGCGGCATAATGATGGACACTGCCACCAATTACATAGTGCACGGAGATGAACTCTACAAGCGCAAAGGGATTGAGTTATTAGAAAAAATTCGCAAACGAGCATTAAAAGCTCTTGAAACGGAAACTGAAGCTGATGAAGTCGCTCGCTATCAGAATGATATAGATTTAACTAATTTTAATACAGGCATTGCTTATATTCTGCATCTTTATGAATACGATAAAGCACTCTACTTTTTTGAGAAATTGATATCACCGGACAACCAATATCACGTCAGTGCATTAAGCTTTGCAGCGCTTGCAGCAGCCAAAACGGGTAATTTTGACAAAGCAAAGCGGCTTTTAGAGAAAGTTTCTAACAAAACAGAGGGTTACCCAGTTATTGATCAATACTTAGGCTGCTATCGGCAGCTTGCTAAGCGACACTGGGATAAAACAGAAAAATTAAGCAACTGCCTTAACTTATATCCTGAAACAACCATCGAAGTAGAGCTCGATGTATACAAACGCTTAACCCAGATTGATGATTCGAACATACAACTTGAAGGCCTAAAAAAATTCAAGTCTCTTTTTATTAATAAGCTAGAATCTCAACTAAAAAACAGAGGCACTAATGCAGCTTCTAATACTGAATTAAAGCGATTACAACGAGAGTCAGAGCTAAAAAGTGTGGTATTAAAGCAGCAAGAAGAACTTCAGAAAGAGCGAGATGCCACTCACGCAAATCGCCAAAAACTTTTTGTTGCGCTGTTTGTTATTTTAGTAAGCTTTATTTTATTGGTTGCCTCACAACTTCGCCAAAAGAAAAAGCTTGCGCAGCAATATCAACGCATGAGCGTAAGAGACTCGCTCACCAAGTTGGGCAATAGGCGATTTTTAGAACAGCAAATAGAAAGAGAGCTTTCTTACGTTCATAGAGCTAGGCGCACAGAAAAAAATGCCGCTTTAGGCATTTATATTTTTGACATTGATCACTTTAAGAAAATTAACGACAGCTATGGCCATCAGGCGGGAGACGAAGTTTTACTCGAACTTAGTCGCCGAGTAAGCCAAGCTACTCGCGACACAGATCTATTAGTTCGCTGGGGTGGCGAAGAATTTGTTTATATTGCTCGCCTAGATAATAACGAAAGAACTTATCAACTTGCCGACCGAATTTTAAAGACAATCAACCAAGAAAAGTTCAATATTTCGAACTATGAGCCTATTCAGGTCACATGCACTTTAGGTGTTGTAAAGTATCCATTTATAGACACGGGAAATATTAGTTTATGGACTCGACTAATAAGTTTAGCCGACTCAGCGCTCTATTATGGTAAAACTAAAAGCCGAAATTGCTGGGTTGTAATTAACAATGAAAAC
This sequence comes from Aliikangiella aequoris, assembly GCF_053709105.1. NCBI lineage: Bacteria > Pseudomonadati > Pseudomonadota > Gammaproteobacteria > Oceanospirillales > Pleioneaceae > Aliikangiella > Aliikangiella aequoris. The sequence continues at coordinate 2,808,682 of NZ_CM132298.1, forward strand.
GTTGTAGAAAAAGAACAATTAGAAGAACTGCTTAACGAGCCTTTAGACGTTGCGATTAAGAAGAAAACGGTAACTGTCAAAACATCTTTTGATTAGAGCAGCCATTATTTTTTTACATTTAAGGCCAAATAGTTTTTATATAACCCAAACTTAAAGGAGATAAGCAATGATTAGTAATCCCGTTGGATGGTTCGAAATTTATGTTGAAGAAATGCCACGAGCTCAAGCCTTTTACCAAACTGTTTTAAGCGTGAAACTTGATCAAATTAGCGACCCGAGTGACTCATCTATTTTAATGCTCGCTTTTCCGTCCAATATGGAAGCCTATGGTGCAAGTGGTGCGCTAGTTAAAATGGAGGGGTTTGCCTCTGGTGGAAACAGTACCTTAGTTTATTTCTCCTGTGAGGATTGCGCAGTTGAAGAGTCTAGAGTAGAGCCGGCCGGCGGCAAGATTGTGCGTAAAAAAATGTCCATTGGTGAGTACGGATTTATTAGTTTAGCCTCTGATAGTGAAGGTAACATGATTGGCTTGCACTCATTAAAGTAAAGCCTATTAATAGCACTTGATAGAGTAAAATGACTGATTAAAAAACATCAGTCACCCAACAGCCGTCTTGCGGTATCAACACCTAGCTAGGTACAATAAGTCAAAAAGAAAGGCTAACAAATTTAAATTTATCTGCCTGTTAGCCGTTATTTTTTACCAAACTGTTTGTACTTTTTGCGATTTCGGCGAGATTTTTCCATCAGTTCGGCAGTAACTTTTTTCTTTTTACCTTCATAAGGGTTTTTAGACTCTTTAAGCTCGAACTTAATAGGCGTACCAACAATTTTTAGCGCTTCTCTAAAACTTTTTTCTAAATAGCGTACATAAGATTTGGGTAATGCAGAAGTTTGATTACCGTGGATAACGATTCTAGGTGGGTTGTGTCCACCGGGATGAGCATAACGTAGTTTGATTTTAAAACGTCCGCCGGCTGGTGGCTGATGTTTAGCAACAGTCATTTCTAATATTCGCGTTAGCTTAGAGGCTGTCATGTTAACTCGCGCACTCGCGTAAGCTTGATCTACAGAGTCCCACAAATGGCCAACATTGGTACCGTGTAACGCAGAAATAAAATGTACCTTGGCAAAATCTGCAAAATGTAACCGTCTACCAATAGCTTCTTTAACATCAATGCGTTTGTCTTCTGACATGTTATCCCATTTATTGACGCCCAACACTAAAGAACGCCCAGCATCAATGGCAAATCCAAGTAAATGAAGATCTTGCTCGGTAATACCTTCTCGCGCGTCAAAAATCATAATAACAACGTTCGCGTCGTTAATTGCTTGTAAGGTTTTGAGTACCGAAAACTTTTCAACTGCTTCGTTGACTTTGCCGCGTTTTCTCACTCCGGCAGTATCAATAAGCGTATATTTTTTTTCACGGCGCTCCATTTCAATGTATATAGAGTCTCGAGTAGTTCCCGGCATATCGTAAACCACCACTCGTTCTTCACCGAGCATACGATTAACCAAGGTAGACTTACCAACGTTCGGGCGACCGATAATAGCCAGTTTTGGCCCGCTTTCAGGTTCTGCTGCCGGCTTACCTAGTTTGTCAGCTTCTTCATCACTTAATTCAACTTCACTTTGTAATGCTTCTACCTCCGCCTTAGCTTGCTCAATTTGAATTTCAGCTGAAGGTAAAATAACATCTTCGATTAAACGATTGACACCTCGCCCATGAGCTGCGGCAATGGGCGTTACTGAATCAAACCCTAATGCAAAAAAATCTGATAAAACAGTGTTTTGATCTAGCCCGTCAACTTTATTAACCACTAAGTGTATCGGTTTGTTTTCGCTACGAAGTTGCAGTGCAATCGACTCGTCTGTTGGAGTTAACCCTTCTCGCGCGTTCACTATAAACAAGGTGATATCCGCTTCTCGCACTGCTTGCATTGACTGCTCAGCCATTAAACCATCCACACCGACCTCGCCACCGGTAATACCTCCGGTATCGATAATAATAAATGGCTGGTTCATCAGTGTCGCATGTCCATACTGACGATCACGAGTGAGCCCAGGTAAGTCAGCAACCAAAGCGTCACGTGTGCGGGTAAACCGATTAAATAATGTAGATTTGCCAACATTTGGACGCCCAACAAGGGCAATGACTGGAAGCATGAATTAACCTATAAAAGTGTCTTTGCAAAATATTTTGCGAGTCTTACTAACAATAATGGCGGCAAATATTTTACCGCCACATTTAAAAAGCTAGCTATCGGCCAAGCTTTCTATTTTTCCTTTTTAACTGCGTATAAAGTGCCATCGTGACTATAAAGAATAATTTTATCGTCAATCACCAAAGGTGCTGCACTAATACCAGCAGAATCTATACTTTCTCGACTAAGCATAGAGCCATCTTTACGAGAAAGCCAATGAAGATAACCCTCAAAGTCAGCTACTACAACTTCATCACCTATCGCGACGGGTGTGGTTAACTGACGACGGTGTAAACTCTTTTGGGTCCACAATAGTTCACCGTTAGTTTGATTAATCGCGCTAACATGACTATTTTCGTGAGTAACTAATAACATTAACTCATCTATTGATAAGTCTTGATAACTAGAAAGTTCACGTTGCCAAATAATCTCGCCGTTATTTGCCTGAATGTTCATTAAATTGCCATTATAAGCAGCAACAAAAATATTACCGCCAAAAACCAACGGCTTAATATCCACATCGACCAACTTTTGAATTTCAGAATGACCTATCGGCGATGCCACAGTTTTTTCCCACGCAACGCGGCCGTTCTGAATTAAAAACACCGCAATTTTACCGTTTGAAAAACCAGCAATAACTCCGCCACCAATTATTACTGGAGCTGATTCTCCACGTAAAGTTAATGACGGCATCACTTGATCATAGAGCCACATTTGTTCGCCATCTTCCGCGTTAAATGCAGTGATTTTTCCATCCACTGTTCTAACAACAACAGCTCCATCACCAATATCCGGTGCAGAAACAACTTCACTAGAGACATCTTTACGCCACATAATAGAGCCATCTTCAGCACTTAATACGATGAGCTGACCACTTTGAGTTCCAACGGCAATAAGATTATTCGCCACAGCAGGACCACCGCCAAGCTTTTCATCTAATTCGACTTGCCAAAGTAATTTACCATTTGCTGGATCCACCGCTGAAACCATACCACTTCCGTCGGCGACAAATATTTTGCCATAGTTATAAACGGGCATTAGTTTTAATGTCTTATCATCATCTCCATCGCCAACAGAGACAGACCATAAAGTCTTAGTTTCAAATTGGTTTTCAAGATCGACCAATGGATCGGGTTGGTAAATATCAACCTCGTCACTACATCCACTCACTAAAACTAAAGCAATAACAATTACGGCAAACAAGCTACGCATCACTTAGTTTCCTCAGTCACCTTATTAGAAACGCTACTTTCGGTAGAGTCAGTTTGTTCAGTAGGCTCCGAGCCCTCACTAGCTTCCACTGACGACTCTGTGATTTGTGCAGTTTTTACCACGACATCAGATGAATTAGTATTGTCTAACGCATCAATTTTAAACTGGAGCGTTGGGTGGCGCGAAACAATTTTCTTATCTAAGTTAGCCAGTTTATAAGCTTGTAACGCTTCTGCTTTTTTGCCTAAAGATAATAAAGCATCACCTTTTACAAGATTAGCGAGCGCGCTATATCCCGAATCGGCATCAACTTCAAGATGAGTTAATGCTAGTTCAGCTTGGCCTTGCTCAATTAAAACTCTTGCTAATCGAATTTTGGCGACTGCAACTAAATCATTGCTTGCATGATTTTTAACAACCCAATTTAATTCTTCAGCCGCTTTATCTAAATCTTTTGCATCAACAGCTAATTTAGCTAAATGAAAGGCTGCAAAAATTGCGTATGTTGACTTAGGATACTCTGCTTTAACTGCAAGTAAACTATCACTTAAACCCTTTTGATCTTCTCCTTGAAGAATCTCGCTGGCTTGACTAAATAAATCTGAAGCACCGGCTTGATAAGCCACTTGCTCCGCTTGCCAGTACTTCCAACCGCCAAACCCAGATAAGCCCAATACAGCGCCTATAATTAAAGGTGTACCGTTGTCTTTCCACCACTCTTTAAGCTTTTGTATTTGTTGTTCTTCAGTATCGTAACTCACGTTAAACTCCCGCTATTATTTATTCGCTTAATTTATATTCGTTTAATCTATATTCTTTAAAATCTAAATTCTTTTAAACCTAAGTTGGCCAATCTATTTTGGCCGCTAAGTAAAAAGGTTTTGGCTAAAAAAGTCGTTTAAAGCTGCCATTGAAATAACTTGTTGCGGTTTTTCTTGTCGTAAAAACTTAACCGTTACCTGGTTATTAGCCACTTCATCTTCGCCTATAATTAATGCCACTTGAGCGCCAGACTTATCTGCCTTTTTTAACTGCTTTTTAAAATTTCCACCGCCACAATGAAGTTGAACTTTTACTTGTCCCGATTGTGAACGAATTGTTTCCGCAATAGACAAACCACTATTTTCTGCAGAATCGCCTAAGGTGCAAATGTAGACATCAACAGAAGCAGAAAGTTTTGTCGCAAGATTATCTTGTTGCTGCAATAGTAAAATGATGCGCTCTAATCCCATTGCAAACCCACAACCTTGAGTTGCTTGACCGCCTAGCTGCTCAACCAATCCGTCGTATCGTCCCCCAGCACATATTGTTCCTTGCGCGCCTAGACTTTTAGTCACCCACTCAAACACCGTCCGGTTATAATAATCAAGGCCTCTCACCAAGGTTGGATTAATGACATATTGAATGCCTAAAACGTCGAGCTTTTTACGCAGTTGCTCAAAATGCTGCTGCGACTCTACATCTAAATGTTCACTTAGCTTTGGTGCACTGGCAACCAGCTCTTTCATCGCAGGGTTCTTCGTGTCCAATATTCTTAACGGATTTGAGCCAAGGCGGCGCTTACTGTCTTCATCTAAGCTCGATTCATTTTGTTTAAAGTATTCAACTAAAATAGCTTTATATGCTTCTCTAGCTTGGTTACTTCCTAATGAATTTATTTGTAGCTCTACATGCTCAGAAAAACCCAACTTATTCCAAAGCCTCGCGCTCATAGCAATTAGCTCGGCATCTATATCTGGCCCGGCAAACCCAAAAGCTTCCGCACCAAACTGAAAAAATTGTCTGTAACGGCCTTTTTGAGGCCGCTCTCTGCGAAACATAGGGCCCATATACCATAATCGCTGCTGCTGATTATAAAGCAGCCCGTGCTCTATGCCCGCTCGAACACACGCAGCCGTACCTTCAGGTCTTAAGGTGAGCATTTCGTCACCCTTATCAACGAAGGTATACATTTCTTTTTCAACTATATCAGTCACTTCGCCAATAGAACGACAAAACAGCTGCGTATTCTCTACAATGGGTGTACGAATCTCTGAATAGCCGTAACTCGCTACAACTTCTCGCAAACAGCTTTCTAAATACTGCCAAATTGGAGAACTTTCGGGCAAACAATCGTTCATGCCTTTCACAGCTTGAAATGCTTTACTCAATGGATTTTCCCTAGGTGCTAAATCAAAACGCGCAATTATAGCCTAATTTGCCCCTAGAAACAGCGCTGTTTAAGGTTAATTTGGGGATTTATTAGCCTTTTAACCGATTGATAGTCTGCAAAGCCAAACTCAAATCTATGGAAACAGATTAACTTATTGATTTTATTAGCTAATTTTATATCTTTGACGCCTACTGAATTTGCGGCCAAGCATCATCAACAATAAAAATTGAATCTGTCATCGTATAAAACTCAGATTCACTCGCTAGAACCTCAAATTTTCCCACCAACAAAGGTCGTTTAGACTGCTCAAAATGCTCTAAAACTAGCCTCTGTAGTTGCTTTAGCGAAATCAAGGAATTAGCCTTGGCTTTCAAATAAGCCATCCAATGGGGCTTTTTGATAACTCGCCATTTGGCAGAGTCAGACTGCAGGCTTTCACAATTTACCCATTCGTGAAGTTGTGAGTAGAAGAGCCATTGGCCTTTATTATGATTAGGGTTTACCCCAACAGGGGGCAAAATAAGTGTTTTTTGGCTAGGTTTTTGCCAAGGATAAAATAAATAGCCTTTAAGACTAATATGCTGCTGACAGTGCTCAACTCCCTGCGCTAACAAAGCCGCTTTACCCTCTGGTGTTAATCCTAATTTAACCTGCTTTTGACACATTTTATCGAGCTTTAAATCAAGCCGGTCATTACCATTGGGACCAATCCAGCTCGATTGAAAAGACGCCTCCTCACAAATTGATAGGGATTCATCTGGAGAAGCATTCGGCGACTTTGTGTTTAACTTTTTAATGTCCTCCGCAAAATGACTACCTAAATAGTATTTAATAGCCACTTCTAAATGATGATAAGTGCCATCTTTAAGCTCCTGATAGATAAAATCAAACTCTCCTAATGTTTGCTTTTTGCCTTTTACTTGTAAATTTTTGGTGACTAAACGCGTCAATGGATTTTCAGCTAAAATAAACTCCCATAAGGCTTCATAATAGGGTCCCAACATTCTTAAATTTTTATTTTCAAGGTGCCTTACTAATGGTTCAGGTTGATGATTAACCTGCTCAAGCCACTGCGGATCAACTGGTGGAGCTTTTGCTAGATCACCTAGCATCATCATGGGTTCACTTTGAAGTAACCAATTTAGATCTTGAATATAGCGCTGTGTGCTCATTTTACCCTGCTAAACCAATCAAAGGATGAATAAGCTTAACACGAAACACCTAGCCAATTAGCACGCAGTAATAAAAGGTTTAACTACCAAATGATCAAGTATTTTCACTTAACTATTAGCAAATACGCTAAGCATTGAGATTTTGCCGATGCCTATTTATTTGAGGATATAGGTGGCGAATAATAAAACCATTTTTAAGCAAGTCGTCTATACTGGGTAAATTAAGCTAAGCTTTTTCACTGCATAGGATGAATTATTGGCTAACAAAAATCACTTAGACAGTTCTCACTTTAATTCTCAAACGACTCGCTACCAGTTGTTTGATGGCTATTTTCATGTTGTTTATAATGGTGAATACTCGCTAAACGGCATGGCAAGTCTAGGGACAGAATTAATTGAATATAGCTTAACAAAACAACAGCAATTTGCATTAGTCGATATTTCAAACGCTGAAGGAAATCTAAGCATTATGGATCGCTACTATCTGGCCGATTTAATGGCAGAAAAATGGCCCAAATCGCTCGTAATTTCTTTAGTGCTAAATACTTCTCAAACCATTAAAGTGCTTGGCTTTTTTTGGCAAAAGTTGGCTCGCCATAATGGCTTTATGGTTAACATAGACTTCGACCAAACCACAGCGCTTGACTGGCTACTAGCACAAGCCAACCAAAATCAAAAAAGTCTCGTTGGTTAGTCAATACTATTAGCAGATAAATCGTCCTTTCATCAATAATTTGCCGCTATAGATTAACCGCGACTTGGTAAGACGTGAATTTTCGAATATTAATAACACCCGTATCAAAAATTAAGTATTGGCCTTTAATCCCCATTAGAGTCCCTTCAACTAAAGGCTTTTTGTCAAAATTATGCGAGGTTATTTTGTTCGGAAACTCTAGCACGGGGTAGTTAATTTCAGTAATTTCAGGCTCTACTTCTTCTATATCGCCGCTATCAAACTGTGTAATTATCGACTCCATTTGCTCGCCTAATTGACGGTTCAACGCTCGCGCATCAACTCTTAAATCTCTCGGTTGGGGATTTCCTTTTAAAATCGCTCGCCAGTTAGTTTTATCGGCAATAAGATCTTTAAATGCCATTTCTACAAACCCCGACTGCTGTCGCGTGCTCACTTTATAAATAATAGTCGCTTGAGTCGCGCCTTGATCAATCCAGCGCGTAGGAATTTGAGTGTGTCGGGTAATCCCTACTTTAAGCCCCGAAGTATTCGAAAGATAAACATAGTGAGGAACAAAACAGTTTTTCTCGCCCCATTCAGGCTCGCGGCATGTACCTTCATGGTAATGACAAGTTTCTGGCTTCATAATACACATATCGCACTGAGCTAAGCTGCGCATACATGGGAAACAATATCCTTGAGAAAAGCTTTTTTTAGTCGCTTTACCACAATGCAAACAGTTAATTTCGCCTTGAAACTCTAAGCTAATCGTTTTACCTAAATATTGATTTAAAGGTATCTCTGTATTACCTACAGGCAGCCGATATTCTACTTGTTCAGCAAGCTGTGTGCGCATTTTACTTAAACTGCCTGTCACCATTTTACTTCTCACCTTGAATTAACACGATTTGTTCATTTAAAAATAAACCAATATTCTACCTGCTCATACCGCCAGTGACCAGCTTACCCAACAATCCTAATCAATCCTTTAACAAAGTCCCCTTCACTATTCAGTTAAAATTCATTTATCTTCGCGTACTATGCTCCTCAACAAATAAATTCCTTGTCATGTATTATTTAGCCAACCCAAATTAAGGATATATAAAGTGACTCTTTCAACCGCATTTAAATATACAACTTACTGGTTATTTATGATGGTGACACTCGTTGCGCCATCCGCAAACGCCCATGAACCCCCGGAACAAAGCATTTTTTATACCCATGAGACAAGCGGACCCGACAGCATCACGGGTTTAGGACACTCTTTCCTTTTTAAATTTGATAAAAATCTTGGGCTTGGGTTTACTAACTCTTTAAGTACGGCTCAAGTTACCGCGACTGACGGTTTTATTGAAGAATACTTAGCTTGGGAAGGCAGCATTCGATTTGGCCACTTTTCTAAAATTAGCTTATTCGTAGAAGCCGGTCTCGACTTAACCGAACTAATATTTCACGATTATCGTAACTCACACTATAACTACTGCTATTCAGACTCGTTTTATGATGATGGAGTATTTTGTGATAGTGATTATGAGAATATTGACGGCTACCTTGGTGTAGGAGCTGGCATAAGATTAAATAAGTTAAAAATTGAAGCGATTTCGCGAATTAGAGAAATAGACAGCCATCATTTTGAGTCTCAGTCTGAGGTATTTAGCGGAATTCAAATTTCGATTAGTTTTTAGCTACAGCAACATTGACTTAGGGCAGCCCTTACAAGCTGCCTTTAAGTAAAATTAAGTCACATTATTATAATTTCATTTAATAAGTTACATTAGCCGCTTGTTATTTCGCTTGAGCAAAGGTACCTTTATAGCTGTCTATTTATAGTTTTCTATTTCGCTTTGGTTTAATTTTAACTAAAGCCTTCACTTTGTAAACTCAATGAACAAAGTTCCAGTTAAACAAAAGAGCTTAATCATTAGCTTAATATTAACGCTAAGTGCCTGTTCACAGCCACCACAGCCTATTGAGGCGACAGCTTCAACTGCCTATCAATATCAAATTCCCGCCTTTAAGAATGACGGCTGGCAAGTTGCTCATTTAGATGATCATGGTATTGATTCGCATAAGATTAACTCATTGGTTAAGGATATTGAGCAGCAAACTTATCCCGGAATAGACTCCCTCAGCATTGTCAAAGACGGCTACTTGCTTTTCCATGAAGACTTTAAAGAAACGCCTTCTGAATACGATCTTTGGGCGAAAAACTATGATTTAGAAGCCCATTTAATGCATTCGGTAAGTAAAAGCTTTACTGGTACTCTAGTCGGGATCGCATTTTCGCAAGGCTTTTTACATGATGTTGCAACACCGCTTTTAGAGGTAATCGATTCATCTAATATTGTATTTGATGCCCACTTTAGCGAAAAACAAAGCATCACATTAGAAGATACCTTAACCATGCAACTCGGGCTCGCTTGGGATGAATGGGCAGAACCCATAAATAGTCAAAGCAACAGTCTTAATTTCATTACTCAACACAAGCAAGACTATGTTAAAGCTCTGCTAGAGTTACCTTTAATCGAACCACCGGGGTCGCGTTTTGAATATAACACCGCTGCCAGCATTGCCTTGGCGGCAGTAATCGAGAATCAAACGGGCTTTAAGTTTGAGTCATTTGCGCAAAGCTATCTGTTCGAACCATTACAAATTAATCATGCCCAGTGGATAAAAACGCCCTCGGGGCTGGCTAATGCCGGTAGCGGTTTAATCTTAAAAACCCGTGATATGGCAAAGCTAGGCCAGCTCTATTTAAATAAAGGCGAATGGAACGGATACCAGGTCCTTTCTGAAAAGTGGGTGAGCAACGCTATTACTAAGCAGGTCAATTTAAACTTAAAGTACACCACAGGATATGGTTATCAGTGGTGGACCGGCGAGTTTAAAAACGCGACTCAAAATATTAATTTTTATTCATCGAGAGGTTCGGGCGGTCAATTTATCGTAGTGGTACCTAGCTATCAGTTAGTGGTAGCGATTAGCGCTAGTAATTATGCCAATAGCCTTTATGAAATGCCACTCGCATTAATTGAAAGTCGCATTATTCCTTTACTCAAAAATCACTAATTCGCTGCAACTGCAAAGAGTTATACTGCACACGCAAGTAACTCCTTTTAAATTCACTGATAAAAGCTATCATTTCGCACATTCTTAATAACTTTAAGTTTTTTAATCCATTTGTGGATTGCGTTTACAAATTATATTTTGAATAATCGAAATCATAATTTTTTATTTAAATTCAATGAGAAAAATCATGCACTATCAAACTGACGATGTCAGAATTAGTCAAATAAAAGAGCTTTTACCGCCGATCGCTTTATTAGAAAAATTTCCCGCAAACGATTTGGTTACGCAAACCGTATTAACAGGACGCCGAGCAATTACCAATATTTTGCAAGGTAGAGATCAGCGTTTATTAGTCATTGTTGGCCCCTGCTCAATTCACGACCCTGCCGCTGCTTTAGCCTATGCCAAGCAATTAATAACATTGCGCGAACGTCATGCCGAAAACTTAGAAATTGTGATGCGTGTCTACTTTGAAAAGCCGCGCACTACCGTTGGCTGGAAAGGCTTAATTAACGATCCTTACTTAGATGACAGCTTTAAGATAAATGATGGTTTAAGAATTGCCAGAAAGCTTTTACTCGACATTAATGAGTTAGGACTACCCACTGCGGGAGAGTTTCTAGATATGATTACGCCCCAATATTTAGCAGATTTAATGAGCTGGGGGGCTATAGGCGCGCGCACTACTGAATCGCAAGTTCACCGCGAACTGGCTTCGGGTTTATCTTGCCCGGTTGGATTTAAAAATGGAACCGATGGCAATATAAAAATAGCACTCGATGCAATAAGTGCAGCGAGCAGTCCCCACCACTTCCTATCAGTAACCAAATACGGTCACTCAGCGATTGTTGAAACAACTGGAAACAAAGACTGTCATATTATTTTGCGGGGAGGAAAGCAGCCAAACTACCACGCAGAAAGCATTCAAGAGGTTACTCAACAACTAGTTAAAGCAAAGTTAAACCCTAAAATAATGGTCGATTGCAGCCATGCAAATTCACTCAAAAAATTTAAGCAACAGTTAAGTGTTTGTCAGTCAGTTTGTGAGCAACTTAAAGAGCAATCTTGTGCAATTTTCGGGGTGATGTTAGAAAGTTTTTTAAACGAAGGTAAGCAGCGATTAAGTACCCCAGAGCAACTCACTTTTGGTACAAGCATAACCGATGCATGTATTGGCATGGACGATACCAAAGCAGTACTGCAACAGTTAAATGACAGCATTCAATCAATAAAAAAACACACTGCTTGTAATTAAAAAATTATGGTTAGTGAGTGCAATAACAACCCAACGGGTCAGCTACTCTGTTTATGCTGCGCGGCCGAAGCATTTAAATGCGCGACTTTCACCATACTTCGTGTAGGGTAATTAGTAAAAATTCCATCCACCTGCATTCGATGAAGATCTAAAATATCATCTTCTTCATCAACAGTATAAACAAAAACTTTTAAGCCACGATGGTGGGCATCATCTATAAAAGGTTGGTTCACAAAATCCAAATCCACATGCACACTATAGGCACACAAGCGCGATGCAAATGCCGCATAATCAATTGGCAAGGAGGCTGTCAAAGGCGCTATACGCCATTGGTAATCAAGCAGCTTAATTTCTTGAAGTAAATGATGGTTGAATGAAGAAATTAAAAATTGGTTTGGCTCAAAATTTAACTTAGCTAATGCTCTATTCAGCTGCTTTAAAACCGGAACGACTATTCGCTCAGATTTAAGTTCAATATTGACAAGACAGCGTCCATTAACGAGCGCTAATGTTTCCCATAGCGTTGGTATTTTTTGGCCTTTGCCAGCATCTAGTGAGCGAATTTCAGCTAAAGTTCGTTCACTAATACGGCCCCGTCCATTAGTTTTACCTTGTAACCAGCGGTCATGAAATACCACTAGTTCACTTTCTACCATGCGAATATCAATTTCTATTCCATCAACATTCATGCAAAGTGCAGCATCAAAGGAAGCCAATGTATTTTCCGGATGGTGTGCGCTATCGCCTCGATGAGCAAAAACTAGCATGATACCTCCGCTATAAATTGGTTGATAGATAAGCACTTGAGCTTCTGACGTTAAGAATCTTTTGATATCAACTAAGCAAAAGACTAGTATAACTATTTAAACATTAGCCTCTATAGGACACATAAGCAATATGCAAAAGCAGAAAATTAGTAGTGTTCAAGAATATATCCAACAACATCCTAATTGGAACACAGAACTGTCGCTATTAATTAACTTGATAAACCAAACTAAGCTTAGCCCAACTATCAAATGGGGCGCACCAGTTTACACTTTTGCTAATGCAAATGTCGTTGGTCTTAGCGCTTTTAAAAATCATTTGGCATTATTTTTTTTCCAAGGGGCACTTTTAACCGATTCAAAGCAAAGACTGGTGAATGCCCAGCAAGGTAAAACCAAAGCCATGCGACAATGGCGATTTAAAAGTGCCGAAGAAATAAACGCTTTTTCACAAGAAATACTGCTCTACTTAAATGAAGCACAAACAAACCAACAAAAAGGCCGCAAAGTGAATGTTACAGCGCAATCAGAAGCGTTACTTTTAGCACCGCAACTTGAACAAGCATTAAGCTCAAATTTAGCATTAAAAGCTCAATTCGAGGCATTTCCACCCTATAAACAAAAAGAGTTTCACCATTTTATACTCTCTGCCAAACGGGATACAACTAAGCTAAGCAGGCTAAAAAAGTCTATTGAACTTATTAGTGCGCAAACAGGACTGAATGATAAATATAGAAAATGCTAAAAAATAGAACGATTTCAATGAATTATTATAAAAAATAAAGTAAGGTATAGCTATAACAACAAAGAATAATCAGTATTTAATGGTTTTCATCAATTAAGCTGGCAGAGTTTATTGAGCACAGAACAAGAAAATAATCCCGAAGTGTTGCGCCAACAGTTAGCTCAGGCACAATCTGAAATTGCCTCTTTAAAAAGAGAAGCACGCCGTTTTGCTGCCAATAAAAAACTTCAAAGCGCGTTATTTAGAATCGTTGACATAGCAAACTCAGCGGTCAAATTGAGTGACTTTTATCGAATACTGCATCAAATTGTCGACGAGCTAACATCTGCCAAAAACTTTTTTATTGCAATTTATCACCCAGAAAGCGACGCACTTACTTTCCCTTACTACGTTGATCATGAAGACGATCAGCAAAGCCTTGACGGCCCGCTGCACAATAGTAAAAAACAAATCAGTTTACAGGCAATTAAAGGTGGCCCAACGGAAAAAATAATCCGTACCGGCTTAATGGTTCACGTGAATAAAGAAGACTTCACTCAATACACACTGACAGGCAAAGCGCCAGAAAACTGGCTTGGTGTTCCGTTAAAACAAAATAATAAAATTCTTGGCGCAATAGTTGTTCAAAGTTATGAGAGCGGCTTTAAATACAGCCCAAGAGATGAAAATTTATTGAACTATGTATCACAGCATATTGCTACAGCCCTGCGCCGCAAACGAGATTCTGAGGCGTTAAAACTCGCCCACCAACAGCTCACCAATACTAACCAGTTACTTGAGTCACGAGTTGCCGAGCGCACGCAAGAGTTAAAGCAGATTAATCAAAAGCTAACCACTGAAGTTAACGAGAGACGCAACAGCGAAAAAATTCAAAAAGCGCTGTTTAAAATAACGGATTTAGTTAGCACTTCTAAAGGCCTAGGCGAATTGTTTGAAGGCGTACACGCGACCATTAGTGAATTAATGTATGCCGAAAACGCATTTATCGCAATCTTAAGTGAAGATAAACAATACCTGGAATTCCCCTATTTCGTCGATATTCATGACGCTCGTCCCGGAATGCTTGATGTTTCTAAATCTAACCCTCTTGCCGGCGATAGCCTAACTGCAAAAGTCTTAATTTCTGGCCAGCCACTTTTTTTGAGCAAGAATAACGAACAAGAACTTTCAATGCTAGGCCCTAGCGCGGTCTCTTGGATAGGTGTTCCTTTGTGTGATCAAAGTGATACATTTGGAGTGTTGGTCGTTCAAAGCTACGACATAGATCACCTCCATACGCAGCAGAATCTTAATGTTTTGCTTATAATCGCTAAACAGGTGGCAACCGCAATTTTAAGAAAGTACGACGCCGAAGCACTCACCCAGGCCCACGAAAATTTAGAGAGGCGAGTAAAAGAAAGAACATCTATCCTAGAAATGACCATCGAAAAACGTAAGGTCATTGAAAAACAGCTAGAACACGAATCACTTCACGATGCGCTCACCCAACTTCCTAATCGGCGCTATTTAACTGAGCAACTCAATTTAATCTTAGGACAACCGCAAACTTCACAAGAAAATGATATTGCACTTTTATTTCTAGATTTAGATCGCTTTAAAATAATAAACGATAGTCTGGGGCATCACGTCGGCGATCTCTTTTTAATTGAAGTTGCTAAAAGGCTCGCTGAATGTATGCGCGAAGATGATGTTGTCGTTAGGCTAGGGGGCGATGAGTTTTGTGTATTAATGTTTGATGTGTTTAAAGAGCATATTGCCGTTCAATTAGCTCAGCGAGTTTTAAATCAACTACAGCAACCCGTTATCGTTGAGCAACACTCTTTAATGACAAGTGCCAGTATTGGTATTCGAATGGGTAAGGTAGGCGCTGACAGCGCAGACCAACTTGTTGGCGATGCCGATTCTGCAATGTACCAAGCCAAGCAAAATGGCAAAAACCGCTTTTGCCTTTTTGACGCAAATATTAAAAAGCTTGTATCACAACGATTGCAGCTTGAACAAGATTTGCGCCTTGCAATTGGCGGCGAACAACTTTCATTACATTATCAACCGATAATCGATCTCTTTAACAATAATGTGGTTGGTGTTGAGGCGCTTATTCGTTGGAAGCACCCTACTCTAGGCTATATAGGCCCGGTTGATTTTATACCAATCGCAGAAGAAACCGGTTTAATTCAAGAGTTAGGCGAATCTATCGTCAGTATGGCCTGCGAAGGCTTACAGCAGTTTTCTCAGCATTCAGAAACACAACACTTATATGTCAATATAAATATTTCTGCTATGCAAATATTGTCGCGAACACTCGACACTTTTATCCGCCAAAAAATAACCGAATTTCAAGTAGATCCGGCCAAACTTAACGCCGAAATTACCGAAAGCATTTTAGTTGAAGATTTTAAAGCCGCAACCCAGTTTGTACAGGAATTAAAGTCGATTGGAATGAAGGTTATTTTAGATGATTTTGGAACCGGTTATTCTTCGCTAAGTTATCTCCATCAATTTCCATTTGATTTAATAAAGCTTGATCGTTCCTTTATACAGTCGTCTCACGAAAATCAAAGCAAGGTCACTTTAATTGAATCAATTGGCTTTCTTGCCACTAACTTAGGAATGGAGATTGTTGTTGAAGGGATAGAAACTGAACAACAAATGAGTTTGTCTCAGAACTTAAACTGTCGCTTTGGGCAAGGCTATTTATTTTCTAAACCAATACCAAGTAACAAATTAATCGACTTTATGCAAAGCTACTCGGGCGTTAATAGCATCGCTTAAACCAATGCCGCGGGTGAGTAATTGATGCCCTTAAGTCCGCAGGCTATGCGCCTGCGGTGGAAATATTTAATGGTGTTTTCTAGATATCCCATACCTCATCTAACTCTGCCTTCAAGCGCTTTTGTTCAAAATAGTTCTCTAAGTCTTGGCGAGCTCGATAACTACTTTTATCGCTATGATGAGACTTTTTAGAGTGGTGGACTCCTTCATCGTCCCAGTGTTTACGTTGTACTTTAACACGGCTAACCCGTTCAGAAGATTGCATAATTCACCTCGTAAAAGAAAACACTCTTCAAGCCGAATATAGGGCTAGCGTAACTAATTGACCAACAATTTATTTTGTTGGTCAAGATAAACAATGTTTATCAATGTCGCAGGCAATTTTAATGCCCAACTCGAATAACGTAACAATTAGTCACACTTCAAATAGCCAAAATAGCCGAACAATATTTTAAGGAACTCTGAGACTGTAGTATTCTCAGGTTATATGTCATGGTTTTGTTGCTATTGCAACTAATCAAGCGGCCACAAATAACACTGATTGAAAGCACTTACTTTATTGGGTAACCTTATGAAATTAAAACTAATTTTCTGCCTACTGATATGCTACGGCAGCTCTTTGATAGCCTCTCCAGGCTATTATCGTTTTCCAACTCTGCACCAAGATAATATTATATTTACCGCAGAAGGCGATTTATGGCTAACTCAGCCAAGGCAAGCATTAGCCCAACGCTTAACGACCAATAAAGCGCTAGAATCCCAACCGAGCATCTCTTTCGATGGCAAACAAATTGCGTTTGTTGCTAACTATGACGGTGCTTCTGAAGTTTATGTGATGCCATTGAGTGGAGGTGTCGCTAAGCGAATTACCTATGAGAATAGTCAAGTTAAATTACATGCATGGACTCACTCTGGAGAGATTTTATATAGTAGCAACAACCGCGTAGGCCCAACGGGTAATTGGACTTTACGCCAAGTTAACCCGGCGACTTTAATTACTCGCTCGATTCCTTTAGCTGACGCGGTTGAAGGTCAAATAGACCCTGCTAACCAATCACTTTATTTCGTACAATTTGGGCTGCAAGTATCAACCGATAACGCGATGCAATACCGAGGCGGTGCTATCGGCGAACTGTGGCAATACCAGCTAGGCTCAACTAAGGAAGCAGTCAAGCTCTCTGCTGATCATCAAGGCTCAATCAGCAACCCAATGGTTAGCAAGAATAAAGTTTACTTTATTAGCGACGCTACTGGGTGTCCAAATATATGGCAAATGGATAAAGACGGTAGCAATAAACAAGCTCTAACTCAACATACACAATGGGCAGTAAAAAGCGCTCGGCTAAATAACAATAAAATAATCTATCAGTTAGGCGCAGATTTAATTTTGCTTGATTTAGCGACTCAACAAAGCACACTACTTAATATTCAGCTACGTTCAGATTTTGCTAATCTAAGAACTCATTGGGATAACACGCCATTAAAAAGTTTAACTCACTTAAGTTTGGCGCAAAAACAAAAGAAAGTGGTTATTACTGCCAGAGGAAAGGTGGCAATTGCTAATGTTGACGGCTCTCGACTGATCGAAATTGATACGCCAGCAAATTCAAGAACCCGCAAAGCAATACTTTCGCCAAATGGCCAATGGGTTTATGCATTAAATGACGCCAGTGGCGAAGTTGAAATTTGGCGCTTTGCCGCTGATGGAAGTAAACAACGCAAACAGTTAACCTTTGATGCGAATACGTTTAGGTGGCACATTAATATATCTCCCAACGGTGAATATATTGCGCACGATGACAAAAATGGCAACCTATGGCTGTTGAACTTAAAGACTTTAAAAAACAAGCAAATCATGCGCCACCAAGAATCTTTAACACCCTATACAAATGTTGTTTGGTCTAACAACAGCCAAATGCTTGCCATCGCAACAACTCACAAAGACAAAGATCGCAGCCAGGTTGCCTTATACTCGATTCTCGAAGACAAATATCAACTTCTTACTAGTGAAAAGTATCACTCTTTTTCACCAGCGTTTTCGCAAGACAACCAGTGGCTTTATTTTCTTTCAAATAGGCACTTTAATGCCTTTCCAAGCTCGCCTTGGGGAGATAGAAACATGGGGCCAAGCTTTGACCGGCAAACCCAAATTTTCGCCATCGCGATTAATCAAGAAGCTCAATTTCCATTTCGCGATCCTAATGAATTATTGCAAAAGTCTACCCCAAAAAAGTCGACTAAAAAATCACCCAAGAAATCAGCTAAGGTAGTAAAAATTGATTGGAACGGTCTTTCTAGTCGGCTATGGCAGCTACCATTAGACCCAGGTAATTATCGCGCATTACAGCTCTCATCAAAGTTTCTTTATGTTATCGATCGTATAACTGAGCCAAACAGCAAACCCCAAGTTTTAGTTGCTAAAATAGAACCCAACACTAAGTTTGAAACCTTTTCAAAAGACGTTGCTGAGCTACAAATGGATCCGCAGGGTAAAAACTTGCTTATTAGGAAAAATGGTGGCGACAACCAAAAACTATTTATCGTAGATGTTGGGGCTAAATTTCCCAAAGAGACCAAGGACGCTAAAGTTGCGGTTAGTAGCTGGCAAATCAAGGTAGAGCCACAGCAAGAATGGCAACAAATTTTTCATGACGCGTGGTTAATGCATAGAGACTCACTTTTTGACCCAACTATGCGCGGTGTAAATTGGAAGCAAGTAAAACAAAAGTACGCCCCCTTGTTACAACGATTAACCGATCGTCATGAATTAAATGATCTATTCACTCAAATGATGGGAGAATTAAATACACTTCACTCACAAGTCAGAGGTGGTGATTTTGGTTTAACTATCACCCCGCCTAAAGTCGCCTCATTAGGCGCTATTTATAACCAAACTAAACAAGGCGTGCAAATCGATCATATCTTTGAATATGATCCTGAACTTCCATTAAGTGGCTCACCTTTAAGTTTTCCTGGCGTTAACGCAAAAAACAATGACATCATTGTGTCAGTTAACGGACAGCCTACACCAACTATTGCCAGCCTTAATGAGCAGCTTCTCAACCAAGTTGGCGCTCAAGTCCTGTTACAACTAAAACGTGGCGACAAGCAAATTAAAACGCTCGTAATCCCTGTATCACATCGCGCAGAGTATACATTGCGTTATAACGATTGGGTTACCCGAACCCGCAATACAGTCACCCAAGCTAACCCCAATATTGGCTATTTACACATCCATGCAATGGGTGCGAAAGACATTGCAGAGTTTGCAAGGGAGTTTTATGCAAACTATAACAAACCCGCCTTAATCATCGATGTAAGACGTAACCGTGGCGGCAACATTGACGCTTGGATTATTGAAAAACTACTAAAGAAAGCTTGGATGTTTTGGCAAGCAGGAAATGGCGCGGGATATAGCAATATGCAGCAAACCTTTCGCGGTCATCTAGTGGTGCTCGCAGATCAATTTACCTATTCAGACGGCGAAACTTTTACCGCTGGCATTAAGGCACTTAACTTAGCGCCTATTATTGGAAAGCAAACTGCAGGAGCCGGAGTTTGGTTACGTGGCTTAAATCGCCTAACAGATAAAGGCATTGCGCGCGTCGCAGAATACCCTCAGTTTGCTATGAACGGTGAGTGGGTTGTAGAAGGCTTTGGAGTCACTCCAACCATCGAAGTCGACAATTTACCTTTTGCGACTTTTAACGGAAAAGATGCTCAGCTTGAAACGGCTATAGAGTATTTAGAGCAAAAAATGCTTCACGAGCCACTCCCCAAACTTCAAGGTAAACTACTTTCTCCCGCGAATACGCCAGCCAAAGACATAACGGTTCAGTAACCTACTTAGCTGACCTAGATATTCGCAATGCGCCTTAAACCTAAGGCGCATATTAGATTTTAAGCGCTAGCCCTTCACTAAATTCTACAAAGCGCAAAGACGGTTTAAATTAATTACCCAAATTTCAGTTGTAGTTCAATCAGTTAACCATCCAAAGTAACGCTACGGAAATAAGGGGTAAATAAAAAGCCTTAATGTGATTTGGCCAGCTTTTTAGCCGTTTCTAGTTAAACTCCCCCTTGTCACAAACCTAACTGGTCATTCCTTAAATCCAAATTTCCCCTCTAGCCCTTTATTTTGGTATAATCCGCGCCTGATTTTGGGTTGGTGATTAAACTGAGTTTTATCACCATGATTGAAATCCTTTTTGGGCTTTCTTCCATTTATTTTTCGATTAATAGGTCATTCATGTCTCAAGCAACGCCACAACCTTATCAATCTAAGCACAAAATACGCATTGTCACTGCAGCTTCACTTTTTGACGGCCACGACGCCGCCATTAATATCATGCGCCGTATAATTCAAGCAAGCGGTTGTGAAGTGATACATTTAGGCCATAATCGTAGCGTTCAGGAAGTCGTCGATTGCGCCATTCAAGAAGATGTTCAAGCAATCGCAATGACCTCTTATCAAGGTGGTCACGTTGAATACCTAAAGTATATGGTAGACCTGTTAAATGAAAAAGGCTGTGGGCATATTCGCGTATTCGCAGGTGGTGGTGGCGTTATACTTCCTGACGAGATAGAAGAGCTTCACAACCACGGGGTAGCCAGAGTCTACTCACCCGATGATGGTCGTGATCTTGGATTACAAGGAATGATTAACGACTTAATCGCTAAGTCTGACTTTGCAACGGGTGACAAAGCGCCAAAGTCATTACCTACTCAGTCGCAACCTCGTGAAATTGGTCAAGCAATCTCTGCAGCTGAAAATTTTGCAGAAGATTATAAAGATCTACTTGAACAAGCAAAACAAGCAGCATTAGAGTCAAATACACCGGTTCTTGGAATTACCGGAACCGGCGGCGCAGGAAAATCATCATTGGTTGATGAACTAGTGCGTCGCTTTTTGCTCGACTTTAGCGATAAAACCATCGCTATTATTTCTGTAGATCCATCTAAAAGAAAAACCGGCGGAGCTTTGCTTGGTGACCGAATTCGAATGAACGCGATTAATAATGAGCGAGTTTATATGCGTTCATTAGCAACCCGCCAATCAAATTTAGCACTATCACCGCACGTTCAAGATGCGGTTAACATCGTTAAAGCAGCTGGCTTCGATTTAGTCATATTAGAAACATCAGGCATCGGCCAGTCAGATACAGAAATTGAAGAGCACTCAGATGTATCAATGTACGTAATGACACCTGAATATGGAGCAGCAACTCAACTTGAAAAAATCGATATGCTGGATTTTGCCGATATCATCGCGATAAACAAGTTTGATAAACGCGGCGCGCTAGATGCACTGCGTGATGTTCAAAAACAATTTCAACGTAACCATGTTCGCTTTGACGAGCCAACTGAAAACATGCCTGTTTTTGGAACCATCGCCAGCCAATTTAATGATCCAGGCACCAATGAGTTATATCGCAATTTAATCACCTTAATAGACGCAGCAACAAAAGCAGATTTAAAGACAACTTTTAGCGTAAATAAAGAAATGTCTGAAAAAGTTTTTATCATTCCGCCAAAGCGTACTCGTTACCTTGCTGAAATTGCAGAAAACAACCGTAGCTACGACGAGTGGGTTTTGCAACAATCTGAGGCAGCTCAAAAAGTACAAAGCGTGATGCAGACGATGCAGCTTATTGAAGAAGACGCCAATATCAAAAATAGCCTCAACCAAGTATTAGAACAAACAGAACTCAAACTAGACCGCGAAAACAGTAAACTATTAGAACAATGGGATGAAGAGTGCAAACAATATCAAGATGATGTTTTTGTGTATAAAGTTAGAGACAAAGAAATAAAAGTAGAAACACACTCTAAATCATTGTCTCATCAAATGATCCCAAAAATTTCAGTGCCTAAATATCAAGGCTGGGGCGATCGTTTACAGTGGAAATTGCAAGAAAATTTCCCGGGTCAATTTCCTTATACTGCAGGGGTATTTCCGTTTAAACGCGAAGGCGAAGATCCAACCCGTATGTTTGCTGGTGAAGGCGGCCCAGAAAGAACCAACCGCCGCTTCCACTACGTTTCTAAAGGAATGCCAGCCGCACGTTTATCTACCGCATTTGACTCGGTTACACTATACGGAGATGATCCCGATTACCGCCCAGATATATACGGGAAAATTGGTAACTCAGGGGTATCTATCTGTTGTTTAGATGATGCCAAAAAACTCTATTCTGGTTTTCGTTTAACCAAACCTACGACTTCGGTTTCTATGACGATTAATGGCCCCGCGCCAATTTTAGTTGGCTTTTTTATGAATGCAGCTATCGACCAAGAATGTGAGATCTATATAAAAGAAAACGGCCTAGAAAATCAAGTTAAAGAAAAAATTGCTAAGATCTATGCTGCTAAAGAGCTGCCTGTTCCAACTTATCAGGGAGAAATTCCTGAAGGTAACGATGGCCTAGGTTTAATGCTGTTAGGCGTGTCTGGCGAACAAGTATTACCCCAAGATGTCTATCAACAAATAAAGTTTGATACCATTCAAAAAGTAAGAGGGACGGTTCAAGCGGATATTCTAAAAGAAGACCAAGCCCAAAATACCTGTATTTTTTCAACTGAATTTGCCCTGCGTTTAATGGGTGATGTGCAAGAATACTTTATTGAAAAAAATGTCCGTAATTTTTATTCTGTTTCTATTTCTGGCTATCACATTGCCGAAGCGGGCGCGAATCCAATTTCGCAATTAGCATTTACACTAGCTAACGGCTTTACTTTTGTTGAGTACTACTTAGCAAGAGGCATGGATATTAATAAATTTGCTCCAAACTTTAGTTTCTTTTTCTCTAATGGAGTTGACCCAGAGTATGCAGTTATTGGCCGAGTCGCAAGACGCATTTGGGCTAAAGCAATGAAGCATAAATACAAAGCGAACGCTCGTGCTCAAATGTTAAAATATCATATACAAACTTCTGGCCGCTCGTTACACGCGCAAGAAATTGACTTTAATGATATTCGAACCACCTTGCAGGCACTTTACGCAATCTACGACAACTGTAACTCATTACATACCAATGCGTATGATGAAGCGATTACCACACCAACAGAAGCTTCTGTGCGCAGAGCAATGGCGATTCAATTAATCATTAACCGCGAATTAGGTTTAAACAAAAACCAAAATCCGCTACAGGGCTCGTTTATTATTGAAGAGCTGACCGATCTAGTGGAAGAAGCGGTGCTCTTAGAGTTTGAGCGTATCAGCGAGCGTGGCGGCGTTTTAGGCGCAATGGAAACTATGTATCAGCGTTCTAAAATTCAAGAAGAGTCTATGCACTATGAAATGTTAAAGCACACTGGAGAGTTTCCAATTATTGGCGTAAATACTTTCTTGTCGGCAGAAGGTTCACCCACAGTTATTCCAAGTGAAGTGATTCGCTCAACGAAAGAAGAAAGGGTTTACCAAATTGAAATGCTGCAACGACTACAGCAAGCCTATCGCACGGAAATTGAAGAGCAAACAGCGTCAATCCAAAGAGCTGCTTTGAATAATGAAAACATATTTGAAGTTCTCATGGAGGCAACCAAATATTGCTCTTTAGGACAAATTTCGCAAACACTTTACGAAGTGGGCGGACAGTACAGAAGAAATATGTAAATTCTTCCTGTCGAGCAGATGTAATGCCCTTTAAACACCAAGGGCATTTTATGTTTTACTATAATGTAATCACTATTAAGTGCTCTTTCCGAGCACTTTTTTATACCCTTTTAACCAAACAAATAATCAATAGCTATTTTTAAGTCGCATCTTTTCAGTTTTAAATATTGCTATAGCTAGGCTGCCAGTTTCAATGGGAGCATGAGTTCTCAATTGCTTCTAACGCCAATAGCGATTAAAATAGAGCCTCGATCCCCCCATGACTTTAAACCCTAGTGAAAAAACTTTGTATTGGCATTATTGCAGGCACTAAAACTGATACTCAGTTTGGAATAAAATATGTTCAATCCCAGGGCCTAGACGCTCAAGGCGTTTGGTTATCAGACTCTCCTCAAGCACAAACTAGATTACAAGCTTTAGATGCCGACAAACTTAACCAAATGGTTATTGATAAAGCCAACGAGTTAGTTGAAAAAGGTGCTGACGGCGTGGTGATTTACTGTAACTCGCTCAGTGGCGCTATCAATGAAAATCTGGTTAGGAGTCAGTGCCAAGTACCTATTGTTAACCCTTTAGATGTTTATAGAGAATTAAATACACGCTATCGCAATTACGGACTATTGGCGGCAAACTGTCAAAGCTGCGCCAATATTGAACGCACTATTTTAGCCTTTAATTCTACTGCTAAAGTGATTGGTGTAGGCAACTTGCAAATAGTTGAAGACGTTGAGGCAGGTTTACCTGCCGAGCAGATTATTCAAAGTCATGCCTTAGGCGACTTAATGCAAACGCTTGCCAAAAGTGGCATTCAAATCTTGATTTTAGGCTGTACTCACTTTGACTATTTTTTTGACGAACTTGACGCTTTAGCAAAAGATGTAAAACTATTCTTACCTTCACAAAGAATGCTAGAAATGATTAGACAACAGCTGGCTTAAGCGTATGCTTTAAGCCATGCTTTACCTTGAGCCAATCTAAATAGATACCATAGGGCCTACCTAAAAGCCCTGCAATTAAAGTAATAGTAATTGTAGCGGCTAATATTTCTGACATTTCAGCCCCACCCAAGACTAGATTTCCAACATAAAGTGGCAGTTGAAATGACAGAAAAATTAAAGTATCAACTAGGTATACTTTAATAAAAGAGTCTCTAACGTTTAAGTTTGTTAATCGAACTATAAATGCTCGCCACCACCCAAAAGGCACAGCGACTAACGTATTTAAAATTGCTGCAACTAATCTTACTTGAAGGTGCTCTTGCCAACTCATACCCGCGATAATTAACTCTATTGGCGCTGATACCAAGTATGAAAAGCTATTTAACGCAAAAATGTCTGTCCAAATGGTGAGCCATCGCTGTTTGGTTTGCTGGTTCACGTTTTGTCACTCGATCTATAGAAATGGGGCGCGATTTTACCACTAGAAATGTGAACCTGCAGTATTAAAACAAATTCTAAGACAAAAAAAAGGGGTGACTAACACCCCAGATAAGAAGGAAAATTAAATACTTACTTTACTTTTCGAGAACGGAAGAAACTTAAACAGCGGTCGATAGACTCGTCAGCTTTTTTAGCAGAGGCGGTCATCCAACGCTGGCATTGACGCAACCACTTGCGCGCAAATTGATACTCAAGCGCTAACAAAGCAAGTCCAATAGGAATCAGTAAGAAAGCGGGACCGGGCAATATGATCAGAACAACGCCTAATAAAGTGATTAGTACACCGAAAAAAGTTAGTAGTAGCTTTCTAACTGGCCGCCCTAAAGGCGAATTAAACCAATCGAATAGCATAACTTTCGCATTCTTTAGCCGCCAATTAAAACGAGTATGCATTTTACTCTTCTCCTGAGACATTAGCTGTGTAAGTTCTTGCTAGTTATTCCAAAGCACCCAATTAGTTTAATCTTACAAACTGTTTTTGGGTTTGTGTAAATGTAACAAGACATTTTATGTCAAGACAATTTAGCTGTTCGAATTGCCCTTTCCAATTTTTCTTAGCCCGTCAATCAATACAGTTTTTCATATACCTGTTGACACACAGTACCATTTGCCATACAGTACTGTTTATCGCATAGTACTAGATGACATACAGTATATTTTGACTCACTAGTAACTATCGCAGGGTAATATGTTGCTGCAATACTGGTTTACGTTAGTAACTCAAAAGCAATAAGCAGATGATCAAATTGGCATAACGCCATTTTAGATAGGCTGAAACTGAATTCAAGGATCTATATGAGCGAGAGTGAACATTATCAAAAGTTAAAAAATGAACTTCGTCGAGGCGTATTAATACTTGCGGTATTAGCTGAATTAAGAGATGAGCACTATGCCTATTCATTAAGAAAAAATTTAAGCGCTAAAGGCCTAGAAATTGATGAAGGCACACTTTACCCGCTAGTTAGGCGGTTAGAAAAGCAAAATCTTTTGATTAGCGAGTGGCGTGAAGAAAATAACCGTAACAAACGTTTCTATCGACTTTCTCCAGAAGGAGAGTCGACGCTAAGTGAACTATCAAAAGAGTGGTACCAGGTTGAGTCAACTTTAAGTTCGATTTTAAGTGATTAGCCTAACATTGACAGAATCTATTAATGGAGAATAAGATGAAACAGGTTGAGTCCTATTTAAATTATGTTTCGGCTAATTTAGCCGAAGAACAAAGACAAGAAGTAAGAGACGAATTAGCTTCGCTTATATATGCCCAAATTGAGGAAAAGGAAGAAATACTCGCCCGAACACTCACCCAAGATGAACTCAACGACCTATTAAAAACTTTTGGTCACCCCGTAAAAATAGCTGCAGCTTATTCCCCAAATCAAGCGCTTATCAGTGAACAATATTTCCCAATTTACAAGCAAGCACTTAAGTTTGGACTTTTAGTTTACCTTACCCTTGCTGCATTGATAGCATTACCCGAAGTGGTCATATCTGGCAATATTATTGGTGGACTAATTAGGATTGGCTTTCAACTATTTGAGACTGCTATTTGGGTATTTGTGATAATAACCGGGATTTTCTATTTATTAGAAAGAAATCAAGTCGATATTGAGCCGCTTTACGCTTGGACCCCAAAAGCATTAACCCAGCCTTCTAAAAAGCTTGCCATCAGCCGTATGGAATCTACTTTTGAATTGACGGTTTATTTAATTTTCTTTTCATGGTGGATGGGTTTTATTGACTGGCCGACAAGCTTTCATTCAAACACTTTAGAGTACCGCGTTTATCTTAGCGACGCATGGGGCAGCGTCAGCTGGATGATTCTAAGCCTAATGGCTTTGAACATTGTGCTGTGTATTCACAAAATCATGCTCGCAGGTTGGAGTCACATTACTTTAGTGCTAAACATTTTACTCAATATTGCCGTTCTTGCCGTGATATTTTTAATATCTCAGTTTGATCCCATTATAACAATTGAAGCAACCGACTCGAACTTGATTAAAAACAGCATAAAAGAAAATATAGAATTAAGTTCTTACATTACCTTGGGAGTCATCGGCACTTTTACTATTTGGGATACTTTAGACTCTTTAAAACAATTAAAAGATTAAAGTAAATAAACCCAAAGGCTGCTTTTATTCCCAATAAGTCTAATCCTGTTATATCTGCTTAACAGATGTAAAAGGCTTATTTTAGATTAATTGCAGCCGCCTCTTTAAAAAAGCTCACTTGTTGTAACTAAAAAAGTCAGGGTAAAGCGATTACCGCATTTATCACCGGATCAATTAATTTCAGTAAAAATAAACGCGGCTTATTTTGCGCTCGCCTGCTCTTCCGGCCCAAGCAAAATACCTAGCCAGCGAGTTTTATCGTTAGTATCAAGCACTATTTTTATCGTCATAGTTAAAGGCACAGATAAAAACATTCCTACCGAACCAAAAATATAACCCCAAAATATTAACGATAAAAAAACCACAAATGCAGACAAGCCTAATTTTTTTCCCATCAACTTAGGTTCTAAAAAGTTACCAACTAAATTATTAACCGCAAAAAAACTAAGGCCAGTCCAAAGCATTGCCAAGGGGCCTAATTGAACAAGTGCGAGCAATAGCGCAGGAATCGCCGCGATAATAGAGCCAATATTAGGTATAAAGTTAAGCAAAAATGCGAGCATCCCCCAAAGAAAGGGGTAGTCGACACCAATAAAAAACAAAAGCAAGGATACTAGTGCACCCGTTAACAAGCTGGTTCCAGCTTTAATCGCCAAATAGTGACGAATTTTTTCTAAAATGTCACTCACGTAAACCATGTTGTCTTGGCTGCCTTTAAATGCTTTTTCAAACTTTGCTGGAAAGCTAGTGGTTTCGGCCAAAATAAATATCACGCTTAAGAAAATCACAAAAAAATCGCCAAAAATAACGCCTATCCCCCCTACTAAGCGCGTTAAAAGTGCCATTAAATCTAATTTTTCTAATAATGCAGAAACCTCTAAACCATCGGTTGGAATACCTAACGAAGCTAGCCAAGTGAATAACGCATTCAGCTGTTTATCTAATTTTTCAAGGTATAAAACCTTATTATCACCAAACGATTGAATAGAATCTCCAACCAAGGCAACAACCACGTATACGAAAAGTAAAATCACAAATAAAACCAACATGATCGCAATACTACGAGGTATTTTCCTAGCTTCCATCCAGCGAATTGAGGGCGTACACACAACCGCAATAAACAAAGCCATTAAAAACTGTGCTATCAGTGGCGCTGCAACTTTAAGCCCGGCAACGACAATCACAAATGCCGCTAAAGTAACTAATAATGGAGTCTGATGAGCTAACGAATTGTCTTTCATTGACTATAGCCTTTAAGTTTTTTAATCAACTGCACTATATAGCATATCTTAGTTTTTCATGCGAGGCTTAAAATGGAGTCACCGCTGCCCTGCTTTAGATTCTAAAAACAACCTCCATTTGCTGCAGATCACTTAAGTTTAATACTGACTCAATATTTATAATAAGTAGATGAGTTTACAATACTAGCAAAAAGCCTTTAGTATAGAGTCATTCAAACTTAAACCGAGAACAGCTATGTCACCAATCAACTTACAACTATTCTTTGCGGCCTTTGCGTTAGTTAGCTTAACCTTTGTTATCTTGTTTACAATGGGCTTTAAACGCTTTAAGGCAGCCAAAAACAAAGAGGTTGATGTTAATTACTATAAGCTATACCAAGAAGCTAATGAGCCAGAAAACATCAGAAAATTTGCCCGTAATTTTTCTAATTTATTCGAAGTACCGGTCATGTTTTACGCTGCAATAGCGATAACTTTAGCGTTAAATGTCGCTTCTAATCTATTAGTGTATTTAGCATGGGGATATGTTGCACTGCGTTATTTACATAGCTATGTTCATTGCACAAGCAATAAGGTAATTAATCGTTTTAGAATTTATGTCATAAGCTGTTTGGTACTGATTGCCTATTGGGTAATTTTAGCGCTTAAGGTGGCTGGCGCTTAGGCCGTATACTTTGTAGCTAACAGTGAAAGCTTGCGGTTTTCTATCAAGGCCCTTATTGAGTAAGGGCCTCTACTACTAAATCATTCTATTTACTATAACAATCTATTCAGAATACTATCTAACTTTGCTCGCTTTACCGAGCGCATTAACTTTGAGGCTGCAGCAGGGTAATCTTTAATCGTTTCTACTTGATTAAAATGCTCCAAGCGAGTGGTATGAGTTAAAATTGTTGCCAACTCATGCGCAAATTTTTGCGCTAATAACTTGTTAGAGTCTTCAATTAAAATACCATTTTCTAAATCAAGACGACACGCGCGAGGGTTTAAATTGTGCCCAGTAATTAGATGATTTTTTTCGTCACAACTAATTCCTTTTAAGTGAAAACTGTTTTCGCCGTCTTTCCAAAGGCGTACATTTAATAGCCCTGAATCAATAAATTTTTGGTTACGCTTTACAAACTTTCTTAAATTAGTTTCGTAAACATAAGGCACAATACCTATGCGATTAAATTCCTGTTCAACAGGAATAAAAAAGTCATTGGCGGTTTTGTCACCGACTACAATTTCAACCTCTTTTCCCTGTTTTAAACTGCGTCTAACAGCTTTATTTATTTTATTCGGCAAATTAAAGTAGGGTGTGAAAATTGTTAATTTTTTCTCTGTTTGTTTCACTAGCTCATAAATAGAGTTATTAAGCATATTCTTACGCCCCCCAAAACCAAGCAAAGGCGTCACTAAGACTTCTCCGTCATTTTGCTTAGCTTTGGCTGTAGGCACGGTATAATTTACTTGGCGTAAACTGTTTTTTAATTGCTTTATCACTTGTTTTAACTGAGTTTTATCAGGTAAGCTTTTTGCGGTTAATGATTTCACCGCTTTAGCATTCGCTAAATAACTATTAAGGTAATTCACCATACTGTTGGTTAGCGTTTTATCATGAATCAGGTGGTAACGGTCGTAACGATACCGTTGCTCTTGCTGTAAATAGACATTATTGATACTTGCTCCGCTATAAAGCAGTGTATCGTCAAAAATAAACCCTTTAAGATGTAAAACGCCTAATACTTCTTTGGTTTTTACTGGCACGCCCAGAATGTCAATTTGGTGTTCATATTTATTGGCCAGTTCACGATATAGCCTAACATTACCAATGCTTTTAGCCTGCCCCATTAGCCCTCTTTGGGCGCGTAAATAGTCAACAAATATTTTAACATCTAAATTAGGCTTGGCTTGCTTTGCCTGATAGATAGCTTCTAGAATTTCTTTGCCTGCAGTATCATCTTGTAGATAAAGCGCAGTGATATAAATTCGCTCTTTTGCATTCGCAATTAGCGCCATCAATTTATCAGCGAACTCTTTTGGCGTTTCGATTATTTCGATTTTCTCTGCTGCAATGGGTATCGAGTTGAGTCCACAATTGAGCGGCTTATTTTTATTAGTTAACTTCATTAGTCTAGTCTGCGCGCCCCATAAACTTTCTGTCTGCAGTATTAACTTTGACTTTTTCACCATTCGCAATGTATTCAGGTACTTGAATTGTTAAACCGGTATCAAAACGTGCTGGCTTAGTTCGCGCAGAAGCTGATGCACCTTTAATGGAAGGGTCGGTTTCACTAATAACCAGTTCCACCGATTGCGGTAACTCTAGCCCCACATGCTTGCCGTCTACAGTCAAGACCACTAGACCTTGAGTTGCTTCGGTGATAAATAACAGCTCTTCACTAATGCTTTCTTTATTAAATGGATACTGAGTATAGTCTTCATTATCCATAAATATATAATCGTCACCATCAATATACGAAAAACTGACTGCATGCCGCCCTAGTTCAACCTGGGTTAACATGTCGTCGCCTTTAAACGTATGCTCTACTTTCGCACCAGTCGTAATGTCGGCAAACCGAGTTTTATATAAAGTTGCAGCGCCTCTTGCACTAGGGCTATGCACGTCAATTTGCTTTACTAAAAGCATCTTTCCGTTAAATTCAACCGCGATTCCTCGCTTTAAGTCACTTGCTTTAGGCATTTTTATCTCATTGTTTAAATGACGAGTAATTCCAGCGTATCATAGCTTATTCTCGATTAACTTGAAAAGTGAAAAGCTGAATAAAAGCCCATACTTAGTTGAGAATAGCGCTTCCCCCTTAAACTTTGAATGATTTAATCAGCTTTATTGATTGCCCATAATGAAAACTAAGCTGCTGACTAGAGTAGCGGTAAGCTGAAGCTATGGGGCAAGCCAAGCGAGCTTCGCATGTTTGCTCACAACGTGAAGCCGTTTGAGAGCGATAATCAATACATTGATTTAAGTTTAATGCTCCACTTTCTAGCGCGTTTCCCGCACAGGCGCTTATGCATGGCTTTGTCTTGCAAGTTTCACAGGGGCTTGTTGCTTGTAGCGGCTTGGTTACGCAAAACCCACCTTCAATCAAGTAGAGCCCCCGATAGGCAAACCAAGTGCCGTAAAGCGAGTTAATACCAACTTTAAGTGGTGAGTCATAGTGCCAACCTGCTAGCTTTCCTAATTGTTGTAAACCCACAGAAACTTGAGATTCTTGGTTAAATCCGGGGTATAGGCGAAAAAACTTTAGTTTTGGGTAGTAGTGTTTGAGGTGACTTTCAATAAGGTTAGCTGAAAAGCGATCAAAAGGATCATCGCTATATATCAGCTGTTGCTCACTCCCTTGCGGACTAGAAATAGCCTGATTAAAGAGCTCCCAAAGGCGGCCGCCTACGTTACCTAACAGCAGCGCCTGTTGATAATGTGAGTAGGTTTTATTTTCTCTCAGCTCCTTCACCATAGGCGGGGGTAATTGATCTAAATTAAAGACCGCCTGAAGCAACAGCCCTTTATCGGCTAAGGCCAAACCGTTAAAATCATGTTGATTCATCATAAACTTTTCAATACATTAGCTAAGCTGTTTTCAAGGCGAGCGAAATCGCCCAACCGTGGAATGCCAAAACGCAATCCCGACTTATCATCCCACAGTCTTACATAAATTTTTTGTTTCGCTAAACAATTAAACCAACGTTCAGCGTCGGCGAGTCGAACACTCACAAATAAGGCGGTCATAGTAACGGAATTAACAGCGACGTCTTCTTTAACAAAGTATCGAGTTAACAGTGCATTTAATCGATTACTTTGACTGAGGAGGCGTTGCTGTTGCATTGAGTGCCAGGCGCGGTCTTCTAGTGCCTGCTGCGCAATTTTTTGAGTAAAATCGGTTACCTGCCAAGGCCCTAATAAATCATCCAAGCGCGCTAAAATTTGCTTTGAACTATTGACAAAGCCTAACCTTAAACCTGCTAACCCAAAAAACTTTCCAAACGATCTCAAGACTATACAGTGAGAAAAACCATCCCTGCTTAAAAGCGAATGCTGCACAGGCATAACGTCCATAAAAGCCTCATCAACAACGAGTAAGCAATTTTTTCGCTCAGCCCTAATTCTCAATTTGTGCAAACATTGTTTGTCTAAATATTCACCCGTAGGATTGTTGGGATTAATTACAACAATCGCATCGCCGACTTTTAGGTCAGTGATCTCATTAATATGCTCATAATAAATTGCTGAATAATGAAAGGTGCGCCAAGCTTTTTCATGCTCTTTATAGCCATATTTAGGTAAAAAAACCTGCATATTATGATCTTTATTGGCTAGTTTTTTACTCAAGTCTGCTTTATTCATCATCAGCCAAAGTAAAGGCAGCGCTTTTATTGCTGCTTGAGAACCATGCGTGGCTAACAAGTTATTAACTTGATAATAAGCTCTAGCGCACTCCATAAAGCGCTCGTCAATTTCCGGTAAGCGATTCAGCAAAGGGAATGATTGATCCTTTATTGGGTAACTATAAGGACTAATTCCAGTTGAAAGATCGAGCCACCCTGAGGGCTCAAGAGCGAACTGTTTTGCGATAGCAATAAGCTGACCGCCGTGTATTAGTTTGGTCATTTTGAGTAAACCATAATGCAAAGTTCAATCAAAAAAACAAATCCTAAACAAAGCA
Source organism: Aliikangiella aequoris (assembly GCF_053709105.1). Lineage (NCBI taxonomy): Bacteria > Pseudomonadati > Pseudomonadota > Gammaproteobacteria > Oceanospirillales > Pleioneaceae > Aliikangiella > Aliikangiella aequoris. The sequence continues at coordinate 2,841,776 of NZ_CM132298.1, forward strand.
AAACAGCGAAATTCAATAGCTTTATCGCACTAAGTATTTGAGGCGTTCTTAAATCTTTACCGCGGCCTAAAATAGGCCCTAAAAATACTTGATCATGATATACCGCTTTTCCGCCAAGCCTAACCCCCAATGCAGTGGCTCCGGCAGAAATTGCCCAGCCACCATTGATACTCTTGTATCTTTTAGCCTGACGTTTTGCGAGTAACAATCCTATATAAACTGATTGAAGACTTTTAAATGAAGCGAATAGATAGATAATGCTGGTGAGCTTTGCCGATGGCCAACCTAAAAAATCATCGATTTTTGCTGAGCAACGACCAAAATAATTAAATCGACAAGTACGGTAACCCCACATTGCATCTAAAGTATTACTGAGTCGATGAATAATGACAAGCGGTGCGCCGCCAACTAAATACCAAAATATACTCGCGACTACCGCGTCGTGTCCGTTCTCAAACAGACTTTCAGTGGCAGCTCTAGCAATATCCTTGGGCGCAAGCTGTCGCGTTTCTCGACTCACTAAATAGCTTAACCTGAAGCGCGCTGACTCAATTTCGCCTTGATTTATTGGTTGATATATATTTAGCGTGTGCTCTTTTAAACTGCGTAATCCGATAGCCCAATAAACAACATAAACATCGATAATAAACTTTGCTATTAAAGCCGTGTCCAACGACGCGAACAAAGTCAGTATTGCTAGTGCCAAGATGTTATAAACTATCCAATAAAAGGCTAGCCCAGTAATTATTAGTAGCGCCCATGCGAAACAGCCACTAAGCAACAGGTTAAACGCAGTATTTTTTTTAGCATATCCGTTTAAAATTTTCTCTAATGCCGTTGCAACAACGCCAAACCCAACTAAGCAGTGAAAACGCTTTGCTTCTCCAATCAGGTAGTCCAGCAATAGTGCGCAAGTTAATACTGCGCTAATAAAAAACGCGAAGTCTAATTCCATTATATTTTGTCGGCCGCATAAACAAACTGCTTATTTATATGACAGTATTCAACTTTAAAAAATTGACCATTTCCATATTTACTGTAAGCATCACAAAAACCTTTTTCTTTAAAAGAGTTTAAAAAGCAACGAATGGCGTCTCCATGAGTAATGACTAAGACCTGTTGTTCACGATTACTTTCGGCTGCTGTTTGTAATGCAAGCTGTATACGCTTAGCGCAATCTATTCCACTTTCGCCCCCTGGAGGAGCCGCACTGGTCACTTGAAAAAATATCGATTCAAACTCACGACAGTCTCTTAACTCGTCAAAATACCGAGTTTGCCAATGACCAAAATCTCTTTCTTGCAAATTGTCTATTGTTAATAGGGGTGAGTGTAAGCTTTGCTGGCAATACTTTGCAGTTTCAATAGCTCGGCCCAGCGGAGAAGTTAATATTAACTGAATTGCTTTTTCTGCAAAAAGCTTTGCGATTTTCTTCGCCTGAAGTTGTCCTGCAGAGGTCAACGGACTGTCAAGTCGCCCTTGAAGTTTACGAACAACATTCCATTCGGTTTCTCCATGACGGGCAATATAAAAAGTTGTCGTAGTTTTTTCCAAAATATAAAGTCTGCTTTATTAAATTAGCGCTCGCAATAAAGTCTTTGGCTTTACTGCGAGCAACACTAATTAAAAGTTTTGATAACTAATACTCAAGTAGTATTCTCTTTCGATAGGAAAATATCCCGAAACAGTCACCGGGGCTTCATTAAATGCATCGTTAATTTTTAACTGAGCTTTCCAATGCTGGTTAATCAGATAACTTGCGCCTAAATTAACTCGAGTATAAGCTGCCAAAGTTTCTAATACATCTTGGCGCTTGCCTGCATATTCTGCTTGAGCAAACCAATCAAAGTCAGCGCTACTAAAAGATAGCTGATAGCCGAAGCTGGTTTTCGCTCTGCGCAGCAGCTGCTCGCCCGTTTGCTTATTCTCAGGCTGAAGATAACTTGCAGTAAATTCATGTTTAATACTATGAGTGTTTATACTATAGTTAAAATCAACACCTTGAATCTTTGCTTCACCAACATTTTGAGGTTGCCAGTTACCATCTTGATTCGGCGCCCATTGAATTAGATTTTCAATTTCAGATGTATATAAACTTGCACTCAACCGACCTAACGGCATGATTAATTTGTAAACCAGCTCTAAATTATCCGACTCTTCAAATTCTAAACCTGGGTTTCCACCGAATGGGTAGTATAAATCGTTAAACGTTGGCGCTTTAAACCCTTGCCCAAAGTTTAGGCTTAACAACTGGTTCTTGTTTAACTTTACACCGGCAGCTAGATTAAGCGTTGTTTTAGTAGCCACATCTTCAACATCGTCGTTTCTTACCGCTAAATCAAAAATCCATTGGTCGCCAATATAATTTATGCTTACATGAGGGCTAAAAGTATCTCGCTTTTGTTGTGCATAAGTCGTTGTAGTTTCGCCTATGTCATCTTGAAACCAATCAATACCCGCAACGACAGAGGTACGTTTTGTCAGTGTACCTCGGGTAATAAGAGCAACTTGATCACGCTGAGTTTCAAACTGACTCTTTCCGAATGTTGGATCAACAGTGTAACTTTTGTCGGTACTTGAGCCGACAGACAGTTGCGTGCTCCAATCGTTCATTTGTGCCGAATAACGAAGATTCCATAATCGATTTCTAAAAAAGCTTACATCACCGCCAAAGCTAGTATCAAATTCATTTTCACCACGATCAGACTGAATTGTCCAATCGATTAAATGGTTACTTGCTAGTTGATAATTTCCCCGCAACGAAGCTGACAGATTTTCATATCCATCTTTATCAAAAGATGCATCGTCTCTAACATCAAATCCTTGAGACTGCTTTTTCACCAGCGAAATAGTGTTGCTAACAGAATCATTGCCAAAGCCTACTGAAGCTTCACCTTCATAAGTACTATTAGATCCTACAGACAGCCCAATACGATGCTCTCCATTGTCGTAGGCTCGAGTAAAAATCTGAATAACACCTCCAATCGCGTCACTGCCCCAAATTGCCGCACGAGCTCCTTTTACAATTTCAATTTTTTCAACTTGCGCCATAGAAATTGATGCAATTGATTTACTTCCTAGGGTGGCTGAACCCACCCGAACACCATCAACTAAAATCAATAATTGATTCGAGTTCGCGCCACGAACAAATAACGAACTATCTTGACCATGTCCACCTTTTTGTACAAAGTCTATTCCTGCGACATTAACCAAAAGATCAATAAGTGACTGTGGTTGCACTTTTTCTATTTCTGCTCGATCAATAATAACCACATCACTTAATACATCATTAACATTTTGTTGTATCCGATTCGCAGTAACCAAAATTTTAGCGTCTTCGGCTTTGATCTGCGGCATAAAGGCTGCCGCTAAAACGAATGCAGTTGATGTTGTAACTAAACACTTTTTCATTATCTATAATACCTTCTTAAAACTAACGCCCGCCGCGTTAGGGTCTGTGAGAAATTTCTCATAAAAATAAAAGTTTAGCCGGTTTCCGGACTTCACCTTTTTGCAATCAAGGCTTACCGTTGCGGGGGCAGTTCTAGAGTTTCACTAGATTCCCGATTCATGTTTGATTCTCACTCAAACCACTAAACTTACCAATCTCATCCTTGAGTAACAGGCTTAATAACCCCGTCTATTCCAATTCTTTAGCGACGAGCACTATCTATTGTCTCGCAAAGCTCGACTAGGCCATCAATCGCTCGAGGCCCAGCGCGTAATATTTTTGCACCATCTAATTCAAAAATGCGTGATTCCTTAACCGCTTCAATTGCTTTCCATTGATTCCATATAGCTAAGTTACTTTGATCACTCCCAGAGTGATTAGGAATAATAACCACTTGTGGATTTTTATGTAGCACACTTTCCATAGAAACTAAGGGATAAGAAACTTCACTATCACTAAAAACATTCTCTCCATTACAATCTTTTATTAATGATTCTACCCAACTATCAGCGCCGACAGTTCGCAATGGTTCATGCCATAGTTGGTAAAATGTTCTAACCGTCTTTTTTGTTGCATATTGTTTAACTACTGTTTGGTATTTTTTCGAAAAAGTTTCAATCATCTTACTGCTGTAGGTTGCTGTGCCAAGCGTTTTTGCTAACCGCTGCATTTCAACGACAACTTGGTTTATACTGGTAGGGTTGGTATAAAACATTTTAAAGCCAAGCGATTCAAGCTTTTTAAGATCCGATGCCTTATTGCCGCCTTTCCAGGCAATAATGAGATCAGGTTGTAGCGCCACGACTCTCTCTATTTGAATACCTGTGTAGTTACCTATACGAGGAATTTTTTTTGCTGCTGCGGGAAAATCCGCATGTTCTACCGTGGCAACAATTGAATCACCTAAACCTATATAAAAAAGCATTTCTACTGAAGACGGTGATAGCGCAACAATTTTCTTTACTGCAGTTTGTGCCGGGCTTTCTTGTGCACTAACAACGCTGCTAAAAATGCAGCTTAGCACTATCAACCAGCTTTTATTCTGAAATAAGCGCATCACCAATCAACTCCTTTGCGCGCTTTAATTCCAGCTTTAAAAGCGTGTTTTTCTTCCTTCACTTCGCTCACCGTGTCTGCCATTTCACGTAGTGCTTTTATCGCACCACGGCCAGTAACAACAACCGACTGTTCTGGTGGCCGGTTAGCAATAGCGCTAAGCACTTCTTCTTTGTCTAAATAATCATATCCCAACATGTAGGTTAGTTCATCTAATAAAACTAAGTGGTACTGAGGATCAGCAAGAAACTGCTTGGCTTGTTGCCATACTTTTTCAGCTGCAGCAATATCACCTTTTCTATCTTGTGTATTCCAAGTGAAACCAGTTCCCATTACGGCAAAAGGCACACCATGCTGTTCAAGTAAGTTTCTCTCTCCACAGTCCCATTGGCCTTTAATAAATTGCACAACAGCTGCTTTATAACCATGTCCAACACAACGAGCAACCGTACCAAAACCCGATGTAGACTTACCTTTTCCATTACCAGTAATAACTATCATTACACCTTTTTCAATTTGTGCTTTAGCTACACTTGCATCGACTTTTTCTTTCTGCTTTTGCGACTTTATTTTATGCTTTTCTTGTTTGTCCATTTCTTATTCCTTGTAATTTGAGCTTGCAAAAATGCCAGCTCACCCAATGATTTTTTCTATCTGAGAAACATTTAAATGCCGCTCAAATACATCTGCTAGTCGGTCTAGTTCTTGTTCTCGTATTTGCGTCCAATCTTGAGGCTCGTACTTTGCTGGCCGACACCACTGCAAAATATTGAGTAGCGCTTGTGACGATTCAAATAATCCATGAATATAAGTGCCCGCTACTTGGTTGTCTTGTGATACAGCGCCATCGCTATAAGATTGCTTTGCCTGATCGCGCAAAATTGCAAAGGGTCGCGCCAAACCTAAGCCTTTGCTTTTCCCACAGTGAATTTCATACCCTTCGATATTGGTTTCGTTAACATCGAGATTGTTTTTATTAATAAAATTAACGTTGTGTTGTGACGCGTCAGTCAATCCAGCCTGACTATCGACTTGGCTGTATTGGCCAATTAAACACTGGCCAGTAACTTGTTTAAGCTGTTTAGTTGAGTACAGTTTAGTCGTAATATCTAAGAGACCAAGCCCTTTGGTTTCTCCCGCTTTACTTTCAACCCCATATGGATCAGAAATTAACTCACCCAACATTTGAAAGCCACCACATATTCCTAAAACTTTACCTGAGTAACGGCAGTGTCGCTGAATCTGTTGATGCCAACCTTGTTCATAAATATAGCGCAAATCATCTCTAACACTTTTGCTACCTGGAATAATAATTAAGTCAGCACCTTGTAAACTACCTCCCGCTACAACATATTCTAAGTTTACTTGCGGATGCCATTTGAGCGGCTCAAAGTCCGTGTGATTACTAATTCTTGGTAATACTAAAACCTTAATATTAATTTTAGGATTTTGTGTAATCTGTTCTGCATCAATAGCATCTTCTGCGTCGAGCTTAAGTTGAGGAATGAATGGAAGTACGCCTAGTACAGGCTTTTGGGTATTTTGCTCTAACCAATTTAAACCCGACTGCAATAAATTTAAATGCCCTCTAAACTGATTGATGATTAAGCCTTTAACTCTTTGCTGTTCAGTTTTAGAAAGTAAATTTAGCGTCCCCGTTAGATGCGCAAATACGCCTCCTCGATTAATGTCTGCAATAAGCGCTACAGGGCAATTAACCGCTTCGGCAAACCCCATATTTGCAATATCATTTTTGCGTAGATTAATTTCTGCAGGGCTGCCTGCACCTTCTACTAAAATCACGTCGTACTGCTGTTGTAAGCGCGCATAAGACTCAAGCACGCTGTGGAAAGCCAATTGTTTAATATCACCAAAAGAGCGAGCTTCTAAATCACTCACTGACTGACCATGGATTATAACCTGAGAGCGCATATCAGAACTTGGCTTAAGTAGAACGGGGTTAAAGTCAGTAGAAGGCTCTAAACCACATGCTATTGCTTGCAATGCTTGAGCGCGTCCAATCTCTCCACCACTAGCAGTTACCGCAGAATTTAACGCCATATTTTGCGGTTTAAAAGGTGCAACTGATACCCCTTGTCGCTTCAGCAGCCGACACAGCCCAGCAACACAAATACTTTTTCCTGCATCTGAAGTTGTGCCTTGAATCATTAAGCTGCCTTTTAGCTTACCTTTAGCCACCACAGCTCTCCACTTTTGATAAGCCGCAGCCAATATTCAAAGCTGCTAACTGGGGATAAAGCTTTTCGCTTTGCTGATCAGACGTTTCACTAAACACAGACAATTTAGTTTGACTGGCGTAGTCTAGGTTAAAGCGTCGAAACTGCACTCCAGATAGATAATCAATTTTTAAACACCAGGCAACGAGTGTGCGAATAACGCCGGCGTGAGTAAGTATAACTATTGTTTTCCCTTGGTTTTTATACACCAACTTTAAAAAGGCTGACTCTATTCTTCTTGAAAAGTCAGCTAAGGACTCTGCATTCGGCGGTGGGAATCTATTCGGATCTTTAAAAAACTCACCCACTTGATGTGGGTTACTAGAATGGAGTGCTTGGTATTTTTGTCCATCCCAATCTCCAAAAAAGCACTCTCGCCATTGAGTGTCTAGTTGCAAGCTGATGTTTTTTTGCGCGGCATAGTCTTGAGCAAATGCAGAACATCGGCTAAGCGAACTAGAAACGAGTAAATCAAATTTTGGCAACTGGTTAAATTGAGCCGTGAGCTGTTTCCAACCAAATTCAGTTAAAGGTGAGTCGGTATGACCTAACAGAGCATTTTGCAGTACAGGCTCTCCGTGACGAACTAAAATAATTTGAGTATTCAATCTGACCTCCGAAGGTTCCTGCCAGAACTTTCACAAGGCACTGTTTTTAACTTTAATTCGCAGCCCGCGACGACTAAGGTAACTTCGCTTGCGAGTTTGGCTAATGCCTGATTTAACCAACCTGCTTCGTCGGCAAATTTTCTGCTAAGCTCCCCTAACGGAACAATACCACTCCCAACTTCATTAGAAACAATGTAAATTGCACATGCAGCATTGGATTTTAAAGCAGATAAAAACTGACTCTTTTGCTCGTTCCACTGTTTAGCTTGGGGTGAGCAAAGCCAATTGCTTAACCATAAAGTCATACATTCAATTAATACACAGTCAATCTTCGGGTCTAGGTCGCTAAGAATTTGCGCCAGCTCAAAAGGCTCTTCTATCAGCGACCAATGCTGCGAGCGCTGATTTTGATGTTGAATAATTCTTTGCTTCATTTCAGCATCATTGGCTTGCGCCGTAGCAATATATAAAACTTGTTTATACTCACTTGCAAGCTCTTCCGCATAACGGCTTTTTCCGGAGCGAGCACCACCTAATATTAAATGCATATTAAAGCGCTCCCTCAATAAGCACTAAGTAAATTAAAAGCTCGAAAATTTGCTGTGCTGCGCCTAAAGTATCGCCAGTAAAACCGCCAATTTGTCGCTTTAATAACAAAACATAAAGCACTAGCGCAAGTCCTAAAGCCCAAAATAATGAAAGAGCTACTGTTGGAAAAATAAAGAAGCCAGTAGCCCCTACCAATAAATTAATGAGCAAATTTATTCGGCTAGTTGCCATGGCGATGGGTTTTACTTTGCTGCTATCTTCATCGGTAACATAAGGCAAAATAAACATCACACAAACACTCATTGCTCGACTCAATGAGTAGGCTAACAATAAGGCACCAACTATATTTTCAATATGAGTTAAAAATATCCACTTGGCACTTAATGCAAACCATAATCCGGCCGCACCATAAGTACCAATTCGAGAGTCCTTCATTATAGTAAGCTTTTGCTGTTGGCCCCAACCACCACCAAACCCATCGCAAGTATCAGCTAGGCCGTCTTCATGAAAGCAACCAGTTAAAAGTAAACTAAACCCCATGACTAATATGAGTGCTACAGAGACATCAAATAGTTGATTAAAAATCCAAAAAACCAACACGCATAATGTGCCTAGTAAATATCCTACCAAAGCAAAATACCGACAAGCCTCGTTAAGTTTTTGCTGAGAATAATCAAGCCTGCTAGAAACCGGTACTCGACTTAGAAAGCTAATTGCAATTAACAGCAAATTAATTTGCTTGTTTATAAACGTCATACCGCTTGAATTCCTGCAGCATCAAAGCTCGCCATTTGGTTGTAAAATTCTGCAGCACTTTTCAACAAAGGCATTGCTAATGCCGCGCCAGTACCTTCGCCAAGCCTTAGGCTAAGTTTTAGTAGCGGCTTGGCATTTAAATATTTAAGTAACTTTCGGTGAGCCTTTTCTTCAGACTCATGACAGAACACCATATAAGCAGCCGCATTAGAGTTTATTTTTATCGCAGCAAGTGCGGCAACGCTCGCAATAAATCCGTCAACCAAAATAACGCAGCGCGCTTCAGCAGTAGCCAACATGGCACCGCACATCTCAACAATTTCAAAACCACCTAAAAGCGCTAATGCCGACAATACATCATGACATTGACTTTTATGCTTGGTAACCGCTTGTTCAATCAATTGTTGCTTGCGTAAAAAAGTAACATCGTCTATTCCAGTTCCACGACCAACACAATCGGCAACCGGCCAATCTAATAATACGCTTAATAGGGCAGCTGCTGAAGACGTATTACCTATGCCCATTTCACCAAAACCGATAACATTGCTTCCTTGCTGAGTTTGCTTGGCGACCATAGCGCCTCCTAAAGCAATTCCCTTTTCAACCGCTGTGATACTCATAGCCGGTTCATTCAAAAAATTATTTGTTCCTTGGCCTAAAGAACAGTTATGTAATTTAGGATGCTCCAGCGGCGCTAAAATTCCCGCATCAATGACTTCTAGCTGTATTTGGTTGACGCGACAAAAACAATTAATGGCGGCACCACCGGCTAGAAAATTGTTAACCATTTGTTGAGTCACTTCACTAGGAGCAATACTGATCCCTTCTTTGGCAATACCATGATCTCCTGCAAATACCAGCATACACGGCCGATTAATCAGGATTTTATTGTCAACCGCAATAATTTTGGCTAACTGAAATGCAAGCGTTTCAAGATCTCCCAAGGCCCCTGGCGGTTTAGTTTTGTTGTCAATCGTGTGTTTGATTAGCGCATCATGCTGGCTATTTAAATCTAAAATATTAAACACATTAAACTCCAACACTATCGCTGCGACTGCGGTGTTTTAAAATAATAAAAAAGAAAAAGCTTCCTAGCGCAGAAGTAACGATCCCAACTGGCAATACTTGATGTTGTAATAACGAACGCGCAATTACGTCTACCCAAATCATAAAAGTTGCACCAAGAATAAAAGTGACAAGTAAAATCTTATGAATTTGAGGCCCAACTATATAGCGCGCAATATGAGGAATCATTAAGCCAACAAAACCAATTCCACCAACGTGAGCGACTAATACTGCAGTAATAATTGCACATACTATTAACATCATTAGGCGCAACTGATTAACCGGGATCCCCAGTGTCTGCGCGCTTTCGTCTCCGGCCTGTATTGCCACTAACCAACGGCGGTAAATAAAAAACAAAACAAAGCCCAACACCAAAACTAGCGTAGGTAATGGTAGTTCGCTCCACTGACTATTAGAAAAACTTCCCATCATCCAAAACAATAAAGTCGCCGCTGTTTCAGGTTCGGAATAATACAAAATTAAACTAGTAAATGCGGAAAGCATAAAAGAAACAGCAACCCCAGAAAGCAATAAGCGCTCAACGTTAACCGCGGATTTCCCTGCTAAAGTTAACATTAAAAAGACTGAAAATATGCCTCCCACTAAAGCGCCAGCAGTTATGGAAACTGTACCTGCAGAAATAACCGACATGACGACAACGGCACCTAAAGACGCGCCCGAAGATATGCCAAACAAATAAGGATCTGCTAATGGGTTTCGAGTGACCGACTGTAAAATGGCTCCAGTAACAGAAAGCCCAGCTCCTGTAATTAAAGCCATGAATATTCTGGGTAATCGAATTTCCCAAACAATTTGTGTTGTGATTTGATTAACACTACAGTCTAGTTGATTTAGCTCGCAGCCCAACAAAGCATCAAATACTTGTGAAGCGGTTAAATTAACGCTACCTATACCACTGGCAGTAATTAAACTAACTAATAGCAAACAAACTAAAAATAGAATAATCATTATAAAGTGAGTACTATTTCCTAGCTGTTTTTTAAGTGAGTAAAAGTAGTTTTGTTTACTTATTAACATGAGACTCTCCCATGTCGAAGGTAATGCGCAACTTATTGTTGAACGGGTGTGAATCAACCAAACTATCAACTGCAAATACTTGTTTCAAAGTCGGCTGATTAATCACTTCTTCTGGTGTGCCTTGGGCAACAATTTTGCCTTGATCAAGCAAGATAAGCTTATCGCAGTATGCGGCAGCTAAATTCAGATCGTGAATGCTGACAATCACTGTGATGTTCAATTTTTTTGCTAGCGTTAAAACTTCTTTTTGATGACGGACATCTAAATGGTTGGTTGGCTCATCCATAATTAATAATCTGGGACACTGCAAAATGGCGCGAGCAATCATTGCTCGTTGCTTTTCGCCGCCCGATAGCGAGTTCATACTTTGTTCAAGCTTGTCAGCTAAATCGACTTGCTTTGCTGCATTAATAATGGCGAGGCTGTCTGCATGAGTGTCAAATGAAAGCAATGATTTGTTTGGTGTAAGACCCATTCGAATAACATCCATTACACTTAACTCAAAACGCATAGGTGCTTCTTGCAATACCACTGCTAACTGTTGTGCCAAGGCTTTTCTTGAATAACTTTTGAGTGTTTTTCCAGCGAAATCGATATTTCCCTGATTGGGGATTATTTTTTGATATAAACAACGAAGCAAAGAAGATTTTCCAGCGCCATTCGGACCGATAATACCCACGAATTCATTTTGCTTAACCTGAAAGCTAATGTTGTCGAGAATAAGGCGCTTACGTACCTGCCAACTGATGTTAGTAGCATTAATTAACACATTGGACTGATTGACTGTTTGCACGTATTCTGATCCACTTTAACGGTATCTAGCGGATCTTTTAAGGGGGAGTGAATAGGCGGATTTACTCACTGCTCCTTCGAGTGACCCGCTCGATTAGCAAGAATTATCATCTCTGGTAGGTCTCCTGGCTTATAGAGTTAACCGTTAGACCCCTTCCCGGCTTTAGCCAGTGGTATGGTCGTTCGCTCTATTTACAGTTGCGGGCACAGCCGCGGATTTTAACCGCGTTCCCTTTTAAGCGCTAAGCGCACCAAAAATGGATCGCGATTATAGCACGCACAAAGACAATGGAATAGCATTGAGATAATTAAACTTAAGTACACAAAGTAATAAGCGGCTCAGGACTTCACTCTGGGTTTAAAAGCCAGGTAATGGCAGATTTTTTTGATGAGAAGACTTCGGCTTCAACCGAAGTTTTAGAAATTCTTAGCTTATAAACAGATAACAATGCTGAAGCCAAAGTATCTGTAGCAACTAAAGCTAGCTTATAAGTAGAGCCTCTTAAATGAAGATTTTGCTGCACTAGAGAAGCATGTTCTTCTATTTCCGGCATGCTAATGTCAGGATAGGCATTACTGTAGTCGTAACATGCGTTTAGATTATATTTAAACTGAGAGTGAGCAATAAGCTCCATAAACACTTGATTGAGTAAACTAACGCTGACGCCCCCATCAAAGGCAATATCGACGTATCCGCCCCCGTGACTGAACGTCATCTTGTAGCTTTGACTATTTGTACTCGATTCAATTGCAGCCATATGTAATAAAAAACAATATGTTACGTAAGGTATTTAGAGTGTTTTCTATTTATTCTAAAATAGCAAGATAATTTAGGGTATCTGAGATTTATTTGAGTTAATTAGACGCTGGCTACTTACCGAAGTGAATTATTTACGCTACGAATATGGGCTATTAAAATAAAACCAATAAAAAGAACAGTTTACAAATAAACATAATTTTAATATGGGTATTGAGTCAAAAATGTGGCGGTGCAGTAAAAATTAGCAGCGACTTTAACATCTCAGTTAAAGCAGCTAATCGTTTAGCTTTTTTCTAGCCACTGTAAGGTTTGGTTATAACAGTCACTTATCTCTACTTCTATCTGAGTACGTGACAAAAATAGCCGATAAAATTCCGCTAGCATCTTTGTCATTTCATCACCATAAACAAAAGCAAGCCGATAATCTGCCCCCCTTTTGTCAATCATACCCGCAGCAAAGTGATAAAATATTTCAGTTTCTTTTAAATCCACCTCGACAAAGGCGCAACGCATGTCATAGCAAGCTGACATATTCTTTTCGAACTTAGGATGCCTTACTAACGCAGAAAAGCTATCGACCAATTCTTTTAATGTTACCCGGTTAAAAAACTGCACGACACAGTAATTATGCTTAAACAGAAAGCAATAACTCTGTTTCGCTACCTCTAAATTGGCACAGCTCATTCAGTCTTATTACCTTGCATGCGCTTTGACTGCCATAACTCTTCAGGCTGATTATCTTGTTGTGAAAGCAGCCGACAAAAAACAAAAAGTAAATCTGATAAGCGGTTTAAATAAATTCGCGCATTATCGTTAATAGGCTCTTCGTTAGCTGCGGTCACAATGCGCCTTTCAGCGCGTCTACAAATGGTTCTTGCCAAATGACAACTAGTGGTTGCCAATGTGCCCTTAGGCAACACAAACTCTTTAAGCGGTGGCAGCTGCTGGTTAAACTCTTCTAACCAGTTATCAAGTTGTTGTATGTGCTTTTCTTCAATAAGCGTATAGTCAGGCATTGCTAGCTCGCCACCAAGATCAAAAAGGCGATGCTGAATTTCATTTAAAACACTTAGCAACGAGCCATCAATGGGCTGCGAACATACCATACCTATCGCAGAGTTTAATTCATCAACACTACCAATAGCTTCAATGCGGGCTGAGTCTTTTGGATAGCGCTTATTACCACCAATCCCTGTGGTGCCGTCGTCACCGGTTTTGGTTGCTAACTTAGAAAGTCGATTTCCCATGATTAATCCTATTTAAATAAAGTGATGTTGCTAATTAAATGAGTCCACAATCCAACGCTGCTGCCGTTGGCAAGCCAAAGTCAATCTATATCAATAAAAGGCGCGTATTCTATGCAGAAAAACTGTGAATTAATACCACCTAAAGTTCTCATATTGCTATATTTTGTCAGAAAACTGCTTAAATGCTAACACACTTGCTTAAAGTTAAAGCAAGCTCTATGATCTTTTGATTTTTTATAATCTTACAGCATATAGCAACTCGCCAGTTTAAGCGCGCTGCCAGTATTGTTTTTTAACGACCTCATTTTAAAGGCTACTTTGTGAAAGTCATTTGTCTTGTTCCTTCTATAACCGAAACATTAATTTACTGCGGTGTTAATGTGGTGGGCCGTTCTAGATTCTGTATACACCCAGAAAACAAAGTTAGCTCAATTAAAAAGGTTGGAGGAACCAAGGAAGTTGATTGGCAGCAAGCCTCACAACTTGCACCCGATATTGTCATTTTAGACAAAGAAGAAAATACGTTCGCAATGGCAGAGTCTTGCCCTTTTGAGTATATTGCATTGCATATCACCAAAATCGACGATGTGGCGCTAGAACTCAATCGATTAGCGCAAACCTTGCGCAATAAAGCACTACAAGAAATTGCGCTACGCTGGCAACAACTAACGAGTCAGTCAAAGCCGTCAACCCCCATTAAGCTACCCAATATTCCTGGCGTAATTGAATGGTGGATAGAGCCAAGCTCGCAAGCACAGCTTGAATATTTAATTTGGAAAGATCCCTATATGGCAATTGGCGAAAATACCTTTATTCGCTCTGTTCTAGAGTTCTGTGGGTTAGGTCATTACTTAAGTTCGCAGCCAGAAAAATACCCTAAAATTGAGCTAGATCAATTATCAAAAAGCGCCACCTGCTTACTTTTTTCTAGTGAACCTTTTCCTTTCGAACGCTACAAAAAAGAAATGCAATCATTAGGTTTTGCTTGCGGTTTAGTCGACGGTGAAAAATTTTCCTGGTATGGCATTCGTTCACTCATGTTTTTGGAGCAACAACAAGATTCCCAGGCAAAATAACCTACCTGCTGAACTAAGGAACTAGACCTAATGCATGCAGCTTGTTCACCGATATTTTTGCAGTTCAACTTTATAAAGCTGATTGTTCCAATCCTGAACAATCAATTGAGATCTAAAAAGCGCCCATAGCTCTAACATAGAGACAATAATTATGAGGCTAATACCCGCAGCAAAAGAATAAAAAACGATGAGTAAAATGCCAACAATAAATGCGGCTATATCTAGGCAGCCACTTACCCATCGACCTAAATAAAAATGGTGCAACCCTATAATAAAGAACCAATTAAGAGCCGCATAAGTGTCTGGGTCTTTTACTTTTTTCTTTACTGAAGCATAAAAAGCTTTCTTACCATTCTCCGAAAGCAAGTTTATCTGCTCACGTAAGTCTTCTTCCTCAGTGTCTACTTGCTGTTGATTTAGCAACTTTCCTCCTATTGCAAAGGATCGATACATTTGCAAAAACTATCTTTTTGCGAGCAGGACTTAATCCTAAGAGCGCCTCGCTTTAACCCTTTAAATACACCGTACTTTTCAATCGCTTGGTAAGTATACTCTGAACAGGTTGGCTGAAAATTGCAGTCAACACCAAACCAGCGACGACCACCTCCTGTTACCCGGTATTGACGAATCAGTGAAAGAAGCACTGGTTTCACAATTATCTACCCAAAGTTATAATTGCCGCTTCTCTACTCCAAAACAGTAAGTAGCGCTTGCGCTCAATCACCTGAAAAACCATTTGCCAACCTTCTGCGGCTAAGGCATTTAACTCGGCTTCAATTTTTTTTAGCGGCATCCCAGACGCCCCTAATAAAATGGTTCCGCAACCGCCTTCGGCAATGTGTACAACTTTATATTCTTTGAACCTATTATCCATTTTATTTCCTTCTGCATTTTAATTTTTAGATTTTAAACTTCAGCGATAGACCTAAAACGACTTCCAACATTATTTGTGTTGTAGACTACAAGTAATGACATACCTAGCTTCATAACAAACTTTTGCTCAACCATAGCATAACTTTCAAGCATAGTGAAAATTACTCAGCGTCTTAAAAGCATCAATAAAAAAAGGCCGCATAGCGGCCTTTTTTACTTACTTATAGGTTATCCGATTTTTCTTATACTTCAAAAGGATCTCGACGGGTAATCGTTTCTACCCTATCTGGACCAGTAGAGACAATATCAACAGGAACTTTAACTAACTCTTCAATTTTTGCGATAAAGTCACGCGCATTTTGCGGTAGTTCTTCCCAAGACTGTACGCCAAAAGTATTCTCACTCCAACCAGGTAGTTCAATATATTCGGGCTTTACTCGCGCAAAACCTTCTGCGCCAACCGGTGTTGTGGTTAATTGGCCTTTTTCTGGGCAAGTATAACCAACACAGATTTTTACCGTTTCTAAACCATCTAAAACATCTAGCTTAGTTAAACAAATACCGGTAACACTATTAACTTGAATGGCTCGTTTCAATGCCACAGCATCTAACCAACCGCAGCGACGCTGACGCCCCGTAGTTGCACCAAACTCGTGGCCTTTTTCGCCTAAGCGCTGCCCCACCTCATCAAACAACTCAGTTGGGAAAGGTCCGCCACCTACTCGCGTTGTATAGGCTTTGGTAATACCTAAAACATAATCTAAATATAACGGACCAAAACCTGAACCAGTGGCAGTTCCACCAGCAGTCGTATTTGACGAAGTCACATAAGGGAATGTCCCGTGATCGATATCAAGTAAGGTACCTTGTGCGCCTTCAAATAATAAAGACTCATTGTTGGTTCTCGCTAAGTGCAAGGTTTCAGTGACGTCTTCAACCAAATCCTTCAACATTTCAGCGTAACCCAAACATTCTTGATAAACGGAGTCTAAGCTAATCGCTTGTTGTTTAAAGTAGTTAGTTAACACAAAGTTATGGTACTCCAAAACTTCCGTTAACTTTTCTTTAAGGCGTTCTGGGTAAAACAAATCATC
This sequence comes from Aliikangiella aequoris, assembly GCF_053709105.1. Lineage (NCBI taxonomy): Bacteria > Pseudomonadati > Pseudomonadota > Gammaproteobacteria > Oceanospirillales > Pleioneaceae > Aliikangiella > Aliikangiella aequoris. The sequence goes on from NZ_CM132298.1 coordinate 2,858,378, forward strand.
AACTCGTAGCCCGCGTCTTGCGACCTTGTCTTCATAGGCTGGACCAATGCCTCGGCCAGTGGTTCCTATTTTCTTGTCACCCGTTTTAGCCGCTTCTCGAGCTTGGTCGAGCGCAATATGGTACGGCAAAATTAGAGTACAGGCACCGCTGATTCGCAGGCGCTCTCTTACCGGTACGCCGTTCCCTTCAAGCATAGTCATTTCTTCTTGTAGTGCCGCAGGCGACAAAACAACACCATTGCCAATAAGGCATTTAACGTCGTCACGTAATATTCCTGAAGGAATAAGATGCAATACCGTCTTTTTACCGTCTATAACCAAAGTATGGCCTGCATTGTGGCCACCTTGATATCTAACCACGGCGCTTACTCGATCAGTTAACAAGTCAACGATCTTACCTTTACCTTCGTCACCCCATTGGGTGCCTAAAACAACTACATTTTTTGACATAACAAGATTTCTTTAAAATGCCTTAAAAGGAAACCGCGCATTGTACTCTTATCGTCTTAAAATTTCTGCATTTTTTAGCTATATTTCCGCTATTTTTTACAAAATTTAAAGAAAATCGCTTAGTTTCAATAGGTTAAAAGAGAAACAGTTTTTTACCTAACTAACCAAAGGGTCAACAAACCGCTTAACATTACCACTAGCCCCACGCCTCTCAAGCTCGCGTCAGGAAGCTCCGCTAAACTAATTACCATAGATTTCCAGCGCTTTGGTGCGATAAAAGGCATCATACCTTCTAGTAATAAAGCAATCGCGACCCCGGTAAGAAACTCTGTCATAACTCCTCCTACAATGAGTATTTTAAAGACGAAAAAAAGGCAGTCAAAAGACTGCCTTAACAAACCTGCACTCTGCAGTGCTTAATTTTTGCCTTTAGAGTCTTTTAAATACTTAAAAAACTCTCCTTTCGGCTGAACTACCATAATGTCGTCTTTGTTTTTAAAAGACTCTTTGTAGGCATCTAAACTTCGTAAAAATGCGTAAAAGTCTGGGTTCTTATTATAGGTGTCAGCGTAAATTTTAGCTGCCAACGCATCCCCTTCACCACGCGTTGTTCGTGCGTATTCATCTGCTTCGGCTTTAATCTTTTTAACCGTCGCATCGGTCGTCGCAATGATGATATTACCTTCTTTCTTACCTTTACTGCGGCGCTCATCGGCAGTTGCTTTACGCTCAGAAATAATCTGATTGTAAACATTAGGCAAGACTTCATTAGTGTAATTAACCATTTTTACACGAATATCAACTACTTCAATACCGTAATCGGGTACACGCTTGTTTACATCGTTACGTATTGCGTTCATTAACTCTTCACGCTGTTCTGCAACGGCTTCAATTAATGTACGTTGACCAAATTGATCACGCAGTCCATTGTCTACAAGCCGCTCTATAACACTTTCTGCCTCGGTAAAACGACCTTGAGTACGTAAGTAAAATTGCGAAAAGTCATTTACTTTCCACTGCACATAAGTATCGACATCAAGAAACTGTTTATCTTCGGTTGTAAATACGTTAGGTGCGCCATCCATTGTTTGGACACGTGCATCTAATGAAATAACCTTTTCAATCAAAGGAAACTTCCAATGTAAACCAGGCTCAAATGTTGTTGGTAAATCATTTTCATCACGGAGAACCTTACCAAACTTTAGCTTTAGTGCGCGTTCTGTTTCTAAAATAACGTACACAGAATCAGATAAGATAAAAACCGAGAGAATAATAAAAAACGCGATAAATGGGCTCTTGTTACTCATTATTTTGCCTCCTGTGCGCTACGCTTTTTCATTATTTGATCAAGCGGCAGGTATATCATGTTATTGCCATTATCAACATCGAGCATTACTTTAGTAGAGCGGGACATTACATGCTCCATTGTCTCTATATACAAACGCTGCCTAGTCACTTGTGGCGCGGCTAAATATTGAGGTAACAACTGTTCAAAGCGGGCAATTTCACCACGCGCTCTAGCCAAAGCTTCGGTTTTATAAGCATCAGCTTGCTGCTTCATTTTTTCTGCTTCAGCTTCTGCTAGCGGTAAGTTTCGGTTTTTATAAGCTTGTGCGTCTTGAACTTCTCGCTTAGCATCTTGCTCTGCTCGGTTAACTTCTTCAAAGGCATCATTTACTTGGCGAGGCGGTAACGCTCTTTCTAGAGTCACTGTTTCAATTTTTATACCGCTTTTATAATTACTCAAAATCGAAATGATTTCTTGTTGTAAGCTATTTCTTATTCTTTCTTTTTCTGAGGTTAAAACCGCATCTACATTGTTATCACCCAACACTTGACGCAGTGCACTTTCAGAAGCTTGCAATAAAGCTTCGTTAGGATTGCTTAAATTAAACAAGTAATCTTCTGGGTCAATGATTCGATATTGCAGACCAATTTCCACTTCTACAATATTGATATCTTTAGTTAACATACGCCCATCAACGCGCGCTTGTAACAACTCATTAGTGTTAACTTTATAGATTTTATCAATTCCCCATAAACGCCACCCAAGGCCAGGACCGACCGTTGTATGGTATTTTCCAAATCTTAAAATAACTCCACTTTCCGCTTCGTTCACGGTATAAACACCAGCGAATGACCATACTAGCGCCAACACAACAACAGCAATACTGAAAAAGCCTTTGCTACTGCCACTAGATTGACCGTTGCCGCCTTTGCCGCCACCAAAAATTCCGCCAATTTTCTTAAAGACCTCGTCTATATCTGGCGGGCCATTTTGTTTATTACGGTTCCCCCAAGGATCTTTATTACCATTGTTACCTGGTTCGTTCCAAGCCATGTTTCTCTCCAGTCAGTTTGAAGTCATGTATTATTAAAGTTATTGAACTCATCATTGCGCTCTATTTTAATCGAGCTGCCTTAAATGCTGCAACCATAGTAGCCGCGCCACCAACTAATATTAATTAGCCGGCAGTCTACTTAGATAAATCGTCTATTACTAGTGTTTCTATTAAACCATTGGTTTGTCGGCAAAGTCGACGCCAGTCGGCAATATTGATATTCACTTGTATATCAATGCTTGCATCTTCATTAACCGATTCTGCTTCAACCACATTCAAGTTATATAATTCACTGCGAATGCCTAAATGTTGTGGCAAAAGCTTGATTTTCAAGTGTTCCCATTGAATATCTAGTTGATGACTGATAGTTTGCTTTAACAGCTCTAGTCCTTCGCCTGTTTTTGCTGAACACCATACTCTGTCGGGGTCATCATCAATGCCCGGTTCGGTTTTAGCCGCTACCTGCTGCATATTGTCGATTTTATTGTAAACCTCGATGGTTTTTATATCGCTCGAACCAATCGACTCTAAAACCTGATAAACTTGGTCAATATTGTCCTCTTTACGCTCGTCAGACGCATCAATGATATGTAACAAAATGTCTGCTTGACGGCTTTCTTGTAAAGTCGCTTTAAAAGCAGCGACTAAATCATGGGGTAAATGTCGAATAAAACCAACCGTATCACTTAAAATAACATCTTGGCCGGGAACTAATTGAATTTTTCTATGGGTAGGGTCAAGCGTAGCAAAAAGCTGATCGGCAGCGTACACCTCAGCATTAGTTAAAAAATTAAAAAGCGTTGACTTGCCTGCGTTAGTATAACCGACCAATGCCACTGTAGGGGTATTACCGCGCTTTCTAGAGCGACGGCTTTGTTCCCGCTGCTTTTCTACTTTTTCTAAGCGTTTTTGAATATTTTTAATACGATCTCTTAACAATCGGCGATCGGTTTCTAATTGAGTTTCTCCAGGACCGCGTAAGCCAATCCCACCTTTTTGACGCTCCAAGTGGGTCCAACCCCGGATTAAACGAGTTGATAGATGATTTAATTGGGCAAGCTCAACCTGCAATTTACCTTCGTGAGTTTTTGCTCGTTGCGCAAAAATATCCAGAATAAGGCCGGTTCTATCTATCACCCGGCACTCTACCAAGCTTTCTAAATTACGCTCTTGTGCAGGAGATAAGCGATGATTGAACAAGACAACATCAGCCTCACTGTGTTTCACAATTTGCGCAATCTCGTCGGCTTTACCGGTACCAATAAAGTATCGTGCGTCCGGTGACATTCGGCTACCACCTACTACGTCTTTTACCACTAAGCCAGCAGAAACCGCCAGCTCAATAAACTCATCTTTATCTTCTTTATTTTGGGAATCAGGAAAGTCTATGTGTACTAAAACGGCGTTTTCACCGCCAGCGTGTCTATCAAACAATCAAATTTACTCTTTTATTGAAAAAATCGCTAACTAAAAGCTTAATAAAGCCCGCGAGTGCTTTATGCCAGCAAAGTTATCGTTATATGGAGGGATAATTTACTATACTTAGACAACAAAACGCCAGTGCAATCGCGTTGCAAACTGACGTTTCACATAATGCCAAAGCAAAGTAGCAAGAATTAATATAACTCGTTAAACGTATTTAATGCCTAACTAGTAAAGCCACAAACCCTAAAAGTTTCCAGCACTCTCACTAGAGCTATCACCATTTTCACCTTCACCTGCGTGCGGCAATTTAACATTCCGTGCAGGTACAACAGTAGAAATAGCGTGCTTGTACACCATTTGACTAACGGTATTTTTTAACAAAACAACAAACTGATCAAAAGACTCAATTTGCCCTTGCAGCTTAATACCGTTAACTAAAAAGATCGAAACTGGAATTCGCTCTCTGCGTAGTGCATTTAGATAAGGGTCTTGTAAGGACTGCCCTTTTGACATGATTGTCTCCTTATTGTTTTTATCTTGAGACTAAATTGGAAAAGTCTCTATATTATTGTTCTTGAAAAGCCTGCAGACTGATAGCAATACTTTAACAAAAACCATCCGTGTCACAAATGCAAAATACATTTGAACATTCAAACTCATCACCTTAAAGTGGCTCTATTTTTGACTGTAATCTAGCCAAAAACAAACCTAAAACTGACAACATTCGAGTCTTAAGCCACCTGCCCACTAATTTTAGCATTGATTATACGCTTCTGCTAAATAATTAATGTTAAAACATTTAGTGACGGCTTAACTCCTTAGTAAGGGCAAACCTGAAAGAGTTCAACCTTTTCAAATAAAAATATTTACTGGTCGATCCCATGGTATTAGTTTAACACTCTAATGCCGCAACACAACGAATCACACCATAGCTATATTTCTCTTCAAGTAACCCAAAAACCTTACTCATTAGCCCTTTTTCTTCCGGATTAAACATTTGCAGTGATTGTGTAATAGACTGATACTCTTGCTGCGATATTTGAAGTACCTGCAAAGGATCTAAGTCACCGGCTTTAATCGCTTGGCTCAAATGTGAGTAAATCGTGTTTTCAGTTAAGCCGCGTTGCTGGGCAATTTCTGCAACCGATAATTGTTGCGTATACAACAATATAGATTGATTGACGGTGTCCGAAAATTCCTTATTTACCGCTTCTGGCAGCTTAAATTGCTTAATGACTTTTAAAAAATCTTTTCCATAAAGTGTTAATTTTCGCTCACCAACTCCATGAATAAATTTAAAGTCTTGAGCGTTTTCCGGCCGCTTAGTCGCCATTTCGATTAAGCTCGCATCATGAAAAATAACATAGGGAGGAACGCCCTGTGAATCTGCAAGCAATTTGCGTAACTCTTTCAGCGCTTCAAATAGTTCACGATGGACTTCCGCCACCGCTGATTTCTTGCTCGTATTAGCTGCGCTAATTTTAACGCTTTCTCTTGCTAAAATTGTTTGCAGCCCTTTAAGTACTGCTCGGCTCTTTTGGTTTAGTTGAAGCGCACCATAGAGATCGTGATTAACCGACAAGTAGCCTTGAGCGACTAACTGTCTAAATAAACTTCGCCACTGCGCAACGCTCAATTCATTGCCAACCCCAAAAGTAGAAATTTGCTCATGCCCATGCTTAATTATTCTATCGTCAGCTTTACCTAGAAGCACATCGGTAACGTAGGCAACTCCAAAGCGTTGTCCGGTACGATAAACACAGGACAAAGCCTTTTGTGCGGCAATGCTCGCGTCCCAAGTTTTGGGCGGCGCTAGACAGTTATCGCAGTTACCACAAGGTGCGGTTAGAGTCTCGCCAAAATACTCCAATAAAGCTTGACGCCGACAGCTAATCATTTCACATAACCCTAACATTGCCTCTAGCTTTTGTTGCGAAACCAACTTATAACTTTGCTGAGCATTCGATTGCTGCATCATTTGACGCAGGGTAATAACATCTTGTAACCCATAGGCCATCCAAGCCATTGCGGCTTGACCATCACGCCCAGCTCTACCTGTCTCTTGATAATATGCTTCTATGCTTTTAGGCAAACTTAAATGAGCAACAAAACGAACATCAGGCTTATCAATTCCCATTCCAAATGCAATGGTTGCCACAATAATCACGCCAGGCTCACGCAAAAACTCTTGTTGATTTTTTTGCCGAATATCATTCGATAAGCCTGCATGATATGGTAGCGCATTTCGACCTTTAGATTGCAGCCATTGTGCCGTCGCTTCAACTTTTTTACGCGACAAACAGTACACAATACCACTATCATGGGGTTGTTGAGTCTGGATAAAATCCCATAACTGATTGCGGTTATTTTGGCTCTCACTAATCACGTATTGAATATTAGGGCGGTCAAAACTATTAATAAACTTTTTTGCGTTTACTAAAGCAAGCTGGTCAATAATTTCTTGCCGAGTTGAATGATCAGCGGTTGCAGTTAAAGCAATTCGAGGAACATCTGGAAAAATTTGATGGAGCGCCGCTAACTGCTGATATTCTGGCCTAAAGTCATGCCCCCATTGAGAGACACAGTGCGCCTCATCAATTGCAAATAAACTAATTTTTATTTTTGCTAAAAGATCGAGGCAGGCAGGCGACAAAATTCGCTCGGGAGCAACGTAGAGCAGTTGGTACTGACCATTCAGTAATTCATTTTCAATTGTCTTAACTTCGCTAGCAGTTAAACTTGAGTTTAAAAATGCTGCGTTAACGCCCACTTGTGACAAAGCGTCAACTTGATCTTGCATTAAAGCAATCAGTGGCGAAACCACTACACCGGTTCCCTCTCTAAGAATTGCCGGTATTTGATAGCATAACGACTTGCCTCCACCCGTGGGCATAAGCGCAAGAACGTCTTGGCCACAGACAAGTGACTCGATAATTTCAGCTTGATTAAAGCGAAACGCTTGATACCCAAAAGTATCTCGTAAAATATTTAAAGCTTCTTGCATAAGCGCCATGTATAAGTTGAAGTGAAAAGTTAGAACTGCGCTTAGTATAACCAAGTTCAACCATGCGCCAAGTAGACTATAACTGAAACTCTTGTCAGTTTTTAACTAGTCGTACTAAATTTTAATCAAAAACATTTGAGATAATTATTCAGTGCGATTTTTATCCGATATAAAATGAAAAATTCTTTGTTCGGCAGCATTAAGTTGCTCACTTTCTAGCGGATCGAACCATTCAACATCGGGCCAGCTCCGCAACCAAGTATATTGTCGTTTAGCGAGTTGACGAGTGGCTATAATGGCTCGCTCAGTGGCTTGCGGCAATGACATTTCTCCCTCAAGGTATTGCCATATTTGGCGGTAACCAACCGATTTCATCGAAGGACAATCGAGACTTAAATCACCACGGTTATAGAGTGCTTTCACTTCATCTACCAATCCTTGTTTCAACATAAGATCAAACCGCTGTGCAATTCTCTTATGTAAAACTGCGCGCTCTTTAGGCGCTAAAGCAATCGCCAAAACCGGATTAGCTAATGCCTGTAAACTTTGCTCTTGATGCCATTGAGACAAAGGCTTTTGACTCACTTGATAGACTTCTAATGCGCGTAATATTCTTTGAGTATCTGAGTGATGTAACCGTTCTGCGGTAACAGGATCTACGTCAGCTAACTGCGCATGCAAGCTTTCAATTCCTTCATTTTTTAATCGTTCTGCGAGCTGCTTTCTAAGCGAAGGATCTGCTGATGGCAAGTCGGCGAGGCCTTGCTGAAGCGCTTTAAAATAAAGCATACTGCCGCCAGTCAATAGCGGTATTTTATTTCTCTCGTGAATTTCATTGATTAATCGTTTTGCGTCGGCAGAAAAATCAGCCGCGGAATAAGCGACTTTAGGATCAAGAAAATCAATCAAGTGATGTGGAGCGACAGCAAGCTCTTGCGCACTCGGCTTAGCACTGCCGATATTCATATCTCGATACACCATAGCAGAATCGACACTTATAATCTCGAAACCGCCACTCTGATATAAAGACATTGCCAGCGCAGTTTTGCCTGCTGCTGTGGGCCCCATAATAAAAACCACAGGCTTTAATTGACTATTTTTCACGATTAAAGAGCCTAGGCAAATTTTGGTTATTTAGTTTAACAAGACAACCTGTGTGTTTTGCTTTGTCGACTAATGCAGGAGTCATTTGAGATTGGTTTACAAACTCCTGCATTAACGAAACAAGGCTCGATTTAAAGACTTCGGCGATTAAATTAGCCAAGCGCTCTTTAATGGCTTTATTTGTATAGTTTTCCGCTGGCATTCTATGACTCAGTTGAACCAATAGCAAGGTTAGCTTCTCTAGAATTTCGCAAGTTTGGTGCTGACCAATCCATTTGGGAACCGCTTTTACTTGTAGCGACTCATGCTCAGTTGGTAAAAGGCTAAAGCCTAACAAATTCAAACATTCAAATAGGGCAAATTCCTCAAGACATTCAGATTCAACCACAATAGTTTGAGGAAACAAAAGCGGTAAACAAGTTAACGCGGTTTGTTGATTAAAAATATCTAAAAGATAAAAGCCAACCCAACAATCAACATTAACTAGATATTTTTCTGCTAGAATATCGACTAGCCAATAGCTTTCGGTTAACGCTTGAACATTTGGACAAGCGCCACCATTCTCAATAGCTGCCTGAGGATCACGCGCGGCTTCTAACACTTGCTTACTATCTATTTTGTTTGCGGTAGAGTACAAATTATTAGAACCTAAAATTGGCGACGGCTGAGTTTGTTGCGATGAAGGTGACTCTGATCGCGGCGAAAGCAATTCATGGTGCTGCGCCTGACTCTCTCGATTCGTAGCAAAAGTTTGTGAGCTAGAAGCACCTACCTGGTCGGTTAAACCACCAAACCTAGTCTTGCCGGTTAATGGCTCACTTTGAGTTAGCGAAAATCCAGCAGTCGTGACTCTATTCTCTACGTGCTCAATTTCTCCATTGGTTTTAATCGCAAAAGTGTCAGTTTGTTCTGTTTCTGAGCTTGCAACATTTAATAATGGAGCGCTGCAATCTAACAAACAATCTTTTACACTTTTAGCAAGCAGATCATGTACCAAGCGTTGATCGTCAAACCGCACTTCATGCTTTGTTGGATGCACATTCACATCAATCTTGGCAGGATCAATCGTTAAGTAAATGACATAAGTTGGCATTCTACCGGCAGGCAAAAGTCCTTCATAGGCTTGTCTAATAGCGTGGTTTAATGTCTTATCTTTGACCGGTCGCTGATTAATAAAAACGTATTGAATATCTGACTCTGACCGATGATAACTTGGGTGGCCAACCCAACCACTAATATCAATGAGCTCATGCTGACACTTTAGCGCAATAGCGTGATCGGCAAAGCCTTTACCGCAAATTGTTGCAATACGTTTTAGACGCGCTTTAGCATCACCACAGGCTGGTGCTCTTTTTACTACTTTATGATTATGTTTTAAGGTAAAAGCTAACTCAAAGTGGGCTAATACTTGCCGCTTAAAAGTTTCTTCTATATGGACAAACTCGGTCTTTTCTGTGCGCAAAAATTTTTGTCTGGCTGGTGTATTGTAAAACAAGTCACTGACTTCTATTCGAGTTCCAATTGCCGCAGCGGCAGGCTGAATATCGACCAGCATTTCGCGCCCATGTGTGCATGCTTGCCAAGCGATATCGGCTTTTTCTGGGCGAGAAGTTAAGGTCGTATGCGACACTGAACTTATACTTGCCAAGGCTTCGCCACGAAAGCCTAAAGATAAAATGGTGGCTAAATCTTTTGACTCAGAAATTTTACTGGTAGCATGCCGAGTTAAGGCAAGTCCAAGATCCTGTTTGTGGATACCTTTGCCATTATCTGTCACTCTAATTAAGCGAGTCCCACCACGCTCAATTTCAACATCGATACGAGTCGCTCCGGCATCAATACTATTTTCCATCAATTCTTTGACGACCGAAGCTGGCCGCTCAACCACTTCGCCTGCGGCTATTTGGTTAGCGACTCGGTTATCTAGTAATTTTATACGCTGTAACGCAGGCAAGCCTCTATACTCCAGGTATAGAAAGAGTTTGGCCGACTTTTAGCTGGCTCGACTTCAAATTATTATGACTAATCAATTGTGAGGTGCTCACACCGAAATTTTGTGCAATTTCCGATAGCGTATCACCGCGTCTGACTTTATAGGATTTTGACTTTGCTAAGCTGGCGTATAAACTCCCATCTGGCGGATGTTTAATAAAATAATTTTTAACTCCAGTTAATACCGCTTTTGCAACCCGCACCTGCTGACGCTTTGTTTTTAATATTTTTTCTTCGTTTGGATTAGAAATAAACGCCATTTCTACCAGCATTGCAGGAATGTCGGGCATTCGTAATACCATAAAAGCAGCTTTTCTTAATCCTTTACCGTGCATATGAGGCATCCGTCGCGATAATTCTTGGCGCACTAAATCTGCAGCTTTAAAGCTTGCGCCTACCGAATAATGCATTGATAAGTCTAATAACACTTGCGCTACTAATGGATCTTTATTCGATAAGCTTTCAACCCCACCTAACAAGTCAGAACTTTTTTCTCGTTGCTCTAGCCACTTACCCATTTCTGAGTTTGCGCCGCGATTAGACAACACCCAAACAGATGCCCCTTTAACTCTTGGATCCGTAAATCCATCGGCATGTAACGAAATAAAGAGATCCGCTTTGTTCTCTCGAGCTAGCTGGGTCCTTTTTTCTAACCCCACATAATAGTCTGAATTACGGGTTAAAAAAGCTGACATCCCTCTCTCTGCATTAATCATCGCTTCAAGCCGCTTGGCTACGGCTAATGTGATTGTCTTCTCTCTAGTTCCTTTAGGCCCAATTGCTCCTGGGTCTTCACCGCCATGCCCCGCATCAATTGCGATAATGATGTCTCTATCTTTATTTTTAATCACCGAGTCAGCGGTTTTAACTATGGCTTTTTTCGCATTTTTATCTTTAAGATCAACCACTAGGCGATGCCCATAATCTTGAAACGGTTTTAATGTAAAGTCATTTGTAGTCACGCCGTTTTCTAAATCTAAAACTACCCGTAATTTATTCGGCTGCTCGCTTGTGCGGATTTTTTTGACTAAGGAGTTAGGGATTTCAATTTTTGAGGTATCTGTTTTTAACTGAGCGTTATCAATATCGACGACTAAACGATAAGGATTGTCTAGGGTAAAAAGCTGATAACTGACTTGGGCATTTAAGTCGAAAACAAGGCGCGTTTTTTCTGGATCTTGCCAAAAACGGATCCCACTCACTTCTGCCGATGCAGCAGTCCCACTGCAGACAATTATGCCTAAAAGAAAAGCTCCGCAGAAAATATTTTTTAATTTTATAAATAAGTACAACATAACACCTTTATTGTCGACTTGAACTACTCAACTTGAACGCTAAATATTGCTAATTCCCACTGGTTAGAGAAGGCTCTAGGCTTACAAAACTTTGACTCATTCGCTGATTGATTGCTTCACTTAGTGCCAAATCACGAGACTTTATTTGAATGCGTCGCGCTTCATTGTCATACGCTAAATCAATACTTAAATCTGGCAGCGGTAAAAAGCCTACTCCTTTTTGAGGCCACTCGATAAGACATATGGCTTGCTCTTCCAAGTAGTCTCTTATCCCAATATATTCTAATTCTTCTGGATCACCGAGTCGATATAAGTCAAAATGGTACACCAACTTTGGGGTTAGTGAGTCTAACCTTTCGCTTTGCTCCAGATTTTCATGATTCTCTTTATTGCTCGCTATATCATAGGGTTCAACTAACGTATAAGTAGGGCTTTTAGTACTGCCGTTATGTCCAAACGCCCGCAACACACCTCGTACTAAAGTCGTTTTACCAGCCCCGAGATCACCATTTAAAAAAATTAAAGCTCGCGCAGGCAGCAAGTTTGCAATAATTCGACCTGCAGCCACCGTTTCTTGTTCATCTTTAAGCAAATAGATTGAGTCCACTAGCTTTCTCATCCTACAACTAATTGATTAACGCTAGCTTAATCCTAAACAGCGTTTTCACTAAAACCCCGATTCTATCATTGAGCCTCATCAATAGTCACAAAAACAATCAAGTTCAGCTCGCTAGTATGACTAAATTTTCAATGACTAGTTTAAAAGTTTTGGCAAATACTGCAATAGATCAGTAGCGAGTAAACCTTGATAGCGCAAATCCTCAGTCGCAGCTAAATCGGCCGCTTCAGCATGCACACAAACTCCTATTTTAACGGCATCCCATGGCTTATAGCCTTGCGCTAACAACCCGCCAATAATACCACTTAACAGGTCTCCCATGCCGCCACTTGCCATGCCAGGATTACCGACAGGACAGCAACACAACTGCCCGGTTGAGTCCGCAATAATAGTACCAGCGCCTTTTAGTAAACAAATACCACCATATTGTTGTGCTATTTTAACACAAGCTAAAAAGCGATCTTGCTCCACATCGGCAACCTGACACCCCAGTAGTCTGGCCGCTTCAGCTGGATGAGGAGTTAAAACACGGCGTTCATCATAACTGGGATTAAGCGCTAACCAATTTAGTGCGTCGGCATCATAAAGCTTGCTTTTTTGTAAAAAATTAGTGTCTTCCGACAACCTTCTTAATAGTGATTGCGCCCAATCTTCAGTGCCTAAACCAGGGCCCAATACCACACAATTGAATTTCGAAAGTTGACCACCGACAGAGTCAATGTCGGGTAACGGCAAGTCTTTAGCCATAATTTCTGGTTGGCTCAACACAACCATTTCTGCATTTTGCTCTACCCAACAAGAAACCAGTCCAGCACCGCTGCGTGCACAGCCCCGGCTGGCAATGATGGCTGCACCCAACATTCCTTTTGCACCAGCTAATATTAAACAATGCCCATGTGTGCCTTTATGTGATGCTTTACGGCGTTTTTTTAGCAAGGCTCTAACACTTGGAAATTTAGCCAAGGTAATCAGTTGAGCTGGCGACTCACTTTGCGCTGAACATAGCCAATTCTCAGGCTCATTAATTCCGAGTGAAGCAAGCAAAATTTTTCCACTATAATCGGGTGCTTGCGCGGTAACTAATCCACGTTTTATGCCAATCATGGTGACAGTAATGTTTGCGTAAATGGCAATATTCTCTACCGCGCCACTATTCGCATTGACTCCAGAAGGTAAATCTATGGCTAACACCGGTGTCTTTGACTGGTTAATTTGGCTAATGACAGCGTCAAAAGGCTCACGGACGGCTCCCTTTATTCCACTTCCGAGGATGGCATCTATAATTACATGATAATCATTGAAATCGACATTACTGACTTGGTTTGGTTTTAATCGTTGCAAATTGTGCCATGCTAAAGCGGCATCTCCCTTAAGTTTAGCCGGATCATTCAACATCATTAGGTCAACATTTAATCCGCTTTCTAAAGCAAGTTGAGCTAACAAAAAGCCATCTCCCGCATTATTCCCCTTACCACAAACCACCAGTATTTGGGTTGCTTTTGGCCAGTATATTGTGAGCGTTTCAAAAATGCTTAATGCCGCTTTTTCCATAAGCTGAAACGTTGGCTTGGAGTGAAATTTTGAATAAAGGGACTCAATCGCGGAAACCTGTTGTGCACTAAACAAGTAACCGCTGTTGGGAAAAGGAGTCACAGAGGCGTCGTCGAGCAGGGCAGTTTTGTGCAAATGGGCCCCCTAGTTTACTTTTTGCATCGACTTTGACATGCATTACTCCGCGTAAGTAAGCGTTAACTTAATCTAATCTGATGAAATGTTCCCGATAATAAGCCAGCTCTTGAATCGACTCTTTAATGTCATCTAAAGCTAAATGCTTGTTTTGTTTACTGAAGCCGCTCAGAATTTGCGGTTTCCAGCGCACGGCTAATTCCTTTAGCGAGCTCACGTCGAGGTTACGATAATGAAAATAGTCGTGCAATGCTGGCATATAACGCACTAAAAAGCGCCGATCTTGCCCAATACTATTGCCACACATTGGCGACTTTCCGGGCTCAACCCATTCTTGCAAAAAAGCAATGGTGGCTTTTTCTGCTTCTGCTTCACTGATCTGACTTTCAATCACTCTTTGAGTTAATCCCGACTCGCCATGATGAGTGGTACACCACTCGTCCATTTCATTGAGCAAAGCCTGTGGTTGATGGATCGCCATCACTGGGCCTTCTGCCAGTATATTTAAATCCTTATCTGTGACAATTGTTGCAATTTCGATGATCTTTTCTTTATTTGGCTCTAGACCGGTCATTTCTAGATCAATCCAAATTAAATTGCTGTTATTTTGCACACTTGTCTCCTATTAGCGCCTCATACATAGCGAGTTAAAATTAATCTTAAGTTTAGAATAGTATATAATGGCTATCACTTGAAACCTAAGCGCTAATTTTAAATACCTTAAATTAACTCTATGTAGAAATAACCCTAAATAGAAATTAACTCTAAGTAGCGCTGTTGGATTTTACTAATGACTAAAACAACGAGTAACTATTGGCCAAACGAGACAAACTAACCCAGCGTCAACGCCGTCAAATTGCGCAACAACATAAAAAGCGCGCGAAAGGGGCTGCATTAGAAAATAATGATAACCTTTCAGAAGCATACCAAGGTCTGCTCGTAAGTCGTTATGGCGAACAAGCCGACATAGTAAGGCTTAGTGACAAAAGAAAGTTTCGTTGTTATCTACGTCAAAACTTAGGCTCGCCAGTTACTGGCGATCGAGTCACCTTTAGGCTCGCTCCCGATGAGCAAGGAATAGTAGAAACTCTTCAACCCCGGTTAAGCATTTTAGAAAGGCCCTCTCCGCATCAAGGGCTAAAACCAGTGGTTGCCAATATCAACCAAATATTTGTCGTGATTGCACCGCTGCCTGATTTTTCAGCAACTTTGTTAGACAGATACCTTGTAGCAATCGACAATGCCAGCATTGAAGTCATCATTGTGGCTAACAAATGGGACCTTCAATCTGAAATAGATCAACAAAATTTAAATCAACAACTCGATATTTATCGCCAGCTAGGTTACTCGGTTATTTTAACGAGTGCTCAATCTGGGCTAGGAATCTCACAACTAAAACAAGCAGCAGAAGCATCCCAGAGTATCTTGGTAGGACAATCAGGGGTAGGAAAATCCTCTTTAATCAATCAACTTTTTCCTAAGCAACAGTCCATCGTAAATGAAGTTTCTAGCAACTCACGGCTAGGTCAACATACTACAACGGCATCTCAATTGTTTTTATTTGAGGCCAACACCGGTTTTATTATCGATTCTCCCGGTATCCGTGACTTTGGCTTATGGCATATGGATTGTTACACTGTGGCAGAGGGATTTGTTGAGTTTAAACCATTTATTGGCGGGTGTAAGTTTAGAGATTGTAAACATATTAATGAGCCTGGGTGCGCGATAATTCAGGCAAAAGACAATGCAGAAATTCCGCTTCAACGTTGGCAAAATTATTGCAAAATAGTATTGGCTAACCAAGCAAACGCTACCGAAAACTAATTGCCTTCACGCTTTTTCTGCTCTTGCACACTGCTTAAATAATCAAGCACTTTTTCTAATTTCATGGGCTTGGCAAAATAATATCCCTGCGCGCAGGTGTAGTTCATGCCTTTCAAAATTTCTAATTGTTGCTGCGACTCAATACCTTCTGCCACAATATGAATGCCTAAATTTTTTGCCAGCTGACCTATCGACTCAACTATGGTTTTGTTGCTGTCTGACTGCTCCAAAACTTGAATAAACGAACGGTCCAGTTTAATCGCATCAAAAGGAAATTTGTGCAAATAACTTAATGAAGAATACCCAGTGCCAAAGTCATCTAAGTAGACTTTAACTTGCATCGCTTTTAACTCTCTTACAAAATTAAGCGCGGCTTTATAATCTTCAATTAAAATACTCTCTGTAATTTCAATATTTAATTTTTTTGCGTCAACTTGATACTCTACTAGCTTTTTGCGAATGACTTGATCTAAGGTTCTGGCTAATACCTGCACCGAAGACGCATTTACATTTAAATAATAAGCGTTGAGCAGCTCGGAGCGTTTAAAAAATGCCAAAGTTTGGCATGCCATATCAATAACCACTTCACCAATCTCAACGATTAAACCAGTTTCTTCAGCAACGGGAATAAATTCATCCGGCCCTATTAACCCAACACTAGGGTGCAACCATCTTACCAATGCTTCAAAACCTTCCACTTCACCACTCTCAATATTAACCAAAGGCTGGTAAACTAAAAACAATTGATCTCCGCCTATCGCATCACGTAAATCTCGCTCCATTTTCATGCGATTAGTCACAATATTTTTTATTTTAGAATCAAATAGACAATAGCAATTTTTTCCCTGATGTTTGGCTTGGTACATAGCTGCGTCGGCGTCACTCATAACTTCTTCGGCACTATTTTTCCCCGGTATGGCTAACCTTACGCCAATACTCGCACTCGTAATTAATGAGTTATTTGCTACTTCAACAGGCGTTTTTAGAACTTTTAATACTCGCGAGCTTAAACTTAACGCGACTCGCTCATCTTCTATTTTTGGCATGAGTATGCAAAACTCATCTCCGCCCAAGCGAGCGACAAGATCGCCACCGCGCATACACTGCTTTAACCGCTGAGCAATTTCAATCAAAAACAAATCGCCAATATGATGCCCTAAACTATCGTTAATTATTTTAAATCTATCGAGATCTAAAAACAGCAACGCAAGCTGCTCACCTTGGCTTTGCTTATTGCTCATTAATTCGTTAAGCGAATTTAATAAATATTGACGATTAGGGAGTCCCGTTAAAGTATCATGCAGTGATTCGTGAGCCAGCTTTCTTTCTACAAGTTTTCTTTTTTCAATGGTTTCTTCCAGCTCATGAGTTCTAGCTCTTACTCTCTCTTCTAGATATTCGTGAGCATGTCGCAATGATTCGGCATCTTTTTTACGTAAAATTGCGGTCGCAACTTGCTGCCCAATAGTTGATAAAACTTGTTGCTGCTCGCGGTTATAAGTGGTTCCCTCTTGGTAGCTTTGAATCGCTAATACGCCAAACACTTGATTTAAATCTTTTAACGGAACACCTAACCAGCTGACACAAACTTTACCGCCAATCACCCCAATATATTCATCTTCTTTACAATATAAAAATGACTTTCCGGTTTGCAATACCTTTTCGGTAAACCCTAAAGACTCCTCATTTTGGTTAAAAGGCCGCTTTTTAGGCGAAGGGTTATATTCATCAACAAAATAAGCAAAATCGATAAATTGGCGGTCATCCGTTAATAATGCAATGTATTCGTTTTCTGCATACATTAAGCTCTTAATTACTTGATGAACACTTTGATAAAAATCATCTAAACTGTCTGAGGTACTAACTAATTCGGTAATTTGATACAGCGCGAGTTGTATTTTTTGACTTTTTTTACGCTCTTCTACTTCATTCGCTAATTCCAGATTAATTCGATTGAGATCTTCGGTACGCTCCTCTACATGTTTTTCAAGTAGCGCATTGGTCTCAATTAGATCTTTTTCAGCTTGCTTACTCTTAAATACCAGCGCAATTTGGCGTGCGACAAACTGCAAAATATCTTCTTCTTGATCGCCATACTCAATATCATCTTGATAACTCTGGATGACAATACCGCCCAAAATTTCATCATTATAAATTAACGGCACCCCGAGCCAGTCATGACAATCCACACCCACTTCATCAACAATATTTTTTTGAGTCAGCTTTTGGCGAGTCGATTGACTTAAGTGTTGCATGGTACCTGTGCGCAGCATATAACCAGTTAATGTCCGCCGTAAGTCTTCAGTACTTAGTTTTCTAAGTACATGATTATCGCTGCCAGTATCGTATTCATCGGCGACATAAATAAAATTAATCAAACTGTTATTTTGCTCATATACCGCCACAAAAAAGTTCTTTGCGTACATTAAGGTCTGAATAATTTTATGTAATTCGGCCGAATACTCTTGAAGCGAGCTAGTATGCACAGCGCATTCTGTGATTTTAAACAGCGCGGACTCTAGCGGAGTACGCTTAAATTTGGTTAAGTCGGATGTATTCAATTAGCTGCTACTTATTAGTTTTGGCTACGCTGTAAACCTTTAAACACAATAAATTGGACTAACCCTAGCGGGTTTCGAATTTAACAACATGGCTTATCAATTAACTCAATTAAGTATAGTGAACTTTCCTCAAGATGCAGACTAATCTAGAAAGTTTAGCTATCCGCAGGCAAAAAACTGACAATTTCTGCAAATAGCGCTAAAATGCCGCCAAATAATTAATTAAATGACTCGAAACTCACTTATGTCTGTAAAAGATCAATTAAAAGTTACTGCACAATACCTTTTCCCTCAGCATGCGGTATCTATACTGGCGGGTAAGCTGGCAGATTTAAAAACTACATGGTTCAAAAACTGGTTTATCACTAAGTTTGCCAAAGCTTACCAAATAGATATGTCTATCGCGGTTGAACCAGAGCTAGAGAACTACGCCTGCTTTAATGACTTTTTTACTCGAGCGATTCGCCCTGAGACTCGACCTATAGATTCAGATAGCAACAGTTTTTGCTCTCCTGTCGATGGCGCAATGAGTCAGTTTGGCGCGGTAAAACAAGGTAGAATTATTCAAGCAAAAAACCATGATTATTCAGCATTGGAGTTACTCGGCGGTGATAAAGAAAGAGCCCAGCCATTTGTTGATGGCGAATTTTGCACCATCTATTTAGCACCTAAAGACTATCATCGAATACACATGCCTTGTGACGGGCAATTAACCGCCATGACACACGTTCCGGGCAAGCTGTTTTCAGTTAATCCTTTAACTGCCAACAATGTTCCAGCACTTTTCGCAAGAAATGAGCGCGTTATTTCTTATTTTGATACCCCATTTGGAAAGTTTGCCATGGTTGCGGTTGGCGCCACCATAGTAGGAAGTGTTGAAACAGTTTGGGCAGGCACAGTCACTCCGCCGAGCAGAGATCAGGTAAAAACCTGGGAATATCATGATCAAGCTATAGCGCTTAAAAAAGGCGAAGAGATGGGACGCTTTAAGTTAGGCTCTACTGTCGTATTATTAATGGAAAAACGTCATTGGCAATGGGCTGAGAATATCGCACTTGCCGAGTCAGTTATTTTAGGACAAAAGCTCATTACTCAAGTAGACTGCCAGAAATAGACAGCTAGCGAAATTAAATGCTTGCAAGTCATGGGCATTTTGCACTACTTGTCGCAAAATGCCATTGGCAATACCGCTTGTATATCACTAATATCTAGTTTCAACATTAATAAACGGTCAACTCCTAGTGCAACTCCAGCACAAGCAGGTAACCCAGACTGCATCGCTTCAATCAACGCCATATCAATTTTTTGCTCAGGGTAGCCAAGTTGGGCACGAATCTTGTTATCATCAACAAATCGTGCAAGCTGCTCTTGCGGATCCGTAAGTTCATAAAACCCGTTCGCTAGTTCTAAGCCGCCACAATAAACTTCAAACCGTTTACCCACCAATCCATAGTGCGTAGTTGCCGTTTTAGCTAGCGCTGCTTGAGAGGCAGGAAAATCAAATACAACAGTTATTTCATGGGGGTCAAACTGAGTCTCAACTTGAGTTGCAAAAAGTAGCGTTAAGTAGTTATCAAATAATAAATCACTGGGTAACTCACCTAGACGCTCTCGACTAAAACGACGTAAATCGTCAAAGCTAATGTTAAAAGGATCAATGTTTAAATACTTTACAAAGGCATCTCGATAAGACATTAATTGCACCGGCTTATGACCTGAGGTTTGCCTAATTAAATCGACAACTTCTTGTATAAGTTGCGACTCATCAAACCCCAAACGATACCATTCCAATAGCGTAAACTCATTGTTGTGGCGCGGGCTGACTTCGTCTGCCCTGAACATTTTGCTTAGCTGGTAAATATCACCACTGCCGGCGCACAGTAGCTTTTTCATTGCATATTCAGGAGATGTTTGTAAATAACCAACCTGTTTTCCTTGCGGGTTTAGTGCTTGCAACGCAGACATATAAGGATCGGTAACGGTTGTTGCAGCCAACAATGGCGTATCAACTTCAAGTACTTCCCGTTGATAAAAAAAGCTCCTAATTTCTCTTAGTAAGCTAGCGCGCTGCTTTAATATAGAATTTTTCATAAAATTACTTAATCAATAGAAACACTGTTTTAAAGTTTTTCAAGCAACTCAACTTTGTCAGTGGCGTCAATTATAGGAAATAAAAAAACCGCTAATTAAGCGGCTTTTTTAGCTGATCAAAAATATCAACCAGAATCACTCACACTTTAAGCTCTTGAAACATATTCACCGGTACGAGTATCAACTTTAATCTTCTCACCTATTTGCACAAACAGTGGTACTCGCACAACTGCGCCAGACTCTAGAGTGGCAGGTTTACCTCCGCTTCCAGAAGTATCGCCTTTCAAGCCAGGGTCAGTTTCTGTCACTTCTTGCACAACAAAGTTAGGCGGGGTAATAGAAATGGGTGTTCCATTAAACAGAGTGACTAGACAAGAGTCTTGCTCTTTCAACCATTTCACATTATCACCTACTGCGGTCGCATCGGCAGCAAACTGCTCAAATGAGTTTGGATCCATAAAGTGCCAATACTCTCCGTCAGTGTATAAATACTCCATATCGGTATCCATTACATCGGCAGCTTCAAATGATTCTCCCGATTTAAAGGTTTTTTCTACGGTACGGCCGGTTAACAAGTAATGAACTTTTGTTTTAGCAAAAGCTTGACCTTTGCCCGGTCTAACAAAATTGTTTTCGACGATAGAAACAGGCTCACCATCGAGCATAAACTTTAAGCCGTTACGAAAATCATTAGTTGAATAAGTTGCCATTAAAAATCTCTCTGTGTTTTTATTCGCTTGGGGTAAACTAGCCCCTATGAAAAATATGCAGCCAATAATACCCGTTTCTGTCGAAAAATGTCAGGAAAAATCGTGGAAATATCTACTTAAAACCGCGATTAAGGACCCATTTTCGCTGATTGAGCAGTTAGGACTTAATAGCGAAGCATTTGACTTTGAATTCTCACCATCCAATCAGTTTGCCATGCGCGTGCCACAACCGTTTATTGATAAAATGGTACCGGGCGATCCGAAAGACCCTCTTTTACTTCAAGTAATTAGCCAGTCGCTAGAAGATATTGAAGTGCCAGGATACACCAACGACCCCTTAGAAGAGAAATCGCTTAACCCACCAGGGCTGCTGCACAAATACCACTCTCGCGTGCTACTCATTTTAGCCTCTGCTTGCGCAGTTAATTGCCGCTATTGTTTTCGGCGCCACTTTCCTTATCAAGACAAACAGGCAAGCGGTGACGAGCTAAATTTAGCATTACAATATATTGCTCAGCGACCACAAATAACCGAAGTCATTCTGAGTGGCGGAGACCCTTTAATCTTAAATGATTCTCAATTAATTGCTATTATCGAACAAATAGAACAAATCAAGCATGTTAACAAACTAAGAATTCATACCCGATTACCGGTCGTCATTCCGCAACGTATCACCGACAAACTGGTTGCTAAACTCGCCTCAACTCGGCTAGTAACTAATCTGGTATTACACATTAACCATGCCAATGAAATCGACCAGCGTTTTGTTCAGGCAATGGACAAACTAAGGCAAGCCAAAGTCTTTTTGCTAAATCAAAGCGTTATTTTAAAAGGCATTAACGACTGTCCTAACAAGCTCGCCAGTTTAAGTGAAAAGCTTTACCAAACCGGAATTATTCCCTACTACTTACATTTACTCGACAAAGTCGCTGGCGCCGCTCATTTTGACCTAGCTAAAGATCAAGCCGTTCAAATTGTGGAGCAAATGCGAAAGATGTTGCCCGGCTATTTAGTCCCAAGGTTAGCTTGCGAACAACCGGGGAAAAGCTCAAAAACGGTTATTGTTTAAACAAAATACAAGTTTAGACGGTCTTGTGTGAAGTATTTGGCATAATTTAGCAGCATATCTGACCTGAATTCTGTAAATTTCGACCATTTATACTAAACTTTAGATAGTTAAAGTAAATTTTTGTTTTAATTAAGAAATTCATAGGATACATTAGCTTTTTTTGGCGAGCGTTCATTGCCAATGCGGATTGTAAAGTACTAAAACAGACTAAGGTTTAGTCACCTAAATACAAGGGCTTTTAAATAAGCAAAGCATTGTTATAGAATTTACCCATCAAGGTTGATTGCTCAGTTGTTTGCAGGTTGTCAGTTGTTAGGAAATTGTTAAATGAAACTAGGACGTTCAGGGTTAACCGTAAGAGAACTTCAGGCGAATTTAAAGCCTGCGTTTGAGTTGACCCCGAAAAAAGTAGCGCAATGGATAAAAGATTTGCCTGTAGCCAACTTAGGAGACAGTTGCAAAAGCATTTATCGACTATTGGTTGACAGCAATCAAATGATACTTGATGCTGACAAACGACTAGCAATATTAAATACCATTGAGCCTCTCAACGTTAAGTTAGTTCATTCGCTAGAAAAGCAGTTTATCAACAACCATATTGCGCTGACAGATAAACAAAAGAAAATTGCGGCCCTTATTCAGGCCATACACACCGAATTTTCAATTGGTTATCACACGGTGATTGAGTCAATCATTACCGACGAGGTCAAATGGAGCAATAAAAAGCTCTTAGCCAATGCTTTGACTCACGCAACTCATTATCACGGTCAGGTAATCTTTAGATGCTACAAACTTTATGCCTCGGTGCCCAAACGGCTTTGGCACGAGCTCTATCAATTATTTAAAATTGCCAGAGAGCACGAAGTTGAAAATACAAACACCAATCTATCGGCATTAACTCAAGAGACCTGTGTTTATGCTGAATTTATTCAAGTGCTGCTATTAAGTGTTGCAAACCCTTATCAATTGCGCCAAAGAGAAATTGAACTATTATGGCAACTTTTACCTAGTTTAACCGATAAAGTAACCTTAAAAGGTCACGCCTATAACAAGCAACACTATGTGGTGGTTTTAGACTCTTCATCGCCGCCATTACACAAATCATTATTTAAGCACGAAAAAACCGAACAAGTATTAAAGTTAACCACAACTACGGCGATTGAGCACCTGAAAATCATGCTCGCAACGATTCAATCGACCGACCAAAATAGTAGCCGCAAGAGCATGTTGTTGAGGCACTTAATTCATTGTTGGAACAATTCTAAACATCGCTCGTTTGCCCGAACCTCCTGCGACGGTGAACTGGATATTTGCTTTGGCTTATCAGCCACTCACTATTTATTAAAGCAAACTCACCAAGCCTTAAACCGAAGTGGCGATGCAACCGATTCGCCATTAGAACGTATGGAAGGCAGCTTAAAAAACGCGACTCTTACCGATGTTTCAGTCAATAAACGGGACACGTTAAAGCCCAACAGCGACTATTTAAGTTCCACAAGTTCACCAGGCAATAGCGTTTGGAATAAGTTTTACCAAACCGAAGATGAAATAGCAGATATTAAGAAACGCAACGAAACCGTGAATAGAAGCCGAGAAACCATCGTTAGAGAAAACTATAAGATGCAAAAAGTTGGGCTGTTAAACATTAGTCCAAGCGGTTATTGTATAGAAATAGCCGCGACCGATGTCCCAAAACATGCTCAAACCGGCGAAATACTCGGTATTATAGAAAACCAGGAGCAAGCCTTATGGAGCATCGGCGTTGTTAGATGGGTAAGGCGGCAGCTTAAAACTCAAACAATCCAAATGGGCGTGCAATTGCTGGCACCCGGGGTAACACCAATAGATATTCAATTACGCAACAGTAAAACCGAACAAAATAGCGATCACCGAGCATTGTTACTGCCCGCCTTAACCGGTATTGGACAACCTGCTACGCTACTTTGTAACCCGTTATCTTTCTCAATTAACGCTAAAGTTAGAGTGAAAGAGGTTGGGTCTTACTTTGATGCTCGCTTAAACAAAGAGCTCATGGGTAACAGCAACTTTAAACAATTTACTTTTGACGTTATAAAGCACTCAGCGCAAGAAAATGATAAAACTAAAGCTTCAAAAAGTGATGATAACCAAAGTTTTTGGGATATCTTTTAAAGATTGTTCGGCTTTTATTTGATCTAGGTCTCTTTTGTATTAAGCTAATCTCAGCTACAATTTGTTATAACAACCTAAAAAAAACACTTTTTCATAATAAGTAAATATAATTCAGGCCGAAATATTACCTATGACAGCAAAAATTAAAACCATTCATTTACTTTTGCTTGAGCCATCGTCAAACCAGGCCGAGGTGATGATAAATTCGCTCCGAAACTCCGGCTATGCGGTGAGAGCGACCCAAGTGCTCACCCCAGAAGAATTATCACAAGCGCTTGAAAAAGGCGTTTCAGACTTATTACTGGCAAACATTGATCACCCAGACTTATCAGCCAAGCAAGCCATTGAGCAAATTGCCGAGTTTGGCCGCGACATTCCATGTATTGTGCTTATGCAGCAACATGACGACAAAATTTTAATCGAGTGTATGAACGCTGGCGCAGTAGACGGGGTCACTAAAGACAACCTCCCTTTACTTAACCTAAAAGTGACCAGAGAGTTGCAAAGCTTAGAGACTCGACGTAAAAAAACTCAAGCTGAATTAGCTTTAAAAGCAACAGAAAAACGCTGCACTTTATTACTCGATAACTCACAAGACGCCATAGCTTATGTACACGATGGAATGCACGTTTATGCCAATAGCGCTTATTTAGAGCTATTTGGCTTTGAAGATCACGACGAACTATTGTGCGTCCCTGCGCTCGATATGATAGACAAAAGCAGCCAAGATGAGTTTCGTCAATACTTAAAAACGGTTGCGGGTCCAAGCGATCATCAAAACTTTAGTTTTGTGGGAACTCGCTCCGATATGTCTACATTTGAAGCGATCATGACCCTATCTACAGCAAACTACGACGATGAAGTTTGCACCCAATTACTTATTCGACCTGCAGCAGATAATGCAGAACTCGAAGAAAAGCTACGCGAGCTTAGTGCCCAAGACACTCTCACCGAGCTTTATAACAAAGTTTATTTTACCGAAGTTTTAGAAAAAGCTATTTTAAATGCAAATGACAGCGGCGACGCCTATCACGTCTTGTATATAGAATACGATCAACACGATCAAATTTTATCTGAATACGGTATCGCCGGTGGCGACCAAATAACCATTGACTGTGCTAACTGGTTAGCCGAGCAAATAGACGACGAGTACAAGCTTGCAAGAGTTGGAGATAACGCCTACAGCTTGTTATTACCTAATTCTGCTTCCATAAAAGCGCGCGACTTAGCAGCTAAATTATGTGAAGAAATTCGCTCTCATTTATTTGATGTAGAAGGACATACCGTTAAAATCACTTTCAGTATCGGTATTTGCCCTGTCGGTGAGCAAAGTGAAAGCCCTGCTCAAATTCTTTCAGATGCTTTAAGTGCCGCAAATCGCAATGAAAACGGCGATGGATTTAAAATTTTCAATAAAGCAGTTAAGAATGCAGGTAGCTCTAAAGATGTGGAAATGCTCGACAAAGTTCAAGAGGCAATAGAAGCGGGCCGAATTCAATTGATGTATCAGCCCATTGTAAAACTTCACGGCGAAGAAAAACCACTTTATCAGGTGCTTTTACGAATTAAAGATGAAAACGGCAATGATCTTGAAACCACTAAAGTATTACCAATTGCTAAAGCGGCCGGCTTGGGTGAAAAACTTGATCGATGGATTTTTAAGCAGTCATTAAAAGCTATCATTACTCAAAAAGTTCCACAAAATACGCAGCTTTTTGTCAACTTAAGCAGTGTCTCTTTAATTGACCAAAGTATTGGCGAGTTTATCGACAAAACTGTTAAAGCGAGCGGGCTTAAAAAATCCAGCGTTATCTTTCAAATTGAAGAAAGTGATGCCGTTAACCATTTGAAGCGAGTCATAGCACTTGTTGCCGAGCTCAAACAAAAAGGTTATACCTTATGTTTAGCTAATTTTGGCAGCGATCCAGAACAAAAAGTTTTACTCGATCAACTCGATGTTGATTTCGTCCGTATCAGCGACGAGAAATCAAAAAGCATTCACACCGATGCCGATTTAGCAGAAGAAGTAACCGACCTGCTTGTTGAGATCCACAATCGCGACAAAATTAGTATTATTCCAAAGGTTGAAGAAGCCGCCATGCTCGCGGCACTATGGCCAATGAATGTAAAATATATTCAAGGGTATTACCTGCAGCGGCCTAGTGACAAAATGAATTACGACTTCTCATCTAGCGGTTTTTAGCTTAACGAATTTATTTAAGCTCGGTTTAACTTAAACTTAAGCCGAGCGATCACCTCCGCTAAATAAAGATTGGTTGGCTGGTAAAAAGCGACTAGTGCCAACCAAAAACCTCAGCAAGTTGAGCAAAATCAGTCACATTCATTTGCCCAGCAGCCGCTTTCTGTACCGCAGGCTTGGCACGGTAAGCGATATTTAGCCCAGCCTTGTTCATCATTAACAAGTCATTAGCACCGTCACCTATTGCCATCACGCGCTCTAAGGGAATATTTACCTCACGCGCTAAGCGGTCCACAAAGTCTGCTTTTGCCTGCGCATCAATAATTGGGCCTTCAAGCTCTCCGGTTAGTGTACCATCAGTGGCTTTAAGTTGGTTTGCATTCACTCTTAACAGCCCAAGTTGCGACTTTAAATAGGTCACAAATGGCATAAATCCGCCAGAGACAATCGCTATATAACATTGATTTTGCTTAGCTAATTTAACCAGCTGAGTAATTCCTTGAGACAGTGGGAGTTGCTCGGCGACTGCCTGGATTTCGCTTATAGGAAGACCTTGCAAACACTTGACCCTAGAGATTAAGCTTTCGGTAAAATCTAATTCGCCCTGCATAGCCAACTCAGTCACTTTAGCAACCTGCTCACCGACGCCATGACGCTTAGCTAGCTCATCAATCACCTCAATTTCAATAAAGGTTGAGTCCATGTCAAAAACGATAAGTTGCGGCGCGCCTATACTAGCATTAGGCCAAACAATGTAGTCTAACCCAAGCTTGGTTAAAGCTTGTAAATCCAATTCATTATGCTGCGGCTCATACACAAAAAGCTCAATCACTAATAGCTGACTCGCGCGCCGTGTTATCTGCCAGTGCTGAGCATAACGATGCGACTCAACCCACTTGCTAAAACGCTCTTCGCAAAACTTCTCAGCTTCACAAAAAATCGAAACTTTAGACTGTGCTGCGCTTTTCGGGGTAACTTGAGACCACTGATTAGCATGTAATTGATAGTAAAGATTGGCTTGAAATGGCATTTGTCACTCTTAAATTGGTTAGCCTAGCTTAGCAGCTGCAAGGAATAGCATTTTAACTAAAAAATTCAGCAACGTCCTGTTTAGATAATGTGATAAGGGCAGCATTTAATTTTTTACAAGCCGAAGACTAAATTGCTACAATGCAGTTATGCCAAAAACAATAATAAAACAATTGCGACCTCCCAAAATACTGCGCGGACTTTTCTCTAGCGTTGTAGCGATATGTTTAGTAATTTTACTCATTTCCTGGGCAATTCTAAGTTATCAAGTAGAGCAGCTAGTAAATAAGCGAACGAGCGAATATGCTAATTCAATAACCCAAATAGCGGCTAAGTCGGCGGCTGAAGCACTATTAGCAGATGACAAAATATTACTGCAAAACCTAGTCGAAAATGTTGCCAAAGACATTTATATTAGAAGCGCAACTATTTATGCAGAAGATGGCCAAATAGTAGCGCAATACCCAGCAAACGTGTTTGAGGCTAGTAGCCCAACAATTGCCGATGTAAACCAGACCAACCAAGACATCGACCAGGTAAATTCAAGCTTAAGCATACCCAATGAGCAAGCTGAAAAGCCAAACCTAAATATTAAGCAAGCTGCTCAAACTTACCTTGATGCACAAAGCGACACGCCGTTTATCGAAAAAATCACATACCAAGATGTAACCGCCGGTTGGTTTAAAATAAGTTTAAATAAAACCTTACTCGAATCGTCTTTTCGTCAATCATTAAGCTACGCATACTACTTAATTTTTGTTATAGCCGGCGGGCTGTTTTTAGGCCTTATGCTGCTCCTGCGTAAGCATGAACGCAAAGCGCAAGAGCTTGTTTTACTTTGCCACCAGCTAATTCAAGTTAACGCTGAAAAATTCCCACAAACAAGACAAGAGTGGTTCGACAGCTTTAAGTCACTAACTAACACATCGCTTTTGAAGCTCAATCAAATGAACTCTCCCAGTGTAAAACCAAGTAGTTGGAGTCATAGTTATCGCACCGACGCGAGTGTTTTTTGTTATCTGCAATTTGAAATGCAAGATCAAGCCAATAGCAAAGCCGCACATAGTTTAAGCCAAGCCGAAAAATACCTAAAGGCAGCGGTAATGAGTTACGGATATCAACCACAAGGAAATATCTTATCGGGTTGTCTAGTGCCGTTTATTAATCCAGCACAAAAACCGATAGAAAGCGCCGATGCCGTAGCCAAAGCAATTAGTCTAGTCGAGCTGATTCAAGCTCTGTTAGCCAAAATAGAGCTTACCATTAGTATGAAAGGCTATATTGGAAAAGGTACCATGCTGGTATTAGAAGATGAACGAAGCAATATTACCGGCGTTTCATTAAGCAATCGAATGATGCAGCAAATTAATCAACAAGGGTTAAACTGTCAGTACGGCGACTGTTTGTTTTTGGGCTTTCACCTATCAGACCTTTCCGCTTATGGTGAATTTATTCCGCTCGATTCAACTGACGCCCCACAAATTAATCCGCCAATAAAGCTCGTTTCGGTGAAAGAGACTATAAATCAACAAATTAGTCGTCAAGCGAGTTATATTATTTCATCAAATTAGGCCGACATTTACTGGTAATTTCTCAAATAGTTGCTATGGTTTATTAAGGAACATCAGACCCTTAAACTTCAGCCAATCATAAGAGAAGTAGAAAACCATCAATGACAACTTCGATTTTAATTTGTGACGACTCTCGCATGGCGAGAAATCAATTGGCCCGTTGTTTACCAAGTGACTGGGACGTCCAAGTAACCTTTGCAGAAGACGGCAATGACTGCATTACAAAAGCAGCCGAATGTCAGCCCAAGTTGATTTTTCTTGATTTAAATATGCCCGAAAAAGACGGCTACCAAACCTTAGAACATTTCGTCGGCAATGACCTCGACTACAACGTTATTGTTGTTTCGGGAGACATTCAACCAACCGCACAACAACGCGTAATGAATTTAGGTGCGCTAGACTTCATTAAAAAACCAATAGATGCACCTCAAATGTTGCAAACACTGAAGCAGCATAACTACTATCCGCCAGCAACTCCATCGACATCTAAAGTTAACCGAGCAATTCCCCAAGCAGATAACCTCAACGACGAAGCGACTTTTTTAGACGCTTGCCAAGAAGTGGCCAACGTTGCAATGGGGCGCGCCGGCGATTCATTAGCCAGGTTTTTAGACGTTTTTGTCGAGCTTCCTGTTCCTAAGGTAAATCATATAGAGCTAAGTGAGCTTGTTATGGCGCTGCAATTTGCAGAAAAAGAGTCAGAAGTATCAGCGGTTTGTCAGGGTTTTATTGGACCCGGACTTTCTGGTGAAGCTTTGCTTATTTTCAACGACTCTAGTTTTCAAAATATCGCCGATCTCATGAAGTTCCAAGGCGAAATTGACGACCAAGTACAGCTAGAACTACTAATGGACATTGCAAACATTTTAGTCGGAGCTTGTTTACAAGGAATTTCAGATCAATTAGATATCAACCTCAGTCAGGGTCACCCGGTGGTTCTAGGGCAGCATGTGAGTATTAGCGACCTGATTAAAACCAACAAGCAATGGAAAAAAACCTTAAGTATTGAAATAAACTACAGTATTGAGAAAAAAGGCGTCAATTGCGATTTACTATTATTAATTACGGAAGAATGCCTGCCCACTTTAAGAGAACG
The DNA here is from genome assembly GCF_053709105.1 of Aliikangiella aequoris. Lineage (NCBI taxonomy): Bacteria > Pseudomonadati > Pseudomonadota > Gammaproteobacteria > Oceanospirillales > Pleioneaceae > Aliikangiella > Aliikangiella aequoris. Next base: position 2,888,597 of record NZ_CM132298.1, read on the forward strand.
ACTTAGCTACATCGTTTAACCATTTACCCTAAGAGTTGAAACTTAACTTATGAGCGAAAAAATAGAACAACTACGAGAATTCCACTGGATGATGGACATGCTCCAAAGTTTAGACGTGGGCTTAGTTGTCATAAACAAGCAAAATCAAGTTCAAGTTTGGAACTCTTTTATGGAAAACCATAGTGGAATTTTAGGCGGCAACGCGAAAGACCAAAGCTTGTTTGAGTTATTTCCTGAAATTCCTGAAAGCTGGTTCAAACACAAAGTCGACTCAGTATTTCAATTAAAGACACGAGCGTTTAGTATTTGGGAGCAACGCCCTTACATCTTTAAGTTTGATAACTATCGCCCAATCACAGGCTCTGCTGAGTTTATGTACCAGAATATTTCTATTATTCCATTGACCTCAACAACAGGCGAAGTGACTAATATTTGTATTATCGTTTACGATGTGACCGACATAGCGACAAACAGCCATGCTTTAGCAGCGGCCAACTTGCAGCTTGAACACTTAAGCCGCACCGATAAACTCACGGGGCTTAATAACCGAGGCTACTGGCAAGAACGTCAAGAGCAAGAATTTGCTCGCTTTAAACGACATGCCCAACCAACAACCTTGTTAATATTTGATATCGATCACTTCAAACGTGTCAATGATACTTACGGCCATCAAACTGGCGATGAAGTTATTCGAGACTGCGCCAAAACGCTTCTTGAAAGCGCCCGCGACATCGATGTATGCGGACGCTATGGTGGCGAAGAATTTGTCGTGTTGCTAGATAATACCGACATTGAAGGCGCTCAGATTTTTGCCGAGCGACTACGTAAAAAAATTGCTGCACTTACGGTGGTTTATGAAGAGCATACGGTAAAATTTACTATTAGCTTGGGGCTATGCCAACTAGACAGTGATATTAAAAGTCCAAAACAGTGGCTAGAATATGCTGATCAAGGCTTATACCTTTCAAAAGAAAAAGGTCGCAATCAAACCAATATTTACGACTACAAAAACGCCTAAGCTCACAAGGCTTGTAATTGGTAACATTAACTCTTTTAAAAACTTTTACCTAAAGCGTATTGAACCGCGTCTTCAAGATCTTCAAAGTCGTACTCAGACAATCCAGAAAACTCAAGAATTTTTGGTCCCATAATTTGCCACTCAAAGTCTATTTCTGTTTGGGCTAACTTTTCAGGCAGGTTGACCATATGCTCTGCCATTTTAAGGACGCACAGCAATGTTTTGAGTGTCGGGTTTTCAATAGAATTATCATCAAGAACGCGCTCAACCGCATGGTGATGTTTTACCGCTAAACATATCACCTTGGGCAAGTTCCACACTCGAGAGATACGATAGCCAGCAGCGGCATGGTGTACACCAAAATGGGCGAACTCTTCGCTAGTTATGCGACCATCTTCACGGCTGTAAGAAAACTCCATTACACTTTGAAAGTTGCTAAACCGAGCCCCCATCACCGGAATTCCGCAGTTATGAAAAAGACCCAGCGAATAAGCTTCATCATGCATTGCCAAATTCAACTGGCGGCAAATGGTTGAGGCAACGTTAGCGACAGATAGAGAGCTTTTCCAAAATAATGTCATATCTAAGTTGGTAGTAATTTCAGCCATAGACTTTTGCAGTAAAAGCGTCTTTAAAATAGCCGTGACTCTATCTATACCCAACATGACTACCGCCTGTGGAATAGAAGCGATTTTACTCGGTAGCTCAAATACGGGAGAATTAACCAGCTTTATGACCGCTGCGCTAACCGCAGGATCAACTGAAATCACGGCCGCTATTTCATCTAAGTCGGCACCACAAGCTTCTATTTGCTCAAAAATCCCCGGCTGTGGAGGAATATAAATACCTTTTGATGAGACTTTGCCAGAATTCAGCGACGGTTTACTCAAATGACTGACCTCTAAAAAGATTTAAACATTTAAATTAAACTATAGCCTATGTCGCACAATCTGGCTTAAAATTGCCCCTACTTAAAATTGACCCTATGAGTAGCGCGCTTATTATTTGCTATTCACTGTCGCCGCTATCAACTTCTAAATAGTCGACCTTTTGGAAGCCTCTTGGTAGCTTATTGCCTCGGCGTCCACGTTCTCCCCGGTAGTGCTCTAAATCACTTGGCTTTAATCGCAAATAACGCTTACCAGAATAAACCAATAAACTTTGAGACTTCTCTACTACCGCAATAGACACAACAAACTCTTCTCTTAGTTGTAACTTTGCCGCAGGAATACCAATTATTTTATTACCTTTACCTTTACTTAACTGAGGTAAATCTGCAATTGGAAAAACTAACATGCGCCCTTCATTAGACACAGCGACACATAGCTGGTTTTGATAATCATCGACCGCCGCAGGATGAAGTACTTTAGCGCCAGAAGGTAAACTTAAAAGCGCTTTACCGTTTTTAGTGCGGGTTACTGTGTCTGAGAATTTAGCGACAAAGCCATACCCGGCATCACTCGCAAACAAGAAGCGTTGCTCATCTGTGCCCATAATGGCATCAACAAAAGTTGCCCCCGCAATGGGGTTTAACTTACCGGTTAAAGGTTCTCCTTGTCCTCGCGCTGAGGGTAAAGTATGCGCAGGCAAAGCATAGCTTCGGCCGGTAGAATCTAAAAACACTACTGGCTGGTTGGACTTACCTTTTGCCGCAGAGCAAAATCCATCGCCAGCTTTATAGTTTAACCCTTCTGCATCTACGTCGTGTCCTTTTGCACATCTTATCCAACCCATTTTAGATAAAACAACGGTAACTGCTTCACTTGGTAATAGGTCTGACTCACTTAACGCTTTCGCCTCATCGCGAACTACCATTGGCGAACGACGCTCATCACCAAACTCTTCTGCCGCCTGTATGATTTCTTTCTTAACCAGTGTTTTAAGACGATTTTTAGAACTTAAAATTAATTCTAAAGACGACTTTTCTTTCGCAAGCTCTGCTTGTTCGCCACGAATTTTAACTTCTTCTAAACGGGCTAAATGTCGTAGCTTTAATTCAAGTATTGCTTCTGCCTGAATATCTGAAATGCCAAAGCGCTTCATTAACACTGGCTTAGGCTTATCTTCTTCGCGAATAATTTTAATCACTTCGTCAATGTTCAAAAACGCGACTAAAAGTCCATCTAAAATATGTAACCTATCATTCACTTTCTGCAAACGATGCTCTAATCGACGTCGCGTTGTTTGCGTTCTAAACTCAAGCCACTCATTTAAAAATGCGACTAGACCTTTAACCTGTGGACGACCATCAATACCGATCACATTCATATTAATACGATAATTTTTTTCAAGATCTGTCGTTGCAAAAAGATGACGCATTAAACTTTCTATGTCGACTCGATTAGAACGGGGTACAATCACTAGCCGAGTTGGGTTTTCATGATCAGATTCATCTCTTAAGTCGGCAAGCATTGGTAATTTCTTAGCTTGCATTTGCGCTGCTATTTGCTCCAGCACTTTGGCACCTGAAACCTGGTGAGGTAAAGCATAAACAACTATCTCCCCATCTTCCATTTGATACGCCGCGCGCATCTTGACGCTACCGCGTCCAGTTTCATAAATTTTACTAATATCTTCTTTAGGTGTGATGAGCTCCGCGTTGGTTGGAAAATCTGGCCCCGGAACTATTTCATGAATATCGGCTAACGTGGCTTTAGGGTTTTCAAGTAAATGAACACAAGCTTGTGAAATTTCTTTGACATTGTGTGGTGGAATATCGGTCGCCATACCTACAGCGATACCTGTCGTACCATTTAACAATAAGTTAGGCAGCCTAGCCGGAAGTACTTTAGGCTCTTTCATTGTACCGTCAAAATTAGGTACCCAATCAACAGTCCCCATACCCAGTTCAGACAGTAAAACTGATGCATAGCGCGACAGCCGAGATTCAGTATAACGCATTGCGGCGAATGACTTAGGGTCGTCTGGCGCACCCCAGTTACCTTGACCATCAACTAGCGGATAACGATAAGAAAATGGTTGTGCCATTAACACCATAGCTTCATAACAAGCACTATCACCATGAGGGTGAAACTTACCTAAAACATCACCAACGGTGCGCGCTGATTTTTTATACTTAGCTGTCGACTTAAGACCCAATTCACTCATCGCATATACGATTCGACGTTGTACTGGTTTAAGCCCGTCACCAATATGCGGTAACGCTCGATCCATAATGACGTACATCGAGTAGTTTAAATAGGCCTTCTCGGTAAAATCGGCCAAGGTCTGTTGTTCTACACCGTCAAAATTTATTTCCATAATCTTCTTATAGTTAATTTTAAGTTAAACACTTTAGTAAAAAGTAACAGTATCTGTTGCTTCACTCGAAAATTGGGTTAATCGCAAACTAATCAAAATCGACCAAGTTGCCTTTATTTTCTAACCAGCTTTTTCTATCGGAAGCTCGCTTTTTAGCCAACAACATATCCATGATTTCTTGCGTCGCTTGGCTAGACTCAATAGTTAGTTGAACTAATCGTCGGGTCTCTGTTGCCATCGTTGTTTCACGCAATTGTTTAGGGTTCATTTCACCCAAACCTTTAAATCGCTGTACATTCACTGTACCGCGTTTCTTCTCAGCTTTTATTCGGTCTAGTACGCCAATTTTCTCATCTTCATCAAGTGCGTAATAAACTTCCTTTCCAATATCAATTCGATACAGCGGCGGCATAGCAACGTAAACGTGTCCCGCCTCAACTAAACTTGTAAAGTGCTTAACGAATAACGCGCAAAGCAAAGTTGCAATATGCAAACCATCTGAGTCGGCATCGGCTAAAATACAAATTTTGCCATAACGTAAACCGCTTAAATCGCTAGAGCCAGGATCAAGCCCTAACGCAACTGAAATATCATGTACTTCTTGTGAAGCGAGTATTTCACTTGAATCAACTTCCCAAGTATTTAAAATTTTTCCGCGAAGCGGCATTATTGCTTGAAACTCTTTGTCTCGAGCTTGTTTGGCAGAACCTCCAGCAGAGTCTCCTTCGACTAAAAACAGCTCCCCAGCCATCGAGTCTTGTCCGGCACAGTCTGCCAGCTTACCGGGTAACGCAGGCCCCGAAGTGATTTTTTTTCGGGTCACTTTTTTTCTAGAACGCATTCTTTTATGCGCATTAGAAATAGCCCACTCTGTCAGCGTATCGCCATAATTAGGGTTTTGGTTTAGCCATAATGAGAAAGCATCTTTCACAATGCCAGAAACAAAAGCAGCCGACTGTCGTGAAGATAACCTTTCTTTAGTTTGCCCCGAAAATTGTGGGTCTTGCATTTTTACTGAAAGCACGAACGAAAGCCCTGCCCATATATCATCTGCGGTTAACTTGACGCCACGTGGTAAGCTATTTCGAAATTCGCAAAACTCTTTCATTGCTTCAAGCAAACCATTCCGCAACCCATTAACATGAGTTCCGCCAAGCGGAGTAGGAATTAAGTTCACATAGCTTTCATTTAAACATTCCCCACCTTCTGGCAGCCAAAATAAGGCCCAGTCGACAGCTTCGGTATCACCACTAAAAGATCCACAGAAAGGTTCTTCTGGAATCTTCTCTTCATCAATTGCAGTGATTTTTAAATAGTCTTTTAATCCATCCTCATAACACCATTCGGTTTTTTCGTCGCTATTATTATCAATTAAAGTGACATTTAAACCAGGGCATAAAACCGCTTTAGCTCTTAACAAATGCTTTAACTTTGTCACCGAATACTTTGCGCTATCGAAGTACTTAGGATCAGGCCAAAAAATCACAGTTGTTCCTGTATTTCTTTTTCCTACTTCGCCAACTTCTTTAAGTGGCTCAATGACATTACCGTCGGCAAATGCAATGCTATATTTTTTCGCATCTCTTTTTACATGCACTTCAACTCGCGTTGACAAGGCATTAACGACTGAAATACCAACCCCGTGCAAACCACCGGAGAACTGATAATTTTTATTAGAAAATTTTCCGCCAGCATGAAGCTTGGTTAAAATAAGCTCAACGCCGCTAATACCTTCTTCTGGGTGAATATCAACCGGCATCCCTCGGCCATCGTCTTGGACCTCTAAGGCACCGTCTTTATGCAAAATAACCGTTAAGTTTTTACAGTGGCCTGCCAAAGCTTCATCAACACTGTTGTCAATGACTTCCTGAGCAATATGGTTAGGGCGGGTGGTATCGGTGTACATGCCCGGTCGCTTTTTAACCGGATCTAAACCACTGAGAACTTCAATTGAATCGGAATTATACGAACTGGACATTGAATTCCTTAGTTATTATGTTGAATTAAATGGAAAACTTTGAACATATAATCGCGTCTATTAATGTTAAACGCAAGTGCAAATAAAAAAACCTGTATAGCAAAGCCAAACAGGTTATTTTTTATACTTTAAACTGTCATCAATGATTAAAAATAGAGTAAAACTTAACCTTATATTGAGTTAAGAAACTACAAATTCTCTTTTAATAACCTTTTATGGTGTAATCTACCGTGAACTCCATATTATCAATGCGATGCACAACCGACTCAACTCGACCGTCGGGATATAAATTTAGAAAACGATAACCCGGTGCTTCTTCGCCTGCGCTAAAATCTTCAGAGCCTGGTTCAAACTGTACGCAGCTCGAGGGCGTTGCCATCCAATGAACGCCATTCTCAGTAAACTCAAAATCTTGATGAATATGCCCCCACACCACGCCTTTCACCTGCGGAAATTTAGCTAATACCTGCTTGAACTCGGCGGCATTTTTAAGCCCTATTTGATCAAGCCAGTGACTATCAATTGTTACCGGTTGGTGGTGTAAACTCACAAGCGCATGTTTATTGGGGTGTTGTTGTAACGCTTGGCTTAAAAACGCCAACTCACTTTCTGACAAATTACCGTGCACTTTATCTTTAACCGATGAGTCCAATAAAATAATTTGCCAATCACCCAATATTATTTGTTTTGCGCTAGAAACACATTGGTTAGTCAAGTACTGCGCCATCACTTGAGGGTCGTCATGATTACCAGGCAACCAAAAGCTTGGTACTTTAAGCGTTGCTAAAAAATCTGCGAGATATTGGTAAGACTCTGGCGAGGCATCTTGCGACAAGTCACCTGTTGCTAGTATGACGTCGGGCTTCCACTCTTCTTTTTTGACTCTTTCACAAACCGCCTCAAAACTACGTCGCGTATTTAAGCCAAGTAAACAGCCTTCTTTTTCAGCAAAAATATGGCTATCGGTTAGTTGAGCAACCCGCACTACATCTGCTCGTGCGGGCACCACGTCATGCCAAGTAAATTCTACACTATCAACCATGAGCTACTTTTCAACTCCTTGTACTCTCGTTTTCGTTATTTTTTTATGAGAACAGGCTCTTAGGCATTCGTTAATAAAACGATTAACCTGATATTTTTCGTCGGCCATTTTGCTTTTATGACCCTTTGGATAAAGCGCAGGCAGCGCACTAGGCCCTGCACCTTCCATTACTTCCATCATTTGTGCATCGTGGTATAAGCGAATAATTAAATGGTTAAACTCTACCATGGCTAAATTCGGCGACTCTATCGAGAGCCGTATAGTCGTGGTGTAACGTGCAGCGTCGGTAATATAAAAGCTTAATTTAACTTGCTCTCCACTAAGCTGCCACAATTGCGATTCAGGTTGAATATTGGCTGTTGAGTGACACTGAAAGCTTTGCAACCTAGCAAACCTTTCGCCCAAACATCGCCTTAATAACCAGTAATTTAGGTCGCAAATAGCCTGAAGCTCAGCCAAATTTGGCTGATATTTAGGTTTTTTATTGATTACGGGCGACCCCATATTAAACTCCGCACTAACTTATAGTGTTAATATAGACTATTTAGTGACGTGATTTTGCTGATTTCTAGGCGAATCGGCGAAAAAATCAAGATATTTCGTTGATTTTGTGATGAATTGCCTTAAACAGCAAATAAATCAGCCTTTTTGTTCCAGTTGAATTGCAACCATTGAAGTGCAATCAGGGTCATACCATTATTAACTTGGCCGCTTTCTAAAAGCGCCAAGGCCTCTGCAATGCTATAACTCAATACTTTTATATTCTCATTCTCAAATTCTAAGCCAGCCACTTCAACTAGGTTTGTGGCATCTACTTCGGCTAAGAACAAACACACAGACTCAGTACTCCCGCCAGGTGTAACGAGATATTGGTAGAGCGGTTTTAAGCGTTTAACTTCGCACCCTGCCTCTTCAACTGACTCTCGCCGGATAACTTCTTCTGGAGTTTCATCGGTTTCAATAATGCCCGCTACTAACTCAATTAGCCAAGGGTTTTGGTTAAATCCCACTGCACCCGGCCTAAACTGCTCAACTAATACGACTTTTTCGTTGGCCTGATCAATTAACAAAGCCGCGGCTGCATGCCCTCTTTCAAACACTTCGCGCTGAAAAACCGGGCTCCAGCCCCCTTGGTAAAGTTCAATTTGATAGCTATATCGGTTTAACTGAAAATAACCGGCGTACATAGACTCTTTTTTTACCAATTGATACTGCATATCATGCGAAAACTTCATTTTATGCTAACCTAATGTTTTTAAAATAAAATATTTTATATTCACGCTATTGGCAATAGTATACATGCTAGGGCAAAATAACCACTATCTTATGCTTTAACGCGAGCGGCAATAATATGGACATAGAAAAAGCAAGATTCAACATGATCGAGCAGCAAGTAAAACCTTGGCAGGTTGCAGATCAGAGAGTTTTAGGTGCTATGGCAACCTTGCCGCGAGAGCAATTTGTGCCTGAAGAGCACGCGCTACTCGCTTATGCCGACACCGCATTAACCATTGGCCACCACCAACAAATGCTCGCCCCGCGAGAAATAGCGCGCATGTTACAAGCCTTAAAACTTGATGGTACCGAAAAAATTCTAGAGATTGGCTGTGGAACTGGGTATTCAACGGCTTTATTAGGTAAGCTTTGCGAAAAAGTTTATGCTGTCGATATCATTACAGAATTTGTCAAAATCACTTCTAGCAGCCTACAGCGCTTAGGCTTTAATAACGTGGTGGTTGAAGAGGTCGACGCTAGTGACGGCTGGATGGCTCACGCACCTTATGATGCAATATTAATTACCAGCGCATTACCTTCACTATCACCTCAATTAGCAAAAAGCTTAAAACCACAAGGTAAAATTGTCTGTATTTTAGACAGTGATGGGCAGCAATGGGTCACTTCCGGCCAACTCGATCCTCAAGGAAATTGGCAATTGCAGCAACTTTTTCCCATACAGGCAAAACAAATGATTAATGCAGAGCAGCCCAATCAGTTTGTTTTTTAAATTGTTACCAACCTCAGGTAAAGCTCGCTTAAAGCATTCCAAATATAAAGTTTTGTAAAATCAATTTACAAATTGGCTCATTTGCTAATAACTTAATGGTAAACGAAAAGAAACTAGCTGAGTTACAATACTAATACACCAGTAAGAAGAAGCGTTAAATGAAGGGCTTTGGGAACAAAAGCAACTAACTTAGCTGCAAAAATAATCAAATTAAAATGACAGGATTAATAATGAAGAAACCCACTATCACCGCCTTAAGTGCAATTTTACTATTTTCTTCCTCCGCTAGTTGGGCAGACAACCTTCTTGAGGTTTACCGCTTAGCTCAAGCCAATGATCCCACATTTTTAGCGAGTGAAGCAGGCCGACAAGCCACTAACGAAAGAGTTAATCAAAGCCTAGCGGGTCTTCTACCGCAAATTAATGCCCAAGCGGGTTACACATTATCCGACTCAGAATCAACGCGCTCTACTCGTGGTACATTTACCCCAATTAGCGACCCGAATAACCCGCAACCAATTAATAGCGTCCAAGTCAGCGAGTCAGAATCTGACGGCGTCAACTGGGGCGTAACTCTAAGCCAAGAAATCTATAATCACGCTACATGGCTAAATTTGCGACAGTCTGAAAAACGCGCGCTCCAATCTAACATTAACCATGAAGGCGCCAAGCAAGACCTCATTATTTCAGTAGCAGAAGCTTATTTTAACGTGCTCGCCGCTAAAGACAGCGTTGCTTTCTCAAAAGCCGAAACAGATGCCGTTTCTAAAGAGCTAGCACAAACCAAGCAGCGCTTCGAAGTTGGCCTGATTGCAATGACAGATGTTCATGAAGCGCAATCCCGTCATGACCGCGCAATCGCAAACCAAATTAGCGCCCAAAATGCACTCGACAACGCACATGAAGCATTAAGGCTAGTAACAGGACAGTATCACTATAATATTTTAGGTTTAAAAAACGATATAACGCCTAAAAATCCGGAACCAGCAGACATTAATGCATGGGTAAAAGAGTCAGAAAAAAACAATATTTTGATTAAATCATCCAAAATTGGATTAGAAATCGCTAAACAAAGCATCAATATCTCACAAGCAGGCCATCTGCCTAAGGTAAGTTTATCTGCCAACTACCGTGATAGCGACACAGACACTACTTCACCTGCATTTCCTCGTGAAAATGATGCTGGCGAATTAATCGGCTTTGTTGACGCCACCAATAATGTAACAGGACCTTCAACCTCTATTTCATTAAATCTTGATATTCCTATTTTTTCTGGTGGACGCACTAACTCTCAAGCTAAAGAAGCCCACAACCTTTACATTCAAGCAGCCCACTTTCTAGAAAGAGACCACCGCCGCGCAGTTAGCGATACCCGAAGCGCCTATTTAGGTGTTGTTGCAGCGGTTAGCTCTGTAAACGCGCTCAAACAATCGGTCATTTCATCGCAAAGTGCTCTTGAAGCGACTCAAGCGGGTTTTGAAGTGGGAACTCGAACCATTGTCGACGTTTTACTACAAACTCAGCAACTGTTTGACGCTAAGCGCCAGCACGCAAGAGCAAGATATGACTATATTTTAAATACCTTAAAACTAAAACGGGCCGCCGGCTTATTAGCAGAAAAAGACTTGGCCATGGTCAATCAACTGCTAAGATAATTTAAAACTAGCAATTAAATGAGCAGTGAACCCAATTTCACTGCTCATTCATTCTACAAGCGCAAGACAAATCACCTCACTTACCCTATAATTCCCGCATACTCTCTTTTGCAATCAACTTTGGATATTATGGCCAGTAAGAAAAAGAAAACGCCAGAAAATACAATTGCGCAAAACCGCAAAGCCAAGCATGACTATTTTATAGAAGAAACTTTCGAAGCTGGACTGGCATTACAGGGCTGGGAAGTAAAAGCGATGCGTGAAAAAAAGGCAAACCTAACCGATGCCTATATTGTGCTTCACAATAGCGAAGCTTACCTTCAAGGTTGTCATGTATCTCCCCTCATAACGACGTCAACTCATATTACGGCAGATCCCTCGCGAAACAAAAAGTTGTTACTACACAATGCAGAAATTGGAAAGCTTATTGACGCTCAACAACGCGATGGGTATACCATAGTGCCTTTAGCACTTTACTGGGTAAGAAACCTAGTAAAACTGAAAATTGGTACTGCCAAAGGTAAAAAACTCCATGACAAGCGTGCCACAGAAAGAGCCAAAGAGTGGGATAGAGATAAGCAGCGCGTAATGAAAAATAACTTTAATTAAGCATAATGTTATGACTAAACTACGTTTCAAGCTATTAGCAATTATTCTACTTTCAGCAGTCCTCTGCGGTTGCCAGATGACTCCTAGCAATAACCAAGCAACCGTTGACGATGTGAGCTTAGCGACCCAACTAAACCAAAACAAGCAAACCAATAAAGCCATCCACTTATTAGAAAAGGGGCAATCCTCTCGAGCAGAAAAATTACTCGATGAAGTGCTTAGGTATAATCCAGCCCACCCCACGGCTATCCTTTTAAAGCAACAGCTAAATCAATCCTTGCAGCAACTATTTAACATTAATCGAACGACTACTTATCGAGTTAAAAGTGGCGATACGCTAGGCAAAATTGCTCAGGAATGGCTCGGAAATTCACTTTATTTTGTCGTGCTCGCAAAACTTAACAATCTCCCCAATTCGTTAGCAATAAGGCCGGGAGAAAAACTCGTTATTCCGGTCACTGAGTTTAGTCAGTTTGCCCAAAAAGAAAAAAGGCGCTCGCAAGCAAATATTAAATTAATCAAGAATTATCGATTAGAAAAACAGTACGAAAAAGGGCTTCAAAAGGCAAACACCTTATTTATTGTTGAGCAAGACTTAGAAAAACTACTCCACGAGCAGCAACTTACTCTTGACGCTTTTGCAAAGTCGTCTATTTCTTTAACGGAAAGAGAATCCATGCTTAAGCGGCTTCAAAAGATTGCTCAATCAAGTCGAAATTTAAAACAAAGAGAACTGTATCAACGGTTTATTAATGCTCAAAACAGACTGCTGTTCTTAGACGAAGCACTTTTACTATTTGAAGATAAAAGCTATGTGCAAGCCGCTGAGAAATTAGTTAAAGCGAAAGCGCTAGACAAAAATATGCTGCGCCAAACAAGTGTTTTTAGAGTAGAGCAACTACTCTTAGATAAGCTTCACGAGCAAGCTGTGGTGCTTTACCGCAATCATGCTTTAAAAGAAGCAATGCAGCGCTGGCAGCTCATTTTAAAAATTCAGCCAGAGAATGAGATCGCCCAAAAGTATATTACTCGAACTCAAAAATTATTAGAAAAGCTAAACCAATATTAGAGCTAGGAAAACACCCTTGGATAAAATCACCCGAAGTGCATTAGTGCCTTTTTCAAGCAAGCAAATGTTTGAACTAGTTGACGATGTAGAAAAATATCACGAATTTGTTCCTTATTGCCAAGCAAGCCATATAATAGAGAGAACAGAGCAGAGTGTTAGTGCAACTTTAGACGTTGCTAAAAGTGGTTTTACTAAATCATTTTCTACCAAAAACATGCGTAAACCCTATGAAAAAATTTATATGCAATTGCTCAATGGGCCTTTCAAACACTTAGAAGGTTTGTGGACTTTTCACGAGCTATCGGCAGACGCGTGCAAAATTGAACTTGAAATAGAATTTGAATTTAGCAATAAACTAACATCACTCGCATTTTCTGGACTGTTTCATCAACTCATTCAATCGATGGTAACCGCCTTCACTGAACGAGCAGAAAAAGTCTACACTAAACAATAAGCCCCCTGACCTTTTTGTAGCAATAAGACAGAGCAATGGAAAAAAATATCCCAATTGAATTAATTTACGCATTGCCTAACGAGCAAGACTTATTAACAATAGAAGTACCCGCTGACTCAACAGTGGAACAAGCTATTGGGTTATCTGGAATTTTACAACGTTACCCAGAAATTGATTTGCAAAAAAACAAAGTGGGCATATTTAGTAAGGCGTGTAAATTAACCGACCCGTTACAAGCGGGCGATCGAATAGAGATTTATCGGCCACTCATTGCCGATCCAAAAGAAGCGCGTATGAAAAAAGTAAAAGCTCAACGTGCGAAACAAGGTCATTAAATCGTTTGTTCTAAGTTCAATGCGCCTTTAGCTTCTATCGAATCTGCATCGTTTGTCTCTGTCTCTGTCTCTAAAGGCCTAATTAACAAGCCACTAGTTGTTACCATCACTTGAAACTTTTTAGGTTTATCGACACTGATAAAGCTTGCTGAACCATGCTCTACATCAAGTAAGAAAGATAGTTCATTAAACGACTCTCGCCACTCAGCTATCCCCTTGCCAGCCAAATTATCGATTGCAAAGACGGTTCGCTGTTTGTTTTGCTCTTCATCTATTTTTTGGTAGCGACCACTCACTCTTTCTAATCGATAAGCGGTGTGCAAACCTAAAATATTAGTCCATGGCTTCCACTTTAATATATAAGCTTCTATAACTAGCTCATCGCCTTTTAAAGCAAACACTTGCTCACGACCATTATTCAGCTCGATTCGGGCATGGTAATTTTGATGTTCAGTAGGCGTCACGGTAATAACCGCAACTTGCTCTTCTTTAGTGAGCGCAGCGTAACCTTGAGTGCCAATGATTAAAAGGCTAATAGCGCCTGTTATCGCAGCAAAAAAAACAAAACCACAAGTTTGCTTGCAAGCGCTCAAAATTTTAATTTTTCTAACTCTAATGATTAACGTTAGCAAATAATAAAATGACAACAGCCCAGTTAACGCGGCAATAATAAGTAACGGATTTACATTTTCAACAACTGGCATAATTGGGACCTATATTTTGAATCATTTTTTTTGGTTAGAGAGATTTTTTATATCTAGCTCTACCGTTTCATCAATCTTAATATTTTGCGCTTTAGCTAGCTCACTAAAATTATTGGACTCTAGCTTGATGGCCACTTTTTTAGACTTAGCGTCAAACAGCCCTTCAAGCTTGGCTGCTAATTGATTAAAAGCGTCAAACATTTGTCCTGCTTCATCATTCCGCTGGCTGATCAAACGGGCATCTATTCGGCCATGGCTCATTTTAAGTAGCGCCTGTGTAATCCGCTGAAAATCTTTAGAAGTGCGCCTAGCTAAAATTAACGTCAGTATAAATACCACAAATAATGTCAGCATCATTACAATTAACATGGTGATTAGCGTTGTTTTAGAAGCAACATACATTGAGTCTGCACTAAACGATATATAAAGCTCACCAATAGTTTTGTCGGCATATTTAATTGGCATGGCAATATCAAATAGAACTTTTTTATCTTCAATATGACGCTTATAAATTAAAGTTTGCTCTAGCTCATCCTCTAAACTTCGTTCTTGTGGAGGGGCAAATGCTAAACCAACCTTGGATGAATCTGTTGAAGCTAAAATGATACCTTGGTTATCCATAACAAAAACTGATTTTAACTGTTCGTTCTTGCTTGACTCAGTAACCAAGGCGTTAAGCCCAACGTTATCATCCAATAAAATAGGAGCTGAGCTTTCAAAGGCGATCATTCGAGCGATTGATCGCCCATAATCAAATGTTATTCCAGATAATGCGTGGTTTTGCACAAAGTATACAATTGCCAAGCTAATACACATTGCGGCAAACACAACGCCAGCCATAGTGACTGTCCAGCGTAACCTCAGCGAAGTATATTGTTTAGTTTCTTGCTTTGGTTTTTCTCCAAGCTTGGCTTGAATTAACCGAATCTCTTTACTTAATTGGTGTGCCGACTGAAAACGCTTATGCGGCTTCTTTTGTAATAATCTGCGTAAAAGATCTTGAACATCGTCTGCCACCTGTTCTTCTTTAACATGCACCAGTGGCGGTTTAGCTTTAATAATTTGTTTAAATAACTGCCCTAAATCTTCACTTATAAATGGTGGTAATCCCATTAAAGCCCGATAAATTAATACACCAACTGAGTATAAGTCGGAGCGATTATCAACCTCTTTGCCTAGCACCTGTTCTGGCGCCATATATTCTGGCGTGCCAAGCACTTTTTGTTGGTCGGCAACTTCTCGGTTTACTTTGTCGTCAACAATCGCAATACCAAAGTCGGTCAGTTTTACTGTTTTTTTATCTTTTAAAACAATAATGTTACCGGGCTTAATATCACGGTGGACCACGCCCTGCTTATGTGCATAGGCAAGCGCCTGAGAAAGCTGCAACGCCATACCGAGCATAGTGCGTAAATTAAGCTGCCCCTGCGCTTTTAATATTTGCTCTAGCGTTGCGCCTTCTAACAACTCCATAGCAATGTAGGGCATTGAGTCAGCAATACCGACATCAAAAATTGTAACAATCCCTGGATGAGTTAATTGTGCTGCAAGTCTCGCTTCATGAATAAAGCTTTTACGGTAAGTATCGTTTCTGGCTAACGATTTACGCAAAACTTTAATCGCAATAAAGCGGTCAAGCTGAGGATCGTATGCTTTATAAACTAACGCGGTCGCGCCTTGGCCAACTTCATTGTGAATTTGATAGCGACCAATGGATTTAGGGTGAGCGGAGGCATTGTACTTTAGCGATGCGTTGTCAGCAGGAGTGTTAGCTTGGTGATTCGGACTCTTGCTCATAATGTTTATCTAAATAATAAAATAAAGTACACCTGCAAGTGCAGCAACTAACGCAGCTCCTGCAAGTAGAAAACTTAAATTAGAACTGTGACTTTCGCTAGGCTGCTGCTCAACTAAAGTCATCACAAACTCAGCACCAGCAAACGCGACTCTGTCACCTGGCGCAATAAATTTTTCAGTCACTTTTTCGCCGTTGACAAAAGTGCCATTTGAAGAAAGTAAGTTAAGTACTTTCCAATGCCCGCCTTCGTTAATTAACTGCGCATGCATTGAAGAAACACTGCTATCATTTAAAATAATATCACTGTTAGGACGACGGCCTACTTCTAGTTTATTTTTAAACAAAACAAACTGCTGACCTGACACATTACTACTCACACCAACCAAAGCAGGCGTTGTCGCGTTTGGCGATTGCGCTTCCAGTATTTCTGACGCAATCATTTTGTTCACATCAGATAGCTCAAAAACCTGTGTACCTTGCGGCCCAGTTTCACTGGTGTTTCGTTTATTGTCTGGCATAACAACCTCATTTAAAATTTTTTTTATTATTTTAGTAAGCGCTTATCACAGCGCTTAAATCCATTATGGATGTTACTTGTTTATAAATAGCTGCTTTAATCGGCTAAAAATTGACGGCGATTGTTTAACCGGCGAGTCAACAATAATAACGCTAATGTTGTCTTTTCCGCCTGCCTCTTTGGCTAACTGAATCAGCTTAGCGACCCGTTGAATATTGCTCAAATTTTGCTTTAGCACTTCACTTATTTGCGCTTCGGAAACATCATCACTAAGACCATCACTGCATAACAGCACTTGTTGGCCTATTTTCCATTGCGATATAACGCTATCAACCGTTACGTCTTCTAATTCGGGCGAACCTAAGCATTGAGTAATCATATGCCGCTGCGGGTGAGTTTCCGCTTCTTCTGGCGATAAAAGTCCCGATTTTACTAAGCGCACAACTAACGAGTGATCTTCACTTATTTGTGACAATTTTTGCCGATTTGAATCCCACAAATAGGCACGACTATCACCGACCCAGGCAACTTCATACTGATGCTGGCGATTAGCTAATGCCACCACGGTAGTTCCCATTCCGGCTTGGCCAACCCCTTTTTCAACACCATCTAAAATCGCTTTGTGAGCTTTTTTGATAGCGCTTACTATCTTTTGGTGTCGTGCAAACTCTTTAACTATCGTGTTAGTAGCAATTTCGCTCGCCACTTCACCGCAAGCATGGCCGCCCATGCCGTCTGCCACTAACCATAAATTATCTCCAGAATACAAAGAGTCTTCATTAAGTTCGCGAACACACCCTACATCGGTTGCCTGTGCGGATTGAGTTTGTTTTTGTTGGTTATTTTCCTTCATGCACTTTTAATTCGGCAATTAATTCAACTATTTATGATGTTATTGATTCATATGCTTAATTAAGTGTGGCATAATTTAACACTGGTTTCGAGAAAATCTTTTCTCAAAATCAGCAACTTGAGTAGGTATTGGCATATTTAAGGCTTTTTATGATTAATTAGCCCTAAATCGTTAACAATCTTTGGGGGCGACATGGCTTCGACGAGGATTACAAAACTCAAGGTGCATGCCGAGGTGTCAGCGAACCTCGTACCCACTAGCTGAAAACTATAGTTGCAAACGACGACAACTACGCTTTAGCCGCTTAAGGCTAACTGTTACTCCTGAGCGTCACCGGTAGGGAAATAACAGTCATATACGGAGACTCGCGTGTAAGGGTGTTTGCCCCCCAAGCGTTAAAACTAAGCAAACTCGCCCTTGACCTCCTGTTAGTCGGAAAAGTCGAGGGTTAACTTGTAGACTAACTAAGCATGTAGTACCGAGAGCAGCGGATTTTCGGACGGGGGTTCGATCCCCCCCGCCTCCACCAAATTAAAAAGGTCAACCGTTCTCGGTTGGCCTTTTTTTTATGCCTCCGACCAAAGCTACAGGCCTCATAAGGCAAAGGTTTACGGACTTCGCGACCCTTGTAATTGCGCACTTTCACCGGCAATTGTTACTCGGGCTTTCCGTGCCCTCGCCCTTTCAGGGCCAGCTAAAGCTGTTCAAATTCATTCCTGATGAATTTGTCTCTGAACTGCCAAATACGCTCTGTGGCTATCCCTATCCCCATCTCTAAAAGCTCAAGTCCATGACTTCACGCAGATGATTACAACTGGCGATACGTCCTCACTAGTTCTAGGCAATCTGCCAGCGACTCTAAGATCAAACCCATTAGACCACCCAAGCTGAAATCAATGTCGAGCCGCCCCACATGATGAGACATATCAATCTGCTGAGTCACGGACACCACTGGCACATCATGCGCGTTTAGCTCAGCCATAATTTGTTGAAAATCAGCCAGGCTTCTTGTCAGGCGATCTAGCCGATGCACAACCACCACATCAATGAGACCAAGCTTGGCGTCATTAAGAAGTGATCGGAAACCCGCGCGTCGCATATGGCTACCGGAATAGCCTCTATCTTCATAAATCATATCGACCAACCGCCAGCCTTTGCCAATTTGAGAGCCAATGAACTCAGCACAAGCCATAAACTGAGCGCTCACCGAATTAAAAGGATCGTGACTACTCTTTTCTACTGACGAAAGGGAATAGATAGCGCAACGCTTTATAGCTGGCTGTTCATTATTATGCGCCATTTAAAATGAACTCAGCCTTTATTAGACTCATGCTCAGCCTTCCATGCGGAAAATTCCGACGGGCCCAATCCGTAACGAGCCAAAACGCCTTCATGCAATCGTCTTAACTCTTCTATGACTAGCGCTTGTAAATCCTGTTGCTCGGACGCAGGAATTTGGGCTTTAACCGCTTGCTGTATCACAGCATAGGGATCTTGTCCGGGACTGGTCACAACCAAATGGATCGTTTGTTTAATAAAATCTCGCCACGTTAAACGTAAGGGATCTGGCTCTGCCAAATCTTGCTTGATGGCCAAATACTCTTGCGTGGAACGCTCATAAGCCCACACGTAAAGATCACGCAATAACTCAACCCGCGCCATTTCGTACACACCTAGCGTGGCTCGACTGTAGGCTTGCTCAGGCACATCAAGAAACGTCAACGGGCATAGGTTGGCGCGAAACAAAGGTAGATTTGCAGCCAAGCGGGAGGTTCGTTTATTGATATCGGCAAATGGCTGCAAATAGGGTAAATGCACCATCATAAAAAATGACTGCTCAAAAGCGTCGCCAATTTGACTGGCTTTGTTTAATACTAACTTCAAAGCATCTTCGATTTGTGCCGGTACTGACAATGGCCTGTAGACGCTCTTACCAATATCAACAGCGTGCTGGCGAATTCGCCCCTCATCTGCTGGGTTTGGCAGCAAGTTTTCTGACAATGCGCTGTGTATATTCATCAACGTATAGTGATTAAATTCAGCTGTATCGATGTATTCTACCAACAACTCGATAGCCGACTTATGGTTCAAAATCATTTGCGTTTCAATCGCCGCTTTACCCTGCGCCGATCTTCCATGCTCAATCAGTTCACGAGTATCTAATCGGGAATAGGTATTTCCTTCTAAATGGCTTGAGGCCCAAGATAAATCTATTAACAACCGATTCAGGATGGCGCGAGAATAGGTACCAGCCGGTTCCTGGCTATCCGTAGTTTTGCCCATTTTGTGCAGCTGCCGACGCAATGACTCTGCCAAATACCAGGTTTTATTTGGTTGATAGGAATTCAGAAAATCCAGTTGATAACCGACTGGCTTGCGAGCTTCAAGCGGCAGATTGATGTAATTTAAAATATCCTGGCTATCAGCGGATACAGGAATGAATGCTGTAAACACATCACTGTTATTTGTTTGAGCAGATACATCGTTTGGCGACTCAACACCAAAATACCGACGAGCACGAGCTTCACCATGGGCAATCACCAGCCCTTCATCAATGAACTTCGCGATCTGTCGCTGGGCTGTTCTTCGAGCGATATTTGGGTGCTGCGTTAAAAGCTCAGCCAGCGTGACACCTTGAGGAGACGTCTTAATGCTGGCAAGAAGCTCGTTGTTAGAAGGCATAAACGGTTTGGCGCCCTTAGAAGTAATAGATGGCGCAATTATGGCGCAGTTTTCATAACCGCGCCACTTTTAATTGTTTTTATGGCGCAGTTTAGTTTTTCTTCGAACAGTAGCGAACGGTTTTTCATATTGATAATTGTCACCTTTTTTATGCCTGCACCCCGCGCGTCAGGCTTTGTGTAGCATGGTTTACGGACTTCGCCCTCTTCTTAATCTCTGGCTATCCCAATTTTTCTGTGCTTGATTTCTACTTTGTACTTTTTGCTTTTTGCTTTTTGCTTTTTGCTTTTCAAAAAGGTTAACGCTGCTTTTTGTTTCGCCGCATCAAGTACAAAGTTATTCCGCTAACAACAAATAAAGTTGGTAACAAAGCAATAAAAGACCAGAGCCATTCCATCGCTGGATGAATAAATCGGCCAATATGAAAGCTGTAACGGAAATTCCATACGCGGGTAGCCACGTTAGTATCAACAGCATTAAAAACATTGAGTACTTGTTGGTTAACGGGGTTAACCCAAACCCAACTATAGGGATGTGGCTCTGCGGGAAGTTTGATTCTAAAGCGGATGCTATCCGTGGGTTTCGTGGGTAAATAAATGCGGTGAATTTGTCCTTCAGGTAGTGCTTGTTTTGCATTAAGAATGGCCAAACTAAAATTTAATTCATCTAAAGGTAAAGTTTTTTCTATGCTCAACTTTGGCGGCTCGCCCGACAACACATTGCCCATTGTGACAGCTTCAACCAAATACTTAATGGGTTGCGACCAGTTAAATGCGATACCTGTGAGAGCAATGAAAAACAAGGGTAAAACAAAGACAACGCCAAATAAGTTATGGAAACGTAACAAAATTAATTGCAATTTTCCTTTAACAACAGGCTTTAAGTTACGCCAACGATTTTTCGGTTTAATCCATAGCCAAACACCAACAATCAGATTAATGCACATGAGTAAACTGGCGATCGAAATAATGTTGCGAAAAGGATAAGAACCATCATCGCTTTTTAATAATAGCCAACGATGCCACTGCATCACAAAGCTATACAGTGTTTCAGAATATTCATAGCGCAATAACTGTTCACCCGTATAAGGGTTTATGGAAACATAATCGCCACTTTCTAATGCAAACCGCCAAGAGAAAGTCGGGTTTTCTTCAAGATAAATGCGTTTTATTAATACGCGGTTTTGCTTTTGGAAGTTTACCGCAAGCGAAGCTATTTTTTCTGGGTTATCAAAATTATTAGGCGCTTTCTTTGGTAATTTTACTGTCCAGTACTGAGGATTGATCCAACGCTGAATGTCTTGTGCGTAAACCAGTAGCACACCAGTCAAACTCAAATTAATTAAAAACACGCCACTAGCCAGCGTCACTAAAAAATGAATTTTTCTCAATGCTTTTTTCATCTAAAAGCGACGCTCCAATGAGTCGTATACTTGATTAATTAAAGAATAAGTTTAACTTTAAATTTCCAATTGACCGTAAACTAAAAAGAATATTTAACCCCAACATTTACAGTACGTCCCATGCCTTTCGTATTGTAAGCGTTGTAAGTGTACTCTTGTGATTTAGCGGGGTAGTAGTCAAGATTGAGTAAGTTTTCTACGCCAAAGAAAAACTCAGTTTCATTCCAGTGATAACTTCCTGCCAGATGGAATAACTGGTAACTATCAACAGGCCCCTGATCACCTTGCCAGTCACCATTTTCATCTTGCTCAAAACGTTTGCGATCAAACACCCGTAGGTAGCGTAATGATAAACTCATATTCTCTGTTGCATTCCAATTAAGTTGTGCCACAAGCTTAGGTGGTGCAATTTGCTTTCCTCCTAAGTACTCATCAGAATCTTCATTTTTTCCTTCAACCCAGGTGTAAGACGCAGCTAATTTCAAGTCTTGAGTTAATTTATAATCCACACTTAATTCAGCTCCCCAAATTTTCTGCGGTGCACGAACAGGCATATAAACCCCTGTTGTTGGATCATAAGAATTAGTTGTACCAAGATCAGAAGTACTTTGGTAAGTCGCAAACTCCCACTTAAAACGCTCCCACTCACTTACCACACCTAATTCATAATGATCGATGATTGAAGCTTCGGTTCGAATTAATGTGATATCTGGTACGGTTGCGGTACGTAACAAGCGCCCTAAATCAGAAATATCTGCGCCTTGTGAATAACTGATAAATGGGCTAAATGCTGCATGTTTATTATACCGAAGCCCTAGGTTATAAGTAGTCGCAGTATAATTGAGCTCGCCACCTGTCACCGCAATGGGCACCGAGCATAAAGTGGGATTTCGGCATAATCTTAAGGTGTCATAATCATCCACACTAAGATCTATTTTTTCATGGCGAATACCCGCCTTTAATACCCAGTTCGCATCAAAAATAAATTTAGATTGCACAAAACCAGCGAGGTTATTCATATCCATTTCTGGTACCCACACCCGGCCATCTAATAACGGTTGCGAGGTAATGTCATTTAATGCGTCGATTCCGTAAACAAATTGTGAGTCAAAATTTCCCAATATGGGTTGGCTGTTCAATACCAATCTTAAACCTGATTTTTCAGACTTAATCATAGATTGGCCACCCTCGTAACCATCTTGTTGATTTGCCAATGTTGGCGAGAAAAAGAAAACGTTTTCTATCGACTGAGCGTAATAATCAAAAGTTAGTTGTGTTTTGTCAAAGATCGCTTGATCAACATACTTAAACATTAAATTATGATTACCACGTGGCCCCTGCGGCGCACCTAAAATTTCGACTCCTTCAGGCGGACGAATTGCATAGGTTGGTTGACCAGAATTCACACTGCCGACCACATCAATTAAGTTCGCATTTTGTTGCGCTTGGTAATAGTTGTAAGTCAATTGAGCATACTTACTTAGGTCAATTTCATAACCGACTTTGGCAAAAATGTTTTTTGACTCTGATTCAGATAGGCCATACTGCTTACCTAAAATGGCACCATTAGCATCTCTTTGTAATCCAATATCTTCGTAAGTGGTGCTTAATGCGTAACTCCACTTGTCTAATGTGCCATTAAGCGAAGCATTAGCTCGATAACTGTTGCTGTCAGCATATTTTACTTCACTAAAACGGTTAGAAAAACTTACCTGCCCAGCCAGACGGCTATCGCTGGCCGCTTGTTTAGTAATGTAATTAATAATTCCGCCAGCAGCACCATTGCCGTAAATTGAAGTGGCTCCTTTGATCACTTCAATTCGCTCTATTGTTTCTGGATCAATTGTCCTGATCCCAAGGGCACCATTTCTCAAAGGTGTAGATTGTGGCACGCCATCAATCATGACCAAAGGTGAGCGCCCGCGTAAAGTATGGGTCGAGTTACTAGAAGACCCTGTGGCAGGAGCCATACCGGGTACTAATGTTTCTAACAAGCTTTGCAGCTCAGAGCTTACCGCAAGCTGTGCTTCAATTTCTTCGCGTAAAATTACAGTGACAGATGCTGGCACTTCATCAATACTCTCTTCGATACGGCTCCCAGTTACCACCACAAGATTAGTATTAAGGTTTGGCTCAAGATTGGCGTCAATTTCATCAGCGTTTACACATAAACTGGCGCTTACAAGCCCAAGTAAAGATAGTTTAAGCGCTAATAGACTAAAAGCAGGTAACTTCGAAATGTTCACAATGTAGAATCCTCAAATTGAGATTTTTAAAATTTGAGGAGCATAATACAGCAATTAAATCTAAATGCAAATCATTATCAATTGCATTAGTATTTGATATGCTAGCAGCGTTCGTTGGCGTGATTTGTCACTCTATCGCTTCCATAAAACTGTGATGGGAGTATGGTGAAAAAAGACTTAATCCCTTAGGTTATTAAAGCTTACTATCAACTA
Source organism: Aliikangiella aequoris (assembly GCF_053709105.1). NCBI lineage: Bacteria > Pseudomonadati > Pseudomonadota > Gammaproteobacteria > Oceanospirillales > Pleioneaceae > Aliikangiella > Aliikangiella aequoris. The sequence goes on from NZ_CM132298.1 coordinate 2,912,438, forward strand.
GTCAATTGGCTTTTAATTCAAGCATTGTGGTTGGGCTTTTTAAAATCGGTCCAACTTACTAAGCTAAAGATAAGAAATAAAGTGATAGCGACCGGCTTTGCTATCAAAGAAAGGTTGTAAGCATAATTTGAGCTCTACTGAGCGGTGTGGCGATAAGTGATTGGTAAGTATGGGTAATTTTACTCTCAAAATAGATAAGCTAATAATAGCTTCCCACAACCAGCGCTTTTAAGACTTCAATCCTAATTATTAGCAAGCAACCGGCTGCATACATCGGTAAATATTAACGCTACATAAGAGCCGGGCATAAAGCAAACCAGGCTTAAACATTTAAGCTATCGCTCTCGGCCCTTTTTCTCTTTATACATTTCAGCATCTGCCTGTTCAATCATCTCCTCCAAAGACAACTCACAATCGGTTTTAAACTCTACAACTCCCGCGCTATATTCAATGTTATAGGGTTTACCCATCGTTTGATTGGCGTTAGCCATATTTTCTTTAAACCTTGAAAGAACAAGCTCAACTTTGTCATGCTCTGAATCAGTGAGAAGCGCCACAAATTCGTCACCGCCCCAGCGGCCAACAACGTCGCATTCACGAAATGAATCCAGCAGAATTTGAGCAAATGTTTTTAAGGCAAAATCTCCCTCATGATGGCCATAATCATCATTAATCGGCTTAAACTTATTGAGGTCAAAGAGAACAATGCTGATAGGCATATTTTTTCGACGACTCATTTTCAAAGTGTGCTCAGCTAAATTCAAAAAACCACGACGGTTTGAAATTAGAGTTAACTCATCTAATGTTGCCATTTGAATAGACTTAATTTCTTGTTCGATCATCGCCCCGAGGTCTTCTAACAACTGCCTGTCTTCTTCATCCATTTCTCTAGGACTCGGGTCAATCAAACACAGCGTCCCAATGTTCACTCCCTGGCGTACTTTTAATGGATAACCTGCGTAAAACCGAATATTAGGGTCATCAATTACTAAAGGGTTATCGTGAAACCGCTCATCTTCTATTGCATTTGAAATAATAAACAACTCTTCCTGATTGATGGCGTGTCCACAGAACGATATTTCTCGAGGCGTTTCTGAAGCATCTAGTCCCTGCGCCGATTTAAACCACTGACGATCTTTGTCGACCAGACTAACCAATGAAATTTCTACGCCAAACATACGTTTAGCCATCCGGGTCACCCGATCAAAGCGTTCTTCATGTGAAGTATCAAGTATCTCGAGTGTCCGTAGCGCATGTAAACGCTCTGCTTCGTTATCGGGTATTTTGGGCTTTATCATAAAGACTCCTGTTAGCGCTTGATTTTCATTAAGTATAGAATAAAAAATGAGGCTTAACTTGGAATAAAATCATTCATAAAAGCAACAGCCGCACTGGAGTTTAAAAAGCTCGGCTCGCCTTATAAGCCGCTGATATTAAAGGGTTTTTTCTAATAGTATAGTGTAGACCATCTATTACACTAGCATGCACTAGCACACTAGAGCGAAGCAGAGAGATATACACAGCTTCGAATACTCTAGCTTTCTTAGAGTAAATTTTTTGCACTATTCTCGATTCAGTCGTTATTCATATAAGCTGTAGCAATATGCCATCAACGCCATCAAGTATGCTAATAACTTACAAATAACTGTAAGTCGCTGAGTGCAGCTATTCGCTTTACCTTGCATAGCAAATTCACTATGATGCTGGCAGCCAACTATCTACTGCTTTTATGGTAAAAAATATTATCATTTGGATAAACATATCGAGGAACAATGTATGAAAGGATCAGCTTTACTAGGATTTCTTCTGTTAACTTTTCCATTTGTAGCAAAGGCAGGATATCCTCTTGCAGAAATAAAAAACAATACAGAATACACCGTTAAAGGAGTAGTCCACTACGCAGCTTGCTCGAATGACAAATATACGGTAAAGCCTAAAAAAAAGTGGAAAGCAAAATCAAGGGGCCTTTGCTTAATAACAAAAATTACCGGTAACTTGATAGGAAAACCAGTTACAGGTAGAGCAGCAAGTGAGCGCAGAGTCGTTACCTCATATACTACATCCGGAACTAGTTATTCACAGTTTCAAATTAATGCTTACGGCGATCGTTATCGCATTTTTTCTTTAAACGAATGGAAAAAGGAGTCTAAAACCAAACAAGACAAGAGCCCCGGCTTTCGATTCGTTAATCACACACCATGGCCTGTCGCTATCTCTCTCGATCAAGTGGGATGTTTATATTATGGTATTGTACCTGCTAAATTTAATAATAAACCTGGAGTTTTAAGAAGGGATACTGGGGCTGTCTGGTTTACCATTCGCGCGCATATTCAACCCGATGGAGTTAGCCCTCAAACTGATTTCGATTGTATAAAACCAGTAGCTGAATTAATCGGTGACATAGGTCTCTCTGTTTTGAGTGGCGGCTCGCTCACAGCAACTAAGGTAAGCTTAAAACAAGTGGCAAAAGAAGTGATCAAAACCAGCTTGAAAAAAACGACAAAAGCAGTCTTTGAATTAACAGCAGAAGAAATTGGCCGATACTTAACTGATTCAAGCTCTATTTCTTTACACGGACAGTATGCTGGTTACGACTGGCCTTTTCGATGTAATAAAATGCCCGAATACCATATAACAGGTGGCCCTGTACCTATCGTAGATAATTCTGACAAAGCCTATTTAAAAGACGGAAAGCCATTCAAAATTAAAAAAATAAATTCGTGCGGTAATGATATGATGCGTGCATCGCGTAAAGAGGCACAACTATCAGTAATACCAATTTCAAATTTATCGAAAAAAGAAAACTCAGACAAAAGCCCCCCTGAGAATAAAAGTAAGCACTTTGAAATTATCAATTGGAAAAACAACCTTTGTCTAGATGTTGTTGGTAGAGCAGGAAATTCTAGAGACAATGTTATTTTATATCGATGCAACGGATATTCCGATCAAAAATGGAGAACAGTAAAAAAAGGCGCTTGGTTTGAGTTGAGAAATGAAGCAAGCGGTATGTGCTTGGATGTCTTAGGCTACGATGGAAAGTCTGGTCGAAATGTTATGCTGTACCGATGTGATGGCCATGATGATCAATTATGGAGTTTTGATGTCAATGGTAAAATTCGTAACAAGAAAAATAATCTGTGCCTCGATGTGAAGGGTTATAACGGTAAGTCTGGGGATAATGTGATGTTATATCGCTGCGACGGCCACCCTGATCAGTCTTGGGATACCAAGTATCGGTAGGCATTCAATAGTACGATCTTTAAAAGCAAACGAATGACTTTTATAATTCTCACGTTTCGGCGTGGGAGTTTATATTCATAGCTGCATTTCTAATGCATTACTGCTCCCACGTAAAAAAGCGAGATATTGCATACCGTCATCATATATCAATCAAACATAGCGTGGCATTGGTTATACAAATAGCCAGACTCCAGATTTGATTAATCGCCTCCAACTTAGAGCATGGGAAAACCTATTCACCACCGCCAACTAGACTAGTACTCGCCTAATTTAAGCGCCCTTTGACTCAATATATTCTTGGCAAAAATCAGTAAATGATTTTTTAAGCAACGGAATATCAACCTGCGGTGATAAAGCTACGCGCACAATATAATCTTTGTCGGTTTCTTTGGTTGTACCTTGGGTTGAGGTTGCTGGAATAGTCCAGTAACTACCTTTTAATTGACCATAGCTAACACAGTATTTGCAATCGTTAGGGTGACGTTTAATCATAAAGTTAATGAGCTTTAGGTTTAACGCTCTTTTATAGTTTTCGCGCTCATCTTGGCTATCACCTTTTGCCGGTAAATCTAACGAAAATACTGAGGGGGTGAACCCTTGCTCTGCTAACGCTTTAGAGACAAAATTAATTTTTGCTGTAGGTAAAATCTGTTGAATGTGCTCTACCAATAAGCGCGTGTTTTGATAGGCGCTTTCAATTCGCTGCGGCATGGAGGGCATATTTTCTGCGAGTGTGTTTAACTGATGAGTCACCGCTTGATTATCAGATAATGCTAAATGTTTTGCGATTAATGTTTGCACTTCACTCGCACGAGCGTTGCTGGCACAATAACCGGCAATACAGCGGCCTCCGCTAGGAAATTTAGAACCACTAGAAAACGAAATAACTTTACACTGAGCTAACGGACTCTCTTGATGTAATAATTTAACGTTAGGGCAAAAAGTTTGGTCAACCATAAAAGTGGCAGCGACCGCATTGGTGCCAGAAGAAGTCGTTCGCTGTTTACTTAATACCATTCCTAACGTTTCCATGTTAGGTACTTCTACTCTTGGATTGGTGGGTATTTCAGCCAACACTAAAGGCACCCCATCTTGCTGCGCGACTTGTTCAAGTACATTTTCTAAACTAGAAACAAGCTCGTTACCGCCATCAACTAACAGGTCAATAATTTCTGCAGATGGTATTAGCGCAGCAACGCGCCTTGCTTGATCGTTTGTTCCACCATAACAGTTAGGTGGCAATATAATTTTTAAAGGTTTACCTGGATGATTAACCAGCGAATCTTCAACTAACCCCATCATTATTGCGTACTGAATTGACAAACCACTAGAAGCCACTAACGGTGAATGAGTTGCACCAGTATTTAATTGAATACATTGGTTCACAATTTTGAGTGCGTTAGGTTCTAGGCTATCGGCAATACTAGGCTGGCCCGTGAATATTTCTTGTAAAAGCTTATAAGCATTACCCGGTGTCATTGCAATTGATTCTCTACGCCGCACGTGCTGAACGTTTTTAATTAATTCGACAACAGGCGCAGCGTTAGGATCACCGGTAATAGCAATCGCACTACCAAAATTTGAGTGAAGGTTAACCCAAGCATCTATAAACGAGTTTGCCGGTAAAGCTTCACTAAAATCAGACTCGGTTACAAATAAACTGGTCGATTCTAAATTTTGTGGCACATCACTCGCAGACGGCACTGCAACCAGCTCAAAATCGTATCCGTAAATACTTAACAGCCTATCAAGGTCAGTTAAAGGCAGCGACTGAGTAGTGTAATAAATTTTAGTATGCCGACCGAGTAATTTGTTAGTGCGTAAAACGGCGAGAATAGGCATTGTTTTTGAAGCGAAAGTAATCAATTGCTCGGCTGCTAGTTGATTACTTTCTGCAAGCACCCACTCTAAAACGCTAGATAGCTGATGCCCTAATCGAATGTAATCGTAAGCTGTTGGCAGTTCACTAAGCGCCTCTGATGAATCAAGCGACTCAAGTTGAACTTCCTTTAATGCCGTTAAAAACTCTGACTTAGCCTGAGCTTCATGGTAAATATCGAGTCGGTGAGTGGTTAGCTCTAGCCACTCTTTTGGTATATATTTTAGTAAGTTACCTAATGCGGTATGTTGCTGAGTTAAATTCACTCTTATTCCTAATTAATAAAGTTACACTTTCATTAACTGGGATCATGAACTGATTTAAGTGCCAAATCAAGCGTTGCATTACGCCACTTGTGACTCTAAAACCCTATACAGGCAGTTTTTCTGCTATACCAAAAGGCGTATTAATTGGCCTCCTAGGGTATGGAAACTGCTCCGCAATTATTAAATCGACTAATTGTTCAGGGGTTGTAATAATATGCTTCGCGCCGGCATCTCTCAGCTGATGTCTATTACGATACCCCCAAGAAACACCAACCGGTGATACCTTGGCCGCTACGCCAGTTTGCATATCGACTTCAGAGTCTCCTACAAAGTAAACTTTCTCAGCATTTAAATTAAATCGTTTTATCAATTGTTTAGTCGCCGTAGCACTCGGCTTTAGTTCATAGCCGCCACCAGCACCAATCACCTGCTCAAAAGATATGTCGGGGAAATAATGAGACACCAAGCGGTTAACTTGCGATTGCATTTTATTACTTTGAATAAATAGCTTGGCCTTTAAATGGATTAGCCTTTTTAGTAATTCATTCACACCTGGGTAAATTCGAGTATCATTGGTTAACTCAGATTCGTAGCGGTTTAAATATTGTTCGTGCAGGGCGTCTATGTCTAAGCCGCGACAGCGAATACTTTTTTTAACGGTATTCAAACTCCCCATCCCAACAAGCTCCACATAGTGTTTCATATTGTGGGTCGGAAGGCCGTATAGTGACAATACCCAGTTTAAAGTAGAAGAAATGTCCCATACTGTATCTAGCAGTGTGCCATCAAGATCGAAAATTATCCCAATCCCTTGCAGTGAGTGACTCTCACTATAAGCCATTACTTGTTCATTCATTTTAATTAGTCCTTTAATTATCAGTGATTAAAATTGTCTATCAATTAATATCATCCTAGAGTTATCGCTTTTATCCAATTAAAAACGTGCCTAGAAAACGATGATTTTCAGTTTTTCATCCTACTAATCTTTTATTAGGTATTGGGCTTATTAAACTGTTGAGAATTCACTTGGTCAAGTAACAATAGGGTAAAACTAAACCTAACTCACAAAAAATCTGAGATATTTCTCGTATTTACTAGACAAAAAGCATTTAGGTGGCTAGAGCCGCCTAGCAAGCAGCTTTTTAATGATAAAAAATCATTCGATAAAGTTAACAAGCTTGCAAGCCTGACGCGAGTAGAAAGCATTGGGCTTTTAATATTTCTTGCAATTATCACTACCTAGCGTATTTCCCCAAAGGTCAACTTTATTTTAGAGCGCATAAAGTTGACTAACTAAAAAATTACCGTCTACACTTGTTACTAAGCTGTTACACAATCGCTTTAAAAAACAACACGATAAGCCCCATAACATGCTCATTCTATTTGACATATCAAGTTGAATAACTCATTGAAGCGGCGCTGGATATTAACTATGTTAAAAAAAATTTTTCTTGTGTGCTTTTTAGGCATTTTATGCTCATGCGAGCCAAACCCACCAGAATCAAAATCTAGTGTTCAAAAGACTCTCCATAAAGTATTAAAGTTTGGACATAGTTTGGGGGAGAATAGTCCGCAACATAGAGCCGCAGTCAAATTTGCGAATAGAATTGAAAAAGCCACTAAAAGCCAAATTAAGGTTGAGGTTTATCCTAATCAATCTTTAGGCAACGCTGCAACTATGCTAGCAGGAGCACAAGCCGGTACGGTCGACTTTATTTTAGCGCCAAGTGCCTTATTAGGGACACTAGCGCCCAAACTTCAACTTCTTGATCTGCCTTTTTTATTTAATAGCCATGATGCCGCCTACCAAGCACTTGATGGGCAAATAGGTAATTCACTGCTTGCTCAGCTTAGGCCTCAACAACTCATTGGGCTTTCATTTTGGGAAAGCGGCTTTAAACAAATCACCAGCAAAACACCGATTACTCAAATTGAAGATTTTAAACAGCAAAAATTTAGAGTAATGCAAAGCGCGGTACTTATCGATCAGTTTGAGTTTTGGGGATCACCAGCTATTGCCATTGATATTGGCAACGTAAAACAAGCACTAGAAGACAATGTCATCACTGCGCAAGAAAACCCATTGTTAACCCTACAGCAAACCCAAATAAACCAAGCTCAAAAACACTTACTTTTATCTAACCATGGCTATTTAGCTCAAGTATTGATTATTTCAGAGAAAACATTTCAATCATTAACGCAGCCGCAACAAAACGCAATTGTAGAAGCGGCTATAGCGACCACAGCCTCACAAAGAGAGGACTCGCAAAGCACTAACCAAAAGATTCTCGCTAATTTAGACTCTTTAAACTTACAACCACACGCGCTTAGCCCTCAGCTTAAAAAAGCTTTAGTCAGCAAGGCTAGGCATTTGCTAGAAAAATACCGCATGAGTATTGGAACAGAACTTGTAGAGCAAGCAATTCAAATTGGCCAAAATGTCGAGGCACTTCCTAAAGAAGACTTAATCATCGCACTCGATGCCGATATGAGCGGCAACTCAGCGCTATCTGGGTTAGCCATTCGGCGCGGCATTGAATTAGCCATAGAAGAGATAAATACCAGCGGCGGAGTGTTAGGTAAGTCATTAACATTAACGGTAAGAGATAATTCAATGATCCCAGCAAAGGGATTAGATAACTTAAAACAGTTTAAAAAAATCCCCAATCTTGCTGCGGTTTTTGGCGGTATAAGCAGCCCCGTTGTACTTTCTGAATTAGACTTTATTCACCAAAATAAATTACTTTTTTTAAACCCCTGGGCTGCAGCAACCAATATTGTCGATAATGGTCATAATCCAAATTTTATTTTTCGAGTGTCAGTAAGAGATGAATTCGCGGGCGAGTTTCTACTTAACGAAGCGCTTAAAATATCCTCCAATGTAGGACTATTACTGGTCAACAACCCTTGGGGGCGAGGTAATAAAAATGCTATCCAACACGCTTTAAGCGCCAAAAACCTTTCTGCTACTAGCCTAGAATGGTTTGACTGGGGAGAATCTAATTTTGATAAAATTTTGCAACGTATGAAAGCAAGCGGTAGCGAAGTGATTATATACGTTGGTAATCCCAATGAAGCAGCTAACATGGTGAAAAGCTTAGCCTTGCAAGAATCGCCGCCGGCAGTTATCTCTCACTGGGGAATCACAGGCTCTGAATTTCACAAACTGGCAGGAGACGCGCTAGAAAAAATTGATCTGAGGGTTTTACAAACTTATTCGTTTATTCACCAAAATGGTCACAAAGCAAAGCAACTGGTTAAGCGTTATAAAGAAAAATACTTTATTAAAGATGCTAGCGAGATTGTTGCACCTACCGGAACTGCGCATGCTTATGATCTCACTTATTTATTAGCTGCCGCAATTCGCTCTGCAAAATCGATTGATAGTGATTTAGTGAGAAAGCATCTTGAAAAAATCCCTAAATATAATGGGTTAATTAAATCCTATTCTCCGCCCTTTACCCCAAATAATCACGATGCGCTTAGCATTGAAGACTTAACCATTGCCCATTACAAAAATGGCAACCTAGTACCTCTCGAGTAAACCGCTGTATGTCTACACCAGTTAAACAAAGTATCGCCAAGCGGTTCAGCCGCTCTATCTTTATTATGCTATGCTCATTTTTCCTCATTTTAGTTAGTTGCACCCTGGCGATAGAGTTATTTAGAATTCATCAATCGAGTAAAAGTGAAATTCAAGTTTTAGGAAAATCGACACTACAGATTATCGAGGAAAGATTTGAAGCTGTTCAAAAGACGATAAAAAATACCGCAGAAAGCTCGCTTTTTATTAATAGTTTAATTGATGTGACAGGCAGCAAAAGTTATGTAGAGCATACTCTCGCTAACTTAGTGAGAAACACTAATATTCATGAAGCTATGGTATTTGATTTTAAAGGTCAAGTCATAGGAATGAACAGCAACACGCCACCAGAATGGTTTAAAGCTAGTTTTATTCGTACTAGCTTTTCTACAGGATTTGAAAGGGTAACGTTTGAAGATAAAAAATTTATCATGGTTTTCCCAATACGCTACTACAACACATTGCAGGGCGCTATTGCTGTATCGGTTAAGCCGCAAAACCTTGTGCCAGAGAGTTTATTAAAAAATACCGACGCCTATAAATTAACAATCTACTCCGACTGGGAGCTATCGAACTTTAAACAAGATTTTTCTGGACTATTGGTCACAGTGGCTAGTACATCAGGCGAAAAGCTATACGAGTACAACACAAAATTAACCTTAGCTAAAAGCTACACCAATATCTTTGCGGACATTGTGCCCTGGGTGGTTAATATTTGTCTGCTTGGTTTATTGGGTATTTCCGTCCTGTATTTATTTGCCAAGCGATTTGGTAATAAAATGGCGGCGCCTTTAATAGCACTAGCTGAAAAAATTGAACAAGGTCACTATCCAGTCAGTCCAACAGGCACCGATGACGAGTTAAATCTTTTAGCTATTCGGTTTGACGAAGCTACCGCTCAATTACAAATAGCGAATAAAGAATTAGAAACAAGAGTTGCCCAAAGAACCGCAGAACTTGAAAGCAAGAAAAACGATTTAACCAAAACGAACGAGCAACTCAATAAAAGCATTAACGAGCTATCGCAAAGTAACAAAGAGCTAGATCAGTACGCCTATGTCGCCTCGCATGATTTAAAGTCTCCGCTACAAGCAGTTTCTCGTCTAGCAGGTTGGATAGAAGAAGATTGTTTTGATATTTTACCCGACACATCTAAAGACTATTTTAAAATGCTAAAAGAAAGAATTGCACGGCTCGAAAATCTTTTGGCAGATCTGTTAATGTACTCTAGAATTAACAAGCAAGAGTTTATAATTGAAGCGGTTAATTTAAACTCAAAAATCGACCAAATAATTAAACTACTCGATATTCCAACAAACTTTAAAGTCGATAAAACCAATTGCGAACAGACTATAGAACTTCCTCGCATTCCTTTAGAGCTTGTGCTTCGAAATTTAATTCGCAACTCAGTAAAGCATCATGACAAAGACCATGGCTGTATTAGTGTAAGCTACTCTAATGATGAGCAATACCACATTATTAGGGTAAAAGATGACGGTCCAGGCATTCCACCAAACCTACAGGCTAAAGCCGTTGCTATGTTTGACACACTAAAACCAAGAGATGAAGTAGAAGGTAGCGGAATGGGCTTAGCGATGGTTGATAAAACACTAAAGCGCTACCAGGGTAGCTTTCAAATTATCTCGGATGGCAAAAATGGTACAGAAATAATAACCAAATGGCCTAAATCACTAAGCTAAACAAACATTAGCATACATTTTTAGGGCTTTTAGGAATTTTAAAACACGAAACTAAATAAGTGAGCGCTTAAAAGAGAGTCGGCTTGCATACAAGCAAGCTCACTCCGTTTTCGTTAAGCTTTCTTTTTGCCGGGCTTTGCCAAAATTTGAATATAAAAAGACGTTAATCCCTGCGTTTCAGCTTCATCAATTTTCTGGTTAATTTCTTTAACATGAACCGGCTGAGCAGATTGCTCACTAGCGCCAAATTGACAGTCAAAATCCCAGTATCCGGCATCTTCTGGCAACGTCTTGTTTCTTTCTCGGCGCAAATATTTTTTGACTTCATGCTTTGTTGCTTCGTACATTCTAGGCAATTTAATTTTAGGATGTTCTAACTGAAACGTTTTTTTCACGGTATTTACCACTTAGTTTAAGAAATAACGGCTCGATTAAGCCGCACTGGATAACAATATTAGAGGGTATTATACGCCTATCTAGAATTGCTAGATAGCAAATGTTTATCGACTTTTTATTTAAAGCACTAGTTCTACTGCCCTAACGATAACTGCCGGCAGCAAAACAATTTAGCGCCTTAATCACTAAATTCAACTCTGTTTTTTCCTTTTTCTTTTGCTTGGTATAGCGCAATATCGGCATGCCGCGTAAAATCTTCTAAGGTGGTATCTTGCTTTGGCGCATAGACGGTTACCCCAATACTGGCGGTAATATTGATTTTAACGTCATTATCAATTGTAAATGTGAGCTCGCGAATAAACCCTAGTAAACGCTCACACATTTGCCTTATGCATTCTTTATCTGTAATTCCAACTGCAAATGCGAACTCTTCTCCACCAAACCGGCAGTATGCATCGTCTTGCCTAAAAAAATCTTTTAAGCAACTTCCTAAAGACTTTAACACTTGATCGCCTTTATCGTGCCCATAGCTATCATTAACTAGTTTAAAATCGTCAATGTCTATTAAGCCCACCGCCATTTCCTTGCTACGCCGCTCACTAAATTTAATCAATTTTGATGTTTGGTCGATAAAGTAGCGCCGGTTGGGTATTTCAGTTAAAACATCGTAAAAAGCGAGCCTCGACAATTTTTCATTAGCTTGTTGGAGCTCTTTAGTTTTACTTTCGACAATGCCTTGCAAACTTTCTTTAAATTGCTTTAAGTCTTGATTGCGTTTTTTTAGTTGGTCCAGGTAAAATTTTCGCTCGGTCACATCTCTTTCTATCGCCGCGAAGTGTGTGACTTTTCCTGCACGATTACGTAAAGGGATTATATTCATTTCAAGCCAATAGGGCTTGCCGCTTTTAGAATAGTTAAGCAGAGTCTCGGCGACATTACGATTTTCAGCTAAAGCATCGTGAATTCTTTTACATGACTCTTTGTCGGTTAAGTCTCCTTGTAAAATACGTGGCGTCTCTCCTTTGACTTCGGCAAGGGTATAACCGGTTAGATCTTCAAAAGCTTTATTGACATAAATAATTTTTGGCCCTAAGGGCGCTTCAATATCATCAGCCTCGGTGACAATAACAATATCTTGTGTTTGTTCAACAATTTGCTCAAACGAAAATCCTTGGCGACTTTCGGTAATATCGTTAAACGTCACAACAACAAAACCATTGTTTTCGTCGCTTCTTTCGGCGTAGGCATTAACCATAAACCACGACACTTCAAGCTGGGTACTATCAATTACGCCAATCGTTTCGTTTTGGATACGCTTATTGGTTTGAATTACCCGATTAACAGGGTATTGCTCCGGTGCGAGAGGCTTAAAATCTTCATCAATAAAACTCCACTGAGGATCAAATGAGTGGGCTCCTATGACTTGATCGTAACTGAGCCTTAGTAATTCAAGCGCTTGCGGGTTGGCGTATATCACTGATGAGTCCCACGAATGCACCACGACGCCTAAATGGGCACTTTCTAGAAGCTTAAGCAAGTCTAAACTATCAATGTCTTGCACTAGTGCCCTCCCCAGCTTTTTACCAATGCTTTTATTTTAATATAGATTAAACAGGCGCTTTTTGAAACTAAAGCTCAAGTCGGCGCCTAATATAGCATTAAACTCGGGAGTTTTAGTCTTTTATATAATTGAAACCACTGATTATTGTATCGAAACTCGCTATAATCACGCTATAATTCACGTCGCTTTGCTTACTTCACTAAATTAAAAGTTAAATTTACTGCTATGCAACACTACAAACTCGTACTTCCCGAAGACATGAACCACCAAGGTTCTTTATTTGGCGGAAAGTTATTAAGCTGGATAGATGAAGTCGCTTATATGACCGCTAATTTACAATATCCTCAGCATCGGTTTGTTACCGTGTCTTTAGACAATGTGGCCTTTAAACATCGTATAGAGTGCGGTGAAATTATTTGCTTTGAAGTCCATTTAGAAAAGTTAGGTAAAACCAGCTTAACTTATGCCATATGTGTTACCGGTACTCGAGAACAAAGTAAGCAAATTTTATTTGAAACACGAATTACCTTTGTTAGCGTAGATAGTAAGGGCCAAAAGAAATTAATTTCAAAGACTAACCGGTCTAATTAGTTTATTAACACGTAGATAACGCCATAACATTTGTTCGAGCAATATAAAATGAAATATAAAACTCACGCTGACCAATTTAGTCATTCACAGAAAAATAAAATTGGTGTTCTTATTACGAACCTAGGCACCCCAGAGGCGCCAACAAAAGGAGCGCTTAGACGCTACCTAAAAGAGTTTTTGTCTGACCCAAGAGTAGTGGAAATTCCACGCCTTATCTGGTGGTTTATTTTAAATTTAGTGATATTAAATATTCGCCCTAAACGCTCGGCAAAAGCCTACCAAACCATTTGGAGTGAGCGGGGCTCTCCATTAATGTTTCATACCGAGGCGCAAGCAAAAGCATTGCAAAAGTCATTAGACAGTGCAACCGAGCAACCAATACAAGTAGAGTTTGCTATGCGTTACGGACAACCTTCGGTTAGTAATCAAATTGATAAAATGATGGCTAATGGTGTCACTAAATTATTGGTTGTTCCGCTATACCCACAATACTCAGGCTCAACTAGCGGTTCAACTTTTGACGCTATCGCAAGCGACTTTACTCAACGTAGAGTCATTCCTGATTTTCGGTTTGTATCCCATTACCATGACTATCCACCTTATATTGAAGCTCTTGCAAATAAAATTGTCAGTTTTAGGCGACAGCATGGCGAATCTGAAAAGTTAATATTTTCATACCATGGGATCCCAAAACGCTATTTAACTAACGGTGATCCTTATCACTGCGAATGCTACAAAACTTCACGTTTGGTGGCAGAAAAATTAGGGTTAAATAGCGACCAATATATAACGACCTTTCAATCGCGCTTTGGAAAAGAAGAATGGCTAAAGCCATACACCGATCATAGCTTAGCGGCGCTTGCTAAATCCGGCGTAAAGTCTGTTCAGGTGGTATGCCCTGGATTTTCGGCCGACTGCTTAGAAACTATAGAAGAGATTGCCATTGAAAATCGTGATGTTTTCTTAAATGAAGGCGGTCAGTCTTTTGAATATATTGAAGCCTTAAATAGCGACCAAGAACACATTAATGCACTTAGCCAATTAGTCTTAAGCAATATCACAGGCTGGACTATTGACCAAGATATTGCAGTCCGTGCTGCTGAGTCTAAAAAGTACGGCGCTACTCAATAGTGATATAAAAAGGCTTGCATCAATACCGATACCAATGCCAATACGGTTGAGTATCGCTGCAGCCTTGCTTATTTTTTACTTCCGTTATTAAAATTATTTGTCGTTTCATTAACAAAACTTGTCGCTACACTACTACAGCCCTTGTGATTATTTTCTTAAACTAAGTTTGAAGCAGCTGAGCAGGCTTTACAGTTGTGCTATTCACCTTCAAACAAGGATCTAGAAATGAAAATAAGAATACTACTCTCCCTTTTAGCTACGCTCCTATTTGCTGGCAATATCGCAGCAAAAGTCCATACTGGCATTGAAGTTAAAGTCAAAGCCGTTAAAAACCAACTCAGCAATGACCAAGATGTATTCGTTAAAGTCTCATACAAAAATCGAACAGGCGAAACCATTAAGCTGCTCAAATGGTATCTACCTGATGCCAATGGTCAATTAGAAGAAGGCATATTTAAGATAACCCACAATGGTGAAACGGTTGATTATCTTGGTCCTCACTATAAGCGTCCCGCAGCGACCGATAGCGACTACTTGAGTTTAAAACCAAACCAAAAGGTTAGCTACCAAGTTGAGCTTTCTGGCATATACGACTTTTCAGAAGCCGGATACTATGAAGTTTCGGTTTACGCTGAAAACTTAGCGATGTTTGCGCCAATTAAAAGCAATAATGGCAAGAAAACTACGTCATTTGCGCTAAAAAGCCAATCTAGCGCTCAAGTCTATATGAGCAAAGCGCGAACCCAAGGTAAAAAGCGCTGTAATCCTCGTAAAGAAAATTGCGACGGCGGCGGTGGAACTGAAGATGTAAGCTTTACTGGAGCTTGCTCTAACTCAGAGCAAAATAGCGTGATGAGTGCATTATCGGCAGCTAAAACTATGGCGAACGACTCAGTTGCTTACTTAAACGGGAATGCAACGGCTCGATATACCACATGGTTTGGCCAATATAGCAGTTCTCGTTGGAATAAAGTCGCTAGCAACTTTGACGCGATAAAAGACGCACTGGATAACAAGCCAAAAACTTTTGACTGCAGCTGCAATCAAAATTATTTTGCTTATGTCTACCCCAATCAGCCATATAAAGTTTATTTATGCCGAGCTTTTTGGACAGCAAGCACAACCGGTACAGACTCAAAAGCTGGAACAATTATTCATGAAGTTAGTCACTTCAATGTCGTTGCTGGTACTGACGATGTAGTTTATGGACAAACAGGTGCTAAAAACTTAGCTATCAGTGATCCTAACGCTGCAACCAATAACGCAGATAGCCATGAGTACTTTGCTGAAAATACACCTTACCAAGACTAAAATTTAGAAAAATAATAACGCCTTATTGCCATATTTTGCCGCGTTAACTCGCGGCTTTTTTATTTTTAAGCCTGCTCAACAGTCTTGCTACCTGGCCTAAATAACAACGGCCAAACACGCTTAAACCGCTTTCGCCTTCAGCCAAAGCTCCCTTAAACACCAACCCTAGAATAAAACACCAACTCATTAATATATGAAATTTCATATGTACAGATTTAATAGAACCTTTTATACTTTCAGCGTCATTCGTTACCATTAAATAAATGCTTTGATAGACTCGAATCAAATAGACCCAATAATGTTGTATAAATGCTTAGCAGATGAAACTCGGCTAAAGTGTTTATTGCTCATTTGCCATCAAACGGAGCTTTGCGTTTGCGAATTAATGACGGCGCTTAACCTAAGCCAGCCCAAAGTATCGAGGCACCTTGCACAACTCAGACAGCATGGATTAGTTTCCGGAAAACGACAAGGCCAATGGGTGTTCTATTCAATAAGCTCACAATTGAATGATTGGGCGAAAAATATAATCTTACTCACACTTCAACATAATCAGGTGATGATTAAACCTGACTTGAAACGACTAGCGGCAATGGGCGAGCGCCCAATTCGCCAACAGCAATGTTGCTAATAAGCTTTAACATTCACTGATGACATACTGGAAAATAAAATGACTGTAAAAATAGGAATTAACGGATTTGGACGCATGGGTCGGCTCATTTTTCGACTAGCTTACGACTGGCCAGAGTTTGAATTTGTACAAATTAACGACCCTGCAGGTGACGCGGAAACTTTCGCTCACCTAACCAACTTTGACTCGGTTCACGGCAAATGGCAATACCAAGCCAATAGTGATGCGAATAATATTATAGTAAACAACGCCAAAATAAACTTCACTCAAAACATAAAAATTGAACAAACCAACTGGTCAAATTGCGACTTAGTAATAGAAGCCTCTGGCAAAATGAAAACATCTGCGTTACTTAATCAGTATTTAGCGCAAGGTGTAAAGCGAGTCGTGGTAACCGCGCCGGTTAAAGAAGATAACATACTCAATATTGTAATGGGCGTTAACGATCACCTGTATCAAGCCGGCAACCACAAAATTGTAACGGCGGCTTCATGTACAACGAATTGTCTTGCTCCTATAGTCAAAGTAATTCATGAAAAACTAGGCATTCAACATGGCTCAATGACCACAATTCATGACATTACCAATACTCAAACCATTTTAGATGCGCCTCACTCAGATTTGCGTCGCGCCAGAGCCTGTGGCATGAGTTTAATTCCAACATCAACCGGTTCGGCCACTGCAATTACCCATATTTTTCCAGAACTTAAAGGCAAACTAAACGGTCATGCAGTGCGCGTTCCGTTGGCAAATGCATCTTTAACTGATTGTGTCTTTGAAACTAAGCGAGCGACTAGCGCTGCCGAAGTCAATCAATTGTTGAAGGATGCCGCGAACAACCAACTCAAAGGAATTCTCGGCTACGAAGAGCGTCCACTGGTGTCTATCGATTATCGCACCGATCCTCGATCGAGCATTATTGACGCCTTGTCAACAATGGTAATCAATGAAACTCAGGTAAAAATTTATGCTTGGTATGACAATGAGTGGGGCTATGTGAACCGAACCGCAGAGCTTGCAAAAATGCTGTGTGAGCAAGGTCTGGATTAAACCTAAGACACAATACGTAAAACACCATGTTGAAAGTTAAAAACCTAAGCCAAGCAATCAAGCAGTATGCGTTAATTACCGCAAACTACTGGTGTTTTACGTTAACAGACGGCGCATTGCGCATGCTAGTGGTGCTCTATTTCCATCAACTCGGTTATTCACCTTTGGCCGTTGCTTCGCTTTTTTTATTCTATGAGCTATTTGGCGTTATTACTAATCTACTCGGCGGCTGGTTAGCTTCAAAAACTGGCCTAAACCGGACGATGCACTTAGGTTTGCTACTACAAATTTCCGCCCTTTTGTTACTTGCCGTTCCTAGCGAGCAACTCACGGTTATTTGGGTTATGTTTGCACAAGCAATTTCTGGCGTAGCAAAAGATTTAAATAAAATGAGCGCTAAAAGTAGTATTAAGTTTTTAGTCAAAAATGGAGATCAACAGTTATTTCGTTGGGTTGCCATGCTTACCGGCTCTAAAAACACCTTAAAGGGCTGTGGCTTTTTCTTAGGTGGCGCGCTACTCGCAATCTTGGGCTTTCAATATGCTGTACTGAGCATGGCTGTGGGATTAAGCATCATGCTTTTAATTAGTAGCCTCTATCTCCACGACGATTTAGGAGCAAGCCGCTTTAAGCCCAAATTTACTCAAATTTTTGCCAAATCAAAAGCAATCAATTTGCTTTCCGCCGCCCGCTTATTTTTATTTGGCGCGCGCGATATTTGGTTTGTCATTGCTTTGCCAGTATTTTTGTCACAATCGCTCGGGTGGAGCCACCCTCAAGTCAGTGGCCTATTTGCCGTTTGGATTATTGGCTACGGTGCAATTCAGTCTTTAACTCCGCAAATTCTGAATAAACGGTTTAGTTTAGGCCCCTCTTTTACCCAGCCGGTTAACGCTTTTTACCCAGCACTAGCGCTTTGCCTGATTCCTGCAATCATGTCAGTACTACTCTACATTGATTACTATCCTCTTTTAGCGCTGTTTTTAGGGCTCGCATTATTTGCGTTTTTATTTGCTGTAAATTCTGCAATCCACAGCTACCTTATCGTCGCCTATGCCTCCAAAGACTCAGTCTCATTAGACGTTGGCTTTTATTATATGGCTAACGCAGCCGGGCGCTTAATTGGAACTTTACTTTCTGGGTTGATTTTTCAAAGCTACGGCTTAGCCGCTTGTTTGCTGGTTTCGGCTATTTTTATTCTAGTTTCTGCAGGTTTAGCGCGCGGCCTGCCAAACCAGCCTGCGACATCATAATGGATAAAATATTTCGCGTTTAAAGCTTGCCTAACCCCACTAACTCCAGCAAAAACAAGGCTCAAGCGCGAATAATTAGCTAAAATATGGTCTAAACACACAGTATTTGCTCGCCAAGCTGGAAATTAGACCCCGAAAACACTAAGCTTATCTAAAAACTTGTGTCAATCCGCTAGGCTAGCACTATAACTTCAGAAAGCTAACGATTTTCAGTTGGAGAGAACCATAAACAAAATAATATTAATAACCATCATGGTGGTTTTAACCCTTGGTGCAACAGTTAGTATTGAATACTTTCACAGCCTACATCACAAGCAAAACCAACAGCTTGCTGTAGACAAAGCACAAGAAGTCTTAACAGAGCTTAGAGTTAAATTTGAAAACGAAATTAACTCAGGTATGTTTTTGTCGTACAGTCTTGCCGCTTATATAACGGTAAACCCTAACAGCAGTCAGTTAGAGTGGGAAAAATTATCCGAGGAACTAGTAAGAAACGGTCGCCATATTAGAAATATTGGCATTGCCCCCGATCTCATCATTAATTATGTTTACCCGCTCAAAGGAAACGAGAAGGCGGTTGGCTTAAACTACCGCACTACCCCCTCTCAATGGCCCGCAGTAGAAGCCGCTATTAAAGCGCAAAAATCGCTTGTCGCCGGTCCACTCACTTTAGCTCAAGGTGGCCAGGGAATGATTATCCGAACCCCTATTTTTACCGACCCACCACTAAATAATGAGCTGTGGGGAATGCTTGCCGTGGTTATGGATATAGACTCACTTTACAAGGGGGTAGAATTAGACAGCTTTAGTCAAGATTTTAGCATCGCCATTAAAGGTAAAGACGGAAAAGGCACCCAAGGCGAGTTAATTTATGGCGACCTCGCAACTTTCCAGCAAGGAATCGTAAAAGAAACGGTTAAATTTCCTTTTGGCGAATGGGTACTCAGTGGTACACCGAGTCAACAGCAAGCTTCTGTTATTAGCCAAAACATGATCCGCATTGTGGCTTACCCTATTTTATTGATTGCTTTAGTGATTATTTCAATTGTTTCTGGGCGCTATTCAAAAAATAAAATTGATGCGATGCGCGACCCTTTAACCGATTTAGCTAATCGGCGTTTATTAAACGATCGTATTGAACATGCGATGCATTATCACAAGCGTAAAAAATTAGGTTTTAGCTTAATTAATATCGACTTAAATGGCTTTAAACCCATCAATGATAAAATTGGCCATGAAGCTGGCGACGCCGTTTTAATGGCTGTAGCGCAAAGGCTTAAAGACTCTACTAGAGGTAGTGATACTGTAGCCCGCTCTGGAGGTGACGAGTTCATTATTTTATTGCCAGAAACCTCTGACGAAATTCAAATTAGACGAGTAATCCAAAAAGTTCACGACAACCTATCTAAAGCACCATTTGTTTTTAACAAGTATCAATTAAAAATAAGCGCTAGTGTCGGTTGGTCTATATACCCTATCGATTCTGAAAACAGACAAGAGCTGCTCCACATCGCAGATAAAAGAATGTATAAAAACAAGTTTTCACAAAAGGAAAAGCGTGTTAATTAGCGCATGGTTTTAATAGTAGGTCTGTCTTTAAGTGAGTTGGCGGACTTTATGCATTAATGAAGTCGTTTTTTATTCGTTTGCGGCTTGCTCACTCAACAATATTTTTTGCCATTCATCGCCGCGCTTTAATCGAACAGAATAAGTGTTCTTGTTTATCTCTACATTAACGTGATTAGTCTGACCGCTCCATATTCCTTGGAGTGCGGTCATTTTTACCCAAATTTCGCTTATGTTAAATGCAAGCTTGGTTTGCTGATATACCCATAAGTACTTTCCTTCCACTTCATAACCGACTAGCTCAAGCGCTTCAGGCTCTTGATCTAAAGCTCTTATTGCAAACGAAGCAACTATATACTGAGCAAAAGCGGCTTGCATTGACTCACTTTTAGCTAAATCAGCGCTTTTACTGATCGAGTTAGGCGCGATGATACCACCGCGCTTAATCGCATGCTCCGCATCGTGTAAGTAGAAGCGATGGGCTACTTCTATTAGCCCGCTTCTTGGGTTAAACAAAATGCTGCTATAACTTTCTTTTTGTTGGTGCGCTAGCAGGTTTGGTGCTAGCCCGGCACATGCGATAAGCAAGCTAAGTATAAATGCTCTCATCATTTACGTTGCTTTTTAACTTCTGGCTTTTTTAGCTCGGTTTTAATTTCATGCATAATATCTTTTCTTTCCCAAGCTTTGCTCTTTTTGGCTTTAAAAGCTTCAATTCTAGAAGGAATAATCTTTCGAGGATAATGGTTGTTCTCGACATCAACATCAGCCGTTTCCCAATCAGGATCAACTTCTATAGAAACCAATTTTTGAGACTTTTTAGTGACAATTAACTTACTCACTTTACGCGGCGATCGGCGCCACGTTTCTGCCGGCAATACCATTTTTTCAGATTGTCCATTCTCATAAGTGAGTTTAAGGATAATCGGCATCACTAAGCCACCAAGGTTAGAAAAGTTTAATACATAATAATTTTTATCTTCTTTTAAAGCGCGCGCTAATACTTCTTTTTCCCAAGGTTTAAAGTTAGCAATTTTAGTTAGGTATGCATTGCGGTCTTTATTAGTCACTGTAAAGCGATCATTTTCATCATGAAAGTCTTTAACGTCAGGATTAAGTTCAACCCAAGTTTTTCGACCTTCTTGTTGGTTTCTTTTTACAAAAATAGAATCTGGTTTTTCGTTTTCTTCATTTCTGCGGCGCTCAAAATCGATATCTGGATCAAAAGTGTCTAAACGTAATTGGTAAACTTTATCAATAGAAATATCGACATGATCGGTGGTGTAAAACCAACCATACCAAAACCAGTCTAAGTCTACGCCAGAGGCTTCTTCCATGGTTCTAAAAAAGTCGGAAGGCGTTGGACGTTTATTTTTCCAGCGGACTGAATATTCTTTAAATGCAAAATCAAACAGCTCTCGCCCTAAAATAGTTTCTCTCAAGATATTTAAAGCAACCGCAGGCTTGGTATAAGCATTAGGACCTAATTTTAAAACACTATCAGATTGAGTCATTACCGGCACTTGAACATTCGATTTCATATACTCAATAATATCGCTCGGCTCAACCCCCCAAGGAATTTTAGGATCCCACTCTCGTCCGGCGATACCATCTAAAAAGCTATTTAAACCTTCATCCATCCAGGTCCATTGTCTCTCATCTGAGTTAACTATCATTGGAAAATAGTTATGCCCAATTTCGTGAATAACAACGCCAATTAAAAAACGTTTTTCAGCCAAGGTATAGGTTCGTGTACCGTCTTCATGCCAAATAGTGCGCGGGCCATTGAACGTAATCATGGGATATTCCATTCCACCAACGGGTCCGTTGACGCTGATCGCAGTTGGGTAAGGATAATCAAAGGTAAATCTTGAATAGACATCTAGCGTGTGAATAACCGACTCAGTAGAATATTTTTCCCAAAGTTCACCACCTTCTTTTGGGTAAAATGACATTGCCATAACAAACGGCATCGACTGGCTGTTTTGTTTATAGCCTTTGGCATCCCAAATAAATTTACGCGAAGACGACCACGCGAAATCACGTACATTTTCAGCTTTAAAATGCCAGGTTTTAGTTTTCTTAGAGGCCGATTTTTCAGCTTTAAGCGCTTCTTCAGGCGTCACAATATAAATAGGTCGCTTTGCTTTTTTGGCTGTTTCTAAACGCTTTAGCTGGGTTGACGATAACACCGCCTTTGGGTTTTGTAACTCTCCTGTAGAAGCGACAATATGATCGGCAGGAACAGTCATTTTTACGTCGTAGTCACCAAATTCTAGGGTAAATTCGCCGCGACCTAAAAATTCCTTGTTGTGCCATGCTTCATAGTCAGAATAAGCAGCAACTCTTGGAAACCATTGGGCAAGTAGATAAATGTCGTTACCGCCCTTGCGCGCATCATCGGGAAAATGCTCATATCCCGAACGTGCCGAAACAGCATCTTCTTCGAGTAAGTTAAACCCAAAATCCATTTTAAACTGGAAAGTCTCTCCCGAAACTAATGGCGTAGGCAGGTCAATCCGCATTTGCGCGCCGTTTATAACGTAGTTTAACTTTTCACCGGATATTGTAGTTATCCCTCCCACTTTATAGCCAAGTTCTACATCTTGCATAAATTGCTGACGTCTTAGTTGAAAAAGGCTAATACCCGCTGGAGAATCACCATTGCCTAGTTTTGTAGTTGCGCCGCGACGACCTAATCCACCAAATGTCGATGAGCGTTCCGCCACCGAGTCAGATGCAAACCGATTTTGCTCCAGCTGAATCCACAAATACTTTAAACGATAAGGCGAATTATTCTTGTAAGTAACCGTTTGACTACCTTGTAAACGACGCTTTTTTTCGTCTAATTTAACCGCTATTTGATAGTCAACTTGCTGTTGCCAGTAGTCTTTACCTGGTTCGCCGGCCGCATTTCGATAGTCGTTTGGCGTGGGTAAAATTTCTTCGATTTGACGAAATTTGTCTTCGAAATCCCCTTTTGACTGCTTAACCACACTCGCATTTGCGACACTAAAGCAAGTACTTACTGCCGCTAAAAGCAGCCAACTTAGACTGTTAATTCTTTTCATTTACTTCCCCAAAGAGCACGCACCAACGCGCATAAGCCGGTTGGTCGCTGAACGATCATTATTTTTAGGCCGCAACTATAACAAATATCAATGAACCTTCGAAAGCCGCAACTAGCCTAAAAGCCTGCTTGTGGACGTTAGTTGTTCGAATTAAAAGTAAGAAATTGTTACCGTCTGAGCTTCGCTAATTGATTTAGTACAAGTCGTTGTGAATGGCTACTTTTTAGTGCTAGAGTGGATACTCAGAATTCAAATTAAATAGGAGGCTCTTTGTGGACGCAAATGTTGATATAAAACAATCGCTTAGAGCTTATCAAACCATTGTCGATTGTGGTGATAAACAGTCTGACGGTTTTCATTACAAAGGTCTTATCGCGGCACACAGCTTTGATGGCTATGATATTTGTATTTTTGATGACTATGCGAATTTACAAATATTTTTCCACAACCACTATAAACTGAATGCAACCTCAGCGGTTTCTCAGCAAGCATTTTTAGCTAAAATTGACGCCGTAGCGAGCCTAAAGGGCGTAAAACAGACTCATGATTAAAACATCACTTTTAATCTTTGCGCACTCTAAACCGACCACTTATATAAAAAAGCCGTTTTTAATAAAGTAAAATAGCAGTCTGCTAAATTAGCTGCCATAATTCCCCAATGAAAGTTCAACTCACTTTAACCAAGGATATCTAATGAGAATTGCAATTCTTTCTCGAAATAAAAAGCTTTATTCAACTAAAAGGCTTAAAGAAGCTTGCGAGGCTCGCGGCCACACAGTTGACATTATCGACACGCTGCACTGCTATATGGATATCACCCGCAGCAACCCTAACGTTCGTTATAAAGGCGAGCGCTTACCAAAATACGACGCGGTTATTCCAAGAATCGGTGCATCAGTGACCTTTTACGGCACGGCAATTGTTCGACAGTTTGAAATGATGGGAACTTTTTGTGTCAACGAATCTGTTGCCATCAGTCGCTCTCGAGATAAGTTACGATCTTTACAGTTACTGTCACGTAAAGGAGTCGGCTTACCACGCACAGGCTTTGCCAATAAGCCGGACGATGTAAAAGATTTAATTAAAAATGTGGGTGGCGCACCCCTAGTTATAAAGCTACTTGAAGGAACCCAGGGTATTGGCGTGGTTTTGGCCGATACTGACCGGGCGGCAGAAAGCATTATAGAAGCTTTTATGGGGCTGCAAACCAATATTTTAGTACAAGAGTTTATTGAAGAAGCCGACGGAGCTGATATTCGATGCTTAGTGGTTGGCGGTAAAGTGGTCGCAGCAATGAAACGCAAAGGCGCAGAAGGCGAATTCCGCTCAAACTTACACCGAGGCGGCTCAGCGACACTAATAAAGCTTACCAAAGAAGAGCGAGCAACCGCAGTTAATGCGGCAAAAATTATGGGGCTAAATGTCTGTGGAGTTGATATTTTACAATCTAACAACGGGCCTGTAGTAATGGAAGTTAACTCCTCTCCAGGGCTTGAAGGAATTGAAAAATCAACCGGTAAAGATGTCGCAGGTATGATTTGTGAGTTTATTGAAAAAAATGCAAAACCCAACAAAACGAAAACTAAAGGTCAGGGCTAAAACATAATGGATACGATTACCATTGGTGGTCACAAAATTGCACGTGGCGAAACACTAGAGCTTGAAGTTCCGGTTGCTAAACTTTATACCGACACTGACATTTCAATGCCAGTACATGTCATTCGCGGCCGAAAGGACGGACCTACCGTTTTTGTTAGTGCCGCGGTGCATGGAGACGAACTAAATGGCATTGAAATTATTCGCCGCTTGATCCGGAAAAAAAGCTTACGTATCAGTTACGGTACCTTAATTTTAGTTCCCATGGTTAATGTTTATGGAGTGCTCAATCAATCTCGCTATATGCCAGACAGAAGAGATTTAAACCGCTGCTTTCCTGGTTCTGAAAAGGGTTCTTTGGCCGGTCGAGTTGCGTTTAAGTTTTTAAATGAAATTGTTAAGCAATGCCAGTACGGCATCGATTTGCATACAGGAGCCGTACATCGTTCTAACTTGCCTCAAATAAGAGCAGACTTAGATGATCCAGAAACTTTAGCAATGGCCGAAGCTTTTGGGGTTCCAGTTTTAGTTAATTCTAATTTAAGGGATGGCTCCCTCCGGCAGGAAGCAGTAGAGTCAGGAACAAAAATTCTTCTTTATGAAGCAGGCGAAGCGCTTAGGTTTAACGAGCTATCTATTCGAGTTGGTTTAAAAGGCATAGTGAATGTGTTGGCTCACTTAGGCTTAACTAAAGCTCGCCCTAAAAAGAAACTAGTGAACCCTTTTATTGCTTATAACAGCGCTTGGTGCAGAGCCAGTAGTAGCGGTATTGTTCATAACTTAAAGCACTTAGGCGACCAAGTAAAAAAAGGCGAAGCTCTCGCGGAAATAGGCAGTCCTTTTGGAGAGGTTTTAACGGTAGTAAAAGCCAACCGAGCTGGAATTATCATAGGTAAACAAAACATCCCACTAGTTCAAGAAGGCGATGCCATGTTTCATATTGCTTACTTTAAGGACGACGATGATGAAGTAGCTGAGCATATTGAAATTTTGCAAGACGCACTGCATCCGGAGCCGCTTCCACACGCGTAGAAAGTAAAGTTTAATGTTTTAATCGCTTAAACCTAAGCTGCTAGCCAGAAACTTTGGCCAGCAGCTTAGTTAAATAATAGCAACAACCTGTTGAGTTAAGGTTGTTAAACTTTTTAGGCTGCTTTAGTTTTCTCCTTTTCTGCCTGAGCTTCTGCCTTATTGCCATCTGACCCAATTGATTTAATCACATTATCTGTTTCACCAATTTGAATAGTTCTAGGCTGCATTGAGTCTGGTACTTCTTTGACTAGCTGAATAGTTAAAATACCATTACGTAAATTAGCGCTTTTGACTTCAACATACTCAGGTAAGTTAAACTTACATTCAAAGTCGCCTTTAGTAATTCCTTGATGTAAGTATTCCGATTCGGTTTCTGATTTTTGGGTATTACCTTGAATGGCCAACACACCATTTTCTTCTTGAATTGTTAGCTCGTCACGCTCAAAGCCTACAACGGCTAAGCTAATGGCATACTGGTTTTCGTCTAGTACCGCAATATCATAATCTGGAAAGCGCCGCTGAGACTGCTCAGCACTTAGCATAGTGTCTAACAGGCTAGTTAATCGCTCATAGTTGTTTGAACTTTTAAATACAGGTGTAAAACTAATTGTGTTCATAATTTACTCTCCTAAAAAAGCAATTTACAAATAATTTAAGTTCAATCAAGTAGCCGCAAGCATAGCAAGCTACTTAAGTAGTTAAATAGCGATTAGCGGGTATTTTTTCAAGAGCAAAGTATTAAAAATTTACCTGGTTGAATTTTAGTTGATTAGGGCAATATGGGAATATCTGTACTAAACTAAAAAGAATAAAATTAAAAACGATGCCATATCTATACTATGCGATATTTAGTTGTTATCACCCGCACTGTTAAGTTGTTTTAATTAAATTTTGGGTATTAGATCAACGGTTAAACCATAAGATTAATGGATTGTCATATCGTAGGGTTGAGCTAATCAAAAAATATGGCTTATTTTACCGCTAAAGGTAACGCATAAATGACTAGCGACATTATTGGGGTCCAAGACTTGGTCGACTCTTTAATCTATCTCACTACTTTGCTTCTAGTGTGGGTTTGTTTTAAGTTTTCAACCGCAATTAGTCTACAAATAAGTCCGGTTAGAGCTAAGTTTTTTAGCGCTTTAGTGCTTGTTTCTTTATCGTTACAAGTTCTCCTTTACCTAGGCTTTTGGAGTGAGAGCAAAGTTCTTGCATTGTTGGTAAAGCTTGGCTTGGGCGCTGCATTATTAGCGCTGAGCTTTGCTCTTTGGAAAACGTTGCGGCCGGTAAAGCGACAGGCCAATCAGCAGTTAGCTTATAGCAGTGCAACACTAAACGTCCCCTATCTAGCCCCCACCAAGGAGCTTTCACCGCTTATTTTAGATACTTTAGAAAGTGGTATTTTAGTGGTCGATAAAGACTTACAAATCGTCTCTTGTAATCAAGTTGTGTGTGATGTTTTTGGCTACTCTAAAGATCAACTAGTTAATTCACCGCTCAGAATACTGCTTGCTAGCGACAAAGCTTCGCACCACGATCTATTAATGGAAAATTTTTTTAAAGAACCAAAACAACACAAAGATACCGGTACAGAGCGAATTGTCGCGGGATTAACACAAGATGGTGACGAAGTTCACTTGCACATAGCGCTTGCAACGGTTGTCGATAACAACAATCAATACGCAGTAGCGACTATTAAACAAGTTGACCGAACACTTGATGACCAAAAGCTTCACTTTGAACTTTCTAACCGGCTTAGGCGAGCGATTGATGCATCCAACGACGGCATATGGGAGTGGAATCCCAAAACCGAACAAATTTGGTGCAATTTAGCCTGTAAAACGCTTACTAACCATCCCGAGGGAGTAGAGCCTGCACTAAAATATTGGTGGGAACATATTCACCCGGATGATTTAGAGTTAATTAAAATGAAACTTAAGGAGCATAGCTCTCACAGTATTCCGCTAGATATAATTTACAGAGGAAAAGATTCCGCCAACCACTATCGTTGGTTGCACTTACGTGGCGACACAGTGTGCGACAAAAATAAAGCGCCACTGCTAACATCCGGTACACTGTCTGATATAGATAAAGTTAAGCGGCTAGAGCAAACTTTAGCGGGTAAATCGCAGTTTCTAGAGGCCGTTATCGATAAGTCCTTATGTGGGATCTATATTTATGATATTGGCCAACAAAAAAATGTGTTTATCAACAACCGTTACACTGAGATCACAGGGTTTACCTTAGAAGAGCTAACAACACTCTCTAACGATGGCAGTCTGCTATCACTTTTTCATCCAGATGATCTTGAGAAAGTTGAAGCGCATCTTAGCGCCCTTAGTGATCCTAAAAAGCGCGCTAGTTCGGCAATTGAGTATCGGTTTAAACATAAAGATAATTATTGGATTTGGTGTTTGTCTAAAGACTCGGTTTACTCATATGACAGTAAAGGTAATGTAAAAGAGATTATTGGTACTTTTTTTGATATTTCTGAGCTAAAAAACCGAGAAGATGAAGTAAGAAGTTTAATGCTCGACTTTTCAACGACCTTTCAATTAGCTGCCGTAGGGATAGCTCACGTTTCTTTACAAGGCAATTGGCTAAAAGTAAACAAAAAGCTCTGTGAAATTCTTCTGTACACAGAGCAAGAAATGATTGCGACCACATTTCAGCAAATTACCCACCCCGACGATCTCAATGCCGACCTAGAACTAATGAACGCCTTGATTGCAGGCGAAAGTGATAACTACACAATGGAAAAGCGTTATATTAGAAGCGACGGAAAAGTGATTTGGGCTAATTTAACCGTTTCAATTGTGCGTATGAATAATGGAGAAAACAGCCATTTCATTTCAGTTGTTGAAGACATCAGCAAACGTAAAAAAATCGAAAACTCGTTAGCAGAGTCTAACGAGTCGCTAGAAAGGTTCGCTTACTCCGCATCGCATGATATGCAAGAGCCGCTGCGCAAGATTAGTGCATTTTCCGACAGCCTTACCCAGCGACTTAAAGGCAAGCTTGATGATGAAAGCGCTCTGTATGAACTTGATAGAATTAGTCAATCTGCGCAACGAATGCGCGAAATGATCAATAGTTTATTACAGTTATCGCGATTTTCGTCACAAAAGCTGAAAAAAAGCGTCCATTTACTTTCAGAAGTAACGAAAATTGCAAAAGATGACATTTCAACTATATTAGATGAAAGCAAAGCTAAAATTATTGTTGAGCAAGATTTACCGCTACACATTGATTTACCAAGCTTTGAGCTGGTTTTGAGCAACCTGTTTATTAATAGCATTCGTTACTCACATCCGGATAAGCCAATAATGATTCAAATTGGTGCAATTGAAGAAGCAGAAATGGCGTTAATTTATGTACAAGACAATGGCTTAGGGTTTAAAAATGAATATGCCGAAGAGATTTTTAAGCCCTTCAAACGACTTGTTGGTCGCTCGCATCCCGGACACGGAATGGGGCTTTCAATATGTCAAAAGATAATTAACATGCACGGCGGAAGTATTAGCGCGAGCAGTTCAGTTAACCAAGGCGCGCTATTTAAAATTACCATACCATTAGAGAAGAGTTAGCTATGTTAGACCGGCCACTATTAGTCCTTTTTATAGATGATGACCCTGATGATCAGTACTTAATAAAGCGTGCTATTCGCCGGGTTGAGCTAAATATTGACTTTCGCACCCTTAGTTCGGGGGTAGAACTATTAGAGCTTCTTTCTGAAGAGCAATTTAACCACCAAGAAAATTTGCCCAGTTTGATCTTACTTGATTTAAACATGCCTATTTTAGACGGAATGCAGGTTTTAAAGTCACTAAAATCCAATCCTAAACATGCCGACATACCGGTGGTAGTCTACACCACTTCAACCTCGTCTACAGATGCATTAGAAGCAAAAGAGTTAGGCGCGCATTCGGTAAAAACGAAACCGGGAACTTATATAGAGACAGTCGAATTAATTCAAGAAATTTGTGAAGAAATTAACGGCCCTCAGCTTGCATAAAACGAGCAGCTTAAAGAGGTGTGGCTAGCACTTTTCAAATTTTGAAAACCAAATAAATCCGAGCAAGCCAATACCTGCGAGAGTCCAAATTGTTTCGCTTAAATACCCGTATTTAGCCGGTTGGAATCCAAATAATAACTCAGATAATACCGTTAAAAATAAAGGGATAATTAACCCAACAAATTGAGTCGCTAAGCTGCCTGCTAATTTTACTGGCTTTGCACAGTAGGGACAGACTTTCTCAACCCGAGAGAATTGATACCAACGGTAGTCACTTTTTATAGGACGTGAGCCCAGCTGATTTACTTTAATGCTTTGGGTGCACCAAGGACAAGGCTTTGCCAACATAAACGCTCCAGTCAAAAAGTTTTAGTTTAGCCCCCACAATTTAAATAAAACGACTTTATTTAAATTTCTTTATCTATTTTAAACTAACTTATAGGGTCTAGCTACTCAATAAGTGCTGCAGCTTTAAATTGAACCCAAACTTTTTTATGCCGCTCAAGTTTTAGTTCATGGCGAGATTTTGCGCTGATTGTGGCTAATATTTTAGTTGAACCAATCGCGAGTCTAATATTTTCCATGCCAGTTTGTTGCGCGTAAGTCATTTCAATAATTTCAGCGGGCAAGCAATTTAGGACACTGGTATTTTCGGGTTTATTTAAACTAATACTAACGTCTTGAGAATGCACAATAACTTTTATAGCATCGCCAACCTTATGCTCCATGCTCTGTTTTAACCATAAATGTTGCTTACTAAAACTCACTTTAATTAGGTTCCACTTAGTATCAATTTTATCAACTTTTGCCTTTATAATAGAAACTCTATCTAGGTTAAAGCTGTTAGGTAACTGCGCTTGAGAAAACAAATCAACCGCGTCACCTTGTTTAATCAATTGGCCATTTTCAATAAACAAAATTTGATCGGCTAATTGCGCTACCTCATCAATTGAGTGACTTACATAGATTATTGGTACTTGAATGTTTTTTTTTAACTTTTTTAAATAAGGGATGATTTCGCATTTAATTTTATTATCAAGTGAAGCTAGTGGCTCATCCATGATAATTAAGCGAGGATTGGTTAATAATGCGCTTGCGATAGCGACCCTTTGTTGCTCGCCACCGGACAGTTGCGACGGAAATTGGTTAAGAAGCGATTCTAAATTAAATAGTTCGAGCGCGCTCTTAAAGTCAATAACTGGGTTATTCAAATCAGCGCGTTTAATCGCATACTTAAGGTTCTTTTTTACATTTAAGTGTGGCAACAAAGCAGAATCTTGAAACACCAAAGCAACTCGCCTTTGCTCAACAGGGCAGTTAACTTTGGCGTTTAGCCAAACTTCATCATTAAAAATCACTTCACCTTTAACGCTAGGTTCAAGCCCCGCAATTGCTCGCAAAATAGTGGTTTTACCGCTACCGGACGGCCCAAACAAAGCGGTGATGCCGGAATGCGTTATTTCAGTTTTAAGACTCAGCTGAAAGCTTTCGCGTTTAACTTCAAAATTTAACCTTAGCCCGCTAGATTGAACAGTAGCTGTAGAAACTGATTGACCCATTTACCTCTCCTTCTACTTGCGCTATTTATTCAATTTAAAAGCGTTTAAATTGACTGAAAATAGTAAAACTAAAGTCAACAAAGCAAAGCCAATTAGACCCGCGGCAATATAATGAGCTTTGGCATAATTTAGGCTTTCTACTTGCTCGTATAACAAAACCGATAGAACCTGAGTTTCGCCTGGAATATTGCCGCCAATCATAAGCACAACACCAAACTCACCAACGGTGTGGGAAAAACCTAAAATACTAGCGGCAATAAAACCTGGCTTAGCTAACGGTAAAGCGACGCTAAAAAAACGATCGACCGGACCAGCACCTAAGGTCGCCGCTACTTCCAATGGGCGACTACCCATATGACAAAATGCATTATAAATAGGTTGCATTACAAATGGTAAAGAATAGAAGATTGACGCTACCACTAAACCAGCAAACGAGAAAGGCAAAGTCGACCAACCAAAAAATTGAAAGACTTCACCTATTGGTCCTTGCGGCCCTAACAGCATTAATAAATAAAAGCCTAGAACGGTCGGCGGTAATATTAATGGCATAGCGACTAAGGCTAGCACCACTGGCTTTATCTTGGCGCGAGTATGTGCAAGCCACCAAGCAGCTGGCGTGCATAATACAAGCAATATAAGAGTCACTAAGGTCGCTAGCTTTAAAGTCACCAATACAGCTTGCCAAACATCAATGTACATATTTATTTAATCCTAAGTGCACTCATACAAATCATGTTGATTATATGCTGCTGAATATTAATTTAGTGGTTTGATTCTAACCCATACCCATGACTGATTATCAACTCTCGAGAATACTTTGATTGAATAAAATTCGCAAAGTCTTGTGCCTGTGCTCTATTACGGCTGGCGCTTATCACAACGGCTTGTTGATTGATTGGGTCATGCATAGTTTCAGGCACAAGCCAGTAGTGTTGCGGTGATTGCTCTTGTTGCAACAACTGAGACCAAGCCACAAAGCCTAAACTCGCATTACCTGTATTTACAATCCAAAACGCCTGCCCGACATTTTCTACTCTAATTAACGCGTTTTGTAAGCTCGTGAAAGCGCCAAGCTTCTCTAACACCTGCTGTGCTGCCACGCCGTAGGGTGCTAAGTTTGGGTTTGCTATAACGATTTTACCCTCGAAATTGGAGTGTAGGGTAAGTCCAGTTACTGGAATATATTGCGGCTCGGTGGACCATAATGCCAGCCTGCCAATCGCATAAATAAACAATGAATTTGGCTCAGCTAGACCAAGGTTTATTAGCGCGGCTGGCTTTTCTGAGTCAGCAGATAAAAATAAGTCAAAGGGAGCGCCATGACTAATCTGGGCATAAAGCTTTCCTGAAGAGCCTGGTACAAGAACAACGGATTGACCTGTTCGCTGGTGATAGGCTTCAACCAAAGCTTCTGCAGTATTGATAAAGTTACTTGCAACTGCAACTTTTAACTCTGCGGTGCGACCACTGAGTGAAAAAATAATGCAACAGGCAAAAAGTAGACAGTGTCTTTTTACTCTCATCAACCAACAGTTCCTAATTTGTAATCAAAAGCGCAATAAAGTAGCTAAACTCATAAAAATGATTTTATTTCTGCATTATATTTTGAACTTAACCGTGCCGTTACCTTTCTGTTACCTTAGCCTCGCTATAGTTATGCAACACAAAAATTATGGAGCTTACTATGCCTAAATTAACCCGCCATTTAATTCTTTCACTAATAACTATTGTGAGCCTCAGTGCCTGCAAAACGCCATCACTTGAAGCACTAGAGCCGGCTCAGAGCCAAACACTCAATAAAAACACAACATCTAAACTGGCACTGATAAACGGTAATATATACACCGTCAATTCAGATTTACCATGGGCCGAAGCCATCGTGGTCGAAAACAACAAGATTATTTTTGTTGGCACTGATGATGAAGCGACAGCATTAATTGATGATAGCACTCAAGTTATCGACCTTAAAGGCAAAATGGCCATGCCTGGGATTCATGATACGCATTTACACCCGCTTGAGGCGGGTTCGCAACGTGTTACATGTATATTGGGAAATAACGACTCACTCAACCTACTTAAAAGCAAAATTAGCGATTGTGTAAACAATCAGAATAATGACAGCTGGCTTCTAGGCTGGGGGCATAGCCTAACAACATTATTAGATTCCCAACAGTCACCTAGAGCTATTTTAGATGAAATCGAGAGTCAAAAGCCGATAGCGATTATGGAAGCAACATCTCACTCTGTTTGGGTGAATAGCGCAGCCCTTGCTTTGGCAAAAATTGATGCAACAACACCGCAACCCATTGGCGGAATTATCGTGAAAAATGAGCAAGGCAATCCAAATGGAATATTACTTGATGCCGCTGGTGATTTAATATTCGACCTCGCCTATACGCCAACGCCTGAACTTCTTGAGAGCCATTACGAAGGACTTTTGTATGGACTCAGTCAAGTCGCTAAAAATGGCATTACCTCAATTGTTGACGCTCGTGTTTATTGGAAGCGCGGCTACCTAGATGTTTGGAAAAAAGCACTACAGCAAGAAAAACTAACGGCACGAACGGTTTTAAGTTTATGGGCTTACCCTAATATGAATGACGACCAGCAGCTAGCTCAATTAAAGTCAATGTACTCATATTCGCCTGATAGTTTGCTCAATATCAACCAAATAAAATTTTACAGCGACGGTATATTGCACAACACTACTGCCGCTCTCATTCATCCGTACGATAGCCACTTAAAGGAAGTACCAGCCTATGGTATAAATTATTTTAGTGCGGACAAATTAGCGCGATACACACAAGAGCTAGCGCAAGCAGGGTTCGATATGCACATTCACGCCATCGGTGATCGAGGGGTTAAGGAGTCACTTGACGCCATAGAGTTTTCTCAAAAAACATCTCCTTTAGGAAGGCATAAAATCACCCACGTAGAAATGGTCGATGAGCAAGATAAATTACGCTTTAATGCATTAAATGTAACCGCAGACTTTCAAGTTGCAGGTGAGTTTACTCATCCTGAAAATGCACACTGGATGGAACCTCTAATAGGTAATAGAGCCTATCAGATGTTGCCACTCGGTGAGCTATATGAAAGTGGAGCGAACATCACCTTAAGTAGTGACTGGGATGTAAGTTCACTTTCACCTTTTATTGGTATGCAAAACGCTCTAAATCGTGGTGTACAAAGCTTGCCTGACCTAGCTACCGCAATAAAAGCTTACACCATAAATGGCGCTTACGTGATGCGACAAGAGCAAAAAACAGGCTCATTAGAGGTCGGAAAATTTGCAGATATTATCATTCTTGACCAAAACTTATTTAGTATTCCAACAACACAAATAGGACAAACCAAGGTATTAACAACTATACTCGATGGCAAGATTATATTTCAGCAGTAATAAGTCAATGCGGTGAGAACACTTTAAAATGCGAAAATAAAGTGTTCTCTGCGCAAAGTTAATATTTGTGGGCAATGAGAAATGCATATACTACTAGTAGAGGATGATAGCCATTTAGCTGAATTAGTCATGGAGTATTTAACTGCTAAAGGCTACGAAGTCGATTATGCCGCTAATGGGAAGATTGCTTTAGATTTAATATTAAGTAATCACTATCAAGCGATTATATTGGATTTAAATCTACCGATTATTAATGGCATTGAAGTTTGCCAAAGAATGAGGCAACAGGGAGTTTCATCACCGTGCATTATGCTAACTGCTCGTGATAGCTTAGAAAATAAGCTCCAAGGTTTTGAGAGTGGCGCTAATGACTATTTAGTTAAGCCTTTTTCACTTGCAGAGCTAGTCGCAAGGTTAGAAGTCATTTCTGTCCCAAATAAATTTTGTTCAACATTTACAATTGGCGGCCTATTAATCGACGTAAAGCAACATCAGGTAAGCGCAGGCTCAAAGACGATTAAGTTAACCCCCGACGAGTTTAAACTAATCCATTATTTATCTAGGCACTCGCCGCACCCAGTAAAGAAGCATTTAATCGAACAGCATATCTGGCCTCAACAACTCGTCACACCAGAAGCCTATAAAATGCTTATCTATCGTTTAAGAAAAGCAATAACCCCTTATATTAGCAAACCCATTATTCACACTGTGCGAGGTGTAGGAATAGCAATGTACGAGCCAGAAAAGTGACTTTTTTAATTGCAAAATTAACTGGACAAGAGCCAACCATAAAACAATATATTGTTTATTACTCGCTACTAATAAGTATGTTAATTAGCTTATTATTTTCCTTTGCGCTACAAAAAGTTTACCGCTGGGGACTCGATGATGCTTCCGAACACTACCTTGTAATGGATGCAGAGTACTATATTGAACAACTAATCAACAATAAACAAGCGCCCGCCAATGATGAATTTGTGAAGTT
Organism: Aliikangiella aequoris; assembly: GCF_053709105.1. NCBI lineage: Bacteria > Pseudomonadati > Pseudomonadota > Gammaproteobacteria > Oceanospirillales > Pleioneaceae > Aliikangiella > Aliikangiella aequoris. The sequence continues at coordinate 2,948,257 of NZ_CM132298.1, forward strand.
TTATTTAGGGTTTGAAAATTTACCTTTACAATACGTTGACCAAGTTAAAATAGCCGATAGCGAGCCCGTCGTTAGTTATTTTGAAAGCGAAAAATATTTTGAGTACTTACTCACGTACCCCATTATACCTAACAACTTAAAGTCAAGTTTACAAAGCAACACAGTATTTGTTATTCACCGCTTTAACCTTGAACAAGAGAAAAATTTACCGGGCCTTAGTATATATGAACTTGCCCTGCTATTTACCCTTATATCAATCGTTATCGCACTGACTCTCGGTTATTTATCACATCACTTTTTACAGCGGCCAGTTAATTACTTAAAAGCATGGATCCGCGACGTTTCTACGGCAGATTATCCAACCAAGGAAATTAATATACCCTGCCGCTCTAAACTAAAATTTCAAGAATTTATCGCGTTTTCCAACTCCCTCGCTACAGCGATAAACGCGCTTTTTAAAATCACTCAAAAAGAACAGCAAGTTATTCAATCCATTAGTCATGAACTAAAAACGCCAATCGCGATCGCAAGCGCAGCACTTGACATTTTAGACGATATTGAAAAAAACGAAAATATAGCGAAAAAATTAGCCAAAATACGCTATGCAGTTCAACAGTTGGACAGCACATCAACCACGATACTCGCAATTTGGAGAAAGGACTCTGATCATTCATTGGTCAATATTAATCTCGCTACTGCAATTAAAAACTCCATTAAGAAAAATAAAAATTTATTTCCTCTGTCTAACTTTCAATTTCATTTAGAAATAGCAGAACAAGCGAGGGTATTGGTCACTTCCGATAAATTTAACATTTTACTAGATAACCTTATCAGAAATTCAATGCAATACACTGCTGACAAATGCATACTTATTACCGCTAACAAGTCTTACTTAAAAATTGAAAATAGCTTTAGCAGTGAAACAACAACTAATTTAACTTCTCAATATAGCTTTGGATATGGCTTTGGCCTGCTAATTTGCCAAGAAATTGTAAAGCAATTTAATTGGAATATTAATTTACAGCAGTCAAAGTCGCATTTCAGTGTTTGCGTAGAGTTTTGTCAAGAAAACAACAACTTGAGTAATTAGCAATCGATAAGTGATCTAAAACGAAAGCCACTGCGTAAGTAAAAGCATGTAGATTAACGAGATCCCGCGATGCATATTTTACAAGTCACAGTGACAGTCATTAGCTTACTGCTCGCTACTTCGCTATACAGCAAAAACACCATTGAGCCCTTTGACTTTTCGCGCTACCAGTTAGTCGGAAAGTCAGAGTTTTCTGTTTTATTTTGGGATATTTATGAAATAAATTTAAGTACGCTATCTGGTCAATATAAACCGGGCGATACTCCGGTGGTTGTAAACCTAACCTATAAGAGAGAAATTAAAGCTTCGGAACTTATTGCAGAAACTGCTAAACAATGGCAACGGTTTAAAATTGAGCCCAACCAGCAAACACAATGGCTTAGTCGGCTCGAAAGTATTTGGCCCAACATTCGCGAGCAGGATAAGTTAACTTTTTATATTGATAACACCAAAAAAACACTTTTTTATCACAATGAACGTTTCATTGGTGAAATAGACGATAGTGATTTCTCTGACTATTTTATTAATATTTGGGTTGACCCCAATGGGCCTTATCCCAAATTAACCAGAGAGTTAACAAGTAACCTAACTCAATAAAAAATGCCGAGCAAAGCTCGGCAAATCAGAAACTGAAGTATGGAACTTACTATTGTCTCGATTGCAAAACTCCGCGAGAATTTCCAATACCTAGCCAGACGTACTATAAAATATTCTTATAAATTGAATAACTAACTTAATTAACTAGGTTGAAATCTAGACACCTGCAGTAAGCCGAACCTTACCTCTTTATAACTTTTCGCACTTAAAAGTGCATTCTAACTAGTTCGCCTCACTCGAATATCTCAAAGCAATATACAAAACCGTTAAAATATTTTTGCACTGCGCCTCAACCGCTCCTCGCTCTATAGCTGCAATCAAAAGTTGCCTGCCAATGGTGTTTTAGGAGGTGAAAAATAAAAAGTTATAAAAAACTGCTTTTCATTATCTTTGCTAACAATGCTTGCGGGGTTCACACGCTAAGTGTGAACTAATGCTCATCTAGAAATTTACTGCGATTAAGTATTTCAAATCGGGTCGATAAAGACACTGTTTCCAGCAAATATTAATTTTAAGTGGTAAATCGTTTTATGAAAATTTTGTTTAGTTCCACCCGTAGTAGAAGTATTGGTACAAATTCTAAAAGTTTAATCTCACAGTTTTTTGTTCTCACCCTTGTTCTTTTTAATTTAGTTATTTCCAACGCTAACGCCGCAACTAGCACCCAACTTAGCATTGATACGCCTATCAATTATGATGAGTATAGTAACCAAGAGAGTATTTTCTTTTCTGGCACCGCGCAGGATGAAATCGATGGCGACATTAGTCATAAAATTATTTGGCGCTCGAATATTGATGGTCGACTTCACAAAGGAAAAAGTATGACCAAACAATTGTCTATAGGTATTCATACCATTACCGCTAAAGTAAAAAATTCGCGCCAAGAAATTACCAAAAAGCGTATTAAATTAAATATTTTAAGCAACAGCAATCAGCTGCCAGGAATTGAGATTGATCTACCCTACAATGGTGCAACTTTTGAATATCAATCGGTCATAGAATTTATGGCTTCTGCAAGTGATCCAGAAGATGGCAATGTAAGTAATGATATTACTTGGAGTTCAAATATTGACGGGCAACTTGGTGTTGGTTCTGATATTGCGGCTAGCCTTTCTTCAGGAAATCATACCATTACCGCGAAAGTTACTGACTCATCTGGCGCGAGCAGCGATAGATTCGTTAATATTATTGTTGCTTCGTCTCCAAGTAACAACGCACCCTATTTAGAAATTGACACGCCACTCAATGGCTCAACTTTTGAAAGTAGTGCTAACGTAGAATTTATGGCTTCAGCAAGTGACCAAGAAGATGGTAACTTAAGTAATCAAATTATTTGGAGCTCAAGTATCGACGGAGTGCTAGGTACTGGTTCAGATATTGCTGCGACACTCACGAGCGGTATTCATATTATTTATGCTTTTGTCGAAGACTCACAAGGAAAAACAACAACCAAAGAAACTTCTATTCAAGTGTTGTCAGCTCCGCAAAACATGCCTCCGTCAGTAAGCATTTTAACGCCAACTAGCGGTGCGAGTTTTAATACTGAAAATAATATTAGCTTTTCAGCTAGTGCGATTGACCATGAAGATGGTAATTTAAATTCGGTCATTGTGTGGAGTTCAAGTATTCAAGGAAATATTGGCATAGGTGAAAGCATCAGTACCGCTCTTGCAGAGGGTAATCACTCAATTACCGCACGTGCAACTGACTCTGAAGGTTTAAGTAACTCAACCCAAATCAACATTACAATTGAGCAAGCGCAACAAAATACCGCACCAGAAATCAACATTCACTCTCCAAGCCTTGGTGCAAGCTTTGAGTCTGGCGCAAACATATCATTTAGCGCTAGTGCCAATGACGCCGAACAAGGAAACCTAAGTGCTAGCATTGTTTGGCACTCTAACATTGACGGTGCGATTGGAACAGGTGCCAACTTTAGTGCGAGTTTATCTAGTGGAAGTCACTCTATCACGGCTACAGTCAGTGACGCACAAAATGAATCCTCAACAACGCAAACCAATATTGTTGTACTAGAAGACGCAAACAACTCACAGCCTTATGTTGAAATAGATACGCCGAGCAACGCGCAGGTTTTTGATACAGGTACTCGAATAGAGTTTATGGGTTCAGCAAGCGATCCAGAAGATGGTGGTATTAGTAATGATATTCAATGGCGCTCAAGTATCGACGGGCTATTAGGTATTGGTTCTGACGTAGCCGCAGTGCTAAGCGATGGTGAACATGTAATTAGTGCGACTATTTACGATAGTAAAAATGCTAGCCATCAACAAAAAATCACCATTCAGGTTAACCAAGCGAGTAACACCGCGCCGGTTGTTACCATTTTATCACCGGCCAATGGCAGCGTATTTGAAGGCATCGCCACAGTTAACTTTACTGCTTCTGCTAACGATGAAGAAGATGGCAACATCAGCCAACAAGTTCAATGGCATTCAAATATCGATGGTCACTTTAATTCTGGTGCAAATGTTAGCTTAGCGCTTTCAGTCGGTACCCATACGATAACTGCGACTAGTGTTGATTCTAGGAATGCGTCGCACTCGCAAAGTATTATTGTGTATATTAACGAAGGCACTAACCACCAAGGTTTTGCAACTGTTAGCTGGACCCCGCCAACCGCAAATACCGATGGTTCAGTTGTTGAAAACTTAACGGGGTTTAAAGTTTATTACGGCAAGTCTGCGAACGAGTTAAGCCAATCAGTTAGTGTTGACGGTGCAAGCCAAGTGAGCACTTATATCGATGGATTAGAAAATAATAATACTTACTACTTTGCAGTTACGGCAATAAACGCTGATGGGGTAGAAAGTGATTTTTCAAACTTAACCAGTAAAGTGATTAGCTACTAATACCACCAAGCTATAACTTAACCTAATATTAGTGCTCTTTCACCAGGGCACTCATTATTTTAACGCCACAATTTTTCTTTGATTACAAGCTAGAACTTATACTCACATAAAATATCAGCTTATTCGCAGATATTGGTGATTTTTAATTTAAACTTCAGTTTTGCTTATTCTAAAGGCTTCTTCTTATATCCCCATAAGAGATAGCTAAGCAACCTGCTAACTCATTGTTTTTAATAAATAAAGCTTAAGACTTCACAGCTCAACTCCATGCTTTTACTTGCTTTTTAGGCTTAAAACAAGCGTCAACTAGCCTCCTAAATCCTCAAAATTAGACTACACTAATAGCTAATGCTTCAATTAATTCAAACCAATAAAGAGTAGCGCCACTTGTACCAATTTTACTCTCAAAACAACTTATTTGGTTACTTGTTGAGTAAACAATGAAGTTGCAGTCTAACCTATTCTCGCGGTGGCCTTTTGGCGCTAAACCCATCTATGCTTGGGTGCTCCTGTTTGTTAGCTTACAATTTGCGCCGCAAGCCAACGCACAAAACTTTCTAGACTTTGAAAAAATTGACAAAGCTCATGGACTTTCTCAAGTCACTATTTTTGATATCGCGCAAGACGACCAAGGTTTTATTTGGATTGCAACTCAAGAAGGATTAAACCGCTTCGATGGCTATCAATTTAAATCGTTTAAATTCCAGCGCCAAGTCCCTCACTCACTTTCTGATAGTTTTGTCGAAGCTTTATTGGTCGACTCTAAACAGCGACTTTGGATAGGAACCCGTTATGGGCTCAATCAATATAATCCAACAACCCAAGATTTTCAGCGCTATTATTTTCAACCTAAAGATTTAGAGCTCTTAGCAAGTAATCACATTACTACTTTAGCAGAAGGAAGCGATGGTAATATTTGGGTTGGTACTGCTGGCGGTGGTTTAATTCAGCTTAACCCCGACTCTAAAAATTATAATATTTTTACTGTGAACTCAACTGGCGGAGAACTACCCAGCAATTTAATCAGTGACTTATTGCTCGACTCAAATGGTATTTTATGGATAGCTTCTGGAAATACACGATTAATTCCTTCAGCAACTCCCGGTGGAATTAGCCAACTTATGCCAGGCACTAAAACCATAAAACAATCTCATATTTCCTCTCAACTAAAGAACGTACAAGAAATATTTGAAGACAACCAAAACAACCTATGGTTTGGCACTATGGCAAATGGCGCTTATCGATACGATTCCACGCTAAAAACTTTATCTTTATTTGGACTAACGAGCGATCCTAACCTCAATTTAAAAGTTACCGCAACAGCGTTTACTCAAGATCATGAAAATAACCTTTGGATAGGAACTCAGCATTTAGGCCTGTTTAAGTACAACCAAATTCAACAGCAAATTCAACAGTTCACTCCAGAAATGCCTGCAACTTCTAACATCAACGATCAAGAAATTGTATCCTTGCTTGTTGATCAGTCCGGCGTACTTTGGGTAGGTACTTGGACAGGTGCAATTAATAAACTTGATCATGGGAGTAATCAGTTTTCAAAGTATTTACAGACCGAACAACACGCTCACTCTGCAAAACAAAGCATACGCGCAATAACTCAAGATCAATTTGGTACTTATTGGTTGGCAGCATGGGAAAAAGGCGTTCTAACATTTAATTTAGAAACCGGAAAAACTGAATCGCCTCCCTATTTGCCTTACTCTCAAACAGGAAAAATAAGAGATATATTTAAAGATAGCAATAATATACTGTGGCTTGGCTCAAGCTCTAATGGCCTAATTAGGTTTGACCAAGTGACGAAATCTGTAAAGTATTTTCAGAATTTATCTAACGACCCCGAATCATTAGGGCACAACCAGGTATTACATATCGCTGAGGACAAAAACAAATATATTTGGGTTGGAACCCGAGGCGGAGGCATAAGTCGACTAGACCCAAATAGTTTTCAATTTACGAATTTCCAAACCAATAAATCTGATCCTCATTCGATTTCAAGTAACGAAGTGAGCTATTTATTTTTTGACGACAATGAATTTTTATGGATAGGCACAGAGGGCTATGGAATTGATATTTTAGATTTAACCACTAAAAAAGTTGTCAGGCATTATACCCAAGAGCAAGCCAGCAACTCAGTTTGCAACAACAATATTAACGAAATTTTTAAAACTTCTAACGGCAGTATTTGGATCGCCACTGCTCAAGGCCTTTGCAAAGCAGTTCCAAATTATGGACCAGAAAGAGCAATCAATATCACATTTGAGCGTTTTAAAGACGAAGCGAAACCGCTAGGGGCGATAGGTTCGATTGTCGAAGATCGTCATCAAAATTTATGGCTGAGTACCATTAGTGGCATATTTAAAATTAATCCGCAAACTATGCAGTCAAACTACTTTGGCGAACAGCATGGTGTTATCGTCGACGGCTATTATATAAGGGGAAGATACAAAGACTCCAGTGGCAGAGTTTTTTTTGGCGCAGTTAGCGGCTTAACAGTTTTTACTCCAGAAAAAATACAACTTGATACTACCCCACCCAATTTAGTTTTAACTGAATTTATGCTGTTCAACCAAAATGTTAAAATATCAAGTGGAAAAGATCACTCTCCACTCACTCAAACCATAGAAACAACCGAGTCAATAAACCTTAGTTATTTACAAAATGTTTTCTCTATTGAATTTTCTGCGTTACATTTCGCTGCGAGTGAGTTGAATCAATACGCCTATAAACTAGAAGGCTTTGATAGTGACTGGCTATACACTGATGCCAAAAACCGCCGAGCAACCTATACCAACCTAGACTCAGGACGCTATATATTTAAGGTAAAAGGCAGTAATAAAGACGGCGTGTGGAGCAATGATTATAGCCAACTCGTTATAAACGTCGAAGCGGCTCCTTGGAAAACTTGGTGGGCTTATACATTTTATATTTTAATCGTGTCGGTCGTACTTTATTACATTTACAGAGAAAAGAGTTTAGCCGACCGTTTAGACAAAGAGAATAAAATCGCCCAGATTGAAAAAGAGTATGCAATAAAATCAAATGAGCTTAAGTCGAAGTTCTTAGCTAATATGAGTCATGAAATTCGCACTCCAATGAACGCGATTATTGGACTCAGTGGATTAGCTTTACGTATACCAATGCACGACAAACTGTTTGATTATTTAACTAAAATACAATCTTCATCTAGCTCTTTGTTGCGAATTATTGACGACATTTTAGACTACTCCAAAATAGAAGCTGACAAACTCGAATTAGAATACCGCCCATTCTCTTTAGAAGATGTGGTCAATGAAGTAATCAATGTTATTTCTCCTAAGGCAAGCGAAAAAGGTCTTGAACTGATCGTTTCTCACCTTGAAGATATCGACACCCATTTAATTGGTGACGAACTAAGATTACGTCAAGTGATTATTAACTTAGCCAACAATGCAATTAAATTTACCGAGTACGGCAATATAGAAATTGACTTTAAGAAAATCTCTCAATCCAAAGATGAAATTGAGCTAGGCGTATCAATTATTGATACCGGCATAGGCCTTTCAGCGCAGCAAATGGAACGTATTTTTTCGCCTTTCACTCAAGCGGATATGTCCACAACACGTCGTTACGGTGGCACGGGACTTGGACTTTCTTTAAGTAGACGTTTGGTCCATCTTATGGGGGGCGATATTCAGCTGCAAAGTGAAGTCGGCGTGGGAACTGAATTTTTCTTTAATGCAAAATTTGGTATTGATAAAAGTAACCTGCCTCAATTTCTTAACCGTAAGCCTCAACTAGAGCAGCTCCAAGTATTAGTCATAGACGATAATGGCGACACCTTGGTGACTTTAGTTCGCATGCTGGAATCCTTTGGTATTACCGCCCTGCCCTATCTTGCCACTAATATCAGTAGTGAACAGCTTGAGCAATGCGCTATAGACTTTAATCAATACGATTTAATATTATTGGATGCGTCTTTACCCGGTGCCGACTTTGCGCAAATTGGTGAGTTTTTGAGAAAGCGAATTTTCAGCGAGCGCGTTTCAATTCTATTAATGTGTAGCGTATCGACTCAGGTCGAGGCAAGTCATCGCTTAATTTTTGACAGCATTATTGAAAAGCCGCTCACCCCCTCACAGCTATATAATGGCCTGCTTGAATCTTTAGATATCAAGTTACCTAATATCGAAGATGCCGAGCTCACAGAAACTCAGAAGGCGACACTTTATCAAAAGCTGTCGGAAAAAACCGTTTTGCTAGTTGAAGACAATGCTATCAATCAACAAGTTGCCCAAGAGTTAATTAGCTCAATTGGCGTCAATGTTATGTGTGCCAACAATGGCCAAGAAGCGATTACACTCCTTAAAGAGCAAAGCTTCGATATGGTATTTATGGATATGCAAATGCCAATTCTCGATGGTGTAGAAACCACTCAAATTATTCGGACTGAAAAACTGCTCAGCACTCAGCCAATCGTTGCTATGACCGCTCATGCCATGGTGGGTGACCGTGAAAAGTGCTTAAAGGCCGGCATGGATGACTACATTTCTAAACCTATTCAGCCCAAAGTTCTATACGCCTGTATTCAGCGCTGGTTACTACCTGAAAATACCAGACAGATGATCAAAATTGACTCGCTAGCCAAACGCTTTACCGAAAAGCCATTAAAGCTAGATTCAAAGTCGTTAAATGCCACGCCATTAGAACAAGGTGAGCTTGTTGAACCTCTCGAGTTTGACTATGCCGCAGGTTTGGCCTCAATGGATCACGACGAACAACTGTTTCATGAGATTCTGCAAATGTTTGTTGATAAATATCAAGCCATTGATAACGCAGTGAAACTACAGCAGGCAGCACTGCAAGAAGGCGACGAAAAAGCATTTCTACACACCTTAAAAGGTTTAAGTGCGACCATTGGAGCAATCAAGTTAAGCCAACATTGCGAGTTATTAGAGAAATCCTACGCTAGCGAACAAGCAGCGACAGAAAGACCATTAGAAACATTGTTGCCTCATTTAGTCGCATTACTTAAAGAAATACAGGCTTATTTTGCAAAACACTAACTCTGCCCGACAGCCTTAAACCTCGTAACTAATTAAAGCCTTTAAATACAGTCAGTTAGATTGCACTGTTTTAGGCTATGACCTATTCATTAGCACATCGAAACTTTCCCAAATTAAGCAAGCCATGAAATTCGCCGGTATTTCTATGATTTTAGGTTAAACGAAATACTTAGATATAGCGCTTTCTTTCATTTTTCACAGGAAATACACTTTCATTTTAGTTACAATGGCCGATTATGTTGACCATTTTGTCAGGATGTTAAGCCAGTGAGGCTCTTATTGAGTCAAACCGTGAGCTTAACCACTGAAACAACAGGCATTTTTTGAATTATGATGACAGATTTATACTCCTTAATAGAAAAGCTTCCAAAAGCGGAACTGCATTTACATATCGAAGGCTCACTCGAGCCAGAGCTTATGTTTGAGCTAGCTAAACGCAACCAATTAAAACTCCCCTATGCAAGTGTTGAGGAAATAAGAGAAGCCTATAACTTTACCCAATTACAAGATTTTCTTGATATTTACTATGCCGGTATGAGTGTATTGGTAACAGAGCAAGATTTTTTTGATTTAACGGTGGCCTATTTAGCGCGCAGTCAGCAAGATAATGTTAAGCATGTTGAAATCTTTTTTGATCCGCAAGGCCACACCGAACGCGGGATCGCTTTTGAAACCGTTATTTCTGGCATAAAGCGCGGCCTAGAATATGGACTTGAGCATTATAATATTAGTTATAAGCTAATCATGTGTTTTCTACGCCATCTTAGTGAAGAGAGTGCTTTAGAAACATTAAATGAAGCCAAAGCTTTTATCGATATTATTGACGGTGTTGGCTTAGACTCATCAGAAGTGGGCAACCCGCCATCAAAGTTTAAAAATGTATTTGCGCAAGCCAAAGCGCTCGGCTTAAAGCTCGTTGCCCATGCTGGTGAAGAAGGCCCACCAGAGTACGTAGAAGAAGCGTTAGAACTGTTACAAATTGATCGCTTAGATCACGGCAACCGTTCCATGGAGTCTCCTGAGTTGATTAAAAAGCTCAGAGAAAACCAAATGGCGCTTACGGTGTGTCCGCTTTCTAATTTAAAACTATGTGTCGTAGACGACTTAAAAAATCACCCGTTGCCAGCAATGCTCAATGCGGGGCTTTTAATTACCATTAACTCTGACGATCCTTCTTATTTTGGTGGTTATATTAACGATAACTACAAAGCGATTGCCGCGGCGCTAGACTTAAATCAACAACAGATCATTCAACTAGCTAAAAATAGTTTTATTGGCTCTTTTTTATCAGAGCAAGAAAAACAGCAACATTTGTCTGCTATTCAAGCTGCGCTTAACTAGTCACTCAAATAACAATAATAAAGGAAATAGCGTTGAGTAATAATCACAAAGTAACCACTCAAGAAGTTGGTGAGCAAGCAGATTACGGACATTACCCTTACTGGCGGAATCGAATTATGTTTTCGATTCTTACGGGGTATGCTGTATTTTACTTTATTCGCAAAAACCTCTCTGTCGCTAACCCTTACATTAGAGAAGAGTTTAACATTGGCAAAGATGAGTTTGGCGCATCCTTGGCTTTCGCGTCAATCGCTTACGGGCTGTCTAAGTTTTTAAGTGGACTATTAGTCGATAGCTATAGTGCACGCTATGTAATGAGTGCTGGACTCATTCTTTCCGCTGGTGTGAGCTTTATTATTGGCTTTACTACCGAAACAACCAGTGCTTTTCTCGGCATGTCGGTAACCAGCTTTTTTGCATTGTTTTGGATTTTAAATAATATTTTTCAGGGCATGGGGCAGCCGCCTTGTAGCCGTTTAATTACTCATTGGTTTACCACCTCAGAAATCGGTAAGCAATGGGGTATTTGGAATATGTCGCATCATATTGGGGCAGCTTTTATTCTCACCGCAGGTGGTTATTTAATTGTTTACTTTGAAACCTGGCGAGCCGTCTTTTTTGCTCCGGCCATGTTTGCACTAATTTATGGTTTTTTCCTCTTTAATCGATTAAGAGATAAACCCGAAGAAGTTAACTTACCGCCTATCGAAGTTTATCAGCAGTCTCATTTAGACAAAGAGACCAACCAGTCTCATTCACCCGTATTAGATGAAGCGATAGTTGCGGAAGCAAACCGAAAAGAAACTCCGCTAGAATTATTTACCACACATATTTTAAAAAATAAGATGATTTGGCTAGTAAGTCTGGTGAACTTATTTATTTATATTGTTCGCATCGGCATTTTAGATTGGGCACCTAGCTTTTTAAAAGAGAGCCGCGGCCTTTCTATTATGGAGTCAGCAATTACCACGTCGGCCTTTGAGATCGCTGGTATTGTAGGCGCTATTGCCGCAGGTTGGTTGTCAGACAGTTTATTTCAAGGACGCCGTGGCCGCGTCTCGGTAATATTTATGCTGCTACTGGTGTTCTCGGTACTTGCGATCCTTTATGTTCCTTTTAATAGCGCAGTGTTAATGTCAATTACACTTTTTGCGGTTGGCTTTTTCGTGCATGGCCCTATGCTACTGGTAGCGGTTGCCGCTGCAGATTTTGCAACCAAAAAAGCCGCAGCGACTGCGGTAGGACTTACCGGTTTATTTGGTTATATTGGCGCCTTTGTGGCGAACTATGGAACCGGCGTTATTTCTGAATTATGGGGGTGGGATTATGTTATTTATTTCTACCTAGCTTCTGCGGCAATTGGCACATTTCTATTACTATTTACTTGGAATAGTCGCTCGCCAATTTTAGACAAACTGCACAATAAATAAATTACACTTTTATTCGAAAGAGAAAATCATATGCTTGAATCATTTTTTAAACTGTCGGCTCACAATACCACTGTGCGCACAGAAATTATTGCCGGTATCACAACCTTTCTTACAATGGGCTATATTATTTTTGTCAATCCCGATATTTTGGCTCAAGCAGGAATAGACCGCGGCGCTGCATTTGTCGCAACTTGCGTTGCCGCAGCCCTAGCAACTTTCGCAATGGGCATGTTTACCAACTACCCTATCGCATTAGCCCCTGGCATGGGAGTTAATGCTTTTTTTACCTATACCGTTGTATTGGGAGAAGGTTACTCTTGGCAAGTGGCTTTGGGTGCAGTATTTTTAGCGGGTATTTTGTTTTTAATTCTCAGTGTGCTTCCTATACGAGAGTGGATAATCAACGCAATCCCTAACTCGCAAAAAATGGCTATTGCAGCAGGCATCGGGCTATTTTTAGCAATTATTGCATTACAAAACATGGCTATCGTGGTTGACCACCCTGTTACACTAGTGACTCTTGGCGACATCACCCAACCCACGGTATTACTTTCAATTTTCTGCTTTTTGTTTATCTTAACTTTAGAAGTAAAAAATATTCCCGGCTCTATCATTATTGGCATTATTGCAACCACCATTTTAGGTGTGCTGTTTGGTATTACTGAGTTTCAAGGAGTTGTTTCTGCCCCGCCGAGCCTAGCTCCAACTTGGGCAGAGCTCGATATTGCTGGTGCATTTGAAGTGGGCATGATCGGTATTATTATGGCCTTCTTATTTGTGCATATGTTTGATACCGCTGGAACTTTAGTGACCGTTGCTAACTCAGCTAACTTGCTCGATAAAGACGGCAACCTTCCAAGACTTAACAAAGTATTACTTGCCGATAGTACCACCATGGCAGCCGGTGCAGTGATAGGAACATCACCAACCACGAGTTATATAGAAAGCACGGCTGGCGTTAAAGCCGGTGGTCGAACTGGACTTACTGCTGTCGTAGTAGCAGTTTTATTTTTAGCTAGTTTATTCTTGTCACCATTAGTCAGCTCTATACCAAGTTATGCAACTTTTCCGGTACTATTATTTGTTGCTACATTTATGATCAAAAACTTGGTTAACCTTGACTGGGACGATATTACTGAATATGTACCAGCCTTGGTTACAGTCATTGTTATGCCTTTCTCTTTTTCTATTACCGATGGAATAGGTTTTGGCATTATTACTTATGCAGCCCTCAAGCTTTTAACCGGACAAGCCACCAAAGCCAATATCCCAGTAATGATAATGGCGCTCATGTTTGTCTCTAAATATATTTTCTTAGGAACCCACTAAGCTGACTGTAACGACTAATAACTATTTTAACACCTAAAATTTTAACGGAATGAGAGATAACACCAACATGAAAATGACAAAATTATTAAGCCTCATATTATTTTCTACGACATTAAATGTAGCCTATGCCAGTGACAACATTCAGTGTGAGTCAAGCATTAAAAACGCCTCTTACACTGGCGCTTATAAAGGCGTAGAAAACAAGTTAACCGTAGCACAATTTCATCAAGATTTATTTTGTGCAGAAGCTTTTAAAGCCAATAAATATCCACAAGGGTTTGTTACTATTTTTGGCAGCTCAAGAATTAGTGAAAAAAATAACCTCGATGATCCTGAAGTCAACTTAGCAAACGACCGCTTGTATAAGCAGATTTATAACTTAGCTTACAACTGGACTAAAAAGTACGCCAAAGATTATCCAGTACTAACAGGCGCGGGCCCAGGCATAATGGAAGCTGGTGCTCGAGGAGCAACTGATGCAGGCGGCCCAAGCATTGGTTATACGACTTACTACGGTCCATCAAGAAATGCTAAAGACGGTGACGCTAGCAAAGCATTTTGGCAATATCGTCCGTCTTCAAAAAAATCGAAAACTATCATTTCTGACGGTGTGATTTTTACCAGCGTTGCCATTAGAGAAAGCTTAATGATTAATCATTCTGCTGCGATGGTATTTGCACCAGGTGGAACCGGAACTGAGTGGGAAATTTTTCAAACCATCGAACAAATGAAAAGCGGTCAGCTAGATTGGGTTCCTATGTATATCGTTGGCGACAAAGCAATGCATTGGAATAGTTTATACGCACGCTTAGATGACATGGTTAAACGCGGTACAATTAAACGCCACGAAGTAGAAGCGCTTTTTGTTCACGTAGACAACCCAGAAGATGTGCTAAAGCTACTTGCAAGAGATTTAAAACTTAACTAAATCCAGCCAATTTAAAGTAAAGCGATAAAATAAAAAGCAACTCATTGAGTTGCTTTTTTTATCTCTACAAACCAACGCAGGCTAAAACAAAGGTCACAACTTGCTGAGTTTTTTGCTCGAACTCGTCGTCACTTAAAGGCCGACCTTCATTTAATAAAACGATTTGTCTTTCAAAATCTGCGTAATGCTGTGTGGTAGACCAAATCATATAAATAAATGCGCGAGGATCAACCGGTTTAATCGCGCCAGAATCAATCCAACCTTGAATAACTTTCACCCTATCGTCTAACCACTGCTTTAAGGTAGTATCTAAAAAAGTACCTACCGCGGGCGCGCCATGAATAATTTCGTTGGCCCACACTTTAGACGCATTAGGGTTAGTTCGCGAGTAAGCCATTTTAGACTCAACGTATTTTGTTAATGCCGGTCGCGGCGCTTCAAAATTATCAAACGCCTTAGCCGCATCCATCCACTCGTTTAGAATGTTTTCTAACACCGCATGATATAAATTTTCTTTGGTTTTAAAGTAATAATGAATATTTGCCTTAGGTAATTGAGCTTGTTTAGAAATTTTTTCGGTGGTTGCCCCTTTAAACCCATATTGCGCAAAAATAGTTTCCGCCGCCCTAATAATTTTTTCTTGGTTTAGCTCTCTAACAATTTCTTTTTGATCTTTCATTATGCTTTTATATCCTTTACAGCATGCTCATGTTAAACATATACAAGAGTTAACATGGCTAACTTAAAACTTCGACTTTAAAGTATTCTAACGACAGGTTTGGAGATATCGCTGACGTAAGAATTTCACTTATATTTTTCTGGCTTGAAAGACTCTCACTTTCTACCAATACAACTCGCTGCAGCGAATTAAGGTTAAAGCTAGGGCAACTTAATATAGCTTGACTAAGCGCCGCAGTAAGCGCCACCAAGCTCGGGTTATGGGCTACATTTTCAGCATAACGCCCACAAAAAACTGCGCCGTCTTTAGACTGCAAAGCCACGCCCGAGTAATTTTTAGTGTAGGGAGCATAAGACTCATTAGCCGCCTCCCAAGCATTTAAAATTAGTGAGTCTTGAGTCTCAAGTGGAGTAATTACTGATTGCTTTAAAGACTGCATTAATAGCTGCTGGCAACCTAAGTCGAGCGGTCCAAAAGCATCTGGTAACAGCGCGGTAAGCTCAACCTGCGCAATTGCAGACGAATAACTGCGCTGAGTTATGGTTTCGCCATTTTGTGGCATAAGGATCAGTAGTGATTTTCCGCCACTTACTTCATAAAGAAACTGCCGGCAATGGCCACAAGGTGCGGCGGATGTTGCTACATGACCGACCGAGTCTTCTCCATGCAACCAAGCATTAGAAACTGCCGCCTGCTCGGCATGCAGCGAATGACATAAAGCCTGTCCAACATATTCAAAATTCGCACCCAAATATAAATTCGCAAAACCTTTATCATTCAATTGACTTCCACTTGCTATCGCGCCCACTTTAAATTCAGAAACCGGAGGCTTGGCAAAACTTGCAGCAATTGGCAAAAGCGCCACCATCAACTGTTCAAAGCTAATATTTAATTGCTGGCAAATAGTTTCACACTGACTGGCAGCGAGTACACCACCGTGGCTAAACAAATGATTGATATCGGCTCTTACCGACTCGGGAAAAGCTAAAACTAATTGATTCATATTATTTGATTTCATTATAAAAACGCTTAAGCGACAAATAGACTGGCTAATGCTGCACTCATTAAATTAGCCAATGAAGCAGCTAAAACGGCTTTAAGGCCAAGTTTTGCGATTTCAGAGCGTCGCGTTGGAGCAATACTGCCTAGGCCGCCTAGTAAAATAGCAATTGACGATAAGTTAGCAAAGCCACACAAAGCAAACGTAATAACAACTTGAGAGTGAGGAATTAAGGTTTCTTTAATTGCAACAAATTCTACATAAGCAACAAACTCATTAAGCACTAATTTTTGCCCAATTAAGCTCCCCGCTGTAATTGCCTCATTCCAAGGAATACCAATTAAAAATGCGACCGGCGCAAAAATATAGCCGAGTAATTTTTGTAAGGTAAATTCTGGTAGGCCGAACAAAGAACTTATTCCACCAAAGGCGCCATTTAGTAGCGCGATTAAAGCGATAAATGCAATCAACATTGCCCCAATATTCACCGCTAATTTCATACCGCTTAAAGCGCCGCCTGCGGCAGCATCGATCACGTTGGCCGGTTTTTCGCCTTCATCAAATGAAACCTGCTCATCAGCTTTTTGTTGCTGCTCTGTTTCTGGAATAATTAACTTTGCCATCAACAAGCCGCCCGGTGCAGCCATAAAACTTGAAGCAATTAAATATTTGAGCTCTACTCCCATATTGGCATAGCCAACCAACAAGGAACCAGCAATTGAAGCCATTCCACCAACCATAACCGCAAAGAGTTCAGAGCGAGTCATGCCCAAAATATAAGGTCTAATTAAAAGCGGAGCTTCGGTTTGGCTAACAAAAATATTGGCCGTCGCAGATAAGGACTCGGCATGTCCCGTTCCCATGGCATGTTTAAAAAAGCCACCAATAACGCTAATGATTTTCTGCATAATACCTAAATAATAAAGGATGGAAACGAGCGCTGAGAAAAAGACAATTACCGGTAGAACATTAAACGCAAATATAAACCCTAGTTTTTGTCGGCCTAAATCACCAAACAAAAAGTGAATACCACTATCGGCATAGTTAATGACTAACTGAACCCCACTCGATACCGAAGCTAAGGCTTCCTTTCCAAAAGGAACATATAAAACCAATGCGGCAAAAAGCGCTTGAATGGCAAAAGCCACACTCACGGTTCGTAAATTAATTGCTTTACGGTTATCAGAAAATAAAATCGCGATTGCAATGAGTGCAATAATGCCAATAATGCTCATGAATGTGCCTTCAGGTTTGGTTAATTATAATTTTTGTTAAGAAATCGTCTTAAAATTAGAGAAGTGAGTTCGAATTTAAGGTGTTTTACTATTCATTAGCTCAGTTCCATCGATTTTTCGTTTTTTTGCAGTCCCTTACATTGACCTATGATACTTTTAGCAAGCCAACGATTTACTGCTTTTAATGTAAAGATTTACACAAAATCAAAGCAAATTAACATGAATTGACCAGACGGTCAACGCCAATAACCACGCACCATAGAGCGCTTTTAGTGATTAATTAAGCAAACCTTGCTGCAAAGTTGACCAGATGGTCAACTTTGCATTATCATTACGGTAATATACACTTTACTAATTAGCCCCTACCCGCTGATACATTTATCAAAGTTACAATAATAAGGTAATCACTACATGCTAGCGCAAGAAATCATCCGTTCTAAACGAGATGGCAAACCCCTAACGCCACAAGAAATTAGCTTTTTTGTTGATGGCATTGTTGATCAGTCAATAAGCGAAGGCCAAGTGGCGGCGCTGGCAATGGCGGTTTTTTTTAATGGCATGTCTCGTCAAGAGTGTGTAGAGCTTACTCGCAACCTACAGCACTCTGGAGAAACTTTAAACTGGTCAGGGCTTAGCTTAAATGGCCCCGTGGTTGATAAACATTCTACCGGTGGTGTAGGAGATAAAGTCAGCATCATGCTTGCGCCTATGTTGGCTGCGTGTGGCGTTCACGTACCAATGATTTCGGGCCGTGGTTTAGGGCACACCGGTGGTACGCTAGACAAAATGGAAAGTATTCAAGGCTATAATGCAGCCCCTTCAATTACAGAGTTTCAAAAAGTTGTTGCTCAAGTAGGCTGCGCAATCGTCGGTCAAACCGCAGAGCTCGCGCCCGCAGATAAACGCCTTTACGGTATTCGCGATGTCACCTCAACTGTCGAATCTATTCCGTTAATTACGGCCTCAATTTTATCTAAGAAGCTCGCATCTGGGCTTGATGCTTTAGTACTAGACGTTAAAACCGGCAGTGGTGCATTTGCTGCCGACTACACAATGGCGCAACAACTTGCTCAAAGCATTGTAGAAGTGGGCTGTGGGCTAGATTGTCCAACCACCGCAATTATTACCGATATGTCGCAAGTATTAGGTCATACCGCAGGTAATGCGATTGAAATTCAAGAAACTATCGACTATTTAAAAGGCGATAACCGCGACCCACGACTTCACCAAGTGGTGATTGAATTAGGCGCAGATTTACTTCTTTCAAGTGGCGTTTGTTCAACCCGAGACCAAGCTCTATCTCAACTCAATCAAAGTTTAGATTCGGGTGAAGCGACAGAGTATTTTGCCAAAATGGTTTCAGCCTTAGGTGGCCCCAATGATTTAATGGATAACAGCCAACAATATTTAGCGGCTGCAAACCATATAGAGCCTGTTTTTAGCGGACACTCTGAAAACCTTTATATTAGCCAAATGGATGGACGAGCTATCGGCAATGTTGTTGTCGAGTTAGGTGGTGGCAGACGACGCGCCCAAGATGCTGTTGACCATTCCGTTGGGCTAAGCGCAATTAAAGGTATTGGTGATAGCGTTGCTAAAGACGAGCCTCTTATGTTTGTTCATGCTAAAAACCAGCAAGACGCGCAACAAGCCATAGCAAAAATTCAACAAACCATTGTTTATTCTGAAAAGCCGACCGCTCAAGTCGATGTTATTTTAGAACGTGTCAGCAGTATTGCTAAGTCTTAGCACAGGATTATTTAACCATGAAAAACAAACAATCAGATAGTAATGTTCATTCAATCGCGCCTAACAAGGAACAACTGATGCAACAAGAAAATACGGTTCACAACCCTGGCGTGGATTTTCAGACCGAGTGGATTGATAATATTCGAATTAATTTAAGCGCAGTAAAGCGCCGCACCAGTAGCTTGACCAATCGCAGAACAGTTAAAAAAGCATATCAAGCAGCTTGGCTGATTAAAGCAATTTCTTGCATTGATTTAACAACTTTGTCTGGCCAAGATACTCCGGGAAAAGTAAAACGCCTTTGTGCTAAAGCGCGCTCGCCATTAAGCACAGAATTGCAACAAGCGTTAAAAATTGAATCGCTTAACTTAACCACTGGCGCTGTTTGTGTTTATCATCAAATGGTAGAAACCGCGGTTGAAGCACTTAAAGGAAGTAACATTCCTGTCGCAGCAGTTTCTACTGGGTTTCCAGCAGGTTTAGCACCTATGGAAACAAGAGTGGCAGAAATAAAAGCCTCGGTTGCCGCCGGTGCTACGGAAATTGATATTGTGATTACCCGTGCGCACGTTCTTAACGGTAATTGGAAAGCGCTTTATGATGAAGTAAAAACATTTAAACAAGCCTGCGGCAGTGCGCACATGAAAACCATTATTTCTGTTGGCGAGCTTAGCACTTTAAATAATGTTGCTCGAGCTTCAATGATTTCTATGATGGCAGGTAGTGACTTCATTAAAACCTCAACGGGTATGGAATCCACCAACGCAACATTACCTGTATCTTTAGTCATGATTCGCATGATACGAGAATATCAAGAACTTACCGGTTTTAGAGTAGGTTTTAAACCAGCAGGCGGCATTGCAACCGCAAAAGACGCCATCAACTACTTAGTGCTAATTAAAGAAGAGCTAGGTGACTCTTGGCTCAACCCAGAAATGTTCCGATTTGGCGCTTCTAGCTTATTAGGCGATATAGAACGCCAGCTAGAGCATTATGTCACAGGCAGATACTCAGCCAACTATCGACATGCAATGAGTTAAGCTTTAACTAAATTGAAAATAACAACGATTTAACGTCTCGTATTAACCGCGAGTCAACCATACGGAAACATTATGGACATAGTAGAGATTGTAAATACCATGAATTACGGCCCAGCTCCTGAAGCCAATGACAAAGTAACGTCTTGGTTAAAACAAAATAAAGACGGCTTTAAGCTATTTATTAATGGCGAATGGAAAGCGCCTGCTGGCGGTAAGACTTTTGATAGCCATAACCCTGCCACCGGCGAACACTTGGCTAAAATTGCCTATGCAGGTGCTAAGCAAGTAGATGCTGCAGTAAAAGCAGCCAAAAAAGCACAACCAGAATGGCAAGCTATGGGTGGCAAAGCTAGAGCTAAATATCTGTACGCTATTGCACGTATTCTTCAAAAGCGGTCGCGCCAGTTTGCTGTGCTAGAAACAATGGACAACGGCAAAGCGATTAGAGAAACTCGCGACATTGATATTCCTTTAGCAATTAGACATTTTTATCACCATGCAGGATGGGCTCAGTTAATGGACTCAGAGTTTGCCGACTTTGAAGCGCTTGGCGTAGTCGGCCAAATTATTCCGTGGAACTTTCCCTTATTAATGTTAGCTTGGAAAATTGCACCTGCGATTGCTGCGGGCAACACGGTTGTAATTAAACCCGCCGAATATACCAGTTTAACTGCTTTATTATTTGCCGAAATACTACAAGAAGCCAACTTACCCAAAGGTGTTGTAAATATAGTCACAGGCGACGGCGCAGTTGGTGAACAGATTGTTGTGCACCCAGAAGTTAATAAAATTGCATTTACCGGCTCTACCAATGTAGGCAAGCTAATTAGAGCGAAAACCGCTGGTACCGGTAAAAAACTAACTTTAGAACTTGGCGGTAAATCACCCTATATTATTTTTGACGACGCAGATATTGATAGCGCAGTTGAAGGACTTGTTGATGCGATTTGGTTTAACCAGGGTCAAGTTTGTTGTGCTGGCTCAAGACTGCTAGTGCAAGAAGGCATAGCAGACAAAGTTGTAGCCAAAATAAAAGCGCGCGTCGAAAAACTGAGTATTGGCGATCCACTGGATAAATGCACTGATATTGGCGCTATTGTTGATCCGAGCCAACGTGAAAGAATTAGCTCGCTAGTAGAACAAAGCGTTCAACAAGGTGCAACCTTGTGGCAACCGTCAACGCCGCTGCCCAAATCAGGCTGCTACTATCCAGCAACTTTACTGTGCGATGTAGAAACAACGAATGTGGCTGCCAATGTGGAAATTTTTGGCCCAGTTTTAACGGTTCTTACCTTCAGACATCAACCAGAAGCAATTCAACTTGCCAATAATACCAAATATGGATTAGCAGCCAGCGTTTGGTCAGAAAACATAAACCGCGCATTAGATGTTGCACCTCAAATAAAAGCCGGTGTGGTTTGGGTAAATACAACCAATCAATTTGACGCAGCTTGTGGCTTTGGTGGTTACCGAGAGTCTGGAATGGGCCGTGAAGGTGGCGCAGAAGGTATGCATGAATACTTAAAGCTTGTGCAAATAGACAAAGCCCCAGTGCCATCAAAAAAAGCCGCAGCTAAATCCGCTAAAGCGAAGAAAGCACCAGGCACTTTAGGCGTGATGGGTACGATTGACCAAACCGCTAAGTTTTACATCAACGGCAAACAAGCACGCCCCGATAATGGAAACACCCTACCCGTTTATAATGCCGCTCGAGAGCTTTGTGGACGAGTGGGTGATGGTAGCCGTAAAGATATTAGAAACGCAGTAGAAGCAGCAGCTAAAGCCGAAAGTTGGAGTAAAACCAGCGGTCATGCTCGCGCTCAAATATTATACTTTTTAGCAGAAAACCTAAATTACCGCCGCAATGAATTTTGCGAACGTTTAGTCAACCTAACGAACCAATCAACAGAGCAAGCTGAGCAAGAGTTTGACGCTACAATAGAGCGCCTATTTAGTTATGCTGCTTGGGCTGACAAATACGATGGCAAAGTTCATCAGCCACCAATAAATGGCGTCGCTTTAGCGATGAACGAGCCGATGGGTGTGATTGGTATTCATTGTCCAGATGAAGCGCCCTTATTAGCCTTTGTGTCATTACTTGCTCCTGCAATTGCCATGGGAAATCGAGTAGTAATTACACCTTCTCCTAAATATCCGTTATTAGCCACCGACCTTTACCAAGTAATGGAAACATCAGACTTACCGGCTGGCGTAGTTAATATAGTTACTGGTGAGCGAGAAGTCTTAGCAAAAACCGTAGCAGAGCACTATAACGTTGATAGCATTTGGTATCACGGCAGCCAAGAAGGATGCAGTATGGTTGAGTTGGCTTCTGCGGATAATTTAAAACGAACTTGGGTTAGCAGCAACCCAACTGACTGGCTTAACAACGGCGAAGGCAAAGCCTATTTACGTGCCGCTTGCCAAGTTAAAAACATTTGGATCCCATACGGCGACTAAGTCGTTATTCATAGGATAAATGCTGTAGAAAAAATCAAGTGAAATGCTTGATCTGCCAACATAGAAAAGGAGCGCAAGCTCCTTTTCTATTGGCTTGCGTTTGCTCATAATTTGGGATGTAAATCAGCATTACTCTATTCCACTTTACTCTATCGGACTTTTAAGCGCCTGAGTTCATTAAACAACTTCAACTAACAACTTCGACTTAACAGCTTTTACTTACCTCACGTGGTTAGGCAAGTTTTAACTTTTAAGCTCGAGCCAACAATGCGACAGGGGTAAAACGCTATAAGTATTTAACGCTACTACAGCCGTTCAGCAGAGGTGTTAACAAGTAGAAGAAAAAACAGAGGCGATACTTCTTAAGGGCAGAATATAGTCAATTTTGAAAGCAAAAAAAAAGCGCCAACTTTTTCAAGTTAGCGCTTTCTAAGTTAACCGTAAAAATTAACTTTAGAAGGTGTAACGAACACCCATTTTGATTCTCCAAGTAGAGTACTCTGCTTGGAAACGATGCGAATCATTTCTTACGCGGTCGATAACATAACGACCTTGTGCATCTATGTCATCTACATCATAAAGACGCTTGCTTCCAAAGCGGTTATCAATCACTTTACCAGCAGAACTATCAATTAAGTTAGCTAAGTTATCAATAATAAAGTAGAAAGAACCCTTATGGCCATCAGCAAAACCAGGAATTTCTTGGTTAATGCTTAAGTCAATGCTAGTTACCCAAGGCGTTGTATGAGAGCCTTTTGGCGCATAACCGCCAGCATAGCCAGACAACCCAGCTTTTTCAATCGCAGCTAACACTTCAGCTTCAGTTACGCCAGAGTAAACAACATTTGGATCACCCGCTGTTGGAATGTATGAAGTATAATCACCACGGGTGAACTCAGGACTCAGTCCAATAACTTGAGCACCACTATTGCGAGACAATATATGCCAGTCGAAATTAGTAGTATAAGTAAATGGGTTACCAGAACGACGTTCCATAAATAAGTTTATGTTAGTTCCATAGCCTTCAAAAATGTCAGCATTGAACCCTAAGTTAGCAACAAAACGGTGCTCTACTTCAAACGCTGCTCGACCTAGCTGATCTGCAGGAATGTTTTTGTTTATACCGTCAGAATAACGGTAGTTACTTCGGCCCGTTGAGCTGGTGCCAGGGTTAACTTCAGTAATATCTTGGTTGGTGTAAGATATGCTTGCTGAAAAGCCATTATCCCAGTTTTTATCCAATGCTGTAGTTAAGATCATTGAACGGCTATCAACATCTGAGTTAGTTAACATAATGTCATAAAGACGTTCATTATCAGTGTAAATAATACGTCGGCCATCTGCTGTGTAACTAATATCTGCATCATGCAAAGAAGCATCTACCCAAAAGGCTTGGTCAACTTTTTTCACATAAAGCGCTTCACTCGACCAATTAACACCTTCGACTATACCAGCAATGTCAAACTCATAGTCTGCACCAATTTTTATACGCCAATCAGAAGGCAATTTAAAGTTAGGATCAGTGAATGAAACATTACCATCGCTTTGCGCATTTTCGATTGCGTCATATGCTGGGCCATATATATTGGCTATTGAGTCTGGAGTAATAGTGAAATCGCCTTCACTATAGGAACCACTATTAACACCGTTTTGAGAGTATGCATTTGAAATCCATACATTAGGTTGGCCACCAGAATAACGACCAATACCACCATTAATGGTTAACTGGTCATTAACATAATACTTAAAACCAACTCGCGGTAAAATGATACTAATACCATCTAAGTTTTCAGTATTATCATATCCTGTACGAGCCAAAGAATTTTCATTAAATGGAGGTTTATCGTTAGAGGTTAGAGTTTCGAAACGTAATCCAAAGTTAATATCTAACTTATCATTGAACGCCCAAAAGTCTTGTGCGTAGAATGATATTTTCTGTCGGTCAAAATCCGCACCAACATTAAACGGGTCATTACCTGAACCATTTTCGTAAAGGTACTCAGTTACAAATCTATTTTCAAAATTTGCTAACCCTTCAAAATCGAGTGTACCTTTAGAGTTCGGTACATAGAGGTTTTGAATTGAAATATTTTCATGTTCGAAACCAAACTCAATAGTATGGTCGCCCATTAAATACTCGGCATCAAATTTAAAAATTTGAGTCGCTGAGTCAAGCAAATTTGCATGCCGATTAGAGTCAGAGCCAAACGAAATTGAACCACCGTTAGTTAAATCACTTATTCTAACTTCAGCAACATTACCAAAAGAAACTTGGCGGTTTGCAACTTCCTTACTGGTATAACTCATTTTAGTTGAAAAATCGCTATTCCAATCCGAATAGAGCTTTACTGAGTAATTATCTAACGTCTCTGCAATGTCATACCAATTCGTCGAAAGCCTTAAGTTACCTTTATTGTTAGTTAAGTTTCTTGTACGATTTCCATCATTAAACTGATATGAGAAAGAGGCACGATGATCGTCGTTAACATTCCAATCAAGCTTAACGATGTACTTTTCATCTTGCTCTACAGGGCTGCCAGTTGGGCTACCAATTTGCTCATCAGTTAATCCGTAGACTTCTCTAGCGATTCGTTGTACTTCTGCCACATCAGCGAGGGTCGCATCAGTTTTATTTGCAGCGTTTGAACCGCCAGCACCAAACTCTAGAGACTGTGGTGAGTCGTAATTTTCGTATGCCACCATAAAAAACAACTTGTCTTTTATTAATGGACCAGAAAGAAACAATCCATAGGTAGTGTCACTAAATTCTACTGGGATATCTCTATCATCTGGATCTTCTTGACGAGTATCTCTTGGCGTACCAGCATAACTGTCATCAAATTTCTCATAGAAAAAGCTTCCACGGAAATCGTTTGAGCCAGAGCGGAAAACTGCGTTTACGTTACCACCGCTAAAACCAGACACTTTAGTGTCAAATGGTGCAGCAGAAACCGTAATTTGGTCAAGCGCGTCTAAAGGAAACGGTGAGCGCTGAGTAGGATAACCACCACTATTTAGACCAAAGTCATCATTTTGGCTAATGCCGTCAACAGTAAAACTGTTAAAACGTGGGTTAAGACCACCAATAGTCATTTGTGCATCTGAACCTGGAAGAATAGAAACTAATGGGTTAGAGCGGATAACATCTTTAATATCACGAGTCACACCAGCTTGTGCCGCAATTGCTTCACTTCCAAAAGTACTTTCAGAACCGCGATTGATCGCGCTAGGAATACGAATGCCAGTAACAACTACTTTGTTATCAGTGTTTGATTGCGCTTTTAATTGAGTGTTAATTTTTTCAACTGCGCCTAACTGAAGATAAACGTCTGAATACTCAGTATCTTGAAACTCGTCAGAGTCTACAAGTACAGTGTAAGGACCACCAACACGTAAACCACTTGCGTTAAATGCGCCAGTTTGGTCTGTGTTTACAACTTTACGAGTACCTGAAGGTGTATGGATAATAACAACACGAGTATTGGCCGCAGCATTACCTTCCGGCCCTACAACTTTACCTCGAATTGATGACGAAGTTTCGTTCGCCATGACACCACCGCTCAAGGCTAAAGCAACCATTGACGCGAGTATTTTCTTTTTCATCAGTTTAATTCCCCTGTAATAAAAAATGCGATATCTGCTAGTTTTTTTTAATTCCGCTAACAACGAGCGCGAAGCCTAATTAGCTTTTTTGTCAATTTCATGACATTTGAACTATTTCAGAAAATAGAGTCTAAAATTGTCTAAAATCGAAGAAAATAGACGGTTTGGTAGATCTATTAAATAAAATTTCCAGTACACTATTGAATCTTGACTATTTAGTCAAGTACAATCTCTTCGCTTGGGGAAGCTTGTAGATCGACTCATTTGGCCTAGAGTTATTGATATATAAAGAAAAATCGCGCTGATTGAATCCTACTAAATACCCTGTTAATAATTCACATTTTTTGCGCTGCTCCCTTGGCCCTGTCAATTCGTAGCGAAAAGAGCGCTTTTTATCATGACAGGAATCAGTTTATGAAACTATTTACAGCAATCTCGGCTTATGCTCGAATTGCTTTGTACTGCGTTTTTTTATTCCTTTCTTGCAGTTTAAAAAGCGAAGTTAACAATCCAAACCATAACAACTCTCACTCAGTGTTGAAGATTGGTTTTGGCTCCTGCGCCGATCAAAAATCTCCTCAGCCCATTTGGAAAGCGATTAATCAACACCAGCCAGACTTATTCATTTTTATGGGTGATAATATTTACCCGACCAATAATGACTTCACCACATTAACCCAAAGTTATCAGCAACTCGCCGAGCAGCCACATTTTGCAAAACTGAAAAGAAAAACCCCTTTGCTGGCTACCTGGGACGACAATGATTACGCTAAAACTGATGGTGGTAAGGCTAACCCAGCTAAATTTAAAGCGAAAAAAGCGCTCATCAACTTTTTTAATTATCCGGAATTAAACGCGCTGAAAGACCAAGATATTGGCATTTATCATGCGCGGACCATTAAATTTGAACAAAAGTCCATTCAGATTATTCTGTTAGATACGCGCTGGTATCGTGATGACCTGACTCGCTCTTACCTCAATGCCCAACAAAAGAAGAGTTTAAAGCTCGGTCCTTATCAACCCAGTAGCAACACCAATGCCACCTTATTAGGCCAACAGCAATGGGCATGGCTACAGCAGCAATTGAAACAGCCAGCCGATTTGCGAATTATTGTTTCAAGTATTCAAGTTCTCAACGAGTTTTCCGGTTGGGAATCGTGGGCAAACTTACCACATGAGCGTGAGCGACTGCTTAACCTGCTACATCAGTTTGATAAACAGAACATTCTTTTATTAAGCGGCGATATGCATCGCTCAGAAATTTCTAAGTATGAATTTAAACAGAAACAGTTTATCGAAGTAACCGGTAGTCCACTTGCATCAAAAACCTATCCGGTAGGAATTAACCAACACCGCGTTGGCAATGCTTATAATCAAGTTAACTATGGCCTTTTAGAAATCACCACAGCTAAAACCGGTCATCTTGAAGTCACAGCTAGTATTTACGATATTAACGGTCAGCAACAACTGGTCGCTAAACTAGGAGAATAATTTAAAATGAACAGAATCGCTCTTGTACTGATTTTAATGTTTGCGACATGCAATGTTTTGGCTCTAGGCCAAACCGGTCATAGAGTCACGGGGGAAATCGCTGAAAAATACCTGACTCCAGAAACCAAACTAGCTTTGCAACAATTGTTTGGCAATGAAAGCCTCGCAGAAGTATCCACTTATGCCGACGAATTACGTGGCTCCAACTCTAAATTTTGGAAAAAAACAGCTTATCCGTATCACTTTGTCACCATACCAGACGGCAAAGATTATCAAGATGTTGGCGCTCCGCCAGAAGGTGATGCGCTGTTCGCATTAGAAAAATACTCAAAAATTTTGCGCGCTCCAGAATCCACAAAGCAAGAAAAACAAACTGCAGTGCGCCTTATTGTGCATATTATTGGCGACTTACACCAGCCGCTTCATGTAGGCAATGGTAAAGATCGAGGCGGCAATCACGCAAAAGTTAAATTTTTTGGGCGTGACAGTAACCTTCACTACGTGTGGGATAGTGGCATGATAAAAAACCAAGAGCTTAGCTATACCGAATGGACTAACTGGTTACATAAACAAATTAGCCCACAAGAAGTAGCCTTATGGAGTGTTACCAACCCACTTGTTTGGGTAAGAGAAAGCCAAGCTATTCGCATGGAAATGTATCCCGAAGATGGTAAAGTGCACTACGAATATCAATTTAAGTTTTTACCAGTACTTAAAATGCGAATGAAGCAAGCTGGCGTTCGTATTGCTGCGGTATTAAACGAACTAATGAAGCAATAATTTAAGCATAGGCTCTGTAATGAAACATAATTTTTATACGTTGCTTTTTTTATTTTTAGCCTGTGGCGGCTGTGTTGCTAAACCAACCATTTACAATAATGTAAAAGACTTAAAGAAAATGCAGCAAGCCATCGTTCAGGATAATGCTAAGCCGGAAACAACTTTAGTCATTTTTGATATAGATGACACTTTACTAGAAGCTAAAGATTTTGTTGGCAGTGGTAAATGGTATAACTGGCAGCGCGGTCGTGAAGTAACTAGCCCTGATGGTCAAACTTTTACTAGTCAGCCTAGTGAAAGGTTCTATTGTATTTTTCGCACTTTAGGATCACTGTTTGAGTTTGGCTCAACGGAATTGACCCAGTCAGATATTCCACAAGTGCTAGATTCGGTTAGCCAGTTTGATAATTTGATTTTAACGGCTCGAACCACTAAATTTAGAGCGCCAACCGAACGTGAGTTAAGTAAGCATCATATCGACTTTAGCAGTAAGCACTTGCTTGAAAATAATCAAACACTTATTTTTAATTTTAATGATGGACGTCGTACTGCAGAAGTGACTTATCGTAATGGTATTGTGATGGCGTCTGGTTTAAATAAAGGACTGGTATTAAAAGAAATACTTGAGCAAGCAGACAAAAATTATCAACACATCTACTTTATTGATGACAGCCGCAGAAATATTGACGACATGGCGGCAGCCTGGAAAACCGATAGCACACAGCTAAGTATTTTTCATTACACAAAAGTTGATCAAACTATTAGCGAAAATGAAGTTAAGCAATCAAACCAAGCGAAACTTCATTTAGATAGTTTTTTAGAAACTGCTTTTCCTAAACAATACAAAGCATTCAAACAGAATCAGTGTCAGTAAAATAATAACCGCGAATGGGATCTTGCACTTAGTTCCATTTAAACCAATTTAAATTAGTCGAGAAATATTATGGCCGTATATGAAATAAAGCACCCTCTTATTCAACACAAACTAGACCTTATGCGACAAGCGAAACGAAGCACCTCTAGCTTTCGTCGCTTGGCCTCAGAAATTGGCAGCTTATTAACTTACGAAGCAACCAAAGATTTAGCCTTAGAAAGTTATCAGTTTGAAGGATGGGCGGGCCCAATTACAGGGCAAAGACTAAAGGGCAAAAAAGCAACGGTAGTACCAATTTTACGTGCAGGTATTGGAATGTTAGATGGCGTTTTAGAATTAATGCCAAGCGCTAAAATTAGTGTTGTAGGTTTTTATCGCGACGAAGAAACATTAGAACCGGTCAGTTATTTTGAAAAGCTTACCAGCGACATCGAAAAGCGTATGGCTTTAATTATTGATCCTATGTTAGCAACCGGTGGTTCAATGGAAGCGACCATTGACTTACTCAAGAAAGCAGGTTGTAAAGACATTAGAGCTTTAGTTTTAACTGCCGCACCTGAAGGCATAGAGCGCCTGGCAAAATCGCATCCAGACGTGAATATTTTTACCGCCTCTATCGACGATCATTTAAATGAGAAAGGTTATATTATCCCTGGTCTAGGTGATGCTGGCGATAAAATATTTGGTACTAAATAAACAGCAGGTCGGACTCATTAGCGAATATTAAATACCACTAGCTAATGAGTCATTATCTCAATTTTTACTTAAAAACACTGGTACCTTGCGCTAGTGGCTCTATTTCTAAAAAGTCAGCGATTGATTGACCAATATCACAAAAACTAGAGCGAATGCCTTTATTTATTTCAAGGGCATTATTAGGTCGATAGGCAATAAACGGAACATGCTCTCTTGTATGATCACTACCAGGCCAAGTTGGATCGCAACCATGATCGGCCGTTAATACTAATAAGTCATCTTGCTGCATGGCGCTTACGACTTCTGGCAAGCGTTGATCAAAATGTTCTAATGCCGCAGCATATCCGCCGATATTTCTTCTATGGCCAAACGACTGATCAAACTCAACAAAGTTTGTAAATATTAAGCTGCCAGGCTCGGCAATATTTATTGCCTCGATGGTGGCATTAAAAAGAGCATCATGGCCAGTAGCTTTGGTCTTATGAGTAATTCCGCGATGCGCAAAAATATCCGCGATTTTACCAACCGAATGAACTTCGCGGCCATTTTTAACGAGCAAGTCAAGTAAAGTATTTTTGTGTGGTGGCGTAGTATAGTCTTTACGATTTCCGGTGCGCGTAAATGCGCCCGCCTCGCCTATAAATGGGCGCGCAATCACCCGCCCAATATTATATTCATTTAATATTTTTCTTACTGATTCACAAAACGCATATAAATTATCTAGTCCAAAGTAATCTTCATGCGCTGCAACCTGAAAAACTGAGTCGGCCGAGGTATAACAAATAGGTGCTCCACTATCGATATGCGCTTGCCCGAGTCGATTTAAAATTTCAGTTCCAGACGCATGACAATTACCCAAAATGTCTTTCACTCCAGTTTGCTTTTTTATTTCTTCAACTAAGCCAAGCGGAAAACAGTTTTCTTGCTTCGGAAAAAATCCCCAATCAAATTCAACCGCTACTCCTGCCATTTCCCAATGTCCAGAAGGCGTGTCTTTTCCTGTTGAAAGTTCTTCGCAAGCAGAATATAACGCTACAATGTCATCTTGTTTGCCAGCATGAGCATTATTGCTTTCGAATATCGGGTGGTGATTTTCTACTGCAGTGATTGGCAGTTTTCCAGAGCCCAGTTGATTTGCTTTAGCTAAACCTAACTTGACTAAGTTCGGAATTTTTAGTGGCCCGGTAGCTCGCTCTTCACACTGATTACCTTGCGCACACCAGTGCGCAATATGGCCCAAAGTATTGGCGCCTTGATCACCAAATTTTTCAGCATCAGGCGTTGCCCCAATACCTAAACTGTCAAGCACAAGAATAATTGCTTTGGCCACTAGATTACCTTTTCGATTTAAAGTTAAGTGCTAATTATACCTGTTTTTTAGGCCAATTTATATTCACATTTAAGCAAAACGCAGTAGCCATTATCTGCACAAAAGCGATATAATAACCGATTAATATAAGTAGTTGATTAGGCATTTTATTATGGAAAAAACATTTATTACCGCGCAAGAGTTACTCGACATGTCGTTCGAGCTTGGCATTAAAATTTTACAAAGCGGATTTCGCCCCAAGTTTATTATTGCTGTTTGGCGTGGTGGTACACCTGTGGGTATCGCGGTTCAAGAAATCATGGATTACTATGGCGTAAAAACCGATCACATTTCAATTCGTACCAGTAGTTACGTTGGCATGCAGCAGCAAAAAGAAGTTAATGTTCATGGCTTAGAATATATTGTTAATAATATTAATGTAGAAGATAGTCTATTAATTGTTGATGACGTTTTTGATAGTGGTCGTTCAATAGAGGCGTTAATTAAAGAAATTCAACACAAATGTCGCAGAAATACGCCGAGCATTATTCGCACCGCAACAGTTTATTATAAACCTCGTCGAAACGTGACAGAACTAACCCCAGATTACTACCTGAAAGAAACCGATGATTGGTTAGTATTTCCTCACGAACTCATTGGCTGTACTCCAGCGGAGATCAAAAATAATAAGAACATTAATTTGCCTGAACTCGACGTTTAGCAATTATAAAGTATTTTTTTAGATCCAATTAGCTTGTAGTGTTAATATTTACGTTTTTAACATTACAAGCTAATGCACTTCTCCAAGCTATTTTTGATAGAACTCAATCCCAATTAAACTCTGCATTTGCTGGTATAAAAGTTTAATTATTAAATCAGAAGTTGCCATCATGCGCGACTATTCATCGCATTGATACGCTCTGAAACAATTTAGTGCTGGTATCCTGATTAAAGACCTTTTATATTCAGCACAAAATAAACAACAATAGGGCAACACCCATGCACCTTAACAAGCTTATTGCGGTATCTCTCGCAGCATTAATTATTACAGGATGTGGTCAGTCAGACCCTAAACCCACAGATAATCAATTAGTAGAAAAAAACATGCCTAAAACCTACCCGAGACTAAAATCACTCCCCCAACCCGCGCCTAAAGCTATGCAAATTCCCTATACCTATAGCTACCATGGCGTAGAGGTTAGCGATCCTTTTCATTGGTTAAAAGACCCAAGCTACCCAAATACAGACGACAAAGCAGTGCTCGACTACTTAAATAAAGAAAATGAATACTTTCAAGCTTTTTTAGAGCCGCAAAAAGCGCTCGTTGATGAGTTATTTGAAGAGTTTAAGGGGCGTGTTGATGAAAAAGATGCCTCGGTCCCTTATATTTACAATGGCTACGAGTATTGGGAAGAGTATCAAGCTGATGCAGATTACCCTTTACAGTACCGCAAAAATTTAGCGAATAATAAATCAGAAATCTATTTAGATGAGCAAGCACTGTCTAAAGGACATGAATATTTTGTTATTGGCGATATTGATATTAGTCCAGATAACCAGCTTGTCGCTTACAGCTTAGACACCGCAGGCGACGAACGTTACGATATTTTTGTTAGAAACATTGCCACCGGCGAGTTGCTCGATGTAACAATATCTGACTCCTCTGGCCAAGTTGAGTTTGTAGGAGACAGTAAAACTCTTGCCTATGTTCGATTAGACGAAAAAGTTTGGCGCGGAGAGAGTGTTAATATTCATCGAATAGGTGCCAATAAAGCCGACCAAGTGCTATTTACAGAGTCAGATAAAGGCTTTTTCTTATCAGCCTTTTTAACTTCTAGCGAAGAATGGCTAGCCATTTCAACCGGTCATAAAGACGTGAATGAAATTCTGGTTTTTAACGCTAAAGACTTAGACCAACCGGCTAAAAAGCTACTTTCAAGAGATGCGGGTATAAAGGCCAATATCGATCATGCGAATGGCAAATTTTACTTATTAACCAACGATAAGCATGTTAACTTTCGCTTAGCCGAAGTAGCCGACGATCAACCAGCCAATGCTCAGTGGAACTCTATTTTAGAAGGCGATGATAAAATTTATTTAAGAAGCTTTAAAGCATTTGCAAATCAGCTTGTAGTCAAACTGCGTCATGACGGACTTGATGCCATTCGAGTTTTACCTTATACCGGTGAAGCTTACGATGTAGAGTTTCCAGAGTCAGTTTTTGCGGCGAGCCTATCAACGAATCCTAACTTTGACCAAGCTCACGTTCGCCTAAGCTACCAGTCAATGATCACTCCGAGTACCATTTACGACTTTGATTTTTCCAAAAAACAACTGCAGTTACGTAAGCAAAAGAAAATACCCTCGGGCTACGATAAAACTCAATATGAAACCAAACGCCTAATGGCACCAGCAAGAGATGGTAAGCTAATCCCGGTTTCCATAGTATATAAAAAAGGCTTTAAGCAAGACGGCACTCACCCAATGTCACTTTATGCTTATGGCGCTTATGGAATGGGCATGTCTCCTAGCTTCTCGAGCTCACGTTTAAGCTTGTTAGATCGTGGTTTTTCATTTGCTATTGCGCACACTCGCGGTGGTGACGAAATGGGCTATAACTGGTACTTAGACGGAAAAATGGACAACCGAGTTAATGCATTCAATGATTTCGTTGACGTTGCCCACTACCTAATAAAAGAAAAATATACCGATGCTGGAAATATATCTATTGCTGGTGGCAGCGCAGGTGGTGAAATGATGGGAGCCGTCATTCTACAAGCGCCCGAACTATGGCGCTCGGTTACGCTAATGGTTCCTTTTGTTGATGTACTTAACACTATGTTAGACGAAAGTTTACCGCTTACGCCTCCTGAGTGGGTTGAATGGGGTAACCCGATTGAAAGCAAAAAATATTTTGATTTAATCCGTTCTTACTCGCCCTATGACAACATAGAAAAGCGTGATTACCCGCCCATGATGGTTACTGGCGGACTGAATGACCCTAGGGTAACTTACTGGGAGCCGGCCAAATGGACAGCCAAAATGCGAGCCACTAAAACAGATGACAATTTATTGGTGATGCGTATTAATATGGGTGCAGGACACTTTGCTAATAGTGGGCGCTACGGTCGCTTAAGAGATAGAGCCGAAGAAATGGCGTTTCAATTACTCGCACACCAAGCGAAATAATTTATAAACATCAGCCAATAAAAAAGGCCTTAAATGGCCTTTTTTATTGGATAGAAAAACCGACTCAATAATTTATTTAAACTGCGCCGAAACTGTCAGTTCTTTGCCACCATTAGTCCAATCATAAAAGCCACGTCCAGACTTATGCCCTAAATGCCCAGCAGTCACCATATTAACTAACAGCGGCGCAGGAGCATATTTATCATCACCTAATCCGTCTTGCAAAACCCGCATAATAGACAAGCAAACATCGAGTCCAATAAAGTCAGCTAATTGTAACGGCCCCATTGGATGAGCCATTCCAAGCTTCATTATTTGGTCAATTTCGCTCACGCCAGCCACACCATTTTGCAACGATAAAATGGCTTCATTAATCATTGGCATTAAAATTCGGTTAGCCACAAAGCCAGGGTAATCATTTGCTGGCACCGCAATTTTATTTAAGCGTTGACAGGCATCTAAAATTTGTTGAGTGGTCTCACTTGAAGTTAAGTAACCATTAATAACTTCTACAAGTTTCATGACGGGTACGGGGTTCATAAAGTGCATACCAATAACTTTCTCTGGCGTGCTGGTTACGCTAGCAATTTTGGTAATGGATATAGATGAGGTGTTTGAAGCTAAAATCGTATTGGCATCGCAAAATTCACTTAACTTTTTAAAAATATCTAATTTAATCGCTTCGTTCTCTGTTGCCGCTTCTACGACTAAATCAACATTATTTACGCCTTTTTCTAAATCGGTAAAAGTAGTAATCTTGTCTAGTGTGGCTTGTTTGTCTGCTGCCGATATTTTTTCTTTGGCTAATTGTCGATCTAAGTTTTTGGTTATCGTTGCCAAGCCTTTGTCTAATGCCGGCTGAGATATATCAATTAAATTAACTTGAAACCCGCTTTGTGCAAAAACATGTGCAATGCCATTACCCATGGTGCCAGACCCAATAATTGCTACATTTTTCATCATAATTTTGTTTATCTTTAGTTAGTTGACATAGACTTGGCAAAGCGAAAACTCGCGTTAATAACCGCAAACAGGCTTAACCAACTGATAAATATACTACTTTTAACTAGCACTTTTAACTAGCACTCGATTTTTAAATGGTTTGTGGCGCCTATTATCTAAAAGATTAAGCGGTGGGTAAAGTAGTTTAAAACCGAGAGCGACTAGTAAGGCTGCTTATATTGTATTTTATGGTCTATGTCGACTAGTCATCCAATGATGCAGCACTAACATTGCGAAATTAGACTTAAAGTTTAGATCGCAAAGTTAAAATTCTATCGCTAACTTTTTCTAAAAGCAGCCATTCAACATCCTATTAAATGGCGCTTAATGGTTTTCTCACATATGGAGCAAAACCAACCTCGGAAACCAATGAAGCCCCTTTGAAGTGGCTATTTAGGCCACAATATGGATATAGTCTTTGCAAGCCATAATAGGCGTAAATTCAGTGATAGAATAACTGGCAGCCCCATTTTTGATAAATGGGGCTGAATCTAATACTTCAACTAACTCATTCTTATTGGCGTGCATTGAGATTAGTATGCCTCCTGTTCTTGGCACTTTCCTGCCACCAAACATTAGTTTGTTCGATGAATATTCTTGCTCTAAATAACGCTTATGCAGATTAGTTAATTCAGGTGTGATTTTTTCCATATTGGTAAAGCTCATATCAACTAGAAACATAATTCTCTCGCTTTTCTGTTAAATTAATATAAAATCGCTACTTATTTCGTAGCGAATAATACCGCTACTATTTTAGAAGCGCAAGAGTAATGACAACACCTTTACCCAATAAACCTGTAAGAGGTTCAAGTTCAGGCATAGCTATTATGGCTGTTTTTGATCTTCTAGGACGAAAATGGAACATGAGAATTATGTGGGAACTCAGCTCAACGGCCCTCAGTTTTAGAGCGCTGCAAGAGCATTGTGACAATATGTCACCTTCAGTTCTTAATACCAGAATTAAACAACTTACCGAGGCTAAATTAATTTATACCTCAACTGAAGGCTATAAACTAACCGAACTAGGCTACTCCTTAATGGATACACTAAACCCTTTAAGAAACTGGGCCGAGGAATGGGAAAAGACACTAAGATAAAGCAAAAATTTGTTGGCGCTAGCCAATAACAAAGTCGCAATACTGTTATAGATAACACTCACGCGATTTTCGTTTGGGAAGTTAATAATTTTGACTGCTACAACGATGCCTTGAAGAACAGATTATGCCTTGAAGAAAAATGGTGGGCCCTCCCCGACTTGAACGGGGGACCTGCCGATTATGAGACCCGGTTAGCAAGCACTAACTTCCACTTAATTTGCACTCTCTAAGGTAGCCACGACCAAAACCTTACCGATTTCGTTACCAATGAGTGCTTGATTAGTACAAATACCATCCAAATTCGAGCCTTTAGTTGATTTAAACATGATTCTTTGACATGAAACATTAAACCGTGACCAGTTTGTACTATCGCATTCACTTCCAGCTTGTTAATATTAAAAAAATTAATATTAAATGGATTTTTTATGCATCGTTTTCCAAATCCTGGTTCGGCATTAGACAATCTCATAAACTGCTTCACATTTCTCTATCAAAATATTAGTAGAGAGCAGGTATTCGATCTCCACGATATGCAGGAGTTACTTGTTTCGAATGGGTTGATTAGCTCTTCAGGAACTATGGGTGTTGAAGCTTTATTAAAGGGGGCGAGTAAAGATCTTTCTAGGGATAAATCTTACAACCAATGCAAGATGTATGCTGAATTATACAGAGTATTAGGATGGATTCAGAGCGGAGAGAAAGCTCTTTGGTATAATTTCACCTTGCTAGGCGACCATATTGCAACAGCTTCCGTAGAACGACTTTCCTTGGTCGAACAATGCTTCATTGGAATGGAGTTTCCAAATGATGTAATAGATGTTAATGGAAACTATGTAATTCGCCCTTTTGTAACAATTTTGAAAACGATGAGAGCGCTCGGTGGCGTTTTATCAAGAGATGAAATTATTTTCGGCCCACTTTCACTTGATAATGACACAGATAGTTCCACCCTCGATGCGATGAATAAAGAATTGATATATTATCGAACTAATCCAAAAGAGTTTGATGCCGAGCTGCAAAAACGCTTAAAGGTCAGAGGGATCACCCAAGTGACAGCGCGAAATTACACGCGATTCCCATTGGGTGCATTAAAGTGGTTGGATTGGGCGCACCCAATCAGAGACAAGATAAACTACTCTAGAGCTCAGAGAACTTACAAAATCACCGCTCATGGTATTCAGTTAGTTGACTCTATAATCAAAAAGCCTGATATAAGATTATCTGCAACAAGAAATAAAGACTATCCAATTAAATCACTTGCCGAATCTAGCTTCTATTCTATGCTGGAAGAGTCAGGATTTGATATTTCACCTGTTCAAATAATAAAGAACAATGCAGAACAAGAACTGACTAACAATGGGATTCCTAAAAATGTAATATTTTCACCATTTCAAGTTCTTGATAGAGCCAAATTGGCTTCAATATTTAATATAGAATTGCCCACAGATAAAAGAGAATCTATATATTCACCGAAGCGGCTGGAAGAAGTTAATAGCGGCCAAATTCAAGATCTGCAATCAGAACTAAAAACCACAATAATCGAGAATACTTCAAACTTAGATACCAAGAGCAATGCATTTAGAAAATCGGTTGAAAATCTTATCGATCAGCACACAGACCTAGAAATATCAACAATTCTAAAAAAAGAATATATTGCACATACGAAGGACCAATTTTATCCCTTAATTGGTGATATTTTTCAAACTATAGGATTACGTTGTGATATTCCACCTCACGGAGTTAACTCTCGAAGATGGGATGCAATAATATTAAATGATGAGGATTCAATTCCGATAGAGATCAAATCTCCAACAGAAGAGTTACACATTTCGGTTAAAGCGATCAGGCAAGCACTTGAAAATAAGATAATCCTTCAAGCAAGACAAGCAGAAAAAAACTTAAAGAAAACTACATCTCTAGCTATTGGCTTTGAACTACCAAAAGAAAGAGCAGACGTAGCTAGCCTAATAAGAGATATTAAGAACATTTACGATATTGATATAGCGGTGCTAGGCATAGATTACTTGCTAAAAATATCAATTAGAGCTATTCGTGAAAATCAGGCTCTAGAGTTTAAGGAACTATCGAATAAACGGGGAATTATCAATGGTTAATATTCTCAAACAAAGTAAGTTAAATATCGCTCACTATGAATACCCTAATGGTCTAATACCGGTTGTTGTAACATATAACGACAAGTCAGTAGCTAAACTCACAATGTCGGATAGCAGTGAAATTGAAAGTTCATGCTTGAACTGTAAAGATATGAATTGTATAAAACGAGAGAATACTGTAATCGTATTTGAAGAGTTGCAAAGCAGTCAGTCAGATAAGATATGCCCCACAGACGCTATTGGAATGACCGACTCGGGTGAAGTGAGAGTTGACCGTGAACTTTGTATTGGATGTGGTCTCTGTATTTCCGCATGTCCCATTGGTGCTATATATCTAGATTCAAAATTCAAGGCGGTAGTAAATTATAATCTCTCGAATATTTCAATTACTAAATCAGCAGTTACTTTAACGGAAGATATCTTCACGTACAAAAATCCAGCTATTATTGAAAACGACAAAATTTTCTCAAATATTATATCTTCTATCTCATCATTAATATCCAAAACAAATACTATTAATCGATTAGTCTGTAAGTCATTGCAATTAGCAGGAGTAGAAACTTATTTTACGAGACAAGGTGACATAAATATTCGTATGGACGGTATTGGACTAGTTGACAAAAAATTTGTTCTTATTGAAGCTGAACTTACTGCCAATCTAGACTCACCTAGAGATATTTTGGATGATGTAGCTGTTTTTTGTTCGCGCTATAATATTAAAAAAGAAAATACAATTGGAGCTATCGTTTTACCAGAACTTCCTAATAAAAGAACTGAATTTTGGGAACTGCTAACCGATATTAAAAGCGTAGTTGATGTTAATATTTCAGTTATCCCCCTGTCCGTTTTATTGATGATAGTTTGGAATAGGAAAAAGCTAGCATTGAATGACTTCTATCTGGATAAGAATCTGATGTCTGCACGTGAAAAGCTGACAAAGGTTATAGGGCGTAAACCAAACATAAGCGAACCTAGCAACTTAATCGAAGCAGCTAAATAAGAGCCGCTTCGATCTGTTTGACATCATTCAGTCTACGATTTGCAATTTCTATATACTCTTGATTTAACTCGAAACCAATAAAATTGCGATTCAATTTTTTCGCAGCTACACACTCCGAACCACTACCCGAAAAAGGAATTACCACAATATCATTCTCGTTAGAAAAATGTCTTATTATTCTTTCGGAGATAGATAGCGGCTTTTGCGTTGGGTGATCAACCTTCTCATCTTTAAAGCGTTTGCCCGCTAACGTGGGAAAGCTCCAGACATCACCAGCCATTCGACCATCCGGATGCGGCGTCCAAACTTTACCATTTTTTGTTATCTTATTCTTAAGTCGCTCAGTGCTTTTATAGGGTTCTCTAATTATGTGGTAAGTGTATTTATCGCTTTTTGAAAACCAAAGAAGCGGTTCATAGTGTGCTTGTAATGTATTTTTATAACCAGAAAATCCGTTTTCATAATACCAAATTATTTGCCTACGATACTCAAGGCCAATATCAATCATATAGCACTGTAACCAGCATAAATGATGATGAATACCGTAAACAAAGATACTACCATCATCTTTAAGTATTCTTTTACATTCATCTAGCCATTCTTTTGACCAAGGAAGCCATATGTCTTTTTTCTTACTCTCATCCCACTTTCCAAAATTTTTATTTAGATTATAAGGTGGGTCTGCAACGATTAAATCTACTGATTCGTCAGAAATTTGTTTCATCCCTTCAATACAATCGAGATTGACAATAGTATTTAATTTATTTTTTAGCATTTTGTAGTATCAGTATGTATTGATTATGAATATTAGGTACGTAAGCATATGGATAGCCATATGGAAAAATTCTTTTATGTCTTTGATAAAGAACTTTCAATCCTCTCATTTCTAAGCCAAAAGGCTCTAAACTTCTTGCTAGATCGGCGTGAAACATAATGTACTTGGACTTATCTCTAAAATCACTAACAATTACAGCCATATATTTTTCTGGTTTTAATATTCTCGCACACTTTCCTAATATACCAGTTAGATCATCCAAGAATTCTGGATAATCGTGTATATTTCCCAAATCCGATTCATGATCACTGTATTTCGTATCTAGCGAGTGCTTCTCTCTTTCTTGTTTTACCTTATGATCTTTTTTATGGAGAATATTCCAATAGGGTGGGCTAGTTACTACAAAATCTACACTATTTTCGTCAAGAGTATCTAATACTTCTCTTGAGTCTCCTTCAAGAATCAGCTGCTCTTCAATTTCCTCTTTAATCTCTGAGACTTCGCTTTCTATTCGTTCTAGCGCTAAATCTGCATATTTAGGATTTAGTTCGATCCCAATTCCCTTTCTTTTTTCCAGTGCACAGGCTTTTAATGTTGAACCAATTCCAACGAAAGGATCTAAAACAGTCTGCTTCTTTTTGGTAAAAAATCGAATTAAGCGAGCAACATCCGTGAACGAAAATGGAGCTGGATGTTGTTTCTCAATCTTCACATCAGGATGCTTAGCACCAAGTCCTTTCTGATTCCAAACAGAAATAGTTTCGGGAATCCATTCCGTAGAAATTAGATCATTAAGTTTATTTCTTGGATCATATTTTCCTTTCTTACTAACTTTTGTTTCAGCTTCGACAGTCGCTTCTGTCTTTTCTTTAACTTTCTTGCTGGGCTTTTTTTCTTTGGCAGTTACTGCTTTTTTTTTGGCTGTTGTTTTCTTAGCTATTGTTTTCTTGGCTTTGACGGTTGTTGCAGCCTTTTCGGTACTTGCTTTCTTTACAGCTGTCTTTTTAGGCTTGCCAGAATCTGATTTAATTTTAGTCATTGTTTGATTCTTCTCGAATTGTTTCTGGTACTAGGTTAGTGGGTTTAATTTCCAGATATTGACATGCTGACTCTACGAACCAGTCTTTAAGCGATAACCCTTTTGAAGTCAATTCGCTATATAGCTGTTTCTTTAAATCTGGGTCTATTTCAATCACGATACGACCACTTTTACCAATGCTCATACAGTTTAATCCTCACCGTTCACAATGTAACATATGTTACCTATATTACATCGTACGTCAATATGTATTCAGTGGTATTTTGTGTTCGAACTGAACGCATTGTTCAAATATTAAGCACTTTATGCAGCTAAACCTCTCAACTCGTCATATAACATTTGGGGAATAGTCATTGAGTACAGTACAATCTTGTTAATTAACTCATAAACATCAACTTTAGTGATTCAATGCAACTACTTAACTCATATGATGACCGCGACAAAGCGGAAAAAGCCGAACAATTAATTGATGGAAAGAGACGACTTGCAAGTGAGCGTGATGGAACAGAAACAATATACAACCTCTTCGGCGACGCTAACTGGAAAAACTTCTACAAGCTCGGAATGTTTAATTTACCTGCCCTCCAAGAAATTATTGAGTTAAAGAAAAATAACCAAAAATATGATGAAGAAAAGCATAAGGAAATAATTTCAACTCTTCGTTTTGTTGTGAATAATTATGACTTAAAAATCCCTAACCACTGGATTTAATATCAGACTAGTAGACCAAAAATCGCTTACCACCTGTCATTATCCCTAACAGCTCGAGATTTTATATGGTGCAGCAAGCAGAATTCGTAGCCTTCAGAGAGATGGCATACTTATAAAAGATAAGTATTCCTCGAAAACCGCTTATCTTTGCTTATCCTCTATAGTTTCTAGCTGCTCGTTTTTTAGCCGAGTTCTTTAACTCTGAAATGAGAAAATCAGCCCATTTTTTAGAATACAAGTAACCATCAAACCCTTCTACATACCCAGAATATTCACCTTTGAAGTTTAATTGGATATCTTGTGGCCGAGCTTCATAGCGTTTCCAACATTTTGTATGTAGTGACATATTGAAGTCAGATATTTTTTCTTTTACTAGCTTTTCTACTTGGCCGGGCCTTAATTTATAAGGCGAATCCACCCCCTTTATCAGTGCAATAGCATGTTCATAGTTCTCTTTTTGCTCATCATTAAGCGATGTTGCGTTAATAAACTCAATAGCCAAATCCGCCGAGCTCTTGCTGCCGCCAATTTTAGGGATTAAGAATGCTCTTAGCCTATAACGATGACTATCAGCAATTTCATCAGATAAATCATTATTGAAAGTTTCCATAAACTCTCGTACGACTTTGTAATTTTCCTTCTGGAATTCTTTCAGTGCGTCAGCTTGCTGTTGAGTTGAAGTTCGCGTTAATTGCATTGATACAGCTAAACTTGCCATTAAAGTGTGCTCTTCACCAAATTCATCAATCAACATAGATTCAAAATTTGTAAGCGCTGACTGGCAGTACCCAGAAACAGCCATATCTATAAGCGGAAGACTCCGATGCTCGATTCTATTTCTAAGTCCAA
Organism: Aliikangiella aequoris; assembly: GCF_053709105.1. Lineage (NCBI taxonomy): Bacteria > Pseudomonadati > Pseudomonadota > Gammaproteobacteria > Oceanospirillales > Pleioneaceae > Aliikangiella > Aliikangiella aequoris. The sequence continues at coordinate 2,991,594 of NZ_CM132298.1, forward strand.
TCAGAAAATCTATATTGTACTTTTCAGGGTGATTGGTTCCGATCCAATACTTTTTGCAACAAGTTGATAGCTCCCAAGCTTTCGGCTCTCCATCAATTAATTTAGGACTACCATCTCTATCTTTGTAAAAATAATCAATTCCACGTTTTTCAAATATCGCATGAAATAGCGCAGTATAAGCAATTACTATATTTACAATGTAGCCATGTGTTTTAAACTCAGTAAAAGGATTGTTATATGTAGAGACCGCTAATAGTGCAAACTCTTTAGCTTTTTTAACTAACCGTCCTTTTTCAGATAAATCTTTTACTTGCTGGAGTTTCTGACTGTGAACTGCTCGAAATTCTTCTTTACTTAGAAATATTATTCCAGACGGTGTGTATTCAGATTTATCTCTATGAATATACTGATGCCATCGTTTAGACACGTATGTGCGACAGCTTCCTTGCGACCATTCAGTTGCAATTGCTAGCTCTGCGATTGTAAATGAATCACCAGACTGTTCATTTTCTGTTAAAAACTCGTAAGCTTTATCTACTTTTTCATATCTTGTCATTTCTCAATTCCATTTGTTTGCATGAATGCAATATGTATCAATAGGTTAAAAGGTGTTAATCAGAATTATAAACGACCATACTTTGTTGTCTAGCTCACTATTTGACCGGATAGTAGCCCTCTATGGTTGGTAAAGGTCTTTTCGATGTCAGTCTACAAGCGTAAGAATTCCAAGTTTTACTACTGTGAAATCACTATCAACGGTAATACAGTTATTCGTAGCACTAAAACTACCAAGAAATCTTTAGCCTTACGATTTGAAAGCCAATTACGTGAAACCCTGTATCGCCAGCAAGTATTGGGTGAGAAACCAACAATAAAAATCGCTGATGCCATACTTGAATACTCGAAAACAAAACAAGGCTCAGTAAATCAACGCAATCTTGATGCACAAATAAGAGTGTTAAATACTCAGGTATGTCGGGTATATCCGGTACATAACGATTTACATGGACTAAATGGCGGTCATTTGACACGGTTGGTTTCATTGCGTCGTCTGGATGGCGTATCAGAAGGCACAATACGTTTGATGTTAACTACTCTGAAAGGCGTGATTGAGTATGACAGCAAGGTTTAAACAGTATCAATCTTAATGCTTTTTACACGAAATTCGTTACGAGGTCATATCCGCTATAACTAGTGAGGCTTTGCTCTTTCGAAAACTGGAGAAAATCATGTGGTCCTAGGTGACCATGGTTCGAACAGGAGACTTTTTCGGTAAAACGCTGTCAACTAGAACTTCGACATCGCTAGAAGCCGCGTGTTTAGTGAAAATGGTGGGCCCTCCCCGACTTGAACGGGGGACCTGCCGATTATGAGTTCTTTTTTTGCCTTTCCTATCAAAACCTATTATCATCTATCCAAGCATACACCCTCCGTATTTAAAGGGCTAAACTAATCGACCTGACGATAACAGCATCTATAGAACCGGTGCCCTATGAGTGCCCTATAGAATAGAGTGTGCCCTATAAGCGCCCTAGAATCACCCTCATTATGGGTTTAATTAGAGAGTAATATGAAAGCTTCCAATTCATTTTCGTTTAATGAGCAGCGCTTAAAAGCCCTTTCCGTGGATACCGGCCAAGTAGACTTCAGCGACTCCTCGTTATCAGGACTTATTATTCGAGTAACAAAAACTAAAAAAGTTTTTTATGTTAGGCGTAATAGAAAAGGAAAACATATTCGAGTGAAAATTGGGGATTACTCAAAAATGAACTACAAGCAAGCTAAAGCACTTGCTTTAAAAGCCCTTAGAGATATTGAAAATGGTATTAATCCAAATGAACAGCGCAAAGAACACGAAAGTGAAAGCGTAACCTTACAAAAAGCTTTTGAAGCTTACCTATCAGAGAAGCAACTAAAAGATAAAACGATATTAGGCTACACGCAGGCAGTTAACTGCTACCTTCCAGAATGGAAAGAAAGACCGCTGAAAAGCTTAAATGAAGATGAAATAACAAATATCCATAAGCAAGTTTCAGCAAGGAGTAGAGCCCAAGCAGACCTAATGGCCAGAGTGCTAAGAGCTATTTTCAATTTTGCTAAATATGAGTTTAAAGGCAAAAATGGAACGTTTATTTTTTCTGAAAATCCGGTAAAAATTCTCTCACATAAAAGGCAATGGAATAACGTACCCAGAAAAAACACCCGAATTCGCCCTAATGAATTAAAACGATACTTATCAGCGATAGAGATTGTAAGGACTAACCCAAAGTATGACCAGTTTACTCGATCCGTTTGTGGCGCAGTTGAGTTCGCTCTCTTTACAGGCCTTAGAAAAGGTGAAGTTTTAGGTCTTGAGTGGGATAGAGTCAATTTAAAAGACGGTTACTTTTGGATTGCTGAGACTAAGAATGGCGACCCACTTGAGCTGCCCATTACAGACACTTTAAGGAAGCTTTTATTAAGAAGTTGGGCGGACCGTGATCAGTCTGAAAAGTATGTATTTGTGGGGAAAAGCAAGGGCCAAGCAATAAAAGAGCCCAAGTATGTGTTAGAGAAAATCAATAAAGCAACTATTCAAGATGAAGGTCAATCGACTTTAGTTAGCCACTGGCACGATTTAAGGCGTACCTACGCAACTATAGCCGAGTCGATTGGCATTGGTGGCTATACACTTAAGCGGCTTTTAAATCATCGTACTGGCCGCTCAAATGACGTTACCGCAGGTTACATCGTGCTTTCAGCTGATGAATTAAAAGAGCCAGCCAAACTGATTGAGCAGACGATACTTGAACACGCAGGTCTTAGTAAAAGGAGCCAAGGAGTTGACGCTAAACTTCGAAGCTTGCTAGAAAATGCTAGTGAAGCGGAGAAGCGCGCTTTAATCTTTCAGTTGTCCCAGAGCATGGAGCAAACAAAATGAAAATAGAAGAAATAATAGACAGCTATTATGATCAAACAGAATTAGCATCCGATATTGTAAAGAGCACAGAAAGTAAAGTTAGTGAGTTAGAGTTATTAAGGATAAAAGAATGCCTATTAGAATTAACCATTAGAGGCCATCATTTATTTAAAGAGTTACGTAGGGCTTATCTCGACATTTTTGACACTCTACAGCTTACTAATCATGAACTATTAAGCCTTCAAACAACGCATATTGAGCATGGCGAGTTGCTTAAAAGATACTTTCAGCTCACTTCTAAACATTTACATCAAGTGAATGTTAAAGATATAACTGCTTTAGAAGAAATTGAGCAATTGGAAACGTTAATTCATGATGTAACTATCCCTTAAAATAATACAGCTTAACCGTAGAATTTTCTTTAAACTAACCTAAGAGGTTTTACACATGAGCAAACGAATGAATGAAAGCCAAATTGTGGCGATTTTAAAAGAAGCAGAAGCAGGCATGTTAGTAAAAGATATTTGCCGAAAGTACAACATCGGCAATTCAACCTTTTATAAATGGCGTGAAAAATATGGTGGCATGGAAGCGTCGGATGTAAGGCGTTTAAAAGAGTTAGAAGAAGAAAATCGTCGTCTAAAACAAATGTATGCCGACCTTAGCTTGAAGTCACAGTTACAGGAAGAAATTATAAAAAAGCTGTAGTGCCTGTTGTTGAGCGCAAAGTTTGGGCAAAAGAGTTGCAATCCACTTACACCATTAGTATTGCCCTCAGCTGTCAAATAACAGGCATGAGTCGTACCGCTTATTATTACAAACCCCAATTATCAAACGATGGTGAGATTATTGACGCACTCAATCAGCTGGTTGAAAAGCATCAACGCTGGGGCTTTCCTAAATGTTATAAGCGCCTCAGAGCTAAAGGGTATCGTTGGAATCACAAACGTGTTTACCGTATTTACACGGCAATGAAGTTAAACCTAAGGAGAAAAAATAAGAAACGACTTCCACCTCGTCAACCTGAGCCATTAGCCGTTCCTAACAAACTTGGCCAAGTTTGGTCGATGGATTTTATGAGTGACACTTTACACAATAAAGTGCGTTTTAGAACGTTTAATGTCATCGATGATTATAACCGTGAAGTGTTAGGCATTGATATTGGTACAGGCATGCCAGCGTCAAAGGTTACTCGTTATCTTGATAGATTGGCAGCTTGGCATGGTTACCCTAAAAAAGTACGAGTTGATAATGGTCCAGAGTTTACCTCGTTTGAGTTTATGCAATGGGCAAAGCGGCACAAGATCACGATTGATTACATCAAGCCAGGTTGCCCTTATCAAAATGCTTATATCGAACGGTTTAATCGTACCTATCGACATGAAGTTTTAGATTTGTATATTTTTACGAATTTACAAGAAGTGATGGATATAACCGAAAACTGGATAACGCTTTATAATACAGAAAGGCCTCATGATTCATTGAATGATATGACGCCTGTGGAATATAAATTAGCTATTTAAATTCTATGAGTGAGTTGTGCTAAGAATGGGGTATTTACAATGAAAGTGTAGGTGTGATGGAGCACTTTAAAAAAGCCCATAAAGAAAAGTCTGCCCGCATTGAGCAATTAGAGAAAGAGAAACTAGAGATTCCGAAAGCAGGAGGGAAAGCTCAACAGAGAAAGAAGCAAATCTGGCAAGAATTCATAGATAAGTGCGTAAACGAAGAAATGTCAAAATTCCCAAATCTGGATGAAACGAGCTTAACAAAAAGAGTGACTCAAAAGTGTTTGGAGGCGGAACATTTAGGGCAAATTAAAAATGACAAAGGAGAACCGATTAGCTTTCCGCAAACAACTATCAGAGCAAAAGTAAGTGAATCACTTAAGAAACTAAAATAGCTCCACTAAAAGGCCAGCCTTCTTAAAAAAGCTAGCCTTTTCAGCATTACTTACGAATATGTGTAGATTATAGTGAGGTTGGTTTAAACAAAATACATAGAGGTAAGTCAAAATGAGTGAATTAAGCACTATAACGAACACAATACTTGTAAGTAGTGATGAGGCTGCAAAAATTCTGAAGCTAAGACCAGCAACTTTATCCCAAATGCGATGGCGTGGAGATATGCGCATCCCTTATGTCAAGCTAGGCAAAGCCGTTAGATACAAACTAGCAGACATCGAAGCTTTTATTAATAAAAATACTATAGGGTAAGGGTGAAAGAATGAAAGATAAAAAAATAGCCAGCACCCCCAAAAGAGCACCAGCCACTCGCAAGGCCAATCATACACAATTAGCTCAAATGGAACAATCCTTAGTATTTAACCATCTAATGAAAAAAAGTCCAATTGATTGTGATTTAGCCTATGAAAAATACGGAATAAAGCACTTACACAGTATTATTTCCAGCATAGAAAAGTCCATTCCAGTTGGGCGATTAGATATAAAAAGGCCACACCCTAAAAAGCATTACTTGAGGCCTATAAAGCGATACTACATTGAGCCTGATGTAATTAAAGCCTTTCTGTCAGGGAAAAGCGAGAGAGAGAAAATAAAGCGCGACCAGCAAAGCAAACGGATAGCAAAGCTGCGGGCAAAGCTTAACAAAAATCTTGAGCGTATGTGCGACTATTGTAATCAGTCCACCATGGAAATAAAAATCAAAGAAATATACCGCAGGCGGGCCGCTAATGACGACTAGCAATTAATAATGATATTTAAAGGGCGTATCGCGCCCTTTTCTATCATTTTTAGGGGTAACAATACGCTTAGGTTTACCTACCTTCTACAAGTAACTATTTGATTTTCCTAGTGATGGTTATTAATTAACCGGTAGACTTAAAACACATTATTACCCCCGTTTTGGTTTAACCTGATTTTGCTTGGCCCTTATAGCTAGCGGCTTGGTCAGGTTTCTAGCTTAGCGCAATTAGGTGGTGTTAATAATAACTCCCCTATTAACTTGGAATCCCAGCATGTCCAAAAAGCCAAGAGAATGGGTAAAACAACATACAATAAAAAAGCGCCATTTCATTTTTAATGGGTTGAAGTGGCCTATTCAATCGTCACATGGCGGAATAAACAAAAGACACCTTGAAAGAATATTCAGTCAAACCGATGTTATGTTGACGATTTATTCAAAGCTATTAATCGTCCGTTTTGATTTACACATGCCAGCTTATACCGATGACAATAAATTAATGGTGATATTTAAACGCAGATTATTTAAACGTATCAAGGCAAAATATTCACTTAATGACATTGCCTATTTTTGGTGTCGTGAATACGAAAAAGGCAAAGGTCAGCATTATCACTGGGCGCTAATGGTTGACGGTAAAAAAGTAAGGTCTGGGTTTCCTATAAACGATATTGTTGAAAAGGTATGGAATGAATTAAACGGCACAACTCATAAAGGGGGTTATCATAATGTTTCTAGGAAATCCCACGAAAAACAACAGATAGCTATTGAGCATTTAAGCTATTTAGCTAAGACCAGAACAAAGAGTTATTGTGCCGATTATGTTAAAAGCTTTTCATCTAGTAAAATAAGCTATCCAGATGGTGAAATTAATTTCGATAAAGGTTTACTCAATATAAAGAAGATGAATTCGGTCTGAAAGCAATTAACTTCAAGAGTCGTTTTCTTACATTATAAAAAGGCGTGTTAAATAATGGCAAAAACAAGAGCCCAGGAAAATCGAACTATAAGACAGAACGCACAAAGAGATCAATTGTCAGCTCAGAGGCATGTTCAGTTAATCATTGAAAACATTGAGAAAATGGAAGGGCTGGAGCACTCAGAATCGTCCCCTTTTAATCTAGCTAAATTTAAAGCGGCTAATGATCAAAGATTTAGAATACTTAATAAATATCTGCCGGACCTTAAACAACAAGAAACTAAGAATGATAGTTTTTTAGTTGACTTGTTTTCTTTATAGTGGGGAAAGTGATTCTATATTCTAAATAAGTACACGTTAACAAGTCGCGCTTCAAATAAACGGCCTCTTACAATTTAGTAAATACTTTGCTATATTAATTTCCCTAACTTAAAGAAACAAGTTTCTTTTCGGGTATTACAATAATGGATATTATAGATTTTAATATTAGGAGAATTAAATGCCCCACCTAAAAAGAGTCATTCTTTTGTCAATCGCAATGATTTTATTTAGCATTAGTCTAGGGCTTAGTGCCAATATTAATAGGCTAGTGTCAGTTTGTACAATTGAAACAGGCAAATATGCCAAAACAGCTGTACTAAATGGTGACAAAATCCTATTTAAAGATGAGGGTGGCGGCCTCAGAAAGAATTGGGAGTTGAAAGTTACATCAAAAAGAGAATTAGAATTCTTTACACTTTTAAATGCCGAATTTAAATATAGAATGGTTATGTCCAATGACTATTTAACTAGAAGAATGACCCTTTTTATTATCGGCAGTAAAAGACTTAAGATTCAAAGTGTCTCGTATGCTGACTTTGATGAAAAAGGTAGTATCTGGGCCGCAGACTTTCATTTATGTATTAATTAGCTATATTTTTAACATTGATAAAACGAACATGTGCGGTAAAAGACTACAACCACTGAAAACTTGCTATATCCGAATCCTCAATACCAAGCTTTTTAGGGTGAAATAACAAGCGGACTTTCAACACAATCACTCTAAGAAGCTGTTTATTACCCAAACATCAATATAAAGCTTGTTATGCTCAATAGCCGACACTATACGATGGTAGTATCTAACATCTTCTGGCTTTTTAAAGATAAGGACCATACCCGCTTTCTTATTAGTCTGAAAAGCATACTAGAGTGACTGACCAGCCGCTTCAGCCCATTTACTGGCAAAGTCATATTCAATAGCGTGGTGTTGGTTAAGCGATCCACGCGAGTTTTATCTGGTAAAGTAGATTCAATTTGACCTATACAACTAGCTTTTTGATAATCCTTTTCTAATCTTAGGTTTTTTATTAAGTACTGCTAGGGCTATATAAATTCCATTACATTCTTTGGAAGGGCAAATATTTTTAAAAGCAGAGGTGGTTGATGAAAAAAGTAGTATTAGGAAAAACGCAAAGAATTTTAGCATTAAGTTTTTTCCCGATATTTAATCAGTAATGTCATAAAAGACAATGCTGCGCCAACAACTTTTAATCAAATTGTGGCTCAGAAAACTATATTTACTGCTTACATTTTGCCCTGATCTCACTAAGGGCTTTTGAGGAACCATTTAGTGAAAATTGGAAATAGACAGACTGTTGACCATGCCACTGAAGCTCTAGCAATGCTGTAGTTGATGCTGATATATTTGACATTGCTGATAAATCATCTTGAAAATATAAAAATTTTCCCGCCCATTTTTGAGTTTGCCGAACATCATCTACAGAGTCATTCCACTTTATTCTTGTTAATGGGATTATAACCGTCCTTAGTTTCAGTGTTAGCTAAATTGGGGGCTTTATTAAAGCCAATATATACAAACTCGCTTTCAGAGTTACAGCCAATGCCGAGCCACGCACTAACATCGCTATATGGAAAACCCATTTTTTTTGTTGGCACTGTAATTGGGGAGCAGGCATACGAAGAAACTTTTCCAGTCATTTCATCTTTCGAAGAAGAGATTCCCCAAGAATGTTTCGGAGGCTTCGCTTTTTTCTCTAGTTACTTTTCTGGTATGCTGCTGGCTGAAATACTTTCTTGGTTAACAATAACTGAATCAACATCACTTTTTTGAGATATTAAATTAACAGAATAAGCCATCACTATTACAACAAACCAAGTAAATAAAGACGTTCCTTTAGGTACCGCTACCCCACATTAAGTAAAGGCTTTTGCTTTAGAGCTAACTTCTTCCCCACACTCTTTACATTTTATTAATGCCACTTTATAAACTCCCTTTTTTTAGAATTATAATAACAAACAATCTCAAAAACTTACATCCGCTATTGCGCCTTATACGCAAACAAAATCAACTCAAAAGTTATCCTATTAGATTTAGATGCTTTAGTTTTGAATTGTTTATGGAGTTTTTAGTTGCTTAGGAGTAAAAGTGCCCTATAGGTGCCCTACAGTATATTTTTGAATGTTTTTTAGTTGCTATCGAGTGATAACTTATTGATATAAAATAGTTAAAATGGTGGGCCCTCCCCGACTTGAACGGGGGACCTGCCGATTATGAGTCGGATGCTCTAACCAACTGAGCTAAGGGCCCTTCATTTTTTTTGCTTAAATGTTTCGCTTGCGGACCGAATCATTTAAACGGAGTCGGATTCTACGTAAATTACCCTTACCAATCAATAGCAAATAGCTATTCCTTGTGAAAAAACACTACATCTTTGTCAATTACTTCTAATCGCCAGCCCATTTTGCGTGCAACCCACTCCAAGCAGGCAATAGAATAGAAGCAAATATGGGTTGGGTCATTCTTATAATGCCAATTTTTAAACGCTGGTAAATCAGTCCGCCGCTTGGTCATTACCGCTAAAATTCCCTGATGGTGAAGTAAACCATTTAATTGTTTCAATAAAATAGCCGGTTTTGCGATATGTTCAATGACTTCTGTCATGGTAATAAAGTCGTAGCGCTTTTGAAGCAGTTCTGGCTGGTTATAATAATAAAGGTCATAGTTTTCTACTAAATAACCGGCTTCTGCAGCCATAGATTTAATGGCAGGGCCAGGACCACAACCAAAGTCTAAGCCTTGTGGCCGGCGATTATCATGGGGTTTCGCGGCAAGCTGTGCAAACAGCGGTGTGGTGGTTCGCGCTAAAAAGCGCCTATAGCCATTATCCTGTTCATTATTTTGATGCTTGTCATATTCGGCTTTTTCAGCCTGCGCAGTTAGTCTATATTGCGCAGGCACATAGACCAATTGACATTGCTGACACTGCAGGTATAAGCGCCTGCGATCTTTGGCATACAACTGCGTTTCTTGAGACAAACAAAGTGGGCAAGTTTCCAAGATAAATCAATCCAACAATAAATATCTACTATAATTGTTACAAGATTTCAGCGAGGTAGCAAAGAGTATAATGGGTAATTCTAAAGTAATCATCGACAAAGCACTTAAAGACTACAGTAGCATGCCGATATTACCGCTAGAACTATCTGCCATTGCGAGGAAGTTACGCGACTCTAGTAGTTCAAACGACTCATTTAAACGCATTTACCAACGTGATCCTGCATTTTGTTGGTATTTAATTCAAGCAGGTTGGCGCGCGACTAAAGATAAAGCTAATCATCCAATCGCGGCAGATCATGCCATGAGTACCATCGGTTTAAATCAGGCTAAAAAGGTATTTTTGCCTCTAACTAAGCTTACCCCAGCTCCGCTCAGTGATGAAGTAAAAAGCTTACTCTCTAGCAGCTTGCTGGCAGCGGAAATTGCTAAACGAATCGGTCAGCACATAGGCGCCGGTCCACAAATATATTGGACTAGTTTACAGTATCAATTGCCAGATATTATGTTATGGCATTTAAAACCTAAACAAATGTGGCGAATTTATTACCGTCACCTCACAATCCCTAAACGAACGAAAACCTTTGAAGAAGCCCAGCTTGGTTTTAATCTTGCCCAGTGGCGTCAACAAGTGTCGGCAAAACATTTAGTTTGCGATGCTTTGCAAAGGCTCTACAAGACCCAGCTTCCGGCGAGTAAAAAAGAAATTTTTGAATACTCTAAAAATGGTTTAAGCGATAAAACACCTTCGCTAAAGTCATGGCATGGTTACGAAGGTGGCTTGCTCGTCGCCAGTAACCGTTTAGCTCGATCGGTGATTGTGCCATGGCACCCTCGAGCCATGCAGCACGCTATAAATTTGCTAACTCAAATAGCCAATTTAGATGAAAAGAAAATAAAACACGAGGTTTACACTGCTATACGAACCGTTAGCGAAAACTTATTTTATTCGCAACTACCTAACCCAGGCTATACCCTTCTACTTAAACGGAGTCGTCCTCATTTTCCCGGTTGGTTAGTACATCCAGTGATTGATCCTAAAAAGCTTAAACGCCAACAAACCGTTAAACAAGCTAAAATTGTTCAACAAAAATCCCAGGAAATGCAGCAACTAAACCCTGAAAACTTTAAGCTTTTACTTAAACGGTTACTCGAGATGAGTAGCAAAGCAACTGAATCTGGCGCGTTTATCCAACAATGTATGCAACAGTTTATCCTAACCATTGGCTACTCAAGAGCAAGCTTTTTAATGTTAAACCATCAAACAGGTATTGCCGAAACTAAAATCGCTTTAGCTGCTAAAGATGTGAAAAAAATTAGACCCGAGCTTAATTTTAACCAAGCGCTGACCTTGTCAGCATTTAAAGAAAAAGCAACCTATATGAAATTTGATATGGTTAAACATGAAAAAGTTTGGCACCAATTACCAACTGCAGTACAGCAGCAACGAGTTACCCAATTTATCTTATGCTCTCTTCAGCCGGGAAAAAAAGTGCGCGCCATTATATATTTAGATTCACCATTGCAGCGCCTGTTTGACGATAACCGTCAAGTATATACACGCAAGTTGTTAGCAACCTTTAATAAAGGGTTAAAACAGATTAATTTACTCAAGCAAAAACAAGCTTCACTTTCTAAAAAATAGCTAAGCTTGTTTCGCAAACATACCTTTAACTTGTCACTGTTTTATAAACGAACTGCTTAAATCGTGAGCCTAACCGTTTTATATCTTCTAATACCAGATACAGCGACGGGATCAAAATTAAAGTGATAAAAGTAGCAAACATAATTCCAAACGCTAACGATATAGCCATAGGAATAATGATTTGCGCCTGTAAACTTTTTTCAAACATAATTGGAAAAAGCCCAAAGAATGTTGTTAAAGAAGTTAGCATAATTGCCCTAAAACGTTGTACCCCCGCTTGCGCAACTGCGTCATATAGGCGCAACCCTTCACGCCTCGCTCTATTCACAAACTCAACCATTAACAGACTGTCATTGACCACTACCCCGGCTAATGCGACTAATCCAAATAATGACATCATCGAAATACTTTTATCGAACAGTAAGTGCCCTATTACCGCGCCAATAAAACCAAACGGAATCACCGCCATGACTATCAATGGTTGTGAATAAGATTTTAACGGCACAGCAATTAATACATAAATTAATCCAATAGCAGCAATAAATGAAATCGCAAGCTCGGTCATAAAAGCTTGATTCTCTTTGCTTTGACCGCTTAATTCACTTCTTACCCCTGGGTACTTAGAAACGAGTTTAGGAATAAAAACTTTATTCGCATCACTCACAACTTGATTGGACTGAATTTTATCTGGGTTAATATCTGCCATGACCGAGACCGCGCGTTTACGATCTTCTCGTTGAATTGTCGAATAGCTTGATCCTAAATCAAAGTTAGCAACTGCAGAAAATGGTACCCACTGCCCCTGTGGCGTGCGAATGCGCATATTCTCTAAATTTGCAATTGAACGCCGCTCATCTTTTGGAAAGCGTACCATTACTTTTATTTCATCTTTGCCACGTTGAATTCTTTGTGCTTCTTCACCATAAAATGCCTGCCGGACTTGCCTACCCAAATCTGTCAAGCTAATGCCCAAAGCTTCAGCCCCAGGCTTTAAACTTAATTTTATTTCTTGGCTGCCAGTACTATAGGAAGTGCGAATATCGTACACGCCGTCAAACTCAGCTAACCAAGCTTGGAGTTCGTTAGATGCTTTTTCTAAGTTTTGATAGTTGCTACCAACCAGCCTAAAGCTAATCCCTGAATCACCCCCAACACCCGCAGAGGAAATAAAGCGTAACTCTTTCACTCCTGCTACTTCACCAACTTGTTTACGCCATTCTCTCTCAATTGTCCAAGAGTCAACTAGCCGGTTTTCTCCTTTAGTAAGCTCTACCAGCATTCCGCCGCCGTAGTCACCCGAGGTCCAGGCTAAAACATGTTGAACACTTCGCTCACCCATATTTTCTTGTTCCGCTAAACGTTGATCGACTTGGCGGATGGCGTTTTCCATTTTATCAATTAGCTTGTCTCTTGCAGTTATGGGTGCGCCTTCATTCAAAGTAAACCGAGCTTGAATAATATCATTTGGAATTGAAGGAAATATTTCCCACTTTAAAATGCCACTAGCGACTGCGCCGATCGATAATATAAATACTGCCAGAAAAGTTACCATGGTAAGGTAGCGATGCTGAATAAGTCGCTTTAACACTGGTTGATATTTATATTTAGCAAAATTTTCCATGCCTTCACGAATTGCGTGTTGCAGTTTGCTAAACCGTGACGCAGTTTTTTCATCATAAGGCTCAAATTTCATATGAGCTAAATGCGACGGCAAAATGAGCTTGGATTCAACTAAAGAAAAAATTAAACAAAGTATGACTACCACAGCAATAGCTTCAAAAAAAGGCGCCACCATAACGTCTAAAGTAAGCATTGGTAAAAACGCTGCGATGGTAGTGAGTACCCCAAAAGTAGCAGGTACCGCAACTCGCTTGGCGCCGCTAATCACATTTTCAACCGAGTGGCCTCTTTCTTTAATTTCACTATAAATGCTTTCTCCAATTATAATCGCATCATCAACGACAATACCTAAAACTAAGATCAAACCAAACAATGATAGAAAGTTAATATTAGTCGATACAACGCCCACTTTATCCATAAATAAAAACGCACCAAAAAAGCAAATTGGAATACCGACTAATACCCAAAATGCCACTTTAGGACGCAAGAATAGGGTTAACAAAATAAACACCAATATGATCCCCATCAGCATATTGTCAAACATCATATCAAGGCGTTGCTGTAGGTAATAAGAGCCGTCAGCCCACACCTCTATCTTTGCACCTTGTGGTAAGGTATTCATTTTGTTGGCAACATAGTTTTTAACTGCAGCGGCAATTTCTAAATCGTTCTGTTCGCCTACTGATTTAACTCGAATGACAGTTGCTTTTTCTCCATTAAATCTCGCGTATCCGTCAGACTCTACAAAACCGTCATTAATGTTCGCAATGTCGCCCAACAGCAGCCGTGTGCCGTCGGCATTAGTGCGTAAAACCAGTTGCGAGTATTCGGCTCCTGTATAGGCTTGCCCTATAGTACGCAAGCGGATATCACCACCATCGGTTTTTATAGAACCACCGGGAAGATCAATAGAAAACTTGCGAATATTTGCCGCAACTTCAGACAGTGAAAGGTCGTAAGATCGTAATACCGCTTCCGGAATTTCTATTGCAATTTCGTAGGGGCGATTACCTAAAATTTCCGCCTTATTCACATCCGGTAATGCCATAATTTCGTCACGCACTTCTTGCGCAATATTTTGCCGAGTTCGACGATCCATATTGCCGTAAACACTTAACCACATCACTTCGGCGGTAAACTCTACTTTCGAAATGACGGGCTTTTCTGTTTCACCAGGAAAAGTTGCAATAGAGTCGACTTTCATTTTAATTTCGTTTACGGCATCGTCTAAGTCAGTGCTGTTGGTTAATTCAACAACCACAGTACCGGCCCCCTCACTTGCCGTAGAAGAAATCGTTTTAATGCCTTTAACATCTTGCACTGCTTCTTCAATTTTAATTACCACACCTTGTTCTACTTCTTCAGGGGCAGCACCTAAATAAGGTACGCTAATACGCACCAAATTTGGTTGAATATCAGGCATCATTCGCTTAGTCATCATTTGATAAGAAACTAAGCCGCCAAGAATAATAAAGATCATGAGCAAATTTGCTGCAACGGCGTTATTAGCAAACCATGCAATTAATCCACTTGCGTTTTTTGATGTTGGGGTCATGGGTTATCCATTTAAAATTCGTGTTTAGCGTTTAAAAAAGCAAGGCCACGGCGGTCTTGTAAACCGCAACTTAATCTTGAGCGACTATGTCGGTTTCTTTAGTGACATTTGGTGGTGTTGCATCACCGTCAACACGTACGCTGCTGCCTTCAACAGGCGACTCTAAAGGCGTCATTACAATCCGATCAAACTCTTTTAGCCCTTCATCAATATAGGTTACGCTGCTTTCGGTGCGAACCACATTGACAGTTCTTAGATGCAGCTTATTGTCTTTATCAACCACTAATACTGTATTTAAATTTCGAAACGCTTCACGGGGTACTGATATTAAGCCTGCTTGAGTTTTACCGGCAATAACCGCGGTGACGAAAGTTCCAATCTTTAAAGGAGGCAGCTTATTACTTTTATTGGCACTACTCAGTACTCCATAAGGGTCGTTAATTTTAGCTACCGCATAATGCACTCGGCTTTGCTCATCTACTACGCCTTCCATACGGACTAAGCTTGCATGCCAAGTATTTAGCTTACCTTGATATTGAGCTTGAAGCGCTACTTGCACCTCTTTAGAGTCTATATCATTCCAGTTAGGGACATTAATAAAGGCGAGTTCTTGATCGGTTAAGGGTAATCGAATTTCAGCATAATCAATGGCGAAGGTTTCTGCCAATTGTGACCCAACACTAACATATTGACCTACATCTACATGCTTGCTTTTAATCATTCCGGTATAAGGCGCGATGATGGTAGTTCGTGCAAGTTTTTGCTCAGCGCGTTTTAAATCAGCTAGTGCTGAATCAACATTAGCTTTTGCTTCTTTCAAAAAGGGCTCTCTTAAAGCTAATACTGGTGCATTATTTCGTGCGCGCCCGGTGAGGTCCCATTCTTTTTTTGCTTGCTCTGCTAAGGCGACCTCTTGTTGATACTTGGCTTGCTGCCCAGCTAGTTTGGCTTTTGCTTGCTCATAACTTACTTGATAATCTGTAGGGTCGATTTGCAGCATGACTTCACCTGCTTCAAAATAACCGCCGGCAACAAACTTATCGGCAACGGTTTGGACCACGCCAGAAACTTCCGAAATAATCATTGTGGAGGTACGCGGAGTTACCACTCCGTGAGCTTCGACTGTAAAGTCAACGGTTTCGGGTTGAGGCGCATAAACTTGCACTAAAGGCGCGGTTGGTTTTTCTGGCTTTTTAGGTGGTAAAGGCTTGTTGGCAAGCATAATCACAAAGCCAACTATGGCTAATATAAATATGCCACAACCTAGCAAAATGGACTTAGCTAAACTCATATTTTCCCCAATTTTTATCTTTATTTGAAATTGCTCGTTACTTTGACAAACGCCAGTGATGCTAATTTGCTAAACAACGTCAATCGAAAGGCACTATAGTTAACGCTATTTTGCCAGAATAAGAGCGCTTCGAAGCGCAAATAAATGTAACTAATCTTGATTAATGTAAAATTATGCAGCTTCTTGAAACATTTAACCCTGTTATCCTTTGATGGAAAATTGCTGCATCTCAATTTACTCTGCTTTAAGGACAAACTCGTTACCACAATATGGGCACTCACCTTGCTGCTGACTATTAAGTTCAATATAGACTCGTGGATGCTGGTTCCATAATGCTTGGCTTTTAGGGGGGCAGCATACTGGCAGCTCGCTGGGTTTTACTTGAATTGTATTGCTCGCCGTTTTTTTCGTATCGTTTTCCATGCGCGACTCCTCGAGTAGTTTTTACTCGCCCTATAATTGATAGCTTATTTAGCTGATAGATTTTTATAGCTTATACCTAGTTGTAGTTGGCCATTTTTTAAAAGATAACACCAACCAAACGCCCCAAAATAGAACACTCTGACTTAGCCAATGGGCTTGTTTGCACCAAAAGTAAACTAAGGCAATTCAATTCTAGTCATTTTTCCATAAAAACCCAATGAATTTCTGGCACGACAATTGAAATACCTAAAGCTTAGTACCAGCAAAAATCAATTTAGGACTAAGGATTATTTTTATTAACTAAGCAGATTACAACAACTAACTTTAGGAGAACTTTATGTATTGGCTGACCACTATCATACGCCCTTTCAAACTAAGCGATGTATACGACAAGCTCATCCAAGATGGAATTAATGGTATGACAATTACTGAAGTTAAAGGCTTTGGTAACCACAAAGCTGTTCCAGAAATATATAGAGGTA
Organism: Aliikangiella aequoris; assembly: GCF_053709105.1. NCBI lineage: Bacteria > Pseudomonadati > Pseudomonadota > Gammaproteobacteria > Oceanospirillales > Pleioneaceae > Aliikangiella > Aliikangiella aequoris. The sequence continues at coordinate 3,008,462 of NZ_CM132298.1, forward strand.
ATACTTTCACCAGCCGCTTTGTGCCTAAAGTAAAAATAGAAATGGCAGTGACTAAAGCAGACTTAAACAGAGTAATACAAAGTATTGTCGATGTCAGTCACACGGGAAGCCCAGGTGACGGTAAGATTTTTGTTTGGGAGCTAGCCCATTCGCTCCGCATTAGAACTCGTGAAATCGATTTAAAAGCAATCTAGTGGTGGTTTATAGAAAGCCTCACATTATAAAACAATTAGACAAACTTTAGAGAGATAACTATCATGCAAGCTTCCTTGATTAGTCAAACTGACTACTTATTTAATACCCTTTTCTTGCTTTTTTCCGGTGCTCTAGTTATGTGGATGGCAGCTGGTTTTGCCATGCTAGAAGCCGGTCTTGTTCGTCGCAAAAATACGACTGAGATTTTAACTAAAAACCTTTTACTTTATTCTATTGCTTGCATTGCATTTCAAACAGTAGGGTATGACTTAATGTATCAAAACAATCCTGCTGCAAGCTGGCTTCCTACTTTAGGCTTTGGCATAGAAGCGACCACAGCAGATGCAACTCAGTCTCGAAAAGTAGACTTTTTCTTTCAAGTTGTTTTTGTGGCCACCGCAATGTCAATCGTCTCGGGCGCAGTGGCAGAGCGCATGAAGCTTTCAGCATTTTTACTGTTTACTATAGTGCTTACCGCTTTAATTTACCCTATAGAAGGCTATTGGACTTGGGGCGGTGGCTTTTTAGGTGCGCCAACAAGTGAGGGAGGGCTGGGCTTTAGCGACTTTGCCGGTTCTGGCATTGTCCATATGGCTGGTGCCAGTGCGGCGTTATCTGGGGTCATTTTTTTAGGGCCGCGCTTAGGTCGTTACAGCGATAAAGGCATTAAACCTATCCCCGGCGGTAATATGCCGCTAGTCGCTTTAGGAACCTTTATTTTATGGTTTGGCTGGTTAGGCTTTAATGCAGGCTCACAGCTTAGCTTTAGTAGTTTTAGCGATGCCAATACGGTCGCCGATATTTTTGTTAATACTAATGCAGCTGCCGCCGCTGGCGCATTAATGACCTACTTATTAAGCTTGGTTATTTATGCTAAAGCCGACTTTACTTTAATCGTCAATGGCGCACTTGCAGGTCTTGTCACCATTACCGCAGCGCCAGACTCTCCCACGCCATTACAGGCAGTATTTTTCGGCTGTGTGGGCGCAAGTGCAGCTTTTTTCTCAATTAAATATTTAGACAAAATTCGAATTGATGATCCTGTCGGCGCAATTTCTGTTCACGGCACTGCAGGCTTAGTAGGATTAATGCTTGTGCCGCTAACCAAAGACGTCACATTAATCACTCAATTAGTTGGTGCCTCAGTAATTTTTGGTTGGTGTTTCTTTACCAGTAGTGTCGCATGGTTTACGTTAAAAAAATTAATGGGTATAAGAATTAATGAAGAATCAGAAAACATAGGTGCAGATATTGCAGAGTGCGGCTTAGAAGCCTACCCAGAATTTTTAAGCAGTCCAACTACTAATAATGCAGTTTAATCGTTAATTAGCGCTGTCCTTATTCGGTGAGTGGCTGACAATAATTAAATGAAAAATTGTGAGCTAATTTGATAAATACGTCTTCCAAATTAGCTCAACTTTTTTAGCAGTTGTTGCGTATTTTTCGTTAGCTACTAAACTACCTTTATCTAACAAGGCATTTTCATTAAGCCGATTCCTAAACTGACGATAAGTTTTTACTAAAAAGCTGGCATCTTCAAGACTCAGCAAATCGTAAGCTTGTGAAACTTGCAGGCAGTCAACCATGTTATAAGGAATTGCAACTTGATCTTTTTGCGCAATGGCGCTTTGCGAATATAAACTAAGCACAAAATATTGCGCAAGAAACTCAATATCAACTAGCCCCCCAACACTTTGCTTTAAATCGATAAAACCTGTTTTCTTACGCTCAAGCTGAGACCGCATTTTATCGCGCATTTTGGCAACATCGGCGGCCAAAGTTTTAGTGTCTCGTTTAGTAGCCAAAGTTTGCTGACGAATTTTTGCAAAAGCATCAATAATTTTAGGATCACCTGCAACATACCTTGCCCTCACTAGCGCCTGATGCTCCCATGTCCAAGCTGACTCCTTTTGATAGTCACAATAAGCCTCTATATGACTAACCAACAAACCAGAAGCCCCCGAAGGACGTAACCGCATATCGACTTCATACAGCTGCCCTTGATTTGTAGTAATAGACAAAAAGTGGATTAATTTTTGCGCGAGCCGAGTATAAAAGCGGCTATTTTGAATCGACCTTTTACCACTTGTTTTTTCTTCTACAGGCTGGTCAAACAAAAAAACCAAATCTAAATCTGAACCAAAGCCCAGCTCAACCCCACCTAATTTGCCATAACCAATAACCGCAAACCCCATACCGCCAGCATCATCATTTAAACCTTCTGGCACTCCGTACTGTTCACTTAGAAGTCGCCAGCACTGCTCTACAGAAACTTGTAAAATCACCTCTGCAAGCTGAGTTAAATATCGACTAACTTGAGAAATACTTAAACGCTGAGAAAGTAAAGCTGCGGCAACCCTTAACTCATTAATTTGTTTAAAGCTTCTTAAAGTATCAAGGAGTAATTCTTCATCTTGGCTGTCAATTCTTAGCAAGGCCTGACGCAGCTCAGCTTTTAAGTCAGTGCCTTGCAATGGCTCGTATAAACTATTGGGATATAAAAGCTCGTCGATGAGTACCGGAAACTCGGATAAACGTTTAACCACCCAATCGCTTTGCCCAGCAAGATCAACAAGATGTTGCAGAATCGGCGGGTTTTCACTAAGCAGCTCTAAATAAGCTGTCCGTTTTAAAATTGAATAAATCAGCTTTAACAAACGAGTTAAGGTTTGATTAGGTGCATCACTGGAAAGACAAGTTGACAGCAATGCTGGAAAAAACTTTTTAAGTCGTTTAGCTCCGCGCGAAGACAAATTATTTACATTGCTGTCACTAAGAAACTTGTCTACCGTATTAATAAATAACTGACAATCATCTAATGAAAGTGGTTCAGCTTGAGAGTCTTTTAGTTTTTCAACTAATTGCTCTGCTTCAATATGGCCATCAGCCAATGATTGATAAAAGTCATCGCGAGCCAAACCTTGCTGTCGCTCTTCGCCAAGTAGCTCACTAAAATGTAAGTTTACTTTTTTTTGATGCGCAGCTAATTGCTCGATTAGATTTTCCCAACTGCCGCATTGCAATGCCTCTACCAATGCTGCTTGAGACTGGCTATCTTGCGGAAGCTGTTGAGTTTGTTTTTCATAAAGCGATTGAATCCAATGCTCTAAGCGACGTAAAAAGCGATAGGCTTGTAACAGCTCGTCAGCGGTTTGTTGGGGTAATAATTTGGCATCGACTAAATAAGGTACCACTTTAAATGTATTCGGCTCGCGCAACCGAATATCTCGGCCACCTTGAATTAACTGTAATGACTGAATGATAAACTCAACTTCTCGTATTCCGCCAGCGCCTAGTTTAATATTATCAACCAACCCCTTACGCTTAACTTCGCGTTGAATCATTTGCTTCATATTGCGGATTGAATCGATTACACCATAATCAATATAGCGCCTAAATGAAAAAGGTTGAATAATGGTTTCTAGTGTTTTTATGTCTTGCTTGCAACCGGTAATAGCACGAGCTCTTAGCATGGCGAATCGCTCCCACTCTCTTCCTTGTTCTTGATAGTACTCTTCCGCTTGGCCTAAGGACATCACCAGTGCACCCGAGTCGCCATAAGGTCGCAGTCGCATATCGACTCGAAAAACAAATCCGTCAGCAGTTGGTTCGTCTAATACTTTTATCAGCTGCGTGCTTAGCCTGCGGAAAAAGCGCGCATTATCAATTGAGCGCTTTCCCCCTTGGGTATTGCCGTCATCGGGGTAAAAAAAGATTAAATCAATATCCGAAGAGAAATTAAGCTCTTTTCCACCTAGCTTTCCCATGGCTAAAATCAGCAATTCTAATTCGCGAGAACTTGATGCTTGGCTTGCATTAGTAACGCTTGAGCAGGGAACACCATAGAGCTGCGAGAGACTTGTATAACACCATTGATAGGCAATGCTCACAAGGCTGTCTGCGAGTACCGAAATTCTTAAGCTCGAAGACTCTACATGAATGGCTTGAGTTAACTCTAACGTCGCGATTGCCGCAGAGTGCAAGCGTCGCACTTGACGAAGCTTTTGCATTAATATTGGCTCACTGGCCAGCTGATCTGGAGCATGGGTAAATGCTTTGAACTCAGTTGCTAAATGACCTTTTAATTGCAACTCAATATTTCGCGATGATTGATTAACGTGCCAAACTAAAGTTTGAGCAAAAGCAGCATATTCCTTACACACCACGCTCTTTACAAACGGGCTTAACTCTACCGCTTTAACACTTAAAAGGAATAAATCCTCTGGCAGTATCGTTGCTAACTTAGGGCGCACAAGTGACCACTCATTAAGCACCTGATTTCCGGTTAATTGTGGGCCTTTATTTGATTGCGACATATAGGTTTGGCATCTATTTGGGTGAAAGAAATTTTAATCAAGCTAACGCAGCGAACTAGCAAGGTGGTTGTCGCTAGGCAGGTTTAGCTATAGTTAGTTTCTCAACAACTTGCGTATAATTCAATTGCTAATTGTTAGGTATGTCAACATGATACTTATTTGAACATATGAGCATTCAAACACATGAGCATTCAAACACATGACCATTTAAACAAATTGGCTATTTAAACACATTGTGTATTTAAGCACATATAGTATAGTTGAAATCATACTGACAACTGAGCCGCAGTCAATCGTAATAATAAGCAATACACGCAATGATTTTAAATTAAGGAGTATTTATGGAACTTTTTAAGTGGATAGCAGTAATCGCTATTGCAGGAATTATCGCCAACTTAATTAAAGACTGGATTCGCGCGAGAGAAGTAAAACCAACAGATTTAAGCGGGGTTGAAGCTCGCCTTGATAAACTGGAAAAACTACAAAAAAGAGTTGAAACTTTAGAGGCCATTGTAACCGACAAAGGCTACGACTTAAAATCAAAAATAGATAACCTTTAATAAAGTATTGACTTTAGTGTAAAGCACTTTAATTAAACCAATAGGAGCAATGGCAATGGAATTTTGGATAACCGTCATATTATTAGTATTAGCTGCGCTATACCTTATCAGCTTATTTAATCGACTCATTAGCCAGCGTAACCGATTTAAAAACGCCTTTGCTCAAATCGACGTTCAGCTAACTCGCCGCTACGAACTAATCCCCAATTTAGTTGAAACCGCCAAAACCTATATGTCACACGAAAAAGAGACGCTTCAAGCGGTTATTAATGCTCGCAATAGCGCTCAACAGGCGACTAAAAATGCTGCTAATAATCCATCCAACCCAGATAATATTCAGCAGCTCGCTGCAGCTGAAGAAATGCTTACAGGGACATTAGGCCGATTTTTTGCGTTATCTGAAAACTACCCCGACCTTAAAGCAAACCAAACTATGAGCAGTTTAATGGAAGAACTCACATCTACCGAAAACAAAGTCGCTTTTGCACGCCAAGCGTTTAACGACAGTGTGATGCAATACAACACACTAAGAGAGCAATTTCCCAGCAACCTTGTAGCTAACCTATTTAACTTTCAAGCGGCTAAGCTACTTGAAATGCCAGATCCTGCAGCTCGCCAAGCAGTTAAGGTTAACTTTAACTAGCAGATTACAATGGTAGACTTTTTCACTCTGCAAGATAAAGCTAAGCGACAAACTCGGGCTTTAGTCGCTCTATTTTGCATTGCGGTAATATTAATTTTATTGGCCATTAATGGTATTTTTTATGTGGCGATTGGAAAAGAACTACAAGCTCAAGCGCTAACTCTTTGGCTCCAACAGCCTTATTGGATTTACTTAAGCATTAGTGTCGTTGCGATTATTTTAATAACATCTATGTGGCGTAGCTGGCAGTTAAATCAATCCCCAGATGCAATCGCTCGTTTAGTAAAAGCTACCCCGCTTGAATATGACTCCCAAAATGTCCAGCATACTCAACTGAAAAATATTGTCGAAGAAATGTCAATCGCTTCAGGCACTGCGATCCCTAAAGTCTACGTAATGTCACAAGAGCAAGGGATAAACGCGTTTGTCGCAGGAACGCGTCTCGATGCAGTAACTTTAGTTGTCACCCAAGGATTATTAGATAATCTTAACCGCGAGCAAATTCAGGCTGTGATTGCTCATGAATATAGCCATATATTTCATGGCGATATGCAGTTTAACGTAAGACTCATTGGCATACTTGCCGGAATTCTAGTTATTGGCGAAATTGGTCAAGTCTTACTGAGAAGCCGTAATAGAGGTTCAAGTCGAGCAAAGTCTAATGGCAATGCAGGCGCGGTCATGCTGTTTGGACTAGGCCTGTTTATTATTGGCTATATAGGACTGTTTTTTGGACGCTTAATTAAAGCAGCTATTTCTCGACAAAGAGAGTTTTTAGCCGACGCCTCAGCCGTTCAATACACCAGAAACAACCGCGCCTTAAGTAGCGCCTTAGCGAAAATTTCACAACACAAAACAAGCTCCATTTTAATTAACGACAAAGCTGAAGAAATGAGCCATATGTGTTTTGCTAAAGCCATTCACTACAACTTCAATGCTTGGTTTGCAACTCACCCTCCAATTGAAGAGCGAATTAAAGCCATCGACGTTGGTTTAGCTTTAACAATAAAGCGCGCTAAAACTAAGCCTAGCAGCGAATCACTAAACTTAGACTCAGCAATAACACAAGCAACCTCTCAGTTTACAATGCAAAGCGACGCGCCCCCTTCGGCTACGGATATTAAAGATGAAGAAAACTCAAAACGCCCACTTAATATTGAAACTAATTCAATAGTAAACTCCATAGGCCAGCTCCACCAAGATCAAATTTTACTAGCGCAATCAATCCTACAGTCTATACCTCAGCCTCTGCTTGCTATTGCGCGCGGAGAGAAGCATTCAAACAAACAAAGCATATCTTCACTAGAGAAGTTATTAATTGCCTTTTTTTATTCGGTAGATATTTCTGGATTCAAAAAAAACACTTTGCCTCAACGCTATCAAGCTTTTAGCGTTGAAATTGAACAGTTAACTAGCCAGCTTAAACAGTTAAGCTTTAGACACTTTCATTGCTTATTAGACGTAGCGCTAGCTAGTTTTAGTCGTCAGGCGCGACCGCTAAAAGTAAATTGTTATGACAATATTACTGCACTCGCTAGCCAAACTCAGCAGTTAACAATTAAAAGTTTTTTAGTTTATGCATTAATCACCAAAACCGAACAATTTAAAAGCAGCCAAAAACAACAACGCAGCAATATAAAAACCTTAGCTAAATTTAGTTCTGTCAAAACCGAAATAACGCTGCTTTTAAGCCTGCTATTGTCACACTGCTCAATTCCACCAGTTGAGCAAAAAAATCAATTAAAGCACTATTTAAAACGCCTAGGCATAAACAATAGCTCACCAATTGAAAGCAATAGCCATAATTTAAAGCAGCTCGCACTTAGCCTAAGTCGTCTAAGTGAACTTAACAATCTGCTTAAAAAAGTACTTTTTGAAGTTTGCATTGATGTTATAGAAAAAGATAACCAAATAAACATTGAAGAGTTTGAACTGCTGCGTATTATTGGGCTTTTTCTTGGATGTCCTGTGCCCATATGCATTACACAAGTTGAGCTGACCTAATTGATTAACTCATGTTTTTTATAGGTGCTGGTATTGTGCTTGTTGGCAAGCGCTTAGTTACCATGGCTTGAGCCTAAGTATTTTTCGCTAAACTGCTTTTCCGTTAGTGGCTTTGAAAAAAAGTAGCCTTGCGCTTGATCACAATTAAGCTCTTTTAAAACAGCTAGCTCTTGCTGAGTCTCAATTCCCTCTGCAACGACTTTTAAGTCTAACTTTTTAGACATTGCAATTATGGCATTGACTATTGCATAGTTATTTGGATTAGAGTCAATGTCGGTGATAAACGCTCTATCAATTTTAATTTTGGAAATGGGCAAAAGGTTTAAGTAAGCTAAAGAAGAATAACCAGTGCCAAAGTCATCAATGGCTACAGAAACACCATTTTTCTGGAGACCTTCAATAACCTCTAAACAGCGGCTCGCATCTTCTACCAACACTTCTTCAGTAATTTCTATTTCTAACAATCGAGGGGCTAAATGATGTCGTTTAAGTGCGTTCATCACTCGCTCTAAAAAGCCATCGGTTAGTAGCTGTGTAGGAGACACATTAACTGCCACTTGACAATTATCGCTACCGCTTAATGCCACTTCTCTAGCGAAACTCATCGCCTTGTTCATCACCCAATCGCCGAGTGCATTAATCGCCCCGCTACGCTCTGCCACGGGAATAAAATCTTGCGGCGAAATCAGTCCTTGCTTGGGGTGTTGCCAGCGAATTAAAGCTTCCATGCCGACAACTTTACCATCTCTTACGTCTACTTTAGGCTGATAGGTTAAATAAAACTCGCGATTATAATCGGCTTTGGTTAGCTCGTTTTCCATTTTTAACCAAGCTTGCTCGCGCTCTTGCTGTTGTAGATTAAAAAAGCCCACTCGTCTGGATCCTTTTAACTGCGCTTCCTTAAGCGCTGCACTGGCATTTTTGATCAAGTGAGTAAAACTATCAGCGTGCTCAGGATAAATAGCACATCCCGCCTGCAGATCGATAAAATATTGACCTTGCTCAATACTTACCGGCTGTTTGCAACAATCTCTCAGCTGTTTAAAAAATCGCTCTATGTTTTCCCGCGTTAGGCCAGCAGATGTTTGCTGTACTATTAACACCGCAAACTGCTCATCTGCGATTCGATATAAACTTTTAGATTCACACGCTAAGTCGACCGACTTTAAAGTTGATACAATTCGATTGCCAAGTACCGCCTTAATATTGTCGCTCGTATTCATTCCCATAGTTGTCGCAATCGACGCTAGCTGTTTCGCGCCGACAGCAACTAAAAACACATCGACATTCGATGGTTCTAACTGAGCTAGATCTCGCTGTAACTGTTTAATATTAGGTAGTTGTGTTAGAGGATCAAAAAACGCCAAAAACTCCAGCTCTTTTCGAGCTTGCTCGCGCTCCGAAATATTTTCAACATACAGCATTAACTGGTTGAGTTGATTCAACTGCTGGACGGATAGCTCATAGATTTTATTGTTCAAGTTACACTGCACAACTTTAAAGTGTGCTTGATTCGCAGCGCTTTGCATGTCGGCTAGCGCTAATTCAATGAGTTGCTCACTAGCAGCTTTGTCAAAGGCGTTTCTCCAAGCATTATTTTCAAATTCAAAAAGCCCCGACGAATCAATGCATGCAACGGGGTTAGGGTTATTTTCTATAAATTTAGCTAAGCGCTTATTTTCTAATGCTTGGCGCACATTAGTGTACATATAATAGCCAACAATTATGGCCAGTATTAGCATCAGCAAACTAAATGAAAAAACCCAAAATGACATTTGAGTTAACGACCTTTGTGTTTCTACTTTAGTTTGCGTTAACTGATTATCTATGGATACCCGCAAAGCTGTTAATGCAGGAGTAACATTTCGGCCTTGGCGTGAGATTTCAACTAGCGAACCTCTAGCTGCGTCCCAGTCATTGCCTTTAGGTGGTAGAACTTGATCCAGCAACACTTGCTGTTGATTAACAATAGCTAAACTTTGGGCAACTTTTGTTAATTGGCTACTATGTTCAAAATGAATTGTTAACTCATTTAACAGCGACGTAATTTTACTTTTAGCAGCGTCAATTTTCGGATTCAATACAGGCCGGTCAAAAGTCGCATAAAACTCATATAACAAACGCTCATATTCAGTGACTTGATGTTGTAGATCAGAAAGTTGGTATAATGCAGGTAGCTGTGAATCAATTAACTGCTGGCTTACACGATCAATCGAGTCGCTACTGCGCCATACGGAATATGAGACACTACTGCCGGCAAGTATAATCAAAAGGTATACCGCAAAAAGCTTAAATTTTAGAATGCGGCTAATCAAACGCTCACCCCGGTGATAAACAAACTTGATCACAAGTATAGCCAAACACCTCACTTATGGAGAAATAATTGCCTAGTTTGACTAAAACCTTCCTTAACCCGAGCTATTCTTTGGCTAAAGTACACTAGCCTATTTGCAAACAATAAAAGTACGATGCTAAGTCACAACAACGAGAATCACAGGCGCTTAACACTGCTGCATAAAAAAATTATTGCACTACAGCAATATTGGGTATAAGCTTTAAATTCAACTCTTTGAGAGATACACAGCTTCAACAAGCGGTTCTTGTGTTAACTCTCTCAATTTTAAGACCAAAATAAAGACCAATATTAAGACCAGCTATACGACAGCTAGAATATTAGCATCAAAAGTTCCAACATTATTTTACATTCAGTATTTTTTAGTTATCCAAACAGTTCAGTAAGACACTAATAAATTGTTAGATTTGTTATTTACTATGGAGAGAGACTAATGGCGACAATACTAGAGTTTAAACCACGTAAAAAAATTCAGAGCAAAAGTTCATTCAACCCAGTATTAGTAACAACTAGCGTCAACGATCTTATGTTGATTATTCACCATGCTCTGCATGGCACAGAGCGGGCATGTCAACCTATAGATAAAGACCTAGCTTCACAGCTCTTAATTGAATTATCAGTTCATCTAAAAACAGCCGACGAGCCTTACCAGTTAACGTTAGAAAACATGGTGCTAAGTCAATCTACTTCAAGTAGAGTGGTTGAGCGATACCCAGAAATGTTGCCTAACCAAGGTTCGGCCTCAGCGCCACATTAATCTAATACAGTAATAGATACAATTTGGTGGTTGCGGATGAGTGACTCTCAAAATCCACTTAATGTATGGCTTAGTAAGTGATTAGGCCATACGTTAACCTAAAAACTAAAATTCAAATTGTCTTTTACTAAGTCGCGGGGCAATGCGTTTTTAATTTTGCCTTTTTGATTAAGCCCTAGCCCTATAACTCGGCCTTGTGCTTTTAATATCACTTCTCCGTTATTTAAGGTTAGACTATTTATGCTTAGATTTTTACCTTGGATAAAATCTGATGCTTGTTGCGAGGTTAATTCGACACTTTGATATTGGGCTCGGTCACCAAAGCACTGCGCCCATTGATGACTGGCTCTTATTTTATTTGGGAAAATTTGCGCCACAGGCATGCCCGCGCGATTCACTTTAATAAAGCGATTTAACTCTCCTAAGCGTTTCGGAAAACACCAGAGCTCTTTATCGCGTTGCGCAAAATCCATGTTCATTGATGCTAACTCGAATCCAAAATGTTGCTCAAAGTATTGACGTGCTTGTTGCATTATTTTTTTATTTACCGCACTAAATGGCGTGTCATATTGGGCGACGGGACTAGCAAATATTTTAGCCTGCGGCGGCTTGGTAACACTTGCGACAAAGAAGCCTTCACTATCAAAACAATGCGGGAGTACATGGAGGTAACCTTCTTCGCTCACAACTCGCTCGGCTCCGGGGAAAAGACTACCAAGATGGAAAATTTCTGCATCAGAATCTGCGACTAACTGATTAACCACGTCATGGTTTTCTTCTTTAGAAAGTGTACAAGTGGAATACACTAACTTTCCGCCAGGTTTAAGCGCCTGATAGGCAGATTCCAACATTTGATATTGTAACTTTGCGATTTCTTTAACTTTAGCTAACTCCCATTGCGCCAACGCTTTAATATCTTTGCGAACCGTACCTTCTCCACCACAAGGTGCGTCGAGCAATACAAAATCAAACTGATTGGGTAGCCATTGCCCCAGCTTACGTCCATCCAAATGGGTTAAAATCGTATTACTGACACCACAACGAACCAAATTCGCATTGAGGCTTTTTAAGCGGCTGGCAGACAGCTCATTGGCTACAATTAAACCTTGATTATTAAGCTGGGCTGCTATTTGAGTTGTTTTAGAGCCTGGCGCGGCGGCCATATCTAACACAAAAGGCTCACTATGAACTGTACTATCAAGTGTTAACTCGCTACATAGCGCGATGGGAGGTAACATTGAGCTTGCTTCTTGAATGTAGAACAAACCTTGTAGATGAGCCAAACTATTGCCCAGATTCGCCAAATTCTCAGGATTATCAGAACTCAGCCAAAATCCTTGCTGACACCAAGGAATAGGCGTTAACTGCCATGCTTGAGACTCGGCAAAACGACTAAAATCTTGTATCGACATCTTTAGCGTATTGACTCTTACACTAGTTCTTAATGGCGTTTGGCAAGCTTTGATAAAAGCACAAAGCTCGCTTTCATTTAAAAAACTAGACCGCGCATGTTGAATAAACTCAGGCGCAATTTTCACAGCAGGAGTTGACATAATAGAACAACTAACTCCAACCGCTGCCACGCTTGTTGCCGCTCACTCGGCTAACAATCCAACCGAAGATAAACCCAGCAAAAAATACCACCGCTCCAGCAAAAAACACTTCACGCAAAAAGCGGTTTTTATGAGCTTGGTTTTCTTGTGAAATCACCTCATAGTTAGTTTCTAACTTGGCTAATTCGTTTTGCAGAGCATCATTGGTTTGCTCTAAAGGCTCTAAAACTTTAATCCGCTTTTCTAGCGAGCTTAAGCTTTCTTGGTAGTTCTTTTTTAATTCAACAATTTCGTTCTTTGCCGCCGACAGTAATCGATTTGCGGTAGGCTTTTTGGTTATGTATTTACTCTCTAGCCAACCAACACGGCCGCGCTCATCTTTAATCTCGACATAACCCGTGTCTTGATTTTCTTGCAAAATTTCAAACTTCGCTCCTGGAGCTAGCTGAAAGCTAAAGCGGTATTCTTTGGTTGGGCCGGTACGAGTCCAAATAATTTCAATTTGGTCGGAAATATAAGCAGACTCCGCAGCGGCGCCCATGGGTAGGAAACAAGCAATAAATAAGCTTAATAGAATTTTTTTCATGGCTCAGTTCTTTGTTTTTGATTTTAATAGCCGGACTTAATCCATAAATCGGGCCTTATCGATTGTAAAAGTAGCGTTTTACTGTCCTCACCACCTCGAATAAAAACACGCAAAATTTGCATACAACCCGCCTATTGTACGGAATACTTAACATCAATAAAACCAACTAATCTCACGTTTTCACAAATTGCTTTTAGAATTAAGCGTAAAATTGCCTAGAAAGGGCTAATGACAAAGCTATAAAGGAATGGTTAAATAGCAACATCAAAACATTAAAGGCTTTATTTATGGCTAACGAACTTGAGTTAAAACTAGCTGCCGACCCAGAAAAAATAATAAAAATCAGTAAGTTAGAGTTCCCTGGGGTGGCAAACCAAAGCCCTTGGAAGACGACTCAATTAGACAATACTTATTTTGATACGCAACACTTTAAGCTTCGAGAAATGTCTATTGGCATGCGAGTACGTCACGACGGTGAGCAGCATATTCAAACGGTAAAGTCAGCTGGCAAATCTGTTGGAGGGCTACATCAACGCAATGAAGATGAAGTTACGCTTAAAAATGACAGTCTCGACATTAGCCAAATTACCGATCCTTACTTACAAATATTAGTTGAAGAAGCCCAAGAGGAAGATGGCGCATTTGTTCCCTGCTTCACAACTAACTTCAGCCGCACTAGCTGCATTTTGACATTTTCCGACGACACCAAAATAGAAGTTGCGCTTGACCAAGGTAAAATAATTGCCGATGGTGGAGAACAAACCATTTGTGAAGTAGAGCTTGAACTAGTCCAGGGTAGCGCCGAGTATATATTTGCGCTGGGTCGCTATTTAATTAAAGATCATGAGCTCACTTTATATAATGCTAGCAAAGCTCGTCGTGGCTATAGCTTATGTAAAAACTTTACTACCGAAAAATTTAAAATGCAGGCTGTTGAGTTAAGCCAAGGTATTGAAGCAGAGCATGCATTTGAAAAAATTTGTTATACCGGACTTAAGCACTGGCAGTTTTACGAACTTTATTTAAATAAAAAGAATGCACATTCTGCCGTGCTAGAAATGTACCGCGCGCTTATTTATTTACACCATATGTATATGGTTTTTGGCGGCCTAATTCCTCGAAAGGCGACCAACGACTTACGCAATAATTGGAATTGGCTAGCAGAAGCCATGCGCCCTATTGTAGACGCGGCAAAACATCAGCGTTATTTAGTGCGTTATTTACAACAAAAAGCCGATTGGGATTTAGTTGAAACTCAACAAAAGAAGATTCGCCAAGAAGCTCGAGCGGTAATTGAAGACTTTAAACAACTACTTGCCACCCAAAGATACAACTTAATGATGTTAAATATGTCGCAGTGGTTGTATTTTAAAGAGTGGCGAAACTACATTCCAGAAAAAGAAAAATCTTCGTTAAGCACGCCAATAATTGATTTTGCGCGCAGTCAATTAGACCATATGCTAAAAGAGCTAAAGCGAGACTTAGGTCCCAAAGTTAATTTAAACGCTGATGAGTACTTTAAATTGATCGCTCGCATAAGACGAGCACTTGATACCGGACTTTTCTTTGGCGGTTTGTTTGAAACTAAAAAGCGTCTTGATTTTCGCAAACCTTGGGTAGAAATATTAGATGGCATTCGAGAATTACAAATGAATGCTTATATTTATGAGCTGCAACTAGAAACGCACGACGAAGCAGAAACTTTGGCTTGGCTAGAAAAACGCAACCAGCCAATATTAGACAACATACATGCTATTCGAAAAACGGCATTTAAATCTAACCCCTACTGGAGTAAATAACCCCAAATAGTTATGAAAAATACGTTTTAATCATAAACTAACGAGCAGGTTGTTATGGGCAAGAAACTCAGTAAGAAATCAACGAAACACACTAATAGCTCTTTAAACCGAGCTTTTTTCGCCATTGACCTTTCTCCGCAAGAAAAAATCAAATTACTTGAGCTGCAAAATCAAGTCAGCGAAAGCCTTGCCGCTCAAGGAATTCAATTTTCTAAAGTTGCCACTGAAAATTTGCATATTACATTGTGTTTTGTTGGCAAGATTAGCGACTCCGAACTTGAATTATTACTCGATTGCAACCCAACCTTTGACGTTATGCCTTCAGCAATTGCTGCTAACACAGTGTGCTATTGGGCAAGTTCGAAGCTGATATATCTCTCAATAGAGGATCACGCTGGCTTATTAAGCCAGTTAAAAGCGCAAATAGAAAAAACGCTGACTTGCTGCGGAATTTATCAATTTGATAAAAAACCATTTATTCCTCATATTACCTTATTTAGACAACTTAGCAGTGAGCCTCAATTGTTTAACGAGTTGGCTACCAGCGTTCAAATCAATGAAGTCGATCTTATGCTGTCTAACCCGCAGCAACCCGCCAACCGTTACCAGTCAGTGCAATCTTGGCGGCTAGGAAGTTTGAGCGTCAAGCAACAACTGCTCGGCAAAAATAATAACAACAAGCATTAAAGAGCTTATACAATGCGAAGGATTGGTGAACTAAAAATATTACTCTTGGCAGCTTTAGTCTTATTACTAAGCGCCTGTGTCAGTTCCCAGTATTGTGCCACGCAAACACAAGCTCTTGATTACGTTAATAAGCCCCTATTACTCGCCGATCTTAAACAGCTTTCTAGTGATCACATGCAGGGTCGCAAAGTGAACACTCAAGGAAGCCAGCGAGCACAAAACTTTATTCAGCAACGATTCCAACAATTGCAGCTAAAGTCGTTTTTGCCTAACTACCGGCAGTCGTTTAATTTTGGCGCGGCACAAACGCCAGCGGTAAACCTTATTGGCTACCAGTCAGGACGTCGCTTTCCACAAAAATATATTGTTGTCACCGCGCATTATGATCACTTAGGTAAAAAAGGACAGCAAATTTACAATGGTGCCGACGATAATGCCTCTGGCGTAGCAGCCATGCTATCGATTGCTAACTATTTTAAACAATTTCCAACTCAACACTCACTCATATTTGTCGCAACAGACGCTGAGGAAGCGGGGCTACATGGCGCTAAAGCTTTTATTGACAATGCACCAGTGCCATTGCAGAAAATACAACTTAATGTGAACCTCGATATGCTCGCTCAGCCGGGTAAACGCAATAGACTTTATATGGCTGGGCTAAAAAAATCTCCACAGTTAGCTAGCATATTTAAGCAGTCACTGAGCCAAGCAAAAGTCTGTTTAGTGAGAGGACATGAAGGGATCTCTGGTGTTAGCAGAAAAAATAATACTCGCATTAACTGGAACCAAGCCAGTGATCATAAAGCTTTCTGGGAAGCTGGCATTCCCTATATTTACTTTGGCGTAGATACTCATCGCCACTACCATAAACCAAACGATACTTTTGCCAATATAGACCCTGAATTTTTTAGCGCGGCGGTGGATAGTATCATTCAAAGCGTGCTATTTGCTGACACGGCTTTGTCTGCTCAATCAACTAAATAATGAGACTGCACAAACCCGCTCGGAAATGTTTTACTGTGAACTAGTTTAAGTGGTTGGTCTTGGTTAAGCAGCCCAAACAATGGAATGCCTTTACCGAGTAGTACAGGAACTTGAGTAATGGTTAATTCGTTAATTAAGTGTGCTTTTAACATAGACTGAATGAGAGTACCGCCATCAACATAAACTTGCTTCACTCCTTGGTGCTGTAAGTCCACTGCTAGAATCTCTATTTTACCGCCGAAAAGCTCTATTTTATCTTCGAATGCCGGTGGCACTTTTTGCATACTGCGGCTAACAACAATGACTCGCTGCTTGAGGTAAGGCCATTGACTAAAAGCTGCGACTTTCTCAAATGTATTTCGCCCCATTGTGATGCACTCAACAGAGCGTAAAAAATTTTGATAGCCGTAATCTTCGCTATCTCCTTGTAGCGCCGCTTTTTCTAACCAATCTAGTTTGCCATTTTGGCGTGCGATATAACCGTCTAGCGAACAAGCGATAAAAACGCAAAATTTAATGTTTGTCATACTTTTAACTCAGCGGCTTTAGGTAAAATATTGACTTTATCTTACACTAACTAGAATTTAAAACTACGCCATCTCACTCGCTTTTATTATTAAGGCTTAATAAAAGTGGCTAATTGGGCTGCTGTATAAACTTGATTTTTATTAGGTATTAAAGCAGGTTTCCATTGCTGCAGCGCGAACTTTAATATTTCTTCGCAACCACACCCCGCTAATGGTTTAAGTTGAGCTAAAGGAACCCCTAAAAAGTGTAAAGCCAATAATAGGTTGGCACTCGCATCTTGTGCAGACAAGGCTGCTGAAAACTGACTTTTACTTAACTTATTCAATTTTTCATCGAGCGCTAACGGCAGGTGGTAATATTCAGGAATGGGCTGCTGCAAACAGTCATATAAAAATATTTGGCGCGGTGTCGAGTCTAAAATATCAGCCCCTCTTACAACATGATTAACTTTTTGCTCAATATCATCTACCACTACCGCAAGTTGGTATGCATAGATATTATCACGTCGCTTGACAATGAAGTCTTGCCGATCAGCAGCAGAATCTAGCAAGCACTTGCCGAGCACTTTATCGTCAAAGTGGTTTTTACTTTGCTCAAATTTAACTCGCCAAGCGACACTTGTCTTATTGAGAGGAGGATTTTGGCGACACTTTCCATCGTATACACCCGCACTTCGCTGTTGGATTTGGCGTCGACTACATTGACAGGGATAAATAAAGTGCGCTTGCTTGAGTTGTTCTAGCGCTTGTTGATAAGCATGCTGCCGCTGGCTTTGATAAAAGACTTCTCCATCCCAATATAGAGCGAACTTTTCTAGGGTGGTTAAAATCGAATGAGTAGCGCCTTGAACAACGCGAGGAGGATCAATATCTTCAATTCTGAGTAACCAAAGCCCTGCTTTTTGTTTGGCTATTAAATAACTACCCAACGCCGCCACTAAAGACCCAAAGTGAAGTGGTCCAGAAGGCGAAGGCGCAAACCGACCAATCCAAGGAGTTCTCTCAGAATTAGGTCTATTATTCATGGAGTGCGTTGCAGATCGAGAAAGGCACAAGCACTTAATAGCACTTGCGCACTGAGCTTAGCTAACCGACAGGAACTAACGGTTAAGATGCTTCTCTTTAATCTCATCAAGTGTTTTGCAGTCAATGCAAAGTGTTGCCGTAGGTCTAGCTTCTAAACGGCGAATACCAATTTCTACACCGCAAGATTCGCAATAACCATAATCTTCTTCGTCAATTGAGTTAATCGACTTAGTGATTTTCTTAAGCAGTTTACGCTCTCTATCGCGAGTACGTAGCTCAAGACTAAACTCTTCTTCTTGGCTAGCGCGATCAACCGGATCTGGAAAGTTAGCGGCTTCATCTTTCATATGTGACACGGTTCGGTCAACTTCTTCCATCAGTTGCTTTTTCCATGCGGCCAAAATCGCTTTAAAATGCGCGACTTGATTTTCATTCATGTACTCTTCGCCTCGTTTCTCCTTATAGGGAGCTATTCCGAGTGCACCAAGAGTGGTTGCAGTTGCTGTACTTGCCGATTTTTTCGTTGGCATTCGCTTCTCCGAAGATTAACTACTTGAAAACCTTAGAGTTTTCCCAAAACTCAAACTTATTAAAAAGCATTCTACTGTTTATTTAGGTAGGCAACTTTTTATTCAGGCGCGGATATATATCACATCCCCTAGGCTAGAACAATTAAATTTTCTTATTTTAAACAATTAATTATAGTTGGTTAGGGGTAAATTCGCTCAATAATGGGCTTATTTTAGCTTGGATATTGACTACCTGAGAGGGTTCATAAGGAACCATTTTAGCCTTTCCCCAAACCGGTGCTGGCCAGGCTAAATCTCCCTTAAATCTCACAATATGATGAATATGTAATTGAGATACCATATTACCTAATGCCGCTAAATTTAATTTGTCACCTTGCCATTGTTGCATGATAACACTCGACAACTGATTCGACTCTTGCAAAAATTGCTGTTGCTGCTTTGCTGTTAATTGGTAAATTTCTTTAACTTGATTCACTTGAGGCACAAGTACAAACCAAGGAAACTGCTTATCATTCATTAATAGCAGTAATGATAAAGGAAAATGCCCGAGAATATGACTATCGGCTTTAAGCTGAAAATGAAGCTGGAAGTTATTATCAATCACAAATTTTTATTCCTTCGGGCACTTGGTCTTTATAAAACGGCATGAGCGGTTTCTTTTTGCATGCCCCTAAATTACTAAAAAAACCTTCATCTTTAAAGCCCCACACCATACCTTCGGGTAAGTTAAGGCTAACCGAGCTTTCAGATAAGTGTTGAAACAGATCTCGCCATACCGTTAAAGCGCCGCTCGCGCCGGTTAGTTTGGTGCTTTGATTATCATCTCGGCCAACCCACACTACGGCTAATTTTGTGCCACCAAAACCGGCATACCAACTATCTCTAAGGTCATTGGTTGTGCCCGTTTTTCCGGCTAATTTAAGTCGTGGAAACGCCTGCCCTATGGCTTTCGCGGTCCCTTCTTGCACCACTTGAGTAAGCAAATACTTAAGTATAAAAACACTATCAGCATCTAACTGTGCGTCTACTTTGCGAGGATATCGCTGCAATAACTGACTTTGATGATCTTGAACTGCTAAAAGACCGCCACTTTTTATGCCTTTACCGTTATTAGCAATCACCTGATATAACCTTAGCACTTCAAGTGGAGACATCTCTTTGGCTCCCAATGCAATCGAAGGGTACGCAGGCAGCTCTCGATTAAAGCCCGCCTCATAAAGCGTATCAACTACCTGCTCAACTCCCACACTTAAAGCTAAGCGCGCGGTCGCAATATTAAGCGAGTGAACTAATCCATCCTTTAGTGGGATTGTCCCGTACTCTTGCTTATCGTAATTCTCTGGCGTCCATAGAGACTCATCGCTGCCTTTTAAAGTAAATGACGTGTCTTCTAGTGGCGATAATAAATTAAACGCTTCTGCTCGCTGCAGCGCAGTTAAATACACAAAAGGTTTAATCACCGAGCCAGTTTGGCGATAAGCGTCTAGCGCACGATTAAATCCGACATAATTGGGATTTTTGTCGCCAACCATGGCTAATATATCTCCGCTTTTTATATCACTAACGATAACTGCTCCTTGCAAATCTGCTTGGCCCGAATCGAGCGCGGCTAACCTTTGCTTGAGAGCTCTTTCGGCTTTCGCTTGAATCAATGGGTCAAGGCTTGTAAAAAGTTTTAATCCGGCTTGATGAAGTTGAGTTAAGCTGTACTCTTGCTGCAGCTCACGCTTAATAAAGTCCATAAAAGCAGGAACTTTACTCGTTCGCTCTTGCGCTTTTTCAACCACCATCAATGCGCGAGACTTAGCGTCATTGTAGGCTTCATCAGTAATTAGCCCTTGCGTATGCATTAAGCTTAATACCAAATCTCTGCGTTGCTTTGCTGCTTGTGGATTTTTTCTTGGATTATAATAAGACGGACCTTTAACTAAGCCGACTAATAATGCAATTTGACTTAAATGCAGCTGATGAATTGGTTTATCAAAATAGAATTCACTCGCACGAGCAAAACCATATATTCCAGAGGCATGCGCTTGGCCAAGATAAACTTCGTTGATATAAGCTTCTAAAATAACGTCTTTATCGTAGTGCACTTCAGTGAGAACAGCCATTATGGCTTCGCGCATTTTTCGCCACAAGGTTCTTTCATTCGTTAAAAAGTGATTCTTCATTAATTGCTGGGTCAGGGTACTGCCACCTTGGCGTATTCCGCCTTGTGCAATATTACTCCACAAGGCTCGAGCAATGCCTTTTATCGACAGTCCCCAATGTTGGTAAAACTCGCGATCTTCTACCGTGAGTAAAGCGGCAATAAAACTTTCTGGTAGCTGCTTTAAAGTAATCAATTGGCGATCTTCGTGATTGCCTGCTTGAATACTGCCTAGACTTAAAGGATCGAGTCTTAAAAAATCAACTTTTTTACCAGACTCGAAATCTTTTAATTGAGTAACCTGACTATTGGCGATAGTGACTTCCAATACTTGTGCAGGCTGCACGCCATCCCAAAACTCGAAGCGTCTAGTATGAATAACTAAAGTATTATCATACTGCTCAAACTCACCTTGATTAACCGCTTTAATTTTTTGCCGATAACCAAGCAGACGTAATTCTCGCAATAAGTCATTAAGCGCAAGTTTTTGGCCCAAAGCGAAAGCAAGCGGCCGCGCATAAACTTTGGCAGGAATACTCCACGCTTGCTGTTTAAACTCGTCTCTTACAACCGAGTCTAAGTAAATCACTAAAAAAATAAAAAAGACTAATCCAATTAAAGTTAAACGCCAAACAAAACGCTTACACTTTTGCCATGCAGTTATATCACTCATAAAATTTTTAGTTCGACTTTTAAAAACAGGTTAAGTTACTCATTACTGGTAGGGGATTTTGACGCGTTGCGACTTAAACTCAACAATTAAATGCTGCGCTTTTATTTCTCTTAAAATTAATTCCGGAGCGATAACTTGATTAACGGTATAAAAAGCACCATCAAGAATCACAAAGCTATCTTTTTGATTGTCTGCAACAACAAAAGAGTCAACTTTCAAATCCGGCAATTGCGCTTGCAGTTCTGCGGGCAATGCCTGAATAGATAACGCAACATCAGCGGCGTTATTGCGGCTTGGCTTAGCTGCTAGTTTTTTTACTGGAGTAGTAGCGTCGCTCGTCTTTTGTGGCTTACTAACAACTTGTTTTTGAGGCGTATATGACAGTTTGCTAGGCTCTTCATTGGCAACTTTCAATGGCGATTGCAGATTACTTTTCACTTCTACTTGAGGCTTACTGGAAAACGTTTGGGACCCATTTGACGGCACTGTAGTGGCCGTTAAATTCACTTTTGACTCAGCTTGCACTGTCGCCTTTTGTAGATCTGGCTGAGCCAATTGAGAGCTAACAGGCGTTGCATCATTTGTTGCCATATAAAATCCTAAATATCCCCAACTAAGCAATGTAATAACCACTAAAAAAATACACGCTCGTTGCCAAAATTGTACTTTGCGAATTAGCCACTCATCGCCAAGCAGCTCATCATCATAATGAGTCACCGAAATATCAGGCACTTCTAAATCTTGCTGGCGCGCTGGTTCACTATTATTTTTGCCACTTAACGACTCTAATAAGATGGACATTGACTTCACCTCAATCAGTAACTAATAAAGGGATCCCACTTAGGGTTTCCTGATTAATTTTCAATATTGTTTGCATTCCCGCAATACCGTCGGTATTGAGTTCACGCATAGCCTGATACTCAACTAGCAAAAACCGTAAATCAGCATTAAATAAATTAGTGATGGGCTGCTGACTATTTAAAATTAAGTTTAATCTTTGCGACAACCAGGTTACTGCTTCACCTTTATCGCCCTGCTTTAAATCTTCATTAAATCCCTGAGGTGCTTGCCACAAAGTAACAAATTCACCGGTCCAAATTGCAGAAAGTTCTTCAATGCGCATTTGACTTTCACGTTCACCAAATAAAAGCGTTGCCTCTAATCCGTTTAAGTTTTTTAGTACTCCCCAAAACTCTCCTTGTAATCCGGCCGAAAACTTTAACAGACTAGGTCTATTGAGCTCCCTTAATATTTGCCACTGACCCTTCGATTGATAACAACGCAGCCCGTACTCGGCAGCAAAGTTGCAGGCTTCTCCGTCGCGTAAAGGTCGATAGTCCAATTGCCAAAGTGCCAACAAATTGATCATTGAAAAAGTGCCGTTACTATCCCACCGTTGATCGCCCAATATTTTACTTAACATATCCTCTTGGCTAACTTTTTTATATTGAATAACGCCGCTATTAATTGGTTCTAATTTGGCCTGCTTAAGTTTTGAATTTACTGGTGTGTTGCTTTGCTGCGATTGACTCGAGCTCGCTTGGGTGTCAGCAACCACCAACTGCTGTTTACTTTGCCCAAACCAAAATGCGAGCAGAACTAAAACCACGACACCGGCAGCAATTAACGAGGGCTTTAACAAGGCACTTAAGTTTTTCGGCTCAGTTAACACTTCGCGAGATAATGGCTCTCCCATAACCTCTTTAACTGCTTCTACCATTACCGATTTACCCACTCTGTCCTGATGCCTTGCAGCTGCGGCGTATAAAGCGCGATCGCAAATAGTATTAATTAACCGAGGAATCCCCTGAGTTTTCAAATGTAAGTATTCGATTGCTTGGCGAGAGAATAAAGCTTTCGAACTCCCAGCAATACGCGTTCTATGCAAAATATAGGCGACGGTTTCTTTTAGTTGTAGCGGTCTTAAATGATAACGCGCGGTAATACGTTGCGCTAACTGCCTTAAGTCTCGTTGCGCGAGCTTTTCTTGCAATTCAGGCTGTCCTACAAGAATAATTTGTAATAGCTTTTCTTGATTGGTTTCTAAGTTAGTTAATAAACGAATTTGTTCGAGCACTTCGGTTTGTAAATTTTGTGCTTCATCTATCATCACAACCACATTTAAGTCTTGTTGATAGCAGAGCAATAAGTATTCGCTAAGTCGGTCCGTTAGTATTTTTAAGCTTTGGCAGTTATCTGGATAATCAATTTTTAGCTCATCGCAAATGGTTGCCAATAACTCTAAACTATTCAACTTGGGGTTTAGTACAAAAGCCAACCGAGTACTATCTGGCAATTGTTGAAGCAAACAGCGACAAACTGTGGTTTTGCCGGTGCCTACCTCTCCGGTGAGCAAAACAAAGCCGCCACCTTCATTCACGCCGTAAGTTAAATGTGACAAAGCCTCGCGATACCGATTGCTCATAAACAGAAATCGGGGATCAGGTGAAATGGAAAATGGCTTTTCCTTCAATGAAAAATAATCTAAATACATAGTCGCCAAATCTTTTTAAAACCAGCTACAATCAAAACAAACTCACTGTCTGTTATGTGCTGCAGAATTAATTAGATAATGTTTCCTTCTAGTTAGTAAAGTCAGTATAAAAGCTAAAATCGATTATATTACCAATGCGCAGTAACAAAGAACGAGCAGATCGCAATATTTAGCAAAACATGATGAGTGACAACCCTACAGCAAGTCAAGGACAAACAAGCTAGAGATGCCGCAGAAGCGGTTCTTTGCTAGATACTTTTAGCCTTTTATTGGTATGATAAGCAGCAATTTTTAAACCTTATAGTGACTTAGTTTTATTTGCAAAAAATAATCTGGGTCTAATTCATTGTTAAGTTCATAGTCGTTAAGTTTATAGTCGTTATGCAAATATATTTAGTTGGTGGTGCGGTAAGAGACAAGCTCCTTGATTATCCTGTTATAGAGCAGGACTGGGTCGTAGTGGGCGCAACACCGCAACAAATGCTTGACCAAGGCTATCAGCAAGTTGGCAAAGACTTTCCTGTATTTTTACACCCACAAACCCATGAAGAGTACGCTCTAGCTAGAACAGAAAGAAAAAGCGGTATGGGCTACCATGGCTTCGAAATACACACATCACCAGAAATTACTTTAGAGCAAGATTTAATTCGCCGTGACCTTACCATTAATGCCATTGCGATGGACTCTGACGGGCAAATTATTGACCCTTATAATGGTTTGTCAGATATTAAAAATAGAGTACTCAGGCATATTTCTCCTGCCTTTAGTGAAGATCCACTAAGAGTTTTACGAGTCGCTAGGTTCGCAGCTCGCTATCACCACTTAGGCTTTACTTTAGCACCAGAAACCCTTGCTCTCATGCGACAGCTTGGTGAAAGTGGTGAGCTTAACCATCTAGCAGCAGAGCGAGTTTGGAAAGAAACCAGTAGAGCGCTTACTGAGCGCAACCCGCAAGTCTTTTTTACTACCCTAAGAGCGAGTCATGCGCTTACATACTGGTTTACGGAGTTGGACGTTTTGTGGGGCGTTCCCAATCCGCCTAAATGGCACCCTGAAATTGATACCGGCGTTCACACCATGATGGTATTAGAGCAAGCTGCCCTGCTATCAAGTTCTGCAACAACGCGATTTGCCGCGGTATGCCACGATTTAGGTAAAGGCATTACCCCAAGTGATAAGCTTCCGAGCCACTATGGTCATGAGAAAAGTGGCATTCCGTTAATCGCTAAATTATGTCAACGTTTAAAAGCGCCGAATGAGTTTAAACAGCTAGCCCAAATAGCGAGCGAATTTCATTTGCACTTACATAAGCTAGACGAGTTAAAACCGCAAACCATTGTCAAAGTAATTGAGCAGACAGACGCGCTTAGAAAAAAAGAGCGATTTGAAGCTTTTTTACAAGTTTGTGAAGCTGACTTTAAAGGCCGCACAGGCTTTGAAAATAGACCCTATCCACAAGCGAATAAAATGCGACAAGCTTTAGCGCTTTGCGCTCAAGTAACCGCCAAACCTTTTATTGAAAAAGGCTTGGAGGGACCTCAAATTGGCCAAGCAATGCACTCTGAAAGGGTCAATAAAATAAAGCAATGGCTACACGCTGCAACATGATTAGAACTAACCATTAGGTTTTAGTATTCAAAATAAAATAAAAAGGCAATAAATTAATTCAAGCTAAGTTTAATCTCGTCGATTTATTCTAAATTTAATATTAAAAGTTTAAATCATCATTGTGACCAGCACAAGACCTAGCGCTAAGCGATAAAATATAAACGGCTTAAAGCCAATTTTATCTAATAAAATAAGAAAATAATGAATGCAGGCTAATGCAGCAAGCGCCGATACCACCGCACCTAACCCAATAAGTTCCCAGTTAACTGGCTCGCTTGCACTCACTAGTTCGTATGATTTTAATCCGCCCGGCAGAATAATGGCGGGGATTGATAATAGAAACGAAAAGCGAGCCGCCGCTTGTCGGGTTAAACCTAACATTAGCGCCGCAGTCATGGTAATACCAGAACGTGATGTTCCAGGAATTAACGCAATAGCTTGAGCACAGCCAACAAATAAAATATCTTTTGCCGATAAGCTGTACTCATCTCTGTTTTCACGTGCTTTGGCGTCAGCCCACCACAATACTAAAGCAAAAATAATGGTTGTTGCTGCTATCACTTGGGTTGCCCTTAAGTAATTGTCAACAATATCGAATAAACTAAAAATAACCCCCACAATTCCTACTGGAAATGTTCCCCAAATAACCGCCCAAGCTAACCGGCCATCAGCCGATTTGTGGCCTTTAAACACCCAACTAAACCAAGCCGAAGTCATATTAACTACTTCTTGCCTAAAATAAATAAGCACTGCAGTGAGTGAGCCGACATGCACTGCCACATCAAAAGCGAGTCCTTGCTCAGCCCAGCCAAGTAGCTGAGAAGGCAAAATAAGATGCGCCGAACTCGAAATAGGCAAAAACTCTGTGAGCCCTTGCAAAATAGCCAGTAAAACCGCTTGTAGCCAATCCATTTAATTTTCCTTGTATGAAACCTTTATTACCTATTGCGCTTGCCTATTGCAGCAACGGCTAGTGTTATTTATTTAAATAGTAAATTAGTGATAAAACCATCAATTGTGCAAAAGTGAATACCCAAAAATATAAACCGGCTAATAGCAGTTTAGGTATAAAGCCTTCAGCTCTTTTATTGCGAATACTTAAAAAAGTGGCGCACATCACCGAAATACCCATAACGGTAAGTAAATAAAGCTTCCACGGAAGTTCATTTGCCGCTGCGGCAAACGGACTAAATCCCCAAAGCGCCAGCATAAAAATAAGCGACTGCAGATAGGGTTTAATTAATGAGAAAGGATTGTATGACATTGAGTCTCTCTATCATCTATTTGTCAATTATTTGCATTTATACGTGAGGTAAACTTGATTCAACGCATAAAACTGGCGCTATTGTATAGAAATTCTAAACTACAATCGATATAAATGATCTTGCATTTGAAATCCTTTAAGACAAGCTGCACAGGCCTTGTTTAAACTAATTGCCTTCACTAGCTCGCCCATTTGTCCTGGAGTCATTAGTTTTTGCAATTGCTGACTTAAAGCGTAATTAGACTGGGTGTCTGCCTTTTCTGCCGCTTTAATTGCAGCCAAGTTAAGGATATCGTTTTCTAAGAGAAACCCTGCTTGAGTGGTAAACCCCATAACATCGAACCCGGCACAACTAGCAGACTCTGCCAGTTCGGTAAAGTCAACATGCGCGCTAATATCTTGTAGCCCTACTCGTTGCAAAGGCTCATGATTAGCTTGATGACGACTAAAGCATTTTAACGTTCCCACGTCACGCTGCGGATGATAATACTCACGCTGTGGGTAACCATAATCAAATAACAAGACACTACCAGCTTGCATAGATTCGTATATTGCATCTAACCAAGGGCTTACCTGAGGACGAAACTCTGTTTGGTAGCCTAGCGTAAACAGCTCTAATTGATTGAGTAATGGCGGTAAATTTTGCGCTAATATAACCGCGCCTTTAGCCAAGCCTAGCGCTTCATCCTCCAGCTCAACAACATCCATTTGTTGCCACCCTTGCGAGGTTCTAATAATTCTTTCGCATGGAATGGCATCAACTACTTCATTAGCTAAAATAACGCCGTTAAAATCCGTTGGAAGCGAGGCTAGCCACTCGACACGATCAATAAGTTCGGGCACTTCTTTGGTTAACAATTGAAACTGTTGGCTTTGCAAACTCGCTGACGGCTCTAAAATAAAATATTTGCTAGGCAGCGCGCTCTCGTTTGCTAAAGCCTTAATGATAGCCGCGGCCATGCTGCCGTTTCCTGCACCAAGCTCTAAAATGGCGCTCGAACGTTGTGGGTATTGCTGCGCAAATACATCAAAAAAGTCTTGCAAGCTACCCGCAATTGCTTGCCCAAACAGTTGGCTAATTTCTGGGGCAGTAACAAAATCACCTTGCTCTCCAAGCTTATGTAAGGCGTTTTGATAATAACCTAGCTCTGGCGCATACAAAGACATTTGCATAAACTCTGCAAAACTTATGCGGCCATTTCGACGCCTAATTTTATCTAGGATCAACTGTTTTAATCCTAGATGTACCTCTTCTGCTTGAGCTGAGAGTTCCACTTGATTTAACCCAGAGTTTAATTGCATTCGCTAAGTGAGCTCGATTAAGATGTTAGTGCGATTCACCAATACTAAAGTGTATAACTATAAAAGACTAGCCTATGCCAATATCATTTAACGCCAGCCAAGCAAAATCAACTGCACCATTAAGATGAGACCTTGTTTTATCATTAGTGGAGCTGCCAAGCGAATTGGTAAAGCCACCGCAATTCAACTAGTTAAAGCTGGCTGTAATATTGTGCTTCACTACCACCACTCTGCACAGGCTGCGGTTGAAGTAAAAGAACAACTCAATCTTATTTCTGCTAATAGCTGCGCGCTAATCAAAGCCGATCTTAACGATTTCGCAACCCATCCAGAAATAATTCAATGCGCCTTGCAGCATTTTGGGCGATTAGACGGATTGGTCAACAATGCATCGCTGTTTTACCCTACGCCTTTAGTTAATCTCAACCATGAGCAAGCAGAGGTGGTCCCAGAACCCGCAGACTTATTGCAACAGCTTCGCTTAAACTGGCGCGCACCAACTAATTTGGCCTATTTAACCAGCCAAAGCATCACTCAAGAGACGGGAGCCATCGTTAATTTGGTCGATATTTATGCGCAAGCTGGTTTAACCCAACATACCATTTACGTCGCATCTAAAGCCGCACTAAAAGCGAGTACGCGTAGCTTGGCTTTGCAGCTAGCACCTAAAATAAGAGTTAACGGGGTTGCTCCTGGTGCTATCTTATGGCCAGAACAAAATTCCACCAGCCAGATTGAACAAACCCAGCAAAACCAAATTTTGGCTCATTCCGCCGTAAAGCAATTAGGCACGCCACAACACATAGCCGCCACCATCGAATTTTTATTACTGCAAGGTCATTACATTACCGGGCAAACCATTAGCGTCGATGGTGGACGCAAAGACTATATTTAATCGATACGATTAATGCTAGCCAATGGTTTGTTATTAATGGCTTGATATTGAGGCTAAAAGAAGGGCTTGATTTTTACCACTAAATCACAGCTAATCAAGTGGCACAATCGGTTGTGATGCGGCATCAAAAGCTTGCCATAATTGAGCATAGTTTTTGCTTCCACCGGGTTCAACTAAGTCTGGAGCTAACTCTGCTAAGGGCCACAGAACATAAGCGCTTTCGCGGATTTCAGGACGCGGTAACACAATTGGTTGCTGGCAAACATGATCGGCGTACAATAAAATATCAATATCGATATGGCGCGAAGAAAACTTGTCACCTTCACGTACTCTGCCTAACTGATCTTCGAGTAATTTAATTTCTTCAATTAACTCGACTAAAGTCGACTTTGTCTCAATCTCGGCCACTAAATTAATAAAATCATCACCCTCAAAGCCAACGGCTTTGCTTTTAAAGCTTCTGGAGAAACGCACTTGCGAGTATTGGTTAGTTAAGGCTTGCTTCGCCAAAGCAATATGCTGCTGTGGACTAATGTTACTACCTAATCCTAAAAAAGCTTTCAATCTGGAGAGCCTCGCTGAATTTTAACGCCCACACTTTTTGCGACGCTTACCGCCCCCGGTTTATCTAAAGTCAGCGACAACCATTTTACAGGAAACTTCTCTAGGATCATTGTTGCTACTTTTTCAGCGACAGTTTCTACAAGTTGATACTCGCTTGCTTCTACCATGTCATGAACCGCGTGCGAAATCGCTTTATAATCTAAAGTATCTACAAGTGCGTCACTAGCGGCTGCTTTCGCAATATCAGTCCCTAGTTCAAAGTTAAATACCAGCTTTTGCTTAATTTCTCTTTCCCAGTCAAACACGCCGATCACGGTTCTTACTTCTAAATCTCGAATAAATACGATGTCCATTAGGTCTCTTTTCAGTAAATTGGTCATTTTATGCGATTCTATTTGGATATGGTTTCATTTACAATCAAAGCTCTTAACTGTTTAAAATAATCTGATTTTAAAATAATGGACTTTACTTTTGCTGGATTCTTGGTTTTTGCCTATCTCAGTGGCTCAATTTCCACTGCGATATTAGTGTGCAAAATATTAACCCTTCCCGATCCAAGAATCATTGGCTCTCACAACCCCGGCGCGACCAACGTGTTACGAATTGGTGGTAAAAAAGCGGCGATTGCAACATTAATTGGCGACATTTTGAAAACCGGTTTGCCACTGTTAATTGCACTTAACTTTAACTTGCAGCTCAATCAACTTATTTGGATAGGTGCGAGTGCGCTTTTAGGTCACTGTTTTCCCCTATTTTATCAATTTAAAGGCGGCAAAGGAGTCGCTAGTATTTTCGCAATTACCCTATTATTGCTACCCCAACTCGGCGTTATCTCACTGGGCGCTTGGTTTATTACCGCACTCACTTTTAAACGCTCTTCTTTAGCTTCATTAATTGCATGTTGTACCTTGGCAACTTTTAGCTACCACTTTCAAGCCGATGTATTTTGGGAGGTGCTTTGCTTAACATTGATTGTGCTACTTCGCCATTTGAGTAATATAAAGAATTTAATTTTGAGAAAAGAGCCTTTAATTGGCGACAGTTTGAGCCAAAGCTCGACAGAGGAGTTACATAACCGCTCTCATTAAACTCGCCATGCTTATAGCGGCAAAAACTATTTTTAACTCGATAAATAAGGAAATTATTTTGAAAAAACGATTGATCAGCCTGAGTCTTCTTGTCATTTGTTGCAATTGGAGCAGCCTCATACTGGCGAAATCCAGTGTTTGGAAAGTCACTAAAGGCAACAATAGCGTATATATTGGCGGTACGGTACATATTTTAAGAGCGCAAGATTACCCGCTGCCAGCTGAGTTTAATCAAGCTTATAAAGCAGCCGACAAACTTGTTTTTGAAACCGATATGCTAAAGATGCAAGATCCTCAGCTAGCGGTCACTATGGTGAAAGCACTAAGTTATGCAGACCAAACCACGCTGCAGTCGACTATTTCAAATGAAACTTATCAAAAATTAGTTAATTATACTGAGAGTATCGGATTTCCAATCAATTATTTACGCAAAGCCAAACCTGGCATGGTAATGTCAACTTTAGTTGTGATGGAAATGCAACGTGCGGGATTCACCTCGCCAGGTGTTGACTTACACTTTACTAATTTAGCCCAAAACGACCACAAAGAACGCCTACAGTTAGAAACTATCGAAGAACAATTAGCCTTTCTAGCAGGGCTTGGAAAGGGACATGAAGAAGATTTTTACCAAAAGCTATTGCTTGATCTGGATAACATGCAAGAACAAATTAAAGCCATTATTGCCTATTGGCGCGCGGGCGATATCACTGCACTAGACAAAGAAATGAACCAGTTGATGAAAAGTACATTCCCACAAATGTACCAAGACCTTTTGGTCAAGCGAAATAAAAACTGGATGCCAAAGCTGAAAGCCTTTTTTACGACACCAGAAGTTGAATTTATTTTAGTCGGAGCGGCGCATCTTGCTGGCGAAGACAGCATATTAGCCATGCTAAAAAACCAAGGCTTTCAAGTCACCCAGCTATAGTCTAAACAACTCGCAGCGCGCCAATGCGCTCGTGGATAACCGACAAATCAGTCTTAAATAAACTGCCGGTAAAGCAGCCTAAGTTTGGCCCGCTTTACCCGGCTTGGCCCATTGGCCAACGCGGCATGACTTGAATTCCCCAGTCTGGATCTTGACGCTTTAAATAGTGACAATACCCAGCGTAAGCAATCATTGCCCCGTTGTCTGTACAGTATTCATGTCGTGGATAATAAACTTCACCATTAAGGCTTTGCATTACAGATTGTAACTGCTCACGCAAAAATAAGTTAGCGCTTACCCCCCCGGCAACCACTAATTTGTTTCGCCCAGTTTGCTTTAAAGCGCGTTTACATTTGATCACTAAAGTGTCCACTACAGCGGCCTGAAAAGCCTCTGCTATGTTTGCTTTAGATTGCTCACAGCCATCCGAAGCGGCAATTCGATTCGCTGCAAATGTTTTTAGCCCACTAAAACTAAAATCGAGCCCAGGCCTGTCGGTCATTGGGCGCGGAAAACGCACTTCAGTGCCTTGCCCTTGCTCTGCCAGTTTGGCAAGTAGCGGCCCGCCTGGGTAATCTAGCCCCATAATTTTTGCGGTTTTATCAAATGCTTCGCCGGCGGCATCGTCAATAGACTCTCCAATAATGGCATAGTCTCCTAACCCTTTTACGTCAACAAGCATGGTGTGTCCGCCAGAAACTAAAAGCGCCAAAAATGGAAACTCAGGAGGATTATCTTCTAGCATGGGTGCCAATAAATGACCTTCTAAATGATGAACTCCAATGGCAGGCTTTTTCCATGCGTAAGCCAAACTCTTACCAATACTCGCACCAACTAATAATGCGCCAATCAACCCGGGCCCCTGAGTATAAGCAATTGCCGCTATGTCACCTGGCGCACAATTAGCTTGCGCCAATGCTGAGCGAATTAACGGAATGGTTTTTCTCACATGATCTCGTGACGCCAACTCAGGTACTACTCCACCAAATTCTTGGTGTAACTTAATCTGCGAGTAGAGCTGATGAGCAATAACACCTTGCTCGCTATCATAGATAGCTATCCCGGTTTCGTCACAGGAGCTTTCGATACCTAAAATACGGACTGAATCCACAAATATTGCCTATGTAAGTTGAATACCTTTATTTTAAACTAACGCTTTAACAATGAAAATGCTAAAGTCTGCGCAGCCTTAGAGCCATCGATCATACAGATCAATTCGAATACTACCAAAAAATATTCGTTTAGCTTTGCATTCAGGTAAAAAAAGCAGTAGAATCTGCGCCCTCGTTGTTTTTGACGAAATTTTAACCGAATTTTATTTTTAACAGTAACTAATCGCTTAATGGCTAGGCCCATTAGCAAAATGCCAGGATTATTTAAATGCCAGCAGTTAAACTGAAAGAGAACGAACCTTTTGATATTGCTTTACGTCGCTTCAAGCGCTCTTGTGAAAAAGCAGGAATCCTTTCTGAAGTACGTCGTCGTGAGCACTATGAAAAGCCAACTTCTGTACGTAAACGCAAAAAAGCTGCAGCGGTAAAACGTGCACTTAAAAAAGCTTCTCGCGACCAATTAAAGCGTAAGCGTTTATACTAAGAGCGAAAGCTCTTCGAGAATTAGAAGTTATCCATACTTTAACTTTTTAGTAGGCACTTCCTATGTCAGCTTTGCTATCGCAAATTAAAGACGGTATGAAAGACGCAATGCGCGCTAAACAAAAAGAGCGCCTTACTGCGATCAGAATGCTACTTGCTCAGGTTAAGCAAGTCGAAGTAGACGAACGAAAAGAAGTTACCGATGCGGACATACTCGCCATTCTCGATAAAATGATTAAGCAGCGCAAAGACTCTATCAGTCAATTTGAGTCTGCGGGTCGACAAGAACTCGCAGATATTGAAAAACTTGAAATAGAAGCGCTGCAAACATTTTTACCGCAAGCTTTAAGCGAAGATGAAATCGCGCAAATGATAGAATCTGCTATCGCAGAAAGTGGCGCTGAGTCAATGCGCGATATGGGCAAAGTCATGGCGATTCTCAAACCACAGATTCAAGGCCGAGCCGATGCTGGTGCCGTCAGTGGACAAGTAAAAAAGCAACTTGGCTAAGCCGCTTTTCGCATCCAGAGAGCCACAATGCCTGAGTGCTGCATAAACTAGCGCCAAAGCTCTTTTCAATTCAGTAAATCTTTTTATATCAATGAGTTAAAGGTATTTTATATTTAACTCTTAAACCGTATATTTACGTTCAATATTGTTGTTTTAAAATAGTTTTAGTTTCAAATATCACTCAATCATTAATGGCACAACACAGATCCATCAGGTAATATCTCTGCTAATTATTTTAGTAACCAGCACGTATTTTAAGAAAGGTAAGTATTAGTTTTCACTATGGCCGGCCGAATTCCTCAATCTTTTATAAACGAACTACTAGCAAGAGTTGATCTTGTTGAAGTAATTGATCGGCGTGTTAGTTTAAAAAAGACTGGGCGTAACTATTCAGCCTGTTGTCCATTTCATAATGAAAAAACCCCCTCTTTTTCAGTCAATCCAGATAAACAGTTTTACTACTGCTTTGGGTGCGGTGCGAGCGGTAATGCGCTGACCTTTATAATGGAATATGAAGGCCAAGAGTTTGTTACTGCGATTGAAGATTTAGCCAGTAGTTTAGCAATGGAAGTCCCGCGAGAAGCCTATTCCGGCGAGCAAAACAATCAACACAGTGAACTGTTTCCATTAATGGAAAAAGTCGCTCAATATTATCAACAACAGCTAAAGTCTCACCCAGAGGCTAAGAAAGCGGTTGAATACCTTAAAAACCGCGGCTTAAGCGGTGAAATAGCCAAGCAATACGGTATCGGTTATGCACCGCCAGAATGGCAGAACTTAAGTCATTTGGATAAGGAAGCTAAAAAGCTTCAAGAAAACCTAGTTGAAACAGGCATGATGATAGAAAAAGAAAACGGTCATGCATACGATAGGTTTCGAGACAGAATCATGTTTCCCATTCGCAATCGACGAGGCCAAGTTTTAGGCTTTGGTGGCCGAGTTATTGATAAGGGCGAGCCCAAATACCTTAACTCTCCCGAAACCGTCTTGTTTCATAAAGGCCAAGAGCTGTACGGTTTATTCGAAATGCGTCGCCAGTTACGTAATATTGAAAGTATTATCATTGTAGAAGGCTATATGGACGTGGTAGCGCTTGCTCAATTTGGAATTTATAATGCGGCAGCTACTCTAGGCACTGCGACATCTAGTGAGCACTTACAATCTTTATTTAGAATTTGTCCTAAAGTGGTATTTTGTTTCGACGGAGATAACGCAGGTAAAGCGGCAGCGTTGCGGGCGCTAAAACATGCCTTACCACTGGTTCGCAATACTCGTGAAATCCGCTTAATGTTTTTACCCGACGGCGAAGATCCTGATAGCCTAGTAAGAAAAATTGGTACCAATGCTTTTCAACAACGTGTTGAAGAATCAATGACACTCTTCGATCACTTAATCGACTACTTAAAATCTCAAGTTGATATGAACACTTTTGAAGGTCCCGCCCGCTTAATCCATATTGCGAAGCCCTACTTTTCATCAATTGTCGATCCGATTTTAAGTGCTCGTTTTAGCCAACGCTTGTGCGAGCTTTCTGGTTTAAATAATGAGCAACTCGAACAAGTACTTAAGCAAGATTCGCAGCCGCCAAGTAGCACGCACCAAGCAACACAATCAACGTCAGAAAGTCATGACAAAACGAGCCCAAAAACGCCTTCAAGCGCGCAAACTAATCGCTCGCAAGCGCCTAAAGCACCTCCTTTTAGACGCGCGATTGCACTGTTACTCCAGTTTCCAGAGGCTATTCCGGCAGCCGAGCTAGCTTGGTTAAAAGATATTCAAGAGCCCGGCGCTTCTATTCTATGTGAGATAATCCAGTTGCTGCGTGACAATGAGAGCATGACCACGGCAATGTTAGTGGAAAACTGGCGTGATCGCCCAGAAATGAAGCACTTGCAAAAACTCGCAACAATGCCTTTGTTTAGCGACTCAGAAAGAGCACCAATAGAGCTTTGCGAAATCTTTAAACGCTTAGAAAAAACTTACGTGATTGAACAGTGGGATAATTTAATTGCTAAATCTCGCGAAGAGCCTTTAAATGACGAAGAAAAGACCCTATTAAAGCAATTACAACAAGCAATGAAATCGCATTAACGGCGGATTCTATGCTTTAGCTCACATATTGAGATAATTTCAGTCCAAATCGACACTTATTTTGTCATTTATACTCTCTTGGTGGTTAGTAATCTTGCTGATTAACTACTAGACTGTGTATAATTGGCGGTTTCGTGTTCACTGAGTTGATTTCAGTAAATTCGATGATTGTATAATTTTATTACACCCGATCTAAGGTTAAATTTGAATGGCAGATAACATCAAATCACAGCAGTCTCAGCTGAAGTTATTGATTACCCGTGGTAAAGAACAAGGTTACCTCACTTATGCTGAAGTTAATGATCACCTGCCACCGGATATTGTTGATCCGGATCAGGTAGAAGACATTATCAGTATGATAAATGACATGGGTATTCAGGTTTACGAAGCAGCGCCAGAGGCCGACGCTTTACTGATGAATGAAACTTCTGCAACCGATGAAGACGCAGCAGAAGAAGCTGCGGCGGCACTCGCGAGTGTTGACAGTGAATTTGGAAGAACAACCGACCCAGTGCGCATGTATATGCGTGAAATGGGCACAGTTGAACTATTGACCCGTGAAGGCGAAATTGAAATTGCGCGTCGCATAGAAGACGGCATCCGCCAAGTTCTCGCTTCAATTGCAGAATACCCAGAAACCATTTCAACTTTATTGGACGAATATGATCGTTATCAAGCAGGTGAAATTCGCTTAACCGATATCATCACCGGATATGCCGATGGCGAAGAAGATGCTGCAAGTGCTGCAACTCACGTTGGTTCTGAGGTCCCGCAGGATGAAATCGACGATGAAGACGATGATATCGATGACGATAGCGATGATGACGAAGCAGCTCAAGGCCCAGATCCAGAGATAGCCGCAGAGTTTTTTGGCGAGTTACGTCAACATTTCGAGAAATCAATTGCAGCCATTGCTAAATATGGTCGCAAACATAAAACCGCTGTAAAACATATTGAATCAATGCGTGAGTCTTTCTTAAAGTTCAGACTATTACCCAAAATGTTTGATCGCTTATCTGAGCGCATGCGTTCACGTATGGCAACTTTAAGAACTCAAGAAAGACTCATCATGAAGTTGGCTACTGAAACCGCAAAAATGCCACGTAAAGAGTTTATTCGCAGCTTTCCAGGCAATGAAACCAATACCAAATGGGTTGACTCAATTTTAGCCAAAGACAGTGATTATAAAGAGCGTTTAGAAGAAGTTGCCGAAGATATCATTCGCGCCCAAAACAAAATGCTTAAAGTGGAAGTCGACAGTAATTTAACTATTTCAGAAGTTAAAGAAACCAACCGTCGAATGTCTATTGGCGAAGCTAAAGCCCGTAGAGCCAAAAAAGAAATGGTAGAAGCTAACTTACGATTAGTTATTTCGATCGCTAAAAAGTATACCAATCGCGGCCTTCAGTTCCTCGACTTAATCCAAGAAGGCAATATTGGCCTGATGAAAGCTGTAGACAAATTTGAATATCGTCGCGGTTACAAATTTTCAACCTATGCAACTTGGTGGATTCGCCAGGCAATAACGCGTTCTATCGCAGACCAAGCTAGAACTATTAGAATCCCGGTTCATATGATTGAAACAATTAATAAACTAAACCGTATTTCTCGCCAAATGCTTCAAGAAATGGGACGCGAACCGCAGCCTGAAGAATTAGCAGAGCGTATGGAAATGCCAGAAGATAAAATTCGCAAAGTACTTAAAATTGCTAAAGAGCCTATTTCAATGGAGACTCCAATTGGCGATGATGAAGATTCGCACTTAGGCGACTTTATTGAAGATGGCAACCAAGACTCACCGATTGATTCTGCCACATCAGAAAGTCTAAGAGAAGCAACCAAAACGGTACTGTCAGGGCTTACGGCAAGAGAAGCAAAAGTTCTTAGAATGCGGTTTGGTATCGATATGAACACCGATCACACACTAGAAGAGGTTGGTAAGCAATTTGATGTTACTCGTGAACGAATTCGTCAAATTGAAGCTAAAGCACTACGTAAGCTTCGCCATCCGACTCGTTCTGATCAACTACGTAGCTTTTTAGACGAGTAAGCGATGAGTTAGCGCTCAAGCTATTAAATAAAAAAGAGCCTTTCGGCTCTTTTTTATTACCTGGAAAAAACCAAAGCTTTAACACATTGATTTAGGAACCGCAGAGACTACCTGAGCGTCAGCGCGAGAATTGGTATCGGTTTGCATTAAATAACAATTTCCATCGTCACCCTGTTGATACCATTTTTTTTGCTCTGGTGATAATTTAGTACTTTGTGATCGGCTAGGCAGAGTGTAACCGTTAGTTAGCTCATCTTCGCTAGTCGTCGTTGTAGTTGTGGTAACCTTTTGAGTAATGCTTTTAACTGGATCGGGTTCATCGTGCTCATGCCCCGCTTCACTAATTGCATGCCCAATTAAACCGCCAATAAGTAATGCCCCTAACACTTTACCAGCATTAGAATGCCCATGAACTCCCACTGAAAGGTGGCTGTGATGTCGATGATGGTGATGAGAAGACGCCCTATAGTGACTAGAGCATGCAGTCAGCAAAAGTAGTACTGGAAGTAGCAGTAAAGAATAATTTCGTTTCATCATAACCTCAGCCAATTTATTCAAACCGATTTCAATCGTGTCATCTAAAATAACAAAAGATTATTAACCTAAACTGAATAGGCCTAACTCAACTTAATTATTCTGGCTTAGAAGGCAGCTTAGCAATATAGTTAGCAGCATTAACAAAGTCTGCCAATGTCAAATTTTCAGGCCTTAACTGAGGGTCTATCTTAAGCTCGGCAAAGTCACCAACGGCTAAATATTTTTTCCACACATTACGCACGGTTTTTCTTCGCTGGTTAAAAGCTTCGGCAACGACACTGGCAAAAATTGACTTATCAGTTAACGTTAAGGTTTGTTGCTTTGGCGTAAGCCGGACAATAGCTGAATCTACTTTTGGCGCTGGCGTAAATGCTTCTGGCGGTACTATAAACAACATTTGAGCATCACAAGCGTATTGCGTCATTACACTCAACCGACCATAGGCTTTACTACCCGGTTGCGCTACCATTCTTTGAACGACTTCTTTTTGCAACATAAAGTGCATGTCTTGAATATTGCTTAGGTAGTCATACAGGTGAAACATAATTGGGGTCGAAATATTATAAGGTAGGTTACCTACGACCCTTAGCGGCCCATTTTCCGCAAATAACGCAAAATCAGTTTTCAACGCATCTTGTTCAAAAATGTTTAACTCGCCTAAACCATCACAATTAAATTTTAATTTTGGAATGACATCTCTATCTAACTCAATCACGGATATTGATTTAGTTTCGGCTAAAATCTGTCTTGTAAGTGCTCCTAAGCCAGGGCCTATTTCGATGATATTTTGCGACCTTTGCGGCCGCATACTTTTTACAATACGTTCGATAATACCGGCATCTTGTAAAAAATTTTGACCAAAGCGCTTTTTCGCCTGATGTTGATTAGGGTTAAAAACTTTCATGACGGTAACTTCCCAGAGTAAAGTTCTATAGCGTAATTTATAGCATAAGCGAGACTGTCAGCATTGGCTTGATATTTAGCGGCAATATCAAGTGCAGTACCATGATCAACTGACGTTCGAATGTAAGGCAAGCCCAAAGTTATATTGGCGCATTCGCCAAAGCCAGACGCTTTTATCACCGGTAAACCTTGATCGTGGTACATGGCTAAGAAAACATCAAAAGCGGCTCGTTTAGATGGTGTAAAAAGGGTATCGGCAGGAAACGGTCCAAAGACAGACTTCCCTTTGCTTTGGAAGTCTTTTATAACTGGTGCAATAACTTTAATGTCTTCGTTGCCCAACAAGCCATCTTCTCCTGCATGAGGGTTTAACCCACACACTGCGATGCGTACTTTATCTATGCCAAAACCTTCAAACGCGGTGCAAATAACTTCGAGACTTTCAGTTAGCGATTCGCGAGTAATATGAGACGGAACTTGACTGAGTGGAATATGGGTTGTTGCCAGCGTCACTCTCAGTTGATTTGTGGCTAGCATCATTACAACTTTTTCTACTTGAGCATGTTGTGCGAAAAACTCTGTATGTCCTAAAAACGCTCGATCAACTTGATTTAAAACCGCTTTATGAACTGGTGCAGTTACTATCGCGTCGACTTGTCCCTGCAAGCCTAGTTCACTGGCTAGCGTTAATGTGCGTAAAGTAGCGGCGGCATTTTGGGAGTTCAACTCACCCGCAATTGGCTTTACAGGACACTTTACCTCAATCAGCTTTAAGTGCCCTGGCGTATGAACTGAATAATTATCCTGCCAAGTTTGTGCGGTTAAAGCAAGGGGCAAACCTAATTGCTTTGCGGTTGCGATCAACACTTCAGCGTCACCAATAACGGTAAGCTCTGCACTAAAACTTAACTGGGCAATTTTTACAACTAGCTCGGGGCCAATTCCAGCGGGCTCGCCTAGGGTAATAGCGAGCCGCGGAATTTTATTTGCTTTAAGACTCATCAACAATCTTTATATAAGCTTGGTCGCGAAGCTCTCTCAACCAAAGCTGAGATTCTTCTTCGAATTTACGCTGATGCAAAATTTGATAGGCTCTTTCACGCTTCTTTTCTTGGGTTTGATCTTGGTTTCTGCGCCCTAACACCTGAATTACATGATAACCATACTCTGACTTTACCACTTCACTTATTTCGTCAACGGCAAGTTTATTCATTGCTTCACCAAATTCAGGTACAAAATCACTGGGTACTGCCCAACCTAAATCACCACCTAAAGATCCAGAGCCTTTATCGTCAGACAACTCAATCGCTAACTCGGCAAAGTCTTCACCACTGAGCACTCTTTGGCGAATTAATTCGGCTTTTTCTTTAGCGGCTTGATCAGATAAAATCGCATTAGGTGTCACCAAAATATGGCGCGCTTTAGTTTGTAAAACTTCGTGAGAACCGAAGCCACCTTTTATCTCTTTTAACTTTAATATATGTAAACCACTTCCACTTCTTAAGGGCTCAGAAATATCGCCTTTATTTAAATTCTTTATACTATCAGCAAACAAACTAGGTAACTGAGTCAGCGTTCTCCAACCTAGGTCTCCACCCGAAAGCGCATTTTGCCCACTAGAATAAGTTACGGCTAACTCTTCAAAGCTTGCGCCATTACGAAGCTCATTAACAAGCTTTTGCGCATTCTCTCGCGTTTTGTCGATAGTTGGCTGCGTTGCATTCTCAGCAATTGGCAATAGTATATGTCCAATAGAGTATTGCGTTTGACTTTCACCCTGTTTATTAATTTGCTCAACGAGGTTCTCGACTTCTTTGTCGCTCACTTTAATTCTTCGCGAAACAAACCCGGTTCTGGCTCTTGAAATCATAATTTCAGCACGAATATCTTCTCTAAAAATGCCCCAAGGTGTGCCTTCACTTTCTACTTTTTGCTTAAAACTTGCTAAGCTTAGCTGGCTGTCTTCAGCTATTTTTTGAAGCGTAGCGTCTAGCTCCGCATCACCAATTCTTACTCCAGCTCGTTTAGCCATTTGCATTTGAAGCGACTCAGAAATTAAGCGCTCAAGTACTTGATCTTTTAACTTATTGATTGGTGGCACTGTTTGCTTACGCTGTTTAATTTGTTCTACCACGGTGTTTGTTCGGCGAACTAATTCACTTGCTAAAATGACATCGCTATCTACCAAAGCAACCACTCGATCGAGTATTTCAGTATTTGCCGCACTAACAGTTTGATAAAGACACAGGAGAGTGACACAACTTATTTTAACCAATGTTTTCATAGTTTTTTCATTTACCTATTTCTGCCAACAAGATCACTGGCAATTAATTAATTATTTCGCTTTTCTTCTTTAAAGATGTCTTGATATCCAACAATGCTAGATTGTAAAACATTTTTTAAGCCCGATTTACCCGCACTGCCTAAGCCCTTAAATATAAACTGAAGGCTAACTCCATTTTGATAGCGGTCATCGCCAAACTCCAGCGGCAGACCCAGCCCATCAAGTTGAGAGTTTAAAAACTTTTGTGCCACTATTCGCACCACCCAACAGCAAGACTCATATTCTACCCCTGCAAGGGCTTCTATGAGTTGGCCTCGGTTTAAATCATTATACCATCTTCCGAGCAAGCGCCACCTTTCATTTACAGGTAAAGCAAAGGCAAAGTCTAACTCTTCATGCATTTGACCCGCTAGATCACGATATCTGTGAGATAGATTGACAATATGATTGGTCTTGGGTTCAAAATTTAACTGAATTTGCGCTCGATTGGTTTGGTTAAGGTCCGGATCCCAGTCAATTAAGCCCGCTACCGATAATCCATTAGCAACATTCACTTTCGCTTGCGCGAGCCAGGGTGATTGGCGAGCTAGGTTTTCCTCATTACTTAGCTGCACTCTGGGCTCATTTAATTGATATTGCCTTCCAATTGTAAAGCTAGCGAGTTCATCACCTGAGCGGTCACTTAAAATTCGATTAGTCACTGATAAGCTAATTTGATTGGTGTCGCCGACCCGATCAATTCCATTAAAACGGTTTACTTGCCATAAGCGGGCAAAACTAAACTCATTAAGTGTGGTATCAAACACATTAATGTCAGTCTGTTCTCGATAAGGCACATAAGCATAAAATAACCGCGGTTCTAGAGTCTGAGTAAACTGCTCTGCCCCCCACTTGAGGCCTCGCTCAAAATATAACCCGCTATCTACGCTTAATAAAGGCAAGCTGCGTTGAGCGCTAGATGTTGTGCTTGTTGCTGAAACTTCTTGTTGATACTGGGTGGCCCAATAGCTTAGTTTTGGAATAATGAAGCCCCAACTTTGGCGCTTTGGTAAGCTCACGCTAGGCGCTATATGATACCTTTGTCCAACCGTTTTAGCAGGATCGCGGTGATGAAAACGTGTTGCCTCTGAACTTAAGTGAAACTCAAGCCCTTGCTTAGTTTGCACTTGCCCCACGCCTCTAAAGCTCGGTAAATATTGATACGAGTTTCTTCCGATTAATGATTGGTGGCTCAAAGTGAAAAAATCTAATTGCCAAATGTCATCCTGATAATTTAAGCGCAGTTCACTGGCTAACTGAGTTTCGTTGGCGCTTTCAATACCACTAGAGAAATCTCTAAAATAGTCAATATCACTTACTCGCTGAGTATCAATGTTTAAAGACCAGTGTTCACCTAGATTGGTTTTATTACTAAAGTGGCTAAACCAACGATTCGCCTCACTTTTAGCAACTTGCGCGGTGCTATTTTGTTGAAGCTGGTTTAAATAGCGCCTGTCTGATGCTAGCGCTGCGAGTTCATATTCGGTGTAACTATTTGTCGTCATGTAGCGCAATTCAGCTTCTAACCCACTGCCACGTTTCTCAATATAGCGAGGCGCTATTGTCAGATCGGCATGGGGTGCTAAGTTCCAATAAAAAGGTAAACTAAAATCGACACCGTCTCTATCGTCAGAGTTAAAAGAGGGAGTTAGTAAACCAGTTTTACGCCTATCATCGGTTGGAAAACTAATATAAGGTAAATAAATAACAGGAACATCTTTGACCCTTAAAACGCTACCCCAGGCTTCGCCTACACCATTTTGTTGGTCTATCTCCATGCGCTCGGCTGTCAATTGCCAAGCAGGTTCTTCTACAGGGCAAGTAGAAAAAGATAACTCGCGTAATGCAAGATGATCGCGATTAGTAACTTTTAATTGTTGCGCGGTGCCATTGGCTTGGCTTTGAAAAAGGTAGAACAATGCCGAGTCGACGGT
Organism: Aliikangiella aequoris; assembly: GCF_053709105.1. Lineage (NCBI taxonomy): Bacteria > Pseudomonadati > Pseudomonadota > Gammaproteobacteria > Oceanospirillales > Pleioneaceae > Aliikangiella > Aliikangiella aequoris. The sequence continues at coordinate 3,051,890 of NZ_CM132298.1, forward strand.
CAAAGTATCTTGCGCTTCGTCCATAATAATTTGTTGGCTACTGAAAAAGAGTTCTGCAGATTCATAGCGCACGTTTCCAGAAACTTGAGATACTTGAGTCGCTTTCTCTAGGGTAAGTTTATCTGCGCGCAACCACGACTCGGAATCTTTAGCCTCTACATTACCGGTCAATTGTATACGAGTCTCATTGTTGACCGGCATAGCATCGGCCGATAAGCTGCGCTCTAATGTATAAGCTTGAGCCTTGGGCATTAAGGGGTTAATGTCTGACTGCCAGGATTTATTTTGGCCGCACTGTGAAAGTTGATTAATATAATCAGTTGCCGACTGATCTGCTTTAATTTGTGCTGAATAGTAAGGTGATGCAGCTTGTTGCGCGGGTTCGAGGTTAGATTCTTGGGCCACAGCGGGGACTAGCGCCAAAACCGCCAAAGCCAGTAGCAAAACCAAATACGTTGTTAATTGAGCGTTAAATTTAAAGGCACGAACAAAATTCATAAAGTTCTTAAGGGCTAACGTAATTTAGCTTAAAATTAACCAAGGGGTAATTGAAGAGCCGTTATCATACGCTAAAAGCGCTTATGCTGAAACCAAAAAGAGGCTCGGTTTACCCCATAAGCCTTGTTGGCTTGTACTGAAGAATGATTGCAGGCATTATGCCAATCGAAAATACGTAATTTCCAACCCTAAGATAACTTAACTTATGTCACAAAGTCGCACCCAACAGCTATCCACTTGGGTAGGTACGCAACTAAACATAGCTCCTCCTACATTAATTAATGTGGCAGGTGACGCAAGCTTTAGACGCTACTTTAGGTTCAGACACCAAGATTTGTCATTGATAGCAGTTGATGCCCCCCCAGCAACAGAAAAAAACCACGCTTTTGTTAACATGTGCGAGCTGCTAGCGGCCAACCAATTAATTGCTCCAAGCTGCCATGCGGTAGACTATGAACAAGGCTTTTTGATTATTGAAGACTTGGGCGACCAGCTTTTCTCTAATCAGTTAAACCTTGACTCGGCCCCGCAACTTTATGCCGCGGCGCTGCAAACATTAGCAAAATTTCAGTCAATACCAACAAATACCATTGATGATATCCCTCACTACGATCGAGAGCTACTACAAACTGAGCTCGATTTGTTTGACCACTGGTTTGTTCAACAACACTTAGGGTTAAGCCTCAGTCAAACCGAAATCAGTCTAATCGTTCAGGTTAAGTCGCGGTTAATTGCCAGCGCACTTGCTCAACCCCAATGTTTAGTTCATAGAGACTTTCACTCGCGTAATTTAATGTTAACAAAGACAGGAAAAATCGCCCTAATTGACTTTCAAGATGCGGTATTGGGACCCGTTAGCTACGATCCTGTATCACTACTAAAAGACTGCTACATTGCGTGGCCAAGACAGCAACAACTCGACTGGCTGAAAAGCTTTTATCAAAACTCAGTAATCATAAAGCAATACCAAATAAGCTGGCCTCAACTGGTAAAATATTTTGACTGGATGGGGATGCAGCGGCATTTAAAAGTTCTAGGCATATTTAGTCGCCTAAACTATCGCGACAACAAGCCTAATTATCTTAATGATTTGCCATTAACCCTCAATTACCTATTAGAAACGGCGGCAGTTTACCCCGAGTTTGAAAAGTTTAGTTTATTTTTAAACCAAACCATAAAGCCTGCGATGGACCAACTAAAATGAAAGCGATGATATTAGCCGCAGGACGCGGACAACGTATGATGCCATTAACTAAAGATACCCCCAAGCCCATGTTGGCCGTTGCGGGCAAGCCTTTATTAGAGCACCAAATCATTAAATTAGCCCAAGCAGGCATTCAAGATATCGTGATTAATCATTGCTATTTAGGCGAACAAATTGAAAACTATTTTGGCGACGGTAGCAATTGGGGAGTCAATATCACTTGGTCTAGAGAAACTCAAGCACTGGAAACCGCTGGCGGGATAAAACAAGCATTAGCTTATTTAGGCGATGAAGCCTTTATTTCAATTAACAGTGATATCTGGTGCGATTTACCGCTCGAACACTTAATCAAACATCAACAAACCAAGCCCTTAAGCGAGTCGAGTTGTCACGCCCATTTAGTGTTGGTGAAAAACCCAGCGCACAACCTTAAAGGGGACTTTGGTTTAGAAAACGATCTCGTGAGTAACTCTACCCAAGCATCTACTTGGACATTTTCTGGCATAGCCCTTTATCACCCTGCGCTACTTTCACAATGCCCGCCTAATCAAGCGCAAAGCTTAGCGCCATTTTTACGAGCTGCGGCAGATAAAAACATGCTCTCTGGAGAAATTTACCACGGAATGTGGCATGATATCGGTACGCCACACAGGCTCGAAGAGCTCAAACAGCAACTATAAATTAAAAGGAGTAGCTCGAGCGAAACCAACCGCTTACGCACTCAAGCAAACTATGAAAATATACGGAAAACTAATTTGCGGCATTTTAGGCGCACTACTTGGCGGCCCCATAGGACTGGTGATAGGTGTATGGCTTGGACACTCTTTTGACAAAGGTCTCAACCAAGAATTCGGTAGTTACACTAGCTCTGCCAATGCGTTTCAAACTCAACAAGCATTTTTTGACTCAACTTTTGCGGTCATGGGTCATATTGCAAAAGCTGACGGAGTCGTTTCTCCCATAGAAATAGCCGCCGCAGAACAAGTGATGCGAACTTTGGGTCTCGTTAATGAAAAGCGCCAGCAAGCGATCGACGCCTTTAACCGCGGAAAATCCAGTACGTTCAATTTAGATGAGCAATTAAAGGGCCTCATAACGAATTGCTTTAGAAAGCCCTCGCTAATTCAAATGTTTCTCGAAATTCAGATTGTTAGTGCGGCAGCAGATGGAGAAATTTCTGATGCTGAACGGCAAATCCTCTACCAAATAGGCAGTGCTTTTAATTTGCCGAATGCACATATTAATCGACTAATTAACATGGTGATTGCACAACAGTCATTTCATCAACAAAATCAAGGCCAAGGACAAACCAAAAATAGTCACCGCCCCTCTATTGAGCAAGCCTATGCTGTTTTAGGTATTAGCGCAGACGCAGATAAAGCGAGCATAAAAAAAGCCTACCGCAAATTAATGTCGCAACATCATCCAGACAAGCTGGTTGCTAAAGGCATGCCGCAAGAAATGGTGAAAGTGGCGACCGAAAAATCGCAAGAGATTCAAGCCGCATACGACATGATTAAAAATCAAAAAGGATTTTAAACTGTGCGTGCGTTTATTTTTAAAAACTTTATTGCGGTTATTTTAGGCGTCATAGCGATCAATGCTAACTCAAATGCGATTGACGGCTTTCTTCTTAATATTGGTAGCGGAATGAATGATAGCCTTATTCAGTATAAAAATATTCAAAGCGCTAAACAATTTAGCTTAGGCATGTTTTGGGAAACTGAAACCACTTTTCAACACGCATTGTTTGGCTATTCGGAACTAGAAATAGAAAGTTACTGGTCAAAAATTGAAAAACAAGATGAGTCTATGCAAGTGATTGCAGTACGGCCAGTATTAAGTTTTTGGCAAAGCCCTGAAAAGTCTCAAGCTTGGTATTGGCAACTTGGGGTTGGTTTAAGTTATTTTAATCAACGCCACTTACACCCTATAGAACTTTCGAGTAAGCCTCAATTTGCGACGGTTGTAGGGCTGGGAACAACCTTAGACAAACAGCAAAAACATCGGTTAACTTTACGTTACAACCACTATTCAAACGCCTACTTAAAGCGCCCAAACTACGGTTTGGACACGCTCACTTTAGACTGGCATTATCGCTTTTAATAATAGTAAAAACTGCTACAGGAAAGTTTCAAATGAAGAATATTGAAATAAAAATACTAGATTCAAAAATCGGCAATCAAATTCCCCTGCCGAGTTACGCAACCGAAGGTTCTGCTGGGGTTGACTTGCGTGCATGTTTAGACAGCAGCTTAACCTTAGAGCCAGGCCAAACCCAACTGATTCCAACCGGCATTGCCATTCATATAGCCGATCCCAGTTTAGCCGCCACCATTTTACCGCGCTCTGGCTTAGGGCATAAGCATGGCATAGTCTTAGGTAATTTAGTTGGACTAATTGACTCAGACTATCAAGGACAACTGTTTATTTCTTGCTGGAATAGAGGCCAAACCTCCTTTAAAATAGAGCCAGGCGATCGCATTGCTCAATTGGTGATACTACCTGTCGTTCAAGTGGAATTTAACTTGGTTTCTGAGTTTGAACAAACTCAACGTGGCGAAGGCGGTTTTGGCCATTCGGGTAAAAACTAACTCGCAATTTATATTTTTTATAGAGGCCGCTCTTTGCAGCGGCTTTTTTATTTCTTTTTAATGGCTCATGTATGCTTAAAGACTACTTCTTATTCGCAAAAAGTAATTTTCACTTTTTATTATTTGGTCTTCTAACCGCTTTTTTTGGTAACTATGGACAAACTTTTTTTATTGCCTGGTTTGGTAACGAGTTTCAGTCCGCCTTTAGTTTGACCAATGCAGAGTACGGACTAGTTTATTCTAGCGCCACATTAGTTTCCGGTTTTATCATTATTTATGTGGGCGGTTTATTAGATAAAACAGCACTCAAAACATTTACTTTTTTTACCACTTTAGGATTGGCCTTCGCCTGCTTTTTACTTTACTTTTCAGTGCAGCTTTGGCACCTAGTTGTCGCATTATTACTGTTAAGGTTTTGTGGGCAAGGTTTAATGTTTCATATTGCCTACACCTCAATGTCTCGCTACTTTGACGCGAATAGAGGCAAAGCGATTGGCTTAGTTGGTTTTGGTATGCCTATTGGCGAAGCGATATTACCCTTACTTGCAGTTAGCCTGATTGCAGCTTTAGGTTGGCGCACAACCTGGCTCATACTGGGGTTTAGTTTATTAGCTTTATTTATACCTTACATGCTTTACCTACTCAATCGCTCGCAGGATAGAATCAATCAAGTTGATAAAGACCTCATAGCACAACCAGAGTCAACAAGTTTACAATGGAATAGAAAACAGGTTCTTGCTGATATCCGCTTTTGGGTATTAATTCCTATGGTAATGGCACCGGCCTTTATTGTCACCGGCATTTTTATTCAGCAAAACATCTTACTGCAAAGTAAACAATGGAGTGTCGCTTGGTTCGCGACAAGCTTTGTGGTTTATGCTATTTCTCACTTAAAGTCTGCATTAATTGTTGGCTCGCTGGTTGATAAATATAGCGGCAAAACTCTAATTCAATTTTATTTAGTTCCTATGTTTTTAGGCTTAGTGTTGCTTGCTCAGCCTTTATTTAGCCCTTGGGTTGCCATGTTATTTATGTTTTTATTTGGTATTACCATTGGCGCAGGTGGCCCTATTGTTGGCTCATTGTGGGTCGAAGTTTACGGTAAGAAACATATCGCCGCGATTCGCTCTATGGTCACTGCAATCATGGTTGTATCCACCGCTATTTCGCCAGTCTTATTTGGTTGGCTATTTGATCAAAATGTCAGTGTAGAATCGCTTTGTACCGGGTTGCTCATTTATATTGCGGTGGCACATAGCTTAGTAAAATTAGTGGTGTTACCTAAGGTAGATTAATCATATTCCCCTAAAACAATCAGTTTAATTTAGTTTTTATAATCCAAAACTGAACTTTACACGTAACTAGATATTACGAGCTAAATTAGGGGGTATTTATGTCAACAACAAAAATCGAGGCCAATCAGCGCCAACTTCAGTGGCTTTATGCGATTACCCAGGGTAATCGCAGCGCCTTTGAGCAGCTGTACTTAAACTGCGGAGGACAACTACTCGCTGTGGCTATCAACTTGCTGGGCCGCAAAGATCTCGCGGAAGAAGTAATTCAAGAAACCTTTGTTAAAATATGGCATAACGCTGACAACTATCATGCAAACCGAGGTAGTGTCATGACTTGGTTAGTCAGCATGGTGCGAAACCGCTGTATTGATGAACTACGGCATAATAAGGTTAACCAAAAACATCAAGCCCGTTTACCACTTCCCACCGATATTAACCCAAATATGGAGAGCCAAAGCACGCTATCCGACAACGTGAAATTAAAACATTGCGTTGAACAATTAGACAGCGGCCAACGCCAATCAATCCAGCTAGCCTATTTTTACGGGCTGACTCAACAAGAAATAACAAAACATATAGAAGCCCCACTAGGAACCATTAAAAGCTGGATTAAGCGCGGTTTACAATCACTTAAAAGTTGTCTTTCAGCATGAACTACCATAATACAGAGCTCGCCGAACAGCTCGCAAAACGATATGTTCTAGGCATCATGAGTGGTCGAGCAAGAACTCGTTTCAGCCAACTAATGATGAAATATAATAGCTTGCAACAAGCAGTTTGGCATTGGGAGCAACTATTGAACCCATTGAGCCAGCAGCTTCCACCCGCGCAACTGCCGTCTCAAATGTGGTTAAAAATCACCGCTCAACTGGGCTGGACTAAAGAACCAACTCGCTTCTCACTCAAGCGCTTTTTTGGCTTGGGTGTGCCAGCGTTTGCCAGTATATTATTTGCATGGCTGGTGCTATTTCAGTTTAATCAGGCGACAGCTGTAACAGCGATAGCAAGCCTACAAATTGAAGCCCCCAAAGTCGCATGGGTTGCAAAACGCCAGAACGAAGCAATTCTCGTCATTGCTCAAAACCCGCCTAAGACTGAAACAGAAATTGATTTTGAACTTTGGATGCTACCTAAAGACGGTACAGCACCAATTTCATTAGGTTTGCTTCCTAAGCAAGGTGAAAAACGACTGGTAGATTTAAAACGCATTGCGAGCTTACTGGAATCTGGCTTAGCGGTTAGCCAAGAGCCGCTAGGTGGTTCACCGACAGGCCAGCCAACAGGTCCAGTTATTCTTACTGCGCAGTGGGTCATAATTTAATCTACAAAGCGCAGCTTGGTTAAGCTCCAACTGCGCTATCTTAATTTTACCCTTCCGATTTACTTTTACCCCTCCGGTAAACTAACGTCCAATCGACAAGGCGATGATTTTTTGCATTAGACCGCTTAAATTAGCTACACTTAAGCTAAATCAATCATTTAGGCCTAGTTTTTTGGAAAGTGACTCAAATCACAACGTTTATGCGGAACACCTCGCTAAGCTCAATGATAGCAATAAGGTGATAGCGGCAGACGACCTATTTAATGAGCAAGGCGTCTTGCTGATAAAAAAAGGGGCTGAAATCAACCGCTCCGCAGCTGAAAGGTTAGTAAAGCACAAGTTAAAGCAAGCTTTACCAACTTCAGTCTCACTTGAGAAAATGATTGATAAGCTCGAACTAAACAAAGCCTTTATTGTTTTTCTCACCGAGTTTCCAGAGCTAAAGTACCTGCATAAAGTGCTACGCCTCAATGGGCGTTTGGACGAGTGCTGTAGCACGCTTAACCAACACTCAATCCTCCGTCAAAAACTCACAGTAATGAAAAGCAATATGCCTGAATTATTCCAAAAGGCGGTTGCTGGGGCTTGGTTTTCATTGGCTATTGCCGATCAGTTAGAGTTAGATTTACGTGAAGTGATTAATATTGTAATAGCGGCATTAGTAAGAGATGTGGGCATGATGCACATTGCACCCGATCTTTTTGAATCGGCTAAACAAAACAAATCCATTATGCAGAAAATCATTAAGAGTCATGTCTTAATTAGTGAACTGGTTTTAAACGATGTTCCACAGCTACCTCGATTAATTACAAAAGCAATTTTAGAGCACCATGAAAGAGACGATGGAGCCGGCTATCCTCATGGCAAACAGGGTTCACAGCTTTGTTTGCAAGGGCAAATTTTAGCCATGTCAGATACCATGCAGGAAATCGTTAATCGTTATAAAAAGCAGGGAAAAGGAATGGCGCACCTAGAAGGCTTTTTAACCCTAAACACCACAACATTCGGTAAAGAAGCTTATAACGGCTTTCTTCAGCTAGTGAAGCGTTCCGCGAGTGAAGCTAAACTGACTCGACCAGAAAGTGAATTCAAGCAGTTTAATCAGCGCCTATTGCAAACCAATAAAATATTTTTCACCGTATGTTCAAGTTTAGAAAAACTAGAAGCAAACCTTAAAGACGCCAGTAAAGACAAGTCTAAGTCGATACTTAAAAATTTTATCGCCAGGTTAACCGACATGCGCATAAAAGCTGGCGTCCCTAGTCGTGAGTATGCCAGTTGGATTGAGCATGTTGCCAACGAAGAGTTAGTAGAATCTTATACCGAAATGGAGTTAATCGGCTCTATGTTTGACGAAATGTCGTGGCAAGTCGACCAAGTCAGTGGCTACATCCAGCAAATCATTCAGTCTAGCAAAGCCACCTCTGAAGAGCTAAAATACCTCACCCATTGTGCCGAACTCATTGACAAAGCCCTAACAGCAACTAACTTTAGAAAAGTAAGAGGCTAGTCAAAGTGAACCATTCAAATTAACTCTTTTAACCATTATTTTTAACGACCCCACTGATGAGCCATAACACGGTTAGTTTAAATAAAAATCGCCAAACATTTTTACCCGGCGAAGAAATTTGGTTATTTGGTTATGGCTCGTTAATCCATAAAATTGACTTTCCATATATCCAAAAAAAGCCCGCATACATTGTCAATTGGGAGCGACGCTTTTGGCAAGGCAGCCATGACCATAGAGGCACGCCTCAACAGCCAGGTAGAGTGCTTACGCTAGTTAAGTCAGCTAACACAAAGTGCGATGGCATGGCTTTTCAAGTTTCTCATGATGTTTTTGAGCACCTTGATCATCGCGAAAAAAATGGCTATTTGCGCCACTCTATTGAACTCAACTTTCATACCGGGAAGCAAAAACAGGGCATTGTGTATATTGCGTCACCAGACAATGAAGCTTACTTAGGCTACGCACCAGAAATAGAAATTGCCGCACAAATCCAAACTAGCCACGGCCCTAGTGGCCCAAATAGAGAATATGTGACTCAATTGGCCAGCGCATTACGAAGCTTAAACTTTTACGATGCGCATGTTTTCTCAATTGAGCATCACTTACTCAATTTTAACGAATAAATGATGGCCCTAAATTAAAGCGCATAGCAATGTTTAAAACTCGACTTTAATTGCCGCAGAAACACGTTTAGCTTTTTCAATGGCTTTTTCAATCGACTCATCGCGCGCTATTGCGACTCCCATTCTACGGCGACCATCAATTTCTGGTTTTCCAAACAGTCGAATTTGCGTATCAGGCTCTCTGAGCGCCTTATCTAATTGGCTAAAACGGGTTTGAGTTGATTTTCCGCTAGGTAAAATTACGCTAGACGCCGATGCACCATGCTGCTTTATGTTTGGAATAGGCAAACCCAATATTGCACGCACGTGTAATGCAAACTGCGACAAATCTTGCGAGATTAATGTCACCATCCCGGTGTCATGTGGTCTAGGTGACACTTCACTAAAGTAGACTTGATCACCCTTTATAAAAAGCTCTACCCCAAATAATCCGCGCCCATTCTCACCGCATAAGGATCGGGTAATTTGTTCTGCTATCGACTTAGATTTAGCTAAAGCTTGCTCGCTCATCGCACAGGGTTGCCAAGATTGGCGATAGTCACCATCTTTTTGGACATGCCCAATTGGATCACAAAAACTAATTCCATCAATATGCTTGATTGTTAAAAGTGTAATTTCATAATCAAAGTCGACAAAGCCTTCAATAATAACTTTTCCCTTACCCGCGCGGCCACCTTCTTGGGCATACTGCCAAGCTTGCTCAATATCATTCGCCTCTCTCACAAGACTTTGCCCTTTTCCAGAAGAACTCATTATGGGTTTAACCACGCAAGGCAAGCCAATTTTTTCTAGCGCGCTCATAAATTCTTGTTTGGTTTGTGCAAATGCGTAGGGCGAAGTTGGAATTCCGAGTGTTTCTGCAGCTAGTGTGCGAATGCCTTCTCTATTCATAGTTAATTGCGTCGCGCGTGCGGTAGGGACAACATTTACGCCCTCAGCTTCTAACTCAGCAAGGGTTTGAGTCGCTATCGCTTCAATTTCAGGAACTACATAGTCTGGCTTTTCAAGTTCAATAACCCGCCTTAACTCATCCCCATTAAGCATATCAACAACATGCGAGCGATCAGCAACCTGCATTCCAGGTGCATTGGCGTAACGGTCAATTGCAATGACTTCTCCCCCAAGTCGCTGTAATTCAATAATAACTTCTTTGCCTAGTTCACCGGCACCGCACAAAAGTACGCGCGTTGCTGACGCAGAAAATGGAGTTCCAAGAGTAGCCATTATGTTTAGTCCTAATTGTTGATAAGCCGGTTGGCATTATACCCAAGTTGCCAATGAAAAGGCGCAGGGCAATTTATTAAATTAAATTGCATCCAAGTTACAGAGTTAAGCGTATCTCTTATACATTCACCCAATAGCAAGGAACAAAAATGAAAACTTCCCTACTCGCAGGTGCCGTATTGGCATCCTTTTTAAGCGGATTGACTGTTAATAATACACAAGCATCGAGCCATCGTGAAGCGCCAAATATCACGCGCTACCCAACTTTAGACTCAAGTGACTTTTACTTATTTAATAGCTATGAAGAAGGTCGAACCGGCTATGTCACTTTGCTTGCAAACTATATTCCGCTTCAAGATCCGCAAGGCGGCCCTAACTATTTTGCGATGGACCCTGCCGCAATTTATGCTATTCATATTGATAACGACGGAGATGCTATCGAAGATCTATCCTTTCAATTTAAGTTTTCACAAGCGCTAGCAGACAATGGAAAAGGGATTAAACTAACCGTTGGTTCAGCAGGAAATCAGCGAGATATTGCTATTCCACTTAAAAATGCTGGCGGTTTAAGTGCAACCAATACAAGCTTACTTAACTTTCACGAAAGCTACACATTAACTTTAGTAGAAGGCCCTAGCGCTAGTGGGAATGCAACGCCACTGTCGTCAACAGAGGGTGCGACCCGTTTTACCAAACCTTGGGACTTCATTGGTAGCAAGACTTTTAGTTCTGCCACAGCCTATCAAGCCTATGCCGATCAGTATGAATATGCACTTAGTATCCCTGGGTGTAATTCAGCAGCCAAAGTTTTTGTGGGACAAAGAAAAGACCCATTTAGCGTCAATTTAGGGGAAACGTTTGATTTAGTTAACTATGTACCGGTAGAAGGCGATAGCGCTCCAGGTGCTGGAGATGGCAATGGGTTTCCTGGCGGCATCACTCAAGATGAACAAAATGACGACTTACGCGGTAAAAATGTCACCACACTCGCGCTAGAACTACCAACGAGCTGCGTTATCGGAGATGGCAACGGAGTGATTGGCGCATGGACAACCGCGAGTATTCCACAAGCGCGCATTCAAAACCCGAATGCAACTTTTGCTAAGCCAGAGGTTAACGGTGGTGCAATGGTGCAAATTTCTCGGCTGAGTAATCCCTTAGTTAATGAGTTAGTTATTGGTTTACCAGACAAAGATAAGTTCTCAACTTCAAAGCCAGTAATGGATGGACAATTTGCCGATTATGTTACTCACCCAAGCTTACCTGAATTACTTAATATATTGTTTAAAGATGCAGTCAATGCCACTTTAGGTACTAGCTTTGAAACAATCGCACCAACCAATTTTCCGCGAACTGACCTAGTCGCGGCTTTTTTAACTGGCTTTCCTGGTGTTAATCAACAAGCGACGGTAACTGCGGCTGAAATGTTGCGCTTAAATACTGCTATTGCCGCAACGCCGAGTGCAGCTCAATCGCCTTTAGGGGTTATTGGCGACGATTTAGCAGGCTTTCCCAATGGCAGAAGACCTGGAGATGATGTTGTCGATATTGCTCTTAGAGTAGTCATGGGAAGACTTTGCCACGATATTCCAGTTGCCGGTACAGCTACTAATTTAGGTTACTGTGAACCATCCGATGCAAATGTTGGTAATGCCCCATTCACCGACGGTGCACCTTTATCTGCAGCTCAAATCGATAGTGAGTTCCCTTACTTGTTAACGCCGCTTGCGGGTTCACCCAACTAACTTTCGGGTCAAAAAGGCGTAGCCGTGCATTGGCTACGTCAAACTTACTTTTTGGATAAACAATTTGGAGCCACTAATGAAAACGCAAGCTTTAACGTCCCTCACTTTGGTCAGTCTATTTTTGGTAGGCTGTAATAACAGTAAAACGCCCGACATAAAAATCAACACTCAACCGGTAGCACAAAGCGATAATATTTTAACGTTTACCGATACCGCAGTTTCTAGTCAATTTGTTGCTGAAGATGCAGACGGTGATGCGCTAACCTTTATTGTTGCAACACAGCCTATCAACGGGTTTTTGGTGGTAACTGAGCAAGGCAACTACACCTATACGCCCAAGCAAGAATTTACTGGTGAAGATCAATTTACTTTTCGCGCATTTGACGGCACAACCTACTCAAAAAACGCGACGATTAATGTCACTATTGAACGCAAACAAGAAGTGTTCAGCGCTTATAGCCGGGCAAGCTTTCAACAAGCTTCTAATAGTCAGCCTAGCGGAGTCAACGGACGTGACTTTACTCAAGATGTCATTTCAACAGACGAATTTCAGGACTTAGTCGACAATGGCGAACAATAATATTTTAAATTTTACAATCTCAAAGCTAGTCGCGCAATTTGCGCTGCTAGCTTGCTTGGGCCACTCGAGTTTGCTGCTCGCTGAAGAAAGCGGCAAATACTGGAGCCCCTCTTCTAATAGCGCCGTTGTTGCCTCAGTCTCAAGCCAACGCGAATTGCCCAAGGAGCTACAGATGCAACTACAACATTATCATCAAACAGCAAATAGCAAAGGCGCTGAAAATATAGTCTCCGGATTAAATTTGGTAGAGTCCTATTTTGATTTTGCACAACTGCCTGGCAATAGCATTTTTTACGACTATGCTGAGTCCATTTTATTGCCACTTATCAAAAAGCTTAAACTTCAGCCTGAGTTAATCAGTGCCCAGCAGGTCGAGCGATTAAATCTTAGTTACGCTAACCTACTGCAACAGAAGCATCAGTTTGACTCTGCGCTCAACTGGTTAGCAAAAATTTCAAAAAGCTCACCAAGCTACCCTCAGTCTCAACTTATTTACTCGCGCATAAAGCTCATCCAAGGAGAGCCTGAAGCAGCATTAAATGCCTGCAAAGAGTTAATTGGTATCAGCCAACTCAGTTTCGCGCATATTTGTATGCTTGAGGCAAAATTAATCAAAGGCGAAGTAACGCAGAGCTATCAAGGTCTTGTAAAAATAAAGCAACAATCAACTAACTGGAATATTAATACCCAACGCTGGGTTCACACTTTGCTTGGGGACGCTAGCGCCTTGCTTAATAAAAGTCAGCAGTCTCAAGATTATTATGCATTTGAACTAGGGAGTGCTCCGGTGAGCCAGTGGCTACTTTGGACTAACCAAGCTGAAGCAAACCAAGACTTTATTAATATATACAATAAGCTTGAAAATTTAGCCGAGAGTAAACCTCAATTAGAGGACAGCCTATTATTACGACTGGCAAGAGCCGAAAAATACACTAAAAATAATGCCGTATTTTGGCAAAATAAAATTACTCAAAAGATGCTGCTAAGGGAGAAGCGAAAAGACAAAGACCACGCGGCTGATTTAGCTTATTTTTACATCTATTTAAACCCAAACCCAGTTAAAGCATTAATGTGGGCAGAGTTAAATTGGGCGTCAGCTAAAGAGCCTATGGATAAACAGCTGTTAGATATTGCACAAATGATTCAAGGAGCAGCGTCTAATGGATAACAATAAATTTATATCTATAGGAGCAATATTACTACTCCTATTGCTGTCACCGCTTAGTTATGCACACCAGTTAAGTACTGCTCATTTAGACTTAGTTCAAAACTCAGCAGGACAACACTCGGGTAGACTCAGCGTTTCTTTCGCAGATTTAGAAAAGTTTATTGGCATAGATAATAACTTTGATGGCAAAGTGACTTGGGAAGAAACCAATGCAGCCCGGCAAAAAATTATTTCCTATATTGAGTCAAATACTAAAGTTCAAATCATTGTCGCGCAAGGTGCCGCCAAACTGTGCAGCATTAGTTTTAATCACGCGTTTAGTCTTACTCAAAAGTACACCGAAACATTACTATCTATTCCGTTAAACGTAGTGTGCCCTGCGAGCCATGCTAAAGCGTCAGCGATTCAATTAGACTACTACGCATTTATTGACACTTTAAATCATCATAAATTATTGCTTTCCTGGAAAGCAACCAATCAACAACAAGCATTACTAGATAAAAATAGTCATTCATTTAAATTAAAGCTAAACAATGACTCTGCGTTATCTACCGCCAAATTTTATTTTTGGCAAGGAATTTTGCATATCTGGCTCGGGTTTGACCATTTGATTTTTGTATTGCTGTTGATGCTTCCATTGGCTAAAACTCTTTTCACACTCAAGCCAATGGTTGATTCACCTAGAGCGCTCCTGCCGCTTTTAATACCTAGCCTAAAGCTAATCACAGGCTTCACGGTCGCACATTCTATCACCTTATGTATCAGTGCATTTGGCTGGAGTAGTTTACCTATTAATTGGGTCGAAGCGGGCATTGCGTTTTCCGTTGTACTAACGGCATTAAATGTGGTTTTTAACTGGGTTAAAAATATTTTTTGGATTACCTTCGTCTTTGGTTTATTACACGGCTTAGGATTCGCCAGTGCACTTGGCAATTTAGGTATTAATCAAGAGCAACAACTAATCAGCATACTCTTGTTTAATCTGGGCGTAGAAACCGGGCAAATATTATTTATACTTGCATTAATGCCAGTGTTTATTGTAGCTCGAAAGGTTTCGATATTACGTAACTATGCCGTTAATGCGTGTGCGACATTAACTCTTGGCATTGGGCTTTTTTGGTTTTTCGAGCGCGTTGGGGTAGTTTAGGCTTAACAAATTCTATTCCAATACCTTACTCATTTCACCTTACCTTAATCACCGCTAGTTAAAGCATTTGGCTTTAACTAGTTTGACTCGCCCCAGCTGGTAATTTGTTGTAGCCGCCCATGGGCTAATTCGTCGGCAAGATTATCCTTCACTTTAAACAGTAAATCTTTGCTATGCGGCGTTGTCTCTGTAGCTCTAAAACACGCCCATCCATTACGGCCGTTTTCTTTAGTTAAATAAAGTGCGTGATCAGCAAGTTCAACCGTATGCTCCCAGCTTAGTTTGCTGATATCATCGCTAAAGAAGGGGTAAGACACAAAACCAATTGAGCAAGTTAAAGAAATAACTTTGCCTCCATCAATTGCAAACTCTGTTGCTTCGATAGCCGCTCGTATTCGCTCAATAATAACTGTCGTCATTTTACTTGGCATTGGCCTAAACACGATAATAAATTCTTCGCCACCCCAGCGTACGGCATAGTCGCCTTCTCTAATTTGGCCTTTTATAACCGCTGCGAATTTATGCAGTACATCATCACCCGCTTTATGTCCGTAGGTATCGTTAATGTTTTTAAAGTGATCGATATCTGCAATCGCAAAAACCATTTTTTCACCGGGCTGTTCTGCTGTTAGCTGACGTTGAAAGTGGGCTAAGTCAGCTGGCATTTGACTTGCTAAATAACGACGGTTTTTAAGTCCAGTAAGTTGATCGGTTTGGCTAATTTCTTCTAAAGCTTGAACAGCCTGGTGCAATTTTTGATTTGAAACTTCAAGCTGCTGAGTATGACGTTTGATTTCATTTTCAAGCTCTATTTTTTTTAGTTTTAAACTTCTGGTACGTTGTTGATGCCAAGCGTAAACCATAAAGATCATAAGAATAAATGCAGAACTATAAAACCAATAAGTTTCATAAAAATTAGGCAAGATTTCAAAGTTCAATTCAGCAATTTGCGGATTCCACTTTCCTGCGTTATTGGCTGCCATCACTTGCAGCACATATTTACCCGGTGATAAGTTAGTATAATTAACCCGACGTTGGAGTCTGTCTTCCGGGGTACGCCAATCATCATGGTACCCAAGCAAACGGTATTTAAACAGTACGCTTTTAGGATCTCTAAAGCTTAACGCGGTAAAATCAAAACTCAAGTCACGCTCATCTGGCGAAAATGTTGAATTAAAATTTTCATCAACACTAACCCACCGGTTATACTTTTTCACTCTTTCAATAATAACATTAGGTAATACCGAGTTGAGTTTAATTTGATTCGTATTTAGCTTAACAATGCCATCTCGGGTTGGATACCAAAGCATACCATTTTTTATAAACCCTTTTGCGTTGCCAGCACCGTTACAACAATAAGCCTTTTGACTGCCCAGTAAGCCTCCACTTTCACTTAAAAACATATAGCTTGAAATGGTATCTGAATTTCCATTAATGTAGCTGAGCATATTTTTTATACTAATGCGATAAAGCCCTTTAAATCCACTCACCCATAGATAACCTAAGTCATCTCTAAGCACAGTAAAACTTTCATTTACCGGCAGGCCGTCTCGCTCTGTAATGTTGACCCATCGCTGGTTAACCAATATAAAAAGGCCATTCGCGATGGTTGAAATCACTATTTGGTTATCATTTAATTCTAGAATACCGGTCACATCAATACCTGCCGGAAGCCCTGTAGATAGACCATAGGGAATCAACTCATCCGCTATTAATTGATAAAGACCATTTTGAGTGCCGACTAAAACCTTACCATCCATTAATTCTGCAATAGGTCGAACAAATAACTTTTGGCCTTTAGTTGTTAATAGTGGCTTAAGCTCAGCCTCGTTATATTCGTATAGTCCATTTGTAGTACCCATTAACAATCGGCCAGACTGCTTAATTCGATAAATACTATTCACTTGTAGCGTTGACAGAGTTTCAGAAAACTTTACTGGGACAACTTTTCCTTGTTTTAAAAGCGAAACGCCCGCTCTACTACCTACCCATAAATATTCACCTTCTTGAAAAAGGGTATAAGCCGTAGGGTGAGTTAGTTCATCTGATGAAGCAATGGGGATAATGGCTTGTCCATTAAAGATAGATAGTCCCTGATTTGTGCCAACAAAAATATTATCATTATTAGTATCGGGTAAAATAGACCAAACGAGCGGTTCGTTTAAGCCAACATCAACACTATAGCGGCTAATACGGCCACTCCAAATTCTTGCCACGCCATCGCGATAACTTCCAACCCAAAGATTTTTCTCATGGTCTTCAATAATGGTTTGAATTTGCTGAAAGTTGTGATTATTGTCATTGCCGACATGCTCAACAACTTGACCTTCTCGTATTCGGAACAATCCTTTAATTGTGCCGACCCAAACGTTTTTATCAGAATCCTGATATAGGGAGTCTACCGGGTGTTTATAAATCGGCGTGTTCTTAAACACTACTTTTACCGATAATTGATTAATATCAATTTCTAACAACCCCTGAGTAGTACCAGCCAATATAACTTCACCAACTTTTATCATTCGAGTAATTCGCGCGTCACTAAAAACTTCGGGTAGCTTGACAGTTGTGGTTCGCTTTTTTTCTAAAAAACTAAATTGCCCCACCTCACCTAACAATAGCGATTGGTTAGCAGCGAAAAGACTATATGTTGGCTGAGTATTTTCTCGAATTAGTACTTGGTTGCGCGCGTCAAATCGAAACAACCCTTGAACAGCAGCAACCCAAACATCACCTCGATTATTTTCAATTACTTGATAAATATTCAAAGACATAGGCTCTTGATTAGGGCCCGGAAAATATTGAATGGCTTTAAACTGCCCTTTTGCGTATTTGACTAAGCCTTTATAAGTACCTATCCATAGTCGAGATTGGGAGTCATTGTAAAGCGACTGAATGAAGTTTCCGGTGAGCTCAGGCGTGTCTTCGATGCTGTAAGTTTTAAAATTAACGCCGTCAAACTTGGCTAATCCTGCCTGGGTACCAACCCAAATATAGCCTTGATCGTCCTGCGCTAAACTATGTACACTAATTTGCGGAAGCCCTTGCTCAATAGACCAAGCATCTAAAACGTATTGATTAAATGGTTTATCTGCATCTAATGCATAACAGCTAGCGACCCCCCAGCACATAAGCATCAGTAATATTTTTTTAAAAATCATAGACTTCCAACAACTAAAGTTATCATAGGCTTTTATTATTTTGTTTAGTTACAACACAATTAAGTGTAGAAGTTAGCGCCAAATAACTCAAATTTAATGCTTTGTTGCCTGCCAGATTCTATGTGGCATGCTTCAAGTGCTGGATATTTTCTGCAACGGCTTGAATCAATCGCTGCTGGGCTTGAATACTGCCCCATGCAATGTGGTGTGTAAGGGTTAAGTTTTCTAGTGGCTGCAACAAGGGGTGTGACTTTTCTGGTGGCTCTTGTTCTAACACATCGACAATCGCATGCTGTAAATGTCCAGATTTCAACACTTCAGCAAGATCACTTGAATTTACGATAGGTCCCCTCGCTGTATTAATTAAAATAGCGCCTTTGGGTAAACTTAATAAGCGGTCGCGATCAAATAAATTATTCGTCTCTTCTGTCAGTGGGCAATGAATAGTAAAAATATCAGACTGAGCTAAGCAGTCGTCCAAACTGACTCTTCCACAGCGCAAGGTTAAGCAGTTAGCGCGCTCTGCAACAATCACTGTCATGCCAAAAGCGAGCCCGATTTTTGCTACCGCTTTGCCTAGTGTGCCGTAGCCATAAATGCCTAGTGTTTTGCCTGCAAGCTCATGAATAGGAAAGTCAATTTGGCAAAAAGTTGAGCTTTGCTCCCAAGGCTTTTGTTGTGCGTTTTCTAGGTAACTATCGACCCGATGTAAATGATTAAGTAAAAAAGCAAAAATATATTGAGCCACTGATGCAGTAGAATAACCAACCACATTCATAACGCGGATTCCTAAACGCTTAGCGGAGTCTAGGTCAACATTATTAGTACCAGTCGCGGTTATGCAAATGAGTTTGAGCTTCGGTAGTGCAGCTAAAGTAGCTTGATTAAGTTGCACCTTGTTAGTGATAATTATCTCTGCATCTAGTGCTCTTTCGACTACATCTGCTGGGGCGGTTGTTGGATAGCAAGTGAGCTCTCTGACTTCGTCGGCTAAACTTTGCAGACTAATACTTGAATCTATGGTTGCTCTGTCTAAAAATACTGCTCGCATCACTTTGCCCTTGGTTGGTTAAAATAATTACCTTACCACTAACCGCTTAGGCGCAAGCATTAACTCGGTATCGACTTCTGCTAAACCTAAAAATTGCTCATCCTCATCGTACACTCGAATATAATCACCTTGCTCTAAGTCTGGATAAACCACAGAGTGACCATGGCAAAAGTAATGCGTACTATCGGCATCAAGAATAGCTGAGGGTAAATGAGAGACTGGACTATCCATAGGCAGTAAGTGACTGTCGAGCGAAAGACCTTGCTCTCTTTCTTGCTCTAATTGCTGTAACGAGACCATTGCCTCTACTGGGTAGTCAGCAACAAAACTACGATGTAACAATGTTACGTGAGCACCACAACCAAGAAGCTGGCCCAAATCATCAATAATGGTTCTTATATAAGTACCTTTACTGCACTCAATTTGTAGTTCAACCTCGTCGTTTTCAAACCGAAGTAGGTCAATTTCATAGACCGTAATATCTCGCGCTTCGCGCTCAATTTCTATCCCTTGCCGGGCATATTTATATAGCGGTTGGCCTTGAAATTTAAGTGCAGAAAACATCGACGGAACTTGTTTAATGTCGCCGCGAAAAGTTTCTATGGCTTTTAATAGCTGCTTTTTAGTGACATTGACAGGATGAGTTTCAACAATTTCACCGGTTGAATCACTCGTGTCGGTTCTTTCTCCCAGCTTACCAACAACTCGGTATCCTTTATCTGAATCTAACAAAAACTGCGAAAATTTGGTTGCTTCGCCTAAACAAATTGGCAGCATGCCTGTTGCAAGAGGATCGAGTGCTCCAGTATGCCCCGCTTTTTGTGCGAAAAATAAGTGTTTTACTTTTTGTAGCGCCTTATTCGAACTGATATCTTTCGGCTTATCCAACAATAAAACACCGTGAATACTGCGACCTTTCTTACGACGAGGCATAAATTCTCTCTAAATACTTATTAAATAGCGCTTAGTGGATAGGGCTAAACTTGCTTATCAAACGGCTACGAGCCTTCACTATTTTCGGTTTCGTCTTTATCTCGAGCCTGTTTAATCAAAGCTGAGAGCTCGCTTCCTCGTGCAATAGACGCATCAAACTCAAATTTGATATTGGGTACTACTCGCATTTTCATTCGCTTGCCAATTTGCGCTCGAACAAAGCCAGCTGCTTGGTTCAATATTTCTAGCGCTTGCTCAATTGACTTTGGCGACTCTTCTATACCTAAAAAGGTCACAAATGCCGTGGCGTAATATAAATCTCTCGAAATCTCTACCCCAGACACAGTTACCATGCCAACTCTTGGATCTTTGACCTCAAGTTGAACAATTTGCGCCACTTCGCGTTGAAGTTGCTCTGCAACTCGATCAGTACGTTTGAATTCTCTAGCCATAATGATACTTACCTAATTTAAAAGCTATAACGGCAAAGACAGGCAAAATGCCTGTCTTTGAAGTTGGCGTGGCTATGAATAACCACCCCTTATTTTGGAAAGTTAAAAAATTTGCTTAAAGCGTTCTAGCAACTTCAATAATTTCAAAGACTTCGATTTGATCGCCGACCTTAACATCATTGTAGTTTTTAACTCCAATACCACACTCCATGCCATTTCTGACTTCGTTGGCATCTTCTTTAAATCTTCTTAGTGACTCTAATTCACCTTCATAGATAACCACATTATCACGAAGTACGCGGATTGGATTACTTCGTTTTACGACACCTTCAGTTACCATACAACCCGCTATGGCTCCTAATTTAGGCGACTTAAATACATCGCGAACTTCTGCTAAACCGATAATTTGTTGTTTCTTCTCTGGCGAAAGCATACCAGACATTGCCGCTCTAACTTCGTCGATTAAATCATAAATAACGCTGTAATAACGTAAATCGACCCCGTCCTTTTCAACCGCTTTTCGTGCACTCGCATCGGCTCGAACATTAAAGCCAATCACTATCGCGTTTGAAGCCGCAGCTAATGAAACATCAGTTTCAGTAATAGCTCCGACCGCAGCAGTCAACACATTAACTTGTACTTCTTCCGTAGCTAACTCAAGTAAAGAGTTTTGAATCGCTTCCGCTGAACCTTGTACATCAGCTTTAACAACAACGTTGATTGATAAGGTGTCTTCGCTACCCATATTAGCAAACATATTTTCAAGCTTCGCTTTTTGTTGCTTAGCCATTTGAATATCTTTGTACTTACCTTGGCGGAAGTTAGCAACTTCACGGGCTTTTCTTTCATCTGGCACAACTGATATTTCATCACCTGCTTCTGGTACCCCAGATAAACCGAGTACTTCGACCGGAATAGAAGGTCCAGCGGATTTTACCGACTTGCCATTTTCATCATATAACGCTCTTACTCGTCCATAATGGAAACCGGCTAATAAAATATCACCAACTTTTAAGCTACCTGACTGAACTAATACTGATGCAACCGTACCGCGTCCTTTGTCTAAGCGCGCTTCAATAACAATACCTTT
This sequence comes from Aliikangiella aequoris, assembly GCF_053709105.1. Classification (NCBI taxonomy): domain Bacteria; kingdom Pseudomonadati; phylum Pseudomonadota; class Gammaproteobacteria; order Oceanospirillales; family Pleioneaceae; genus Aliikangiella; species Aliikangiella aequoris. The sequence continues at coordinate 3,073,483 of NZ_CM132298.1, forward strand.
AGCAGGCCCCGTTGCAATCGACTTAAGCTCTTGCAGCTCTGCCACAATAGAAATATTTTCCAATAAGTCAGGCACGCCTTCACCAGTTTTAGCAGAAACATGCATAAACGGTACTTCGCCACCCCAGTCTTCTGGAAGAACGTCGTGTTGAGACAACTCATTTTTCACACGATCAGGATCGGCGTTTTCTTTATCAATTTTATTGACCGCAACAATTAATTGCACACCAGCCGCTTTCGCATGCTTAATGGCTTCAACTGTCTGAGGCATAACGCCATCATCTGCAGCCACAACTAATACAACAATATCAGTTGCATTAGCACCGCGGGCACGCATTGCGGTAAACGCGGCATGACCAGGAGTATCTAAAAAGGTAATCATTCCACGGTCTGTATCAACATGGTAAGCACCGATGTGCTGAGTAATACCACCAGCTTCTCCGTCGGCTACCGTTGACTTACGAATATAGTCAAGTAACGATGTTTTACCATGATCAACATGACCCATAATAGTTACAACCGGTGCGCGAGCTACTGCAGTACCTTCTTGAACACTAGACTCTAACAACTCAATTTCTGCTGCGTTATCAGCCAGCAACTCTACCTGATAACCCATCTCTTCAGCTATCAATTGAGCAGTCTCTTGATCGATGGTTTGATTGATGGTGGCCATAGTCCCCATCCCCATCATCGTTTTAATAATTTCAGTCGCTTTAATTGACATTCGCTGTGCTAATTCGCCTACGCTAATTGCTTCGGGAATGATGACAGTTTGCTTAGCTACTGCTGAGGTTGGCTTTTTAAAGCCGTGTTTCATAGATTTTGGGGCTACCATTGGTCTCCTTTCATCAGCGAGGCGTTTATCCTCTTGGAACTGACGATGAGTGGGTCGTTTAAATTCTGACAACATATCTGCGCCGGCCGAATCTGAGTCACGTGACTTTTTCTTCTTTTTGCGCTTTTTACGTCGTTCTTTTTCTGGCAGAGGAGCGTCAACAGGCGGCGCTGCTGTATACCCAGGCTTGCGATGAACTTTTTTCTCGGTGGTATCAGCTTTAGGTTCTGCCTTTTCTTCAATGACAAATTGTTCTTGTGCTTCACGTCGAACTTTCGCTTCAGCTTCTTCCATAGCCGCTTTTAAATGCGCCTCGGCAGCGGCTTTAGCTTCTGCTTCAGCGGCAGCAATCGCAACTCGTGCAGCTTCTTCTTGAGCCGCTTGTTTAGCTGCTAATTCTGCTTCTTCTTTAGAAACTTCTTCAACTGGCGCTTCATCTTTAGTTACTTTTTCAGCTTTAGGCTCTGGCGCAGCTTCCACTACTGGCTTTTCAGCCGGCTCTACTGGAGCTTGCGGTGCTGTAGCAACAACTTCTGGCTCAACCACAGGTTCATCTGAATCTGGACGTTTAACATAAGTGCGCTTTTTACGAACTTCAACATTAACTGTTTTTGACTTTCCGCCTGCGCCCGACATTTTAAGCGAGCTTTTGGTGGTACGCTTTAAAGTAATTTTACTGGGTGCAGATTGCGAGCCATCAGTTTCACCGTGGCTCTTTTTAAGATGCGAGAGCAAAAGTTTCTTTTGCTCTTCAGATACGACATCGTCTGGACCGGTCAAATCAACACCGGCACTTTTCATTTGTTCTAGCAGTTTATCGACCGGCGTACCGACGATTCCTGCCAATTTTTCAACTGTCACTTGTGACATAAAATCCCCCCAGAACCATGACGATTATTCGGCAAACCAAGGTGCTCTAGCGGTCATAATTAGCTCCGCAGCACGAGTTTCATCCAATTCTTTAATATCCACTAAATCATCCACCGATTGCTCAGCTAAATCTTCCATGGTAATAATGCCTTTACTTGCTAACACGAACGCTAAATGTCGGTCCATGCCTTCCATTGATAACAAGTCTTCCGCAGGCTCGTTATCTTCTAGTTTTTCTTCTGATGCAATAGCTTTGGTTAACAATGCATCTTTTGCTCTCGCTTTAAGTGCATCAATTAAATCATCATCAAAGCCTTCAATATCTAGCATTTCAGAATGTGGTACGTAAGCCACTTCTTCGACCGTAGTAAATCCTTCTTGAACAAGGACTTCTGAAAGCTCTTCATCAACATCAAGCTCTTTAACGAACAACTCGATAATGCCTTGGCTTTCTTCTTTGGTTTTATTGCTCGCTTCTTCAATGGTCATTACGTTTAATGTCCAACCTGTTAGCTGACTTGCTAAACGTACATTTTGACCGCTTCTCCCAATAGCTTGGGCCAGTTGATCTTCAGCTACAGCGATATCCATAGTATGTTTATCTTCATCAACAATAATAGAAGCAACTTCTGCTGGCGCCATAGCGTTAATAACATACTGAGCGGGATTATCGTCATATAAAACGATATCGATTCGCTCACCAGCAAGTTCGCCAGACACTGCCTGTACTCTAGAGCCACGCATACCAACGCACGCCCCAACTGGGTCTATTCGTTTGTCATTCGTTTTAACTGCTATTTTAGCACGTGACCCCGGATCGCGAGCAGCCCCTTTAAGTTCAATGACTTCTTCTGCGATTTCTGGCACTTCGATACGAAATAACTCAATCAACATTTCAGGCTTTGCTCGGCTAATAAATAGCTGAGGCCCACGAACTTCTGAGTTAATTGCATACAACAGGCCGCGTAAACGATCACCCGCTCTTACTGCCTCTCTCGGCATCATTTCTTCTTTTGGAATAATGGCTTCAGCATTACTACCTAAGTCTAAAATAATAGAATCTCGGTTCGTCTTTTTAATGACTCCAGTGACTAGCTCACCAACTCTCGACTCAAAAGCTTCAATCACTTTTGCGCGCTCAGCTTCGCGTACTTTCTGAACAATAACCTGTTTTGCAGTTTGTGCCGCAATACGGCCAAAAGCGATAGATTCAATTTGCTCTTCAACGTAATCGCCCGCTTGAACCGTCGCATCTTCGTATTGCGCAGCATCTAATGTTATTTCCGCTAGCGGATTTTCTAAAATACCAGACTCAGGTTCAATCACGAGCCAACGGCGATAGGTATCATAATGACCTGTGGCACGGTCAATTTCGACACGAACATCAATATCAGTACCATGCTTCTTTTTAGTTGCGGTCGCAATTGCAGCCTCAATAGCCTGAAATATAATTTCTCTGTCGACGTCTTTTTCATTCGACACCGCATCTACAACTAACAAAATCTCTTTATTGTTCATAACTCTATCAGCCTCAATAAAAACCGAAAACTTTCAACTTAATGGACTTCACAACCGAAACTTTCGGTAACTGAAGCACTACTAATATTATCTATAAATAAAAGAATTAAGCGCTTGTTTTAAAAATAACTCTTCTAGTACTAACTAAAATCAGGAACCACGTTAGCTTTATCGACATCACCAAACTCTAAAGTGTATTCTTCGTTGTCTACACTTATGACTAGTTGCTCGTCTTTTGCAGAAATTAATGGACCTTTAAATTTTCGTCTGCCATTAACGCCTACGTGACAACGTACCTGAATTTGATGTCCAACAAACTGCTCAAAGTGAGCCATAGTGAATAAAGGCCTTTCCATACCAGGAGAAGATACCTCTAACGTATATTGGCTTGCAATTGGATCTTCAACTTCCAAAATGCCGCTCGCTTGGTGGCTTACACTAGCACAATCATCAACATTGATGCCGTTAACATGATCAATATAAACTCTTAAAATTGAGTGCTTACCTTGCCCAATATATTCAACACCAATAAACTCATAACCTAAAGCTTCGGCAGCGGGCCTTAACATTTCAGCCAATTTATCTACTTTTGCCATATTTAATCTACCTAAACTTAACTTTCATTGGGTGTTTTTCAAATTCCACAAACAAAAAATGGGCACATAAGGCCCATTCTTGAATACTGCACGAGACTATCTAATCACTTGTTTACAGCTTGATCAAGTTTAAACCTTAGGTTAAAACGCCCAAAACATGCAATGTTTGGATGATCAAATTACAAGCCAATAACCAGAAAGACACCTTATTAATTAGGGTTATCATAAGTTTTACCTAAAACAAGCTACTTTGTACCAGTTTTAGTACTTTTTAACAACCTATTAAAAAGCCCCATAAAGGGGCTTTTTAATATAAAATTGGTAGCGGGGGCCGGATTTGAACCAACGACCTTCGGGTTATGAGCCCGACGAGCTACCAGACTGCTCCACCCCGCATCAATGTGGACGGCATTCTATCGGAAGCTTTTCACAATAACAAGTACTATTATCAATTCATTTTGAAATAAACAGTACTTTCGGCTTTATTGCCTAGTTTATGAACGATCTAGAGGAAAAATCAGCTATTCTGGCAACCTTTATGACAGTATGCTTTAATCCATTCATGCTAACTGCCGTCAAATTAAAAACTATGCAGCGAAATAACACTTTAATCAATCTTACCTTCGTTTTTGTTTTGCTTTCCTGCTTATCCTTTAAGGTTGCTAGTAGCCCACCTTTAATTAATGAAAATTACGGCAGTGGTATTCTTTCACAAACCGGACTACGCCATTTTTCAACCTTAAACGGGCTTAGCCAAGATACCGTTAATAGTTTTTATCAAGATCATCAAGGCGTCATGTGGGTAGGCACAGACTCTGGGCTAAATAAAATAACCGGGCGGCAAGTGACACTTTTTCAGGGGCCTGAAAATAGTATAAGTAGCGTCAGCATCAGCCAGATAACCTCGGATAAGCAAAACCAACTGTGGTTTTCAACTTTTAAAGAAGTCTTTAAAGTTTCTCCTAACTTACAAAATGTAGAAAGATTTTCACTTCCAACCCCGCGGTTCAGTGCTAACCAAGCAAACTATATAGTGAAACTGCTTCCCGACAACCAAGGCAACATTTGGATTATCGAGAAACTCGGAATTTATAAACTGGATGGTGAGAATAAAGAAGTAACGCGCTTTGATACACTGAATAGTTTACTTAAAAAAGGACTAAAAATTAGGTTTGCAGCCAACGCTAACCAACATATTTGGCTAGGAACCAACCTTGGGTTGTATCAGTTTAATAAGCAGCGTGCCACAATAAGCAAAATTTCCCTGCCACAAGAGCTAACCCAAGATACGCTTTACGATGTAATTGAGATTTCTCGCCAAGAGATGTACCTAACGACTAACAGCGGCTTTTACCAAGTCAGTGATGATTTAGCGGGTCGTTTAACGCTAAAGCAAACCTTACTTTCCGATGACTCAATTAATACCGTCAGCTTTAACACTAAGCATATTTATATTAGCAGTGGAGATAAAGTATTTTGGTATAACTTGACCACCAAAAAAATCGTACTACTATTCGCGCTATCTGAAATTCTACCTAGGTATACTAATTACAAAATTGAATCCTTATTTGTCGATAATCAGGGGCTGCTTTGGATAGGAACCGATAGCTTTGGGGCGTTTTTATGGAATCCCCAAAGCCTCCACTTTAAATCCCTTATTAATTTAACTCAAAATATTTACACTAAATTAAGTAACAACACGGTTTGGAATTTTGCTGAAGATCCGCCCAATGTACTTTGGCTTGCAAGTGACAATGGGCTCAATAAAATCAATCGCGCTCAGGGTACAGTAGAGCACTTTTTAACCGCAAAGCAAGTTGAAGGTAGTCAACTTCCTTCTCGATTACTTTTTATTCTTAATGACCTTAACAACCTTTGGATAGGTAGCGAAAACGGGATTATTCAATTTAATAAATCAACCGAAAAAAGCGAGCTTTTTAAACCCAATAGCGAGCAAGTGTTTTTTATTTACTCAATGGCAAAAGGACCTCAAGGTAATCTTTGGATTGCTAGTGACTTAGGGCTTTACCGATTTAACCCCACGACTAAGAAGTTTAGTCAACCGATTCACGGCATTAACAAAAACCGCTCAGAAACAATTACCTTAGTAAAATTTCTACAAGGCAAACTTTGGATTGGCCACCCAGATAAGCTTGAAAGATATGACTTTGCAACCAATACTATCGAAACCATTGCAAAATTCGATCACCCTAATATTGATGAAGAATCTGCACTTACAGATATCTACTTACAGGACAACTTCATTTGGGTCTCACACAATTCGCAAGGCCTATATTTACTTCAAAATGGCGCCTCGGGTAGCAAAGTTGTTAAACACTTTAATCGTAAAAGTGGCTTCCCAGACAATGTAGTGCATGCAATCCAACCCCATACAAGTTTTCCAGACCGGTTATTAGTAAGTACGCATGTGGGATTAATCGAACTAAATACTACAACTCATCAATGGGTCCAGTTTGGATTATTCGACGGGTTACCTTCCAACGAATTTAATGAAGGCGCAAGCTTAAAAGGAAACAATGGCGAGCTGCTTTTTGGTTTGGCAAACGGATTTATTGAATTTAATCCGCAACATCTCAAGCTCTCATTAGAGTCACCTAAAGTCATCATTAATAGTTTAATTGTCGGCAATGAAAGAAGCGAACAAAATTTAGAAGACTGGCATTTAAGTAACGTAAAAATGAAGTCAGATTCAGATCTACTCTTTGTGAATGTTTCGGTACTAGACTATATGACACCCGAAAGGTGGCATTATGAATACTGGTTAAGCGGAGATCGACAGACTGACCCACGCACCCAAAAAAGCAACAAAATAACCATCGCTAATATTCCTGTAGGACAATATCAACTCAATATTAGGCCCATTATTCCAAACTATAAAGTCTACCCATCTGTGACTCAGGTTAATATTGAAGTGGTAAATAATAAAGTATCCAAACAACCTTTGCTGTATTTAGGTTTTGCGATCATTATACTTATCTTAAGTTTTTATCTTATTCAACGAATAAAATTCAACCAGCGCTTAGCGAAAGAAAACAAAAAGTTAAGCTTAAGCGAACAACGCATAAAAACAGCCTCGATAGACAACTTTAGAGGCGTTTGGGAGTGGCAACTGCAAAGTCATTCAATAGACAATTCAACAATCACTTTATTGCGGCCAAATAATGAAAGTTTAGTGTTAACCTTATCTCAATTTAAAGCTTATATTTTTGAAAACGACCGCGCCAAAGTTAAAGCTGCTTGGGAAGCGCTATTGAAAGGAAAGGAGAGCGAATTTAATCTTGAGTTTAAAATTTATTTATTTGAACAGTGGCGTTGGTGCAAAGTTTTTGGAAAAATTTCTGAACGCCTAAATACCGGTAAGCCTTGTCGAGTTTCTGGCACTTGGTTTGATAATTCTGCCGACAAAGAAGTACTTAACCAACTAAGTATTTATCAGCAAGCAATAAATTCAACAAGAGATATTGTTTTTATATTAGATGAAAAGTTCACTATCGTATCGGTTAATGAAGCATACCAAAAACTTACCGGCTACCCGGCCGAAAAAATAATAAATAGAAGCTTTATCGAGCTCGCTAATCGCCGCCTCAACAGCACCCAGCTAGCAGAGCTAGAAGAACAGCTGGTTTATAAAAAACAGTGGCAAGATGAGGCTAGCATGCCAATTAGCGGTGGTGCAAGCTATGCGGCTGATATAAGAATAGATGCCATTGAAAACGCAACTTATAATGCCAAGTATATTGTTTTAATCACTGACATTAGCTCGTTAAACAAGCGGTTCGAAAGCGAGGTTCAAAATTCCTACTATGACGATGTAACAGGACTACCTAACCAAGTATTGGCTAGTGACCGACTCTCTCATGCTATAGCGCACGCCAGGCTGCATCAAACTCAAGTGGGCTTACTCTACTTAGATTTAGATAAGTTTAATTTTCTTAATCAAACTTTAGGTAAAAGCGCAGCAAGAGAAATATTAGTGACCACAAGCAAGCGGATAAGAAGCACACTCAATAAAGACGATACCTTAGCCAGAATCGAAGGCGATAAATTTCATATTATTTTTGAAAATGTCGAACAAATAGAGCAGCTTGCTTATCAGGCGAGTCAAATTTTAAGTGAGATATCTAGAACACAAAAAGTAGCCAATACTAACGTTAATCTTACTGCAAGCGTTGGTATAGCCTACTACCCACACGATGCAAAAAATTCAACCAAGCTTGTTAAATGCGCCTATGAGGCAATGAAAACCGCTCGGGCTGGCGGCACTAATCGAATTAATTTTTTCCATAGAGAAATTAATCAAAGAGCGCTTGACCGTTTAGCCATGAGAGATTCGCTGGAAAGAGCATTAGATGGACAACAGCTTTATTTAGTTTTTCAACCAAAGTTTGAATTAAATAACCAGCTACTCGGTGGATTCGAAGTCTTCGTTCGCTGGAAAACCGAGCAAGGCAATATTGTTTACCCTTCACAATTTATAAAGCTTGCTGAAGAAATTGGCATTATCGACAGACTAACCGAATGGCTTATTGAAAGCGCGATTAAAACTTTAGCTAACTGGAAAGCTCAAGGCGTGACTTCGACTTTCTCGATAAACGTTAATCCAAAATATTGTCACAAGCCGGAATTTTCTGAGCTAATTTTAAGCAAACTAAAAAAACATAACATCGCTCCGTTATGCTTACAAATAGAGCTGAATGAGAAAGAGTTTTCACAAGACTTAACGCAAAATTTAGAGTTAATCCAACGCTTGAAAAATGGTGGCCTGAATGTCACCCTCGATGACTTTGGCACCGGCAATACGCCTTTAAACCATTTAAAACAAATTAATGTGAGCAGCATTAAATTAGAGCGAAACTTTATAAGAAATATTGGTAAAGATGTTAACAATGATCTTTTATTAAAATCTATCCTTCAATTAATGAATGATTTGGGCAAGTCAACGGCGGCCAAAGGGATTGAATACGAGTCTCAATTGAGCTTTTTAAAGCAATATGGTTGTCAGTTTGGTCAAGGCTATTACTTTTCAGATCCACTGAGCGAAGAAAAAGCTTTACACCTAGCGCTGAATAATAAAGTTTAAATTGGCGGTTAAATTTTTAAAGCGAGATTTTCTTACTATCGTAAAAAATTAGCTAGGCTCGTTAATCGGCCTAGCTAAATCTAAAAGCATTTAGCGAAATGAAAAGCCTGAGTGATTAGTTATTGCTTATTCTAAGTGGAATTGCAAAGACCATTCATCCATTGTTTGTTTTTATAATAGTCAGGCTCGATCATGCACTGCTTTCAGGCTGGTTTTTAAGTGTGACTACTCGCTGCGGAAATGGAATTTCAATCTCAGCATGGTTCAATTCATTATAAACCGACTCATTTAACTTATCGCTAACCGAACCTCTCAATACTGGTTCAGCAACCCAGCACAAAAGTTCAAAGTTTAAACTTGAATCAGCAAAGGTTCTAAACCTAACCCGAGGTTCTGGATCGGCTTCTATATTCTCGACCTTACTTACAGCTTGCAAGAGTGCTTCTCTTACTTTTGGTACATCACTGCCATAGGCAACACCAATAGGAATACGAATACGGTACTTGCTTGACGGTCCAGCGGTTTCATTTATTATTTTCGTGTTTCCCATGATGGCATTAGGGACAGTAATTTCAACGTCAGCGCGAGTTAAAATTCGAGTACTACGAATCCCAATATGGGTAACCTTGCCGCGCTCGCCACTATCTAAAACGATAAAGTCACCTATTTTATAAGGTGTATCGGCTAAAATAAATACTCCAGCAAATAAATTAGCCAAGGTATCTTTGGCCGCAAAACTTAGCGCCAAACCTAATATACCTGCCGATGCAATCCAAGCTGAAACGTCAATATCCCAAGCAATAAAAATAAAGTAAATGGCAGCGCCATAAAATAGTATAACTGCTAGGTTTTCAAATAACGGTAAAGTATGCTGTTGCACAACTTTCACTCTAGAACTATCACCACTAAAATGACGTAAAGTAAATTTTGCACCGTTGATAATACACCGCAACCAAAAGAACACGCCGATGGTCAATAATACTGACTCAATAAACGGCATTTGTTTTTCAAAGTATTGAGAGTGAGTTAATGAAAGAAACACACCAATAAGCAAAATACTTACGCTTACCGGCTTAAGCAAAATACCGACCATGTAATCGTCTAATGGACTAGATGTTCTTCCAGCCGCGTGAACTTGCATTTTTTGTATTAACCAGCGTGCTAGTTTAGAAGCAATAGCAGCAACCAAAAAGATCAAAGAGGCTTGAACGGCTCTATTATCAGAAAACAACGGCAAATAGATTAGAATTTGGTCTCGTACCCAATCCATATAGAATTCCTTAAAATAATTTTTATTAACAACTGAACAAGCGAATGTTGTTGGAAGTTTAAGTGTTTAAATTAAATGCCTGTAAGCAATAATCATAAATCGCATCAGGTAAAATTCCAAACACAATTAACAATAAGCAGTTAATACTCATAGCTACTTTCATCGAGCGGCTAGTCGTAATTTGAGGTGCCTCGGCAGTATCGGTGAAAAATATTTCTTTGACTACCTTTAAGTAATAAAACAGTCCAACTACAGAAAACACAATTGCAATGATCGCTTCGTAAAGATATCCCGTTAAAATTAGCTGACGAAATATTTCTAGTTTGGGCCAAAAGCCAATAAATGGTGGAATACCTGCCATAGAAACCATCACAATGGTAAACATAAAACCATACCACGGGTGGAAACGTCCTAAACCTCGCAGGTCTGATAGGTTTTGATAATCCTTTTCTTGGAAACTCATAAAAATGACTATACCAAATCCAGTAAGGGTCATTAATGCATAGACAATAATGTAAAACATAGAAGCACTAAAACTTGCAGGGGTAGCAGGCACCAAACCCAATAAAAAATAACCGATATGCGCTATCGCTGAGTAAGCCAGTAGTCGCTTTAAGTTCTCTTGTACGACAGCAACTAGGTTTCCAACAATAATTGAGCCAATCGCTAAAATAAGCAGTAAACTACTCCAGTCTGGTGTTGCACCGGCAAAAGCTTCCATAAAAATTCTAACAGAGATTCCAAAGGCGGCAATTTTAGGAACGCTCGCGATATATGCGGTAATCGAGCTAGGCGAACCATGATAAATATCGGGAAGCCACATATGAAACGGTACGGCACCAAATTTAAAGGCAATACCGATAACAATAAAGACAATGCCAAACTGCGATAAAAGATTAATCGGCGTAGTTTGATAATAACTAGCCACTTCTGGTATCACGATACTGCCGGTTGCGCCATAAATAAGCGAAATTCCATACAACAAGAACCCTGAAGCAAGCCCCCCCATTACGAAGTACTTTACCGCAGACTCTGCTGCAAGCTTAGAATCTCTTTGCAGTGCCACTAGGGCATATAAAGATAACGATAACAGTTCAAGCCCCATGTATATCAATAAAAAACTATTCGCGGATAGCATGACCATCATACCCAAAATAGAAAACAAAGTGAGTAAGTAGTATTCGCCTCGCATTAAGTTTCGGTGGCTAATAAAAGGCCTAGCGTAAAGCAAGGCAATAAAGCTAATAATATAAATAGCAATTTTAAGCACGTGGCTCAATCCGTCACTAATCCAGTGATCATAAAATCCCGTTTGAGCCGCTTGACCGATTTGGTTAAAACCAATAATAACTAAAACAACTAGGCTTGATTGCGTTAAGGTAAAAGTGAGCTTTCGCTCTTTATCACGCTGAAATAAGTCAACCAGCATAATGCAGCAGATGGCTGTTAATAGGAATATTTCCGAAATCATTAATTCAAAGTTAATCGACGCATTCATTAGGAGCACATCCCTTCTGGCGAAATTTTTGAGACCAAATTACAATCTATAAAGTGTTCTACGGTAGGTTGCATTATTTCAAGTAACGGTGCTGGGTAAAGCCCAAAAGCAAGCACAAGAATGGCTAATACTAACAAGCTTATGTACTCTCTAAAGTTTAAGTCTTGCAATGAAGCCACTTGCTCATTAGCTACGTCACCAAAGATGACTCGCTTGTACATCCATAAAGAATAGCCTGCAGCTAACAGCAAGGTAAGCCCTGCAATTAAAGCGATCCAACCACTGACTTGGAAGCTTGCAATAATAACCAAAAACTCGCCAACAAAACCTGAAGTTCCTGGCAGACCCGCATTGGCCATAGCAAACAACATAAAAAACATCGCTAGCCGAGGCATCGTGTTTACCACTCCACCGTAAGCAGCGATTTCTCGGCTATGCACTCGGTCGTATAAAACGCCAATACAAAGAAAAAGTGCTCCAGAAATAAAACCATGAGAAACAGTTTGTACCAGAGCCCCCTGAATTCCCATAATCGCCGCATCTTTACTACCCGCAGCGAGCAATTGAAAGCTTATGAAAAGTCCTAACGTAACAAATCCCATATGAGCAATAGAGGAATAAGCGACTAGCTTTTTCATATCTGTTTGCGCCAGCGCGACTAGTCCAATATAAGCAATAGCAATTAATGAAAGTGTAATCATTAAGTCTGCGTACAACATTGAAGCGTCTGGAACAATAGGAATTAAAAAGCGAATAATTCCGTAAGTTCCCATTTTTAACATAATGGCAGCTAAAATAACCGAGCCACCAGTAGGCGCTTCAACATGAGCATCGGGTAGCCAAGTATGTACGGGCCACATAGGTACCTTGACCGCAAAAGCAATAAGAAAAGCAAAAAACAAATACTTTTGTACGTCTAAAGGAATAACAATCTTTTGAATATTAAGAATATCAAAACTGTTCGCTGATTTACCTAAGTAAATGAGCGCTATAAGCAAAAATACCGAGCCGAAAAATGTATAAATGAAAAACTTTAAAGTTGCGTAAACCCGGTTAGCGCCCCCCCAAATTCCAATAATCAAAAACATAGGAACCAACATGGCTTCCCAAAAAACATAAAACAAGATCGCGTCAGTTGCCGCAAAGACACCATTCATTAATCCGCACATGACTAAAAATCCTGCTAAATAATGCGCGCGGCGGTATTCGATATTATTAATGCTTGTGATTATCACGATAAGTGTCATAAGAGAAGTTAAAACAATCAACGGAAGTGAAAAGCCATCAACGCCTAAGGCATAGTGAATATCTAAACTTTTTATCCAAACTGACTCTTCAACTAACTGTAGGTAATAACTTTGTGAGTCGAATTGGTTCAATGCGAACAAACTCAAAATAAAAGTTACTGAAGCAATACCCAGCGCAGCGATTTGGACCACTTTTTGGTGGCGTTCGCTAGAGAATATCGCCAGCATTACGCCGGCGATAACTGGCAGCCAAATTAATAAACTTAATAACGGTAGCTTTTCAATCATTATTTTTTATTCGCTATAATATTCAATTCAAATGTGCGCTTGCACGCTTTTTAAAACTGCAATGTTTTCCAATATATCCATGCTAAAAAGATCAACAAACCTAAAACCATCACCAACACATAATGATAAAGATAACCACTTTGGACCTTTCTTAATTGTGAAGAAATAAAACTCACTAACTTTCCACTGCCATTAACCATAACGCCATCAATTAAACCTCGGTCTATCCAACGCCAAAAAGCATTTCCAAGCGATACCCCTCCTCGAGAAAAACCGTCAATATATAGTTTGTCGAAAAAGTAATTATTTCTCAAAATGGCATTAACATAATTGAGGCGCAAGTTTAGCTCTTTTCGCCAACTGGGTTTCAAAACTGTAAATAAGTAAGCAACTAATACCCCGCCAAAAGCTAGCCAAAAAGGAAGCGTCATAAAACCATGTAATCCTAATGCAAATGGTTTTTGATAATCATGCGCAAAAGCAGCCAAATTATTGTGCGACTCTAATACTTGAATTGCGCTGCCAAAGAACTCACCGGATAAAATAGCCGGCGCAATAAACCAAGCGACCATCACCGACGGGATAGCTAAGGCGACCAGTGGCCCCCATATAACCAATCCATTTTCTTTTAAATGCGAGCGAGTTGTTTCGTCCATACGCTCTTCCGTATGAAAAACTAAAAAGAACATTCGAAAAGAATAGAGCGCAGTAACAAACACCCCAATCAGTACACACCAATAAGCGTAACTCGCTGCGCTTAAAGTAGAATGGCTGACTGCTAGAATAATTGCTTCTTTAGAATAGAATCCCGAGAAAAATGGAGTGCCTATTAAGGCAAGTGAACCAAGTAAGCATGTAATATAGGTAATTGGCATATATTTTTTCAGGTTGCCCATTTTGCGAATATCTTGCTCGTGATGCATCGCAATAATCACTGAGCCCGCTGCTAAAAATAACAGGGCTTTAAAAAATGCGTGGGTGAGCAAATGAAAAATGGCCACCGAATAAGCAGAAGCTCCTAAAGCCACTACCATATAGCCTAGTTGCGACAAAGTAGAGTATGCTACCACTCTTTTTATATCGTTTTGAACAACTCCTATAAAGCCCATAAAAAGCGCAGTTGTCGCACCAATAACCAATACAAAATTAAGTACCAAATCAGAAAGCTCAAATAGTGGCGACATTCTTGCGACCATAAAGACGCCTGCTGTTACCATAGTGGCTGCGTGAATTAACGCAGAGATGGGCGTAGGCCCTTCCATAGAGTCTGGTAACCATACATGCAAAGGCACTTGGGCTGACTTACCCATTGCGCCAATAAATAAACCAATGCCAATAAAGGTCGTTGCCGACCACACAATATTTTCTGTGACATTAATCGAAACATCGGTGAATCCATTATTGATTTGTTCAAAAACCTCTCGATAATCTAAACTGCCAAACACTAAATAGACGCCAGCAATCCCTAACAAAAAACCTAAATCGCCGACACGGTTGACCAAAAACGCTTTTAAATTAGCCGCAATAGCCGTTGGCTTTTTATACCAAAAGCCGATCAATAAATAACTCACCAGCCCTACGGCTTCCCAACCAAAAAATAGCTGTAAAAAATTATTTGACATCACCAAGGTAAGCATGGCGAAAGTGAATAAAGAGATATAGGAAAAAAATCGCTGATAACCTTGATCGTCTTTCATATACCCTATGGTATAAATGTGGACCATTAAAGAGACAAATGTTACTACGACCATCATGGTGACAGTTAAGCTATCAACCAGTAGACCAACTTGTAAAGTTAAGTCTCCAAGCTGCGCCCAATGGTAAAGCGTGTACTCTTGTGCAGAGAGCTGACCTGCAGCAAAGCCTAATGCTAAGTTTGCCGATAAAGCAAAAGCGAATGCCACGCCCAAAATAGCCATCCGATGCGACCAAACTCTGCCTATTAAGCCACCAAAAAAACCGGTTATAAGTGCACTAAGCAATGGTGCTAATAGAATTATCAGTAGTTGATTAATCATAAACTAGCGCCCCGCTACCCTTTTAATTGGTTGAGTTGTTCAACGTCTATGGTGGCTCTATTTCTAAACAATACGACAATAATCGCCAAGCCAATGGCAGCTTCGGCAGCCGCTACGGTCAGGATAAAAAACACAAATATTTGCCCAGTAGTGTTTTCTAAAAAGTGCGAGAATGCAATGAAGTTAGTATTTACCGCTAAAAGCATAAGCTCAATGCACATTAATAATGTAATCACATTTTTGCGATTAATTATTATTCCAGCAACACTAATTGCAAAAAGGATGGCACTTAATAATAGATAATCACTTAACCCTATCATGCTTTATCCTCTGCTGCCGTTTCAGACTTTGACTCTTTAGTCACCGCTTTTACGCTAACTAACTTAAGCCTATTTTGTTTATTCGCAGCAAGCTGCTTTTGAATATTCTGTGTTTTACGATTTCTTCTTCCTCTAAAAGTTAAAGCAATCGCAGCAATAATTGCCACCAGTAAAATTACCGCAGCCAACTCAAATGCAATCACATATTCTGTATAAAGTATTCTGCCTAACTCTTTAATATTTGAATAATCGGCTGGTTTTGGCGGCGGAGCTTTGGCTAGCTCAGAAGAAACTAGGCCTTGAGTAATAAATGCATACATTAAACCTAGAAAAGCTATCGCAACAACAAGGGCGAGCGGCAACTTGCGCACAAAACCCTGTCGAAGTGCCGCGTAATCAACATCTAGCATCATCACCACAAACAGTAATAAAACCATGACGGCGCCAACGTAAACCACAATTAAACTTATCGCCAAAAACTCAGCTTCTAAAAGCAACCAAATGCCGGAAGCGGCAACAAAAGTTAGCACTAAAAAAAGCGCCGCTTTAACAGAGTGCTTACTGGTGATTACCATAAGCGCAGAAAAGATTAGCAGCGCGGCAAAACCATAAAAAACCAATACTTGAAAACTCATTTAATGTTCTCTATTCATTATTCTATTGAAAGCAAATTTTTACTATTAGCGATATTTAGCATCTATCGCCCTGTCTGCAGCAATTTCATCTTCGTATTTGCTGCCCATCTCTAATAACATTTCTTTGGTCATAATATTCTCGCCTCGGTTTTCAAAGTGATAATCAAACACTCGCGTTTCTACAATCGAGTCAACCGGACAAGACTCTTCACAAAAGCCACAATAAATACACTTAAATAAATCGATTTCATATTTAGTCGTGCGTCTCGTTCCATCACTTTCGCGTGGACCTGCTTCAATCGTAATAGCCGCAGCAGGGCACACCGCTTCGCACAATTTACATGCAATACAACGCTCTTCTCCATTAGGGTAAGTTCGCAGCGCGTGCAGTCCTCTAAAGCGTGGTGATTGAGGGGTTTTTTCTTCTGGATATTGCACCGTTACTTTTTTGCGAAACATATTCTTCCAAGTAACGCTCAACCCCTTGAGCAGTTCTTTTAGTAAGAAGCTATCAATGTTTTTCTTTAACTGACTCATAATGACATCGCCTATTATCGATTAGTTAAACGGCCAAACACTAGATTTTATCCAAATTGCCACTACCACAATCCAAACTAAAGTAACTGGGATAAAAATTTTCCAGCCTAAGCGCATAATTTGGTCGTAACGGAAACGTGGGAAAGTGGCGCGGATCCAAATTAAACCAAATAAGAAAAATCCGGCCTTTAACAACAGCCAAACGGTACCTGGAATCCACTGGGTTGCTTGATCTATCCAGGGGTAACTTTCAAAGGGAGATAACCAACCGCCAAAAAATAGCAGTGCGGTTAATACTGAAATTAAAATCATATTGGCATATTCAGCCAAGAAAAATAATGAAAATGCCATTCCAGCATATTCCACGTGAAATCCCGCTACAATTTCAGACTCACCTTCAGCCATATCAAACGGCGCTCGATTCGTTTCTGCCACACCAGAAATCCAATAAACCACAAGCAAGGGAAATAACGGCAACCAATACCACTGAAAAAAACCACCGCTTTGCGCGACAACGATCTCGCCCAAGTTCATACTTTGAGCGCACATAAGCACCCCAACCAGCGCAAAGCCCATAGCGAGCTCATAAGACACAATTTGTGCAGCCGATCGCATTGCGCCTAGAAAAGCGTATTTAGAGTTAGAGGCCCATCCTGCAATAATCACTCCGTACACACCAATCGAGGTCATTGCTAACACATACAGCAGTCCAGCATTAATATCTGCTAGCACAACCCCAGCATCAAAAGGAATCACCGCCCATGCCGCAAAGGACGGTCCAATAAATAAAATTGGCGCAATAACGAACAGTGTTTTACTCGCACCCGTTGGCACAATGATTTCTTTCATTATTAACTTAATAACATCGGCAATTGGCTGTAACCAACCTTTCGGCCCTACTCGGTTTGGCCCAAGCCGTAATTGCATATAACCAATCACTTTGCGTTCTGCATAAGTCGTGTAAGCGACCGCTAGTACCAAAGGTAAAATGATAGCGACGATTTTTAAAAGAATGAAAAACAGCGTCTCGCCCCAAGCTAAAAGATCAATTTGGTTCATGTTTTCACCCTCGATATACTAATAGGATGAGTTGAAGCTTTGGGTGTTTGCTGTAATGCTTTAGCGCGACGAACCATGGGGTCAACCATATAAAGCCCTAAGGATTCTCGAGTCACTTCAGTTTCACTCACCTGCATAAGTGGAGGTGGTATTTTTCGCGCAACTTTAGACTCACCAACCGTCTCAAACTTTTCTTTAAGCTCGTTAATCACCGCTTGCGAAGAATCAAAGTCAAACCCAGCTAGTTCAAATAAGTTGGCTAATACACGTAACACCTTCCAGCCTGGCTTTGCCTCTCCTGGCGCTTTAACTGCAGCAGCGAAAGACTGCCATAATCCCTCAACATTAATGTATGTACCTGAGGTTTCATAACACCCTGCAATGGGTAACATAATATTTGCATACTCGGCGGCTCGACCATCTTTAAAAGGTGTTGCCACTATGACACACTCTGCTTGCTGTAAGCTCTCTAACGCGGCTTCTGGCCATACACTTTCTACATCAGGCTCACAATTTAAAAGCAAATACCCTTTTAATTTTTGTTCTAGCATCTGTTTGGCATTTTTACCTGCTTCCGACTTACCTCCTACAGCGGCTTGCATAGGGACGGCGCCGGCTATTTTATTGCCTGCTGCGTTACAGCCTTGAGTCATATAACCCCATTGGCTACTGGTAATACTGGCTAATGATTCGGCTAACCAGTTAATGGTTTGAGCCTGTGGGTGCTCTTGAACATAAACGCCTAACAAAATACACGAACGTTCAGAATTTAATAACTGTTTGGCAATTTGTTGATGTTTTTCAGCTGGCTCAATCCCTTCAAGCCACTCTTTTGCTTCAGCGTGTAACACGTCAGGATTAAGTCGATCGGCCGCCACGATAACTTGAGCAAACTCCTGCGCAAGCATATGAGGCTGTGGTTGAATTTCATGTTGCAGCCTAAAGTTATACTCTCCGTCAAAAGGATTAATAGCCATCACTTGCCCATAACCCGTTGACTTACGAACTCTTAATGCCGTTAACGGTTGTTCATGACGTAAATCAGCTGCAACCAACAATGTAGAGTCCATTTGCTCTAAATCTGCCATAGGAAAGTTTAAGCCACTTCTAAAACTGCCCCGTCCGTCGCCACTAAAATCGCGACGTCTAGTTCTAAAATCAATATTATTACAACCTATACCACGTAATAATTTTTGGGCTAAATAGGCCTCTTCGGTCGTCACAGAGTTGCCTACCAAACAGCCGAAGTTATCCCCATTAGAAGCACCAATTATACGCTTCATTTCATTCGCAACCCGTTCCAGTGCAGTTTGCCAGTCAGTATCTTGCCACTCTCCATTTTTCTTTATTCTTGGTTTTAAAAGGCGCTCACCTTCGGTTAAAGCTTGATAAGAAAAGCGATCTCGATCCGACAGCCAAACCTCATTAATCGCTTCATTTTCTCGTGGCACAACGCGAATAATTTCACCTCGTCGATGATGAACCCAAACGTTCGAACCCAAACAGTCGTGAGCAGCAATACTGGGCGACTGACGTAACTCCCAAGCTCTTGCTTTGTATTTTGATGGCTTTGCGGTAAGAGCGCCTACTGGGCATAAATCGATAATATTGGCAGAGACTTCTGACTCAATTGAGGCTTCAATATAAGTGCCAATTTCTACATGCTCGCCTCTGCCTGTGGCGCCAAGTTCTCGAATACCAACCACTTCTTGCCCAAACCTGACACACCGGGTGCAATGAATACAGCGAGTCATATCTGTTTCAATTAGCGGCCCGAGATCTTTATCTTTAACGACGCGCTTACCTTCTGTAAAACGGCTAATATCTTCGCCATACTCCAGTGATAAGTCTTGCAATTCGCACTCACCACCTTGGTCGCAAATAGGGCAATCTAATGGGTGGTTTATTAATAAAAATTCCATGACCGACTTTTGTGCTGCAACCGCTTTTTCACTTTGGGTTTTAATCGACATACCTTCAGCAACCGGGGTGGCACAGGCAGGCACTGCTTTAGGTAAGTTCCCAACATCGACCATACACATCCGACAATTAGCAGCAACAGAAAGTTTTTTATGATAACAAAAGCGAGGTATATAAATGCCAGCTGCATCTGCAACTTCAATAATCATAGAGCCGACTTCCGCCTCTAATGCTTTGCCATCGATATCTAAGTGCACTTTACCCATAATTCTGCTTCTATTCCGAAACTAAACTGCGTTTATGTTCAATCATATATTCAAACTCATGCCGATAGTGTTGTAAAAATCCCTTAATTGGCATGGCAGCGGCATCACCTAAAGCACAAATAGTTCGCCCCATTATATTGCTGGCAACACGCTCTAAGTTTTCTATATCTTCCGCTCTCCCTTCGCCCTTAAGAATTCGATGAATAACTCGCGACATCCACCCGGTACCTTCACGGCAAGGCGTACACTGCCCGCAAGACTCTTCATAATAAAAGTGGGCTGTTATCGCGGCTAAATTCACCATGCAGGTGGTTTCATCTAAAACAATAACCGCACCCGATCCCAACATAGAACCCGCTTTGCCTATAGCATCATAATCCATGGTTATTTTTTGCATTACTTCAGCCGGTAAAATAGGCGATGACGAACCGCCAGGTATCACCGCTTTTAAGGCTCTCCCGCCAAGCATTCCACCGGCCATTGCAAGCAAGTCGTTAAACGATGTGCCAAGGCCAATTTCAAAATTACCCGGGTTAACAACATGTCCAGACACTGAGAAAATTTTAGTGCCGCCATTATTGGGTTTACCCAAGTCAAGAAACCACTGCCCGCTATTTTCTAAAATCACCGGTACTGATGCATAGCTTTCTGTATTATTTACGTTAGTTGGGCGACCAAATACTCCGTAGTTAGCAGGAAACGGCGGCTTAAACCTTGGCTGCCCTTTCTTGCCTTCTAAAGACTCTATTAATGCGGTTTCTTCGCCACAAATATAAGCCCCCGCCCCCATGTGATTGTGAAGTTCAAAACAAAGATCAGAGCCTAAAATATTATCGCCTAAATAATTTTTTGCGCGCGCTTCCGCTAATGCCGCTTCCATACGTTCAAAAGGTTCATAAAACTCCCCCCGCATATAGTTGTAACCCACGGTTGCATTCATTACATAGCCGGCAATTATCATTCCTTCGATAAGTTGATGTGGGTTATAGCGAAGAATATCTCTGTCTTTAAACGTTCCAGGCTCACCTTCATCGGAGTTACACACCACATATTTTTGACCAGGCATATTCCGCGGCATAAAGCTCCATTTTAAGCCGGTAGGAAAGCCCGCACCTCCGCGCCCTCGTAGTGCGGATAATTTTAATTCATCAATGATTGTGTCGTAACACAGCTCGCCTGCAGCAATACGTTTTAGTGAGCGATACCCGCCGACACTTTCGTAGGCCTCTAGTGACCATGGAGTTTCTAAATGTAAGGTTCTAAAACAGACTTCATTCGCCATAATTTACTCTGAAGCCTCCCCATTAGAATCTTGACTTAATTCAAGTGCTGCTAAATCAGAAAGAATTTGATCAACTTTTTCTTCGGTTAAGTTTTCAAAATAAGTTTTATTCACTTCAAGCATTGGAGCGCCGCCACAAGCGGCCATACATTCCACCGTTTTGATAGTATATAAACCATCTTCGGTGGTTTCCCCTGCTTTTATGTTAAGCCGATTTTGAAGGTGAGCTAGCACTTGATTAGCGCCTCGTAATGAACAAGAAATATTATTACAAACCGATAAAACATATTTCCCAACAGGGTTTATATGAAACATCGTATAAAAAGTTGCGACTTCGTAAACCGCAACATGCGGCACATCTAAATACTCCGCTACCGCTTGCATTAATTCTTCTGTTAAATAATTACCATTATGTTCTTGAACGACTTTTAGCGCCGCAATTATAGGCGGCCTTTTTCGATCAGCGGGGTATTTGGCAATCCAATGATTTATTTCTGCAATGGCCGTTGCTGGTAGTAAAGCTTTTAAGTGTTGGGTTTGATCATAATTTAAATCGGTCATTAGCGATCTATCTCCCCAAACACAATATCCATGGTGCCAATAATTGCGACTACATCGGCCAGCATATGGCCCTTAGTTAATTCATCCATCGCAGCAATGTGAGCAAAACCGGGCGCGCGTATTTTTACTCTGTAAGGTTTGTTGGCACCATCAGATATCATATAAATACCAAACTCTCCTTTCGGGTGCTCTACCGCAGCATAGGCTTCACCCGCAGGAACGCAGTAGCCCTCAGTAAACAACTTAAAATGATGAATTAACGATTCCATATCATTTTTTGCTTCGGCCCGCTTGGGCGGAACAACTTTGTGGTTATCACAAATCACAGGTCCTGGGTTTTGCCTTAACCATTCAATACACTGTTTAATAATGCGATTCGACTGGCGCATTTCTTCAACTCGAACTAAATAACGGTCGTAACTATCACCATTACGCCCCACAGGAATATCAAAATCTAAATCGGCATAGACATCATAAGGTTGCATTTTACGTAGATCCCATGCAACGCCAGAGCCCCGCAACATAGGTCCTGTAAAACCAAGTTGAAAAGCTCGCTCGGGAGACACCACGCCAATTCCAACTAAGCGTTGCTTCCAAATTCTATTCTCGGTTAATAAAGATTCATACTCATCAACATTGGCATCAAATTTTTCACAATAGTCTGCCAAAAAATCAAGTAATGAGCCTTGCCGGTTAGCGTTTAGCTCAGTTAGGGTTTTAGCGTTTCGCCATTTAGAAGGTTCGTATTGAGGCATGCTGTCGGGTAAGTCACGGTATACACCACCCGGCCTAAAGTAAGTTGCATGCATTCGAGTTCCAGAAACCGCTTCGTAGGCATCCATTAATGGCTCACGATCTCTAAAACAATATAAAAACATAGTCATTGCGCCAACGTCTAGCCCGTGAGCCCCTAACCACATCAGATGATTAAGTATGCGTGTAACCTCTGCAAACATCACTCGAATATATTGGGCACGTAGCGGCACTTCTAGGCCAAGTAATTTTTCGATTGCTAGCACATAAGCATGCTCATTACACATCATAGAAACATAGTCGAGCCGATCCATATAGCCAATGCTTTGATTATAAGGCTTAATTTCGGCTAGTTTTTCGGTTGCTCTATGCAGTAAACCAATATGCGGATCGGCGCGCTCAATAATCTCGCCATCCATTTCCAAAATCATTCGCAAAACGCCATGCGCAGCCGGATGCTGGGGTCCAAAATTTAAAGTGTAGTGTTCAATTTCAGCCATAATTATTGTTTACTATTATCCTTTATGACAGACTCTTAGCAGCCGCCTTTTTTACAATTGATGATGACAATGTTTTAGCTTGATTAAATGCTTTTCTCTTTTCTAATTACTTTAGGTACCAATATTCTTTCTTCAATTGAAACTTTTTCATAAACACATTGGGCTTTTTCTTCATCAAAACGCATTTCTAAATTGCCAATAACTGGAAAATCTTTGCGAAACGGATGCCCAATAAAACCGTAATCGGTTAAGATGCGACGTAAGTCTGGGTGGCCTTCAAAAAGTAGCCCGTATAAATCAAATGCTTCTCTTTCATACCAGTTTGCAGAATTCCAAATATCAGTAACGCTTGGTATTTTTAAGGTATCGTTATCAACAAACACTTTGACTCTTAAGCGTTGATTTAAAGTCACTGATAACAAATGGTAAACCACCGCAAAACGCGGTTTGTTATCGTCACGCGGTATCGGCTGAGTGTGTCGACCTCGCTCAAAGCCAGAACTTGTTGCTTCATGAGTAACCCACTCATCTTCGCCATAAGTTAAATAATCTACACCGCATAAGTCGATTAATTGTTCAAACTGAAAATCGTCGTGATCTCTTAATATTTTGCTTACATCGAGTAAATTGTCTTTGCTTAAAGTGATTGAAATTTCGTCTAAACGTCGTTCGGTTGATTCGAGTTTATCTTGTAAGTGAGATTCAAGCAGCTGCATTAACTGTTGTGACATAATTAAGCCTTACACCTTTCGCGAAATAACATTCGTTCGCTTGATTTTTTTCTGGAGCTGAATCACACCATAAATTAAAGCTTCAGCTGTTGGCGGACAACCAGGAACATAAATATCAACCGGAACAATTCGATCACACCCTCGCACAACCGCATAGGAGTAATGATAATAACCGCCACCATTAGCACAAGATCCCATTGAAATAACCCATTTAGGCTCTGGCATCTGGTCGTAAACACGGCGCAGTGCTGGTGCCATTTTATTGGTTAAGGTGCCGGCAACAATCATTACGTCAGACTGTCTAGGGCTGGGCCTAAACACAACCCCAAAGCGATCAAAATCATAACGTGCTGCGCCTGCTTGCATCATTTCTACCGCACAGCACGCAAGTCCAAAAGTCATTGGCCACATAGATCCAGTACGAGCCCAATTCACTAGGGTGTCAATACCTGTAACCATATAGCCTTTGCCTTCTTGCTTTATTTCCGGGCGAGGCTCGTTAGGAAGTGTTACTCGATTTACTCCCATTCCAGCGCTCCTTTTTTCCATTCGTAAATAAAACCGACTACCAGTAACCCCAGGAAAACACCCATTGCACCAATAGCGAACCAGCTGAGTTCTTGAAACACTACCGCCCAAGGAAATAAAAAGGCAACTTCAAGGTCAAAAATAATAAATAGAATAGCGACTAGGTAGAAACGGACATCAAATTTATGGCGAGCGTCGTCAAATGCATCAAAGCCACACTCAAACGGCAAAAGCTTGTCTTTCACTTCTTTTCTTGGTGCTGCAAAATAACCGACAAGCTCAAGGATAACCCCAAAACCCAATCCGACCACTACAAAGACCAATATAGGTAGATAATTCTCTAGCATACCCCTATCCTAGAATGATTGACTCACTTACTCTTTTTAAAAGACTTTATTCAAAATAGCAAGCCAAGTAACACTTTTAACCAAAGTATAGGTGCGATTCCATTGGTTAACCCAGTATTTTGCTTTAATTTTTTACGGAAGTGACTGATTTTTAAAAGGTAAAACGCTAGTGACATAGTGTTTAGCCAAAACTTTGAAGGCCCCACATAGTCCGCGTGCTCATGGTCACCATGATGCCATGTTTAGCCGCTTAATTTGATTTATATTGCACTGCAAGATCAAGATTTTAAATCACTGCGAACTCGCGCAATGCTGAAAAAAATAGCGCTAAATATCAGCACAATAAGAATCGGCCAATATCCTAATTTGCGATAAAGCGTATCCCGCGATGCCAAGCTTATCGTTTTGCGTAAACTATTTTGTTGATACCTAGGCAAATAACGATGCAGCTCACCGCTAGCGTTAACAAATCCTGTAACACCGTCATTAGTTGCTCTTACCAGCGGAATACCTAGTTCTAAGGCTCGCATGCGTGCCATTTGCATATGTTGATATGGTCCCAATGAATCACCAAACCAAGCATCGTTGCTTACCGTGACGATTAATTGAGGTTTATTAAGCTCAACTTGAGAAAATAAATCATGCACTATCCACGGATAGACAATTTCATAACAAATAGCCGGAATAGCAGTAAAAGAGTCAAACTGCATGGGAGACTGTTTTTCAACCGCCGGTGAAAACCTCGACATAGGTAAATTTAAAAAGCGAATCGCACCACGCAACCAATCTTCTAAGGGAACATATTCACCAAAGGGAACTAACACTTGTTTATGATAGTTTTTGTTCTGGTTTCCTAGTGCTAGCAAGCTTACAAAACTTTTCTCAGTTGCCCCGTGATATTCGGGAATGCCTAAAATAATTTGGCTTTTATGCTGTTTCGCTTTAGCTTCTAAATCTTGCAAGATATCGGTAACTTGGTGGGCGTATGCAGGTATTGCGCCTTCAGGCCACACAATCAGATCAGCCCCCCAAAGCGATTCAGTTTCTTGGTATAAATCATTTACAATTTGCGTGAAGTGCCGTCTGTCCCACTTTATTTGCTGAGCAACATTAGGCTGCACAAGCCCAACGTCGAGAGACTCTTGTGTAAACTCTGGCGATGAAGCAAAGCGTTCAATTAAGTTGCTAGCTAAAATAAGAGCACACAGGCCAATGAATAGCTGCAGTCTTTGTCGAGTGAGACCAAACCTAATAATCCACACAACTAGACTACCTATTGCAACACCTAACCAACTAACGAAATACACACCACCTATAGTGGCTGCAGAGCTTAGCGGACTATCAATTAAGCTATATCCTAATAGCAACCACGGAAAACCATTAAAGAAAATAGCTTGTAAATATTCGCAAACCACCCACAACATTGGCGCTAAAATTATCCATAGATAAGCTGGCTGGGTTGCTGTGAAGCGTGCCAATAAATAACCGAAAAGGCCTTTAAAACAAGCAAGATATAAAACAAACACAATCGTTAGTGCGATAGCACCAATTACCGGCACATGTCCAAATTCATGTATGCTAACGTACACCCAGCTAGCACCCACACTAAACATGCCGACGCCCCAATAAAAAGCTATTTTATAAGCGCTTAAAACGGACTTAACTTGTAATGCAAGCAATAATAAAGTGATAGATGCTAACGCCGCTGGCCAAGCTTCAAACGGTGCAAATCCCAAGGGATAAAGCGCCCCAATTAAAGCCATACTAATTCGCGCCTGCCAACCGACTTGAAGTAGCCGTTGGCATCCCAAACACAAATGTTCAAACACGATAAATTTCCTTAGCGGTGTTATGTTTGGCTCACTAGCTTTCTTCTAGTCGTGAAGTAGCAAGTCGGGTCACTCTTAGCAGTTTTATTCGGCGCGTGTCTGCAGACACAATATCAAACTTTAAGTCATCAATTTTAATTGATTCGCCTCGTGCAGGCATATGGCCAAATGCTTGCATGAGAATACCGCCAATAGTGTCGTATTCATCATTTCTCATTTGGGTTTCAAAACATTGATTAAACTCTTCTATCGGAGTGCGTGATTTTACATTAAAGATTTTTTCTGAAATTTGGTGGATGTTATCGTCATCTTCATCAATATCAAATTCATCTTCTATTTCACCAACAATTTGCTCCAACACATCTTCAATGGTAATTAAACCAGCAACACCACCGTACTCATCAACCACAATCGCCATGTGGTTGCGATTGGCTCTAAACTCTTTTAAAAGTACATCTAAACGCTTGCTTTCTGGAATAATCACCGCCGGTCGCAAATAATCTTTCAGGGTAAATTTACAATCAGGATCGGCTTCGCGTTCACAAATGAAGTGTAAAAGATCTTTGGCTAAAATAATTCCTTCAATATCGTCACGATTATCGCCTATAACCGGAAAACGTGAATGCCTAGAGTCAACAATTGTCGGTAACATGGTTGCAAAATCCATACTCTCATCGATTACCGTCATTTCAGGTCGAGGGATCATAATATCGCGCGCCTGCAACTCGGATATATGCATTACGCCAACCATCATGGAAAGTAGCTCTGGATTAATCAGCGTGTTTTCTTCCGCTGTTTTTAGGATTTCTACAAGCTCGGTTCTATCTTGGGGTGTATCTTGAAAAATCTGGGTTAGTTTCTCGAACCAGTTTTTCGAGGGAGGTTTATCGTCACTCATACCTGTAATTTTACTCTCATTTAAAGGACACTGCTCAGTCTAACAAATGCGCCAGAAATCACAAAATATAAATATACTTATTATCGCTTTTTACTGCCAGTAAAAAAAATGCCATCCAGTTAACACTGAATGGCATTATCTACAACTAACGCTAGTAAGGTTAGAAGTTGTAGGTGGCTTTCACATAATAGTAGCCGCCGTTATAATCAAACGGTCCACTTTCATAGTAGATAGCACCTAAAACACCTAATGTGCCAGGTTTTAGTTTTTGCGCCTCTTGGTCAAACAAGTTATTTGCACCGCCAGAAACAGTGAACGAATCATTTATCACATAACTAACATCTAAATCTATGGTAAATGCCGAGTCTGCCATTTCAGATCCCCAGTCACTGGTGTCATCCGCATGAGTCGCATAATACTCACCAAAATAATTTAAGCGAGCAAACATGTTCAACTTATCCCAAGACTGAGCCATAGTAAAAGTCGCTCTATGCTGAGGCATACCTTCTTCTAAGCGTCTTACTTTACCTTCATTAGTGGTGTCTGGGTTGAAACTGTCAACTGTCGTTTCATTCCAGTTGTACGCCATACTTAACTTAGTATCTCCCTCAAACAGATTCATTGAATAGTTTGCAACTATATCAATACCTTGAGTAGTTGTATCAAAGTCATTAGCGTAATAAGTCACCGCAGATATCAGCTCAGGATTTGAAACCCCACGCGCCTCTAGTTCAGCGTAGTCAGCAGGATCTACAGAGATTTGGCTAGATTGTGCAATCCGATCACTTACTTCAATCGTGTAGTAATCTGCCGTCATAAAGAAGTCACCATCTTCATAAACAATACCGGTTGCAAAACTAACTGACTCTTCAGGAGTTAACTCTTGACCACCATAGAACGAAGCTAATGGATTAGTCGGTGGCGCGATAAATGTTTGGATTAGATTACCATTAACAATTGAGGTTTGAGTGTTCACCACGTTCGCCTGACCAACTGTTGGCGCTCTAAAACCAGTACTATGAGATGCACGGAGTGAAACGCTATCTGTCAATGTATATTGCGCGGTTAACTTATAATCTAAAGTATCACCAAAAGAAGAGAAATCTTCATAACGCAAAGCCGCTCCCATAAGTAAATCTTCAGTCATGTAAGCTTCTAAATCTAAGTATGCGCCGATATTGCGACGAGTACTTACACCTTGCGACTCAGGACCAAAACCTTTGAAGCCATGCGAGCCAATATTAAATCCTTGGTCAGCGTATGGACCAGCTTTCCAAGATGCTTCTTCACCCGACACAATCTCAAAGCTTTCTTCACGCCACTCGATACCAGTAGCAACATTAATCATATCTGCCCAAGAAACATCAAACTCTCTCACAATATCAAAGTTAAACGTTTTCTCTAACTGGATATAAGCACCCGTATCAAAGTCAGACGGCGTGTCTAATCCCAACGAAGGATTTAAAGTGTTTTTAAGATTAAATCTTGCTTCATTGCGCCCTACAGAACCGCTTAAGTCGTAGCCCCAATCTTTCAAGAACCCAGACTCGATATCGCCCTTAACACCCATAGTCATAGAGGCATCAGTTACGTTTCCACCAAACTGAGGTGTATAACCACCGGCGTAGCCAGGTACCATATTCATAGAAAAACAGTTAGGATCTGCGGCCATCGCTTGGTATTCAGGTGTTAGCAACACATTATCAACATTAGCAGGCACGTTTGAAGGCTGACCAGCACCATTTGACCATGAACAGCTTGCAGTGCCAGTAGTAGCAAGACCAACATCACCTACAAGGAGTGTTGCGCCATCATCAATAGAGTAAACATTTCCACGGTTATGCGGGTTTCTGTAGTAAAAGCCACCGGTTACATCTCTTTCTGAGTAGTTACCAAAAAGATAGGCTTCACTATTATTGCCTAAGTCTAAGCCAATATTAGCAAACAGAGTAATATCATCTTTTATTTCAGGATTACCCCAAATTTGAGCAGGGTTTTTAATTTCAGTGTTTCCGGCATCAAACAAAGCTTGTGCATCTGGACGCTGAACACTGCGGCTAGTGGCATCTGCATTTTTCAATTGAAAACTGAAGTTGGCGAAGCCTCTATCAGTTAAAGGTAAACCAATATTACCGTCAACTATTGTTGAAGTGCCGTCTCCCTCGTAGTATTGGCCTTGTTTAACCGAAAGCGAACCACCATCGGCATTATCTTTTAACACAAAGTTCATTACCCCTGCGATGGCATCCGAACCATATTGGGCTGCTGCGCCGTCACGAAGTACTTCTACTTGTTTTAACGCTACACTCGGGATAACTGAAATATCGGGACCTTGCGCGCCGTCATTAACACCGCCACCTTGGAAAGCAATTACTGCGGCTCTATGGCGACGCTTACCATTAACTAAAATTAACGTACTATCAGAAGGCAAGCCACGCAAATTAACCGGGCGAATCAGAGTAGCCGCATCACTAATTGGTTGAGCGCGAACATTGAAAGAAGGTACTGAACTTGCAAGCATATCTAAAGTATCAATAGAACCGGTTTTAGATATTTCTTCTGCAGAAATTACATCAACAGGAACAGGAGAGTCACCTACAGAGCGAGGTGCCGCACGCGAACCTACAATGACAACGACTTGAGAAGTTGCCTCTTCTTCCGATGCCGCCTCTTCTGCGTAGAGCGCTTGCGAGCCAAGAACTAGGCCCATTGCAAGACACAAGCTAGATTTTTTGAAGTTGTTAGCCATATTTTTTATCCTTTATTATTAATAATAAATTTTATTTTCTCGGATACTTCAAAATTCGCGAGATACCCTGTTATAAACAGAATGCCTTAAAATGTAAACACTGATATAAAAATTAATTACGAGCGAGTAGGCAGAAATGCGGCGCAAAGCACGCCGAAAAATCCCTGCTGCGCCGCATCAAAATTAAATTGACGGAATTTTTTTATGAAAAATAAGGATTGGAAATAGCAAACTCTTTAAGAATAGAAGCTTCAAGCGCTTCCATTTCTTCTGCTTCGGCATCATCTAAGTGATCAAAGCCAAGCAAGTGTAAACAGCCATGAACGACCATGTGCGCCCAGTGGTGAATAACAGTTTTTTGTTGCGCTAAAGCTTCCGCCGCTATCACTGTGGGGCAAATGACAATATCGCCAAGCAAATCACTTTCAATCGGCTCTGGCACCTCAAAAGGGAAAGTTAGAACGTTAGTGGTTTTATTTTTTCCTCGATACTCGTGATTGAGCTGAATCATTTCTTGGGGATCGACAAACCGAACCGTGAGCTCTGCGGTTTGCTGTTGGTAGCCGGCTAGTAATAGTGCTCGCTGAATCCACATCTCTACTTGAGAAGCACTGGGTAGCACAATATCATCCGAATGATTTTGCAATGCGTTTTGTAAATCTAATATGACTTTCATACAACAAGCGTTACCGGTTAGTCTAATTCTTTTTTAGCAAGCGGAGGCGCAGCTCGATTTTCTCGGTCACTGCCATCATTATTTTCAATTTTTTCATACGCTTTAACTATGCGCTGCACAACAGGATGGCGCACCACATCTGCGGCCTGAAAAAATGAAAACTTAACACCGGCAACATTATCTAAAATATCAATCGCTTGTCTTAATCCCGAAGTTTTGCCACGTGGCAAATCAACCTGAGTAATATCGCCAGTAATAACCGCTCTAGAGTTAAAGCCAATTCGGGTCAAAAACATTTTCATTTGTTCAACCGTCGTGTTTTGGCTTTCATCCATAATAATAAACGCCTCATTTAAAGTGCGTCCGCGCATATAAGCCAAAGGGGCAATTTCAATGACATTTTTTTCAATTAACTTAGCCACCTTTTCAAAGCCTAACATTTCATATAATGCGTCGTATAAAGGTCGTAAATAAGGATCTACTTTCTGGTTAAGATCTCCGGGCAAAAAGCCTAACTTCTCTCCCGCCTCAACAGCCGGCCTTGTAAGCAAAATGCGCCGAACCTCTTGGCGTTCTAACGCATCTACCGCCGCGGCAACCGCCAGGTAAGTTTTACCTGTACCGGCTGGGCCAATTCCAAAAGTGACATCGCTAGCAATAATGTTTTCTACATATCGTTTTTGATTTAAACCTCGCGGTCTAATTTGGCCACGCTTGGTAGAGATGACAATATCGTCTTTATTACGCTGTTTATTTTCTTGTGCTAAAGCTTGGCAGCCAGATTGAACAATCACATGCAATAGTTCATTGGTTAATTGATGATTTTCAGCAACTTCTCTGTGCATGGCTTCCATAACATCAGAGACGGCCGATAAGTGTTCTGGTTCACCAATAATTTTGTAAACGTTTGCTCGATTATTAATTTCGACCCCAAAACGCTTTTCTATTAAACGCAAATTCTCATCTAAATGGCCGTTGATTAACGCAAGTTCTTGATTATTTTCTAGCTCGAGGATTATTTCTATAGCAGCCATAGGATCTCTTTAGCAAAGGCGAGTATCAATATTTTTAAGCGGATAACAAAACCAATAGGCCAGAAACTCAGTCTGGCCTACTGACATTAGTTGACTAAAGTTGCTCGCATAGAATTAGGCAACACTTCTGTAATCATCACATCAACAAACTGACCAATCATTTGTGGCTGACCGTCGAAGTTAACGATTCGGTTGTTTTCAGTTCTACCTGACAATTGCATCGGATCTTTTTTCGATGGGCCTTCAACTAAAATGCGCTGTTTAGTATGTAACATTCTGCGTGCATGATTTTGCGCCTGCTGATTAAGACGCTGCTGAAGTAATGCAAGGCGCTCTTTTTTAACCGGCATTGGCGTATCATCGACAATATCTGACGCTGGCGTGCCGGGCCTAGCGCTATATATAAAGCTAAAGCTCATATCAAAATCAATTTCAGCAATTAGGTCCATTGTGTCTTGAAAGTCTTTATCCGTCTCACCAGGAAACCCAATGATAAAATCAGACGACATACTTAAATTTGGACGAATCTTTTTTAACTTTCTAATTTTCGACTTATATTCTAAAACGGTATGTCCACGCTTCATCATATTTAATATTCGGTCGGCCCCACTTTGAACAGGTAAATGCAAGTGACTAACTAACTCGGGAACTCTTGCATAAACATCAATCAAACTCTGTGAAAACTCAACTGGGTGCGATGTTGTAAATCGAATTCTGTCGATCCCTTCAATCGCTGCAACCAACTCAATAAGCTCGGCCAAGTCAGCTTCTCGCCCATCATGAGTTTGACCTCGATAAGCGTTTACGTTTTGACCTAAAAGGTTGACTTCTCTTACGCCTTTTTCTGCTAGCCCAACAATTTCAGCGATTACATCGTCAAAGGGCCGGCTGACTTCTTCGCCGCGAGTATAAGGTACAACGCAAAAAGAGCAGTACTTGCTGCAGCCTTCCATAATAGAAACAAAAGCAGTCACGCCTTCAACTTGTTGTTCTGGTAATACGTCAAACTTTTCAATCTCTGGAAAAGAAATATCGACAACAGGAGACTTATCTGCACGAACCTCATTAATCATTGCTGGTAAGCGATGCAAAGTTTGAGGACCAAAAACCATATCGACATAGGGTGCTCGGCGCCTGATTTCTTTACCTTCTTGGCTCGCGACACAACCGCCAACCGCAATTAAAAGATCCGGCTTATCTTTTTTAAAATTTTTCCACTGACCAAGTTGAGAAAAAACTTTCTCTTGTGCTTTTTCACGAATAGAACATGTATTTAGGACTAAAACATCAGCTTCCGTAGCTTCTGTAGTCATTTCCAAGTCATGAGTTTTATTCAACAAGTCCGCCATGCGAGACGAGTCATACTCGTTCATTTGGCATCCCCAGGTTTTTATAAATAGCTTTTTGGTCATAAATTTACTTCTATATTAAAACGAGCAATTTCACCTGTATTATAAGTGTTTGGTTTAATTGACAACTTCACTAAGCAATCCAAATAACCCGGTTTACACAGAGAGGCAGCAACACTCTAAATAGGCGATAAATTTAGGGCGCGAATTATACCACCGGTTAAAAGGTAAACACCAGATTTTGGCAGAATAAAGCCTATTAATATGCGCTAGCAATGCGAGTTTTACTTAATTCCCGAAAAATACGGTAAGAAGGGTAATTATTTAGAAATTTTTAATTGAATGCGTTGGCCTGCAAGCAGGCAAATGCTTACTAACCGCTAGGATTAAACAGGACGCAGACGAGTTAAGCCATCGTCATCATCATCAGAGGATTTAGATTGCGCTCTCGTTGCGGCCTCTTCTAAATTCCAGGTTTTCAACTGTTTGCGGGTTTTAGTAGCGGCTTTATCTAAAGCGCGGCTATTTAACTCAGAAAAGCCTTTAATAAGAATAGCTAGCTGTTTTTTTTCTCTGTCATCGGTAAAAGGCACTTCATTAATCTCAAGCAGCAGCTCTCTCAGCTGCGCACTGACCCAATTGGCTTTCATTGTTTTGCCCTCCCGACGCAACAGGCTTTACTATTAAACCGACTAATCACTTCAGTCAAAAGCTGGAATAAATGCTTCATTCAGCTTTTACCTACAGTCGCAACCGGCTCAAAGTTATAAGTTAGATTAAAATTAGCTTCTATCTTATTGATAGTATAAACCTATTTCCAGAAATAGTTCTAATTTTAACCAACAATTATTATTTTACTGTAATTCTGCTTGGAGTAACGCCGCTGCAATTAACGGATCGCTACGCTTGGCTATATCTTGTGGACTTCTTGCTATGATTTGCTTGGGAATATTAAATTTCATGCTCGAAAATGCTTCACTATCATCTTCTAGCACAAAGCGGGTAGTCGGAAGGGTTAATTTTAATTGTGTGTGGGGCAAGGTTTGCTCCACCGGATAGGCAAACTGCACTCGACTATCACTACCTGCTTGCTCTCCAATAGTGTGAGCTAAACCATATCGATTGACATTGGCAACTAAGAAACTACATGCGGAATAACAAAATCCGTTGGTTAATACCCAGAAATTTAAACTTTTCTGTTGATATCTAGGCACCACCGGCTCTAAATCGAGGTTGATTAAACTGCCTTGCTGCGACCAATGGATGGCGTGTTGCAATTGATCAGTCCACTCTAGCGGCAACCATTGCAGCCCCCAGCTGTATTTACTCATTCGACGCTGCTTGGTCGCAGTTCGATGCATTGATCGCAAGTACTCACTTACCTTCAATGAACCATGAGAAGCCCAGTCGATGGGTTTATCCGTCATACGGGACAATAAATTAGTGAGGTTATGAGACAACCCGCCATGGTTATAACGTAAGTCAATGATCAAACTTTTAGTGCCTTGAGCGTGCATTTGGGCAAAATGTTTGTCTAAAAAACGATCAAATACTTCCGGTTCTTCGTTAAAATCATTAAGCCATATCAAGGATGTTGAAGGCGTAAGCTCGGTGTACCCATAATAAGACTGAATCGTTTTGGGCTGTGTTTTTTTCGCCTGAACTAAGCCGCTTAACGCCCGAGTATAAGTTTGATCTTCGTATTCATACTCTACTGAGTACACCGGTTGCGAGTAACCCAAAGTGGCCAGCAACCAAGCAAAGTTCAACTGCACCTGCCGAGTTTGACCCGTTTCAGTCTCTTTCGGGGTCATGTTTCGCATTTGCTGAACTAACGACTCAGTTGCAACCTGGTTGATTTTAAGTAAGCGCGCCCCCGGAGGAATCAAAGGGTTAGGCGACAAGTCGGCAGTCACAAAAACACCTTCTTGCAATAAAACCACCGCCAATGGAAAAAGCCTTTCCTGACGATGTGAAACATAGCCAAACTGGTCTCGACTAATTGATAAGTAGCTATGCACATCTTTTAAACTGGCAATTAAAGGCGCTACTCGGCGATAAAATTCAGCCCTTTTCATCGGTCGATTAATGCCTTGCAGCACCTGAACGTAATCAGTTTCAAATTTAGCTCGGTCAACTCTAACAAAAGGCTCTGGGTGGATTTGCTGGATAGACTCTTTAATTAACTTTAGCTCTTCTTGTAGTAAGTGATGACTAACTAAAGTGTCAGCACTAATGGGGATAGCTTGGGTTTGGTTCGATGAATCTTCAGGTGTGGTTTTTTCTGGCATTAAACTACAGCCGCTAAGTGCGATAAATAAAAGCCCCCCAATAACCCGAATAATTTGCATAAATACTTGTAACAAAAGCCTATTTTAACCATCCATTTTACTTGTCACGAGTGGAAAAGAAAGTAATTTAAACGCTGTTTTCTGTAAATCTTGCTATCCAAAAGGAGAAAAACCCGTAAAGTGACAAGCAAAAATAGTTTTTTGTTACTTAACTGGCTGAATTAATCCATGTTAATCAAACCAAAGTTAAGCTAAAATGGCTTTAAATTTAGGCGATTAGACTCAACTTCATCAATACTTAACCTCACTATTAAAGTAGTAAGCTATGCCCAAAACAAATATTATTCAAGCCAAGCTACCCACTAAATGGGGAAATTTTACTATCCATGTGCTTGAAGAAACCGCTGACAATAAAGAACATGCCGCTTTTTCTATGGGCGACATTAGCACCGCAGAACCTATTCTAATGCGGGTTCACTCCGAATGTTTAACCGGTGATGCTTTTGCCTCTTTACGCTGTGATTGCGGACCTCAATTAGAGGCGGCCATGCAAAAAATAGCCGAACATGGGCGCGGGCTAATCATTTACTTACGCCAAGAAGGCCGCGGAATTGGGCTGGTCAATAAAATAAAAGCCTATGCTTTACAAGACCAAGGCCAAGATACTGTTGAAGCGAATTTAAACTTAGGCTTTAAAGCAGACCAAAGGACTTTTGAAGCAGCAGCTGACATTTTAAGTGCATTAAATATCAATCAAGTTAAATTAATGACGAATAATCCACGCAAAGTTGCCGCGCTGCAAGCAGCTAATATTAATGTAATTGAAAGAGTCCCTTTAAAATTTGGGCGAAACCCACATAATGAAGACTACCTTTCAACTAAGCATGGCAAACTCGGTCATTTGCTTGACTAATTTATCTCAGCGGCCAATTTAATGAGTTTGCTGATAATAATTTTTAATTAAGAATAATAAGGAACCGACAGAATGAATAATGCCTTTCAAGTATTGCTATCTACCGCAAAAGTGAATGAGCTGTGGGGAGAAAGTTCTGCATTGTCCTTTAATGAGACAGGCGCCACAATACATGTCACTAGCTTAACCGACTCTGCTCCTTGCTTAGATAAAGTTCAGCAAAGTGCTAGAAAAATAGCCAAACTAAAAGTACCAGCGATTGACCTAACGGGCGATTGGCCTTTAGAAGCCCAGTGGCATTTTTGGCAAGGTCTATCTTCGCCAAAATCAATGCCAGAAATTCAATTTGCGCCACTGCCCGCAGAACAAGAAAAACAATTAAAAGACCGTATCAAAATTTATACTTGGGTAAAAAATCTGATTAACCAAACCCCAGAAGTTCTTTCGCCGCTTAACTTAGCCACCCAAACGGGTGAGTTTTTAAGCCAATTAGCCGCAGACGAAATTAGCTATAAAATAATTAGCGGAGAAGAGTTAAACGAATTAGGTTATGTGGGCATTTATGAAGTCGGTAGAGGCAGTGTTCGCCCACCCGCACTACTTGAGCTAGATTTTTGCCCACAAAATTGCTCAGAAAATGCGCCAATAGCTGCTTTAGTCGGTAAAGGAATAACTTTTGACAGCGGTGGCTATAGCATGAAATCGAGTCTTGGCATGCTCAACATGAAGTCTGACATGGGCGGTGCAGCGACTGTTGCGGGCGCTTTAGGACTCGCGATTTTAGGCGGACTAAATAAGCGGGTAAAACTTTACTTGTGTTGTGCTGAAAATTTAGTCAGCGGACATGCGTACAAGCTCTCAGATATTTTAAAATACCGCAACGGTACTAGTGTTGAGGTAGTTAATACCGACGCTGAAGGTCGACTCGTACTTGCTGACGGATTAATTGATGCTTCGCAAAGTGGTGCAGAATACATCATTGACGCGGCAACACTGACTGGAGCAGCCGTGGTCGCTGTTGGTCAATCCTACAACGCCGTATTTAGTTTAGATAACGCTTTAGCCGATAAGTACATAGCCACTGCCGAAACAGAGCTAGATCCTGCATGGCGCTTACCGCTAACGCTTCAGCACAAAGATAATTGCCCTTCAGCCTACGCTGATACAGCAAACAGTAAACCTGTTCCTGGTGGAGGCGCGGGTGGCGCATCTAATGCGGCAGGCTTTTTGTCTCGCTTTTTAAGCAACCCTGAAAGTGGTTGGCTACACCTTGACTTAGCCGCTTGCTATCGCGACTCAGAAGATTCAATGTGGTCTGCTGGTGCAACTGGACGTGGCGTTCGCAGTATTGCAGAGCTATTAAAGCAACTATAAAAACAAGCCAAATAATAATGATAAAAAAAATATGGAACAAAGTCTTTAACTCACCGAAACATTCGGTGAGTTCAACTCCACCTAAAGTGCTCAGCCGAGAGCAGCACTGTGTTTCTCGTAAGAACATTAGTCGGAACGCCCTAAAAGTACTACACCGATTAAATGGCGAAGGCTTTCAAGCCTATTTAGTTGGCGGAGGAGTGAGAGATTTATTATTAGGTCTTTCACCTAAAGACTTTGATATTGCAACCGACGCAACCCCAGAACAAGTTGCAAAAATATTCCGTAACAGTCGCTTAATAGGGCGACGCTTTAAGTTGGCACACATACTTTTTGGAAGAGAAGTAATTGAAGTTGCGACCTTTAGAGCTTCGCATGAAGAGTCTTCTAGTATTCATGCCAAAACTAGCGCGCAAGGTATGTTAGTAAGAGACAACGTTTATGGCAACCTAGAGCAAGATGCCTACCGACGCGACTTTACTGTAAACGCGCTGTATTATTGCGCTAAAGATTTTACCATTCACGATTTTACTGGTGGGTTAGCTGATCTTGAAAAGCGTCAACTACGACTTATTGGCGATCCAATCAAGCGTTATCAAGAAGATCCGGTAAGAATTTTACGCGCCATAAGGCTGTCGTGTAAGCTAGGGTTAACCATTGAAAAAACGACTCTAGCGCCAATTAAAGATCTTGCCGAAATGCTCGGTCACGTATCACCGGCAAGACTTTGGGATGAGTCTTCTAAACTTTTATTAGCTGGATATGCTCAGTCAACTTGGACACAACTAGTCAAGCTTGGTATTGCGAAACATTTATTTGCGCAAACTATTTCTGCCCTGAATGACACAGCGAATAAGTCACCACAATCGCAATTAGCAGCGACGAGTTTTAAGCACTTTATCGATGCAGCGTTAAACAGCACCGATAATAGAATCGCTCAATCTAAGCCAGTTACTCCGGCATTTTTATTCGCCGTATTTTTATGGCAACCGTTACAAAACCTTACCAAACAATTAATTCACAAAGGCTTATTACCTTACGAAGCTGCCCAAAAAGCCGCCGTTAGAGTAGTCGATATTCAGCGACAATCGATAGCGATCCCAAAACGGTTTTCGCTTGTTGCCAAAGAAATTTGGGCCATGCAGAATCGCTTAGAATTTCCCAAAAAACGCGCAGTAGAAGGTATTTTACAAAACCCAAGGTTTAGAGCCGCTTACGACTTCTTGTGCTTGCGAGCCGGCGACGAAGCGCATTTAAAAGCAATGGCTGATTGGTGGACAGAAATTCAAACTGCGTCACCAGAAAAAAAACATAAAATGATAAAACAGTTACAATCAGCACAGCCCAAAAGCAGCAAAAAAAATAAACGCAAAAAGGCGTATCGCCCTAGAAAAAAAACCAACCAAAGTGATCAATAGTCGCCTAATGAGCCTTCAAGATTTAGCATCAACTAGTTCAAAAGATGAGCATTGGAAGCGCGCTTATATTGGCCTTGGCGCAAATCTAAATCAC
This sequence comes from Aliikangiella aequoris, assembly GCF_053709105.1. Lineage (NCBI taxonomy): Bacteria > Pseudomonadati > Pseudomonadota > Gammaproteobacteria > Oceanospirillales > Pleioneaceae > Aliikangiella > Aliikangiella aequoris. The sequence goes on from NZ_CM132298.1 coordinate 3,112,787, forward strand.
CCAAAAAAACAGCTCCAGCAGGCGCTAATAGCGATACAAGCCATCCCTAAAACTCGCCTAATTAAAACCTCAAGCTTTTTTCAAAGCGACCCCATGGGGCCACAAAACCAGCCCGACTTTGTCAATGCTGTCGCTTTAATAGAAACGCAACTAACACCATTAGACTTGTTAGACAGTTTACAGTCTATTGAGCAGACTCAAGGTCGCGTTCGTAAAAAAGATCGCTGGGGGCCGCGCACTTTAGATTTAGATATATTAATATTTGAACAGCTCGACATAAACACTGAGCGTTTAACCGTACCGCATTACGGCTTATACGAACGACCATTTGTACTAATACCATTGCATGAGATTGAACCATTGCTTATATTACCTAATCAGCAAAGCCTAAGCGATCGAGTAAACCAAATTGACAAGCAGGGGTTACAAAAACTTTGAGTACCGAATCGAGTAACAAATCATTTATCGCTATAGAAGGCCCTATAGGTGTTGGCAAAACAACTTTGGCTAATAAACTGGCTCAGTCGCTGCAAGGTGAGCTGGTTTTAGAAAGCGCGACCGAAAACCCTTTTTTAGAAAAGTTTTATCAAGATCCCAAAGCAGGCGCCCTTCCCGCGCAACTGTTTTTTCTATTTCAAAGAACTCAGCAGCTAAAAGAGCTGATTCAAACGGATATGTTTATCCAACACAGAGTCGCCGACTACTTAATGGAAAAAGATCGACTCTTTGCACGAGTAACTTTAAATCAAGATGAGTTAAACCTTTACGAGCAGGTTTATCAAAACTTAACTATCGATGCACCAAAACCTGACTTGGTTATTTATTTACAAGCTCCAGTCGATGTTTTGCTCAAGCGTATTCGGCAGCGCGGTGTCAATATGGAGTTTTCTATTTCCCAGGAATATTTAGATAAATTAAGCGAGGCTTATACTGACTTTTTCCATTATTATGACAGTTCACCGCTTTTAATAGTGAATGCAAGCGGCATTGATCTGGTTAATAATGAGCAACACTATAACCAGCTTCTCGAACGCATTGAAAATACCACCAGCGGCAGACATTACTTTAACCCTAGCGCTATTTAGCCAGAAAGTTAGCTAACTTTTTATTTACTCAGGACGGCCAATGCTATGTCAAAACAAACTTTACACAGTTTATTTGAGCTAAAAAAAAGCCAAGACCCCATCGCGGTACTCACCGCCTATGACGCAACCTTTGCCCAGTTAATCGATAATGCAGGAATCGAAGTTATTTTGGTCGGTGACTCACTCGGCATGGTAATTCAAGGCCACGCTTCGACGGTTCCAGTCACCATGCAAGATATGGTTTATCATACTCAAGCGGTCGCACGCGGCAATAAAAATGCGCTGATTGTCAGTGACTTACCTTATATGAGCTACGCAAATGTCGATACGACTTTAAGTAATGCTGCAGCGCTAATGCAAGCCGGAGCTAATATGGTTAAGTTAGAGGGAGGCGAATGGCTCTTGTCTAGTGTAACCCAGCTTTCTCAACGGGGAATTCCTGTTTGCGCTCACCTAGGACTTACGCCACAGTCAGTTGATGCGCTAGGCGGATATAAAGTCCAGGGTCGTAATAGTGCACAAGCCAAGCAAATATTGAAAGACGCCTTAGCCTTAGAAAACGCGGGAGCTAGTATGCTAGTGTTAGAATGTGTGCCGCAGGAGCTTGCGAGTAAAATTACTCAAAAATTAACGATTCCAACCATTGGCATAGGTGCAGGAAACCAAACCGACGGTCAGGTTTTAGTTTTGCAGGATATGTTAGGACTTAACCCGAGTTTTCAGCCCAAATTTGTTAAAAACTTTATGCTAGAGCCAGATATTCAGTCAGTTGAAGATGCCATAAAAAGGTACGTTCAAGAAGTGAAGTCGCGACAATTTCCAACTACCCAACATAGTTTTAACTAACGATGAAAATTTACCAATCGCCACGCGAGTTACAAGCGACGCTTATTTCTCTTAAAAAACAAGGCAAAACTATCGCTTTTGCGCCGACTATGGGTAACTTGCATGCGGGCCATTTATCTTTAATTGAAATAGCTAAAAGCCATGCAGATATTGTGGTCTCAAGTATTTTTGTTAACCCCAAACAATTTGGCCCCAATGAAGACTTCGATAGTTATCCGCGTACTTTAGAACGCGACATTGAATTGTTAACTAAGCAAGGCTGCGACATTTTATTCACTCCAAGTATTCAAGCCATCTACCCACTTGGTGAACAAGCACATACTCGCGTCACCACCCCTCGACTGACACAGCATTTATGCGGTGCAAGCCGCCCTACTCATTTTGAGGGCGTAACTACAATTGTTAACATTTTATTTAATATTGTTCAGCCAGATGTCGCCATTTTTGGAAAAAAAGATTACCAACAACTGAAAGTCATAGAGGCGATGTGCCAAGATTTACTGATTCCCATAAAAATCCTTGGGGCAGAAATTAGTAGAGAAGCAGATGGCTTAGCATTAAGTTCACGTAATTCATTTTTAAGTGAAAGCCAAAGAAAAGTTGCCCCGTTACTTAGAAAAACCTTATTAACTGCAAAACAAGAATTAATGAGAGGCAAAGGTATCCATGAGGTGGTGGCAATATCTTGTGAGCAGTTAAGCCAAGCGGGTTTTAAAATAGACTACTTCGAAGTAGTTTGTCGTGACAATTTCGAACCGGCGAGTAATGATGATAAACAATTACTGATTGCAGCAGCGGCTTGGTTAGGAACGCCTCGACTTATTGATAATATTGAAGTCTCTTTATCCTAAACTTGTCATCAAAAAATATGACTATTGTCTCAATAAAAAATGCCCAACTAGGTTGAGCATTTTTTAGCTTGAAGTGATTTATTAATCAATCAAACATTCCTTTAAGCATCGGTTCGCTTAGCGACTGATAACCCGAATAAACTAGAAAAAACCTGCCATAGCGTAAGCGGTTTTCTTAAACATTAAGTCTACCGCGTCAACTAAGTCAAGATTTGCTTGGTTTGCCGTAGTCACAATGCGAGTTCTGTATTCTTTCTTATTGCCGGCTTCAGAATAAGTTTGTCGGCTTGTGCCATTATCAGAAATTTGGCTATCAACTTGACTGTCAGTTCTTACAATAACGCCATTGGCTGCTTTTTCTTTAATTTGAACATCGGCAACTAGCATATAGGTTACATCTTTAACTAACGCGCCAGAAATTAAGTCTGCGGCACCGCCAACGAGACCTCCGGCAACCGCACCGTTAAATCGGTTACTATCATTTGCTACTGCACCTACTGCTGCACCCGCGGCAACTGAACCAACGTAACCTCTACCTAACGCTCTTTGCGCAGCTGAAGGTGAAGCTTTTTCTAAATTTAAAACATACACTAACATTTGAAACTGAGCTTGCTCTGGGTCGTCGGTGATCCGATAGCCTGAGCCATTAGATTGAGTAAACTGGTTAACTACAAATTGTTTAAACTTATTTCTATCAAACTCCATCACACCACTTCTAATATCAACGTATATAGTCCTTTTATCTCTCGCGACAGGATCAACAAATACCGCAGTGCTTGTTTTGGTTTGAACGTCCAGATCTTTTTTAGATAACATTGTATGTGTAGCCGCACATCCAGCAAGCACGCTAAATATAATAGCCACTAGGGTGGTTTTTACTAAAATTAAAAGGTTCTGCTTCATGTAACTCTCCTTAGTGCACCGTTTAATGAGTGCGAATTTCAAAATAATTTAAATGGGTAAATACTAACTACCAATAGCGTCCGTAATAATGACGATGGTAACGACAAGACTGATACTGGTTCCAGCCGTATTGATAGATATCGGCACAGGTATATCCTTTGCGCCAATACTTGGGTGGTTTTGTTTGCGGCTGTTGTTGCTTTTTAAGCGATTCTTGAATATAAGCTTTTATTTTCTTTTCATCTTCTACAGAGAAAACTTTCTCCATAACTTCTGCATTGAGCTTTTTTTGCATTTCGGCAATACTTTCAGCGTTAAATGCAATGACAGGTGTACTCGCGAGAGTAATGGCACAAGTAAAAATAAAAAAAATCAAGTTTGGAATGTAAGCTGGCTTGGTTGGCATAGTGAAAATCCTATTTCAAAAAAATCCCTGATTTAGCTATTTAAAGCACTGAATATCTCGTTTTTCAGACTGGTGACACATTGGTTGTCGCATTAAATATGCAGCGAATGTTATCTTAATCACCCGCTCAATAAAACTGTAATAGCGTGAACTCAATCGCAATTCTTGCAATTTAAAGATTCAATACACAGCGATAAAAAGCGTTCAATTGATCCATCAGCGTTATTCGAAACCCCATACACAAACCTCATGATTAGTTTCTAGTGCTGAACTTTAGACAGCATTAAGTTACTTATTCCTAAGCTATTAAAGTAAATACTCACTTATTATACTCGACAACAATAAGATTTAAGTTAACTATCCTGGTCAAAAAAGCATCAAATAATCTTAAATATGGATACGCTTTTGGTTGTTTTTTAACACGATATCTTGGTACACTCGATTGCAGCAGATTTCAAATAACTATAATGCCTAACGCTGGGGAGCATGCCAAGCGGACTAAATCGGGCCTAAAATAAAGGATCTAATCAGTATGTCAGATATTAGAGTTATCAAGAAGTACCCCAACCGCCGCTTGTACGACACCACTAAAAGCAGCTATATAACTCTAACTGATATTAAAAAACTGGTTATGTCATATAGCGAATTTAAAGTTGTAGACGCTAAAACTGGTGAAGACTTAACCCGTTGCACTCTCATGCAGATTATTGCCGAGTCAGAATCTAATGGGCAACCTTTGTTAACAACCGAGATTCTGCAAGAATTTGTGCGTTTTTATGGTGACTCTATGCAGGCCATGATGAGCCGCTTTTTAGAGCATAGTATTAAACATTTTATGGAAAAACGCGCCGGCTTAAAGAGCCCTTTAAATACTATTCTAGGGGCCAACCCCGTGTCTCTTATGCAAAGTATCGCTGAACAGAATATTGACTCTTGGCAAACGAAAAGCACTAATTCAACTAAAAAGCGCTCTGTACTTTAAGCGATAATTTTACTCCAAACGAGTGTGAGTACTTGGTTTAAGGTCTCTAAATAAGATGATCGGACTAGAATAATTGATACCGTTAAAGCGACACTCATTGACAGAAACGCATTGAGCAGTTTGGTCTTATCTATATTAGGCTGAGCAAAAGCTTTTATTAAACACCTAATTGCAGCAACACCAAAGCCTGCAATTGCTATGATAAACAGTCCTAAAACCGCCACAACCTCACTTTCAATAGTCACTGCAGCACCCACCAGCATTCCCGGCACAAGATATAAAGGCGCCCAAAATAAACCAGAGATCACATTGACCCAAAAGAATTGCTGGCTATTCATTTTAGCAATGCCCGCGACTAAAGGAATAACCGCTCGAGTAGGGCCAAAAAAACGCCCTAAAAATACGCCATAAATGCCATAACGATCAAAAAATCGAGTAGAACGCTCAACCCAAATTTTATGAGACTGAAACCACTTTGTAGACAATATTTGCGCCTGATAATTCCGGCCAAGCAGAAAGCTGCCCCACTCTCCGATAACAGCACCAAGATAAGCAGCAATAACGATGGGTTGGAAACTTATCACATCGGCTCCGATTAATGCGCCAACTCCAACTAACAATGCCCAACCTGGAACTAATACACCTATCACTGCGACAGACTCTAAAAACGCTATTAAAAATATAATAAACGGTGCCCACGCAGCATTTTCTTGAATGAAATTAAGCAGAGTATCCAATTAACTTTCTTATTTTTGGCAACAAAAAAGAATATTAACACTGAAATTAATAAGGATTAACTTTTAATTGAATTACTTTTAAGCTGGAGTTTTTAATGTCACGCATCAATAAATACGTTTGGAGATACTTTAAAGCGCCTTGCTAGCTCTTTAACGTGCCTAATGGTCAACGAACGCTTCCCATTTAAAATTTCCGATACAACGCCTTGGCTTCCTACTTCTTTTAATTCCGACTGCTTCAATCCATGGAGCTTAATCAAATACCGTAACGCGTATAATGCATTTTCTTGACGGGTTATAATATAACGATCTTCGTATTCTTTAGCCGCGGTCCCCATTGCCTTTATCAGTGAAGCCAAAGGACTTTTAGGGCGATTCTCGACTAGCCGAATGGCATCTTCGAGATTTTTCAATAAGGTTTCATAATCATTTGGATTAGTCGGAGTTTCCACCACTGGCGCTACGGCACTCCAATGCTGAACGGCTTTTTGTAATGCTTCATGCATAGTACTCTCCTAGCTCTTCCCTGGTTGAATAGATTTAATTAGTGCGACTTGTGCTTCAAAGTTAATTAAAGTGTGGACCATCAGAGTGGTTTCGGGCAATGGAAATCGATATTCGTTTTTATAGTTTTGAATATTCCCAAAGGTCTCTTTTAACGATGACTCGTTAAAAAACTCTCCATTAGAAAGAATTTGTAGCCAACCGTTAAGATGACCGTCGGCACTGGGGTATTTTTCTTGTGCATCTCTAACTTTGTTCATTGCAACAACTTGCATTTAAATTCCTTCTTATTAAAACTCAGTAGATTGTGTTTTGGCCTTTGGTTTTACCACTCTTTATAACAATTAGCGTTTACGCTTATCTAGTATAAATTGAATAGTTAACAAATGACGTCCAAAGTTCCTATATGTAATAAAATTCTATACTACGTCTGTATTATAACCACTAAAAACTAATGATACGGTTAATTATAGTCCTATAACGCGTTAAAATTTGTGACTTGGCTAACGCTTAAGTACAAAGCAACTTTAAATTAGGTTAAAGTTAAACTAGTCGAATGATTTTTTACAAACCAACGAGCCCTATCACAATGTATCCATATATTATTCAAACCAACAGTTTTACTCTAGGTAGTTATGGGTTAATGTTGGCAATTGCTTACTTGGTTGGTCGAGCACTATTTTTAAACAGAATACAAAAGAACTTTAGCCAGTCACTGAATACAGAGTTGTATATCATAGGTTTGTTAGTGTTTGGCGTATTAGGCGCTAAACTATTATTTATTTTAAAAAATCCTGATCGTGTTGATAGTAGCGACTTAATAAATCTATTTAGCAGTACCGGTTTTTCTAGCCAAGGCGCTTTGATTGCTGCACTTATCGTAACATTTGTGTTTGCCACCATTAACAAAATTTCTTTTGCCAAACTTTTAGACAGTGCTTCGGTACCAGCAATTGCAGCTTACGCCATTGCCCGAGTTGGATGCTTTTTGGCAGGCGACGACTGTTTTGGCAAACAAACCGACTTAATATGGGGCATGGCTTTTAGCCAAGGTATTGAACCGACTTACCATCCCGTTCACCCAGTTCCTCTTTACGAATTTATTTATTCTATTGGCATTTTAAAAATACTTAATGTTATTGAGACTAAATCAACGCCGCCATACTCGGTGTTTTTTAGCTTGTTAGGGCTATGGGGGTTATGTCGCTTTTTGGTCGAATTTGTTAGTAGCAACCCAGTCAAGCTATGGGGAATGACAGGCTCACAGCTTGGCGCCTGTTTGATGTTAATAGCCGCGCTAATCTATTTTTTCAAACAAGGCTTGCCATCGATAAATAACAGGCAAAAAAAAGCCGGATAAAATCCGGCTAAAAATTTTTAAACTCTTTGAAGCTTATTCTTCAACTGCTTCTACTTCATCTTCTTCGTCAATTACTGGTCTATCGACTAACTCTACATAAGCTACCGGCGCTTTATCACCAGCTCTAAAGCCAGCTTTAATGATACGCACATAACCACCTGGACGCTCTTGGAAACGCGGACCAAGCTCATCAAATAACTTTCCTACAGCAGCTTTGCTGCGAGTACGTGAGAAAGCTAAACGACGGTTAGCAACAGAATCTTCCTTTGCTAACGTAATTAGTGGCTCAACAACACGACGTAGCTCTTTAGCTTTAGCTACAGTTGTTTTGATAAGCTCATGCTCAATAAGAGAAACAGACATGTTGCGAAACATTGCCTGACGATGACTAGAATTTCTATTTAATTGACGACCACTTTGACGATGACGCATGGTAAATTACCTTTCTTTATTACCAGCCTGCAATAGTACTGGTATTCTTTGGTTTATGTTATTGGCGGTTTAACCGCTATTTAAAACAACAAAACCCCGTTCTTTAAAGAACAGGGCCATGCTGATACTTTACAAAACTGAAACTTAAGCTTCGTCTAAAATGCTTGACGGAGGCCAGTTTTCTAAACGCATACCTAGAGACAATCCGCGTGAAGCCAAAACGTCTTTAATTTCAGTAAGTGATTTCTTACCAAGATTAGGCGTTTTCAATAACTCAACTTCGGTACGTTGGATTAAGTCACCGATATAGTGAATATTTTCAGTTTTTAAGCAGTTAGCACTACGTACGGTTAACTCTAAATCGTCAACTGGACGTAATAAGATAGGATCAACCTCTGGCTCTTCCTTCTCTGGCTCTGCTTGTTTTTCATCTTTTAAGTCAACAAATGCTGCTAACTGCTGCTGCAAGATAGTCGCACATCGACGAATCGCTTCTTCTGGCTCAATAGTGCCATTAGTCTCTAAGTCGATAACTAATTTATCTAAATTAGTGCGTTGTTCTACTCGAGCAGAGTCAACTACGTAAGAAACTCGTTGAATAGGACTGAAAGATGCATCTAATTGCAGTCTTCCAATGCTCATATCTTCGTCTTCATTCTTCTTACGTAATGCTGCTGGCTCATAACCACGGCCTTTCTTAACGATAAGGCGCATGCTCAGAGAACCTTTCTTAGTCAATGTCGCAATGTGGTGTTGTGGATTAACAATTTCAACGCCTGCTTGCTCTTCAATATCCGCTGCGGTCACAGGACCTTCGCCAGTTTTCTGAAGAATCAATGTTGCCTCGTCTTTGTCTTCTAACTTTATTGCTAAACCTTTAAGGTTTAGCAATATATCAATAACGTCTTCTTTAACACTCTCAATCGTAGTGTATTCGTGAAGTACGCCGTCGATTTCCACTTCAACAACTGCACAACCTGGCATTGATGAAAGTAAAATTCTACGTAGTGAGTTACCTAAAGTATGCCCAAAGCCTCTTTCGAAAGGCTCTAAAACAACTTTAGCTTTACGCTCACCCAGATTTTCCACTTTGATCTGACGCGGCGTCAGAAGCTCAGTGACATTGCCCATAAATAATCCTCTTCAAGTGTTACTTGGAGTATAATTCCACTATTAGATTTTCATTGATATCAGATGGTAAATCAGAACGCTCAGGCGCATTCTTAAAAGTCCCTTCCATCTTCTTCTCATCAACTTCGACCCATACTGGACGCTCTTTCTGTGAAGCTAATTCTAACGCAGCTACAATACGAGCTTGAGTCTTAGACTTTTCTCGAATTGAAATAACGTCTGTTGCAGCAACCTTGTAAGAAGGAATATTTACCGTTTGACCATTAACTAAAATAGCTTTATGGCTTACAAGTTGGCGAGCTTCAGAACGTGTCGAAGCAAAACCCATACGGTATACAACATTATCCAAACGTGATTCTAAAAGCTGAAGCAAGTTTTCACCTGTAGCACCTTTAAGGCGCGCAGCTTCTTTATAATAGTTACGGAATTGCTTCTCTAAAACGCCATAAATACGTCTTACTTTTTGCTTTTCACGTAATTGAAGACCATAGTCCGAGAGGCGAGTTCTACGCGCGCCATGAAACCCCGGAGGTTGATCAATTTTACATTTATCCTCAATAGCACGAACGCCGCTTTTCAGCATTAAATCTACGCCTTCGCGACGTGCTAACTTGAGTTTAGGTCCAATATATCTTGCCATCTGTTAATTCTCCAGCAATGCCTAAAGTTACACGCGTCGCTTTTTAGGCGGACGACAACCATTGTGTGGGATCGGCGTAACATCAGTGATGTTAGTGATCTTGAAGCCAGCTGCATTTAATGCACGTACTGCTGATTCACGACCAGGTCCAGGGCCCTTCACGAATACTTCCATATTCTTCATGCCCATCTCTTTAACCATTTCCGCAACGCGGTCAGCAGCAACCTGGGCTGCAAATGGAGTACTTTTACGCGAACCTCTAAAACCAGAACCACCAGCAGTAGCCCAAGCAAGCGCGTTACCTTGACGGTCAGTAACGGTCACGATAGTGTTATTGAATGACGCATGGATATGAGCCATTCCATCAACTACGTGCTTTTTGACCTTTTTACGAGAACGAGGTGTTTTTGCCATAGTTACTATCTCTTAATTGGTTTACGCGGGCCTTTACGGGTCCGTGCATTGGTTTTGGTGCGCTGCCCACGAACTGGTAGACTTCTTCTGTGGCGGATCCCACGGAAGCAACCTAAGTCCATTAAGCGTTTAATATTCATTGACACTTCACGACGTAAATCACCTTCAACAGTGAATTTAGCGACTTCTGTACGAAGTGACTCTATTTCCGATTCAGCAAGGTCTTTGACCTTGCGGCTTTCTTCAATACCCGCGTTTGCACAAATTTGTTGTGCGCGTGTACGTCCGATGCCGTAAATTGCAGTTAAAGCAATCACCGAATGCTTATTAACTGGAATGTTAATACCAGCGATACGGGCCATCTAACTAACTCCCAAATTTCAGTTTCAAAAACTTTTGCCTAGTAAAATTACATTACCTTGCAAAAAGGCGCGACATAATAGCCTTGAAACGATTAAAAATCAACCTGTTAACGTAATTTGTAATCTCTAACTAAAAGATATGCTAAGGAAGTCCTTTAATTAACCCTGACGCTGTTTATGGCGAGGGTCAGTACAAATCACTCTTACACTACCGTTTCTGCGAATAACTTTACATTCACGGCAGATTTTTTTAACAGAAGCTCGAACTTTCATTGTCGTACTCCAAATTCTAGAGAACGCTCAGAACTAAGGCCTTGCGGCTACTTAACACCTGATGTTCCGTAGTTTTTAAAATTGGCCTTTTTCAATACTGACTCATAATTTCTAGAAATTAAGTGCGCTTGTACTTGAGACATAAAGTCCATAATTACAACCACAATAATCAGTAACGAAGTTCCACCGAAGTAGAAAGGCACTTGCCAAAATAAAATCATAAACTCAGGTAATAGACACACTGCAGTAATATAAACCGCACCGACCAAAGTTAAACGAGTCATAACTTTATCAATATATTTGGAGGTTTGCTCTCCAGGACGAATCCCAGGAATAAACGCACCAGATTTCTTTAACTGATCAGCTGTATCGCGAGGATTGTAAACTAATGCAGTATAGAAAAAACAGAAGAACATAATGCCAGCGCCATAAACTAAGATATATAGCGGATTACCTGGTTGCATTTGTTGAGCAACATTTTGTAACCACAGCATGTCATCGCCAGCACTTGCGCCTACCCATTGAGCAATAGTGCCAGGGAACAGAATGATACTAGAAGCAAATATCGCAGGAATAACCCCCGCCATGTTTACTTTTAGCGGCAAATGCGAAGACTGCGCTTGATACATTCTTCGACCTTGTTGCTTTTGTGCATAATTAACAACGATACGTCTTTGACCGCGCTCCATAAACACAACGAAAGCGGTAACCAAAAGGACAACAGCGAAAATAAGCAATAATGCTAAGAATTGGATATCCCCAGTTTTAGCTTGCTCAAAAGTTTGTCCAATTGCTGTAGGTAACCCTGCAACAATACCAATAAATATTAGTACTGAAATTCCGTTACCTATACCACGTTCATTAATTTGCTCACCAAGCCACATTAAGAACATTGTACCGGTCACTAAGCTGACAATTGCACCAAAGTAAAAAGAGAAGTCAGGGTTTGGCACCAAATTTGGCATCAAGTTTGGAAAATTAGTCGCAATACCTACTGCTTGTAAACAAGCAAGAACAAACGTTAAGTAACGAGTGTATTGGTTTATTTTGCGTCTACCTGCTTCACCTTCTTTTTTAATTTCTTGTAACTTAGGCTCTACAAAGCTCATTACTTGCAAAATAATAGATGCAGTAATATAAGGCATAATACCTAAAGCGAACACACTGGCTCGCTCTAGTGCTCCACCAGAAAAAACGTTAAAAAGCGCTAAAATCGTACCCGATTGCTGGTCCATCAACTGCGCTAAAATAGCGGGGTCGATACCAGGAACAGGCACAAAAGAGCCTAAACGAAAAATAACAATTGCAGTAAGCACAAACAGCAAACGCTGTTTGAGCTCTGATAAACCACCGCTTGATTTCTTTTCTACTGGAGCTTTAGCCATTATTTATACAAACCTTGTTACGCTTGAACCTTTCCACCAGCTGCTTCGATAGCCGCTTGTGCACCTTTGGTTACTCGAACACCGTCACCAACGTTGACAGCACGGTCAATAGAACCAGACAACATAACTTTAACTTGCTGAATGTTTTTATTGATAAGTCCTGCAGCGCGCAGCGATAATAAATCAACCGCATCACCTTCAACTTTATTTAGTTCACCAAGACGAACTTCAGCAGAAACCAAAGATTTTCTTGAAGTAAAACCAAACTTCGGTAAACGCTGTTTCAAAGGCATTTGACCACCTTCAAAACCAGGCTTAACTTTACCACCTGAACGAGATTTCAAACCCTTGTGGCCACGGCCACAAGTTTTGCCTAAAGTTGAGCCAATACCACGACCAACACGCTTCGCAGGCTTTCTCGAACCTTCAGCTGGACTAAGAGTATTTAAACGCATGATTAGTCCTCCACTCGGATCATATAGTTAACAGTATTCACCATTCCGCGAGTTGAAGGTGTGTCTTCAACTTCAACAGTATGGCCAATTCGACGCAACCCTAGGCCCATCAAACATGCTTTATGATTCTTTAAGCGACCGTTTGAAGATTTAACCTGTGTTACTTTCATCATTTTTTTAGCAGCCATGGTTTACTCCATAATCTCTGCAACAGACAAACCACGTTTTGACGCAACAGACTCTGGAGAGAACATGTCGCCTAAACCGCGGATAGTCGCGCGAACGATATTGATTGGATTAGTCGAACCAATGCTTTTAGCCAAAACATTTTCAACGCCAACTACTTCAAACACAGAGCGCATTGCGCCACCAGCGATAATTCCTGTACCAGGAGATGCTGGTTGCATATAAACTTTAGATGCACCATGGTTTGCAGTAATAGGATGCTGCAATGTGTGACCGTCTTTTAGATCAATCTGGATCATGTTTCGACGCGCTTGCTCCATTGCTTTTTGGATTGCTGCAGGCACTTCACGTGCTTTACCGCGTCCAAAACCAACTTTGCCGTTGCCGTCGCCAACTACCGTTAAAGCAGTGAATGAAAAGATTCGTCCACCCTTAACCACTTTAGATACACGGTTAACGTTGACTAACTTTTCCACTAACCCTTCGGTGTTATTTGCTTCTTGTCTAGCCATTTTTCAACCCTTAAAACTGGAGACCATTTTCGCGTGCAGCATCTGCTAATGCTTTCACACGACCATGGTATTTAAACCCAGAGCGATCGAATGCAACATTCGATACGCCAGCCTCAGTTGCTCTTTGAGCGACTAATGCGCCAACTGCCTTAGCAGTGTCAACATTACCAGTCGCTTTTCCGGCTGCTTTCATGTCTTTTTCAACACTTGAAGCAGATGCCAGAACTTTTCCGCCATCGGCAGAAATAACCTGAGCATAAATATGGCGAGGTGTACGATTAACGACTAAACGATTGGCACCTAGCTCTTTCATTTTCATTCGACTTTTAGTCGAACGACGAATTCTAGCTTGTTTCTTATTCATGACGCTGCCCTACTTTTTCTTAGCTTCTTTACGACGGATAACTTCGTCCGCGTATTTCACACCTTTACCTTTATAAGGCTCTGGTGGACGATAAGCTCTGATGTTAGCTGCAACCTGACCGACAGTTTGCTTGTCGATCCCCTTGACCACGATTTCAGTGTTAGAAGGAGTCTCTACAGTGATTCCTTCTGGTAATTCGTAATTTACTGGATGCGAAAAACCAAGGGTTAGGTCTAATACTTTACCTTGCGCTTTAGCACGGTAACCAACACCAACCAATAACAGCTTTTTTTCAAAACCTTGTGATACGCCAATAACCATGTTGTTTGCAATAGAACGCATGGTTCCAGACAATGCATTTGAACCTGCAACGCCTTCACGCGCTTTAAATACAAGCTGGTTATCTTCAACGTTAATATCTACCGCAGGATGAATATCTTGTGTCAATTCACCTTTGGAGCCTTTAACCGCCAAAGTTTGGCCTTTAAGGTCTACAGTTACACCTGATGGGATAACTATTGGATTCTTTGCTACTCTAGACATTTTCAGCTCTCCCTTAAGATACGATGCAGAGAACTTCGCCGCCGTGACCAGATTTACGTGCAGCGCGATCTGTCATAACACCTTTAGAGGTAGACACGATAGCAACACCTAAACCGTCTAGTACACGAGGTAGCTCAGTAGACTTTTTATAAATACGTAATCCAGGACGACTCACGCGCTTGATATGATCAATAACGGGACGACCTTGATGGTATTTTAATTCGATAGATAATTCTGTTTTTCCACCATCTTCAGTCTTGTTGTGACTGCTGATGTAACCTTCTTGTTTTAGCACTTCGGCAATTGAAATTTTCAATTTTGAAGAAGGCATGGAAACAACTTTCTTGCCTGCTGATTGTCCATTACGGATTCGAGTCAGCATATCAGCAATAGGATCTTGCATGCTCATTATGATTCTCCCAACAATTACCAGCTAGCTTTAACTAGGCCAGGAACATTACCTTTCATCGCTTGCTCACGTAATTTAATACGGCTAAGGCCGAATTTACGTAAATAAGCGTGCGGACGACCAGTGACGCGACAACGGTTACGCTGTCTAGTAGGGCTTGCATCACGCGGCAATTTTTGAAATGCCACCTGTGCTTCCCAACGTTCTTCGTCGCTTTTGTTGAGGTCAGCAATAATTGCCTTTAGCTCAGCACGCTTTGCAGCATACTTGGCAACCATACGAGCACGTTTTGCTTCTCGTTGTACCATAGATACTTTAGCCATGACTTACCCCTTAGCTCTTAATCGGGAAGTTGAACGCATTTAATAATTCACGTCCTTCTTCATCGGTTGTCGCAGTCGTAGTGATTGTGATATCTAAACCACGGATCTTATCAACTTTATCGTAATCAATTTCTGGGAATATGATTTGTTCTTTCACACCCATTGAATAATTACCACGTCCGTCAAAAGACTTAGGGTTTAAACCACGGAAATCACGAATACGTGGAATTGCAATAGCGACTAAACGCTCAAGGAATTCCCACATACGCTCGCCGCGTAAAGTGACTTTAGCGCCAATAGGGTAGTCATCACGGATTTTAAAACCAGCAATAGATTTGCGAGCTTTTGTGATAACAGGCTTTTGGCCCGAGATTGCTGCCAGGTCATTACAAGCGTTCTCTAGAACTTTTTTATCCCCAACCGCTTCACCCAGACCCATATTAAGAGTGATCTTGGTAAGTTTAGGGACTTGCATGACTGACTTGTAGCCAAACTTCTCAGTTAAAGCATTGACTACATTTTCTTTATAGTGGTCTTGCAGTTTCGCCATTTTTAACACCAATTAAAAAAAAATTAATCGATCAATTCGTTATTCGATTTATAAAATCGAACACGTTTGCCGTCTTCTTCAACTCGAACACCAACTTTGTCGGCCTTTCCAGTTTTAGAATTGAAAATAGCAACATTGGAGATATCCATAGGCGCTTCTTTTTCTACGATGCCACCTTGAATACCCGCTTGTGGATTAGGGCGAACATGTTTTTTCATCATATTCAGTCCTTCCACTACAACTCGGTTTTTTTCAGTAATAATTTTACTGATCTTACCGCGTTGTCCATTGCTCTTACCTGTAAGAACGATAACTTCATCGCCAGTTTTTAGCTTTTGCATGTCAGCTTCTCCTACAGTACTTCTGGGGCCAAAGATACAATTTTCATAAACTTGTCACCGCGAAGCTCGCGAGTTACAGGTCCAAAAATACGTGTACCAATAGGCTGTAAGTTTGTGTTCAAAAGAACCGCTGCGTTACCGTCAAAACGGATCAAAGACCCATCTGGGCGACGAACGCCTTTTCTAGTTCTTACGACGACAGCGTTAAGTACGTCACCTTTCTTCGCTTTACCACGAGGAATAGCTTCTTTAACACTGACTTTTATCACATCACCGATCCTTGCGTAGCGGCGGTGTGAGCCTCCAAGAACCTTAATACATTGAACTCGACGTGCTCCGCTATTGTCAGCAACATCAAGCGTAGTTTGCATCTGGATCATTGGTTTTCTCCAATCATTCCCGCTCTATTTTTAAGACACATACAGACACGTGCCGCGAAAAAGGAGCGGGAGTATACCATTATTCAATTGATTCAGCTAATTAAAACTTAAGTAAATCTACAAAAGTTTATTATTTAGCTTTTTCAACTACCTCAACTAACTGCCATGACTTAGTTTTTGAAAGCGGTCGGCTCTCAACAACAGTGACAGTATCGCCTATTTTGCACTCATTAGTTTCGTCGTGAGCATGTACCTTGGTAGAACGTTTGATGAACTTACCGTAGATAGGATGCTTAACTTGACGCTCAACTTTGACAGTAATGGACTTGTCCATTTTGTCGCTGATGACTTTACCTGTCAGAGTACGCTTTGTTTCTTTCTGCTCACTCATTAGTTTTGCTCTCCGGTAGAAGAACTCGCCTTCTGATTTAATACAGTTTTTACGCGTGCAATGTTGCGGCGTACATTCTTGAGAGTGTGAGATTGCTCAGACTGACCAGTTGCTCTTTGCATACGTAAATTAAATTGCTCTTTACGTAGCTCGATTAACTCGCTCTGTAGCTCTTCTACACTTTTGTCTTTCAACTCTGAAGCATTCATTACAGTACCGTCCGCTTAACAAAAGTTGTTTTAAAAGGAAGTTTAGCGGCAGCTAATGCAAATGCTGCACGGGCTAAATCTTCAGCTACACCTTCAACTTCGAACAACATACGTCCTGGTTGAATTTGCGCCACCCAGTATTCCACACTACCTTTACCTTTACCCATACGTACTTCTAAAGGCTTTTTAGTAATAGGCTTGTCAGGAAATACTCTTATATAGACTTTACCTTGTCGACGCATATGACGAGTCATTGCACGTCGAGCCGCTTCGATTTGACGAGCAGTTAATCGGCCACGAGCCGCTGCTTTCAAACCATACTCACCAAAGCTTACGCTATGATGAACAACGCCACGGTTACGACCCGTGTGTTGTTTACGAAACTTCGTTCTTTTTGGTTGTAACATGGTCTATTCCCCTACTTTTTCTTAGCTCGGGTAGGCTTCTTTTTTGGCTTTTCTTCAACCACAGCTTGTGGCTGGTCACCAAATACCTCACCTTTAAAAATCCAGACCTTAACACCAATAATTCCGTAAGTAGTGCTAGCTTCTGCCGTTGCGTAATCGATATCCGCGCGTAAAGTATGTAGAGGCACACGACCTTCACGATACCATTCAGCACGAGCGATATCCGCTCCGCCTAAACGACCACCTACTTGAACCTTGATACCTTCAGCACCAACTCGCATGGTGTTTTGAACAGCGCGCTTCATTGCACGACGGAACATAACACGACGCTCTAATTGCTGTGCAATTCCATCAGCAACCAGTTGTGCATCTAATTCAGGCTTACGAACTTGCTCAATATTGATTTGAGTTTGTACGCCTGTCATTTGAGTTACTTTCTTACGTAACTTCTCAATGTCTTCGCCTTTTTTACCAATCACAATACCTGGACGTGCAGTGTGAATAGTAACGCGTAACGCCTTAGTCGGACGCTCGATATCAATGCGAGAAACAGATGCGCGAGATAGTTCTTTCATTAACCATTCACGAATTTTAATGTCGCTTGATAAGAAATCCGCATAATCACCGCGCTCTGCATACCAAATAGAGCTATGCTTTTTTACGATGCCAAGACGGATACCATTTGGATGTACTTTTTGACCCATGGATCTATCTCCTAGTTATCCGAAACTTTAACGGTGATATGACAAGAACGCTTAAAGATGCGATCCGCTCGACCCTTTGCACGTGTTTTAATACGCTTTAAAGTAGGGCCTTCATCTACAAAAATTGTAGATACTTTTAATTCGTCGATATCTGCGCCATCGTTATGCTCAGCATTAGCGATTGCAGAATCTAGAACTTTTTTAATCATGTCGGCAGCTTTTTTATTGCTAAATTTCAGCACATTTAAAGCTTTCTCTACCGGCATACCGCGAACCTGATCTGCAACTAAACGCGCTTTTTGCGGAGAGATACGGGCGTGACGTAAAACAGCTTGAGTTTCCATCATTATCTCCTATCGTTTAGCTTTCTTGTCAGCAACATGACCTTTGTAAGTACGAGTTGGAGCAAATTCTCCTAACTTGTGACCTACCATGTCTTCGTTTACGAGGACAGGTACATGTTGACGACCATTATGAACAGCAATCGTTAAACCGACCATCTCAGGATAGACAGTTGAACGACGCGACCAGGTTTTAATCGGCTTTCTGTTGTTTGAGGCTACAGCATCTTCAACCTTCTTCAATAAATGAAGGTCAATAAATGGGCCTTTTTTAAGTGAACGTGGCACGATTGATTCCTCTATTTACGATTACGGCGACGGACAATTAGTTTGTCAGTGCGCTTGTTACTACGAGTCTTCTTGCCCTTAGTTGGTACACCCCATGGAGTTACTGGGTGTCTACCACCTGAGGTACGTCCCTCACCACCACCATGTGGATGGTCGACTGGGTTCATAGCAACGCCTCGAACAGTAGGTCGTACACCACGCCATCTTGTTGCACCCGCTTTACCGAGTGAACGTAGCATATGTTCAGCGTTACCAACTTCCCCAATAGTTGCGCGACATTCAGACAATACTTTACGCATTTCACCACTACGTAAACGTAGCGTAACGTAAGCACCATCACGTGCAACTAATTGGACGTAAGCACCAGCACTACGTGCGATTTGAGCGCCTTTACCAGGCTTCAATTCAACACAGTGTACCGTTGTACCTACTGGAATATTTCTCATTGGTAAAGTGTTTCCAACTTTAATAGCTGCATCTTCACCAGATTGAATTTGATCGCCAGCTTGTAAAGACTTAGGCGCGATGATATATCGGCGCTCGCCGTCTGCGTACAAGACTAAGGCAATGTTTGCACTTCGATTTGGATCGTATTCTAAACGCTCAACGGTAGCAGGAATGCTATCTTTGTTACGTTTAAAGTCGACTATACGATAATGCTGCTTGTGACCACCACCAATGTGACGAACTGTAATTCGACCATTGTTGTTACGACCACCGCTTTTCGATTTTTTATCCAACAAAGGCGCATGTGGAGCACCTTTATGCAGGTCTGGATTTACCACTTTGACTACAAAGCGACGACCTGGCGATGTTGGTTTAGCTTTCATTAGAGCCATCTTATTACCCCTTCGCTTACTCGGCGCCTACAAAGTCGATGTCCTGACCTTCTTGTAGAGACACGTAGGCTTTTTTCCAATTAGAACGACGACCTGATACAGCACCAGTACGTTTCGTCTTACCCTTCATTACAGTAGTTCTTACATTTTCAACTTTTACTTCAAATAAAAGCTCTACTGCTTTTTTGATTTCTAACTTAGTTGCGTTGATCGCCACTTTAAAAACAAACTCACCGCGCTCTGCAGCAACACTTGCTTTTTCAGATACATGTGGAGCCAACAAGATGCTCATGATTCTTTCTTGGTTCATCCCCACATCTCCTCAAATTTCTTAACCGCGTCAACAGTCATAATGACTTTGTCAAAAGCTATTAAGCTAACTGGGTCACTCGCGTGAACGTCGCGGACATCAACTTTATGTAAGTTGCGAGCTGCTAAGTAAAGGTTTTCATCAATGTTGTTTGAAACAATCAAAGCTTCTGATGTACCAAACTCTGCAAGTTTAGCCAACAAACCTTTAGTTTTAGGCGTTTCAACAGAGAAAGACTCAACAACGATTAAACGCTCTTGACGAATAAGCTCTGATAAAATGCACTGCATAGCACCACGGTACATTTTGCGGTTAACTTTTTGCGAGTGGTCTTGAGGACGCGCCGCAAATGTTACCCCACCAGTACGCCAGATTGGGCTTCTAATAGTACCAGCACGTGCACGGCCAGTTCCTTTTTGACGCCAAGGTTTTGCACCGCCACCACTCACATCACTGCGAGTTTTTTGTGAACGTGTACCAGCTCTAGAGCCAGCCATATATGCAACAACTACCTGGTGTACTAATGCTTCGTTAAATTCACGACCAAAGGTCACTTCAGAAACTTGCAAAGCTGACGCTTTTGCGTCGCCAGTTACTGCTAAATTAATTTCCATTCTCTAATCTCCCCTAAACCTTAACTGCTGGACGGACGATTACGTCGCCACCAGTAGCCCCAGGTACGGCGCCTTTAATTAGAAGAATATTGCGCTCAGCGTCTACACGAACGACTGATAAGTTCTGTGTAGTAACGCGCTCAGCACCCATGTGACCAGACATTTTTTTGCCTTTGAAAACTTTACCTGGCGATTGGTTTTGACCAATCGAACCCGGCGCTCTGTGAGATACAGAGTTACCGTGGGTAGCATCTTGCATATGGAAATTCCAACGCTTAATTGCGCCAGCAAAACCTTTACCTTTAGATGTACCAGTGACATCAACGATTTGACCTTCTTCGAAGATATCAACCTTGATTTCACCACCAGCTTCAAAACCTTCTAATGAATCTGTCGTAAACTCCCAGAGTCCTCGACCAGCTTCAACAGCGGCTTTTTTGAAATGACCAGCTGCAGGTGCGTTAACTCGATTTGCTTTACGCTCACCAGCAGTAACCTGAACAGCTTGGTATCCATCGTTTTCTTGAGTTTTAACCTGAGTGATCCGATTCGGTGACACTTCAATCACGGTAACAGGTGTAGAAACACCGTTTTCGTCGAACACTCGGGTCATGCCGCATTTGCGACCAACGATTCCGATTGCCATTATTAAAACCCTCTAAATACGTTACTTAACAAAGTTATGTAACAAACCTTTGTTGCTTTCGAGTTAACCTCAAAAACTAACCTAAAATTGAACTTCAAAAAACCTTAAGAAAGGCTAATTTGAACGTCTACACCTGCAGCCAAATCCAGTTTCATTAATGCGTCAACTGTCTTTTCTGTCGGCTCTTCAATATCAACCATTCGCTTGTGAGTTCTAATTTCATATTGATCTCGCGCATCTTTATTGACATGCGGAGAGACCAAAACCGTATAACGCTCTTTGCGTGTCGGTAATGGAATTGGACCACGAACTTGTGCACCGGTGCGCTTAGCAGTATTTACGATCTCAGCAGTTGATAAATCTATCAACTTGTGATCAAACGACTTTAAGCGTATTCGGATTCGCTGCTTAGCCATGCAAAGAATCTCCAAAGTTAAAAATTAAACATATAAAATCCGCCCCTCCTGCCATTTCGCTGGAGTGCGGTATAAATTCTTTTCGACCAAAATCTGGCCGGTTGTCATATCAATAAAATAGAAACTATTGATATATGCTACCGAGTAATTAATTACCTAATAACAAGTACCCGTTTGGTCTTATCCAAATTGGGAGCGCGATTATAAAGAAAAGCGTCTTAGATTACAACTTTAATACTGATTAAATTTCAATCACCAGGCAACGGGCTCATGTGGCGAAACTAAGTCTTTGAAATTACAAGGGTTTAAATGTGCGAGGAAACGAATAAAAGGCTGCCCTACAACGCCTTATAAAAAACCTTTAGGTGGGCAGCTCACCAAGCTAGAGCTAACAAAGCTAATTATCATAGCTTTGCAAAGCAAATAACTTAGCTTCAACTAAAGCTTTACGCTTTTTACCTAAGGCCTTTTCTTTGGCCTGCTTAAAAGCGCGCTCAGCCTTGGTCATATTGCCAAGCTGAAAATGAACTTTCGCCAAGCCTAAATAGCCTTCGTCTAAATAAGGTGCAATTTCAATGGCTTTTTTAAAGTGCACTGCTGCAAGTTTTAAGTTTTGCTTCGCCAAAGCTTCATTACCCAAATCAATCCTTTCAAACGGATTTTTAATGTCTAGCGATAGAAGCCGCTTTTCAATATCATTAGCTTCCGCTATCCGGCCCTGCTTTTTTAAAAACACTAAGTAATTGCTTAGTAGCTCCGCATCTTTGCTATTTTGCTCAGTACCAAACTGATATAGATTATCTGCAATATTAGAATAGCCGAGGTTTTCATAAATCAATGCCAACATATTAATAGCATGAGAGTGGTTTTTGGCATAGATTAACGACTCATTTAATAACCAAAATGCCTTGGTGTAGTTTTCAGTCACCATTGCTTCAGCTGCCAAATTACGATAAAACATCGAAATAAATTCGCTTTCTGAAACTGTCTTTTTTACGGTCGCGCCATCAGTTGGAAAATAGTCAATTTTAATTACCGCCCTAAAAAACGACATAACACCGTCTTGATTACTGGTTTTATCTTCAAATAACAGGCTTCTCACATGCTGGGAGTTAAAAATGATGCTCCCTTTCTTTTGGAAAACCGGTGGGGTACGCATTAATTGATAACCAACAGGAACGCCAGCCAACTTAGCATAAGCCGTGGTGAGTACCGCTAATGACATGCAGTTTCCAGCGTTATTTTGTGCGGCTAACTTAGCGGTATAAGTCTCGCTATAGTAATTAAATCCTTTAATACGTTGTTGTAGGTAATTAGAAACTAATTTGTTACGAGGAACATTCTTATTTTGAGGGCTCTTTAGGTATTTATAAAATGCGGTAATTTGCGGTTCAGATAATTGGAAGATGTCATCTGCCGTCAATTCAACTTGGCGCTCACCAAATTCCGTTAAAAAAACGATTGGCGCCGTTTTTTCCTGGGTCAAAGGGGTGCTGACTTTAGGAGTACTGCTACAAGAAAATAGCACAGCTATGCTTAATCCAGCTAAACAACTTTTAAGCACTAATAAAGCTCTCATCAAACTCTCCTATAAACTCATTTGCTATCTTTAAGTTTAGTTGTAGACTGTTATAAATCAACACTAGTGAGTTGAAAAGGCTTGATTAAGGGATAAAATTGAAGCATTAGTGTAAATTCGTCTATAAACAAAACTTTATCTCTACTCTAAGTTATTGAACATAGGTAGGCAAGTAGATTTAGGCAAAGCAATGAATTCTTCTGAGTTTGATCATTACAACCTTATTATTAGCGGCAATATAGTCCGCGGGTTTGAGCTAACCCAGGTAAAACAAGCAGCTCAAGCGCTATTTGGTAGTGGCGAAGCCAATATAGATGCCATGCTAAACGGGCACAAGCAATACTTAAAACGCGACATTCCGCACGCCAAAGCTTATGCATACCAAGAAAAGCTTCTAAATATTGGAATAGAAGCGAGTATCGAGCGAATAAAGCAAGTTGAGCCCGAGAAAAACTTCCAACTGGTTCCCGAAGGTGAAGAAAAAACCTCTTATGCAGAACTGCAACAAAAATTTGCCAGCGGCGAGCTAATCGAGTGCCCCGAATGCCAGTTTATTAGCCGGCAAACTCAATTTTGCGGCGGCTGCGGAGCCCAATTGAGCGAAGACGATCCCAACCAGCAACCAGCACCAAGAAAAAGCCGCTTTTTAGTGTGGCTGACTATTAGCTTAATCCTAGTGGTAATCACTTGCCTGGCTTACTACTACCGCTAACAACTAAACCACAAGGCCTAGCCAGCAATACCAACGAATCATTTTAAATCAACTAACCATTTGTTACCCTGCTTTTGCTTGACGCTAACCAATTAAAGTTTACGCACATACAGTTTTACCAAATCATCGACTCCAGGCAATACCCGCTGTTCAAGGTAATTAAATTTTAATTTAGCTAAAACTCGCTGCGACGCTAAATTATCAAGACTCGTGATTGCCATTAGTTTTGTTAAATGCAGATTTTCTCGCACATGGGTTATCACTAATTGAGCAGCTTCTGTGGTAATGCCTTGACCAGTGTATTGCGTTATTAATGCAAATCCAAGATCAGGGTAGGCTAGACCGTTACGCTTAATAAGTCCGCAAACACCAACTGGCAAATCAGAACCAACCGCTGTCACTTTATATAGTCCAAAGCCATGCTCATAGTAACTTTGAATAGGACCGTTTTGCAGATAGTTGTGAGCATCCTGAATGCTTAAGACGCCTTTATCGCCAATATATTGAAGCCATTCTGGCTGATTAACCAAGGTATAAATAAACTGAGCATAGGCAAGGTTTAACTTGCTAATTTTTAGTCGCTTTGAACAGGCAACCTTTTCATGTTGCATCATAAATAATCCATAAATTGATTAATCGCTACAAAAATTACCTTGCTCGTTTGCTAGGCATATTAACCTGGCTCAATATTTTCGCTAGTTTTATGCTTTTTGGGTGAGTTTAGACTTATTTAACACCAAACGAGGTGCTATAATCCGCGCCTTTCAAAATTCACCACTACTTTATTATTTGTCTGCAAATATCAAAGATTAGCAAGGCTTCAGTTTAGCTAAAAGCAAGTTAATTAATACGGGTTTGCCAATAAATATAAAGTATACCAACTCAGAATATCTACCAAATTTATGACCACAGAATTTGCAATTGGCCAGCGCTGGCTTAGCGAGAACGAAACTGAACTAGGCTTAGGCATAATCCAAGAAGTCGATTACCGGCTCGTTAGCGTGTATTTTCCGGCGACCGAAGAAGTAAGAACTTACGCTAAAAACAACGCGCCATTAACGCGTATGACATTTCAACCTGGCGAACCAATAGAAACCGTTAACGGTGATATTTTGCTGGTTGAAAAGATAGAACCCTTAAACGATATTCTTGTCTATATGGTAAAGACTTCCGCGCAAGACCAACAGTTAACACCATTGCCAGAAACTCAAATAAGCCATCACTTACAACTTAATAAGGCTTCCGATCGTTTGTTTTCTGGCCAAATTGACTCATTACGATGGTTTGAACTGCGCCATGCCGCAATGCAAGCCAAAGCAGAGCAGCAGCGCTGCCAAGTCAATGGCCTACAAGGTCCTAGAGTGGATTTAATCGGACACCAACTACATATCGCTTCACAAGTAGGTAATCGCCACGCACCACGCGTATTATTAGCCGACGAGGTTGGATTAGGGAAGACTATTGAAGCTGGTATGATCATTCACCAACAGCTGTTTAATCACCGCGCTAATCGAGTATTAATTGTTGTGCCTCAACCATTAGTTAATCAATGGTTTATAGAGATGGTAAGACGCTTTAATTTACACTTTAGTATTTTCGATCAAGAGCGCGTTGACTCTTTAACCAGCGTTGACGACCTAGCAATTGATGAAGCCATTGATTTAAGCCAAATAGAAATGGAAAACCCATTTCTTTCTGAACAACTTATTTTGTGTAGTACAGAGTTTTTAGCACAAACGCCGATTGAGCCATTAGTTAACGGCGAGTGGGACCTTATGGTAGTTGATGAAGCTCATCACCTAGAATGGCAGCCAGAAAAACCGAGTAATTTATACCAACGAGTTGAACAAATTGCCCAAAATACGGCAGGGTTATTATTGCTTTCTGCAACCCCAGAACAGCTCGGCCAAGAAAGTCACTTTGCTCGTTTAAGACTACTCGATCCTGATCGCTTTCATAGTTTAGAAGCGTTTAAGCAAGAGCAAGCAGACTTTCTTCCCATAGCCAATTTGGTAACGGCTTTGATAGATGAGCCGGTTTGGAGTGCTGAGTTAAAAGCCCAAGCCGCCACCTATATTGACGATATTGAAATTGTCGAGTCGAATCAACAAGCTATTCTCAAAGAGCTACTTGATCGAAACGGTACTGGCAGAGTGCTTTATCGCAACACACGTAAAAACATTAAAGGCTTCCCAAAGCGCATAGTTACCGCCCATCCACTTAACAACTGCGATCAGTATTTTAGTGATATAGGTGAAAGCGAACAAGAAACGGTAGAATTTTTATTACACCCTGAAACGCAATACACTGACGACTCTTGGACTCAATTTGACCCTAGAGTGAGTTGGTTAAAAGAATTCTTTAAGGCGCATCATGGAAAAAAAATTCTGATTATTTGCGCACATAAAGAAACGGCCATCGCACTGGATATCCACTGCCGTTTTAAACTCGGCTTAAGCTGTTGCACCTTCCACGAAGACATGGACATAATTAGTCGTGACCGCGCAGCTGCGCACTTTGCTGATATGGAAGACGGCGCTCAAGCAATGTTTTGTTCAGAAATTGGCAGCGAAGGCAGAAACTTTCAGTTTAGTCATCATTTAATTTTAATGGACTTACCAATTAACCCCGATTTATTAGAGCAGCGTATTGGAAGACTCGACCGAATTGGTCAAAAACACGATATTCAAATTCATGTTCCTTACATGCAACAAAGCGCCCAAGAGATTATGTTTAAATGGTACCACTTAGGTATGAATGCGTTTGAAAAAACCAATGCTGCTGGTGCTGCTATATTCAAGCAAACGAAAGCGAAATTGTTTGCTACTTTACTAGCCGGAAATGATGCCAACTTACAAACTCAATTAATTGATCAAACTCAGGCTGCCGCCACACAAATTAACCACTTATTAGAGTCAGGTAGAGACAAATTGCTTGAGTTGTCTAGTTTTAACCAAGCAAATGCTGAGCAATTAATCGAAGCGGTTGCCCAAAGAGATGCGTTAGCGCCAAGAACATTTATGGAAAACTGTTGGGACCGGTTTGGAGTGCAGTTTGAAGATCATTCACTTAAAAGCTATGTCGTTTCTCCCGGTGATCATATGTACGTAGCAGCATTCCCTAGCCTTCCAGAAGATGGCATGACCATTACATACGACCGTCAAACAGCCCTGGCTCGCGACGACATTCACTTTCTATCTTGGGAACATCCCATGGTCAATGGTGCCATTGACTTAGTGCTTGGTGAAGACAAAGGTAACGCTAGCGTTTGTATTTTGAAAAACAAAGCCATTAAAGCAGGCACATTACTGATGGAAGTGCTGTATCACGTTGAAAGTATTGCGCCAGCTTATTTACAAGCGCAAAGATTTTTACCTTTCACTGCAATTCGAGTGCTTAGCGATGTCAAGGGTAATGATTTAGCGAGTAAAGTAAGTCACAAAAATCTTAGTAAACAATGTCATAAAATTCCCAAAACCACTTCGCGAGAAGTCATTAAAAGTGAAGAGAAAACGTTACGCAACATGCTCCAATCAGCGGATAAAAAAGCCGCGCAACAAGCAGAGCAGCTGTTAGCTAATGTAGTTAGCGAAATGCAAAATAAACAGCAGCAGGAGCTCAACCGGCTACATTCACTCAGCAAGAAAAACCCTAATATTCGTCAAGCAGAATTCGAGTTTATCGAAAACCAAACCAAGCTCTTGACTAAATACTTGTCGGAGTCTCAGCTTCAACTTGACTCAATAAGGGTAATAGTCGCCGTATAATTTGCTCTTTACACGAAAATATTGTCTATACTTTAGTTATTCGCTCAATTAGGCGGCTGCAGAGTCGCCTAATTGTTACTTGCCCAACTAAAATATATAGCAGCTTTCGGATAAACACTAAATGTCAGTTGAATTAGATGAAGTAAAAATTAGTGTTGATGAACTCGAATTAGGCATGTTTGTTTCGCGCCTTGACCGCCCATGGGAAGAAACCAGTTTTTTGCTACAAGGCTTTCTTATCCAAACTCCAGAAGACTTAGAAGCGCTTATAGAACAGTGTGAATTCGTGTTTATTGAAACTAAACAAAGTTTGCACTTTAACCGAATTCCCGCCCATGAAAGACGCCAAACGAAACAAGGCCTTTCAGGCAGAAAAGTTAAGCACCGCGCCAGTGCCAAGTCGCCCGAGAATGCTAAATCAAAAGCCTATAAGTTACCCGCTGAAGATAAAAAAATTCACTACATTAATAAAATCCCTGTAGAAAAAGAGTTTACCGTCGCCAAACAAAGCTTTAAGAGCGCGCGCCAATCTGCAAAAAACATTATGGATGGGCTGCGTATTGGTAGAGCACTCGATATGAACGAGTGCCGAGAAACAGTTAACAGTGTTGTCAGCAGTATTTTGCGTAATAGTAATGCACTTATGTGGTTAAGCCATATTAAAAACAAAGACGACTACACCGCAGAGCACTCTTTAAATGTATGCATTTTATCCGTCGCCTTTGCGCGGCATTTAGGTTTATCTGAGCACGACATTGAAAAAGTAGGCCTTTGCGGCCTTTTGCACGATGTAGGCAAAGCGAAAATTCCATTAGAAATTTTGAACAAACCCGGACGCTTTACCGACGAAGAGTTCGACATAATGCGACAACATACTACTTTTGGAAAAGAGCTGCTGATGTCAGTCAAAGATGTGGAACATGCCGCCATAGATGTGGCGCTAAGCCATCACGAGCGTATTGACTCTAGTGGCTACCCTCGGGGGTTAGTCGAACAACAAATTCCATTATTTGCCAAAATAATCTCTATTACCGACACCTACGATGCTATTACTAGCAGCCGCTGTTACGATAAAGGCCGCTCTTCAATGGTCGCCTTAGATATAATTTATAAGAACAAAGGTACTCAGTTTGACGAAAATCTCGCCATTGAGTTTATTAAATGTATTGGTATTTACCCGCCTGGCTGTATCGTTGAAATGACTAATGGAGAAGTAGGTATTATTATTGCGTCTAATAAAGACAGTAAATTAAAACCCAGAATGATTTTAGTTCTCAATGCCGACAAAACCAAACGACGCGAAAAGGTCATTGATTTACGCGATAGCCCTTGTGACGATGATGAGACACCCTACAAAATATTATGTGAGCACCCAAACGGCACCTTTGGCGTTAATTTAAAAGCTTATCTTGATCGTGGTCTGGTCATTGAAAGGTAAGTCAGGCTGGCAATTTTACTTAAACCCTAATGTAAGTCGCGCTATACTACTTGGCTAAACTCTGACTAACTAACCTGAATCATTATTTATGACTGTTTGCTCTGACTTAACCAAGCTTATAGGCAACACTCCGCTGTTAAAAATTCCCTCATTGTCAGCGCTTAGCAAAACTTCAATAATGCTTAAGTGCGAGTTTCAAAACCCTGGCGGCTCGATAAAAGATAGAGCCGCGTTACAAATGGTTTTAGATGCCATAGACAAAGGTGACCTTAAGCCGGGAATGACTATAGTAGAAGGAACTGCTGGCAATACAGGTATAGGACTGGCTATTGTAGCCAAAGCACTTGGCTTTAATATGCTAACCGTAATGCCCAAAGGGCAAGCACAAGAAAAAGAACGATTAGTTAGCCTTTATGGATCTCAATTAAAGCTTGTTGATCCCTGCCCATTTGCAAACCC
This sequence comes from Aliikangiella aequoris, assembly GCF_053709105.1. Taxonomy (NCBI): domain Bacteria; kingdom Pseudomonadati; phylum Pseudomonadota; class Gammaproteobacteria; order Oceanospirillales; family Pleioneaceae; genus Aliikangiella; species Aliikangiella aequoris. The sequence goes on from NZ_CM132298.1 coordinate 3,142,281, forward strand.
GGCGCACTTCTACCACACGGCTAAACGCATTGCCCAAGAAAACGAAAACTATTGGTGGGCAAATCAATTTGAGAATTTAAGTAATATGCGCGCCCACTATTTACATACAGGTCCCGAAATTTGGCAGCAAACACAACAACAAGTTGACGCGGTTGTTTCTGTTTGTGGAACAGGCGGAACAATTGCAGGCGTCACCCAATACTTAAAAGAAAAGAGTTCGGCCATTCAATCTTGGCTCGTCGATCCTGACGGCTCTGGCATTTATGCCTATTTAAAGTCTGGTGAATATCGCGCAAGCGGTAGTTCATTCACCGAAGGTATTGGTATCATGCGCTCTGTTGCAAATTTTAGACAAGCAAAAATCGATAAAGCAATCAATTTACCGGATCAAGATTTAGTGACTATTTCTCGTCACGTTAGAGATAAAGACGGAATTTTGCTAGGCAGCAGTTCTGCGCTTAACGTTGCCGCCGCGCTCTTTGTAGCGGCACAAGGAGAAAGTAAAAATATTGTCACCTTTGCATGTGATGCTGGCGAACGTTCATCTTCTAAACTGTACAATGCAGAATTTCTTGCACAAAAAAACATTTCGCAAGAGCTAGAACCTATAACTGAGTTGTTCAATCGCTATAAAAATACCCCGCCAGAACAAATAGTCGAGGTAAAATAGCCCAGAGCATCATTGACGGTATTTTATTTTTAACCCAATGCTACGCTGCTCGGCCATAGTTGATAAATCATCTAAACTGGCAAAGTAGCGCTCATTTAACAGGTTGTTAATTGAAACACGCCATTGCCATTGCGGATTAACATAGTAAGTTAAACTAGTCGAAAGAATATTAGCGCTCTCGCGCGCTAGCTCTCCGTCACCGAAACCGTTAGTTGCTAATCGTCGAGTAAAGCTCGTTTTAATATCAACCGCACCGCTAGAAAAATTAAGCTTCAAACTATGCTGCTGAGCTGGTATATCGGTTAATCGTTGCTCTGCTTGATTTTTACCCCATATTTTCTGGCCGCTCAGCTGTAATTTAAACTGCTCACTCAACCAGAGTTTCGCTTGGTATTGCCAACCATTTATTTTGCCAACCGCGCTATTTACATAGGTTTTCGTGTCTGAATTTACACTGACCCTTTCAATAAGATTGTCCACCTTAGTTTGAAAAGCAGTTAGCTCAATATCAACTTGCTGAATTTGGTATTGCACCCCAAAATCAATAGAACGCGACTTCTCAGGTTTTAAGTTGGGGTTACCTAGCACATTTCCTCTAGCAGTAATTCCGCTATATAAACGCTCTGACAAACTCGCAAAACGAAACCCCGTTGAATAGCCCAACGAAAAGCCAAAGTTTGCTATGTTTCTCTCGATTCCCATAAAATAGGTCGTAAATTTATCCGCTAACCGGTCGCTTAAATCACTTTTTTGAACTTGGTAATTTGCTCTAACCCCAGACATCCAGTTTACCCAAGCAAGCTCAGTATTTAACGTGATAAATGTCGCCAACTCTGTATCACTAGCGCCACTAAGAGAGTTAGTCGATGTCTCGGTTAAACTTGGTAAGTCAAGCTCAGTTTCTGTTGCCTCAACCTTTTGGCGAGAAAACAAATCCACACCATATTGGCCTTCAAAGCTAGAATAACTCCAACGGTTATCCAGCGAAAAGCCCAAGTCAGTTGACTGATTTTTACTGGTATTAATCCGCTCTTGTACTCGAGTATCTTGTGTAATCAGCGACTGATCATGCAGATAACCTTGTGCACGCCAATCCGTCGATTGGTCTAAATCAAATTTAACAATCAGATGCTCTTCGTCTGGATACTTAATCTCTCTTAGTGCTGAATAGCGTAAGTTATCTTTACCAATATCGTCGGCTTTGGCATACAAAGCACGCCAGCTAAAATTATAATCTTGTAATTTAATTTGGCTGTTTAATAACACATTCAACTGAGTGAATTGATTGTTTTTAATGTCTTCTTGAGGTGTTTTAGCTTTATTTTTATTTCTATAAGCAACGCCAAAACTAGTATCGCCAAAACCACTACCTGCGGCCAAAGCAAACTCACCACCCGCACTACTAAGACTGCTATCAACCCAATGGTTATATTCTGACTTAGTGGTTAAATGGACGCTACCGCCGATCGCACCACTACCATAATAAGTAGACGCTGCCCCTTGGGTTACTTCTGCAAACTGAATTAAATTAGGGTCAATAAACGATGCCGCTACGCCAGCTCTGCGCTCAGAAGTAATTCGAACACCATCAACAAATAGCAGCACCCGTTGACGCGCTATGCCTCGAATGTTGACGGTTTGAAATAAACCCGGTTGACCATTGAGTGTAACCCCAGGCAGTGTTTGTAATAAATCTGTAACTGAGGTTATCGTGTCAATGGTATCGCTGTCTGACACTAGTTGGCTATTTAATAGTTTGTTTTCTTGATGCCGGTTGGCAACCACCGTGACTACCTGGCTGCTCTCAAAAGCATTGTCACTTAATGAGCTTGCTACGCTAGGCACAGCGCTTTGCATAGCCTCCGCCAAAACATGACTTGGCGCCAGATTACAGCATAAAGTTACAACCACTAGCAGTGCTTTACCGGCCAATCTAAATAAAACGGTATTTAAGAGGTAAAACGCAGATTGCAAAACAATTCCATAGACTTGATAGCGACATTGCAACTTATTCTACCGACAAACTCAACATAAAAAAATGCGAATCACTCATATTCAACTTTGTGGCAGAAAATTTTGTAAGGCTAACTAGGCACTTTAGCCCCACTTTACTCAAAAGATGAAAAAAGTGGCGACTAAAATTTGTTCTGGTATAATCCCTTTTCTAGAAAATCCCTCGCTATTAACCTTACAAATAACGTTAAAAAGCGCTTTAGGTGAGCTTTATTTGCGAAGTTTGCAGGCTTCTCACTCACATTCTTGATTTTTTAGATAAACCTTTAATTCTTAACTCTGAGTATATAAGAGGACAATTTGATATGAGTCTTGCTAACAAAGTATTGGCGGTAAACAACGATCTTCCAATTCGTTCAGACCAGCCAGTCCACAGTGGTAAAGTTCGTTCAGTCTACTGGTTAACTGCTGAAGACAGCGCTCGTTTAATCCAAGAAAAAGGCTATAACGTAGCCGCAGATGCACCATTAGCAATAATGGTTATAAGCGACAGAATCTCTGCATTCGACTGCATTTGGCGTGGCGAAGGTGGCATGAATGGTGTACCAGGAAAAGGCGCGGCATTAAATGCAATTTCTAACCATTGGTTCAAATTATTCCGCGAAAATGGTTTAGCAGACAGCCATATACTCGATATTCCTCATCCGTTTGTTTGGATAGTTCAAAAAGCCAAGCCAGTCATGATTGAAGCCATTGCGCGTCAATACATCACTGGATCTATGTGGCGTGCTTACGCCAAGGGCGAGCGAGAGTTTTGCGGTATTCAAATTAGCGAAGGCTTAACTAAAGACCAAAAACTACCAGAGCTATTAATTACCCCTTCTACCAAAGGCATTTTACACGATATTCCCGGCGTTCCAGCGCAAGACGATGTCAATATTACGCGTCAAAACATTGAAGACAACTATGCCGCGTTTAACTTTAAGTCTAAACAAGATATCGACTTGTATGAAAAGCTTTTAAAAGAAGGCTTCGACATGATTAGTGATGAGCTTGCCAAACTTGACCAGATTTTTGTTGATACCAAGTTTGAGTTTGGCTATGTTCGCGACAAAAGTGGTCAAGAAAAACTAATCTACATGGACGAAGTTGGCACACCTGACTCTTCTAGAATTTGGGATGGCCCTTCGCAACGTGAAGGAAAAATTGTTGAAAAATCAAAAGAAGCTTTTCGCCAATTGTTGTTAAACCACTTCCCTGATCCAGATATTTTACTCAATAAAGATCGTATGCAGGAAAGGCTTGCGTTAGCAAAAGACAACGAATTACCCGAGTCGGTGCTAATGGAGGTTTCTAAGACTTATACTGATATTGCAGAAAAAATCACTGGCTCGGCAATTACTATTTCCGATAATCCAAAAGCCGAAATTATCCAAATATTAAAACAAGATTACCAGTTAATCGACTAAAGCACACAGTTCGACTGAAGGCGCTTTTAAAGCGCCTTTTTTATGCGCTTTTATACAAATAAATTACCCGCGTATATGCTAAAAGCGCTGCCGAAAAAGCGCATGAATCGTCTTTTATTTTTTGCGTGCATCAAACTAGTCCAAAGTGAAAATGTCGGCAAGCTAATGCCTTTTCCAAGATTACTGCCAACCCTTTCGGCGCGCTTACAAGCATAATTGATTCATGCACTAGATAGACGCTTGCTAAATACAGTCAGGCAAAAGACTAGCAGAATGTTATTTAAGAATAGTAACTTTCAAAGCGAGTAAATAAAACAGATTAACTCATTCAAACACCTATAGTTTTATAGTATAAAGACAATATTGACTCTCACACTGTGAAGCCTTAATGTCATAAAAAAGTAAAAGGACCTGCAAACAATGAATAATTTACCAAATCAATTAGAACAGCTTAAAGCGATGACCGTGGTTGTCGCAGATACTGGTGACTTTAATGCTATCGCAGATTTCGCACCAGAAGACGCAACAACTAATCCGTCTTTGCTATTAAAAGCGGCTAGTCAGCCAGAGTACGCAAGCATCATTTCACAGGCAATAGACTTAGCACAAGCTTCGCCGACAGAAGCACAAAGAATCAGCGACACCTGTGACTATTTAAGCGTATTAATTGGCAAAAAAATACTTAAACTAATCCCCGGAAAAATATCTACTGAGGTAGATGCACGACTTTCTTTTAACACCCAAGCGACAATTGCCAAAGCAGAAAAAATTATCGAGCTTTACCAATCAGTTGGCGTCGACTCTAGTCGAGTGCTCATTAAAATTGCAGCCACCTGGGAAGGAATAAAAGCCGCCCAAGCGCTTGAGAAAAAAGGCATTCACTGTAACCTAACTTTGCTTTTTAGTTTTGCCCAAGCTAGAGCTTGTGCTGAAGCTGGGGTGTTTCTAATTTCACCCTTTGTTGGACGTATTTTAGATTGGTATAAAAAACAAAATAATTTGACTCATGTTGCAGCTGAAGATGATCCGGGCGTTAAATCAGTTAGTGAAATTTATCACTATTTTAAGCGCCATAATTATTCCACTATTGTAATGGGTGCCAGCTTTAGAAATTGTGATGAAATCTTACATCTAGCAGGCTGTGATCGCTTAACTATTAGCCCTGCGCTATTGGACGAACTAGCCAAAAACAACACCAAAGTTAAACGCCGCTTACGCAAGCCTGACCAAGTCATTGCTGCTCCGCCTGCTTTGTCTGAAAGTGAATTTCGCTGGCAAATGAACCAAGACGCTATGGCAACAGAAAAAACCGCTGAAGGTATAAGAGCTTTTGCAGCAGACTTAGAAAAACTAGAAGCGCTAATAAAAGCAAAGTTTTAAAACTCCGCCCATAGCGGGTAACTATTTGTAAATTTTTAATGAGGCGAAAGGTGTAAAAACCTACGCCTTTAGCTTCTAGACTAGCTTGAGCAATAGAAATTAAATTTTAGCTAACTCTCGTTTCCATCCCATCTTCTTTTCAATGGCAGCTATCACCATTCCAGCGATATCTTTACCCGTCGCATTTTCAGCCCCTTCAAGTCCTGGGGTAGAAGTTACTTGTAGTAATACTGGTCCACTTTTAGTGCGCACCATATCGACTCCAGCGACTTTCAAATGCAAAACTTTTGCGGCAAGCAACGCCATTTTTCGCTCATTGGGGGTGATTTTTGCTAGCTCAGCGCTGGCACCATCTTTAATCGAAGTTTTAAAACTTCCCGGAATTGGCTTTCTCCATATAGATGCGACGACTTTTCCGTTAATCACTAAGCAACGCAACGCTTTGCCTTCTGCATCTTTTAAAAATTCTTGTACTAAAATCTTTTCTCTAAAATGTTTAAAAGCCTCAATAACACTTTGCCCCGCATCTCTAGACTCTGCCATCACCGCTTTGTGCTGCTGTTGGTTGTCTAACAACTTCACCATTAATGGCGCACCGCCAACCATATCGATTAAATCGTTAGTTTCAAATGGTGAATAAGAGCACACACTGGTTGGTGTTTTAATGCCATTTTTAAAAAAAGTTTGTAACGAAAAAATATTATCGCGAGAGTTCTTAATTGACTCAGCGCTATTTAACGTAGTGACGCCCATAATTTCAAACTGGCGGGTTAAAGCACAGCCATAGGTAGTAAAGCTAGTTCTAATTCTCGGAATTACAGCATCTAAATGATTAATTATTTGTCCGCTCCGCGAATGAATTTCGCTCGACTCATTATCCAAGCGTAAATTACATTGCTTAATATTTAAAAACTCGACTTGATGCCCTCGCTCCATAGCGGCTTCCATAAGACGTTTGTTGCTATACAGCTCTGGGTTGGTGGCTAATAAACCAATTTTTATACCGTCGCTCGCCTCACTATTACTAACCGGGTAGTGTTTCTTAAGTTGTGCTGCACTTCGCTGGCCAAGGCGGAAACTTGCGGAAGGGTCCACTAACATTCGACCATTCATGGCTTGGCGCCCAAGCAACATTCGATAACCCATTGAGTCTCGATTAGTTAAAGTGACTTCAATTTCCCAGTGCTCATCACCTGACTGCAGTTCGGTTTTGATCACGTAGCGTTTTTCCGCCACGCCACTTGAGCTTTTAACGCTGCGTTTGTCTACTACTTTAGCTTCACAGCGAATAATTGGATAACGATGCTGTTGCAACGGGTGTACCTCAAAGCTTACCCAAAGCTCACCTTTTCGTTTTAAGGTTTGAATATTAAACGCGTGCAAAGACGAAGTTTTAGCTCCAGAGTCAACGCGCGCTTTAATTGCAGGAATACCCAACTGTGGAAACGCACACCACTCTTCACTACCGACTACAATTTTACCTTCTACCGATCCCATTAAATGGTTTACTCCGTTTGCTCAACCTTATGGCTGACACTAAATGTTTAATTGGCTAGTCTGCATTGACACAACCAGAGTTAGAATCAAACTGCGATTTATGCAAGAATAGCCCGAACATTCAATCAGATCAACGAATTGCAGCAAGCTTAACGCTCTGCGGTACGCGGCTATAGGCCCAAAAGGAGTAAAGATGCAGGTCAGTGAACTTTCTATTTATCCCATAAAGTCTATACAAGGCTTTCAAACTAGCTCCGCTATTGTGACACCTAAGGGGTTTAACAATGACCGTCAATTAATGCTTGTTGATAGCAATGGCATGTTTGTTACCCAAAGAAAACACCCGGAACTTGCCCTTGTTAAGCTCACCCAGCAAGCAAACTCGTTTCAACTCAATGCGCCCCAGCAGCCCACTATTAGTGTGTCTAAGCGAAATTTTACCCAACAAACTCGTGAAGTTAGCATATGGGACGACCAGTGTATCGCCAAAGTCGCTGACGATGCGACTAACCTTTGGTTTAGTCAATTCCTCGGATTTGCAGTTTCGTTGGTGGCCTATCACAGCAATCGGCCGGTTGACCCTAATTATTCTCAAGCTGGTGACACAGTCAGTTTTGCCGACGGTTTTCCATTACTTATCATTAGCCAAGCATCGTTAGACGACCTAAATCAGCGTCTAGCCGCCCCGGTCAGTATGCAACGCTTTAGACCCAATATTGTTATAAGCGGAAGCCAAGCATTCGCTGAAGATAATTGGCAGCAAATTAAAATTGGCTCTGTTATTTTTGACGCGGTAAAACGCTGTAGCCGTTGCGTGTTAACAACGGTAGATCCTGAAACAGGGCAAAAAGATATGAACACCGAGCCATTAAGAACCTTAGGACAATACCGCCGAGGTGATGGTGGAGTTTACTTTGGTATGAACTTAATACCGCGATCAACCGGCACCATAAAACTGAATGATAAGCTAAGTGTTTTAAAGTAACTAGTTGATATTAATTAACTTTATATGCGTATTCATAAACCTTATTAATAATAAGCTTAGATTATCACAAACCAACGCTAGTAAGGCGTGCCTAGCTTAGTTAGAATACTGCCCTAGCTAAATAATAATTAGTTCACCATTCATTCATCCAATAAAGAAACTAACTATGTCTATCAAACACTGCATTATTCACTCGCTAAAAAGAACCGCTGAAGGCGCTGAAATAAAAGTCCAAAAACGCGACAATGAAAATCCAGCAGAAGGCCCGATTGTTTCCTTATTTACCCAGCTAAAGCAAAATTTTCAGCGCAGCGCACAGCGCCAATATGGCCTGTTTGATCCTGAACAAGGTGATAACCCACTACCAGGCTGGTTAAAGCAGTTAGAAGCAGAAGGTATGAGCTTTAGTAATGTTTCACATAAATTAGTGGACCACTTAAAGTCCAAACTTGAAGAAATGCAGGAAGGTTTTAGCGCTCACATTATGATTGCGGTAGAAGAATTATTAGAAGAGTCGCAGCTTTATATTTTTTGGATAAATCATACCGAAGCGCAATACATCGACAGCGATTTAGACATTGATAATATCGAATATGTTGACTCAGGTAAGTTGAGTTTTTCACTTAAGCTCGACTTTAATCAATGGGCGGTAGAAAACTGGCAGCAATATTTAAGCGTAATAACGGGCAGAGGAAACAAAGATATTGCACAGGCATTTTTACAGTTTTGCGGATTTGTTTCTAGTGTCAATTTACAGCAACAAACTGACGAATTCCTTTCTATTGTTGACGAGTATGCGCAAAACTTAACACCTGAAGAAAGTAAACAATATAAAAATAAAATTGTAGATTATTGTGTTGAACAAGATATGCAAGGCAATCCAATTAATTTAAATCACCTGTCTGAAGAATTAGATTCTAGTCAACCAGAGCACTTTGCAGAGTTTGTTAAAGATAAGCAAGAAGAGCCCAAAGAAGAAATATACGCTCACAGAAATAGCTTAAAAAAGTTTATGCGATTTTATGGAAGAGAAAAGGATTTAAGTATTAGCTTTTCGTCAGACATGATGGGCGATAACGTATTATACGATCCTGAAAAAGGCGAGTTAACATTAAAAGTGGTTCCTAAATCGCTTAAACAGCAACTTGCCAAATATTTAAAACAAGATTAGTTGACTAGTTTTGTACAGCGTCTAGTTTTTATTTTGCTGGGCAGTTTTCTAATTCAGCTAGGCCCGTTTCAATAAAGTGATTATCACTAGCTCCCAACTAAAGCGCTTCAAAATAAAAGCGTTTGAAAATAAAATCACTTAAAAATAAAAGCACTTGAAAACAAAAAAGCCTCATAACAATGAGGCTCTTTTAGATTTTAGTCAGCTCAAACTAATTACTTTCCTAGTTGATTAGTACCGTGACCAATTTTACTTTCTAAAAACTCAAGAATTTTTGAATAAACTTTCAAGCGACTAGACTCATCATAATAGCCATGACCTTCATAATCTAACAACAAGTACTCGTAAGGTTTATTCTGTTTATCTAATGCACTCATCAAAGACTCCACTTGTTCAATTGGCGCTCGTTGATCTTTTTCGCCATGTATTAATAGAATATCGGCTTTAATTTTATCAACATTATATGCAGGCGAACGCATTTTTTGATCAGCAACATCAGTCCCTAGAGCCTCTTTTAAATAAGCAATACCAGCGTCTCGCTCTGCAATATCCCCTTCTTCAAACATTAATGGCAAATCATATACGCCCATAGATCCTATTGTACATCGGTATAATTCAGGCTCCTTAACGGCTCCCATAAGTGCTGCGTAGCCTCCATAACTAGCGCCATATATACAAACTCTTTTAGCATCTGCAACTCCACTATTAATTACCTGTAGAGTTGCGTCAGTAAGGTCATCTTGCATCATAGCCCCCCACTTTCCATAGCCAGCCTCTAAAAAGTCTTGTCCATAACCTCCGCTTCCACGGAAATTAACTTGCAATACCGCATATCCTTTACTGGCTAATAATTGCGCTTCCCAATCAAATTCCCAGCTATCACGAATACCGTGAGGACCACCGTGAGGAAGCACAACCATTGGTACATTTTTGGCATTTTTACTCGGTTTAGTTAAATAACCAAATATTTCTTCGCCATCGCGCGTCTCAATCGAAATGCCTTCTTTCGGTCGCATTTTAGATAACTTAATCCAAGCTCGACGCGTTAACAAAAATTCGGCTTTTAAATCTTCAGTATTAAATAAGTAAAAGTCACCGGGGTTAGTGTCGGAGTAAGCATGAATTATAATTTGTTTTTCATCTTCAGTTGCACTCGTGATTTGAACATTAAAGCCTGCAAAACTGCTCATTAAAGACTTATGAAGCGATGCTTTTTTGTCTTTAGGATCTAAGTAATGATAGCTAGGAACTTCCTGCTCAGTAGCCACCGCGACGACTCGACGTCCTTTATAATCATAAACATAGTGAGAAATATCGAGTTCTTCATCTTGAAATAACAACTCATACTTTTGAGTCGTTAAGTCAAATAAATAGACCCCCTCGGTTTTGTTATTCACATTTGCAGTTAAGTAAACTTTATTATTATCTTTAGTAAAGCTTCGAGGAACAATAAAAGTTCCCTCAAAGTTTTTTAAATTAAAGTCTGTCCAGTCATCGGCATTACTGTCGCGATAGTAAACCTCCCATTCATTCGCTTTATTAACCGCAACGGCAAAACGTACCTCACCACTGTTATCAACAATCGCGCTGGCCAAAGGTGCTGGAAGATAGGTTACTTTAATCTTTCTGCCATTATATACATTTAACTTATAAACCATTGGTGTTGCATCGCGATTAATAACCCAATAACTTCCTTTAACTTTCCAAGGATAAAAAGCGATAAGTATATGCTTAGGATCATCTTTAAGTAAGTCGATGATAGAGTGATGGCCGTAAGAGGATTCTTTTTTCTTTAATCGCGAGCCCGTTTGCATTTCTCCGGCATTATGACCAAAAATAATTTCATGATCACTACCGTCAATACTTACACCAACTAATTGGCCTTCATCTTTATAGCCTTTGTCCCAAGACGAGTTATGAGTAATACCGTAAACTAATCGCGTATTGCTGACCCAATGAACTTCACCTATTCCCTTTTTCGATCCCGCGGCTTTAAACGAAGCCACTGGTTTTCGTGTTTTCGTATCTAAAATAGCTAAAGCTTCAAAGTCATTCGTTGAGTAAACAACCGACAGATGCTTGCCATCAGGCGAAATTTGTAGATTTCTATGATTAGGTAGCTTCACAAACTCTGCTAATGTGTTTTCTTTACCTACTGCTTTGTCATTTGCCAAAAGGTCACTGCTAAAACTTTGACTGGCTCCTATAATGATAAAACCAACCAGTTTTAGTAATTTACTTAACTTCATTTAATAAACTCCTTTTTCCCTTCTTTAATTTTTTAAATTTGATAATTGGGCGTGACTATAACAGCAGCAATTTGCCTTTTTCAACTTACAGATTCACACTTAACGGATACTTTTGGCGGTTTAAAGAGGGTAAAATTCTCAGAAAAAGAGGGTTTAGTGAAAGAAAGAGCCATTATTTATGGCTTTCATTCAAGTTTTTAAGATATTAAGTCAATATGGCACTAGCGAGCTAACTCAGCAAATTAAATCCTTTTTATCTCGCAAGGCAATAATTAGATCGACTTGCCTTTTCAAATTTAATCAAATTCAGTTAGGTTAACACTGCTTCTAATTATTCCAATGTTAAATATTGGTTGAGTTTAGCTCTTTTAAAAACTCGCTTAGTTTTTGATATTCTAGGTAGTCTTGGTCTGCACTTTCCCATACCTTCATACAGTGACTTAGCGCCGCTTGCATTGGGTCAAACTCTTGCTTTGAATGATGTATTTTAGCTAAAAGTAAATTGGCTTGAGGAAGTGAAGGAAATCGCGCTAACACTTTAGTAATTAAAGTTTCAGCCTCTTCAATTTCACCACTATAAAACAACATTTCCGCCAGATAGGTTTGGCTATTTAAAATTGAGTCTTGCTGAACCGTATTAATTAAAGAACCGCTAAGCAAGCTTAGTACTTTGCGAAATTTTTTAACCGCACTAGCATAGTCACCTTTTGCAGCATCGACTTGGCCTAAAGTTGACTCAAAGGCACTCTCAAATAATGGGTTTGGATACTGGCGGAAATACGCTCGCATTTCATCCAACGTTTTTTGCAAATTGGCATAGTCTTTTTGCGCCAAGTAGACAGACGCCACCCCAATATTAAGTATGCCATCTAACGGCGGTTGGATTTTATTAGCTAGGTCATTTAACAGAGTGAGTGCTTCCGCCGTTTGGCCAATACTAGCCAAGTACAAACTTTTTGGAAACTCAATAGAAAACATTCTGCTCACCGGTGGTAAATGTTGCGATAGTTGCAGTAGTTCCTCTGAAACTCTGATTGCATCGCGGATTTGTCCGCGTAAAAGATAGTATTCTAATAGCGCTTGCTTGACTAAGTGCTTTTTCTCTTGCTCAACGAGCGACTGCTCCAGCAAAATGAGTGAGTCAAAAGCTTGCGCCAAATGACCTTGTTTTTTGTTAATCTCTATTTTTTTTAATGAAGCTTTCAAGTTGCTTCGATCGAGCAGTAAAATTTTATCTAGAACCTGACTTGCCTTGCCAAACTCAGTATTTCGAGCATAAATGTCAGCCAAATCATATAATGTATCGATATCTTGTGGTTTTTTCTCTAGAAAAGATTCTAGCCTATTGGCCGCCTTATCTAACTGATCATTTAACACATAATATTTCGCCAAGTCTTTAAGCAAAAACATATCTTTGGGGTTGAGCTCAGCCAATTTTTGTAAACTTTTAAATGCTTTTTTATGGTCAATTCCGGTTGTTAATAATATATCTACCATAGCTTCATGGCCTTGCACATCATCAGGATAAAGCTCTAACCACATGTCATAAACTTTTACTTGCGATTGATAGTCTCCTCTTACTGCATACGAAATACCTTTAAACAAAAATTTCTCTTGCAATGTAAACTTATATTCATGTTTTAAAGCTTGGCTGATTGCCTGTTCAGAACCTTGCATATTTCCTAAATAGCGCTCAATATTCGCCAGTTCGGTATATGCATAAGCAAAACTAAAATCCGCGTTAATCGCCTTTTCTATCGCAGCTTTAGCTCCCTCAAAATCGGCCTTTAGTATGCGCTTCACTTTAGCGTTGGTAAAGTTCTCTATAGCAAAAATAGAGTCAGATACATGTTCAGCAACGGGTAAATCGTTAGTTTGCTCAGCAATTGAAGTCGGAAGTTTTAAAGCCCTTTTAACACTATCGCTAAGTTCGTCTATCAAACTAAGTATATTCTCGCCACTGGCTGTCAGTGACGCAATATTTTCTAGGTTTGATATTTGTATCACATCGATAGAAAGAGTAATAAGCCCTTTTTTCTTGTCTATTTTTCCAATAATACTGTAATCAACATTTCTGTCCTTCGCCAATTGCATTCTTAGCGCATTCGGTGTTTTAACCCCGTCAATAAAGCCTTTTTGTTTCATTTTTTCGCGCATATCTTGTGAGCTAAACGGCGTATAAGAGTCAACAAACAAGCTGCGATCTAAATCCTTAGCTAACAACCAGGGTCCGCCGTGCTGCAACCAGTTCAAGCTTTCATCGCCGCTTTGGTTACGCCAAAAAAAGCTAATCAATTGTCTGCGGTGCTCTTGTTTTGAGACTTCATAACGATGTTTTTCGCCATTTTCATCGACAATCTCACGGTGCTCTGTTGCCACCACCGGCTGGACTATTTGTGTTGTAAGAAACACCGCCAGTAATAAGTTAATGGGTACAATGGCCAGAGTTGATTTTTTCCAAGGATCTTTGCCTGGCTGGCCGTATTGATAAGCTAAAATACAAACACTTGGTAAAAATACCGCCATTCCAACAAAAATATAAGAAGTAATATGAGGAGCCATTTGAAAGCGATCGGTAACCCAATCACCAATTTCTATCATCATCCAAGTCGCGGCAACGTATAACCCCAATATTTGTGGCACACGGCGTTTGAATAGTTCCTTAATAAAAGATTGCTTTTGCATTTAATTAACTTCTTGTTTTACTTATTTAATTGTGTATTTCAATGTCGAGTCACTCGTTTAGCTCGCTTTAGTGCTAAAAAACCACATAAATCTCGTTAAACTGCTACGGCTAATTTTATACCATATATCAATCTTAAAATCTGGCAAACATGCCACTTTATTAGGCCTTGATTATGGCTAGATCAGTTTATCAACTTTAAAAGCTGCATTCGCTTTTAAATTCATTTAATCTTATCGAATCGTCGAAAGGAGAGCCAATAATTGCAACTAATTGATATAGGCATTAATTTAACCAACTCGCGCTTTGACATAGATCGAGCAACCTTAATAGCTGCAGCTAAAGCAAAGGGTGTCGCAAAAATGGTGGTAACCGGTACCAACTTATTCGAGAGCGAGCAAGCTATTAACTTGGCAAAGCAGTACCCACAAGAACTTTTTGCCACTGCGGGCTGCCACCCTCACGATGCAAAGGACTTTACTACCGATAGCTTGCAACAACTGCGTCAGCTGGCTAAGGCCACAGAAGTTGTTGCCATTGGCGAGTGCGGTCTAGACTTTAACCGAAACTTTTCACCAAAAGATAGCCAAATTAAAGTATTTGAAGCTCAACTTGAAATCGCTATTGAGACACAAAAGCCGGTGTTTTTACACGAAAGAGACGCATTTGCTACTCAATATTCAATATTAAAACAAGTTGCAAACGCAGTTAACGGCGCTGTAGTTCATTGTTTCACCGGAACCCAAAAAGAACTATCGGCTTATCTCGATCTTGGCTTTTCAATTGGTATTACCGGATGGCTGTGCGACGAAAGACGTGGTAAACCATTATACGATATAGTGCGTTATATACCCGATGACAAATTAATGATTGAAACCGATGCTCCCTACCTTATTCCTAGAAATCTTAAACCCAAACCAAAGCGTAGTCGTAACCTGCCGCAGTATTTACCTCATATTGCACAAACTGTAGCAGACGCACGTTCTCAAACAGTTGAGCATATAGCAGAAATAACCTTTGCCAATAGTTGTCGCTTTTTTGGAATAAGCCCCAATGAAAGCTAAGCAAAATCAAGCGCAAGTAATCCTTTTGCATGGCATGGCTCGCTCTCCCAGAAACTTAGCGAAGCTAGAAAGGCAACTTAAAGCTCATGGCTATCGCGTACTCAATATTGGTTATAACTGCTTTTTAAATGACTACCCTCAAATACTAGAAAAATTAACTAAGCAAATCCAAGCTTGGCTAATAAATAATGCTCCGCTACACTTTGTCGCGCATTCATTTGGTGGGATTCTAAGTCGGGGCCTGATCCAAGCTAACCCGCATTGGCAAGTGACTTCTTGCGTGTTTATTGGCACTCCTAATCAAGGAACAAAAACCGCAGAGTATATGTGCAACCACTGGCTGTTAAAACATTTAACCCCGCCAGTCACCAAGCAGCTCACACCCCACAGCCCCCTTTTAAAAACTTTAGAAGAGCCTGCCTGCTCGCTTGGAATTATTGCTGGGAATAAAAACTTTAGCTGGCTAATACCGGTTAGTTGGTTCTACGCAAATGCCACTAATCAAGCGCCAGGAGACGGTGTAGTAGAAATAAGTAATACTCAGTGTCGCAATATGACAGACTTTATAATTATGCCATTGCATCATTCCTTTATGACGTGGGATAGTCACCTTATTGAAGAAGTTCGTCACTTTTTAAACCACAATCAATTTAGCCAACGGTTTAAAAGTCAATTAACAACATAGCTAGGTAATTAAATATGGAACAACCAGCCATCGAAAACAAATCCATCCAAGGTGGGTGTTATTGTGGACGGGTTAAATACCAGGTTCAGCTCCCGGTCAAATGGTGCGCTCATTGCCATTGCAACCAATGCAGACACATTCAAGGAGCCGCAGTGATCACTTGGTTTGGGGTTAATAAAAATCAATTTAACTACCTACAAGATGAGTCGGCGGTAGTTTGGTTTCAATCATCACAAACAGCGCAAAGAGCGCACTGCATTCATTGTGCAACACCGCTTTTCTTTCGCGGAGAGAAGTGGCCCGACGAAATTCATATTACCCGAGAATCAACCCAACAAGATATTTTGCAAAAGCCTCAAATTCATGTGTTTTATGATAGGCATGTTAACTATCTAGAGTTTAATGATTCATTGGAAAAATTCGGTGGCCTTAACGGATTTTCTCCTATTGCTCAATAAGCAAAGTTAACCCCACTCAAACTGAAGAGAGTTAATAACATGTCTGACAGTCAATTTAGCTTACTGAAACAGCGCCGCTTTTTGCCATTTTTTATTACCCAAGCACTAGGCGCAGCTAATGACAATATTTTTAAAAATGTGCTAGTCATGCTACTCACCTATCAAGTAGCAAGCGAGTTAGGCGAAAGCGCTAGCACGCTGGTCAATATGGCCGCAATTTTATTTATTCTGCCATTCTTTCTTATTTCAGCGACGGCAGGGCAACTTGCAGAAAAGTACGAAAAGTCAAACTCTATGCAATGGCTTAAAATAAGTGAAATAGGCATTATGTTAATTGCTTCTATCGGTTTTTATTTTGAACAGTTTTACTTTTTACTCTTTGTATTATTTCTTATGGGATTTCAGTCTGCACTTTTTGGTCCCTTAAAATTTGGTTTTTTACCACAACATTTAAAAACAGAAGAGTTAGTCGGCGGCAACGCATTAGTTGAAACTGGTACATTTTTAGCTATTTTATTAGGCACGATTGCAGGAAGCCTACTCGGTAAAACCAGCCTAGATTTAACATGGATTACTATTAGCGTTATTTTAAGCATGTCTGTCGCAGGCTATTTAGCAAGCCGCAAAATACCGCACACACCGGCTGTTGCACCCGACTTAAAAATTAATTGGAATATTTTTACTGAGTCCTATAAAAATATTCGTTTTATTCGAAAAGACAAGCCTGTTTTTTTAGCCGTATTGGGAATTTCTTGGTTTTGGTTTTATGGCGCGACTTACTTAGTACAAATACCAGAGTACGCTAAGTCAACACTTGCTGGAGACGAAACTGTTGCAACTTTGTTATTGGCAGCATTTTGTATTGGAATTGGTATTGGCTCTATACTTTGCGAAAAGTTGTCTAGCGGAAGAATTGAAGTGGGTCTGGTACCTATAGGCGCGTTTGGTTTAAGTTACTTTGCTTATGATTTATTTACCGCAAACCAAGCCAGTCAACTCGTTCCAGTTCACGACTACTTGAGCTTTTTAGATTCTGAAAATGCAATACAAATTTTATTTGACTGCGCCATGATCGGCGCTTGTGGTGGCTTGTTTACTGTACCGCTTTATTCGTTAGTTCAAAAAATTGGCGATAAGCAACATATGTCGAGAACTTTTGCCGGTCTTAACATTATTAACGCTTTTTTCATGGTGCTTTCGGGCGCATTTGCAATGTTCGTTTTAAGTTCAGGTTACTCCATTCCAGAGCTTTTTATGATCACCTCAATAATCAACGCACTCGTCGCTGTCTACATTTTTACTAAGGCTCCTCTGTATATATTTAGACTAATCACATGGTTTCTTGTGAATACTATCTATCGAATTCGACGCCACAATCTAAGTATTATTCCAAAGGAAGGAGCCGGAGTTATTGTAGCTAATCACGTTAGCTTTGTTGATGCACTGATCATTGCTGGGTACTGCAAACGCAACCTAAGCTTTGTGATGTATCATAAAATATTTCACATCCCCTTTATTGGTTGGTTTTTTAAATTAGCCAATGCAATTCCTATTGCACCTGCACACGAAGATAAGCAAATGATGCAGCAAGCCTTTGATAAAATAGCGCATCAACTAGAAATGGGCAATATGGTCTGTATATTTCCAGAAGGTAAACTCACCTCTGATGGACAGCTTGGCGAATTTAAGAAAGGCATAGAAAAAATAATTAAACGCACACCAGTGCCGGTTTATCCTTTAGCGCTTAACGGATTGTGGGGAAGTTGGTTTAGCCGCTTTAATGGTAAAGCCATGCGAGGCCTGCCGCGAAAATTTATGGCAAAAATAAGCATTACCGCTGCACAGCCAATTCCACCACAGGAAGTCACCGCAGAGCGCTTACAGCTAGAAGTAAAAAAGCTGCTTAAAACGCCATAGACTTAAAGTGCTTCTATGCGACGCAAAGCTTGCTCAAAATCAGCGTGTGTCGCAGATAAGACAAAACGACAATAACCGGGCAAACCTGTCCATGTTGAGTTGTTCACCACTAAATTAATTTTTTCAAATAGTAACTGCGTCATTTTATCGCCAGCCTCGGTCGGATTTAATTGGCTTTCTTTAATAAATGCAACAGGCTTGGCGACTAAAAATAAACCACCTTGCGGAGGAATAACCTTCCAGCCTTTTGTGCTAAGTAGTTTGCCTAATTGTTCTGCTCGTTTCTTCAATAATTGACGCTGCTCATTTAAGTGACCAATTAATTCGGGTTGTCCGTTAAGCTGCTCTATAAATAACTTTCTAAACGCGTATTGTAAAGTAAAGTGCGGTTGATGCGGCAACTCTAGTTTTAAACGTTGCGCCAAACTAACACAGGTGGACCAACAGTATCCAAACCTAAGACCGCCTGCCGAAAACTCTTTTGAAACACCACCAATAAGTACTAAACGAGAATTGCGAGTGCTAAGCACTTGCTGGATTCCATCCGCAAGGTCCCAGTCTGACTCACCATTAAACTCAAGCCCAGTAAATATACTATCTAAAATAACCGTTGCCTGATAATGCGCAGCAATCGCGAAAAGATGATTAAGCTCTTCACTTGAATATACTGCACCAGTAGGATTAATAGTTGGTCCGTTTAAGAACAGCCAACTCTTGGGGTTTTTACTTAAACAGTTTTCAAGTGCCTCTGGCGTAATTTTAAAGCTGTTAGCTTCATCGGTTTGTAACGGAATAACACTAATATTTTTATAAGTTGCAGCGGCACTAAAATACCCGTAACTTCCACTTGGAATAACTAACGCTTGTTGCTCAGCCTCACATAAATTTAACAGCGCTGAATAAATAGGGGCAACACCATTGCCAAAAACCATAGGAGAATAGATTGACTGCGGCAAGCTAAAACGCAAATTAAGCAATTCTCTTATAGGCTGTTCAGCTGATGCTTCATCGCCTACCCACTTACGCACTAAGTAGCTTTCAAATATAACCTGTTTTAATAAGTGAGGCGCTGCTAACTCATTCTCACCAAAGTCTAACCGAATCGTATTGTTATCAAATTTTAAGTGGTTACCTTGTATTGCAGGATGTTGATAAGCCGCCGTTGCGGATTTAGACAGCGCTAAACGATTAGCGCCTTTAATTTGTTGCGCTGGCTCACTTAAAATTTGGCGAGTTCGTTGAAAGTAAAGCATTTGCTCTAACAAGTGAGCATAGTACATTTGTTTGAGCAGCGGTGTGCGACTGTAGGTCAGTTCGGCGGAGTCGACAAGATGCTTAGTTAATTCGGCATTGTTGGTCAGGGTAAAATTAAGCGAATAGTTTTGATAAACTCTGTTATTTACCAAGCTCGCCATTAATATTAAGTTATCTGGCATACCAAACTGGTTTAAGTATCGATAAATACCGTGTAACTTTGGTTCGCTGTTAAGCTCAATACTATCACTTAAATCAATAACCAGTAGTGTATTAGCCTTAATTGCGCTTTGAATTAGTTGAGCAATTAAATGCACTGACTGAATTTCATATTGCTCAATTCGAGTAATAATTAATTGTGGCGTTAACTCGCCAATGAGTTCGGTTAAGTATTCTACTTGAGCTGGGGTATGCAAAACTTGCGCTGATTTTGGGTAGCTCGATGGCAAAATTTTAGCCAGCTGCTTTTCAATAAATATTAATTCGGGCTGATAATTTTGCTGCAAACTTGCCAGCACCTCTCTTCTGCCTGGCGCAACAACAATGTTACTTTCGGCAATATCGACTTTTAAATAATAGCCAAAATACTCAGCAATTTGTTGTCTAAAATATTTTAACCCTGCCGTATTTTGGTAGGGAAATTGCGACATTATTTTTAACTGGCGAGCAAGAAAAGCTAAAAACGAATAGCGCTCTTCTGCATCTTCAAAATTATCATAAGTTAAATCTATTGCGCTTCGTAGACTTTTTCCGCCAAGTAAATCCACCGATTGAAAAATAGACTTCACTTCATCGGGAAACAGCATTTTTGCTTCATAAACATCTACCGAGTGATAAATTTTACCACCAGCATTGGCAAAAGCTTGCGCCGTAGTCGCGTCAATAGGGACGGTGGAGTTTGCCGACATATAAAACTCAAAGCGATGCCCGGTGCTTTGCTCAATATCAACCAGAGCGTCTATTTCTGTATCAGCGGCTTGTTCAACTTGTGTTTGCCACACTCGGCGCACTTCAAACCCACGCCGCTGCATTAAACGCTCTAGCACAGTTCTACCAGGGCGCCCGCCTAGATTTAAAATGAGTTTGCCGTTGGTTTTAAGCAATGAAATAGACTGCTCTACTGCACTGGCAATAAGCCCTAGCCCAAACTGATCTTCGATGTAGCCTTGTTTTGCAAAATAATTACTTAATGAGTGGAGGTATTCGTCGCTGGCGTTTTCGGCAATTAAGTTTTCCATGACTGCTGGTTCTGGGTTTAACACTTGCGGAATACAACCGATAATTTTATCAAAACAAGCCGTATCACTAGCAAAATGACTTAGCAAGTTAGACTCAGCAAAGCAGACTGAATCAAGTAAAGACTGGCCATTATTTAAAATACGCAGCTCGCCATTTTCATCATAAGCATTTAAATACAAATTGAGTTTGGCACAAACAATGGCTTTAGGGTTAATATCTAAACCGACAATTCTACCCGTCCCATACCTCAAAGCTAACGCAATACTTATCCAGCCTATACCACACCCTAACTCGACAACCTGTTTTTGATGATAGTCTGCCAACGGATAGCGGAGTAGCCCTTCATAAAAAGTAAATGACCAAGCTTCGGGTAAAAAAGTACTGGGAAATTGAAATAAAGCTAAGCTTAAAGTTGTATCGTTTGCGTCTAACACATTTTGTTGCAAAATTTGAAAGTGGCAACCTGACGGCTTATGAAGCTGGTAATGTTCGACTAATTTTTTTAAAAATAAAAGAGCATTGGGGCGCGTTTCAGGTGTTTCTAACTCAGTTAGCAAGCCCTTAAACTCAAGGTATGCAGCTTGGCTAGACTGTTCGCACTGTTGAATAAACTGATTAACTGATTTAGAAGGCATATTTAACGCTCGCTACAAGAGGGAACCATTAGACACTATAAGTCTAACTATAACACGTGTCGACGGTTTGCTCAGGTGAAAGTTTAGGATTAATATGGGGTTTACAAAACCATAATAAGTTCAAGGTCTCTTATGCTAAAACCAACTCTTTTTAAACTTACTGCGCTATTCTTTTTTGGGTTTTGCAGCTCCATAAGTGCAGCCCCAGACCGAGTCACAGGGAAAAATTTTGCCACTCGATCTGAAGTTATTGGCCAAAATGGAATGGTTGCCACCAGCCAACCCTTAGCCACTCAAATTGGTCTAGATATACTTAAACAAGGCGGAAGTGCAGTTGATGCCGCAATCGCAGCCAATGCAGCACTCGGTTTAATGGAGCCAACCGGCAACGGTATTGGTGGCGATTTATACGCCATCGTTTGGGACGCCAAAAGCCAACAACTTTATGGCTTAAATGCTAGCGGCCGCTCTCCTCTTGGGCTTAGCTATGCGCAGTTAAAATCTGAACTTAAAAAGCTTAAACGAGATACTTTACCACCTTATGGCATGCTCCCAATTTCTGTGCCAGGAACTGTCGATGGTTGGTTCGAATTACACCAGAAATTTGGCAAGTTAAGTATGCAGCAAAACTTGCAGCCAACCATCAATTATGCCAACCAAGGTTTTCCAGTTAGCGAACTGATTGCTCACTACTGGAACTTAAGCGTACCGCGCTTATCACCTCAGCCGGGCAGTTTTAAGGAAACATTCACTATCAATGGTAAAGCTCCCGCCAAAGGAGAAATATTTAAAAATCCGGAGCTTGGCAATACTTTAAAAATAATTGCAGAGCAAGGTAGAGATGCTTTTTACCAAGGTGAAATAGCACAAAAAATTGACCGCTTTATGCGCGACAACAAGGGATACTTAAGATTAAAAGACTTAGCCCAACACAAATCTGACTGGGTTACCCCGCAATCGGTCAATTACCGTGGATACGATATTTTTGAGCTACCACCAAATGGGCAAGGTATAGCGGCTCTGCAAATGCTCAATATTTTAGAGCAGTATGATCTCAAAAAGTTAGGTTTTTTAAGTGCCGAAACATTACATTTAATGATTGAAGCGAAAAAATTAGTTTTTGAAGACCGAGCGAAGTTTTACGCAGACATGGACTTTTTTAAAGTCCCCTTAAAAGGGCTGCTTTCTAAACAATATGCTAAACAACGAGCTGAACTTATCACTGCCAAAGCAGCTAAACGAGTTGATTCAGGAAACCCAGCCATGTACCAAGGAGACACCATTTACTTGGCTACCGCTGATAAAGAAGGCAATATGGTGTCACTCATTCAAAGTAACTATCGCGGAATGGGCTCGGGTGTTGTGGTACCCGGACTTGGCTTTGTTTTTCAAGATCGCGGTCAATTGTTTTCAATGGATAAAACTCATGCCAATGTCTATGAACCAGGTAAGCGGCCGTTTCATACGATAATTCCGGCATTTGTAATGAAACAAGGCGTGCCACTAATTAGCTTTGGGTTAATGGGGGGTGCTATGCAACCTCAAGGGCACGTGCAAATCATTACCAATATTATTGACTTTGGAATGAACTTACAAGAAGCAGGTGACGCAACTCGTTGGCAACATTTTGGTTCGACCGAACCGACCGAAGAGAATTCTAAATATATTAAAGATGGCGGCTATACTGCGATTGAATCAGATATTCCTTACCAAACAATTTTAGAGTTAATTCAAAAAGGACACCAAATTCGCTTTGACCGTGGCGGTTACGGTGGTTATCAAGCGATCCAGTATGATCCAGTCAACAAAGTATATTATGGTGCGTCTGAGTCTCGTAAAGACGGTCAAGCTGCGGGTTACTAGCTTGATTGCCACTAGCCAAGCTTAAATAAGAACACAAACTGATAGCGAGCATCTTGTTGGTGCTCGCGTGGTAAATCAAACGACCACTTTCTTAACGATTTTAGTGCGCAGTCTTTAAAGATACCTTTAGGCGAATCATCGATGGGTTGTATATCTACCGGCAGGCCTTGTTCGTCTAAAGAAAACTCTAACTGCACCCAACCTTCAGCGTTCAGCCGAATCGCTCGATACGGAAAGCACGGTTGCACAACTTTTAAGGGCTTAGCTTGTTGGTGAGTTAACTGGGGAATAGGCCTTGGTTTGCTTTTCGCCGAGCTGGTAAGCTGCGCTCTATTTTTTTGAGTGGCACCACAACTGATAAGGATTAGCCCGCAGGCCCAAACACAAAGAAAGCGTATAAAACCTACTTTTAATTGCCGCATTAAAGTCCTTTTCATTAAAAATTAGATTATCTCTGTTTGTATTGCTGGCTTATGCCTAAGCAACATCAAATAAAAGACTAGCCTAAAAATCTATCGACTTCCAATCCAGATACACTTTTTAATATTAATAAAATCGAATTAACTCTTGAGCTTATTGGTCAATTTTCAGTAAACTCACTGACTTCAAGTTAAATATTGCAAATCGTGTGAATTATTGCCGAAACATTGCTATTTAACAAACTCAAATTTCATTTTGGTAATTTTACCTAAAGTGATGCGGATAGCTTTAAAAAATCTAATGAATCATAAAACTGTCATTTTTCTTGCCTTTATTACTCTTTTTATTTGCTGCGCATGGTTAATCAAAAATGATGCTAAACCCATATCAGAAAAAGAGCTGGCCAACTTATCTCAAGTTATGCAGCAAGCATTTAGTCAAAAAAACACGCCCCAATCTAAACCAAGCAATAGCGCTGCGTCTCAATCAATATTAGCTATTATTTACCTTAAAGCAGACGCAACTTGGTTTTTTAAAGCCACAGGCTCAACCCAACTAGTAGACGAAAACTCTGCTACTTTTGCCGAACTTTTTCTGTATAAATTAAATTTTGATACGACAGGTGAACCTAACTTTTCACATGTGCCAGCAGAATATAAAAGCCAATCTAATTCAAATATGCGATTTGCGAGTTTTAATATTAATGGCCTCGATATTTCTGTTAGCCAGTTGTCTGCCAATCAAAATATTGACGACAATATAGCGCGCTGGCGAGACCAGTTAAGTTTACGCCCCTCCGATCCACAGTTCGTCAAATATCAAAATAACAATCAAACTGTTTTAGTTCGCCTCGATCAGCCTTCACAGGCACCGGTAGCACAATCAACTCAAGCTCCACAAGCGCCAGCCAAAGAAGACTTAAACAGCTTTGCCGATGTTAAATTAAGCGAACATTGGAAAATCATTCCGGCTTCAGGAATGGCTTCAGCAGCATTTGAGTTTAACAATGCTCAACAATCAGCACAGGTCGCGGTATTGCGTTTGCCTAGTAACGTCGCATTACAAACCGTACTGAATATTTGGAAAGGACGTATGGGCATTTCTGAGCAAAAAGCATTATCGGAAACAACCTATACAAACCAGGCTAAGCAACAATGGCAGCTCATTACGCTGGCTAATGACGCTGATGAAATTTTAGTGGCTATTCATTCCGGTAGTGACAAGCGAACCTTTTTTAGACTTTCAAATGGAAAAAAGCTGACCCCATTATTGGTCAAAGAATTTAAAGCGCTACTCGAGGGAACTCAACTAAAATAGGGTTAGTATCACAGAAGCAATTAATTTTAAAACTCAGCGAGCTAATCTAGAATAATAGTCTCGTAATTAGCCTTCTAACCAAAAAGTAACCGGCCCGTTATTGCACAAAGAAACCTGCATGTCAGCACCAAAGCGTCCAGTTTGAACCGGCGAATACTGACGCTGCGCTTGATTAACCAAATAATTAAAAAGTTTTTCACCTTCTGCTGGCTGCGCGGCGCTAGAAAAACTAGGGCGTCGCCCACTGCGAGTATCTGCGGCTAAGGTAAATTGAGGTACGAGTAATAAACCACCATGTACATCAGCAAGGCTTAAGTTCATTTTTGCTTGCTGATCTTCGAAAACTCGATAACCGATAAGCCGCTTTAATAGACGATCGGCATTAGCTAGCTCGTCTCCTTTTACCACCCCAATCAATGCCACTAGACCGGCATTAATTTGACCAATCGTTGCAGCATCTACCTCTACCCTAGCGCTAGTTACCCGCTGGATCAGTGCAATCATTAGTTAGTTCCTGGTGCATTTCTTTACAAGCTCTAATCAAGCCATCAATGATTCCTGCTTCGCTCGCCGAGTGGCCTGCGTCTCTAATTATATGTAATTCGCTAGCGGGCCATTCATTTTGTAAGGCCCAAGCATTTTCTACTGGACAAATCATATCGTAGCGCCCATGAACTATAATTCCCGGAATATGAGCGATTTTATGCATATTTTTTAACAGTTGATCTTCTTCTAAAAAGCAACGGTTCACAAAATAATGCACACTAATTCTGGCCATGCTTAAAGCCAAGTGAGGCGCCATGAGATGCTCTACAACATTAGGGTTAGGCTCTAAAGTAGCGGCCTTGCCCTCCCAACTTGCCCAAGCTTTAGCCGCTGCCATACGAGCGATTTCATCACTGCCGGTTAAACGCGAATGAAACGCTTTTAATAGATCGGCGCGTTCGTTTTGAGGAATAGGATGAATAAACTCACGCCAATGATCTGGGAAAACTCGATTGGTGCCATCTTTATAGAGCCAGTCAATATCTTGCTGTCGACCTAAAAACACACCTCTTAATATTAACCCTTGTACTTTACTAGGATGCGCTTGAGCATAAGCAAGGGCCAGTGTGGTACCCCAGCTTCCTCCCATTACGACCCAGCTATCAATATTAAGGTGTTCACGAATAACTTCTAAATCTTTGATTAGAGCATCTGTTGTATTATTTTCGATAACAGCATGCGGTTCTGAGCGACCAGAACCTCGTTGATCATATAAGATAATGCGATACTTTTCGGGATCATAAAATCGTCGATTAGTTGGGCTGCAGCCTGCTCCTGGTCCACCATGTAAATAAACTACCGGTATTCCTGACTGGGTACCACTTTCTTCCACATACAGTTGATGACCTTCACCGACGTCAATGGTGTACTGTTGGTTAGGCTTTATTTCTGGGTAAAGCTGCTGCATTGAGTTTCACTATCTCCGGAGTAAGTGTCATTAAGACTAGCATACCTATTTTTATTATATGAGCTTAATTCATGCTACACGCCAATATTTTAAAAGCAAGGCGGCGCTAGCGCCAGCCATTGCTTACTAATCGCAAAACTACAATCCACAATAGCAGGCTCGCTAGCTGCGTAGATTATTCGCATTTACTTGATTAATCCTTATTTTTATTGTTTTCTGAGCCCCTATTGCCATCGCCTTCTAAGATAATGACATATCCTTCAGGAATTTTTCTCGGCTCAAGCCCTTTAACCTTTCTTACAATATCAAAAGCGGCCTGGGCGCAGTTTTTTTCTTCGCCAATTTTCATACAGCGGTCATATTCAATACGCAACTCTTCACTAATCGTTGTCTTTGGCGGTGGCTCAATATAACCAAACAGCCCTCTGACCACACCTAAAGGAGAAGAAGTAGAGCACCCAACAAGCCCAATTATTAAACCCATTACTATTATTTTTTTAAACAAATTAAGATCCTTATTTCGGTCTGTTACCTATCCAATGCAAATGCAAATGCAAATGCAAATGCAAATGCAAATGCAAATGCATAAAAATTTGAAAGCCGCAAAGCTAAAAGGTTCAATCCGTTACTTCGATTAACATGAGTATAGCCACACTCGCCAAATTCCACTAGTTGTTGAGTGGCCAAATATGAAAAAACTTAAGCTGACAAGTTAAACCGCTATGGCGAAAGCGCTTTATAAAGCAAGAAAACAACCTAAAAAAAAATCCATTACCAAGAATTACTTGATAACGGATTTTTCATATTAGTCACAAATAAGTGGTTATTTGCAACTGAGTTTTGCTTAGCAGGTTTACTCGTTAGAGTTACCTTGTTCAGAACTTTCTGCGCTAGCTTCTTGGGCTGGCGGATCAAGTAAAACTTTACGGCTTAAGCGGATGCGGCCTTGACGATCAACTTCTAAAACTTTCACTTCAATTTCTTGGCCAACGCTTAAGTGGTCAGCAACTTTATTAACTCGTTCATGAGCAATCTGTGAAATATGAACTAGACCAGTTTTATTACCCATAAAGTCAACAAATGCACCAAAATCAGCTATTTTTGCTACGGTACCAGTATAAGTGCGACCTTCTTCAACATCTTCAGTAAGTTCTTTCACTCGCTGAATTGCTAAGTCTGAAGCCGCTTTTTTAACTGCAGCAATTTTAACTGTACCATCTTCTTCAATTTCAATGGTTGCGCCAGTTTCTTCAGTTAGGGCACGAATTGTTGAACCACCTTTACCGATAACATCGCCAATTTTTTGCGGGTCAATTTTAACGGTGGTGATACGCGGCGCATACTCTGAAATATCTGAGCGAGCCGTACCTATAGCTTCATTCATTACTTTAAGAATATGTAAACGGCCACCTTTCGCTTGGTGCAATGCTTTTTGCATAATTTCTTGATTGATACCTTCAATCTTAATATCCATTTGCAATGCCGTGATACCGTTTTCACTACCAGCGACTTTAAAGTCCATATCACCTAAATGATCTTCATCACCTAAAATGTCAGAAAGCACAACATAGTTATCACCTTCTTTAACCAGTCCCATAGCAATACCAGCGACTGGCGCTTTAACTGGAACACCGGCATCCATTAACGCTAAGCTAGTTCCACAAACAGAAGCCATAGAGCTAGAACCGTTAGATTCAGTAATTTCAGATACAACACGAATAGTATATGGGAAGTCGGCTTGCGACGGGATCATTGCTTGCATGCCGCGCTTTGCTAATTTTCCGTGACCAATTTCGCGACGTTTTGGCGCGCCCATAAATCCCGCTTCACCAACACAGTACGGAGGAAAGTTATAATGCAGCATAAAGGTTTCTTTAGACTCACCTAAAATTCCATCGACAATTTGCGCATCTCGCTCTGTACCTAAAGTTGCTACAACTAACGCTTGAGTTTCACCTCGCGTAAAAAGAGCCGAACCATGAGTGCGTGGTAGAACGCCTGTGCGAATATATAACGCTCGAACCATGTCGCTCTCACGACCATCAATGCGTGGCTCACCGGCGATTACGCGGTTTCTAACCACTGATTTTTCAGTCTTAGAAAATGCCGTTTTCACTTCGTCTGCACTTGGTGCATCATCTGCGTCTGTCACTAGCTCAGCCACTAATGCTTCTTTAATTTCTGATAATTTAGCTTGGCGTTCCATTTTATCGGCAATTGCATATGCCTCTGTGATGGCTGCCTTGGCTTTAGATTCAACTAACTCTAATACTTGGGTATTTTCTTCTGGTGCTTGCCAGTCCCACTTTTCAGTACCAACTTCATCAGCAAACTCTTGGATTGCTTTAATTGCTACTTGCATTTCTGCATGACCAAACATAACTGCGCCAAGCATAATTTCTTCAGCTAATTCTTTCGCTTCTGATTCCACCATTAAAACAGCGTTACTTGTACCAGCAACGGTTAAGTCTAAATCTGACTCTAACATTTCTGGAATAGTTGCATTTAACATGTATTCGCCATTTTTATAGCCAACACGCGCAGCACCAACGGGTCCATTAAATGGTAATCCAGAAACGGCTACTGAAGCAGAAGCACCTAACAATGCGACTAACTGCGGATCAATTTCTGGGTTAATTGAAATAACAGTACAAACTACTTGCACTTCATTTTTAAAACCTTTTGGAAACAAAGGTCTTAACGGACGATCAATTAAACGAGCAGTTAAAGTTTCGCCATCTGAAGGGCGGTTTTCGCGCTTAATAAAACCACTCGGGATTTTTCCCGCAGCATAACGCTTTTCTTGGTAGTTAACAGTTAACGGGAAGAAGTCTTGACCTTCTTTAACGTCTTTTTTTCCAACGGTTGAAACAAGAACTGTTGTACCTTCCATGTCAATGATGACACAACCAGAAGATTGTCTTGCGATTTCGCCGGTTTCTAAAGTAACGGTATGTTTACCGTATTGAAATGACTTTTTTATAGGATTCACTTTATTTCCTTAATTTACTTTTTACTTGTTTATCTTTACCTAGACTATTCAATTAAACCGTGCTTTACACTATTGACTAGAAACTGCTGGGAAGAGCATTAAAACCTATCGCATTAACGGCTCAATTGAATAACCTAGGCACTTTAATTTTACGACTACAAAAACATTACGACTACATTGAGCGCGATATTTAACATTCTAATGAACATTTCTATCCTAAAGCCCGCGTAGCTTTCGCTTAGGTATTATGACTTATTCTGACAAAATTTGTAATTTTCTTACCTTATTTATCCCGATTTAGGATAGTTTATTTTTCTTAAAAAGACAAAAAGGGGCACTAGGCCCCTTTTTGACTATTAATTTGCTTATCGACGTAAGCCTAAGCGACTAATCAAAGAAGCGTAACGCTCTTGATTTTTACCTTTAAGGTAGTCGAGTAATTTACGACGTTGGCTAACCATTCTTAATAGACCACGACGTGAATGGTGATCATGAATGTGCTCTTTAAAATGGCCTTGAAGATGATTAATTTGATGGCTTAATAAAGCTACCTGAACTTCAGGAGAACCTGTATCGCCTTCGCCTTGCGCATAGTCTGCGATGATTGCTGCTTTTGCTTCTGCACTTAGTGACATAGTACTACTCCAAATTATGCAATTAAATCAATTGCTTACAAAGAAAACATAGCCAATCACTAATTCAGCTATGTCAGGACGAGCGAATTGTACCTAAGCGCTCGTCTACAAGCAAGTGTTATCAAGCCTTGGCGAGCAATTAGGTTTAAAAACTCGCATCAATTTGAAAATAAACTTCTCGGCCAACCGCACTATAGTAACCATCACTATTTCTAAACCAAGGCCAGTTATTTTCAGTTGGGTCAGTAGGCGGCTTACGATTAGTTAAATTATTTAGCCCTAAGCGTAGTTGGATAAACTCATTCAACGAATATCGACCCGATAAGCTTAGGGTAGTCCATGAGGCTTGGTAGTTGCTTTTTTCGCACTCAAAACAGTAGAGTCCGGCCATTTCGTCAATAAAGCTTAGTTTTGCAGTCAACCCGTAATCAGCCTTTTGCCAATCGAATAAAAAATTAGCTCTATATTCCGGCAAAACCCCAAGACCAACATTTTCGACTCTTTCTGTTTCTTCACTAAACCGAGTTTGTAATTCATCCACATAAGTAATGCTCAATTTAGTTAAAAAATCTCCAGCACTATTATTCCATTGATAATTGACAACTAAGTCTAAGCCTCTGGTATCTTGCTCTGCAAAATTCAATGCGCCGGTATAGATTTCTGCGTCGCTACCAAACAAAGTACCGTTTACGTCGCGCTGTACAAAATCGCACAATACACCCGTAAAAAAACAAATATCGACGAGAGCTTGAGCAGACAATGTCGTAACGACTTTGTCTAACCGAATATCAAAATAGTCTAAAGATATATCGAGCTGGCGGTTAACTTCCCACACCGCGCCAAAGCCTAAATTGCTACCTTCTTCTTCTTCTAAATTTATATTTGAGCCTACGGTCAAATTAACCGACTGTATAATCCCTGGGTTGCAGTTAGGGGCTTGAGGATCATTACAAATTGCCCCATTCTCATCGATTAAATAAGCGGGATCGACTATATCAACAAAACTTTGCGTGTCACCACCAAACAGCCGCTGCATATCAGGTGCACGAAAGCTTTTTCCCCATGAACCGCGTAATAACAATGAATCAAAAGGGCGATAACCCACCGCAAAACGAGGGCTAAATGCACCATTGACATCTGAATCATCTTTGTAGTCGTCCCAGCGGATCGCAACATCAACTTCTAAGTTTTCACTGATTGGTAAATTTAACTCACCACCAATGCCTAAGTGATTTCTTTCACCTTTACCTGAACTAGTTCCATCAAAAGCATCTCCAGCCAAAATTAATGGGTCAGGTTTATCATCATAGCGTTCATCTACATGTTCAAAAGCTACCGCGAACTGAACTGGCCCGGCAGCTAAACTAAACGGCAAGTCGCCAGATAGACTAAAGTCAATAACTTGATTACTTGAGTATGAACTTCGATTAGCGTCAAAGGACAAACGCCTAACTTCTGACTCAGGTATTTTTTCAAACAAATCCAACCCATAGTCGACCGCAGAATTTAAACCACTCAGTAAAATATTATTGCTGTTTGTGTCTAAATTAGTGCGGTTATACGAAACGCCTAACTCCCAATCATACTTACCTTGCGCTAATGTACCCTCGAGTCCAATAAGCAAGTTAACCGCATTACTTTTATATTCCGATATTCTGGGTCCAAACTCGACTAGCCGGCGCACAAAAACGCCCGCTTGCTCATCTGCTGTACCGGCCGTTGGGTTGTTAATTGCATTGGGAGCTAAAATTCCCCCCATGTTTGGCACACTAGTTCCAAACCCATTAAACAAAGCTCCACCGTAAAAGTTAGGTTCAAGCTGCGTTTTAACTTTCGAGTTTGAAAAACCGACACGGCTAAATAAGGCTAAATCGCTATTTATTTCGTAAGATAAACGCGTCATCAATGAGAATCGATCTTGAGGGGCTATCAGCTGTCGGTAAGGCGCGCGATCAAAACCACACCAAACTTCATTTGGGTTAAAATAATTTACCTCAACATTGGGTACCCCTTCACCACCGAGTGGATCATTTTCGGTACCACATTGCGGGTGTTGGAATACTTCACCGGTATCAAAGCCTATAAAACTAACCCCGCCACCACTATACTGACCTTGCGGATTGGCAACATCAGACTCAGCATAGGCTCTGTCTCGAGCCCAAAGCGGTGCTTGGCTCCAAATATCAAATATAAAGTCTATTTGAGTGTCACCATTGCGCGCCCCAGTCATTAAATTAAAGCGGTGATTTTGGTATCCGCCACTAGTGGCCTTCCCGTAGCGATAGTTAAGAGAAATACCTTCAATATCTTTACGCGTGATAACATTAATTACCCCAGACACTGCATCCGACCCATAAATTGCAGAAGCGCCATCGGTTAACACATCGATTCTTTCTACAAATGCCATAGGGATTGCTGATAAGTCGACAAAATTACTAGTTCCGCTAATACCTACCGGGTAAATAGGCAAGCGACGTCCATCGATTAATACTAAAGTATGTCCAAAGCCGACTCCTCGAATATTCACCGAAGATGCCGCAGGCGTAAAACCAAAGGTAAACGAGTTATCCATGGTGCCGCCCGTATTCTGAGTTAATCCATCAATAACATCTTTAACGGTAGCAAAACCTTGTTTATCGATATCTTCTCTAGAAATACTGAGGATAGGTGACAATTCATTTAAATCTATTTTCTTTAGGCGAGAGCCGGTTACTATCACTTTAGTGTCAGGCTTTGCTTGATCGCTGTCTTGGCTTTGCTCAAATCCCACTGCATAATTTGGTAAACAGCTAAGAAAACCAAAGGCCAGCACCCATACGGATTTAAGCGTATTTTCAGCGTTCAGTTTTTTGGATGCTTCAAGCTTTGTTTTATTTTTATAACTCATTAACTCGAATTTGTAATTGTAATGTCCCCATTTGGCCTACAATAGCAAAATTTTAAGTAATATGCAGTCATTCGTTTATGGTAATAAGTCCAAATTTAAAAACGCCCTTAAATATTAGCTGCAGCTCACTTTAAATCAATTAACTCACCGGTAATTAGCCGCAAAGATATCGCTACTTGCAATTAATTGCCGATTTAAATCCATTCTTACATTAAAACGTTGCCTCCTAGAATCTATAGTTTTATTATATTGCAACTTCTCTAAGCAAGGTTTGCTCTATGACTTTAAATGAACTTCGATATGTGGTTGCCGTCGCCCAAACACAACACTTTAGTAAAGCGGCTGAAATATGTCATGTTAGCCAGCCTAGCTTAAGTATTGCGGTACGAAAACTAGAAGAAGAGCTCGGTATTACCATATTTCAACGAGGCAAGCGCCAAGTTGAAGTAACCCCAGAAGGCGAGTCTATTGTGCAACAAGCACAAAAAGTTATTGAAGAAGCGGAAAAGCTTAATTACCTAAAAAGCGCCCAAAAGAGCCCGTTAGAAGGAACACTCAAAATTGGCGCCATATTTACTATAGGTCCTTATTTATACCCTTCATTAATTCCATTTATGCGTGAAAATTATCCCAATATGCCGCTTCATATTGACGAAGATTACACCGAAAATCTGCGCAAGAAACTGCTAACTGCCGAAATTGATATTGCGGTATTGGCGTTACCTTTTTCTGATCCTGCGATTGAGACTTTAGATATTTATGATGAAGACTTTATGCCGCTTTTTTACGAAGGACACCCTTTTAGCGAAATGTCCGAGATTGATGTTAATGATATCCCTAGCAGCAATTTATTAATGTTAGGCAAAGGAAACTGCTTTAGAGATCAAGTAATTGCTGCTTGCCCTACATGCAATTCTCCCTCATCTAGTAGCGATAACTGGGTAGTAGGAAGCTCTTTAGAAACTATTCGCCATATGGTGGCAATGCGCTTAGGTATTACCATCATGCCGGTAACAGCTTTAGCTAAACAGATGGACTACCCTGGGCTCGACTCAAGACCATTTGCCGAGCCAGCCCCTAAACGACGAGTTGTGCTAGCATGGCGCTCAAGCTTTCCCCGCAAAGAAGCGGTAAAAGTAATTGCCGAGTCGCTACAGCAGTCACTAGCAGGACAAGTTGATTTACTCGAACTTAAATTAAATTAGACTCATCCGGTGCAAACTAAACTCGCCAGTATTTCGCTTAACACTTTAAAAGGTGTTGGCCCCAAAATAGCGGAGAGATTTGCGCAAATTCATTTGCATAATATTGAAGACTTACTATTTCACTTACCTTATAAATATCAAGACAAAAGCCGTGTGACTCCTATAGGCTCGCTTAGATTAGGTGAAACCGCGTTAGTTTGTGGCAAAATAGAAAAAGCAGATATTGTTTTCGGCAAGCGCCGCTCTCTAGTTTGTAAAATATCCGACGGCACCGGGATTTTAGATATTCGCTTATTTTATTTCTCAAATGCGCAAAAGAATCAGTTAGTTCGAGGTGAATACTTACAGTGCTTTGGACAAGCCAGTTTAGCGGGTCGCAGTGTTAGTATGATTCATCCAGAGATGACCTATTTAAAGTCGTCATCGCAACCGCGCTTACAAGCACAGCTTGAAGCGGTTTACCACACCACTGAAGGCTTACAACAGCGTACATTTCATCAGGTCATTCAACAAGCGCTTCGCCTTCTTAACGCATCTCAAGTTACCGAACTTTTACCGTTAAGCTGGCTTCAAAAGCTTGCATTCCCTCCATTAGCAGACGCCTTAAAAATGCTGCACAAACCACCTCTAGATATTTCGCTTGCAGCAATTCAAGCGGGCGAGCACCCGCTAATTAAACGGCTCGCATTTGAAGAGCTAGTGGCTCAACACATTGCACTACAAAAAATAAAACAGCAAACGCTACAGCATGCCGCTTTTAAAATAGAGCTGGCACAACAAGCAGAATCAGCGCTGAGAAAGGCACTTCCTTTTGCGCTTACGGGAGCGCAAAATAATGTCATTACAGAAATTTTACATGATTTAACCCAACGCCACCCTATGATGCGCTTGGTACAGGGTGATGTTGGCTCAGGAAAGACTTTAGTAGCGGCAATTAGCATGCTCCATGTTGCTAAAAATGGGCTTCAATCTGCACTGATGGCGCCAACCGAAATTTTAGCCGAGCAACACTTTAAATCGCTCAGTGCACTATTTGAAGCTTTAGATATTCGCGTCACTTTGTTAACCAGCAAAATGCCTGCGGCGATCAAGCGAGATGCCCTTCAATCAATAAAACAAGGCGACGCATTAATCATTGTTGGTACGCATGCTTTATTTCAAGCACAGGTCGATTTTAATCAGCTAGGTCTTGTGGTCATAGATGAGCAACACCGCTTTGGGGTTGAGCAACGCAAAACACTGCTTGAAAAAGCTCGTGCCGCAAACCAACAAGACCGCCAACCACACCAACTAGTTATGACTGCTACCCCAATTCCACGGACCCTAGCACAAACCGCTTATGCCGATTTAGATCTTTCGGTAATTGACGAACTCCCACCAGGCCGTAAACCGATTCAAACGGTAGTGATGAGTGACACTATGCGCGAGCAAGTTATCCAGCGAGTAAATTCAGCTTGTTTAAATGATAAAAAACAAGCTTATTGGGTATGCACTTTAATTGATGAATCCGAAGAGCTCCAATGCCAAGCCGCAGAAGCGACTCACCAACAACTGCAAACGCAATTAACTGCGCTAAAAATTGGCTTAATTCACGGTCGAATGAAAGCAGAAGAAAAGCAACAAGTAATGCGCGACTTTAAGTCTGGCGAGCTTGACTTATTAGTTGCAACGACAGTGATTGAAGTGGGAGTCGATGTGCCTAATGCAAGCCTGATGATTATTGAAAACCCTGAAAGGCTCGGCCTTTCTCAGCTGCATCAACTGCGTGGTCGAGTTGGCAGAGGCCAACTCGACAGCCACTGTGTTTTAATGTATCACGGACCACTGTCTGTTAACGCCAAACGACGCTTATCAGTAATGCGCGAAACCAACGACGGTTTTGTTATTGCAGAAAAAGATTTGGAACTTCGCGGCCCAGGCGAAGTTTTAGGTACACGGCAAACCGGCGTAATGGAATATCGTTTTGCTGACTTAGTAAGAGATAGTGAGCTTCTCCCCGAAGTATACGAGTGTGCCCATTATTTAATGCAAACCGCTCCCGCAATTTGCCAAGCTTTAATTGCTCGCTGGGTGAAACAAGGCGAAAGCTTGGGCCGCGTTTAAAACTAAGACTGAATAAGGCTAGCGTAAGCTTTATTGGCCATTATAATTGCTTGCGTACCTTTTAAAGAAAACTCATAACCACACAATTTAAAACGGCTACGCAGAGCGATAGCTTTAACCAATTTTTGCGAGTCGAGCGGCGAAAAATCGGCATAATAGTCGCCGCTATTTTTTCTAGTAGCGGTTAGCAAGCGATAACTTTCGCCATTTTCAAAGCGTATTTTCGCACAAGATTCATCTCCTTGAGCAGTTGCCGCAGTCCATATAACTTGGTCTTCTCCAAAGTCCCCTTGCCATGCAATCGTTAACGCCTTATGCTGGTCAAACATTAGCCAATAATTATCTGGCATTTTAATTTTATTGAGGCGCTGTTTAACTTCGGTTTGTGGTGTCATTTCGGCAAATTGGTTCGGCTCGTTAGTATCTGGCTGAATAAAGCTAATAACCAATATCCCTAAAATAACCACCACTCCAACGGCAGCAAAAACAACTTTAAGATTTTGCGCTAACCAAGATTGTATACTTTGCAGGCCGCTCGTTTGTATTCCGCTGGCTTCAGTCTCGCTAATTTGTGCCTTTTTAAACTGGGCGCCACTTGTTGCAAACTCACTCGATAAAGCTTCAGAGTGAACATTCTCATCGAGTTGGTGCGACTCTATGCTGATATCAAAATTCGCAATCTTTGCCGATTTTTCTGCAAAGCCTGGTTTGTCTTCTGCTTCAATTTCAGTAACACTTTCCACGTCTAAATTAGGCTCTATCCGACTAAATCTTTCAATTGGCGAAACGACTTCACTTGACCGAGCTAATGCTGGGCCGCTGTAACCCAAAGTATAAGTTCTATTCCGTCGCTTTCTTGCGTTGCTCAGTAGCCCAAAAGCAACACTAATTAGCGCGCCTAAGCCTATTAAAATATATTTAGACCAATGCTCTAAAAAACCAATGCAAACGCAAATAAACAGAAATGAAAGACTCGGCGCTGCTGCTAACCACAAATTAAACCCCGCATCTCTAACCCGTCGCACACTAGCCAGCAGCAAGCCACTAGCAAGCACCAGCAGCAAAATTAAGCTAATTCCTAATGCTTCTTTTAATGCAGATTCAAGGCTAACACCCAGCAAATAGACTACTCCACTGATCATCAAAAATCGCCGGCCGTTATCACAGCCGCTAATGCAAATTAATGATTTTAAAAACGCCACTTGAGCTTCCTCTTAATCGATTGATTTCAATTACTTATAAAAACTACTCGAAATTGTTATTGCAAATTTATCATGCTTGGTGCATTTGGACACCTAATAAATTCATTGGTGCCCTGCAATGTTAAGCAGTCGTTAGTTTAAAAGCCGGCAGTTAATGCTAGCCATGTTAAAAAACAACAAAGGCATAGTTGCCGTTTTTTTTATAACTTATTGTAATTTGGAAGCAAGTTCTGCTTCATTGGTCAAACTTTGTCCCCTTACTTTCAAATGTTTTGCTATGATTGTTCTATACTAACAATCATCTTAAAGACTATTCTTAATAGGGTATAAACTATTGAAAGAACCTCAACTGCCTATTTGTGAGCCACTTAGACTAAGTACACTTCACTCCTTAAAAATTCTCGACACCATGCCCGAAGAAAAATTCGACCGCATAACACGTATGGCGCAGCGAATTTATGATGTGCCTTTTGCTTTAATTAGTCTTGTTGACGAAGAGCGCCAATGGTTTAAATCAAATGTGGGACTGGGTGCTACGGAAACCCCGCGAAGTGTCTCCTTTTGTGGACATGCTATTTTAGATAAAGAAGTCTTTGTAGTAGAAGACACTTTAACCAACCCAGACTTTGCAGACAATCCACTGGTGACTGACGAGCCAAAAATCCGCTTTTATGCGGGCTGCCCACTGCATACTTTAAACGGCGCCCGAATTGGGACATTATGCATTATTGACACTAAACCCCGAGAGCTGTCTGGCGGCGACATAGCCACCTTAAAAGATTTGGCTCAAACTGTCGAACGTGAGCTTGCATTAAATCATTTAAGTTTGCTTGACGATATAACGGGTATTACTAATCGTAGAGGTTTTATATCGCTTGGCGCTAAAGCAAAAGACCATTGCAAAAAGCTAAATTTAGAAGCCGCATTATCAGTACTAACCCTTGCCCCTCATGATAATGACACCGCTATTTCAACCATTAGAGAAAGAGAAATAGCGGCTAAAAAGCTTACCGTAATTTTAAAAGAAAATACCGACGAGTCTGAATTTACCGCTCGAATTGGCGACAACCAATTTGCAATATTGTTTATGGAAAGTCAGTCGAACCGAGTAAAAAAAGTGTTGGCTGCAATTCGCGCAGAAATTCATCGCCTTAATTACGAAACCGAACACTCTTGTCGCTTTCAGGTGGCAACAACCGAGAATATTAGTCAGTCACCGCTTAGTTTCGAAGAGCTCGTCATTTTAACCGAAGAAAAAATAGCTGAAAAAAGCGCCTAATTCAGCACACTAAAAATTCCTACTCACAACTCCACTGTTAAACCGCTCCCTCAGATTAGCGGCTTTAATAGTGTGGGCTTGCATTTTGTTAATGAAACGCTAATCTTTGTCGTCGCGCAGCTCTAGCACAGCGACATAAGCTAAACCTCTTTCAATAGCTTTCCGCTTTCAATGACGCTTCTCGCATTCGAGTGAAGCCAATGGTAGGTATGCGCTTAAAGATTATGCTAGAATTCAGGCCAACCAATTTACTTATAATATTGCTCAACTATTCTGAGGAAAGTCCACATGAAACAACCTGTTAGAGTCGCAGTAACTGGGGCCGCTGGCCAAATTTGTTATTCTTTATTATTCCGCATCGCTTCTGGCGAAATGCTAGGCAATGATCAGCCGGTAATTTTACAGTTATTAGAAATTACTCCCGCGCTAAAAGTGCTAGAAGCAGTAAAAATGGAACTTAATGATTGTGCATTTCCGCTACTAGAAGACGTGATTTGCACAGATGATGCTGCAGTTGCTTTTAAAGGCGCAGACTACGGGTTAATGGTTGGTGCTAAACCTCGCGGACCTGGCATGGAGCGAGCAGACTTATTAAAAGACAATGGCAAAATCTTTAGTACTTTAGGAAAAATCATTAATGACGTTGCTAATCCTGAAATGAAGATTTGTGTTGTAGGTAACCCTGCGAATACTAATGCATACATTTTAATGAAGAATGCGCCTAACCTAAACCCAAGAAATATCACCGCGCTAACTCGTCTTGATCATAACCGCGCTATTTACCAATTGGCAGAAAAAACCAATAAAGCTATGCGCAATATCAAGAAAATGACCATTTGGGGCAATCATTCAACGACTCAAGTTCCAGATATTAGCCACACCACTATTGATGGCGAAGCTGCTACCACTATGGTAGATAGCGAGTGGGCAAACCAAGAATTTATGCCAAAAGTTGCTAAACGAGGCGCAGAAGTTATTGGTGCACGAGGCTCTTCATCGGCAGCTTCAGCAGCAAACGGTGTAATAGATCATATGCATAGCTGGGTTTTAGGTACAGAAGAAGGCGACTGGGTTTCTATGGCGG
Source organism: Aliikangiella aequoris (assembly GCF_053709105.1). NCBI lineage: Bacteria > Pseudomonadati > Pseudomonadota > Gammaproteobacteria > Oceanospirillales > Pleioneaceae > Aliikangiella > Aliikangiella aequoris. The sequence goes on from NZ_CM132298.1 coordinate 3,182,030, forward strand.
TTTTTTCAGACGGCTCTTATGGAGTAGAAGAAGGCCTGATTTATTCATACCCAGTCACTTGTAAAAACGGCGACTGGCAGATCGTTGCAGGGCTAGAGAACAATGACTTTATTCAACAAAAAATGCAAGAGTCACAAACTGAACTGCAAGAAGAAAGAGATACATGTTCTGACTTGTTTTAAAGTTAAATTTTAGTGATTTAAAAAACGAGACTTCAAGTCTCGTTTTTTTTTACGGCTAGAAAAGTGAAATTCTTTCCTTTAGCGTGAAACCGAAACATTTTGTTGCTGAATATTGCGCTTAAAAATATTTACCTTTGCGATTAACTTTAATAGTCTATAGCCTCCAAATATAATCAAAAATCTAAGCACTTGGGAGATACCATGAAATTACTCACCTCTTGTGCTTCAGCAGCGCTTACCGCATTGTTACTTTCAAGCTCCATTAGCTGGGCAGCAGATAGCAAAGTCGAGACACCGTCTGAAGTAGAGAAAAACGAAGAAAAACAAGAAGCTAAGTGGGATGTAAATAACCCGCCAGGCGAGCAACTTAAAGTAAAAATCAACACCCAACAGTCTACTTGGAGTAACGTTGATGTCAGCCCCGATGGAAAAACCATCTTATTTGATATGCTAGGTGACATTTATGCGATTCCCATGAAAGGTGGAGATGCCACTCCGCTGACCCAAGGTATCGCATGGAATATGCAACCTCGGTTTAGCCCAGATGGCAAACAAATCGCTTTTATTAGTGACAGAGATGGTGGAGACAACCTTTGGATAATGGATGCCGACGGCACTAACCTGCATCAAGTGAGTAAAGAAAAGCGCGATCTGGTGCATACACCTAACTGGTCACCTGATGGTCAATACATTGCAGCGCGGCGCGGCTTTGTGGGCGCTCGCAGTATTGCTGGTGGCGAAATCTGGCTGTATCACAAAGCGGGCGGCTCTGGTTACCAATTAAAAAAACGCATTGGTGGCGAGCAAGCGCAAAAAAACATTTCTGAACCGGCATTTTCACCCGACGGCCGTTATGTGTACTTTTCTATTGACTCTACTCCCGGCACCCGCTGGGAATATAACAAAAATCCTACCTCACAAATTTTTACCATTAAACGTTTAGATCGCGAAACTGGTGAAGAGATTACGTTAATCTCAGGTGCTGGTGGAGCAATCGCGCCAACGCCTTCAAGTGATGGTAAATATATGGCCTATGTGCGCAGAGTAAACACCCAGTCGGTACTTTTCATTAAAGACCTAGTTACTGGAATTGACAAGCCACTGTACACTCAACTAGACAGAGACTTACAAGAGACAAATGGTAGTCACGGGAATACAACGCAGTTTGATTGGACCCCGGATAACAAAGCTCTGGTATTTTGGGCCGGAGGAAAAATTCACAAAGTTGATATAGATAGCGCTAAAGTTTCGCCTATTCCCTTTAAAGTCGAAGTAGAAAAAACCATTACCCCAGCGGTGCGTTTTGCGGTCGATGTAGCACCTAAGAACTTTGACGTAAAAATGATTCGGTGGGCACAAAAATCACCTGATGGTAAAAAAATTGCTTACCAAGCACTCGGCAAAATTTATGTTAGAGACGTAAAATCAGGTAAAACTAAACGCTTAACAAAGCAAAATGATCACTTCGAGTTTTACCCAATATTTTCACCAGATAGCAAAAAAATTGCTTACGTTACTTGGGATGATCAAAAGCTAGGGAGCATTAAACTGGTTTCTAGTCGAGGCGGAAAAGGCAAAACAATAACCAAACAACCAGGTCACTATGCAGAGCCAGCATTTTCTCACGACGGCAAAAAGTTAGCTTTTCGACGCTTTAGCGGCGGCTACCTATTATCGCCTGAGTACTCAATGGAAACTGGATTGTACGTCGTAGACAGCGATGGCGATAACTTAAAACGTGTCAGTCGCTCTGGCATAAATCCACATTTTTCAGCAGATAACCAACGCATTTTATTCTCACAGTTTGGTTGGGGTGCAAAGTCTAAACTCAGTAGTGTTGACTTAAACGGCAAAGACGAGCGCAACCACTTAACTGGCTTTGACATCACTGAATTTAAAGTCTCTCCTGATGGCCAGTGGGTCGCATTTACGCAACAGTTTAATGCTTACATTGCCCCCTTCGCTTTAACCGGCAAGAACGAGTCAATTTCTTCAAGCAGTCAATCTATGCCAGTTAAACAAGTTTCTAAACGCAGCGGTGAATATCTCCAATGGTCTCGTGACAGTCAACAATTAAGCTGGGCACTTGGAGCAACGCTTTACTCGAGAGAGCTAAAAGATGCATTTTCTCACTTTGCTAACAGCCCTGCCGAACTGCCTGAGCCAGTCACAACCGGCATTGATTTGTCATTTAAAGCGAAAGCCGATATCCCAAGCGGAAAAATTGCTTTAGTCGGTGGTAAAGTAGTGACCATGCGTGATGCTTATAACACTCAAGAAATCATTGAAAATGGCGTGGTATTAGTGGAAGGAAATCGCATTACTGCGGTTGGTAGTGAAAGCCAAGTAGCAATTCCAAAGGATGCTAAAGTTATTGATATTTCCGATAAAACAGTTTTCCCTGGAATGATCGATGCTCATGCTCATGGGCCACAAGCGAGCAATGAAATAACTCCCCAACAAAACTGGACGAGTTATTCTTCGTTAGCGTTTGGGGTGACCACAATTCATGATCCTTCAAATGACTCCAGCGAAATTTTCTCTGCGAGTGAAATGCAGCGACATGGCGATATTGTAGGGCCTAGAATTTATTCTACCGGAACCATTTTGTATGGCGCAAAAGCGCCGGGTTACACCGCTAACATTGACAGCTTAGACGACGCTAAATTCCATTTACAACGTTTAAAAGATATGGGAGCAATATCGGTTAAAAGTTACAACCAGCCACGCCGCGATCAAAAACAACAAGTTATAGCGGCAGGCAAAGAGCTTGGCATAATGGTCGTTCCAGAAGGTGGGGCCAAGTTTTACCACAATATGACCATGATAGTTGACGGGCATACCGGTATAGAACACTCCTTACCTATTGCGAAAGTTTATGACGATGTAAAACAGCTTTGGTCACAAACTAAAGTCGGTTATACACCAACTTTTGGTGTTGCCTATGGCGGCCTGTCTGGTGAAACCTATTGGTATGACAAAACAAAGGTGTGGCAAAATGAGCGGTTAATGCGCTTTACGCCGCGCTATTTGGTTGACCCAGTAGCAATCCGTCGCTCAACCGCGCCAGAAGAACACTACAACCACTTTGACGTAGCTCAAGCAGCCAAAGAGCTCAATGACTTAGGAGTTAAAGTTCAAATTGGTGCTCACGGTCAGCGTGAAGGTTTAGCTGCTCATTGGGAGATATGGATGATGAATCAAGGAGGGTTTACTCCTTGGCAAGCGATTAGAGGCGCAACCATTGATGGAGCAAGTTATTTAGGTATGGACAAAGAGTTAGGTAGTATTGAAGTTGGCAAACTAGCCGATCTCATGATTATTGATGGCAATGTTTTAGAAGATATTCGCCAATCCCAAAACGTTGTTTATACTATGATAAATGGCCGTTTATTCGATGCCAATACAATGCATGAAGTTGCTCGCAAAAATGCTCGCCAACGCGAAGCGTTTTTCTTTGAGAAACTTAACATGCAATCATTACCCGATGAAACAGCAAAAGCCATTGAGCTAAAACAACAGCAATATCACTGGAAACATTAATCACAGTTAAAAAAAATCCCAGCCTTAGCTGGGATTTTTTTTAGTCTTCTTTATCTGCTTTTTTATTTAAATACTGCTGATGATTTAATTCGTACTCGGGTATTTGCTTACCTTTATTATCACCTTTTAAATAAAACTCCATCCAACGCATTAAACGCATACTGTAATCAAGTTGCGCCGCGGCTTTACGGTTACCGTGACCTTCGCTTGGATAAAATACCAACCTAACTGGTGTGTCAGTACGAGTTTTAATATAACGATAAAGCTCCATTGACTGACTAGGGTGAACACGAGTGTCCTCTTCGCCATGCATAATTAAGATTGGTGTATTAGCCTTATCTGTGTGATAAATAGGGCTACGTTCTAACATCCATTGCCACTTGTCCCACGGATAATTACGCGCATGAACGTTATACATTTCTTTAGGAATATCAGTTGTTCCAAACTTTGAAAGTTGATTAGAAATTCCAACAAACATTACGCTTGCTGCAAAGTGCTCGCTGAGTGCTGTTGCTGCCCAAGCTGAAGCATAACCACCATAGGAACCGCCCGTAATACCGACACGCTTTTTATCAACTAAACCCATTTTAGATAAGTGACTAATAGCATCCACTAAATCATTAAATTCAGCTCCAGCATAATCAGCTTGCCCTTTCATTGAAAACTCGACGCCGCGGCCTGTGCTACCTCTGTAATTTGGTAAAAATACCGCAAAGCCATTGGCGGCAGCATGCTTAATAGGATAACTATAACGATCTAACCACTCGTCACTAATATGACTTTCAGGACCTCCGTGCACCATCATGATTAATGGATAGCGCTTACCTTTTTTATAATTGGTTGGATACACTAAAATGCCATCTAACGACAAACCATCTCGCGCTTGATAACTAATTGATTCTTGCTTAGGCATTTTAACATCGGCTAACCAAGGGTGCAGATTAGTTAAACGCTTTTCAGTCCCTTGTAAATAAGCATAAACTTCTCGCGGATGGCTTGAGCTACTAACAACCGAGCTGATGAGTTTTCCGCTCGTATCAAAGCTAATGGTTTTAACAAAATTTTTGCCCGGTGCAATCAAAGTGGTGGTTTTTAAGCTGTCTAAATTAATACTTGAGACTTCACTTTTTGTACCGATATTGCCTAAATAGGCTAGCTGGTAATTCGACATCCAAGCGACAGCTTTAACATGGCCTTGATAATCTTTAAGTACTTCTGTGACTTTGCCATTTTTTACACTTCCTACAAAAAGCCGTCCATCAGCAGGATCGTTAATTCCTGCAGCACCAATAATGGCTACTTTTTTTCCGTCATGCGACCAAACAGCTTGACCTAGCTTTCCTTGCGTAACAAACTTTTGTATAGGTTTACCTTTTAAGTTTATCACCTGATAACTCGATGCAGTATAGTTATCATCAATCAGCGCGGTTGGAGCGACTCTAACTAAAAGCTTATTATCTGCTGGTGAAAACTTAGCAGAAAGCACGTGCTCTTTTATTTCGATTACTTTAGGCTTAGCCGACTTGTCAGTTAAATCGAGCGCAAATAATTGGGTCTTTTTTACTGACTCTTCATAGACTTTTGCTTTAAAGCCTTTTTCTTTTAATGTTTTATAGTGCTTGCCTTTAGCGGGCTTAGCTAAAAACACTAAACGCGAAGCATCTTTATTGACACTATAAGCTGAAATATTTGACTTAATTGAGGCAACTTTTTGAGACTCTCCGCCATTAACAGCAATTCGATATACGCTTTTAAACTTATCGTCATTACGCTTTGCTAAATAATAAATAAACTGGCTATCTAAGCTCCACTGAACACTCGACACATTCACTTCACCAGTGATAAAAGGGCGACTTTCACCCGCTAGATTAGTTAAGTGCAACTCAACATAGGAGCCACCATCTTTGTCCTTATAAATATCTCTTGGTACTAGCTTAGTGTAAGCAATATGTTGCCCATCGGGAGAAGTGTAACTACCCAACACAGATTCCATCTCGACTAACTGCTCTAGTGAAATTTGGCTAGACTTTTTTCCTGACTTAGCATTACTGCTAAAAGTAACACAGGCCAAAATACTCAGTGCAAACCAAATAAAATAGGTATGCAACTTAATTTGATTAAAATTTTTCAATGTCATCACTCTCTTACTCTTTATTGTTTATCATACTTAAAATTAATGTTTCTAGGTTATATCACACCACCCTCATTAAGGCGGCCATTAACTCTCTTGTTTAGGTAAAATTAAATTTTCTCTCCAATTAAAACTAGGATCACCTAAAACTAAAAAAAATGGGTTAAGCAAACTTTCTTTTTGATTGTAAACCATTTCAGAAAAGTCCAGCTGAACCAACTGCCCCCCGGCTTCCTCAACAATTGCTTGAGCCGCAGCAGTGTCCCACTCACAAGTAAGTGCCAATCTTGGATAAAGATCCGCTTTACCTTCTGCTACCAAACACATTTTTAACGAGCTACCTCGACTGGCCAGTTCAAAGCTTGAAAAATTTTGGCAGAGTGTTTGCACTTGCTCTAGACCATGCCGTCGGCTTGCAACAACAGTAAAATGGGGTTCTCCATTTTTTATAACTAAGGGGCGTACCTGAATACGTTCGGCCTCGCAATTTCCAACTTGTTTAAATGCATTGAGCCCTTTGGCAGCATAATAAGTTGTATCTAATACCGGAGCATAAATTACTCCAAGAACGGATTTTGCATTAACGACTAAACTAATATTGACAGTAAAGTCATCATTACGCGCAATAAACTCTTTGGTGCCGTCAAGCGGATCAATAACAAAACAACAGTCCCATTCTTTGCGCTGTTGAAAGCTTATTCCTGTACTCTCTTCTGACAGGCAAGGTATGTTGGGATATTTATTTTCTAGGTAGTCGACAATAATATGGTGGGCAGCCATATCGGCTTTAGTTAGTGGCGAGTCATCTGATTTGGTTTTAACCTTAAAATCATCTGAATTATAAACCGATAAAATGGCTTCGCCAGCACGCTTAGAAACCGCTATCACATCGTCAAGAATTGCCTGAAGTTGGCTCGCGCTAAACGGGGTTTTATTCATCATTTCTCTTTTCTCAAGTGCTTCTGGTTTTAAGATGCTGCTGCAATAAAAGGAGCGCGGCAATGGAACGCGATTCGGAAAATTCATCGCGGTCTAAAAGCTCGCCAAGCTGTGTAAACGGCCACTTTACCACTTCAAGTGGTTCTGGCTCATCGCCTGGCAGACGCTCTGGATATAAATCTTCTGCAAAAACAATATGCATTTTATGGGTAAAATAGCCAGGGGCTAAACTGACAACTTTTAAGATCTTTTGTTTTCTCGCACCAAACCCCGCTTCTTCCTTAAGCTCCCGATTAGCTGCGTCAAGCGGCGTTTCGTTGGCATCAATCAACCCTTTTGGAAAAGCCAATTGATAATCGTGAGTCCCAGCCGAATATTCTCGAATAAGTATGAGCTCGTTCTTTGCCGTTAAAGCGACAATCATTACCGCCCCACTTTTTCCAGCAACCATGCGCTCGTATGTTCGATGCGCGCCGTTAGAAAACTCTAATGCAATTTCTTCAACACAAAAAAGGCGTGTTTTGGCAATTTGCCGAGTTGAAATAATTTGGGGCTTTTTAGTCATGGCTTAACACCGGCAAAATCATGAAATGCTGCAAATGGAGCAGTATCTATTTTATCTGCATTTGAAGCGGGTTGTGCTATGCCAATGCAGTATTTAATTCCAAACCGCTTTGCAGCCTGTAAAATACTCACACTGTCATCAACAAAAAGCGTACGTTCGCAGTCAAAGTTAAATTTTTGTTTTAGCTGTACCCAGTAATGCTGCTCTTCTTTTGGAACGCCAAAATCATGTGAGCTAGTCAAAGAGTTAAAATAGTGAGAAAAGTCAACCGAGGTTAGTTTAACTTGAAGACTTTTAGGATGGGCATTGGTGACCAAGATAACCTCTTTTTTCAAAGAGTTTAACATTTTTAAAAATTCTTGCGCTGCCGGTCGATAGGCAACTTTATGTTTGATCGATTGCTTTAAACCTACAATATCTAGGCCAAGCTCTTCACTCCAATAATCTAAGCAGTACCAATTAAGCGTGCCTTTAATTTTCTCATATCGCAGCGCTAAATTCTGATGGCTTTGCGCCAATGACAAGCTATTTTTTTGAGCGAAAACTTGCGGCACTAGCTCAAGCCAAAAATAATTATCAAAAGATAAGTCCAAAATGGTACCGTCCATATCTAACAGTACGGTGTCAATTTCATCCCAGTTTATTTTTGGGTTCATAAAATACCCTAGAATATTTTTTGTTTAAATTTAATGGGTAATCTTCCTGCGGCTGGTTTGCCATTATTAAAAAGCGTCATTGCATTATAAATGTTTTGTTCTGTTGAGGTAGAAATGCTACCAATAAACTCGAACATACCGGCTGAATTAATTGTTGCTTTACCTTGCAGGTCTAGCTTATTTTTGCTATTTAAAATAGTTATTTCTATTAACTTATTAGCTTCATCCGTTTTCGCAGAAAAGAGAAAGTCGCCTAGCTCCCAGTTTTGCCCTGCGTAATTAACACTGGCATTATTCCAACGACCACTGCCATTCAAACTAAGTAGCTTTTTAGCTAACACCTTGGCTTCAAGCGTGTCGGTTGAAATTTGCCCGCCAACACTTACATCGCGAATACCAATTATTGGATTAAGTTGTTCTGCTCGTAACTTAAGCGAGGCATCTTTTAACTGTAATGGTTTATTTGCAGATAAAGGTAAGGTCACATTTAATTCGCCAGTGACATCCCCTTGTGGTATTTCAAGGTCAACAGATAGAGCACCCAGAAACAAACTAAATACACTCAAGGAAAATGACGTTTCGCTTACACTGGTTGTATTAAAACGTGTTTCGCGAACTTCACCACGCCAAATGGTGCCGCTTAAGCCGCTAATACTTAATCCTTGTCTTGCAGGAATATGGTTTTCAAATAGTGACGCTGGAATTAAATAAACCAGAAACACAATAAAACATAAACTTAAAACGACTATTTTTTTAATCATAATTTAACTTTTTTGAATTTTAACATCCATGCTGCTTAACCCATTTCGATCTTTACTTCGAATATTGGCCGACAGCACTTTGATTTGGTAAGTTTTCTCAAGTTCCGCAGTCCAGCGAATGAAATCATTAAATGGTATGTTATCAAACCAAATCTGGGTTTCATTTGCGCCATTTTCTTTTACTCTTGACACTCGCAAATTAAAGCGGCGTGTAGTTGAAGTAATTATACTACTTAAAGCTTGGTTACTGCTGCCTGCTGTAACTTGTCCACCACTGCTAACTAGCTGAGGCATTGCTTGTTGCCATTTTGCGACAGACGCTTTACGTGCTTTTACTTGCCGCTCTAAATTATTCACCGAGCTGTTCAGCGGATTAATTACTCCAAAAAATAGAATAATTAATGCAAAGAAAGCACTCGCTATCAAAACAATTCTTTGCTCATTTTGCTCAAGTCCGTCATACCATTCTTTTACTTGTTGCATGGTCTTATTTCCTCACTATCAATCGGCTAGAGTATCCGTCGCCACGTTGAGTAGCCGACGACATTTCCACCTGATGGCCACTTTCGCGCAATCGATCGCGATATTGATTTAAAATAGATAGGTCTTTGGCTATAACATCCATTCTAAGTTCGTTACGTGATGCATCATAACTAATATTCGTAGGGTAGAGGCTTTCTAAGTCGGCAATTTTACTTGAGGTTGAGTCTAGCATGCCTAAAAACGAAGTTTGACCGTCACCACCACTTAAAGTTTTTAAGTAACTGCTTAACGCTTTGTCTGGATTAGAAGGCACTCTGCGTCCAGGAAAAGCTTGCTTCCATAATGCTGCGCGCTGCTTACCTAAAATCTGCTTCTGTTGTTCCAAAGTAAACCATTGAGTTCCTTGATAAGCTATAAATGCAAATAAAAGTAATCCTGCAAGACTGCCTAACTTAACGATTAATGCGGCATAAGGAGAGCGCTCTGCTTTAGCTTCAAACTCACCTTGCATTAAATTAGTGGCACTGGTTTTAGCCTTGTGCATAAATTCAGTAATTGAAACCTCTAGCTGCAATTGCGGTGCAAAACGTCCCACCGGTAATGTTGATTCAAACAATCTAAAGCGATCTTCAGAGTCGGTGACTACCTGCATAGGTATTGCAATTGGCATTTCATCTTCTGCACTAGTCTCTGCGATTTCTTTTTGCACCAACCAAGCAAAATCGTCTGGGTCACAGTACCAATGATTACCCGAATCATTTTTTACGAGAATTTTATCTGCTTGTAAAACTAACTGATAGCCTTCTTCTGGCTGCTCTAACAAATCAATTTCTGTGACAACGCTCTTTAATTTTATGTCGGCGTCAGAAAACTGTTGCATAATTTCAGAAAAATAAGCTAAGTTCAGCGCGCGTACCGGAATACTACCGTTAGACGTCCTCGCACCAACGGCAATAAATGTTTTATCAACTGGCTCTGCTAATTGTTCTTCTACCATATAAGGCACAGCTTTACGTAAATGTCGCTGCGCTTTGTTTGGCATTACAACGCTATTTAAGTGAACATCGCGAGAATCTAAAATTAATCTTACGTTAAACTGACTAGCCATATCCGCCATTACTGCTAAATCGGCTTTCAACAGTACTCGGCTTTCAATTAAAGGAACTGCCACAGAGTCGCTAGCAACCGAGGGATCAATATGCCAGCTAAAGCTATCGCTATTTTTATGCCCCCAAAAAATACTTAAATTATTCATTACTCTCTACCAAAATATCGTGAGACGACTTTAAAATTATTATCAGAATCTTTTTTAAATAATGTTTTCATGTAAACTCGCGTTTTACCTACCTCTGCTTTCGCGCGCATTTCAAAATACTCACTAGTAACACTTAAGCGAGTGGTAGCATTTGCGTCAATACTTGCTTTTTTAGGGCCGAGTTCTTCAATAAACGCTTCTACTGACTCAAAGCCTTCTTCCGGCCGAGCAGCCAGAGCTTCGGTAACGTCAGACAAAGTAATATTTTGTCCACCCAAATTGGCTAACAGTAATGCCACCGAGTCTTCTGTCACCGTGTTAATATTAATTTGATTCACATTTTGATCTGGCAATACGCAAACCAAAGGCCTTAGCAATTCATAAATAACAGGCGAGACGTCTTTAACTGTTCTTAGCTCACTCACATGTGCCATTAAATCGTTTGCAGTTCTGTAGGGTATTTCCAACCCTTGATAGTATGAGTCTTCAGCGCCATCGGGACCTGCTGGCTCAATATCTTCATCAATCCAGTCTCTCACAGCAGTCGCTATTGCTTTCCCGGTTATATCGGTCTTATCATCGATTTTCTCAATTAGCTCTTCTAGTACCAACTGTCCCGGAGTTTCCATTGCAAACCCAGTATCATTTTGACGACCGCCACTTTTAGGTTGTCCGTCACCAGAAGGCGCGCCCTTTTGACCGTCATTACCACCAGGATTAGCGCCATTATTATTTTGGCCTTCAAACACAATGGAATTTAAATTAAAACAGCTTTGCATATCTTTAATGCTGGCTTGCATTCCGCCACCATCAATTGGAAAATTAATCTGGTCTTGCGCCCAAGACTGCCCTAAATGCACTATATCTTCTTCGCTTGCATCGAATGATTTTTTCATCCAAATTTTAGCGAGTTCTTCCATTCCCATTAAATAAGAATAGGCTTGATCACGATTAATTAAATTACTACTTAAAATTTTCTGGTAGGTAACCGTTTTAGTGGCCTCTACCACCAAAACAATAATAAAGGCGGCAATTAATACCACCGTTAAAAGTACCGTACCGCGCTGCTGCTGAAGACTAGAGGGCCGCAGCGAGCGACACTTTGAGCTAAGCTTACTCATTCGGCGTTACCCTATCAGATATAGCAAATAGCCTTTCTAGCTCACCGTAGTCGCTTAACTTTAACTTAAATTTAATCGCAACCGGTAACACTTGAACCGGAGCTTCTGGATCGCTAACCAATAAAGGCCAAGATTCATGCCACTGTTCACCGTCATAAAAATTAACTGACATTTCTTCAACCCCATCTAAAATGGGGCGCTTTAGCGCAAAGTCTTCACTCATACCATCGGTAAAACTAAAACTGGTTCTTACTAATACATTATCAACAACTGAGTAACGTAAATGCTCCAAATTTGACCGCGCGAGTTTCGCAGGGTTTCGTCGACCTAACCGGGTCAACTGAAAATAAGGCTCTGAAGCTTCTAGCTCAGTTTTCATGCTCGGTTGCTTATCACCATACTCGTCTCTTATCGGGCGTTTGGTAATTTGCTGAATATCGTTTGATAAAAACAAAAACGCCCTTTGCACATTGTTTAAGCGATCGCCATTGCTTTTTATATTGCTTTTCGCTTGAGTCGCTTTGTTTAATATGGTTAGTGCACCAACACTAATCACCGCCATTATTGCCATGGCCACAAGCACTTCAATTAAACTAAAACCTTGGCTACAGAATACTCGACTCTTAGCCAAGTGTTTTGGTTTGGATTGCAACCAACAAAAGTTCATTTACGTTCACCACGGCTATTATCATTTCCACCGCGTTGGTTGCCGCCACGCCGATTATCATTTCCTCTGCCTTGACGATCTCCGCCTCGGGCTTGGTTTGGGTCTGCCGCTGTTTTCTCTATATTTTTATTCGCAATAAAACCGACAAAGCGCGTTGTTGGCAGCTCGTCTTTGTCATTGTAACGAACCTCTACTTCAACTTGGCGTAAATCTTTTTCGGTCGTTTTAGTCACCGTTTGTAACCAAAACCACTTGTGCCCTCGCATTTCACTGGTGCCTCTAGTTACACCAACATTTGGCCACTCAGGCTCTAGCCTAACTTGTGCCATTTGATTAAGCGCAACCCAGTGAGCTACAACTTTTAAACTAGTTCCAACATGTGCCCGACTCTGGCTATTCATGCTGCTTAATAACATGGTGACAGCCATACCAAAAATCACCATCGCAATCAGTACTTCTAACAAAGTAAAAGCGCTCACTTTAGCCAAAGTGCGATTGCATTTTTGAAGCTTCACTGCGCTCACAGATCTGTCTCCAAAAAGTCGCTGTAATCTCGCAATATGTCAGTAAACAAGTTGCCTGGCAAAGGCCCTTGATACTCTAAAACACCTGTCAGCTCACCTTTAATGCGAAAAAATTTAGGTTCGTTAGCGTCTTCTTGATAAGCTTCAATTGATGCTACACCAATAACAAACTGATTCTGTTCGCCGGTAGATAAAAAGTAAATTTGCGGTGGTTCAACTTTTTCTTCTTGGTCTTCTTCTTCAAAAATATTAACGTCTTCTTCAAAAATATTGACGTCATCTTCGTCTTTGGCAAATAAATTTTCACCATCAATGGAAATATTGACTTCTACTTCTTCTGCAAACTCATGCTTTGCCAAAGCAGGGTTCTCTTCAATTAGCTTCCACTTTAGAGGCGCATCGTCTACATCGACTTCTGGCTCTAAAACTAAAAAGTGGTAACCATTTTCATCAATGGTCAAACCAAACTCTTTGTCTTGAATAACAGCTAAATCTCTGACCATATGAATTGCGGCCAATAAACGAGTCGCTTCTTCGCGCGCTATTTTATCACCTTGATTACCAAACCTAGGCATGGCTACGGCCACTAACAGCGACACAATAGCCATTGCAACCAGAATTTCTAGTAAGCTAAACCCTTTAGATTGAAAAGACTGTTTGGCATTAGGTAATAAGTTCACAATAATGTTGTGTCTAGTTTTGCTCTTTCAAAGCTTTAATGACTTCGTCTATATTCCAATTGCCAATATCGGTCGCTAGGCCTTCACCACCTTCTTCACCATCAGCACCCAAAGAGTAAATATCATATTCACCAAACTCGCCAGGGTAGGCATACTGATAAGGGTTCCCCCAAGGGTCATTCATTAAGCCATCTAAATAACCGCGCGAAGAATAATTTTTAGGCTCTGGAGAGGTTTGCGGCTTTTGTACTAGCGCTTCTAAACCTTGTTCCGTAGTTGGCAATAAAAAGTTATCGGCGTGATATTGAATTAATGCTGATTTTACTGCTTGAATATCACCTTTAATTCTCAGTAAATTAGCTTCTTCGGTTTTGCCCATAAACTGGGTCACCATAATGCCGCCTAATATCGCCATGATTGCCATAGCAACCAATATTTCTAGCAATGAAAAACCAGACTGTTTACGCATGTTAAACCTCAATTAAATTAATAAAATTACGTTAACGCTTCATTCAGCGCAAAAACGGGTAGCATAATTGCCAATACAATTGTGAATACAAACGATCCCATAATTAAAATCATTACCGGCCCAATCATATTCATCATAGTGCCTACTAGATTATCAAATTGTCGCTCTTGATTATCCGCAGCCCTATCGAGCATTTGCTCTAGCTCGCCAGAGTTTTCACCACTAGCGATCATGTGCAGCATCATGGGTGGAAAATAGCCACATTGCTGCAATGAAACTTTAAGTCCTGCACCTTCGCGCACCCGTACGGTCGCTTCTCTAACAGCTGCCTTTAACTCTTCATTAGTCATTACCTCACCGGCAATTTTCATTCCTTCTAAAAGCGGTACGCTACTTTGATTTAATATGGCTAAAGTTCGAGCAAAACGCGCTGCGTTCATACCGCGAATAATTTTTCCAACAATCCAAGCATTTATTTTCCATTTGTCCCAAGCCAATCTCATTTTAGGTTTAGTTAATGCATACTTAAACCCCATAAACATTCCTACCAAAACGATGGCCGTTAAGAAACCCCAGCTTTGAACATATTCACTCATAGAGAGCAGCGCTTGAGTCAAGCCTGGAAGTTCTTGGCCCGACTGAACGAAACTTTTGGTAATTTCTGGAACCACATAGCCCAGCAAAAATGACACAATAGCAATACTAACAACAGACAAAATAATTGGATAAACTAGCGCACCAGATATTTTAGACTGAAGCTCTTGGCGTGACTCTGTATAGTCGGCTAATCGCTCTAAAACCAAATCTAAATGTCCCGACTTTTCACCAGCAGCAACCATTGAACGATAAAGATCAGAAAATACCGCGGGGTATTCGCTTAATGCGTCAGCTAATGAATGCCCCTCTACTACACGCGATCGTATTCCCATTAACATGCTGCGGTGTTTGGGCTTTTCAGACTGCTCTGCCACAGCCTTAACGGTTTCTTCTACTGGGATTGCGGCACGTATTAAGGTAGCAATTTGACGGGTAATTAATGCCAAATCAGCAGCACTAATTTTTGTTTTAAAAATACCCGAACTGGTTTTACTCGACTTATTTTTACCACTACTGGTAACGCTTTCTACTTCTAAAGGAATGAAGTTTTTATCTCTTAATTGCTGTCGTATTTGGCGCGGAGTATCCGCCTCCATAATTCCTTTTTTCTGTTTGCCGCTAGGGTCTAACGCGATATATTCAAAAGCTGCCATGGTTTATCTCGCCTTAATCTTCACGCGTAACGCGCAAGACTTCTTCGATTGTTGTAAGCCCTTGCAGCACTCTGTTTTTGCCATCTTCACGAATACTTATATTTTCTTTGCGCGCATGACGCTCAACTTCTTGCTCGCTCGCGCCGTTATGTATCATGTCGCGAATGGTTTCATCGACAGGTAAAAACTCGTAAATACCCTGTCGACCACGATAGCCAGAGTTATTACATTCCACGCACCCAACAGGATGAAAAACTTTAGGAGGGTTATTTCGGTCGAATCCTAATAACTCACACTCTCGAGCATTCGCAGACTCTTCTCTACGACAATGCAAGCAGAGCGTTCTAACTAGCCTCTGAGCTAACACACCTAACAAACTAGACGAGAGTAAAAATGGTTCTATGCCCATATCTTGAAGTCTAGTTACTGCACCCGACGCGGTATTGGTATGCAACGTTGATAACACTAAGTGACCGGTTAAACTCGCTTGCACCGCTATTTGTGCGGTTTCTAAATCACGAATCTCACCAACCATAACTACATCAGGATCTTGACGTAAGATAGCGCGTAAACCCCGCGCAAAAGTCATATCAACTTTACTGTTTACCTGAGTTTGCCCAATACCATCAAGCAAATACTCAATTGGATCTTCAACCGTTAAAATATTTCGCGACGAGTGATTAAGTAAAGTAAGCCCAGCATATAATGTGGTGGTTTTACCCGAACCGGTCGGCCCAGTAACCAATATAATACCGTGAGGTTTATGCAGCACCGCACTCATTTTTTCCATTAAGTCAGCTGGCATTCCCAAATGGCTAAATTCTAAACGGCCTGCTTGCTTATCTAATAGTCGGAGTACAACTCTTTCACCATGACTCGAAGGGATGGTTGAAACCCGCACATCAACTCCGCGATTAGCAATTTTAAGAGCAATACGACCATCTTGCGGTACACGTTTTTCCGCAATATCTAACTTCGCCATAACTTTTATTCTTGAAACCAGTAAGGGCGCTAATTTTTTACTCGGGCTAAGCACTTCTCGCAACACCCCATCGACTCGAAAGCGCACTTTTAAGTCATGTTCAAAAGTTTCTACGTGGATATCCGACGCATTAACTTTAATTGCTTCTGTAAGCAGTGCGTTAATTAATTTTATTATCGGCGCATCGTCATCGGCTTCTAACAGATCTTCGGTAACCGGCATTTCTTCGGCAAGCTTAAACAAGTCCATGTCTTCGCCAATGTCTTCCATAGCGGCCATCGCCTCTCCGGAATTATCTTGATATACCTGTGCTAAAACCGCCTCAAAACCTTCCTCGTCTAATTCAGTAAACTTTACTTTTCGGCCAGCTATGCGACGAGCTTCAGCTATAGTCGCAAGGGTCGTTGTTTTTTTAACTACCGCTTGTAAAGGCTGACTAGAGTCTGCTGCGCTTGCGTCTTCGGCAAGTTTAAATACAACACCTTGACGTTTAGCAAAAGTAAACGGCAGTTTAGGCACTCCGTCGATAACTTCGGCACCTTGCTGCTCGTCAACGCTTGCTTCATTCATGACGTTAGCTTCATCTTGTTGCATAAACTCACTAATCGACATTGACTAATCCTTAGATTCCACTGCTTCTTGCTGAGTAGTACCTGATTCGTCAACAGGAGTTATATCATTAGCTTTTAATGAATCATCAAACGACGGTGGCAATGCTAATCTTTCGTCCCAGTCCGGTAATACCGCAGACTCAGCCGAAGGCATTAAGGAAACACCTCGTTGTTGCCAATCTAATTGTTGAGCGCGCATAAAGTTATATTTTCGCGAACTAATTTGGTTAAACCCAGTTGAGTCATTAATAATCACCGGCCGAATAAAAACCATTAGATTACGTTTTGATTTGTTCGTCGCTTTAGATGAAAACAAGCTGCCCAATATTGGAATATCACCTAACACCGGAACTTTTTGCGCACTTTCTTGAATATTATCGTCAATTAAGCCACCTAGCACCACGGTTTGTCCGTTACCGACTAATACAGTAGTTTTAATTTGGCGTTTATTGGTGACAATATCTGCGCCAGTAGCACCGGCAATACTAGAGACTTCTTGTTCAATAGTTAAACGAACTGCGTCACCTTCATTGATTTGTGGTGTAATTTTTAATTTGATACCAACATCTTTTCGTTGCACGGTTTGAAAAGGGTTAGAATTATTTCCGCCTAGCGTTGCTCCGGTAATGATTGGAACTTCTTGACCAATACTAATTGAAGCTTCTTCATTATCGAGAGTTGTCAGGCTTGGTGTTGAAAGTACATTAGAGTCTGTGTCAGTACTTAAAGCTTTGACTAATGACGCCCATGATTTCTCGTCGGTATAACCAAAAAGCGCGCCAGTAACGCCTGACAAAACTTGGCCAAGTAGTGCGCCATTATCGCCATTAGACGGCGTTGTAACTTCGGTTCTAACCCCATCAGGAAACGATACCGTAGTAACCGGATCTTGACCGCGGTTAGCAATAACTCCCGCGCCAACTTGAGCAATCGATGGCGAGCTGTTGGTAAAGTTAACTAAGCCAGCTTTAGTTGCCCATTGAACGCCAAGCTCTTTCACTTTAGCATCAGAAATTTCAACTATAATCGCTTCCACATGCACTTGCTTACGGCGCAAGTCAAGCTGCGCAATTACCGACTCAAACGACTTCATAATATCGGGCGCAGCCGTTATGACAAGCGAATTAGTTTCAGTATGCGCTTTAATAGAATAAGGTTTGTCATTGCTTCGACTCTGACGGCCTTTTTCTTTTCCTTCTTCTGTTTCTATTGATTCGCCTACGCCTTCAAGCAGTGTCGCTAGCTCTTCAGCATTGGCATATTTTAGGTAAATAACTTTGGTGTTTCCGTTATTGCTAATTTCTGAATCTAATCGCGCTATTAACGCTCTTAATCTTAACGATGCTTTCGAGTCTGCACTAAGTAAAATACTGTTGGTTCTTTCATCAGCAACAAATTTTGGTTTACTCATATCAGGGCCTTTCGATTGGCCGCTTTGTTTTTCTAAACTTTCTAATATTCTAACCACTTCACCAGCTGAAGCATGCTCTAGCTCAATGACTTCAATTTCTTCGTTACTTTCTTTGTCAATTTGACGAATAATTTTTACAATTCTTTCTAAGTTAGCTGCTGTATCGTGAATAACCATCACATTGGTTGGTTTGTATTGGGCCATATGACCTTGAGTAGAAATTAAGGTTCTAAGCAAGGGGACTAACTGGCCAACATCAATATTGTCTACTTTAATAACTCGGGTGACTAATTGATCGCCGTAGTATTGTTTTCCGCCTTCGGTATAGACAGGAACCGAATCTTGTTTGGCTGCTTGTAGCTGTTCTACTTTATAAATACCATTAGTTTCTACCGCAGAAAATTGATGCACTTGGAGCACACTTAAAAACAGCGCGAAGATTTCTTCTTCGTCCATTTCGTGTTGCGAAATAACGGTCACTTTTTTATTTTTAACCCGAGGATCAATAATAAAAGTTTTACCGGTTATACGGCTTACACTTTCGATAAAAACTTCAATATCGGTTTCTTTTAAATTTAGGGTTGCTTTAGCAGCAAATAAATTAGCCGAGGTACATGCCAATCCAATCGCAAGAATCATAGGCTTCGTATAGCGTCCTATGCTGAAGGAAAATTTCTTTGTTGTTTTTTGATTTGCCGAAAACACTATCTTCGCCCTACTTTATCATTTAAATTCAATAATAAACTCAACTGCTCTTTGCCTCGTTGAATTTCTACATTTACTTCCTGCATTGAGCTCACATCATTCATTAAACTCATTGCATCTTGCATATTAGTTAAAGTCACCCCGTTAATTGCGGTAACTACATCGCCACGCCTTAAACCGAGCTCTTGAAATAATCTTTTGTCGCCGCCAGGCTGAATTCTAAAACCTTGTAACTCACCATTCACCACATGCGGTTGTCCCCTAATCACTTCTCCAATACTGGTAGGGTCGCGTTGAAACTTATCGCGATAATCATTTAATTTTTGACTCAGTTCAGCATCTTGCCGTTTATCGGATACTTTCTGGCGAGAGTTATCGGGTTTTCGCTCATTGAGTTCGGGCTTGCGTTCCCCACCTATCAGTTTTATCGCCATTTCATGTTGTTCTAAACGCAGTGCTTCGCGGCGACCGTTAGTCTCTAATATCACGCGATCTTTTTCTACTTCTCTTAAAAAAACTCGTCCAGAAACTTTAAGTTGCTCGCCAATAAAATAAACAGCCTGCTGTCCCCTGCCATCTTCAATAATTGCGTTTGCCTTATGTTGTGAATCAGCGGCATAAATACCACGCAGCTTCAGGTTTAGTTTCGTTTCAACAACTTTTTCTTGTTGAACTGGCGCCTGTTTGACTTGGGCCACATTACCAAACAAGTTACGACTGACAATTTGATTGAAGTCAACACCGCTTCGAGAGTTAGACTGAACAGCAACACGCTGAACCTGAAAAGGTTTAAACTCGGTAGGGGTCATTATGTAGCCAACCCAAGCCCAAGTAATTTTAGCTAACAAATAGGTACATAAAACCCATCCAGCCCACTGCACTAGTGGTAACCAGTTTTGGTAGTTCTTATACCAAGTTGCGTTCATTAAATTAGAAAAGCTCATTATTTCCTTTACACCAAACTTGTCATGCTCAACAAGATTATCATATTTCCATGCCAATTCTCAGATTAACCTTAGAGTATGCCTGCTTACCATCTACTCGTTCAATTTATACTCAAAATCATGCAAGTTTTAGATCATTGGCTAGACTCGCCTGCAGGTATTTGCATTCTCTTATTTTGGCAGGCTTGCTAGGCTGTTTTGTTATATAATGCTTAGCTCCATTAAGACACCATTAAATATTTGCCCATACTAAATTGAGATAGATTACACTTACTCGCTTTAGCTTTTACAAAACTTAGGCTTAGAATTATGAATTAAAACGCCACTGTCTTATAAAAGGGGTCAAAGAATAACAAAATAATACAGGGTGTTGTAACTTTTTACTCTTAAGTTGGGAAAATGTCACAAGAAAATCGTATTAGACTAGACAAATGGCTATGGGCCTGCCGTTTCTACAAAACCAGAGCACTTGCAAAAGCGGCAATAGACGGCGGTAAAGTCCATTATGCCGGGCAAAAACCCAAGCCTGGAAAATTAGTTCAAATAGGTGATTTAATTAAACTTCGTCAGGGTTTTGATGAAAAAACGGTTGTGGTTGATGCCTTGTCTGACAAGCGCGGTAGCGCAACTATCGCGCAAACACTTTACAGTGAAACTCCAGAAAGCATAAAAAAGCGCGAAGAAATTACCCAAATGCGTAAACTATCAGCGCCGCAAAGAGGCCCTAAGCCAGATAAAAAGCAAAGACGCATGATTCACCGGTTTAAAAACATAAACGAATACAACCCCGACTCAGAAGGTAGTTAGCGAGCGACCACACACCTTGAGTGCCTTTAAAAACAAGACAACACACAACTAAAAAGCGGGTACAGTCGGGTTAAGTTATTATGCATTTAATTGGCTTTTTCAGATAATTTTTATATTGCATAGCGAAATTATTTAATTTGTTTAAATTTTATGCAAAATCCAAATAGCTACTCACAAATATCTAGTGTATAATGCGCGCCTTTCGCGTATAGCGGCCGAAAATTTTTGGTTTATTTTTTAATTTAACGAGTAGAACAATGGCTGATTTATCTAAATACAGAAACATAGGCATTTTCGCTCACGTTGATGCGGGCAAAACCACAACAACAGAGCGTATTTTAAAGCTAACCGGTAAGATCCATAAAACTGGTGAAGTACATGACGGTGAGTCAACGACTGACTTCATGGAACAGGAAGCAGAGCGTGGTATTACCATTCAATCAGCAGCAACAACTTGTTTCTGGAAAGATCATCGAATGAACATTATCGATACTCCTGGACACGTTGACTTTACTGTTGAAGTTTACCGTTCATTAAAAGTTCTCGACGGTGGTGTTGGGGTTTTCTGTGGTTCAGGCGGTGTTGAGCCTCAGTCAGAAACTAACTGGCGTTATGCGAATGAATCAGAAGTTGCTCGTATTATCTTCGTTAACAAATTAGACCGAATGGGTGCTGATTTTTACCGTGTTGCAAAACAAGTAAAAGACGTACTTGGCGCTAACCCACTCGTTATGACTTTACCAATCGGTATTGAAGATGACTTCGTTGGTGTTGTTGATGTTCTTACTCAAAAAGCATACGTATGGGATGACTCTGGTCTTCCAGAAAATTATGAAGTCTTAGATGTTCCAGCTGACATGGTTGAAAAAGCAGCTGAATACCGCGAAATGTTAATTGAGACAGCGGTTGAGCAAGACGACGATTTAATGGAAAAATACTTAGAAGGTGAAGAGCCTTCACTAGAAGACATTAAGCGTTGCATCCGTAAAGGAACACGTGATTTAGCTTTCTTCCCTACTTATTGTGGTTCTGCGTTCAAAAACAAAGGCGTTCAGCTCGTATTAGACGCGGTTGTTGATTACCTACCTTCACCAACAGAAGTTGACCCGCAGCCATTAACTGATGAAGAAGGCGAAGAAACTGGCGAGTTCGCTATCGTTTCTGAAGCTGAGCCACTTCGCGCATTAGCGTTTAAAATTATGGATGACCGTTTTGGCGCCCTAACTTTTATTCGTATTTACTCTGGCGTTTTAAACAAAGGCGACACAGTATTAAACTCTTTCACAGGCAAAACTGAGCGTATCGGCCGTATGGTAGAAATGCATGCCGACGAACGTACTGAAATTGATCGCGCGCAAGCGGGTGACATTATTGCTGTAGTAGGTATGAAAAACGTTCAAACAGGTCACACGCTTTGTGCAACAGACAAGCCTTGTACACTAGAGCCAATGGTATTCCCTGAGCCAGTAATTTCTATTGCTGTTAAGCCAAAAGATAAAGGCGGTTCAGAAAAAATGGGTATCGCAATTGGTAAAATGGTTGCAGAAGATCCTTCATTTGTTGTTGAAACAGACGAAGATTCAGGTGAAACCATTCTTAAGGGAATGGGTGAGCTTCATTTAGATATCAAAGTTGATATTCTTAAGCGTACTTACGGCGTTGAACTAGAAGTAGGTCAGCCTCAAGTTGCTTACCGTGAAACTATCACTAAAGAAATTGAAGACAGCTACACTCACAAGAAACAATCGGGTGGTTCTGGTCAGTTTGGTAAAATTGACTACCGCATTAGACCTGGCGAGCCTGGTTCTGGCTTCGTATTTGAGTCTAAAGTTGTTGGTGGTAACGTTCCTCGTGAATTCTGGCCTGCAGTTGAAAAAGGCTTTAAAGTTATGATGGACGAAGGTGTTTTAGCAGGCTTCCCTGTATTAGACCTTGAAGTTGAGCTTTTCGACGGTGGATTCC
Organism: Aliikangiella aequoris; assembly: GCF_053709105.1. Lineage (NCBI taxonomy): Bacteria > Pseudomonadati > Pseudomonadota > Gammaproteobacteria > Oceanospirillales > Pleioneaceae > Aliikangiella > Aliikangiella aequoris. The sequence goes on from NZ_CM132298.1 coordinate 3,204,678, forward strand.
ACGCAGTTGACTCTTCTGCGGTTGCATTTGAAATCGCTGCAAAAGGCGCTTTCCGTCAGTCAATTCCAAAAGCGGGTCCTCAATTAATTGAGCCTATTATGAAAGTTGACGTATTTACTCCAGAAGATCATGTTGGTGATGTTATTGGTGACTTAAACCGTCGTCGTGGCATGATTAAAGATCAACAAGCTGGCGTTACGGGTGTACGAATCAAAGCAGACGTTCCATTATCTGAAATGTTTGGTTATATCGGACACTTACGTACAATGACTTCTGGTCGTGGTCAATTCTCAATGGAATTCTCTCACTACCTACCTTGCCCTAACAGCGTTGCTGAAGCGGTAATTGCAGAAGTTAAAGAGCGTGAAGCTAAGAAATAATTAAGTAAAATACTCAATTATTTGAATAACCCCGGTGGTGCAAACTCCCGGGGTTATTTTTTGCCTTGCGTTTATAGTCGGTGGTTCAATCTAAGTGGGTTCAACCTAAGAGGGTTCAATCTAAGCAATAACTCTTATTCAACTGGGATTAATCGTAAGTGCTTGCAGATGATCGTCAATATGCATCGCATGCGCAAGTTGATAGTCTGCGTGACTTAAAGTGCCGTAAGCAAAATGCGGCTGAAGCTCCCCCTTATACCTCTCAAAAACATTGAGCGCATTAATCAATCGCGCTAAGGCAAATTGTGTGGCTTCAGCAGAGCCAAGTTGCGTTAACTGCGGCGCTCCGGGAATTGCTTCGGTTAAATTGTGACTCATTTTGCCGTGACGCTTAAACACTAAAAAGGCTATCGGGCCGATTGTTTGCTTAATTGCAACAGAGTGGTGGATGGGGTAGCCTTGCATCGAAAATTCAATACTTTGGGCTAAATGGGTCAAGGTTTGCGCCGGATTCCATTGATTATGACTGATTATTTTAGGCGCTAAAGCGTATGCCGCAAGGCGCTGCTTAGCTTGGCTAATACTCAAATGAGTATGCTGCGGGGCGCTCGATAAATAAGCATAGCCTGCCAGCGCGGTTAAACCGCTTGCGGCTAATACTCCAGTGATCAGTTGTCGACGTCGCATCGCTTCTTTTTCCTGCTAATTATCTTTCGCTTGCTAATTATCTTTCACCTGCTAATTATCTTTCACCTGCTAATTACCTTTCACCTGCTAATTACCTTTCACCTGCTAATTACCCGGACTTTGCAGTTACTCAATTAAGCGTTTATTTAATTTTATAACTGAGTCTCAACATATCAAAATGTTGAAGACCATTTTCAATGATAGGTTCATTGTAGTGATCAATAAAAAAGTCTTTCACCACTGCGTCGACTCTAAAGCCCACTCGTTGATAAAAAGTTAGCTGATAACCAAAAGTTCCGGTTCCTAAAACAAGCTTACTAATATTTTGACTGCGTAAATCATGAATAACAAACTCAATCAGTTGAGTCCCAATACCTTGGCCTTGCCATTCGGAAAAGGTCGCAATATTAAATAGCTCAATTTCACCGTGGGTGTTTACGTTAGTAACGCAAGCACTCACTAACTTGTTATCGATGAAAGCAGCATAGCAAGCAGCCCCTGCTAAATAGGCTTTCACTTTAGCTTCATAAGGATCAGCCAATAATAGTAGCGCCATTGGAATGGACTGAGTTGAAATTTTTCTTATTTGCGGCAATGTAGGCTCTTTAATCAATTGGTTTACTCAAATGCTTCCGACTGATTCACTTGGCAGACATTAATAACCGACTCTAATGCTTTATCCATAGTCGCTTCGCTAGAATAACCAAGACCAATTAAGCGATCAAACTGCATTCCTTTAATGCGAAGTAAGGGGACTGTTTTAGTGTTATAAAAGCTCGGGTGGTTGGGTACTATGGCAGCACCAACGCCCGCGGCGACTAACTCTACGGCGTACTCAACGGTTTTAATGCGCGCCCGAATATTCATTTTGATACCTTTAGGCTCCATAATACGCATTAAGGTACGAGTTACTAGACTAGGGCTGCGTAAAATAAAGTTTAGCCCGTCTAGGTCTTCGAAGCTTAACTCAGACTGGTAACTGAGCGGATGCCCCGGCGGCAGTGCCATTAAAAACTCATCGCGCCAAAAAGGCTTAAAAATTTCCCCTGGCTTCACCATATTAGAAGCGATAATGCGCGCTTCACAGCTGCGCTTTTCTGCGTCAACCAAAGTAAGCTCTAAGCCATCAACCGAATCGATAATTTCTTTAATTAAATGACTCATTCTTGATGCACCTAATGCTGGTACCACCCCAAGTCGAAACGGTTGAATGGCTGCTTTTTGCTGAAATACTTGCTTAATAGAGCGCGCTTGATCAGTCAGCTGTTTAGACAAAGGGTACAAGCGATGTCCGGCATCGGTTGGTGTTACTCCGCGGGTATGCCTTACAAATAGCGCTTCACCCAAGAAATGTTCTAAATTTTGTATGGCAGCAGATATAGAAGGTTGCGATACAAAACAGTGTTTAGCCGCAGCACTAATACTCTCTAGCTCATAGGTCGATTCAAAATAGCGAAGCTCGCGTAAGTCCATATGTTTTTCCTATATCGAATATACGCAAACAATATTATTCCTTTAGCAGCAAAATAGCTATAGTTGCGCCAAATTTCCCTGTAGTCAGTATTTTTTTGGAGCTTCCATGAGCAATAACACAGAGCTTAAACTTAGCATAGAGCAAGTTTTTGACAGTATGTGGCAAGACTATTTAGCGCTAAACCCTGATGCGTTAAAAATTTACCAACTTTTCAGCAAAAATGACAAAGTAGTCAACGACCATGTTGCTTTTAGAACATTTGGCTTACCCGGCATGCGTGTAGAAGATATTGCAGCCCCATTGGTGGCAGCTGGCTATCAAGAAGTTGAAAGTTATGACTTTGTACAGAAAAAGCTACGCGCCAAGCACTATGCGCACCCAACAATGCCACTAGTTTTTATTAGCGAACTAAAAGTAGAAGAATTTTCAGCAGAAGTTCAGTGGATCATTAAAGCTTTAGCAATGCAGTTTGATAAATCTCAAGTTAACAACCAAGAGTTCCTTTATTCTGGACGACCTTGGCAAGTATCTGGCGAAATTTATGAGCGTTTGCTTGAAGAAAGTGAGTACGCTGCTTGGGTTGCCGCTTTTGGGTTTAGACCAAACCACTTCACAGTTTCTATTAACGAACTCAGTCAATTTAAAGATATACAAGCAGTTAACCAGTTTGTTAAAGACAACGGCTTTGTACTAAATACTTCTGGCGGCGAAATTAAAGGCACCCCAGCGTCATTCTTAGAGCAGTCTTCGACTATGGCCAATATGATTGAAGTAGAATTTAGCGATTGTGTTAAAACGATTCCTAGCTGTTTCTACGAGTTTGCGCTACGTCATCCTTTGGCCAATGGTGAGCTATTTAAAGGCTTTATCGCTGCTTCTGCAGATAAAATCTTTGAAAGCACCAATACTAAAGCAGCATAATAACCGACTCAAAGCATTGCACCGCGCAAAATTAGTTTAGGCGCGGTGCAGCAATCGATTGATATTCGGCAAAATATCGCAACAAAAGATAACACCTCCCTCGTACAAACCACTCAGTCATCAGCGCGCCACTATTTTAGCGGCACACGATAAGCGCTTTATATTTCAAACTTGTTCAATTAAAAGTATTTGAGTTTGGTTGCTGGTAAATTTTAAGCAAAACACTAGCCGTTCAAAAAACATCCGCTTGATTTTGCAATTGACTAGGCTAAGTTTAACTTGCAAACACGGTATTAAAGGCTCGCTTTGAGTCTTTTAATACATTGATTCGGGTATCTTAGTTGCACCGCCAACTAGCAGTAGAGTCCTAATGAAAATAATGATTACCGAGGACCTAAAATAATGATAATGAAATACTCCCCTCTTGCATTGGCACTAGCCACCACGCTTAGCGTGTCGGCTTCGTCAAGCTTAACGACTCAAGATGAACAGCGTTATATTGTCAAATTTAAAAACGCGAATATTATGCAAAGCCAACAAGCCATTCAAACTGCCAATGGAACCATCAAGCGTAACTTACCTAAGCACCAACTCATTGCAGCAGAGCTCACTGCCGCTGCGGTAAAGAGCTTGCGTGCTCGCAGCGACGTTGAATATGTAGAAAAAGATCCTAAACGACACCTTTTAGCCGAGTCACAACCCTTTGGTATTGGTATGGTAGAAGCCGACCAAGTGAGTGATGCATTAACCGGTAATATGACCGTATGTATTACGGATACCGGCTATGCGTTAGGCCACGAAGACCTGCCTTCATCTGGCGTTACAGGCGACGACGGTCATGGCGCATATGACACCGGCAATTGGTACGAAGATGGCCATGGTCACGGTACGCATGTTTCTGGAACAATTGCGGCCATTGGCAATAATGGAACTGGCGTCGTTGGAGTTAACCCGAGTGGTTTAGTTAAACTCCATATGGTTAAAGTTTTTAACAATGCCGGTTCATGGGCCTATGGTTCAGACATGGTCGCCGCCGTTGATCAGTGTGCCGCCGCAGGCGCCAATGTCATTAGCATGAGCTTAGGCGGAGGCGCGCCGAGTAATGCAGAACAAGCGGCTTTTGATAACGCTGCAGCGAACGGAATACTATCAATAGCTGCCGCTGGCAATGATGGAAATTCCACCCTTTCATATCCGGCAAGCTATGACTCAGTCATGTCAGTCGCGGCGGTCGATTCAAACGCCAATGTGGCTAGCTTTTCACAGTTTAATTCACAAGTGGAAATTGCCGCGCCAGGAGTTGCTGTAAACTCTACATTACCGGGTAATACCTATGCTGCATGGTCAGGAACTTCCATGGCAACTCCGCATGTTGCAGGTGTTGCAGCGTTAGTATGGAGTCACTATCCAAACTGTACAGCAGCTCAAATGCGCCAAGCGATTAATAAGTCTGCGCAGGACCGCGGCGCAACCGGTCGTGATAATTACTATGGGCATGGTATTGTTAAAGCAAAAGCCATGTTTGACATGCTAGCGAACGGCTGCGATGTTGGACCGATTGATCCACCTCCACCACCGCCTCCTCCTGCGTCTCTAACTAAAGGTGTACCAGAAACTAACCTTTCCGGAGCGACAGGTGAAGAGTTAATGTATCAGATGGAAGTTCCAGCAGGTGCAACCGACTTAAGCTTTAATATGTCGGGCGGTAGCGGCGATGCTGACTTATACGTTCGTTTTGGTAGCCTGCCGGATAGTACTAGTTATGATTGCCGACCTTATACTGCAGGCAATAACGAAACCTGTAGCTTTGCAACTCCTCAAACCGGTACTTATTATGTGATGGTACGTGGCTACTCTAGCTTCTCTGGGGTCGACTTAGTTGGGGATTATACTGACGACAGCAACCCTCCACCGCCACCCCCAGCCGACATTACCTTAAGCTTAACGACTAAGCTTAAACGTAGTACTGGCATAGTCAATTTATCGTGGGACGGTGCGACAAGCAGTAATGTTGATATTTTCCGCAACGGCAGTAAGCTCAAAACAACCGCAAACGATGGCGCTTACCGCGATAGAATTCGAGGAGCCAGTGGAAATTACGTTTATAAGGTTTGTAATGAGTCTTCTAATGACTGCTCGAACGAAATGACCGCATCATTTTAATTTACCAGACTTAACTAACCGCACCAATTAAGAGTGCACCTTAAAAGCAAAAGGCCTAGGCCTTTTGCTTTTTTATTCGCTCAACTAATTCGCTTTTATAATCACAGAATGATTGGGCAGCGCCTAATCCCACAGGTATAATAGCGACAACACAGTTTATTGAAATTTTAATTATGTCTGACAAAATCCATCGTTTTATTTTCGACACCCACGGTATTCGCGGCGAATTAGTCAATTTAACTGACTCAGCAACACAAATGATCAGCGCGCACAATTACCCTGAGCCTTTGCAAGCTTTATTACAGCAAGCCGCCGCTGTAGGTGTCTTACTCGCTACCACCTTAAAATTTGAAGGCAAAATGTCGATTCAGTTACAAACCCCAGGTAACTTAAAAATGTTGGTTGTGCAAACGACCCACGATTTAGGCTACCGAGGATTAATTCGATATAATGAAGCCGCATCTTACCAAGATGTAAGCTTTAGCGAGCTTACTCAAAACGGTCAAATGTCTATTACCATAGAGCCTGAAAAAGGCAAACGATACCAAGGTATAGTGCCACTTAATGGTGATTCTTTAGCTGCCTGTGTTGAGAGCTATTTTAACCAATCTGAACAGTTGAAGACCCGAATTTGGTTGTTTAATAACGCGCAGCAAACCTTTGGACTAATGCTTCAAGCATTACCTGATATGCAGTCTGAAGAGTCATTTGAGCATTTAGTTTACCTAGCCTCGACTTTAACAGCGCAAGAGTGCTTGTCAGAAGATGGCGAAACCATCTTGCATCGCTTATTTCATCAAGAAAGCGTACGCGGATTGGCGGTTGACGAAGTTAAGTTTAATTGCGGTTGCAGTGAAACCAAAATGTTGAACTCTATCAAACTACTACCCGAAGCTGAAATTCAAGAGGTTCTTGCCGACAAAGGGCATTTGGCCGTGCGCTGTGAGTTTTGTAGCACCCAATTTAAGTTTAGTGCGCAAGACCTAGCGCTTAATGCGTCGGTTGAAGGCAACAAAACTCAGCACTAAGCGCCATAAGCACTATCAAAAAGGGCCGTTTTTATTTAACAAAGTGTACCGCATAAATGGGGGGTAGGTAGTGGCTTAAGCAGCGCCATTGATCCCCTTCATTTTCTGAAATCCAAAGATTCCCCGTGGTACTGCCCATTAATAATCGTTCTCCAGTAACATCAACATCAAGCGCATGCCGATAAATTAGATCATAGCAGGCTTGCTCTGGCAAACCTTGGCTTAAACTTTCAAAGGTCTCCCCACCATCTTTAGTACGGGTAACGACCAGCTTAGCGTCTACTGGCACACGACACTCATCTTTAACGCCCGGAACAAACCAAGCTTGTTGCGGATTGTTTGGATGAACCGCTACCGCAAAACCAAAATTTGAAGGCTTAACATTCTCAATTTCTTGCCAATGATTTGCGCTATCTGAAGATTTAAAAATGCCATTGTGATGCTGCACCCAAAAATAGTCGGGATGTGCTTTGCATTGAACCATGTAATGCGGATCTTGAATATTAAGATCAAACGCTTGCTCGGGCGGCATATATTCAGCGCGCATTCCATTGGCAACATTGCTCCAACTGTTAGCAGCGTCGAGAGTTTGCCAAACGCCTCCACAGGAGATTGCTACTCGAATGTGCTGACTGTTTCTTGGATCTACGCAAATGGAATGAATGCCGGGTTTATCGTAACCGCCGCCAAACCACTCATGTTGCTGTTGATAATCAAATAAACTTTGATTCAGTGTCCAGCTTTTACCGCCGTTGTTTGAATAAAATAACCCGCCAGGAACGGTTCCAAGCCAAAGCTCATCACTATTCTCCGGCCGCGCAAAAGCAAGGCTCCATATTAATTCTACCGACTCTCCCTTGTCTGGCTCTTCCGCTTTTGGATAGGCAGGCGCACTCACTTCTTGCCAAGTCTCGCCCCAGTCAGCAGAGCGGTGCATTTTGACCCCAAAGTGACCATGATTTAAGCCTGCGTAACAGACTCCATCAGCAGAGTTAATCACAAAACTGGTTACCGGTACGCCTTCAAAAGCAACTTTACTTAAGCTCCAGTCAGAAAAAAGCCGAAATAGTCCTTTACGTGTGGCAATAAATGCAATGGTTTGCATAAGCACTCCTTATAGTAAGCTTATCCGCCAGATAGCGCTTGCATAAAATAAACTTCACTTTGCGCGTCTAGTGGGGTTTGAGAGTAGCTTTTGCGCGCAACGACTTGTCCATTAACACAGATCAAAATATGTTTGCGTGGCAAATTCTGCTCGGTTAAAAGGTAGCTAGCTAATGCTGGATGCTGCTGACTTAAAAAATCAAAAATTGTAGTTAAAGAGTCCGCCTGAAACTCAATTGAGTCGCACGCTATATGACGCCGTAAATTAGGGGTAAAGTGTAGCTTTGCCATTGAGCTTTATCCAAAAAACGAACGAAAAGAATGACTATGAGTAAGACTTGAACCTCTCGCCAACGCTTATCTTAAACTTTATTTAACGCTTTGACAAAAATCAAAAAAAAGCCCAACTCTTAGGTCGGGCTAATTCACTGGAAACTTTAGTGTTATGGTTAATCTTTGTTTTTACGGGCTTTTAAACGCTTTTGTCTATCATGCTTATTAATTGCAATTTTGGCCGACTCTTTATTGGCTTTATGCTGTAAACGCGCTCTTTCCCTCGCGGTTACAACACCATCTTGCTTCGCTTTGTTTTCCATACGCTGTAATTTAACTTGCCCACGAGCCGCTTTTCGGGCTTCTCTACGGGTAAGCTCACCACTCTCTACTCCGTCAAGGATACGCAATTTTTGTGCTTTTTGGCGCTTGTCTAGTAGCGGTGTTTCCGCCGCAACTAAAAAACCTGTATTAAAAATGCCAACCGCAATACCTAAAACAACAATGATTTTCTTCATTTTAATTCCTCATTTTCTAATTGATTCATTGGGTTTACATCATTTAAAACGAAGCTAAGTTCAATCGGTTGACATAAAAGATAAAAAAAACTTAAACGCGCTGTATTAATAACTCAAAATAGCTTTATCTAAATAAAACTCACAGGTTCGAGGAGCTCCAAAAAAGATATTGCCAATGCAATAAGTAGACATTTTTTCTGGATTCAAAATTCACGAATATATATAGGCACCGCTATAATGTTGAAATTTCTTCTGGTTTGATACCCTTATAAACCAAACTAATAAAAACTCACGCCGTCGTAAAATTTATCTTAAGATGTTTTTGGAAAAAGTTGTGAGTGTCCTCTTTTTTTTTCGGTTTTTGTTTTTTGGCTTTTGTTCCTCCCCTGACTGGTGCACTACTAAAATGTAAAAAACTTAACATCAGACAAACTTCTCGAACTATTATTATAAATACCTGTGATAGTGATATATTGGCCATTATATTGAGTTAGTATTTTAGACTCTTTTAAGCTAAAACCTAGCCCTAAACTATTGAGAGTCACGCCATGTTTTTTAGATTCTAAATTCAAATACAAATAACTCCATTCAGAACTTATAGCGACCACTCCTGTCGTGGTAACACACATATTATTATATTCAGGTACATCACTTAATAACATTACAAGTGGAACTCCAGGACAACGTCTAATATTTTCTACGCTAGCTTTTTCATTAGCCTTAGCATCATTAATGGAAATACAGCCACAAATAATTAGCGACACTGACAATGAAAAATATATTTTCAAATCAACATACATCTTATAATTCCTCTATAAATGGTTTGCCTCTAGCCTTTACTATATCGAGCTGATATTTTTTTGCACATTACTTCTAACACGCTTTCCAATGACGCATTACACCTGTCAGCTATTATCTGCGGGCAGACGCCTATCAAAGATCTTTCTTTATTTGTTCCAATATATACTTACCCTGAAATAACAAGGACACCCATTTTTATTTCAACCTAATACTACAATACCTCCGCATCACTTAAAAGCGCCCTCTCGCCTTTAGACATAAATATTTTTATCGTCTTAATTAGGTTCTTAAGGATTGATGGCTAGATTAATGAGTTCGGAAAACACTAAACCTCAGTAAAACTGATGGGGGGTAATACGAGGTGAGAAAAGTAATTTAGCTAACGAAACGAAATAACAAGGACACCCATTTTTATTTCAACCTAATACTACAATACCTCCGCATCACTTAAAAGCGCCCCTCTCAGCTTTAGACATAAATATTTTTATCGTCTTAATTAGGTTCTTAAGGATTGATGGCTAGATTAATGAATTCGGAAAACGCTAAACCTCAGTAAAACTGATGGGGGTAATACGAGATGAGAAAAGTAACTTAGCTAACGAAATAATAACCGCAGACCAGCTGACCACCTATACTTTAGCTTTACTTCAACGACAGTAATAAGTATCTTAATCTGCCTTAAGCGGCACAGTGGTAATAAGTGGTTGAAGCTAAATCAGTTATTGAATTGCGAGCGCAAATCATCGTTGACATCCGTTCTGGCTTGATATCCTTTTAAATCAAATAAAAAACTCCAGCCGCCGTCAAGTTTATCTTGAGATGTTTTTTTGAAAAATTTTTAGGTGCTACCTTTTTTGCACATTACTTCTAACATGTTTTCCAATGACGCAATACATCTGACAGCTATTATCTGTGGGCAGACGTTTATCAAATATCTTTCTTTATTTGTTCCAATATATACTTACCCAACTTAGGATTTTGATCTACTAAGTAGATATAATTATTTTCATCGTACAGGATCGTCATTCTATTCCATTCTTTTGCAATTCCTTTTCGCTTGGTTTCAATGTAATTTACTTCACTCTCTTTTGAATGAGATACAATTATAAACTCCATTTTTCCAAGTATATCAATGTCACATAATTCACAATCTTTTCTATTTCCAATTTCGACATTTCCGACCAACACAGTGTTAGACATACAAGCAATCGCACTTTGATACGCAGTCTGAGATGACAATGAGCTATCTAAGACAAGAGTTTTTCCTACCTGACCATTTATCACAATTTCAAACCGTGAAGGCAAAGTTATTTTTGAATCAAACAAATAAACACTAATCAAATTTTTAGTGTTTCCTTTTACTAAAACTACTTCTGTCTCTTTAAGTACCAAAGCTTCAATATCGCAAGATCTTGCGCTGCTAGATTTGGCTTCAGAAACACTGAAATTAAAAAAATGAAAAAAAATAAAGCAAGTCGCATAGCATGAATCGCCAATGTTCTACTCCACATAAAGTTGTCGACTATAAAATCGAAGTATATCTTCTGATTTGTAAGATTCTTTTGAATTACTAATTCGCTTAGGAGAAACAACAGGATATCCATTATCACTCCTGCTTAATACTACAACACCACTACATAAGTTAAAAGCGCCCTTATCTACGATTTATTAGAATAATTTTATCGAATTAGATTCATTCAAGACATATTGCGGTTTATTATCAATTTTCAGGAAACACTAATCCTCAGCAAGGATGATAGGGCGTAATACGAGATGAGAAAAGTAACTTAGCTAACGAAATAATAACCGCAGACCGGCTAGCCGTATTTACTTTAGCTTCATTTCAACAACAGTAATGAGTGCCTCGGTCTGTCTTAAGCGGCACACTGGTAATAGGTGGTTGAAGATAAATCAATAGTTGAATTGCGAGCGCGAGTCATCGTTGAAATCCCTTCTGGTTTGATATCCTTTTAAATCAAACTAATAAAAACTTGCGCCACGGTCAATTTTATCTTGAGATGTTTTTTGAAGTAGTTTGGGGTACCCTTTCTTTTTCATTAATTTCTTTCTCTCTTGATATTGGATACCCCATATTCTTTACCTCTATTACATAACCACAGTAGTCATTTTTAACTAGCGTGCCATAAACTATTACTGCAGAACCATGGAAATGATCGTATTTCTTATCTGCTCCAGCATCAATACATATACTGTTTGCAGTCACAAAGTATTTGAAAGACCAATAATCTAAATACAGAGAGCTGTCCTGTGGCAAGGACAACGGGACATCCATTTCTATTCCTGCTTTATATTACAACACCACACCATAACTTTAAAGCGCTCTTCTTTTCGTTTTATAAGAATAATTTTATCGAATTAGATTCATTCAAGACATATTGCGGTTAAATATTAAATTACGAAAAACACTAACCCTCAGCCAGGCTGATAAAGGTATTACGAGTTGATGAAATGTGATTTAGCTAAAGAAACAATCGCTGACTTGCAGAAAGCCCTTTGACTAATTTTCTTTCTGCTACATCCATAAAATGCGTAATCGCACTAGGAGAGCCAATGACACTGAGTTGCGATAAATCGTCTTTTTGTTTCATCAATGAAACAAACTCATCAGCATGGAGATTAAGTCGGTTTAGTATTGGCGGTGTATCGCTCTCAATATAACCTCGTTTAGTGGGAAGTATCGCGCGGCCTAGCCAGTCAACTAGTTCGATATAGTCTTGTTGAGTTACATTAATCGCATTTTTATTTTTTTGTTTTGATTGGGTGAGTTTAATTAAGGGGATTGGGGTTTGGACTTTGGCTTTTAGTTGTTGTTTAATTCGTTGTTGAATTGAAGTAAAGTCAGACTTTTCTGGCGTCTTAGCCATTTTGGCCCGGATGGGATTTAAATCGACATAACCCATTGCAGTGATTACAGCGGCTTCGTCTAACAGTGGTTGAGATTTGAAGCGTCCTTCCCAGAAACGGCCTTTACATTCATCTTCTTTATTTGCTTCTCTGGCCAAATATTCATTTAAACCGCGCATAAACCAAGAGATATCCATCAGTCGCTCTCGCCATTTTTGAATCATACCTTGCGCTACTTCCGCTATGCCTTGCGCCTGTGGATTTTTAATATACTGCTGTACCACAGGCGGAATCTTATAGAGTCGTTTCCAGCGTCGAATAACGTTGGCTTCACTCCAGCCTTTGGCTTTGTCGTCATCGACTCTAAGCACAAGGTGATAATGGTTTGACATAATGGCGTAACTCGCGACTTCAATGGCGAATGAATCTAATTGAAAGGCTATACGTTCAACTATCCAGCCTCTTCGATGCTCAAAATTCTTTCCAGAGAACATATCTTCGCCACATAAAAATGCGCGCCTAACACAACGAGAGATACAGTGATAATAAGTGGTTGAAGCTAAATCAATTATTGAATTGCGAGCCCGAGTCATCGTTGAAATTCCTTCTAGTTTGATATCCTTTTAAACCAAACTAATAAAAACTCGCGTCGTCGTCAAATTTATCTTGAGATGTTTTTTGAAAAAGTTGTGGGTGTCCCATTTTTTCTCAGCGGGGGCAAGTTTTAACCGGCAGCAGTCAATAAAATTGAATTCAGTTTGTTCGATGATTGAAGGTAAAAACGCCCTCGAAGTGAGGGCGGGATAGGAGGTGGTGTCGGGTTTCATAATCAGCTTTTTACAAAACAATAGTCCATATCAATATTGAAACATAGTCTAACAGCCAACTTTGATTTATTATTTTTGTTGTCGGAAAGAGTTATCCGAGAACTTTTTTCAGCATTAGCAAACCAGTCCATTTTCTTGTTTATACTTCCATTTTTCTGCCGAAAAGAAAAATTAGATAAAACTAAAACCAAACTCGTTCCATCATCAGCCTTTTCCAGTATTTTCCACTCATCTTTTTCAATAACTGTCTTTTCATTATGCAAATATACATGCTCAAAAGATCCATCTTTATAAATCCTGAGCTTATCTATGCTCCCATAATAATCAGCCGAGTATTCTCCAGGAATCTCGCCCTCATTTACTGTATGTTTCGAAGGGGAACACGAACACACGAACAGTAAAATAAGTAAGCCAATTGCAACTCTATTCATTTCTAATATTCCTCTTTCACAGTATAAGTCTGGCTAATCGTCGACCCCGGATACATAACAACACCGATTCCCCAACCTCCTTGAGGCCTTTCGTAAGAAATTTCTCCAAATAATCTTCCAGTCAAAGAGCTTAAACTGCTACTGTTTGATAGCGTATAAGTCAATGTTCGATTTGGGCCACCAATAATTGACTCAACTGTAAATGTTCCTACCAAAGCTCCTGTGGGACTATCCCATGCAATCTGTAATCCTTCAAAGAAAGAAATAGTTTTACCAAAGTTAGTCGCGTTGATCCCCGTCCAATCCGAGCTTTTAGCTAATTGATCTCCGTAATTCTTAAAGAATAATTTTCTAACACGATCAAACTCTGGAGTTTGGCTGAGCCTAAATGATTGGATGGAAGTCTCGTCAAAATCTCTGTGCTCTGGACCTGTGCCAGTGAAATAGTTGAATACAATAGAGAATGCTGTTCCTATCTCACTCAGTTCATCACCAACAGAAAAGTCATCTTCAGAAAGAGCATTTTTCAAACTCAAAGTTGTAACTGAGCTACCTTTGGTTGCTTGAGTTGTTTGTCTTACAGGAAACTTCCCGCCACTAGAATAATCAACTTCATCAGCAGCTCTTGTCTGACTGGTGCTCGACTTCCCTTCACTAACCCCACCACTCGCTACATCCGCACTCCCACCTTTCTCAATAACAAGGACACCCATTTTTATTTCTACCTAATACTACAATATCTTAGCATTGCTTAAAAGCGCAGCTCTCTGCGTTTTATGATAATAACTTTATCGAAGTAGATTCATTCAAGACATATGCCGGTTAGATATTAATTTTCAGAAAACACTAACCCTCAACCAAGAAAATTTTGATTATGAGATGCTAGAAAGCTTAACCTAGCTGACGAAATAATAGTCGCAGACTAGCTGACCGCCCTTTCTTCATTTTCAGTTCATCGACACCCATAATTGACAAACCAAACTCTTCAATTTCATGTGAATATTATTGCGCGTTACCCAATAGGCGCCTACTAATTATTGACAATCAGTTTTATAAAGCATTTGCAGCACGCTTGAAAAGTAACCTTACCGACCGCATATAAAACAGTCGAACTTCACCAAAAGTAGCTAAGACCCAATGCGACACTCTGCACTAATCATCGCTTTTATGACCTTATCCGCATTTTTTAACCATGCGTCACTCGGTCATTTTGTAAGTGTTGCCAATAAACCTTCCACCTACCTTAGCCAAGCTGAAGAGCAAACTTCTCAAATTAAGGCTCAGTTTTTAAGTACCTTTGTGTTGCTAAAGAACATTAAGCCCATACCGAACAAGTTATTTAACCACATACTAGCCAAAAATCTTCAACTACTAAGTAATAGCTGCAGACTATTTGTTACTAACACATTATCAAGCTTAATAAAAAAACGCTTTAACTTATCTTATAGTGAAACAAAAGCAGACTTTATAAAACAACTTATTCAACTCACACTTAAAAATAACCCGCACTATATCCACACATTCATTTAAGTTTTAAATTTCTTTATTTATTAACGGCGCTAGAAATTAATTCTAGCTTGCGAATAACTTAAATTTAATAGGTGACTTATGTTAGCGGATAGCTGGAGTTTTTTAGATCCTCTACAACCTTGGATAGCGTATTTAGGGCTTATATTTACTTTTGTGAGACTGTACCGGTGGTCTAAAAACAAAAAGACCGGCGCTTTTATTATTGGCATGTTACTGCAAATGGTATTGCCCGATCCGAAAGTAGAACAAACAATAGAAATAGTGCAAGAACAAAAAGAGTGTAAAAAACAACAAACGAATAATGATTTAAAATTAAAACAAAAAAAATAGATCTTTAGAAGTTTTTTATTATTCTCAATAAAAAAGGCGTCCAACGGACGCCTTTTTCAGTACTTTGAGTTTTACTTAATAATTAAGCAAAAATCTTAGCAACAACACCAGCACCTACGGTACGGCCACCTTCACGGATAGCGAAGCGTAAACCTTCGTCCATCGCGATTGGTGCGATTAACTCAATAACCATTTTAATGTTGTCACCAGGCATAACCATTTCTACGCCTTCTGGAAGTTCACAAGCACCTGTTACGTCAGTTGTACGGAAGTAGAACTGTGGACGGTAACCTTTAAAGAATGGCGTATGACGACCACCTTCATCTTTGCTTAAGATATAAACTTCTGCTTCAAACTTAGTGTGCGGAGTGATTGAACCTGGCTTCGCTAATACTTGACCACGCTCTACATCTTCACGCTTTGTTCCACGTAATAAAATACCAACGTTGTCACCTGCGCGACCTTCGTCTAGTAACTTACGGAACATTTCAACACCAGTAACCGTTGTCTTGGTTGTATCTTTGATACCTACAATCTCAACTTCTTCACCAACGTTTACGATACCTTTCTCAATACGACCCGTTACTACCGTTCCACGTCCTGAGATTGAGAATACATCTTCAATCGGCATGATGAAATCACGGTCAATGTCACGCTCTGGCTCTGGAATGTAAGAATCTAACGCTGCCGCTAATTCTAAAATCGCTTCCTTACCTAATTTACCTTCATCGCCTTCTAATGCTTTTAAAGCACTACCTTGGATGATTGGCGTGTCGTCGCCTGGGAATTCGTAAGCGTCTAGTAACTCACGGATTTCCATTTCTACTAGCTCTAATAATTCTTCGTCATCAACCATGTCGCATTTGTTCATAAATACAACAATCTTTGGTACACCAACCTGACGTGATAATAGAATGTGCTCACGCGTTTGTGGCATAGGGCCATCTGCTGCTGAACATACTAAGATTGCGCCGTCCATTTGAGCAGCACCAGTGATCATGTTTTTAACATAGTCAGCATGTCCTGGGCAGTCAACGTGAGCGTAGTGACGCCCTTCTGTTTCGTACTCTACGTGAGAAGTTGAGATGGTGATACCACGCTCTTTTTCTTCTGGTGCATTGTCGATTTCTGCGAAATTCTTCGCAGCGCCACCGAAAGCTGCTGACAAAACAGTACACATTGCTGCAGTTAAAGTGGTTTTACCATGGTCAACGTGGCCGATTGTTCCAACGTTAACATGGGGTTTGGTGCGTTCAAATTTTTCTTTTGACATTACCTTTTCCTCGTTGAATTGAATAGTAAAATTAAAATTATTAAAACTTAATAATGCATTGTCTCTGAAACACTAGCAGGCGCTTCAGCGTATTTTTTAAATTCCATAGAATAGCTCGCTCGTCCTTGCGTAGCACTACGCATAGCCGTGGCGTAACCAAACATTTCTCCTAGTGGGACTTCAGCTCGTATCACTTTTCCAGAAGGATTATCATCCATTCCTAAAACGTTTCCACGGCGGCGATTTAAGTCACCCATTACATCGCCCATATATTCTTCTGGCGTAACCACTTCTACAGACATAATTGGCTCTAATAAAACCGGATTAGCCTCTAAAGCAGCGTTCCTAAAACCCATTGAGCCAGCAATTTTAAATGCCATTTCATTTGAGTCTACATCGTGGAAAGAGCCATCGAACAATGTGACTTTAACATCGACCATAGGATAGCCAGAAAACACACCTTGTTGCATGGCTTCTAAACACCCTTTATCGACAGCAGGAATAAATTCCTTTGGTACGGTTCCGCCTACGATTTCATTTACAAATTCGTAGCCTTCACCAGACTCTTTAGGCTCTACTTTTAACCAAACATGTCCATATTGTCCTTTACCACCAGATTGGCGTACAAACTTGCCTTCAGCTTTTACAGACTTTTTAATGGTTTCACGATAAGCCACTTGTGGTTTACCAATATTGGCATCCACTTTAAATTCTCTTCGCATGCGGTCAACAATAATATCTAAGTGTAATTCACCCATGCCTGATATAATTGTTTGCCCTGACTCTTCATCACTAGCCACTCTAAACGATGGATCTTCTTGTGCTAATTTACTCAGAGCAATACCCATTTTTTCTTGGTCGGGTTTAGTTCTTGGCTCTACAGCAACGGAAATAACCGGCTCTGGAAATTCCATTCTTTCTAATATAATCGGCTTATGCGAGTCACAAAAAGTATCCCCAGTGGTAACTTCTTTTAAACCAATACCTGCGGCAATATCGCCCGCATAAACTTCTTTAACTTCTTCGCGCGAGTTAGAGTGCATTTGTACGATTCGACCTACTCGCTCTTTCTTACCCTTGACCGAGTTATAGATTTGGTCGCCAGTTTTTAATACACCTGAGTACACTCTAAAGAAAGTCAAAGTCCCAACAAAAGGATCAGTTGCAATCTTAAACGCTAACGCGGCAAATGGCGCATTGTCTTCTGGTGGTCTGGATTCTTCGGTTTCACCGTCGGCCATAATTCCAGTAATCGGCGGCACGTCAACAGGCGACGGCATAAACTCAACAACAGCGTCTAGCACTGCTTGAACGCCTTTATTCTTAAACGCACTACCACAGGTAGCGACAACAATCTCGTTGCTTAAGGTTCTGGCACGTAGGCCTTGCTTAATTTCGTCTTCAGTTAAGTCACCGCTTTCTAGGTACTTATCCATCAGCTCGTCATTAGCTTCCGCCGCAGCTTCTAACATTCTTTCGCGCCAAGTTTCACATTCAGATTGCATTTCTGAAGGAATTTCGGCGTACTCAAAGGTCATACCACGGTCTTCTTCATTCCAGAAAATCGCCTTCATTTTAATAAGGTCGATTACTCCGGTAAATTCTTCTTCTGCACCAATTGGCAATTGAATTGGAACAGGATGAGAACCTAAACGATTCTCTATTTGATCAATTACACGCAAAAAGTTTGCGCCGGCTCGATCCATTTTATTAACAAATACCATTCTAGGTACATGGTACTTATTAGCTTGTCGCCAGACAGTTTCAGACTGAGGCTCTACCCCAGAAGAACCGCAAAAAACGACTACCGCACCGTCTAGCACTCGCAAAGATCGCTCAACCTCAATGGTGAAGTCAACGTGTCCAGGGGTGTCTATAATATTAATGCGATGACTTTCAAACTGGCCCTGCATACCACGCCAAAATGTCGTGGTAGCAGCCGAGGTAATGGTAATGCCGCGCTCTTGCTCTTGTTCCATCCAGTCCATGGTGGCTGCGCCATCATGAACCTCACCAATCTTATGCGATAAACCGGTATAAAAAAGTACTCGCTCAGTTGTCGTGGTTTTACCCGCGTCAACGTGCGCTACTATTCCGATATTGCGATAAAGACCGATTGGAGTACTGCGTGGCATTTATTTCCCCTTAAACCATTTTATCACTGACAAGTCAGTTGCTCGCTTACCAACGGTAATGAGCAAATGCTTTGTTAGCTTCAGCCATACGATGAACATCTTCACGTTTCTTAACACATGAACCACGATTTTCGATAGCATCTAATAATTCACCAGCTAAACGTGCATCCATTGATTTTTCGCCACGCTTACGAGCGCCGTCAACCAACCAACGCATTGCTAAAGCAGTTTGACGTGAAGGGCGTACTTCTACAGGTACTTGATATGTAGAACCACCAACACGGCGAGACTTAACTTCAACTAGCGGCTTAATTTTATCTAAACCTTCTTCAAATACAGGTAGCGCATCATCAATGCTTTTCTTTTCTTTGATAATGTCTAATGCACTGTATACAATTTTTTCTGCAACAGATTTCTTTCCATCAACCATTAAGATATTGATGAATTTAGCTAATAGCTCACTTCCAAACTTAGGATCTGGTAAGATCTCACGTTTGGCGACTACGCGTCTTCTTGGCATAATAAATTTTCCTATGTGTTACTTCAGGTTTAACCAGGACATGTGCCCGGACCTTACTCACATCACTAAGGGATGTCGTTCTACATTCAACTCAGTGGTTTCCCCAAATCCATTGCAGACTTGGGAGAATACTGTCGGTTAGCTGAATGTCAATAATTTGAATTGATTACTCAATTCGGTCTTGTTCAATAAACTCGAAAGCTTATTTTGGTCGCTTTGCACCGTACTTAGAGCGGCCTTGTTTACGATCTTTCACTCCAGCCAAGTCAAGATTACCGCGAACGCAGTGATAACGAACACCCGGAAGATCTTTAACACGACCTCCACGAATCATTACAACACTATGCTCTTGTAAGTTATGACCTTCACCACCAATGTAAGATGTTACTTCAAATCCGTTAGTTAAACGAACACGAGCAACTTTACGAAGTGCTGAATTAGGCTTTTTAGGAGTGGTAGTGTAAACACGAGTACAAACACCACGCTTTTGCGGATTAGCTTCTAGCGCAGGTACGTTACTCTTTTGGACCACTTTTTTACGCGGTTTGCGTACCAACTGATTAATAGTTGACATTGTTTACAATAACTCCAGCTTTTTTACAAAATAATTTCCCTGATTCCTTCGATACAATATGCAACCCAAGTATCAGGGTGCGGCATTGTAATGGTCAGTACCAGAGAAGTCAAGATGATGACTGCACATTTATTGTGCAAAGGTACAGTCACCAAATTCGGTTTATGCGTCGTCGCTCTCTAAATCTGAAGAACTTAGTGCATCGCTTAACGCCTTTTCAGCGTCTTCTGCAGATACAGTCTCTTCAATTTCGAAGCTAACTTCGCCTGATAAGCGCTTACGGCGCTCTTCGTGGTAAGTCAAACCAGTTCCCGCAGGAATCAATCGACCTACAATTACGTTTTCTTTTAAGCCTGATAAGCGATCTTGCTTACCACTAACCGCTGCTTCAGTTAATACCCGAGTAGTTTCCTGGAACGATGCCGCAGAAACAAAAGACTCAGTCGCTAATGACGCTTTGGTAATACCCATTAAGACACGTTCAAATTGAACCGGCTCTTTGCCTTCAGCAATTAACTTGTCATTAATATCGAGGACTCGGGTGTACTCCATTTGTTCGCCTTTAAGCAATAAGCTATCACCTGGATTAGAGATGATTACTTTACGCAACATTTGACGAACGATACTTTCAATGTGCTTATCGTTGATTTTTACACCTTGTAAGCGGTAAACATCTTGAACTTCGTTCGTAATGTAATTAGCTAAAGCACTAACCCCTTTAAGACGTAAAATATCATGCGGGTTGTCGGCACCATCTGATACAACTTCACCCTTTTCTACTTTTTCACCTTCAAACACGTTAAAGTGACGCCATTTATGAATAAGCTCTTCATATGCATCACCCTCTTGAGGTGTGATCACTAAACGACGCTTACCTTTAGTTTCCTTACCAAAACTAACCGTACCAGAGATTTCCGCCAAGATGGCAGGCTCTTTTGGCTTACGCGCTTCAAATAAGTCAGCAACTCGCGGAAGACCACCAGTGATATCACCAGTTTTCGAACCTTCTTGTGGAATACGAGCAATCGCTGTACCAACGCCTACTTGAGTACCATCTTCAATACTAACAATTGCGTTAGTCGGCAAGGTGTACTGAGCCGGCATGTTAGTGTTTGGTATCATTAACTCTTCGCCTTTATCGTCGAACAGCTTAACCATAGGACGTAAATCATTGGCTTTAGTACCAGAACGTTTAGATTCGGTAATAACTAATGAGCTCAAACCGGTTAATTCGTCAGTTTGACGTGACATATTAACCCCTTCCACTACGTCTTGCAGACGGATAGTACCGGCAATTTCCGTAATGATAGGATGTGTATGTGGGTCCCAGTTAGCAACGATTTGGCCACCAACAACTTTATCGCCATCGCTGACTTCTAGTACCGAGCCATAAGGAACTTTATAGCGCTCACGCTCGCGACCAAACTCGTCAAGTAGCGTTAGTTCGGTTGAACGCGAAACAATAACGAGTTTGTTATCATCGCGGGTTACATATTTTGCGTTATGAAGTTTTAATGTACCGTCATTCTTAATTTGAACGTTATTTTCAGCACTTTGACGCGACGCCGCCCCACCAATATGGAAAGTACGCATGGTTAGCTGTGTACCAGGCTCACCAATCGACTGTGCAGCAATTACCCCAACCGCTTCACCAATATTAATTCGGTGACCACGCGCTAAATCACGACCGTAACATTGTGAACAAACGCCTTGACGCGTGTCACAAGAAATAACAGAGCGAACAACAACTTGGTCAACACTGTTTGCTTCTAATGTTTCAACCCACTGCTCATCAAGTAAAGTACCTGCCTCACAAATCACTTCGTCAGTACCAGGCTTGTAAATATGCTCTGCGTTAACTCGACCTAAAACGCGCTCACGCAGTGGCTCAACAACGTCACCGCCTTCAATTAGCGGAGTCATCACAAGACCATTTTCAGTGCCACAATCAACTTCAGTAACAACTAAATCTTGAGCAACATCAACAAGACGGCGAGTTAAGTAACCTGAGTTTGCTGTTTTCAATGCCGTATCAGCCAAACCTTTACGCGCACCATGGGTAGAAATAAAGTATTCTAGTACGGTTAGTCCTTCACGGAAGTTTGCCTTAATCGGGCTTTCAATGATTGAACCATCTGGTTTTGCCATCAAGCCACGCATACCTGCTAGCTGTCTAATCTGCGCTGCACTACCACGAGCACCAGAGTCAGCCATCATATAAATTGAGTTAAATGACTCTTGTTTAACGGTTTCACCTTGAGCATCTACAACTTCTTCTGAACTAAGGTTATCCATCATGGCTTTAGCAACCGTTTCATTGGTGTGCGACCAAATATCAACTACTTTGTTGTAACGCTCACCGTGAGTCACTAAACCAGAAGCAAATTGCTCTTCAATTTCGCGAACTTCTTGCTCAGCCGCGTCAATGATGGTGCGTTTTTCATCTGGAATAACCATATCGTCGATGCCTACTGATGCACCAGATAAAGTTGCGTAATTAAAACCGGTATACATTAATTGGTCAGCAAAAATAACTGTCTCTTTTAGACCAAGGCGACGGTAAGCTTGGTTAACCAAGTTAGAAATCGCTTTCTTAGTCATCTTTTGATTAACTAGCTCAAAAGGTAAACCTTTAGGCACTACTTCAAATAAAAGTGAACGACCAATGGTGGTATCAACCAACGTCGTTTTTTCGGTTGAAACGCCTTCTTCGCTTATTTCAGTTTCTGTCATACGAACTTTTACTTTTGCATGCAGACCAGCTTGGCCATTGCGGTAAGCACGTAGAGCTTCAGCGGTATCGGCAAAAACCATACCTTCACCGGTAACATTAACTTTTTCACGAGTTAAGTAATATAAACCTAATACAACATCTTGCGTAGGTACAATAATCGGCTCACCATTGGCAGGCGAAAGAACATTGTTAGTCGCCATCATTAGTGCGCGAGACTCAAGTTGCGCTTCAATAGTTAATGGAACGTGAACCGCCATTTGGTCACCATCGAAGTCAGCGTTGTAAGCGACACAAACCAATGGGTGTAACTGAATCGCTTTACCTTCAATAAGCACAGGCTCAAACGCTTGGATACCTAGTCTGTGAAGTGTAGGTGCACGGTTTAATAACACCGGATGCTCACGAATAACTTCTTCTAAAATATCCCAAACAACGGGTTCTTCGCGCTCAACCATTTTCTTAGCCGCTTTAATCGTAGTCGCTAAACCACGTAGCTCTAATTTACCAAAAATAAATGGTTTAAATAGCTCTAATGCCATCTTTTTAGGTAAACCACATTGATGCAAGCGTAAAGTAGGCCCAACAACAATAACCGAACGACCAGAGTAATCAACACGCTTACCTAGTAGGTTTTGACGGAAACGACCTTGCTTACCTTTGATCATGTCTGCCAAAGATTTTAATGGGCGTTTGTTAGAACCCGTAATCGCTCTACCACGACGGCCGTTATCAAGTAATGCGTCAACCGCTTCTTGTAACATACGTTTTTCGTTACGTACGATAATGTCTGGTGCATTCAGATCTAAGAGTCGCTTTAAGCGGTTATTACGGTTAATAACACGACGATATAGGTCGTTAAGATCAGAAGTAGCAAAACGTCCGCCATCGAGTGGTACGAGTGGACGTAAATCAGGTGGTAAGACAGGCAATACTGTCATAATCATCCACTCAGGCTTATTACCAGACTCAATAAATGCTTCTAATAATTTAAGGCGCTTAGTAAATTTCTTTAATTTAGTTTCAGAGTTAGTGTTAGGGATCTCTTCACGGATCGCTTTAGCTTCCTCTTCAATATTAATTTGATTTAGCAAAGTCATGACTGCTTCTGCACCCATTTTTGCGTCAAACTCATCACCAAATTCTTCTAATGCGTCTAGGTATGTTTCTTCGCTTAATAGCTGACCACGCTCTAACGTTGTCATGCCTGGCTCGGTAACGACAAACGCTTCAAAATAGAGAACTCGCTCAATATCACGTAAAGTCATATCCATTAGCAAACCAATACGCGAGGGTAATGATTTTAAAAACCAAATATGTGCCACAGGACAAGCTAAATCAATGTGCCCCATGCGCTCACGTCTTACTTTAGCTAACGCAACTTCAACACCACACTTTTCACAAATAACACCGCGATGCTTTAAACGCTTGTACTTACCGCAAAGACATTCGTAGTCTTTTACTGGCCCAAATATTTTTGCACAAAATAAACCGTCTCTTTCTGGCTTGAAAGTTCGATAGTTGATGGTTTCCGGCTTTTTAACTTCACCAAAAGACCATGAACGGATCATTTCTGGTGACGCTAATCCAATTCGAATGGCATCGAATTCTTCAGTTTGATTTTGCTGTTTTATAAAGTTTAGTAAATCTTTCAACTTTCTCTCCTCCCGGAGTTAATAAAAACTGATGGTTAGGCGCTCGCACTAAGGTGCGAGCATCTCCGCTGTATTAGATTAGCTATCTAGCTCTAGCTCGATATTAATACCGAGTGAGCGTATCTCTTTCACTAATACGTTAAAGGATTCAGGCATACCTGGATCCATGCGGTGATCACCGTCTACAATATTCTTGTACATACGGGTTCTACCATTAACATCATCAGACTTAACCGTCAGCATTTCTTGAAGCGTATAAGTAGCACCATATGCTTCTAGTGCCCATACCTCCATCTCTCCGAAACGCTGTCCACCAAATTGTGCTTTACCACCTAATGGCTGTTGTGTAACCAAGCTATAAGAACCAGTTGAACGAGCATGCATTTTGTCATCTACTAAGTGATTCAGTTTTAACATATACATGTAGCCAACAGTTACTGGACGCTCAAAACGGTCACCCGTTCTACCGTCAAACAACCATGACTGCCCTGAGCTAAGCGCACCAGATAATTCTAGTAAATGCTTAATCTCTGATTCTTTAGCGCCATCAAATACTGGCGTGCCCATTGGAACACCGCCTTTTAGATTGTTCGCCATATTGGTAATTTCTTGGTCTGTCATAGAGTCTAAATCAACCGTTTTTTCTTCACGGTGGTTATAAACTTTATCTAAGAACTCACGTAACTCTTGAACGCTACGCTGCTCTTCAATCATGTCGTCAATCTTACGACCTAATCCTTTAGCAGCCCAACCCAAGTGAGTTTCTAGAATTTGACCAATATTCATGCGCGACGGAACACCTAGTGGGTTTAATACGATATCTACCGCTTCACCATTTTCTAGATGTGGCATATCTTCAACCGGAACAATGTTAGAGATAACACCCTTATTTCCGTGACGACCCGCCATTTTGTCACCTGGCTGAATACGACGTTTAACCGCCATATACACTTTAACTACTTTAAGTACGCCCGGCGCTAAGTCATCACCTTGAGTGATTTTAACTCGCTTAATTTCAAGCTTTTTGTCGTACTCTTTCTTTTGCTCTTCTAGATTTTCAGCTAAAGCTTCAATTTGCGTTTGTAGCTCTTCGTCACGTAATTGAACATCTAACCACTGGTCAGCGCCAATCTCTTGCAAGTAAGCTTCGTCTAATTTAGTGCCTTTCTTAAGCTTATTAGGGCCTTTTTCAGCAACCGCGCCATTTAATATTTTAAATGCTCGACTTTGAATATTGCCTTTTAGAATTGCAAGTTCGTCATTTAAGTCTTTACGAACACGAGCGATTTCGCTGGCTTCAATATCCATAGCGCGTGCGTCTTTTTCAACACCATCGCGAGTGAATACTTGAACATCAATGACTGTACCAACAGTACCCGAAGAAACGCGCAACGAAGTATCTTTAACGTCGCTGGCTTTTTCACCAAATATTGCTCTTAAAAGTTTTTCTTCTGGCGTAAGCTGAGTTTCGCCTTTAGGAGTAACTTTACCAACTAAAATATCACCCGCTTTGACTTCAGCTCCAACATAAACAATACCTGACTCGTCTAGTTTAGCTAACGCACTTTCACCAACATTAGGAATATCAGCAGTAATTTCTTCTGAACCTAATTTAGTATCACGCGCGATACAAGTAAGCTCTTGAATATGGATACTTGTGAATCGATCTTCTTTCACGACATTTTCAGAAATTAGGATCGAATCCTCAAAGTTATAACCATTCCACGGCATGAAAGCGATTTTCATGTTTTGGCCAAGTGCTAACTCACCTAAGTCAGTAGATGGGCCATCGGCCAATACGTCGCCGCGACCAATTTCGTCGCCAACACTAACGATTGGACGTTGGTTTATACAAGTGTTTTGGTTTGAACGGGTGTATTTAGTTAAGTTATAAATATCAACCCCAGCTTCACCACCAATAGTTTCGTCGTCGTTAACACGCACAACAATTCGGCTGGCGTCTACAAACTCAATGGTACCACCACGTTTTGCAGAAACAGTCACACCAGAGTCTACTGCTACAGTACGCTCCATACCTGTTCCAACTAACGGCTTATCAGCGCGTAACGTAGGTACTGCTTGACGTTGCATGTTTGAGCCCATGAGTGCACGGTTAGCATCATCATGCTCAAGGAATGGAATCATAGAGGCTGCAACCGATACAATCTGTTGCGGCGAAACATCCATATATTCAACTTGGTCGGCAGTAGTTAAAGTAAACTCTCCCATGTGACGGCAAGAGATAAGATCTTCGACCATTTGTCCATTATCATCTAACAGTACATTTGCCTGTGCGATGTGGAATTTACCTTCGTCAATTGCAGAAAGGTAATCAATTTGTTCGGTCACTTTACCATTATCAACTCGACGATAAGGCGTTTCCAAAAAGCCGTAATCGTTAGTTCGAGCGTAACACGACAAGGAGTTAATCAAACCAATGTTTGGACCCTCTGGCGTTTCGATTGGACACACTCGACCATAGTGAGTGGGATGTACGTCACGGACTTCAAAGCCAGCGCGTTCACGAGTCAAACCACCAGGGCCTAATGCAGAAACACGACGCTTATGCGTGATTTCTGATAGTGGGTTATTTTGATCCATAAATTGAGACAATTGGCTTGAGCCAAAAAACTCTTTAATCGCTGCAGAAACTGGTTTTGCGTTGATTAAATCTTGTGGCATCAAGTTATCCGCTTCTGCCATGCTTAATCTTTCTTTAACAGCACGCTCAACTCGAACTAAACCAACTCTAAATTGGTTCTCGGCCATTTCGCCAACACTACGGATACGTCTGTTACCTAAATGGTCGATATCGTCAACAACACCTTTACCATTGCGAATATCGAGTAAGGTATTTACTACATCAATAATGTCTTGTTTAGACAAAGTGCCTTCGCCTTCGTCTGTGCCGCGTCCAACTCGACGATTGAACTTCATACGACCAACACGTGACAAGTCGTAACGCTCTTCAGTGAAGAATAAATTCTCAAATAAAGTTTCAGCTGAGTCTTTAGTTGGTGGCTCACCTGGGCGCATCATGCGATAAATTTCGATTAGCGCTTCTAAAGCAGTAGTCGAAGGATCAATTCGCAATGTATCAGAAATATAAGGGCCACAATCTAAGTCATTTGTGTAAAGCGTTTCAAAGCGCCCTACTTCAGCTTCTTTAATTTTCTCTAATAACTCTTCAGTAACTTCTGTATTAGCAGCAATTAATATTTCGCCAGTTTCTTTGTCGATAATATCTTTAGCAATCGCTTTACCAATTAAGTAATCGGCAGGAACTTCAATTTTATTAATGCCAGCTTTTTCTAAGTCTTTGATATGGCGCACAGTGACACGACGGCCAGCTTCAACCATAACTTTTCCGCGCTTTCCTTTAATATCGAAGCTCGCAATTTCGCCACGAAGTCTTTCAGGAATAAGATCTAATGTAATAACACCTTCTTTATCTACTTCTAAAGTGTCATTTTCATAGAACATTTCTAACATTTCAGGCGTAGTGTAACCTAAAGCTCTTAATAAAATAGTTGCAGGCAACTTACGGCGTCTGTCAATACGAACAAACAAGCAGTCTTTAGGATCAAATTCAAAGTCTAACCACGATCCACGGTAAGGAATAACGCGCGCGTTATACAATAATTTACCAGATGAATGCGTCTTACCTTTATCTGAATCGAAGAATACACCAGGGCTACGATGTAACTGAGAAACAATTACTCGCTCAGTACCGTTAATTACAAAGGTACCGTTGTCGGTCATGAGCGGCATTTCACCCATATAAACTTCTTGCTCACGAACCTCTTTGACCTGTTTGTTTTTACTTTCTTTATCGTAAATAACCAAACGGATTTTTACCCGTAATGATGCTGAGTATGTCACGCTTCGAATCTGACACTCTTTCACATCAAATACTGGCTCACCTAAAGAGTAACTAATATACTCTAAAGCAGCAGATCCAGAATAGCTCGAAATTGGGAATACCGATTTAAAGGCTTTTTCCAAACCCGAATCGACAATATCGGCTTCATTTAAAAATGAACGATATGAATCCAATTGAATTGCCAACAAATAAGGGACGTCTAAAACTCTCTTATTCAGACCAAAATCCTTACGGATTCGTTTTTTCTCAGTATATGAATATGCCATCTGGGCTCCTCAGTTAGCTTTCATTCATGCTATATAATCAATTCTTGATACGGCGAAATTGACTATCAACGTGCTTCAAAACTTTAAACTAAATAAACTGCTTACAGGATACACTTACCACAAAACCTAGCGAAAAATTTGCCTAGGCCCGTATCAAAAAGTGTTACCAAAACATCGCTTTTTTAAACGGCAAAACGGCCGGAGGCAAAAATGCCACCAGCCGGATTGTTTAAGCCAGCTTCAGTGTAGAGATCAATTATTTGATTTCTACAGTTGCGCCTGCTTCTTCAAGCTGCTTTTTAACTTCTTCAGCTTCTTCTTTAGATACACCTTCTTTTAGAGGTGTTGGGCAACCTTCAACTGCTTCTTTAGCTTCTTTTAAGCCAAGACCAGTGATGCCACGTACAGCTTTGATAACTGCAACTTTGTTAGAACCGAAGCTAGTCATAACTGCGTCGAATTCAGTTTGTTCAGCAGCAGCTGGACCGTCAGCAGGTGCAGCAACAACAGCAGCAGCTGCAGCAGCAGTTACACCAAATTTTTCTTCCATTGCTTCAACTAGTTCAACAACTTCCATTACTGACATGTCAGCAATTGCATTTAAGATATCGTCTTTAGAAAGAGCCATTACTCATTCTCCTGGGTAAAAATATTAAAATTAAAAAATTATAAATTTCGAAATATTTACAATCGTTATGTTGAAAACTTACGCTGCCTGCTTCTTCTGATCCGCCACTGCGTTGATCACTCGAGTGATACGCGATGGGAACTCGTTTAATGTGCGTGCTAGCTTGGTCACAGGACCGTTCATTACGCTCATCAAAGAAGCAATTGCTTCGTCTTTAGTCGGTAGTTTAGCAACTGCATCTAATTGCTCAGCACTATGTAACGTGCCGCCAATAGCGATTGCAGTAGCGTTCAATTTATCGCAATCTTTTGCAAAATCACGAATTAATCGAGCGGCCGCGCCAGGCTCTTCCAAAGAAAAAGCACAAATAACTTGACCTACTAAAGCATCATTCAGGCAAGCGAACTCAGTATTTTCAACAGCACGTTTTGCTAAAGTGTTACGTACTACTCGTAAGTAGACACCACTTTCGCGAGCCTTGACACGTAGTGCAGTCATTTGTTCAACTGTCATACCACGGTATTCAGCAAGTACAGCAGATAGTGCGCTAGAAGCAATTTCGCTTACTTCGCCAACTATCGCCTTTTTACCTTCAAGTCCAAGTGCCACGTCGTTCACCTCCAAAAGGTCTAGTTAAATAATTAACTAGAGGATTTACATTACAGAATAATTTTAAACTCACGTCTTTAATTATTCCCGTGTAAACGGTGAACCGTCCCAGAATTCTGAGTCGGGTTACACCGTCTGCGTAGGCTGCTTTTAAGACCATTTTTAAATTACCTCATAAAGGTAAACTACTTTAAAAATTTTCACCTACGGTCTATGACGGGATTTGAGCTAATCTGTATCAATAAATTTATATTAATCAGGCTTAACTCAAAAACCCTAGCTTTTTAACTCAAGCGAAACTTGAGCTAACTAACTAATCTTTTAATTCAACTGTTGCAAAGTCAACTGTTAAACCAGGTCCCATAGTAGAACTGATAGAAAGCTTCTTGAAATAAGTACCTTTGGCAGAAGTTGGCTTACCTTTCTTAATAGCCGTAACTAGTGCACTAAGATTCTCAGACAAGGCTTTAACATCAAAGCTACCTT
Organism: Aliikangiella aequoris; assembly: GCF_053709105.1. Classification (NCBI taxonomy): domain Bacteria; kingdom Pseudomonadati; phylum Pseudomonadota; class Gammaproteobacteria; order Oceanospirillales; family Pleioneaceae; genus Aliikangiella; species Aliikangiella aequoris. The sequence continues at coordinate 3,234,770 of NZ_CM132298.1, forward strand.
TACCAATAGTCGCGTGAATAATTCCACCTTTATCAGTACGGTACTGAACCTGACCAGCTTTCGCGTTTTTAACCGCTGTAGCTACGTCTGGAGTTACTGTGCCAACTTTAGGATTTGGCATTAAACCACGTGGGCCTAAAATTTGACCTAATTGACCAACCACACGCATTGCGTCTGGGCTAGCAATAACAACGTCAAAGTCCATATTTCCTTTTTTCACTTCTTCAGCTAAATCGTCCATACCAACGATATCAGCACCAGCTTCTTTCGCTGCATCAGCGTTAGGGCCTTGAGTGAAAACTGCAACGCGTACATCTTTACCTGTTCCGTTAGGAAGCACAGTAGCGCCACGTACAACTTGGTCAGATTTACGAGGGTCAACACCTAAGTTGATTGCCGCGTCAAATGACTCATCAAATTTCACAGATGAAACTTCTTTTAATAAAGTTAATGCTTCTTCTAAAGTATAAACTTTAGTTTTATCAACTTTTTCGCTAATCTGCTTTTGTCTTTTAGATAATTTAGCCATCAATTAACCCTCCACGTCTACGCCCATTGAACGAGCAGTGCCCGACAATGTTCTTACAGCTGCGTCTAAATCTGCAGCAGTTAAATCAGGCTCTTTTGTATTAGCAATTTCTTCTAATTGAGCGCGAGTGATCTTGCCTACTTTTTCAGTATTAGGACGACCACTACCTTTTTTAAGGCCAATCGCTTTCATGATTAAAACCGCAGCAGGTGGAGTTTTAGTAACGAAAGTAAAACTACGATCGCCATAAACTGTGATAACTACAGGAGTAGGTAGGCCCTTTTCAAGTTTTTCTGTTGCTGCATTAAATGCTTTACAGAATTCCATGATGTTAACACCGTGTTGACCTAATGCAGGACCAACTGGTGGACTCGGGTTTGCCATACCGGCACCAATTTGAAGCTTTATATAAGCATCGACTTTCTTAGCCATGTTTCACCTCTTTTAGGGTTCAAGCGCTTGATTTTATTAAAATTAATAAAACTTCAGCTCCCCTTAATTTAACGTAAAAAAAACACCCACAGCGTATAATAGGCCATGGTTGTTTTCATCGAACTGTATTGCTCAGGTAATGCCTGAGGCTTTGTTTACCCCTTTTCTACTTGACTAAAGTCAAGTTCAACTGGCGTACTGCGACCAAATATCATGACTGATACATGTAATCGACTTTTTTCATAATTAACTTGTTCTACTACCGCATTAAAGTCTGCAAAAGGACCATCAGTAACGCGTACAGCTTCACCCGCTTCAAACAATGTTTTAGGCTTAGGCTTATCTGTAGTTTCCTGAAGGCGATTAAGAATTGCATCAGCTTCTTTTTGGCTAATTGGTGCCGGTCTATCACTAGTTCCACCAATAAAACCTAATACTCGCGGTGTTTCTCGCACTAAGTGCCATGATTCGTCAGCCATTTCCATTTCAACAAGAACATAGCCTGGGAAAAACTTTCTTTCACTTTTGCGCTTCTGGCCTGCTCTCATTTCAACAACTTCTTCTGTTGGAACTAAGATTTGACCAAATTTATCTTCTAAGCCGTGTAGTTTAACACGCTCTTCTAGCAAGTTACGAACTTTACCTTCAAATCCTGAATAAGCTTGCACTACATACCATTTTAGCGACATTAAGCTAACCTCTTAAAGTTAAGAAATTAATAATATTGACTAGTATTGCATCTAGCCCCCAAAGGAGTAAAGATACCAGTGCAACAGCCACAATAATGATCATTGTAGTTTGGATTGTTTCGCCACGAGTTGGCCAAACAACTTTACGTGCTTCAATTTTAGATTCTTTAGCAAACGCTAAACCTGCTTTGCCTTTGGTTGTAGTAAAACCAATACCTAAACCAACAGCAACTAAAACTATAATTACACCTGCACGAATGAGGACAGAACCATCGACCAAATAATGGTTAGCATAGACTGCTCCGGCAAGAGCAACAATAGCCAGGATCCATCTGATTGCATCAAACGAAGAAGATGTTGGGGCTTGTTCTTGTGTAGTCATAAAAACAACCAATAGTTTCAGATAAATAAAATTTTATTGCAGTGGCAGGCCAGGAGGGACTCGAACCCCCAACCTGCGGTTTTGGAGACCGCTGCTCTACCAATTGAGCCACTGGCCTGCAATAAAAGGCGGTATATTATTATACCGCCAAAAACACTTTAGAAAATTACTTAATAATTAAGCAAAAATCTTAGCAACAACACCAGCACCTACGGTACGGCCACCTTCACGGATAGCGAAGCGTAAACCTTCGTCCATCGCGATTGGTGCGATTAACTCAATAACCATTTTAATGTTGTCACCAGGCATAACCATTTCTACGCCTTCTGGAAGTTCACAAGCACCTGTTACGTCAGTTGTACGGAAGTAGAACTGTGGACGGTAACCTTTAAAGAATGGCGTATGACGACCACCTTCATCTTTGCTTAAGATATAAACTTCTGCTTCAAACTTAGTGTGCGGAGTGATTGAACCTGGCTTCGCTAATACTTGACCACGCTCTACATCTTCACGCTTTGTTCCACGTAATAAAATACCAACGTTGTCACCTGCGCGACCTTCGTCTAGTAACTTACGGAACATTTCAACACCAGTAACCGTTGTCTTGGTTGTATCTTTGATACCTACAATCTCAACTTCTTCACCAACGTTTACGATACCTTTCTCAATACGACCCGTTACTACCGTTCCACGTCCTGAGATTGAGAATACATCTTCAATCGGCATGATGAAATCACGGTCAATGTCACGCTCTGGCTCTGGAATGTAAGAATCTAACGCTGCCGCTAATTCTAAAATCGCTTCCTTACCTAATTTACCTTCATCGCCTTCTAATGCTTTTAAAGCACTACCTTGGATGATTGGCGTGTCGTCGCCTGGGAATTCGTAAGCATCTAGTAACTCACGGATTTCCATTTCTACTAGCTCTAATAATTCTTCGTCATCAACCATGTCGCATTTGTTCATAAATACAACAATCTTTGGTACACCAACCTGACGTGATAATAGAATGTGCTCACGCGTTTGTGGCATAGGGCCATCTGCTGCTGAACATACTAAGATTGCGCCGTCCATTTGAGCAGCACCAGTGATCATGTTTTTAACATAGTCAGCATGTCCTGGGCAGTCAACGTGAGCGTAGTGACGCCCTTCTGTTTCGTACTCTACGTGAGAAGTTGAGATGGTGATACCACGCTCTTTTTCTTCTGGTGCATTGTCGATTTCTGCGAAATTCTTCGCAGCGCCACCGAAAGCTGCTGACAAAACAGTACACATTGCTGCAGTTAAAGTGGTTTTACCATGGTCAACGTGGCCGATTGTTCCAACGTTAACATGGGGTTTGGTGCGTTCAAATTTTTCCTTAGACATAAATGCCTCCAAAAGAGTTTAAGCAAATTACAATTTAATTAAAATCAGCTTGGCAAGGACACAAATGCCCAAACATAGCTAAACCCGGAACAACTATGGATTGATCCGGGAAAAATGGTGCCGATAACCAGAGTCGAACTGGTGACCTCACCCTTACCAAGGGTGCGCTCTACCAACTGAGCCATATCGGCAGTTTGTTCGAACTGGAGCGGGTAGCGGGAATCGAACCCGCATCATCAGCTTGGAAGGCTGAGGTTCTACCATTGTACCATACCCGCTGCATAAGGCGCGCAACGTCGCACACCAACTTTTACGACAAACAAAACAACCCAATACTAATTAATAAACTAAGAATAAGAACTAGTATTTAAATAGTGGTGGAGGGGGGTGGATTTGAACCACCGAAGCTTACGCGTCAGATTTACAGTCTGATCCCTTTGACCACTCGGGAACCCCTCCAAATTTTTATAACTAAAATCATTGTGGTGATTCTAGCGAGCCGCGAATTTTGACAATTAAAACTTGAAAAATCAAGTTGTTTATCAACTATTTAACGACTTCTTACCCTTATCTTTGGTTAGATAAGAGAATGGGATGTTTATTTAAACATCCCATCAGAATAATGGTGCCGACTGAGGGACTCGAACTCTCGACCTACTGATTACAAGTCAGTTGCTCTACCACCTGAGCTAAGTCGGCACAGCCCAAATCAACGCATTGCTGCTTGACTGGGGACGCGAATAATAAATAGATCTTTATAAATGATCAACGTGTTTTTTAACTTTTTTTACGTTTTTTAAATTAGCGCCCCTAACTTATTGAAAAATATAGCATTACAAACTTTCGTTAATTAATGTTGTTTGAAAATAACGGATTAAACCTGCAAAAATTAAATGCTCGCTATAGTTCGATTTACGGTACTGAGTTGATAACTGACTAGCCCAGTATTGACCTCCCCCCCCTGTAATAATCCAATCCAAATCATATCTCTGGGCCGAATCAGCGATAGTTAGCATGCGTTCGCTTTGATTTATGGCGCATTCTATATAGGCAATCATTAAAGTCTGCAAACCAAAATCAACACACTCGGTGGTTGACTGTCCTAAATTAAACTCGGCTGAGTTTGGTTCTACTGCGTCAGCTTTCACTTGCCCTGTGGTGCGCAAAGACTCACTTAACAGCTTAAACCCAGGAATAATTTGTCCACCTAAATGCTGATTTTGTTTAACTATATCTAAGGTAATAGCGGTACCAATACTAATTAATCCAAAGCTTTGGTGTTGCTCGTTTGCGGCAATCATGCCAAGCCAGCGGTCCACACCCAATTGTCTTGGCTCTTTATAAGCACAGTTTAGCTGCCCAAACTTTGAAGTTGTTTTAGCAAATACGATATTTTCAGTTAGCACTAATAAGGCATCAAAAAGCGCCTGATTATCTTGTGCATTTCTAACCGAACTAATGACAATCTGCTCAATAGCCAGTGACTTTAGTGAGTTAACAAAATCAAAGCCTTCGGCTGCCACATCTACCTTCACTATGCTTTTAGAGCTCACTAGCGCACTATTGAGAGCCGAAATTGCACAAAATTTTAACCGAGTGTTTCCCCAATCAATAAGTAAGTACATTTCCATTTTTTCCTATTTAAAATCACTTAATTTTTTCGCAAACTGACTTCACCCGAATGGAACGTGTGTGTTTTAGTTCCAACTTTAACACGCAATGCACCATTAGCCTCAATACCATCTTCAACGCCGCAAACTGACTCTCTAGCGGTGTGAATAACGACGTTTTGACGATACAGAGCGCTAATAGACTCCCAGCGTTGTGCAAATTCTTGAAAGCCTTCACTAAAGTAGTGATTAAGCGATTGTTCTAAGCGCGCTAGTAACCGCCCCAATACAACGCTTCTCGGGATTCGCTTTTGTGTCAGTTCAGATAAATTTACCCAAGGCTGATCAACCGACTTGGCTTGTTCTGACTGCATATTCCAATTAATACCCACACCGATATTTAAAAAACTCGCATCTTGGCTTTCGCCACTTGCTTCAACTAATATTCCAGCCAATTTGCGCTGCTCAAATAAAATATCATTGGGCCATTTCAACTTAACTTGGTTTTGAGTATTCCCGTGTGCCGATTGGTTCTCGGTTTCACCAATGATTTGATTAATGGTTTCAGCTAGGCTCATTCCAACAACCAAGCTCAAGCCACCTAAAGCGCCAAGCCCCAACGGCACTCTAAAGCCCATTGAAAAGTATAAGTTTGCCGCAAATGGAGAAATCCAAGGCCGCCCTTTACGTCCCCTACCCTGAGATTGATGTTCAGCAATACAAACCAAGCCACCAAGGTGTGACTGCCAATGTTGAGCCAAATAATCTGCAGTTGAGGAGACAGAAGTGAGCACTTTAAGGCGAGGTAACAATTGACTAGAAGCGCCTAAAACCCTTTCTCTAGATTGCTCAACTTGAGAAGCGCAGAGTAAATTGAGTCCACCGGGCACTTGATAGCCTCGGCCGGTAATGGAATACACTGGAACTTCCCAAGACTGAATCGTCTGTAGCATTTTCCATACCGCGGTACGCGATATACCTAATTCTGTGGCAAGGGTTTGTCCTGAATGAAACTTCCCATCGGCTAGCCGGTGTAACAAGGCGTCAATTTTTTCAATGGTCGACTGTTTCATAATGTTTTCCAAGCTAAATAAAGCAATTAAGGATCTGGCTAAGCCTGTTTTCCAATTAAAGTGACTTCTGCTTCAAGCTCAATTCCAAACTGCTGGCTAACGCTGGCTTTAATTAACTGTGCTAATTCCCACAGCTTTTCCCCCGCTGACTCAGCATAATTAACTAAGACTAAAGCTTGATGGGCATGCACCCCAACATCACCAACACGCTTGCCTTTAAAGCCCGCTTTTTCAATTAGCCAACCTGCGGCAATTTTTACCCCATGAGACTGCGGATAGGCAACTAAATTAGGATAAACTTCAACTAACGCTTGATACTGTTGCTGTGAAATAACGGGGTTTTTAAAAAAGCTACCAGCATTGGGTAACACTTTGGGATCCGGAAGCTTTGATTGGCGTATTTGACAAACTCGGCTCACGACTTCATTGGCTGTTATTGCATCCTGCTCAGCAAAATAAGCCTTCAGCGGAGCGTAATCTAAATTAAAATGTGGCGCTTTGCTTAACTTGAAAACAACCGAAGTAATCAAATATCGACCTTTTTCGGCGCGCTTAAATATACTATCTCTATAGGCAAACTGGCATTCAGCCGTATTAAATTGATGTTCACTGGCATCGCTCAAGTCAACAAAATTGACTTGCTGAATAGCCTCTTTTACCTCTACCCCATAAGCGCCAATATTTTGCACCGGCGCCGCGCCAACCGTACCTGGAATTAAAGCCAAATTCTCTATGCCATACCAACCTTGCGCACACGCATAGAGCACCAAATCGTGCCAATTCTCAGATGCGCCCACTTGAATTGTCACCGCGTCTTGAGTTTCTTCAAGTAATTCTTTTCCAAATATCTGCGGGTATATCACTAGCCCTTCGACTTTGGGTAAAAATAAAAGATTACTCCCTCCACCTAGTACCAAACGGTTTTTATTAGCTTGAATAATTGGCATTGCCGACTGTAATTCTGCCAAGCTATGCACCACTAGCATTGTATCTGCTGTTGCTGACACCGCCATTGTGTTGTAGCTTTTTAGCTCTACTTTGTTTTCAACTTGATACAATCTATCAATCCTGCTTTAAAAGATTTAACCTATTCTACACTAGCAACAATTGTCAAAATAGCTTGAAGCGCTTATTCTGTGGAAACAGTTGGATTTTAGGTTAAACTCGGTCATTCTATAAATTCCGGTGTAACAATTTTGCTCTCTGCTGGGTCTTAATTATAGAAAGCAACTTAATATGAAGGTATTACGTGACTAAAACGAATCGATTTTTTATCATTTTTATATCATTAGCCGCTCTATGCTGTGGGAGTTTTAAACTGCTTGCCGATGAAGACCTCCCCAAAGAAGGACAGCTCGCGCCAGATTTTTCAATAATGCAGCTTAATGGCGAACCATTTAAATTGCAGGACTATAGAGGCAAACAAGCCGTTTACGTTATTTTCTGGAATACTTGGTGTACTTACTGTATTAAAAAAATTCCCAAACTAAAAGATGCCCAAACTCACTTAGCTGAACAAATTAAAGTTATTGCCATTAATACTTCACTAAAAGACTCGCTAAAAAAAACCGAGGCATTCGCTCAAGAATACCAACTCAATTACCCACTGGCTTTTGACTTTGGTAAACGAATCACCGATTTATACGGCGTTTGGGGAACACCTACCGAATTTATTATTGACATTAATGGTGTCATTATTCATCGCGATGGTGTACCGGATGATTTACGCCCACATTTAGCGCAATGGAATCGAGTAGCAGAGACAGCCACGCGAGTTAGCAAAGCCAAATAAAAATAGTAATTTTACATTGCCCCTAAAGAGCCAAGGAGAAACCGAAACTTGTTAAAGCGCCAAACAAAATTTAAACAGAGCAAAAGAGGCTCGCGCAAGCCGGCTCACTTTTTTCCTCTTGCCAAAGGCTTGAATCGGCGCGCATTTTTAAGAGGAGGCAGCGCAGCCACATTAGGCGCAGCTTTGCTCGGTTGCCATGATAAAGCCCCAACGTTAGACTCGACTCAAAGTCCAGTGCAAACATCCAATCAACCGAGCACTTTTAATTCAACTCAAACCCAAATTATCACACAAGTTCAGCAGCTACTTTTTCCAGATGACGGGAATGGCCCCAGTGCAAAAGATCTCAACGCAATGGGTTATTTAGAATTTGCAATGAGTGACACTAAAAATCAAGATGACGGCGATCCTGAGTTTTTAAAAAAAGGAGTCGGCTGGCTCCAAGACTTAGCTAAACAAACTCAAGGCGAAGATTTTTTAAAGCTCACTCAACCAAAACAGCAAGCTTTACTAGAGCAGATAGCTCAATCAAGTGCAGGAGAAAACTGGCTTTCGTTACTACTTTATTACATTAACGAAGCGCTAACGTTAGATCCTATTTATGGTGGTAATCCAAATCAAGTTGGCTGGCATTGGCTAGAACACCAAGCCGGTTTCCCGCGCCCCGAAAAAGGCAAAACTTATCGCGACTTTGACTAGTGTTAATTTAATGACATTAACCCTTAGCTTGGATTATGCGCAATTTCGAAACAATTGCTTCTAATAAAACAATAATTTTTAATAAAGCAATATTTTTTATAAAACAATTAGGTTGATTTAGCATGAAGACACCTTTAACCCAAAACGAATATGACGTATGCGTGGTTGGCAGTGGCGCTGGTAGCGGACCAATCGCCTATGAACTTGCTCTAGCCGGTTATCGGGTATGCGTGTTAGAAAAAGGTGGCTGGTACACAGAAGCTGATTTTAAGAAAGACGAAATGTTGTCACGGCGTGATATTTTTCGCTCAAAAATAGAAAAAGAACGACACGTTTTAGAAAGCCCAGAAAGCGATGGAGAATGGTCTAGCGATACCACTAGCGAATTTTGGGGCGGCAATATAGTCGGCGGCGCTAGCAACTTTATGAGCGGTTACTTTCATCGCTTAAAGCCGGAAGACTTTCGCTTATTGAGCGAGTTTGGCCCTATAGAGGGTGCTAATATTGTTGACTGGCCAATTAGTTATCAAGACCTTGAACCCTACTACACCAAAGTAGAGCAAGTTATTGGTGTATCCGGAAAAGTCGTTAAGCATCCATTTTTAGAACCACGCTCAACCCCAAACTACCCTTTCCCTCCAACAGCAGAACACCCTGTTGCCAGTTGGTTTGACCAAGCCGCAATTGCGCTTGGACTCAATCCGCTACCTATGGCGCGTGCAATCCTGTCTGTACCACATAAAAATAGAAAAAGCTGCGAATACTCAGGCTATTGCGGCAGTTACGGTTGTCACTCTGGCGCAAAAGGTAGCTCGCGAGCGGCTTTGTTAGATCAAGTTGCGACACTGGGTAATTTTAAATTAATTTCTAAAGCAAAAGTTTTTAAAATAAATACCAATCAAACAGGCGATGCAGAGTCTGTTGATTACTATGATGAAAATGGAACGACTCACCGTATTCGCGCCAAGATTATAAGCATTGCCTGTTACTCAATTGAATCGGCTCGGTTACTACTAAGTTCAGTTAGCCAAGCCCATCCTGAGGGAATTGGCAATCAGCATCAACAGCTTGGTAAAAATCTACACTGCTGCGCTGGTGGGACCGGACACGGTATTTTTGACTTAACTAAACTTTCAAGCCAACAAGCCGCACAGCTAAAAGTTCGCGGGCCTTTCTTTAATAGAGCACTACAAGACTGGTACTTTATTGACGACAAAACCGCTTTTCCTTCGCGAGTTAAAGGTGGAACCATCGACTTTGTGTTTGATCCACCCTCACCAACTGCAGAAGCTAACGAACAAAAATGGGACGATAATGGGAATTTAATTTGGGGTTCTGCACTTAAACAAAAATTAAAAACTCACTTTACCGAGCGGAAAGACTTTAAGTTTGAAGTATTTTGCGATTGGCTCCCCAATGACAACTGTCATGTGAGTTTAGATCCTAACGAAAAAGATCAATGGGGAGATCCTGTTGCTAAAGTTAAGGTTGGTTATCATCCACATGACTTAAAAGTTGCTCAATATATTGTTAATAAAGGTGTTGAAGTAATGAAAAAGATGGGGGCCGATAGAGTTTACGGAAATGCCTTTAGCTCGCCGACATCTAACTTGATGGCAGGAGGCTTACGCTTTGGTACCGATCCAAAAACGTCTGCTCTCGATCCTGACTGCCGAGTTTGGGGTACATCGAATTTATTTGTTACCGATGGAAGTTTTATGCCGAATGGCGGCAGCGTCACCCCAACATTTACAATTTATGCCAATGCATTTCGAGTCGCGGATAAAATAAAAGCGCAGTTAGATAGAATTTAACTGCGCCCATATCTGCGGTGTTTTCTAGGTCAAAATTAATTTTACGATTTAATAACTCATATACAGACTTATTGAGGTTCATTTCGATGCTTGAGCGTGCTATGTAGCTATGCCACCGTAGTTATAATTCGAGCACTCGTTAGCTTTGCTTTAGCTTTTTTACTTAACTTATCTAATTGATTTTAAATTAATTCTTTATTTCCCCAACTTTTTTATTAAATAAAACCTTAACTATTCGCAAAACTGGTCGACAAGTATATTTATAGCTCGCAGGATCAGCGTAGTGCAAATTCATACTTTGTTCCCGTTATAACGGATGTAACTCGAATCAAGATGTATCGAGGTAAAGTTTTATGAACAAAAAGATATTATTTAAACTCTCTCCATTAGCACTTCTAATTATTACAGCATGCGGTGGAGGTAGCGGAGAAGCGGAGCTTGAAGATATTGTCGCTGATGTTCCGGTAGATGATCCAATTGACGATCCGATTGACGATCCAATTAGCACCGATATTCCTGGACTAACCGTTCCGCCTATTATTAGTATCGTAACTGAACCATCACCCCAGCCGGGCTTAACAGCACAGCCGATACAAAAATATTCGCAAAGTAGCACCTTTGAAGATCCAACAAGCCAATACAGTACCGACCTAGTTAGATCATTCGTTTGGGATGAATCGATGGGGCCGATGCAAATGGTTAACCAAATTTTATGCTACATAGGTCAAACTCGCGCCGATGCGTTAGTAAACCAAACCTATACTGCCTTAGTCGATACCGCCCGTTGCGAAAAGGAAGAAGAAGATTCGCAAAATCAATCAAGTGGCAATAACGAAACTGAATACCAATTATGGACGGTTGAATCTACTCGTGAATCTGAAACCGCTCCTCAAGTAGTTAGAGTTTGGGTGCCAAGTGATAATCCGGACAGCAACGATCCAATGGATCAACAAAATATTTTAGTTGAGATAACAATAAATTCCTCGCCTAATGAGCAGCTTCCTTTTGGTGATTTTAATATGAACTGGGAAGGCGTTGTTGAGATGGACGGAAACACAATCACTTCTATGCAAGGCACTTTGCAAACTGTTGCAAATGATGATGGGAAATTGCAATTTATGTTTTATAGTGGTTCCGATCTGCCCCAATTTGGTATGAATTTTAGCGAAGCTGCGAATGTCATTCTTGATGATGAACAAGGCACTTCTGGTGTCGGCAAAACCGCGACTCACAATGTACAAAGCGATTTTGAATTTCATTCAGAGTTCTCGGTAGCTTATGACGCCTCGCGCTTTTTAAGAGGAAAAGATGCGAATAATGATGGTACTGTCGATGCACAAGCTTGTAGCGACCGAGTTAACTTTGAAGAAAATGTATGGCGTTATAATTTATACAACCATGCCGATGGAAGCCTTGTTGAATTAAATTCAGGGTTTCCATTTACTACCACGGTGGACTCTCAACAACTGAACGGACATATCAGTTACTGGGGAATGTGGCTACCGGGCGGTATAGATAAAACTCAAATTAGTTCAATCACTAAACAAGATTTTTCAAATGATACTAGCAGTCAAACTTTCGATGTCGTTCATGCTCCTGGGCGTTTAATTAAACGAACCAAATCGACACTTGCTCTTGATACCTTAGACGGTAGTAACTTCAATTACTGGAATAATAACGATTACTTAGTTGAGTATACTGCCGACTTAGTTTTAAACGACCAGTATCAAGTTGATCAGTCAGGCTTTTATCTAGTCGCTCAAATTGATCATTCGCAAGGTCAACGCCAAGTAACGCCAATTACGCCAGAGCGTTTAAACGATGACTTTTTGCATTTCTATTCGCAAAGTTTAGGCGGTAGCGTCGCTTATGATAGCCTCGCCGACCCCGATAGTATTGTAGCATTTAGTGAAGAGTATATTAGTGGCGCAGACTCTAGCACCTTTGGCTCTAGTACTGAAATTACCTTAGTCTGCTACACAGATTGCTTAAAAAGTGGGATTACTTCACAACAACTGGCACTAAACAACGACACGCCATTTTTAGACAATGCACAAGACACCAGTGCGCCAGCAGCAACTTATACTTTTAATCTCACCGACTTAACCTTAACCAATGAAGCTGGCGAAAGTGTCGCGATGGCTCCAAACGAAGGCGCTCCAGATTCTGGCCCTTACACTTGGGGAATTCAAACTGGAGCAATGGTACTGCAAGGAACTCCGGTAGAGCATGTTTGGGATACTTACAACCAAGAGATTTCGTTTAAATGGGAAACCGGCCCTAATGACTGGAATAAAATGACTTTTATCAGCGACTCAGCAACAGGCGAATTAGTCCAATTTGACCGTCCAATGTCGTTTATCTATCGTCATAGCAATGCCAACGATCGAAACGAAACCGAAAGCCAATATGCAGGTCAATCGTTTCAGTTAGAGTACGGCGGTCCAGGAGACTTATGGGGCTTTCCAGATACTGTTTCTGAGCAAGGTATTTATAGTCGAGGCTTCTCAATTGTTGATGGAACTTTACTTGCAAATGATTCAGGCGACTATGTTAGCAAAGCCGTTGAGCTAGAAAAAAGAATGCGTGACTTAGCCATAGAATCCTGCACCCAGGGTGAGTCGCCTTTGAGCTTGGATAATGCGTTATCTATTGTACTACCAACGTCTAATGATGTTTCTGCAATACCATTCACATTAGCGGACAAGCCCACAGTTACAGATGCACCGAAAGTAGTTGGAGGTGAACTGGTCGATTGATTTTCACCTAGCAAAAAAACAGGCGAAATTACTTCGCCTGTTTTTTTTTATTTCTGCAAAACAGTGAATCGAGTTTAGTACCAGTATTTTTTCTCCGTGTCTTCAATTTTTATTCTCATTTTAATGGACGCTTTTACATTCTTTAAATTAAAACTAATTACGTCAGGCCCCCCAACATTTACAATTTATGCCAATGCATTTCGAGTCGCGAATAAAATAAAAGCGCAGTTAGCCCAATTTTCTCGAAAAATTATCTCATTCAAAACACTAGGATAAAAAAACCGCGCTAAGTATTTCTAGCGCGGTTAACTAAATTTAACTTAATTATTTATTACTATGCTAGTCGTTATGTACATCCAGCTTAGCCAATCGAGCAATCACTTTATAATAAAAGTGATTGATACTGGCATTGGTATTAGTGATGCACAGTTAGCGTCAATTTTTGATGAGTTTGTACAACTCAATAATCCTGAAAGAGATAGAAAAAAAGGGCTTGGCCTTGGATTATCAATTGTTAAGCGAATGGCTAACTTACTCGATTATTCTATTCAAGTAACGTCAAAAGAAAATCAAGGTTCTTGTTTTAGTCTTGCAATTCCCAAAACTAACCAAACTAATAGTGCACCAGCAATAACCAAAACACCAGCAAAACCAAAGTCTTTCCCCGTAAATCTAAAGGTGTTATTAATAGACGATGAGCTTGAAGTAAGAAATGGTATTAAGGCGCTATTATCTTTATGGGGTTGTCAGGTCGAAAGTTTTGAGTCTGAAAAATCGGCACTAGAATTTTTAAAAGCATCAAATTTTAAACCAAACGTTATTCTCGCAGATTATCGATTACAAAATTCAAAAACAGGAATACAAGCGATTGATCATATTAACGCTTATTTAAAAACTAAACTTCCCGCGGCTATTATCACTGGTGATACGGCACCCGATCGACTTTTAGAAGCAAGAAAAAGTGGCTATCTATTAATGCATAAGCCCGTTTCGCCTATTGTGCTAAAAGAATTTTTAAGCCAATTAAAAAGTGAGCAATAAGCTAAAGCTAGCTATTTTAGAATAAGCTGACACTAACTTGAGTTAGGCACAAGTTTGATTATTTTAATAGTACAGATAGGATAGCTTAGTTCGTACTGGCATTGGATATTTATTAATTGAAAGCCAAACCGCTTTTGCGGCTAATTTAAATCGACTAGATTCAATTTTTGCGCATTAATAACTGCTTCTGTTCGATTTTTTGCAGCCAACTCTTTTAATATCACAGAAATATGGGCCTTTACCGTCGCCTCAGCGCAGCCTAATTTTCTTGCAATAATTTTATTCACATCGCCACGACACATTAAAGTTAAAACTTCTAACTGTCGACTGGTTAGTTTAATTTGAGTTGAACTAGCTGCGTAGGTTTGATTTTGCGTTTCAATGGCATTCTGCTGCACTAAGCTTACTTGAGTCGAGGTTTGTGTATCAACACCATTAACATAATGCATCATTTCTGCCGGAATAAAAACCTCGCCAGACAGAACAATATTTAACGCATGCTTCATTACTTCATAGTCCATTCCTTTAGGAATAAATCCGACTGCGCCAAACTGCAAGCAAGCCTTCATTAATTGATGGCTTTTTTCTCCAGAAATAACAACTAAGCGGCTACCCTTTAGCTGCTCAGTAAAAAAATTGACTAACTCTAAACCCTCAATATCAGGTAATCCTAGATCTAGAAAAATATAGTCAAAACTATTAGTCCGAGATATTTCAGTTGCTTGTTGGCCATTATTTGCAAACGAGATATCGGCTGAGAGATTATTAGTTTAATCACTTGGGCTAATGACTCAGAGACTAACGGATGATCATCAATGATTAGAATATTCATTCGGCTTCAATGCCTCCAAGCTCAGCAAGATTTTAAAGTCCCACTTTAAAATAAAAAATTCTAAAAAGCTACCGCATGAATCCCTTAGTATAATTGTAATTGCAAAGTTTTATTAACTTATTCTTTAGTAAAAAATCCAGCCAAATAACAACTCAAGTGTTATTACTTGCAATACCCTAATTCATGCTTAGCGTAATTATTCGAGTAGCTGAGAAGTTTGCTCGAAAACTTGTAAGAAAAAAGAGACTTCCCTGTCGCTTATTTATATTACTGCTTTAAAGCGATTTTTTATATTTAGCTAAGGTGGCATTAGTTTCACGCCACGGTTTTAGCGGGATCTTTATTTGACTGTCGCTGAACCACTTAATTTTGAGCGGTTCACCGGCATCGGCAATAGTTTCATCACTCACGTCTTTGCCTGTTCCCATGTTTACCTGTGCGCCAGGATTTTTATTAACATTAAGTACCAGTGCTAAACGGCTGCCTTTCATAATCAATTTTCCATTGATACGGCTATTAATAATTGGAATTTGAGTCTTTTGGCCGGGAATCAATAGTTCGCGTTTGCTCATATCCTTGGCGTAGCTTGCTCGACTGATATAACGCGTAAGTTGAAATGCCTTACCATCCTGCATTACTTCATACAGTTTAAAGCCAAGATCAACGTCTTTTTTATTTATGGCTATGGAAAAGTGGCCGGTCATTGCGCCGGATAACTCTTGCGGCTGGTCAAAAGGCTCGGTGATAAATATCAAGCCATTTGGGTCTTGCAGTTTATCTTGGATCACCTGCCAGCTATGCTCATTACGACGCTCATTTCTGTCGCCAAGATCGACCACTTGTTGAACGTAACTATTACTATCTGGCGCACCAGAGAACAAAGCAAGGCGACCATTGTCATCCTGTGCTGCACCAAGGTGAAAAGTAATTCCCTGTTGATTCAGTAACTCAAATGAGGGCGCATGTTGCCAAGTGTTGCTGCCCATCAGTTGGTAGTTAATTTTGTCTTTCAGTAAAGCGGGCTTAGCTTTCCCATACAATAGATGATCGAACCATTCAAAGGTGATTTCTTGCGCATCATGACTGAGCGCTACTTGATCAAGCTTGTAGTTGCTATGAAATTCGCGGGGTGTCGATTGCGCAGTGCTATGGTTATAGGGGCCAATAACAAGGTAATGCTCTGCGTTGGGTCTGGCTTGGTAGTGACGTTTCAGAAAATCAAGCGCGGTAATGCTGGCGCCATCAAAATAGCCAGTGATATTCAACACTGGAATATCAATTTTCTTGTAGTCCTCACCATAAGGCAACATGGCCTGATAGTATTCATCGTAGCTTGGGTGGTTCAGCCACTTTTGGAACCAAGGGTTCGGCGTGCCCTCGACTTTATCGATATCGCGAAAAGCGCGTCCACTCTCAAATAACTCAGTAAAAGCCTTATCCCAATGTTTCCAGTCGCTGTAAACCGACTGATCCATTGTTTTATTATTGGTAACATGGAATGCCCATTGGTAATTAGGGGTGATAAAGATATTGTTTTCAATTGGTAAGCCCATCACTGGATTCGCTGCCACATAAGGTGCAATAGCTTGCAGTGCCGGATGCATATATTTAGCTGCGGCCCATTGGGTAAAACCTAAATAACTACCACCATACATGACTACACGACCATCGCTCCATGGCTGCTTAGAAATCCAATCGATGACGGCAGTGGCATCTTTGCCATCGTGCTCCCATGGCACTATTTCATCAGGGCTGAGACGTTTACCGCGCGTATCAGCGATCACGCCCACATAACCATGCGCCGCAGCGTGAATGGCAGTTTGGATATTCCATTTTTCATTCGAATAAATTGTGAATTGAAAAGCGCTAGGTCGTGGCTCTTTTTGTCCACGTTGGCGCACTACGATTGCAGATAAGGTAATGCCCTCAGGTGTTTTGATTAAAGCATCAGCCGTAATAATAAAACGCAGTTGCTGCTGAGCCATTAAAATTGACTCACTAACCGGAAGTAGACTCTCATAAACTTTATACAATTGATAGTTACGAATTAGATTTAATGCCTGACTCTCGCTAAGCGCTGGCAGCTCTTTATAATGACTAAATAGATATTTCATATAATCGATACCCATAGGAAGTGACCATCCGAACACGTAACTGGCTTTGTAATACTGCTCATCGCTAAGAGCGCCCAGTTCCTGCTGCAAAATAGTTTGTATCTGATTATCGAGCTTTAGCGCTTTATGATGATTAACCGCTAAGTGCGCTTTGGCATGCACGCTAAAATGCATAAAGCTTAGCGGATTGGACTGCTGGGTAATGATCCTATTTACCCGATTATAATGCCCAAGCATTGAATTCAGACTGATCCTTTGCTCATCTGTAATGTCAGCTAATTCACGCTTTGCTAACTGTTCGGCCAGCAGCAGCAACTCTTGTTGCAGTTGCTTTGATTGCATTAACGCTTCTACTTCCGAGCTATCTTTCACTTTGGCTTTGTGGAGTGTAAATGGTGTTGCCAGTTTTGCAGTTTCAAGTGTTTCGGCATTTGAATCAACAAAGCAAGTGAACAGCAAGATTATAAGCCCCCAAAATCGAGCTTGTGGTTTAAGTTTGATGGTTTCCATGTACCTTTTCCTAATGAGTGTTTAAGTGATGACACATCGTAAAAATAGCCAATGAATAAGTCGTGAAATCAAAGTGAATTGTTGTGACTTTTGATGACCAAGCCCATTAAATATGCGATCATGAGGCCAATTCTAAGAAGTTAGGCAATTCAATCATGCGCTGGCGCATTGAAGATTATTTTTTTTGTGATCAACAGCAAACACTAACCATAGATGGTACAAGTACCCAGCTAGAACCTATGGTGGTGGAATTACTGGCGTACTTTTGCCAGCATCCGGATCAAATCATTAGTCGCGACCAATTAATCGATAATGTGTGGCAGGGGCGGGTTATCACCGACAATGCCGTCAGCAAAGTAGTCACTAAATTGCGCAAGGTATTAGACGATGATTCTAAGCAGCCACGCTTTATCGCGACTTTTCCGAAAAAAGGTTACCGCTTTATCGCGAATGTAAAACCTTATCAACAGCCAGTGCAGCAGCCAACTTCGACCATATCTCATCAAGCTCAAGCTAACTTGAGCAAAGCCTTAGACAATCCTAGGAACCTAATGGTAGTTATATTACTGTTGTTGGCAGTTATGTTGACTTTCCAACAAGTATGGAGTCCCGAGGCTAGGCAGCCAACCATCACTCAAGTCAAAGCGTTGACACGCTCTGCAGGTCAAGAAGCTATGCCTCGCATTTCGCCTGATGGAAGCATTATTTCTTACGGAGAGTTTAAAGATGGCAAACTTCATATGTGGTTTAAGTCTTTAACAGACGGGCGCACAGTCGAGCTCAGTCATGGCGAAGGCCCAGACGTTTGGATTGGGCCTGCTTCCTGGAATAGCGCCGGTACAAAAATCGTTTACCTAGTTACCACCAAAGAATCTTGCCAATATTTTATCCGCGAAATCAAGGGACTGAATCTAGGCCCTCCTGAGCTTATTTATAGTTGCCCCGCTGGCAGTTATGGAGAAATTATATTCAGCCACGATGAAACTCGTTTGGTGTTTAGCGAAACCCCTGACACCCATTCGCCCTACTCAATTTTTGAACTCAACCTCACAACCGGTAATAAACGTCGAGTTGCTCAACCTGAGCTTTATCTCGGCGGCAATAGTCAGTTTAATTTGCACCCTACCGAGAATAAATTACTGATTTCATCGCCTGATGCCCAACAGTGGGAAGGCTTCTACGCGTTAGATTTAAACACAGACCAACTCGAATTACTGTTTAAGCAAGATGCCTATATCTGCTGTGGAATATGGGATCACAGTGGTGAACGCATAGTGTTAATGGGCGATCATCCTGCTTACCAACTGCTGAGCTATGACCAACACGGCGGCGATGTGCAAGTGGTTTATTCTGGCGGACTGCATGTGCTAGCCCCCACGCGCCATAGCAATGGTAAGGACTATCTTTTCCCAGCAACAGACTCAAACCGCGATGCTTATTTTTATCGCTTTGAGACCGAAAATGAATACGCGATCGCCAACAGTACAGTCAATGATTTTTTGGCGCGCCAAAGCCCAGATGGTCAGCGCTTTGCCTTTATCAGCATTGCTTCCGGTAGCGAAGAAATTTGGATTAAAGAGCGAGACCAAGCAGCCAAACTACTGACCAGTCTTAACCACAGTCGCCACTACGTAGATTTACTCTGGTCGTACGATGGTACATTTTTGTTGGCGTTAACCCTGAATGAAATTCATAGAATTGATGCGCAAACAGGTGCTATGCAGCGTCTCAATATTCCTCAGACTGAAATCCGAGGTATGTCACTCAAGAACAATACCCAATTGGCCTTTAGTACACACACCGACCAGCGCTGGCATGTGCACTATTATGATTTATCTAGCGGTGAATTAACTCAAGCCAACGAAAAATGGAAATATATTCGATACGCGCAGCATCTGCAGGATACTTTATGGCAAGACCAACGAGGCAAACTTTACGCTGGGGCTGAACCTATTGAGATCATCGACTCTGAATTAACCGAAGTTAATTTGCTAAACGGCCGCAGTTTTAACATCGCCAAAGTAGGTAACACTTGGGCTTGGTTACAAGGCACTCCGGCGCAACATCACCTAATGTTAAAAAAGGGAACTGCCGAAGCCTTTTCTTTGGTTACTCTGAGTAGCCATGATTTTTCACTCACAGAATTTGGCGTCGTTTACCATAAAAATGAAAAACAGAAAGGCGACATTTATCGGACGGTTAGTGATTAATTCACTCGTCTTTTTTGTCACTTTTATTTACCTGTTTACGAAAACAAAACCAAATTCAACAAGCTCCAAAAAAGGCTTAAAAGCCTCTGTACTTTACGTTACTCTACTCCACCAATACAAACGTAACGAGTTTCAAGATAACTCTCAATTCCCCAATGCCCTCCTTCGCGCCCCATCCCTGACTCTTTAATTCCACCAAAAGGCGCAGCAGGGTTAGACAAAACACCTTCATTAATTCCAACCATGCCAAACTCTAACTGCTCTGACAGACGCCACATACGGTTCATATTTTGAGTAAAAACATAAGAGCATAAACCGTACTCAGTTTGGTTAGCTAATTTAATAACTTCTTGCTCACTGTCAAAAGGTATAATAGCTGCAACTGGCCCAAAAATTTCAGTATTAAATATCTCCATTTGCGGAGTAACTTGAGTCAATATGGTGGGTAGGTAAAACAAACTATCTTGCAGCTGCCTTTTGCCACCTAACACGAGTTTTGCGCCTTGCTCCATCGCGCTGGCCACTAGCCGCTCAACTTTTTCAATCGCTTTATCTTCGATTAATGGGCCTATGGTAGTATCTTGCTGAGTACCTTCTGCTACAACCAATTCGTTAACCGCTTTGCTCAGTGCCGCAACAAATTCATCGTGAATTTCTCTTTCCACAAAAATGCGGTTGGCACAAACGCAAGTTTGCCCAGCATTTCTAAACTTGCTTCCCATTACTCCCTTGATTAAAGCTGGCATGTCGGCATCGGCAAAGGCAATAAAAGGCGCATTTCCACCAAGCTCCATCGAAGTCTTTTTAACCGTTGAAGCGCATTGGTGTAATAATTTTTTACCCACGGCAGTAGAACCGGTAAAACTAAACTTATTGACGCTAGGGTGAGTCGTTAAAAGCTCACCAATCGGTTGAGCTTGACTACCCACGACAACATTAAATACGCCATTTGGAATACCCGCTTGATGGGCTAATTCGGCTAACGCTAAAGCAGAAAGCGGAGTTAGTTCAGACGGCTTAACAATAAAGGTACAACCCGCAGCAAGCGCAGGCGCAGCTTTGCGTAAAATCATCGCCGAAGGAAAATTCCACGGAGTAATCGCAGAAACAACTCCGATAGGGCGGCGCAACACCATCGCCCTGCGCCCTTGCTGATTTACCGGTAGAACTTCACCATTAGTTCGCCTTGCTTCTTCCAAGTACCACTGAATATATCTGGCACCATAAATAATTTCACCTTGGCTTTCTTTTAACGGTTTACCTTGCTCTGCGGTCATAATTTGAGCTAAGTCATATTTGTTATCTACGATTAAATCAAACCAATTTTGTAGCAAGCTAGATCGTTCATCCACAGTAAGTTTTTGCCAGCCTGACAATGCTTGTTGAGCACTATTAATCGCCGCCTCAACTTGACTCGAAGAAACTTCATTAACCATCGCAATCGTGTCACGATTAGCAGGGTTAGTAACCGCAAAAGTAGACTCAGCAGAAAGCCACTGGCCATTGATATAAGAAGTCGTTTTTAATAATGCAGAGTTGGATAATTGCACGCTGTGAATAACCTTACCAGTAAAATAGCAGAACCCTAGGGTTTTCTATTGTGAATAGTGCTAAATTAGTAAAAATAAATTTACTATCATGAGTGTTACGCTGGCCAAAGCAACGTATATACTTTTAAAATAACTATATAGTAGCAAATTTAGTAGCACTCAGGTGCATAAATAAAACGAATACATTGATAATATTTAGCTATTAAGCCACTAAAAAAATCAATGATGTTTAGCAGAAATCACTTTAGAATTCCTGCCTATATTTTTAAACCATGGTAACCCAAATGATGCAACGTTCAAATTTAATTACCGAAGCAGGTGCCACTCGGCTAAGAAATGAGCTTGCGGACTTGTGGAAAAATAAACGACCAGAAGTGACTCGCGCTATTACCGCTGCTGCTGCCGAAGGGGATAGAAGTGAAAACGCAGAATATATCTACCGTAAGAAGCAATTGCGAGAAATGGACCGGCGTATTCGTTACTTACAAAAAAGAACCGCAGAAATGCAAGTTATAGAACATTTACCCACGGATAAAAGCCGGGTATTTTTTGGCGCATGGGTGACCTTAGAGGATGCAGAAGGTAATCTAATTTCACACCGCTTAGTTGGTTCAGACGAGTTTGACTATCAAAAAGAATACATTTCAATCGACTCGCCGTTAGCGCGAGCATTGTTAAAAAAACAGGTTGATGATGAAGTCACCATCAACCTTCCTAAAGGCCAAACAACCTATTATATCAATAAAATTGAATATAAATAATTGGCAAAGAGATAACAACAAACTAACAAAAACTTGCTACAAAGCGGCTTTATCCAGCTTTTAAAATAACTTCCTCGGGTTCAAACTCATCTTCAACATCAAGTATAGGCACGCCACTGTTGGCGTCATTCATGGCCACGCTCAAGCACCGCTCTAACCTTGATTCGTTACGCTCACTCCAACCACTACCTATTGAAATTAAACGTCGATTATAGGTAATGTATTTATGCCAGACTTGCGTTAATTCGTTAAACTCGAAGCGCCCTTCTCTAATCGCTTTTGCAATGGCTAAATCGGTTTCATTGGGGTTAAATACTTTTTCTTCAACTAAGGCTTTTAATAAACAGCCATGTCGTTCCAGCAACTGACTTTCTCTTTGGGTAAACACGCCTGAACGTGCAAAGCCATAAGGTAATTTTTTACTGTCTTTAAATAGCTGATTGCTCCAGTAATTACGGTTTTTCATTAGATACACCTCAATTTCAAGCTGACTTAGGTTATTTGATAATTAGTTGCTAAGTAATTGAAGGCAAGATTACACCCAGGTTTTGACGGTTTTATGACAACTAAATAAATAATGAGCGTGAACGTCACCCAGTTAGTTTTAACTGGGCTAGATAGGTTTGGCGAGCAATCTTAAACCGATTGATTGGGGCTGTCTTTATAGAACTGCGAAATTGGAATCGTTAAACCGTCATTCATTACAATGCGAGCGTGTTTAGGAGCAAGCTCGCGCGGGCTTTTAACCCCACATGAATGAGCAATAACACCAACTGCATAACTCATATTTTTAGCATAGTGCGCTACTCGCTGTGACTTTTCAGTTACCACCAAGCCTCTTTGGAGCTTTTTATCATGAGTGGTTACGCCGGTAGGGCAAGTATTTTTATTGCACTGCATTGCTTGAATACAGCCTAATGCAAACATAAATCCACGAGCACAATTGACAAAATCTGCTCCAACGCACAATGCCCATGCAACATCAGCAGGATTAATCATTTTTCCAGAAACAAAAACTTTAATGCGCTCTCGCAGACCGTGATTTTGTAAACGGTTAATAAGCATAGGTAGCGTTTCTTGAATTGTTAAGCCAACATCATCCATTAAAGTCATGGGTGCAGCACCAGTACCACCATTGGCACTATCTAACGTAATAAAATCAGGTGCTTTGTGTTTACCCTGAGCATTAATTTCGGTAAACAATTCGTCTAGCCAAACTTCATCTCCTAAGACGGCTTTAAATCCTACTGGCTTACCAGTAAGGTCACGCATATGGTTTAAAACTTTGAGTAAGTCTTTATTATTATTTATTTCTGGGTGACGGTTTGGACTAATCGAGTCTTCACCTTCTGGAATTGCGCGAATTTTAGCAATCTCTGAGGTGACTTTACCTCCGGGTAAAATGCCACCTTTACCTGGCTTGGCACCTTGGGATAATTTTAACTCAATCGCTTTAACTTGTTGGTGAGCGGCTACTTGAACCAGTTTGTTATCATCAAGATTTCCTTGTTGGTCTCTAACGCCGTATTTTGCCGTACCGATTTGAAAAATAAGATCCGCTCCGCCTTCTAGATGATAAGGAGATATTCCCCCTTCACCAGTATTTAACCAAGTTCCCGCCATTGCCGCCCCTTTAGACAAGGCTTGCACTGCGGGTTTAGAAATAGCGCCATAGCTCATTGCTGACACCCCAAAAAAGGCTTGCGTGGTCCAAGGGTGCTGACAGTTCTCACCGACAGTTTTAGATTGTGACTCGACCGCGTCTTTGCTTAAAGTTGGGTAAGCGCAGTTAACAAATAAAATATTACCTACTTTACGGATATCTCTGGTTGAACCAAAAGCAACCGTATTATCAATGTTTTTAGCAGCGCGGTATACCCAACTTCTTTGCGCGCGATTAAATGGAAGTTCTTCTCGATCCATTGCAAAAAAATATTGCCGAAAAAACTCACCTAAGTGTTCAAATAAATAACGAAAGCGACCGATAACGGGATAATTTCTTTTTAGCGCGTGCCGAGTTTGTAGACGATCGCTTATATATAAAATAACAATAGTAACCAACAACAATAGAAACACGATAACTAAAATCAGCTCTACCCAAATAAATATTTTAGCGAGCCAGTCTTGCATTGATTGCGATATCATTGGGCTTATTCCTTGGTGTTTTACTGCTGATTTAAAATAATAAAAGCTTTGCGGCAAGCAACAACAAAAAGCCTCCCATTAGCCAGTCAAAATAGTGTCCGTGAGTTTGATACCAATCTAATATTTTGGCTCGAGAAAAAAACCAAGCCACTAAGCAAAACCAAAAAATGGTATAAAGTACTAACCATGCGCCATAAAGCGCTTGCCAAATAAGCGGTGTTGTTACGTCCACAATGCTGGTAAATAAAACCAGAAAAAACAAGGTGACTTTGGGGTTAAACACATTCGTCAGAAACCCTTGTTGAAAAGCTTTTGAATGGCTTACTTTCGTTTGGCCTAACGGCTTGTTGTGGGTCGCGTCTGTGGCTCTTGATAAAAACAGCTGAACAGCAAGCCAAAGTAAATAGCCCGCACCAATCATCTTAATAACGAAAAACCAATGCGGCGACTGCGATAAAATAAGTGCAACACCCAAGAAAGTATAAATAAGGTGAATAGAAATGCCGCTTCCTACACCTATCGCGCAAAAAATACCCGCTCGGCGTCCACTGGTTAAAGTGTTTTTTAAAACAACCGCAAAATCAGCTCCAGGGCTGGCAACTGCAAACAAGTGAGCAATACTCAATAAAACAAACTCACTCAGCATGTTTATCGCATCGCCCACATAAAAGATTTAATACTTGATGCATACATTTTTCGACTCAGTAAAAAAGCGCATTGCCTCAACACCACCTTCTCGCCCAACTCCAGATGATTTAACTCCACCAAAAGGCGTTCGCAAGTCGCGTAGCAACCAACAATTTAACCACACAATACCAAACTCTAATTGTTTAGATATTTTATGGCAGCGTTTAATATTGCTACTCCACACTGAAGCAGCTAATCCGTATTCAGTTCCATTAGCTAACGCAACGGCTTCTTCCTCTGTGGCAAATGGTTGCAGCGTAACAACCGGACCAAAAATTTCTTCTTGGTTGGTTCTACACTCAAGAGGCAAGCCTTCAATAATAGTCGGCTCGACAAAGAAACCTTGTTCACACCTTCCGGCTAGCGTCACTTGATTACCACCAAGTAAAATTTTCCCGCCTTCATCTTTTGCAATCTCAATATAGGTTAATACTTTCTCCATATGCGCTTTTGACACTAAAGCACCATGCTGAGTTTGCTCCTCAAGCGGATCACCAATGCGCAGCTTTGCAATTTTAGCAATTAAAGCGGCTTTAAATTTTTCATAAATAGTTGCTTGAATATAAATACGTGACCCACACAAGCAAATTTGACCTTGGTTACTAAATGCCGCCCGTGCAACTTCACTTACAGTTTCATCAAATTCACAATCATCAAAAACTAAGGTAGGATTTTTTCCACCTAACTCCAGCGAGGTCTTCTTTAACATGGGAGCCGTAATTGCGGCAATTCGTTTGCCGGTTGCGCTCCCTCCGGTAAAGCTAATGGCTTTAATTGCAGGGTGTTTCACTAAAGGCTCGCCTATTTGCGGACCTGTACCATGTAAAATATTAATAACTCCGGCAGGAATTCCTACCTGAATACAAAGCTTAGAAAATAAGTATGCCGTCATTGGAGTAATTTCTGATGGCTTTGCGACGACACAGTTACCGGTCGCCAATGCCGGCGCGATTTTCCATGTAAACAAGTAGAGCGGTAAATTCCATGGAGAAATACAACCCACAATACCAATAGGATCACGCAGGGTGTAATTAACCCCAACTTCACCCATTGCATGTGACTCGCTGGCAAATTGCGTGGCTGCGTTTGCGAAAAAACGGATATTCGCCGCACTTCGATAACAGTCTACAGCTTTAGCAAAACCTATTGGCTTGCCATTATCAATGGCTTCAGCTTTGGCAAGCTCATCACTTGCTGCTTCGATAGCATCCGCTAGTTTTATTAATAATCGCGAGCGTTCTTCCGCCGGCATTGCCGACCAACTTGGAAAGGCATTTTTAGCTGCTTTAACTGCGACTTCTAAATCAGTTTCATTAGACAAGGGAATTTTTGAATAAACCAAACCAGTCGCCGGTTCTACATTATCCATATAGCCTTCACCAAGCGGCGCGATGAGCTGTCCATTGATATAATTTTCTATTTTTATTAAATCAACTGACGACTTATTAACCGCTTTACTTTCACTTTTCGACATAACTTTTTCTCAACACTGAGTGTTAATCAATTAAAATTATTTGCAGGCTTTTTATAATGCGCTCGTTCTACCGCCATCAACTGGTAAGCTAGTGCCTGTAATATAACTTGCCGCAGGAGAGGCTAAAAAAGCAACGGCATTAGCAAATTCTTCCGCTTCGCCAAAACGTCGCATAGGAATGATTGCTTTTTCTTCTGCTTCCATTTCTTCAATGCTCAGCCCTAACTTTTCGGCTTTATTTTTAATTATCGCTTCTAAACGCACCGTATTAGTCGCGCCCGGCAACACATTATTTACCGTTATATTAAACTGGCCAAGCTCATTCGCCATAGTTTTTGCCCAACTTGCTACCGCGCCGCGCACTGTGTTGGAAACGCCTAAATTAGGCAAAGGTTGTTTCACACTAGTTGAAATAACATTAATAATTCTGCCATAGCCACTTTTTTTCATGCCAGCTAATAATTTTTGTGCAAGCTGATGATTATTAATTAGGTGCTGATTGAAGGCTGCAATAAATGCTGCAGGCTCTGCGCTGTTGGCTGGACCGGGAGCAGGGCCGCCCGTGTTATTAACCAATATTTGATATTCAGGTACTAGGGTAAGTTGCTCGTCGAGTGCTCGCCCAGTGGCCTCAGTATCAGAAAAGTCTGCACAGATTGCATAGTGGGTTTGGCTACCATCATTTGCTAATTCTGATTTTACTTGCTTAAGTTTGTCTAAGTTACGCGCAAACAGGGTTACATTAGCTCCCATTTTAGCTAACTGAATAGCAATTGCCTTACCCATACCTTGAGAACTACCACAAACTAATGCATGTTTATTTTTTAAATTAAGATCCATTAGGAAACTCGCTTATTTTATTTAATAAAAAGACCACTTGAAATGATTACTGCACTTTAACCAAGGCGGAGAATACTATCAACTAAGACTTAGTCAATTTTGAGCGCATGACTTTATAATTAACCATAAACTAGCTGAAAAAACAAAAAAGCCGCTAGTATCAGCGGCTTTGCTTAGATTATTGTAATGCTTAGCTATTTTAAACGAATTGCTAAGTTTCTAAAGCAATTAGGCACCCTGAATTGCTTTTAAAATACCTTCTTTATCAAGCCCGCAACGTCTTAATAAATCGGCTGGGTCACCATGTTCTATAAATTTGTCCGGTATACCTAAAGTAAGGACAGGCTTTACGATTTGCTGCTGCGCTAAAAACTCTAACACGGCACTACCCGCGCCTCCCATAACGGCATTTTCTTCTAACGTAACAAAACGTTCATGATTAGCGGCGAGCTGTTTAATTAAGTCTTTATCAAGTGGTTTTACAAAACGCATATCGACTACAGTTGCATCGATAACTTGAGCAGCTTGCAGTGCCGTTTGTAAAAGGCTTCCAAATGCCAGAATAGCCACTTTCTTACCCTCACGGCGGACTCGCCCCTTACCCATTTCGATTACGTCTAGGTCACTACCAGGCTCTTGCCCAATACCAGCCCCTCTGGGATACCTTACCGCGGCAGGTCCTTTAAACTGATAGCCGGTAGACAGCATTAATCGACATTCTTTTTCATCGCTCGGTGTCATCACTATCATATTGGGAATACAGCGAAGAAAACTTAAATCGAAAGTGCCATGGTGGGTAGCACCATCTCCGCCAACTAGACCACCGCGATCAATCGCAAACAGTACGTCTAAATTTTGTAATGCAACATCATGAATTAATTGATCATAGCCCCGCTGTAAAAAAGAACTATAAATCGCACAAACCGGTTTAGCGCCTTCACAAGCAATACCCGCAGCTAAGGTAACTGCATGCTGTTCGGCAATACCAACATCAAAATAACGCTCTCTATAAGCCCGCGAAAAAGCGACTAAATCAGAGCCTTCGCGCATCGCTGGCGTGATCCCCATCAGCTTTTCGTCTACCGCAGCCATATCACATAACCATTGCCCAAAGACATTTGAGAAGGTCATTTTCTTTTTACTGCGCGGCAGTTCCGTTTCTTTAGGGTTAAATACTGGAACAGCATGATAAGCAATAGGATCTTTTTCTGCGGGCTCAAACCCTTTACCTTTGCGGGTAACAACATGTAATAGCTGAGGGCCCGAGAGCGCTTTAATATTCTCTATGGTGGTTAGTAAAGTTGGCAAATTATGTCCATCGATTGGCCCAATATAATTAAAGCCTAACTCTTCAAATAAAGTACCAGGCAACACCATGCCTTTCATATGCTCTTCAACGCGGTGCGCCCATTCAGAAATAGTTGGCATGTTTTGTAAAACTTTTTTACCGCCTTCTTTAATACTTGAATAAAACTTACCCGATAATACTTTTGCCAAATAATTGTTTAAGCCGCCAACATTTTCTGAAATTGACATATCATTGTCATTTAAAATCACGGTAAGGTTCACGTCTAGGTCAGCAGCGTGGTTAAGCGCTTCAAATGCCATACCTGCGGTCATGGCGCCATCGCCTATCACGGCAACAAAACGTCGCTCGTCGCCGCGAGCTTTAGCCGCAACCGCCATTCCTAACGCAGCACTTATCGACGTACTTGAATGGCCAACCCCAAAAGCATCGTACTCACTTTCAAAACGTGATGGGAAAGGATGCAAGCCGTCTGTTTGGCGAATTGAAATTAATTCTTCTTTACGTCCCGTAAGTACTTTGTGTGGATAAGCTTGATGACCCACATCCCAAATAATTTTATCGCTAGGCGTATTAAACAAATAGTGCAATACCACGGTTAACTCGACCGTACCTAGCCCTGCTGCAAAATGTCCACCGCATTGGCTTGTCGAGTCGATTAAAAACTCGCGCAATTCAGTACACACTTCACTCAGTATTTCTCGCGGCAAGGCGCGGAGTTCTGCAGGCGTATCAATTAGCGCTAAGTTAGGGTATTTTTCAGGGTTACACAGCATATTGTTTAACTTCTGTTCGGTTCGGACCTGTCTAACTAACAACATAATCCTAAAATATTAGATTAAAAGCGTCTCTGAACGATATATTTTGCAAACGCGGCCAGATTATCGCTGTTATAGGGTAACTCATGCAAGGCACTTAGGGCTTTTTCCACTAAATCCTCGGCTTTTTGTTTGGCTCCAGCTAACCCTAGCAATGCAGGAAAGGTGGATTTGTTTTTTGCGACATCGGATCCTTGTGGTTTGCCTAAGGTTTGAGTATCGCTTTCTATGTCTAAAATGTCGTCTCGAATTTGGAACGCTAGCCCTAAACTTTCACTATAAACTTGTAATTGTTGCAGCACATGAGCATCTCTTACGTCGCTAGCTAAATAGCCCATTAAAACGGAAACGTTTATCAACGCCCCGGTTTTCATACTGTGCATCGACTCTAAAGTCTTCAGGTCTGCCGGTCTGTCGGTCATTTCAAGGTCAATGGCCTGTCCACCCCCCATTCCCAATGAGCCACTCGCCCGTGAAACTTTGGCTAACATTTGCAGCCTTACCTCTGGCGACACCGCTAGCTTTGGGCTGGCAGCAAGCAATTCAAACGCTAGTGTTTGCAAAGCATCACCAGCTAATACCGCAGTCGCCTCATCAAAAGCAATGTGGCAAGTAGGAATGCCACGCCTTAAGTCATCATCATCCATGCAAGGTAAATCATCATGAATAAGTGAATAAGCATGAATTAACTCCACCGCAATAGCCGGTATGTCAAGCTGTTGATTGCTCGCTCCTAGCATGTAACCCGTGGCGTATACTAATGCAGGACGCAGTCTTTTACCGGGGTTTAAAGCCGAATAACGCATCGCTTGATGTAGGCGCACAGGCGCAATGCTTTCACTAGGCAAGTGCTGTTCAAGCAGCTCCTTAGTGTGCGCCTGAACCTGAGTGAGAAATTCTTGATGTGGCATAATTTAGTCTTTATCAAAAGGCTCTAATTGATCGTCAGTTTGCGACAGGATAGTGACTTTTTGCTGCGCGCTATCGAGCAATTTCTGGCACTCCCGTGTCAATTTAACGCCTTTTTCGAACTGAGCTAGTGACTCTTCTAGCGGAAGATCACCTTTCTCTAAGCTCTCCACTATAGTCTCTAATGACTCAAGCTGTGCTTCAAAAGATACTTTTTTCGTTGCCATGACAGTCTCTAACTTGTAAAAAGGGCGATATTGTCGCGCATTTCGTCATTGAAAGAAATAATAAGCGCTTTAAAAACATAATTTTGTTGCAAGACTGGAATTGTCAGGAAACTTGACTAATCTTGAAGTAAGCAAAACAAAAGATTAAGTTGCGAAACTCTGCACATCGCAACCGATTGAAAGCAAAGGAGCTTTTAAAGTTGGACATAGCAACACTCGTTGGGTTACTCGGCGCAATCGCCATGGTCGTCATGGCAATGGTTCTTGGCGGAAGCATTCTCACCTTTATAGATGTACCTTCTATATTAATTGTGGTAGTAGGCACTCACTTTGTCGTCATGATGAAATATTCTCTGGGTGATTTTCTTGGTGCAGCCGGCTCTGGGATGAAAGTATTAACCTTTAAATCACCAAATTGCGATGAATTAATTGAAAGCATCGTAGAGCTTGCCGACATGGCGCGCAAAAGTGGTTTGCTCGCATTAGAGGGCGCTGAGATTAATGATCCTTTTATGAAAAAGGGTATTGGCCTACTCGTGGATGGTCACGACGGTGAAGTGGTACGGAATATTTTAGAAAAAGAAGTCAAAATGGCATCTGCGCGTCATGTCGCTGGAGCAGGAATTTTTAAATCAATGGCAGATATTGCGCCTGCGATGGGCATGATTGGTACACTCGTTGGCTTAGTTGCCATGCTGTCGAATATGGACGATCCTAAATCAATTGGACCAGCAATGGCGGTAGCATTATTAACAACTTTGTATGGCGCCATAATGGCCAATATGGTGGGCATACCAATTTCTGATAAATTAAAAATTAGAGATGAAGAAGAAAAAACCGCTAAAAATCTAATTATTGATGGCCTGCTCGGTATCCAAGCTGGTCAAAACCCTCGTGTCATCGAGCAAGTGTTGCATGGCTATTTAGCTGAGGGCAAACGCCCTACCGCAGAAGAATAGGTTGAGCCACAAGCAATGAGTGATTTAGAAGAGTGTGACTGTCCCCCGGAGGGTCTCCCCGCCTACATGGGAACCTTTGCCGATCTCATGGCACTACTTATGTGCTTTTTTGTTTTGCTACTTTCGTTTTCAGAGATGGACGTATTAAAGTTTAAGCAAATTGCAGGCTCTATGAAGTTTGCTTTTGGAGTGCAGAATAAAGTTGATGTAAAAGATATTCCCAAAGGAACTAGCATCATTGCAAGAGAATTTTCGCCGGGCAAGCCTCAGCCCACCATTATAGAATCGGTCATGCAGCAAACCGTTGATGTTACTAAAGAAACCCTCGAATTCGACGAAGCAAGCGAAGACTCTGCTGAAGATGGCGATGGTGAAAAAGAAAATCAAGGTGACGGCGCACAAAGCCAGCAAGGTGCTGGGCAACAACTCGAAAGTGAAACTGCCGAAGAGAAAGCTGCGCGTTTAGCCAAGCAACAAGAAGAAGCCGAAGCACTAGCTCAATCAATTGCAGAGGCCTTATCCATGGAAATTATCGACGGCCAAGTCGAGCTAATCGCCAAAGGTGCTTATGTGGTTATTCGCATAAGAGAAAAAGGCTCTTTTGCGTCAGCCTCAGATACCATAGAAGAAGAGTTTGTTCCGGTGATCCGCAAAATAGAGACTATTTTACAGGACACCAAAGGTGAAATTAGAGTCGCAGGACATACCGATAACTTACCAATTGATAACGAATATTTTCGTTCTAATTGGGAGCTTTCTGGCGGCCGAGCAGCATCGGTTACAAGAGAGCTATTAAAAAGTGGAGCACTCGATAGAAACCGCTTTGTCATTACCGGTTATGCAGACACTAAGCCCATCGCCGATAACACAACAAGAGACGGTCGCGCCGCAAATCGCAGAGTAGAAATTATCATTGTGCAAGGTGAACAACCAACCGGAGAAGTGGTTGGCGTTGGTTTAGACTCTCCTAGTCAAGAGAATCCATAGTACACCGATTAGAAACACAAAGCGTGCTAAGGCTGTTATCACAGGGTTCAATTTTGTAATTTCGCAAACTCTCGATCACGTTTTGCTAACTGCTCTCGACTCGCGCGGCCGTGGCTTAATAAACTTTTGTGAGACGCAAACAATAAGTTTAGCATGACCCGTTTTTCATTCCCGCGATGCCGACGATGAAACGCTTCTGTATTCTCAAAAAAAACGGTGCCTGCTGGTCCTAAAACATTAAGTATCGAACCCGCAAATCGTTGCTCCCCCTCAGCTATGCTGAGTTCACCTTTTAAAATATCTTTTAGCAAGATTTGTTTATGGCTACTTTTAGCCACCACATGGTATGAAGAGTTTACTTTCACATCGGTTAAATACACATAAACATTCAGCGATTCCCACCCCGCATAATCAAAATGAAATGCATTCTGGCCGTCAAACGGTAAGTTAATTTCGGGCTGCGAAACAAATAACGAGGCCTCTAATAATACTGGCTCACATTGTAAGTAATTTCTTACTACTTTAAGAATATTAGGATCTTGGGTAATTTGTAAAATATTAGAATTAACCTGCTGCACATACTGATACTCGTCTGGAGGTAATTGATTAGTTACTTGAGTAATCGCGGTTAGAAGGTCTTTAGGTAACTGCCCACCAAATGCAAAGCTGTTATCGCGTATTTCTTGAACCACTTGATCAACAACAATATTAGGCAATATTGAATGCTCAGAAAGTTGCTGCTGAGGGATTGGGCGTAGCATTCTAATTAGCTTAATAGGTACTACGCGCCACGGCCCAAAATGGATAATTTGACGTAGTTTGTGAAGCCTTTCCGATAACGATAAAGACTGCGAAATTTTACGTAAAAAGCTAAGAATTAAATACCATTTTGTAAGATGGTAAAAATTTGATGTCGGTTTGCCATTAGATTCCATATCCTTATTAATTCCTATTTTTGGCGTAACAACTTAGCCATCAATTAGTTAAGATTTAATTAACTGGTGGCCTTTCCTGCGTATAAAAATCAATACCGTGGGTCACAAGCATACAAACTTCGGTCCACGCTAGTTGTTGTTTTATTTTGAACTATTGAGCAATCGATAAATAAGAATCGATACTCGCTGAGTCACTGCGTGTAGGCTTTTTAAATCTGCTTTTTCATTGACGCTATGCGCGCCAATGCCATAAATTCCTAATCCATCAATTGAAGTGACATAAGGTGCTACAAAGCTAACGTCTGCCGCACCGCGCCTTTCCGGTGGAAACGCCTTTTGCACCGGCAAGCCTAAGTCAGTATTAACTTGGTTAAGTTGCTGCAGTAATAATCGGTTGGCTGCCGTTTCCTGCATTGCAGGATAGCTGTCGGTGAAAATAATTTCAGAAGAAGTCTGCGGTAAACTATCCTTCACTATCAGCCGCATTTTATCGCGCGCCGCTTCCTTCTGCTTTTCATTCATAAACCTTAAGCCGCCATAAGCGACAGCTTGCTGAGCAACAACATTAGTTTTTCCAGAAACCGTTTGCGAAGTCAAAGTTTCTCCTTGCTCAATAAAAGTGCCGCTTGCCACCACGCCAGGATTAAAAGTTAATCCAAAATCACCACGTACTTCATTATAAAAACGATTAAGTATTCTAGCCATTTCAAACGCCGCTCCAGCACCAACACTTTCGTTAAAAATAGCTGAAGAATGGGCTCGTTTGGCAGTTACTTTAAGCTGCCAGCCGGAAGATCCTCTGCGCCCTATCACCGACCACTCAGGGTGACCAGTTTCAAAATTTAGTGCATAGTCAGATTGTTTGGCTAAATCGATAAGAGCTTTTCTAGATTGAGATATTGGCTTACCGGCAGACTCTTCATCACCGGTAAAAAAGAAATGAATAGTCCCCCGCTTTAATTCAACTTGCTCAATTAAAGCGCGCACAGCATACAATGCAATTGTATTGCCGCCTTTCATGTCAGCCACACCAGGACCAGTTGCAATTTCGTTTTGCTGGCTATAGGTTTGAAATGGGCTATCTATTTCAAACACTGTATCAAGGTGTCCCATGAGAAGTATCACTGGCCCATCCCCAAACCGTCGCGTAGCCACAAGATGTCCAGCGCGATTCATGGCTACAGGCATATCAATCCAACGCGTAGTAAACCCTAGCTTAACAAGTTCGGCGTTGATTAAGTCACCCACCAGCTTAACGCCTTTTACATTTAGCGTGCCCGAGTTAATATTGACCGAGTCTGCTAATAGTTGTATTTGTTGCGGTACTAGCTTTTCAACCTGACTGACAACTTTTTGTTCGGTGACAGAAAGCTGTGCATTGCTCACGACTGAGTAAAAACTCAATCCAAGAATCAGAAAAAATACTCGCATGCGCAGCTCTCCCTTGAATAATTTAATTTAGATACTGCCTTAGCTTTGGTAAGAATTCAATTAATATAACAATTTATAAAAAGTCACTCGGCTAAACTCTGGTTGCTTATATTAATTTTGAGATATTTTGCCGTTATATTAAAAATGAATAACTCCTCAGTTCCAATTCACAATTGGCAATTAAAACACCTTATATAGTGGATTCCCCCTACAGCATTAAGGGGATTCTCCTGATACCCCCTAGTTTTAGTTTATGTCATCGTAATCGCGCTCAATTTTTAACCATAACGAGGAGATTAAATAGACTTTTAATGGGCTATTTTAATCCGCCTCAAAATGTGTGTTGTGATGAATCAGCGGCAGTATCACTACAACAAAAAAACTCAATGCCACCTCAAACTAAAAAAAATTATAAGTGGCTTTTTTATAACGATAAAAATGAGGAAAAAATCATGTCGAATCCATTTCGAAGGACTGGTGCGAATCTTGTCGTCGCCCTTGCTCTAGGTGTTACATCAACATCAGGCTTAGCAAAGTCAGTAATTGTTGAACTCAATGACGCACCTGTCGCTCATCAAATTTACCAAGCTAAAAAGTCCGGCAGCCCGTTAACAGATGCTCAAATTGAAGCGTTGCGCAACGAACTAAAAAACAAACAAAATGACTTTTTACAAGCATTAACCAACAGCGGTATTAGCGCTCAAATAGAATCAGTGGATATACCGCTTTTTAACAATGAGACCACCAATGTTGAGTATCGTTATACTTTAGTATTTAACGGTATTAACTTAGACGTGCCAGACTCCAACTTAGCAGCTTTGTCGTCAATGCCCCAAGTGAAAAAAGTTCACGATGTAAAGGAGCTAACACCGCAACTCGATCGCAGTACTGCGTATACACAAGCGCCAAAACTCTATGGACAAATTCCTGAGCTAACGGCTTACGATGACCACCGTGAAGGATATGAAGGGCAAGGCATTTATGTTGCAGTTATCGACACAGGAATCGATTGGTCTAACCCAATGTTTGGAGACGATGCAACGCCACCAAGACATGGGGCTCTGCCACCGACACCCGCGGCCAACAATAATAAAGTGACATACTATTTACCAATTACTGGAGAGGGCGTAGACACATACGGTCACGGCACTCATGTTGCCGCAACGTCATCTGGATACTTAGGCTGGGCACCGGGCTCCGACGGCGTGCCTAACACATCTGATGATGTACCTGTACATGGTGTCGCTCCTCAGTCAAAGCTAATGGGGTATCAAGTTTGTAATGTGGCGGGGCGCTGCTTAACCCCTGGAACATTACTTGCTCTTGAGGACGCAGTTTCTCCAAGAACACTAACCGGATATGCTAAACCAGTTGCTGACGTCATTAACCTAAGTTTAGGCGGCCCAGGCGGTCCAGACGACTCCTCTGCCGTAGCAGCCAGTAATGCAGCTTTAGCTGGCGCTGTTGTGGTGGCAGCCGCTGGCAATGACGGCCCAGGCGAAAATACTTTAGGCTCACCTGCGGCAGGACGTCACGTGATTGCCGTGGCAGCCAGTAATGATCCTGGCGTTATTCCTAATAGTGTTGAAGTATTAACGCAAGACGCTAGTGGCCCAGACACCAGTATTCCTGCTATGGCAGCCGCCTTATCTGCCGACTCCAATGCAAAACAGCCTATTACTGCGCCAATACGCGGCCGTTATGTTTACGCCGGTTTAGCGGACACGCCAGACCAAGTTCCGGTTAGCGTTGCTGGAAATATATGTTTGGCAAAAAGAGGTAGTACTGCAGAAGCCGCAGATAATGGTACGGGTTTATTTACCAATAAAGCCGCTAACTGCCAAGCCAAAGGTGCGATTGCGACGGTTATTTATAACAACGAGCCTGGTGAAGTAGGTGCGGTATTAGCTCCTGCTGCGACTCCGGTCATGACTATTTCCGGTAGCAATGGCGAAATTCTTCAATCGCTAGGCTATGATGCTGCGGGTATTTCTAATCGAGAAATTCAACTCAACCCATTGGATCCTAACCTGTTTGTACCTTCAATCGCAGGATTTAGTTCGCGTGGCCCGATTATCGGGTTAGGTCAAATTAAAGCCGATTTAGCTGCTCCTGGCGTTGCAATCTTAGCGGCGACCACTAAAAGTGGTCCACCTACAGCCTCTATGGCGAACCCTACTGGTTACACATCGGCTAACGGTACTAGTATGGCTTCTCCTCATGTTGCTGGTGCAGCAGCATTAGTGCTGCAAGCTAACCCTAGCTGGTCAGTCGCAACGGTAAGAGCTGCGCTAATGAACACGGCAACAAACCCGCGCTTTGCCGATGACACACCCAAAGCAGATGGCATTGAAAATGATAGTATTCTAGCGCAAGGTGCTGGCCTAATTGATGTTAATGCCGCTGCGAAAACTCGAGCAATCATGGGTATACCTGGTGACGGCATCATTGAACCAGAGTTTTTAGCAAGTTACTCTTACGCCACCCTTCCGGTGGTTAATAATCGCATTTTAAATAGCGCTCCAGTGACTGTAACGATGCAAGGGTTAAACTCTGAGCCAACCACTTATGAGCTAAGCATTGCTAATAATCGAGAACTACAAATCGACGGCATTTCAGTGCGACTATCAAAGTCGAGCGTTAGTGTTAGTGGCAACGATACCGCAACTTTTGATGTTGTTGCAGAAATCGACGGCGATAAAATTCGACAAGCAATGCAAACTAGAAGCAATGGCGATACATCACCACTACAAATGATGTGGTATGTGGTTGCTAAAAGTAGCAATGGTAGTGAAAGCTTGCGCATGCCGTTTTATCTTAAACCCACGATGAGTGAGCCTGCTGCAGTTGTTGGTACGCAAAGCGAAACTTTTAACGGCAGCTTATTAGCGGGTGACAATAACGCAGCAGCAGTGGAAGGTGCCACTTATATCGACTTTCCTGTTGAAGTGACAGATGCTGCGTTCCGCTTAGTTGGTGATTTAACTTATAATGGCAATGGTATAGATGACATTGATTTATTTTTACTAGACCCTAACGGCAACCAAATTGGCGCTTCAACTAATGCCGGTGGACCTGAGCATATTGAAGCTAATGTTTCTAG
Source organism: Aliikangiella aequoris (assembly GCF_053709105.1). Lineage (NCBI taxonomy): Bacteria > Pseudomonadati > Pseudomonadota > Gammaproteobacteria > Oceanospirillales > Pleioneaceae > Aliikangiella > Aliikangiella aequoris. The sequence continues at coordinate 3,272,756 of NZ_CM132298.1, forward strand.
CGCAGGAACCTACACTTATCGCGTATCTGGTTGGGCTAATGCACCAGTTGCATTTCAACTAAATAGCACTCAAGAACTGGGTGGCATCGCTCCATCACTTTCACAGCCAGCTGCTGACTTTGTTAACAACCAAAATCAAAGTGTAGATTTTGACGGCGAAATTACCCTTAACTGGATGCCAAATGGTGGCGAGCGAGCTTTTGAAATTGAGCATTCAAGCGATGGCGAAAACTTCACTCTGCTTGGCTCGGTCGATGCAACTACCACCGAGTATACCGTTAACGATGTTTCTAACGGCGTACACTATTATCGAGTTAAAGCATTATTCGACGGCAAGCTAGGTTTTTATGTGTCGCCACCGAGTGAGGCTGTTGAAGTACTAGTCGATAGACGCAGTAAAAAAAATATTACTAGTAAAGTTGACTCGAGTATTTCCAACGTGAGTTTAGTTAATGGTGTATTTAGTCTTGATCTTGCTTTACTAAACAAGTCAAATACTGACTATGTGCCTTTAATGGAAATGAAAGTTTTCAAAGTGAAGTCGTCAACTGGTACGGTAAAAGTACTCAATGCTGATCACGGCGGCGATGGCAGAGGAAAAAACGGTGCGTTTTTTAGTTACTCTAATTCGCTCGGAGATGATCAAGTATTTTCTGCGGGAGAAACTTCGGCAGTGCGTACTTTAAAATTTGATGATACAGCGCACGAACTATTTACTTTTAGAGTAAAAGTTACGGCTTATAAGCAACGCCAAAGTTCAACCACTAGTCAGCAACAAATGGCTGATGCAGAAGTTGAGCCACAACCAAGCTTAGAGGAGCAGGTGTTAGCATTTACTGTAAACCCGTTAACTGGAAGTGTCCTTGTAGACTTAGTTGAAGAAGTAGTCGAGCTAGCTCCTTAATACAAAGAAGCAAAAATTAAAGCCATTGTAATTCGTTACAATGGCTTTTTTACACAAAAAATTTTAATCTTGATTAGCTTCTTGATGCCATTGCTTTACTGCGGATAAATTAAATACCCATTCTTGCAATTGCGATCCCCGCTGCTCCACTGGCATTCCATCTCTAATCCAACGCTCTACGGTGGTTATTGTCACATCCATCATACTAGCGAGAGTATCTTTACCAATAATTTGATCATTTGGCATATAGCCTGTGGCATCCGCTGCAACATCTCTGTTTTGGCGTCGTTTGGCTTGTCGTAAATAATTTGAACTTCTCATAATGCATACTCATCAGACCAGAAACACACTATAACTATAGTCCATAAATCGTATTATTGGTTTAGCAAAATGATTGAAAAATGTAAAACCGAGGCTTTTTAAAACTTTATTGCGTTTCATCCCATAGTTTGCAAACTAGATCATATAAAGACTTCATTTCATAGAACTTGTCTTTATGAAAAAAAGTAGAAGATAAATTTGAATAACACTTCAGTAGTCTCAATTCTTGTTCAGAATTTAAATTGAAATTTAAACTAACGCCTGCCAAATCGAACAAAGGGTCACTAATGCAGCAGTATTCCCAGTCAATAATATAGAGCGAGTCCCCTTTAAGAATATTGCCTGGAGATAGGTCATTATGACAGGTTTTACTTGGTACAAAACTTTTACTAAAGATTAACCCTTGCTTTAAATATTGAGTATAAGTGGTTTCTTTTTCTGGGTGCGCAGCCACAGCTAAATCATAATAGTGTTGCAGATGAGCTTTCATATTTAAAATTGGCAAAGTACCAATATCTGCATGTAAGTAACTTAAAAATAAACACAACTGATCTATGTTTTGCGAATCATCAAAATATTCCGCACTTAACGGCATCGCATCTAGCCATTCAAAAATTCTAATTTCTGCGGCATCTAAATAACATTTTGCTAACCAAGGTTGAATTTTTTGATTATGTGATAATAGTTTACAAATAGGGTAAAAATTCTTTTGCGGCAGCCGCTCTAGCTTGCTTGCGTCGATCATTTGTACAAACAACTTTTTATGACCCAAAGTTAAGCAATAATTAAAATTGGTCACGCCACCAGCTTGCGGCCGCCAATTGGCTTCATTGCTTAGCTCTTCTAAACAACTAACGTCAAGCGTAGCAACTACAACCGATAATTGTTGCCAACTAGTTGCCGAGTATGGCCACCAATTAGGTTGGGTTGGAGTTTTCAAAGTGTTTTTTCCATTGTATCCAGCCAGTGATTGCCATAAACGTATAAACCGCGAATAACAAAGCGGTTAACGCGAAGCCTTTGTTAAGGTAAAGATAGATAGAAAAAGCGTCAATTACAACCCAATAGATCCAGTGCTCTAAAACTTTCTTGGCCATCATATAAGTGGCGACAATAGCAAACCACGTTGTAAATGAGTCTAAATAGGCAAAATCTTGGTCAGTATATTTTTCAAGTAAAAAGCCCGAGACCAAAACCACACCACATAGACTAACGCTCAACAATAGATGCGACTTTAGAGACCACCTCACAATGGGTTTGGTAGACTCATTACTTTTAACAAAAGACCATTGATACCAGCCATAAACTGCCATGAGTAAATAATACGCGTTTAAAATAGATTCCATGTAGAGACTAACGTCAAAAAAAAGTACCGCGTAAATAGCGGTGCTTAAAAATGCCGCGGGCCAACACCAAACGCTTTCCTTAATGGCAAGAAAAATATAGAAAACAGCAAGGACAACCGCTAGCCATTCCCAGTGACTCGTAACAATGACTTGCTGAATAAGGTTTTCAATCACAACTGACTTCTTCTGTGTTTTTTGTTATTCAACTACGCGGCTTGCTGCTACGTCACCATTTAAAAACTTTGCGACAAAAACTTGCTTACCATACTTTTCAAAAGAAAAACGAACTACTTTGTTTAATAAACTCATTACCGCATCATATTCGCCGAACACTTGAGTACTCATGCTATTGGTCACGCATTCAACATCGCTTTGCGCATTGAGCATTTCTACAACTTCTTTAATAATGGATAAGAAATCGTCAGACAATGGATATAAACTTAACTCTAGAGAAATCCGCATGTTTTTGCCTTTTTTGTGTTTTGATTTTGACTTTTAAAAACTTTTGCTAGCTCTTATTCCATAGACTCTGGGGGCCGCAAACTGGAAATAACCCTCGGTTTCATAGAACTTTCTAGGGTCATTACCAAAGCTACCAAATCCACGTGTTTGAATTTTTTCGTTAGTTGCATTATTAACAAAAACATTTAACGACCAACTTTCAGCTTGATAGGCTAAGTTTAAATTTAACTTAGTATAATCGCGAGATTTAAGTTGGTGACGGTCAGAAAAATAAAACTCGTCTTTTAATTCCAGCTGAGGTGTTAAAGTCCATTTATCATTAATAAAATAATCAATTCCAACGACTGCTTGATACTCTGGCGCGTGAGCCACAGCTCTACCATCTAAATTATAAGGTACTGGTGGCTCAACTTGTAGGTTGGCCAAGTTGTGAGTAAAGCTACTAAAATCTTTAAACTCTGTGTGAAGCAAACCAACACTGGTATAAACACTCGCGTCGTCCCAACCTAGCCATTGCAACTCAAACTCGAGCCCGTAGCTAATACCTTGCGCTGAATTTTTAATGTAATCATTAAAATCACAAGGACACTCGCCGCCTTCGGTTAATAATCGGCCATCGGCACGCGAAGTCACTCTTGATTGCTTCGATTGAATATCTTTTCTATGCTGATAGAAAACACTAGACTGTAAGATCACTCTATCTTCTAACCAGTTACCTTTGACACCCCACTCTAAGTTCCACATAAATTCTGTCGCGTATGCGCGATCTGAGGCTGGTATTTCAGGACGATTATTAAAACCACCAGCTTTGTAACCTCGCGACAATAATAAATAAAACATGCGCTCTCGAGCAAAAGCATATTCTATAGCCAGCTTTCCACCCCAAAAGTTTTCGCTGCCCTTAGCTAAGATTGCATTGTTATCTTGATAGTCAGTTTGTTGCTTCTCGAACCTTAGGCCAGAAATCAATGACCACTTAGTGCCCAGAGGCGATTCAACTTGCCCATAGAGTGCATAATTGTTTTTATTTAACTCGCTATTAAAATCACTGGTGTTAAAAGTATATTCTCGAATTAAACGAGTCTCTTGCTGGCGCGCGTATAAACCGACAACCCAATTACTCTGTTGACTATTTGAGTTGGATAACCAACGTAAATCTAGGCTATTGTTAGTATTCTCTCGAATGTAATTGTCAAATGATGAATACCACCAATCAAACCCAAACAAATCTGAGTCACAAGCCGTACCTTCACAAATTGCAGGATGACTCCAGTCTTCGTCATAACCATATTCTGAGTCAGAGTTTGCACGGCTTACTAAAGTTTGGATTAAAGTTTCGTCTAAACTCCACTGCGCTTTTACCGAGAAAGCGTTAGTGCTTTGTTTATCAAAACCAGGCTCATCAGAATAAGTATTGAAATTGCTGTCTAAACTAAAAGCATCATATCCATTATCAATATCGGCAAAAATAAAATTAGTTTCTAATTGAAAGTCTTGGCTAGGTTGATAAAAAAGCTTTAAACGAGCACTTGTTTCATCAATATTGTTAGTGTCGTCAGTTTGTAAAAACACATTTTTCATGTGTCCATCACTTGCATACTGACCAACAGCAAAGCGATAGAGTAACGCGTCGGTAATTGGGCCTGTAGCGACAATTTGCGAATTGTAGCCCGAATGACTTTCGACACCAGCAGAAACTTTAAAGTTTGGCTCGGCAGAAGCTTGATTAGAAACAATATTAATTAATCCAGCAAGCCCATTAGCGCCATATAGAGTACCTTGTGGGCCACGCAAAACTTCAACCTGTTGAGTATCGATTAAAGTAGCCGCAGACGCGATTCCTGTCATATCAATACCATCAAGAACCACGCCCACAGAATAGTTTACAGGTTCAGAAAACTCACTTCTTTCTCCAATTCCACGAACTTGAATAAAGCGACCTCTTGATGCCCCTGTAGCAAAATTAACATTAGGGGCTAAGTTCAATACGTCAGAAAGGTGATGTGCATTATTTTTAATTAACTCATCTTCAGACAAAACGCTCACGCTAGTCGGCAGGCGCAATACACTTTTATCTCTGAAATCAGCGGTTACTACAACAATGTTTTCGTCTGTTACGGTCGGCTCAGATTGCGCTTGCGCAAAGGCTTGTGGTAAGCAAGAATGACTTAAGATAAGGCAAGTTGATACGGCTAAGGTGGACTTCATAAACCACTACTCCAAATGATTTCACTATGTAGCTTGGGGTAGGAAGTAAGAAACTGCACGACGCTAGCTTTTTTTAAGCAACGAATAACTCTAGAGGTGCACTTCCCTGTCCCTACGCCAGCATTAACTGGATCAAGTTCTAAGGGTTCAAGTTATTTAACTTCAATAACGTTACTTCTCAGGCTAATTCTAGCCGCCCCTCAGGGTAATTAGCCGAGATTATAACTCATGCATATCATTACGCCTAGTTTAGTCACCTAAAAGCCATGCTTAAATAATCTGATTAAGAGCTTCGAGAATTAGCTTATCTAAGGTAAAATCACGCTTTTGAGGCCATATCTACATTTTATTGGCTTTAATATTGCGTTTTGTGCGCTCAACTTTCGACCATACAGCAGAGAATTAGACTTAAAATGAGTACCGAAGTGACCAAACCAGCGAATTTTATCCGACATATCATTGAAGCCGATTTGGCGTCGGGTAAACATCAAAAAGTGCAAACTCGCTTTCCACCAGAGCCCAATGGCTTTTTACATGTGGGTCATGCAAAGTCTATTTGTATTAATTTTGGATTTGCTAACGACTATCAAGGTCAATGTAATTTGAGGTTTGATGATACTAATCCAGCCAAAGAAGAAGCAGCTTACGCAGAAGCTATTGCAGAAGACGTCAAGTGGTTAGGATTTGAATGGTCAGGCGAAATTCGCCATGCTGCCGATTATTTTGATCAGCTTTATCTTTATGCAGAAGAGCTCATTCAAAAAGGGCTGGCATACGTAGATGAGTTAAGCGCAGAAGAAATGCGCAGCTATCGCGGTAATTTAACACAGCCCGGAAAAAACAGCCCTTATCGCGAGCGAAGCCTTGAAGAAAATTTAGATCAGTTTCGGCGCATGAAGGCGGGCGAATTTGCAGACGGCGAAAAAGTATTGCGCGCCAAAATTGACATGGCATCACCTAATATGAATATGCGCGACCCGGCGATATATCGTATAAAGCGTCAGCACCATATTCGTACCGGAGACAAATGGTGCATTTATCCTACTTATGATTTTACACACTGTATTTCGGACGCCATAGAAGGCGTGACTCATTCGCTGTGTACGCTTGAATTTGAAGATCATCGACCGCTTTATGATTGGGTATTAGACAATATTTCTATCGACTGCCACCCGCAGCAAATAGAATTCTCTCGACTCAACCTTGAGCATACAATTACCAGCAAGCGAAAGCTCAATTTACTGGTGACAGAAGGTGTAGTAGACGGCTGGGACGACCCAAGAATGCCGACAATTTCTGGCATGCGAAGACGTGGGTTTAGCGCTTTTGCGATCAGAGATTTCGTTATGCGAACCGGTGTTACTAAGAAAGTTCATACCGTTGAAATGAGCTTACTAGAAAACTCAGTTCGCGAAGATTTGGGCGATAATGCTCCTCGCGCCATGGCAGTTCTTAACCCGCTTAAAATTACGCTAACAAACTACGAAGATAACAAAGTAGAAGAAATTAATGCACCTAATCATCCGCAAAATGAGTCTATGGGCAGTCGAAAAATATACTTCTCAAAAACTATTTTAATCGATAAAGACGATTTTAGAGAGAGTGCCAATAAAAAATATAAGCGTTTAGTGCTCGGCAAAGCTGTCAGATTGCGTAACGCCTATGTTATTACTTGTGACCAAGTTATTAAAGACGAGAATGGTGAAATTACCGAACTACTTTGTAGTTACGACCCTAACACTTTAGGAAAAAACCCAGAAGACTATAAGCCCAAAGGCGTTATTCACTGGGTATCGGAAAGTCATTCAAGAACAGCAACAGTTAGACTCTATGATCGTCTATTTAATGTGCCAAATCCTGGCGCAGCAGAAGATTTTTTAGCGACAGTAAACCCAAGCTCACTACAAGTTATTGACAACGCACGAGTAGAAATGAGTTTAGCAAATGCCAAGCCAGAAGACGCCTTTCAATTTGAGCGAGAAGGTTATTTCTGTGCCGATAGATATCAACATAGCGAAGAAAATTTAGTTTTTAATCGCACGGTTACCTTGCGGGACAGTTGGGCTAAAATTGAAGCTAAACAGCAAGACTGAGCTAACTAAACTTGCAACAAAAAAGGCGCTTAAAGCGCCTTTTTTGTTGTTGCCGAAACTTATAATGACCTTACCAATATCTTGCACTCACTCCAAAAACAGGCCTAGCCATTATTTTAAGCGATAGACTCTGAGCGCCTCTTAAGTAGTTAAGAAACAATGAAGCGAAAACAATCACCTCTGCCATGACAGACAAACCTATATTAGTTGGCTTTTTTCACTCTAATTTTATTACCACCTAGTTCTAATCCATTTAACTTTTGGATTGCCGCTTTTGCTTCACCTGCCTTGGGCATTTCTACAAAACCAAACCCTTTAGACAGCTGAGTCTCTTTGTCTAAAACCAAATCACATGATTGCACACTGCCCTGCTGTGTAAAAAGATCTTTTAATTCGCTTTCTGTTGTTGATCTAGCGAGATTTCTAACCAAAATTTTCATACCTAACCTTTTACCAATTAATTTATTAAACGACCGAGATCGTTCTATTTAGAATAGTCAAAGCATAGCACATTAGCGTTAGTGGCTTATAGGTATGAATAGTGTAGCAAGCATTTTAAGTCTGCTCGTTTAACTCTTCGAGTAAATCATTGGCATCTTCAACTAAAACCGCAGTACCATATACCACTAGCTCTGCAGCACCTTGTGCTATATGAGAAGTAGAAAACTGAAGTCCGACAATCGCGTTACCTCCCAGTTCTGCTGCATCTTGCATAATGCGATCAAGTACCTGCTCTCTACTTTCTGCTAATAACTTAGTATATTCATGAATTTCGCCCCCCACAATTCCCCGCATCCAGGCGAGTAAATCATGTCCAATGTGGCGTGCTCTAATGCTAGTGCCGCGTACTAGCCCTAAGTGCTTTATTATTTGCTTACCGTAAATAAACTCCGTGGTCGAAAGGATTACTCTGCTCATAACTTCACTCGCTTATATTTATCATTTTTTAAACTGAGTAGCCTTTGGCGTAATACACTCACTAAAAGCAACATAAAACCACTCCCTAATAACCCCACAAGTCCTTTTTCTATTAAGCCAAGCTCAGGATGCGTAAAAATCATGTAAAGCGTTAACAACATTGCAGCTATTGCCGAGATAAAAACGAGCGCAAGACCAAAAATTCGGCTTGTTTTAACGATTGGCTCTTTAAAAAGTTTATCTAAATGTTTTAACTCTTTATCTTGTAGGCTTAAAGACTGTACTTCATTGCGCATTAATTTAAGCTCAGTATATAGCTGTTGATACTCTGAGTCGGAGTCTAATAACAGCGCCACTTTTTGCGCTTCTTGTTGGGTGAGTTCGCCATCGATATAACCCGATAAACGCATTAATTTTTGATCTTCATTTGAATCTAACGAAGGGTTCATAAGTCGCCTCCTAGTGAAATACCCCGATTAATCAGGATTTCTCTTAAAGCCATACGCGCACGATGTAGTCTAGACATAACAGAACCGTTGGCAATACCTAAAATTTTTGCAATGTCAGCGTAACTAAAATTATGATAATCACGAAGTAGAATGATTTCTTTTTGTTGCATTTTTAATTCGTTAATTGCTTGCTCAAGCGCCTCTTTCAACTGCAATTGATGTAGGCTTTTATCTGGCTCTAAAGAGTTTGGCGCGCTCGAATGATAATCTTCGTGCTCTACCTTTGGTACGCGTTTTTTATGTCTTAAAATATCAATAGACTTGTTTCTTACCACGGTAAAAAGCCACGGTTTAAATTCAGGATGATCTAAGCGCGGCGCATTGGCATGATTAATCCCCTTTTCAATCGAGGCTTGCACGACTTCTAGCGCGTCATCTCTATTGCTTAGCAAACGATACGCGAGCGAATAGGCTTGTCGCCGATAATCCTCAAACTCTTCTGACACCTGCATGGTGTATTCCTTTAATTTCGTCATTATTTAATAAGCTACCTTCACATATTACGATATAAAGTATTGAACCGAAAACTAAAAACTCATGCTATCGAGTTATTTTTGTCATAAACGTAATGCCTTAATCTTACTGCCCTAATAGCTAACAGGCACAATAGCAGCGACCTGTCCGACAGAGCAATTAGCGCAATAACGAATGATTTAGCAAACTATTCCCATTGGCTCATTCTTTTATTTGAGCTGACTAACAGCCATTGGTTGACTAAAAATGCTTAATTTATGCCGATATAAGGTTTACAGCGACAACAATTGCTCCTAAAATCAGTCTATTCAAGTTCCTTTTTGGCTATTGATTAACTTATCTAATGAAATCAATAAAAATTAATAAATCATCGCACAACATCTTTGCTAGCCAGCAAGGTTGCAAGTTTATTTTAAACTAGCCTTCTCCTTTTCTATCGCGCAACTCCTCTGTGCTAAGCTTTAATTGGCTTATACCCAATCCAGTGACTTAACAGTGCTTTCTTAGACGAAATAGTCACTAATAAATGTTCAACTTTAGAACTAGATTAATATTCAGAAAAAACATCAAGGGTTTCACTATGACTCAGCAAAACAACACCTTTAATACCGATAACGCGCCTAAACCAGTCGGCCTATACCCTCATGCGCGTCAAGTTGGAGATTTACTCTTTCTTTCTGGCGTTGGCCCTCGCAAAGCCGGTACTAGCGAAATTCCTGGGGTCACGCTCAATCCTGATGGCAGCATTGCAGCTTATGATATTGAAGCCCAGTGTCGCAGTGTTTTTGACAATGTAAAAATAATACTCGAAGCTTCGGGTTCAAGTTGGATGAACTTAGTCGATGTCACCGTCTTTCTCACGAACATGAAAGATGATTTTAAGACTTATAATCGAATTTATGCAGAATACTTTGCTGACAATCAACCTTGCCGAACAACGCTAGAAATTAACTGTTTACCGACACCTATCGCAATAGAACTAAAATGTATAGCAACAGTTAAAAAATAACCAAGCTAAAAGTCAGCGGCCTAATAAAAAGTAACTTAGTGAGCCAACTCACAAGATTAAGGAGCTAAACGATGAGCGCACCAATGCAAGTAATAAACTTTCAGCAGTGGATCAACGATAATAGAGACAAGTTGAAGCCTCCGGTATGCAATAAAGAAGTTTACCGTGAAGGAGACATGATAATCATGGTGGTTGGCGGCCCAAATGGACGCAAAGATTTTCATTACAACGAAGGCCCTGAGTTTTTCTATCAGCTTGAGGGAGAAATGCTGCTACGCACCCAACAAGATGGAAAAGTTGTAGACTACCCTATAAAAGCAGGTGAAATATTTTTACTCCCGCCCAAAGTACCTCATTCTCCAATTCGCTTTAAAGACTCTATTGGCTTGGTTATTGAGCAAGTTCGTCGCCCTGAAGACACTGATGCTTTAATGTGGTTTTGTGAAAACTGTAACCACCAACTTTACCATGAGTCATTTCCACTAAAAGATATAGAGAATGATTTTGGCGCCGTTTTTAATCGCTTTTTATCCAATGAATCACTGCGCACTTGTGAACAATGTGGCGAAGTCATGCCACATAACCAATATGAGTTTAACTAAAAAAATTAGGAATATTCACAATGCTTACTATCGACATACATACCCACATATTGCCTAAAGAGTGGCCAAACCTAAAAGAAAAATATGGTTATGGTGGCTGGATTCATCTCGACCACCACCGCTGCGGCTGCGCCCGCATGATGAAAGACGAAACCTTCTTTAGAGAAATTGACGCTAACTGCTGGGACCCTCAAGTACGTATTCAAGAGTGCGATCAACATAAAGTCAGTGCGCAAGTTTTATCCACGGTTCCAGTGATGTTTAGTTATTGGGCTAAGCCTCTGGACGCACTTGATATTTCAAAATTATTAAATGATCACATAGCGGGTATTTGTGACCAATACCCACACAGGTTTGCTGGGTTAGGGACCATTCCATTGCAATCACCAGATCTTGCAATTAAAGAGCTAGAGCGCTGTATGCAACTTGGCTTGAGTGGCGTTCAAATTGGCTCTCATGTTAATGAATGGAATTTAAATGCACCCGAACTATTTGCCGTATTTGAAGCAGCACAAGATTTAAATGCGAGTATATTTGTCCATCCATGGGACATGATGGGGAAAGATCAAATGAAAGACTATTGGCTCCCCTGGTTAGTCGGTATGCCTGCAGAAACCTCATTGGCGATTTGCTCGATGATATTTGGAGGCGTTTTTGAGCGCTTACCGAACCTTAAAGTGGCTTTTGCCCATGGCGGTGGTTCGTTCCCTTCAACTATCGGTCGAATTGAACATGGTTTTAATTGTCGCCCCGATTTAGTGGCTAAAGACAATCCGATTAACCCACGAGAATACCTCGATAAGTTTTATTTAGATACGCTCGTTCATGACGCACCTATGTTGGATTACTTAATCAATCTTATGGGCGCAGACAAACTAGCACTTGGTAGTGACTACCCTTTTCCGCTAGGCGAGCTGCAACCAGGAAAACTGATTAATCAGCATATACAAGACGAAAAAATAAGACAACAATTGCTCCACGGTACTGCACTTGAATGGCTTGGACTAGAGGCAGAACGTTTCTTAGGCAAGCAGGATTGAGCCTTATGGAACTAACTGTAAAGATCGCATCAAAACGATACCACGTAGACCTTACAAACTCGCTAAATATTGCGATCACGCTAACGCCTAACCAACCACAGCCAAATCATTTTGGCGCGCCTAACTGTACCAGCAAGCCACTATCCGCTGACGGCTTTATCGGTGACACGCAACAAGGCGGAAGCTGCAATGTAAACCAACTAACGCTAGTTGCTCACTGCAACGGCACACACACTGAATCTGTTTCACATATAGTTAACGAACCTATCGCGGTATTTCAAGCAATACCGCAAGCGCTGTTTCCTGCGGTGTTAATTTCATTAAAGCCAGAAATAGCTAGCCAAGTTTCAGATCACTATGCCGCAGGATTTGATTCTAACAATCGAGTCATTACTAAAGCTCAAATTCAGGCTCAGCTCAAACATTTTAGTGACCAAGAATTACAAGGCTTAGTGATTAGAACCTTACCTAATCCAACTCATAAACAAACTGCCGTTTACAGCGAGAAAAATTATCCCGTTTATTTAAGCAATGACGCCATGAGTTATATTTTGGAACGCAAGGTTCAACACTTAATGGTGGACTTTCCTTCCGTCGATAAAATGTATGATCAAGGAGAGCTAAGCAACCACCGTATTTTTTGGCAAGTTAATCCTGCCGAAAAGAATCTAAACGCAAAGACACAAACCGCCAAAACAATTTCTGAAATGGTTTTTGTTAGTGACACAATTGTCGATGGCCTTTATTTATGCAATTTACAAGTACCACGAATATTGACCGATGCTGTACCTTCAATGCCAGTATTGTATAAAACGACCTTATTAAACGAATAATTTTTTATAACAAATTAATTTTTACCCTCGCGGTATTACTGAAATTAGCTAACTTTTTGAATGAGACTATTATGCAATTTGAAAACAATTTAAACTTTGCACAAACTTTGGATAAAAATGATCCTCTAGCCAAAATGCGAGATGAGTTTCATATTCCCAAGCAAGCTAACGGCGAAGATGAAATCTATTTATGTGGTAACTCGCTTGGGCTGCAGCCTAAAAAAGTTTCAGAATATTTAAATTACGAGCTCAGTCAATGGCAAAAATTGGGTGTGAAAGGACATTTTAGTGGCGATTTTCCTTGGATGCCCTATCACGAATTTTTAGCCCAAGGCTTTGCAGATTTAGTCGGCGCTAAGACTAGCGAAGTAGTCGCAATGAACTCTTTGACAGCCAACTTACACTTTATGATGGTGAGCTTTTATCGGCCAACTGCCACACGAAATAAAATTCTTATTGAAGAACACGCATTCCCCTCAGATCACTATGCGGTTGAGTCACAAATAAAATTTCACGGGTTTAATCCTGCCGATTCCATGCTCTTTGCTAAGCCAAGAAATCAAGAAGCGAGTATTCGAACTGAGGATATTCTTGAAATCATTGCCAACCACGGTGATGAAATTGCGCTCGTCATGTTACCTGGCGTTCAATATTATACTGGTCAAGTATTTGACATGCAGGCAATTGCCGCTGCAGCAAAGGCCAAAGGCTGTATGGTAGGCTTTGATCTAGCACATGCGACAGGCAATGTAGTGATGAAGTTAAATCAATGGCAGGTAGACTTTGCTTGTTGGTGTAGCTACAAATATTTAAACTCTGGACCGGGATCTGTCGCGGGCTGCTTTGTTCATGAAAAGCACCATAACTCCGCAGATTTACCCAGATTTGCTGGCTGGTGGGGTCACGATAAGTCGACCCGTTTTAAAATGGAAAATAGTTTTCAACCAATGCAAAGCGCCGAAGCTTGGCAACTTTCTAATCCCCCTATTTTGTCATTGGCAGCGATTCGTGCTTCGCTAGATACGGTTAAGCAAGCCGGAGGCATTCATGAGCTGGCTAAAAAATCTCGTCAACTAACCGATTATTTAAGATTTTTACTTAACGAAGAGTTGGGCGACGACATCCAAATTTTAACGCCTAGTACAGAAAACGAATATGGGTGTCAGCTTAGTTTAACGGTCAACACTCACGGGCTCGACGGTAAAACCGTATTTGATCGAATTGAAGCCGCCGGAGTGACTGGAGATTGGCGACACCCTAATGTTATTCGCGTCGCTCCGGTGCCTTTATATAATACTTTTAGCGACTGTTTTAACTTTGTCAAAATTCTCAAAAAAAGTTTACAAGCTTAGGATTAGCGACATGAAAAATAAAAAAATCACTTTAATCGGTGCAGGATTAGTAGGCAGCTTAACCGCCGTTTTTTTGGCCAAGCGAGGCTTTCAAGTAGAAATTTTTGAGCGCCGCCCCGACATGCGCAAAACCGATATCTCTGCTGGTCGCTCAATCAACTTAGCACTCGCTAATCGCGGTATTCACCCACTAAAACAAGCCGGCTTAATGCCTCAAGTAGAAGCCATGCTTATACCGATGAAAGGCCGCATGATCCACGATATATCCGGCAATCTAAACTTTCAACCTTATGGTCAAAGGCCAGAAGAAGAAATTTACTCAATTTCTCGTGCTGATCTTAACTCTTTATGTATGGATGCAGCTGAGAGCTTTGGCAACGTGAGCATTCACTTTAACCAAAAATGTACTCAAGTGAACCATGCAGAAAATACCATTGAACTCACCGATGAACAAAGCGGTGAAATTACTCAGCACAGCTTTCAGCACTTAATCGGTACCGATGGTAGCGCCTCTGCAGTTCGTCATGCTATCCATAACCAGTTAGACGGCATAAACTCTATTGAGCCACTCGGTCACAGTTATAAAGAGCTCACCATTCCTGCAACCGCTACAGGTGACTTTCAAATTGACAAAAATGCACTTCATATTTGGCCTCGAGGCGGCTTTATGATAATTGCTTTACCTAATTTAGACGGTAGTTTTACAGTTACTCTGTTTATGCCCAATGAAGGTGAAGTCAGCTTTGCTAGTATTAATACCCCAGCAAAACTGAATCAATTTTTTAGCGATTACTTCCCCAATTTATTGCCGCTATTACCAAGTTTGCAAAATGACTTTTTTAACAACCCTACAGGCAGTTTAAGTACAGTAAAGTGCTCTCCTTGGCACTATAAAGATAAAGCTCTGTTGCTTGGTGACGCCGCTCATGCAATTGTACCTTTTCATGGGCAAGGTATGAACTGCGGGTTTGAAGATGTTTACCAACTCGATCAGCTTATTGCTCAATCAGCTCACGATTGGGAGAGCGTATTTTCACAAACTGAAAAACTGCGCAAACCTAATGCAGACGCGATTGCCACAATGGCTATTGAAAACTACATTACCATGCGTGATTCGGTTAATGACGCGCAATTTATACTTAAATCTAAAATCGCATTTGAACTAGAAAAGCGTTTTCCAGACTATTTTTGCCCTCGTTATTCCATGGTAATGTTTCACCGGCTACCTTATGCAGAAGCATACCAACGCGGCATTATTCAAAATAAAATACTGGTTCAACTGAGCGAAAATTTAACAAAAATAGAACAAGTAGATTGGCAACGAGCAGAGCAACTAGTGACCGAGCAACTAGCGAAACTCAATTTAAACCCGGCAGAAATTTAAGGCCAATGCGGCTCACTAAAAAAGCTCAACAAACGAATAAGCAGCGTCGCAACTTGACAGCAAAGCACAAAAAATCTACTTTGACTAAAACACGGCTAAAGAGAACCCATTATGTCTAACACTATCAATTGTCAGTCTTGCCAGGCGGCCAACCCTTACACGGCTAAATTTTGCGTAAGTTGTGGAAACTCTTTAGCTGCAATGTCACATTCGCCATATGATTCACCACAACAACAAGACGCACCGATAATGGCTGCAGATTATATTTATGCTGGTTTTTGGAAGCGTGTCGTTGCTTACTTTATTGACTACATTATTATCTACATCCTAATTTCTATCATTAGTGTTGCTGTTTTAGGGGTATCGGTAGCACCGACTAATTTAAATTTTGCGGTCGCGCAGGCTGTTATGTTAGTTGGAATTTGGTTAGCCATTTGCCTGCTATATTTTGCATTGCTTGAAAGCTCAAGCGGCCAAGCCACTTTAGGCAAACGCATGTTAGGTATTAAAGTAACCGATATGCAAGGCCAACAACTAAGCTTTGCTCACGCGGCAGGGAGACAGCTGTCAGGTGTGATTTCTAATTTTACTTTTAGTATTGGCTACCTAATGGCTGCATTTACCAGCCGTAAACAAGCACTTCACGATATTATAGCCAGCGCAGTAGTTGTCAACCGGCACTTTGGCCCGCAACAAATTCAGCAGGTAAACCAAAATCCGCCTAAAGGAATGTCTGCGTTAGCCATTGCGGGCGTAGTAGGGTTAGTTTTAATTATTCCCATTACCGGTATTATTGCAGCAATCGCACTGCCTGCATATCAAGATTACAGTATTAGAGCAGGTATTTCTCAAGGCATAGAACATGCTAAAAGTGCGACACCGGCGATTGAGAATTACGCCGAAGAAAGCGGCTATTGGCCAGTAAATTTTGAGCAAGCAAATTTAAACTCAAACGAATTTAATACCCAACGCTATTACATTCAAGTTACTAACAATGGGAGTTTGGCTATTACATTTAAAAAGCCGGAGAAAATTAGTGGACGCTCAGTTTACCTTCAACCAGAGCTGAATAATAGTGGACGTTACGACTGGTTATGTTATGCCCAAAAAATTAATGAAGCTTATTTACCGAAACAGTGTACCAATAAAAACCTTTAGCCGGGCTGTGATAAATAAAGGCTTACTAGTTTAACCAGTTGTCCAGCATGTCTTTTATGGTTTGCAGTTGAATCGGCTTATTTAGTACATCGTTCATGCCAGCTTGCTTACAGTCTTCAACGATACCGCTAACGACATTAGCGGTTAAAGCGACAATCGGTATGTCTCGATTATCATTCGTTAAATTTCTAATCTGTCGAGCCGCTTCAAAGCCATCCATTACCGGCATTTGACAATCCATAAAGACCAATTGGTAAGTTTCATTCTCCAAGATATTAATAGCTTGCTGACCGTTTTCTGCAATGTCAGATTCATAACCGAGTTTTTTCAAAAACAAGCTTGCTACCCTTTGATTAGCAAAATCATCTTCGACAACTAAAATTTTTGCGGTCATAGCCCTATTCCTTTAACGGAGAATTCACACTGAGGTAGAGAGTAGAATACCACAAAAAATCACAGCCCCAACCCAGTTATTATTCAAAAAAGCATTAAAGCACACTGCCGGCTGACGACTTCGAGCGCTATATATTTGCCATGCGATTAAACACGCTGCAACAATCAAGCTTAAATAATACCAAAAATTTAACTGGTAACTCTGCCCAACAAGCAGCATTCCAAATAAGAAAAAGCCCTGTATTGTCGCAATAATTTGTAAATCGGCTTCACCAAATAAAATAGCCGTCGATTTAATGCCTACTTTTAAGTCTTCTGCTCTATCAACCATTCCATATAAAGTGTCATATGCCAACACCCACAATAAGTTAGCAATATAGAGCACCCAAGCTTGATTCGATATTTCATTATTGGTAGCAGCATAAGCCATTGGAATTGCCATTGAAAAAGCTGCTCCTAATACAACTTGTGGAAAGTAAGTTACGCGCTTCATAAATGGATAAGCTGTTGCAATAATGATAGCGATAACCGACAGCATTAAAGACAGTGTATTGAGCAGAAAAACCAAGGAAAAAGCCACTAAAGCTAAAACAAGAAACAAGCTGACAGCTTCTTTTTCTGAAACTTTGCCGGTTGCTAAGGGGCGATTTTCAGTTCGTGAAACTTTTCCATCAAAGTTACGGTCAGCAAAGTCATTAATCACACAACCGGCTGACCGAGTCAAAAATACACCAAGACTAAAAATAACAATCAAACTGACATTGGGCGTTCCTTCAGCCGCTAACCATAGTGCCCAAAAAGTTGGCCAAAGTAACAACAAAATACCAATTGGCTTATCAACCCGCATTAAAAGTGCATATTGGCGCAGCCGTTCACGTACAAGGGGATTATAATAAAGCCTCACCAACGATTGCTTTATCTCACCAATTAATTCTAGCAAGGTACCCCAAAAAGTAATTTGGGAAGCTCCCTTTGGGCCTCGGTCAGTTGACTCTTGCTTGTTCGCTTTTAATTTTATTTTAGCTTTAGTCACGCTGGCTGCCTATAAGTCAGGTTAAATGAGAGTGTCGTTATAAATAGGACAATCTGGTAAAAACACTTCACTAATTAATAAAGGCCCGCTATCAAACTCAAAGATAGAGCGGCGCATCCAAAGCGGCTGCTCGGTCGCAACATTGAGCTGCGCCAAACTTGGTGGCAATTCTGTCGTTAACTCGACATTCATAAAAGTTCGCTCAGCACCATTTCTACCAAACAAGATTTTTCCAATAGGCTCGTTGTTCAGCATTGAAATGCGTAATGCGCCACCTTGTAAGGTCGCTAAAGGTATTGTGGTACGCGCGAAAAGCCAGTTTTTAGACTGATTTCCCATTTTTATTTCTCGTACCAACGCATATTGGCGTTCTGGTATTTCTAATAAAATACGCTCTTCTGCAGAAACAAACTTTTTGCCCTGATTTAACTTCGTCAATTGCGGTGCAGCGCCCATGACTTGTTTAAAGCGACCAGTTAAGCTGCCCCTATCACTTAGCAACGATAAAATTTGAGCGTTCAATCAATACTCTATTATTTAGTTCTGAATTAGCGAGGATTATAACAAAGTGTCGCCATTTATTGACATTTTTTGCCAGTAACTTGCAGTTTCGGTTAAAAATCTTTATAAATGCGCCTTTGCGATAAAACTATCAAGTGAGACAGTCATGAAAAAGTGGGAATGTATTGTTTGTGGGTGGATCTACGACGAAGCCAAAGGTTGGCCAGAAGATGGAATAGCGCCCGGTACGGCATGGGCAGATGTTCCAGCAGATTGGCTTTGTCCTGAGTGCGGCGTAGGTAAAGAAGACTTTGAAATGGTAGAAATTTAATTTCTACCATTTTCTATGCTTAACTTGTGCTTAGCCTCTTGCGTCCTTCCTTTACCCCGCATTCATCAACCAGGTCTATTTCTAAAAAAAGCCGCAAATTTTCCACTATACTTACAATACCTTATCGTTTTTTAGCAATTTAAATTTTATGAAAGCTCTTTTAATTACTCTGGCAATATTTTTGGTGGCAGCGCTTCCATCGACCTCTTTAAATGCTGCAGAAGACCAAGAGCCACTTATGTACTACCAAATTGACCCTAATATTTTAACTTTTTATCAAAATACGGGGAAAAAGCTTGGCTATATCGTGGTTCAAATACAAGTTGTGGTACGTGGCCAAGATCATTACGATTTGGTTGAAGAGCACTTACCGCTCATTCAAGACGCATTAATCGATTTTTTCAATCGCTTAACTGAGGAAGTGATTAAAGACCTAACACAAAGAGATGCGTTAAGAGAGCAGTCTAAAACGCGGTTAAATGAAGTGCTTAAAGAAGAAACTGGCCAAGAAATTGTCAAAGATATTCTTTTTACCCAGTACGTTTATCAGTAATCCTTAGTAAAGTATTTTGTCCAATAACCCCAACTAGGCGGTTATTGGACATTCATCTTATTCGCCCTAGCTCCAATCTAAAATCACTTTACCCGATTGACCGCTGCGCATAATATCAAAGCCTTGTTGGAACTCGTCAACTTTAAATTGATGCGTGATAATTGGCGTAATATCTAATCCTGACTGTAATAGAGAAACCATTTTATACCAAGTTTCAAACATTTCACGCCCATAAATTCCTTTGATGACCAGCCCTTTAAAAATAACCTGATTCCAATCTACTGCCATGTCACTAGGCGGTATACCCAACATGGCAATTTTGCCGCCATTATTAATCGTTTTTAACATCGACTGCACTGCCGAAGGCACACCTGACATTTCTAATCCCACATCAAAGCCTTCAGTCATTTTTAACTCACGCATAACCGCTTCTAAACTTTCTTCAGCGACATTAACAGCTCTTGTTGCGCCCATTTTTTTAGCGAGATCTAATCTGTATTGATTCACATCGGTAATCACAACGTGACGAGCGCCTACATGACGACAAACCGCTGCCGCCATAATACCAATCGGCCCAGCGCCAGTGATCAAAACATCTTCGCCCACTAAATCAAACGAAAGCGCCGTGTGTACTGCGTTACCAAAAGGGTCAAAAATAGATGCCATTTCGTCCGAAATATCGTCCGGTAATTTAAATGCGTTTACCGCTGGAATTGATAAGTATTCGGCAAATGCCCCTGCACGATTAACTCCAACACCCACTGTATTTCGACATAAATGGCGGCGTCCAGCCCGGCAATTTCGGCAATGACCACAGGTGATATGTCCTTCACCCGAAACCCTATCACCTACTTTAAAGCCCTGCACTTCTTGGCCTATTTTTTCAATCACACCAACAAATTCATGGCCTACGGTCATGGGCACTGGAATAGTTTTTTGTGACCACTCATCCCAGTTATAAATGTGAACATCGGTTCCACAAATTGCAGTTTTCTTAATTTTAATTAATACATCATTGTGACCGACTTCGGGTAGCTCGGCTTTTTCCATCCAAATACCTTTTTTGGCATGGCTTTTTGCTAGTGTTTTCATTTGCGCTATCTCTCACTCATATGCTGGATTGATCTATAAACTTGCCACTAAGGTTTTAGTTAGATCACGCCAAGATTTTTGCCTACTTTTTCAAACGCAGCAACCGCTTTATCAATATGTGATTTATCATGCGCTGCTGACATTTGGGTTCTAATTCTAGCTTGTCCTTTAGGCACTACAGGAAAACTAAAGCCAACCACATAAATTCCCTCGGCTAGCATTTCATTAGCAAACTTTTTAGCTAAAGAAGCATCACCCAACATGACTGGAATAATTGGGTGTTCGCCAGGTAATAACTCAAAACCTAACGCACTCATTTTTTCTCTAAAATACTGCGCATTTTCATTTAGCTTTTGGCGTAAATCATTGCCACTTTCTAACAGGTCTAAAACCTTGACCGACGCCGCAGCAATAACTGGAGCTAAAGTATTTGAGAACAAATAAGGACGTGAACGTTGGCGTAGCCATTCAATGATTTCTTTTTTCCCAGAAGTATAGCCACCCGATGCACCACCTAAAGCTTTACCTAGAGTCCCAGTGATAATATCTACCCTATCCATCACATCACAATATTCGTGCGTTCCACGACCATTTTCACCAATAAAGCCTACCGCATGAGAGTCATCTACTATAACCATAGCATCGTACTTATCCGCCAGATCACAGATTGATTTGAGATCGGCGATAAAGCCGTCCATTGAAAACACCCCATCTGTTGCAATCAATTTGTATCTTGCTCCGGCTTCATTCGCTGCAATTAACTGCTTTTCTAGGTCTGCCATGTCGTTGTTTGCATAACGATAACGCATCGCCTTAGATAACCTAACCCCATCAATGATAGAAGCATGGTTAAGTGAGTCAGAAATAACCGCATCTTCGGCCGTTAAGATAGTTTCAAATAACCCCCCGTTCGCATCGAAGCATGATGAATATAAAATAGTATCTTGCATTCCAAGAAACTGGCTAATCCGATTTTCTAAAGTCTTATGAATGGCTTGAGTTCCGCAAATAAAACGCACCGACGCAAGGCCGTAACCCCAGTCTTGCAATGCCGCTTGGCCAGCTTCAATTAACGCTTTACTATTGGCCAATCCTAAATAGTTATTTGCACAAAAGTTAAGTACATTTTGGCCTGTGGTAACGTGAATATCAGCTTGTTGCTGCGAATCAATCACTCTTTCATCTTTATATAACCCTGTGTCGTGCAACTCATTTATTTGGGCTTGTAAATGATTTAGAAAATCTTGGCTCATAATGTAGCTCTCAATTAAGTTTAAAAAGGTCGGTTAGACGCATCAATTTGCCTGCAATTTTACAGGAATGGCGCAGAAAACCAAACTTAAACTGCGAGGAAAGCCGATACCCAAAAATGGACAATCAAAATTCGCCTATTAACTGGCAGTTTTTGCGAATATTTAAAACTATAGGCCACATACAATTAACTAATGCGCTAAAGTCGCGCCCAAAATAGGGTTTAAATTAGCTTTTTACAATACAAAATATAGACTCATTGAATTAGACTAAACCACCAAGTCACGCCACAATACGCAAAAGACAAAGAAATCAGTTCAGGGCCTGGAGCGTCTCCAGCTTTAACTTAACTTTAAAGGCAACAACATGAAAAAATTTACTATCTTTGGTCGTCCAGGCTGCGGCTTTTGCACTAGAGCAAAGCAATTGTGTGAAATCAATGAGTTAGAATACCGATACGTTGATATTTGGGAAGAAAACATCAGTAAGGAAGATCTCGCAAAAACCATTGGTAAGCCGGTGGAAACTGTTCCGCAAGTTTTTCATGGCGAAACCCACATAGGTGGCTGCGACGATTTAGAAAAATACCTTCCAACCATCATGGAATAAAACCGTAAATAGCATAGCCAAACTACTGCTTTTTTAGCATAATACCTCCTAACAGCTGCAAGAAAAGAAACTAAATTAAGTTTTAGCTCTAAGCAGTTGATTATTAATCACTTTTAAAGTTTTTAGGTATTTATCAAATGAAAGCAGTAGTCGAGACTTGGCTCAATGAAGCAATTCAATCACTCAAACAGCAAGAATTGCTTCCAGAGTCAGTCAATATAAACCTTCAAGTCACCCACACTAAAGATAAATCGCATGGTGACTTTGCGACCAATGCTGCTCTCATGTTGGCAAAGCCAGCCAAACAATCTCCACGCGATGTCGCACAATTGATTATCGAAAATATCGAGCATGCTGCCGAATTAGAGAAAGTTGAAATTGCCGGCCCTGGCTTTATCAATTTCTTTCTAAGCCAAGCCGCATCAACTCAAATCATTGAACAAATACTTGACCAACAAGAAAGCTTTGGGCTCAATCAAAGTGGCCAAAGACGTAAAGTTCAACTTGAGTTTGTTTCTGCCAACCCTACTGGGCCTTTGCATATCGGCCATGGACGCGGCGCAGTAGTTGGCGACTGTTTATCACGCTTACTCAGCGCTAATGGCTGGGACGTAACCCGTGAGTTTTACTACAACGACGCAGGCCAACAAATTAAAAACTTAGCACTATCAGTACAAGCGAGAGCCAAAGGAATCTTACCTCAGTCTGAAGCTTGGCAAGCCGATTGGTACCAAGGTGACTATATTAACGACGTGGCTCAAGCTTTTCTCAATAAAGATACTGTTGAAGCGGCCGACAAACAAGTTACAGCTAGCGGCAACGCCGACGATTTAAACGCAATCCAAGAGTTTGCAGTGGCTTATTTGCGTCGCGAACAAGATTTAGATCTGAAAGCTTTCGATGTTCAGTTCGACGTGTATTTCTTAGAGTCGTCATTATACAAAAATGGTGATATAGAACGCACTGTAAATAGCTTGGTTGAGAAAGGCCACACATACGAAAAAGACGGTGCTTTATGGCTTAAAACAACCGATTATGGCGACGATAAAGACCGTGTAATGCGCAAAAAGGAAGGTGGCTATACCTATTTTCTTCCCGATGTGGCTTACCATGTGAATAAATGGGAGCGAGGCTTTAAACGAGTTGTCAATGAGTTTGGTGCCGATCATCACAGCACAGTCAACCGAGTTAGAGCAGGCTTACAAGCACTAGATATTGGAATTCCCAAAGGCTGGCCAGAGGTCGTGCTGCATCAAATGGTTACTGTTATGCGCGGTAGTGAAGAGGTGAAAATCTCTAAACGCGCTGGTAGCTATGTTACCCTTCGCGACATTATTGATGAAGTCGGTCGCGACGCCACCCGATATTTTTTAGCTGCGCGCCGTGCTGAGTCTCAAATGACTTTTGACTTAGAACTCGCCGCTTCACAAACTAATGAAAATCCGGTGTTTTACATTCAATACGCACATGCGCGTATTTGTTCTGTTTACCGCCAATTAGCCGAACAAGATATTACCTTTGATCCGGCAAATGGCAGAGCAAACCTAAGCTTGTTAAACAACGATTTTGAAAAAGCCTTGCTCGACAGGGTTAGCAAGTACCCAGAACTCATTAAGTCTGCGGCACAGGCTTTAGAGACTCACATGTTGGCTCACTATTTGCGTGAGCTAGCCAATGATTTTCACAGCTACTACAACGCAGAAAAATTTATTGTTTCTGACGCTGCGTTACGCGATGCAAGGTTATGTTTGGTCACTGCAGTTAAGCAAGTACTAACTAACGGCTTGTCAATTTTAGGTGTTAGCGCGCCAGAAAAGATGTAAGTAAGACAACTCAATGCCAAAAGATTACGCTAAGAAAAAAACGCCAGCCAAGAAAAAACGGGGCGCTAGCCGCGGCAATAAAAAGCCTGCCGTACCAGTGAGCCTTTGGCTATTTACGCTGCTATTAATCTCCGCGCTTATTGCAGGGCTTGTTTATTTAAAATGGTATAACCCTGCTAAAACTCTCGAGCCACAAAACCAAACTCAAGTAGGCGCAAAAAAAACCAAGCCCGTGCCCACGAGCGAGCAAAAACCTAAAGCTAGCAGTAAAACCGCAGATGAAATTCCATTTTATGAAGTTCATCAAGAGCTTTCCAATAAAGAAGTAAAAATACCACAGCAAGATTTACAGCTACCACAAAACTATAAAAAATATTATTACACCATGCCTTGCGGCTCATTTAGAGAACAAAGTCGCGCAGAAGAGCTAAAGGCAAGAATCGGCTTTGCGGGCAGTTCATCCGAAATAATCCAAACTCAGCAAGGTTCAACTCAGTGGCATAGAGTGCAGTTAGGGCCATTTAATAGCAAAAGAGCCGCTGAAAAGATTCGCCATAGAATGCAAGATAACGGCATTATCGACTGTAGAATTTTAACCCACCTAAAGAAAGACTAAAGGACAAGCTAATTTACCCCATTGTTGTAAATTTATTACTTGTATATTAACTACTGGTTGATGGTTAGTGATTAGTAGTTAATAGCCATTGGTCAATACGCGAATGGGACCAATACAATATCCAAAAGTAGCGTTCCCTCTCCGCAACTCGGTGCACTTTACCTTGGGTCACTTAAATCCTTACTTTTATCATCAACAATAAATCGCTTATCACACCTTGAAAACAAGCCAATCAAGACCCACATAACAGCAATACCTTTTTATGCCCTTTTAGGAGAGTTTTTTGGAACAATATAGAGGCACAACCATATTATCCGTCCGCCGTAACGGAAAAGTCGTTATCGGTGGAGATGGCCAAGTATCCTTAGGTAATACCGTGATGAAAGGAAACGCCCGTAAAGTGAGGCGCTTATATCACGGAAAAGTCATTGCGGGGTTTGCCGGAGGCACTGCCGACGCTTTTACCTTATTTGAACGATTCGAAGCAAAATTAGAAAAGCACCAAGGAAAATTGATGCGCGCCGCTGTTGAACTTGCGAAAGACTGGCGTACCGACAAAATGCTACGCCGATTAGAAGCGCTATTAGCGGTTGCCGATAAAGAGCACTCGCTGATCATCACCGGAAATGGCGACGTTATTGAGCCAGAAGATAGCTTGATGGCAATAGGATCTGGCGGACCTTTTGCACAATCTGCGGCACGTGCTTTGCTCGACAAGACTGACTTAGAAGCACGCGAAATTGTTGAGTCTGGATTAAAAATTGCTGGTGATATTTGTGTATATACCAACCATAACAACACAATAGAAGAGCTTGATTGCCAAGCCTAAATCAGACTGCTGCTATCTATTACAACTTAAGCCAACCAATAACTGAAAGAATTGGAATATTAAAATGTCA
The DNA here is from genome assembly GCF_053709105.1 of Aliikangiella aequoris. Taxonomy (NCBI): domain Bacteria; kingdom Pseudomonadati; phylum Pseudomonadota; class Gammaproteobacteria; order Oceanospirillales; family Pleioneaceae; genus Aliikangiella; species Aliikangiella aequoris. Next base: position 3,298,470 of record NZ_CM132298.1, read on the forward strand.
CAAATGACTCCACGCGAAATTGTCCATGAGCTAGACAAACATATCATAGGCCAAAATGCGGCCAAAAAATCTGTTGCCATTGCCCTAAGAAACCGCTGGCGCCGCATGCAGGTAAATGAAGAACTTAAAAATGAAATCACGCCTAAAAATATATTAATGATTGGCCCAACAGGTGTTGGTAAAACAGAAATCGCACGGCGCTTAGCCAAACTAGCCAACGCGCCGTTTATTAAAATCGAAGCCACTAAATTTACCGAAGTTGGCTACGTCGGACGAGATGTAGAATCAATTATTCGCGACTTAGTCGATGCGGCATTTAAAATGTTGCGTGAGCAAGCGATACAACAAGTCAAAGTACGTGCAGAAGAAGCCGCAGAAGAGCGCATTTTAGATGCGTTATTACCACCAGCAAGAAATTTTGACAATGAGCCCCAACAAAGTAATGACTCAAGCGCTCGTCAAATGTTTCGTAAAAAGCTTCGCGAAGGCACAATCGACCAGCAAGAAATTGAAATTGATTTAGCTGGCCCCTCTGTAGGTATTGAAATTATGGCCCCTCCAGGGATGGAAGAAATGACCAGCCAACTTCAAGACATGTTTCAACAATCGACTCCATCGAGAAAAAAGAAGCGTAAAATAAAAATCAAAAATGCGTTAAAACTTCTCATCGAAGAAGAGTCTGACAAACTAATTAATCAAGACGAATTAAAAGCTCATGCTGCAGAAGCGGTAGAAAATAACGGAATAGTATTCTTAGATGAAATAGATAAAGTTGCTAAGGGCGATCGCGGCTCTGGTGGCGAGGTCTCTAGAGAAGGAGTTCAACGCGACTTGTTGCCGCTAGTTGAAGGCTGCACCGTGTCGACAAAGTATGGCATGATAAAAACCGACCATATTTTATTTATTGCCTCTGGTGCTTTTCATTTGTCAAAGCCTTCAGATTTAATTCCAGAATTACAAGGTCGCTTGCCAATTCGAGTAGAACTTCAGTCACTAACAACTGACGACTTTAAGCGAATTTTAACCGAGCCAGATGCAGCGCTAACCAAGCAGTACACTGCATTAATGCAAACTGAAAGCCGCGAAATCACCTTTACCGATGATGCGATTGAAACGATTGCAGAAGTTGCTTGGCAAGTAAACGAAACTACCGAAAATATCGGTGCGAGACGATTACACACAGTAATGGAAAAACTCTTAGAGGAAATTTCTTTTACCGCTTCAGACTCTAGTGATGCTTTAATTGTGGACGCAGCTTACGTAAAAGAACAGCTGGGTGAGCTTGCTCAAGATGAAGATTTAACTCGCTTTATCCTATAGTTACCTCACACGAGAAAAACAATTTAAATCACCACAAAAAAAGGCGCTTAAAGCGCCTTTTTTATTACAGCCTATAACCAAATGTTTAAAGGAAAATCCCTTTAAACATAAAGAAAAATGCCATCGATAAAATTGCGCCTGCCGGCAAAGTCACTACCCAAGAAGCCGCAATACTTTTTAGTACACCTAAATTAAGTGCTGCAATTCCTCGAGCCATACCCACACCTAATACTGCTCCAACCAAAGTATGCGTTGTAGAAATAGGTAGTCCTGTTCCAGAAGCAATAACTACTGTTGACGCTGCTGCAAGCTCTGCTGCAAAGCCACGGCTTGGCGTAAGCTCGGTAATTTTTTTACCAATCGTCGCCATTACTCGACGACCATAAAGCGCAAGGCCGCCAACAATACCTAATCCGCCAACCAACAATATCCAAACAGGAAGAGCAGACTTTTTAGCGATTTCACCATTATTTTCGACCACGCTTACCACTGCAGCTAATGGCCCAATCGCATTGGCAACATCATTAGAGCCGTGAGCGAAAGCCATACCACATGCAGTGACAACCATTAATACAGCAAAAACCTTTTCCACGTTAGCATAACTTGACTGGTCTGTATCAACCGCTTTTTGACGATTGATAAAAAACTTACCAGCGAGTAAAACCGCTAAACCAAAACCGGCTGCTATTAAAATAGAAGTAATTGAATCAAATTTAATGCCTACGTGCTTCAAGCCCTTAAATAAGGTAACCAGCGCGATCATAAAGCCAGCTAAAAACATATAAAAAGGAACGTATTTTTTCGCATTTTTAAGCGGGTCTTCAGTATCTAAAATTAACTTTTGAACACTGGTAAATAGCATAAAAGCAATCGTACCCGAGAGTAGTGGCGACACCACCCAACTGGCGACGATAGAGCCAACTTTACCCCACATAACCACTTCCATACCAATGCCCACTGCGGCAAAGCCAACAATAGCACCGACAATAGAGTGAGTGGTAGAAACAGGCCAACCAAAATACGTTGCTACAATAAGCCAAATACCAGCCGCGAGTAACGAGGCCATCATACCAAACACCAACAACTCTGGCGTATTAACCATTGCTCCAGAATCGATAATGCCTTTACGGATAGTAGAAGTTACTTCTCCGCCCGCTAAGAAAGCCCCGGCAAACTCAAAGATCATCGCAACAATTATTGCTTGCTTGATCGTTAAGGCTTTAGAACCAACCGAGGTACCCATAGCATTCGCGACATCGTTAGCGCCAATGCCAAATGCCATTAACACACCGAACATGGCAGCTAATGAAATTAAAATCATTTGATATTCTTGAAAAAAGCTACTAATTTCCATTGTTATTCTCTCTTATCAGGAAAACTAACGTGCTAGTAGTAGCTCTAAACGAGCGCCAACTTGCTGTGATGTATCTGCCAAGTCACCCATCCAGTCTAAGACTTTATACATAAAGATAACATTGACTGCGGGAAGCGACTCTTCTAATGCGAAAAGTTTGCGTCTTAGTTTAATTTGCAAAACATCGACATCGTTTTCGATTTCGTCTAAAACGACAATCATTTCTTCAGCGATTTTAACTTCGCGACCTTTAAAACCTGTTTCCAATAACTCGTCTAACTGTTGAATCGCTTTACTCGCTTGTAACGAAGCATCAATTCCACGGCTTAAATAATCACGAAGGTCTTCTCTGATAGCATCCGGAAATACCATTTTTCTTCCAGTTATTAAGCCTGCAATATCTTTAGCTTTATTGGCAATTTTATCTTGCGAAGACAACAAAGCTAGCAAGTCAGTCCTTTCAACCGGCATAAACAAACCTTTTGGAAGGTGTAAGCGTAATTCCTTTTTTAACTCATCAGCTTCATTTTCTAAAGCACGAATGCCTTTTTGTAATGTATCTACTTTATCCCAGTCTTGTTCAAAAACTGCTTCAAAGAATTCAGGTAGCTTACCAACACACTCTTGAACCTTTAGCATGTGCGTTTGCATTGGTTTCATCGGTGAGCTAGCAAATAAGTCTAATATTGGATTCATAAGGATCACTCTATGTCATATTTGAGGTGCGAATTTTAAGGGCTAGCGCCAAGATAGTCCAGTTATGAGAGCGATGTCATAAAACTGTCATATTTCTACATAGCCTTAAACTAGCCAGAACTTGCCCCTACCTATTAGTTTAACTATTTGATAAGTATAGATTAAAAGCAAATTCTTTCGAATTAAATCAAGTGTAATTATGACATCTAAATGACAAGCCATGTAGCCGTCAATATGTTGCAATAGCGCAATAATCTAACGGTTTGACCAAATTGTCGCAAGATCTACCCTCAATCGCTAGTCAAAAAAATTCATTTGCGGACAGTCACCTTACTGTCAATTTCCTACATTCCCAAGCGCCAATCTCTTAACCTTTTTATCAAGTATTGCTTATTCAAGCGTTAAATATTTTCTGCAACAATGCTCTTCTATCCAATGCTCAAGGACGAATCATGGCCATTCCCAGAAAAGACCAAATTGATCCTGAAACGCCCGGTTATTATCATTTAATCAGCCGCTGTGTAAGACGCACTTTTTTGTGTGGGTTTGATAAAGAAACCGGCATAAGCTTTGAGCACCGTCGTCTCTGGATAGAAAATCGTATTCTTGAGCTGGCTAAGGTGTTTGCCATCGAAGTCTACTCTTATGCTGTAATGAGCAACCATTATCACCTAGTGGTTTACTCTAACCCCAAAGCGCCTCAGCAGTGGTCAAATCGAGAAGTCGCTGAGCGCTGGTTACGAGCTTTTCCTGGTAAGTTAGACAAGCCACAATTTCAATTACAGCGCCAATTACGCTTGCAGGCCATTGCCAATGATGATGAGCTGCTTGCCACTTACCGCAAACGATTAGGAGATATTTCATGGTTAATGCGACGCTTAAATGAACCACTAGCTCGGCTGGCTAATTTAGAGGATGGCTGTAAAGGCCACTTTTGGGAGTCGCGCTTTACTTCACAAGCGCTGTTAGATGAGTCGGCTGCGCTTGCTTGTATGGCTTATGTTGACTTAAACCCAATAAGAGCCGGCATTGCCAAGTCGCTACCAGAAAGCGACCATACCAGTATTAAACATCGCGTTGAGTCGATGACCACGGAACAACTTAATCAAGCGGTTGCCGCGATAGCCGGTCAGGTAAAAGAGCGCAAGTTAAACTTTAAGCTTAAGGACTATATAGCACTAGTGGAGTGGACCGGTAAAGCAATTGTCTACCCCGACAAAGCAGCACTGCCTGCGAACATTCAATCAGTACTTACACAGCTCAATATAAACCAGTCACATTGGCTGAGCCAAATACAGCATTATGGTCGAAACTATGGCCGCTTTGTGGGAGGCATTAATGCAATAAAAGCGAAGGTTGAGCAACTCGAGCAACAGTGGATTCAAGGAACTCGGCAATTAGAAAAACTGTTTAGTACTGGATAACTTCAAAAGCGACTTCACTCACAAAGCAACATTTAAATCCCCACACTCGTGGGTATTTTGGCTGCTTCTGGTTTGGGTTTTAGAGATAACTCAGCGGACCTTTCAAAAATTAAACCCTTTTTTAACAAATACATGATGATTCGCATAATACTTAAACAGCTTAGTGTAGCAATTTAAAATGCGAATATTTATATGACTGTCTAATTTTGTATTTTGTAACATGACTGTCTAATTTTGTATTACGGGCATAACATTTACAGTTAACGGCTAAAAGGCAATACGAGGAGCCAAATGGACTTTGCTTCTAAGGCGCTAGTCGTTCAACTTGCCATTGACTGTCGGGTTGCGAGCCAGCATTTTGTGAGTATCTAAAGCGGTCATGTAACCGAGCTCCGCCACCTTGCCAAAATTCAAACTCACTAGGTTTAATTCTGTACCCCCCCCAAAAATCGGGCAGAGGAATTTCACCTTCAGCAAACTTTTGTTTCATACGCTCAAAAGCAGTCATTAAAAATGCTCTTGATGGAATGGATTGGCTTTGGTTAGACGCCCAAGCAGCGACTTGACTAGCCTTGGGTCGAGATAAGAAATACTTTAAAGACTCCGCTGGAGAAATTTTAGTTGCGACACCTTCAATCTTTACTTGCCTCTCTAAAGGCAGCCACGCGAAGTTAGCGCTAACTTTCGGGTTTTCGCTAATATCTTTAGCCTTGCGACTTTGGTAGTTTGTAAAAAAAACTAATCCTTCTGCATCTAGTTTTTTTAACAAAACTACCCGCTGGCTAGGCTGCCCTTGCGCGTTAACCGTCGCTAAAGTCATTGCGGTAGCATCAACTAAATCGACCTCTGCCGCTTGTTCTAGCCATAATTTAAGCTGCTCATTAGGGTCGGCGAGTAACTGCTCTCGACTAAGTCCAGACTGAATATATTCTCGCCTTGCTTGCTCTAAATTCATTCGTATTTCCTAAACCGATTACGACCATCACAATTTACTTAGTGCTAACGAATAAGGGCACCTAAAAAGATGCCCTTGGTTAACTCAATAATTAAAGCTTATTGTTGCGCAGCTGGCCCACCAATAGTGCCCTTTTCTTCTTCAACAACTTTAGCCTTTGGCTCTTTTGCCGCTGGTGTTCCACTATCGCCATTATCGTCCCAGCCTTCCGGTGGTCTTGGCTCTCTATTATTCATAATGTCATCAATTTGCTTCGCATCAATAGTTTCATACTTCATCAATGCATTGGCCATTATTTCTAACTTGTCGGCATTTTCTTTCAACAGCCTTTCAGCTCGCTGATAGTTCTTAGCGATAAGATCTTTAATTTCTTGGTCAATCACTTTAGCCGTGCCGTCAGATACATGTTTAGTTTGAGTCACTGAGCGACCTAGGAACACTTCACCTTCATCTTCTGCGTAAGTTAACGGTCCAAGTTTTTCAGAAAAGCCCCACTGGGTAATCATGTTACGCGCAATTTCAGTAGCACGTTGAATATCATTCGAAGCACCAGTGGTTACTTTATCTGGCCCATTCAACATTTCTTCAGCAATACGCCCGCCGTATAAAGAACTTAATTGGCTTTCCAAGTACTCTTTACTATAACTAAAGCGGTCGCGCTCAGGTAAATACATTGTTACCCCTAAAGCACGTCCTCGAGGAATAATTGACACTTTATATACCGGATCGTGACTTGGCACTAAACGTCCGACGATTGCATGACCAGCTTCATGCCACGCGGTGTTTAACTTTTCGTCTTCATCCATCACCATGGAACGGCGCTCACTACCCATTAAGATTTTATCTTTCGCTTTCTCAAAAAACTCTTGATTAACAGTTCGGCAGTTTGCTTTTGCTGCAAATAGCGCAGCTTCATTTACTAAGTTGGCTAGATCGGCACCAGAAAAACCCGGTGTACCTCTAGCAATGGCATTAGGATCTACATCGTCAGCTAATGGCACTTTGCGCATGTGTACTTTAATGATTTGCTCACGCCCTTTTATGTCAGGCAAACCAACCGTTACTTGACGGTCAAATCGGCCAGGTCTAAGCAATGCAGGATCTAACACGTCTGGACGGTTAGTTGCAGCAATAACAATGACCCCTTCACCACCATCAAAACCATCCATTTCAACTAGCAATTGGTTAAGAGTTTGCTCGCGCTCGTCATGACCACCGCCCATACCAGCGCCACGATGGCGACCTACAGCATCTATTTCATCAATAAAAATAATACAGGGTGCTTGCTTCTTGGCTTCTGCAAACATATCGCGTACTCGAGAAGCACCAACACCAACAAACATTTCAACAAAGTCTGAACCAGAAATAGTAAAAAATGGAACTTTTGCTTCGCCAGAAATTGCTTTAGCTAATAAAGTTTTACCGGTTCCAGGCGGGCCTACCATTAAAACACCACGCGGAATTTTTCCGCCTAGTTTTTGAAACTTACTTGGCTCACGTAAGAAATCGACTAGTTCCGACACTTCTTCCTTAGCTTCTTCACAGCCGGCAACGTCAGCAAATGTGGTTTTAATTTGATCTTCACTTAAAAGCTTCGCTTTGCTTTTGCCAAAACTCATTGCCCCGCCTTTGCCGCCACCTTGCATTTGACGCATAAAGAAAATCCACACGCCTATTAATAACAGCATGGGGAACCAAGAAATAAAAATAGTAAACAAGGTGCTTTCACCCTCGGCTTCTTTACCTTTGTAGACTATATTTTTTTCAATAGCCTTGTTGGCTAACAGCTCATGAGCTCCAGCAGGAATTTTCGAGGTTTTAGTCTCGCCAGACGATGTTTTCGCTTCAATATTGTAGCCTGAGACTGTCACAGACGTGATACGGCCCCGGTCTATATCGGTCATTAATTGCGAAAACTCTACCTCGCTCGATTGTATTTGGCTGGCTTCAAAATTTTTAAACACTGAAACTAATACCACGCCAATTACTAACCATAGCAAGATATTTTTAGTCATATCATTCAAAGGATTATCCTCTATCTATCCACATTTAAGTTCATCTGCGCCTAGCATTACCCTAGACTGATTGAATTTTTCTATTATTAACTGATTTAGCCTAAAATTAAATCGGTTCTACGCTTCAATTGTATCGCGATATTTCCGAAAAAGTTTAGTGCCAAATCAATATTTTGCTCAATAACGCTCAATTTAGCCTTTAAATCCTTGGCCAAAAACATAAACTTCTCTAGAGCGCGGTCGCGAAGCCTTAGGTTTACGTACTTTTAAAACCTTAAAACTCTGCTTAACTTCTTGTTTATATTGATCAAACCCTTCACCCTGAAAGACTTTTACTACAAAATTGCCACCAGGCTTCAAGATTTGTCGCGCCAAATCCAGCGCTAATTCGACTAAATACATTGAGGCAGGTTGGTCTATTGCATCTACGCCACTTATATTGGGGGCCATATCAGAAATTACAAGGTCTGCTTGTTGATTATCCATGGCTTCCAAAATTTGGTTTAAAACTGACTCTTCACGAAAGTCACCTTGAATAAAGTTGACCCCGTCTAAATAATCCATTGCTAATATGTCAGTAGCAATAATCCTACCCTTTGAACCCACTTTTTTAGCTGCATATTCGCTCCAACCGCCTGGCGCTGCACCTAAATCGACTAAAGTAATGCCGGGCTTTAATAACTGGTCTTTTTGATCGAGCTCCTCAAGTTTATACACCGCCCTTGAGCGCACGCCTTCTTCCTGGGCACGTTTGACATACACATCGTCAAAGTGTTCTTTAAGCCAGCCTTTACTACTCTTACTTTTCGCCATAATTACTCGCAAATTAGCCTTTCAATTGCTCACAGGTTGACTTTGCACCTGAATAAATACGTTAATCTAATCGCTTTAGACTACAAATATTGAATATCATGCGATTAAAACAACTTTGTTAGGCTTTATTGTCTCAAATTTTTTAATTAAATGTTAAACTTATATCATCTAATTGTAATGTGAATCCCTATGAAAGACTTAAATAACAAACAAATTCGACACTTAAGAAGCCTAGCCCACTCGTTAAAGCCTGTAGTGATGATAGGCGATAAAGGCCTGACAAACGCAGTATTAGAAGAAATTGCGAGCGCACTCGACGTTCACGAGCTAATCAAAGTTAAAATAAGAACAGAAGAGCGCGAAGACCGTGAAGCAATGATGACGCAAATCACTCAAAAGACACAATCTAGCAAAGTTCAGAGAGTGGGCCATATAGTTACATTGTTTAAACGCAATAAAGAAGCCAAAATAGCGCTACCAAAGTAAGCTAGGCTAACACGCCCCAACTTAAAAACGCTCATTAATAAGCAATATTATAAACTTTGCCTAAGTATTTTTTAAATATACCAACTCAAACTTAGGCAAGTTTTTAACCCAGCCCAAATATTACCTAAGTTTAATAAAGCTTCATAACCAAACCAGCTAAACGCCCTCAAATGCTCTAATTCGTTTTTCGGCAGCGAAATAAATTCTATTAACTATACTTAAGTTTTTGCTCATGGGATTAGTGTCTCGCAATAGGTATTATTATGGAACTACTGGACTATTTAAAAATACTCACTGAAAAAGACGGCTCGGACCTTTTTTTGTCAACCGGAGCACCGCCGAGTGCCAAATTTCATGGTCGTTTAATGGCAATCGACAGGCGCATATTAGAGCCTGGTGACGTTAAAGCTATGGCCGACGCTTTAATGGATGAAGAACAAAGGGCTGCATTTGAGACCCGCCCCGAAATGAACTTGGCAATATCCGAACCCAATATAGGCCGCTTTAGAGTCAATATCTTTCAACAAAGAAACCAAGTCTCTATGGTCATTCGCTCAATTAAAGTCGACATACCGAATTGGCGTGATCTTGATCTACCCGATATTTTGCCCAAATTAATTATGCAAAAGCGGGGACTAATTTTATTTGTCGGAGGAACCGGTTCAGGTAAATCAACTTCGCTCGCATCTCTCATTGATTACCGAAATAGTAATTCGTCTGGGCATATAATCACCATAGAAGATCCAGTTGAATTTGTGCACCGACATAAAAAATCTATCATTAACCAACGCGAAGTTGGTGTGGATACAGTCAGCTACGAAGACGCCTTAAAAAACACCTTACGCCAAGCACCAGACGTGATTTTAATTGGTGAAATTCGCGACCAAGAAACTATGGAGCACGCGCTCGCCTTTGCTGAAACCGGGCATTTATGTATTTCGACTTTACACGCGAACAACGCAAACCAAGCACTTGATAGGGTCATTAACTTTTTTCCAGAAGAACGCCATAAACAATTATTTCTCGACCTCTCGCTTAATTTACAGGCTTTTGTCTCGCAACGACTTATTCCAACCGTTGATAAAAAACGCTGCGCCGCAATCGAAATTTTACTTGGCACGCCAAGAGTTTGTGACTTGATTAAGAAAGGCTGTATTGATGAAATAAAAGAAGTCATGCATAAGTCAGAAAATCAAGGTATGCAAACATTTGACACTGCATTATTTAAACTTTATGAGTCAGGAAAAATAACTCAAGAAGAAGCGCTTAAAAATGCAGACTCTAAAAATAACTTAGCGTTAAAAATGCGACTAACAAAAAATGCCCCTGCCACTAAAGCTGCGCCTGCGGCTGCACCAGAAAGCAAACCCTCACCTGAGGCAGCACAATCGACTCAAGCTGCTGCTCCGGCCCCTGCAGAGCCAAGCCTAAGTAGCGGTGGACTTAGCCTTACTCCAATGGAAGTAGCTAAAGAGGAGGAGGACTCTTTAGACAATTAATAACGCGCGCTTTTCTAGCCACCAAATCAGCGAAAAGCTTGTGATAAACAATAACATCCAAACCCAAGCCGAAATCGGTTGATAATGGTTTTGCTTAATAGCCGCAGTTTTTAAGGTTTGGGCAAATTGATTGGTTTGTATTTGCTTTAACTGTGATATGTACTCGCGCCAGTTATTGCGCGCAAACACATAGACGTTTCCAAGCGTTTTTTGTTCAAATGCCAACTCAAAAAGATTTATTGATTCGGAATTTTGACTGGCAGTTTGTTGTAAAACGACCTGACTCCAGCCAATGTCTTTGGCAATAAATAGACCGCACCACACATTTTTGAAAACGGGATGTTGTTCTAAGCTAATTTGAGATTCAGTAGGCTCTACCTGTCTTTGGAGTAATCCAGATTTGACAGCAATTCTCGCCAGCGCTTGCTCACTATAAACGCAAAGTTCAGTTTTTCTGTTTTCAATGATAAATGCCGCACTTCGACTTGTTAAGCCAAACGGTTCAGAAGGTTCGGAAGGTTCAGCATCAAAAGTTTGAGAGCCAATTAGATAAGGCCCAGTTAAATTAGGCTGGCGTGCAGTAGCAGCGATTAAATATGACCAGTAATCTGCATAGACTGATTGATTGCCTTGTAGTTGCCATTCAAAGCTTTGTTCAATAGTGGAAATTGAAACTCTGCCTGCGCCAACTTGATAACTGGCGGCTAGCAGTTTGTCATTAGACTGTAACAACCTGTCGACAAATACCGACTCAACTGTTTTTAGCACCAGCTTACCTGAATTAATGCCAACGCCATCGATCGATAGGTTAGCCCCATGATATTGACCATTAAGGTTATTTAGTTGCTTGCCTTGTTTATCTATAGTTAATTGAAAATTACTTGCAATAGATTTAAAAAGTAACTCTTTTGAACTTTTATTTAAGCGCTGCTTAATCTGGTCAAATCCACTGTTATTGGAGATTAATAAAAGGCCTAAGCCTTGCTGAACGCTTTGATAGAGCGCGTTAAGTTGAGTAGTGTTTAGTCCCATTAAAGTATCAAAATCTGTGAGCATAATGTCAAAATGTTCTGTTAAGCCTGCGTCTAACGGCAAATTAGCTGCAACTTTATTAGCACTTGAAAAATTAATCCGTTGAGTCGCCCAAGTATCATTTACTCGCTTAGTTTTTACTAAAACACTCGCTCCTTGATCTGCCGCCCAATTTTGCAAATAGCGCGTTTCAAAAGAAGGTTTCGACTGCAAAATAAAAACTCGATTATAATCAGGTTGTTCAACCTCGACTGGCAATGGCGCTTGGTACAATATCGATTCATCTTGATCTTCAATAACTAAATGATATTCAAATAGCCCCGCTAATTTAGGCTTGTGGTAAAGGGTAAAATTTTGCTCCGGATCTCCTGTCAGCGTTGCAACAACTTGATTTGATGGATCCAGTAATTTTACAACCAGCTTAGATTTAGACTCTAGAATTAACTTTCCGGAAAACCAAAATCTTTCACCTAACAGCAGTTTTTGTGACCACTTAACATCGGAAATTGCAATTTCTTTACTATTCGGTTGGTAGCTAAAAGTCACCTGCTCCATTTCAGCCAAGGCTTCACTATTTAATCCTTCACCGTATAGCTTTATTCGGCTGATTTCAGGCTGACGCAATAATACCTGTTGAATATAATTAATGCTTTCTATTTGAGCAGGCACTTTTAATTCTTTTAGCAGTGTTTTATGTTCACTTTGATCAACCAGATAGTAAGTGTTTTGTGGCACATTATGATTAGCTTTTAAAAAAGTTCTAAGCGCTTGGGTACCATGAATAACATTGGCTTCTATTCCGTTGGTAGAAACAATTTTAGGTGCGAGCAAAATGCCAAGTAATGCGACACTAATAACCGCATGTAAACAACAAATCAGCACTCGATAATGATGTTGAGACTTGAAACTCAAATAGCAGGAATAGCTGAGCAAAGACGCTACGGCAACTAACGCAAAATAAAGTACTATCTCATCGAACAAGGGATTGAAAACAATGAACTGCTGCATACTAAGGACTTCTCTTAGTTTGATTTTTATCTCGAGAAACGCTTAGTAAGCGTTTGCTGTAAATCATGACTGGTGCTTTATTGGGAGCAGGTAAAAGCTGCCAAATTTTCTGTTTTATTGCCAACGCACATTCGTGACAGCCTGCGGCAGAAATACTTTTAACAGAAATTATCTTCTCTAACATTGTGGCGTACTTAAACAACGCTACTCGTTTGGCAGACTGTTCAATAAAGTAATCTTGCAGCCTTGCGAGCAATTCTATTTGGGAGTTAGTTAAAATTGATGTTGACTTAATGTCATCCAATAATTGGTAGCTTTCCGTTAAAAGCTCTATAACCTCAGCCCCTTCTGGCTGAGATTGAAAACTAAGGCTAAGCTCTAGTAAATTATTTAACTCACCGCTAAGCCGATTTTTTTCACTCACTGGTGGTGGCTTAAACCCTAATCGCTTTACATAAATTCTTTCTGCTTGCCGCGCTCGTTTAAGAAGTTGATAGGCCTTTTCCTCATAAGGAAGTGCTAGTTTTGGCTGCGACATTTTTAAATGCAGTTCAGCTTGCCACATTTGTGACACCGCTTGCTTCATCCAGGTTTTAGGATCAATATTTGACAATGGACCTATTTCTTCTGTTGAATGCTGATGCATAAATTCTGCAACAAGCTGCTGTTTGCCTGATAGATCGCTACTCTCTCGCTGATTCTCTAATAAAGTATTTTCATGCTGGTGATTAACTTCACCTTGAGTAGACGACTCGCTTTGATGCTCATGCTCATGCTTATCATCATGCTCTTCTGACTCTATGCTTTCATTGGCAGCGCCAAACTCTTCACTTCCATCACCATGATAGCCGTCGGCAAGTCCATGTTGAACACCTTCGCTCTCGCCAATCTCGTCTCCAAGATACTGACCAAAGCGATTTTTTAAATCCGCTTGTGAATGCCCAAGATCAACAGACAATTGACTAAACTTTTCGTGGGTCAAATCCTTGCGATCTTCAATAAGCTGTTTAGTCTCTATTATAATTTGTCGCTGACTTCTAAAGTACTCAGGAATAAAATTAATTCGAAAGCCTTCTATTGCAAGTTCAGTAGTTGCACTGTCTGGCCAGCGAATAATCACACTAGACGATAAAGTCATATTATTTACTGGGGCCTGATTGTCTTTGGCTTGAATTCTAAAGTAAGCCTCGTCACCTTTTTCCATTCCCAATTGTTTAAGGTTCAAATTCAAACCATAAATCCAGGACTTCTGCTTACCCATAACTTGAGTAGATTGTTGCAGCATAGGAAAGTTGCTATCTCGAAACTTGACCGCTTCACCGCTGCCTTTAGCCAAAGAAGCGATTAACACCACTTCACTTAAACCAAAGTCATCTAATATCTCTGCAGCGACTTTTACTTCGAGTTCAGACTCGCGGCTGATATTTAAAGGAGAAAATTTAGGAGAAGTAATCGTTATGCTTGGTGCAGAGTCATGCAGTAAGCGAATACTCGCAATATTAGTGAGTTTAATAGGTTTGTTATTCTGATAGGTCATAAAGTGATAGAAAGTATTACGCTCAACTTTCATTATTAGCTCAAATACTTGCTCACCTTGCGGCTTTAACTGGATTTGTTGACCATGATTGTCTTGATAAAATAGCTGCTGTATGTTGCTGTTAGTTTTTAATCGCCAACTCACGATGGAACCGGGATATACTTCAATATCTAAAGTCTTAAAATTATCTTCTGCCAAACCAGTATAGTCGGGATATTTAATCTTTACTTGCTGCTCCATGATGAGCGCCGGAAGAAAGGTGGATTCGGTTAGAGCCGACTTTTTTATGGAATTTAGTTGGGCTTGACTTATACGAGCATCATCGAAAAAAGTAGGTATCAAAAAAACTAGGAACACAAGCAGAAAAAGACCTAAGTTAACTAATGAGTTGACTATATTGAATCTAGGAAAATAATGTTTAAGCGCACGGCTTTTAATGTCGTCGCGCAATATCGCGCTAATCTTTTCAGCTTGAATTTTCTGAACCGAAGAATCTATTTTATTAGCGAGTAATAGCTGTGTACTTTCTTGATATTTTGGATCGCTACGGTTTAAGAATTCAGCAAAAATCGATTCGCTAATAGTGTTTTTGCGCCATTGATAAAAACTTATTAGCAAAACAGCTAAAGCCCACCAAAACGTCACATAGAGTGTCGTTTGAGGATATGCTTTAAATAATTGGCTTTGTTGCAACGTAGGGAAGCTTACAGCAAATAACAACCAGAATAGCACGCTAGGAACCACTATTTCTATGCACTTAACAATCCAAAAGTGCAACTTAAAAAGCTTAATTCCCTGCTGAAAAGGCGCGCTCTCATCCACTGCTTTATGCCGATACCTTTTTAAAAAGCTCATCATGCGCTTCGCCTAAAAACCTGGTTAGAAGCTGCTAAACGCCGCTCAAATAAGGTAAGAAAAATTAAAATCCAAAACAATATTTCGCTAGGCGAACTTTTTTTAGTGCTAATCGACTCATCAAGAACACTTTGTGCACTTGTTATATGTTGTTGTATCTGGCTCTCGTCAATCTGCCGAGGAAAGTGCTCAATATTCGTACTTAAAATATCACCAAGCTGCTCAACAAAAAAGCCTTGCTTATGCCAGTTTGAAAACATCTCATTAAATCGACTATTAAAATATAAGTGCGTTTTATTTTGGCTAAACCGAGTCGAAAGTAGCGCTAAGTTTTGTGCGAAAAGCCAAACCTTTGCAGCTGGATGTTCAATGCTATTCCCTATGCGCTTAACCTGAAAATTACCCAGCTTAGTACTCACCAAAGAGGATAACTCTTGGTAGGAAGATTCGCGCATATCAGCAAGCGTTGATAACATTGGTATACCAAAGAATGCTTGTGGGATTTTTTCTGGCGATAACCAAAATAACCAGTTAGCACCATTTGTGGCTAAACCTTCCTGCTCTATGCTTTTTTTAAGTGTTGATAAGTTCGACTGCGAGTTCTCTAGCCTGTGGATTTTAATATTTGCACCAAGCGCTTTTAAATCAGATAAAACTTGAATAATATTGTTGGCATCAATTAAACGCTCGGCTGAATACACGACCCATAACTGCACTTCAATTGCTTTGGTATTTATTGTCTTATCACCACTCAAAAACCATTTAATCTTGCTGCTTGTACTAAAGCCGCTGTTGGCTATCGTGTTTGCGTTATTAGTGGAATAAACATGTAGATTTTTAAATTCTGCAAAGCGCTGAGTTATTTCTGCTAAATAAAAAGAATTATTAGACTCATTAGAGTCTAAGCTAGGCGGTTGCTGTGATGACGACTGCAAGCTAGCAAGAGTTAATGGCTTCAGTTGTATTTCAGTATCAGGAATGATTAGGTAACTGGCACTAGGATAGCGCTCAACTAGCTCCTGCTGCTCTTGCAAAGCGCTATTAGCAAGCCACTGTTTGGTTATAACCACTAAAGGCTGCTCTACTAGCGGACGCTTATCAAACCAAAACAACTTGGCTAATATAAGCACAACCACAGTTATAATCATCAACCTTACAATTAATAAAACCCATTGGGTCAATTTTAACTGATTAGTTTGGGTTTTACTTTTCCTTGGAAGCAGCTGAAGCGATGGTAAGCATACCTCCCGCCCTTGACTGCGACTTATCAAGTGAATAATGACCGGTATAATGCTCGCTAAGCCACCCCATAATAACCAAGACTGCTGAAACCCAAACAACTCAAACATTTGCATCTACCTGCTATGCCTAATACGCTGACGTTGAACTAAATAGTGCTCTAATGCTTCATCAAATGGTTCATCAATATTAAATCGGGTGTAACTAATATTTAATCCCTTGAGTTGTATGGCTAAGTTAGCGATAAACTGCTGATAGTTTGCTAGGTATGAGTTTTTTACTTGCTCGGCCGTGGCAAGTACTTCGCGCTGAGTTTCGCTATCCTTAAAGCGAACAATTCCTTTAAATGGAAAATCAGCTTCGAGATTAGACGTTGCTTGAAATGCAACTACCTCACTTTTAAAGCGGTTGATACTTTTAAGTGCGGTAAAAATTTCACTTTCTTGTTGGTAAAAATCCGAGATAAAAAAGATTAGCGAAGGCTTATTAATTTGACTTAAGTAAGTCAATAACCGTTCACTATTTTTAAATACGCCTTGCGCTTGAGTTTGGTTAAGCTCTAGCAAGATTTTACGCCAGTGAGCTTCACCATTGTTTGCTGGGAGCAAATGAAACTGTTGGTCACTTGCCCTAATCACGCCAACCGAGTCTCCTTGCCGACAGGCAATAAGACTAATACTTGCAATTAAGTTTTTACAGTAATCTAACTTGCTCCACTGTTTTTTAGAGTCACCGCTAGGCTGCGCCATTGAGTCGCTTGTGTCTAGAATAAACCAAATATCTACTTCACTTTCACGCTGCGCCTCGCGCACATAATAGCGATCACTACGAGCGAAAAGTTTCCAGTCAACTAAGCTCAGTGGATCACCTATCTGATAACTTCGATATTGGCTAAACTCCATACCAATACCGCGTTGTTGACTAGAGTGAATACCATGCAAAAAACCTTCTGCAGTAGCTTTAGCCACAATACTCATATCTTTTATTTTAGCTAGGCTCTTTGGCGATATACGAGTTTGCATTTTCACCCAATTGGCTTTTTAGGTAGTGGAATACTAGTGAGTAGATTTTCGATCACAGTTTCTACTGATATTTGATCGGCTTGTGCCTGAAAGTTAAGCAATATTCTATGTCGTAAGATACTCGTCACCACTAATTGAAGATCATCTAAGGTCACTGCAAAACGCTCTTCCATTAATGCGTTAGCTTTCGCGCATAAGATAAGCGCCTGCCCTGCTCTTGGCCCAGCTCCCCAGTTTACGTAATCACGGATCATTTTATTACCACTTTGCGCCGGGCGAGTTTCTCGAATAATTTGAGCTGTATAAGCCACCATTGCGTCAGAAATTTCAACTTCTTTCACTAAGCTTTGTAGCTTAATTATTTCATCACAATTGAGTAATGGCTGAATAGTTCGCGAGTTACTTGACGTGGTTCTTTTAAGAATTTCGATCTCTTCTGCCTGACTTGGATAGTCGACCTTTACCAACATTAAAAATCGGTCAAGTTGTGCTTCTGGTAAAGGGTAAGTACCAGATTGTTCTACTGGATTTTGAGTTGCTAGTACAAAGAACGGCTTTGCCAATGGGTAGGTAGTTCCCGCGTAGCTCACCCGCTTTTCTTGCATTGCTTCAAGCAATGCAGCTTGGGTTTTAGGTGGTGTTCGATTGATTTCGTCGGCTAATAAGATATTGGTAAACACAGGTCCTTGTTGAAATTTAAAAAAGCGCTTACCAGAAGTATGATCTTCTTCTAAAATTTCTGTACCTATAATATCGCTTGGCATTAAGTCTGGTGTAAATTGTACTCGATGAAAATCTAGTGCCAGTGCTTCGCCAATTGAGCTAACCATTAGCGTTTTAGCTAGACCCGGGACACCTTCAAGTAAGCAGTGACCACCAGCAATAATACAAATAAGTATTTCTCTAACCACCTGCTCTTGGCCAACAATATTTTTAGCTATTTCTTTTTTAACTGCTTGCAAACGGCGTATCTTTTCAATTAACTCTGTTGATTGCATTATTAGTCTCATTTTTTATTATGCTGTCATAGCATATATCACTATATTTACCGCGAAGCGGGTATTGTCCTCTGCCATAAAACGTTTATTTCTAAAGTCATAATCCCACTCACAACCTAAATCTTTATTGCTATAAAGCACCCCAATACGGCCATTGATTAGAATAGCCTTCAAGTAATCATGAACTAAATCATCTCCCCACCCATTCAGCTCTAAGCTAGTGTCTGGCGGTCCATCAAACTCAAAATAGCTAGAGTAAATTGGGTGATCATTGGGGATCTTTTGTAGCGCTTGTTCGCCAAACAATTCAGCCATTTGAGCTTCAAATGATTGTGCAAACAATCCGTCGATATCATGATTGCAGTCATCTACAAAAACAAAGCCGCCATTGTCGACATAGTGTTTAAAATTTTGTTTTTCGCTCGCGGTAAACTCAACTAATCGATGCCCGGCTAAATAACAAAATGGTGATTTCAGCATTGCAGTATCGGCAAGTGGTATAATTCTTTCGTTTAAATCTACTCGCAAGTTAGTGTACTCAATTAGAGAGTTCAGTATATTTGCGGGCATACGCTCATCAACTTCCCAATCACCAGACTCGTAACTTAACCGAGTAAAATAAAAGTCGTATATTTTCTCTTCACACAATACCCAAGGCACAGGTAGTGTCCCTGCAGCACATACTGCAGTGATCGAACGGAGTAATTGACGACGCTTCATACTCATTGTTTATTACTAGTGGCTAAGGACATAGGGCTCAAATCTTAAGTTGTTAAAAACAACAAAGCAGAACTTAACCTGAATTAAGTTCTGCTCGTGGTTTCTAGTTTCTACTTTATACTGCGTCTGACAAACTACTAAAGTTAAAATCCCTAATTTTCATTGGAGGAACCATATTGCCATTAATACGCACCGGCTTTCCTAATGCCTCAATATTATTAAGCATAACAATAGGGCTTTCATTAAAACGGAAATTTTTAATCGGGTATTTAATTTCTCCATTTTCAATAAAGAAAGTACCATCGCGAGTTAACCCGGTATATAACAAGGTTTGCGGATCAAGCTGACGGATATACCATAAGCGAGTCACCAACACACCGCGGCGAGTATCTTTGATCATTTTTTCTAAACTATCTGAACCACCAGCCATAATAAACTGGTTTCCACCCGTTGCTGTAGGAATATGCTTTGAGCCGGTTTTTTCTGCCCAATATCGCGAATTGTATAAATTGACGACTTTACCATCTTTAATCCACTCGGTACGCTCTACCGGAAACCCATCGCCGGAATAAGTTGCCGTAGGAACCATTGGATGATGAGGATCAGAGTAAATATTCACACGCTCGTCAAACAGTTTATCGCCTAACTTATTTTTACGTGGATTCTCTTCTCCTTCCTTCGCCTGGTAACTTAAAAAGCTGCGTCCTTCATCAGCCGCTCGCTGATCCATATTTCCAACCATATTACTTAGCAATTGTACACTTGCTGCTGGCTCTAGTATTACCGTATAGCGCCCAGGCTCTAATTCTTTTGCCCCAACCGAGCCTTTCGACTTGTTAATGGCAATCATTGAAGCCTCAGCAGTATCTAAATGCTTTACGTCGGAATAATCACGCGTAACCCAGCCTGAACCTCTACCATCTTCTGTTCGAATAGTGGCAGAAAAGTTTACTTCGGTACTTTTATTAAATGCGAATAATCCTTTACTATTCATCATGGCACGCATACTTTGAGAGTCATTTAAAAATCCACTAGCGATAAGTTTATTTTTCTTTGACGGTACAATTGAATTCTCTGCGGCTTGCGCTCTTTGTTCAGGCGTAACTTTTGCAGTTGACTCAAAGTAGGTCGTTGCGTTTGAATATTTTTGTGGGCCTATCAAAGGCATATATTCTGGATTTTCAGGCGCAAGTCTTGCCAACTCTTCTGAACGTCTAACCACTTTTTCAATTGATGCGTCATCAAATTCATTAATGGTCGCGACACCGCCTTTTTTTCCAAAATTAGACTGTACCGCTAAGGTTAAATCGCTAGTGGCTCCAGAGGTACTTACTGTATTCCGCGCGTACCGAATATTTCCAGCGACTTCTCCATTTAGAGTGGCAACACATTCGTCTGCCTTTGAAAAAGCGATCACCTTTTTAAGTAATTTTTTAGCTTCTTTTTCTGTTAAAATTGACATAGTTCACCTCATCAAACTTTTATTCTGTTTAGCAAAGCTTAAACTTTTCGTTTTGTGTTTAAGACTTTGACATCATTAAATCGTGTTGTAGGACAGCCATGCGATACCGCACTAACTTGCGAAGGTTGACCCTTACCGTCAAAGAATGAACCACCTAAACGGTAGTCAGACTTACCCGCCAATTGAGCACACGAATTCCAGAACTCCTGAGTGTTTGATTGATAGGCAACATCTTCAATCTGATCAACAATTTTCCCATCTTTAATTTCATAGAATAATTGTCCACCGAACTGAAAGTTATACCTTTGTTGGTCAATAGAATAGGAACCACGACCGGCTATATAGATACCTTTTTCAACATCTTTAATTAAGTCATCTGCACTTAAATCTTCTTTTGGGTTTGGCATTAAAGAAACATTAGGCATACGCTGGAATTGGACATCGGCCCAGCTTTGCGCGTAACAACAGCCATGAGACTCATTTTGGTCGATCATATGAACTTGATCTCGAGTGGCCTGGTAGTTCACCAAAATTCCGTCTTTAATTAGATCCCATTGCTTGGTTTTAACCCCTTCGTCGTCATAGCCAACACAACCGAGTGAATGCTCTTCAGTTTTGTCAGCAACCAAGTTTACGATGTCTGAGCCGTATTGAAACTTCTTACTACGCCATTTATCGAGAGTTGCAAAGCTAGTACCAGCGTAGTTTGCTTCATATCCCAATACTCGGTCTAATTCTAACGGATGACCAACCGACTCATGGATGGTCAACATTAAATGAGCCGGATCTAATACTAAGTCGTACTTACCGGGTTTAACCGATTTTGCGCTTAATTTTTTCTGTAACTCTTTACCTGCATTAGTCGCATCTTCCACCATGTCGTAAGAGTTTTTATACCCAACATTGGCGCCCTGCACGTATATTTTATCTTCTTTCTTACCGTCTAAGTACTCAAAACCCATACCTACGGGGTTACCTAAACCAGTGCGTTGTTTAAAGCCACTCTTACCCACTGCACTCGCAAAAAACGGTGCCCATAAACGATGGACATCTTGATCAATGTATGAACCATCAGTTGAAGCAAAGTACTTTTGTTCATTGACTAAAAATAGAATAGAAGTGATATAGCTAGCACCATTAGCCAGAGCAGCATTGTTAACTTCTAGCAATCGCTCAACTTTTTCCTTAACTGGAATTTCAAAGGCATTTTTGACAATCGGAGTTTTCCAACTCACCTCGCCGGTACCCTTAACTGGCGCTAGTTGAACAGGTACAGTTTGAAATTTTGAATTGGCTTTAGCAATTGCAACAGCCTGTTTAGCGGTTTTAGCGATGCTATCGGGTGAAGCGTTAGAGGTAGAAGCAAACCCCCATGTTCCGTTTGCTATAACACGAATACCGACACCGGCAGACTCAGTATTAACAATGTTATTAACGACTTTTTCGCGGGTGGTAACAAACTGGTTAAGATAACGTCCAATGCGAACATCTGCGTAGCTAGCTCCAACTGATTTAGCTGCATTTAATGCAATATCAGCTAGCTTTTTTTTGAGCGCTACGTCCATTGGTTTATCGACTAGCTCGGCCGCGCTAACTATATTGCCTGTGACAGGAAGAACAAGTCCCCCTACACCAGCACAAGATAGTTTTACAAAATCTCGTCTCTCCATTATTTCACCTCAATTTTTGATTATTTTTAAAGTCAATCATGCGTTCTCGCCAGAGTTATACTTAGCCACGCTTCACTCTTTAAAGCCTTATTTGACAATAAAGCTAACAATTCAGCTTATAAAGTTTGAACAACGATACTCCACTTTTCGAGTTTCAAACGCAAATGCGAAAATGTAAGAAACTATATAAGATTGATTTATATAAGGATTTCTAGCGTTATTCGGCCACAACAAAAGTATTCCTACCGCTACTTTTAGCAGTTAAGAGCGCTTTGTCTGCGCAACTAATAAGCTCTTCTAATGACTGAGTCGATTGAGTTAAACAAGCAATTCCAATACTAACCGTAAGCGCTATGGGCTTAAAGTTATACTCAAATGGCTTTTCAGAAAGGTTTTTTTGAATACGGCGAGCAATTTCAATAGCTGCTTGTTGACCACTATGCGGTAAAATAACAATAAACTCCTCACCACCAAACCGCCCTAGTAAATCAATATCTCTTATGGCTTGAGTTGTTAATCTAGTTAGGTGAATAAGCACCTTATCTCCAGTAAGATGCCCATAAACATCGTTTATTTTTTTAAAATGGTCACAATCAATAATCAGTAAACTTAACCCAAAGTTATGTCGACGAGCACGCGTATATTCTAGTGAGCCTTGTTCAAAAAGCGCTCGACGATTAGGGATTTGTGTTAAATAATCAGTTATTGCAATTTGCTTTAATGACTCAGTACGCTCGGCTACAATTTGCTGCATAGCATCATGGCTCACCGTGGTATCTCTTAACTGCTCTGACATACGATTAAATTCATACATAATCGGCTCTAAAAACCCAAACTCTTGATTTGTATCGACTGGCTGGAAATTTCCTTGCCTTACCGAACGAAGGCCTTTGTTTAAATGTTCGATTGCAGTCTTAAACCAATCGACAAAGCGATAAAGGTTAAAAAAGAAAACCACAAAGAATATCAAAACGCCGCTACCCACCAAAAATAGCTGCTGAATAATTATTTCTCTTATCGATTTCTCTGCATTCAAAACGAGCCGTTGACTATCTTCGCGTACAGATTCAATTTGTTGGAGCATACGCTTGCGCAAATGACTTTTAATTTCCTGCCGATCGGCTGTTGGCTTAATCTCGGCTATATATAGGTATAGGGCATCCAAACTTCGACTTTTTGCTAATAAACTATTTTGTATCGACTGAATCTCTCCGGGAAACGTTGGTGCTTCGCTTAGTTTGGCAGTCAGCGCTTTAATTCCTTTTTCCCATTGATAAGCATGGCTATTTCTTAGCTGTGGATTAAGTTCAAATAAGAGAGCATTTTGCAAGCGATAGACTAGGTTACCTACAGCACGAGAATACTCAACTCTCGCTAAAGCAGAATCTACTTTTTGCCAAGCAAGCCCCACGCTTAAACAAATTAAAACCAGCATGACTAGAGCCGATGTAGTAACTAAATTGAGTTTACGATTTATATTCAAGTTTGGCTTTACCTAGTCTATATTAACGGCGCTAGGATCGAGCGCTAACAATGCCGACGGCTGCACAAATTGGCGCAGATCTGGCACTGGAGCCGTTGGAATTTTTCCTTGTTGCATCGCCCAGGTAATTTGCGAGTCAATACTCATTAGCATTGAGCGATTAAGGTTTAATCTGAAAATGTAATCTGGCCAAACCCAATCAACGACTTGAGCGTTTATATCTAGTTTTTTTAAGAGTATTTTCTTCGCGCTTTCGGGGTTAGACGCAATGTAATAATTGGCTTTTTGTAAGGCTTCTAAAATACAGCGCGTCGCTTTAGCGTTTTGCGCAACAAAACCCCGCCGAGCCAGTAAATTAAATGTTAACGTATACAGATTTTTAGTAGGCTCTAAAAAACTACGTTGATTACTTTGCAGGCTTTGAAATGCATAGGGCTCCCAAGCGACCACACTGTCTACTTGAGCCGACTGCAATGCATCTGGCATTTGCTCTACATTCAAAAACTGAACATCGAGTTGGGAATCATTAATCTGATTAATCGCGGTGTATTGACTAAAAAAATATTCGCTTGCACTCCCTTTGACTAAACCAACTTTCAACTTTTGGTTCGCTTTAAAATCAATTCCTTCGCGAAGAACCACCTTTATGTCATTATCCGACTCGACAAAAGTGGCTAAGTTAACAAAGTTTGAATTTTCCATTAACTGGTAGGCCATCACAGAGTCAGAGCTAGTTGAGAGGTCGGCTTGCCCAGAAATCATCTGACTAAAGCTATTGTGCCCTCCAATAACTTCGGATACTTTGAGTGTCACACAACTTTTGTCAAAGTAGTTTTTCTCTAGTGCAACATAGAAAGGCGTAGACAATGGCGTTTTAGCTAGTGCGATGGAAACTGGTTTAGGACTATTATTCTGCAAGCTAGTGAATGGTGCACCATAAAACCACCCCAAAATGGCGCAAGCGGCAGCCAAAAGACCCCACTTAGCAACAACGGAATACTTCAAAACAATCATTTCCAGTAAATAGTGAATACCAATAAGTATAGATCAGCATTGAAGAAATTCTATCGAATCAATCAATATTTTAAAAAATAGCTTAATCCAAGCTGTCCTGATTTCACAAGCTGTCCTGATTTCAAACAAGCCTGCTGGCAACTATTCAAATCATTGAAACTAGCCATCGCACTAAGATTTGTTTAGCGATGGATAATTGTATAACTATATGAGATATTGGGTATTTGAAATAACAGCATAAATTAACCTAGTCGAATCCACACAGAACAGCGCTCAAACTGCGTATTAACCGCTTGGAAACGACTCAAAGAGTCGGTTAGACTGCGTTATGCCTGCTATGATTCTATTAGTCACTTTAAAATGAGCGCGATTAACTGCCTAAAATTAATGCCAAGCCTTACTCATTACATACAAATTCCATTTATTTCTCAACTGGCAAGCCTTCTAACTTGGTTGTTGTTAGTTGTTTCTCCGGCAGTGATTGCAACCCCAAACCTTGCAGTCCAGAGCAAAGAAACCATAAATTTTCATCGTATTAATGTTGATGACGGGCTATCTCAAAGCTACGTCTATCAAACGCTACAAGATCATATGGGGTTTATTTGGATTGCAACCCAAGATGGCTTAAACCGCTACGACGGCAAACAATTTGTTATTTTTAGAGCCGATCCCAATGATAAAAGCGCCATAAAAAGCAATGATGTTAGAGTATTGCTAGAAGACTCGCAGCAAAGATTGTGGATCGGCACCCAAGGCAAAGGACTTAGCCTTTACGATAGTGCCACCCAAAGTTTTAGCCAGTTTTCGTTGACTCAACCCAATGAACCAGCGACGGGCAATATCGTCGTGGATATTCTCGAAGCAAACAGCCAAGTATTTTGGATTGGTACTCGAGCAGGGCTAGTTAAGTTCAACCCTCAAAATGGCGAAGCAATTCGCTTTAAAATCAAGGAAAAACCAAACAGCGCGCTCGCCAATAGAGTGAGAGATATTCTCGCTTTAAACCAACGCTACTTGCTTTTGGCTACAGGTCACGGGCTCATGCTATTCGATACTCAAACCGACCAATATCAACCATTTGTGACTCAATCGAACCAACTATACGGAGCAAACTTTTCCTATTTACTTAAAGACCATAACAATTCTGTGTGGGCGGCTAGCTTAGACGGCGGACTCTACCGCTTTAATGATAAAGAAATTGACAAAAAACTCGCACAATTACAGCCAAAGGAATCAGCCCAAACAGACAAAAATATCCAGCAAAATTCTTTAAATAATCAAACTAAGCTTGAGTATGAGAGTTTCAAATTAAATAACAAAGAAGACTGGGGGCCAATCAACAGCCTGTATTTAGACAATAAATATACCTTGTGGATTGGCACCAGTCTCGGCGGCCTTTTTTATTTTGATAGTCATGCTGAACAGTTTTTTAACTACCGCAAGGTGGTAGGCGATACCACGAGCATTAGTCACAACAGCGTATTAAGTATTTACCAAGACAATCGTGGTTTATTTTGGATTGGCACCTGGAGTGGAGGAGTTAACACTTTCAATTTAGACAATCAAAGCTTTCGCAATTTTGCCGCTATACCTTTTAATTCCAATAGCCTTAGTGGCGATAATATTTGGGATTTAATGCGAGCTAAAGATGGTACTTATTGGTTTGGTAGTGACGTAGGCGGGTTGACCCGCTTCAATCCCCAAACAGAAACATTTCAACATTATAGCGCAAACAAACACGACCCCAGCTCGATCGCAGGTAGAAGAGTGTGGGCACTAGCTGAGAGAGACGACGGTTTAATTTGGGTAGGAAATTACTATCAAGGACTCAATCTTTTTGATCCTTCTACGGGTAAAGTGATTAAACAATACAACAAAAGAAACCGCTCTTCAGGGCAAGAGAATCCTCACTCAGTAATTAATATGTTGCAGACTAAAAACGGCGACTGGTGGTTTGCAACACGGCTACAAGGACTTGCAAGACTCAAAAAGAACGCGTCTACTTTTCAGTTTTATCGCCCTCAACAAGGGGAGCCTAATTCACTTCAAGGAGTAAAAGTATTTGCACTTTTTGAAGACAGTAACGGGCAGTTTTGGGTGGGTACAGAAAACGGTGGACTAAGTCGATACAGACCCGAAACTGATGACTTTAAACACTATCAATCAGAACCCAATAATCCCCAATCTTTGCTCTCAAATGAAGTACTCGCCATTGGAGAAGATAGCAATAATAACTTACTTGTAGGCGGTCCCTTAGGGCTCAGTCGAATGGAAAAAGACGGAGTATTCCAACATATCACCATAAAAGATGGTTTAGCAAACAATACTATTAACGGGCTACTGACAGATTGTAAACGCGATATTTGGGCCGCAACAAATAACGCTCTATCACGAATAAAACCTAATGGAACGATTATTAACTATTCCAAAAGAGATGGGCTACTATTTTCAGAATTTAATACTACAGCCTATCAATATGGACATGAATGTGAACTACTATTTGGCGGTGCCGATGGCGCAATTAGCTTTATCCCCAAAGACGAAACAATAGCGCAACCAGTTAACTTAGTTTTAACCAACATTTTAAAATACTACAAAGCCATTGAAATAAATCAACCAATCGCTCAGCTAACAGACTTATCTCTATCTTATAAAGACAAAGTCGTTTCATTTCAATTCGCGCTTACCGACTATAACAACCCCGACGCACATCAATATGCCTACCGCCTAAAAGAAAATAGCGAGCAAGGCGATTGGATAATGCTGGGCAAACAAAACCAAGTTAATTTAACTAATTTAAGTCCTGGCGAGCATCTTTTGGAACTAAAAGCTCAATCTGAAAAAGGTGTATGGTCTAACCCCCTGCTCTTAAATATTAGCGTATCAACGCCATGGTGGATTTCATGGTGGGCGTATTTAATTTACAGTCTGCTTTTTCTGTTGATAGTTGGTGTCTACTTATATTTGCAAAGTCAAAAGCTAAAGGCGCAACAGACTCTTGCACGCAAAGAGCGTGAAGTTTCGGTTAAGTTACGCAAACTCGACAAGCTAAAAGATGAGTTCTTAGCCAACACAACCCATGAGCTTAGGACCCCCCTTAATGCTATTTTAGGGTTATCTGAACTCGCATTAAAAGATCCCAAACTCACTTATAATCAAGGCGATGACTTAAAAAGTTACTTAAAACTTATCTCCGATAGTGGCAAGCACTTACTTGCACTGGTATCCGATATTCTCGACTATTCTGCGCTCAACGAGAAAAAACTTAAACTGAGTATTGAAAATGTTGATTTGGCTACTTTGCTAAATAGTTTAATTTTAGAAATGAACTTACTCAATAAAAACTCCAAGGTTTCAATCACGGCACAAATTGAATCACCACCATGGGTTAAAGCCGATCCAAGGCGTCTTTATCAAATTATTTTAAACTTACTAAGCAACGCGCTAAAATTTACTGAACAAGGCGAAGTCACCGTGCAAGTTACCAAGCATCTCGCAAACGTCGTTATTAAAGTAACAGACACCGGAATAGGAATGAGTAAAAGTGAATTAAAAAACATATTTAATCGCTTTGAACAAGTCGATGGTTCTGCTAAAAGGCGCTACGGTGGAACGGGCCTAGGGCTGTCAATTACTAAGGAGCTGGTAGAGCTACATCAAGGTAGCATAAAGGTCGAATCAAAATTGGGGGAAGGCAGTATTTTTACGCTAACTTTACCTGCGTCAACACCACAACAATAGATTATTCATACAGTTTATAGAGAAAGTATTTATTTTTGATCATCAAGAATAAAAAAGGAGCCATGCAGCTCCTTTTTTTATGAAAGTTATCAACTTAAATTAAGTTTTATTTTTTTCTCTTGTGATCGCTTTATGGCCAATATCATTGCGGTAATAAACTTTATTCCAATGAATTGTTTCAACACGCTGATAAGCTAATTTTTGAGCACTCGTTACAGAGTCACCCAAAGCAACAACACATAATACGCGTCCACCAGCAGTAACCACAGCACCATCTTTAACTTGAGTTCCAGCATGGAATACTTTGCTATCGGCAATGTGAGAATCTAACCCTTCTATCACGTCGCCTTTGGGGTAACTGTCTGGATATCCACCTGCAGCTAGCACCACGCCAACCGCGAAACGCGGATCCCACTCTACCTGCGCTTGATCTAACTTGCCAGCTAAAGCGGTTAAGCACAATTGGTTAATATCGGACTTTAATCGAGACATAATGGGTTGAGTCTCTGGGTCACCAAAACGGCAATTATATTCTAAAACTTTAGGCTCGCCACTGGGTGAAATCATAATGCCAGCATAGAGAAATCCGGTGTAAGGATTACCTTCTGCAGCCATACCCTCAACAGTTGGAATAATCACTTGTTGCATAATTTTATCATGCATTTCTGGCGTGACTATTTGAGCAGGCGAATAAGCCCCCATTCCACCAGTGTTAGGCCCTTGGTCACCATTGTCTCTCGCTTTATGATCTTGTGAGGTGGCCAATGGCAAAATATTTTTTCCATCAACCATTACAATAAAGCTGGCTTCTTCGCCAACCAAAAATTCCTCAACAACAACCCGGTGTCCAGCGTCGCCAAATTTATTTCCGTCTAGCATATCATCTATTGCAGCAAATGCTTCAGCTTGGGTTTGAGCGATAATCACTCCCTTACCTGCGGCAAGTCCATCTGCTTTAATTACGATTGGCGTACCAACTTTAACAACATAATCTTTCGCTGCTTTTATTTCCGTAAAGTTTCCATAAGCTGCAGTAGGAATTTTATGACGCGCTAGAAAGTCTTTAGTAAAAGCCTTAGAACCTTCTAATTGTGCTGCTCCTTTAGAAGGACCAAAACATTGAAGACCAGCTTGTTCAAACAGATCAACAATACCTAAACAAAGCGGCGCCTCTGGACCTACAATGGTCAGCTCAACTTGGTTGTCTTGTGCAAACTTAAGTAACGCCTGAATGTCTTCAGCCGCAATATCAATATTCTCTAATTTACTCTCTAGCGCTGTGCCAGCATTTCCTGGCGCAACAAATACTTTTTCAACGTTGTCAGCTTTTGCTGACTGCCATGCTAAGGCGTGTTCACGACCACCGCCACCAACCACTAAAACTTTCATATCTTTTTCCTTTAAAAATGTAACATCATTGTGCTTGCTGATTAATTTTTAATGTTTAATGTTTAATGTTTAATGTTTAATGTTTAATGTTTAAAGTGACGCATGCCAGTAAATACCATTGCCATACCATGCTCGTCAGCCGCATCAATGACTTCTTGATCGCGCATTGAACCACCGGGTTGAATGATTGCGCTAATGCCCGCTTGAGCAGCAGCATCAATACCATCTCTAAATGGAAAGAAAGCATCAGAAGCCATCACCGAACCTTTGACCTTTAAACCTTCATCGGCCGCTTTAATTCCTGCAATTTTTGCACTATAGACTCGGCTCATTTGGCCTGCACCAACGCCAATTGTCATTTGATTTTTAGCGTACACAATTGCATTTGATTTAACTGACTTAGCCACTTTCCAACAGAACAATAAATCTTTAATTTGTGCTTCGGTTGGCTGTAGTTTAGACACTACTTTTAAGTCTGCCGCAGTTATCATGCCTAGGTCGCGATCTTGTACTAACAATCCACCATTTACGCGTTTGTAATCCCACGCAGATACAGGCTCATCCCATTGACCACAAGCGAGCAAGCGAACATTTTTTTTGGCCGCAACAACAAGTTTCGCTCGTTCCGATACGCTGGGTGCAATAATCACTTCTACAAACTGTTGATCAACAATTGCTTTTGCAGTTGCATGATCAAGCTCTCGGTTGAATGCAATAATACCGCCAAAAGCTGATGTAGGATCCGTTTTAAATGCGTTTGCATAGGCTTCACTAATGTTTTCGCCAACGGCAACACCACAAGGGTTTGCGTGTTTTACTATGACACACGCAGGCGCTTCAAACTGCTTGACGCACTCTAATGCTGCATCGGTATCAGCAACATTATTAAACGACAAGGCTTTGCCTTGAATTTGAACTGCAGTAGCCACTGATGACTCAAGTGGATTAGACTCTACATAGAAAGCTGCGGCTTGATGAGGATTCTCTCCATAACGCATAGTTTGGGCTTTTTTATACTGTACAGAGTAAGATTCTGGAAACTCTTCTGGCGCGTCAACACTTTCCAATCGAGCACCTAAATAATTTGAAATTGCTGAGTCGTAGTGTGCCGTGTGCGCAAAGGTTTTCCAAGCTAAGCGATATCTAAGGTTTAACTCAGTTCCGCCCTTTTCTTCCAGCTGTTGAACCACTAAAGCGTAATCACTTGGCTCGACTACCACGGTTACATCGTGATGATTTTTAGCCGCAGCACGCAACATGGTAGGACCGCCAATATCGATATTTTCAATAGCATCTTGTAGCTCACAATCAGGATTAGCTACTGTTGCTTCAAACGGATAAAGATTGACAACTAGCAAATCGATTCCTTGAATATCATGCTCTTGCATAACGGCATCATCTTTACCGCGACGCGCTAAAATTCCGCCATGAATTTTAGGGTGTAAGGTTTTAATTCGACCATCCATCATTTCTGGAAAACCGGTGTAACTAGAAACTTCGGTAACTGGCAGGTTATTTTCCATCATCAACTTTGCGGTACCACCAGTGGAAAGAATTTCTATATTCTTTTCAATTAATGCTTTTGCAAACTCTAAAATGCCAGTTTTGTCTGATACGCTAATTAATGCGCGCTTTATGGGTCGAATCGAGCTCATAATCATTCCAAGTTAAAATTAAGTAAGTGAACTGTAAATTGCTGTTTGATCAAAAATATAAATATCTAAAACACAAAACGGGCTGACGCCCGCTTTGTAATTATAAAATGCCTTAGTTTAAACCGTACATTTTTAATTTTTTGCGAAGCGTACCGCGATTCAGTCCAAGAACTTGAGATGCTTTAGTTTGATTGCCTTGGGTATAAGCCATCACGCTTTCCATTAAAGGCGCTTCAACTTCAGCTAAAACTAAATCATATATATCACTTGGCTTTTCATCTTCTAACTGTGCGAAGTAGTTTTTCATCGCTAACTCAACACTTTCCCTTAAAGTCGTTTGTTGATTTAAAATTTCAAAAGAATTGCTTTCTTTTTGTTCTAAAGATTCAACGCTATCTAAATTCATGCCACTTGTGCCTTTTCAAATTTTCTCTGTTTAAAATACTCAACCAAACAGCTTAACTGCTCTTCAGCTGATTGAATCTGATTAAAGTGTCGCTTAACCGCTCCGCTTTGGTCGTATTCTGCTAAATACCAAGAAACGTGCTTTCTCGCGATCCTAACTCCCTGTACTTCACCATAAAACTGATGTAATTCAATTAAGTGTTGCATTAATATTTGCTCAACTTCTTGAATTTCAATTTCTGGTAACTTTTCTCCCGTATTTAAATAATGCAAAATCTCCCTAAAAATCCACGGTCGACCTTGCGCGGCTCTGCCAATCATTAAACCGTCAGCACCGGTATAAGCTAAAACATGTTTGGCTTTTTCAGGTGAATCGATGTCACCGTTTGCTATAACCGGCAACCCAACTGACTGTTTCACCAATTTGATAGTGTCATATTCAGCCATGCCTAAATACTTACAGGCTCGAGTTCTCCCATGCACAGCCAATGATTGAATACCAGCCTCCTCAGCTAAACGGGCAATTTGCAACGCATTTTTATTGTCAGGATCCCAGCCAGTTCGGATTTTTAAAGTGACAGGAACATCAACTGCATTAACCACTGCATGTAATATTTCTTCTACTAATACAGGATCTTTTAACAGCGCTGAACCGGCCGCCTTTCGACAAACCTTTTTAGCTGGACAGCCCATGTTAATATCAATAACTTGCGCGCCATTTTCAACGTTATACTGAGCAGATGAAGCGAGCATTTCTGCGTCACCTCCGGCAATTTGAACCACTCTAATACCAGGTTCGTCACCGTGACTTAGCCTCAACATGCTTTTTCTAGAACCCCGTAGTGACGGATCTGCTGAAACCATTTCACCCACAACAACACCAGCTCCCATCGCTTTACATAAGCGACGAAAAGGTAAATCAGTCACTCCTGCCATAGGCGCGAGAAACAGATTATTATCTAGTGAATATGGGCCAATCCTCATATCAAGGTGTTTTCAGTCTGAGACGACATTTCGGTTGGTCAAGAAAGCACCAGATTTTACACGCTTTAACTCGGCTTGAAAACGAGATCTGAACTAAAAAGTTGAATTTTTTAAGTGGTTTTTTTAGTAAATTTCCTTGCAATTTAAAATTTGTATAGGAATCAACTAACTAGCTAAGGCATTAAAAAAGTCCCGCGGCGTACTTGACGCGCAACTCATACTTAATGCCTTTCACAACAAACTATTCGAAGTGAATTTCGAAGCCTAAAGCATCCGGATGCGGTAACTCGATGTTAAAACTAATATGAACTTCACTATTAATTGGCATTAATTGATCCGCCCGTTGTTGAAAGTAATCTTGTGGAGAAAAAGATTTCTGAGCCACTAAGGCGCCTTGCGAGTTACTAAATTTAATCAAAATATTAGGGAAAGGCTGTTCAAATTCAGCTTGATTGCTCATCAAGATTTTAACATCGAGCAGGTTTTCATTGGTTTCCGAAGGTGTTACGAGTCGCTGCAATAACTTAATGTTTGCAACATCTTTACGCGGCTGAATATCGCAGGGTAGTAGCTCACACAGACTTTGGGTAGCACTACCCCATGTTTCATCCCAAGCTAAACTTTGTCTATTTTGCCAAAAGCTATAGCTCCCCCAGCCTAAACCAATAATCATTACACTGGCTATCATCAAACTACGTAAAGTCGTTTTCTTGGTGGAAACAATTCCTTCAAACTCATCCAGTGGATCAGGCTCTATTTCACTATCGTTTATTTGTTCACTTAAGTTATCTGCCAATTTGGCTAAATCTTCTGGCTCAGCGGCTAAGTCAAGTTCCGCTATATCATCGCTTTGGTCTTTACTCGCTGTTGGCGCAGGCCCAGACTTGTTTTCTGATTCGTCTAGCTCGCTAGACTCTGACTGAGGTTCTGGTTGAAGTTCTGGTTGAGAATCTTGTTGCTCCTCACTGGCGACACTAGAGTCAATATTTATGTCTAAATCTGAATCTGAATCGGAATTGGCGCTTGGCGCAGGTGGCTTTGGTTTAGGATTTTTAGCCTCGTCAGTTGGATCAGAAAGACTATCATCTAAACTCATTTCAACTTGGTCTAACATCGCATCGATGTCTAATTCGGGTTCATGCGACTCTATGCTGTCAACCTCATGCTCATCCTCGGCTTGTTGTAAAACTTCTTTAGTCTCGACTTGCTCTACTACAACTTCGTCAATTGCGCCTAACTTATCAGCCGGCGAAGCCGACATTTCTAAATCATCGAGTGCGGCTTCAAATGACTCATACAATTGTTCAGAGGAGTCCTCCGCAGTGGTTGTTTCGGTAGAATCCATGGATGCAGTGGCGAGTGCGCTGAGGCCGTCATCTTCTTGACTAGTTTCATGCGAGGGAATGTGTGCTAAATCTTCTAGAGAGTGCTCTGGTTCGGAATCGGCTGAGTTCTCTTGCGGCACTTGCCAGTCAGTTTCCTGTTGTTCCAGTCTATCGCTCTCATTCGACTCTGGCTCGGCGTCTACTGGCTCGGCGTCTACTGGCTCAAAGTCTAAAGCTTCTTGTTGTTCCGGTTGGGTTTGCAAATTTAACTTAAGATCAGCCAAATCGGCATCACTCGCATCAATATCGCCTAAAGAAGGTTCGCTCTGCTCAGCCTGCTCTATTGATTTATTATCGATTGCCGGCGCCTGCTCAACTTGACTAGGCTGTGTTTGATTAACTTTAGCTGCTGCCTGAGCCCTAGGTTGTAATAAGTGATCGGTGGCTAAAAAAACTTCTAGACATGCGCCACAACGGACTTTGCCATGTGCCATTGCAAGCATTTGCTCAGTCACCTTGAAAGCCGTTTGACATTGAGGGCAGCGAGTATATTGACTATTTTGTGGCACTAGCTTACTTCCTTGAGTTTTTATTTTTGTTAAGCTTTAATTTTTGTTTTACCGATAGCTTTACTGTTATTTCGCTCGTTTAGTTCCAGACAAACAGCCCCACTCATTTTCAAATACCGCAGGCTGCATGTCGAACCACTGAGAATAAACTTTTAATAAATTGTCTGCTTGTGTATCAAGTAACCCCGACAAAGCGAGTTTAGCATGAGTTAAGCAATGAGCGGAAATTTGCTCTGCCAATGACTCTAATGGGCCAGCAAGAATATTAGCCACAAGTACTTCTACTTTTACTCCGTCTAAAATATCAGGCTGCCCAACGATTAAGCGCTCGTCTAGTACCTGATTTCGCTCGGCATTATCTTTAGTCGCTAAAATAGCTTGCGGATCGATATCAACGGCAACCACTTTTTTAGCACCTAGCTTCAGTGCGGCGATTGCTAAAATACCTGAACCACAACCAAAATCAATCACCGTTTTGTCGTTTAAATCAATCGAGTTTAGCCAACGTAAGCACATAGCCGTGGTGGGATGTGTTCCTGTTCCAAAAGCGAGTCCAGGATCTAACATAATATTAACGGCACTGGGCTCTGGAACCGGCTTCCAACTAGGGCAAACCCAAAGCTTATCTCCAAAGCGCATTGGCTCAAACCGCTCCATCCATTCGCGCTCCCAATCTTTGTCTTCTAATAATTCAAATTTACCTTGTTCGCAATACTGTGCTAGCGGGTGCGTTTGCCACACTTTAAGTAATGCTTGGGTATCGGTTGTAGCATCGAAAAGCACCATTATTTTAAGGTTTTGCCATAAAGGCGTTTCACCGGGTAATGGTTCTAGGATGGGCACATCTTCTGCGTCCATTAGCGTAACAGACAATCCACCTAACTCAATAAGTGCATCGCCAACTTCTTCAGCATGCTGTTGCGTTGTTAAACAGGCAAATTGTAACCACGGCATAGTTTAGCCTTCTCTCGGTTTTGTCTAGGGATCTCAATCTCGCTAGTTTACCTGAATTCTATTTTGATGAGAAAAAATCTTGCTAAATAATTGCGCTAGCAGCAAAGCCAAAGTTAAATTTGTCGTGAGGGTTATCTATTATCCGAACTTCTTGACTGATGTAGGCTTCGCCGCTAATTAATGGAATGACTTGCCCATCGATCAACTTAACCCTACCTTCAAAAATACTTCCTATAATGCTTTGTTGACGCCAAACCTCGCCAGGTTGAATAATGCCATCTGCAATTAAGCAAGCTAACTTGGCTGAAGTACCTGTGCCACAGGGAGAGCGATCAAAAACTTTTCCAGGGCACATCACAAAATTCATACTCTCAGCCAATGCTGGATCCGCGGGTGCACCAAAGAGTTCAACATGATCAATTAACGCGCCATTTTCAGCACTAATACCGGCACTCTCAAGGGCTTGCCTAACCCGCCAACAATACTCTAAAAGCTGCTCACTGTTTGACTCGGCCAGTTGCATCCCATGTTGTTTAATTAAGAAAAACCAGTTGCCGCCCCAAGCAATATCGCCCACCACTTTAGATCCCTTAGGGTCATCGAAACGAGCAGCCGGCGGCAGCGTTACTTCTACCCCCTTGGCATAGCGATAGCTTGCGACGTTTTCTACTTCAACCCGGTTTGGAGACAATAAGTTTACCTTCACTTCACCTACCGGTGTTTCGAAAACGTGCATGCCTAGGCCGATTTTGCCCAAATAATATAGCGTCACTGCGACCCCGATGGTGCCGTGACCACACATACCTAAATAACCAACATTATTAAAAAAAATAACCCCAGCAGCACACGCTTTATTCTTAGGTTTAACTAATAAAGCCCCGACCATAGTTTCAGCACCTCTCGGCTCAAGCATGATTGCACGTCGAATAAAATCGAATTCACTCGCTAACACAGCGGCTTGTTGTGAGACTAAACCACCGCCTAAATCTGGCGCGCCTTCTACTATGGTGCGGGTTGGCTCACCGCCGGTGTGTGAGTCAATAATCTTTAATTGTGAAATTGATTGCATTGTGTGTGCTGCCGCCTTTTTGCTTGTTCGCTTTTTAAAGCACAATTAATTCTCTTGAATATCGCGCTGGGTCCACTCACCGTCAACTAACCGCCAAGCCTTTGGCTGTGGGTTTCGATTTTTTAACACCAAAGGTAAACGCGACTCTGGCACATTATCAAAACATTTAATTGCGGCAAAGCGCTTTATGCTTGCCGGAAAACCAACCGCGCTAAAACCAGCATGACCACTCGCGGGATAAGGACCACCATGGTTCATTGCCGAACTTACAGCAACCCCAGTAGGCATTTTATTATTAATAACCCGGCCAACTTTAGAACATAAAACCGGTTCAATTTTTTGGTAATCTTCCTCATCACTCGTCGCATCTTGAATATAAATGCTCCCAGTTAAATTACCTTGTAAACTATGTAAAGCACTCGCAACTTGCTCAATACTTGAGTAACGAACAATCAAAGCGGCATTGCCAAACAATTCTTGCTGCATTAATTCGCTATTTTCTAAAAATTGCTCAATTGAAACGCTTAGCAGAGTATTGGCAAAACTAAAGCGCGGTTCGGTTGACGTTTGGTTACCGGCCAAAACTTGCGCTCCAGCAGCTATAAGTTGATTGGCGCCAGCCTGTAAATGCTGCGAAGAATTAATGGTTAACAAGGTCGCATTAGCGGCCTGATTAAAACCTTTGCTAATTAGGCTAACCACTTGATCACCTGCCGCAGTTGAGCTCACAAACAACAACCCAGGTTTGGTACAAAGCTGACCAGCAGCTAGCGTACAACTTGCAACAAACTGCTCGGCTATAGATTCAGCATTTTGCTCCACCGCTTGCTCTAATAGAACCACAGGATTAATACTAGAGAGTTCTAAATAAATGAGGTTGCCCGCTTCATCTGCGGCTTTTTTTAGCGCCAGTCCTGCTGCTCTAGAGCCAGTAAAAGCAGTTGCTCCCAGTCGCGAGTCAGCAACAAGCTTTAAACCGTCGGCATTGTCTAACGCATAAATCATTTGCACTGTAGCCGCAGGTAATCTAGTTTCAACCGCCGCTTTAAAAGCAAGCTCCGTAAATAGTTTTGTGGTGTAAGGGTGGCAAAGGTGAGCCTTTATTATCACCGCATTACCAGCAGCAATCGCTGCCGCAAAATCTCCACCGGAAGCACTACCAAACGCAAAAGGAAAATTATTAGGCCCGAAAATCGCGACCACTCCAATCGGCTGCATAACCGAGCGTATATTGTTAGACCTATCAATAACCGGGTGACACCAACTAAAATGTCGCGCAGCATCAGCCGCTTGGCGCAATTGATTAACCGTTCGAGGCAACTCAACATCATTTAAACGCGGCGTTTCTGCAAGCCCTGTTTCCAAATGAGCCGCCGACACCAGCTGAGCGCGATTTTGCTCTATTTTGCTTGCGTAAACTTCTAAAAACTCGGCGATTTTTTCTGCCGGCAATGTTGCTAATTTTTGCTGCGCATCGACTGCGGAATTTAACGCTTGCTCACAATCATCCCAACTCGAAATAGGAAAAATTTGACTAAGCTTTTCTCCGCTGCTCGGATTATCCGCTTGAAACTGACCGACCGCTGTTGCCGGTCGCCATTGACCCTCTATTAAAACTGGCTGCATTATATAAATCTCGTATTAGTAATTAAAATACCAAAAAATTAAATTAACTGTGGGCGAGTTCTTTCTGCTTCTCGATACAGTTCAATCACAGCTTCACGCTGTTGCCCTGACAGTGGTAAACGGGGAGCGCGCACCAACTCGCTTCCTCGCCCCGCTAACTGCTCAGCCAATTTAATACATTGAACTAAAGTTGGAATGGTGTCGAGTCGAAGGAGTGGTAAAAACCAGCGCCAAATTTTACGCGCTTCTTCAAAGCGGCCCTGTTGAGCCAAATTAAAAATAGCAACAGACTCTTTAGGGAATACATTGGTTAATCCAGAAATCCAACCGGTTGCTCCCAGCATTAAGCTCTCTAATGCGATATCATCAACGCCGCCAAACACCACAAACCGGTCGTCAAACTCTCTAAATAATTCAGTAATGCGGCGCGTATCTTCGGTTGCTTCTTTTACTGCAACAATATTACTTTCTTCTGCTAAAACTTTCATTCCTTGAATGCTAACATCTACCCCATAAGTAACCGGGTTGTTATAAACCATAATAGGTAACTTAGTGCTACGAGCGACAGTTTGATAATGAACTATCGCCTCAGCCTCTGTCGAGCGATAAACCATGCCAGGCAATACCATTAAACCGTCAATCCCAATTTTTTCTGCATCTTGTGCGTAACTAACCGCTAACGCAGTGGTGTTTTCTGCGACGCCACTAATCACCGGCACTCGGCCATCAACGTGAGCAACTGCCTGTTGCATCACCGCTCTTTTTTCGTCAGCCGATAACGAACAGTTTTCTCCTACGGTTCCGCACACAATAATTCCATGCACGCCATCTTGAATAAGTTGATCCAGCATTCTCACATTGGCGGCATGATCAACACTAAAATCAGCCTTAAATTGTGTGGTAACAGCTGGATAAACACCTTGCCAACTCACTTTCATAAAGTTCCCCAGTTAACTTATTTAACGCTCGAGCCTTTAATTAGGCCGATTACCTAAAATGGATATTTTAAAACCGCGATCAGACTAACATTATTTTGTGTACAATAAAATAATTTATTATTATAATCCAGCTAAGCTATCGTTATAAAATAGCTTGAGTTAATTAATAGGCTATTCAACATAGGAAAATATTATGACGCTTGGCGTTGGGAACAAAACTCAATCTGAGGCATTGGCGCAGCTTGAAAAGCTTGATTTATCAATAGAAGATATTAGCGTTGATGAATATCAAGCCAGAATTGCTAAAGCTCAGCAGCTGATGCGCCAACAAGATATTGGCGCAATGTATTTAAACGCTGGCACTAATTTAGCTTATTTTAGCGGGACTCGTTGGTATGCAAGTGAACGATTAGTTGGCGCGATTTTGCCAGCGGAAGGCGAGCTAGAATATATTTGTCCTCACTTTGAGGTTGATACACTGCAAGGTTATATGCAAATCAAGGGCACCATCTATTCATGGCAAGAGCACGAGTCGCCTTACCAATTAGTGATGCAGCGCCTAGCGCAAATACCTAGTCGCTCAAAAGTTTTAGCCATTGACGAGTCCACGCCTTTTTTTGTTGTTGACGGCTTAGCTAAGCTATCCAACGAGTTTCGTTTTGTTGACTCAAAAAGCATTACGGCCGGCTGTCGAATGATTAAATCCGCAGCCGAAATTAAACTGATTCAAACTGCTATGAACATCACACTCGCCACTCATCAAGCTGCCGCCTCTATTCTTAGAGAAGGAATAAGTAGCAGAGAAGTGAGCGACTTTATTAATCAAGCGCATCAAGTTATGGGCACAGCCGGTTCATCCTTTTGTATTGTTTTATTTGGCCAAGATAGCGCATTTCCTCATGGCGTAAAGTCACCTAAAACGCTCGCTAAAAACGACATGGTTTTAATTGACACAGGCTGCAAAATTAAAGGCTATCACTCAGATATTACTCGCTCATATGTATATGGCAAAGCCAACCAAAGACAAACTCAAATGTGGAACCTAGAAAAACAAGCACAAGCTGCGGCATTTAATGCAGCGAAAATTCAAGCCACTTGTGCTGAGGTTGATATTGCAGCCAGAAGCTACTTAGCGCAGCAAGGGCTTGGCCCAGAATACCAATTACCAGGATTGCCTCACCGGACAGGACATGGAATTGGCTTAGATATTCATGAATGGCCTTACTTAGTAAAAAATGACCACACCCCGTTAGCTCCTGGCATGTGTTTTAGTAACGAACCCATGCTAGTAATTCCCGGTGAGTTTGGGATCCGTTTAGAAGATCATTTTTATATGACTGAGCAAGGACCAAAATGGTTTACTCAACCTTCTTATTCAATTGACGATCCTTTTGGTCTTGCTATTGAACATTAATAGTCCTTTTAATGGAGCGAGTAATTGAAAACTAAAGCGGTAGAAGTTGCCGTAATTGGTGCCGGAATTATCGGCACTTGTATTGCCGAACGACTGCAAAGAAATGGCAAGCAAGTGTTGTTAATAGATAAGCAACAACCAGGTGAAGGCTGCTCTAAAGGCAACGCGGGTCATTTTGCCAGTGATGTGATTTTACCGCTCGCCAACTTTTCAACAATTCTGCAAGTACCCAAATTACTTTGTGATCCCTTGGGACCTCTTGCCATTCAATGGCGTTATTTAATTAAGCTATTTCCTTGGCTTGTGCGCTTTGCATGGGCAGCTATGCCACACAAAAGTGCACATACAATCGCAGCGTTAAAACAATTAAACCGGCCATCAATTGGAGAGTTTACAAAATTACTTAAACATCACCAGCTCAGCGAGCTAATGCAACAAAAAGGCGCACTAACTATTTTTAATAGCGCTAAAGGTCAGCGGCAATGTTTACAACATTTAACTAAAGTCGCGGCTCATGGGATTAATGTGAGGATGCTCAGTGCACAACAACTGGCTGACCTAGAACCGGCAATTTGCGTTAGCTCAGACGCACACCCAAAGCAGCCGAAAATAAAACCCGCTTTGGGCGCACTCTATTACCCAGATAGTGCTCACTGCATTGATCCTCAGCAGCTGGTTACTCGCCTAGCAGCGTGTTTTTTACAGCAGCAGGGTCAGTTTCAGCAAGCACAAGTTGAGCAATTACAACCGAATGAGAAGGGTGTCTTGATCAGTACAAAAGGGTTGCAAATACAAGCTGAAAAAATAGTCGTCGCTGCCGGAGCTTGGTCAAAACCTTTGGCACAACAACTTGGTTTTAATGTTCCTCTAGATAGCGAGCGAGGCTACCATTTAATGCTTCCACAGCCGCAAGTTTCACTCAATAGACCAATTTCTAGCTGGGAAAATTCCTTTGTAATGACGCCGATGCAGCATGGTTTACGACTTGCTGGAACCGTTGAATTTGCAGGTCTATCTGCTCCGCCAAACTATCAAAGAGCTGACATGCTGTTAACCCATGCAAAAAAACTTATACCACAAGTTAATGGTGACAATTCCACTCGTTGGATGGGGTTTAGGCCTTCATTGCCAGACTCACTTCCTGTGCTTGATAGTACTCACCAAAATAAAGTGCTATGGGCATTCGGGCATCAGCACTTAGGGTTAACCCAAGCAGCGGTTAGCGCGAATATTATTGCGCAGCTGTGTTTCGACGGTAGCTTACAGCCTGCGAATAACCCATTTGAGATCACTCGCTTTTAACTGCTACGAATAGCTCAAATAGACTCTCACGATTTTATTGGTTATAGTCGATTGCAATTATTTCTGCCACTAGATGCTGGCACTTTAACTAGGGAGTTTATTTTGCCTCAAAATTTTCGAATTTATCTAGTCACTTTTATTAGTGTTTGGGTGTTTATTTCACCGTTTATGCTAAACGCCAAACAGTCAAAAACTGAGTTTGAAAATGCCTCACACGCATTGTCTCAAGCCGTGGTTAATCGCGACACAGATTTTATTTCACGGAATATCAATATTGAAGCGCTTTTGCAAAAGGCTTTTAAGGGCATAGATGTTTCCAGCAAGTTCAAAAACGAATTTAGTCAGAGTTTTACCCAAACAGCAAAATCCCAGCTTGGCGCAGGCTTACTCCAACATGTTCCCCAAGATGCCATTATTAAACAGGTTGATAATCAAATTCGCCCCCATCAAGCCGATACAGCTTTTCGCTTTGACCTTGGCGAAAATGGTTACGCCTATATTCGCTTTATTTTAAGAAAAAATGCAGCCAATAAAGTTCAAATAGTCGACTGGTATGATTATTCAAGGGGCCAAAATTATAGCGAAACTCTTGCAACCTTAATAACTAGCATTGCTCCCTCACCAGGTCTTTTAGGCAAGCTCGAAGACTTAGCTAATGATAAGAAGTCGCATAGAAAGGTCACCTTGACGCTAGTCAATCTAATTAAACAAAAAAACTATTTAGCGGTTAAAAAAGTTTTTCTTGAACAAAAAACAATTATTGGCAGCAGCTGGGTACTATCAAGCTTGGTGAGTGGTGCTAGCAACCTCTCTGGCGATATGGAGTTTTATAAATTAGCGCTCGCCAACATTGCAAAGAATTTTAGTGACGATCAACGAGCGGCATTTACCTTAATGGATTACTATATCTATGCTGAAGACTATCCACAAGCTATTGCCCAAATGCAAAAGATCTCGAATCAATTTAGCAATCAAGATGCCGCTATGGAAAATATGATTGCGTCAGTTTATCTTTTACAGAAAAAATATGAGCCTGCAATAGCTTACGCTAGCAAAAGTATAAAACTAGAACCGGACTTTGAAGAAGGTTATTGGACACTAATAAATATTTATACCGAGCAAGGAAATTTTGCAGCCGCAATTAAATTTTTAAAACAACTGGAAACTGATTTTGGCTATGAGTTTTCTGTTGAAAATTTTGCAGACGATGAATTCTATAAAGAGCTATCCCAGTCTAAAGCATTCGCTGACTGGCTTCTTTAAACAGATTCAGTAACGCCTTAAATATAAGGCGTTACTGCGTGCTAAACCTTTGCTCGACGCTTGCGTCGTTGGCCTATTATCACTAGCCAATAGATGCAAAGTAAGCTTAAAGGCATTGCGCCGCCACCACTACTTTTTGGTTCTAAGTTAATTGGGGTAACGGCTTTTGCTATCACCACTACGCTCACTGATTGAGTCAAGCTACGGCCTAGTGCATCAGTGATAGTTAAACTAAAAGTTAAGGTACCGCGCGGCGCATTGTTAACCGAAGCTGTGAGTTGATTGGCATTGCTTATGGTAGCGCTGCTACCAGCGGTTTGCTGCCACAAATAAGCAACAATGTCATTGCCATTTTCGGTCACGCTGCCAGCTAAATTAAAACTACCCCCTTCTTCGAGACTTGCAACTGGAGTGAGAGCTAAGGTTGCCGGTGCTATCATTTGACTAATGCCCCCCGGATCAACCACGCTGCCATTCGCTATGCCATCACTATCATTAGGCCCGCCATCTTGAATCAGTAACATCGCACACCAATGGCCCTCATTCAATCCAGGTTGATAATTTGCACTACCGGGCGAAGGACAAATACCAGGTGCTCCCGGCGCAGAATACAATTGATTATTCTCGTCAAGCACATAATCCTGCCAACCATTTTCGAAATTAAGTTTACGGTAAACCGCATCGGTTGGAATGGCTTGTTGCTGCGGGATCACTAGCTGCACTTTACTGCCTGACTGTGGAATGTCATGCAACTCAAAATCAAATAGTCCTCCCACTCGGGTGTAATAAATATCAGCCCCGTACTGACCAAATATCGGATGACTTTCAAGCGTCGTGGCACTTAACGCAGCCCCGCCTGTTTGCTCAGACTGTGCGACAGCTCCCAACACTAAACTCACGCCGAACTCTGTTTCAAGCATAAAGCGGTTATAAGCGTTTGTTTCACTGCCATTATCGAGACTAGTCTGCGCTTGTAATAAATGATTCGCATCTTCACTATCTAAATAGTTAGGAACGCCGTCACCGTCGCTATCTTGCCAACCATCAAGTGAGTCCACCACACCGT
Source organism: Aliikangiella aequoris (assembly GCF_053709105.1). NCBI lineage: Bacteria > Pseudomonadati > Pseudomonadota > Gammaproteobacteria > Oceanospirillales > Pleioneaceae > Aliikangiella > Aliikangiella aequoris. Next base: position 3,342,772 of record NZ_CM132298.1, read on the forward strand.
CCGCATCACTGTCTTGCGTATCAGACAAGCTCGGCGCACTTGCCAATACCAGCAGGTTTATCGAGTGAGTTGTGGCAAGACTCGGCGAACCATCATCACGGACAGTCACACTTTTTTGATAAACTCCTAAAGCGACATCTGCCGGGTCGAATGTTAATTCTCCGGTTAACGGGTCGATACTTAATACGGCATTATCGTTTTCGTTCCATGTAACTGTATGTTCATCTAAGCGATTAGGATCGTTAATCGCCAACGACAAAGTCACGGGTCCATCTGTCCATGTAACTTGCGAAACAGGCAAGCCATTTTGAAGTGCACTAATCTTAACTCTGGGCGCGACATTACCACTCACAATATGAATTTTCTGTTGGCTATTCGCAGCCAATGTTGCATTGTTCGGTGTTGCGAGACTAAGCGTAATTTGTTCATCACCTTCAGCTAAATCATCCTGTAAAATATCTAACAACACTTGCCCGCTAGTACCTGACTCAATAATAAACGCACTCTGGCTAATTGAATAATCGTTTACATCTGCGCTCCCCGAAATACTCAAAGGAATTTCTACTGGGTAGTTTGCCGCCGGTCCAGACAGCTTAACTTGCACAATAACTTGATTACCTTCTGCGGTAATTTGAGTCGATGGAATACTTACCAAAGGTTTAATTATTAAAATTTGACTGGCTAGCGTTTTATTTCCCGCTTGGTCTTGCGCTTGCCAATCAACAATATGAAATCCCGATTTTAAATAACGACTGCTAACCAAGCTTACCGCAACATCGCCATCAACATTATCTGTCGCCGTAATATTATGACTAGGCACTGCACTCAAAAATCCAGTCGCATCAATTATCACTTGAGTTTCAAGGTTAATGACTGGGGCAACTTTATCGCTTGCGTTTAGATACTCATCAAGATTAGAAATGCCATCACCATCAGCGTCTTCATTTGCATCTGAGGCATCATTGGGGTTATGCCCATGATCAACTTCCCAGCCATCAGGCATCCCATCGGCATCGCTGTCACTATTGTTAGGGTCGGTTAAATTGGCAAACTCTTCGCGGTTACTCAGACCGTCATTGTCTTGGTCGTTAAGTGCATCACTGGCATCTTGCGGGTTTAGAAAGTGTTCGACTTCCCAATAATCGGGCAGCCCATCAGCATCGCTATCACTGATATTGTCAATGGATGAAGTGGTAAAAGTAACAATATCACTATCAATATAATCACCACTAAAATTAAACAAGCGCACTTGTGCATAATAAATTGTGGCTGGCTCTAAGCGTACTAAAACGACTTGGTGATCGAGAGTCGCGGTAAAGCTAGCTTCTTTTTCTAATAACGCATCAGCATCACGAGCGTAACTCACTTGGGCAAAGCTATAATCATTACTGCTCCAACTCAAACTCGCAGTATTTTTTGTGATTACACTAACACTTGGAACCAGGTTGAACTGCGGAGCTAATAAATTTTCATTAGTTTCTGAATTAAAATGCAACATCTCACTTGGTGCACTTTCTCCGCCTATATTGGCGAGTAAATAGCGCAGTTCATATTGAGTATTTTCGGTGAGCCCAAACAAAGGAATATAATGGTTTGTCGCAACGCTTTGACTACCAATGTGTTGCCATTCGTTCGCTCCAACGGGACGATAACTTACCTGAACAGCGGTTAATTCATTACTAGTTAGGGCAAGCGTTGCAAAGTTTCCATAACCACTGATTATCGGTGTCGAGAGGGTTGTAGGAATTGCAAGACTTGTAGCCTGTTCTTGTTCGCCGGCTAACCGTGCAATAAAATCTCTCACACGGTTTACCACGGGGTTATCTGCTAGCGTTTGAACATTTGGCTCAATCACTTGGGTTGCTTTAAACCCTTTATGGTCAGTTGCAAAAGCGGTACATTGATAACTCGTTCCAGCGCTTAAGCCTGTGAGAGTTAATTGATGCTGCTTAACTCGCTTAGCTTTACTGACTTGTTTAGTTTCACCTGCGCCCACACAAACCAGTCGGCTTTCTGCATTAACATCAGTTACCCAACTCACACTAACCGAGTGATGAGTAACTTGATCAACACTCACTGCTTGCATAAAGTGAGGTGCACCTTGGTGACCGCGCTGTTTAGAAATAAATGAACCTATTTCACTGCGCACTATGTTGCCTGCTAAATCCTTTGATTGAACCTGAAAGTAGTAAACCGTTTCTGGTTCTAATCCCGTTATCGCTATGTTATGTTGAGTTTTTAACGCGCCATTGCGACTTTCAACTCGATTCATTTGTTGCGGAGAAAGCCCAATGGTAACTAAAGTGGTCGCAGGCTCGTCGGTATTCCAGCGTATCACTACACTTTGATGAGTAATGTTTTGGATTAGCGGACTTCCCACTATAATGGGCGCACTCGTATCTGGTGTGGCTAAAGTTGTAAAACTAATTGGCTGACTTAAACTCGGGCCATTACCACGAGCATCACTCGAAGACACTGTTAAGGTGTAGCTTGTTTCAGGCGTTAAATCAGTTAACTGAATTTCGTGCTCTGAAACTAATGCAGAATCAGAAACAACATGATATTGCACTCCATCATTATAAGAAACGCCACTAGTCGCCGCCTCATCCGTTGTCCAAATCACACTCGCTTGCGTATCCGAAATATCGATGACAAAGGGGAGCAATAAAATTTGCGGTGGTTCACTATCAGGTAGGGGTAATGTAGTAACCGGCTGTGGCTCACTATAAGTAGGACCATTCGCTTGCTGATCAGAAATATCGACAGTGACATTATATTGCGTGTTAGGCGTGCGCTGATTAACCACCACCTGATGACACACAGCTAAAGAATCTAAAATGAGGTAACTTTGATCGATAAGAATATTACCCGTCACCGCTTCATCAGCACAAAAGTTTATTCTAAATTCATCTTGGGTAATATCACTAATGCTAGGTCCGCTGATAAACTGCGGTGGCGTATTGTCGACAGTTGCTAAAGTAGTAAACCCTGCACTCGCTAATGCAGAAGGCCGCATCTCTTTATCCACTGAGTGAACAGTGGCAACATAAAACGTTTGCGCTACCAACCCAGTAAGCACAGCAGTGTGTTGCGTGCTAAGTTCATTACTTTGTACCACTTGACCGTCAGACAATTCACACACGCTGGTACCTGGCTTGTCCGTTTGCCATTCAACCACCGCAGTGGTATCTGTAATCCATTTAATGACTGGGCCATTAATTATTTTAGGAATTGCAACGTCATAATGAGGCAAGAAAATATCTTCACTTGTTTCTTGAGTGAGATGATGAGTTATATTTGTTATAGCAAATCCAGAGCCAACCGGTGGGTTCACCAGCACGTCAGTAGTTTGATTAGCAAACAGTCCAAAACTAAATAGACCTAGTGGATCAGATACAGCGTGACTCGCCGCACTATCACCGGTGTTTTCTAAATAATAACTACCACTAGTATCGGCAAAAGCATGGTCACTTTGCAGTTTAACTCCGGCTACTGCGACGCCATTAATATCCAATGTTTTTCCCGAAAGTAAAGACATTGGCAAAGTCACATTGACTTGCGTATCAGTGGCCACCTGAATATTTTTCGGAAGATAATACACTGCTGCAAAATCAGGCACCGGATAATCGGTCAATAAAGCAGAACCATTCACTTGGTTCGCTGGTTGTAAATAAGGGCGTAAACGATAACTGCCCGGAGCAACTTTAAACTCAAAATAGCCATTGGCATCGGTCAATGTAGGTTTATCTGCTAGTTGGCGATTAGTTTGTTGATGAACCGTAATCAAACTGTTATCAATCGCAATACCTTGCGCGTCGCGTAAATATCCAGATAAGGTGACAGATTCAGCCAGTATAAAAGTATCCGTTCTATCATCAGTAATTAAATAGTCACTTACTTTGGTTGCTGCCACCTGCCGGTTATTAGTTGCAGGTATAAAACTAATATCCATCGCTTGGTTAGTAAATAAGGCTAAGCTGAATTGACCCGCAGCATCACTTAAGCCATGACTCACTACTGAACGGCCATGGTTTTCTAAATAATAACTGGTTTTGCTGTCACCCACTTGGCGATGCGCAATATGGCTAATCACCACTCGCGTATTGGCTACCGGCACTCCGTTTGCGTCGGTTACCGTGCCGCTTAAAATAGCCATAGGTAAGGTAATATCTTGGGTCGTATTACCCGCCACAAGAATGTTCTCTTGAGCAAATAAAACGGTTGCAAAGTCTGCTAAAGGATAGCTAGATTTTAGCTCACTACTCACTCCAAAAGGATTTAATTCTGGCTGTAACTTATACCGGCCTTCAGCGACTTGAAATTGAAAAACACCATCAGCATCGGTATAGACTTGCCCAACTTTATTGCTATTTTCTTGAGTCAACAAACTCACCTTTGCGTGGTCAATCGCGCGTCCTTGAGAATCCAGAAGTCGTCCGCTTAAACCAACTCCAGCAACTAAACTAAAAGATTCAGTGGCATCGCTCGACAAACTATATTGACTAATACGGGTTACCGCCAAATCAGTCCGGCTTGTCGGTGGCGTTAGCATTATATCCATTGCCTGATCAGTAAAAATCGCGAAGGAAAAATTACCCGACTCATCAGAAACCGCATTGCTCATACTCGTATCGGCATAATTTTCTAAATAAAAGCTCTGCTGGGTAGACTCAAATAAATGACGAATAGTTAATCCCACACCGGCTAAGGGATTACCCGATGGGTCTAAAGTTTGCCCTGACACTATAGCTAAAGGCAAAACCACATCTACTTGGCTGTCACTAGTCAAAGTTAAATTTTGCGACGTGTGAAATACCGCAGCAAAATCAGGTATTGGATAAACTGGAACGGGAGTATTCGTAATATCCATTAGCGGTTTTAACTTATACTTCCCTGGCGCCACTGAAAATTCAAAATAACCATTCGAGTCAGTCACAACACTATTCCCTACTTGAGTACCCGTGGTTTGTAAATGCAAACTCAAGTGAGTGTTATCAATAATCCGGCCTTGGCTATCTTTCAGATATCCTGACAATTGAATGGCATCACCTATCAGTGAAATTAAATGCACAACATCTTTATCGTCAACTCGAATAGGCTGTAATGGCGGTGAACTTAGGCCTAAATTTAAAGGCGGTGTCACCCCAATGTAATAGTTTCCTGCGAGCACATTTTTAAATAAGTAAGTGCCTGCATTTTTACTGGCTACCTGAGCTAATTGTTTTTGTTGGCTGTCGTAAATTGCAACCAAGGCTCCGTCAACAGGCATACCCTCACTAGAAATAATTCCGCTTAAATTAACCCCGGTTAACTCTGGCGGCGGTGGAGGCGGATTAATTATATCGGGGGTATCACATGCGTCACCAAGTCCATCACTATCGCTATCTAATTGCTCTGGATTCGGTATGGCAGGACAATTATCAATATCATTGAGTATCCCATCATTATCATAGTCACTTTCGCTACCCGCTGGAGAATCACACAAATCACCAATGCCATCATTGTCACTATCGAGTTGATCAGGGTTGGCATTTATTGGGCAATTGTCGACATCGTCAAGAACGCCATCTTTATCAAAGTCACTTTCTAGTACGTCATCGTTAAAATCATCACAGGCATCGCCTAAGTGATCATTATCACTATCTAATTGATCGGGGTTAGGCACCAACGGACAGTTGTCTAACTCATTACTCACCCCATCGCGATCAAAATCATTATCGGGATGTCGGGTGGTAAAACTAATCACTTCACTTTGCGTTAAGCTACCTTCAATATTAAATGCATCGACTTGCAGGTAGTAAAGTGTATTTTCATTTAGCCCACTTAAATCAACTTGATGATCAACTTTAAATTGAGTTTCTGCATGACTATTTGACAATGACGCAGGTGATCTTCCATAACGCAAATTAGCCGAAGAAGGCTCTAAAGTTTGCCAACTTACTGTCGCACTATTTTGTCCAATATTGCTAACAATCGGTTGTATACTAAACACCGTATCTTGTACTTGCTCTGGCGCAATCGTATTAAATTGGCCAACCGGGCATTCGCTAGTATTGCCGGCAAGGTCGGTTAAACTCACTTGCTGCTCATACTCAGTGGCAGCGGCTAGACCAGTTAACAACAACTCGTTAGCTTTACTCGGAATGAGTGATCCGCTTTGTAACCACTCATTACTAGTTGTTGCGCGGTAATTAATCACTGCGGTTGTCAGTTCATTTGAAGCCCAACTAATTTGTGCTGAGTTAACAAATCCGGTTGCACTCGTCTCGCCTTCACACACAGGCGCTTGCACATCCGGAACGTCACTGGTGGTTGCGCGCAGTTCTGCACTCACTTGTTGATTATCAATATCTGCAGAGTAAACGGTGCATTGATAAATTGTGCTTGGCTGCAAACCACTCAGGGTTAACAAATGATCTTGCAACATAACATCATCGCTAATTTCAAAACGCAGTTTTTCTGCCGGCGGCGGTGGTGGTGGTGGATCAATTTCCGTTTCAGCATCAAATGAACTATTTAATAACAAATTAGGTGATCCATTAACTCCACTAATTTTTCCCTGACTGGCAAATCCCGTTAGTCCGTCAGCGACTTGCGCAGGCGTTGCATTAGGGTGAGCTTGTAAATACAAAGCAGCAGCTCCAGCAACATGAGGTGCCGCCATCGAGGTTCCACTAATGCTGTTAGTCGATCCATTATGCCAAGTCGAAGTAATGTTAGAACCAGGCGCAAATAAATCAACACAAGCCCCCCAATTTGAAAAACTAGAGCGACTGTCACTTTGCGTGGATGAGGCGACAGTGATTGCCGCAGGAACTCTATTTGGCGAACCAGAACAGGCATTAATATTTGAGTTACCAGCTGCAACCACAAAACTTATGCCAGCACTAATCGCATTATTAACCGCGGCATCTAAAGCCGGTGAATTACCGCCACCTAGACTCATATTGGCTACCGCAGGTAGCTGTGCATTTGCAGCGACCCAATCGACTCCACGAATCACACCGGAATTAGTTCCCGATCCATTACAGCCTAAAACTTTAACGGCGGTAATGGCCACATTTTTTGCTACCCCCCAAGTAGTTGCCCCAAGAGTGCCTGCTACATGAGTTCCATGTCCGTTACAATCATTTGCAACGGTATCGTTATCAACAAAATCAAAACCATTTAAGGCGCGTCCATTAAAATCGTTATGGCTAACTAAAACGCCTGTATCAATAACATAGGCATTTACCGCTGTACCATCTAACTCATAGGTATAATCACCAGACAAAGGTAAGTCGGTTTGATCTATTCTATCTAGCCCCCAAGTCGCACCTGCTTGGGTAGCGTTAATTGAAACGATTTGATCTTGCTCAACCATCAACACTCTCGGATCTTGACGCAAACTGTTTAAGTTTGCAGCGGGTAGCGATAGCACAAAGCCATTGAGAGCATGGGCAAACTGGTGTATCACTTTACCCTTTACATTTTTACTAACTTCGGCTGCTAATTGACGAACTGACTCACTGCGAGCTTTTGATGGTAATGTAGATTTTTGATTAAGAAATTCTGCACTCGCGTGATTTTTAAACAACACAATATATTGTCCATCTATCGCACTTTCTTTATCTGCCAAAAACAACGGAGCGAGTGTTGCAGCAGAAAAAGCCGCGGTTAACTGCGGCATAGCCATTTGGTCTGTCTCACAAACTAAACGACTGTTAGAATTTAAGTTAGTTTGCCAGCCGATTGAAACTGAACTATCGGTAACGTTAACAATATCCGGGCCAGCGGTTATCTTTAGTGGGTCAAGTTCAATTTCTGGCTTAAGCGTAGTAAACGAATGTGTGCTACTAGTTACACTATTTCCGGCTAAATCCACAGACTCAACTTGAAAGTAATATAAAGTATCTGGCGTTAATCCCGTTAGCGGAACACGATGGTTTTGCGCTAATCCGGAAACACTAAATCGCTGATTTAGATCGTTTTCATTTAGCCCTAACTTAACTAGTTGCGAGGCAGCTTCATCGGTGGTCCATACTATAAACGCGCTGGTTTGAGTAATATTTTCAACCAATGGCCCAGCAATAATTTTTGGAGCAAGCGTATCCGCTACTCCTAAAGTTGTAAATTCTACTGGTGCCGATACATTTGGCCCGTTACCTAAAGAGTCGGTTGACGCAACGCTTAAAGTATAAGTTGTATTCGGCGATAGCCCAGTTAAGTGCATTTGGTGGTTAAGCACTAACTGCGAATCGCGTAATTGGCTTACGCTGTTGCCGTCAGTATAAGTGACAAAGCTATCGCTAGACTCATTGGTAGTCCATGAAACTATCGCACTAGAGTCGCTAATTTCAGTTACGATTGGGCCATTGATTTGTGGCGCGTCTAAATCTAAGTCGGCAAGTGTTTTAGCTTGAATAACTTGGCTAGTGACAGGACCATTACCTGCAATATCAGTAATAGACACACTAATTGAATAAAGCGTGCTAGGTGTTAAACCGGTAAGACTCAATTGATGACAAACACTTGGGTTACTTAGCACATGTTCTACAGAGTTAATTAAAAGTGTCGCGGTTACAGGCTCATCTGCACAAAAGGCAACTGTCAATCGATCGTAATCTATCGCAATTACTTTAGGCCCAGCAATAAACCTGGGTAAAGTCGTATCCGCTGTAGCTAGTGTTTTAAAATTCGCCGCTTTAGGTTGGGTCGTGTTGCTCTGTTCATCGGTTGATGTGACCCATGTTGCATAGTCGGTATTAGCAGTAAGCCCGGTCAGTATAACTGAGTGAGTTCGGGTCAAAACGCTACTTCGAAAGGTTGCGCCATTTACGATACTCACTTGACTATCCGCGGCTTTGTCTGTCTGCCACTCAACTAGCGCAGAGCTATCGGTAATATTTTTAACTACCGGGCCAGCAATAATTTTTGCCGGTGTTGATTCTTGCGGAGGCGTATTCGCGGTAGTAAAACTCAGTGTGTCACTACTAATAGCCACACCACTTAAATTATAAGCGTCCACTTGATAGTAGTAACGCGTTGCTGGCTGCAAATCATTTAATCTTAATTGGTGCGAAGCGCTAAGTTGCCTATTTGCCGCTACACTTGATAAGTCTTCTGCGGCTAAACCATAACGCACTTGTCCATTGCTATTATTTTCAGTTGACCAATTCACCACTGCGCTAGTCGTTTTAATGTCACTAACAAATGGTTGAACTGAAAAAGCAGGCTCAGGTAGCTCACTATTACCACCAGAATTAAATTCAACTAAGTTACAATCTTGGCTATTACCTAATTCATCGGAAAGGTTAATGATGAGCTGGTAATCGGTTTGCGGGACAAGCCCAGATAATAAATAAGTGCCGCTAGTGCTGAGGGTGTCACTCAAGCGTTGCTGCCAAGTGCTGGTATTTTTCTCGCGAAATTTAATTAACGCGTGAGCAGCTTCGTCCGCTTCCCAAAATAACTCAGCAATATCGCCATAGCCAGTTACGTTTGGTTGAACAGAGCATTGCGGTGGAGAGACATCAGTTTCATCGTTGCTAACAACGCCCAGTTGGCGGCTCGCGATAGCACCATTAACGTCAGTAGAATAAATGGCACAACGATAGCGAGTATTAAAATCTAAACCAGTCAGCGTTAAGCGGTGCTGCCTAAGCTGATCTAATTTATTCACTTCGCTAATTCCGTTTAGCGACTCACACACCAGTCGACTATCGCTGTTACGATTGGTTTTCCAACTCAAACTAATACTAGAAGCGGTTACTTTTTCAATAATAGGCCCAGAAGTTATTTCAAAATTATCGCTCGGCGCTTCACTTTCAGTTGTAAACGAAAGGATATTGCTGGTAGTCGCGTTGGCTGCCAAGTCCTTAGCTTGGAGAGTGTAGTAGTAAGTTGTATTAGGTGCTAAATCAGTAATGAGTAATGTCTGATTAGTTAAAAATTTTGGTGAGGCTTCGACCCGATTCAAATGATTAGTTTGAGTACCGATTCGCGCAATAACGCTACTCGACTCATTTGTTCGCCAACTAATTAATGCGCTGTTATGACTTATATCTTGTACTAATGGCCGCCCGATAAAATCTGGCGCTCGTGTATCCGGAGTGGCTAACGTGGTAAATTGAATAAGTTCAGAAGTTGTTGGACCATTGCCACTAGCATCGACAGAAGCAACTCTTAAGCTATAGTCTGTTTGCGCGCTTAAACCTAGTAGTAAGGATTGATGTTGCTTAGTTAAATTCTCATTACTCATCACTCGCCACACACTTGCGTCAGAGTAACTCACGCCACTAGTGGCGGCTTCGTCTGTTTCCCAGCGGACTATTGCACTTGTGTCGGTAATTTCAAAAACTGCAGGCTTTAAGGTAATTTGAGGAGAGCGAAAATCTGCAGCGGCTAAAGTTGTTACTGATTTGCTCGGGCTTGCAGGTGCAGCATTGCCCTGACCATCGAGCATACTAACGGCAACTGAATAAGTTTGATTTGAATTTAAATTTTGGATTGTTAATTGATGACAAACCGCTAGTTCAGTTAACACATGCTCATTAGAATCAACCACAACTTTTCCGTTAACCGCTTCATCGGCGCAAAAAGAAACCTTAAATTGGTCGTGCCTAACTTCCAGAATACTTGGCTGCTGAATAAACTTGGGTGGGGTAACATCAGCTTCGGCCGCGGTGGTAAAACTGACGTTCGCACTCGCTGCTAGATTGCCTTGAATATCACTAGAACTCACTTCGGCCAAATAGCTTGTTGTTGCGTTTAAACCCGTGACTACAACACTATGGAAAGTCGTTTGTTTTGAATCTGAAAAACTACCTAAGCCACTTATAGATACGCTTCCAGTAGTCACTTCATCGGTTATCCACTGCACAACTACCGAGCTATCTTTAATATTTTTAACGTAAGGCGCTACCACCAATTGAGGCGGCATTTGATCTGCAATCTCTAATTCTGCATTAAGCGTTTGATCGCTAACAAATGCGTAATTATTTTCCGCCAAGTTAGCAAAGCCACTGCCAACTGAAGGCTTAAAGGTAATATCGTACAGGCAATCTTGAGCATCTGAATAAAAGCCAGACGCTACACACTGATCGCTCGAAAATAGCAAAGCACTAAAATTACCATCAGCGTCACTTAGAATGTTTTGATTAACGTGAGAAATACTACTTTGCGAATATTTCCCTAAACTACCTTGCTCTGGACCAGACCAGACTTTCGAAGTTTCCAGTGATACATTAGCAATAGGTAGACCGTTGCTATCCACAATTTTTCCGCGCAACTCATAAAAATCAAAAATAATATCTTTTTGAATATTTTCAGTTAATGGAAAATCTTGTGTTTGAATTAATACTGAATTAGGAGCGCCTTCAAGACTAACATCTTGTGCGTTAAAATAAGCTCTTAAGACATAGTCGCCTTGCCCAAGCTCCCATGAAAAAGCGCCGTCAGCAGCAACCGTTTGAATTGAATCTACATGTACAAGACTGCCATTAACCACCTCAAAAACCATGGCACTGGCACCTTGAATAGGTGCTCCCGACTTATCTTGTATTACGCCAGATAATGTCGCGGCATGCAGTGGCGTGGCTACCCATGCTAAAAACAGCCCCAGTAAAACGGTATAAAAGTAAGTCGATACGACTTTAATTAGCGTTTTACTCATGCCATACCTCATTGATAAATCGATTGATTAATACCAAGCTAACCACAGTTTTTACATGGAAGTTGACCATGAAAGAATTTCATAGCCGCAACCCCGCTATCATAAGCTTATCTAAGCTCTTAGATCGGTGGTTTTGCGTGCCTACTTTTTCAAGCAGGTTGCCAAGTAAGGTTAACAATTGTTCTCAGGTTGATTGAATTGCAGCTTAAATCATCTGAGCAATAAATAATTATCGGCCAATATCTCAAAAACATTTGGATATTTTTAAACTATCTTTAAATTTGAATGTTTTGGTTATAAAAACAATAGATAGCCAGTTTTATAGATATAAAAATAAGGGTAAGCGCTTGGGCTTACTATGAAAAAACTTAGCTAAAGGGGCTAGGTTTTAGCGCGAATCGTTTAGCTTAAACATGCTGGTCAATTAAAATTGAGTTTCCATCAGGATCTTGCAGGGCAAAGCTTCCAGGGCCGCTATCACTCGAAACCGACTCTTGCACTACATTAATCCCTTGTGACTTAAATTCTTCTAAAAGCGCTCGAACATCAGTAAAAGACTCAAGAGAATTGCAGCGCTTATCCCAGCCAGGATTAAAAGTTAGAATGTTTCCTTCAAACATATCTTGAAATAACCCAATGGTATTATCACCATTTCTTAGTATCAGCCAGTTTTGAGATTGTTCACCGCCAACAATTTCAAAACCAAGTTTTTGATAAAAGTTTTTTGATTTTTCAATATCTTTAACTGCCAAGCTGACCGAAAATGCACCTAACTCCATTTTAAACTCCTTAGTTTACAAACTTAGTTTTAAAAAAATCATTCTCAAAACAGGTTATTAAATTTTCTTAATAACCAATTACTGAAAATATCGCTAATTTCAAGTTACACTTTTTTCTTCAACTTAATTAATTGCATAACATTTTCTCGTTGATCTCGAATGTGTTGAATAAGCAGCGCTTCCGCAGCGCTCCAGTTTTGCTCAATTAAGCTTTGCAAAATATCTCTGTGAGCTTGCGCCATTTCAATTTTTATCTTGTCTCCCAAAGAAGCAAAGTCAAACAGCGCGCTATAAAAACTGCCATGGCGCTCAAAAAAGTCGATAATATAGGTATTGTTGCAGCGTCTAATCCAGTAATCATGTAGGTCATTGTCCAACTCACTATCTTTGCTGTTAGTACCTACAATGTTTATCGATAAAAACTTTTTAAGATCATCTTGTTTTAAGTAAGGGCGCGCTAAGTTTAATGCTTTAACTTCTAATATTTCTCTAATTTCTAAGTAGTCAAGCATATCTTTTTCTTTAAAGCTCCTCACTTTCCAACCACAGCGAGGCACATGCTCAATCAAACCAGCACCAGCTAAACGCGAAAACACCTGACGTATAATTGTACGGCCGGTATTATATTTTTTAGCCGTAGCTTCTTCTCTAAGATAATCACTGTGTTGTTCAAAGCATAAACGAACGACGTCATTGGCGACTTGCTCATCTAAGCTAGAAGTCAATTTTAAAGGTTGTTTAACTTCAACGGGCTGTGCTTCTTGCGCTACCTCAGGAACTTTTATTCGACTTAAACGCCCATTAGACTTTCTTGCAAGCAGATTTTCACTGATAAGCTCATCAACAACTAATCGAACGGGGGTTAAGCTTACCGAATAGTAGTCGGCAATCGCACCTAAAGTTAACCTAAATGGAAGTGTTTTATAATGGTTTAATTGATGGGATAAATCCTGCTTGATCCTATCCGTCACTTTAACATTCATAGTCATCACTCAAATTACTTACAAGTATGTTAATAACTGAGTTTAACTTAGATTTTTCAATAAACTCAAATAGGTTTGTAAGTATATCAAACAACTTGCTTGAAACACCATGTGATAAAAAATACAATCACGAGTCTAGTTAATTAGTTGGTTTATATATGTCAGTTTATAGCAACAGAATTTCCGCACTACGTCGTCAGTTAAGCAGTCAGTCTTGTGACGCTATAATTATTGCCAATGTATCTAATGTACGCTATCTAAGCGGATTTAATAATCAAGATCCCCACGTTGCTTATTTAGTTATTACCCAAAACGCGCTCCACTTAATCACCGACTATCGTTTTACCCAGCAAGCCATTAATGAATGCCCGCTTTTTAGCATAACCGAACGCGACAGACAGAAAGTAACCCTAAGCCAACAAATAAAGCATAGCCTAGCTCAATTAGATGTTAACAGAGTCGCTTTTGAGCAAGACGAATTTAGTTATGCTCAATGGTTAAAAATTAAAACAGAACTTGAGCCTATAGAAACAATGGGTATTAGCGGCTGGGTTGAGGCTCAGCGAATGATAAAAGATAGCCAAGAACTTTCCTTGATTAAGCAAGCCGCGCAAATAGCGGATAAAGCATTTTTAAAATTAATACCGCTTATTCAAGTAGGAATAAGCGAACTTGAGCTTAGCATAGAGCTTGAATACCAAATGCAAAAACTGGGCTCTAGTGGCATCGCTTTTCCAACCATTTTAGTGAGTGGAAATAAAACTGCTTTTCCGCATGGCTTGCCATCAACAAAGCAATTGCAATACGGCGATTTAATCACTTTAGACTTTGGTGCAGTTGTCGAAGGGTATCGCTCAGATATGACAAGAGCAATCATATTAGGTGAGCCAGACCAAAAGCAGCAAGCGGTTTATCAAACAGTACTACAAGCACAAGCTCAAGCATTTGAATGTATAGGCCCTAATGTGCCTGCCACCAAGCCTTACTTTGCAGCCAAGTCTGTACTAGATAACAGCCCATACGCCAAATTCCAAGGTGAAGGCTTGGGGCACGGTGTCGGCCTGTTTTTACATGAGCAACCAATCATGCATGCAAACTGTCAATGGGAATTACAACCCAACATGGTAATTACTGTTGAGCCGGGTATTTATATACCCGGTTGGGGTGGCGTTCGCATAGAAGATGACGTAATAGTGACTAACAGCGGCTACGAAAAAATAACCCAAACTGACAATAAGCTTTGGATTATTGACTAATTAAAGCGGTTAAAACGGCAAAGGTGGCATTTAGTTTTAATATTTTTTTGGTTTAATTCTGTTGAAACTTGGCTTGTCAAAAAGTTGTATTTAAGGCAGCTATGCTCACTGCCTTATCAAAAAGAATCAACTAGAATTTAGGTTATTTTGCTAACTTTAAGCGAACAATCTTATCGGTTTCGGTAGCAACATAAATAAACCCATCCGCCATTTGACGAACGTCTCTAACTCGTCCTAAGCCTTCAACGACGACACGCTGAGAAATGACTTGGTTACCTTTTAGCTCACATAAAACTAAGTTTCCAAACTTTAATGAGCCGACTAACAAATGTCCTTTCCAGCTAGGGTATTTTTCACTGGTTACAAATGTCATTCCAGAAGGGGCAATGGAAGGTACCCAATACCAAAGCGGTTGAACCATTCCGGGTTTCGCGGTTAGTTCGGTAAACTTTGTTCCGCTGTAGTTAACGCCAAAGCTAACCACTGGCCAGCCATAGTTAGCCCCTTTTTCAATTAAGTTAATTTCGTCACCACCTTTAGGGCCATGCTCATGAACCCAAATATCACCGCTTTCTGGGTGCATAGCCATTCCTTGTGGGTTTCTATGGCCATAGGAAAAAATTGCTGTTTTTGCCCCGGGTATATCAACAAAAGGATTGTCTAATGGCACTCTTCCATCTGCGTGTAAACGATAAATTTTTCCAGCGTCGCGTTTAATATCTTGTGGGTTAACGTCTCGCTCTCCTCGGTCGCCAATACTAAAATACAGCATGCCTTGTTTATCAAACGCAATTCTTCCACCATAGTGTTGGCGCTGGCTTGCATTAGGTGAAGCTTTATAAATCACTTGCTTTTCAACTAAGCTAAAATCTTTTAGTTTAGCCCGCATAATTTGAGTATTATCACCAGAGCCTTCGCCACTAGCGCTGGCAAATGCAAGATAAATCCAACCGTTGCTCTTATAGTTAGGGTGCAGCACAATATCTAACATACCGCCTTGCCCTCTAGCTGAAATATCTGGCAAGCCTTTTAGCTCGGTTTTAGCTTGCGTATTTAAGTCAACGTGAAAAATTTGTCCCGCTCGCTCACTGATCAATAAGTTACCATCGGGCAGTTGAGCCATACTCCACGGAACACTAATTCCTTGCGCAACAGTCTCTACCGTTATTTTTTCGGCGTTAGTCTGGTGACTTGGTTTGGCATCGGCAGCCGCTTGAATAGTAGAAACAGCACACAAGATTAATCCAGTGCAAGTAAAAAGCTGCTTCAAACCAAAGCCTAGGCGGCTTGCCCCAAATAAAACACAATCAGCGAATGAGCGATTTAACATTGCAGACCTACTTAATGATAAGTTAGATAAAAGAGATACTATTCTAGTTGCTAAAAGGAAATTTTAAAAGTCTTGATATTTTTGCATTGTCTTTAGTTTTCTTTAAAGCGAGGCATCGACCTGTGCCGTTTTATATGCTCATTTTAAGCTTACTAAAGAAAAATAGTTATCGATTAATAATAACGACGCTTTGTGCAACAACTGGGTTTCTAATTATTGAAATAACGCCGCGACGTTATTTAAGAACAGTTATTTTTTAGTTTTCACAACGATTTGATTACGCCCAGAATCCTTTGCTTTATACAAACCTTGATCACCCCGTTTAACAAGCTCGTAAATATCATCTTGCTCGAACTGAGTAATACCGATACTAACGGTGAGCTGGCCAATACCTTCAACTTCACTCGCTTCAACTTTGCTTCTAATTCTTTCACAAATGTCAAAGGCACGCGGCGTATCGGTTTGTTCTAAAATGATAATAAACTCTTCACCACCCCAACGACACAGCATATCCGAAGGTCGCAAATTAATTTCAATTAAATGACACAAGTGAATTATCGCTTTATCACCCATGTCATGACCAAACTTATCGTTCACCTGTTTAAAGTGGTCAATATCTAACATGGCAATGCAAAACAAATTCTCACCTTCAAGATTTCGATTGCACATACGAGCTAATTGCGCCTCTCCTGCTCTGCGATTCCACACACCTGTTAGTGAGTCTATTTTGCTTTGCTTTTCAAATAAGTCTGCGCGTTGATTAGAGTAAATATAACGACGAATAAAGATTATCGCGACCAAAAGGGCAAAGCCGGCCACTACAATAGAGAAATTTCTTAACCAATGTTGGCGCTCAGCATCTAACATCGCTATTTCTTTTTCTTTTTCTAATACCAAGCGCTTATTTTGCTCTTTAATTTGCGTGGTATAGCGATCGAGACGTGAAAGATTTGAAGCAATTCTTGACTCACCCATTTTTTCAGCTAACGCATTGGCGAGTTCTTGCGCTTGATAAGCTTGTTGGTATTCACCTTGTTGAGCAAGTATTTTCGCCAATAACCGGTAACTATTTCGCATATGCTTTAAAAGCGAATACTGCTCTGCTATTCGAATAGCGTCACTGAGCAAACTTTTTGCCTCTAGTAGTTTATTTTGCTTAAACATTAAACGGGCATTCTCTAGCGAAATCTCGCTTAAATGATGAGTAAGGTTATTCTTTTTTGCATGTTTTAAAGCTAGTTCGAAATACTCTTCGGCTTGTTCAAAACCATTTAATTCAGTTTCAATTTTGCCTAAATTTTTATAGATAATTGGAAAGTTAGACTTTAATCCTTTATCAATAGAAATTTGAAGCGCCTTTAATAAATCTTGACGAGGCTCGGCAAACTCGCCTTTTTGGATCTTCATAAAGGCTCTATTTTGCAAAACCATAGCAATATTCGTTTGATCATTTCGCTCAAGATGTGACTGTAGCGCTTCTTCAAAATAAGGTAAGGCTAAGTCATACTCACCAATCTCCGTATAAATTAATGCTAGCGCGCCCTTTATTCTGGCTATTTCGCTTTCACTTTGAGTATTTTCAAAACTGGCTAAAGATAATAAAAATGAGTCTAGGGCTAAGTCATGATTACCTGAGCTAGCATAGACCGCACCACGGTTATAATGCGCCTTGCCTTCTAATAAAGGATCACTGGCTAATATGGCTTTTTCTAATAAAATATTAGTTAACTTTAAAGTCAGATCGACATTGGCAGTAATTGCGCTAGCGTAACTAGCCTTGACTAAGACCTCTGCATCTAAATGATAAAATGATTCTTGGCTGAGTTGATTGATGGCTTTAATGACGACCGACGGCTCTGTTCGGTAAAAACTATCGACGGTTTCTTCTAATGACGAAGTAAAGCTGAAACTATTAAAAATCAATAGTCCACTGCAACAAAAAAATACAACTAACGATTTTTTTAAATGGATTTTAAAACGACTATATCCCACTTTATTCCTCGGCAATGAATAGCAGTCCAATTGAACTTGGAGCCGCAATCATCATAACAATAAAGCATTCATTAATCGAATCAAAAAAACGCTTCACTAAAACTTAATATTCAATAAACTCAAAATGAAAGATTTAAGAGAAAGTTTCAAAAACGCTGTTTTTTTATGCGTTTTTAAATAGCTTTTAATATTTTTTAGAACTTATGAGTCTATAAAACTGCTTTTAAGGGTTATTATTTTGCGCAATAAAATTACAACTAGGATAAAAACTTTTTCAACAAATTTATTAGGGTTATTTTTGCATTGTTATTACCGGCAGTTATTATTGCCAACCGAGATACGGAAGTCATTGCTAGCGCCATTTATTAATGACAATTAAAGCATCTTTTGGCTTTTTTGCTAACTTAATAAATGATGGCAAAAGCGGCTATCAACTTTACTTGTTTTAGTGGTGTTAATTGCTTGTTTGAAAAAATCAGCCTGATACACAAAAGTATGAAACTCACCATTCTCTCCACAAGGATCGCATTTGGCAGGCAAATCACGCAATAAGCAATGGTCATATTCTCGCCCTAAAAACTCCCCACTTAACTGCTGAGTATCTACGCAATTGATAAACGCTTTTATTCCACTGGTAATAACTTCATTGGCGAGATCGGCAGGTTGACTGTTCATTAACGGAAAAACACATTGCCAACCCGCGGGTTGAATAAAACTTTCTCGGTATTCTTTAATACCATTACAAAAGATATCGCCAAACGCTAGTGCAGAAAATGACAATGGCGCTTGTTTTAAGCTATCAACAACTAACGCTTGATAAACTTCATTACTCGGAAACACCGCTGGTAGTTCGCACAGGACTAGTGGCAACTCTGCTGCCTCAGCTTGCCGCTGAACTAATTGCAGCGGTACCTCTTGGAATGGAATATGCTCTTTCACATAAGTTGTAAAAAGGCCAACAACTTTGTAATGCGGGCTTGCTAACAGGCGCGTAAGCGCTAAGGCAGAATCTTTACCCGAAGACCAGCTTAAAACAACATTTATGGATTTATGTGGCAAATGAAACTCTTTTAAAAAGCAAAAATGAAATAACATTTTATCGTCTTTGGCAGAGTTGTGAAAATTTTTATCTCTGATAAGCTAAGCAAAGTCATCGGATCAGTTAAGCTGAATCTAAAAGCAGCGCTCGCAATGCCCAAACTAAAGGAATGCCTTATGAAAATAGTTGAAACTCTGCTCGTTGAAGCCCCGCACCAACCGGGCAATATGGCCAAAGTATTAGCCATAGTAGGCGAACTTGGCGTCACTGTAGAAGGCTTGAACGCGGTTCGACGCTTGTATAAAGACACAGTGTGGGAACTTACAGTTGAATACGACGACGCTTTCGATATTCAAACGCTTTGCGAGCGCATAAACCAGCTTCCAGAAACAATCGTTGTAGGCAAGTCCGATCGCGTTTTTAATCGCCATAAAGGCGGAAAGATACATACTCAATCTAAAATCAGAATTGACTCACTGGAAATACTCAGAGACATTTATACTCCAGGTGTTGCTAGAATTTGCCAAGCCATTCAACAGCAACCCGAGCGAATTAAAGAATTTACTAACATTCAAAATAGTGTCGCGATAGTAACTGACGGTAGCGCAATTTTAGGGCTAGGTGACATTGGCGCAGAAGCAGGTTTACCGGTTATGGAAGGTAAAGCGGCAATTTTAGCGGAGTTAGTTGGTTTATCTGGCATTCCTATTTTATTAAAGGAAAAAGATCCCTTAAGAATTATTGAAATTGTTGAAGCCATTTCACCGTCTTTTGGCGCCATATTATTAGAAGACATTAAAGCGCCAGAATGTTTTAAAATTGAAGAAGAGCTTATCACCAGAATTAACAAGCCAGTATTCCATGATGATCAGCATGGCACTGCCATAGTCGTTTTAGCCGCACTATTGAGCGCAACAAGACGTGTCAAAGTTAATATTAAAGATAAAATATTTGGCCAAATCGGCTTAGGTGCAGCCGGCATGGGAATTTGTAATTTATTGCTTGATTATGGCGTAAAAGAAGTTCTTGGCACGGATATTAGTGAGCAAGCTAAACGCCAATTGCGCGGCCAAGGTGGTCAGCCAGTTGAGTTAGCAGAATTAATGAAGCGTGCCGACATTGTAGTTGCGACTACCGGCGTTAAAGGTTTAATCAAACCAGAAATGGTTAAAAATGGTCAAATTATAATGGCGCTCACTAACCCCGATCCGGAAATTGAGCCAGACCTAGCGCTAGCGCAAGGCGCAAGTTTTGCCATCGACGGCAAAACAGTTAACAATATGTTAGCCTTTCCTGGACTGTTTAAAGGCACCCTCGATGCGGGCGCCAGTGATATCACTCACGCAATGAAAATAGCAGCTGCAGAGACTTTGTCATTACTCGCAAAAGCCGACGCTTTAGTCCCTTCGGCATTAAATAAAGACGCTCATCTTGCGGTGGCAGAAGCAGTTAAAAAGGCGGCATTAAATCCCAGTACGCCCAAGTAGCTTTAGACTAAACGCTAACCTTGATTTATTCCTATCAATTTAAATTGCGATTAGTTTAATTTTTTAAGTCGACTTTGCCGCTTGCAAAGATTCTTTTAAAGCGGCGAAAAATCGTTTTTTTAGTCGATCAAAAGCGACTGAATATCTCGACTCGGCATTTTCTGTTTGTAGCAAACCAGAATCTTCAAGCATTAAAGCTAATTGCTTTTTTCCGTCAAAAAAGAGCGCTTTGTATTCATCAGTGTTAGGAACATAATGTAAAAACATTTGCGTAATTTCTGAGCTGACTTTGGGTCTCCAATGTTTAATATCACACCCTCGAATGATAATTAAGTCGCCAATACTTTGCTCTACTTCAATATCTTTTCCGTTTAAGCGATAGCCTAGCTTCCCCTTTTCATATCCACAGTCGATACACAAGCTACAAGTCCAAACGCAGGACTCTCTATCAGTATGTGCACGGCAAAAACTGTCCTTTAGATATTTTCGTGAAAATTGATAGCTAGGCACTAGCTTTTCTTTCGTATGCTGCTCTATCAGTGGCGTTAAAAAATCTAGAAAAAGATCAAGCGCTGGGTGCTGCCCAAACTCTATTACCCGCCCCATATCCTCGCTAAAGGTTTGCTTCTTTTCACTTAGCTCAAGGCATTCTTTAATTAGCTTAGCTTGTCCATTGGTGATTAGCCTTTTTATTGTCACTACTTCAACTTTGTTCACGCTCAATGACCCTTCATTAACAATCCGTACTTAGGAATCAGTCTTACCTTATTGCTCTATACCTTATCGCTCTATACCTTATCGCTCTATATCCTATCGCTCTATACCCTATCGCTTAAGCAAGCATCATATAGCTTAATTTGAATTACTTCACTGACTAAATATGTCATCAGAAACATAAAACACATTTTGAAATAGTTAATATTTTGCGAAGTTCCAAACCTAGGTGTTATAGTTCAATACATCACCAACTCATGACAGCTATTAACCGAATAGCAGCTTGAGTAAATCACCCTAAAGTTTGATAGAGGAATCAATATGAACAACTTACTTAAATTGGTATTAGCAGGCGTTATTACAACAGGCCTTAGCGGATGTATTATTGTAGGTGATCATCATGATGATAGTCATCGCAACTGGAAAGCTCAGCAAGAAAAGAATCGTGAGCTCATTAGTGCCCTAGAAATGAATACATCACGCCAAGCAGTCGTTTCATTACTTGGTGCGCCACATTTTTCTGAAGCTTTTACTCAAGATAGTGGTGAGTATCGAGTATTATTTTATCGAACCCACCATGTCGAGTCAGACGGAGACACAACCAAAGACGAGACGACTCCGCTTATTTTTAAAAACAATAAGCTCATTGGCTGGGGGCACAATACTTTAGCTCAAATAAAATAGCTTTAACGGGCTTTACTTGTTTTCACGCCACAATAGCTGATAAAAATAAGAAAGCCCGCCTTCCTTGCACTAACACCAATAAATAGAATTAATTACTTGTTATACAAAGTTCGCATCGAAAGACTTGTGAACTAAGCCGCACGCCTATTGCTGTTTTTTTATACAATAGCTATCAAAATAACTTCTATTCTAATAATAATTAAGGCAAGGAGTGCACCATGACTCATCATGCACTAATCGTTGATGATTCCCGTTTAGCCTGTAAAGTGATGGGGAATATGCTCGATAGCTTTGGTATCAGCAGCATGGCAGTCTACTCTGCAGAACAGGCACTCGAATTTTTAAAGCACAATAAAACCGATATAATTTTTCTCGACCATAATATGCCTGGCATGGATGGACTAGAAACAATTCAAGTGATTAAAAGCAACCCGTTAACTGCAACTATTCCAGTAATGATGTATACCGCAAAGTCCGGTGGTGTTTATGTGAGTCAAGCTAGAGCTTTAGGTGCTGTGGACGTGCTTCCCAAAGGAATTGAAAAAGAGTTTTTAGAAAATGCGTTAGCCAAGCTGGGGTTAATTCAGTCGGCTCCTAAAGCTGAAGCAAAGCCCCCGCCCCATGCAAAACCAGCTAGTGTTAATGATGAGCCTCATTCAGCTGAAAACATAACGCCCACAGCAACACCCGCAAGCTTGTCACAGGCGGCAGTGAACGGGCAGCCGCAAGAAGCTAAAACCGCTACCAACTTAAGCCACGTCATAGCGCAAGCCTGGAACGCAATGTGGGCAGAACGGGCGCAACCTTTTATTAGCCAACAGCGAAATTTACACAACGAAGAATTAGCTCACATAACCAAAAAACAAAACCGCTATTTAACCCGCGAAATACATCAAACATTAGAAAACTTTGAACATGCTTTGGCGATTAGAATGGAGTCGCAACATGACTACCAACAAGCCAAAAGTGAGCTCGTCATTAATACCATGAGCCGCTGGATTAAGATTTGCGTGTTTAGCACGCTGGCTCTTGCGTTACTGTTTATTTGGGCAATGTTTCAGCTACACCAAAGTCAAAATCAACTAACCGCGAGCGAAAACAGACTGGCACTTTGGAAAAGTCAATTAGACTTAAAGCTCGATCGTATTAACAACAAAGTAGAGCACTTAAGTGTTGCGCCAGCAGTAGCGCTCTCCAACGCTCCATCAGAGAATATTTGGTTTGTCGAAAACGAGAATAACCAAGTGATTGCAGAAATCACTTCACCAAGCAGTCAATCGGGAGAATATTCTGCAACCAGTTTACGTGGTTATCATTTTATTATTGATCACAAAGGGGGGTTAGGTTTTCAAGTTGTCGAAGCCTTTTACTTAACCAACAATTGTATTGGCGATACTTTTATTAAGGCCACTCCAGGACAAATATTTAACTTAAATGAACAACTTTATTTTGTTGATAAAAATGCAGAGCCAATGCAGGTTAATATTAACTCGATGCAAACTGAGCAAGGTTGTGAAAAAATGGATGGCGAACTACTTAACCTGTTTCAATTGCAAGTTAACAACTCTTTTGAAACGGGTATTGACTCTGCGGTTCAGTACCATATCACTCAGTAACTCAATTCAATATTAAAAAATTAATCAAACAAAGCCCTCTAAAGAGGGCTTAATACTTAATTACTAACCGAATAACTCACTAATAAGCATAAAGCTTAATCGTTCCATTCACCGTATAAGTTTCATTATAACAAGTGGTTGTTGCTCTAATTGGAATAGAGTAATACCCCTTAACTGCGGATAATTTAAATGCTGCTGTAGCGCTACCAGCATCGGCAATTTTAGCAATACTAGCCGATGTTGTTCCGCTCACTCCGCTGACACCTTGGCGAGTAACTTTTACACTACAAGTATCTACACCACCATTATTTTTTACACTAATATTAATTACTCGTGAAGTATTTGCCGGTGCGCTAAATGACTGATTAGGTACTTGCAATGCAGGAGGTGCTACCGCAGAAAAATTCTCTTCGGTTGCTAACGCAAATGATTCACTGGTGGCGTTATCAAAACTAGAGCTCCACGCATAAACCTTTATTACCGCATCCATTGTTGAGTTAGCTGCGACTTGATGAACATTGTCATTACCATCAAAGTCAGAATCGACTAAGCTATTTGAGCCTTCATTATACAAGCGTAAATTTAAATCACTTAAGTTATAGGCGCTTCCAGTTGGGCCGCTGCTAAAGTTAGCTCGGCGCTGCCAAACTAAGGTCGCTTTTTCGTTGCTGTACATTTTGCCTTTAAACAGCTTGTAGTCGTTTGCAATCGCATTATTATTACGTGGTACAACCGAACTCACAAAATAGTCTGCACGATTAAATTTAGCTTCCCACATATCAATATAACCCCAGCCATAACTTTTATCCCAATGGCTACCAAAAACTTGGGCGTCATCACCTGTGCCAGAAGTGTTGTTACTCGTCCAAGCATCAGCGGTATTTAGCAGCACCGCTTTTTGTGCCATGGGCGTATGATTACCGCCGTCTTCTAATAATATAATTGCACCGGCTACATGTGGCGCAGCCATGCTAGTGCCGCTTTTGGAAATAAAATCGGCCTCAGTAGCCCAATCACTATTGGTTGACATAATAGCGGTTCCGGGAGCGGTAATATCTGGCTTTTTTCGATTGTTTAAAGTTGGCCCCACACTAGAACTACTGCGTCGCACATCGTCACCGCGGCTAGTGGTATTTTTGTCATCCATATTAGCTACAGCCATTAGGTTATAGGCAGGTGCAGGATGAGTAATTCGTGGTGAGCTATCGTGCCAACCAGAGTTACCAGTAGACTTAGTCACCATTACATTATAATTTTGCACAAAGGCATCGTAAAACGCATCAGTGTTACTATAATCAGTATCGTCAGCAACACCATAACCTAAACTATGGTTAACAACTTCTGGTCCTTGGCAGCTTCCGGTAATCATCCATTGCATATTCGCCATAGTGGTAGACTGATTACCTGAATTAGCCCATATAACTTGATCTACGCCCGGAGCCGTTCCTTTATAGGTTCCATTTTCACTCGCAACAATTCCTGTAACGTGGGTGCCATGATCACCAGAGACAGCTGATCCTGGCTTGGAACAAAAGCTTGCATTAAACGCGGGATGATTTTCTCTTACGCCAGTATCCACGACCCCAAAATCATAGGGAAAGCCATCATAGTCTGGTGCCCAACTGGTAAATTTACTCGATGGAACACTCACATTAAGCTCTAAATCTGCTGGTCGATCTAACTCTACGGCTCTTACATTTGGATTAGCTGCCAACTGCGCTAAAATGTTTGCTGGCACTTGCGCACTAAGTGCGTGACTTAATTCAATTCGGTTAGTCACTTTAGCGCCTGCGCCTACCAGCATACTTTCTAACTGACTATATAAGCCCACATTGTTTTGTTGGATCAACTGAGCTTTTTTAAGCCGTAATTGATCTCGCATAGTGTCTAATTCTTGTTTAATTTGACGAGACAAAGCTTTGTCTTGGGCGCTCACTTTGGCGGCATCTGAACGTAAAAACTCAACTTCCTCTTGTTCAGACAATGATTCTGATGGTTTATATTTATTTTCAATGGCGACTAACTTTTCCCGCAAATCATTTAGCAGCGGCTGATGCTCGGCGTCGATCACTTGGAGCGCCTTGGCCGAAAATTGCGGCTGTAAAAATACGATAACATCAACCTGCTCTTGAGTTTTAGCTGCTTGCCTTACGGCTTTACTCAACTTAACACTAGAAGAGCGTAGGCCATGCTGCTTGGTTTGTTGGTCTAACTGATAAACTAGCCCGTCTTCTCCTTGATGTTGGGCTGCTAACGTGTAACCAGAAAATACACTTAATAAGCTTATCGCAAGTGCGCTGCGTTTAAATTGGATATTCATAATTTACTGTCCTTTGTTAAAATTACGATATAAAAGTTTTCACTTTTATTGCTAAACGCCTTCAATCGCTCACTTAGAAAGTTTTTCTAAGCGCCTCCTTTAGCAATCTTTGACGCTGCACATCTTGACAATAAAAAATGAGATACACTAGTGGAAGAACTCACCATGCCATGTAGGAAATGACAGTACTCACCCTAGGGAAATAAACCTTTATCAAGCTTTTGAGATACTTCAACGCTTCGCGCTTAGACTAAACTAACGCTTCAACCGATTAACTCATGCGGAATATAAAACGCTGATTTAAAACTATTTTTAAGGTAAAATAGCCCAGTTTTTGCGGCTAGTTAACTACCAAATTAATCGGTTTATAGGGTTATGTTGCGACAATTTCACCATTTAGTTACTCATACTGCTACAAGGTTTCCAAATAACCTTGCGCTACAATTTAAGTCGCAACATTGGACTTACGCTCAACTACAATCTCAAATTGACCAAGCAGCGCAAGGTTTTTTAAGTCTTGAGCAACCGGCTTTGGCCCGTATTGCTATCTATTTACCTAAACAACCCGAAGCGGTTATTGCTAAATTTGCAGCGTCATTAGCAGGCAAAATTTTCGTGCCTATTAATGCAAACTTAAAAGCTCGCCAAGTTGAACATATATTGCAAGACTGTAATGTCAGTGTATTAGTGACATCTTCGAGCCGTTATCAGCAATTAAAAAGTCAATTCGACTTATCACACATACAAATCGTTATAGTTGACCCAGCCGCTCAATCCGGCACAACAATCAGCAATGAAGCCACTAAAAGCGCAGCGAACTCTCGCCAATTAATTTCTTGGGAAGAATTGCTTAACTGCAACGCCACTTACCCATTACCAAACCAAACAAGCAAAGATGCGGCCGCAATTCTTTATACTTCTGGCAGCACAGGCAACCCAAAAGGCGTGGTTCTTTCGCACCACAACCTAATTGCTGGTGCAGTGAGTGTGGCAGAATATTTAAATAATACTGCCACCGATAAAATTCTTGCCGTCTTACCGTTAAGTTTTGATTACGGTTTATCTCAGCTAACAACCGCTTTTTATAGCGGTGCTTGTGTCGTCTTATTTGAATACTTATTACCAAGAGACGTGATTAAAGCAGTCGAAAAGTACCAAATAACCGGGCTTGCAGCAGTTCCGCCACTCTGGATCCAACTGGCTGAGTTAACCTGGCCAAAATCAGTTGTCAATCAGTTAAGGTACTGGACTAACTCCGGCGGCGCTATGCCCAAGGTAACCTTGGCATCACTACGCAGTAAACTTCCCTTAACTACCCCTTTCTTAATGTATGGTTTAACCGAAGCTTTTCGCAGTACTTATCTCGCGCCTCAGGAAATCGACAACCGCCCAAACTCAATAGGTAAAGCCATTCCCGACGCAGAAATTTTGGTACTAAACTCAAGCGGAAACATTTGCGCACCTGGAGAGGAAGGTGAGCTAGTCCACCGAGGTCCACATGTAGCTTTAGGCTATTGGAATGCACCAGAAAAAACGGCTAAACGATTTAAACCGCTGCCCGCAACACTTTGCCAAGGGTTAACGCCAGAAATAGCCGTGTACTCTGGAGACACCGTTAAAAAAGACGAGCAAGGCTTTTTATATTTTGTTGGCCGGCAAGACGATATGATAAAAACCTCGGGCTATCGGATTAGCCCCTCCGAGCTAGAGGACTTTATATATCAGAACCCCATGGTTGCAGAAGTAGCGGCAATTGGCGTGCATCATAAACAACTAGGGCAAGCAATTGTGCTGGTTATTGTTGCTCAAGATGAAAACTTATTTGATTCTCAGCAATTATTAAGCGACTGTAAAAAACAGCTTCCTAATTTTATGCAGCCGCGTTCAATTCAATTAAAACAGCAGCTTCCACGCAATCCCAATGGTAAGATAAACCGACCCTTGCTAGCCCAAGAGTTCGCGCAATTATTTGCTTAAAAAATTCTAATTTTGGAGTCGACTATGAGCTCAAACAATAAGCCCCGCCATGCCCCAATGAGTCAGTTTCAGACTAATGGTGAACACTTACTTGTTAATGGCCATACGGTCAGCTTGCTTAAGCATCGTGCAGGGCAAACCCCATTTTATGCCTATGATCGCAGTGTAATAGCCACTAAAGTTCATCAGTTGCGCAAACAAATGCCTCCACAACTCAAGCTTCATTACGCGATTAAAGCTAACCCAATGCCCGCGTTAGTTGGCTTTATGAATAGTTTAGTCGATGGACTCGACGTGGCCAGCGGCAATGAGCTAAACATTGCACTTAACAGCGGAATAAACAGCACTAAAGTCAGCTTTGCAGGTCCTGGAAAGTCGTTAAAAGAGCTGCGCATGGCAGTAGCGACACATTCAACGGTTAATGTTGAATCTTTTACAGAGCTAGCGCGGCTGAGAGATATAAGCGATGACATTGGTATACGTGCCAGAGTTGCGATTAGAGTCAATCCAGACTTTGAGCTAAAAGGTTCGGGAATGAAAATGGGGGGCGGAGCGCAACAATTTGGAATAGACGCAGAGCAAGTCCCAAAAGCATTGCAGCTTGTCGCTGATTACGGCTTACATTATCGCGGCCTACACATTTTTACTGGCTCGCAAAACTTAAATCAAGACGCCATATTAATGGCGCATCAGGGAATTTTTCAATTAGCTGAAAAGCTCCAACAGTCGGCTCACTCTAAAATGGAAACCTTAAATATTGGCGGTGGCTTAGGCATTCCTTATTTTACTGGCGAAACGCCGATTAACTTGACAGCCATTGGCGAACAACTAAACGAACTCATTGACCAATATGCAGAAAAACTCGACCACTGCGAAATTGCGATGGAATTGGGCCGCTATTTAGTTGGAGACTGCGGTATTTACGTTGCTGAAATCACAGACATAAAGCAAAGTAGAGGTACAACTTTTGCGATTGTGAATGGTGGCTTACACCATCATTTAGCAGCCTCGGGTAACTTTGGCCAGGTCATTCGAAAGAACTACCCAGTGGCAATTGCCAACAAAATGAACCATGCTGTTGGCGGGCCTGTCCAAATTGTTGGGCCATTGTGTACACCACTTGATATTTTAGCGCACAAATACCAACTGCCAGAGCCTGAAATTGGCGACTTAGTGGTTATTTACCAGTCAGGCGCTTACGGCTACAGTGCGAGCCCTAAAGACTTTCTCGATCACCCAAAGCCGGGGCAAATACTGGTTTAAGGACGAAGCGGCTTAGTTGCAATACTATTTTGACTAACTGAAAGCGCACTTTGCGGCCGCAGCAAGCAAAACTAGCCAGCCACTGACTAATTGCTTAAAATACACACTTCCACCGACTGCGGTACTTGGTGCTCATTAATTAGAGTTAATTTATTTATGCTGTTAAATCGAATCTATCAACAACTAGTATCAATACCTCTCAAAATGTTGGTGTCGAGTAAGCTCTTACCCGACAACCCAATCAAAGACTTACAAATCGATCCCAGCGCACCGGTTTACTATGTTTTACCTAGGCGCTCAACTAGTAGCTTGTTAATGCTAAAAGAAAAAGCTAAACAGCTTAACTTGCCCGAACCGCAAACGATAAGCAGAACAGCACAAAGCATTCCAAACGGCGGCGTGTTTTTTCTACAAAGTAAATTCCTATTCGGGTTTGGCGGAAAGCCAGTAGAAAAATACCAGCAACTTCTGTTGAGACTTTTGCACACTCAAAAAATTGACACCGAAACCCCGCATCAATTAATTCCCGTTTCAATCTATTGGGGGCGCAATCCGGGTAAAGAAAATTCATTATTACGTTTAATTTTTACCGATACGGAAAGCGCCAACCCGATTAGAAAGTTTTTCTTATTTTTATTTCAAGGTAGAAACTCCTTTGTCAGAATCGCTAAGCCGGTCGATCTCAATTTAATTCTAAAGAACGATGTTTCAGACTCGACCTTGTTAACTAAACTCACCCGCACGCTAAGAGTTCACTTTCATCGTCACCGCCAAGCGGCCATGGGCCCATTAATCTCTAATCGCCGCCAAGTTATCACTAACTTAGTGGTGAGTGATAATGTTAAAAAAGCGATTGAGCGTGAAGCAAAAAGCAAAAATATTAGTGCTGCTAAAGCAAAAAAGCTGGCAGAGAAATACGGCAATGAAATCGCTTCGGCTTATTCTTACAAAACCGTGCGCATATTAGAATCTGCGCTAACCCATTTGTGGAATAAAATTTACGACGGCGTACAAGTCGAAAACGTGGAAATGGTGCGCGAATTGGCCACCTCTCACGAGATTGTTTATGTTCCTTGTCACAGAAGTCACATTGATTACTTATTACTTTCCTATACTTTGTATCACGAAGGGTTAGTTCCGCCACATATTGCCGCCGGAATTAACTTAAATTTTTGGCCCGCAGGTCCTATCTTAAGACGCGGTGGCGCTTTCTTTTTGCGGCGCAGTTTCGGCGGTAATAAGCTTTATACTGCCGTTTTTAATGAGTATATTTTTCAGTTAATGGATCGAGGAATTCCATTAGAGTATTTCCCAGAGGGTGGCCGTAGCCGCACCGGCAGGTTACTCCAGCCTAAAACGGGATTGCTGGCAATGACCATTCAAAGTTGCTTACGAGGTACACGTAAGCCTGTCGCAATTGTGCCCGTTTATATTGGCTATGAACGTATGTTTGAAGGCAAAAGCTACTTAAACGAATTACGCGGCGGAGAAAAGAAAAAAGAATCCTTTGGCCAGCTTTTGGGCATACGAAAAACCCTAAAACAAGCATTTGGTAAAGTGTATTTAAATTTTGCTGAACCACTAATGCTCAATGATTATTTAACCCAACATCAACCAGACTGGCATTCTTATCGTGGTCAAGTTAACGCTAAACCCAACTGGTTAACGCCTCAGGTTAGCAGCTTAGCAAATACTTTAATGCAAAGAATCAATGCCTCGGCCACGGTCAACTCGGTGAGCATGGTCGCGTTAATTTTACTCTCAAGCGAGCGCATTGCTATGGGGCGCAGTGAACTTCATAAACAGTTAGAGTTGATTTTAGCTCTATCCAACCAAGCGCCTTATAGCGCACAAACCTATATACCCAGTGAGTCGGCAGAAACCTTAGTTAAGCAAGCAGAAAAGCTTGGCACCATTTTTAGAGTAGAAAATCCAATGGGAGAAATTATTACCACCGACGAGCAAACGGCGGTACTACTCACTTACTATCGCAATAATATTTTGCATATATTTATTAGCTCTGCGCTGATCGCCAGTTGCTTTATTAATCAAGATTCGCTTGAAGAACGTAAACTAATCGAGCAGCTTCAAAAGCTCTACCCTTTTCTTAAAAAAGAGCTTTTTCTCCACTGGAGTTCAAACCAATTCTCTCAGCATATTCATGATTGCGTTAATGTATTCGTCTCTAAAGGCCTTTTAATTAGACGCGACGCAAAGTTATTTAGAGCAGATGAATCAAGTGCAGAGTTTGAGCAACTATTTAATCACGCCCAAATAGCGCGCCCCACCTTACAACGTTATGGGATTATATTAACACTACTCTCCACTCAAGCCGGACGCAGTAATTTAACACGGCAAGAACTAGAAAAACGTAGCCAACAGTTAGCTCAACGAATTGCTGCATTGTATAGTTTAAATGCACCCGAAGCTTTCGATAAGAATCTGTTCAGGAGCACAGTAGGCGTACTAAGGGAAAGCAATTTAATCAATGTGACTTCTGATAATCACTTTGAAATTAATCAAGAGCTTTGGAGCTTGCAAGAGCTAATATTAACGATGATGAGCGACCACTCACGACAAGTTATGCAAAAAACAGCCGCTTGGGCAGACTCTCATTGGGACAATCAAGCTTAATAAGCTTAAGTAAAAAAATTAGATTGGCCTTTAACCAGCAGCGCACGCCGAGTGCGCTATAGCGATTAAGCCAGTGACTGGCGCAAGGATTAATTATTTAACCGGAATGGTAAAACTTGCTTCTAGCCCGCCCTGCGGATGATTAATTAAATTGATTTGGCCTGCGTGCATTTCAATAATTCTTGCCACAATCGCTAAACCTAAGCCCGAGCCTTTGCCACCACGTGCTTTATCACCGCGGGCAAAGGGCTGAAATAGTCGAGTTTTATCTAGCTCTTCAATTCCTTTGCCATGATCTCTTACGCTCACGAGTATGTCACCTTTAACTACTTTGGCACTGACTTCCACTGGTGCTTTGCCATAACGAAATGCGTTTTCAATTAAATTACTCACCACACGCTTCATCGCCATAGGCTTAAAGTCAACTAAAGGGAGTTGCTCAATATCGGCTTCTATTCCTTCATGCTGTTTCGATGAAGCTTCAATGACTTGTTGAATTAAATCGGAAAGATTACCGGTTTCTTTCTTCTCTTCACTGCCGTATCTAACATAGCCAATAAACTGATCAATAATATCGTCCATGTCTTGGGTGTCGTCTATTATGCCCGCCTTTAACTCGGCATCTTCGTCTGATAAAAATTCAGACGCCAACCGAATACGGGTAATTGGGGTGCGCAAATCATGTGAGATCCCAGCTAAAAGCAAAGTTCTATCTTCTTCTAGCTGGTGAACGTCAGAGGCCATTTGGTTAAATGCTGAAGTCACCGCAACAAGCTCCATAGGCCCTGTTTCTTTTAATTTACCGGGATAGTCGCCTCGTCCAATTTCTCGCGCCGCAAAAGCGAGTCGCTTCAACGGTCGATGCAGCTGGAAAACTAAAATCCAAGCACCACTTAAACTTAAAAATAACAACATACCTGTAAAAATAATCATTTCTGCCGGTTTATTGCCTTCATAGTCATCGATTGGCAGCCGGTACCAACGATCGGCAGATTCAGGTTCATTTACCCACAAATAAATGCCATCGGAGTTTTCAATTCTTACTTGAGCATTTTTCCCCAAATAGCGTTCCGCTTGCTCACTAAACCCTTTATGCAGCGTCGCACTTTCAAGCTTTTCAATGACGCCGCCATCAATAGGATAAACTTCTAATTCGGTCACTTCAGCCACTGCCGATGCTAGATTTTCTGGCACCGGAAACTGCGAACCTATTCGCTGCTGGACAACTAAATTAGACACTAAATACATTACAATACGGTTATGTCTATCCACCACAAAGTGCTGTACTGTGAAATAAGAAACAACATGACTAATGATAAGCAACGTCCCTATCATTAAGGTATTACGACCAAAAAAACTTTGAGGAAGGAGTCTAATACGCAAATTTCTGCCCGCTGGTTAAAACCTACTTGCCATCATAACGATAAATATCTATGGCGTCAGCAGGTTTAATTGAGAAAATGTTTCAAATAGTAACTCTAAAATCAGGAGTTTTTCAGTTAACAAAATCAGCTGATTAAACTTTTCACTACTTGACTGAGCTAAGGGTAATTTGAACTGACAAGCTGATTAATTTCTGCAACCAATGCTGATTTATCTTTAGCATGCATAGCTTCACTGCTAATAATACCGTAACGCTCAGCGTTAGGGCTTACAATAAATATTTTAGCGGTATGATCAACGGTATAAAACTCAGGGTCTTCGGAATTAATATAATAGATTCCGCCTAAGTCTTTTACCAATTGGTCTATCTGGTTTTTTTCGCCAGTGATGCCATAAAATTCTGGGTTAAAAGCCTGCGTGTATTTTTTTAAGTAGTCAATTTGATCGCGCTGAGGGTCAACTGATAAAAAAATTATGCGCATCTTTGCTTGATTCACCGCAGGAATTTGCGCATAAATATCACGCAAATCAGCTAAAGTGGTGGGACAAACGTCGGGGCAATGAGTAAACCCCATAAAAATAAAATTCCAATAACCTTTAAATTCTTGCTGGGTAAATAAACTATTATCTTCCCGTGTTAACTCAAAAGGAGAAATGAGATTTTTCTTTGGAAACACCAACATTTGTGAAAACGGCTGCCCTTTATGATGATTAACAGCAGAGGTTTCCTTTTCTTCTTGGTTTGAATTTTGGTTACACCCCAATAGAAGGCTTGTTACACAAACGATTAACAAAAATCTCATTTATCTAAGTCCTAAAAGTTTACCGGAAGATAGCGATCTACAATGAGCAAAACAAATAAAATCATTAGATAATAAATTGAATATCTAAAGGTATCCATTGCGACTTTACGCTCTTCAGTACGCATTAATTTAATTGCGTAATATAAAAAGATTAATCCAAGAAGGGTTGAACCCACCAAATAAATAATACCAGACATACCGACTAAGTAAGGCAAAGCAGCGGCGAAAATAAGCAGTATGGTATAAAAAACAATATTTAGTTTTGTAAACTCAATACCATGAGTTACCGGCAACATCGGTATATCTGCTTTGGCGTATTCATCTCTTCTAAAAATAGCCAATGCCCAAAAATGCGGCGGCGTCCAAACAAAAATAATTAACACTAATAACAGCGCATTAGGATGAATTTCTCCACCATAACCGTCGACAGCAGTCCAACCTAAAAGCGGCGGAATAGCACCACTTAAGCCACCAATAACAATGTTTTGCGGTGTCGCACGCTTTAAGTACATGGTATACACAAACGCGTAACCGACTAACCCAAAAAAGGTTAATATTGCAGTCAGCGGGTTAATATAAAAATAAAGCATTAGCATAGAGCTAACGGATAAGAGAACCGCAAATGCAATTGCTCGTTTGTTATCTATTTTCCCTGTGGCAACCGGTCGTTTAATTGTACGGGCCATAATCGCGTCAATTCTTTGATCAACGACATGATTAACTACCGCAGCGCCACCAGCCGCAAAACCAATTCCTAGCGTCGCGATAATCAATATATTAATTGGCACATGATCTCCAGGCGCCATATACATTCCAACGACTGCAGTTAATAAAATTAACAGTACGACCTTAGGCTTGGTAAGTTCTAGGTAGTCCTTAAAAGTAGCCTGATTAGTTTTGCTCATTGTTTTGCTCCTGGCTGGGCTTTGCGCCTAGCGATAGCGTTAGTAAGCACACCATAGCGACAAATAAAAATGCACCAACCGCGTTATGCGCAACCGCATTAGCAAGTGGCAACTTCATAACAATATTATTAACGCCTAATACAATTTGAATAAAAAGCAAACCAGCAAGTAAAAAGCTAAATTGTTTTAAAAAGCGAACACCTGAAGTGGCTAATCTAAAAATCAGCCAACCTAAAACAAACAAAGTGACAATAGCACCAATTCGATGAGCGACATGTATAGCAATTCGAGAGTTTTGATCTAACACCCCAAATTCATAATCATCTGCTTTTACGCCCCACAAATGAAAGCCCTGTAAAAAGTCAGCATCGTTCAACCAATTACCTTGGCATATAGGCAGTTCGTGACAAACCATGGCAGCATAGTTTGCTGAAGTCCAGCCGCCCAAGGCCACTTGCAGGGCTACAACAACTAGCGTCAATAGGATAAGGTTTTTATAAGGTGCCACTTGATTGGCAATTAGCGGCCAATTATTTTGGTAGTGATATCGTAAGGTTAAAGCGGCTAACAGTGACAGCATCGCAAACCCGCCCATTAAATGTGCCATAACCACTAAAGGGTGTAGCTTCATCGTCACGGTCCACATACCTAACGCCGCTTGAAAAATTATTAACACCAGTAAAATCGACGAGTGCTTAGTTGTATATTTGTCTTGCCTTCTCCAAGCGACTATTGCCAAACCTAATACCAACAGACCTAAAGTACCCGCAAAATAACGGTGAACCATTTCCGGCCAAGCCTTGGCAAACTCATAAGGTCTTTCTGGAAACTTAGCATTTGCCGCATCAATATGTTCAGCTTGAGTTGGAATATGCATAAATCCATAGCAACCAGGCCAATCAGGACAGCCCAAACCAGCATCAGAAAGCCGAGTGAAGGCACCTAGAATTACAACTACCACAGCAAAGCAAGTGGCAAATAGTGCGAATTTTTTTACTAACGAATTGTTCATGTAAATCTTTTAACCTAATTATTAAATTTAACCTAAACGCGAATATTTAAATAAACGGCGAATGTCTTCGCGCATATCACGGCTAATTTGTGGTGCCATCGATTTGTCTTTTACTAAGGGGTAGCGCAATATAATATTGCCTAGTGGATCAACTAAATAAATAAAGTTAGCAGGTAAATCTTTATTTAAACCAGAAGCCGTTTTAGGTAGTGCTTTAATTCCAATTTGTGAAAACTCCGCAAAAGCGGTAGGGAAAGGGCCGGTATCAAACTGGCTTCCATTGGGCAATACTAATAACTGCTCAGCTTTTTGAGTTTGCTTACCCAAACCAATATAGGTTTGGTTAACGGTTACTATATTTAAAGTAATACAGGCTTGATCGCACTGTCTAGGGTCTATAGGTACAATCCACCAATACAGCGTTTCAAACTCTTTACCGGTAATTTTTTCACCATTACTACGCGTAATAGCAAAGTCTTCTACATCCAGAACCTCTGCTTCGACCAACAATTCGCCTTTGTTTTTAGTTGCACCAGCAAACCAGCCAGCAAAATAAGCCGAATAGGCTACAGCAACCGGAACCACAAAAATTGCGAAAAGTAATACCAATGTGAGTCTATTTTTTTTCACGTTGTCTTGTTTCGATTCGGTTTTTAATTCTTCGAAATCCACGCCATCACCTTTTTTTGATACTTGCAATAAAACTAATAATTAAAAATGCCAAAGCTAACGCAAACCACTGTATTGCATAAGCCAAATGTTTTTCTGCGGGCATATTAGTCCAAACCCAATTTGTTAACAGCGCTCCTTGGCTGTCTTCATTTAAACGCAATATATAGTCTTCAATTTTTACCTGAAGCTTATCTTCTAACACTTCCTTAACCGCCAGATCGAGAACGGGCAGTCGGTAACTTCCATCAAATTCTTCAATTTCAGCGATACGGGTAGAGTTCGCTAGCTTAGGTAAAGGGTATACCCTGCCCTGAAGCACACTAAGCCCGGTCATGGCATTGGTTTCCGGCAGTAAATTTCTATCCACTCCGGCAAAAACCCAGCCTCTATTCACTAAAATCCAACGTTCTTCTTGGTTTAGACTCGTTGAAGTATCTTGCACCAGCTGCAACACATGATAACCCGGCGTTTTCTGATGAACTTTATTATCTAAAAAGATTAATGGGTTAGCCGCCCATTCAGATTTCAGCTCAAGCAGTTGAAACCGCTCTATTTCAGCTTTAGTTAAAGTCCCAGTTTCTGTTTTAGGCTGCTTTCCGCCTAATTCTAACTGCGCTAATCGATGCTGCTTTTCTTTTGCTCTATTGAGTTGCCAAAACCCCAGCTCATTGAGTAAAGTCTGTAACAACAAAAAAATAATTAAAAACCAAACATTGATGCGGACTTGATAGCGGCCGACATTATATTCTATGGTGTGCTTCAAATAGCAGAGCCCCACTAGAAAAAGTTTTCAAGGACGCGTATTCTATCATTAATTAACCTCGATCAAGAGCCCAATTACACTGGAATAGATAAAAAATGCTCATAAAAATACTTATCGTTATAGTCATGCTTGCCATTTTGTTTAGCTTATTCAGAAGTTTGTTTTTCTTAATGACGCAAAAGGATGGCAAAAGAACCGTTAAAAACCTAAGTTGGCGAATCGGCATGTCGCTATTATTGTTTATACTCTTAGTCGTTGGTGTTTATACCGGAGTTATAGAGCCACACGGACTTCCTATGGTTGACCCAAATGCGAAACCTTAAACAACGCAGTTTGTAGCAGCTTTTGTAGTTTCAACTTTACAATTTAACAATCCACACAAACAAAAAAGCCGAAGTTTTAACTTCGGCTTTTTAATTCGCTTAATTAAACAGTTAAAGCTTAAATAATATAAACGAAAATAAACAAGAATAACCAAACGACATCAACAAAATGCCAGTACCAAGCACCTGCTTCATAAGCAAAATGGTTTTCTTTAGTAAAGTGACCACTTGCACATCGAATCGACATTACAATTAAAAACACCGTACCAATCGTCACATGAAGTCCATGGAAACCAGTCAACATAAAGAAAGTAGAACCGTATATACCACTTCCTAAAGTTAAACCCATATGGGCATAAGCTTCGTAGTACTCATATGCTTGTAAGCACAAGAAGATAATACCTAAAAATGCGGTAATTGAAGTGTAGTTAATTAATGCATTTCTGTTACCGTCTTTTAACGCATGGTGTGCAATTGTTAAAGTCCAAGAGCTCGTCAAAAGAATTGCGGTATTAATTGCTGGTAATCCGAAAGCGCCCATTGCAGTAGTTGTTTCACCGTCAGGCATTTGAACTAATGGCCAATGCGGAACAAACTCTGGCCAAAGTAATGCATGCGTCATCGCATTGTTACCTTCACCACCAATCCAAGGAACAATTAATTGGCGTACATAGAGTAAAGCGCCAAAAAACGCGGCAAAGAACATAACTTCAGAAGTAATAAACCACAACATTCCCTGACGGAAAGAGCGATCCATTTGCGAGCTGTATAAACCACTCATAGACTCTTTAATGGTGTCTCTCCACCAGCCCCACATCATATAAAGAATGATAGTAAGTCCAGCCGCAAAAATTACCCAACCCATAGTACCTGTATTTCCATACTTGCCTGTGGTTTGTTGAATAAAGTTAGCGCCACCATAAGCTAACAAAAATAATCCTATTGCTCCAACGATAGGCCAATGGCTTTGCTCGGGAACATAATACTTTTCGTACTTTTCTTGATTTTCAGTACTCATTTTTTTCTCCATCTAAGCGATAGCATGCGCATTATTTGGTTGCACCGGCTGCAGCGTTCACAGCGTCGGTTATATTATAAAGTTGATAAGACAAAGTTAAGTGGGTAATGTCTTCTGGCAAATCAGCATCTATATAAAACTTCATTGGCATGTGAATTTCTTCACCCGCCGCTAGGCGCTGTTGTTCAAAACAAAAGCACTCCGTTTTATTTAAATACAAAGCGCCTTCACCAGGAGAGACACTAGGAATAGACTGCCCAATAACCGCTTTCTGTGAAACGTTTTTAGCATAAAAGGTCACTTCATTGAGTTCCCCTGGATGCACTTTCACCGATTTTTGAGTAGCACTAAACTCCCACGGCATTCCACGATTAACATTGGTTAAAAACTCAATGGTGACTAAACGTTCTTTTTGCACTTCTTTAGCAGTATAAATTGCTTGTCCACGAGTTTTACCATTAATGCCGGTAATATCGCAGAACACGTCGTACAAAGGAACCAGAGCAAAAGCGAATAAAAACATGCCACCCACTATGCCTACCAAGCGCATAATGAGCTTTTTGTTACGGTTATCTTGCTGTTGCTCTGTCATTTTAATCGTTAACTCTATCTAACTTATTGATTACTTAACTTTAGGAGGCGTATCAAAAGTATGATACGGCGCAGGACAAGGAAGCTCATCCCACTCTAAGCCAGTAGCACCATCCCAAGGTTTATCTTCAGCTTTTTTACCACTTCTAATGGCATTAATAATCACATAAAAGAAGAATATTTGGCTTAAACCTAGTGCAAATGCACCGATACTTGCAACTTGGTTAAAGTCAGCAAACATCATGTTGTAATCAGGAATACGACGAGGCATACCCGCTAAGCCACTAAAGTGCATTGGGAAGAAAGTTAAGTTTACAGCGATCATCGACCACCAAAAATGTATTTTACCTAATTTCTCGTTGTACATTCTGCCAGTCCATTTAGGCAACCAATAATAAACAGCTGCTGTGGTACCAAAAATAGCACCTGGGAATAGTACATAATGGAAATGCGCCACCACAAAATAAGTATCATGGTATTGGAAGTCAACTGGTGCCATTGCCAACATTACGCCAGAGAATCCACCGATAGTGAATAATATAACGAACGCAATCGAAAACAGCATTGGCGTTTCAAAAGTCATCGAACCTTGCCACATAGTCGCAACCCAGTTGAAGACTTTAACACCAGTAGGCACAGCGATTAGCATGGTAGCAATCATAAAGAATAGCTCACCCGCAACAGGCATACCCACGGTAAACATATGGTGAGCCCAAACGACAAATGACAATAATGCAATTGACGCTGTAGCGTATACCATAGAAGAGTAACCAAACAGTTTCTTACGTGCAAAAGCTGGAATGATTTCTGATGCCACACCAAAGGCTGGCAAAATCATAATATAAACTTCAGGATGCCCAAAGAACCAGAAAATATGCTGGAACATAACCGGATCACCACCACCCGCTGCGTCAAAGAATGACGTACCAAAATGACGGTCAGTTAGCATCATAGTAACGGCACCGGCTAATACTGGCATTACCATAATAAGTAAGAATGCAGTAATTACCCAAGTCCATACGAAAAGCGGCATTTTCATTAAAGTCATGCCAGGCGCACGCATATTGAAAACTGTGACAATTACGTTTATTGCACCCATGATAGAAGAAATCCCCATCATGTGAACACCAAGAATAAAGAAATCAGTACTTGGCGGTCCATAAGTTGTCGACAAAGGCGCGTAGAAAGTCCAACCAAAGTTTGGCGCACCGCCGTCCATAAACAACGAAGACAGTAATAACGTAAAAGCAAAAGGAAGAATCCAGAAGCTCCAGTTGTTCATTCTTGGTAAAGCCATATCTGGTGCACCAATTTGCATTGGGATTAACCAGTTAGCCAAACCAACCATGCTTGGCATAACTGCACCAAATACCATGATTAAACCATGCATTGTTGTCATGGAATTGAAGAATAAAGGATCAACAAATTGTAGTCCTGGTTGATAAAGCTCGGCACGGATAACCATTGCCATTGCTCCACCAATTATGAACATAATAAATGAGAACCATAAGTACATAGAACCTATGTCTTTATGGTTTGTCGTAAATAACCAGCGTTTGATGCCGGTTGGATGATGATCAGCCATCGGATCTTCTCCTATTTGTTACCGGCTTTAAAAGCCTGAATGTCAGCAGGTTGAACGAGTTCGCCAGTATCATTACCCCAAGCATTTCGCTCATAAGTAATAACGGCAGCTAATTCAGCATCAGTTAATTGCGATCCAAACGCTGCCATAGCAGTGCCAGACTTACCATTAACTACAATATCAATGTGAGCATCTTTTTGCGCTGGGTCAATTGCCATTTCACTACCTTTTAAGGCTGGGAATACTGGCGGAGTACCTGAACCATCGGCTTTATGACAAACCGCACATTTGCTTTCGTAGACTTCTTGACCTAATGCCATTAGCTTGTCTAAATCCCAAGATTTAGCAGCGGCTTCAGCAGCGGCTTTTTCTGCAGCTAAACGCTCTTCGTTTTTCTTCGCTACCCAAGCTTCAAACTCAGCTTCTGTAACAACTTCAACAACGACTGGCATAAATCCATGCCATTTACCGCAAAGCTCTGTACATTGACCGCGATAAACGCCGGTTTTTGGAACATTAGTCCAAGTTTCATTAATGAAACCAGGAATAGCGTCTTTTTTAACGCCTAACTCAGGAACCCACCAAGAGTGAATAACATCGTCAGCAGTAACTAATAGTCGAACCTTTTTATTCGCCGGAATCACCAAACGATTATCAACTTCTAATAAGTAGTTTTCGTTAGTTGAAGCTTCGCTGAGGTTAAAGTTCTTTTCCTGTTGAGCTTGTTTTAAGTTACTAAAGAACTCAACATTATGATCAAGATACTTGTAATGCCATTTCCATTGCGAACCCGTCACCTGGATTGACATATCAGGATTCGACGCATCTTCCATTTTGATTAACAAGTTAATCGCAGGAATCGTAAGGATTACTAAGATGATAAAAGGGATAGCAGTCCATACAATCTCAACCGAAGTGCTATGCGAAAAGGTCGCAGGCGTTGGGTTTTTCGATTTTCTGTGGGCTATCATCGAATAAATCATTAGTCCAAATACAACAACTGCAATACCAGTCATAACCCATACAACCATCATATGAAGGTCGTAGGCTTCTTGGCTTGTCTCTGTTACACCCGGACGCATGTTTAATTCAGCAGTCGCTTGAGCAACACCGCAAAGTAACGTACTTATCAGTGCAGTCAAACTCGCAACAATTTTGCGTCGAATGGCCATAAAAGTCTCCATTATTATAAAAAACGGCTAATCCGCTTAAACTTTTGGATTTTTGAGTGAAAGAATAAGGATTATAGTGCAATTTTTGCACAAATATGAGCAACTATCACAACCTTACCAAAATTTAATTTGGCACCCCTCCCTATTGTGGTGGAATTATAAGGATGCAGCGGACAGAAGCAAGCAAAATTCAGGTTTTTTGGCTGTCAAATCAGCCGATTGAGTCAATCGAGAACAACAAACTCGATAATTACTGGCGCAGTAAATCAAGTTGCTCGTCAATTGGGTATTGTGGATAAGCCTGCTTAAATTCTTGCAGTGCATGATCTGCAGCAGCAAATTCACCTTTTAAATACAAATCAATAATTTCTCGCGCTCGCCGCTCTTCTTCCGACAACACCGAATGAGAACCAGCTTCTTGGCTCAAGCTAGGTGTAGCCGAAGAATTTGATGAGAGCGCTTGAACTGACGACTTTTGACTTTCATCGCCTTGGTGATACTCAACAATGCCTACCGTGGCTTCAGTTGGCCTAATGCCAAGGTTAGCAGCGCTAGATGGTGGAGCCATAATAATAGGTTTAGTTGGCAATGCTTTGAGTTCTGGATTCATTTCAGACACTTCATATTTAAATGGCTTTTGCGTATCTACCGGTATTATTTTAGTCGCAGGAGATGTCCCTGGTAAAACTCGTGGTGGCTCATTCCATAATAAGTTAGTCGCAACCACGGTAAACATAACCGTAGCAAGTGCACTTATGGGTAAACTGACCCGCCTCCACCAAGAAATTTTTATTTGTTTTGGTTTTAATGTGCGCGCAGCCTCTCGGTGTGCAGCGGCAATAATTTGTTTATCTAACGCTGTTGGTGGACTTTCTGAACTTTGCAAAGAATAGTTCTGTTGCAGCGCCTTAAGTTCTGCCTCAATCGCACCTGTATTATTTATTTGTTCAGAGCTCACGCGGTTTCTCCTAAACTAGAGCGCAATTTTGTCATGGCATAACGTAATTTGCTCTTTATGGTCTCGCGTTTACAGTCGAGAACATTAGCGATTTCATCTAGCGACAGCCCTCCATCTAATTTAAGCAAAATTGCCGTTCGTTGATCCAATGGCAAGGCTTCAATTTGCGTTCTTAATAAGTGTTTTTCATCTGCTGCAACTAAGCTGTCGGCGATATCGGTGGACTGGGTATTTTGTTTTAACGCAACCACACCTTCTTCTAGTTCTACTTCCTGCTGTAATTTTTTATATTTACGTAACGTATCAATTATATGATTTTGCGCTACTCGATATAAAAAAGTCGTAAATAACGCTTTAGGTTGATAGCTTTCTCTTGAATTAACCACTTTCATCCAAATTTCCTGAAAACATTCTTCTGCTTTAGCTTTATTACCTAGCTGACGTAAACAGAATCGGTACAGCCCACCTTTGTGTTTAAGGTAAAGCTGCTCAAATGCCAAAGCGTTACCTTTGGCATATTGAAGCATTAACTGTTCATCACTTTGCGTTTTTTCCATACGCTTAGTGAACGTTAATTCGCTTCGATTTGCAATAGGCAAACAGCCCTCTATTGCACTTTCCATTAACACTCCTTAAAAAAAATGAGGAATTCCCCCTAACTCGCCTTTTGACATTTGCCTTCATTTAAAACGACTTTAAACCTAAACTCCCCCATAATTGGGATTAAACAATGTTGGTTTTGTCGCGCACTTGATTTGTCAATAAATTAAATCGACCGGGTGAGGCTAATTCAATAATACAAAAAACTCATTATCCACAGTAAAATGGAGATTCTTAACATGAACAATGCAGCCAAAGTTAGATTTAATCCAGTAAACGCAATTA
The DNA here is from genome assembly GCF_053709105.1 of Aliikangiella aequoris. Taxonomy (NCBI): domain Bacteria; kingdom Pseudomonadati; phylum Pseudomonadota; class Gammaproteobacteria; order Oceanospirillales; family Pleioneaceae; genus Aliikangiella; species Aliikangiella aequoris. Next base: position 3,386,569 of record NZ_CM132298.1, read on the forward strand.
ATCGATAAAAGGGGTTAGTTTTTTGAAAAATCATTACCAAAACTTAGTTCATTCCACAATTCCGGTATCTAAAAGCATTGGATGGCGAATTGAAGCTTTATCCGCAACCACCATTCGAGCCTCAACTCAATTAAAGCCCAATATTAATATTCACCAAACCGCTTTCGCAGGCAGTTTATATGCAGCGGCTATGGCAAGTGCTTGGACGCTATTAAAATGTTGTGGTGATGCGCTCGAATATAAGGCCGAATTAGTTGCCGCTGAAGGAAATATTCAATACTTAAAACCTGTTCCTAATGATTTTTTAATTAGCGGCGAGATAAACACCCAAAGCGAGCAATATCTTAAACTTTTAGAACGAGTATCACTAAATCAAAGCTGCGCATTCAAACAATCAGTCGAAATTCATTGCGATTCCCAATTATGTGCCATACTCACAGTACAATTTGTATTTAAGGTATAAGTTAATTTATCAACACAAGGGCTAGTTTCTGTTGCTAACATGTCAAATTTATTGCGTGCGTTTTTAAGCTACATTAGGTTATCGATTGTTTTCATCTTGGTTTTCGCTGCTAATACTGATGCAGCGGAACAAGAAACTGAAACAGCAACACCAACGCCTGTTGCGCAGCCGCCACAACCAGCCTCAGCAAAGTTTAGTAGCAATCTAGAAAAATTAGCCGCAAAAAAACCCAGCGACGAACAATTTTGGATCGAAATAGACAGCACGAAAGTATTACTTTTAAAGTATTGGGCAGATGGTCGTATTAACCGAGGGAATATTGTATTACTTCCAGATCCTTCTGAAAACCCAGCTCACCCTAGACTGATTTACCCACTAGCGAAACAATTAAGCCTTTTAGGTTGGACGGTTTATGCACCGGCACTTCCCCTGGCAGATTTTTCTGTCGTTAAAGAAGAACAAGCCGAACAAAACCCTGCCGCGACTCAAGCTGCTTCAACCGAACCTAATAACACGCAACAACCGCCAGCGAGCTCGGAAAATGCGGCTCAACAAGATACCAATGAAGCAGCACAATCACCACCAGCTAAACTTCCCATTACGCAACCTTTTTTCAGTGACAAGGCGGCTTATCAAAACTATATAAACCAGATAATTCAAAATACCTTACAAAAGATTGCACCAAAAACCGAAAAGTTAGTTTTAATTGGTAATTGGCGCAGTGCTTTTTGGTTACTCGATAATAAAATTCAAGCACAAGATGTTAGCCATATTGTTTTTATTCACCCCAAGTTAGCGCACGCAGACAAAGCCATGCTAGAAAACCAATTTAAGGCACAAAATTTGCCAGTAATGGGGTTATTTAATATTGATCAATCCGAAAACGAATTTTTAATGTGTTTTAGGAAACAGTTATGGCAAGCACCACGTATTCGAATACACCAAGACATTTTTTCATCTCAGCAACTTTATTTAGAAATTAATCGCTATGCAAAACTAATTACTGGGTGGGTTTCACCACTCAATTATGACTAAATAAATGCCATTTTTTTGTAAAAACTTTCTCTAAATTAGCCATTTTAAAAAAAAATAAAAAATGATTTAAGCAGGCTAAAAGATCTTAATTTTATCAATCCGTCTCGAATAAACATAAGATTCGGTTTTTTTTGGCTTTTTTTTGGCTTTTTTTGCCCTTTTCTTAATTTTTTTTTTGAATTTATTCACACTTGACTATAAACTTCGTTGTGGAGATTCTTACATTCAAAAAAACAAGTGGAGATTTAATCATGGCCAAAGGCGCAGTTAAGAAGAAGAAAGCACCTGCAAGTAAAAAAGTTGTCGCTAAAAAAGCGGCTCCTAAAAAGGTAGCTAAGAAAGCAACTAAAAAAGCAGCTCCTAAAAAAGCAGCTAAAAAGGTTGTTAAGAAAGCAGCAGCTAAAACAGGTGCGGTTTTAAACAAAGCAATGACAACTACTTCTAAAGCAGCTGACAAAGCAGCAGCAGCAGCTAAAAAAGCAGAAGCGACGTTAAAGTCTCTTACTAGCAAAGTTGCAGCAGCTAACAAAACATTAGCAGCTAAGAAAGACGCCGCTAAGAAAAAGAAAACTGCAGCAGCTAAAGCAGCAGTTAAAAAGGCAATGGCAGCAAAAACTGCAGCAGCTAACAAAGTTAAAGCGCAAAAAGCAGCAATCAAGACTGTTAAAGCTGACGCTAAAGCAGCAGCTGATTTAGCTAAAGCGGTAGCAGCAGTAGAAGTTAAGCTAGCAGCTCAAGCTAAGAAAGACGCAGCAGCAATTGCTCGTTTAGAAGCTAAACAAGCTAAAGCAATGGAAAAACTTGAAGCTAAGCTAGTTTCTGCAGCGCAAAAGCCAAAGAAAAAAGCAGCTAAAAAGAAAAAGAAGCCAGCAGCTAAAGCGGCAGCTAAAGCATAATTTATTTTTGCTTAGTAAATAAAAAGGAGCCTTAGGGCTCCTTTTTTGTTAGTACGACTAAATTTGTTAGCTAAAAGTCTAATCTTTACCTGACATGACTCGATTCAGTAGTCGGTTTAGCTCTCCTTGAGCATCTTTACTTCCATACACTTCTTGCTGAAACACCGTTTTACCTAATGCTAAACTTCGCACATAAATAGAGCGATCTTTAATTAAGTGAGCACCTTCTGAATACAACTTCATCGCCATTACTCGTTCGTCATGGCGGCGGGTATCAACAGCATTAATGCAGCGAATGACGCGTTTATCTCTTATTAGTCGCTGCGCTCTATTCACTGCCTTTAAATCTAATATACTTGCCCGCATTGGCATGATAATCGTTTCTATCGTGGGTACATTTTTAACATCGGGGGCATGGTCGTAAATTAACAAATCTACATTCGGTAAGACTTGAGGCTCGTTAGGAACAACAGAAAAAGGGAGCTGCTTCTCATTAAAAACATCTATCGCAGATTGCTGCGGGTCAAGGTCACACACTAGCACCTTAAGGCCAGAGTAATATGCTGCAGCGGCAAAGTTCAATGCCAATGTCGTTTTGCCTACGCCACCTTTAGGTGACCAAAACGCAATCCTCCTCATAGTTCAATCCTTTTTAATTATAATAGCATTCAATAATGTCGAGTTCCGCATCAGCTAAGGGTAAGCCTAATGAAAGGCGAATGTTGCCAATTAAAGGATATTCTTCTCGCCGAATGTATACTTCTGTGTTTGCTTCACTTAAAAGATAGCACCCATTAGTGGAACTATCGACTAAAACAAACTTACCACGATTATATTTAATTTGGCAGTGTTCTCTGGAAACTTGCGAACCTTCCACCAAAAGATCACATTGGTTAGCATCTCGACCTATAACATAGGGGACGTCAAGCGGCCCGATAATATGCGACTGATCGCGATAATTAATCACTAACTGCTCGCAATTATCAAGCAATTGCATATCTTGGTTAGCAAACATTTGAGTCTCATTATTGGCATATTCTTTATACTGCCAAAAAGCTCGGTAAATCATTGTTGCTGCCGTTGCGCCTTTTAGCACCACTTGGTCAAACTCTCGTGTCGATGCTTTATGCGCTAAACTCAATGCATTAAACACCTCTTCAGTTAACAAAACCTGCTCACCTTTCGCCATTCGGGTAACGCATGCTGCGTCATTTACAGCATCGCCAAATAGATCACTTTGCTCGCTGAGCACTTGCCCAAAACCAATACCGACAGCGACCTTTAAATGATGATTTTGTAACAGGTTCTGATTCGCTTTTTGAATATCAATTGCGGCGGTAAAACTGTCGTCTGCGGTGGCGAAACTGGCCATAACCTCATCGCCAATGGTTTTAACCACTCGCCCTTTAAATCCAGTTACGGTTGTTTGAATTGAATTAAGCAGCTCATCAATGATTAGCTTTGCTTTTATGTTACCTAATTGTTTGTACAACGCAGAGCTTCCGCAAACATCGGCAAATAAAATTGCTTGTGGAATCTCTTGTTTTTTCAAACCAAAAACCTTTGTTACGTTAATAATATGGACTCTTTGCACTGGTAAAACTGCACGACACTTAAGCGCAAGACTAAGTTAAGTCAAACGCGATACTAATATCTCATAGTTTGTTGCAAAGTTTAAGTCAGTTTTTGTGCGATAAATACATTATTGGGACGCCCATCATTTAACCAAATCGTTTCATCACACAAAATTTTAAAGTCAATAAAAACCTTTGCCAGCTCACCATTTTTTAGAATAAAACGAGGATTTTTAGGCTTGCCAAAAGCTTCACAGCCTTCGCTAAAGGTTTGATAAGCGACAAACCCATGAGGTTTTAATTTTCGTTTAATTTGGCTCAGTAAAGGGCGGTGTAAATAGCGCACAACCGAGATAATATCAAACTCTCCATCAATCTGATCGAGTGCATTACTCTCAATTTCTAAGTCGAGCACTTGAGCTGTGACTTTAACTGAGTGCTGTTTAGCGAGTTCGCTTACTTTGCTAATGGCAGCCTGCTGATAATCAACCGCGACAACCTGACAGCCATGTAACGCCAAATAGACTGCATCACGTCCGCCACCACAACCAATATCTAAAGCGCGCAACCCGCTAAGCGGATTTGCAGAGTTAGTTTGAGCAGACTTTACTAAGCGCTCAATTACCGGAGCCGGTTGCCATAACCTTGGAGACTGCTCGCCTAAACTCAATAGGTGCTTAGCTTTAAGTTGCGCAGCTAAGGATACAGACCAAACTAAACTGGCACCAATAGCATACCCCTTTTGATTCAGCGCACGGATCGCTTCATTGATGTCTTGCTCGGTTCCAATTAAATAAAGCAAACTAGATTTTGTCGGTAATTGGTACAGGCGAGAAATAATAGACTCAACCGGGAAATTGGCCGCGTCACTATAGTGACCTTGAGCAAAAGCCTCGCGGCTTCTTAAATCAATGACAGGGTTAGGCTTTAGCGCAATAAAGTCAGCTAATTGATAGATGAACGAATTTGATGCCATTCTGGGTCGCAAATATCACCATTTTCGTCAATCAATGGATAACGAATTTGGTGTTTTAAACAAAATGTCTTTACTTGAGGATGCAGCCACTCAAATCTGAGTTTTTCAAAGGTTGACTGACTAATTTGCTGCTTTTTATACATGCCTGCTAATTCTCTTTGGCGCTGAGCTTCATATAAAATAATTGCCGAGGCAACCGAAACATTGAGCGACTGCACCATTCCTAACATAGGAATTAGCACATGCTTATCGGCTAACTCAGCCGCTTGTTCACTCACGCCAAATTTTTCGCTACCGACTAACACCACGGTTGGCTTGGTGTAGTCAATGCTTCTAAAGTCTACCGCTCGCTCAGAAAAGTGCGCAGCTAGCACTTGCATTCCTTGCGCTTGTAACGGCTTGAGTCCGTCCTTTAAATTACTATGAGTATGAGTTTCTACCCAGCGGCTACTGCCACCGGCAGTGCCCGCACATTCGCGCAGCCTTCCTTCTGGATAAACCGCGTGCACCTCGCCTACACCAATAGCATCACAGGTTCTTACTATGGCAGCTAAATTATGCGGTTTATGCACTTCATCCATAAATACAGTGAAGTCTGTTTGACGCCTTTGCAGTAGCTCAATAATTTTTTGGTTTCTTTCGCTCATAGTGACGATCTTTTATTTAATTGGCTCAATTGCTGCAAAGTATCCTAGCAGTGCGAATGTTTTTAGCTGATTGATTTTGGTTTGCAAACCGAGCTGAGTATTAGTCAATTTCTAATACGCCATCCATTTCAACTTGTGCGCCTTTCGGTAGTTCTTTTACGCCAATGGCTGCGCGTGCCGGATAAGGCTGAGTAAAATATTCGGCCATAACCTCATTCACTATTGGAAAACAGCTTAAATCCGTTAAAAAAATGTTGAGTTTAACCATTTGATTTAAGTTACCACCAGCCGCTTCGGCTACTGCGCTTAAATTTTTAAATACTTGATGAATTTGCGCTTTAATGTCTTCACTAACAAATTCCATAGTGGCAGGAACCAATGGTATTTGACCGGAAAAATACACGGTTTTACCAACTTTTACTGCTTGAGAATAAGTACCAATAGCCGCTGGGGCATTTTCTGTATTTATGATTAGCTTGCTCATATTTAGCGTTCCTTAACTTAAATAGTAAGATGACTCTGTGAAAAAACCGGCCTAACTAATGCTTTGGTATTCGTTTTTGAGCCATTTAAAATTGCGACTGACTTGCGATTAAAACATTTATTAATTGTCTAAAACACTTAGCGATGGCGCGAAACTTTAATAACAAAATCATATAATCTAATTTTGCGGATTAAGTTCGCTAAATGAAGCCGGTTTCTTACATCAATTAAAAAGCATAATTGGTTGGTGGTACCATCTTTTGCGTCAATTTCAATATTAACAATATTGACCCCTTCATCAGCGATTAACGAGGTTACCTTGGCTAAAACACCATGCTGATTAACGACATCAATTCTTAACTCAACTCTAAACTCACCTTCAACATCTTTTTCCCATTGAACTGGCACGTATTTATCAAGGTGGTTACGATGATTAGAAACATTATTACAATCTTGACGATGCAAAATAAAACCGCCACTGGTACTAATGGTTCCAACAATAGGATCGCCCGGTATGGGATGACAACACTTCGCGTATTCAATCATCATACCTTCCGTTCCTTTAATGGCTAAAGGTCGGTTGCTATCTTCTATTTTAGTGGTGCTAGTTTCAACTTTAGGATCAAGTCTATGTGCAATTATCACGCTCGCGGTTTGACCAAGGCCAATTTCGGCTAGTATATCGTCAAAACTTTCATGGCGAGTTTCTTTATTGACACGTTCAATTAAGCTTTTATCGATAGTCTCTAACTTAGTTCCATTTAAGGCTTTTTCGAGCAGTCGTTTACCCAAATTAATCGCATCATCACGGCGTAAATTTTTAATAAAGTGACGAATATTGGTGCGCGCTTTACTCGTAGTAACAAAGCTCAACCAACCAGGGTTAGGTTTAGCCCCTGGCGCAGTAATAATTTCTACGGTTTGCCCATTACTTAAAAATGAAGATAATGCTGCAATTTTTCCATCAACTTTACTCGCAATACAGCTATTACCAACATCGGTATGAATAGCATACGCAAAGTCTACCGGTGTAGCCCCTTTAGGTAATTCAATAATATTACCGTTAGGTGTAAAAATATAAACTTCATCGGGGAACAAGTCGACCTTAACGCTTTCAATAAACTCTAACGAAGTGTGCGTATTTTTTTGCAGCTCCATCAGGTTACTCATCCACTCACGTGCTCGAATTTCTGCACGGTTAATGTCATTACCACTTTTATATAACCAATGTGCTGCAACACCATTTTCGGCCATTTGATCCATGGTGGTAGTACGCACTTGTACTTCTATGTGCAATCCATGGGGGCCTTTTAAGGTAGTGTGTAAGCTTTGATAACCATTAGTTTTAGGAATGGCAATGTAGTCTTTAAAACGCCCCGGAACAGGTCGATATAAATTATGCAACTGGCCTAAAATTCGATAACAATTATCTTCTGAGTCGGTGGTGACTCGAAAGCCGTAAACATCCATCACGTCATCAAATACTTTGTACTTTTCGCCAACCTTTTCTAGCATTTTTTGATAAATACTAAACGGCGTTTTTTCGCGCCCAATAACTTCAGCAACAATATGTTCTGCGTCTAATCGACTTTGAATATTGTTACAAATACTGGTCACTATTTCTTTACGGTTACCGCGTGCTTTTTTTACCGAATCTCTAATCACTCGGCAGCGCACAGGGTATTTAGCAGCAAAGCCTAATTCTTCTAATTCACTGCGTATCGCATACATACCTAAACGATTGGCAATAGGGGCATAAATTTCTATGGTTTCTTTAGCAATTCGGCGTTGTTTGTCTGGCCTTAAGGACCCTAAAGTGCGCATATTATGGAGTCGATCGGCCAGTTTGATCAGTACAACTCGTAAATCTTGCACCATGGCCATCATCATTTTTCGGAAGTTTTCTGCTTGAGCTTCTTCACGAGAACGGAATTTAATTTGGGTTAATTTGCTAACCCCTTCTACTAAATCCGCCACCCTTTCTCCAAACCGCGTAACTAAGTCTTCGCGCTCTACATCACAATCTTCAATTACATCATGCAGCAAAGCAGCCATAATGGTTTGATGATCTAAATGTAACGTGGCCAATATTTTGGCAACTGCAACCGGATGAGTAATATAAGGATCGCCGCTAGAGCGAAGTTGCCCATGATGGGCATCACGGGCAAATACGTAGGCTTGTTCTACTTCTTGAACTTGGGAGGAATCTAAATAAGTTTGAAGTTGCTCTTTGAGCCCGCTAAACAAATACACCAGTTCCTCCCGTAAAAACTAACATCAATTAGTTTTTAGTACTTAGCTTTCTGTACTTTCGCTGGAATCTTCCACTGACGACATACCTAAACGATCAACGTTGTCGACGTTGACTAGTTTTTCTTCAATTTCACGCAATGCGACTACTGTCGGCTTATCATTATCCCAATCTACCATTGGATCTTTACCGCCAGTCGCTAACTGACGTGCGCGCTTTGACGCAACCATGATTAAATCAAAACGGTTGCCGATACTATCAACTGCATCTTCTACAGTAACTCGTGCCATTGGATACTCCCAAGAGACGTTAAAAATTCGTTGCTTTCACTTTGTTTAGCAATATTGCTAAATTCACTTACCATTTAAGGCATTGCTTGGCTAAAATATGTCCAGCTGCTTCAAACGGCCGCATAGTTTACCCTAAAACCGCATTTAGTCCAAAAGATTGCTCAACAAATGAGCGTGTTTTTTCTGCATTGGCGCTGTTTTTTGCCTTTCTGCCCGAATAATTGATTTTAACTCAACTAAAGCCGTGTCAAAGTCGTCATTGATGACCAAATAATTGTACTCATTAAAATGAGACATTTCACTTTGAGCCGCCTGCATTCGCTTTTCTATGACTTCTGCATCATCTTGGCCGCGCCCTTCAAGTCGTTCTCTTAAGGCTGCCTTGGTGGGCGGTAGAATAAAAATAGAGCGGCTGTCTGGCAGTTGAGCCCTAATTTGCCGCGCCCCTTGCCAATCAATCTCTAAAATTACGTCAATTCCTTGGCTCAGCTGCTGCTCAATAGAGGATTTGCTCGTACCATAAAAATTACCAAACACCTGTGCGTGCTCAAAAAACGCTTTTTGCTCAATTAAATTTAAAAACTCAGCTTCAGTCACAAAATGATAGTCAGCACCATTTAACTCACCTTTGCGCATTGCGCGAGTCGTGTGCGAAATAGACGTTTCAATATTATTAACCTGCAAAATCAATTGCTTAAGCAAGCTGGTTTTACCCGCTCCCGACGGAGCAGAAACGACATAAAGAGTACCTTTAGCAGTTTGACTATCAACCATTAATCTTTTTCCCGAATAAATCTGCCACCGTCAATCTTAACCAGCAACAATTTCAATGAATTTAAGTTTATCTTAAAGGATATACAGGATATGCCGACTTTTCATCAATTTTTCAACGATAGCGCAAAAATCTTTAGTTAATAACAGCTTTTAAGCGATAAGTTGCCGGCTAGTAAAATAGTGCAGCAGAGGTCAGGTTGAACTTTTAGTGAGGCATTATGGCTTTATTTTGTAAACAACATGTATAACTTTATAATGAGTAATCGTTTTAGGTGCAAGTAAACCAAGTCGGTTACCTAGCAATATTCCCACGGTGACAGGCGCATGCACAGAAGCGATTTTAGGGGCGTTTTACCTGCCGGATTAAATCTAGCCTCAAGTCAGCTATTCTACTTTTATGTCCTACTCATATGTCCTGCACAATCAGCAACACTTACCAGGTCATTTGCATCATGCAAACAGCTATATTATTCTTACTTCACTTAAAAATTTGTTAACGCCAACTAGCAAGCGCGTTAGTTAATTCGTTAATGAGTTTATTAACTACGCATAAAGAGAGAAAAGCATGAAGCTTAAAGCCCTTTTTATCAGCCTATTATTTTGCTTCACCCTGAGTACGCCAGCGGTTATGGCGGAAAATACTAGCGCTGCTGATTGTAAAGATTGCAAAGGTTTGAGTAAATCCAGAAAGAAGCCAGTCAATAAGCGATTTAAAAATAGTGAAATTTATAGGTTATGTACTGCGCTTTCAGTAGGCTTTAATTATTATAATGTCAGGCTTAGACTTGAGGATATTAAGAAGACTCATGGTTTTACCAATGAAGAGTTAATTCAGTATGTGATGATAGACTCCTACTGTGAGCGAGAGGGGATTGTGCGCTCGGTAGCCGGTTATGCCATGTTCAACGAACTTGATGATTTTAAAGTACTGGAAGAGTATGGTTTTAATGATACTTATAAGATTGATGGCGGTGATGGCATTAAAAAAATCCCATCGCAAATTGCGAAAGAGCAAATTCGAAACTACGTTAAAAAACCTATTATTCTTAGAACACTCAGTTATATTAGACGAATATTCAAAGGGTCTAAGTAACCACCAGCCGAGTTGACGCATTTAGATTGCTGCAGCGGCCAGCTGTAGCGCCGACCTTGTAGAGTTTACTGCGCATTGTAAGGTAAGAGCCCAACCTGACTAGTGATTAGCATTAGCTTGTTTAGTCGCTCAGTTAACTGAGGTAGTATGATAGTACAATTAAAAATTGAAGCACCCGTTAATACCACTGAATATGTAACGGATATCACCTTTAGCGAGACCGTTTTGGTTAATTTAGATTGCATGGAATGTGAGCGTTGCAATCGTTCGGTCATGTTAGATAGAACCAGCTTATTTTCTTACTGCACACCCACTAAGCATCGCTTTGATGGCTGGGTCAGAGAGTTGCGCTCGGTAAAAAATAGCGATGCGACCTCTACAGCTATTTATATTATTGAATATGAGTTTAAAGAATTTAAAGATTCTAAGTATCCGCTGCGCATTCCAAAACCAGATTCTGATTGGGCAAGAGTAAAGTTTACTATGCGCTGCCAATGTGGTTTAAATAGCACCCATGAAACACAAAACAATAAGGCGAGGCCTTTTAATATTGTTTGTCGCTGTGGCGAAGTACTAGTGCATCAAGTTGAGGAAATCCCAAAGATTAGCCTTATCGAACAGAAAAAGCCGAGAACCTTGCTACAAAAAATGTGCGGATTAAATAAAGGTAGTTAGCCATGTTAGCAAGACGAGCTAATTGTGCGCGTTGCGATAACAATTTACCGGCGACTTAAGCTAATTTAAAAATAAACCTTCACTCTTACTGATTATGCCAAACTCCTCTAAAATTAAAAATTTGTCGCTGATTAATAGCTATCAATTATTAACGGTGACACTCGAAGTTCCTCATGTTTTACCTGGTCAATCTCTAAAAACCCGCCAACTAGAATTACCTGTTATTGGGCACAATGGTGATCAACTACAAGTCATCACTTCGGGTCAATCAAACCTAAACCAATTGACTGAAGAGCAATACCAAATAGTTGGCAATGGGATAACCGATCAACAAATTATGGATATAGAAAAGTCCAAGGGTTCTGTTGTTATTACCGCTAAAGACCAAGGGATTGTGAGCGCCATTTACCTTACTCAACGAATTAGAGAGTTATTAGGCGATGGCAGAACCTTTGCGTTTATTGAGCTGGTTTTAATTGAAGTGAATCAGTCGATACCACTAAAGTTAATACCTTCGCAAATTTTATTGCCAAATCTATCCGAGTCTATCGACGCCAGTGTCGCCTATTTTGAATCACTTGATATCGCCTCACGAATAGCTTGTCCAAAAGGAAAAGCAGGATGCTACCAAGGGACGCTCGAAGAATTAGCAACCAAGTTAAATGCGGATGAGCCAAGTTTTAAGTTTGGCTAAGGAATAACGGCACACATAGAGCCAATAAGAGCAATCATGAAAAAAATATTAGAAAAACTAATACTTAGCTTTACTTTCAATTAGCTATTATCGTATGAAAACCATATAAAACTCTTCAAAATTCTAGGCTCATGCATTTTTAACCTGCTTATCGAACAAAACGCAATACCCATGTTATTCATGTAGTTATGCAATTTGATTTTCGATAAAGTGACTTTGTGTCGCCACTTTTTCAAGGTGTGAATTTTTTTAAGTGGTTATTTTTTTCGCTTGCAATCTCATGCCTTGAAAATCGGGATCCTGGATGTTGTTTGGGCACTGATATTAGCCTAAAACTAAAAAGCCAGCGATTAATGCTGGCTTTTTAGTCTACTAAGATAGCTCGCAATAGAGGCTTTATTCTATATTCTGGATCTGCTCGCGCATTTGCTCAATTAAAACTTTTAATTCAACAGACGCAGCTGTAGTTTTACTGTTTATCGATTTAGAACCTAAAGTATTGGCTTCGCGATTAAGCTCTTGCATTAAAAAGTCTAAACGGCGTCCTATAGAGCCACCTTTTTTCACTAAGCGAGTAACTTCTTTAATATGCGTGTCTAAACGATCCAGCTCTTCATCTACATCAATTTTTTGCGCAATCATCACCATTTCTTGCTCTATGCGCGATTCTTCAAATTCCAATTTCACTTCTTCGAAGCGCGCTAAAATTTTGTCTTTTTGCCACTGTACAATCGCGGGCATCTCTTGTCTTACTAGCTCAACTTGCTCACTCATACCGGTAAGGCGTTGCTGAATAATTTCGGCTAAGCTTTCACCTTCTCTTTCGCGCATTGAGATTAATTGGTTGATTGCATCATCAAATAAACTGAGTAGTTGCTTTTCCATTTGCTCACTGTCTACTTCAGCTGACTTTATAAGCCCAGGCCAATTTAATAAGCGAGTTAAATCCGGGGCCTGCTCAATTCCGGCAATTTTTTGTAACTCTGCGTGAGAACCAACTAATGAACTAGCAACGTCGCTATCAATTGCTAAACTCTCTGCTTTGGCGCCGCTAGTGTCTATACGTAAGCTACAGTCAATTTTTCCACGCTGTAACTTGCTTCGTAATTTTTCGCGCAGTTTAAACTCCAAATAACGAAACGCTTCCGGCATTCTAAAATTAGTTTCAATATATCGACTATTTACCGAACGAATTTCCCATGCACCAACGCCCCATTTTTCTTCTATGGGCTGACGGGCAAAAGCAGTCATACTTCTAATCATTGGAATACCTTTAAGTCGCTAAAATTAACAATAAGGTTAAATTGTACCCTGTGAAATGATTAATTTCGATAAATCATATGAAAAGTTAGTCGATTTAGTTAAAATCCGCCCATTAGTCATTAACTTAAAGAGAGTCTCTCATGCGTCCTAGCGGTCGAACTAGCAACCAGCTCCGTCCTGTACAAGTCACCCGAAATTTTACTAATCATGCGGAAGGTTCGGTATTAATAGAAATGGGAGAAACCCGCGTACTTTGCACAGCGTCTGTAGAGTCTGGCGTACCGCGATTTTTAAAAGGCAAAAATCAAGGTTGGTTAACCGCAGAATACGGCATGTTGCCGCGTTCAACTCATACCCGCAATCAACGTGAAGCTGCGCGCGGTAAACAGTCTGGAAGAACTCAAGAAATTCAACGCCTTATAGGGCGTTCGTTGCGTGCGGCGGTTGATTTAGAGCTTTTAGGCGACCATACAATTGTGATTGACTGTGACGTGCTGCAAGCCGACGGCGGAACCCGATGCGCGTCTATCACTGGCGCTTGTATTGCCTTGGCTGACGCGATTAACAGTATGCTCCGTAAAAAACAGCTTAAAACCAATCCTTTAAAACATATGATTGCGGCAATCTCGGTGGGTATTTTTGAAGGCAACCCAGTACTAGACTTAGACTACGCTGAAGACTCAAAAGCCGAAACTGATATGAATGTGGTAATGAATGAAGAAAAAGGCATGATCGAGCTTCAAGGTACGGCAGAAGGTGCCACGTTTACCCAAGACGAACTCAATCAAATGATGACTTTAGCGCACCAAGGTATCGCTGAGCTAATTGAAATTCAAAAACAAGCTTTAGGTTAAACCTCGCCTCTGCTTAGCTTGCTTCCCCTAAACTAGGGGAAGCAAATTAGCGACTTTAAGTTTAGCCCACTAATATCAATTTTAATCTTTAGTAATAGTCAATGGCGCAAACGACTGACAAGTTGGCATTAACTCAATCCGGTTAATATTGACGTGCGCAGGTTGCGTAGCACACCAATAAACACTTTGTGCAATATCTTCCGGCGTTAGTGGCTCAACACCTTGATAAACACTGTTGGCTTTTTCTTTATCGCCATGAAATCGAACAATTGAAAACTCACTTTCAGCCAAGCCGGGCTCTATATTAGTCACTCTTACCCCGGTACCAGCTAAATCGGCTCTTAGGTTTAAGCTAAACTGCGCCACAAAGGCTTTGGTCGCACCATAAGTATTTCCGCCAGGATAAGCATAACTACCCGCTATAGAACCAATATTAATGACATGGCCACTGCGCCTTGCACACATTGCAGGTAGTACTTTTCTGGTCATAGTGACTAAACCGGTGATATTGGTATCAATCATCGTTTGCCAATCATTTAAGTCGGCTTTATCCGCAGAATCTAACCCTAGGGCCAGGCCAGCATTGTTTAACAACACATCAACTGATAATGATTTTTGCTTTAGCCAATCAACTAATTGATCAATTTGTTTAGGTTGGGTCACATCTAAGCTAAAAGTTGTGCAGTGTGATTCACCAAGGGATTGCTGCAATGCGCTTAAACGATCTTCTCGTCTTGCGGTAGCAATAACATGCCATCCATTGGCTGCAAAAAGCTTGGCGCTGGCTTCTCCAAATCCCGAACTTGCGCCGGTAATTAAAATAGTTTTAACCGAATTAGACATGTTTTTTCCTTAAAAATAAACAATGAGCAAACGCCAAGATGAGTCTTTTAAACGTAAACAAGGTGAACTGAAATAGACTCGAACTTAGGCTCATTTTTAGTTACACTGGCGAACCACAACAGACTACTTAAAGATAAGTTATGGCCACTTACGCCATTGGTGACATTCAAGGATGTTACCAGAGTTTACAAAAGCTACTCAACAAAATTGAATTTTGCCCCAACAGTGATCGGCTATGGTTAGTGGGTGATCTAATTAATCGTGGCCCACAGTCATTAGAGACACTTGAATTTCTTTATAGCATTAAAGACAGCCTGAGTATTGTATTAGGCAATCATGACTTACATTTTTTAGCCGTAGCTGAGGCGCAGCTTAAAGTAAAAAAAAGCGATACCTTTAACGCCATTTTGCAATCCGCTAATCGCCAACAGCTAACCGACTGGCTATTACAGCAGCCACTTTTTCATTACGATAAAAGCTTAAATTTTGCTATGGCGCATGCGGGTATTGCTCCCCAATGGTCTGTTCAAGAAGCCTTAGTGTTTGCAAACCAAGTGAGCCAATTTATTCAATCCGATCAGCGACAGTTATTTTTTAGCCAAATGTACGGCAATGAGCCTTGCCAATGGTATCCTCAACTGAGCGGGATTGAACGCCTCAGGTTTATCACTAATGTGTTTACTCGTATGCGCTATTGCCGCGCCGACTTAAGCCTAGAGTTTAGCTACAAAAGTAAACCGGGTACTCAGCCTGACACACTTTTCCCTTGGTTTGATATTCCACGTGAACCCTTAGGTTGCCGGTTTGTTTTTGGACACTGGGCTTCATTAAAAGGCGAATGCAGGCGCCCTAATATGTACGCCATTGATACCGGTTGTGTGTGGGGTAAAAAGTTAACCGCATTGCGTTTAGAAGACCAAGTAAAAATTAGCGTTAAAGCCCAAGAAACTCAAAGCTAACCGAGTTAATATTGCGAAGGAAGCAATCTTTATATGACATCATCAATAAGCATTTATGCCGGCGCAAATGCACTCCAAAAAATTCAATCTGAAGGCCTGCATCAGCAACTGTTTAATGTAATGGCCGGCGCTTCTGGTGGCCCCAAATGGTTTACTTTGTTCGGGTTAGATTGCTATTTATTTGGCGACTTTTTTGCCAATCGTAGTCAGCCAATTCACACTATAGGTTCATCTGCTGGCTCTTGGCGCATGGCTTGTTTTGCACAAGAAGATCCAGTGGCAGCGATAACTCGTTTAGCCCATTACTATTCGCGCGAGACTTACTCCGCAAAACCCGATGCACAGGAAATTAGTGATAAAGCGGTACAAATGCTAGATAAAGTTTTGGGGACTTCTGGCGAAAATGAACTGGCCAATAGTGAGTTAGCTCAATCACATTTTATTGTCGCGCGCGCCAAAGGTTTAAACCGCTCAGAAAAGCGCTTTGTACAAATGACGGGGCTAGTCACGGCAGCAACCGCTAATGCCTTTTCACGTCGCTTTATTCAAAAGCATTTTGAACGCTTTGTGTTTTACACCAAAAACGCAAGTTTTAATCAAGCCTACTTTGAGTTTGATGATTTACCCACCCAATATATTCCGCTCACCGCAAACAATGTCCACCAAACCTTAATTGCTTCTGGTTCTATTCCTTTAGTTCTACGTGGTGTAAAAGACATTCCCGGCGCGCCAAAAGGCGTGTATCGCGATGGCGGAATTATTGATTATCACCTTGATTTAAATTTTAAAACCGACAAGCTTGTGCTTTACCCACATTTTTTCCCAAGCGTAAAGCCAGGTTGGTTTGACAAAGGGCTAAAACGTCGAAATGCTTCTGCGACTAATTATGCTAACGTTGTGATGGTCACACCCTCGCCAGAATTTGTTGCCGCTTTACCATTTAGTAAAATATCTGATCGCACCGATTTTACTCAATTAGATGAAAAAACTCGCATTAATTACTGGCAAAACATATTAAAAGAAAGCCAGCGAATGGCAGACGACTTTCATTCGGCAGTAACGCTTGGCAAAGGCTTGAATAATATTATACCCATTGAAAATATACTTTAAAAACAGCACTTAAACCGCCAAAAGCCTTAATGGAATTTTTACTTTCCAATAAGGCTTTGCAGTATTCAATGTGGGCTTTATTCAGCGCGCTCCGCTTGATGCTTGCGCATCTTTTTGTTCTTTTTGGCTTGTTTCTTAAGCTCAATTGCTTGCCACTTTTGCTGCTGTTCAGGCGTTAACAATGCATAAACCCGTTGCTTTTTTCTCGCTTTATTAATCAACATATCAGCTTTTTGTTCCGCCATCTGTAGCGATACCGCTTTAATCGCACCTTCATCTATTTGTTCGGCTTGGAGTAGTCCATGTAATTGCTTTTTAAGCGACTTCATTTGCTTATGCTGAGCTTTGCGATCGTCTTTACCTTCACTGTGTATTTTTTTAACTTCTGCCTGTTGCGCTTCAGTTAAGTCTAACGCCTCTAACATTCGATGGGTTCTATGCTGTTGCTTATCGCCATGGCCTTTATGGTGAGGGCCTGCAGAAACAGCAGTGCTGAATAAAAATCCTGATAATGCTACAACGGCTATACTTTTTGCTAGGTTCATGAGTTTTTCCTTTTCAATTAACAGTCAATAGCTAAATACTAGCTGGGGTGAATACGCTAAAAATTATAGGCTAGGCAGTGCAAAGCAACGTCAGTAGAGTGTAAAGATTTTGTAAAGGCTTGCATCAAAACATCTCTTAGCTAGTAATATGCTATTATCTTGATCACAAACAACAGCACGACTAACCCAGCGAAAATCGCTAAACAGCGCAATTTGATGTTTTTTGGGTTTACATTAAAATCTTGAGCCGCAGTAATGAGTAAATTATTAATTGCCGACGACGACGTCGAACTATGTCAGCTTTTACAAGACTATTTAACCCGAGAGGGGTTTAGCGTAGCTTGTGTTCACAACGGAGAAGATGCCCTTAGCCGGATAGCCAGTGAAACATTTGAGCTTCTAATACTCGACGTGATGATGCCGAAGAAAAATGGTTTTGATACCTTGGCAGAACTGCGTCACACCCAACAGATTCCGGTGATAATGCTTACCGCTAAGGGTGAAAAAATCGACCGAATCATTGGCCTAGAAATGGGGGCAGATGACTACTTACCCAAGCCTTGTGATCCACGCGAACTATTAGCGCGTATTCGCGCAGTAACTCGCAGAACTCAACTTAGCGCACAACAGCAACAAGCCGATGACAGTATTACAATTGATAAAGTAAAGCTCGATTACCGGAACCGCTCTGTTTGTATCAATGGTGAGTCGCTAGAAACCACCTCTACCGAGTTTGAGATTCTCACTTTGTTAATGAAAAACGCGGGTCATTTAGTTACTAAAGAAAATATTAGCGAACATTGTTTAGGTAAAAAGCTCCAGCCATTCGATCGCAGCATTGATATGCACTTAAGCAATTTACGTAAAAAGCTTGGCGACTTTCAGCCCAACAAGCCACGTATTAAAACCGTTCGCGGTAGTGGCTACCAATATTTAGAGTGGTCACATGCTTAATTTAAATAGTAACGTCAAAGGTTTCTTTAAGCTGGGGTTATTCTGGAAAATACTCGGTTGGTTTTGGTTAAGCATGATTCTTATTCTTACCATCAACCTTTTTGTTGCCTATATGAATAGCGATAAAATTCGCTTTTTGCCTATCCCTCAAAAAATAGAAAAATCTTTAAAGCTTACCTTAAAGAAAACGGTTAGTGTTTTAGAAAAAGGCACTCATCGCATTTCACAAAAACACTTAAAGTCACTCTACCTACTCGACAAAAATGGCAAGGAGCTATTTGACCGCGACGTGCCAGAGCTTGTTCTAAAACTTCATCAGCAAGTTCAAAAATCGAATGAGTCTTTAAGTGTGCATTTAAAGCGTGTTGCCTTTTACGGCGGCGCAAGCTTTGACTACAAAGGTGAAACCATTTGGATTTACCGTCACCAAAAAGTGAGCTTTATCAGCCGTCATTACATTGGTGGATTTTTTAAAGAGCTCACCCACACGCTTTTGTTTACGGTTTTTTTAGTTAGCTTTCCATTAAGTTTTGCGCTTGCTTGGTTTATTACCCGTCCCATTAAATCGCTACGCCAAGCAGTAAACCAGCTGGCCAATAATCTTGATTACCAACAACCAATAAAAGCGTTAACCAAGCGTAGCGATGAGTTTGGCGAACTCGCCAGTGACTTTCAAATGATGGCGGAATCGCTAAGGCAAAATTTAGACTCGCAAAAGCAACTCCTAAGCGATGTTTCACATGAGCTACGTTCACCGCTCACGCGATTACAACTGGCATTAGGAATAGCAAATCAAAAAAACATTCATGAAGTAAAACCCGACTTATCTAGAATAAAGCTAGAGGCTGACCGCATTAATCAAATGCTTACTAATTTACTGACCTTATCGCGTTTAGAGTCACAAGAAATTCATAACCAACGCGAGCATTTTAATTTTAGCGAGCTACTTGCGCATATTCTCGAAGACAGTGTATTTGAAGCAGAGCAATCTAACATTACAATCCATAGCAGCATATCCCGCGATATTTATTTTTCTGGCGTGCGATCGGCAATGTTAAGTGGTATTGAAAATATACTTCGTAATGCCATACGTTACAGTGGACCGCAAGGCGAAATTCACGTGAGTTTAACTTCATCAAATAATTCAGTTGAGCTCTGTATACAAGACACTGGTCCCGGCATTGCAGAAGAGCATTTAGACAAAATATTTGATGCTTTTTACCGCCCAGAAGAAGATCGCGATAGGCGTTCCGGTGGCGTCGGCCTGGGTTTATCCATAGCAAAGCGAGCGTTTAAACTTAACCATGGCAGCATAGTCGCTCAAAACGTTCAGCCGCATGGGTTAAAAGTTTGTGTGGTGTTTAATGTAAAATAAGTTTTGCTTCACCAATTTTTTCCAAAAGAAATAAGCCAGGGCAGCCAAAAAGCCAGGCAATTAAAATTATTGTTCAAGTTCCGGGTGTTTAATTAAGATATTAGCTTTTAGGAAAAAATTGCTTTTTCCGTTAGTTAAAGTAAAAAACTATCTTCCATCATTCTCCTTTACTTAATCGTTTTTTAAACGATTTTTGATATTTCTTTTGGTAAGCATCTTCTAATATCGGTATAAAACTTAAGCTCCATTTGTCTTGGCTAGCGCGCGACAGGTGAGACCATTCTGGCGTTTCAAGTTGACTAGATAATTGTGGGTATTCCAGTGAATTTATTCCTATTACATCAAATGTTTCTAGCATAGGGTGCCACACGTCTTTCTCATATGTGCCTTTTTTATATGCATCGAGCAATGGTCCACTTGAGGGCAACATAACAAAAATAACTTCACCGCCGCGCTGTTTAAATTGACTTATTAACGGAGCAAAAAACTTAACGGTCGACTCACGCATTTTTGCCGTTTTTTCAGCCGGAATCGGATTGACCATTCCGACGGTTTGCCAAAACATAGTGACTTGCACATTATCAAAACTGCCTACTTTTTCAACCGGTGCCCACATATCGGTTTGGCGCTGATGATAAATATTGCCCAACTTCCAGCCGCTTTTTGGTGGCTCTTTCGCTCCTTGCCGCTCTGGCAGCACAAGATAATGATCTAGCAGTTCATACAAAGAAAAAGCATGATCGATAAATGCAAAGTAGTCTGATATCCCGCGATAAATTCGTGTGCCAAACCACTGTGAGGGCGTTTCGCTACGGTAAGTTTTTAATGCCTTACCGCCAAATGCTCCTTCGCCAATGGCATTAAACAATCCCGGGGTCACGCCCATTAAAACCACACCATTAAAGTCAGTATTAGTAACAATATCTTCAAACATTAAGGCAGGGCTTGTGCCCGGTAATGCGAGCTGTAGTGGGCGTGTTGCAAGCTGTTGTTCAAACAGATTTAAATCGGTTCCCCATAAAATACGACTCGAACCTAAAATTACCACGTCTATCTGATGATCTTTTATATCTAGCTTGCGCCTCTCCTCGGCCCACATAACGTCGAAACCATCGGCATAGTTACCTGGCGTATGTTCTAACTTTCGTGCAAGCCATTCCCAAGCTAACACAGCAACAACTAACATGATTAATGCGATTTTTAAATGCTGGCTCCATTGGTGAAATGGAATCTCTCGATATTCAATATTAGAATTGGAAGTAGATAAAGGCATCGCCAGATCCTTGTGAAATAATAATAAGAAAACCCATAGCAAATAATAAAACTGAAATTAACCATGCGGGTAGTTTAGCGACTACTTGCTCTAAACTTGTATTTCGCATTTGCCAATGAGCAATAACTAGCAAGCTCATAATAAGACTAACTTCAAGCAAATACAGGTAAGGTACAGGCGTTGCGCTTTTTTCAGCAGAAAAGCCAAACATACTCGTTACTAAAGTGATTGCACTGGGAAAGTCTTTAGCTCTAAAAAATACCCAAGTAACATTAATCGCAATAAAAGTAACCAGCCAATAAGTAAATTTAAGCGGCACATTTTTAGCTAAATGACTAAGTGAAAAGTTATTGTTAACAAAGCGTTCGCTAGCTAAAAAGATGCCGTGTAAGCCCCCCCAAATCACAAAATTCCAATTTGCTCCATGCCATAGGCCGCCTAGTAACATGGTGAGCATTAAATTAATATAAGTTCTTACTAGGCCCTGCTGATTGCCACCAAGAGGAATATAAAGATAATCGCGTAGCCAGGTAGACAATGAAATATGCCAGCGCCGCCAAAAATCTGAAAAGCCTAGTGCAGCATAAGGAAAGCGAAAATTCGTTGGGAGCGAAAACCCCAAACAAAGTGCCACACCAATTGCTGTAGTACTGTAACCAGCAAAGTCTGAAAATATTTGGCCTGCAAATGCGAGCGTACCAACCCATGCGTCGAGCGTTGCTACCGGCGCTCGAGAGTCAAACACCATTTCTGCCACCGGTGCTAAAAAACCATCTGCTATAACTACTTTTTGAAACAAACCTAAAACGATCAAACTTAAACCCCAACCAAATTGCTGCTTACTTGCTAAGTGCGGGATTGCGAACTGAGGAATAAGCTGTGTGGGTCGCACAATTGGGCCTGCAACCAATTGCGGAAAAAAAGTGACAAACAGAGAAAAGTCGAGCAAAGATTTGGCCGGCTTAGCGCGACCTAAGTAAATATCTAGCGAATAAGCCATGGTTTGGAAAGTATAAAAGCTTATTCCAACTGGCAAAATAATAGACCAATCAGGTGTTACATACTCAACTCCAACAAGCCGCATTAGCTCAACCCAGTTGGCGAGTAAAAAGCCACCATACTTAAAATAACACAAGATCCCAAGATTAGTGAGCAAGCTTAAAATTAGAAAAGCACGTTTTTGCGCTTTACTATTAGCGCTATAGATCCATTTAGCGACATGCCAATCAACTACCGTTGAGAGCCATAGCAAAAGTACAAAAGGAGGGTTCCACGCGGCATAAAAGAGGTAGCTTGCAATCAGCAAGTTAACTTTTTTGCTGGTCCAGGTTAATGGCGCATAGTGAAATGCTAAAACAACCGCAAAAAAGGCAATAAAGGTTAAAGAGTTGAACAACAAAGCAAAATCCCTCGCTTCTGATCACCGACTCCATTCTGGTAATTATTATTTTATGAGATAAATACTAAGCCCTGTTTATAAAATAGTCAACAAAGAAAAAGCCGAAGCAATAACTTACTTCGGCTTAGGGTTTAGATGATTGTTTCTAAAGCTGAAAATTTAAGGCGATGGAAAGAACGTATTGTATTGCGCGTTTACTCCCCAAGGCGCAACCCAAATATCATACTGGCCGCCGTGTATTTCATTTGAGGTAATGCTCGACTCCCAATAACCGTCTCCAATGAAATGTATATGCGCTTTATTCATTGAACCCCAACTGCTTAAAATGGTATTAAACTTTAATTCAATTTGACTAGCGGTAGGCTGGAAACCATTGGCTTTAGCTTCATTATAAACATAAATCGCTTGCTGATAATTTTCGATAGTGTTGTTTTCAACTCGAATACTACCCCAATTAAAATCATCCACAGTGAAGTTATTTTGATAAGCGAACAGTGCAATAGCACTATTTGGTCCATGACTAATGTGATTATTTTCAATTAACACATTAGAATAGCCAGAGACTTCAATGCCATTCGCGTAGCCCATATAATCACTTCCAGGACCACTAATGGTGTTTTCTCTTATCGTTAATGTTTGATCCCAGTTATTCTCTAAGTGACGACGAGAATGGAACTTTAAACCACATTTTAAATTTTCAAACTGGTTGTTTTCTAATGTTAAGTGTGTGCCGCCTTCGCGACCATTTGCGGTGGTTAAACTGCAAACATTATAAAATGCATTCTCTTTTATTAACGTTCCCCCACTTAGTCCGTCACAAGGCATACCAGTCATATTGTGATCGATAGAGTAGTCTGCTATAGCGGCAGCACCAAAATTAGCAAAGCCGCTTTTTAAAACGCTTGTTCCACAGCTATTGACGTTAGTGATCCCATGGTCTTTATTATTATTACCACTAAGACTGTCGGTTTTTCCTCTAAAGACAATTTGTTCAAACTGAATATTACTACTGCCAAATATAGAGACCATTGCGCCTTGTTGCATGTCCCACAACAAATTGAACGCATCGCTTTTTACGAACAAAGTTTGAGATGGATTAGGGTAGATGATTTGCGACATATCATTTGCGTATGGGCTTGAAGCACCTAGAAAACGAATATTACTGAGTTTATTTATTGTTAAACTTTGGTCAAAGTCATAAATGCCCGACTCTAGGTATAATGTCACATCAGTTGTATACTCGCCTTGCGCGTAATACAGCATTTTTAATAATTGGTTAAATCCATCGCTATCATCTTTATTATCATTAGGCGTTATTTCCCAAAAACTTAAATCACTATAATAAAATGGATGTAACCCATTACAAGCCGCTAAATATTCTACTGAACTAGTCCAATGCTTATAGTCAATCACTCTAGAGCGGCAAAGATTGGTGTTATGAACTACCGGCGGTTGTGCTGATGGGTTGTCGTTAAAGACTATAGGTCCATCAATATCAGGGTTATTAAAAGCAACAAATTTAACAAGATTGGGTAAATCGCTTAAATCAGGTACTATCCCCATAAATTGATTATTGTGTAGGTAAATTTTTTCTAACTTTTTATTCTTCGCTAAATCAGGAACCTTGCCTTGTAGCTGATTATTACCGACATCGAATATTCTTAACTCAGGCAGACCATTTAGCTCCGGAAGCGTGCCATTTAAACCTTTACTACCAAGTAACAAGTAAACGACTTTGCTACCCCAGCAAGAAACCCCATCCCATTCGCATGGATTGTTAGTTTGCATCCACAAATTACTTTCTGAATCATTCCAACTAGGTCCATTGGTGTTTTCCCACACTGCTTTTAAAGCTTCGCATTGAGCGACTGTTGTTTGCTCTACATTGTAGCAATCGGTCTCTGCTGCAGCGCTAAAAGAAAAACAACAAATAATAAGCGCGAATAAATACTTAAATTTAAACATTAATATTTCCTTTATATATGAATGAAGTGTCTAGTAGCCAATAAAAAGATTTAAAATATACAGGAGAAAACTAAGCACGTTAGACGCATAACAATGCCTAAGTTTAATTTTTCGCGTTATATTAACTGTTGATTCATTGCCTAATATTCAACCAGGCGTCACTCTATCTTTGTAAGAGATATCTGTCAATTAAGGAATTAAATAGAATGAATAAAAAAGCAGAACTTGTGAACTGTTACAACAGCTAAAGCCCGCACATTAGCGGGCCTTAGCTGTAGTCGTCAATGAAATGTTTAAATCATATTACTGATTAATTTACTTTAAACTCTAGTGTATATTTTTTATTTTGATGGCCGCCGTTGGTTTTAAACTTCCATTGGCTAATTGCCGCTCTAGATACGTCGTCGAACACACCTTTAGGTGATGAGTCTGCAACTTTTAAATTAACGGGTGTGCCGTTAGCGTCCAAATCAAATTCGAACTGAACCCAGCCCTCTACTCCGCCTTTAGCTGCTTCTTTAGGGTAGTTAGGCTGAACCACTTTAATCGGTTTCGCTTCTTCTGCACTGGCAGCGATAGTAACTGTTGCTGCACCCCAAATAGACACTGCTGCAAATATTCCAAAAAACCATGAGTGCCAACTTTTCTGTTGTTTTTTATTTAACATTGTAATTCTCTCCGTTATTAACGATTGGTAGTTCCATTGATTGACTAAATTTGAACTCATTGAGGCTTGAACGTTTTCAATTAAAGTTAAGCCATATTGTTTGATACTAATATCTTGATGCTTTCTCATCACGTCTAAGTCACAAGCAAGCTCTTGATCCGCTTCAAAGTACTTATCAGCAATTAAAAATACAGGATTAAACCAAAAAATTATTTTGATAATATTTTTTACGAAGTTAATTCGGTAGTCATTTCTTTGAATATGAAACAGCTCGTGCAGCAATATCATTTTTTGCTGACTTTGAGGCATTAACTTAAAGTCTACTGGTAAAATTAAATAGGCTTTAAATATACCAAAAACCGCCGGTGTCTTAATTAATGAAGAATGACAAATCACCGTCTTGTTTAATATTTGCTTTTGCTTTTCAGATAAATAATCAATATTGAAATTAAGCGAAAGTGGCTCTAGAGAATTTAATAACCGCAGGTATCTGCTAGCATAATCCAGTACTAGCGCGCACAGAACCACTAACCATACAGTAAAGAAAGACAGTGAAAACCATTGTTCGACATTATTGATGGGTAAAACTTGATTTAAGTTGACGCCACTGTGAGGAAAAATAATCAGAGAATGTGAGCTAGTGAAAACATCAATTAGATTAAAGGGGATCAATAAAAATAGGGGTATAACCAGCCACTGTTTATAAGAAAAATCTGCATTAAGATATTTTAATACATAAGGTCTTAGCGCAAGAATGAGTAAAACTAAAACCAAACAACCAATGGCTTTACTTAATAGGATTTCAACAAAAAAGCTCATTATTTATCTTCCTTGTTTTCAACTTGGTTTAATACATCCCTGAGTGCCTGAATATCATCTGCGGTAAGCTTTTCTTGTTTCGCAAATGCGGCAACTAAGGAGCTTACACTGCCATCAAATACCTTTTTCAAGAAACTTTCGCTCGCCTGTTCAACATATTCTTGTTTTTGAATAATAGGATAATACAAATACTCGCGACCATTCTTTTCAAACCCAATTGCTTCTTTCTTTAGCAGTCGGTTTATTAAAGTTTTAGCCGTTTTAGCTTCCCAGTCGAGATTGCTATCTAGGCGTTGAATGATCGACTTGGCGTTAAGTGGCGCGGTCTGCCAAAGCACATCCATTATATTTTTCTCTGAATTACTTATTTTCATGTTTTAACTCAAAAATTAATCGGGTCATTGGGTCTAAAGTTAAACCGAAAGATTACATGCGTAATCTACGGAACAAAGTATTACAAACGTAATCGATAAAGGCAAGCTTTAATTGTCATTCTTACTTTATTTTTGCATGAAGCCTGCATTCACAAACCTTTTAGGCTTGCCGAGAATTAAAACTGGCAGATAAAATTGATTACAAGCTTGCCTATTTGGGGGCTTTACGGCATTGCAGCGGGGGGCATGAAGGGTATAGTTTCTAAATGCTAATAGAAATGCTCTTAGGTTGAGTAGAGACACAAACCCCAACATCAAACACTCTGATCTGCGTTCTATGCGGCTATTGTTGTCGGGTTAGTAACCTGATCTACGATAAACCTAACTTATGTAGTAGCGTGAAAAACTAGCCATTACTTTCTTATTTCGACAATACAAACGTAAATAGTATCGTCTTGCATAATATAATCGGAGTGAAAAAAGTCGATCGAATAAACCTCTCCAACCGCCAAAACATCTGCTTGAAATAATCGATTCTGATAGCAGCGAGTCGCATTCTTCGAATCATAATAATCAAGATAAACCAGTTCATTATTGTCAATATTCCGAAACTTTAACCTAGTTGAATTAGAGTAGCGTTGTTTCGAAAGCAGTTGAGCATTCAATGTTTGATAGTTGCTAGATTGCTTTTGAGTAAAGAGCATAGAATCGTAATAAATACTAATAAAGAGCGGAGTTGAAACTGCCAAAAATACTATGAGATTAAGGTACTTAAACTTAACAGCAACGAGAGTATTTGTTTTTCTAAAGCTAGGAATAACTAAATAGATTAGTACTAGTATTGGTAATAAAAGTAAAACTAAGTAAGACCAGTTCCACCATAATACTTCATAGATAATTTGATTCATTCAATTGACACTTAGCTTCTTTTTTTAAGCATTTATATATTCTGGTTAAAGAATAAGCGAGCCAAAAACAGTAATCAACCTTTAGTGCGTATAAATGTTGTTGGGATTAGTACCCCACACCTACTGAAGCTAGCTTCTCAATAGAAATTCACGGTGTAGTCCAACCAACTACGCAATCAAAATCTTACATTAATCATTCCAATTTCAGCCCATCAGTCAACCTTTGCTTATACGATTCGCTTAAAGTGAAATGCGAATCTAAGTAGTCATAAATGTAAGGCTTTTCTTCATTCGAGATAAGCGGCTCAAGCTTTTCAAATAAATGGTCATTATCGTTGCGCAAAACCGAAAGAAATATGGAGGGTTTTTCCGTCAAATCCACTCCACGAAAAATTATTAAATCGACTTTCAATTTGGAATAATCTTTATGCAACAAAACTCTATCCAACGCTTCACTAGGATAAGTAACTATCCAATGGTTTGGGACTAAAAAAATAATCACTAAAACTGTAAGCAGCAGTATTAACGGGTTTCTTCCCACTTGCTTTGCCCTCTTTAAAATTCTTTAGCTTCTATGCCCGAATGTTAGAGTGCCCCTCCCCATTAAGCCCATTCGGGTCACTCTGAAAATACCCGTATCAAAGTATTGCCCTGGGAAGAACTCTTAATATGACTGTCCACAATTACTTTCTTCAACCAGAGTTGTCGGGTTAATCGACCCGACTTACGGACTTACCGAGTTAACATTTTAGAATTAAAGTAAGCTGACTTAACCATTCTTTTACGGGCGCGTTCTGCCATTTCTTGATCAGAGTCCAAGTAACTCAGCTTTACTAACTTTTCCATTTCCTCGAAAGAGCAAGCATAAGCTATCCACCAATTAAACGCTCCAAATCGAGTGTGTTCTGAACTATCTTCGTGCCCACTCTCATATTCGCTCAATTGTATTTCTGCTAACGCTTCTGGATACATATTCCATGAAATCCACTGAGCAGGAAACTTCATTAGCTCTAGAAATTTATCTACAGTCATTGACTACACTCCTCGCATTCTTCAACTGGTTCGACATCGTCCAATACAAAAGGTGTCATTTTGTAATCCCCCCATTATTCGCATCACTGAAAAGTAGAATTTCAGATAGCAAAATGCCCTGGTCATTTCTGATAATTGGCTTTGGAAGGTATTAATAAATTGAAGCCACACTAATCAGTTTTTCTCTTCCATAAGAAAAATGCAAGTAAACCTGATAATAATGCCATTATTAGATAGGCTCTAATATATTCAAACGCAATATTTCTATGTAAGACTACGCTCATATCTGGTGAATTAGGGTTTACTAACACTTGAAGAATTTGGCCTGCATTAAAACTCTGAGTAATAGTATCTTTGTCCAAGATTGTTCCCTCGGATAGAAAAGCTAATCTATTACCAATATAAGAATCACCGTTTAAATGATACTTATATTCGATAGATGCTGATTTTCTCTTGACCTGTATATCTACGACTTGAGCATCGACATATATCCAGTTCTCCAAATCGCTAGTCCAATAGAGCTGCCATGTTAAAATCACTAACATGGCAACAGATAAGGTCGCTAAAATTGAAACAACTATTAGTCTTAAATACTTTTTTACATTGGCTCTCAATATATTCTCCGACACATTACTAATGTTTAACCTTCGCCTATGAAAATATAACGTAATCCCCCTATTATTAGCAGCAGTTAAAAGTAGCTCAGCACACTGGGCATCGGATTATATTTCAAGAAGAGTTAGTACTCCTTAAACCATTTATGGCTTGTTAAAAGAGGAAAGGATGTCCCGACGAACTCCTTAAAGTTATTATAAACATTCGATAGCAGAGTTCTTACTTGTTCTTTACCCAAGGTAATTCTAGAAGGGCTTGGATTCCAATTGGTAGCGCTCAAGCACTCTATTACAATATCTTGCCCCGTTATCGAAAAGACCAGTCTTCGTTCAAGTCCTTGTTCATAGAAATCTATTTCAAATTCACCAGAATCCTTATCAATTTGATCAAAAGCTTCGGGTAACTGCTCGAGAAACGTACAAAAATCTGTCCCAATATCAACAGGCCAACGTAAGTCTCCAAAGCCACTTACAGAGAATGAGAATTTACCTTCAACTTGCATAAGCTCACAAATATCTGACAGTAGTGCGTTAACATCATCAAACTCTGCATCGTATGCAGGTTCCTTGTCATATTGACTAGGTGTTAGGGAGTTTATGTCTCTAACTTGAAATTTAATATTAAACATAATTACAACACCGGATAACAAGTTTTAAAACCACCACCGCGCTTAGGAATGCTTAATATGACTGTCCACGATTACTTTTAAGCAGTATTGAAGGAATAAGTACTAGTAATAATATAAATATCTTCTTTTAATGTGTTAAATTGTTTTTTACCAATTCAAGCGTCTCTATAGATCTTTCAACTGTCAACTCGTCAAACAAATTCTCCTCTTCTGTTAACCAAAAAATCCATTCCTGAATTACTGTTAACTCTTGTTTGCTTAATCCAAGGAAACGCTTTTTGAAGAAATCATCCCAGTAACCCTCGTTCGGACTTCTATCAAGCATTTGAAGTAAAGAGTCGTAAATTAAAAAATCCCTCTTATCCCCCTCGACACCAACTGCACAGATTCGTGGCAAATAATACATAAATGCTTCTGGACTTAACCAATTCAAAACATCATATGATCTTTTCAAAAGTTCACAATCTAAATTATCCCAGTCCAACTGTTCAATTTGCTGAACCTCATTCATTTCGTCCTCTGTCAGTTGTCGTGAATCTGTCAGAATCTCTGGTTTAGCTCTGCTTCCAAAGGAAGATTTAAATAGCTCTATTACATTCATTGTATCATCGCCGTACATCTTGCAACATGATTCCATGCAGAAGCTCGCGCCTGTTGATGGCCTTCATCTCCTCCGCTCCAACATTTTTCGTCTCGATGAGTTCGAGCCATAGCCAAATCTAACCAAGCTTGCTTTACATGTTTTAACTTTCCTTGTGACATATTCGTTTTGCATTTACCTAAGCCACCAACTTTATTCTTAGCATTTTGCACTTTTTTATTGAGTTCGTCACATTTATTCTTGTCATCGTTGCATTCGTCGTCATCGGCTTCGGCGCCACTTTTCGCAGCTGCTTGATATGCTTAATATGACTGTCCATGATTACTTTTTTTCTAAACACTCGCCCAAAACTCATGACTGAGTATTTCATCTATTATAGATGTCGACTTTTGAGCTTGCTGTAATAGCGATTTCATATAAATCAGAAAATTTTTACACGCCTTCTTCTTTCTCAAACCAAACAAACTAAATCGTTCACAAAAATGATTGTACAGCTCATTTCCCCTATAAGGAGTTGGGTCAACAAATGTTAATACTGTGCTTAGTTTTTTAGGGGTAGGCTCATTCAAAGCTCTTACCATATATGCGGGTAAGTAGTATGCGACACCTACAGAGTCAAGATAAGTGGGAGCTAAACTCCAGCCTTTTTCAAGATGCTCCTCTGGTACATCAATCCAATCACCATTAAAATCCTGAACTAAAGTAATTTTCTTAAGCTGCTCTACATCTTTAATCCAGTTATCTTTAGCTAAGGCAGCATGTAAGCCTAGATGGGATGGAAAGGCCACATCGTTAAAACTATTCTTAATATCTTCTAGCAAAGCACTTTTTGTTTCATCATTCACATTCATTATCATTGCACCTTCTTTGCGCCGCTTTCAGTTTTTCTATCGCTCGCTCAATTATGTTTATACGAATTAAATGAGCACGGCTTTTGCGTCAAATCCACTCCACGAAAAATTATTAAATCGATTTTCAATTTGGAATAATCTTTATGCAACAAAACCCTATCCAACGCTTCACTAGGATAAGTAACTATCCAATGGTTTGGGACTACAAAAATAATCACTAAAACTGTAAGTAGAAGTATTAACGGGTTTATTCCCATGAGCTTTGCCTTCTTTAAACTTTTTAGTTTATAAGCCTGGAGGTTAGGGTGAGGTACAAATCCCAACATCACACATTCAAACAAAAAAATTAATTGTAATACTTACAAATCATCCATACCAAATAATATCACTACTCAATCAAATCATTGCTGTTGGGATTTGTACTTCAAACCTACGGTATAGTCCACCTTACCGAGTTCAAGATTTAGTAGCAGTGTGATTATGGATTTACAACAATCAACGACCTCATTCATCAAATGGCGATGTGCCGCAAAAAAGGATTTTAGCAACTAGATAATTTTCTACTTTTAACTGCTGCTAATAATTGGGGATTACAGACTACCATCCCTACCACGGTTCATCACGCGATAATAGGCATATTCGAGCTCTATACGTTCTGGTCTAGGTATTAAATCTCCTTGAGCTATGAGCAACTGACTTGACCCGTTACCGTTAATTTAAAAAGTTAAAACTGGAGTAACATAAAACATCGAGATCAAGTTTAGTAATGATAAGGATAGCTATGCCTTGATATTATGGAGGCGTCCATATATGTCCTGATTTTTTTAGTTATTAGTTAAAAAATATTCATACTTTTGAGAATTATTAAAAGCACAAAACTCTGAATAGATAGAAATATGAAAAATGCTTTCAAATTTAACTCAACAATTATAAGTCTGTAAATCGCAATAGCCAATGGAAATAATCCAATAAACGCTAGACCAATGTATCTCATCACATTGATTACTTCAGCTAAATATTCGAGCTCGAGCTCTTTCTCCATGACTGCCATTACTATGAAAGCAAGCGTATAAACTATGAAAGAGTATATAACCCAGCTTAAACTCTTTTCTAAATTAATTTGATTCACACTCACAACCATTTTCATCCAAAAGAATCGGAGCTGAAGATACTAATCCTCCGACCAAACCTGACGTACCAGCATATATTACGTTTTTTACTGGTTCATTATAAATTAGGTCAACCACGTCATGTTTCACCAGCCCCAAAGTATACCAACGACGTTCCGTTCTATAAACTATTCTAAAGGGAGCTAGGAGCGCCCCTGAAACATTCCCAACCTGACCTGCAACACCCGCTGTAGCCATATTAATCCCGACTTCCATCACGTTTACATCCCCAGTTTCTATATACTGTTGGGCAGCATTTCCGCCTCCCGCAAATAAAGCCCCTGCGATAACAGAGGTACCAGCACTAATTGCACCAGAGGCAGCGCCAACTGAAATAAGACTCATATACTCCCAGAAGCTTATCTGACCACATTTATATTTTTCATAGTATATAAATGCAGCCGCTCCGCCCCCTAAAGCAGCCCCAATGGCGTGAGCAGGAGTAAGTCCATCAGGGTCACTATACATCACGGGATTCTGATAAGCATACCCAAACGTATTAATCCCCCCACTAAGCCCAATCGGGTCACTCTGAATATACCGCCCTATCTCCGGGTCGTAATCCCGAAAATAATTGTAATGCAAACCCGTTTCCGCATCAAAATATTGCCCGGGGAAGCGAAGGTTACTTTCAATGGTGTTTACTTCTATTACGGCTTTACCAAAAGGTGTGTAATTGGCTTTCCAGCGGACGTTTCCATTTTCGTCAGTCAGCGCCGTGGGTGTGTTTAAGTGGTTTGTGTGAACGTAATAAGTTTTGTTGTTGTTAATTGTGGCTATGCGCTGCCCGTTTAAGTAAAC
The DNA here is from genome assembly GCF_053709105.1 of Aliikangiella aequoris. Classification (NCBI taxonomy): domain Bacteria; kingdom Pseudomonadati; phylum Pseudomonadota; class Gammaproteobacteria; order Oceanospirillales; family Pleioneaceae; genus Aliikangiella; species Aliikangiella aequoris. The sequence continues at coordinate 3,419,425 of NZ_CM132298.1, forward strand.
GTATTCTTTTACTTGAGTACCGCTATTGTCTAATTCGGCTATTAGCTGGCCACTAGCATCATACACAAAAATAGTTACCGCGCCGTTGACATCTTTGCTGACACGCTCTCCTTTAAAGTTATACTGATAAGTCGCGCTCATGCCTTCTTTGCTAGCGGTTTTAAGCCGCCCTTTCGCGTTGTAGGTGAACGTTAAATTAGGGTTAGTATCATCTGGAATATCGGCAGCGTTAAAACTAATACTTAGATTAACATCGGCAAAGTCTGCATAGCCGTGTAGCCGAATGTAATAACGATTTTTATTAGGCGATGCCACAACACATTCTTCGTTATTACCCCACTTATAGGGTCTGCAGTCGTAAACCGATGCGGTGGGTTGGTTGCCTTCTAAAAGATAAAGATCTGCATCACCGCTACCACCAGTAATGCGAACTTGGAGATTACTCGCGCCAGCGGGTAGGTCGACATAATAATTTAAGTCTTGCCCTTTTTGAGCGCTAACTTGGCGGTTATCACCGTTAACTAATTCTCCTTCAGCCTGCACACTTTGATTTAAAGTTGCACTGCTAGTGGTGGTTTCGCTGTTTTTAATCAGCAGGTTGCCGCTCGCATCATAATTGAACTCGCGCGACTCAGCGCCACTAATTGTCATAAGGCGATGAGAGTCTGGCGCATAATGGTAGTTATTAGTATTACCGTTGGTGGTTTGAGACAAGCGGTTGCCGATGCGATCATAGTCATAACTCAACACGCCATAATTACCTTCAGCGTTGATAAGGCGTGATAAAGCATCATAACTAAATCGTTGATTGTCTAAAGTGCTTAACGGGTTGGTAATAGCGGATATATTATTAACCAAGTCAAATTGATATTGGTATTGGTAAATTCCCGAAACCGACTTGTCACTCAAGCGATAATCTAAATCATAAGTTTGATTAAGTGTACGACCATTACCGTAAGTTAAACTTTGTAATGCACCAAATGGCATAAAACGAATATCGCTAGCAAGCGCTTGGGTTTGTCCTTGAAACTCTGTGCTAATTTTTGAAACTTGCCCCATTGCATCATACCCATAGATTAAACTGCGACCGCTTGGGTAAGTAATTGTATTAATTCGCCCTATGTCATCGTAATGGTATGCGGTGGTATAGGTATTGCCATTAACAACTCGAATTTCATGGGTAACCAAACCAAATAAGTTGTACCTAAAATTAGTCGAACCACTACTATCTGTTACTCGAGTCAAACGACCAACACCGTGATTTCCATCGCTCGTGTCATCATAAAAATACGTAATATTTTCACTGCTATCCGGGTAGCTTTCGGTTAACAAGCGATTTAACGCATCATAAGTAAAATCGACTTTAATACCTCTCGCATCAGTTTTACTCGTTAGGTTGCCAGCAGCATCATAGGTCATTGTGCTGGTCCCAGTATCTGGGCTGATTAGTTTAGTCATTTCACCAAATGCGTTGTACTCGTACTGAGTGGTTTTGCCTTCGGCGTCTGTGACTTGCGTTAGCTGATCCTGACGGTTATAAGTAAATGAAGTTTCGAATGAGTCAGGATCAATGGATTTTTCAAGCCGGTTAAGTGCATCATAGCTGTGAAGGGTTTTATTATTTTTGGCATTTTCTAATGCTTGCACATTTCCATTCGCGTCATAAGTGACTTTATTTAACTGGCCATTATTACCCAAGCTTTGTGTAATTTGGCTTAACCCGTTAAATATCGATTTTTGTGAAAAACGTAGTGCACCATTGGTATCTTCAATTTTGGTTTCGGTGACATTACCCGCTAAGTCACGAACATATTTAATACGATTGCCAATCGTGTCTGCTATTTCAATTAATCTTTCACCATCGTCATATTCATAGTGAGTTTTCGCGCCACTCGGTAATTCAATGGTTTTAACTGCGCCGGTAGGAAAATAAGTATAGTGAGTTATTGCGCCATTAGTCGCGCTCGACTTTAACCATCCACGCGGCGTATAAGTAAGCTCTGTCACACTGCCATTGGGGTCAGTAATTGTGCCAACTCGCCCACTTGCATCATAGTTACCCAGCTGTGTTATATGCCCTAAAGGATTAGTGACTTGGGTAAGATTACCGTGAGTGTCATAGAGAAAAGTGCTTGTATCATCTACATCAGAGCGCGGCCCATCTAGCTCAAGCAACAAACCTTGATCAGAATAAGTCCTTCGAGTGACTCTTGTTTCTCCAGACTGCACATCTCTTAGATTAATCGCTGTAACTAAATTTTGCGCGTTGTAAGTATAAGTCGTTTCTAAATTACCTTTTGTTATTTTAGTTGGCTGCCTAGTTTGTTTATTCCAGGTTGTCGTAATAGTGCGCTCATTTACAGTACCAGCAGCCTCTACGCGCTTTACCTCTAATTTGCGATCATTATATTCATAGCGAGTGATAACACCTTTGGGATCAACATTTTGTTCAAGCAGCCCTTGCTCGTTGTACTCATAATGCCAATCACCAGCGGTACAACCAGCGCAAGGTAGTTGTTCAAGTTTAACTAATTGCTTAGTCTCAACTTTATCCACTCTATTAAGTTCATAGTGATAAATAGAGTCCTGTGTCTGTTGTCCATTAACAAATGTTGTTATACGAGATTGATTAGCTTCGCTAAAGTCAAACTCTACTTTCTCTAATCCATCAGCATGCTCACTACTAATTGCCCGCCCTTGTGTATCATATTTCCAAGTAGCAAAACGTACTCCCTTTTCATTGATTTTTCCTGTCATGTTATGTGGAAAATTACTATTTTCATACAAAAACACAGTCGCCGGGTTATCAGATAAATCTTCAGGGGTTTCGTCGGGATAGACCACTCGAGTAAGATTGGTCAAAGTATCATATTCAAAGAAATACGATTGACCGCCAGGAACTTCCAGTTCGCTGAGTAAGTCTTGATCGTTATAATTGAATATAAGTCTCTGATTAAATAAATTGGTAACAGTTTTTATTTTACCGCTACTGGTATAAGTATAAAAACGCCGAAAGCCATTATTTGATTTGTCTTCTATTAAGTTGCCATTACTATCAAAGTAATCAATTTTTCCTCTTGGATAGTGCTGCTCTAAAGTGCCATTCGCTCGTCTAACCAATCGTCCAGCGGGCGCATAATTACTTCTAAAGACTTGTTCTCCACCTTCATCCTTTCCATAAAAGATATGATTAAACCCGTTCTTATAAACTATGCTATAAATTGAAAAATTGTCGCCTTCTTCAGCGTGTTCAATTTTCTTAGTAAGGTTATCTCCTCTATTAAATCCTATTGGCGGCTCCCAATGATTACTAGACCATTTATTGTCTTCACTTGAATAGTAGCTAATATAACTTAGAGGATCAGGACCGCTGCCACTATAAATCACTTCGGTTTCGGTTTTCTCACCATTCTCGCATTTAATCGGATTCCCTCGACTCGCTTTCGCACCAGGGGTTTTTACATCACATTTTTTTTGCTTAGCGCAAAAGTCCAATCCGCCATCGCCATCAATATCTATTTTTTCCGGATAAGCTTTAGGGCAATATTTAAATTTTCGATAAAAGTGAGTTACTGCGTTACGCTTTTTTCCATCATAATAGTTTCCTAGGCTATCATGCCAAAAATACTTTAGTAAATAATAGTCAGCGTAGGTAATACCTTTACTCGAAGTATTTTCCGTTTGATGAGTAAGAATTAGCTCTGAGCAACCGTCGAATATTGAATTAGGGTGTAGCCCAGCTTTTAAATGATCGATACATGTATGTTCCCTTGCTTCAGCTAAGTTTTTCGTATGCCTGTGAAAATTCATATCTTGAATATAAATTAACTCTTGATCTTCCAGCGCTTCAATATAGCTCTCATTGTTAGCAAGTGCACTGAGCGCCAAAGATAGCAACGGTAGAAAAACGAATAACTTTATTTTAGCCATTTTAAAATCCCTTTATTTTGCTGTAGAGCGGCCCAACGTCAAATCAATCTGTTGGCTAGTGCGGGCAAAATATATCAGCCCCCTGACTTGGTAAAGATAAAAAATGAGATATAAATTGTTTTGTGACGCGAGACTCAGTTACGTGAGATAAGGCTTATAAGGCTAGTTTGTGCATCTCAAACTAGTTTAAGTTGCGGTAGTTTTTGAATTTAGATAAAAGCGAATGATTTTTTAGCTTAAAAAAAACAAAAAAATTTTACTCGCAATTCAACCAGTTTCTTTTTTGGTTAGTTCTTAATTTACTAAGTTTTATAGTCTAGATTAAATTGCTGCCGCAGTGCTTCACAGGCCTGCGGCAGATTTTTTGTTTAGGAAAAAAGCCTTCCACTTTAACTTATAACCAATTCCACATCAGCTTCACCAAACTCAATTTTTTCTTCACCTTGCATGGCGTATACTAAATTAAAATACGGTGGGCAAATATCTATTGAAATAGTTGCACCACCTGGCTCGCAGTCGGCAGCGACTTCCGCTAATGTGCGTTTTTTCACCCAATCTAAATACTTTGCGGTGGCTTCTGCCGACAACTCTACTTTTAACTTTTCTTGCATTGTATTTACTCTCCTATTTTGATTAACTGAGACTGTGAATTAATAGGTTTTCCGCCTATTGAAATACTTACCGGATTACCAAGCCCTGGCCCAGAATTTAATCCGGTTAGTTCGCCAGACCGATTAAGAGGATAAGAATGAAACGCATCGGGGCAATAGCAGTAGCCTTCTATTTCACCAAAGATGCTGAGCGGTTTTGGGTTATCAAGTTGGTGCGTTTTTATCTTTTGTCTCACCTGTTTTAATTGACATTTTATCGGCCAATTAACTATCTCTCGTTGTAGCTTTAAAATGCGATATTTGTGATAGCACATAGCAGCAAAAGTGATTTGGGTGACAGGCCCACGGGTTTCAACCCGAATGTGAGGACCTAGCTGTTGGTAATAGTCAAGCCTTGCTTTTTCTTCTTTTATTCTCCATGTATGCTTGATCGCTTGCTCTACCACACCGACTTCAAGCTTAAGCGAGTCAGCTAAAAAACCCGCCATGTTCAGTTTAATATTTCCAGCGAGGATTGCGTCAGCACGCTTAAATGCCTTACCCCGGGAAGATGTTGAGAAGCAGCTGGCAAGCTTACGACGTGTTTGATACAGGCTAGTCGTTTGAAGCTCGTGCATTACGAGCTGGACAATTGGATACATAGTTTACTCCTTGATTGATCCCGTTAACGAAAACATAAATCAAGGCAACACCCTATCGAGAAAAGTCAGTTTGCTTTTCAGTCGACGATTTAGCTGTATTTATACCCCGCCCGCAAGTTGCCTTAAATCGGCGGCGTTGAGTGCTTAACCATTGCTAAGCCGTACTCACCTAATTAATGATACGGTGTTGGCGGAAGATTTTCCATACTGCTCAAATAGGTGTGTCGCTTTTTCAGGCAGACCACTTTTCGCAAAATCAGGCGCTCCCCTTCCATTTTTCAAATTAGCCGTTATAGTAATTAAGGCAAAATGAGAATGGAAATCTGATACTAGGAGAATGAGCCTATGCAAGAAAGCAGTCAAACCAAAGTAAGACAACGCAAACTATATCGCCCTGTGGCACAAAAATTCAATTTCTATTGGGGAAATAGAATTTCTAACCGAGGTAACAATATTATAAAAATAATTTCAACAGCTTTAGAGTCCTTCGAGTTTCCCGGTGAAGCGCAATTACAGCAGCAGCTAACCGAACAAACACTACCGCAGTCCACTCCTAAAAAACATAAAATTGAAGCTATTGCTAACGCGCTTATTATTGCTTCTGTAAAACATGTGAAGTCTGAATTACATCGCCTTGAGATTAGTGATTTTATTCATGATAAAACCGTACAAAATTTAGCGCGAACCGAGCAAAAACTAGCGCAATTAATTCTCGACTTAAATAGTCAATGGGAGACTATCACTCGAGTTACTTATCCATTATGGCGCGGCGCCGATGTGGAGTTTACCATTGGCGATTATAGTTATAAGGAAAACGGCAGTAAAACTGTGGTCACACTCCCCCAAGATCTCGCACATAGAGTCAGTCACCTTTACATCTTAATCCGCGACATTTGCTCTGATAGCTATAATTATATGTCTAAGTACCAATTATTCGGCGTACCCGCTGAAGCAATTGGCGCACTACTAAATTCCCCTCAACTACCGTCAGATAAAACCCTACTTATCCAAGCAGCCACAAGTGCAAAAGACTTAGTAAGCGAATGGCAAGCGAATGCTCTGCGGCGTTATCAATTTGAAAAAAACTGGATTGAATCTTTTTTAAACTCACCAACCGAGCCTATTCAAAGTTTCGACTAACTTTACAGCAAGATCACAATTGCGTTAATCAGCTTCTTGAATTGGATTAAATCGATATCAGCTATTAGGGGTGACTATGCCAGTAATAAAAAATGAACAAGAATATACAGCTTGCTTAAGGCAAGTATTAGCGATGAAAAAGCACCAGCGAACACCACAGCAAGAAATTGAGTTTCAAGCCTTGGTCAAAAATGTATTGGAATATGAAGATGTGGTGCATAACCAAAGCGCCATTAGTGAAATACAATCACAATGGGACTGGGAAAAATACGGAGATATTCAGCCCAAGAATTATTATGACGGTTGGTGTGACGTGACCTGGCTAGACTATTTTGATAAGTTCGTAGCGGTTTATGGCAGTCTAAAACGAAACTTACCCAATCATGGGCTACTGCGCAGTGCGGAGTTTATTGACACTTTTAAAACCCTACCGCAATTTACTTTATTAGACTTAACTCATTTCCCAGGTGCGATTGAAAATGGCAGTACAGCAATTACTATTGAAATTTATGAAATATCTCCCGAAATTTTGGCACAGCTAGATGCGCTAGAAGGTCACCCGACTTTTTACAAGCGGCGCAAAGTGGGTATTCCAAACTTTGGGCAAGCGTGGTTTTATGTACTATCTGATGAGTTTTTAAGTGAGAATCCAGCCGAAGAATTCAAAGTTGTTGAGTCTGGAGAATGGTAATAATTAATATTATTTTACTATTGATTAGACAAATCCTAATGACCCTGTATCGATCGAGGACGCCATTGACTTACCCCTGTAAGACTAAGACATTACCACATTCCGACATTTAGGAAAATTTGAACACCCAAAAAATTTCTGTCCTTTATTCTTTCCGCGTTTAGCTTCTCGCTCTAGCATCTCGCCACCACATTTCTGGCATATTTTACCGTTAGGGCGCGCTGCATTTTTCTGCTGTAGGATCTCTTTTACATGCTTAACATGCTCTCTATTAGTTTTAATAGACTGAGCTAAGCGACCTGACTGAATACTTTGAATAATACTCACAACTTCAGCTTGACTAAGAATTGGTGCTTTTTTAGATTTTATATAGTCAACATACCCTTTAGCATAGGTAACGTTTTCTGGCATTTTAGTTTTAAATTCACTATCACCGTCAAAAATAATAAGAGAAAAAATTAAAGAAAAAGCTTTTCGGCGGTCAAACTGAAACTCGGGTAAGATTCAATTTCATATTTAAGTGACACAGGGTTCTTTCTAGATTTTTCCAATAATTGACTAGGCCATCAATTACAGCGCTAAGGTGATAGTTGGATTATTTTCTGATTAACAGGCTTTTGAAACAACTCTATTTCTACCGTTTTTCTTAGCTTCATATAAACATAAATCGGAGCGTTTAACCATATCTTGTATAGTATCACCTGGCTGTAACTCCGTAATACCGAAACTCGCAGTAATAGGCTGATCTATCGAATCATAAATTTGCTGGCTAAACACTTCTCTTATTCGGTCAACAACAATCTGTGCCTGCAATAGATCAGTATGTGGCAACAGAAAAATAAACTCCTCTCCTCCAACACGTGCAACAAAGTCGGTAGCACGCTTTGAACTGTTCATAACGTTTGCGAATCCACAGATCACTTCATCTCCCACGTCATGCCCATAGGTATCATTGACCTGCTTAAATAAATCAATATCTCCCATTGCTAAACACAGAGGTTGAACGAGTCGCTGGTGGCGTTTTAGTTCTTCTTCCGAACGTTTTTCAAAATGTCGCCGATTTGGAATACCTGTCATCGAATCAGTTAAAAGCATCTCTTCTATTTTGGCTTCTTTACGTTTTAAATTCCGATTGGCTTTTACTAAGTCTCTTTGAGACTGAGCTAACTCGTTGTTTAACTCGACGACACTCGCGCTTAGCTTTTCAAGATCTGCAATGTCGTGTTCGCCAATAAGCAATAGTCCTCCAGAGTACCGATACACAGCAGCATTGATTGAACGGCAGCTAATGTTAATTTCACCCACATTCATGATCCCTTGATAGACGGGTAGTTCCAAATCATTGGAATGAACATTTAAAAAATCTGAAAAAACTGGTTGTATGAAGTAATCTCTAACATTCCAATTTTGTTGAGGAATATCAGTCTGATTAACGAGAAACAGAAAGCCCAAATTGCAATCAATTAAAAACCCTTGTTCATCAATCAATGCTGCGACTGTCGACTGAAGATTCTTCAATAGTTTAGGAATTTTCACCGGTTGACTGGATGCTTTACTATCCAAGAATAAATCGTTCATTTAATATCATCCTGAACAGCCTTTGCATCTTGATAAAAAGCATCAATCTGAAGCTTAGAACTAATATTTTTATGCTGATTTAAAGCCAACCCCCCCACCACCACAGAAGGAACTTTAGGACCCAATTCCGAGTGTAATTGGTCTAGAAGGCTTCGTAACTCAACAACTTGAGGAGGCAGGCTAATTGATAAAGCTAAAACATCTGGTTGTTCCAGATCGACCTGCTGCAAAATTGAACTACAAGGGGTGTCAGCACCTAAAAAAGTGGAGTCCCAACCTGCTACTTCAAATGTATCGCTAATCATTCTCAATCCTAAAGCGTGATGATTCCCTTCTATACAAGCGCACAAAATATGTTTATCAACAGGCGCTTTGAAATCTGCAGTAATAAAACCTCTTGCCAAAACATTTTGTGATATAGCGGTTGCCAAATGCTCTTGGGCAACGGTTATTTTGTTTTCCTGCCATAACTGTCCAATTTGATACATAGCAGGTTGCACAATTTCTACACTAGCATCAGTTAACGATAGGTCGTAATTCAGTTGTTCTGCAAATACTGCTTCGGCATTTTTTCTATCACCGCAAACCAGTGCTTTAGTATATTCAGGCGTTGACGATATAGTGCTGTTAGTATCTGCAAGAAAGGTGCTTGGATTAACGCTATCGTCACAAAATACCGATATACCGGCATCTAAGACAGCAACGACCACTGGTTTGTCCGTTCCTACTACTCGCTTTAAAATTGAAGCTTTCATTAACTCGAACGAATCTTTCGGATGCTGTAAAGACATATTTCGACTAACCAGCACTCCTTTTAACCAAAATGAATAATTCCTAAAAATACTAGGCAGCGCGGTAATCATCGCACTTAAAAGAAAACGATAGTGGTGCTGTAAATCTGCTTGGCACATCTTTTTAATTCGAGCAGGATCGCCTTTATAACACTCTGGATGGAGCGAGAAATAACCATTCGTTACCTCGGTACTAACTTCATCTTCGGCTAATTGAAGCGCTTTGAGACCATCTAAAGACAAAGGCACAAGTCCATCTTTGTTTGAATAAGACATAGGTCCTCACTCAGTAAACAAGTTGTAGTAAGTAATCTCAGTACTTCTTGGGATAAGTTTTAATCCTTTAGGTATCTGCTTATGAGCTGCCTTATAGGTATGGCCCCGATACCAATGTTTCCAACTTGCTTGATCCTGCCAATAGGTCACTAAAATGAACTCCTGTGGTCTATCAATAGGGTTCATTACTTCCATCCTAATATATCCTGGTGCGTCATCGACTAGATGAGGGCGATTGATAAAAGAGTTTTTAACTTCCGCTTCCATGCCATTTGAAACAACGAATTTACTTTTTGCGACAAACATTTACACCTCTCTTTTGACCGATGAAAAAGCCCTCGATAAATGATAAGCTTTTCATTCGTGTCAACTCACAACCTAATTTTTATTAAATGGGTGGTGGAGCGCCGTGGTATTCTTTGAATAACCTACTAGGTGGTAGTCCTTTGAATGACCTGCTTAGTAACCTGCTTAGAGTATAGTTGAAAATTGAAAAAGTTCTAAAACTCCACAGTTACCTTTTGCTTGAGTCAGGTTTAGCAATGGTTGGGAATAAAAAAACCTTTAAGAATTAGATATTTAATAAGTCAAGAGAAGAATCAAAGATTTCTAGCTGAAAACTAGGTTCGGCCTGGCCGCTTACCTTACTATCGCTGAATTTTATCCGGTGTAAATCGAAGAATGACCTCTTCAGGTAGCAACAAATCATGTACCCAATCACCCTTTTGGCGTACCCAAATTGCCTCTACTTTATTCAGCTTTTGGCCATCATAAATTCCACTCCATATGAGTTTGTCACCGCTTTGACCCGGCATTATAGATGTGAAATAAAGTAACTCATCAATCAGTTTAACCGTATAATTGGCCGGCGCATAATCCATTGCCTGCTCCGTATTTTTCTCGCTGGCAACTCTCCAAGTTAACAAGCCATCAGAAAATAATATTGTCCCTTTAACGCGAAACAATCCATAAACACCTTTAGCTCTTATTTTACCGTCAAAAATTTTAGAGTCTAAGCTTAACTTAGAACTCACTGACACAGGTTTATTATGTTCACTCGAACTAGCACACCAGGAGGACAAAATCAGCATCATTAATAGTATGCCAATCTGCATTCTAGAAATATTTCTTTTCACATGATCACCCCTAAAATTGTTACTGACTTTTGCGGATAAACTGAATATTAGAAAGCTTAAAAATGAAGCAACTAAACTACGCCTATAAGGACTAACATACCAAACTTGTAGGTCAGATTACATCTTCTTAAATAAACGTGAGAAAAATCCTTAGAGTGATTATTTAAGTAAGGAAATTGGGCTTGCAAAGATAGATAACGAAGGCATCCAAACGCTTTAGAGATGTTAATCAATATGTTGCACTGGTCAGAACCCGTCCTGTGTCAACGTGCAAAAATGACCGCATAAACAGCTCTTCAAGACTATAACAAAAGGATAGTCTAATATATTTTTAATCTATGCTACGGGTTGCTAGTTTCAGTCTTGCGCGATAAAAATTGTTTTTTGGCTTAATATTTTAATACGACCAACCATTTTCTCGTGCTTTCCCAAGTAAAATTGTCGACTCATAAATCAATCTATCAATCTCACTTTTGAAAATATCTGCCTGACGAATAAGCGCCATTTTGTCTTCTTGACTCAAGCCACTATTTTCTGCAATGGCTCTTTTTTCAAGGCTATTTTTTTTATCCACCAACGTTTTCATTTCCAGTTGAAGACGAAAATAGTCTGCCCCAGCAGCATAAGCGTTAAAAAAATCACCTTCTAGGTCAGCCTGACAAAAATTAGAATACGGGGTGCCTTCAGTGCCGCGTCGCCAGCCATTACGAGAAGTACAATAGTTGCGTAGGCCTTGTTCATAGCCTTGATGATATTGCGCTTGATTTACCGTAATATTATACTCGCTACATGCATCGTAATGCGCATCAATACGACTACCTTTTGCTAAATAACCGTCATCAAAGCCAACTTGATACCAATTTGCAGTATGACACTGCCCTTCACTCATCGAAGCACAACCAGTTAGGGTAATCAGAAGTCCTACCGCAACACAAGCCGATACCAAATAGAGCAAGAGATTTTTTCCCATAAAAAGCCTCGATTGATTTAAATATTTTATCGCTAAAATAATAGTGCAAAAATATTCAAAGTAAGATTTTTTAACAAGCTAGCGCGTAAGGAAAAAAAAAGCAACTTTCAACTAATGATTCTTGTACGTCAAGCTCATTTTTAATCATTTATTACCCCCCCTCATTTTAATTAATTGAATGTTATGTACAGTTCAGTTAACATCGAGTGAAAATTCTATAATAATATACTCGTCAATCCAGCATTACCTTTCCTCGCAGCTAACTACTCTGTAGCTAAGAGTAAATTGTTTCTCTGGTAATACGAGCCCATCAGGAGGAATAAATGAAACACGTTCAATCATTTTTCAGTATAATTTTGAGTTGTCTGCTCGTGAGTTTAATCGGTTGCTCTACTGCAAGTATAGACCGCAGCCAAAAGCAGCCTTTGTTACTGGTCGATTCAGAAATTAATGCCGTCAAGAAAGTGGCTTTGGTAAACGTTTTCTCCAACCGCTATCCAATGAATTGGGAGACCAAAAAATCTCGCGATGCAGGTGCATCTCTCGGACAAATTGCTGGAATGTTAGGAGGTGATACATCTACCTCATCAGCGCCAGAAGAGAACACCCTAGTTGCTGAGAGAATTAACGAGTATACTTTTACTAAAATTCAACGCGAGTTTCAGCAGCAATTTGGCTGGCAGTTTAGTTCAACGGAAGAAGTAGCTAACGCAGTAACTAATATTCCTGCGGATATGGCTCTTTCCGAAGAAACCGTGCTAAAAAACGAATTAACCAAAGCGCGCACAAGCATGCTGCCAGCAGATGCAAAAATGGAAGCCATTCGACAAGCAGAAAAAAACTATCGGCAGGCCACAAAAAGCGTCAAGATAAAAAATCCTGTGTCTTATCCTGGACCTGTCCCGCTACTGGTCATCAATAGAGAACAAAAAGAAGCCGCGAGAATACAACTTGCGAGTATCGCTAGAGAGATGAATGTTGATGCTGTAATGGCAATCTGCGTCTACCTATTAGAAAAAGACAGCGATTCATTGATTGGGCTGTCAGGAAAAAAACCAGCCGTCGCGATTAATATGATAATGGTCGATAGCAATGGTAAAGCGCTAGTCTTAGCCAATAAATTTAAACCTGGTAAGAGCCGCATATGGCTTAGTAGAGAAAATTCTTCGCAACTAGGATTTCTAAATAGTTCTGCAGAAAATAAAGCTGAGTCATTTAACTTATACCAGGGCGCTATTGATGCAGCACTCGAAGAGCATAAAATAGAACTTGCCAACTTACTCGCAGTAAAACAAAGCTAACCAACTTGCTAGAAGCCGCGCTAGAAAGCGCGGCTTAACAACTTGCAAACGACAATATGAGCTCCGCACTCTTTTATTCAGAATTTTGCCTTATCAAAACCCGGATGTCTGTTTTTAACTTCCTCGCTGTCTTTACTAGCGAGCAGTGCTTACTGTTTCAATGATTGCTACCCAGCTGTGATGGTTAATCAGGATCGCAGATCGGGCCAACTCAACTTAATGATTTAAAATAGCGGCTTAGGCTTCATCGTTCCGTTATTTTCAGCTAGGCAGATCTAAAAAACGAAGTTAAAATCGCGATCGGAATCAGGTAATAAAGTACAGTCGAAACTTGACTAATTAAGGGTGTAAAATCGTTTGTTAAACCGCCTTGTTTAAACTTACGTAATAAATTGGCGCTAAATTAATGATAAAAACACTAGAGTTGCTAGCCTATATTGGATTATACGCGGATGAGTATCAGTAGTCTCTTTGATAAGATCTGAGACAATTGACTCTTGAGACATTTGATTCTTGAGAAAATTGATTATTGTTCCTAATTTTAGGCGTGGTGGTTTAATTGATGCTCAAACAAATTGTTGCCACGGTAAATAAAGCTTGAGAGTTGCACTGAATTATATGAATTATATGAATAAAGAAATGCTCGCCTAAACGAGCATTTCTTAGCGTCTAAAGTTAATTGTCTGCTTGATGATAAAAGCGATAATCAACACTGTCATGAAGCATCTTAAATGAACGAGTGTCACTGTTAGTTGGCATACCTAAAATATAAATTTCAGGATAAGACCGGTATCCATATTCCCAATTACCACTAGAGGGATTGTACGCAGATTGATAAAGTATGCTGTTTGAATTAGCTTTTGATACATACAATCGATAAAAACTTCCATCATGCAGCATTGCCCAACGATCCCAATCAGCGTCCGCTGGCACGCCCGTGATATATAACTCTCCTCTAAAGCTTATGTCTCCACTGTTAGGCTCGTATTCAAAGTAATACATCGTAGTAGGTTCGGATTCTTTTTTCATGAATATATACAGCGCTCCGATTGCTTCTACATAAGTAGCGGCAATACCGCCATCAACATCGCTTGGAACATTGGTTATATTAAGTTCACCGGCGGAATTGTGGCCCCATTCATATTTTTGGGTCTGTGGATTATAACCAAACTGATAGACTCGATTATTACTATCTTCAGCCATCATAAATAAAAATGTCTGATTACTACCTGCTCCGTACATTGCCCATCTAGACCAGTCAGCGTCAGCGGGTACACCGGTAACTTCCATATTTGGAATAGAACGGTGTCCATATTCATAGTTTGGGGTTCCTGTTACCGCAGCAGCCTGATTCAAACTCAAGCGCGCATTAGCAACAATTTGTACAGAATCTGTTGCGTAGCTGCCCTCATTGTCGGTTACTTCTAACTCGAAAGTCACTGTTACCCGTTGGCTCAAATTCGGAACCGTTACACTTGTCTCTGCAGAGTTTGGACTTGAAATATCAAAATTGACATTACCACTTGTTTGTCTCCATCGATAAGTCACTATTTCACCATCAGTATCCGAACCCGAACCCGTTAAAGTAAATTCAGATTGCTCCCAAACACTGCTATTAGAACCAGCATTTGCTGTTGGCGCAGTATTGACTGGCGTAACAGTAATTACTAGCGTGTCGCTGGCTGTTGCACCGTCGTCGTCAGTCACTGTAAAAGTAAAATAAAGATCTTCTGGCTCGGTTCGTGTTGGAGCCATAAAAGTGGCTGATGAGGTATCGCTACCATTTAAACTCACACTAGTGCCGCTGGTTTGAGTCCATTGGTAACTAGCAATGCTACCGTCAGAGTCACTTGCTGTTCCGGTGATAGTGACCGAGCTTTGTTCACTAACGGCTCTATCTGAACCCGCATCGGCCTGCGGTGGTTGATTAACGGCTACCGGTGGCTCGACAGGCTGGGGAGTTTCATCACCACCACCGCCTCCGCCGCCACAGCCTGATATCGCCAAACAAAGAATTGCGAAAACAATTATTTGCGATTCTCTAAAGACTAAATTGAGCTTAACTTTTTCTATTCCGTTCATTTTAACTTTCCTCTTTTTAAAGTGCTAAACTTCAAGATTTTGAATTTAAAGTAGCTATTACAACGCTGCGATATCGCAGATTGAAATACTGCAAGCAACTTAAAGGTAAACGCAAAGAGGCCAACGCCATTCTTTACCAATTACCTTAGGGCAATCAATTTACCTTGGGGCAAACAATAGCTAAATTCGGTCTGAACGGTGTTGTGACCTATGGCCAAAAGTTTTACTTTTCTGGCCAATCGGCAATAAAAGAGTGCAAAGAAGAATGCAATAGATTAGCTGAAAGCCTTATATAATAAGGCTTAGCATGAATTACAGGTAAGTTGTTTATGGTAAAGCCTTTCTATTGGCTTTAGAAGGTGGGATCCCAAAGTGCTTTTTAAAAGCCCGAGAAAAATAAGCCAAACTTTCATAACCCACCGCATAAGCAATTTCACTCACGCTATGATTAGTTCCCTCTATCAATTCAAAAGCATTTTGCATTCTGACTTGAGTAATAAATTTTCCCACTGATTGGTTTAGTTCTTGTTGGCATTTTCGGCTTAGTGAGCGCCGGCTAAGCGCTAAAGAACGGGCGAGTTCATCAATTGAAAATTCAGGTTCAGTAATTTGTGATTCTATCGCCGCACGAAGTCTTACTTCGAAAGGAATTTCCTGATTACAAGATTGTTGAGCTTGTGCTATTTCTAACTTTATTTTTCTTTTTAACTTCTTTCGACTATTAATTATTCCCGCGGCTCGAACAATCAGCTCTGCCGTATCAAAAGGTTTGGTTAGGTAATCGTCGGCGCCGGTCTGGATCCCCTCGACGGTTTCCCTTTTGGTCGATTTTGCGGTTAGTAATATTATTGGGATAAAGCTGGTTGAAGGGCAAGCCTTTAATTCCTGCACCATTTGCAGGCCATCTTTTATTGGCATCATAATATCAGAAATGATTAAATCCGGAAGTTCCGACTTGGCTCTACTCAGTCCCTCTTGCCCGTTACTCGCTTGAATAATTCGATAATAACTTGAAAGCCTTAACGCGATAAAATGCCTCAGTTCACTATTGTCATCAACGATGAGCAAAGTTGTGATATCTTCTTTGTCCTGATCAATACTTTGCGCATTGTTATTTTCGCTGCTAACAAGCTGAGCAGGTAAACTGTAAGACTTTTCACTTTTTATAACCAGCTCGTTGCTAGAGTGGAATCTTGTGTTAATTTTCTCACCAAAGTGTTCGTAGCCTTTGCGCAGCCATAATATAAAGCTGCAACCTTGCCCGGGTTGATTAATAAGTTCAACCTCACCCTGATGCAAAGCAATGAGCTCTTTAACTAAAGACAAGCCAATTCCGGTGCCAGGTTCGGAAATTTCTTCAGACTGTTTTTCTTGGTAAAAGCGCTCAAATATTTTCTGTTCCGCTTGCTGGCTAACGCCTACTCCGTTATCACTAACCTGAATACCGACTCGCTCACTAGCGCTATCTTCTACTAGCTGCACTTTTATCTCGCTCCCTGCGCCACTATATTTAATGGCATTAGAAATTAAATTTCCGACACACTTATCTATCTGATCTTGATCACAATAAACCAAGTTGGGATCAGCAACATTTTTACAACAAATAGTTTGCTGATGCTGCTCTGCCCAAGGAACGAACCGCTTAGTGACTCTGTTGACGAGCTCTGCAATATCGTATTGATTAATGTTTAACGGGAACTGCCCAGATTCTAGTCGGTTAATGTCAAGCACCTGGCCGATTAGGTCTAGCATTTTTCTGGAGTTTCTTAAGGCGGTTTCTACGGGGAAACTAATTTCTTCTTCTAAATTTGGTTTCTGACTAAGTAAGTCCTGAAGCGGCATAATGGTTAGCGTAAGCGGGGTACGAAACTCATGTGATACATTGGAAAAAAACCGGTCTTTAAGGATCTGCTGCTGTTTAAGTTGCTCCACCTTAGCTTTAACTTCACTGGTTCTTAAAGCCACACGCTGTTCGAGTTCTTGGTTAAGCTTGGCTAACTTTTTGGTACGCAGTCGTTGTGTAATCCAGCCACTTAAACCTAACAATAATGCGAGTATCAGTGCATACACAAATAACGCAAGGCCGCTCAAATACCAAGGAGGTTGTACTGCAAAGGGCAACTCTGTGGTCGAAATTCTGCCCCATCCATCTTTAGACTGTAATACAAATCGGTAGTCGGCCCCGGATAATTCAGTATAATCTTTGTGTTGTTCGTACAACCACCGTGACCATTCTTCTTGTTTACTACCAATCAGTTTATGCCGATACATGGCGGGATTAGCATTAGTATTTTCGGCGAGAGCGTAGCTGATTCGAATCGAGTTGTTTGCTTGAGTCAATTGAAAAGGCGTGCTGCTTGAATGAGCGGTAATAAGCGTTTGTTCGGAATCGAGTGTTTCTACACTGCGAATATTTAGCCAACCCTTGGCAGGCAAAGACGCTAACAATTCAACATCTAATCGATAAATATTACCCGAAGTCGATAAAAACCAAGCGATATTATCACCCGTGGTAATCACCCCACGATAACCATTTTTGGGTAGTGATTTAAATATCTGTTCATTGGTGTGCCATTCACCATTTTCTCGCCTTTCAATAAACCCTGAATGCTCTCCTATGTTGTACCAAATGCGTTGCTTGTGATCTTCATATAAATGTCGAACCGCGTTGCCTTTTTTAGTAAAAAGAGCGGGATAGTTTGCAACGCTTTTTAGTGGAGGATCTCTGTCTGCTGCATAATCTAACAACCCGTCGTTGCTACCAATGACTAACCCAGAAGATAAATAATGTGGAACCACATCATTCGCTCCGAGGCCATCGGCGCTAGTAAATTTCTTAATAATGGGTGGTTTGTTGGGAAACTGCGCATTTTCTATGCGGTACAATTCTTGAGTTTCAGTGCCCGCCCATACCACGCCTTGTTTATCGATACTTAATATCCTAATTTCATCTTCAAGTTCGGCTAACTTTTGGCTGCGCCACTCTCCTTGTTGATAGTCAATTAATAAAATTCCATCGAGCGTTGCGGCAAACAGCCGCTGGCTAACAGGATCAATATGTAAATCTCTCGCGACAAAAGCAGTACCTAACTTTTGAAGTTTTTCGTCAAGCTTTCCCGAGTCATATTTTTGCGCAAAAATTCCCTGTTCGCCGGCATGAATTAAGTGACCTTGATATTCTAAAAAATCCCATTTCGCGCCGTATGAAGTTGTAAGCTTTTTAAAAACAGCCGGCGCAAGTGGATCTGCGGCTGGCTCTAGTTGAAACAATCCGTGTGCGGCTATGGCCACTTTTTGTTGGAGCAAGCCTATTTTATTTGGCAGCATAATTTTTTGGTCGGATTGATATTGACTTATTTTATGAGGTGGAACCATCTTGACAATATTAGGCGCTCCCGAAAGCCAAATATTTCCTTGTGAGTCTTCGAGAAGCGAATAAATTTTATTACTACCTAGCCCATGGTCTTCTGTGTATTGCTTTACTGGCTGTAGGTTCTTGTCGAGAATAAAAAGTCCATGACTTAAAGTTGCTAAATAATAATAACCATCGCTCGCTTTTATCGCATGATAAAATCTAACCTTTTTATCAAATGACGAGCTTTGAACGCGCAGCTCTAACTTGTTGCTATTGCTACTCTGTTGAAAAATTCCGTCTCTAGAGGTTATTACCACCAGCTTTTTTTGATGGTTAAGTGTGATCAAGCGAGGCACAGCAGACTTTGGAAGCAGCCAATCGGTTTTAACCACATTTAACTGAGGTGAAATTTTGTATAAGTGTGGATCCTCTTTAGCTTTGTAAATAAAACCATCGTTAACGGCAAAAATGCGGTGAATTCCAGGTGCCGCTTGTTGGATCTGTTTGACTGACTTTCCGTCCCAAAAAAGGACCAATTTACGGCTTACAAAAATAACCCCATGTTGGTTAGACGCAATTGCCCATATTTGGCCAAAGCTTCGCTTCTCGGGTGACCAGTCGGTTAGCAAAGATTGATAAGTTAAAACGCCTTGTTGGTTATGATCATAAAAACCAATATCATCGGTAGTGCCTACATATATCCGGCCATCTTTCCATTGAGTTAGTGAGCGAATCAGGGTTTTATTTGGTGTAGGGTAATATCGCCATTTTTCCCCATCCCATTCGGTTAAACCATTCCCTGTACCACTATAAATAAGACCGTTTTTTCCTTCAGTTAACCACCAGTTTTGTCCGGTGCCTTTGTGAGTTTTTTGGTCGAAGACTTCCGCAAGTGGAATACCAATTTCGGCATAGTTACTTGATAGTATGGGAGAGCTTATGGCGAGGCAGAAAACTAAAAGAAATGATTTAACTAAGCCGCTTTTTTTAAGCATTATTATAACAACAATCCATATTATTATTTTTAGTGACTCTGATAGTAACCTGTGAAGAGAATTAAATAAACACCTTTTAAAAATTAACGTTTTAAGCATATGAGGCAGCTATTGCTAAAAACAGCTAGCGCCACCATCAATCTCGTATCGCAATATCTTTATGTGAGATTTAAGCTGGATTTTTTATTCGTGGGCTTTTTATCAATGGTTTTTTTCAATGGGCTTTTTATCAAAGAATGAGTTGAGATTTTATATTAATAACGGCTAGTAATGACAGGCTAGTACAGAGTCAGCGATGTCTCACAAACGTGTGAGAGGCCGCTGCTTCTAGCTAATCAACACTGCCCTCATTTACTGTTCCGTATTTACTGTACTCTATTTACTGCCACTTATTTATCTTTAAATGTTGGTCCTTGAAAAGGCTGATAAGGGCTATAAGTCAGCTCGGGAGGCTCTGACGGTTTTACCCCGACAGTCTCTTCAAACTCAGATGGTTGCAAAGAGTGACACAGCTGATAATAGCGCTCAATTAGATACTCTAAACTAGCGCCGATGGCGCGATCGTCTGGATCTAAGTCTAGCTTAGGAACATTGTCACCAGCAGAGCGCGGGGTCACATATATTGTGTAAGGCAGGAGCAAGACTGGAGTTCTCCGATTACCGTAATGGCTCAAAGTGTAATTTTGACGCTCAGGTTGATAATTAGGCGCCAGCAATGGGTAATTGATCGTTAAGTCAGGCTTCCAATACTCATAAGCCGGTGTGGGATCATCACCCAGCAGAAAGGCCAAATCTGTCTTAGATTTTACCAATTCTTGCTGACAACTAAATAAGCTTTGGTTAGCTACCCCAAAATCAAACGCTTGGATATAGACCTGCGTATTATGGCTATTAAACTTGAAGGTAAAGTACAGCGGACCTTGTAAAATAAAGTGCGGAATCCGCGATAAATCGAGCCCCTTGTTGGACAGCTTTTCATGAGAAATACTATCTGACTCAACTTCTACTTTAAGCATCATCGGCTGCTCTGGCTGCAGATTGCTAAGCTCTGGATTTTTTAAGCGCTTAAAATCATCCAGCTCTAAATCTGCGCCCCCTGCCCTGGCTGCAAAAAAAGACAATGCTTGTAAGGCAGTGTGAGTGCTTGTTTTGTCTACAGGCAATTTGATGCCATCTAGGGCGATGCTTTCGGGTTCAAGGCCTATGGATTTGAAGTTTGAAAGGGTGATGGATTTTGGGTTCATTGTTAATTCTTTAATGCTTAAATTGGCTCGATTGAATTGTAACTGATTAACGGGTTAGGTCATAATGCCTGAGTGTATTTAGAGCCCATTTTTATGTTTGCGCCATTTCCCTTCTGATAGTTCGCTTTTAACCTTATTCATCGAGTAGGAGCCACTTACTTTCTAAGCTGCCTGTGCGGCAGTGAACACCAGCTTGATAAGGCGGTTGACCGTTTTCAATTTCTAAGCTGCCTGTGCGGCAGTGAACTTTAATTTCATTTCGACACTCGCAGCAAGTATTTTCTAAGCTGCCTGTGCGGCAGTGAACGACATACCAGCATTGAAATTATCTGTTGTGTCTTTCTAAGCTGCCTGTGCGGCAGTGAACATACTCGGCGAGCTCTATTGCGCCACCAGGGCTTTCTATGCTGCCTGTGCGGCAGTGAACTGTACTCATTAAACGAAAGCGCCAAGCTGTTATTTCTAAGCTGCCTGTGCGGCAGTGAACATAGAGAACAAGCAAAAGCATTAACTGAGTTGTTTCTAAGCTGCCTGTGCGGCAGTGAACGAAGCGCACCAACAAGCGCCCCGCTTTCAACGTTTCTAAGCTGCCTGTGCGGCAGTGAACTTTCAGCAATTGCAGCAATTATTTTGCCCTTTCTAAGCTGCCTGTGCGGCAGTGAACCCCTGGATAATCGGATCTCTTTGTAGCTGCCATTTCTAAGCTGCCTGTGCGGCAGTGAACTTTGGTTTTGCGCGCGCTCGACAATGCTTTCTTTTCTAAGCTGCCTGTGCGGCAGTGAACTAACGCCTCGCTTTTTTCTCTGATGATAATATTTTCTAAGCTGCCTGTGCGGCAGTGAACCCTCAGCCGATTGCAATAGCGTTTTTTCTTCTTTTCTAAGCTGCCTGTGCGGCAGTGAACTTTTAGTTGTTAGTGATGATTTGTCAGCGGTATTTCTAAGCTGCCTGTGCGGCAGTGAACGTGTTATCATTGAGTATATGAGTCGCGAGCTATTTCTAAGCTGCCTGTGCGGCAGTGAACTGATCGCGGCTGCCTAGCATTTGCATGACGCCTTTCTAAGCTGCCTGTGCGGCAGTGAACTAATTTTCTATATAATTATAGAACACCATCTATTTCTAAGCTGCCTGTGCGGCAGTGAACCTTTGGCTAGCCTTAACATATTTGCGCCCTTTTTTCTAAGCTGCCTGTGCGGCAGTGAACTAATTGTTAGCTGTAAGACCTTCGAGTATGGATTTCTAAGCTGCCTGTGCGGCAGTGAACCGATAATGAGTACCGATCTGATCTCGGTTGTTTTTCTAAGCTGCCTGTGCGGCAGTGAACAGAATCACCTTTGCCATAAGTATTTTACGATATTTCTAAGCTGCCTGTGCGGCAGTGAACTCGTCAACTTTCAGCGAAAGCTCAAGACTTGCTTTCTAAGCTGCCTGTGCGGCAGTGAACCAGTTAAAACCGGAAAGCTTGCACAGAGACTATTTCTAAGCTGCCTGTGCGGCAGTGAACCATCGTTAAAAGTGGTTTTTAAAATTATTTCATTTCTAAGCTGCCTGTGCGGCAGTGAACAATAAATTACAGCGAGCAATCCCGCTAAATTTTTTCTAAGCTGCCTGTGCGGCAGTGAACTCCATGACGCAAGTCAGTCGATAGCCTGTACTTTTCTAAGCTGCCTGTGCGGCAGTGAACAGGATGCAATCAATTCAATTCTTTATCAGTGCTTTCTAAGCTGCCTGTGCGGCAGTGAACCTGAAATCAATCGACACAATGGAAGGCGAAATTTTCTAAGCTGCCTGTGCGGCAGTGAACTAAAAGAAAGATCTCCGGCGGCGTCGCTTGCTTTTCTAAGCTGCCTGTGCGGCAGTGAACTAGTGATTAGCGGGTATTTTTTAGAATTATAGTTTCTAAGCTGCCTGTGCGGCAGTGAACGACGCCGCGCGGGTTCGAGCGTTTAAGCTCTGTTTCTAAGCTGCCTGTGCGGCAGTGAACGAATAAGCCAAATCTTAGTCGGAAACTTCATATTTCTAAGCTGCCTGTGCGGCAGTGAACTAGTGAAAATATTATCTAGCGCTTTTGTTTGATTTCTAAGCTGCCTGTGCGGCAGTGAACGCACATCGTCCAGTATCAGCCTGACATTCTGTTTTCTAAGCTGCCTGTGCGGCAGTGAACTGATTCAGATTGATCCGTGAATGGGGTTACTATTTCTAAGCTGCCTGTGCGGCAGTGAACATATTTTACGCTTTCAAAAAATACCGGCCACTTTTCTAAGCTGCCTGTGCGGCAGTGAACGGCAAGGATTCACAAGCAATGTTTTTACATCTTTTCTAAGCTGCCTGTGCGGCAGTGAACGTAATCAAGCATAGAGTAGGTCATTGTTGTATTTTCTAAGCTGCCTGTGCGGCAGTGAACATGAGTAATCTATTTAACAGGTTTCAAACATTTTTCTAAGCTGCCTGTGCGGCAGTGAACTTTTTAATTTATACGAGCTTGTTTATAATAAATTTCTAAGCTGCCTGTGCGGCAGTGAACAAACACAACGCCAACCGGAATATTAACCGCTTTTTCTAAGCTGCCTGTGCGGCAGTGAACCTCTGCACTGGTGTCATTTTCTACGCCTAAATTTTCTAAGCTGCCTGTGCGGCAGTGAACATGTTTTAAACGATCGCGGTTTAGTTTATTTATTTCTAAGCTGCCTGTGCGGCAGTGAACATTTTTTTGCGGGTTAAATATTCAGACCTGCCTTTCTAAGCTGCCTGTGCGGCAGTGAACGCTGGCACCCTTGCTCAAATTTCATTTAGTGTTTTCTAAGCTGCCTGTGCGGCAGTGAACTGCTATTGTGGCCGCGCTGATTGTAATAGTGATTTCTAAGCTGCCTGTGCGGCAGTGAACGAAGTTTTCTCAAACCTCTATGAGCAAAGAAATTTCTAAGCTGCCTGTGCGGCAGTGAACCGCTGTTTGATTGCGGCTGGAAAAAATGCACATTTCTAAGCTGCCTGTGCGGCAGTGAACCAGTGGTGATATGGCTATACAATTCTTGGTAATTTCTAAGCTGCCTGTGCGGCAGTGAACCTGAAACCATTAAGCCAACTATTCGCGGTGAGTTTCTAAGCTGCCTGTGCGGCAGTGAACTGATCTCCTGTAATATCACTGGCGAATCGGACTTTCTAAGCTGCCTGTGCGGCAGTGAACCGGGATTTTATGGGTGTGATGCTGATGAAAGTTTTCTAAGCTGCCTGTGCGGCAGTGAACAGCCCGTTAACATGCATTCTTTTTTTGATTGTTTTCTAAGCTGCCTGTGCGGCAGTGAACTTAAACTCGAACCAGTCATGACATAATTTCTCTTTCTAAGCTGCCTGTGCGGCAGTGAACTCCGAGCCGCAAAGCTGCCATGTTGATTCATTTTTCTAAGCTGCCTGTGCGGCAGTGAACATCATTGCATCAGCTATTTTATAGTCTAGCTCTTTCTAAGCTGCCTGTGCGGCAGTGAACGCCCAAATAAGGTAGAGTCGTCTTTTAACTCTTTTCTAAGCTGCCTGTGCGGCAGTGAACCTATAGCTTCCCGCCTCAAACACAAGCTCTAGTTTCTAAGCTGCCTGTGCGGCAGTGAACCCTCTACAGTTGATGCAGGGGCTTCTAACTTATTTCTAAGCTGCCTGTGCGGCAGTGAACGTTGATAGATTAATGCAGCTGGGAATACCAACTTTCTAAGCTGCCTGTGCGGCAGTGAACATTAAGCGCGGTTAAGTTATGCACCGCACCGGTTTCTAAGCTGCCTGTGCGGCAGTGAACCCTGTTATCTGGCTTTCGTCCATGCCTTTCTTTTTCTAAGCTGCCTGTGCGGCAGTGAACAGAAGAAAATCAAAGAATGGGAAGATGATTACTTTCTAAGCTGCCTGTGCGGCAGTGAACACGCCTTCAAATGCGTCACTTTTTTTTGGGTGTTTCTAAGCTGCCTGTGCGGCAGTGAACTTCGCTTTGCTCTGTGGTTGTTTCTGCTGTTATTTCTAAGCTGCCTGTGCGGCAGTGAACTTAATATTCCGGTTGGCGTTGTGTTTGATTGTTTTCTAAGCTGCCTGTGCGGCAGTGAACCCTTTAAAATTGAACACAACATTTTTAATTATTTTCTAAGCTGCCTGTGCGGCAGTGAACATTAATGAGCGCGCGAGAAGCGCCAACCGCATTTTCTAAGCTGCCTGTGCGGCAGTGAACATCAAGGAATCGAACACGTTGAAAACAGAAAATTTCTAAGCTGCCTGTGCGGCAGTGAACAGCAAGGTTTATTTCAGAGGCTCAGAAAATTGTTTCTAAGCTGCCTGTGCGGCAGTGAACGGTATCGTCACCCGGTAACGCCGTATTATCGCTTTCTAAGCTGCCTGTGCGGCAGTGAACTGATAGGCGTCAATATCGACCGTGTAACCAACTTTCTAAGCTGCCTGTGCGGCAGTGAACTGCGTCTTTAGCATCAAAAAAAGATTGTCTTTTTTCTAAGCTGCCTGTGCGGCAGTGAACTATAATTATATAGAAAATTAACAATGTATTCTTTTCTAAGCTGCCTGTGCGGCAGTGAACGGCTTTTCATGCGCTCCTATATTGCTAGTAAATTTCTAAGCTGCCTGTGCGGCAGTGAACTAAGTGATGAAGAAATAGAAAGGTTTCACTGTTTTCTAAGCTGCCTGTGCGGCAGTGAACCTAACCAGATACTTGTGCACCACGAATTCGGTTTTCTAAGCTGCCTGTGCGGCAGTGAACCTTATTATGTGCGGCAGCTCGTGTATAAATATTTTCTAAGCTGCCTGTGCGGCAGTGAACTATCAAGCGCCGTCACATTTAAATAGAGCGATTTTCTAAGCTGCCTGTGCGGCAGTGAACCGGTTGGAGCGCTTATCATTAATTTAAAAAGATTTCTAAGCTGCCTGTGCGGCAGTGAACTCGGGGATTGCAGCGTCGAAACGCCAGCGGCGTTTCTAAGCTGCCTGTGCGGCAGTGAACTCAGCGGGGCTAGGCTTTTCTGAATTCAAAAATTTCTAAGCTGCCTGTGCGGCAGTGAACGCTGATACTTTTCAGCCGCTTTTTTAAGAGCTTTCTAAGCTGCCTGTGCGGCAGTGAACACCCCGCCATTAAATCCACAGGATACCCCTTGTTTCTAAGCTGCCTGTGCGGCAGTGAACCCTAAACAAAGTACCTTTTAAATTTTCTTTAATTTCTAAGCTGCCTGTGCGGCAGTGAACTTTTTATTGGTAGAACTTCAACAAGTACTCAATTTCTAAGCTGCCTGTGCGGCAGTGAACTAACTCATAAGAAACTTCTTCTTTTTCCATAATTTCTAAGCTGCCTGTGCGGCAGTGAACTTATTTCTACAGCTTCGTCTTTTTCTTCTTCTTTTCTAAGCTGCCTGTGCGGCAGTGAACTCTAGCGTAGCTACTTGCTGCGCCTGTTATTTTTTCTAAGCTGCCTGTGCGGCAGTGAACTCCCTTTCAAAGCTTTTCAAGTTCTACCGGATTTTCTAAGCTGCCTGTGCGGCAGTGAACAACATTCTAACATCAAAAAAATAAGCTACAACAATGATTTAGAGGTAAAAAACCTTTTTACCCTTATTTTTTTCATTGATTGTAACTTATTGATTAATTTAACTAATTTTTAAAGAGCATTTTTTTAGTTCTAATAACTGATTATTCGTCGAACAGAATAACACTAAAAAAGCAAGCGCCTATTATTTAAAAGCAAAATAGATGTTTGCTTGATTATAAAACCTACAATAGCCAAATGGAGATTCCATCTGGCTATTGGATTAAGTTAAAACAAGGGAACTGTCGCCGTTTTTGAAAGACCATAGCAATCAAAAGTACCTGCGACCGGCTTATCACTAATAGCTCGTTCAATAAAAAGACAAAACTTAGTTCGCGTACCTTCTTCGACTCGCTTTTTAGTTTCCTGACTTTCTACATTGATAAAGGGCATCTTGCTGTCATTTGATTTACCTTCTTTGATTAAATAGGCCAACACTACATCATAAGGTTTATTCAAATGAGCCGCCCTGCGCTGTGCTTTTTTCTCTAAGGACTTTACGGCTTTACGCTTAAAGTTAGCATACCGCGTGACATCCGTTGGCACCGGCTTAATTGCTTTTACGTGGCAATAATCAGTAAGCCTATTCAACCAGCGGTTAATATCAAGCTTTTGCAAAGCAGCTTCGCTATCGGCCAATAAACGCAGCTTGCTTCCTAATGGAAAATCCTTGTTACCGTAATCAACAAAAGAAAGAGCAACGGCAGATTCATTGCTCCCCACTTTGTTATCGACCAGAGCAATATGCACTTGTTGAAATAGCTTTTGCCAAATAAAGCCGAGGCTAATTTCGGCATCTGGCAGGAGGGTGATATCGATATAGTAATTCATAGGCTCCCCTAACTTTCTCTATTTAGATGACTTACTAAATACACCACCACGAATTAAATTAGCAGTAACATACGCTTGTTGCTCTTGAGCTAATTCACCACCATTTACCCAATCACGCATTAATGAATACAAGTCGCCTTCTTGTTTGTTTTTACGAAAAGCATCTCCAATTTGAGTAACCGCACCGAAGGGCTCAATCGCAATAGGCTGCCCTTGTTCTTCATAACGGTTATACCAAGTATCAATAGTGCGTACAGCATTGCCTATTTTTACGTTATGAATAGCGGCGCAGCCTTCAAGTTGAAACAAGACCTTGCCCTTTTCACCCATATTCATTTCTTGCGAGGGGAACACATGCTGCTGATGACCTAACTTCACAAAAGCATTGATCTCAACAAGCACAAAGCTTTGTTGGTCTCCTTTTAACCCTTCTGCAATGATTGCTGTCAGCTGCTGTAAGTCCGCATTATCGCTGGATTTTTCAAAATTCTTTAAAGAAAAGTCATAAGCATTAAATTTAAAAGAGCTGTTCCCTGCTTTAACAATAATCGTTATTTCTTCTGCACCAACACGGTTACGCCATAAAAAGCGACCATTTGCTAAGTTATAAGCATAGCGATAAGCCAAAGTATTAATGCCTTCACTTTGTTTAAAATCAGCGATTCTGGCTTTAATTGCGTCACTAAAAACAGGTGAGTTGCAACCAAAAGGAACACCAAGGTTGCCCACTACACGCAAACTAAAGCTTACTTTTAAAGTGTCATGTTTGAGAGGAAGATTTGCATCATCACTGTCTGATGAAACAGGGTTAGGCTTAATTTTATCCGCATCACTTGTGCCATGCGCACTTTGTGTAGAACGGTTTTGTCTTTTAGTAATAGGGATAGCCTGCCATGCCTCAACAGAGGTCATATTTTCCCACTCTCCTGAAAACATTAAAGCATCTGACGTTTCTAATTTACGTTCAAAAGCTAACATGCTTGGTAAGTTAATAGTCATAGTTCATTCCTCTTTAAATTAATAGTAAATATCGTCAACAGTTGATTCATTGGGTAATGCTTGTTTTTCTGTAGTTGTGTATTGCTGGCACAAGTACCAACCTTGTTCATTAGGGGTATAGTTCCACACACTAGACAGCCATTGCTCTTGGCTTTTTAAGCGATGTACACTTTGCCATTCGCCAACAGAATGTACTGATTCGACAAAACATAAGTCTGTTTCGCTATCTCTAGCACCATCAATTTCTCCTGCTGGATAAACCTCACTTATGGCTGTGTAACCAGTCATTATTGGAACCAAATAACCTGATTCTGGCTTTTTTACGTACTCCCAATTAGCCGGAGTTTTTTCATTTGGCTCTAAGTAATCTTGCCACTGCATTAAAATTTTAGGCTCTATTCTTTTGGTAGCTTCTGTAAAGTAAGAAATTATTTCATTAGGTATGCTTTGTTGTTGATATGGCAGACTTTTATGTTCAAGCCAAATATCATTCAATGAAGAAAGTGAGTCACATTTTTTAGCTTGCTTGGCAAAATATCTATCTATCAATTCACAAGCCGGCCTAGCCACTTGCTTTAAGGCGATAAAATCAAACCAAGCTTCAAGCAACTCTGCTTTGGGATCTTGCTCTTTCATTTTTGAATAATGCTCTGCCAAACAATCAGATCTATCTTGCAAAACAAAACCGGGTAATAGCTTTCTTCTAACGCTTCTTCGTTGCTCTTCATTAGCTAAATCAATAACGTCTGTATTTTCAATAGACAACACGGTTCCGCCAGCTAGTCGCTGTAAAAAGCACGCATTCTGAATAAATTCGATCAGTGATTCTTGCAAACCGCCTAAGTAACCATCTACTGGTATTAATAAAGAAACCGTCATATTCATTTTTGCTTCTTCATTAATTGCTGGATCTTTAAGAATCCCTTTATTAAATTTCAGCCCCAAGTATTGGGCTGTTTTATATTGTGAAAACCTTGTTGTGGCGCCATCTTTATAAGAATGAACATGTTGTTCATGTGCTACAACCAAACAACCATTTAAAGCCAATTTGCTTAACTCACTACTAGACTTAAGCTTTCTATTTAGATTATGACAAAAACCTAAAAAATGGGTTATAGCTGGAAACCCCCAAGTAAAACCAGAGATCGCATTAGCGTTTTGCACCCTAATTCTTTCAATTAATAGGTAATGGCTCATACTACCTCCTCCTGTAGAATTGATCCTTTTGCATTAAATTCTTCTCTAAAATTAGCTTTAAATATTTTCATCCAAAGCTTGGTATGTGCATTTTGTGGCGTAAATTTTTCATTAGCTTTTACTAATCGATTATTTAGCCAAGCAGCGAAGTCTTGAATAATGATCGCTTGCCAATCACTACTGTTTTTTATCTCTGAAAATTGTTCATCTTGGCGATAACAATCCAACAACACTCTATGCTCTAGCTTTAATTTAATGCCCTCAGTAGCAGACCACCCTACTGGCAAGGCTTGTATAGATTTGACGTAAACCAACACCTCATCGGTGAGATTCTCTATCCACTCTACTATCCAGCGCATGCGTTTGGGCTCTTTGATGCTGAGTTGTAAACTTTCAAAACGAGTTAAGAAATCAGACAAATATTGAACATTCTCTTTCACTTCATAATTTTTTGATAGTTCGTAGAAAAAGCTCCCACTATAAATCGGCGGCTTTATTTGTGAATGCCAAACCGGCGGCTGACAAGAAAACAAGCCTAAACGTCCGCCACGTTTACCATTTAATTGTGACGCATTACTATGATTACTTGCTGTAATAGCAATACTCGCCTTATTTGGGAAGTTAAAGTACGTTTCATCTGAATATTTATTACTGTCTTTTATTTTGAAAATATCTTTTGAATTTCGACGAGAAAACTCATGTAAAGCTTGCGCTTTAGATGAAGAAACCACATTACAAAGTAAATGATAGCTTGAGCTAGTGTTATTTTCACTTACGGGAAAATATGTTTGTTTCAATAGAAAATGAGCTCGAGGAATACCTACGCTTGTTGCTGCTGAAAACCCCCGATTCCAAACCAGCATTTGCGCATAATTTTCAGCAAAAGCTTCTAGTAAAACGGTATCTAAATTTACAAATTCACCAGCTAGTTTTTTACCACCGACTTCCAGCTCTAAGAATTGATATATTGGTGAATACTGGTTTCCTTGCACTGCACCATCGATAGCTGCATTAGCTAAACTAGAGGAAGATAGATGACTATCTTTTGTTGCTTCAACAGTATTGAAAATTGAGGGGCTATCAATTGCAGAATGCGTTAACTTAGTAACATGTGTTGCAAAAGTAATATTTTTAGCATTTTCCGACGCCCAAGTTATCCATGTTTCAGGTGCATACTTACTTAGAAGGTTTTTCTGTTTAGTATTTATATCAGCATCTAAGCTCTCGAAGTCAATAGAAGTAGGCTTTTCATTAAACTCTTTCAACAAGGCTATTTGCTCTAAAATAAATACAGATTCATTTTTCTCATCTGAATTCTTATTTTTTCTATTATCAAAAATAAAGGCCAAATCCTCATTAGTAAAGAAACCTTCTTTTTCATAGATACTGCTAATACCTTTAAATAAGTTTTTTAAATACTTAGCAAAGTCAGCCTCATATTTATCGGTAAGAAAATTAGTAATTACGCCTTCCCAACCTGCCGGGCACTCACTAATTGAATCTTGGTGTAGTTTTTCGGTCATAATTTCACCTCTTGGTAAATCCCTAAATTTGAGAAATATTTGTATTCGTTTATATCGTTTTTTTTGTAGCTAACCAGTCTTATTTCACCAAAACGCTGGGCAGCAACTTCTTCACTGATGTTAAAATCATGGGCTAATTCGCTATATATGTTTTCCGGGTTTAAATCAAACCAAAAACTGAAACCCTCGGCTGGCACAATGGCTGGTTCTTCTTTAATTGAAATACCAGCCCCAGATAACGCCCCCATTTTTGGAGGGTAAACCGCATCGTTTTTCCATTCCCACGTCAGCTCATTATTCTTGTAGAGAAAATATACAGCTTCGTCTTTAGCGGATTTTCTAAATACTTGCAATTTTTGTAATACCCCACACCAATGCACCTGTTCTTTCCACCAAAGCTTGGCTGAATCAGGATTCTTAAATAGCTTTTCAAGTAAAGCTTGGTGCTCTAGTGACACCAAATTTTCTAACGGTGACTGTTTGCTCCTAACCACTCTTTCTACTGCGTTAACGGGTTGATATTGTGTCTCTATCAATATTTCCCTTAACGTATGCTCATTCAACTTGAGCTTTAAGTTTTCCACTTCAAAACCCGGTTGATTAAAACAGCGCTCACTACCTTTAAGTTGCTTGATGTTTTGATTAATGAGTAGAATATTCTCTTCCTTTGGAACATATGCTCTATGTCTTAGCACTCGCCCTGCGATCTGTATAATGGAGCGCATAGAGCTAGGTTCAATAATTGCCCAATCATAATCGTGGTCACGTCCAACCTCAGCTACAGGCGAGGCTAATACAATCAATAGCTGATTTTTCTTTGTTGTTTTTTCTATTAGATTTTGTAAATTTTGCGGTGGCCAGTTTTCTTTACGATTTAACATTTGATCTAACTGACTTTCTAAGTAAGAACGCACCGCTAAAGGGTAACGACTGTGATAAACACATAAATGTATATGTGTATTTTCAGGTACAGATAAGTTTAGTAAAGCTTTTGCGACTGCAACCATTGGATTAATGTTAGCCATACGTACTAAGCCAATAGAAATCTTCTTATCTTTGTCCTTTACATGATTGTTTATATGTAGACCAATAGCCCCTTGCAAAATTGTTTGAGCAAAATTAACATAGATATTATCAGTTAAAGTTAAATTATCGAGAATTGCAGCTTTGTGCTTTGCGGCGCCTGAACTTAAAAATTCAACTCGCTTATTAACATATTTTTCATGACGTTCTTTGAAGTTAGAAAAATCTCGAACTTCCGCTTTAAAAGCACCGCCCTTTTCACGCTCATCAAACCAAGCACAGTTAATATTTTCATTCCAAGTACTATTATTCACTTTTGCATATTCAGTCCAACCAGCTTGATAAGCTTGGAAAGCAGCAAAGGCTAGATCTGGTGGCATGGTTGCAGTAGAAAGCAGAACGCGACTACCTAACATGCCAGCCCAGTAAACTAGTCTACATAACGCCGGTAAATCTTCTAATCCGAAATCATCCGGTTCATCAATGACTAAATCAGAAGTCAGTAATCTTAACATCGGACCTATTTGCTTACCGCCTTTGGTGCCATCTGTCGCAGGGATTAAATGATCAATTGTGCAAACTAATGCCGGCGCTTGTACAAGCTTTTCAATCCGTAGATTAGGGCCAGTCCAATTATGTAAACTGTGTTCAACACCTGATAGGTCATAATCAACATATAGTTCTGGATCTAAAAAATCTTCAACCGACTCACTGCCTGTACCGAAGCTTTCTTCAGCCGTTTTTTTATGTTGTTCATTTTCAAACAAGGCTTTAGACGCAGCGCCACCAACGGCAATCGCTAATTGCTCTGTCGTTAAATCTAATTGCTTACGGTATTCTCGACCTGTTTGTAAAGTGAGTGTTCTTAACCCCAGTGCTACGGTAAAACGACAATCTTGTTCTTTACTCGCCAAGGCATACATAATTTTGGCATTAGCTAGCGTTTTACCTTTACCCGTTGATGCCATATTAATACCAAAAAAGCCCTGTTTCTTACTTGATTCACTTAGCTCTAATGCCATTTTTTGCGCAGCTACCTGCCAAGCGTATTTAGTATGAATTTTGGTACTTTTTAAAAACTTGTTTTCCTCCAGCGCTTGTAAGCTGTTTTTTAATTGTGGCAATTTACTAACAATATTTACCGCGTGTTTAGCGACTCCAATCAAATGCTCATCAAGCTGTTGTTTAAGTTCATTTGTATCCCTGTCTGTATTAGCAAAAACTTGATAGTTAGGGCTTCGCCATTCTATTGTTGTCTCTTTTTGTGCCGAATAATGATGATCAGCAAGCATCAATGCCATGCGAGCAAGATGACTGGTAAACAATTCATAATGCAAAATATTTTTACCGGATAGTTGCTTGATATTTTGTAGCGCATTATCTGCAATTTTTATAGCTCTAAGCCGCCACTTAGTGCTTTTATACGGCAATCCTTCGCTATGAAATGTCCAGTTATCCTGTAAGAAATTTTGGCTATCTTCGTCTTTAAAGTTGTAAGAATTCCAGAAAACTTGTAATTCTTCTGCAAACCAACTGTTTAGTGGACTGATTTCATATTTATGCAAATCTTCTGGCGAGGTTTCTTGAGTTAAAGTTTCCTTCCAACTAGGCACGAAAGGTAACTTATGATGACTAAGCACCAACCAACCGACTAACTGAGCAAAAGGCGGTAAATTAACTAATGGATTGTTTTTCCCTAAGCTAATACCGTCTTGGTAAATATCATCATTATGGTTTTTATCTATTTCAGTTAATGCAATTAACCACTGTTCGTCTGTTTGATCTCCAACAAATGCCTGAAAAACTCTTAGTGACACCCATTCATGTCTTACAGGCTCATACTTATTCTTACCTTCGCCTTTTAGTTTTTGCTGAAATAGAACATTTGCTTTACCAAAATCATGAAATAACGCAGCAATAGCAACTGCATTTTTCATTAAAGTCAAACTCTGCCACTTTTCTTTATCCATAAAGTGCTCAATATCACCTTCTGTATAATTTACTGGAACAACTCCGCTTTCATTAAATTTATCTCGTTTCCCCACGACCCACAATAACTCACTTCTTGCTCGGCTACGTATCCAATGACAACTCACCGCAGTGCTTTTACTAGCGGTCCTTCTTAGAAGCTTTTTAACTGTTAACAAACCTTCTTGAGTAATAATCGTTTGCCAAGTGTTATCACCAATGCGATCAGCAAACGCATCAAGCACCCGCCGTGTTTTCTTGAGTGCATTCTTTTCACATTGAGAGACAAAAGTAACCATCATAGTTAATTACACTCCCATGATGTCTCTAATGCGATTTTTTTAACTGTGTTAAACATAAAATCTAGCGATTTATGAGCAGTAAATGCTTGCAGGCACTGCTGCCTGAACTCCTGTTCAGTTGCTTTCTCTTTAGCGCATATAAACGCCCAAGGCAGCACCAGTGCATCTTTTACTAAATCTGCGACATCAAATACTAATGCCCCTCTACGAGTTTTACCATGCATTACCGCAAAGCCATGCGGTATACCTAAAACCCATAACGTCGTCGCAGCAAGTCCATAGGCCAGATAATTTCCATGATTCAAAAAATCATTAGCTAAATCTGTTGACTCTCTATTTCTTGTAAAATTGTCATTGTTAGTTTGGTTGGCGGAAATTTTATATAGTTTTTTGGTTAGCTCTGCTTCCAATTGAAGCAGCTTAGTGGTTTTACTTGCTTTTTCAATTTGTGGAATTGCAGTTTGGATGAGAGAAGATATGCTGTCGTCTTGGGCCGAAAAGCCTTCATTGACTAAATCGCGGTCTTTCGACCATACTTGTTTTATATAATTTAATCGCGACTTTTGAATTAGTTTTGCTGCCGCAAGCCTTTTAGAATCGTCAAACCAAAAAGACATCCAACCTTGTATATATTCCGTCGGGCGATATTCACTTTGCGGAGACATCCATTCAATCTCAGTCCCCATCAACAGTGGAGTTCCTCCTCCACCACAAAACCCAACCATTACGCCTGCTTGCGCTAACATTCGCATAGCGGCTTGAGTTACCGATGTCCCTGTGCCTAACAATATACATGTCGTATTCGCAATAGGAATATTAAAGTACAGATTTTGTTTTTCTCGTTCAGTCAAATAGAGTACACGACCATCTTTTTGCATAACGCGGCAATATTCTAAATAATAAAGATTCGCTCGTTTAGAATGCAAAATAGCTTTTAAGTCGGTTAATTGTTCCATAATTATTTACTCAAACTTTAATACGTCTACTATATTGGTATTTTTCCTTTGTACCAATACTACTCAAATTGCTGTGTATACTTTTCATGCACATGATGATTAAATTAGCTATTAAGTACTATTTTTCACCTTATATAAATCATTGCCAAATCCCGCTAACACTGGGCTTACTGAACAGTGTAAACTCCTTCCCCAACTTCCAAAGCTCCACCCCACTTTGCAAATTAGTATAAATAGCCCGACTCACATTCTCGCTTAACCCAAGCCCAACATCCCAATGACTCTGCTCTGCTAAACTTTCTAATTCATTCACAATTTTTGAATTGTTCAACCGCTCCACCCAATTGGCTAGATGTTCTTCATTAGCTAAAAAATCTTTTTTAGCGGCATTACAATTTCTATGCGCTACTACAAAGTTAGCTAACGAATCATTCGGATATCTTGCCCAAGGAATAAAATGATCCACTTCGGGCTTTTTGGTTTGCGCACTACCCACAGGCTTACCGCAATAAAAACAACGACCGTTTTGTAGTTCAACTAACGGCTCGTTTAATTTTGCCGTAGAAGCCCGGTTACTATTAAATAAGAATGATTGCAGCCGCGCTTCTTCTAACTTATTAGTTTCTGCTACACGTGCAGCCCACTCTCGCTGAATTAACGGCCTTAACAGACCACTTAACTGAATTAAATAGCCTGCTACATTCGGTTGAAACCGAATTAAATTATCAAAGTTTTTACTCGTGCCTTTTTGATAACTGCTCACCTGACTTTTTTTAATTGAGTCATCCCATGTGATGCTATAAATAAACGAACGCTCACTTGCTCCCATTCGTTGTAGCCGCGGTAGTGGCATTTCAATTAAGGTCCACTCCACTTGATCAACTAGCTTGTTAAAAGCTTTTCTATCTTTATGTTTGGCAGAAAAATACGGCGAATAAGCGCCCAGTTGTGAGGCTTGTCTAAAAGCGACAATATGATTAATAATACTGGCTTGCGCGCCTTGCCTGCCTGCATTTTGCAATAGAACAGCGCTTTCATTTGGGGTAATAACAAAGGGATTCGTTTGCAGCCAATAAATTTGAATAATTTTTTCCGCTAGCTGGCGTGTTGAAACTGAATTAGGTGGCGTTTGAGTAGTAGTAAAATGCTCCATGGATAAATCCATTAACCCAAGCAACACCGCATATTTATAAGTGCTGGTAAATCGGCCTTGCTCAAGTAAGGTCATTACTCGCTCTGCAAAGCTAATAACAGAAGCACTTTTCATCTAATACCCCCGCTTCCCAGCAATCACACCTCTCACTCCACCTCTAGGACTCTCACAATCACCATCTCTCCTCGGGATCAAATGAATATGACAATGCATCACCGTTTGCCCAGCACTTTCTCCACAATTCATGCCAATATTAAACCCAGTAATACTGGGGTCTTTTTGAATATGATTGTCTTTAAGCTCAACTAACAACTGATTAGCCGCTTGCTGCTCTTGCTGGGTTAAATCAAACCAGGTTTCAACATGGCGTTTGGGGATAATAAGGGTATGCCCAGTGGTTACTGGGTAGGCGTCGTGAATCACGATAAATAAACTAGATTCACTAATAATACGCTCAGCAGGAAGCTGACAGAATAAACACGTTGACGGGTTACTCATAGATAGACGACTCCAACCTTCCTAGATTAAAAACCGCCTTAATCCTTTCTCCATACGGCAGCTTGTATTCATTATTTTTATCCCGTTACGATAACAGGCGAAATGAGATATGTAAATATGAGATGGGGTTTATTAATAATCTCAATATATAGCTCAATGAGAAGATCAATATTAAAAAATACCAATAAACAAAAAGGCAGGTGAACAAAGCTGCAGGTAAACAAAAAAGCCAGCGATACTACAACAGCTGACTGGCTTCTTTGTTTTGCTTGGTTCTGCATTGTATTGCTTTATTTTGATCAAAATATGGATTCTTTTAAAAACCCAACACTTTCCAAAGCAACTTGCGGAAAAACATCAATCCATGAATTCCATTTAATTTGTAATCTCCAAGATCCAATAACTAAGATCGAACATCCAATATCTAATATCTAACCTTGGTCGCTCTTCCTTGAGCTTTTGGCTAACTCGGTTATAACGTTTGATCGACCAAAAATACTGCAGTGTCTTCTTGGTCACTGCTGTTGAGCATTAATATTAACGTGATACGCTCTGCGGTGATTTGCGATGGCATTAATAACCCGGCTAACGCACTGGTCATTTCACACTCATTACCACTGGCAGTCGCAAAAGCTTGGTATACGCCTTTATCTGCATATTGAGTGAGTGTACCTGTGTAAGTGCAGGTATTAACTGTAACGCTAAAATTGCCGGCGGGATCAATCGTTAAACTATTAACATCGGTAATTGACTCTTGAATGCCGACAGTTCTTAGTATTCCAGTGTAGTCTCCTGAAATATCACTGAGTAAGGCGGGATCAAAATACAAAGACTTTTCAGATCCGCTTGCCCAAGCTCTTTGCCCATGCGTGGTGGCCACAAATTCACCAAAAGTGCCTCTAATGGCAACTTTTAGGCCGCCTTCGGTATGCCCAGTTTTGCCAAATATCGCATTAGGCTCTTGCTGGCCCACCTGTTGATAGTCGATAAAGTTTGCCCATGCAATGGGAGTTTTGTTCTCAAAACTATTGGCTTGTGGCAAGTTGCCGCGTGGGTGTCCGGCGAGTTCCGCGTCTACATAATGCACCCCATAAAAATCGCCATTGTCTAAGAAGGCGTAGGTTCCCTGAAACTGACCATAGTCAACGTCATAGATCCCTTCGACTTTAAATGTGACTTCTTTTGTTTCTTCTTCAATGATTTTCTCTTCTGAACCACCGCCCGATCCACACCCGCTTAACAGCAACAGAATAACCATTGATAAAACAT
Source organism: Aliikangiella aequoris (assembly GCF_053709105.1). Classification (NCBI taxonomy): domain Bacteria; kingdom Pseudomonadati; phylum Pseudomonadota; class Gammaproteobacteria; order Oceanospirillales; family Pleioneaceae; genus Aliikangiella; species Aliikangiella aequoris. Next base: position 3,457,445 of record NZ_CM132298.1, read on the forward strand.
TGTTGAATGACTTAATCATACTCACTTTCATACCTACCTTGTTTAAAAAATAACCCTATTTACAACTTAAGCCAGCAAGGTTAAAAAACCGCCAACCAAGTATTAAGACGCTAAGCATTGCTTGAACTCAACTTTTTGTTTTGTATATGGGCAGGCGATGACTTACAATGATTCACTCATAATGGAAAAATTATGGAATTATTTGTCTATATAAATCAACAGGATACAGAGATTGCATAACAAAGAAAATTTTAGAGTTGGGCCTTATTTGGTGATCCCTTCTCACGATAAACTCGCAGTCGATGATCAAGAATTTAAGCTTGAGCCTAAAATAATGCAGGTGCTGTGTTGTTTAATAGAGCATCACGGCGAAGTTTTAAGTCGCCAACAAATAGCAGAACTTTTGTGGCCAGGGAAAGTGGCAGGACTTGAAGTAGTAACTCGTGCAATTTTTGAGCTGCGCAAAGTTTTTAATGACGACTCTAAAGCGCCGCAATATATAAAAACGGTGCCGCGCAAAGGCTATGTTTTTATTTATCCTGTCGAAAACATAGCAGCTGACAATGCTTCGCCATTGGGCGATGGGTTAGGCCACGGGTCTGGCCAAAAGAGTCGACATTTTTCCGCCAGTACAAAACTAGTTAGTGCATTGATTGCGCTAGGGCTTATCTTATTAATCGCGGTTTATTTTAATCAACCGCAAACTCCCGCCCCACACTACAGCACTCGCTTTTTAACTGACTTTAGTCAAGACACCGTCATGCATTCTGTTTCGCCAGACTGGCAAAAGGCTATCTTTGTGCAAATGAAAGCATTACCGCAAGATGAAGCATCTGTGCAAACTCAAACGCACACTCAATCTCTAGCGCTTAATCAAAACGCATTGTCAGGCCAGCTGGCGATACTAGATCTAAAATCACAGGCAATTCATACTTTAACGGAGGATAACTTTTTATATCGCAGTCCGGTTTGGGGGCAAACTAATAAATATTGGTATTTTGTAAAATGTAGTACAAACGAATGCCAAGTGGTGAGGCAACATATTAGCACGGGTGAATTGGTTACTTTGTATCAATCGAGCCATCGCATTAAATATTTAGCGGTGTCGGCAGATGAAACTAAACTGGCGTTGTCTGTTTTTAAAGACAATAAAATCGACATAGTGGCGTTTACACTCGATAATTCGGCGAGTTTACCGCTAAACCATGCGAGCGGCGCCATCAATATTAAGACGCCATCTGAAATATTCAATGAGTTCCCACAATTTTCTAAAGATAGTCAAAAGCTTTACTTTATTTCACGAACCAGCCGCGGTATTAACCAGCTATCACAGTTTGACTTAGACACTCAAAAGCTCACAGCGACCAATTTAGCGCTAGATACTGTTTGGGGACTGGCAGTCCAGTCTAATCACGAAATTTGGTTAAGCGGACGCGCCAGCGGCGTTCATGCGCTCTGGAAATACAACATGAATGATCAAAAGCTAGCGAGGAAAACAGATTTTTCTGCGCAAGAAATACCTGCCAGTTTAGCGGTTTCATCTGCTGGCGATAGAATTATTTATGCGAGTCGAAACCGCGACATTAATATCGCTAGCTTACGCCAAAGTCTAGGGTTTGTGTGGAGCGATTTAAACAGTGACTATATTGACTTTAAAGCCATTTATGATCATCAAATTAAAACAACTTTTTTTGTTTCTAATCGCTCAGGCGCTTTTGAGTTATGGCAAACCAATTCTAAATCGACTAAAAAAATAACCGACATAAAAGCCGATATGATCGAGCGGCCGGTTGTTTCATCAAACGGAAAACACATGGCATTTATTGCCAGAAAAAATAATCGTAACTCGGTAATTATATTTAGCTTGCCGCAAGGTAAAGTGATTAGCCGCCATCAACTAGCAGGCCTTAATACCTTATTAAACTGGTCTATTGATGGTGACAATTTATATTATTCTGCCAATGAGAATAACCAGTTTAATGTTTACCGCCTTAATATTCGCGACCAGAAAAAATCCCTTGTTCTGATCAACTCAAGTAAATTGGCACAGGAAAGTGCTGATAAAAATTTGCTTTATTATATTGATGATAAAAGTTTTCAACTAATGGTTAAAAGCAACAACGGCGAAGTAAAAAGTCTTTTTAAATTTAATAGCTACGCTAACCTTCCGTCTGCTTATCAGTCTAAAATTATTGGTGATGTTTATTACTACATTGCAACTAGTAATGGCTTAAGAAAACTTAAGTCTGTTAATTTAAAAACCAATGAACAGCTCGAACATTTTACTATTCCGTCGAACCTATTTATTACCGACATTAGTTTCGACAATGAGCCCTTTATTATTGTCGATAGCTTAGCTCAAGAAAGCTCAAGATTTGTCCAGCTTAATGCCTTATAGAATTGATTGAATGGATTGAATGGATCGAATAGATCGAATCGATTGAATGGCCGCCCCTAGGTTGGGGTGAGTCACAAAACCTAACCTGCGGCTTAACCCAAATTACTGAGTTTTCATGAGAATAGTGCATGAGAATAGTGCATCTTTACCATGCCGCACTCCGTTAAACAGCGCTAACTATATTGAGCTCTGTCATGCTATTAATATTAACCTTTATTCAAATCAAGTTCGCATTAACAAAACACTTACTCAATTTACGGCACTCACTAGATTTGGCGTGGACATATAAAAACTAATTATATTAGTGACTGTCCACGGTTATTGGTCCAAGGCTATTGCCTTTACGCCATACAGGTATTATGCATAGAAATCTTAAACAACCTGTTCTCTTTATTATAGTGATCAAAGTATAATTTAAATGTTGTAAGGTGTATCTTAATTTCAATAAAATCGTTGCTTTTATCGAAAAAGAAGCTCGGCTTATCAATATCGATCTCGCTTAACCATTTAAGATCTGCGGTAGTACTTTCTTTAATGTGCTTTTCGAAAGAATCAAAAGATACTTTTGTTACTTTTGTATCAAAAGTGATATCACAGTAGTGATGTGATAAACGGCTATCTGTTCTGCCATGATATCTAAACTTAACTGGGTGTGGGGCTAGCCCTGCCATAGGTTTGCCTTTGATTACTCTTTGTGCGAAATCTTTTGCAATACGTAATCGTTCTTCGTTGAGTGTTTTTATCGCTTTCATACCGGCGTCTTGTTCAAAATAATCGACCTGTAGAAGGAGCGCTTCTTCTCCTTTGTTGTCTTTTTTTATAACTGAAAGGTCGCCAATTTTATGGTCGGGCCATTCTGGGTTCCACAATTTTCCGACTGTGTATGTGTAGCGCCCATTTTTAAATTCGTATCTTGGATATTTTAATGACCCATTGCTCCAAATTTTTTCGCCGTTAGTTAGGATAAGATCGGGCTTTTCTTGTTGTGATTTATTACCCGGCCACACAGCATAACGGTACATATGGTCGCCCATATAGTCGACGCGAATATTAAACTTATCGGAGTTCCAACTTAGAACAGGATATTCCATATTGTGTAAACTTGAGTGTAGGTATTTTTTTTGCGTTTCGGTTACATGTTTAGCTCTTTCTATAAATTTTTCGGTGCGAACCGAGATAGTGCCTAGCCAAGTACTTTCACCTGCCCAAACCATACCGTTGTTTAACATTGAGCCGCGCCAACCCACTTTCTCCCAATCTGAAATAGTAGAATTGGCTATCAGTTGTATCAGCTTTTCATCAACCACTTCGTCAATACGAGAAATCATTTCTTCTTGGTTCTCAATGTCTTTTAGTGGTTCGGGCATCTCAAATGGGTAGACAAAAACTTGAGCAATGCAATAGGGTTGTCCCGTACGAAAGGCTGAGATTATATAGGGTAGTTTCTCGTTTACTGCTCTGTCTGTTGGGCTTTTAAACTGGGCATCTAATTCGGCGACATCTTCAGTGCAGGTAGAGTAAATTTTCCTCTCTGCTAATGCGTTCTTGATAGTGAGGCCAATTAGTAGTGTGATAAGTATCGTGCGAAGTAGAAGATTCATCATATTTATGTCGTTTTGTGACCTTCGAGTGTTGGTAAAACGAAGGCGCTTTTCCTTTAATTAAATGCTGAATTTGGGCTGGTTGATTATTGTACAAGTTAGAAAGTTAACTTATTGTTCATTAATCCAGTCGAGTTCTAATAGTATAGAGTAAAGCTGAATAGTATATGAATATTATGATTTGTAATATCGACTTTCGATGTTTATGGACATAATGGGACAAGTCACTTTTTCAACGACTAACCTTTTAAGGCTCTCGATTTCTCTTTTAAGATCCAAATCATTCCTTAATTCTGCTCGAATACCACTCGTAATAAAACTCACAGAACCAGGATGATTCAATCCAAAATAATAACCTTAAACCGGATGAACTAATGACTTTGGTAAAAAGACGAGGGCTAATAATTTTAGCGCTTATTTTTCACACATAGTAGGCAGTCGAAGTCATCACTTTGCCCAGTAATTGCATTACGTCTTTTATGGGTTTAGGTAGCTCACTGCCACCCGCGGCAATGGCGGTATCGGCATGCTGCTGTTCATCAATTTTCATTTGGGCCAATATTGCTTGGCTGGGTTTATCTTGTTGGGGTAATAACCCTAAGTGACCTTCTAAATGAGCGACTACCTGGCGCTCTGTTTCAGCCACAAACCCAAGACTCCACTTGTCACCAACTGCTCCAGCGACTGCGCCAATGGTAAAGGAACCGGCATACCATAAAGGATTTAAAAAGCTGGTATGACTATCAAGTTGCTTAATGCGGGTTTCGCACCAATCTAAATGGTCATTTTCTTCAATAGCCGCTTGTTCCATTTTGGCTCTTACTTTGGGTAATTTCGCGGTAAGCGCCTGTCCTTGATACAAAGCTTGCGCGCACACTTCACCACAATGATTCACTCGCATTAAGCCTGCGGCATGCTTTTTTTCTGTCGCGTCGAGTTCACCAGCAGCAACGCCTGCCATAGGGTTTGCGCGCGACGACACCTGCGCTCCGCCGAATAAGGTTTTAACGGCGTTATCGAATAATAAAATTAACTTATCTTGTGGGGTTATTTGCTGCATGCTCTAGACTCTCGGTGAAAACTCACTAAAATAGCTCATCTAGCGGGTATTTTAAGCCAAACCAATAATGAAAGCCATTTAACTGCTAGTAACATTATTAACAAAATAAACGGAATATGAGTATGAGCGGTAAAACAGACTTTCATGACCTTAGTTTACTTATAAAAACGGGTAAGCCAATTATCACCATAGACACCCATGAAGAGTCCAGAGCGTTAGACTTACTTGCAGAAATTGCCGCCCATTTAAACCGTCCACTTTTTAGCTGGGATCATGTTGATGGAATGCGCCGAGTTGATTTGGCTTATGATTTAGCTGAAATAGAGGACAGTCATGAACCTCTTGCGGCACTAGCACACATTAACCAAGCTCATCGAGCCTGTCTATTTGCACTGTGCGACTTTCACCCCCATTTAGATGATGCGCCCAAAGTGGTTAGAATGTTAAAGGAAATTGCACTTAAACATCACGAGCGTGCCCATACGGTCATTTTTATTTCGCATTCAATTGATTTACCTGCTGAAATCAAACGCTTTAGCGCCAGCTTTCAATTAGCGCTGCCAAATGAAGCGCAACTTGAAAAGCTGATTCGAAAAGAAGCTTCGTTATGGTCTCGCCAAAATCAAGGTGAGAAAGTTAAAACCGATTCTGAAACACTTAAAAAACTAGTTAGAAACTTGCAAGGGATGACTTTTGCAGATGCGCGCACCTTAATTCGTAATGTTATTGCCGACGGCGCAATTACCGAAAATGAACTACCCGCAGTAAATAAAGCGAAATTTGAGCTGCTGGATATGGATGGTGTTTTAAGCTTTGAGTACGAAACATCTAAGTTTACCGAGGTGGGTGGATTAAATAATTTAAAGCGCTGGTTAAAGCAACGCGAAGCCATTTTTTTAAACCCAGACATTCCATTAGATCCACCTAAAGGGCTGATGCTAGTTGGCGTGCAAGGCGGCGGAAAAAGTCTCGCTGCTAAGTCTGTTGCAGGCATGTGGGGGCTTCCACTGCTTAGATTAGACTTTGGCGCGCTGTATAATAAATATCACGGCGAGACAGAAAAAAACTTACGTGACTCGCTAAAAATGGCAGAGCTAATGTCACCTTGTGTTTTATGGTTAGACGAAATAGAAAAAGGAATTTCTAGCGGCGAGAGTGATGCCGGTACATCGCAGCGTGTACTCGCAACATTATTAACTTGGATGGCAGAAAAACAACAGCAAGTTTTTTTAGTTGCTACCGCTAATGATATCTCGCGGCTTCCACCAGAGCTCATGCGCAAAGGCCGCTTAGACGAAATCTTTTTTGTCGACTTGCCAGACCTTGAAGCGCGAAGCGAAATATTTTCTATTCATTTATCACGACGACAACAAAAGCCAGCAGACTTTTCGCTTGCTTCGCTTGCCCAAGCCAGCGAAGGGTTTACCGGCTCCGAAATAGAACAAGCGGTGGTGTCTGCACTTTATCAATCTTACGCCGAAAATATTACCCTAAACTCAGCGCAGGTTTTAGACGCCATTAAACAAACTAAACCGCTTAGCGTCGTCATGGCAGAAAAAATTCAAGGGTTACGAGACTGGGCAAAAGAAAGAACGGTTATGGCAAACTAACGGCGCTGAAACTCAGCATAAATTTCAACTTTAACGCTGTCACCAACCATTGGAATGTAGCTATCCATAGAAAAGTCAGAACGTAAAAGTTCAGTTTGAGCAGAAAAACCTAAGGTATAAAAGCCAGTTAAAAAATTATCGGCTCCGCCATGAAATGTTGCCAATAACTTTATTGGCTTTTCAACACCGAGCAATTTAAGCTTAGCATTAAACACCAATTGGTTTTCGCTAGGCGTTGCTTCGACACTTAAGGTAGTTAACTCAGCCTTAGGGTAAACCGACGAATTAAACCAAGTACCAGTGACTAACTGCTGCTCAAGCTCTGGGTTATTCACATCAATGGAATCAGTCGCAACCCAGGCGTGTAATCGGGCATTTAGCTTATTTTTAGGATCGAAAGTTAAACTTGCATTAAACTGATTAAAGCGGCCGACAAAAGTCGACAACCCCATGTGATTAACTTTAAAAATTACACTGCTATGGGTAGGATCGATTTGGTATTCACCCGCAGTCAACTTAACCATAGATGACTCGACTCGCGGCGACAAAATATAGCTGCAACTACTACTAAAAACTAATATGCTTAACGCAACAAGCGCTTTTACTGTTTTCATTTAAAACGCTCCTATTGCTAAAATTTGTTTCGTTTGGCAAATACTCTGAGTAAGCTTTTTAACACTTGCGCTAGCATTGGCACAGGTTCAGCACTCAGGTTATAAATTGAGTTTATTATGAGTAAGCCAACGAAACAAGTGCTAGATGGTTTTAGTGCCACCTAGCAAAAGTTTCGGCAATAGAATAGTAAGCGAGTTAGGCTTAAATGAGTGTGCTAGTCTTAGTGAATCTCAATATTTTTTAAAGACTTTTCTTTCACTAGCTTAGGTAAACTTAACACTAATAATCCATTTTTACTTTGCGCGGAAATGTTGGTTTCGTCAATATTTTCCGGCAATGAAAAACTACGTTTAAATTTTCCAAACCCGCGTTCAACACGGAGTGCTTTTTTATCGTCTAACTGAAGCTTTCTTTCTCCACTTAAACTTAAAATATTTTCTTGTAGCTCAATTTTTATGTCTTGCTTATCGATACCGGCCAGCTCTGCCACAATTAAAAAGCGTGACTCTTCTTCCAACACATCAACTTTAGGACTCCAGTCTCTGTCAGTTTTTGTGGTTGATTGATTAGTGCGCTCAGGATGCGAGTAAATATTAAAAAAGGAATGTAAATCCTGTAAAGGATCAAGTCTTAGTCTGTTCATGCTGATCTCCTCAGATTAAATTAATAAAATCATTCATTAATAAAGTCATTAAAATTCTTCTGAGCAAAGTCATTAACCGGTTAAGCAATGCTGCTGTAACCTATATATGGAGATGGCCATTATTTTTTCAATAGCAAGCACTAAAATATTTTTAAAACCGATTTGCTAAAAATAAAAAAGGCGCTATAAAGCGCCTTTTTAGTATTCTTGAAAAGTAATTTAAGTTACTTTTTAAGCGAACGTGCTCCGAAACGTTTACGGAATTTATCAACACGGCCACCAGTATCAACCATTTTTTGCTTACCAGTGTAAAAAGGGTGACAAGCAGAACATACGTCTAAGTTGATTTCTTTACATAAAGTTGAACCGACTTCAATCACGTTTCCGCAGCTGCAAGACGCTTTAATAGGTTCGTAAGTTGGATGGATTTCAGCTTTCATTTTTAGTTACTCATTTTGTGCGTATCGCCATTTGAGCCGGGGTCATTCCCTTTGGTCAAATACCATACAGCATTAATAGGACGGCGGATCTTACCGATCAAATAGCATGAATGCAAGCGATATGCATCGCTAAGCGGTTAATTTAGCTCAACTGGTTGGAGGAGTTAGCTTTTTACACTAGAATAGCCTTTCAAACTCAATGCTTGAGCTTAACTTGGATAAATCATGTCATTAACCTTAAATACGATTCAGTCTTCAGATGGTGCGCAGTTTCAACTTCAACATACCCCACAGACTGACACTATTTCAGCTCAAACACCCCTAATGCTGTGCCTTCCCGCAATGGGAGTTCCGGCACGCAGTTATTTACCACTAGCCTTGCAACTACAGCAACGCGGTTTGTTAGTTGCAACATTTGAACAGCGCGGCTTAGGCACAAGTAATTTGAGAGCTTCTCATGCAACTAATTTTGGCTACGCTGAAACCCTACAAAGTGATCTACCTTTAGTTTTTGAGCACCTGAAAAGCAAATTTCCACAAAACCCAATCTATATTGTAGGTCATTCGTTGGGAGGTCAGTTAGGGCTTGCTTACGCGGGACTTAACCCAGGGCAAGTGGCGGGCTTTATTGGTGTGGCCACCGGCACACCTTTTTATAAAATATGGTCGTTTCCTGCCAACATTAGTTTAGTTGTCGCCTCATATTTAATGCGCGCAATTGCATTTGTGATGGGCTATTTTCCGGGCAGAAAACTTGGATTTGGGGGCAGAGAAGCCCGCCAAATTATTAGTGACTGGTCATTTACCGTGAGAACCGGCAACTTTAAAGCGAAAGGATTAAACCGTGATATAGAAGCAAGCCTTGCTCAATTAAAACTAAATGCACTGATGCTCACTTTCTCACAAGATATTTTAGCACCGCCTTCATCTAGCCGCGCCTTAATCGAGAAAATTGCTACGCCCGCCAGTTTCCATCACTTTAGCCCACCAGAACTACCACACCATTTACTTGGTCACTTTAATTGGATGCGTGAGCCCGACTTAGTCGTTAATAAGATTATCCAATGGCTTAAAATAAAACCCTCTTAAAGTGGAAACTTGCGCCTAATTAGCTGTAAATACAGCAGCCAATGAATTTAACTGTTAAAATATGGCTAACGACAAAGCCCACTTTTAAATTGAGTACAGGATTAACATGGCCAACTTTACAACACTTAGCCCTTTTCCTTTTAAACGCCCCAGACGTATGCGAAGCAGCGATTTTTCGCGTCGCCTTATGGCTGAAAATAAAGTGTCCACTAATGATTTAATTTATCCGGTATTTGTTTTAGAAGGCGAAAACCGCAAAGAAGCGGTCGCCTCTATGCCGGGCGTCGAGCGAAAAAGTGTCGATCTTTTATTACAAGAACTAGCCGAAGTTGTGGCCTTAGGCATTCCAGCTATCGCGTTATTTCCGGTCATTAGCGAATCGAAAAAAAGCTTACTCGCAGAAGAAGCACACAACTCAAATGGCTTAGTCCAAACGACAATTGCTCAAATTAAAGCTCAGTTCCCCGAGCTTGGCGTAATTACCGACATAGCATTAGATCCATACACGGTTCACGGCCAAGACGGTATTATTGATGAGCAGGGCTACGTGCTTAATGAAGCCACCGTTGAAGTGCTAGCCAGACAAGCGGTTAGTCATGCCGAAGCCGGGGCAGACATAGTGGCACCTTCTGATATGATGGATGGCCGCATTGGCGCCATTCGTGAAGCGTTAGAAACAGAAGGATTTATTAATACCAAAATTCTCGCTTATTCAGCTAAATATGCTTCTGCGTTTTACGGTCCTTTTCGCGACGCGGTTGGCTCCGCTGGCAACTTAGGTAAAGCAGATAAAAAAACCTATCAAATGGATCCGGCTAATGGCGATGAAGCATTTCATGAAATTGCAATGGACTTGCAAGAGGGAGCCGACATGGTCATGGTAAAGCCAGGCATGCCCTATCTTGATGTTATTTATAGAGCCAAACAAAACTTTAAAGTTCCGGTAATGGCTTATCATGTTAGCGGCGAATACGCGATGCTAAAAGCAGCTTCAGCGAATGGCTGGATAGACGAAGAAAAATGCGTTATGGAAGCAATGCTTGGTTTTAAACGCGCCGGAGCCGATGCCGTTTTAACTTATTACGCCAAAGATATTGCGCGCTGGTTAAAGTAAACCAACTAGCGCGTGCATAAACTGAGGCCGGGCTAATGATAAATTAGCTCCGCCTAACCCGGTTTATATTGCCGTTAATTGTTGCTTTATCACACAGGAAAATGCGATGGACTTGCCAACTTCAAATATTGTTTCTGCAAAGTGGCTCAATCAACATTTGAATGAGCCCCGCCTTGTCATACTCGATGCAACGCTTAAAAACCTGCCCAACGGTACTCCGATTGCAAAACCGAGTAACATAATTCCCACAGCGATAGAGTTTAATTTTGATACCGAAATTTGTGCACCAGCAACACCATTGCCGCACATGTTACCTAGTCCACAACAGTTTGAACAACAAGTCGCTTCGCTCGGCATAAACCAAGACTCAATTATAGTTTGTTACGATGCCATGGGTATATTTTCCAGTGCTAGAGCCTGGTGGATGTTTAAAATTATGGGGCATCAATCCGTGTACGTTTTAAACGGCGGACTACCCGCATGGCTTAAGCAAAATTTTAATTGTGACAGCGACTGGAAATTAACTCATAGCCAAGGTGATTTTAAAGCCCAGTTTAATCCCGACTTAGTTGTAAACGCAGAACAAGTTCTCGATTTAATTGGCCATAAGAACAGCCTTATTTTGGACGCTCGCTCACAAGCTCGTTTTAATGCCCAAGAGCCAGAACCCAGAGCAGGATTACGCAGCGGACACATTCCTTCGTCCCGTTGTTTGCCGCATACTCACCTACTTGAAAATGGCTTATTAAAAGAAACCCCAGCTCTCCAGCAAATTTTTGCCAACTTTAACGAAATTAACAGCCAACAAATTATCGCCAGCTGCGGCTCAGGCGTTACCGCCTGCGTCATCGCCCTGGCCGCCGCCGAAATTGGACTAACCAACCTAGCCGTATACGATGGCTCATGGGCCGAATGGGGAGCCAACCACGACCTACCAATTCAACCCTGCCATCCATAAAATCCTCCCCTCTAAAAAAATCCCCACAAAAATAACCAAGCCAAAGCATCATAAGCCCCACCCCACAAATCAACATTCGCCCCGCCTGAGATTAAAACCGCAAATAACAATTCCACAACCGCCCCCTTCCCCACAATCCCCACAAAAATAACCAAGCCAAAGCATCATAAGTACCACCCCACAAACCAGCGCTACCCCCACCCGTGATCAAAAACGCAAATGACCACTCCACAGCCACCACAAAACCCAATCGCGGTGCCCAGTGCCAACGCCAGCGTCTTTTTGCTGACTTTTTTGACGCAGGAAAAAAGTCAGTCGCATGCAAGCGCAGCGATGCGAAACCGCCTTTAACCTCAATAATCCACCAAAGCCAAAACCTAAAACCTAAAACCACAACTCACCAACCTCCCCCATCAAAAAACCCCACAAAAATAACCAAGCCAAAGCATCATAAGTACCCCCCCACAAACCAGCGCTCCCCCCACCCGTGATCAAAAACGCAAACGACCACTCCACACCCTCCACAAAACCCAATCGCGGTGCCCAGTGCCAACGCTAGCGTCTTTTTGCTGACTTTTTTGACGCAGGAAAAAAGTCAGTCGCATGCAAGCGCAGCGATGCGAAACCCCTTAACCTCAATAAACCACCAAAACCAAAAACTAAACCCGCACTTTCCAAAAGCCCCCCTTTTCTAACCCCAATCTAAAACCCCATTTTATATTGCATATGCAACAATAAACCAATAAGATAAATAACCCACTTATTCTCATAAAACGATTCAAAAAAAGGACTCCACAATGGCCCACATGCAACCCCTAGACAAATCCACCACACCAGAGCTCGCAGACGACTTTGCTATATTTGAAAAAATACTCGGCTTTGTCCCCAACAGCTTACTCACCATGCAACGCAAACCTGCAATGGTTAAAGGCTTTGGAGAACTCACCAAAGCAGTAATGTCAGCAGATGGCGAAGTTGACCTAGGCTTTATGCGCTTGATTGCACATTTTTCTAGCCGTGCGGCGGGCTGCCAGTATTGCGAAGCACATTCATTAATTGCCGCTAATATTCACGGTGTATCACAGCAAAAATTGGACGCTATTTGGGACTATAAAAGCAGTGATTTATATACTGAAGCAGAAAGAGTCGCGCTAGATTTTGCCCTTGCAGCAGGTTCTGTACCTAATGCTGTTACTCCTGAGCTTTTTGCTGAAATGCGCAAGCATTGGAGTGAAAACCAAATTTGTGAAATTTTAGGCGCGGTATGCTTGTATGGATTTCTTAATCGCTGGAACGACTCAATGGCGACAGATCTTGAAGACTCCCCCAAAGCCATGGGTGAGCGCGTGTTAACCCAAGGTGGCTGGAACGGCGGCAAACACGTTAAGTAATTTAGCTGCTTTTTATTCCGTCGCTAAAAAGGGTTAGTTTTTTAAAATAAGCCTGGCTCATAGACTGACTTATGAGCCAAGGCAACCGATAGGTTTTATTCGCCAGTACCAACAAACCCAATCATCCGAGATACTCGATCTCCATCTTGTTCAACAAAATACTGGCCAAACTGAGTTTGCTCCGTTCCATCAGGCCCGATCCCTTTAAAAGCGACAGTGACACGAGTGACGCCAGCAATGGTGTCACTTTTAACCACATTTGCTGACCACCCCGGTGCATTTGCGCAAAACATACCCACATAATGATTTAATGCTTCAATACCTTGAAGCGTTTCAGGCGTGCGGGGGTCGTCGTAGCGAACCGTTTCTGTCACCGCACTTTTAATTTTGCTGAGCCGAAGCTCAGCATCTACAATTTGCCATGCCTCAAAAAAGGCTGTGATGCAATCTGACATATAGTTCTCCTCATTAAAAAAATGCAAACCACCTATCGCTGCAACTAAGCTTGCCAGTGCGCAGCAAAAAAAGCAAAGCCAATGAAAATTGTAGTTAGCCTTTAATAATCAGTAATAGCGCTAAGTTGTATTTAGTTAAACCAATTAATAAGCTAAGAGCCAAATAAAACGCTAAAGCTTAATCGACCATTGAGCTGCATTTTAATATTCAATGTGTGGAATACCGCTATGCCCAAGACTCTGGGTAACTATTACTATTTCATTGGCAAGCAAGCTTGTGTATTCTAGAGTGCAAAAGTAAAACAGCGTGTTCGAATTCACCGACGAAACCGTTTCACAGGACAAAAAAATGAAAAGAAGAAACTTTATTGCCGCAGCAGGTACTGCCACATTATTAACCGCTTGTGGCCAAACCAAAGACTGCCAAACAACAACCCAGTCAGCGAGTAACACCGAAACTATTCACTGGAATATGATTACGACATGGCCACCGGGCTTTCAGGGACTAGGCACTGGCGCAGAATACCTTGCCGAACTTATTGATCAACTGAGTAATGGCCGCTTAAAAGTAAAAGTCTATGGTGCTGGCGAATTAGTTCCTGCGCTACAGGTATTTGATGAAGTTGCTTCTGGTAGCGTCCAAATGGGACATGGCGCTTCTTATTACTGGAAAGGCAAATTACCGGCGGCATCATTTTTTAGCTCTGTTCCATTTGGACTAAACGCACAAGAAATGAATGGCTGGTTACTTAAAGGCGGCGGTTTAGAATTATGGCAAGAACTCTATGCGCCTTATAATTTAATTCCTATGCCGGCAGGCAATACCGACATGCAAATGGCCGGTTGGTTTAATAAAGAAATTAATTCGGTCGAAGATTTAAAGGGTTTAAAAATGCGCATTCCCGGTTTAGGCGGTGAGGTATTAAAGCGCGCAGGAGGAACTCCTGAACTTATCGCTGGCGGTGAAATATTTTCTGCCTTAGAAATGGGCCGAATCGACGCGGCAGAATTTGTTGGCCCTTATAATGATCTAGCTTTTGGCTTTTACAAAGCGGCTAAATATTACTACTACCCGGGTTGGCAAGAGCCAGGAACCACTTTAGAAGCAATGATCAATAAACAAGCTTTTGAAGCTTTACCCCAAGACTTACAAGAGATTGTAAAGATTGCTTGCTTAACAGCCAATGCCGACATGCTAGCTGAGTTCACAGAAAAAAATAACGCAGCACTAAATGAGTTGGTAGAAAAACACGGCGTGCAAGTTAAGCGTTTGCCACAACCGGTTTTAGATCATCTAGAAAAAATTTCCGAAACTTTGGTGGCAGAACAAGCGCAAGCCAACCCGTTAGCTAAACGAATTTATGACTCTTATCTTGCGTTTAAAACTAAAGCAAACGCGTGGAAAACCATGCAACAAAGTTTATAAGCTAACCACTTAAGCTCATAGAATTCGCTATGAGCTTTTACCTACCGCGCCTAGCACTAATGATGATGCGTACAACTCAATTTGTATCGCGCTAATAGCTTATTAAGTTACTAGCTTTTATAAACCACACTGGGTAGCCAAGTTACCAACTGCGGCCAAATGGCTAGAATTACCAAGATAAAAATTTGCAGACCAATAAAAGGCAACACACCACGATAAATTTGCGCAGTTTTGACACTCTCTGGCGCTACCCCGCGTAAATAAAACAAGGCAAACCCAAATGGCGGAGTTAAAAATGATGTTTGTAAATTGACCGCAATCATAATACCGAGCCAAATAGGATCGACGCCCATGGCAAGTAGTGGCGGCGCTGTGAGAGGAACAACAACAAATACAATTTCAATAAAGTCTAAAATAAAACCCAAGATAAACATTGCCAACATCACTACCAACATTGCGCCCATCACGCCGCCAGGCAAACTTTCTAGCAGCTCTCGGATCATGTCATCGCCGCCAAACGCTCTAAAGACTAAAGAAAAAATAGAGGCGCCTATCAGTATCATAAAAACCATACTTGAAGTACGGGTCGTTGAACGCACCACTTGGGTTAAGCGCTTAAAATTAAATTCCTTAAATATAATAGCTAAACCCATTGCACCGAGCGCACCAATTGCCGCCGCTTCACTAGGCGTTGCTACGCCACTTAATATTGAACCTAGCACTAACAAAATAAGTACTAAAGGCAACAATAAACTACTCCAATTAAATTCAGTCTTTTGCTGCAGGCTGGCTTTAGGCGCTTGCTCTGGTTTTAATTTGGCAAAAATAAATACATATACAATATAAAGCCCAACTAAAATTAGCCCAGGGATCATTGCGCCCGCAAATAAGTCACCCACCGAAACCGGCGCTAACCCTGCCCCAGAATCTCGACTGGCAGAGGCAATCACATCACCCAATAAAACCAACACTATTGAAGGAGGAATAATTTGCCCTAAAGTCCCCGACGCACAAATCACGCCAGTCGATAATTGCGGACTATATCCTGACTTCAACATAACCGGTAAAGAAAGCAGCCCCATAGTGACAACTGTTGCACCAACAATCCCCGTGCTAGCCGCAAGTAAAGCGCCCACAATCACGACCGATATAGCTAGACCTCCGGGTAGATTCGAAAAAAGCCCCGCCATTCCAGAAAGCAGTTTTTCGGCTATTTTCGATTTTTCTAACATCACCCCCATAAAAACAAACAAGGGCACCGCAATTAAAGTTTGATTATTCATAATGCCAAACAGGCGACTAAATGAAGATTTTAAAATTAATGGATTGATATAACCAAACGCCACACCAATTGCGGCAAACCCCAGCGCAGTGCCCGCTAAAGTAAATGCCACGGGATAACCCGCGAGTAGAACAACGCACACAGTGATAAACATTAATATTGCTAACCATTCCATTAGTTAGCCTCCGGCGCAGCTTGCTGTCGAGAGTCAGCAGTAAGTTGCAGTGACTTAATAATAAGCTGATTAATTGCTTCAATAATCAGCAAAATGGGCATTACTAACAGCAGCGCTTTTAAAACGAATAAATAAGGTAAACCACCCGCTTCTGCTGACACTTCATTGATACGCCAGCTTAATAAAACATAAGACCAGCTAGACCAAAGAATAAATATCATGGTGGGAATTAAAAGCAGTAGGCTACCAATAATATCTACCCATGCTTTTGCTTTAAGCGACATTTTTGAATATAAAACATCGACCCGCACATGCTCGTCACGGTTTAAAGTGTATGCAGCAGCTAATAAAAAGTTGGCGGCGTGCATCCATGTAATGGCTTCGCTTAGCATGATAGAGCTTTGGCTGAGTAACCAACTCATGAGTACATTCAAGCTGAGTAAAACCACCATAGCAAAAGTTAACCAACTGATTGCTTGGCCGCATATTGTCGCAAGTCCGTTTAACATAGCGCTTAACTTTAAGCCCCATGACGGGTTGGAAGTTGTTATCATTTTATCACCCTAAGGTCAGCTTATTCACAGTTCAAAGTCACTTACCCACAGCTTATTCAGAGCCAAGCTGAAACATTGAAATAACGTGTATATAGCTGATTTATAAGTATATTTATTCAACAGCACCATCAATTTTAGAAAAACATCAAGGTTTATTGGCATTTCTGCTTTTTTTTATGCACGCTTTTATCCACAGAATAATCGCAACTTAATATTTCTATATTTTTTAGATAGTTACCGTAACTTATTAATTTTTTTTTTAAGTTTGCTCTGTAACTTAACTACCTAGAATAGTAGTCGGCAGCAGCGTCGAACTACGGTAGAATAAGCGGCTCAATTTTGAGCGCATCCAACCTTACCCATTGTGCTGGGTTTGGTCAAATAAAAGGTTTTTAAACCGACGGATTTAGCAACTTACGGTAAGCGCTCAATAATTCGATAACCAACTAATAAGATGAATTAATTTATGCAAAATAAAACACCGCTTATTCTCGTTGACGGCTCTTCTTACTTATTTCGTGCCTACCACACCATGAATTTCTCAACCTCGAAAGGGCAGCCAACTGGCGCCATTTACGGTGTGATCAACATGCTGAAAAGCCTGTATAAGCAATATCACCCAGAGCAAATGGCGGTGGTTTTTGACGCAAAGGGCAAAACATTTCGTAATGACATGTACCCAGAATACAAAGCCAATCGTCCGCCCATGCCAGATGATTTGCGCAGCCAAATAGAGCCCCTACATAAAATAGTGAAGGCAATGGGCTTCCCGCTGATTTCTATAGAAGGGGTCGAAGCGGACGACGTAATAGGCACTATCGCTCACCATGCGACTCAAGCCGGCAGAGAAACAATTATTTCCACCGGTGATAAAGATATGGCGCAGCTTGTTAACCCGCATATCAGCTTAATAAACACCATGAGCAATCAGTTTTTAAATGAACAGGGTGTGCTTGAAAAATTTGGGATCCCACCTAACTTAATCATCGACTTTTTAGCATTAATGGGAGACAAGTCGGACAATATTCCTGGCGTCGCCGGCGTGGGAGAAAAAACAGCATTAGGCTTGCTGCAAGGGATCGGCGGTATCGACGAGATATATAAAAACTTAGATAAAATTGCCGATTTACCCATCAGAGGCGCTAAAAAGCTTGCTGAGAAAATGCAGCAATATGAAGACGAAGCCAGGCTTTCCTACCAACTCGCCACCATTAAACTCGATGTTGAGCTTCCTCTATCTTTAGAGGAGCTTAATATTGGCGAAGCCGACAGCGAATATTTAGAAGCGCTATTTAGTGAATATGAATTTAGAACTTGGCATAAAGAAATTGTAGCCGGCAAATCTGCGTTGCCACAACCTCAAGATGGCAGCAGTGCTCAAGGGCAACGGAGCGGAGATACAGCTGAGTCTGCTGCGCAACTAGAAGACGAGCCTCAGCTTGATAGTCCGATTAGCCACAAAAATTATGTCACCATATTAAGCGAGAAAAGTTTAACTGAGTGGCTAGAAAAGTTGACCAATGCGACGCTGATCGCATTAGACACAGAAACCACTGGCCTTAATATTATTGCCGCAGACTTAGTCGGCATTTCGTTTGCGGTTGCCCCAGGTGAAGCCGCTTATTTGCCGCTACGTCACAGCTACCCAGGAGCGCCACAACAGCTCGATTTTAAATGGGCATTAGCGCAGCTTAAGCCGGTTTTAGAAAACCCAGAGATTAAAAAAGTAGGCCAGAATATAAAATATGACCAAAGCATTTTTGCAGCGGCAGGAATCAATTTGCGCGGTGTTGAGTTTGATACCATGCTTGAATCTTACATGCTTAATAGCGTTTCTAATCGACATGATATGGATACTTTAGCGCAAAAATATTTGGGACATGAATGTATTTACTTTGAAGACATTGCAGGCAAGGGTAAAAAACAAATCACCTTTGATCAAATCGATTTAGAGATTGCTGCCGCTTATGCAGCGGAAGATGCTGATGTTACGCTGCAACTACACCAAGCAATTTGGGCTGAACTAGAAAAAGACGAAGGGCCTAAAAATGTATTTCAGCATTTAGAAATGCCGCTAGTCAATGTACTTTCTAAAATGGAGCAGCGAGGTGTTTTAATCGATAGTGAGTTTCTAAAACAAAAGAGCAACGAGTTTGGCCAGCGGATCGTAGAATTAGAAAGTAAAGCCCATGAAATTGCAGGGCAACCTTTTAACCTAGGATCACCAAAGCAACTTCAAGAAATTTTATTTGAAAAACAGGGCTTGCCAGTGCTTAAAAAGACGCCTAAAAAGCAACCGTCGACGGCAGAAGAAGTTTTAGCGCAGCTTGCATTAGACTACCCTTTACCCAAAGTTATTATGGAATATCGAGGGCTAAGTAAATTAAAATCGACTTACTCAGACAAGCTTCCCCTAATGGTACAGCCACGTTCTGGACGCGTGCATACCTCTTATCAACAAGCTGTTGCGGCCACAGGTCGTTTGTCGTCGAGCGATCCTAACTTACAAAATATTCCAGTAAAAACGCCAGAAGGCAGAAGTTTGCGAGAAGCTTTTATCGCGCCTAAAGGTTACAAAATAGTGGCTGCCGATTACTCTCAGATTGAACTTAGAATTATGGCTCATTTGTCTCAAGACGAAAATTTGTTGCGCTCATTTAAAAATAATTTAGATGTGCACAGTGCCACCGCAGCGGAAGTCTTTGGGGTCAATATTGAAGCAGTAAACAGTGAACAGCGCCGGCATGCTAAAGCCGTTAACTTTGGTTTAATTTATGGTATGTCGCGCTTTGGTTTAGCCAAACAACTGAATATTCAAAATGATGAAGCCGGTCATTACATTGATACATATTTTGCTCGCTATCCAGGCGTTAGCCAATATATGGAATCGACAAAACAAAAGGCGAAAGAGTTAGGTTATGTAGAAACTCTCTTCGGACGGCGCTTATACTTGCCGCAAATTAACGCGTCTAACGGTATGCTCCGACAAGCCGCCGAAAGAACGGCAATTAACGCTCCTATGCAAGGCAGTGCTGCTGACATAATAAAAATAGCCATGATAGAAGTTCAAAAGTGGTTAGAAAATGAATCACCTGATTGCTTTATGGTAATGCAAGTTCATGATGAGCTGGTATTCGAAGTCGCCGAGGAAAAGTTAACTGAGTATTGCGAAAAAATAAATCAAATTATGTCTAGCGCAGTTGAGCTTAGTGTCCCTTTAGACGTTGATGTAGGTATTGGTGACAATTGGGAACAAGCGCATTAGCCATTTAAACTGAAGCTAATATCATGCTCAATAGTGGGCATGATATTAACGTTCTTAAATTAGGCGATAAGCCAGTGGTTGTAAAAACCATCGCACTGGCTAAACACCTAATTGCTGGCTGACCATTTTATGCCGCCACAAAATCTTGCATAGAATAAAAGCCGGCGGGTTGCGTTGCTAACCAAGCAGCCGCTAATACAGCCCCTTCAGCAAAACAGTGTCTATTTTGCGCTTTATGTTCAATACTAATAATTTCATTATCTAAAGCAAACATCACCTTGTGCTCACCAATAATTTCTCCCGCGCGAATCACCGACATACCGATTTCACCAGGTTTTCTTGTGCGTTTTTCAAATCGCGAATCGGTCACTTGAAGCGCATCAAAATCATTCCCCATGGCGTTAGCAATAGTTTCACCCATTCTAATCGCGGTACCAGACGGTGCGTCAACTTTATGTTTATGGTGCGCTTCAATGATTTCTATATCGGCTTGCTTACCTAACATTTTTGCTGCTAGCTCTAATAAGGCTAAGGTTGAATTAACCCCTATACTGGTATTGGGTGCTAACAATAAAGGAATGTTGTCTGCTTTTGCTTTTAAGACTTCTATTTGCTGGTCCGAAAAACCGGTTGTGCCTATTAGCGCTGGTTTTTTTAAAATACTCGCTTGCTCCACGAGCTTTATAGAAACTTCTGGAGTACTAAAGTCTATCACCACGTCGCTGGCCGCCAACGCGCCTTGCACATCACAAGAATAGAGTACATCTGAATAACCAACTTGACGACCAATAAGCCGGTGTTTGGCTCGACATATGGCGGCTACTAATTCTGCATTGGAGTTTGAGCAAACTTGTTGGATTACTTGCTGCCCCATTTTTCCAGAAGCGGCATTTACCGCAATTTTAATTGTCATGGTGAATTACTTTAAACAGAAGTTAAAAACTTTTGCTCGCTACAATAAGCGAGCAAAATAGGAGTTAAAACTTAACGCAAACTTTCATTTATGGCTTCAAGAATATCACTACCTGGACATAAGTCAGATTCATTGAGTTGGTTAAGTGGCGTGTCACTGGTATTAATAATTTCGTGAGTGTTTTTAGAATCAGTATTTAAATGTAATAACCCAGTCAAAACTTGCTGATTTCTTTTCGCTTCTTCTAGTGCCATTAATACAGACTCTCTACAAGTGATATCGAGTGAGCCCGGTTGACGATGAAGATTTAACACAGTGCCATCATGTAATTTAATCGACTCTTGATTGTTGTGCGGCTGTTGCACTTTAATTTCTTGCTCGTGAGGGACTAAATCAAAAGTGCCGGTTGCCTCTTTATGATCTCTTACCCACTCATAACTTTTAGTAGAATCCGGGTTATTATTAAAAGTAACGCAAGGAGAAACAACATCAATTAATGCAAAGCCATTGTGCTTTATTGCGCCTTTAAGCAAAGGCACTAATTGAGATTTGTCGCCAGAAAAACTTCGTGCGACATAGCCCGATCCCAAAGAAATGGCCAGTTCGCAAAGGTCCATTGGTTCATACATATTAGGCACACCTTTTTTACTGGCACTACCTAAATCTGCGGTTGCAGAGTCTTGCCCTTTGGTTAGACCATAAACGCCATTGTTCATGACAATGTAAACCATATTAAGGTTTCGTCTCACTAGGTGCATAAATTGCCCCATACCGATTGACGCAGTATCACCATCACCCGACACACCGATATAAGTTAGGTCTTTATTCGCCATGTTGGCTCCGGTGGTGACCGAAGGCATACGACCATGCACCGAATTAAAGCCATGTGAGTTAGACAAAAAGTACGCAGGCGTTTTAGACGAACAGCCAATACCTGACATTTTTGCAATTTTATGCGGCTCTAATGCAAGTTCAAAGCAAGCGTTAATAATCGAATTGCTAATCGAGTCATGCCCACACCCTGCACACAAGGTTGAAAGTGCACCTTCGTAGTTTGCTTGGGTGTAACCTAAGGAATTCTTCGCCGCGTCAGGGTGACGAAACTGTGATCTCAAATAACTCATGCTGCCACCTCTTTACCGCACTTTGCTGTAGTGAAAGGACTCACCTCTTCACCATTAAGCATACTTTCAATTTTTCGTTTTATACGGCGTGCTCTTATTGGCATACCGTCAATATTTAAAATGGAGCGAAGCTTTTCAGTACCAATATTAAACTCGTTTATAATCAATGTTCGCATTTGAGCATCACGATTTTGTTCAATCACAAATATAGTGTCATGCGCTTCAATAAAACTTTTAATATCATGATGGAATGGAAACGACTTAATTCGACAAGTGTTTATTTTAATCCCTGCCTCTTCTAAACCATCAAGCGCTTCGTAACTTGCTTGCGCGCTGGTGCCATAAAAAATAGCGCCTACCTTAGACTCTTTATCACGATATTTAATTTGGGGTAGTGGCGCTAGCTCTCTCGCCGTTTCCCACTTATGCACTAAACGTTGCATATTTTCTTCATAGTCATCGCTATTTTCTGTATAGGCAGCGTATTCATTGTGCGATGAACCACGGGTAAAATAAGAGCCTTTGGTAGGATGCGTACCTGGATAGGTGCGATAGCCAATGCCATCGCCATCGACATCTTTATATCGACCCCAGCGCTCTTGCATAGAATCTAAATCTTCTGCACTTAAAACTTTACCGCGATCAAAGCTTCGGTTGTCGTCCCATTTAAGCGGCCGACTCACATGGTCGTTCATACCTAAGTCAAGATCAGACATAATAATGACCGGGGTTTGTAAGCGTTCTGCTAAATCAAATGAAGCGGCGGTCATTTCAAAACATTCAGCCGGGTCGCAAGGTATTAACAATACATGTTTAGTATCACCATGCGAGGCATAAGCCGCAGAAATAATATCTGACTGTTGAGTACGTGTAGGCATACCAGTACTTGGGCCACTACGTTGCACGTCAATGAGTACTACCGGAATTTCGGCAAAATAAGCAAGCCCTAAGAACTCACTCATTAAGGATAAACCAGGACCAGAAGTAGCAGTAAAGCCTCTCGCGCCATTCCAGTTAGCACCAATCGCCATACCTATTGCAGCTAGTTCATCTTCAGCTTGCAAAATAGCAAATTTATTTTTACCGGTGTCTTTTTCAACCCGAAATTTCTTGGCATACTTTTCGAAAGCTTCTACCACAGAAGTAGACGGCGTAATTGGATACCAACCAACGACGGTCGCGCCGGCATACACTGCGCCCAAACCGGTTGCGCCATTACCGTCAATCATAATTGAGTCACCAACATTATCGCGACGAGAAACTTTTAATCCACAGGTGTCGGTAAAGTGTTTTTTGGCGTAGTCATATCCAAGCTCTAAAGCTTTTACGTTAGGCGCAATCAACTTTTGCTTTTTTGCAAACTGATCTTCAACCATACCGGTAAGCACTTTAAACTCCATATCAAACAAATAGGCTAAGGCACCAACATAAATAATGTTTTTAAACAGCTGGCGTTGACGTGGATTGTCGTAATTATCAATACACATTTGGGTTAAAGGAATACCAATTTCTATAATATCTTCTCGCTTAAAGCTACGTGGCAAGGCTTTAGTAGAGTCATATAAAAAATAGCCACCGGGCATCAGCGTGTCATAGTCTTCTTGCATTGTTTGGCCGTTTATCGCAACCACAAAATCGACGTCGCCACGGCTGCCTAAATAGCCTTTTTCAGTCACTCGCACTTCAAACCAAGTGGGCAAGCCTTGAATATTTGACGGGAAGATATTCTTCGGGCTAACCGGCACTCCCATTCTAAAAACTGCCTTAGAAAACATATTATTCGCACTGGCTGAACCCGTGCCGTTTACATTCGCAAAGCGAATGACAAAATCATTAGTCGCTTCTATGCGCATTCTTTGCCTGCCTTAGTAACTGAATAAGTAAATTTTTGCATATCCCAAGCAGCTGTAGGACAGCGCTCCGCACATAATCCGCAATGCAAACAAACGTTTTCATCTTTAACCATTACCCGAGTGGTTTTTAATTCACCAGAAACGTAGAGGTCTTGGTCTTTTTCGTTCGCAGGCGCTAATAAACGCGAGCGCAAATCTTCTTCGTCACCATTTTCGGTAAAATTAATACAACTGGTGGGACAAACATCGGCGCAGGCGTCACATTCAATGCATAAATCATCACTAAACACCGTCTGTACATCGCAGTTTAAGCAACGCATCGCTTCTTCGTAACCTAACTCTTGGTCAAAGCCTTTTTCGACTTCAATTTTTAAGTTTTTAAGTGCTATTTCTTTATCAACATGAGGGACTAAGTGGCGTTTATCATGATCAATATGGGCGTCATAAGTCCATTCGTGAAAACCCATTTTTTGCGAAAGCAAATTAGTCTGTGGTGCTAATCGCTCAGCTACCGATTCATTTTGACAATGTTTATGAATTGAAATAGCGGCTTGATGACCATGAGCAACGGCAGTAATAATATTAGAAGGCCCAAACGCTGCGTCACCGCCAAAAAATACTCTGGGATTGGTAGACTGAAAAGTGGTCTTATCGACTACAGGCATATCCCACTTACCAAACTCTATTCCAATATCGCGTTCAATCCAAGGAAACGCATTATCTTGTCCAATGGCAATGATAACTTCATCGGCTTCCATAAAGACAAGATCTTCGCCGGTGGGTACTAAGCTGCGTTTACCCTCATCGTCGTAGACGGCTTTAACTTTCTCAAACTTCATTCCAACTAATTTACCATTTTCAACCACAAACTCTTTTGGAGTGTGATTTTCAAAAATTGGAATGTCTTCATTTAAGGTATCTTCAATTTCCCAAGGGGAGGCTTTCATATCAGCTTGTGGACTTCGCACAACAACTCGCACATTCGTGCCACCTAAACGGCGTGATGTTCGGCAACAATCCATGGCGGTATTTCCGCCACCTAACACCAACACGTTTTTAGCGATTTCTTTGGTGTGCTCAAACGCTACACTGTCTAACCAGTTAATACCAATATGAATATTGGCATCACCTTCTTTGCGCCCGGGTAGCGAGCTAAGGTCGCGGCCATTGGGTGCGCCAGAACCAACAAAAATAGCGTCGTAGGCTGGGTTTTCAACGAGCTTTTTTAAACTATCAACATAGTGTTTAAAGTGCGCTACAACGCCCATTTCTAAAATGTAATTCACTTCTTCATTAAGTACTTCAACAGGCAAACGAAAAGATGGAATTTGGTTGCGCATAAAGCCACCACCAATATCTTGCTCGTCAAACAGTTCAATTTCGTAACCTAACGGGGCTAAGTCTCGAGCCACGGTTAGAGAGGCAGGTCCAGCACCAATTAACGCGACCTTTTTACCATTTTTGGGGGCTATTTCGGGCATTCTTGCTTGAATGTCTGCTTTGTCTTTATTATCAGCGGCCACCCGCTTTAAACGACAAATAGCAACTGGCTCTTCTTCAACTCGGCCGCGGCGACAAGCAGGTTCGCAGGGTCTATCGCAGACTCTGCCCAATATCCCAGGAAACACATTGGATTCCCAGTTAATCATATAAGCATCGTCATAACGACCTTGCGCAATCAACCGGATATACTCAGGGACTGGGGTATGCGCAGGACAGGCATACTGACAGTCAACAACCTTGTGAAAATACTCTGGATCTTTAATCTCTGTTGGCTTCACTCCAATCCCCCATCAATACTTTGTGAAGTGACAAAGCCTGCAGGCAGACTTTGAAATCTAATTGACAGCACCTAGTGCTGAATTGATAGTACGACAATACCACAAGATAATCATAAAAACGCCTATCGGCTTTAATTCTATGACCGCTTTAACAAGTTGACTCTTTAATTAACCTATGTAAACAGTCTTTGCTGGTATATACGCCTACTAATCAGCAAGTTGCAATCAATCAGCTTTTTTTAAATTGTACGAAGATTATACTGATTTTCGCAAATATGTATCGAAAACTTGTGCAAAAAAGCGTCGATACTGGTGCCTATATTCAATAAAATTCTGGTTAGGGTCAAATGATTTTTATTAGATAAAAATCAATCGCATTTAGCGCATCTGTTTTTTATCTTGATTTAACTCAATGTCGCGCAACAACTGATTAAATTTCAGCCAAAAGTGACCTTTCTAACAAATAACCATGATTATGAATCGCCAACTGGATCGATTTCTAGCCGCCAGCGAACTTTGTTTGCGCTCTTAAGTTTCTCAATATCGGGTAACGTTAAATCAAGTAAGCGGTGCAAATCATTTCTGCTCAAGGTTTGTAAAAATAACTGATAACGGTATTTTCCAGCCTTTTTCATATATAAAGATGGCGCAGGTCCCAGTAATTCTACTTTTAAATCGGTGTAACGATCCAAAATTAAGCGAACATCTTGTAAAAATTGATTCACTGGCTCAGGGTGCGGTGACTCAGCTTGAAACATCGCACTAAACGCATAAGGCGGATATTCTGCTTCAATTCTTTCTTGCAAAGCTGAATTTGCAAATGCGGCATAACCTTGGTGAATAACTTGCGCTAGCATGGGGTGTTCTGCCAAATGGGTTTGAATAATTACCTCTCCTTGGCGCTGCGCTCGGCCTGCTCGTCCCGATACTTGAGTTATTAATTGGGCAGCATACTCGGGAGCCCGGTAATCTGCGCTATACAGCGCACCGTCCATATCAATTAGCGCAACTAAGGTTACATCGGGAAAATGATGTCCTTTAGCCAGCATTTGGGTACCAATTAAAATATCTACTTCACCCGCCTTTACAGATGTCACAAACTCTTGCATAGCAGCTTTTTTACGAGTGGTGTCTCGGTCAATTCGAGCCAGCTTTGCGTCAGGGAAAAGTGCCGCCACGGTTTCTTGCAAGCGCTCTGTCCCTAGCCCTACAGGAATCATTTGCTCGCATTGGCACTCCGGGCATTGACGCGGTGCGCGCTTGCTAGAGCCACAATGGTGGCATTGTAAAAAATGATTTTTATGATGGTAGGTAAAATGAGTATCGCAGCGAGTACAGCTACTGCTCCAACCGCACTCATGGCACAACAATACGGGTGCGTATCCACGTCGATTTAAAAAAAGTAATATTTGCCCTTTGGCGCTTAAGTGCTGCTTAATTTTTTTAACTAATTCTTGCGACAATCCATTGTTGATTATTTGTTTTTTTAAATCAATGACCTGATAACTTAACTCTGCAGTCGCTTGGGCTTTTTGGCGTAAGTTTAATTGCGTAATTTTTTTCTTTTCAACATTCATCAATGATTCTAACGAAGGCGAAGCGCTGCCTAGCAATACTGGCACTTTTTCTAAATGACCTCGCACCATAGCAACATCGCGTGCAGAATAACGAAAGCCTTGTTGTTGGCGAAACGATAAATCGTGCTCTTCATCAATAATAATGATTCCCGGCCGATGTAATGGAACAAAAAGAGCAGAGCGAGTGCCAATAATAATTTTAGCATCACCACTGCGCGCCTTTAGCCAGCTTTGCAAACGCTGTTGTTCGCTCATTCCTGAATGCATTAAAACAATTTCTACCGCAAAGCGATTTTGAAAGCGGCGCAGCGTTTGTGGCGTTAAACCTATTTCTGGCACTAAAACCAGCGCTTGCCGATCTTGCTCAATTACCTTTTCTATCAAACGTAAATAGACTTCAGTCTTTCCAGATGCGGTTACCCCAAACAACAAAAATGTTTGGTATTGATTAAGTGAGGCAGAGACTTCATCAATAGCGAACTGCTGCTCACTATTAAGGTGTATGTTCTCCATCCCTTGGCTTTTGGTAATCGCTTTACTGCTAGAGTCTTTTTGAAAACTTCGGACAACCCAGTTTTTGCCTGCTAATTTTTTTAACCCGCTATAATCCAGCTCAAATTCCCTGAGTCTGTCGTGCAATATACCTGCGGGATTTTCAAATAGACGCTGTAATATTAACTTTTGTTTAACTGCATTTTTCGCTAGCTGATTTTTTTGTAAAACTTCGCGGCCTAATTCAGAGATCAGCCACCGACTTGAACGCACATATTGAGTTGGACTTCCTTTTAGCAAAGCTGTTGGTAATAGAGTTTGCCAAATCTCTCCCTGCGGAGCATGATAATAACCAACCATCCACTCGTACAAACGAATTAGCTTGGGCGAAACCAATGGTGCTTCATCTAAAATTAAAGCCACCGGTTTTAACTTATTTAAATTAGCCTCGGGATTTTTTGCTAAATAATCGGCAATCGGATGAACTTCACTGATTAAACCAATTTTGGTGTGGCTGCCAAATGGGACTTTAACTCGCATGCCAACTTCAGGCTCGTGCGCGGGCTTGGTATCAAAACGGTAATCAAAGGTCCGTCTTAGTGGGACATTGATAGCCACACTAACGATTAAATCGCTACTGCTGTTGTTTAAACTTAGAAGTGCAGTTTGGCTTGGCTGATGTTCCACAAGAGACTTATAAAAGCTGAGTAAGGTTGGCTATTTTGCTTGATCACTCACTTTTTCTCAAGCGCATAAATCAGTGAAATCCGTTAACGTAAACGTTAAGGTCCAATTATCCGGCGGATTAGGCTTAAAGCTTCTATACTTGCCTTAGTTAATATTATTTTTTAGTGAGCTATTTGAGAATAGCTAAAAGTCGTAACAAAGTGCTAGAGCATATGCCCTAAGCAGCCTATAATTCGGCAAACTTTCTATTGCTATATTAAAACGCTAGTTAGTCCACAAAAAATAATCAACAAACAGACTTTTCAAATACTTAACGCGATAAAACTATGACAAATAATCAGCCTAAAAAACGCCCACTCTATATTCGATATGCCGGTCCAGTTTTACTAGAAACTCCGTTACTGAATAAAGGCAGCGCTTTTTCTGTAGAAGAAAAAAGAGCATTTAATCTTGAAGGCCTATTACCTGCGACAATAGAAACAATAGAAGAACAAGCGCGTCGAGCTTATTCACAGTATCAACAGTTTAGTCATGATTTAGACAAACATATTTACTTACGCAACATTCAAGATACCAATGAAACCTTGTACTTTCGTCTAATCACCGATCACCTAGAAGAAATGATGCCAATCATTTATACCCCGACTGTGGGCTTGGCATGCCAGAAGTTTTCTCAAATTTATCGCCGTAAACGCGGTTTATTTATTTCTTACCCTGATCGAGATCGCATTGACGACATGCTACAAAACGCCACTAAACAAAATGTCAAAGTGATCGTTGTAACTGATAGCGAACGAATTTTAGGACTAGGCGACCAAGGAATTGGCGGCATGGGGATTCCCATTGGTAAGCTCGCTTTATATTCTGCGTGTGGCGGCATAAGTCCCGCTTATACGCTGCCGGTAACTTTAGATGTTGGCACCAATAATCAAGAGTTGCTCGACGATCCTGTGTATATGGGATGGCGTCAAAAGCGTATTAGTGGCAACGAATACTTTAAGTTTGTAGATGACTTTATACAAGGCGTGAAGCGCCGCTGGCCAAATGCGCTAATTCAGTTTGAAGATTTTGCACAAGCCAATGCCACTCCATTACTACACAAATATAAAAACACTTTATGCTGTTTTAACGATGATATTCAGGGCACTGCTGCGGTTACGGTAGGCACATTGCTTGCCGCATGTCATGCACAAGGTACTCAATTAAAAGAGCACAGAGTCGTCTTTGTCGGCGCGGGCTCTGCGGGTTGTGGAATTGCGGAGCAAATTGTCGCACATATGATTGCAGACGGCCTATCTGAAGAGGAAGCCATCAGCCAAGTTTACTTAACAAGCAGTAAAGGCTTATTAACTGAAGATATGCCACTGCGCGATTTCCAGAAAAAATTCGCAAAATCCAACCAACAAGTTGAAGGTTGGAGTAGCAATGGCGAGAATATTTCGTTACTCGACTTAGTTACACACAGTAAACCCACGATTTTAATCGGTGTTTCTGGGGTTGCGGGATTAATTAGCCAAGCGGTGGTGACTGCGATGTATGAACATTGCAACAAACCCATCATACTGCCGCTTTCTAATCCAACCTCTAAAGTTGAAGCACTTCCTAAAGATGTTATTGCATGGACTGATGGCAACGCGATTGTAGCCACAGGAAGTCCATTTGAGCCTGTGGAATTTGATGGCAAAAGCTATCCAATAGCACAGTGCAATAATAGCTATATTTTTCCTGGGGTAGGCCTAGGTGTGATTGCTAGTGGCGCTACTCGCGTAACAGATGAAATGTTTATGACTTCGAGTAACGCCTTAGCAGAGTGCTCGCCTTTAGTAAAAGGAGAAAATGCTAATCTGTTACCTGATCTCGCGGAAATTCGCGAAGTAAGTAAATATATTGCAGTTCAAGTTGGTCTTAAGGCGATGCAGCAAGGCGTGGCAACGAAAGTCGATTTAGCCGTTTTAGAACAAGCAGTTGAAAAGAACTTTTGGATGCCAGAGTATAGAGAATACCGACGAACATCTTTTTAGCGACTAAATAAGTGAGGGCGACCTAAGTCGCCCTCGTGTGCTTTTTACTTCATCCAATGAACAGCATGCTCCCTGCTATATCCGTATTTATCAAGTCCTTGATAAAGCTTCCTTTCTTTGATTCCTTTAAGTCCGGCGTTTTCCGTAACGCTTGATTAATAGAATAGGATATTTAGAAAATCTCACAAGCCACTTTTTCGAATCGAATCAGCTGGCATTTTTTGCCCACTATTTTCACTACAACTTAACTCACATTAAATCAATAAGTTAGCAAAAAATAGGGTTAGAGCAGCCCAATTTCTTAGCTTATAAAGTGACAAAATCTGTAACAGCTTGCAGATATGGCTTACATATTTTGTAAGATATCTCTCACAGAGAACTTTTTTAACGCTCACTCACTAAGCCTTTTTGATGGAACTAAAACTCTGCCTACAAAACTTAAGCCTAGTTAAATAGTCACCAAGTTTAGCCCTAAACTCGCTCTCGGCGATCAAGTATTCGCTTTTAATACCAATATAAAGTATTAGCTTCTAATACCAATAAGACCGCCAAGTTAAACTTTAACGGGAGATCTAGCGTTAACGCTATGGCAGCTTAAGATAATCATCGCTTAACAAGTACTTAGCTTTACAATCACAACAAGGACTATCGACTAATGAAAACAAAACTTTTAATCAGCTCGCTTCTATTGGTTTTATTAACAGGGTGTATGAGTAACCATACTCAGCGCGGCGCATCGAGTAACCTAGTTGAATATCTCTATCCAAACGGACAAGTCATTTCCCACCATCAAGACCAAATGCCCTTGCTAAAGCTCCCCTTAAAAGTTGGTATCGCATTTATTCCCGAAACATCTCACTACGCAAGTGGCGTGCTCACGGAATTTGAAAAACATGCCTTATTAGAACAAGTAGCCAGTCGTTTTAGGGACGATAAAAGTGTTAAGAGTATTCAAATTGTGCCAGAGCTCTACTTAAAGCAAGGAAAAGGCTTCGTGACCATTGAACAAGTAGCCGCGTTACATAATGTTGATGTGATGGCTTTGGTGTCTTACGACCATGTCGCAAGCCATGAACTCAGAACATCCTCTCTGGCTTATTGGACTATAGTGGGTGCTTACTTTGTAAAAGGGGAATCTACAGAGTTTCAAACATTTGTTGATACCGCAGTGTTTGACGTAAAAACTCGCAAGCTATTATTTAGAGCGCCAGGCATGCACGCAGACTCACGTAATCATAGTGCCGTTGGTTTTGAAAAAGGCAATCGAGAAATGCGCGTGAATAGTTTTAAGCTAGCTTCGCAACAAATGGCTCAAAATCTAACACTTGAATTAGAAAAATTTAAACAAAAAGTAAAACAGGGGCAAGAAGTTAAGGTTGAATACGATAAAAGTTATTATCGTTCGGGCGGCGGCAGTTTTGGGGTGTTAAGTAGCCTTTTACTTATTGGTTTTGTTTTTAAAAGCAAAAAGCAAAAAGCAAAAGCGATGCTAAATTAATTTGAACTTGTGATAATTTATTTTGTTTAAGTGTAACAGTGACACTACTTAGAGAAAGCTGTCAGGACTAACTACAGTTACTATTGACTCAAGCCAGCCGCAAAACGGTAGTCGCGTTAATTCGAAAGTGACGGTGAGTTTGAGTCTTTTAGGGTGTTATTCATAGTCCGCTTGTTCGGGAAGTTGAAGCGTAGCGGAAATTTATCCGCAACAAGCGCTTGTTAAAAACCGCTAAGATAGAAAGGCCTCGCTTTAATATTGTTACCGTCTACCTCAATAATTAAAGGAAAAAATGCCCTGTAAGTAGCATCCAATATCTCGTCAAAAACCCAAAATAAATACTCACCAGACTTAATTTGGCCCTTTAAAGTTAACACTATATTGTGATTGCCCTCACTAAACTTAAACGAATCATGACCATCGAATACAAACTTGTCACTCAGTACAGCCATGCGATCTACCTGGGGCCCAAGAGATGTTGGAATTGAGCGGATACGTAGCTCTTTGCCAATAGGTGCAATGACTTCCGTAGGTCTATCAACTTGTTTTAGGTCAGACATTAAGGAGCATTCTAAATACTCTGCTGCAATAATCATGTTTGAAGTTGTTTCTGAAATTCGCTGAGAAGCTCTCAATGAATTGTACTTCTCGCATGTTCTGACTTTAGCTCCTGACTCAAAAGCTATTTCATTTTTTGTACTTGCACTTGCCATAAATGAAAACAAGTAAGCGATGACTAATAAAATTCTCACAAATGATTCCTAAACGTTTCTAACGCCCAACTGAAAAATTCATGCTTTTCTTGCATGAATACCTTTCAATGACTGGTTAGGATGCTTTTTTGTAGATAGCGTGTCCACTGAGAGCATCCCTGATTTCATTTATTTCACTTAATTCAAAGAACTCCATATCACGACTTTTTCCATCTGATACAGATTCTACCCCCCAAGCTGTAATTTCATAATTATTATTTTTGTCGGCCAGTTCAACACAGAAATCACAAAATCGATATTCCGTCTTATCCTCAAGAATTACTATTACAGGTTCATTTCTCTTTTTGGCGAGAACATTACTTATATTAAGATAATCCTGATTCATTGCGTTCCTAACGCCTAGACGAGGTGCACTGTTAAAAGTCACCTCCATCGTCTTGTTAGGAGTTCTTCGCTTATAGGGAAAGCAATCTTGATGAGAGGAGATTTCACCTCTCGGCGACTAAATAATATGTCTGCACCCATGTGAACAGGATTCAAAACGGACGCATAAGTGAAGCCATTGTCTAACGCGAATGGGATTATCTCTACTATACTTTCGACGTCCAACCAAGTTGACTCTACAAATAGCATATCGACCGTAGGCAGTAATTTTCTGCATCCCCGAAACACTGCACCTTCATAGCCCTGAACATCAACTTTTAACACATCAATACTCTTGATTCCGTTCTCTGACGCGAAGTTATCCAAAGCAATGCAAGGCACCACTCTCGATTCGACACGATTGGGCCCAGCAAACAGTTCAACAGCCTCTCTATTCATACTGTTAGTTTGTTGAGAGCTGGCATTCACGTAAAGCCCTAACTGTTCATCGCGCTCGCCAACTGCAACACCGTGCACAATCACCCTCTTAGAAGAAATATTACGCTCAACAATTGGCAATAACTCTGAGGAAGGTTCAAAGCAATGAATTGTTGCGTTTGGGCATGATCTTTCTGCGAAAGCCGAGAATAAACCGCAATTAGCACCGACATCGAATATCGTTCGCGTTTCGCTTGGTATCAAATCCGTCATATTAGAAATCTTGGCTGTCGAGTTAGCAATATGATATAGCGCGGATTTATCAGCGTTTACCCAGTATTTATTTCCTCTAAAGTTGAAGTGAACCGGCACACCTCGGATAACATCCATTCTCATGCGAGTTGTTTTTAGTATACTCCGAACCAGACTAAGGTATTTCTTCACATCTATACTCCTAACAGATAATTAACCCCCCGCTTATTTCAGCCATATTGTACGAACAACGAACAACGGAACGCGGCGAACAACAGGAGGGGCGAACAACGGAAACCGAACAACGCGAACAACGAAACATCAATTTTTATACCTGCTTTATACTACAACACCACACCATAACTTTAAAGCGCCCCACTCTGCGTTTTATGAGAATAATTTTATCGAATTAGATTCTTTCAGGGAAAACAGCGGTTAGATATTAATCTTCAGGAAACACTAAGCCTCAGCAAAACTGATTAAGGTATTATGAGTTGATAAAATATGATTTAGCTAAAGAAACAATCGCTGACTTGCAGAAAGCCCTTTGACTAATTTTCTTTCTGCTACATCCATAAAATGCGTAATTGCACTGGGAGAGTGACACTACTCAGAGAAAACTGTCAGGACTAACTAAAGTTACTATTGACTCAAGCCGGCCACAAAACGATAGTCGCGGTAATTCGAAAGTGACGGTGAGTTTGAGTCTCTTAGGGTGTTATTCACGCTAAGTCAAAACGTGCGTCTTATTTAGCATCATTTTTCGACGCCTTGTTAAGAGCATAATTTAGAATAGCTGACATTCGTTCATTAATTGGTAAGGGCCTTATACAATTTGATTCATATCCATGCTTGTGACCTTTGTGCTCATCGCAACTACTATAAGGTTTCTCTTCACTGTGGCATACCGAGGGTATCCAATCATCCCCATAACCATGGACTTGAAATACCGAATCTCGCGCCCAAAGACTACGGTAGGAATTTGAAGCTGTTTTATCTAAGAATGCAATATATTCTGCTCCCAACTCTCTGCCAAAACACTCGGTCACAGTGTCATCACTATCATTAATGGTTATTTTGTCTATTGGCTTGCCTTTTAGAACTCGAACAACCTTTCCTGATAGAACAAAGTCTGGTCCCCATTCGTACTTATAATTTCCAGATTCGATTTGAAAGATAACAACCGCGCTAGCATTCTTAAACAACTCTTCTGGAGTCATATTTTTTTTCGGAGACAACGCATAAGAAATCAAGGAGAAAAACAACATAAAACTAATTGCGACACTTTTACTCATGTTTAGTCTCTTAACGCTTAGTTAATAAACTCAGGCGCTTTTGCCTGAATATTTTGCAACGCATGGTTATGTGATTCTTCAACCATTAAAATCTTCATTTATTTGCATTAGAGCTGGAGACAATAACTCTTTGGCTCAACTGCGTTGATTCTTCTTTGTATCACTGAAATTCAGGTCGCGCGCAAATGACAATCCAATTGCATTCACCATATCTTGATTTCCCTCTCGATAATATTTTAATGCTAGATCAAAACATTTCTTAAGCTCAGCTTTATCCTTACTGTTAATATTTCGCTGAGCATAATCACACAACACTGAAACTTCCATCGTCAAAAGCCCATCTTGGTCATTTACTTCATCAGCCAACGAAGGAAAGATTTCTTTCACTTCTCTGACAAATAGACTTCGATGTAATTTATCACTCATACTTTCTCAAATAGCGCTTATTTAAATTGTGAGGCTGCATTTTAGCCGAATCCATTTCTAATCCTTGTTATAACGATTTAAGTTCACTTAATCTATACCGCTTAATCTTACTACAATTCGTTAGCTCTCTTGGACCAGAAGGTTTAACATAATGAACTTCAAACTCGACTTCCGTTTTATACTTTTCTTGAACACTTAGATATATAGCTTTGAACTCTATATCCTTCGGAAGAACTTTTGGTATTAAAGCTTGCCGAACTTTGGTAGAGGATGCAATAACTAAATCATCACCTTGCATTAGATAAATATAAGAGTAACTCGCCTCATACTCTTCGCTCCTTGCCGGAACGTAAACTTCTATTGCTTCTACGATCGGGTCCTTATCAGCCTTTTGAGCTTTCACATACGCATCAGAGTCATACTTATCTTGCAGCACTACGCAACTAAATGAAGGACAGGAAAAAGTAAGTAGTAGAATTAGTAAATATTTCAAACGATTCCCTTTGAGTTATAACGCTTGGTTGTTTGGACAGAGTGCAACGAAGTTCGCATCACCAACCACTTGTTAACTCTGATATACATAAAACACAGCAGCCATTAATATGAAACACACTATATCGATACTCCAAACTAATGGATATAGTCTACTTTTATCGTGAGCGTTAAACTTCTCTTGCTCTAGCTTGAATTCAGAGTCGTGAAGACAAATTATTTTATATAGAATAAGAGTTATTGTTGATACTGAAACTAGGTAAAAAGTATCTATCACGAACTTTGCATCGAATTCATAAAACATTATCACATGCAGTGCTAGTGTCAGAAACGCAAATGGCAAACACCCTGTGAATACGGCTGACATAAATGGCGTAGAATCATTTTGCGACTTATGAAAATCGTTCTTAGCCAAATATTGCCATACTATTATCTTTCGTAAGATGAACATCTAATTGATTGCACCGAATTTCATTTTTGTTGAGTTAACGCTCAGCGTTTTCGAAATTGAAACGCAGAGAAAATTTTCGATAACCGCGTCTTGTTAACTGAGTCTCGCTCGAGATCTGTTATTAGCATTGGGTTCGACTTAGAATGTCTTTCAACTAACTCGTTTACATCAATTTCTTCAGCTTTCAATAAGTCGATTTCTTCATCAGTAATACCGAACATCTGCAAAAATTGTACTTCACCGTGAGGAGTAGAGATTTTTCCAAGATCAGGGTCTAACAAAAAAGCTATACCTGTTAACTTGGTATCACAACTTAGTCTAATTTGACCATTTGCTGGCATATAGTGATATGGTTCAAACCAATTTTTAGAATTAAACACATACCGAGCTATATTTTGCATTAATCCATAAACCCATGTTGGACCTTTATCATCTAGGTGATACGGCTTTAATCTAAATGTGAGTTCGAACCCCCATTTGCTAAACTTTTCTCCCACATGTTCTTCATCATAATATAGATTGCTAAAACCATAGGTAACGAAGTGATAATATGTTTCTCCATCATAGTTGGCTTCATAAAAACTAATTCCATCTATGGGATCATCCCCACCAACTGAATAATGCGGAGTAGCGGCCCAGTGCTTTGGCTCTTGACCAGGGTAAAGCTTTTCCATTTCTGCATCAATTGCAGACCAACCTGGGGTATCATCTTCTGAAAATTTTTCTTTATACTCTTCTAGATTCACAAAACTTCCTTGCTCAGTTAACGCCCGCTTAAGCGGACAAAAATTGTTGGTTATAATGTGGAGCGAAGCGGAACCAAACCAACTGCTTTTGTTCCGCTTAAAGCGCTTGTTATGTTTACATTAGCTAGAATGTTTCCATTGCTATTTCATTATTTTTTGACGGAAAGCTAATAATGACTGACTCATATTGGCTTTCTACTGTTTCAATTTCAATATAGTCGCCAGATTGCAGAGTAATTTTAAGTATATTAGGCGCGGATAAGCAAACATCTAAAAATTGTTGCCTAACCAAGTTACCCCATGGCGCACTATTAGGAGCATCATCCCATTCGAAGATGTCTCCATTGATACGAGCAATAACGCGCTCATTACAATGTATATTTACATCGCAGAATTGAAACCCTATACCGTAAGAAGATATTAAAGTTGAATCAATATACAGCTCATTGAGAGTTTTTTTTAATATTTCAACGATATCAGAATTAAACAGAACCACAGAACCTTCCCTGTAAACATAACGCTTTACACAGAATTCAGTGTGTCTTTTACACTGATATTTCTGCTGTTTATTGTTAAGTACTTTCACGCTTCTTGCCATTTTATTTCTTGTCCGCGGTACTGAGCTGGAACAGTGTTCATAGCTTCTTCAATTGAGCCATAACCTGCATCTTGCTCAGTCTCCCAATCCTTGTCGCAGCTAAATCGATAAATTTTGCTGTCACCATCGTATTGGCAGATGGCTAATCCATATATCTCAGCTGCAATTCTACCGTCGGAATATTTGATCACACCAAAGGGCTCACTGCCAGAGAAAGCCCAGCGTAAAACTTTTCCATCGTCTATATATTTAGGTGGTCTCATTATGTACTTAACGCTCAATTCAGACGCGCGCCTTTTGCGTCTTTCTGTAATTTCTTGTTAACACCTTTTCTCTCAACATAAACTACAATCGTTAGAGAAGCAATTATGGGCGGCAATTCAATCAATAATGAATTCAAAATGCTCGGTTCAAAAATATAGTGATGGAATCCTATCGCTATAATTCCTGCAACCATTCCTAAGTATGTCTTTCGATAATTATCAAGGCTATCTTTGTTAGCAGATAAAAACTCTACAAGATCAATAGCAGCCATTAAACCGAAGTAGCCCAAAACGATTGGCACAAACATATACACCATCGAAAAGTCACCTTCGAACATGGTCATAAAGACTAGACCTGGAACCCAAAGAGTTGCTCCCCACAACATCAATATCATCGGCCCGTATACTGAAGTTGCAAGTGCATAAGTTAAAAGTCTTCGCATCTTAGTAGTGTTAACGCCAAAATAAAAAGAACGTTTTTCAGTTTCTTTTTTCATTGATTGGTTAAGTCTTTGTTGCTCACATTCAGGATAAAGTCTTTCTCACGCTTATCCGAACTCCACCCTTCCGCGATCGCCTGCCTGATAAAGTAAGCTATATGCTTAGGAGTGATAGTCGGATACAAGTCACTATTTATCGACTCCCCTACTTTATCAGAAAAATCTAGCCAAAAATTTCGCGTCACTAATCCTTTTAGAAGTAGTTTACTTCCATTTGATGATTCATTTTGCACAGTGATATTAAATTCAAAATTTCCATCATCTTTCCGTGAAATAGAAATGACGTAGCGATAATCAATATCGTCAATTGCAATTCTACGAGATTTATTTTTTGGTAATGCCATATCTTAGACTTAACGCTCATATAATTAGTGAGGCGCGTATTTAGCGCCGAATCAATTTCATATTCTGGTTACGTTTTTATCCCAGTAGACGCTCACGAAGTTCACTTATTTCGTGAAGAGACACCCCTTCATTTTGTTCGTGTGCCATCTTGCATGTATTATCTTGAAACATAAATCTCGGCCTAAGGTCAGGCTTTTGTAACTCAATTCGAATTTTTGCTTCGTATGCCCCATCATAACCAGTTGGCTCGATATCGAGAAGCCCCTCATAAATCATCCCTGTCCCATCATGCTCATGCATGTGCCAAATATCAGCAAATGTCTGCTCGTCAACTTTAACCCAGGCTCCCCAACAAAATTCATCATGTTCGTGAACTGGTATGGGTAAAACGCCTCTCACCAAAAACGTACTATTATCTATTACTATAAAGTCATCGCTTTCATGATCTAGTCTGTTTTCTCTCTCTGCTTCAGGCACCAAGAAATAAGACATAGGCTTTTTGAAGACGATATCTATGTTCTCTGCGTCGTGTAATTCACCACAACACTCACATTTAATTCGATTCATAATTTTTGAACGTAACAGCTTATTCTATTCAGTAAATGACAATAATACGCAAAAACACTTTGGTGTAGAAATACTTTTTTAAATTAAATCAAGAAGATAGAGCGATCACTTTGAAATCGCGTCGTTATTATTTAACTTTTATTCGAATAATGTTCCATAGCATAAATAGGATATTCATTTTATATCAGTAACTTAGGTAGCTTTTCTGGCGTAGTAAGAAAATTGCGAACACTGGAACATCCATTTTCATTCCGAATGTTTTTTTGTGGCTGCCCCTTGCCTGAATGATTGATAACTGGATGTATTTTACAAGCCCGACTTTTGAGGCGCCAGATCCAAGGGCAACCGATAAATTTCTAGTCGCGTTTTAGCTAAGCTAAGATATCTAAAATTCTTTAAAAGAAATTTAGACTGACTCTCAATAGGTGTTTGGTACAGTCTTTTAAACCGTTAATGAAATTATCGTGATTATTAACAAACAGGATATTCTTATCGGATTCTAATATTAAATTGGAAGTTAGAGTAACCCATTGTTCTTTGACTAATCCGGTCGTATAGGTGTTAACTGCTGGGGAATTGCTACTTAATGGCTCACCGCAGTGTTGATGGAACCAAGGATAACAGCTTTTTGATTAGTGCTCCCAGAGCGTTATAACATGGTGATTTCGCAGCTCTAGATCTGTATACGTAGTTTTTAGCTTCAGGGGAAGTTGTTCACTGTAGGGCAAGGTCGAATTCAACTAGTCAGTTTCAGGTTACGCCAAATACAGTTTATTGCTCTAGACATTTTATTGATAGCAGAAATAGGTGAGGGCGACCTAAGTCGCCCTCATATGCTTTTAATTCATCCTATGAATAGCATGCTCCCTGCTATATCCATATTTATCTAATCCTTGATAAAGCGTCCTTTCTTTTAATCCTTTGAGTCCAACGTTTTCCGTAACGCTTGGTTCATAGAATAAGACAATTTTAAAAAGGCGCAATAGGCAGTTTTTAAAGTTTAACGTTAATTTTTAGCTAAAAAACTATCATCCAAAAATATATTTGTTTAAATTCAACAGCTTAAAAAATACGGGCGCGAAAAATAAGGCATTTCTTTGGGCTAGAAGTGACAATTTCGCTACTCTATTGCAGATATGGCTTACACGCCACGTGAGATATCTCTTACAAGGGATAGTAGCTAAAAGTGTAAATTAAACTTAAATAGAAACTTTAACCACTAATTAAGCTGATCTTTACGATACTTTAGTAAGCTAATACCAATAAAAATCAATACAAACGCCACTAGACCAGACTGGTGCCCTAGAGAGTTATAGAAGATTGGGAAAATATACATTAACACCCCAAACAGCAAGCATGCCCAGCCCGCCACAAGCGTTAATTTATGCTTCTTGTTTAACATAGCGCTACTACTTAGTTTTATCAATAATGTAATTATACCGCTTAGGAAGAACTTAATACACTGGGTATGTCATTTGATGGTAACGGCGGATAAAAATAGAAACCTTGAATAAATTGGCAATGCTTTTCAGTCAAGTAGTCAACCACGCATTTATCCTCAACGCCTTCTGCAACAACCTGTAAATTAAGGTTATGAGACAAAGAAATAATTGCGTTAACAATAAGCTGGTTGCTTTCATTTTGCATTAAATCAATAATAAATGAACGGTCAATTTTTATAATATCAATAGGTAACGTTTGTAAGTACTTTAGTGACGAATAGCCCGTACCAAAGTCATCAATTGCAATCGTAATATCAAGCTTTCTAAATGCTTTTAGCACTTTATTTACTTTTTCTAAGTCTACTAGCAAAATGCTTTCTGTTAATTCAAATTCAATACAGTGACCAGGTACTTGGTACTTTAACAGTAGCCGTCGAATACTCGTCAATAAGTTAGCGTCGTCAATTTGTTTGGCAGACAAATTCACCGACACACAAATATTCTCGAACCCAGCTTTACGCCAGTTTTTAATATCTTGGCATACCACCTCAAAAAGTTTCTCTGATAACTCATTAATAATTCCGGTTCTTTCTGCAACGGGAATAAAGTCCGTAGGAGCAATAGGCTTACCTTCTGTAGGAAACCAACGAGCTAAAGCCTCCATGCGCCATACAGAATGATTGCTTAAATCAACTTGAGGTTGATAATAAACCTGCAGTGCTTCGCCGTGCATTGCCTCTCGTAATTTGTTTTCTAATTGAAGCTGATAATGTGCAAAGCGCTCTAATGGACTAGCAAAAAACTCAAAATTGCAACGGCCATTTTGTTTCGCATGGTACATAGCAAGATCGGCTTTTCTAATTAACTCTTCTGGCGAGGTATCATCTCTTGGAAATAAACTCACCCCAATACTTGACGATATGTGAAAAAAATACCCATCAATTTCAAAAGGTGATTTCAGCTGCTCAATAATACGCTGTGAGGTTTTGGCGGCAACTCTATGGGTGCTAATATTTTCTAACAGCACTACAAATTCGTCTCCGCCAAAGCGAGAAAGAGTATCATGTTCGCGTAAGCAAGTTTTAATTCTTTTAGCGACCTCAACCAGCAGCTTGTCACCCACTTGATGACCCGCGGTATCATTTACTTTTTTAAAATAGTCGAGATCAATAAAAAGTATCGCTAGCATATGCTCATTTCGATCACACAATGTTATCGCGTGATTAAGTCGCTCAGTTAATAATAACCGGTTAGGAAGTTCAGTTAATGCATCATGAAAAGCTTGGTACTTTACTTTCTTCTCATTCTCTTTTATTTGGGTAACATTTCTAAAGCACCACACTCGACCGATTAATGCGTTATCATTTAGTTGCGGCGAAGAATGGTATTCATACAAACGACCGTCTTTAAGCTCAACTACACCAAAAATATTAGAATAGGGACGGCGCTTTAGCTTGCGTAGTTCATAACTAAACTCATCTGGTTTTTTCAACAAGCGGCCAATTAAATGTGAAATACTACTTCCATATTCAAAATTATGATTCTCAGCTAACCTAAGTACATCGTGACCACTTTGATTACTTCTAATAAGGTTTCCTTGAATATCAAATGCAAAAATGGCTTCGCCTGTTGCGTCAAAAATACCATCAAGTACGCTCATAGATTCGCCAAGCTGTTGATAGGTAGCTTGAAGCTGTTGCAGCCTTTCACTAAGCTCTCGATTTTTCTGATTTAACTCTTCCGATACAAGTTCGAGCGAACGCTCAAGAAGCTTTCTGTCATTTTCAAAATCTTGGTAAGCTTCACTAATGGTGGATAAAAGCGGCGTTAATGAGTCACTTAATTTCTTAACGGGGTAATTTCTTTGTAATTGCTTTTTAAGCAATTCATGTAATGGCAAATCAGCCATTGCAAACTTCACCAAAAGTAGTAATAGTCATAGTTTGGTTATGAAGTCGACATAGTGACTGGCTTAACAACGGTGAAAGCTCTCCATAGGAATAAAAACCGCTTAACAAACACTGGTGCTCAAAAACTTCATCGACAGCTTCTAGCTCTTCGTAAGTACGCTGACTTAAAACTAAACGTCGACCTACACAACTAATCAACAAGGCAAATTGAGGCTTAGCTCCTTGCAATTGCTGTTGAGCACTGGTTGCGGCTTCAACAGCGCCATCAACAAGTGCAGACTGATTGGCACGCATTAAGCGCGCACTTGAACCTTCAGGCATATCGCCAGCAAAAATCATACTTTGATCGCGTTCATTAATATTTAAAATGGTACGCACGACACTTTCAGTTTCATGGGCAAGTTTTAAACTCAGTGGAAACCGAAGCGCCGAAGCGGGTAGTTGCTCACTAAATTCGCCTAAATAACTTTTATACAGTTGCAATGCAGGCTGGTTATCTAATTCATAAAGTACATTACCTCTGGCGCGGGTAATTTGACGGTCGGGACCAAAGGCTGTCCAGCCTCCGGCACAGCCGTGACCAATGCGAATGCCGTCACCGTAAAATCCACATAAGACTATTTCTCCGGACTCAACATTATCACCACGCCAAACACAAGTTTCCTTAAATCGATTTCCATCGCCAGCCATGCCACCTGTTACAATAATATCATCACTATCAATGCCATGATTTAATCCATCGGTGAGCTCAGAACCGTTGACTAACTGGCCATCACATAACACCATCACATACTTTAAATTTTCTTTATTCAGCGTGCCCGCCATTGAGAGTCCAGCGTCAAAGCTGCGCATAAATTGGTTAATGTTCGCGCTGAGCACTTCTACATGAGAGTTTTCAAATTCTAGTGCGGTTAATGTAAAACTGTCATCGTAAACTTCAGTGCAATAGATTTCGCCGCTTGTGGTACAACCAACTAATTCTGCAGCGGGAAAACTGTGGTGTATTTGCTGATAAAAATCACTATCACTAATCAATTGTCGATTTCCAAACCCAATCAAAAGATTAGCTCGGTCAGCTTGCGGGAGTTGGGGTAGCCATTCACCGTGATTATAATGAAACTGTGATACTTTCATGATTTAGCGTTTCTCAAAGTAAGCAATGCAATTTGCAGTACGAGCGAGCGCTACCGAATGCCTTTGAGTAGCGACTCAATTAAGCATAGTACAAAAATGCGTTTTTTTAATGAGTAACCCAGTTTACAAACCGAGTAAGAAACTTAAAACACGAATTAATTACTAATAAGAATAAAACCAGAAAAGTTAATCACGAAAAAGCGCTATGGCAAAACACAACCAAGCTAAAATAAGCGCCGTTCCACCGACAGGTGCAATTGCTCCAATCCATTTTAAGCCGGTAAATGCGATCAAATACAAAGCGCCACTAAATACAACACAACCAATACTCATGCTCACCGCGGCGAGCTTCAGCCAAATAGTGCGCGGCATTTGTCGAGCGGCCAAGTAGATGCAAATCAGTCCAATACCATGATACATTTGATATTGAGCACCGGTGTCAATCAAGCTAATTGCACGCTCGGTTAAAACAGCTTGTAAAGCGTGCGCCGAAAAAGCCCCAATCACTACGGCGAATAAACTCAGGCTGGCACCGGTTACGCCAGCCCATCGCAACGAATTTTGAAAGCACTCATGTTTAGAATGCCCATGTTTAGAATGCTCATGTTTAGAGTCCTCAAGTTTAGAGCACTCAAGTTTATTTTGCATTATCAGTCTCGAGTGTTGTGGTGAATACTCTCAATAATTTGGGTGGTAGAAACTCCGTCGACAAATTGTAAAATTTCAACTCGACCGCCGTTAGCAATAACTTCTTGTCCGCCGGCAACTTGAGAAGCTTCATAGTCTCCCCCTTTTACCAAAATATCAGGAAGTATTGTTGCAATTAAATC
Organism: Aliikangiella aequoris; assembly: GCF_053709105.1. Classification (NCBI taxonomy): domain Bacteria; kingdom Pseudomonadati; phylum Pseudomonadota; class Gammaproteobacteria; order Oceanospirillales; family Pleioneaceae; genus Aliikangiella; species Aliikangiella aequoris. The sequence goes on from NZ_CM132298.1 coordinate 3,502,232, forward strand.
GCGAGGCGTATCATTAGAGAAGCTCACCACCCAGTCGACACTGCCTAGCCCTGCTAACACCGCCATTCGCCTTTCTAATGGGTTAACCGGACGCCCATCCCCCTTTAGTTGTTTCACTGACTCGTCAGAATTTACCGCGACAATTAATCGATGCCCTAATGCTTTAGCTTGCTTTAAATAAGCCACGTGTCCGGCATGTAAAATATCAAAACAGCCATTTGTCATAACAACTTTTTCACCATGCGCCCTGGCTTCATCGACCACAATTTTAAGTTGCTCTTGGTTTAACACCCCGCTGCCTAACTCGCCTCCAGAACGGATCTTACGGCGTAGCTCGTGATTACTCACAGTTGCCGTGCCCAGTTTAACTACGACAATACCTGCCGCAGTATTAGCGAGAGCTACTGCATTTTCTAATTCACTACCGGCGGCAATCGCACTAGCGAGTGTGGCAATCACGGTGTCGCCTGCCCCGGTTACATCAAACACTTCTCTAGCTAACGCAGGTAAATGAAATTCTGGCTGGCCTTCGCGTAATAAGGTCATGCCATGTTCACCGCGAGTAATTAATAAAGCTTGCCATTGATTCTCTGTTAATAATTGGTTTCCTTTATCAACTAACTCTTGCTCGCTTTTGCAGGGTCCAACAACCGCCTCAAATTCATGTAAATTAGGGGTTATCATTGTCGCACCGCGATAACGCGAAAAATCTGTTCCTTTAGGATCGATTAAAACTGGAACATTAGCTTGCCGTGCCATTTCAATTAGTGCCTCGACATTATCTAAGGTTCCTTTGGCGTAATCAGATAATATTAACGCGCCACAATCAGCAATTTGTTGCTTTAAACGAGACGCTAAGCCGTCAACTCCTCGACCATTAAAATGCTCTTCAAAGTCTAAGCGGATTAGCTGCTGTTGACGACTAATCACTCGCAACTTAGTAATGGTAGGAACCCCTGAAACTTTTTCAAAGTCGCAGTTTACTTGAGCTGCAGTTAATTTAGTTGTTAAACTTTGCGCGGCTTCGTCATCACCGGTAATGCCAATTAAAGTCGTTTTTGCGCCTAAACTGGCTATATTGAGCGCGACATTTCCGGCGCCGCCTGGACGCTCTTCGATTTGCCCAACGTTCACCACTTGAACGGGCGCTTCTGGTGAAATTCTTGAGCTTCCACCATGCCAATAACGATCTAACATAAGATCGCCAACAACGAGCACCTTGGCTTTTTGAAAGTCTGGAAGGGTTATTTTCATAGCTAGCTTCTTTACCTAAAATGAACTCTAGCGATCATAGCATAAAATTTTAGCTAAGTTTGTTCACAATTAAGCTAGTTTAGTAATCTAATCAGGCAGTTGCTGCTCGCTAGCATCTCATGCTTACTCGCAAAGCAGTGCACTATGCACATTGAATTCACGCTGCCGTTTAAGGCTGTTTAATGCTATACTGAGCACTAGATAACATCGATTTGGCGTAGATTCACCTCAATAGAATGATGTTTGTTACTTTGGTAATAAACCTTATTTGGCTATTTTTTTAATTAAGCCATTAACTCTTTTGGTACCTTCTAGTCGATTTTAAATCCTATTACTACAGCAACTAGGGAGCTAAAAGTGGAATATTTTACCGTACTCATTCAATCTGGTGGTAAACAAGATCCTGTTGAAACTTTTCAAGCAAAAGACTTTGACGACGCGATGGAAAAAGTGAAACAAATGTTTCCTAATAAAACCTATCGACTCTATCGTGGAAAAACCGTACCAGAGCGTAAAAAAGGTGATGAAAAAATTCCACCATCACCTCCGGCAAAAGTGAAAGCAAGCTAACAACAACGGCGACCTAATTATCAACGTTAAAATTGATAATTAGGTTTTTCAGCTTTTTTATTTCAATCTGTATTTATTAAACCATTCACTAAGCAATACCTTAATTTAGACTAAGCTCAACTGCGCTTCACCCTCCATAAACCATGACTTACGCTAATTTTATTTCACTGTTAATTTCACAACAACTGAAGCAGGCATAACCCTATGGACTATCAATTTTATCAAGACGGCTTCGGTAGTTTTGTTGCAAAATTAGAAATGGGACAAGAAGCGACTGCGCGCTTTTTAACTGAAGAGGTTGGTCAAAACCGAGCATTAATTTGCTCACTGCTTGCCCAAATAGAACTTATTAAAGACGCGACAAAAATCAGTTATTATTTCCAAGGTAAAGAGTTTGAACTGACATTAACTCTCCACCAAATTGAAATTCAAGCCAACCTACTTGCTGATAATTTTGACCACAACGAGTTAGATCAAGAGACTTTTGGCCAAGCAGATTATTTTGACCAAGAGCTCACCTCTGTCGCAGGCCTAGAAGACTTCGAAACGTTACTAAAAGCTTGGTTAGGCTATATTCAATAACTAGGTGACTTGGCGGACTTTAAAACTGCGCCCTTTAAGTTTACCTTGCGAAAGCTTTTTAAGCGCTTGTTTCGCAACTTGAGTTGCTACCGCAACGTATGCGGTATTGGGAAAAATTTGAATTTTCCCTACATTATTGCCATCAATCCCATTCTCACCGGTAAGAGCGCCTAGGATATCTCCTGGCCTTACTTTTTGCTTTTTTCCACCATCAATTTGTAAGGTAAGCATTCTGGGAGTGGGGAGTTGGCCACGCAATACGCTTCTATCTGGCAGTGCTTCAAAGCTTATGGTTTGTTGCAAGTAGTCTTCTAAACGCTTTATTTTAAACTTTTCTTTTTCTAACACTAAGCTACAGGCAATACCCTTTTCACCGGCTCTTCCGGTTCGCCCAATTCGGTGAACATGCACTTCGCTATCATGCGCCATGCCAACATTAATCACTGCGTCTAACGACTTTATGTCTAACCCTCTAGCCGCCACATCGGTGGCAACAAGCACATTAACGCTTTGATTTGCGAATCTGACAAGCGTTTGGTCGCGATCTTTTTGATCTAAATCACCATGCAATGCGACAGCGTAAATCCCTTGATCACAAAGCTGCATAGTCAACTCTTGGACTTCTTTTTTGGTATTACAAAAAACCACCGCTGAAGTGGGCAAAAACTTCATTAACAACAAGCGCACCGCAGCAACTCGTTCAGCAAAATCACTAACAAGATAAAAGTGTTGCTCTATACTGGTGTGGTTATGTGTCTCTTGCGCTTCAACCATTTGCGGCTGCTGCATAACCTGTTTCGCGATTGCTTGAATTTCTTTTGGAAACGTAGCGCTAAAAAGTAAGGTTTGGCGCTGCCGAGGCATTGCCGCGATAATACTCTCTAGCGCAGGCTTAAAACCCATTTCAAGCATTCGATCGGCTTCATCTAAGACCAAGGTTGTCAGATGGTCAAAATTTAGATTGCCTTTTCTCACGTGTTCTTCAATTCTTCCTGGCGTGCCAACTACAATATGCGCACCATGTTCTAAAGAACCAATTTGCGGGCCAAATGGCATTCCTCCGCATATAGTGAGTACTTTAATATTATGAATTGCACGCGCCAAGCGACGAATTTCTTTGGCAACTTGATCTGCAAGCTCGCGCGTAGGGCAAAGTACTAAAGTTTGCACTCTAAACTGCTTTACTTTGAGTTTGTTTAATATACCAAGTCCAAATGCGGCGGTTTTTCCAGAGCCTGTTTTGGCTTGTGCTATCACATCTTTACCTAAAATAATTGGTGGTAGGCTTTGCGCTTGAATAGGCGTCATTTGGTTAAATGCCAAAGACTCAAGATTAGATATAAGTTCTGGAATTAAGTTTAATTGTGAAAATGCATTGCTTGACATAAGTTTTCCAGAAATAGGTAGGAAGAAAAATAATAAAATAAAGTATAGTAAAAACTAAAAAGGGCAAGACCTAAGCCTTACCCTTTCTATTGAAAGCAGGTAAATACCTGCATTCTAAATTTTAAGGTAGCCAATGCTACCGTAGCATTATAGTGCTACAATGTTCTCAGCTTGAGGGCCTTTTTGACCATCAGTTACTGTGAACTCAACACGTTGGCCTTCAGCCAAAGTTTTGAAACCGTTACCAGTGATTGCGCTGAAATGTGCAAAAACGTCAGGACCAGATTCTTGCTCGATGAATCCAAAACCTTTAGCTTCGTTAAACCATTTTACTGTACCAGTAGTTGTATTAGACATAGTCTTAATTCCTATTAAAAAAATTTGTAGTTTGGCTCTTTCGAACCGGGATTTTGCTAGAAGTTGTGCTACTACTTATTTAGAACATTACAAGAATTAGAACAGGACATCGAAATGGTGTGCATAATTAACGAAATGGTGTTGCATAAATATCAGACTTACTTTCAAGCTGGGGCCAGTATATAGTTTATTTGTACTGAGTCAATACTTATTTAAATAAAAAGCCTTCAATCAACTTAATCTGCTTATTTTTAAGCTAACTTACTCTATTTAAAAGGAATAAATATGCGCTATCAAGGTGGTTGTCACTGTAACAGTATTCAATTTGAGGTTGATTCGGAGGTCATCACTCGAGGCTTTAGCTGCAATTGTTCTATTTGTAGACGCAAAAACGCCATAATGAGCGAGCACTACTACTCTGATGCTGACTTTAAAATCATCAAAGGAAAAGAGCTGTTAAGTTGCTACTTATGGGGAGATCGCCTAGTTAATCACTTTTTTTGTTCGCGCTGTGGGATTTATCCCTTTCACAACGGTGTAGAAACCCCGAATAGCTTTCGAATCAATTTAGGCTGCATAGATGAACTAGATTTAAACAAGCTAGAAATTATCACATTTGATGGAAAAAACATTATCTGAGTCGAGTCAGCTTACTAAAGTGTGAATATCTGCATTTCTTTTGTTGTATTTTTTGATACTTTTACAGAATAAAATCGATAACCCCGAGACTATCAATGAAATTCTCTGATTTAAGCGAAGAGCTCCAACAATGGGTAACTCTAGTGGTTAATGATGGCCACCCTAAAGAGGTCATATTAAAGCAACTGCAAGCCTACGGACATCCTAAAGAATACGAACTCGCTGTCGATGACTACTTAGCCCAATTAGAAGCCGCAGGGCAAACAATTCGCCCATCTTCGAGTAGCGTTTTGGCCGCTGCGCCAAGTACTCAAAGAGCCGCCGATCGAGACGTGCACATTTTGATGGCTATTAATAATCCGCGAATTGTGTTATTTGCCAACTTGCTCAGTGATGCAGAGTGCGACGAACTCATTGCTCAATCTAAATCTCGCCTCACCCCATCAACTGTTGTTAATCCAGTGACAGGAAGCTATGACAAAGATGAAGTAAGAACCAGTTATGGCGCTGCCTTTTATCGCGGTGAAAATAAACTCATACAAACTATTGAAGCTCGTATTGCTGCACTTATCGGGTGCCCGGTGAGTCGAGGCGAACCCATTCAAACGCTAAACTATGCTATAGGTGCCGAATACGAGCCGCATTTCGATTATTTCGATCCTGAAAAACCAGGTAATCAAAAAACACTGTCAATGGGTGGGCAAAGGTTTGCAACATTAATTATGTATTTGAATGATGTTGAAGCCGGAGGCTCTACGGTTTTTCCAAAGCTAGGACTCGATATTATGCCAAGAAAAGGCAACGCGATTTTCTTTTCTTATTCTAATGACTCGGGACTACTTGATCCTAACACCTTTCATGGTGGTAGCCCAGTGACTCAAGGCGAAAAATGGATTGCCACTAAATGGATTCGTCTTAACGACTACACCGGCCCTATGATTTAGTAACTTTATTTTTTATCAGGTGAAGTAACGCTTCCTTTGGTGATTGTTTCCAATCGATATAAGCCAAAGGAATCACTTCTATTTTTGCTCGTGCCAAAATCTTATAAGTATTAATATCAAACGACTGATACCAAGCGCCAGGGTAACCGATTAAGTCAATGGCGAAGTAGTCTTCATTCACTTTAATAAAGACATCAATATATTGGCCTGCGATAAAATGTCCGCGCCAATACTTAATCTTTTGCTCAGCTAAGAAGCCCACCACTTCTTCTTGAAATTTATCGACTGAGTCATCTTTCACTATGCGCCGCTTAAAAGTCGTTATCGACTCTAAATAAAGTCTAAGTAAATTATTAGCTTTTAAATCATTTGAGGTGACCGATGTGTAAACTAACGTGCTAGTTTTTGCACGGGTGACACAAACATTAAACATATCTGCTTGATTTAGATAGCTAGCGGCACGCGAATCTTTAGCATCTATTGCGAAAGAAATTAGCATAATATCCCGCTCTTCACCTTGAAACCCATAGGGTGTTGCACACCGAATTGCATGGCTAGTTAAATGAGCAGGTTCTAATTGCTTTTCTAGTAGCTGATTTAAATAGTCTACCTGAGAACGAAAAGGAGAAATCACACCAATACTGGGTTTAGTGTTAAGTTCTTGGCAATCTAATATTAATTTTTTTAGTTCGTCGATCAAGGCTTGGGCTTCTTGCTGATTAACACCGGCTTCATTGCGAGCACCATTGGCTGCAAATATCGTTAAATCACCGTTACACAAATCAGGTCGATGTTGCATGACCTTAAGTCGACTATGATAAAAATGCTGATTACTAAAATCGATTAGCTTGGGCACACTGCGAAAGTGCTCGTCTAGAAAGGCTGTCGAACTCGAATCATTAACCGCTTGATAAGCAAGGTCAAGTATACTTTTATCTCGATAACTGACGACTCCAGGGTCATCAATAGACAGTCCTTGTTCAGCTAAAACCTCTGTTTGAAACTGCCTAGATACAAAAGAATAATGACGCAGCTGCTTACTATCGCCAACAACCATGCAACGTTTTGCTCGCTGTATTGCTGGCAAGCTTATTGCGACATTACTTTGTGTCGCTTCGTCAAAAATCACCAGATCAAACAGTGATTTTTTTAGTGGCAAAACTTTATGTAAGGTGTCTAAACTGACCAGCCAAATATTGAACGCATGATTCAACTTTGTATAATCAATATTCTCAAAAATACTTGTCTGCTTTAACGAGGTTCTCGCCCTAATCGCTTGATTAAACTGTTTTAACTCAAGCCTATCATTCTCTATTAGCTGCTGTTTTCGCTGAGCATTTCCTGCGAGCAGAAATGATTGAGCCAGCGCCTCTTTCGCTTTGATTGCTTGCTTTATTTCACATAAAGTATCGTACAGTCGAGTTGGCTTTTGTTGCCGCCATGCTAACAAGTTAAGACGAATACGTTGATAAAGATTTATCTGTTTGCTTTCCCTAAGCTGGCTTAAATGACTATGCAATAGTGCTCTTTTAGAGTAGCGGATAAATTTCTTGTCTAGGTACTGCAGTTTTTTATTGAGTGATTTTAGATTTTTCTCAATTGATTTTAAGCTTGAGAAATCTGCAATGGAAATATATCCTTTTAACAGGTCATTAATATAGCGTTTAAAGTCTTTTAAAAACTGCTTGCTTCCTGCTCTAATTGCTAGGTCATTGAGTTGAAATACTTGATTGAGCTTTTCTTCTATTACATCGAGTGCATGCTCATTATTTGCTACGATTAAAACGCTCTCGCCTCTCGACATATGCTCACATGCAACTGCCGCAATCGTATAGCTTTTACCAGTACCCGGTGGACCGTATAAAATGGACAGTTCTTTTTGTTTTGCAGCGCGCAATGCTTTTTTCTGAGACTCACTCAATAGCACTGGCAATGAGAAATCTATTTCTTGCTGATTAGCGTTTTTCGTTTTTTTATTCTGTGATTTCTTAGTTTGCGCACCGCTACCAAGTATGCTTTTTAGCGGCGCAGATAATTCAGCATTGGCTTGAATTTGACTGAGCTCATGCAATACGCCGCGACTGCCTTTAGGCTTATCCACAATAAGTAATTGCGAGAAAGCAGAAACGGCCAAGCTATTTTGCTTGCTTAAAGCACGTATTGACTTGCGGCTATTTAAACGCGGGTAGTCAAAAATTGAACTTAGTTCGACTCGAGGTAAGTTAGTTTGCAACCAGCCGACCCAATCTTGAGGATTGAAATAGCGCGCATTATCACTTGGGAATTGCTCATTATTTGGCGCAATCCACTTTAATAACAGATCATTTATACAATATTGCTGCGGTTCAATTTGCAAATAAAATTTAGATCCGCTTTGTTCTATATGCGCGTCATAATAAACAAAAGGAGAGGCAATCTCTATGCGGCGTCCATTAACTTCTGCAACGCCGGTTAAATACAAGCTAGTGTAAATTAATTTTTTTTCTCGCTGATACAACTCAGCTTTTTGTATCAGTTGGCTAGCATCATCAGCATTAATGGGAACTCGACTAATGAAACCAGAAATAAGCTCTTCTTCTAGCGGACACCAAAAACCGTTTTTATTAGACTTTACTAGATTCCATAAGTTTATACTGCCAGAATCTTTTCGGTAGCAAGCGGCGTAATACTGTATTCTTTTATTATTATAATCGCTCACACCAGCGTCTTAATCTGAGTCGAAGTTACGCAGTGAACTAAAGAAAAGCCCTGCACCACCGCCTATCAATACTAATAGCATCATAATATCAAACGCCGACATAGGTACTAATGTCATTCGAATATTAATAATTATTCCGGCAATTAACGCCACTACACTGCCGCCGCTTAGCAGCCAACCTAATGGATTTTTACTATTCCAAAATACCATCACCACGCCGATAACAAATGGAATTAATATCATTCCACCGGTTACGTTAAAACCTCCACCCATTGAATAGAGATGAGTCCTCATACCAAAGCCACCAGAGAAAGCACCGCTAGTAACCATAACCTTAGAAAGAAATAAGTATGTGCCAACAGCCATCATTAATAAGCCACTTAAATAACGACCTACTCCCCCTTTAGTACCACCGGCTCCAGTTGGTTTATTCATTTAATGCTCCTTGGCTAATTGATTTAATTGCATTTTCTACAACTTTTTGACTAGGTACATGATCCTGATGAACTAGTAATATAATTGCAATTCCAGCAGCGCTTTTTAATGGCGCGGGATTAGTACATACGTCTCCATTGGGCTTAACAAAACCAACTGGAGTACCTAGTCCTAAATTAATTAAATGACACGCTAACAAACTCCACTTTTCAACAGAAAATTCACAGTCAAAGCGAAGTGCACTATCGCCTTCGTGCCCAAAAAGATTCTCCATAAATTTTTCTGACCCAGGCGCTTCCATCGCTCTAACAATTAATTCGGGATAAGCTCTTATCGGTCTAATTACTGCGTTTGAACCTAACTGTAAAAACCGGCTGCGATTGCTATCGTCAACAACTTCAGTGATAAGTGTTGCTTTTACTTCCAATTGGCTTAAATGAAAGAGAATATCTAAAGTAATAGAGTCAGAGTTGATGCTGCCTGTATCCGGGGCAACTAAAGTAATATATTCAGCATCCATAACATCCGCCCGGGTTAGCGCATCTCGACTTCGTCCGTCACCATGCACATGCACCACATTTGAATCTAACAAGCTAAGCGGCAACCCATCGGCAAACTCTTCAGTAATAATGCAAATAGGGTGGTTGGAGAACTTTGGCGTTTGCCTTAACTGTTTAACCAATCTCTCTAAATACAGCTGCGGTGCATATTTTGGTGTATTAATAATTACTATATGATCTTTCATGTCTTTCCAGTCCCATAAACCTTTAGCTTTACGTTCTTTTTTTTCAAATCGATATTCGATATATTCCGTAGCCAACTGAGCCATTAATGTAATACCTAAAAAATACATTAAAATAACCGTAAAACTTCGGCCAATTAAAGTTGAACTACTAACGTCACCATAGCCAGTAGTATTGATAGTCGTTAAGCTTAACCATAAAGCATCACCGAACGACATATCTTCAAAAATCATCATCGCCGCAGAGTGTGCAAGAATAATTAACATGACTAAACCAAACAGCTGCTTGATGCGCTGCCTTGACTCTACAATAATGCCTCTAGAGTAAAGCTTTCGCCGGTTTTTTCTGAGCAGTTTTCTAAGTTGTCTTAACATTTTATTTTATTCGTTATTTTTCCGCTGCCGATATCAAGGTTTTAGTTACGGCATGCTTTATCGCGATTTTGTCGTCACTGGGCAGGTTATATTTTTTAGCCAGCTCTAGATAGTCTTCTTCAGTTAATGTCACGGTTAATCTGGGTCTCACTTTTTTTCTTTTAAAAGAAAGCCCAAGTAACTTGCGAATATAGTCAGACGGTTTTAACTGATCTTCAACCGATTTAAACTGAATGTGATTATGCACCACCTCACTTACATCAAAAGCGACCTGAGTCGCTTTTGCTGCCTGTGCTTGCTTATCCCACTTTTTATTTGATTTCGTCATTAAAAGTTTCAGCCTATTAGTAATCGCTCTCGACTAGGTTTTTCCATAGAGCGCTTTAATGTCTGATACAGGTCTTGAAATACCTAGAAAAATATCAGTGGCTCCGTCTTTCCAAACTTCAATTTCAACACTATGCATTTCATCGTCTGCGGCAAGGCTAACGCTTTCAAAGGGTTCACTTTGTCCATCTTGATAATGGCTTTTAGGCTTATCTCTTAAGTCTTGAGGGTAATAATAACCACCACTCCATTCACCTTGTTGCCGATAAGCATCAGCCAACCATCTCTCATATTGTCCGCTGCCTGCAATCACTTCAATTTTTTCGTCACAAATAGTTTCTTCAAAAACTAAACCAAAAGTGTCCATGTCAAACAGCGACTCAACCTCACTTCTATCAATTTTTTTTGTAAAGTTAACGTAATCTTCACCGTATTCGCTTTCAATACTCATGTGAATAGCTTGCTGTTCAGGACCTTCTAACAAGAACTCGGCTGTGCTTGAATATTCATATTCATAAGTGTTAATCGCTTTTACCGCAAAGGTCTTGCCTCTTAGTTCAACGGGTAAACTAAAAGAGTCAACGAGCTCTAACATATCACCAACCATCAGATCTTTAGGATTGGTTAACTTTCTAACTGGTGAGGCTTTTTTACCAAATAGTTTTTTGAGCATAAATAATCCTTACAACAAAAAAGCCAAACCATTAGTTTGGCTTTTTGTTTCAGTTTACTTTTTTAACCTGGCTAAAATATCGCTCGCTTGTGATTTGGTTTGTCCAATACCCGCACTGGCAAGCTTGTCTTTTAAAGCGGCATCTGAGTTTTCTGCATTTAACTCTTCAGAAGCTTTAATTTTATCTTCAGTACGCTGTTGTCTCTCTTTAATACGATTTAGCGAGTCTCTTGCTGCGCTCGATTTAGATACATTAGAAGACAATGATTGATTAACCGAAACCCGTGCTTTTTGAACACTTTCAGTTGTTTTTACCACTGACAATTCACGCTTATGTTCTTGTATTGACTTTTCAGCTTTACGAATTTGATCTTTCAACGAAGCAACACTTGCTTTGTAATTGTCTAATATAGGCTGTAACTCGTTGACTTCATTTTCATACTCTGCAATTTTTTCTGCAACTTCTAGCGCTAAACCTTCGTCACCTTTTTCTAACGCTTGGGTTGCATATTTTTCGTGCTCTGCAATACGCTCTTTCAATGCGTTTATTTGTCGAGCGGTTTTTGACTGGTCTGCCATAACATCAGTCAAGGAGTCTTTTGCTTTAGCAATGGCGTTTTCTTGATCAACAATTTCCTGCTCTAAAATTCTAATGGCGTTAGAATCAACGATTGACTCACCAACTTCTCTTGCTCCGCCTCTAATTGCCGTGACAATTTTTTTAAGAATACTCATTTACTTTCTCCCGATGGGTCAACAAAATCTATAATAAAAATTCAATAATTCGTTATTAATTTAAAAACTGCTCTAACGCCTCAAGCGCTTCTAGCGAGTTTTCTGCTTGAGTCACTAACTCATGGGCAATGTTTTCTTGCAAAGTCGAAACGCTCATTGCACCAAAAAGTACGTATTGATTGTCAATAACTCCAAACGAGCTCAGTGGCACATTAACCGTTAGCTGCAACAGAGTTGAGTTAAGCTCGTCCACTAAGTTTGGCTTCACTTCATCAATAGTAAATAAGTTAGTTACACATAAAATTTGCTCTTCTGTTGCCGTTACGTAAACCGGCAATTCATCAAACCCTTCTACAATTATCTGCAGTACGGTAATTTCACCGTCACCGTTCTCTTGCATTGGTAATACATCTAAAGCAAAGCCATCTTGCACAAAACCATTCAGTTTAATTGCGAGTTCCTTTAATGACATGATGCTAATTTCCTCTTGGTTATGACATTTTATGTCGTGATTGAGTTTAAGATACTTGTGATGACATAAAATGTCAACACCCTTTTTCGATTTATTTTTTGGCGGCTGAATAAACGCCTACATCTCGCTGCCAGGCTTGGGTGTGATATTGATAAACCACACCACTCCCCAGATAGTTCGTATTGATTTCCTCTAGTTGAGCATAAAAGTCTGCCGGAAAAGCGAACGCGCCATTTAATAGATCAATTGTTAAATAGCGACTTGGATAAGGCAACCGTTCAAATTCTCTTATTCTATGACTTGGCGCTTTGCCAGCCAGCGTTGCAATAGTCCATCCCCACTCCCCAAACGAAGGTACATTTTGACGATATTGCTCTACCTGCGAGAAACCAGCAGTCTTTACGGTTTTTCCAATACTTTGAAAAGCATTCTTGGCATGATAAGGAGAAGTCGATTGAACGACTAATGCACCATCAGCACTGAGCAACTGTTTTATCCGCGCATAAAAGTAATCTGAATATAACTTATTTAAATCAGGATGGCTTGGGTCAGGTAAGTCTATAATGACGGTATCAAATTTTAGTTGTGACTCGAGCAGCTTTTCAACTTCGATAAAAGCATCACCAAAAATCACCTCCACTCTCGGATCTTCAAAACTGGCATTATTGAGCGCCATTAATCGCTTTCGCAGCACTTCAGTCGACACGGAGCTATCTAATGCATAGCGATTTGAAAACAAACTCACCAGTCCGGGATCTAAATCAATAAGGTGAACTTGCTGCGGATTCCAACGCAACACATCTCTTAGTGCTAAGCCATCTCCGCCACCGATGATGAGTACTTTATTCTGGCGAGCTGATGCCATTAAAGCAGGATAGGTTAGCATGGCATGATAAATTGCCTCATCTTGACTACTAAATTGAAGCCGCCCGTTTAAGTACATATCCAACACGGAAGTAGTCTGACCAAACGATCGTTGAGTAAAAGTAATATTTTGGTATTGAGTATTGTCTTGATAAATGACTTGATCGCGATATAACACATTCGCAAACTCACTCATCCATCGCGCACCACTGTCTGCCACAATCCCCAGAACAACAAGTAAGAATAGATGTACCGCCACGAGAATTTTTCGATTAGCGATTTTAGACCAGTAAATAAACAGGAAAAGCGAACCGGCAATCACGTTAAGTAATGCCGTTAATACTGCCGCGGTGGTTATCTCTAAAGAGAGCATTAATGAAACCCACACAAAAGCTCCTAAGCCGGCTCCAATATAGTCCGCACCATAAATGGTTCCCACGTTATTTTCTAAATGTTGACCATAAACCGCTTCTCTCACTCTCGCGATAAGCGGGATTTCCATTCCAATGAATAACCCCAACAAAAACCCCATGATAAACGGTAAAAAGCGGCTGTAATATTGCAATTGTTCAATAATTCCACCTTTAAGAACCACATCTGGCGGAAGATTAAAACTGTCGGCTAATAACTCCGGTAACAGCCCGGTTAAAGCAATAATCGAAGCAATAAAGAGGGTTGCTGTTACCCCAAGTAACGCAACTAAGCACTCTAACCAAGCAAATGCAGAAAAGGGATCTTTAAGCCATTTAGCACACCATGCACCAAGCCCCATGGCAACAATCATAATGCCAATCATGGTGTAAATGGTGGTTTCCATTATGCCAAGCACGCGGCCAGCATAATGAGAAAGTAAATATTCATAAATAAGACCGCAGGCCGCTAAAACCATCATAATGCCCATAAGGGCAATGTCATGACGAATAAGTAGCCAGCGTCTATTAGGTGGGTTCACATTCATTGTGAAATTCTATTCCCTAAAAATATCGTGTTGCTTAAATTAATGCCGATAAAACCAAACTTAAAGCAATAAAAATTGCGCCTTCAACTGCTGCAACTCCCATGTTTTGCTCGCGGTCAACTTCCTGTGCAACATCGACTCCGCTAAGGACTAGCTTTCTAATAATAACGGCAATTACCGCATAAATAGGAATACTAACTAATGCTACCCCTGCCCAAGTCACCGCTGATAACCAATACTCGGCAGGGCTAAACGCCACCAAATGAGAAGCGGTAGTCACGACTAAAGCCGCACCAATACTAAAAGCAGCATAACGAAGCGCTAAAGCTGAGTTACCACCCACTACTGCAGTCTGTAAGCAGTTACTTCCGTCATTGTTACTTACTTTAAAGAGCTTTACGCGATAAAGTGAAGCGACAACCATTACTAATTGTGACAAAACGAAAGCTACTAACAACAATGACACAATCGATAGGTCAGAACTCGGTACCCACACCATGACTGAGCGCACAATGATTCCAACAGCTAACATGTGACCTACATCAACCAGTGCACAAGCAATATTGCCTTTGGCTAATTCGCCATGAATATCAATTTGGCGCAGCACTAACTTATCTTGAATAATTCGCCCTAGTAAAATAAGCACCATGCCCAGCACACCAAACCCCAACATAGCGCTAAGTTCAGCCATTAAGGAGTCTGCTTCATCACCGCTAGACACCCCAGTCAACATTACTGCTAATGCCAAAATTGCACCACCAAAGCTAATTCCAAAGGCCGCATTATTATTTTCTACCAGTTCTTTTTGTGAATGAACATTAGCAAGGACGCCTTTTAAAAACTTTAAACTAACGATTAGCCCCACCACGATAGCGAGATCTAATAATATAACTTGGGTATTCCATATATCGAGTTGATCAAATTGCATTTCTATTTCCCCTAAAATTATTTTCCACGGCTCGGGCCACGATTTGTTCTTGCACTTCCTCTTCGTCCAGAGCTACTTGACGACTTTCGAAAAGACGAAGCGCTTCTTAGGCTTCCAGAAGAGGGTCTAGATTTACTCGCCCGGCTCATTTGACTGGCACCACTTCTTTGCTTGGCATAAGGGCTACTAAATCGTTTTCCTTGCGAGCGATAGTTCTTTGCAGTACGGGTTTCTATGTTTTTTTGCCTGGCTAAGGTCGATGGCTTAGTGTAACGATGACGTCCATAATCATGATAATAAGAATAAGGTCTGTTTCTGGCCCAGCTACCGTATCCGTATGGGCCTCCGTTGGTTAAATTTGAAAACAAGGCATACATGCCATACCATTCCCAAAAACTCATCCCACTGCTATTGGTTTTCCACTGTCCGTACTGGGGATTTCCAACAAGCTGAGAGCCAGGTCCTTTCGATTGAGAAGCGTTTAACTGCTGCTCTGCTGAGCTGCTTAGTGACTGCACCCGTGGTAGCCGGCCTTGAGACAAATCGGCTAAAACATTGACGGTATCTGAAAGCGCATCATTAAAAATTTCTGGCTGCGCAGCTTCTTGCAAAGCATAAGCTTCTGCCAAACTTTGCTCTAAGTGCTCCACCGTTTTGCCAGGAAACTGCTTAACTTCTTGCAGTCTCGCCTTAAGACTGGCTAGCATGGGCCCATCCGGTAGACGATTAGCGGCCAAGTTATCGATTAATGTTGCGTTCTCCGGCTGCTGCTTTTTCAATTGACTGGCATAATTATCAAGCATCACTGCATTTCTTATTAAGCCTTTATCTAGATAGCTTTGCAGTGAGTCTATTCGTCTTTCTGCCACTTCAAGCTCTTGCAGAATTTGTTCTGTTAACCTCTCGGCTTTACTAGTACATGCTGCTACCAGAACGAGTATTGTCAGCACAATTCCATGTCTAAGCATTAAATCTCCTGTTTCTAACTATTTTGAGCCAGATGGCTGCGTAATGTTGAGCAATCTAGCCTATTTAAAATTTAAACGCAATTGTATAAATCACATAGTGATGGGTGATTTAGAAGCCAGTCATGGCGCTGAAAACGACTAATCTGTAATAATATTTCCAGATTACTTTAAAAAACTGCTTAAATAAGATGCTTTTCAATAAAAACCTTGTGAAATCAAACTTTTATTTTGGTGAATCGTCATTTTTTGACTAAGCTTTTAAGATAACAATTAACTTAATCACCAGTGCTCAAAAAACTTAAAATGCCAAAAAGTTCACCACCAAACAACACTGCCGCAAAACTGGGTCTAGCCGCTAAAAAGCGCCCACAAACTGCTGCCCAAAGTGCTCAAGCTGTACAGCAAGCAATGTTAGACATTGCTAGCCTAGGTGGCCACGTCAAAAATCTGCACGCTTTTTATCAAGACATACATCAAATTATTAGTCGCCTGATGTATGCCGAAAACATTTATATTGCCCTAGTCTCTAACGACCAAGAATACGTTAGCTTTGAATACTATTGTGACGAAGCAGACGAAAATGAAGATCCTACTCAGTGGGAGCCAGAACCCTTGTCACAATTTAAAAGGCGTTTGACCGGCTATATTTTAAAAACTGGACAGTCACTGCTTGCAGATTCCGCTAAGTTAGAAGAGCTTGTTAAACAAGGCGAGCTTGAAATACATGGGCAGCATGCGTCGTTTTGGCTTGGTGTTCCACTCATACACGATAACCAGTCGATTGGCGTTCTTGCGGTCCAAAGTTATGACGATAGTATTGGCTATAGTGACGATGATAAGCGTGTACTCACTTTTGTTGCGCAACAAATCGCCTCGGCAATTAAACAAAAAATTTATGAGAAACAGTTAACCGAAATTAATGAAAAACTAGAACAAAAAGTTGCCGATAGAACAGCGCGACTGCAAAAAATAAACCTCGAAATGGAAGTTGAGATCCAAGAAAGAAAGCGCGCAGAAAAATTACACGCAGCACTCTTTAAGATTTCTGAATTAACCAATACAGCGAAAGATTTGGATGAGTTTTATATTTCGCTGCATAAAATCATTGATGGCATCATGCCATCCAAAAACTTTTATATTGCGGTTGTTAACGAAGAAAAGACACAGGTAAATTTCCCTTACTTTAGTGACGAATATGAGTCGGATCAGTCAGCACGCCCCATCGACTTAACCATACCAATTGAAAAACTTTCACCAACAGAGCAAGTGATTAAAAGTGGTAAGCCGATACTGATTAATAAAAACAACCGCGATAAATGGGTTAAAAGTGGTACTTTTAAAGGTATGGTTCCCCAAACTTGGTTGGGCGTTCCATTAACCGAAAAAGACACTGTCTTTGGGGTGCTAACAATTCAAAGCTACAGTGAAGATAAATCTTACAACCAGCTTGACGAAGAAGTCATGACCTTTGTTTCACAACAGGTTTCTACTGCGCTGACTCGACGCAAAAGCTCCGAAAACCTAAGAAAAACCCATGAACAACTCAAGCAAATAAACGACGAACTAGAACAGCGCGTAACAGAAAGAACCAATGAGTTATCGATTACTAATTCCTCATTAAAATCGATGCTTAATGAAAGACAAAAAATGCAAGAAAAGCTTTCTCATGAAGCTTTTCACGACAACCTAACAGGTCTTCCTAATCGCAGTTTATTTTCTGAAAGACTTCACCAAGTACTTAAGGATTCGCAGCGTAATATCAACCGAGATTTTAGCGTTTTCTTTTTAGACCTCGATCGCTTTAAAGTGATAAACGATTCTCTTGGACACTTAATGGGTGATCAACTTTTAATAAAAGTATCATCACGCTTATTAGAGTGTGTTAGGCCTGGCGATACTGTCGCGCGTTTAGGCGGTGACGAATTTTGCATCCTGTTAAACAATATTAGCAAAGAGCGTGACGCAGCCATTATTGCCAACCGGATTTTAGCTGCTATTTCCAGACCCTTTATGCTCAAAGAACAGAAAGTTTTTACCTCAACGAGTATCGGCATAACTTTAAACACAAAAAACTATACTAATGCAGAAGAAGTTTTGCGGGATGCTGACGCGGCCATGTATCACGCCAAAGCGCAAGGTAAAGATCGCTACGCATTGTTTGATATTGAATTGCACGACAACGCAATGAAACGACTGCGCATAGAAAGTGAATTACGCTTTGCAATAGAGCAAAGTGCTATTCAAGTTTATTATCAACCCATCATTGACTTACGTAACAATAAAATAGTTGCCTTTGAGGCTCTCGCCAGATGGTTACATCCCGAGCTAGGCTTCATTTCACCAGACGAGTTTATTCCCATCGCGGAAGAAACCGGACTCATCCATAGTTTGGGTAAGCTCATTTTAAAAACTGCCTTGGCTGATTTAGCGTCGTGGAAAAAGCAAACTAGTGTGGCATCTAATGTGACTATGAGTGTTAACTTTTCATCTAAACAAATTGAAAATCATGATTTATTTAACGAGATAAAGTCTGCACTTTCTCAGTGCAAAGTAAAAGCAACCGATTTAAAAGTAGAAATTACCGAAAGTCTATTAATCGAAAATGCACATTTAGCACAAAAATTACTTAAGAACTTTGCTGATACAAATATTCCGGTTTTACTTGACGACTTTGGAACGGGCTACTCGTCGCTTAGCTATTTACATAAATTTGAACTCGACACTATCAAGATAGACCGCTCGTTTATCTACGCGATTGAAAAAAATGACAAGCATTTAGCTATTGTAAAAACCATCGCGTTTATGGCGTCGCACTTAAACTTAAATGTGATTGCTGAAGGAGTAGAGACCTTAACTCACGCTAATATTTTACGCGAGTTAGATATTCGCTTTGCGCAAGGCTACCACTTTGGAAAACCCTCTCCCGCAGCAGAAGCCTATAAACTCATGTGTGAAGTCAATAACTAAGCATTGCTCTTGTTATCAATTTGATTATATTTTTCGTATAAAACATTTTCTTCTTTATGAATTCGTTGCGTTAATGTAGCAATTAACAAGCCAAAGTCTTTTGCAAACTCTAAGCCACTTCCGCCACCAGCATACTTATCAAAAAAAGCTAGTGCTGCGCTAGACACTTTATCCATGTCTTTACCAAACAAATCTAAGGTACGTTTTAGCTCCGGATTAGCGGCAGCTTCAATTTTCATTTTCGGGTATAATTTTTCATCTTCTTTTCGCAAATGCGCGAGCAACCCCGCCTTTGCTAAAGCTAATTTTTTCTGCCCTTCTTCACTGGTTACGCCCAAGGCCTTAATTTGGTTTAAATTATGGACTATTGCTTTATGTTCTTGTTTTAACTCTTCGACCAATCGACTCATGCATACAACTCCTTAGATGTTGGATTTTTTATTACACTTAATAAAAATAGCAGATGGCCATCGTTAACTTCACTTATTTACTTAAATATTGCATATTGAGATTGGCTGTTCTCTACTGAATTAACCATTGAAATTTGGGCATGATAGTCGGTATTAGTTTTCTATGAAATTGCTTAACAGCTTTAACCCGCTTTCAGACAAGATTGACTCTGGGTGAAATTGAATGCCTTGAAGATTGAGTTCTTTATGGCTCACCCCCATTATGTGCTGAAACTCACCCAGTGCATTTTCTGTCCAAGCGGTAACTTCCAAACAATTGGGCAAACTCATTTTATCGAGCACTAGAGAATGGTAGCGAGTTGCGCTAAAAGGTGACTCAATTCCTTTAAAAACTCCCTTCCCCGTATGCAAAACCGGCGAAGTCTTTCCATGCATGACTTGCTTGGCTCTTATAACTTTACCGCCAAATGCTTGCCCAATCGCTTGGTGCCCTAAGCAAACGCCTAAAATAGGTGTGTGCTGCTGAAAATATTTGATAGTGTCAATTGAAATGCCGGCCCGATCAGGATCACAAGGCCCTGGAGAAATGACAATATGTGTCGGCTCTAAACTTTCTATTACCTCAAGCGTTACTTCATCATTGCGTCTAACTACAACTTCCGCTTCAAGCATTTCAAAATAATGCACTAAATTAAAAGTAAATGAGTCGTAGTTATCCAGCATGAAAACTTTTGGCTTAGTAGACACTTAATGCTTCTCTGCTTTAACCGTGGGTTAGTTATGTAATTTGAGACTGATATTGAGCGCGTTATCTATGCAAGCCAAATTATTGATTGGTGTGCTGCTTAATTTGTTGACGCATGGCACTAATGGTTTGGGCGTAATCATTCGCATTGAAAATCGCCGATCCGGCAACAAAGGCGTCTGCACCCGCAGCAGCAATTTCGCCAATATTATCTGTTTTTACCCCACCGTCTACTTCAAGCCGAATATCATATCCGCTTTGCTCAATTAATTGTCTTACTTGAGTTAACTTGGTTAGCGTATTAGGGATAAAGGATTGACCACCGAAGCCTGGGTTAACCGACATTAACAAAATAACGTCTAGTTTATCCATAACATGTTCTAAACACTGTATTGGCGTAGCAGGATTGAGTACCAGGCCTGCTTGGCAGCCCATATCTTTAATTAGCTGTAAACTTCGGTCTACATGTTCACTTGCTTCGGGGTGAAAAGTAATAATACTCGCTCCAGCCTCAGCAAAGTCTGGAATAATTCTATCTACCGGCTTAACCATTAAATGAACATCAATAGGCGCGGTAATGCCATAGTCTCGCAATGCTTTGCACACCATAGGGCCTATCGTTAAGTTAGGCACATAATGATTATCCATGACGTCAAAATGTACCCAATCAGCACCGGCTTGAATAACAGCCTCTACCTCTTCACCTAAACGAGCAAAATCAGCGGATAAAATCGATGGCGCAATTATTGGAGACTTCATTAACAACTCTCAAAATTAAGATTATTTAGATAAACCCTAATTCTATAAGATACCCGCAAAATAAGATACCCGCAAAATAAGATACCCGCAAAATATGATACCCGCTAGAGTGGCTAGATTATTTAAAACTAATTAACCTTATCATTGATTGATCCTTCACTTGTGCCTTTTTGCCAAGCCTGAGCTTTACGTTTAATTAGTCGATATAAATGTCGCCAAAACTCAGCAAACGTAGCACCTACAATAATTCCAATGATTAATTCAAACATACAATTTCTCCTAAATATTAATCGTCTGCGTTGCTAAATGGCAAACCGCATAGATTAATTAGCAATTACTAGGCCAACCTACTAACTAACTGAAAAGTCTAAACTTTAATAATCCCTCTATAGATTTGAGGCGGTTAAAAATGGTTTAATGACTAACTATTAGTCTAATTAACAAAACTCGACGAAAACCTTCAATTGGGGAAATAATTTTGGATTGGTTTACTTTGCTCCCACCCACCGTTGCCATAGTAATCGCTGTGTGGAAAAAAGATGTCATCTTGTCACTGTTGTCAGCCTTGTTCACTGCTGAGGTCATTGGTTCGCAGTTTCATTTGGGTAAAGGTTTTCTTGGACTATTTGACCAGATCGTGAAGGTATTCTCTAGCGCTGGTAATACTCGAATTCTGCTGTTTAGTTTATTAATTGGCGCGCTGCTTAGCTTGATTAAACATTCCGGTGGAGTGAGTGCTTTTGTGCAATGGTTAACCCATAAGGGGCTAGCCAACTCTAAACGAAAAGTTGCAGCTATGCCGAGCATATTAGGTGTGCTAATTTTTATAGAAACCAACTTGAGTATTCTGACTGCGGGTTTTGTATCAAGAGACTTATTCGATCGCTTAAAAATGAGCCGCGCACGACTTGCTTATATTATTGACTCCACCTGTGCACCAATCTGTGTGATTATTTTATTTAATGCCTGGGGCGCCTATTTACTCAGCTTATTAGAGGGCTATTCGCTAACTAACCCCGTGCAAAGCTTAGTTTACTCAATTCCCTATAATATTTATTCGTGGGTGACTCTTGCATTGGTATTTTATACGGTTTGGAGCGGAAAGGTGTTTGGTCCAATGCGTACCTCTGAAACTCAATTAACAACTCAATCAGCGCAAACAGAGCCAACTTATCCCCCAACCCAAGTAAAATACATGCTCGCTCCACTGCTCACAATGATTGTCAGTATCATCTTTTTTATGTGGTATACCGGTAATGGCTCAATCTTGCAGGGCTCAGGCTCACAATCAGTACTTTGGGCGGTAGGGCTCGCCTGCTTAGTCGCATTTGCGATGTTAAGATTTTCTAAACAAGGCATTCAATCAAAACAACTGCTCGACTGGAGCTTTAAAGGTATGTCAGAGCTATTACCACTGGTCACAACGGTTATGCTCGCTTTGGCGCTTGGTGCCAGCATGAAAGATTTAGGAACCGGCGAGTTCGTGAGCCAAATAGTCAGTGAAAACTTACCTTTGTGGAGTGTTCCTGCATTAATATTTATAGCTGCAGCAATTATTTCGTTTACCACAGGTACTTCTTGGGGAACATTTGGCATTTTAATACCTATAGGTATTCCTATTGCGCTTTCTAGCGGGCTACCGCCAGAAATTATTATTGCGGCGGTTGTCGGCGGTGGCGTGTTTGGTGATCACTGCTCGCCAATTTCAGACACGACAATCGTTTCTTCTCTTGCGGCTGGGTGCGATCACTTAGAGCATGTTAAAACCCAACTTCCTTATGCATTATTGGCTGGTGCCGTCAGCATTGGAGCTTTTGTGGTAATTGGTATGGGCGCAAGTTAAACAGCGCCTTCAATAATGATTATAGCGAATGCAGCTAGCGATAGGTTTACGTTTTTCCCAGTTAAGCTGCTCTAATTCTGGCTGTTGTAAAAAACTGTCAACATAACCAAAACATAAATACGCAATAAACTCGGCATCTGCTGGCGCATTAAGTAGCGCTTTGATATCCGCTGGCTGTAAAATGCTTACCCATCCCATCCCAATATTAAGTGCTCTTGCCATTAACCACATATTTTGAATAGCACACACGACACTATAGCGACCGGCTTCTTGCATTGAAGATTGTCCCAATACAGGTAACTTTGAAGGGCGGTAAAAAACAGCTATGTTAAGCGGTGCTTCTTGAATACCTTCAAGCTTTAAACGCGCGTACTCTTGTTGCTTTGCTGGACTAAATTGCTGAATCGCTTGTGCGTTAACAGCTTGATGGCTGGCTACCACCTGTTGCTTAATTTCAGAGTCATCGATAATTACAAACTCCCATGGCTGCGAAAAGCCTACCGAAGGAGCGCTTTCTGCTGCGGCCAATATTTTATCGAGCTCTGATTGAGCAATGGGTTTGTCAGTAAAACGATTGCCACGAACGTCTCTGCGAGCTCGCATAATTTGCATTAATAGCATTTGCGCTTCGTCTGTAAACTGCTTATTTGACATTTTTAACTCTTAAATGAAGTTTTATCGGCTATTTGGGCTTAGTTTAACTAAGAAATTGTCGAAATACTTCCCTTTTTAATTTGGGTTTTGCTAAAATACGCAGCCTCAATTTTTGGTCGAATTTTAAACAAAACATAAAGGTTTACTTATGAGCAATGTATTTGTAGCGATATTAATGGGTTCTGATTCAGATTGGCCGGTCATGGAAAACACTTTAAAGGTTTTACAAGATCTAGGCATTAAAGCAGAAGTTAAAGTAACTTCTGCGCACCGCACACCTGCGGCAACTCACGAATACGTGAAAGACGCTGAAAGTCGCGGCTGCCAAGTATTTATTTGTGCAGCAGGTTTAGCGGCTCACTTAGCTGGTGCTGTGGCCGGATTAACCACTCGACCAGTAATCGGCGTACCTATGGACGGTGGCCCATTAAATGGCCAAGATGCACTGCTTTCAACTGTAATGATGCCTGCAGGTGTACCAGTGGCAACAGTTGCAATAGGTAAAGCCGGAGCAAAAAATGCGGGTTACTTAGCGGCGCAAATGCTAGGTGTTGCTGATCCAGCTGTAGCTCAACGCGTAGCAGATGATCGTAAAGCCAATGCTGAAGCTGTTATTGCTAAAGATGCGGCTTTAAACGCAAAATTAAAAGGCTAAAATTGAGTTAATCACTGCCATGGGCCAATGTTCTAGTCATTTATCAGCGGGACTTAGCCAATGGCAGTTTAATCGCGTCGCTCAAGTATTAAGCCAGGGCGGCGTGATTGCCTACCCAACTGAGTCTGTCTACGGGCTTGGCTGTAACCCTTATAATGAGTCGGCATTATCGCGCATTTTACAATTAAAACAGCGACCGGCCCATAAAGGACTCATTATTTTAGTGAGCCAACTAGAGCAAGCAGAACCCCTGATACAACCATTAACTCAAGCCCAACGTGACATGATCTTACAACCTAATGATCGTGCAACGACTTGGCTTATACCTAAACAAGATAGTGTTTCTCCACTGCTAAGCGGAGCCTCCAACAAACTTGCGGTTCGTTTAACCAGTCATCCTTTTGCTAAAATGATTTGCGAACTCACTCAACAACCATTAGTGTCGACCAGCTGCAATAAAGCTGGAAAATCTGAGCTAACTCAATATAGTGCGGTACGCAATCATTGGCAAAATTTGGTCGACAAAGTAGTTAGAGGCGAGTGCGGGGGGCAGCGACCATCGCGAATTATTGACCTAATCAATCATCGAGTTTTACGTGATTAAAGGTTAAAATCATTCTAATGGCTTTTCCAATTGAATAACCCTAGCAGCGCGTAACAAGCTACATAATAAATCCACAAGTCACCATTAAGAGACCGATAAATGACCGACATTGTCGCAGTAAAAGATTATTTTATTAACCTTCAAGAAAGTATCTGTCAGTGTTTGAGTCAAATTGACGGCAAGTCAGACTTTCTGGTCGACGAGTGGCAACGTACAGAAGGTGGCGGCGGAAAAACCAGAGTCATTACCAATGGCAATGTGTTTGAGAAAGGGGGCGTCAACTTTTCCCATGTTATGGGCGACAAATTACCGGCTTCTGCCACCGCAGCAAGACCTGAATTAGTGGGTAGAAGCTTTCAAGCCATGGGCGTCTCACTGGTGATGCACCCCAATAATCCATACGTTCCAACATCGCATATGAATGTAAGATTTTTTGTTGCCGAAAAGCCGGGTACAAGCCCAGTGTGGTGGTTTGGTGGAGGCTATGACTTAACCCCTTATTATGGCTTTGAAGAAGATTGTGTACATTGGCACAAAACCGCTAAGCAAGCCTGTGAGCCATTAGGAGAAGCGGCTTACTCAAAGTATAAAGCTTGGTGTGATGACTACTTTTTTATTAAGCATCGCAATGAGCACCGTGGTATTGGTGGGCTGTTTTTTGACGATTTAAATCAACCTAATTTTGAAGAGTCTTTTAAGTTTATGCGCAGTGTTGGTGACAGCTTTTTACCGGCTTATACGCCAATTGTGAAAAAGCGCCAAGACACGCCATATGGCGAAAAACAAAAAGCATTTCAAAAAATTCGTCGTGGACGTTACGTTGAGTTTAACCTGGTTTATGACCGTGGTACCTTGTTTGGACTTCAAACTGGTGGCAGAACTGAGTCAATTCTTATGTCGTTACCAGCAAACGTAGGCTGGGAATATAATTGGCAGGCTGAAGCTGGTAGTGATGAAGCAAAGTTAACCGATTATTATTTAAAGCCGCGGAATTGGTGCGCGTAGTAAAAAGTAACTAGTCAGTTTTAAATATGACTCGCAGAGAGTTATTTGGGTTAGACGGGCTTACGCCAAACTCTTCAGATAAGAGTCTTTTTCTCCGAACCTGAAGCCACGACTTGTTTAAAACCGGTAGTAGATACATTTTCATTCCCGAACAACGGCGAACAACGGGACATCCATTTTCATTCCTGCTCAATACTACGGAAAAAGTTTAGGGCGAACAACGGGACATCCAGTTTCATTCCTGCTCAATACTACGGAAAAAGTTTAGGGTGTCCCTTCTTTTTCTAGGGTGTCCCTTCTTTTTCTTTTTCTCATCAAAGTACCAATAAGCCAGAGCTATTATATGTAATAACAGTCATGGCAAATTGTCTACAGACAACAAATGAGTTAATTTGGTTAAGCTATCGACGACTTGTTGCGGGTTATCCAAACCAGCTAAATTGGCTTCCCAAAATTCAGCACTTTGTTTCTCTAACTTCTCAAGCGTTTGAATACCCTTTTGAGTCGGCACTATCCAGCGTTGTCTTGCATCGTCTTTAGACTGTGCCCGTATCACTAAGCTTTGCGCTTGAAGCTCATCAACTAGCTTTGACATTGTAGGCATTTTAACTCCTTGAATATCACACAGTTGACGTAACGTAATTGGATTTTTTTGTTTTACTAATCGCAATAACTCTAACCGTGCAATAGAAACAGGAGACTCTTGTGCAAGCCTGTTGAGGTGTCGATTAAGCTTAAATAATAAAGGAACAATCTGCATAATTTTAAAGTAGTTAGCCAGACTAAGCTTTAGTCTATGTTGAGATAGGATGTTGGTCAACTAAGATTTAAACTACTAATAAAAAAGCAGCCTGTTGGCTGCTTTTCTTTTTTAACAAGTGAATAAAGTTTTTAGTTAGTCATTTCATCCCAGAAATTTTTAACGCCATCCCACCAATTACTCGA
Source organism: Aliikangiella aequoris (assembly GCF_053709105.1). Classification (NCBI taxonomy): domain Bacteria; kingdom Pseudomonadati; phylum Pseudomonadota; class Gammaproteobacteria; order Oceanospirillales; family Pleioneaceae; genus Aliikangiella; species Aliikangiella aequoris. Next base: position 3,528,726 of record NZ_CM132298.1, read on the forward strand.
CTTGGGGGAGTGCTGTTTTTTACTACCTTGTAAATACTCGTCAAAATCCTGCAACATTCGCTTTTGATCTTTATTAAGGTTTACCGGAGTTTCCACTACCACTCTACACAATAAATCACCACGCATACCTCCACGCATTGGTGTTATTCCTTTACCGCGCAATCTAAACATGCGTCCTGTTTGAGTTTCTTCTGGCACTTTAAGTTTCACTCTGCCTTCTAAAGTGGGAACTTCTAACTCTCCACCTAAGCAAGCCGTTGCAAAACTAATTGGCATTTCACAATATAAATTGTCACCGTCACGCTCAAAAATAGGATGCTGTTTAACATGTACTTGCACATAAAGATCACCAGGAACAGCCCCTGGACCACCGGCTTCGCCTTCACCGGTTAGGCGAATTCTATCGCCGGTATCAACCCCAGGAGGAATTTTAACCGATAAGGTTTTTTCTTTACGAGTGCGCCCCTCACCATTACAGCTACTGCAAGGATCTTTAATCACAGTACCTTGACCGTGGCAGCTTGGGCAAGTTTGTTGAACAGAGAAAAAGCCTTGTTGCATTCGCACCTGACCAACCCCTTTACAGGTATTACAGGTAGTTGAAGAAGAGCCTTTTTTAGCACCACTTCCGTCACAAGGTTCACAGTCAACAAAGGTAGGAATTTTGATCGACTTTTTAACGCCTTTGACTGCTTCTTCTAGACTCATTTCTAAATTGTATTGCAGATCAGCACCACGTCGCTGACGTTGTCTACCGCCCCCACGACCTCCGCCGCCGCCAAAGATATCACCAAAAACATCACCAAAAATATCGCTGAAGCTTTCGCCGCCACCGCCACTATGGAAGCCACCTTGACTTGGATCGACGCCAGCATGACCGTACTGATCATAAGCTTGACGTTTTTGCGGGTTGGTTAAAACTTCATAAGCTTCTTTAGCTTCTTTAAACTTTTCTTCTGCTTCTTGAGAGTCTGGATTTCTATCCGGGTGATACTTCATTGCAAGGCGGCGATAAGCTTTTTTAAGCTCTTGATCGCTAGCACCTTTGCTAACTCCTAATAATTCATAATAATCGCGTTTAGACATTTTACCGGATACCAAATTTACGTTCAGAAACGGTAACGCGGGGAGCTTTTCCCCGCGCTACAACTTAGCCTAAATTGAAGCGCATAAGTTACGCTCATTCAAACTTACTTTTTGTCGTCTTTTACTTCTTCAAACTCAGCATCAACAACATCGTCATCAGCATTCTTAGTTGTGTCTTGCTGACCTTGAGCATCAGGTTGTGCTTGCTCAGCTTCTGCCTGTGCTTGTGCATACATGCGCTCTGCCATTTTTTGAGACACTTGAGTTAATGCTTCTGTTTTGGCTTCTATGTCAGCCTTGTCGCTTCCTTTAAGGGCTTCTTCAAGCGCCTTAACTGCAGCTTCAATTGACTCTTTCTCACCATCTTCAAAAGTAACTTTTTCGTCTTCCATGGTTTTCTTAGTCGCATGAATCAGACCATCAGCCTTGTTGCGTACATCAATAAGTTCTTGGAACTTCTTGTCTTCTTCCGCATGAGCTTCTGCGTCACGTACCATTTTTTCGACTTCTTCATCAGATAAACCAGAAGAAGCTTTAATGACAATAGACTGCTCTTTGCCAGTGGCTTTATCTTTAGCTGATACATTAAGAATACCGTTGGCATCAATGTCAAAAGTCACTTCAATTTGTGGCATACCACGCGCCGCTGGCGGAATATCTTGTAAATCGAATTTACCCAATGACTTATTTTGTGAAGCCATTTTACGCTCACCTTGCAATACATGCACAGTAACCGCTGTTTGGTTGTCTTCTGCAGTCGAGAATACCTGATTCGCTTTAGTTGGAATTGTTGTATTCTTGTCAATTAAATTAGTCATTACACCACCCATGGTCTCAATACCAAGCGATAATGGCGTAACATCTAATAACAAGACGTCAGTGACATCTCCAGCTAATACTGCACCTTGAATTGCAGCGCCCATAGCAACAGCTTCATCTGGGTTAACATCTTTACGTGGCTCTTTACCAAAGAAGTTAGTTACTGCTTCTTGTACTTTAGGCATACGTGTTTGGCCACCAACAAGAATAACCTCGTCAATTTCAGAAACATTCATTCCCGCATCTTTAATCGCCATTTTAACTGGCTCTAAAGAACGCTCGATTAAGTCATCAACCAAAGACTCTAATTTAGCGCGAGTTAGTTTAATGTTTAAGTGTTTTGGACCTGACGCGTCTGCCGTAATATATGGCAAGTTCACATCAGTTTGTTGGCTAGAAGAAAGTTCAACTTTCGCTTTCTCACCCGCTTCTTTTAAACGTTGTAGTGCTAAAGGATCGCTATTTAAATCGATGCCACTTTCTTTCTTAAACTCGTCTACCAAATACTCGATAACACGCATATCGAAGTCTTCACCACCTAAGAATGTATCACCATTCGTCGCTAATACTTCAAATGTGTGCTCGCCTTCAACCTCTGCAATCTCAATAACTGAGATATCGAAAGTACCACCACCTAAGTCATAAACAGCGATAGTTTTGTCGCCTTTACTTTTATCCATACCGTAAGCTAAAGCAGCAGCCGTAGGCTCATTGATAATTCGCTTAACATCTAAACCAGCAATTCGGCCGGCATCTTTAGTCGCTTGTCGCTGTGAGTCGTTAAAGTACGCTGGTACAGTAATAACGGCTTCGGTAACTTTTTCACCTAAAAAGTCTTCAGCAGTTTTCTTCATTTTCTTTAGAACTTCTGCGCTGACTTGAGGAGGTGCAATTTTTTCACCTTTAACTTCAACCCAAGCATCGCCATTATCTGCGGCAGCAATTTTGTAAGGCACCATTTTGATGTCTTTTTGAACAACGTCGTCTTTAAACTGACGCCCTATTAATCGCTTAATCGCAAATAAAGTGTTGTTAGGGTTGGTGACTGCTTGACGCTTTGCAGATTGACCCACTAGAATTTCGCCATCTTCGGTGTATGCAACAATTGAAGGAGTAGTTCTTGCACCTTCTGCATTTTCAATAACCCGAGTGTCTTTGCCATCAAGAACAGCTACACAAGAGTTAGTTGTTCCTAAATCGATACCAATAATTTTACCCATCTTAGTTCTCCACTATGTTTACTTTGCTTGGTGCTATTAAAGCTGACTCAATTCAAAGTAAATTTTAATTTAAATCTTAGTTGCCCTTTATCTGGGGGCTGCTTTTTTTAATTCAAGCTTATTTTTAAGCTTTTTCGTCAATTTCTGGTGCTTTACCTTTAGCAACCACGACTCTTGCTGGTCGAATTAAGCGACCATTGAGCGAAAACCCACTTTGAACAACATGCATCACACTGTTTGGGTCATGCTCTTCACTTTCTTGCATTACCATGGCTTCATGTTTTTCTGGATCAAAAGCATCGCCTAATGGTGAAATCTGCTGAATAGAAAATTTCGCCAAAATATCAATTAATAACTTGTAAGTTAATTCAATACCTTCACGCATAGGGTTAACTTGATCGCCTTCTGCAGGAAGTTCTAGCGCTTTCTCTAAACTATCGACAACCGCCAAAATCTCTTTGGCAAACCGCTCCAAAGCAAATTTGCTGGCATTGCTGACTTCTCGCTCGGCTCGGCGACGAATGTTCTCGGCTTCAGCTTTCGCTCTAATCGCAGTGTCTTTAAGTGACTCAACTTCTTTTAATGCCGCGTCGAGATCTGCGGCCAAGGTAGAAACTTTATCTTCTAAAGAAGGCTCTTCGGTTGCAGTCGTCTCTTCAACCGCGTCAACGGTTTCGTCAGTCGTTTGAACTTCTTCTTGGTTACTCATATTTACAGCTCCTAAAGCCTGCTAAGGGGCGACAATGTCGTGCCTTGGTTAATAATTAAAATTAATCATGTTGAGATGTCCGCAAATATGGGGGTAACTTCGCTAGATTCAAGGAAAAAATCGCGAAATATCGAAAAAAACCAATTATTGCTCGTCAGATTTAGCCGTTAATGCCTGAGAAACTAATTTAGCGGTCACTTCAACAATGGGAATAACCTTGTCGTAACGCATTCTGGTAGGCCCAATAACCGCTAAAACCCCCAATGACTCGCCTTTAACTTGATAGGGTGAAGTTATAATTGAACAGTTAGCTAGATTTTGATTTTCAGTTTCCTCACCAATAAATATTTTCACGCCATCAGCAACAATAGAACGCTCTAAAATATCTAAAATCTGCTGTTTTTGCTTAAATGCTTGAAAAATCCGCTCTAAATTATCTAATTGTCCACTTGAAGCCATAGATACTAAGTTGGTTTTACCTGACAAATGAAACAAGTCAGGTTGCTGTTGCTCATCGCTGTGATTATTAATGCTTTGCTGTGCTAAAAGAATAGCTTGCTGGGTTAGCTCGTCGAGCTGTTCACGCGCTTGAGCCATTTGGGTAAGAATTTCTTGGCGCACCTGATCTAAAGCTTTGCCAACTATTTGTTGATTGAGAAATTGCGCCATTTTAGTTAATTCTTGGCGACTATATTCTCTTTCAACTTTAATCACACGGTTTTGAATTTCTTCATTTTGGAGCACTAATACAACCAGCAACCGCTGATCTGACAAAGGTACAAAATCGATATGCTCAACCTTTTGCACTGGACTGCTAGGAATTTGCACTAAACTCGCCATATGAGTTAGTTCAGATAACAAGGTAGACGCATTGCCTAAAATTCGTGAAGTTTCTAAATTAGGGCTAAGTGAACTCTTCAATTGAGCCAGCTTTTCAGCTTGAACATCTTGCACTTGAACCAGCTGATCAACAAAAATGCGTAACCCTTGGGTAGTCGGTATTCTGCCTGAAGAGGTATGCGGCGAAAGCAGAAGCCCTTGTTTTTCTAAGTCAGCCATTATATTTCTAATGGTCGCAGCGCTTACAGATAAAAGGCCAGACTGGTGTAGGGCTTTTGAGCCTACCGGTGCTCCTTCGCGCATATATGACTCGATTAATGACTTCATTAAAACTAAATCGCGCTGTTTCATATGCGGCTTCATTCACCTAAAGTTTTTAATTTCTATTTTTGTATCAATAATGTCACTGGCCGGCAGTCTTAACCTGCACATACCCTAAGTAATTGGAATAAAAAGCGTAATTAATTGGCTAGCGTCTTGATAATTAACAAAAAACAACCGATTATTAAGACAATGCAACATCGCTAATTAATATGCGATTAATTCGACAATAAATCAAGGTCAAACCAACTCAATGGCAGACTCAAAAGCGAGCAAAAAGCCGGGCTTTAACCGTATTGGTATCACCGGAAAGCCAGGCAGTGAAGCAGCTAACGAAACCGTTGAGCTACTTGCTCAACAATTAATCAAAGCCGGTAAAGATATATTCATACCACAACGCCATCAATCGGCGGTGAATGTGGCCGGCGCACAAATTATTAACTTTGAAGAACTCGGCCAAAAATGCGAACTCGTTATTGTTATTGGTGGCGACGGAAGCATGCTCAAAACCGCGCGTGAATTAATCGACAGCAAAGTGCCCTTATTGGGAATAAACCGCGGTCATTTAGGATTTTTAACCGATATTCGCCCTACTGAAATAGAAACCCGCATTCCCCCAATACTTAATGGCGAATATACTTTAGAAAATCGGTTTTTATTATTCGCCGAAGTCTATCGAGCGAATAAGCTGATTGGCTCTTCCTGCGCAGTCAATGATGTCGTGCTTTACCCCGGTGAAATTGCGCGCATGATAGAGTTTGAGCTATATATGGACAACCAGTTTGTTTATAGCCAGCGCTCTGATGGATTAATTGTATCGACACCCACCGGTTCAACTGCCTATTCGCTGTCGGGCGGTGGCCCTATTATGGCGCCTGAAACCGACTCGGTGGTGTTAGTTCCTATGTGTCCACATACTTTAACCAGTCGGCCAATAACGGTAAATAAACAGCGCACCATTGACTTAGTGATTGCAGAAACAAACCCGCACAGCCCTCAACTTAGCTGCGACGGCCAAGAAATCATCTCTTTAGAACCTGGTGATCATATTCGTATTACTCAATACCCTATCGAAATGCAGCTAATTCACCCATTAGATTATGATTACTTTGAGGTTCTTAGAAGCAAATTAAACTGGGGTCATAAACTCTAAACTGTTCAAATAGTAGCAACTCATATAAAATGTCATTTCCAGCAAACAACTACTTATACAAATAGATGTTAACTCGCATAGAAATAAGAAATTTTGCCATAATTCAATCTTTAGACCTTGACTGGAGCAAGGGTATGACCGTTATTACCGGAGAAACCGGTGCCGGTAAATCAATTGTTATTGACGCCCTAGGCATGACCCTTGGCGAGCGAGTAGAGCAGCACGTGGTATATCCCAATGCACAGCAGGCAGAAGTAACCGCTGTTTTTGAATTACCGGCAAATTCTGCGGCACAGCAATGGTTAATTGAACAACAGTTAACCGAAGAGGGGGAATGCATTATTCGCCGTGTGGTCGTTCGTGAAGGCCGCAGCAAATGCTTTATTAACGGCCGCAGTGTACCACTGTCTCAATTAAGAGCCTTAGCGGAATTTTTGGTAGATATTCATGGTCAGCACGCTCACCAAACTTTGCTGCGCAGTAAAGAACAACTGAATTTAGTCGACCGCTATGCCAACCATCCTGAACTACTGGCGGCAGTGCGTGATGCCAGCCTTAAAATCAAAAAACTAGAACAGCGCAAAGCGGCGCTAAGCCAAGAAAAACAAGCAAGGGATGCTAAACGCGACTTACTTATTTATCAGGTAGACGAATTAGCAGATGCAAATCCTGAACAGTCACAGCTAGAACAGCTAGAGCAACAACATAAAGAAGCAGCGACCTGTAATGACCGGCTTGAAATCGCCGATTACAGTTTATTACTACTTGATGATGACGAAGCCAGCTCAGTGCTTGGAGGCCTGGCCAAAGTGGTTGAACAAATTGAAAAGCTGCACTCCATGGATAATAGTATAAGCAACCTACAAGAAACTCTAATTCAAGCTGAAAACTTACTCCAAGAAGCTAAGCATGATTTAAGTCATTATCGAGATCGTTTAGAAGTAGACCCTCAAGTTTTAGCAGAGCTCGACCAACAACTGGCTCAATTTCACGATTTGGCGCGCAAGCACCAAGTTAAATTGGGCGATCTTCCAACTAAATACCTTCAGCTGCAACAAGAACTCGAACAATTAAACGCCGACGAAAGCGAGCTAGAAGCTATCGAGCAAGCCTATCAACAAGCGTTAAAGGATTATCAAAAGCACGCTACAAAACTCAGTAAAAGTAGAGCCGATACAGCCAAAAGATTGCAAAAACTCGTAACTGAGCAAATTCAATTACTTGCAATGGACGGTGGAAAATTAGAAATCCAACTTAAGCCTATAGAACATCAACACTCAAGCAAAGGTCAAGAAAGCGCCGAGTTTATGGTATCAGCTAACCCTGGTCAGCCATTACAACCACTCAATAAAGTTGCTTCAGGTGGTGAGCTTTCGCGTATTAGTTTGGCAATTGCCGTAATTACGGCGCAACAACAATTAGTGCCTAGCTTAATCTTCGACGAAGTCGACGTTGGTATAGGTGGTGGCACGGCAGAAGTCGTCGGCCGCTTATTAAAACAGCTTGGTGAAAACCGCCAAGTTATTTGTGTGACCCACCAACCGCAGGTTGCTTCCTGTGGGCATCAGCATTTAATCGCGAGCAAAACCAAACTGGCCAATGCCACGGTAACGCAAATGACTTTGCTTAACCAAGCGCAACGAGTACAAGAAATTGGACGAATGTTAGGTGGACTGGTTATTTCTGATAAAACCTTATCGCACGCAAAAGAAATGCTAGGCGTTTGATTTAGTCGCTGCACGCTTTTAACTCATTTTACGCTCATGGCCGAATTTTGTTCTATGCTATGAAGAGCGCAGAAGAATAAAATAAAGTGAGCATACAGAATGGGCACCCAGCAAAAACTCGATAAAGCGACTGTTTTATATGGTAAAGGTAATTTTTTAGAAGCGGCAACTATCTGCCGAAAAATACTCGACAAAAAACCCAAACTGTTTGATGCTAAACAGCTTCTAGCCATGAGCGTGCACGCACAAGGGCACGCAAAAGAAGCTCAGGAACTTTTTAGCCAAGCACTAACGCTAAATAATAACCATGCCGCCACTCACAACAACCTAGGTAATGTGTATGTTGAATTAAAAAACATTACAATGGCTATTAAAGCTTATCAACGCTCACTATCTATCAACCCAAAGCAAGCTGATGCTTTAAATAATTTAGCCAACTGTCTGCAACTACAAAATCAATTTCAAAAAGCCAAAGAAGCTTACCTTAAAGCAATTGCAATAGATCCTAACAAGCCCGAGTACCATGATAATTTGGGAGTTGTAGAAACGCGCCAAGGGAACTTTGACGAAGCCGCAAAATGCTTTTTAAAAGCGCTAGAAATAAATCCCAAAATGGGCAAGGTTTATATCCACTTTTTTGACTTGTTAATGTTTATGCATGCGTATACAGACGCTCTCGAATTGAGCAACATAGCAATGAATAGTCAATGCTTACATGATCCAGAAATTTGTGAACTGTTAATTGGACAAGCCAAAATCCATTGGATGCAAAATAACATGACGCAGCTAAAACAATGTCTCGACTTAAGTCATTCAATCAGGTTTAACTATACTAATTATCCTAACTTAAACAACTTAATTGTTTATCATCAATTTCTAGAACTCTTGCATAGCTCACACTCTCAATCACCCAACCTTTTCACTAACGAAGCAATGCCAGAAATATACTTTATGAGCGAAAGCCACTGTTTTTCAAGTAGCAATTTGATTTTAGAAAATGCAGCGGGACGCAAAAAAATCTCACCGATATTTATTACTGGCTGTAAAATATTTCATTTAGTTCAAGAAACTGCCAACCAATATCAAAAAAGTTTTGTTTTAGGTATTAATCAGCTTCCTAAAGCAGCAACGGTAATTTTAGGGTTCGGTGAAATTGACTGCCGCTATGATGAGGGGATTTTTCCTCACTGCGAGAAAAATAACATTGCGGTAACTGATAACATCGATGAGCTTTTAACGGCTTATATAGACTTAATGACCAGTCAAGCTAATGCAAACCAGCTCAGCTTGATTATTTATGGAGTCCCAATGCCACATCGTAAAGTCGTGGAAAAAATACCTGAACTTAAGCGTGAGCCCTATATCAATATGATTGCATACTTTAATCAAAAGCTAATGGAACTATGCAAAATACATTCGCACAAATTTCTAGATATTTACGCATTAACCAAAGCAGACCAAAATAATCATTGGCATATGGATGAAATTCACGTAAAACCTGAGGCTATCCTCAACTTGTTATCTGATAAAATATAACAAGCAAAAACGCTTTACTGGCCTAAATCGTCGAGGTAAAGATGATAGAGTTTAGGCTCCATAATTGAATTCACGGGGACTTCTAGCTGAGCGATATCTTGGCTAAAAACTTTAGCTGCCTGCATAACTTGCGTGTTCATCCATTGAGCCTCATCGCCAAACTCATACTTAACTGGAAATTTATTTTTCATGGTTGCCATATGGAATCCCCAAATACCAAAGGAGGGGACCGTTATATGAAAACTTTCGGTTTTAGCAAACACATGAGACAAGGTTTTTTCAATTCCCCAAAAGGTTTTGCGGGTAAAAAATGGCGATGAACTTTGTGAAATTAAAATTCCTGTCTCACTCATACGCCGAGCAATCATTTTATAAAACTCTTTAGAATAAAGCTTATTAATTGCCTCGTTGTGTGGATCAGGCATATCAATAATGACTCTGTCATACAGGGTGCCAGGTTGGTTTATAAATAAAAAAGCATCTTGATTAAAAATATTAACTCGACTATCGTGCAAGCTCTCTTTATTTAACAAAGCGAGCATAGGCAACTCTTTTCCTAACCGAGTTATTTCAGAATCTATATCGACTAGATCAATGTTTTTAATCGATTGATACTTAACTAACTCTCTTACCGCTAAACCATCACCGCCACCCAGTACTAATACATTTTCTTTTTTTCCTGGAATGGCCATAACAGGGTGTACTAAAGATTCATGATAACGGTATTCATCACGAGATGAAAATTGAATATGGCCATCAATATAAAGTCTAAACTCTCTATTATTGTTTGAACGGGTTAAGGTTAAATTTTGATACTGAGTTTGTTTTTTATAAATGATCTGATCAAAATACAAGTGGCTTTCAGCAAAGCTAGTTAAGCGCGTGCCAACCACCATAAAGACAATGAGTGCAACTAAAATTAAAAATGCCGAAGTCATTAGCAAACGATAATATTTTAGATGCTTGCGAAAAAAATAAATATTAATAATTGCCGTTAGAATATTAGCTAATCCAATTGCAAAAGATGAGCGAATTAAGCCTAAATGCGGTAATAACAATAAAGGAAAGCTAATAGAACCAATTAGCGCACCAATGTAATCAAGCGACATGACATTAGCAATCGAGTCACGCATGCTTTGCTTAGCCGATAAAATAGTGGTTAAAATAGGAATTTCCATTCCAACTAACGCACCAATAATAATAATAAGGCTATACATGACTACTTGATAAATGGCATTAACTAGCGGAAAGGCCATAAACAAGATCATGCTACAAGCGCCACCAACTAATGAAATAACAACTTCAATAATGATAAAATTTTGTACTAAATTTTTACTTAATAACTTCGATAAATAACTGCCTATTCCCATAGCGAACATAAAAGTTCCTATGGTCAAACTAAATTGATAAACACTATTACCTAGCAGGTATGATGATACGGTACCTATAATTAATTCATAGGCAATACCGCATAATGCAACAATTAAAATAGATGCCAGCAAAATACCTGACTGACGTTGCGTAATATCGTCATTTGTCACTTGGTTGGCTGTACTCGATGGCTGGCTCGAGACCGCATTTAATGAATCATTCACAATGGGCTTTCTCTAATATCCTTGCTAAGGGTGAACAAGCTGATCAAAGATGTGATCAGCTTACAATACAAACAATTAACTACTTACCCCGAGTATGACTACCCGAACTTGAGCGCGAGCGAGCACTGCTATATTGTGATTTTGACATTGCAGATTTATTACTTAAAGACTTAGGGTTTACGCCAGCGGCTCGTTGGCGGCTAAGTAAGTTTCCGATTAACATGCCAGCTAAAAATCCAGTGCCACTGAAGCTATGATCTCTAACATAACCATTAGCATCACTGGCGATAAGACGCTGCTTTTCTCCATCAATTTCTACTTTAAATAAATCTTTCTCGCCAGAGTCTCTTACTTGATTATTGTTTTTATCATAAAAGCCTACCAAAGAGCCGTCTTGTTTAGACTCAATTCCAACCGGCCCTTGATGGACTTTAGGGTTGGCATTACGCATATTATTGCGTAGTTCAGTCGTAAAGTCGTCTACCGCGGTTTCACTCTGTTGAGAGCCTCGTTGCTCAAACTCATACAAAGTATCGGCAGTAATATCTAATACGCGATCAAGGTCGGCATTAGCAACTCGTTCTGAACAGGCGCTAAGTATAACCACAAAGGTTAGTAAGCTTGCTGCAAGTAACGCTTTTAGTTTAGACATTTTATCTCCTGATAGACTATTAAAATTTAATTTTCATTAAAAGTGTATTGATAGTGAACTTCATCAATTCCATCTTCGTAATAATTCTTGAGTGATCCTACAATTTCAAAACCAGCTGAGAGTAATGTTTGCAGAGCTTTATGATAAGTAGACGGAAAGCTTAACACCACCTGCTGTGCTTTATTATCATAAGCTGCTTGCAAACCAATATTAACATCGGCAACACTAAAGCTGCCTTTCCACCACTTTGCTGGTTCCCATTCAAAGCTGTAGGTCGCTTCGGTTTCACTGACACAGTAAAGCCCAACAAATTTTAAATTTGGTTTCTCTGCTGGAAATTCTGAAATAGTTTGTGGCGTTACTAAAGTTAAACCTAAAATATGCATTGCTTCATTTTCCGCATAATAATTTTGCAGTGTAACTTCTTCGTTAAAGCCAAGCTTTTTATAAAGAGCCATGGCTGCTGCGTAAACAGCCCCTTCATCGGGATCCACATAATCACTAATCTTAACAAAAACTTTGCGCGCTCCAGCGGCTTCTATTTCCGTTAAAATATATTTCATCAATTGTAAACCATATCCTTGACCACAATATTTTTGGTGAAGGTAGGTCCAAGACAAGTAAAAAGTTCTATCACAGCCGGGTTGCTGGGTATAACCAGTAACTCCCACAACGCTGTTATCAATTAGCGCACAATAATGATTAGCAAAGTTAGTTGCGAGCAAAGAATCCTCTATGGCCTCTGCATCGTCCTCATCGTGAGTAGCAACCAACTCAATTATTTTAGCAAGATCTTGGGGGTCAGCTTTTCTAAAGCTAAGTTGAGTCATCAACAGCGTCCTTATTTAGGAAATTTTTATGCATTGAGGTGAATAAGCGAATGACTGATTTATTTTTATCTTTATGGAATCATTTAAGCGCTGCTAGCCCGAAAAAGCCAAACATGAACTCATCATTTTTACCACCAAATGAGCAGCGTTAGAATATACCCTAAACCAACCACTAGTCACAAGCAGTAAATAAACTGGGTTAACCCAAACAAAAATAAGGCCACCCAAAATACTATCTTAGGATTAACTCGGCTCAACTAACCAACATAAAGGAATGCATGAGAATTTTGCTTCCTTCAATAAACAAAAGCTAATCAGCCCAGTTATTAATTAAACACGGATAGGTTTATTGGGAAAATGCCGCGTTAAGCCTTTGTACAAATATGTCAGCAGACTCAAATCCAATCGCGCGAAGCCGCTTGTCTTCATTTCCTTGAGCGTCAAAAAACAAAATACTCGGCAACCCTACAACTTGATAGTGCTTCATTAAGGCTTTATCTTGCGCATCGTTGGCAGTCACATCTGCTTGAATTAAAACGCTATTGGCTAATGCTGCTTGTACTTGTGGGTCGGGGAAAGTTTTTTCGGCAAACTCATAGCAAGCAGTACAGCTTTCCGCAAAAAAATCGAACATCACTGACTTTCCTTGCGCATTAGCTGCAGCGACTTCACGTTCTACGTCAGCAATGGTTTTAACCATTTTAAAACCCGCATGCACGTCATATTGTGCCGTTTGAGTAGAGCTTGATACGCTGGCTATATCTGTAAGTCCTGCCAAAGGTGCAAGCAAACGTGAATTACCTAAACTAGCACCTAACACCAAAATAGCGCCGTAAATAAACAACACTAAGCCGACACCTTTCCATAATTTTTGCGCACCGCTAGTAACCGCACTAAAGGCCCCCATATAAGTTGCCGAAACAATAAGCAACACTGCCCAAGCAAATAAATACAGCGGACCAGGAATTAAATGCTTGGCTATATATAAAGCCATACCTAACATACCGACGCCAAATACTGCTTTTACCGCGTTCATCCAGCCACCAGCTTTAGGCAACAACTTATTGCCACCAACGCCAACTATTAACAGTGGAATTCCCATCCCCAGTGCCAGCGAATAAAGAGCTACGCCTCCAATTAGAGTATCGCCTGTTTGCGCAATATAAATTAATACGCCAGCTAGCGGTACGGTGACACACGGAGAAACGACAATGGCAGAAATTGCCCCCATAATTCCAGCACCAAGATACGAGCCACCTTGTTGACTGTTTGATAAGTTATTTAACTTGTTTTGCAACCCTTGAGGCAGTTGTAATTCATAGAACCCAAACATTGCTAAAGATAAAAGTACAAATATGGCTGCGGTAATACTAATAAACAATGGCTCTTGAAAAGTATTACTTAATGACTCGCCCGCTGCACCAACAAGAATTCCCATTACTGTGTAAGGAATAGCCATTGCTTGAGTGTAAGTTAAAGAAAGTCCGAACGCCTTGCCTGAACTAATTTTTTCACCTTGGCCAACAATAATACTGGATAAAATAGGTACCATTGGCAATACACATGGAGTAAACGCCAAACCTATCCCTAACACCACAAAGTAGAAAACGATTTCTAGGAGTGGTTTATCAGTTAAAAAATTAATGACTTTTTCTTGCTCAGGCACAAAAGGCTGGGCGGAATTGGTGCTTGTAGCGCTTAATTGATTTTGTGTTGGCGTGTCTATCGCAGATTGATTTTGCAATGCGGCTGAGTGTGCATTTAAGTCAAACTTAACTTCTTCTGGTGGATAGCATAATCCGGCTTCCGCACAACCCTGATACTCTACGGTTAACTGAAATACTTTTTGTTGTGCTGAATAAGGCAGGCTGATTTCTAAATGATTGTAATAAACCTCCACTTTACCCAAATACTCATCGACTTTTTTCTTACCGTCGGGAATCATTGGGCTGCCAAGCGTTGCGCCTTTGGCACTAAATTTAAAGCGACTTTTATACAAGTAATAATCTGGAGCAATTTCAAAACGCACTAATATTTCTGTATCGAGAACATCGGTGCTTAGCTTAAACGCTTCTTCCACCGGAAGAAACTCAGATTCTTGTGCAAATAATTTTGCTAAGGGATTCTCTTCTGCTGATGCGCTAGGAAAAAAAGTGGTAGCTATCGCTAATCCTAAAACGGCAGTCAATAACTTGGCTAACATCAGTTTCATGGTAAGGTGGTTTTTCATAAATTATCTAGTCGTCTCTAGGAGTTTTGTTTACTTGCCAAACAAAATTATTTGCTGGTAGTTAAAGTTTGATTAACCCAATTTAAATAATCAGGTAATCCATCTGCAACTTTTAATGCAATAAATTCTGGCACATCATAAGGGTGAAGCTTTGCCAAGGAGCCTTTTAATGCGTCTAGCTTTGCTTCATGAGTCTTTAGTAGCAACTGAACTTCTTGTTCACACTCAACTTTACCCTGCCAGCGGTACATAGAAGTCACGCCATCTAGCATAGTGACGCACGCAACAAGGTTTTGTTGCAGTAATTCTTCAGCAATTGTCTTGGCTACGTCAATATTGGGCGCGGTAGATAAACAAAGATAAACTTGGCTATCAGCCTGCTTTAAGTCTTGTTGCTGGCTTTTCATAGCAGTATTTTACAGCGCACTATTACTTTTTACACGATCACCACCTTCTTCTACCGCTTGGCTTAATGCTTGATTAGCCGATTCAAACCATTGATGAGCGTCCCAGTTATTCACTAACTCACTCATACCAATGCTAATCGACATTTCAACATCTTGGTGATGGGCATGAAACGGAAGCTCGGCAAACTGGACTCGTATTTGATTGACAATCTCCATCCAATCTGAGCGCTTGCCCGTGGTTAAAATAATGCCAATTTGGCCGGTATCTAGGTGGCCAATAAAATCAGTTTTACGAAGTCGCTTTTTTAATAACGATGCAAGCTGAGCGACTGCTACATTAATGACTGAGAAGTCTGCCTGCTTGACTAGCTCTGCCACTTGGTCAATTTGTAAAATGGCTAAAGCGATTTGCCCGCTACTTCGTGACATACGAGCAGTTTCAATGGCAATTTGCTGCTTAAAGTTACGAGCAAACTTAAGTCCTGTGTCTGGATTGCTATCAATTTGCGGATTAAGCTCTCTATATCGATGACAATAAAGCTGCGCCAAAAACGCCAGCTGTTGCTTTTCTACCGGCTTCACAATAAACGAAGTACCTCCGGCCAAAAGTGCTTGATTTTGTTTTGCTAAACTCTCTTCAGCCGATAAAAAGATTATCGGTAAGTAGGCAAACCTTGGCATTTGACGAATAATTCGAGTCAATTCAATTCCCGAACAGGTTGGCATTTGCATGTCCATTAAAACTAGCTCTGGTTCAAAACTTCTTAAAGCCTCAAGCAAAACTCGAGGGTCATTCACAACCCGAATATTAAAGTGGCCTTTCGCCAAAACTTTTTCGTAATAGCGCGCCTGAGCCTTTGAGTCTTCCATAACCAGCACTCGATAAGGAGAATCTGCGTGAATATCGTACTGGCGCTCAATATGTTCAAGTAAGCCGCTTAGGGAAATAGGTTCTACCATATAGGCGGTTCCGCCACTCCGTAACGCAAGCAAGCGCTCTTCTTGGCTGTCTTCTTCGGCGGTAAAAATCGTGGGAACTCGCTCGTTTTCTACTTCACTATCAGCTAATTGTTCATTTAATTCTGCTAACTTAAGTGGCGCCACAATAATACAGCCTAAATTTTCAGCAGCTATTTGATTCGCTTCAGGTAGCGTTTTTGCTTCACGCACATCAACGCCAACCGCTTGAAACTGCTGGCTTAGCTGTTGATAATGGCGGCCTTCTTCGTCCACAAAAATAATCGTATTTTTGTCAAGATAAATACTTTGCTCACCAAACGCCGAATCTTCACTATCAGACTCATCTTCTCCCACTTCGGGCTCTGCCGTTAACTCGGGCGCTTCGCTAGTAGCGATTTCTGGTTCAGGCGCTTTTTTCTCTTTAATTGGCCTAACACCTAGCTCAAGTTTTTGAGAGTGCTCTTGCAACTTGGCAACAAGACGCTTTAATAAGGGTTTTTGTGTTTCAAGCGCATCTTCACTTAAAGAAAGCTGCTTTTGTAATTGATTCAGTAGCTTAGCAGTAGACTCAAAGTTTTGCGCAATACAGGCTTCGCGGGTTTTATTAACTTGAGAGTAAAGCGCTTTAACTCTTAAAGGCTCAATATCTTGAGTTAGCATATCACTGAGCAGGCGAGAAAATTGGCGCAACTTTATTGGCGTTCGCCTAAGAAACTGCTGGTTGACTTCGTTGGTAACAGAGGTTTCAGACATAGAATTAATTACTTTTGCTCACAGTTTAAATTTTTGTTCAGAATAGCGAGGTTAATCTGCTCAGCTCTAGCAGGCTAACGATCAACATTTTAAGCAAGGATGCAGCTTCAGCTCAAGCAAACTTTGCTAAGTCACGGAATCTAAAGTTGAAATTCAATAATAGCACGCTTTTATCGCATTAAAATGCCTATTCACCTTGGAGTAAGCTTTCTTGCTTGAAAATGATAAGTTCATCTCCATATAAGTAGCCTAAACTCCATAAACACAGCTGATTCCACAACAGCTTTCAAAGGTACTATTTTGCAATTTGTTTTGTTACTTTTTATTTTAGTTCCAATTATTGAAATTGGCGTATTTATTCAGGTAGGAGGCCTTCTAGGTTTGCCTATGACCCTGTTAGTGGTATTGGCTACGGCTGTCATTGGGGTTAGCTTACTAAAACAGCAAGGCCTAAAAGCCTGGAGCGACATTCAACTCAGCTTAGCGCAAGGCAAAATTCCTGCTAAAGAGCTCGCCGCAGGCGCTCAGCTGTTGTTTGCAGGAGCCCTTCTACTTACACCGGGCTTTGTTACCGATGCCATTGGGTTCAGCCTTATGCTGCCTAAAGTAAGGGCATTGATCGCTCATTTATTAATCCAACGCTGGGGAGCCAAGGTACAAATGCATCAGGGCGGGGCCTCAACGAGCCACTTTTATTCGCAGCACGAATTTAACCACTCTAAAACAGGCCGCGTCATTGACTCTCAAGCAGAAGAAGTAAGCAGCACGGAAAAACCCAAAGACTCGGCATAAAGCGCGCTAATCAAACTTTGCTGCTCGTTAGTGGCTTGCTTTGAGCTTTTGGTTTAAAGCTTTTGGTTTAAAGCTTTTGGTTTAAAATTTGTAGCACTAAGCTTGTGGTAGAGGCGCTAAAAACACTTTCCAGTCAATATCTTGCATTGAAAGCTTTTCATTTTGTGAATATAGCCGATCCGCTAACGCGCTTTTACGTTGTTGCAAGTGACTTATTTTTTCTTCAACTGTGCCGCGAGTAATTAACTTGTAAACAAAAACGCGCTTATCTTGACCAATTCGGTGAGCTCGATCGCTAGCCTGACTTTCTGCGGCTGGATTCCACCAAGGGTCTGTGTGTATCACCGTGTCTGCTTTGGTTAAATTAAGACCCGCGCCACCAGCTTTAAGACTGATTAAAAAAATAGGTACTTCACCTGCTTGAAACTGCTTTATAAGCGCATCACGATTTCTGGTTTTGCCGGTTAAGCATAAGAAAGGGCAGCCTATTTCTTCTAGCAAATGGGCTATTTTGTCGAGCATACTGGTAAATGAAGAGAAAATTAGTACACTTTGTTTATTTTCGATCATTTCTGGTAGTTTCGTTTCTAGCCAATTAAGTTTGGCCGAAAGCTGCGGCTGCGGAACTTCTGCTTCGGGTTTGACTAAACTGATATGGCAGCAAACTTGTCGCAACCTCAGCAGAGCGTTACCAACAATAAAAGCACTGCCTTTTTGGCCAGACTCGGTTAAGGCGTTTTGTACTTGCTCTAGCATACTAAGTCGAATGGCCTCGTAAATATCTTGCTGCGCTTCGGTAAGCTCTAAAAAGGTATTAATCGATGTTTTGCTAGGCAAATCCTTAGCAACTTTTTGTTTAGTTCGGCGTAACATTAAGGGTGCAATTCGTTTTGCCAATAAAGTTTGGCGCTGCATGTCATGGTATTTTTCTATTGGCACCTGAAATTGACGCTTAAACTCGGCATAACTAGCCAGAAACCCCGGCATTAAAAAGTGAAATAAGCTCCACAGTTCGCCTAAATGATTTTCGAGTGGCGTTCCGCTCAAACATAATTTTTGGGTTGCGTTGATTTGAAACAGAATTTTAGCAATTTTACTCTTTGCATTTTTTATGGTTTGCGCTTCATCTAACACAATTAAGCTTAAGTTTAATTGATTTAATATTTCATAGTCGCGCGCAACGACACCATAACTTGTCACAATAATATCGTGACTTGCCAGTTGAGTCGCCAATTTGTGACGATTGCTACCAGACCAACTCATACACGACAAATCTGCAACAAACTTATTTATTTCGTCTAGCCAATTTCCCATCAAACTCGTTGGGGCAACGACTAGAACCGGAGCTTTTAAACGTCCATTATTTTTTTCTATTTGAATATGCGCTAATGTTTGCAAGGTTTTACCTAGCCCCATATCATCCGCTAAAATTCCGTTCAGATTTTGTTTCGCTAAAAACTGTAGCCAATTCACACCCGCTTGCTGATAACTGCGCAGCTCAGCGTTAACATTACTTGGAATAAGCACTTTGGGCGGCTTTTTAACCTGAACTAATTGTTGTGCTTTTTGCAACAGCCACTGGGTATTTTGCCACTCAGCATGTTTTACATTGTTAACAACCGCTAAAAGCCGATCAAATTGCGACACTGGCAATTTTACTCGCTGCTGCTTGGTTAACGCTTTATCACCCGACAACTCAATTAAGTTAGCCACAATATTAACCAAGCGGTGGCGCGCTAACTGAATAATTCGACCATCATCTAATTGCATTTGAAATAATGCTTCGGTATCTAATTGAGCAGCCGACTGACTAGCCATTAGTTCATTTTGACTAAATTCAATTGAGCCAGACTTAAGCGCTCGCTCGATATAAGGCAACAGATTAATTTTCTCCGTGCCTATATTGACCCCAATATCTAATTCAAACCAGTCAGTCGGCGTTTTAGGGTGCACTTGTTGATGCGTCTCTAAATCGCTTAGGCTGACTGTTGTGTACCAATCATCAACGTAAGTTTGGTGCAACCGAAATGAATGATTAAATTTGACCTGCCAGCCCTCTTTAGCCAAACCTTGCAATAGCACAAAGTGATGAGAAAGATCATCTTGAAGTACTCTATCAGCAATATCAAACTGACTCGCAATAGGCTGTTCAAAATGTTGATAAACACCAGGAAGGGCATCTATCTGATGTAGACAACCACCAACTATTTGCAGCAGCTCATCAAGTTGTTCTTGGTTATCATGGGATAAGTTTTCTAGCTTAGCGGTCCAATCGAGTAGCGCTTGTAAACGAACTGACTGCCCAACAAAATTAAAATAAATTTTGGCAAAATCAAAAAAAGCGCTAACCGACTTTTGTTGCTGCCAAGGAAACTTAAACTCAAATGAAGTCAATTCTATCATCGGGGTTACTTGGGTTAAGCTTTTTTGCTCTAGTAGTTGGTCTAAATGGGAGTTAACAGGGCTTTGATATTCAACCAAAATTTCATTACTGGACTTATTGAAAGAAACACTTTCAGCTGACAGCTCAACATGTGCTTTAAATCGCCTTTGGATAGGCGCACGATGACAACTTTTCCAAAACAGACGCTGACTCGCCGCGGTTAAATTGAGTAATTCTCCGTGAGTTTTAAAGTCTACCCTTATCCTATTAGCTGCAATTAATAGCGCAGGATTGGCTTTAATATATCGATTAACTTGCTCAATAATCGCTTTGTCTGTTTCACTCACAAATTTAGGAAGTTTTGACTTGGCTAATATCGCAAAATCAAGCTCTGCCTTACGCTGATACTCATTGGCTTGCGTTAAATAAGCCTTATGCATACTAAGCTCATAGCCAGCTTCTGTTTCATTAAATAAATAAACCACTCTATGGCGCGCCATATTTGGGAAAGGATCATAACTTTGTTTGGCTAACCAATGACAGGCATAGGCCCACTCGCTAGCCCAAGTTTGTTGCCGCTTTATTGGTGCTGGTAATCGTTCTAACCGAACTTTAGATTCGATAATGAGCGCTGCAATATGCTCACAACTTTGTTTATTGGGCAGGGTAGAGCTCTGATAAACTTCGCAGGTACAATCGGTTTGGTTAGCGATATCAAGCAATGGCCAAGTTATTGATGTTTTGAGCAAACGTTCATCTTGCACAAATATACCCTGTATTAGAGTTTCTTCGGGGCGTTCATCAATAGCGCTTTGTTGCGGCTCAGCTTTGCAAGCTGGAGTAATGATTTGCCAATCAATTAAATGCTCTGCTAGGAGTAATTTAAGCCCAGTGTATAAACATTCGTGGGTTAACAGCTTGGCTAACTGATTAGTCGGGCCTTTATAGGTAAGCGGTTTATTCGGCAAGTCATTATCCGTGAGGTGAAACAGTTTTTCAAAAGTGACCGAAAAGCTTATCAAGAATGCTTGTGGAAACAAAGCATTTCAGCGTAGTTAGTCGAATTAGCTCAACTTATATGTGATAAACCAGCAGTTTACACAAACCTTTCGGGCAATCTCAGGCCCGCTAAAGCTTGTCCTGGCGGCAGATTTCACGCAATGCGAGGTAATAACGGCCAGTGTGTATCCCTTAAAATCGATAAAAGTCTCTTTTATATCAATTTTTTTTAAAATTTTTTAAAAATTAGCACTCTGAGGGGTTGAGTGCTAAAAATTTACCCCCATATAGCCGAAGACTTAATTAACAACCATAAAATGATTCATTCATTAGGAGAACAATCAATGAGCATTCGTCCTTTACATGACCGTGTTTTAGTTAGACGTTTGGAAGATGAAACTACAACTGCCGGTGGCATTGTGATCCCAGACAACGCAAAAGAAAAGCCTAGCCGTGGCGAAGTATTAGCGGTTGGAAATGGTAAGCACCTAGACAACGGTGACATCCGCTCTTTAGACGTAAAAGTTGGCGATAAAGTGTTGTTTGGTAAATATGCTGGTAACGAAGTAAAAGTTGACGGCGAAGAATTGTTAGTGATGCGCGAAGACGACATCATGGGAATTATTGAGTAAGTAACTACTCACATAGTTAAACTACAGAACAAGTAACAGAGGATTTTAAAATGGCTAAAGACGTAAGATTTGGCGATGACGCTCGCTCACAAATGGTAGCTGGTGTAAATATCTTAGCAAACGCAGTAAAAGTAACTTTAGGCCCTAAAGGTCGAAACGTTGTGTTAGATAAAAGTTTCGGCGCACCAACAGTCACCAAAGATGGTGTTTCTGTTGCTAAAGAAATCGAATTAGAGAACAAATTCGAGAACATGGGCGCGCAAATGGTTAAAGAAGTTGCTTCTCAAACTTCTGATGTTGCTGGTGACGGTACCACAACAGCGACAGTTTTATCTCAAGCAATCTTAAATGAAGGCTTAAAATCAGTTGCTGCTGGTATGAACCCAATGGATCTTAAGCGCGGCATTGACCAAGCGGTAAAAGCGATTGTTACTGAACTTAAAGGTATTTCTGTACCTTGTGAAGACAACAAAGCAATTTCACAAGTAGGGACTATTTCAGCTAACTCTGACTCAGATGTTGGTGAAATCATTGCAACTGCAATGGAAAAAGTTGGTAAAGAAGGTGTTATTACGGTTGAAGAAGGCAGCGGCTTAGAAAACGAGCTAGACGTTGTTGAAGGTATGCAGTTTGACCGTGGTTACTTATCGCCTTATTTTATCAACAACCAAGACAGCATGTCTGTTGAGCTAGAAGCTCCTTACATTCTGTTAGTTGATAAAAAAGTTTCTAACATCCGCGACTTACTACCTACTTTAGAAGCCGTTGCTAAAGCTAGCAAACCGCTATTAATTATTGCTGAAGATGTTGAAGGTGAAGCCTTAGCGACTCTTGTTGTTAACAACATGCGTGGCATAGTTAAAGTTGCAGCGGTAAAAGCACCTGGATTTGGTGACCGCCGTAAAGCGATGTTAGAAGATATTGCGATTCTAACTGGTGCAACTGTTATTTCTGAAGAAGTCGGCCTAAACCTAGAAGGCGCAACTTTAGATGACTTAGGTTCTGCTAAAAAGATCTCAATTACAAAAGAAAACACAACTATCATTGATGGTGCTGGCGATGCGTCAAACATTGAAGGCCGCGTTGAGCAAATCCGTCGTCAAATTGAAGAAACTTCTTCAGATTACGACCGCGAAAAACTTCAAGAGCGTGTGGCAAAGTTAGCCGGCGGTGTTGCAGTAATTAAAGTTGGTGCTGCAACAGAAGTAGAAATGAAAGAAAAGAAAGCTCGTGTTGAAGATGCACTACACGCAACACGCGCTGCGGTAGAAGAGGGCGTTGTACCTGGTGGTGGTGTTGCATTAGTTCGTGCAGCATCAAAAATTGGTTCACTCACCGGTGCCAACGAAGATCAAACTGCGGGTATCCAAATTCTACTTCGCGCAATTAGCGCGCCACTACGTCAAATCGTTCAAAACGCTGGCGAAGAAGCCTCAGTTGTTCTTAACGAAGTCGCTAACGGCGAAGGTAACTTTGGTTACAACGCAGCGAACGGTGAATACGGCGATATGCTAGAAATGGGTATTCTAGACCCAACTAAAGTAACTCGCTCTGCGTTACAGCATGCGGCTTCTGTTTCTGCACTGATGATAACAACAGAGTGTATGATTGCTGAACTACCAAAAGAAGAAGCTGGTGCTCCTGATATGGGCGGCATGGGCGGAATGGGCGGCATGCCTGGAATGATGTAAGCATTCCTCTAAACCCCAAAAAGGCGCTTTTAAAGCGCCTTTTTTTTTAGCTAATTTTAGTCTTTCGTTAATCTGGCCAAGCATTTTTATCTAGCTTTAAATCTTTAAAACGACTCGCACTAAAACTCGGTTGCTTGATGCCCTGGTTTACTTGCGACTCATAATCTAGCATCACCCGTTTCCCTGTTTTAAATAAAAAGACCAAAGCAATTAAATTGCCTAATGCGAGAAGGCCAACCGCAAAGTCTGCAAATGCAAAGACCGTGGTAAGCTGTAATAGCGCCCCCCAAACTATTTGGGCAATAATAATAAAACGATATACCGTAAACGCTTTTTGATTATTTCCACTAAAAAAGTTAATGCCATTTTCGCCTAAATAATAGAGATATAAAATGGTGGTAAACGCAAAGAGTACTAGCGCTATACTAACAAAATTGCCACTCCAATCACCTAAATGCTGGGTTAAAGCCAACTGAGTTAATGCAACTCCCTCGGTGTTAGTCGCGTCGATATAAACATCTGACATTAAGATAATCATTGCGGTTACCGTACACAAAATAATGGTATCAATAAACACACTGAGTGACTGCACAATACCTTGATTAACTGGGTGCTTAACATAGGCAACAGCGGCTACATTAGCGGCATGCCCAAGGCCTGCCTCGTTAGAAAATAGGCCGCGTTGAACGCCCATGAGTATGGCAACCCCAAAGCCACCGCCAACAGCCGCATCGATACCAAATGCGCCTTTAATTATCATGTTCAACACATCAGGAACAAGTTCGATATTTAGCGCGACGACGACAATACCAATTAAAAAATACCCAAATGCCATAAAGGGTACTATCCATTCTGCCACCTCGGCGATACGTTTAACTCCGCCAAAAATGACTAGCGCAGTAACGGCTGCTAATACAACTCCACTAACATAGGTAGGAATCGAAAAGCTTGTGGCCAAGGAGTTAGCTACCGTAAACGACTGTAGCGCGATTAAAGCAACGCCAACACTAACCGCTAGTAATAATGAATAGATACTTCCCATCCACTTTTTATTAATCCCTCGGTGCATGTAATAGGCCGGGCCGCCGCGAAATGTACCGCCTGACTCAGCCTGTTTAAAAACTTGCGCCAAGGTACATTCAAAAAAGCTAGTTGCCATGCCAATTAAGGCAATCACCCACATCCAAAATATAGCGCCAGGTCCACCCAACGTAATTGCAACGGCTACACCTGCAATATTGCCTGCTCCAACCCTTCCAGCAACACTCAAAATTAAAGCTTGAAAAGAGCTCACTTGACCAGTCTTTTTGTCAAATGCGTTGCTAATCACGTGAAACATTATTCTAAAATAACGCAACTGCACTAGTCTCGATGAAACGCTAAACCACACTCCAACTCCGATTAGCAGTAGGATTAAAACATAGCCCCACAAAAATGAATTTAAACTCGCTAGCATCATACCCCCTAAACTAAAGGCTGCTATTCACTCTCAAAGTGATACCAGCTTATTTTTATATTAAAACAACAAGCCTCAGATTAATCACTGCTACAGGTAGGGTCAAATGATTAATTTATATAGCGTTAAATCTAAATTGACTATTACGAGGCTAAGAATTTGTCTGTCGAGGCGAATTAAACCTAGGAGAAATGCAGGTTTAGCATTAATATTAAGCGGATTTGTGTCTAGTAGCGCATATTACGCCGACCTAGCAACAATCAATGGACTCTTTATTTATGCACTAGATGGATTAGTGCACCGATAGATATAAATCGTCTTTATATCTGAGTTTGTTTTAAGGACATTGATTTGCCTTGGAGCCGTTTAACCCGGGGTGTGATAGTAGGGTAAATACATTAATGACACGATATCATTTTATGGACTCAATGCGAGCAGTATTGATGATGCTGGGGATCGCGTTACATTCAGCTCAAATTTATAACCCAGATAAAAGCTGGCTGTTTTTCAGCAACCAAACCTCTGATGTAGCCTATTACCTAGTGCATTCGATAATGACCTTTCGAATGCCCGCCTTTTTCGTAGTTTCTGGATTTTTCTGCTACTTAACTATTACCCGTTACGAACTTAATTTTTTTGCGTCGCAACGCTTAAAGCGCATTGCGATCCCCTTAGTTGTCACCATTATCAGCTTAAACTCGCTACAAGCATACCTACTGACAAAGTCGCACTTTTACACATTTAACCTTGCTGACTACATTATTAATGGTGAGTACTTGTCCCACTTATGGTTTCTTATCAATCTAATCGTTTATTTTTGCTTGGCCATTGTTGCAATGGCTTATCTCAGACAGTCTATTAGCAAAATAGGTCGTTATATTGCTAATTTTATCAATGCAGTTCCTATGCTAGTTACAATCCTTTTGCTGCCATTAATTACTGTCGCATTTTTTACTGCTGGCAAACTAGGCTTTCCAATTTACAAAAATTATATTGGTATTATTGATATTTATAATCTCATCATTTTTACACCCTATTTTATTTTTGGCGCAATTCTCGGTGCTAATGTTAACCTGCTAAACCGATTTGTATCGGTAAACCCACTGTTACTTCTTGGGTTACTCTGTGGCGCACTTTGGAGTTTTAAAAACTTTAATTGGCCGATAAAAATATTAAATAGTATCACCGAAATTTACTTAGAAAACTTAATCGTTTGGGTAGCTGTCGCACTATGTTTTTATTTCTTTCATAAGCTAACTAATAAGCCGACTAAACAAGCCTTGTTTTTATCTGACGCTTCATACACTGTCTACTTGTTTCATCATATTTTTGTCGTTGGCATAGGTCTAATTGTGGTACAACAAAAACTTTCGCCAGTTTTAAGCATGTTAATTTTAATGAGTTCAACCTTAGCTGCTACACTTTTAATTCATAAATATATTATTGTAAGATCAAACTTACTTCGGTATTTATTCAACGGAAAGTAAACAGTCTATCTATGACAATTAAACTCAGACCTATACAGCAACAAGAGAAAGAACAACTAGGTAAACTGCTTGTCTCTATTTACGCCAAGTTAGATGGCTTTCCTTCGCTCAATGAGCAACCAGAATATTACAATACACTCTTGAATATTGGTGACTTAACCATCAAAGACGGAGTTGAGGTTTGGGTAGCGATTAACAGCGCAAATCAAGTTGTAGGAGGCGGTGTTTATTATCGCTATATGTCAGAATATGGTGCTAGTGGTTTAGCATTAGAAGAAAAAAACACCTCCGGCATTCGATTAATCGGCGTCGATCCAGCTACTCGTGGACAAGGTATTGCCAAAGCGTTAACCCAGCAGTTTATTCAGCTAGCCAAACAGCACAATAACCAGGCAGTTATCTTACACACCACTAAAGCAATGCAAGTTGCCTGGGATCTCTATTTAAAGCTTGGATTTAAACGTTTTCCAAAGGTAGATTTTAACCAGCAAGATTTAGCCGTGTTTGGCTTTAAATTAGACCTTTAGTTTTTTAAACACGATTTCATCGCCAATAGCTCTACTCAGAAACCTTATTTGGCTTTATATTGCTCATTAATTAGCGAAAGTTTTGCTTCAATATCGACCATTTTTTCATGGGTTTTTAAGTCTAAATTAAGCTTTCCATCCATAACTTTTATCAACGGCTTAATACTCCCTTCAAAAGTGTCTGCAATACTGGCCAGGATCCTCTCTGTCTCTGGCATAGGTTTATTTACAACTTCTATTTTGGGTTGCGAATGAAGTAGTTTCTCGGTGAGCTGTTTAAACTCATTGATGATTTCTATTATCAGCAGAGATTCGTTTTCTTTATCTGTATTAGCACTTTCCCGATGTCCATTTAAATCCAATGACTTGCTAACCTGGCTAACTTGCTTTACTAAATCATGCAGCTGCAGCGCAATTTTCTCGCCTACTTGGGCGTCTTCTCCCCCCATAGACTGAGCACGCTTAAATTCCTCTAAAATAATACTCCAACGCGCAGATTCTTCTTGGGTTAGAGTATTTCGCAACGACTTTAATTTAAGTAAGTTTTCTTCAGCGCCCGTAGTAAGAAGCTGCGACTCGCCTTGGTAATGATCATCTATAAGTGCCTCAACCTCAGCATCGGTCATCACAGCCGATAGTTTCTCAGCCATTTTATTCATATTACGATAAGAGCCTTGTAACTTAAATGCTGGCTCATCGCGATACTTTTCGGCTTGTGCACTAGAACGAATATATTGCTGATTAATCTTAGAAACAACGGACTGGATTTGGAACATCCGCTTTAAAACCGACAACATTTCATTCACTTCGGCTGCACTGTACTGGTGCTTAAGATCGGTCAAGGCACCATCACCGCCTTTGGCCATAGAAATTAACTGATACACGTCACTCATGTCTCTAGTAGCCAATGGCGACAATACGGGATTTGAGGTAAGCGAGTTTTCGATATAACTCATATTAAAGATTTCTTCTTGGCCGCTTAACATGTCACCTAGATTATAGATGTCAGCACGATTGGCTAACATGTCAGGAATTTTAAAAAGCTCACCAGACTCAGTATATGGGTTACCCGCCATAACCACACAGAATTTTTTACCACGCATATCGTAGGTTTTTGCTTCGCCTTTCCATACCCCTTCAATTCTTCTGGTTCCATCACAAAGTGATATGAATTTTTGCAAAAATTCTGGGTTAGTGTGTTGAATATCATCTAAATATAGCATGACATTATTACCCATTTCTAAACTCAAATTGAGCTTCTCTAACTCTTGCCGAGTGGCACTATTTGTTGCTTGAGCAGGATCGATTGAAGTAACTTCATGACCAATTGACGGACAATTAATTTTCATAAAAACAAGCCCTAAACGACTCGCCACGTATTCCATTAATGTGGTTTTACCGTAGCCGGGAGGCGAAATCATCATTAACAGACCCATTAGATCCGTTCTTTTCTTATCACCTAGGGTACCTATCTGCTTAGCTAAGTTATCGCCAATTACTGGTAAGTAAGCTTCGTTTATCAGTCTATTACGCACGAAAGAAGTTAATGGCTTTGGTATGAAGTCATGAACTCTTAATGTTTTTCTTTGCTCTTGAGTCACCTTCTGTTTAAGCTCTAAGTAACGCTGAAATTTGGGTACTATTAAATTACAGTGATAGGTTAAGCGGTGTAAAAAATCGTCCAAAGTAATATCGAGTGTTTGGTTATTAATTCGACTATGCTCCCCTAACAACTCATCAACTTTAAAACTCAAATCAACTTGGCATACGCTAGTTGCAATTAATGAGTTTGCATTTAGGAGCATGACCACTTCGGGCACAAAGTGGGCTAAGTC
This sequence comes from Aliikangiella aequoris, assembly GCF_053709105.1. NCBI lineage: Bacteria > Pseudomonadati > Pseudomonadota > Gammaproteobacteria > Oceanospirillales > Pleioneaceae > Aliikangiella > Aliikangiella aequoris. The sequence goes on from NZ_CM132298.1 coordinate 3,557,366, forward strand.
GGACTTATTAGACTCTAACAAATAACTCTCAACCCACTGCTTAGAAAAATCCCAGCGTTTCCCAATTTGTTTTTCTAAGCACTTTAAAGTACGACTAAAATCATTCCATGCACTATGAGTCTCTAAATGTAATTTAAAGTCGTTAAATAAACTTATCCCATATTTAGACACCGAGAATTGTACTGGTTGACTTGCTAGCTCTGCTATCAGGTATTCGCTGGCTGAGCCAATAATCGTGTCGTCTAAATTAAAGTCGTATTCTTGTGCCATCGACTTGAGCGCGGCAAAAACCTCTCTAGTAAGATTTTCAAAACCAGTATTTTTTGGGAAAATCTCCTTCATTTGCTTAGCACTTTGCGCTCGCTGTGGCCAAAGGGCTTGTTGCTCTTCGCTTTGAAAATTAGACCAATAAATTACCGCTAAAGCACGTGCTTGAGGCAAATACCTTAATACCCCTGCGGAAGAAAAACTATTCACCAGTGGTACTAAAATTTTAGCAGCGTCGTGATCATGCACCCCTTTAGAATAACCCTCTTGGTACTTAGGACTAATATACTCTTTAATTAATTTCAATAACTTACTTTCGTCAACTGTTGCTGCGTGCAGCATTTCCCATGAATAGCCGTGGTTATTATTAATGCAATCATTAAGAATTTGAAAAGCTAAAAACTCCGCCCTATAAACATTTTCTGATTCAGAATAAGTGCTCATATTCCAAAACGCTTTTAAATCTTCGAGCTCTGAGTGACTAATCTGCTCATAAAAATTGGTGCCAACCAAATGTACATATAGATGATCATTTTTTGGCAACAGCGTTACGTCGAGAGTTTGAGTGTTAACACTAAACTTGTGTTTGGGACCAAGTTTAATGATCTTGCCATCACCCTCATAAATATCTGACTTGTCTCTAAGCCCTCTAATTGCATCTTCTTGGGTAGACTTTAGTAGTGAGCTGAGCTGCTCGGCTTTAATTGAATCTTCTAGCTCAAAAAGCTGTGTGACTATCTGCTTAGCTTTAGTAATTAAACTATCTGAAGAAAAAAAGCTATTCAGCTTGTCTTGATCAGAAATTTTTTGAGCTCTACGTTTTACACTATTTATAATCCTGCTACCGGCATCAAATAATGATTGAGCTTTGCGCTGCTGCTTTTCTAACAGCGCTAGCTTGTGCGCTTCAAAAGTTTCAAAAATGTTATCTCGTTTAGTTAGCACTGCATCGAGAAACTCTTCATAATCACCAAAACTACTTTCTAACTCCTCTAATTGAGAGAGCAGCCGAGTAAGCTGCTCATCGCAGCGCTCTGGTGTATCCGCAAGACTTAATGCATTTTCAGCACTTTGTGAGAGCAGTTTAAACTGAGCCGCAAACTGAGCCGCAGCTTCTTCAGCGCCAAAATTTTTCTGCTGTTTATTCAGTTTCGCCTTCGTCTGATTAAGCAGGCTATAAACTTCAGAAACTGACTCAACAATGCGTGTTTGTAATGTGGCATCTGATACTTTAAGCGTTGCCATTAATTCAGACAACAAATCAAGCGAAGTAGACATATCTTCCATTGCTACAAGCAATGGCTTTAATTCTGCAACGCTTTGCTTTGTACTTAGCTCTCTTTGAATGGCATCTAAATCGTCAAAATAACTTTTTAAGGCTTCGTCACTTGAAAGAAATTCAACTGTCCTTTTATTTAAATTGTCTTCTGTCGAATCAACCTGCTCAAGAAGCTGCTCAATTTTGTCTGTATCAATATAGCGTAGCTCTTTCAAGCTAATAAGTTGGCCACGCTGCTGCCTTAAACGACCAATCGCCTGCATAAAATCACTAATTTTATGCCAATTTTCACTTTCAACATCACGAACAATTTCGGCTTGATGCGTTTGAGCGGCGCGCAACGCTTTACTTGACTGCTTTTGGATACTAGTAACTTTTTCATACTCATCAATCACAAGTTGAGAAGTTTCATGTATTTGTTTAAGGCAGTTCTTTACTGCATCTAACTGCGCATCTGAAAGCCAATGAAAATTATCAAATATTTTAAGGCTACGTTTTCCCAGATCGTCAAAGTGCGCCGAAGAAACATCACTACTAGTGACTAGTTTGGCTATCGAAAATAACTCTGAAATGCCTCTAACTAAATCTGAGTTTCCAATTTTCCCAAAAAAACTTTGACTAGCAGTTTGGTTGCTTGCATAGTCGTCTGAGAAAAAAGGGGTTTGCCATATTTGTACTGGATGTACTCTGGTTGCTTCTTCTTGAGCATAAAAAATAATTAATTTTCCGTCAGGATAAAAACCGTAGCCGTGACCAAATAATGGGTTTTGTAAGCTCTTGGAAATCAAATTATAAGCATACAACCCAATCACATTAGATTGAGGTTGATAGAATACAAATAAAACATCTTCACCATTTGGCGACTTAATGGTTCGTTTATATTTTAATTGCTGATAATTATGGTCAAACGCCTTTACTTCACCTGTCGTAAGATAGTATCCACCGGGGTACATTAAACCGTGATCTTCTGGCAAGCGAACACAAGAGTCACCAATGGCATCAATTCGAGTAACTTGCTGTGTATTACGGTTAAAAACTAAGTAGCGCCACTCTTGTTCTCGGTATGGCTTTATCTTTAGTAAGATTAGCGAACCTACTTCACTAAAATAAAACTCTGCATCATCCAAACTTTGAGTCGCATCGTCGACAGGCTCTGAATAGATACCTTGACCTGTATCAGTGTTATTTTCTAATTTGATTGTGAGGTATGAATTTAATGTATCAATAAAAATACTGTCTAAAATATTAATGTGCGGGTGCCTGCCAGCAACCACATCATCTCGATGAGACTCTACCCATTCAAAGTCGTGGCTAGCCGGAAGTTCAATATCTCTCTCACCGCGATTATCAATATACTCGACTTTGGATAAATCTGGCGAAATACTCCAACGAAATACTCTTAAATCTGACAGCTTTTCACCAATCTTGAATGCTGCGAGGAGCTTTCCATCTTTGACTACTAGTTGCGACAAACAGGTGTCTTTATAGTAAGCATACAACTCTTTAAAATCACCAATAAAGCTTTGGTCATTCAAAAATGTTTTTTGTATATTGACTGGCTCAAGATCGAGATTGTCATCCTGTTGATTTAGTCGATAAACTGAAAAAACATCTTCTAGCTTAGTCTCTTTACGCAGCCCAAGAAAAGCATTATAGCCAAACAATACATACTCACCAACAAGTACTAAGTCTCTTGCTTCGCAATTATTTTCAGTTCGAATACGCAAGCGATTTAAAACTTGCATTTCGGTGCTACCAAACTCATTCTGGCGTGCTTTATTTAGCTGCCTAGTGTGTTCAGCCAGCTGTTCACCTTGTTTTTTTAAGCGCTTATAAATAATTTCATAAGCACCGCCTTCAGCAACAGCTTGTTCTATTCGACTTATCGCGTTTTCTTGATTATCAGCCACTCAATATTCCTTTAATCACTACACACAAAAAATTACCTTATTTCAACGCGATTATTTTTCGCTGCTAGAAACTGGCGTTACATCTTTTGTATCTGAACTTCCTCCCAAAAACTTTTCTAGCAATGACGAAACGACTGGAGACTTATCTAAAAATCCATCGAGTGCGTTACCCATTCCCATGCCTTTGGCTAATTTATCAAAATAATCTCCTTGACCACCGACAATATCGATTTTTGCGTTCTCTAAGGCAGTCGCAATCACTTTAGCCTGATCCTTAGCAACAATTTGGCTTGCATCAACTTTTGCTAATTCCTCTTTTAGGTGAGCCTCTAAGCGCATTTTAAACTCTTCAAACTCTCTCGCTTCTACGCTCATATTATTCATCGCCGCAAACTTCTCTATTAAGCCTTGTGCCTCAGCCTTAGCTTTTTGCATAATAATTTCGGCTTCGCTCATACCTTTTTCTTTACTAACCTTAGCTTCGGCCAATCCAATTTCCTCTTGACCTTTAGCTTCTGCAGAGAGCTTTTCTTCTAATACTTTGGCTTGCGCTAACCCTTCTTTTTCAAGCGCTAATGCATGCGCTTCTTTTATTCTCGCCTCAACCAAGCCTTGCTTTTCTTTAGCATCTGCTTGCGCTAAAACAACTTCTGCTTCAGCTAATCCAGAGGCTGCTATTTGAGCTTGCTTTCCTTCAGCTTCTTTTTTGGCTGCCTCTGACTTTTTAGACGACGCTTCTAATTCAGCTTGAGCGAGCATGTTAATTTCTTTCGCTTTAAATTCAGCAGACTTCTCTTCCGCTTCTGCGTGCTTAATTGTTTTAATCATGTCTTCATCGGCAGCAGCTTGCGCATCTAATACTCTAACTTGTTTCGCACGCTCAGCTTCAGAAACCTGCTGAACCTCTTTAATTCGCTCTTGCTCTTCTGCAACTTTTTTATCAACAGCGATTCTTTCGCTCACTGTTTGTGCAATAATCTTTCTTTCCACTTCAAGCGCTTTCTCTTTATTGATGGTTTCAAGTTCAACTTCACGCTCACGATTAACCCGCTCTAATTCTTGTGCTTTAATTACCTTTTCCTGCTCTATCACTACAGCTCGCTGTCTGTTTTGCTCAGCAACTTCTATTTGGCGCATTTTATTTTCTTCACGAATAGCTATCTGCTCTTCAGTGACTATGCGCGCTTCTTCTGATTTTAACGTTTCCTCAAACTGAACTTTTTTAGTTTCTGCTTGCTCTCTTGCTCGGATCGTTTCAACTTCTCGCTCTTGTTTAGAAACCGCATCAGCCTCTTGACGCTCTAGTGCTAAAAGCGCTTCTTTCGTTTCAACATTCTTTTTAGTAATGGCGAGCTTCTCATCTTTTTCTAATCGATTTGTTTCAACATTTCTAGAAGCGGTAATTTCGGTAATACGCCGAATTCCTTCAGAATCTAAAATATTGCTGGGGTCTAAGTTAGACTTGGGTGTCTGTTCTAAATAATCAATTGCCACATCTTCTAGAACATAACCATTTAAATCATCACCAATAACTTCAACTATTTTCTCTCTGAACATAATACGATTTTCAAACAACTCGAGAAAATCCATTTTTTTACCAACGGTTTTTAGTGCTTCAGAAAACTTAGCATTAAAAAGCTCGTTAACGGCCAATTTATCAGCGGTTCTATCCACGCCTATTGCTTTAGCCACTTTAAGTACATCGTCTTGTGTTTCATTCACTCGTAAATAGAAAGCAACGGTTATATCTGCACGCAAATTATCTTTACAAATCAAACCATCTTTACCCCGGCGATCAACTTCAAGGGTGATTAATGATATTTTCATTATTTCCATTTTGTGAATCACAGGTATAACAATAGAGCCAGTAAAGCTGACCTTAGGTTTGCTCGATATATTGTTAACAATTAACGCATATCCTTGCGGAACCTTTTTATAAACGGACGCAATAAATAGCACAACGACTAATAAAATTGCGATACATATGCCCGCTGTTAATAAAACAAAGTTTTCCATAAATATCCCTCGGCAAATAAATTGATAAATTTTTAATGTTATTGATTAAATTCTTTTTCAGAAACGACAAAGTAAGTATTCTGCTGCGGGTCAAAATCGATAATTCTAACCAGCTCTCCAGTCGCTAACTGTTGGCCTTTTTCGGCTCTCACTTTTACAATCAGATTAGCGCCATCAATATCACAGCTTGCCTCTCCGAAATTTTCATCGACGCGACTCGAGCGAATTTTGCATTGAGCACCAATTAAATTTTTTACGCCACTGTCACCGTATAACTGGCGGAAAAGTGGGCGCATTGGTTTAATTATTTGAGCGCTAATAGGAAGTGCGAATGCAAAGCTTGCAATAAGTAATAGGCTACCTAGTATGATTTGAATAAAGGTATTTTCATTCCAAGACAAGCCAATGTAGACCCCAATATAGGACAGCAGCCATGCTATAAAGCTAACAATAGTGAAAACGATAGTAATAGGCACTCCGGTCAACCCTAAAGTACTTAACAGACCCGCGAATCCGCCAATATTTTGCACTGATGGTTGCAACTCAGAATCAATATCTAGGTCGACACTTAAAAACTCAATATCAAATAAACCGAAAGCAACTAATAACCAAAAGCCTATAAGCACCAAGTTAATGGTGGTGAATATGGCGGTTGGATAGGTGACCGCAGCGGCCCAAATTTCACTCATATTTTCTCCTTATTGAGTTTTCAGTCGGTTTGCAGCAATCACGCCGCAAATAAAGCCGGCAATGTGGCTTTCGTAACTAATAAATTGCCTAAAATCCATTAAACTAAACAACATTCCGCCGTAAGCTAGCAAAGTAACAATACTTAACAATAGATTTCGTAAGCTGCGATTCACTAATCCATTAGCAATCAGAAACCCCCAGTAACCTAAAACAACACCAGATGCCCCTATATGAAATGCAGGTCGTCCAATTAACCATACGATAACGCCACTTGCTAAAAAAACCATTGCGGTTACTTGCCAAAATTTGCCGGTTTGATATACCAGCACGCCCAAAACGAACAGCGGTATACTGTTGCCAACAATGTGTGCAATATCATGGTGAAGTAGGGGGGCGAAAAATATTCCATACCAATGGTCAAGGCGACGCGGATAAAGGCCAAAGCTATTTAAAGCACGATCAGTTAAAATGTTGAGCAGTTCTATTGCCCAAATAATCGCCAAAAACAGCGCTAAAATTTTTAATCCCTGCTGAATACTTTTCAAACTTTATTTCTTTTTAGTTAAAAAACGCGCTGAGGCGTTGTTTTGAAGTCCATTTTACAACGGTCGATTGTACCCAAAAACTGACGCGACTATGAGTAACTTTTCACACTATGCAACGCGAAAGCGAATATATTATTCCCTATTTATCCTAATCAGCCCACTTTTTCTTAACTAAGCAGCCTAAAGTATTAACTAGACCTTTGAATTCACTAATTATCCGACTAGACTATTAAAACAATTAATAATAAGGAGGGGTCTCATGCTTATATTGATTCGTTTAGGTTTACTGTTCACTGTTGTCTTGTCTGTGCTTGGCTGTTCTAGCTCTGAAGACTCGCACTCAGAGAAAGAGGCTCCCACTGAAAATAGCACGCAAACAGCGCCTCAAGCAGCAATCATAGGCACTTCAAGTGTTAGTCAAGTTGCGCCAAAACAGTCGCAACCGCTCTCTCAAGCGGCAGCCATTACTCCACTTCAAGTAGCCACTGAGACATATGAAGTTCCAAACCGTTTTCCCACACCGAAAGAACGAGAAGAGGCACAAAAAAATAATCAAAATAAAACAAACACCAGCACCAAACCGGACCCAATTAACTAGATTGGCCAGTGAAGCGATCTAAATATTTCTATTTACGTAGATTGTTTAAATATACATGACCAATACCGTAATGCTGAGCTAGGGAGCAATAAATGATTAAAGTAGGTATTAGCCAGTGTCTTTTAGGCGCTAAAGTACGCTACGACGGCGGACATAGAAACAATAAGTTTTGCCAAAACGAATTGGCGGAACTGTTTGATTTTGTCGCGCTATGCCCCGAAGTTGGCATTGGGCTGCCAACACCACGTAAAACCATTCGTTTAGTTGGCGATATTCAGTCTCCACGGGCAGTATTTTCTGAAGACGATGGTAGCGACTTCACTCAAGCACTGAGCGACTATGCCGACCAACATAGTGACTCGATCAAACAAATGTGTGGCTATATCTTCTGCAAAGCCTCGCCAAGTTGTGGCACAGAAAGAGTCAAAGTCTATAATGCAAGCGGCCAGTCAGAAAAAAAAGGAATGGGCATTTACGCAGCTAGAATAGCTAAGTTGTTTCCTAATTTACCAATTGAAGAAGATGGGCGACTCAATGATCCGCTGTTAAGGGATAGTTTTATTAAAAGAATTTATGTCTATAAAGAATGGCAAGATATTCAGTCTAAGGGCATAGATGCCAACGCGCTTTATCAATTTCATGCTCGCCATAAGTTTACTTTACTCGCTCACTGCCAAAAGATTTACCGAGAGCTTGGTCCTTTAGTGGCATCAGCGAACACCGGCGATATTCAGGAAATCGCTGAATCTTACATTTCTCTGATGATGCAAGCTTTAAAGATGCCGGCAACCAGGCGCAATAACACTAATGTTTTAATGCATTTACAAGGCTATTTAAAAGAAGAGCTTGCCTCTGACGACCGTACCGAGCTGGCTAAGTGCATTATGGATTATCATGATGGTATTCAACCAATATTGGCGCCAATTACCTTATTAAAGCATCATTTTAAAAACCACCCTAATGAATACATTAGCCAGCAGTCGTTTTTAAATCCCTACCCTAAAGAACTTGCTATCAGAGTAGTCATGCAATAGCCGTTGTATTTATAACGGCTTGCACCAAGCCTCAGCCCTTTTAGTTTAAACGTTTAAGGAACGATAAAATCGTGCACCAATTAGTCTGGTTTAGAAATGATTTGAGGGTTGCTGATAACCCCGCTTTAGCGCGCGCTATGTCGAATAGCGACGTCCCCACTGTTGCGGTTTACTTACTTTGCCAAAAGCAATGGACTGAGCATTTAGTGGGACTTAACCAACAGGCGCTAATTCTTCAGGCATTAGAAAACTTAGAAAAGTCCTTAAGCCAATTACAAGTCCCACTGATTATTATCGATAGTGAAGATTATGCCAGCGCTAGTACTATTATTAACTCACTTTGCGGGCAGTTATCAGTGAGTAAAGTTTACTTTAATATGGAATACCCTATCAATGAGCGTCAACGTGACCAACAGGTAGTTAACTCATTGCCTGACTCGGTAGATTGTCAACGCTGCATTGGCGACTCACTGGTCGCACCTTGGGAAGTGACAAATGCTGAAAACAATGGCTATAAAGTATTTTCGGCGTTCGCTCGAAAATTTTACGAACTAATTCAAGTTTCTCCATTAATTGTTAACTCAACACCTAAACCACAAGCCAGCATAAAACTACCGCAGTTAAAGGGTATTAAGGTAATTAAAAATTTACCTAAAATTAACCCAACAACGCCCCAGCTACCGGAGATTAAAGAAAAACATTTAGCGGCTCGGTTGAAGGATTTTATTCATCAAGACTTAGTTGACTACGCCGATCAGCGAGACTTTCCCAGTGTTAGCGGAACTTCACAACTTTCAGTAGGGCTAGCGGTAGGCGCAATTTCCGTTAAACAATGCTTTTTTAGTGCCCAACAAATTGGTACTGGTAAGGCAAAAAAATGGCTAGATGAGCTCGTCTGGCGCGATTTTTATCGCGCGGTGATGTGGCATTTTCCCAGAGTTAGCCAAAACCAAGCATTTAATCCGGTAGACAAGCAAATTAACTGGTCTAAAAACCAACAGCATTATGTAGAATTTACCCAAGCAAAAACAGGGGTCCCAATCGTCGACGCGGCTATCCAGCAACTTTTAACTACTGGCTGGATGCACAACCGATTAAGAATGGTCGTGGCAAGTTATTTTTGCAAAAATTTATGGTTAGATTGGCGTCAAGGCGAAGCCTTTTTTGCGCAACATTTATTTGACTACGACTTTGCTAGTAACAATGGTGGCTGGCAGTGGTGTGCTTCTGTTGGCACTGATGCGGCGCCTTACTTTCGGGTGTTTAATCCTGCTTCTCAGCAAAAACGCTTTGACCCTAATGCCACTTTTATTAAACGATGGTTGCCGCAGCTACAATCTGTTGATAAAAAGGCGATTCACCGCTTTGAAAGCAACCAACTCGCTAACTATCCTCGCATGCAAGTGGACTTAAAAGCGTCTAGAAAGCTCGCCATTGAGACCTTTAAAACTGCCAAAAATCAATCTGCCTAGCCGCATTTAGCGGCTTGTGTTCACTTTGATTAGTCTTTAAGCCTGCCACTTAGCTTAATTAAACTTAACGGTTAAGCCAATTAAGAACTGGACCTAGGGCACCGCTAAACTTCAACGGCGAGTCAGTAATGGCTAAGCAAATGCAGCCATTTTTGCCAGCCACTGGCTGGTGCTCATGCCGACCGTCTTGCGCGATAAAGGCACCTTCTGGGTATTCTCCTGCGATATCACTAAAGTCTCCTTGTAATACAAAAGTATACTCATTGCCTGTATGGGTATGCTTGGGAATTTTTGTGTTGGCAGCAAACTTCAATAGCTCAATAGCATGCTGGCCATCATTAAAATCAACTTTGCTACGCCAAATATTAAAGGACAATCGTTGCCATTTAATATCTGAAAAATCTCTTTGACCTAGCTTTTCAAAAAGAGGACGGTCGTCAGAGGCTATAGCATAAGCTTCACCATCATCAATTAGCGGTGCACAATCTAAACTTTCAGCTCTAGCAAACAGTTTTTCAAAGTCATCTAAACTCACTTGCGCGCCTTCAACCTGATCAAGTTGCGAACCGGCAACCGCTTCAATTTGCTGAATTTGCTGCTGACAGGTTTCACATTCTTGCTGGTGTAAACCAATTGCAATAGAAAGCGCCGGGGCTAATTGTCCATTGCTGTACTTTAGTAATAAATCAATATCAGGATGATGTTTCATAAGCTTTCTCCGCCCATTTTCGAGCGCAGTATTTTTAACGCACTTCTAATTCTAGATTTTACAACGCCCACCGTCATGCTTAGCTCATCGGCCGCAATTTGGTGGCTTTTATCTTCAAAATAAACTTTTTGCAAAACGTTTCTTTGCTCTTCGTTTAGCTCGTTAATAATATCTTTGAGCTGAAGATTAGTTCTCTGTTGATGCACTTGCTCCATATGAGCGGCAATTTCACCAGTCTCTTCTACTGCCTCGTCACTCACTTCAACTACTCGTTTCTTACGTAAATAATCAATCCGCAAGTTCCTTACAATGGTAAAAATCCAAGTCGAAACCTGCGCTTTACTCGCCTGGTATGTCTCTGCTTTTTGCCAAACTTTAAGAAAAACCTCGTGGGTTAATTCCTCTGCTTGCGCCTTTAAACCTTTTTGAAGATAAAACGCTTTAACTTTAGGCGCAAAATGTAAATAAATAGCTTGATAGGAAGCCTTATCGCGCTGCCTGGCAATTGCTCGCAAGTGCTCAGCCCAAATCTTAGCTGAATTTTCCTCTGCCGTTGGTACAGACTGCATTTTCGTTGGCCGCTGTGGTGTTTGAGATAACGGCAAATATACTAGATTATCGGCCTGTTGTCTTGATTGCAGCATATAACACGCTCTCTTGACTCATTAAACATACATGACCTAATCTACGTAAACTCGCACTAATGGATCACCAATAAGCGCAATTCCCCAACTCTTTTTATTTTACTTATTTTCACTACTAGCCTGATCTAAGAATTGACCAATCGCGTAAAACACAACTATCAGCTAACAATCAACAACACCCAGAGCGAACAGCATGAGAATATTGACTTTATTATTGGTGGTTACACTTTCAGCTTGCTCTATCAATGAGCAAACTTACAAGAGCAAGTCGCCTAAATTAGATTTTGCCGATTTTTTTAACGGCAATATTTGCGCTTGGGGTCTGGTAAAAAGTTCTTCTGGCCAAGTGGAGCGTAAATTTATTGCAGACATCGTTGCAACGCAACAAAAGGGGCTAGTTGTTCTTGATGAATCATTTGAGTTTGACGACGGTGAAAAACAAACTCGAGTTTGGACTTTCTCGCGACAATCCCAAACCTGGATAGGTACCGCGGGAGACGTTGTAGGCAAAGCCAAAGGCAATATTTTTGGAGACAGTTTACACTTAACTTACGTACTTGATGTGGCAACAGAAGATAGCAACTATCATATTAACATGGATGACTGGTTGCATTTGATTGAACCGCGAACATTAATGGGTACAACCCAAATGACAAAATGGGGTATAAATGTTGGCTCCATTCAAATCGTCATGCGCAAATTGCTCCCACAACAGGATTGTCTGCCACAATGAAGAAGCGTCATTTAAATGTGTTCACCTTGCTAGCTAAACTGAAAACTCAGTTAATTGCGGTTAGAGCCTGGTTCGATACGAGTGAGCTCTCCCAAAAAGATACAGAAACGATTAATTTAACTCGGATTATTCCGTTTATTTTAATGCACCTAGTGGCAATTGTCGGCCCCTTTTATGTTGGTTTTAGCTGGGCTGCTTTCTGGGTGTGCGTGTTGCTTTACCTCGTACGCATGTTTGCAATCACGGCTTTTTACCATCGCTACTTTTCACATAAGAACTTCGCCACCAGCCGAGTGGTGCAATTTTTATTTGCCTGCGTCGCGGCTAGTGCTGCACAGCGTGGTCCTTTGTGGTGGGCTTCACACCACCGCAACCATCATCGCAATACAGATTTGGCAAGCGATCCGCATTCACCACGGCAAAAAGGTTTTTTGTGGAGTCATACTCTATGGTTTTTAGCTGATAAAAATTTTTCCACTGAGCTTAGCCGTATCAAAGACTTTGCCAAATACAAAGAGTTACGTTGGCTCGACCGCTTCGACATGCTGATTCCAGCGTTACTGGCATTCGCGCTGTATCTGTTTGGTGCATTACTCGCCAGCTACTTTCCGGAACTAAAAACCAATGCATCGCAAATGCTAATTTGGGGTTTTTTTGTTTCTACGATCGTGCTTTATCATGCCACCTATACGATAAATTCACTGGCCCACAAGTTTGGTTCTCGCCGTTTTGAGACTCAAGATGATAGCAAGAATAATTTTATTCTTGCGCTAATTACATTAGGCGAGGGCTGGCATAACAATCATCATTACTACTCAGGTACCGTTAGACAGGGATTTAAATGGTGGGAAATTGATATTACTTTTTATCTGCTTAAAGCAATGAGCAGTGTAGGATTAGTTTGGGACTTAAAACCTATTCCGCCAAAAGTTAAGTTAAAAATGGAGGCTTTAAATGAGAAGTGAATCAATAAAGCAACTTCAATCAAACGACAATGAAAACTCAAACCAACTTATTCTGGAACAAGCAATTGCAAACTTTAAGCGGGTATATAATCAATTAAGTAAAGATAATATTGAAACCATTGAATCTATTTACCAGCCTTCAATTGAGTTTATTGATCCTTTTCATCGAGTTAATGGTATCGAGCCGCTAAAGGCTTACTTTATTGAACTTTATGCCAACGTAAACTCGATTAGTTTCGAGTTTCAAACGGCTATTCAGCAAAACAATCAAGTCTCACTCCCCTGGACAATGCATTTATCTCACCCAAAAATAAAATCGGGTATGACCAATCAAGTACGCGGCGTTAGTCTGCTAACGCTCGATAACGAAGGATTAATTAGCAAGCACCATGACTATTTTGATGCGGGTGAAATGCTCTACGAGCACCTGCCGCTAATTGGAAAGATTATTCGAATGATTAAGAGGCAATTATAGTGAGTTATAATTTCACAGGAAAAACCGTTTGGATAACCGGCGCGTCTTCTGGTATTGGGCTTCATGTCGCTAAACAAATAATTCAGCAAGGCGCAAACGTCGTAGTTACCGCAAGAACGCTAACAAAACTTGAGCAGGCTTTTGGTCAATCAGACAATGTACTAATAGCAGACGGTGATATTTCTCAACTACAGGTTAATCAAGCTATCGTAAGCAAAGCGGTACAAAAATTTGGCGGGATCGATTGTGTCATACTAATTGCCGGTAATGCCGAGTATATCGATATTCATAACTTTGACTACCAGCCTTTTGAAAATATGATAAACACCAACTATTTATCAATGGTTAAAGGCGTTCAAGCAGTGCTACCGGAATTACGCCGCTCTAAATCGGCGCTCCTAGTAGGAATGAGTAGCAGCGTGGCGTGGCATGGACTACCCACAGGACAGGCTTATTCCGCCAGTAAAGCGGCCATTAGAAACTTATTTCAAGGTCTAAAAATTCAACTCCGTCCAGAGAATATCCAGGTAAGTTGGATTTGTCCGGGATTTGTAAAAACCCCATTAACCGATAAAAACACTTTCGATATGCCGTCAATAATTAGCAGTGAAAAAGCGGGTAAAGTAATTGTTGAACAACTTTGCAAAGGGAAAACTGAAATTCATTTTCCGAAACGTTTCACTTTACTTTTAAAGTTCATTTCTTTTCTTCCAGCAGGTTTAGCAGCCAAATTACTTAACGGAACTTTACCCCAATGAAAATTGCCATCGTAGGAACTGGAATTGCTGGCAACGTGGCGGCGTACCACCTGAACAAAGCACATGATATTACTGTTTATGAAGCAGCAGATTATATTGGCGGGCACACCCACACCCATGATATAGAGCATCAAGGTGAGCACCACCGAATTGACACAGGGTTTATCGTTTTTAATCAAAAAACTTATCCTAACTTCATTCAATTGCTTAAAGAGTTAAAAGTTGATTATCAGCATAGCGATATGAGTTTTAGCGTTCAGAATATGCGCTCTGGACTCGAATATAATGGAACCAGTCTAAATAGCTTGTTTGCACAACGTAGCAACTTATTCAGACCGCGATTTCTGCGCATGATAAAAGATATCTTACGCTTTAACAGCGAGTCTTTAGAGCTACTAGAAGATACCCAAAATCAAATATCGTTAGGCAGCTATTTATCGAAAAACAATTATACCGAAGGCTTTATTCACGACTATATAGTACCGATGGGCGCGGCAATTTGGTCTACCGATCACCAAAGCATGTTTGATTTTCCTGCGCGTTTTTTTGTACAGTTTTTCCATAATCATGGCATGCTCAATGTGAACGATCGACCACAATGGTATGTTATAAAAAATGGCTCTAACTCTTATTTAAGCCCGCTAATAAAAGAGCATAAACACAAAATTAAGCTTTCTTCTCCGGTCACAAAAATTAGAAGAGAAAATGATCTCGTTTATCTTACAAGTAATGGTATAGAGAAAAGCTATGATTACGTTTTCATTGCCACCCATAGCGATCAAGCTTTAAGCATGTTAGAAAAACCATCGACTTTAGAGCAAGAAGTACTTGGCGCGATACCTTACAGTTACAATCAAGCAGTACTACATACTGATACGAGTATACTCCCAAAAAAGAAACTTGCCTGGGCAGCTTGGAACTATCACTTACTTAAACAAGATAAAGATCAAGTCGCGCTCACTTATAACATGAACATATTGCAGTCGTTGCAATCTAAACAGACATTTTGTGTAACTTTAAATAACAGCGAGGCCATTGACCAAAATAAGATAATTAAAACAATCGACTATATGCACCCATTTTTTACACGCGAAGGCGTCAATGCTCAATCCAAGCACAGTTTAGTTAACGGCGACCAAAGAACATTCTATTGTGGCGCTTATTGGCGCTATGGCTTTCATGAAGATGGCGTGGTTAGCGCATTAGCAGCGCTTAACGATTTTGAAAAAGTGATAAAAAATGAAAAGTAAAATCTATTTTGGTGAAATTTTACATCGTCGATTTAAACCCAAACTGCATGCTTTTCGCTACTCTATGTTTATGATGTACATTGATTTAGATGAAATGCCAACACTTTTTGATCGCTTTCTTTTTTGGTCATTTAACCGACCCAACATTGCCGCGCTGCATACTAAAAACTACCTTTGCAATGAACAGGAAAACATTAAACAAGCTGTTAAACAAATGGTGGAGAGTAAAATTTCTCAACAACCTCAAGGCCCAATAAGAATGCTTACTCATTTAAGTTATTTTGGCGGTTGTTTTAATCCAGTTACCTTTTACTACTGCTTTAACAAAACCGATACCAAAGTTGACTTTGTTGTTGCACAAATTAACAACACACCTTGGGATGAGCGACATTGTTATGTACTTACCTGCGACGACAGTAAAAGCACTAACGCTGTAATAGTTAACTCGACTTTTGATAAATCATTTCATGTTTCACCTTTTTTTCCAATGGACATGCAATATCAGTGGCGCTTTACTCACCCTAAAGAAAAACTGGCTATCGTAATGAAAAATTTCGCCCACGGTGAACATGTATTTGATGCCTGCTTAAAATTAAATCAAAAAGAAATCAACTCAAGAAACTTAGCTAAGGCGCTCATCAGATTTCCATTGATGGGTTTTAAGGTTGTAGCCGCAATTTATTGGCAAGCATTTCGACTTTGGCTAAAAAGAATTCCGTTTTATTCACATCAACAAAACACTTTAATTGAAACTAGCTCGAAAGGATATAAAAAATGAACGATGGTTTATCTGTCAAACAACTTGCCTCTGGACTGGCTTCAAAACAACGTAAGCGAGACTATAGTAAACTTACCCAGCGACTGCGTAAATTAGTGCATAAGCGCTTAGCGCAGCTCACTTATGGTCAGCTAGTTATTTTTGAAGGTAGTGAATGCTACCAATTTAATTCCAATAAAAGAACTGACATTCGAGCAGAAATAGTAATCAATGATCCACAGTTCTACTGGTATATAAGCTTAGGCGGCAGTGTGGGTGCTGGCGAAGCTTTTATTAATCAATATTGGGAATCCCCCAACTTAACTCAAGTTATTCAGCTTTTTGCAGTGAACCAACAAGTCATGGATTCTATGGAAGGTGGGTTAGCCAAAATTACCTCGCCACTAAAAAAAATATTTCATTGGCTTAACAAAAACACCCAACAAGGTAGCAAGAAAAATATTGTCGCGCACTACGATTTGGGTAACCCTTTCTTTAGTGAGTTTTTAGATCCCACCATGATGTATTCCGCTGGTATTTTTAAGCATCACACCGAAACAATGCAGCAAGCATCGGAAAATAAACTCCAAAGAATTTGTGAGAAGCTTAGGCTAACTGAATCTGATCATGTTATTGAAATAGGTACCGGGTGGGCTGGCTTTGCTATTTACGCGGCTAAAAACTTTGGCTGTAAAGTCACCACCACCACGATTTCTGAAGAGCAATATCAATATGCTCAGCAGGCTGTTGCTAAAGCCGGTTTAACTGAGAAAATCACCTTACTAAAAAAAGATTACCGATTACTAACCGGAAAGTATGACAAGTTAGTTTCCATCGAAATGGTTGAAGCCGTGGGTCACCAGTTTTACGATATCTTTTTTAAGCAATGCGCTAATTTACTAAAAGCCGAAGGCGAAATGCTTATTCAAGCAATCACCATAGCAGACCAACGCTTTGAAGCAGCAAAAAATGATGTTGATTTTATTAAACGTTATATATTTCCCGGTAGTTGTATACCGTCTATCACGGCTTTAAATAAAAGCATAACTAAAGCAACCGATATGCGCATGCTTGATTTATTTGATATGGGTGTCGACTATGCACTAACTTTAGAAAAGTGGCGTTTACAATTTTTCCACAATCTAGAGAAAATACAACAGCAGGGTTTCGACGATAACTTTATTCGTATGTGGCATTTTTACTTATGTTATTGTGAAGGCGGATTTAGAGAAAGAGTCATTAGTGATGTTCAGCTTCACTTGGTCAAGCCTATGGCTCGGGTTCCTATGCATTTCGACTCATGATAGGCGCAGGTGAGAAAGGATCAATTTACTCAGTTTAATTTGCCATAGACCGGAGAAATATCATTCCTGCTTGGTTAGCTTTTATTTTATTCCAACTAGGCTGGCTATTGATTATTATCAATAGCCAGACTTGGCACTTCTATTGGATTTTACCTTGTTTTGGGATTTTTTTAGTTTGTCAAAATCACTTCCAAGCACTATCCAAAAGCTTCTTTAAAGGAGTCCTGGCGTTCTCACTGCTAGGGATTTGTAGCGATTTGCTTTTTCTGTATGCCAAACTCATTACTTTCGAGATGCCTCAAACACAACATAATTTCCTGTACCAGTTTGCAGGTTATCCCAACTGGCTTTTTTTAATGTGGTTCTGGTTTAGCTTAAGCTTTTTACCTTGCTATCAATGGCTTGAAGGTCGCGCCAAGTTAGGTGCAGTCTTAGGCGCGGTTTTTGGACCACTCGCTTATTGGGGCGCAACCCATTTAACCGTACTAACTATCCAACAGCCATTATGGTTTACGTTATTAAGTGGTTTATTTTGGGGCGGTTATTTTTACGCTTACTTATCCAACTTTCAACGAATATTAGCAAAACCTATTAATAGCAAAACCGATTAAGCCTAGTTAATTGCCACAAATTAGTTGCTACCATGTCTCACTCGTGAATTTTGCTGATTTAATTTCAATCGAACAGTGGTACACTCGATATAAAATTAGGCTATCTTACTTAAGTTGCTGGTTATAAAGACTTAATTTGGTTTGACTGATGCTGCTTAAGGTCAATTCACCTTAATAAAGTTTTAACTAAATTAACCATTTTCAACGCCATCTCATGCGACTTATCAATAATAGGTAAAACAATGAGCAAGACAAAACAAACGAAACGCTTTTTATGTGGCGCAATTCTGGGACTAACTGGCGTGTTAAGCATCACTTTAGGCCACGCAACCACCAATAAAGAGTCAGTGAAGTGGCCACAAGCGGTTCAGCAACAGACGCTACAGGCTCATTCTGTAATTACCGCTAAGCCTAAGCTGAGTAAATCTTTTAAACAAATGGCACAGCCACTCCCCAAACTGACTCAAGCAAGAATTAATAAATTACAGCAGTCGGGCGAAAAAGTCCCCGGAATAGATTTAGTTAGAGAAGTTCCTAACCGTAATCATCCAATGGCTAAGAAGCTAATTTCGCAGCAGCAACAAAATACCAAAAAACAGAATATTCAAACGAAGATTAATCCACTTTATCAAAAGAATGTGCCTATTGTAGGTACTGGATTTGACGGCATTGGCAATGTGCAAGGCGCAGTACCACCGGATACTAACGCCGATGTAGGTCCCAATCACATTGTACAAATGGTTAATACCGCCATCGCTATTTGGGATAAGCAAGGCAATATCCTACTAGAGCCTGTCGCCATTAATAGTTTATGGGAAGGTTTTGGCGGTTTATGCGAGTCGACCAATAAAGGCGACCCAATTGTGCTTTATGATGGTGCTGCAGACCGTTGGCTAGTGAGTCAATTCGCTTTTAATGGCAGCTTTACAGATAACCATCAATGTATCGCTATCTCGCAAACAGGCGATCCTACCGGCGCTTACTACTTATATGACTTTCTCTACAGTGAAACCAAGTTTAACGATTATCCACACTTTGGCGTTTGGCATAATGGCTACTTTGCTGGAGTAAACCAGTTTACCGGTGACGCTTACTCTGGAGCCGGCGCAGTCGTATATGAAAGAGACAAAATGTTAACTGGGCAGCCAGCTAGACAAGTCATTATTGATTTAGAAGGCTCTTCACCGGATGCATTTACCCCCATGCCTGCCGACATAGACGGTGTGCAAATGCCACCACAAAGTATGCCTCAATATTTCGTTTCTGCCGGTGGTGCAGCAAACACGATTGATGTGTGGAATTTTAATATTGACTGGACCAATCCTGAAAACGCTACTTTTGAGCTCAAACAAACACTGAATGTCGCGGCCTATAGTGGTGCAGTGTGTGGCTTTGATCGAAACTGTATTGCACAACCCAATAGCCAAAAATTAGACGCAATTGGGCAGCGCTTAATGTTTCGGCTGGCCTACCGTAATTTAAACGGAACTCAACATAAGTTAATTGCAAATCATACCGTAGTTGGATCCGATACTAACATTAACATTGCTGGAGTTCGCTGGTACGAAATTGACCTAGATGAATCAACCGGAGCGCCCTCTATTGCAAATCAAGGCACTTTCAACTTAGACGACGGCAACTCTCGCTGGATGGGTAGTGCGGCAATGGATGCAATTGGTAATATTGGAGTCGCTTATAGTGTTTCTGGACCAGACTTAGCTCCTTCAATTCGGTTTAGCGGCCGCTCTGCAAATGACCCAGCCGATCAATTAACTGCACCGGAAACAGAATTAAAAGCTGGTGAAGGCTCACAAGCCGGGGCTAACCGCTGGGGAGACTACTCGAGCTTAAGCATTGACCCAAGCGATGACTGCACTATGTGGTTTACGACTGAATACTACAAAGCGAGCGGTAATAACTCAACTTCATGGTCGACTTATATTGGTAACTTTAAATTCGACGATTGTGTTGCTGGCGCTTCTGGTCAAATTAGTGGCGTTGTCAGCGATAACCAATCTGGCAGCCCCATTGCTGGAGTAGAGGTATCGTCTGGAAGTTTTAAAACTTTTTCTGCGGAAGATGGCAGCTACACATTAACGCTACCTGAGGCAAATGATTACCAAATTCGTTACTTTAAATACGGGTGGGATGAACAACAAATTGCCGACATTGATATAACTGAAGACGCTCAACTGACTCAAGACATCAGCTTACAGCCCTCTACCCCAATTTTAGTCACCGGGACAGTCAGCGATGGGTCTGGACTTGGAAATGGCATTTATGCAGAACTTACCATAAATGTACCCGGAAGCACTTTAACCACTATCACTAATCCAAGTAGTGGCGCTTATTCAATCGAGCTATTTGGCGGCACCTTAGTCAAAATGACAACCAAAGCGATTGATGCGGGCTACATCGATCAGTCGGCCGATTTTGACCCAGCGAATCGCACTACGCAAAACTTTGCACTGCTAGTCGACGCTTCCTGTGTGGCATTAGGCTATACCGTTGACGGCTTTATAGAAAGCTTTGAAGACGGAGTTCCACCGAATAATTGGAGCGTAGATGACGCGGTAAACTCTGGCAGTATTTGGTCTAGCACCGCAGATGTGCGAACCAATTTGATAGGGACTAGTGGCGAAGCAGCAATCATTGATAGTGATGCTGCCGGCCAAGGCGTCGCCACTGATAGCTCGCTTTATACACCTGTGCTTAATGTTTCTGAGCTACCCTCACTCACATTAGAGTTCGACACACTTTACCGTCAGCTAGGTGATATTTTTGATTTAGAAATTAAAGTCGGTGAAGACCGCTGGAACAAAGTTATTTCAATTCCTGGAACCAACCAGCCAGAACAAATCAGCGTCGACTTAACTTCATTTGTTAATGGCGCACCCAGCTTTCAGCTACGCTGGCACTTCTATAATGCAGTCTGGACTTGGTACGCACTTGTTGACAATGTTAGGTTTGCCGGTAGTCAATGCGTTCCGGCTAACGGTAGTTTCGTACAGGGTATTGTCATTGATGAAAATACCCAGACTGGATTAAGTGGTGTTAAAGTAGCTGCCGAATCCAGCTCTACCACCAGCACAACCACACCAAATGATGATGCGCTTAGCGATGGCTATTTTAAACTATTTGTAGTGGCTGACGACCCGCAAGAAATCACTTTAACTAAAAACAATTATGCCAGCGTAACCGTGGCAACTTCAGCGGTTGATTTAAACAATAGTATTGCACTTTCAGCAGGTCAATTGGCAATAGCACCAATTCAACCGACTTTTGAAATTGCCGAAACTGCAATTAGAACCAGCAGCATTAGTTTAACCAATAATGGTAACCTAGATGCAGTAGCAAACTTAAATTTAACTGCAGCACCAGTAAACGGCATAGTAAATGTTCGCGCCAGCGGGCCTTATCATCCAAGTAGCCGAATTTTTGGACCTAAAGCGCTCAACGAGCTGACCACCAAAAAAGCGCGCTATAAAACTGATTATCATCAGTTTGGCCTCGCTCAAACCGAAGCCCCAATTGTTGCTCATTTCGACTTTCCGCATAAGTTTGCTTGGGGCCTTGGGATTAACCAAGCGACTGGCAACTTATGGATTGGCGATGTAAAGGCGGGCGATGCAACCACCGAAGACAAATTACACCAGTTTACTCAAGCTGGCGTTTCTACGCGCCAAACAATCGACGTATCTAGCTACTCGATCGACTGGGCTGCTGATTTGGCGTTTAATAATAGAACCGGCATGTTATGGCAGGTTCAAGTAGGCGGAAACTTCTGTATCCATGAAGTTGACCCATCTAACTTAAGCGTTACCGGCGAAACTATTTGTCCGGCATTTGGGAATGGGCAGCGAGGATTAGCTTACGACCCTCTAACCAATACCTATTACTCCGGTTCATGGGTCGATATGCTAATTCACCAATTTAAACCAGACGGTGAAATTATTCGCTCGGTTAATGTGGGTCTCAACGTTTCTGGCTTGGCCTTCAACCCCTCAAGTGGCAGTTTATTTGTGATGAGCAATGCGCAATCACCAACCGCAGATATTACCATTTTAGATACCTCAACCCCCGAACTCGACCCGATTGGTAGCTTAAACTACGCCACAGACACTGACTTTGATAGCGATGGTTCACTTGACGATCCGTTGCCAGACGAAGAGCAAGCCGGTTTGGCCATTGATTGTGAAGGTAACTTATGGACACCGAGCAGAGCCTTTAAAAAAGCGGTGGCTATCGCCTCTGGCGAAAGTGGCGTATGCGACTGGGGAGATCTTCCTTGGGCAGAAATTACCTCGGCAACTGATATAACAGTACCAGCAAATTCAAGTGTTGATATTGAAGTAATTTACCGTGCGACTGATTTAACCGCCGGAAACTATACTGCACAACTAGTCGTCGCCAATGACACGCCCTATGGCGATCAAAATAGTCAGCTAAACATACAAGTAGTACCACCAAGTCGAGGCGTTATTAACTTTGCTAGCGCGAGCACAAATGTCAATGAGGAAACTTCACTTAGTCTATCGATAACTCGGAGTGACGGTAGCGACCTACCGCTAACCATTAACTATGCAACGGCCAATGGTACAGCTCAAGCGGGTAGCGAATATACAGCTACCAGCGGCAGTATCGCTTGGGCGGATGGTGATAGTGAAGCAAAGACAATTAGCATACCTGTTAGTACTGTTCACCAAAACGAAACCTTTAGCGTTACTTTAAGTAGCGAACTAGGAGGTGTTTTAGGTGCAAATAGCACCATTCTAGTGACCATCATTGATAAACCTAAGGGCAGTGGTTCACTTCCTTTATATTTACTTGTGGTCTTAGTTTTGATCGCAAGGTTAACCTCAAACCGAATTAAAATAACAAAGAATAATTAGAACAGCGAAAAGGAAGAAAAATGAAAAAATTAACTCAACTTGGGCTTTTGCTGCTTGGCATAAACAGTGTATCGCTATTGGCCGCTGAACCTAATTTTAGCTATGTAGAAATAGGTTCAACAGAGCAGGAGTACGACACCCTAGCGGGTAAGTTTAGCGGTTACGAAATTGCTGCAAGCTATCAACTAGAAGATGATTTTTTTATCGTTGGAAAAGCGATTGCAACTGAAGCTAACGGATTAGATATGCAAACGAAAACGATTGGGATTGGGTATCATTACCCACTACTCAATAATACCAAGTTAATTCTCCAGCTAGACGCAGTTGGGGTCGTTTTTAACCGCCCCGGTGCCGGTGAATTTGATGAGCAAGGTAAGCAGTTTAGCATAGGAATAAAAAGTCAATTAACTCAGTGGCTTGAATTAGAAGTTAGTGCTCGTAGAATTGATGCAGGCCAAGTTGATGCCGCTTATGGCGATTACGAAATTGACTATACTTTGGTCGGTCTTAACTTTAGTGTGACTAAAAACTTTGGA
The DNA here is from genome assembly GCF_053709105.1 of Aliikangiella aequoris. Taxonomy (NCBI): domain Bacteria; kingdom Pseudomonadati; phylum Pseudomonadota; class Gammaproteobacteria; order Oceanospirillales; family Pleioneaceae; genus Aliikangiella; species Aliikangiella aequoris. The sequence continues at coordinate 3,580,811 of NZ_CM132298.1, forward strand.
ATCTATGCAGACTTTGAAACCGAAGACGACAGTGAAAGAGTTTCATTTGGATTACGCTACGACTACTAATTTAAACGGATTTTTTGCTCACTAAGTTACAAACTCTATGTGAGTGATTAAAACCTTTAAAAGTAATTTCTTTAAGCTCAGTAAATTCAAAATCTTCGCGACATTGTGCATAAATAGGGTAGCTGACTAAGACTTCACCTGCCTTAGCATGATTCTCTAAACGCGCGGCTAAGTTAATACCACTTCCAACCGCGCGAAATGCCACTATGTCTTTTGAGCCAAAGTTTCCTACCGTTGCAAAATCTTGATGCACTCCAACTCGCAACTTAACATTATGATCTATTCCCGCCTCTAGCCATTTATCACTTAAATTTTGCATCGCTTGTTGCATCTCTAAAGCTAAACTTGCAGCGGATAACGCCTGAGTATTTTTATCCATATTTTCTAAAGCGCCAAATAACACGACCAACCCGTCACCAAGTATTTCATTTAAAATACCATTATGTTTTTCAATTAAATTGCCCATAGTCCCTAAAAAGCTATTTAAAATTTCAGTAATTGCCTCTGGCTCAAAACGGTCGGAAATAGCGGTAAACCCAGCGAGATCAGCAAACAGCACCGTGATTTGTTTGCGTTTTGCTACAAGTGGTCCAGCGTGATCGTTAGTGACTATCTGGTTAACCATTTGTTTAGGAAAATACTTACCCATTCTTTCACAAGCTTGTTGCAAAGTTGCGGCATGCGCTTTTTGCTCTTTTGCTTCTATCAAGCCTCCCAGTAAACGCATGGTGTGAATGCGGCTCAACAAAACTTTGCGCTCAATCGGCTTAGTCACATAGTCATTTGCGCCGGCTTCAAAGCCCGCACTTATATCACCAGGTTGATTGCGCGCAGAAAGCAGTAAAATGGGTAGTTCAATAGGTGAATACTGCTTGCGGATTTTTTTACACACTTCATAACCTGAAAGTCCCGGCATCATTATATCGATAACCGCTAAATCAAAACTTTCAGCAAGCGCAAGTTCGACCGCTTTAATACCATCTTCTACTGCTGAAACTTGGTATCCGTTCATTTCGAGCAAGTCTGTTAGCACTTGTAAATTAATAGGATCATCATCAGCAATTAACACTCGGCCTTTAGATTTTTCTTTGGTATCGACACCTCTTGCTACCGATTTTGCTTTGCGCTTAGGTGAGATCAACTTCTGTTGAGAGTTATTTGTTATGCCCGAGCGCTCCTCGACTTCATGAGTATTTTCTATCCAAATGGGCAAATCAAAATAGAATTTAGAGCCTTCACCAACGACAGATTCAACCCAAAGATTTCCACCATGTTCTTCAATTAGTTGATGACTTACCGACAAACCTAGCCCAGTACCACGATTACTAATTGTTTCCGGCAAAGTTGCTTGCTCAAAGGGTTTAAAAATTATTTCTAGTTGCGAGCTATCAATGCCAATGCCGGTATCACTCACACACACTTCTATAAAGTTTCCGCTGTTGGTCGCAGTAATTTCGACTTTCCCTTGCTGAGTATATTTAATGGCATTACCAATAAGGTTATGTAAAATTTGTTGTACTCTATTTTCATCTGCATATATTAAAGGCAGCTGTCGCGGTAACTCGTTACGTAATTCAATTGATTTTTCTGATGCTAAAGGTTGCAGTAAACTGACAACTACATTGGTAATGGCGTTAAGGTCAACTGCTTGGCGCTGCAATACTAGGTTATGATGGGTTAACTTTTTAAAATCAAGAATATCATTAACTAGCTGAGCCAGGCGTTTACCTCCATCGATAATCAACTTTAAATGACTCAACGTGGTTTGATTTTGCAAACCAGCAACGCCTTCTTGTAGCGACTCTGCAATTCCAATAATTCCATTTAACGGCGTTCTTAATTCGTGCGAAGTGTTAGCCAAAAATTCATCTTTCATTTGGTCGACACGACGCAAATGTTCATTAATCGCTTTTTGCTCCTGGAGTTTTTTCTCGTGCTTATTTATGTAAAAAACGACAAGTGAGATCAATAAAGTAAAATAAATAAAATATGCCCACCAAGTTTTCCAAAGTGGCGGCTTAATTAAAAATGAAACAACCAGCTTTTGCTTTACCCACTCGCCTTCACTATTAGTTGCCATTAACTCAAATTGATAATTTTTAGGATCTAAATTAGTAAATACTGCGCGATTGTTTTTACCAACCATTTGCCAGCTTTTACTGTACGGAATTAATCGGTAACGATATTGGTTTCTGTCAGGGTGTCTAAAATCTAATGATGCAAACTCAAACGTTAAATTGTTTTGGCTATGCTTTAGTTCTATAACTTCACCTTTATAAGGAATGCCACTCGGTAAAATTCTTTCACCTTGAATTTCTATATCAGTAATTTTTACTTTGGGTTGATAATTAGTTTGTGCTCTATTAAGCGGGTTGACGATTGAAACACCGTTAACGCTGCCAAAATAGATTTCCCCGGACTGCGCACGTACTATTGCATTGCCATTAAATTCATTCGCTGTTAATCCATCATTTACAGAGTAGTTATTAAAGGTTTCGTTTTGTGGATCAAACTCAGAAAGCCCCTTATTGGTACTGAGCCAAATTTTACCGGTCGCGTCAAACTCGATTCCGTAAATTGCGCTATTAGGTAAACCATCTTTTTCCAAGTAGCTTTTAAACTGAAAACTACCCTGACTTATTTCTGAGGCTTTTAATACATTAAGACCATTAAATGTACCAATCCATAAATTACCTTCGCTATCTTTATTTAGGCTTCTAACGGTATTGTCGCTTATCGAGGTTTGGTCTCCAGGAATATTTTCAAAACTTTTTAATGTTCCAAACTCTGGATCATAAATTTGAAGTCCTTTCCCCCAAGTGCCAAACCAAATTAAGCCGTCGTCATTTTGTAACATAACCCGAATTGACGCATCGCCTAAACTGCCTTGCTCAACGAACTTATAGTCTTGAACAACCTTTCTGGTTTCGCGATCAACTCTAAGCAAGCCATCATCGGTACCAATCCAAATATTTCCGAAGCGATCTTTGTCAACCATTCTTACCCGGTTATAACTTATATAGTCGCGCGGAAAATCTGCACGCTGAATAATTTCGATTTCATTTTTTTGGCGGTTAAAAACACCCAGTTGGCCTTCGGTATTACCTAACCAAATATCACCTTTATCATCTATAGTAAAACTATAAATTTGTGGACTAAAACGCCCACCATATTTACTTTTAAATTGATTAAAGTGTACGAATTTTTCGTTTGTAGGATTATATAGATCAAGTCCGTTAAGCGTAGCAAACCAAAGCATTCCCTGTTTATCTTCTTCAATATCCCAAACAAACTCATGTGACAAACTATTTTTATCATGAGGAGAATGATTGAGTCGCGACAAGCGGTTTTCAAACGACATGGTGGTATTAATTCCACCACCCGCAGTACCAACCCAAATCAAGCCAGAATCATCTTGAAATAAAGTCCAAACGTCGTTAATGGTTAAACTATGGTTGTCTGCCGAATTTCGCTGTATATGGATAAAGTTATTAGCGCCTTTACGCCTAACATTTAATCCGCCTTCTTCAGTACCAACCCAAAGATCGCCATTTTTGACTCGCAAAATCGCACGCACATCGTTATTACTTAAACTATGATTATCACCTTCAACTTGCTGGTAACGAATGAAATCTGAGCGCGGCGTTTTTAAATGATACATGCCGTCAAATTTAGTTCCTACCCACAAGCTATTATCGTTGTCTAAAAACAAATCGTTTATTTGCTTTGGTGCTTCACCAAAATTATAACTAGAAAATACCTGCTGCTGCACATCAAAGTGGCTAAGATATTCATTGCTAGCGACCCATAAGCCTCCCTGTCCATCGTCAACTATATCGACAACTGCGCCGTGCGGAAGCGATTGCTTATCTAAGGGGTTATGATAAAAGTGTGCGAAAGCCTGCTTTTCCGGTAAATACAGATTGAGCCCATGACTAGTTCCCACCCAAATTCTTTGATTTGAGTCTTGGTGAATAACCCGTACTTGAGGGTGGCTTAAGCTGTCAAAGTCGTCTTGCTTAGCTAAAAATCGAGTGAAAGTTCCGGTTTTAGGATCAAACCGATTAACCCCATTTTGTGCGGTTCCTACCCATAAGTAACCTTCGTGATCTTCTACAATGGAAACGACAATATTATTCGATAATGAATTGGGATCTTGCGGGTTGTTCTTAAAGTTAACAAAACGAATACCATCATAACGGCTTAAGCCGTCATAAGTCCCAATCCATATAAAGCCGTGGCTATCTTGGAGAATGGTATTAACGGTACTTTGCGGTAAACCGTGTTCAGTGCCAATGTGCTTAAAACTAACTGAATTTCGCGATGCATTAACTTCAGTGATGACAAAACACATCATCACTAAAACGCAAACGCCAAAATTTCGAAAAACCGTTTTGTACAAACTATCTCAACTTTACTATTGATTAACGCGAGTGAAGCAAATATTACGTTGCCTGTTTGGGCTTAGTTTAACTTGCCATAAACAATTAGAAAATAACTTAAAAGGGTTGAAAAGTCATTGAATTTATAGACAAATTAACATTCTAGCGCCAATTTAAAAAACATCGACTTAGCGCATTCAAACTAAGCTAAGTTTTGAACACCAATTGCTAACTTAAAATAGGCAAGAGCCGAAAAAATCAACTAACCTTCATCTCATCAATTAATTATAGCGATAAAACTTAAGCTTATTAGTCCTATTTGCGTTGAATGCGGCATAATGCCACAATATTTTTTAGGATGGCGTTAAATTTTCGCCCGACTCAGCAAACTAAAATACTTTGGATGCCCTATGTTCCACGCAACTGAAACATTTGATAGTGAAAACCGTTCACTTGACGCCGTTCCTCACGCACCGGCGCGCAGCGAACCCATTGGTTTTCTATTGCGCTTAGCCAAAGCACTCCATACTTATGGTTTGCCCGCCTACGAGCTAGAGCATACTATGAATGGCTGTGCAGAAGCGCTCGGCTACGGCATTCAATGTATGTCTTTACCTACATCTATCAGCATGAGCATATTACCGCCAGATGGCAGTCCGCAAACCTTTATTATTCGGGTGGCCCCCGGAGAAGTTAACCTAGCCAAGTTGCGCCAAACCACAGAAGTCGCTCAGCTCGTTATACAAGAAACTTTAACTAGTGAAGATGGCGCAAAACAACTTAAATCCATTGCCAGTGCTAAATCAGAGTATGCAGGGTGGATGATGATTTTGGCTTTTGGGCTAGTCTCAGCTTGTATCGCACGAATATTTTCAGGAGGCATTTATGAAATGTGTTCGGCAGGTATTATTGGCTTAACTGTGGGATGCATCGCTCAAATAGCCCGCAACAAACCGCTTTTAGGTCATCTTCTACCGTCAATTTGTGCTTTTTTAGCCACCGCTTTGGCTATCGTGATTGATCACTTTACTCAACATGAAATAGCCACCTCGGTCGTGGTCATATCTGGGCTAATTATACTTTTACCGGGCTTATCATTAACTATTGCTATGGCCGAATTAGCGACTCAGAATATGGTCTCTGGAACGGCGCGCTTAACTGGCGCTGCCACAGTTTTTATACAGTTAGCATTTGGGAGCGCGCTAGCAGTAGAAATAGGTAAATTTATTCAATTTGATATTCAAGGAGCAACCGTCGCCAGCGTTCCTATTTGGACAACATTTATTGCAGTTGCGGTGGGTGCAATCGCGCTAGTGCCCACCTTTGAAGCCCGTAAAAAAGATACCTTATGGTTTCTAATTGCTGCCTTATCCGCCTACACGAGTGTTTATTTTGCTTCTAAACTACTCGGGCCAACTTTGGGCGCATTTTGTGGTGCAATTATTGTAGGACTGTTAGCCAAATTTCTTTCGCGAGCATTTAACATTCCTGGTGCCATGATTATGATGCCAGGGTTTATCATATTAGTGCCTGGTTCAGTAGGCTATCGCAGTATTTTAGCGCTAGTAGAAAAGGACGTTGTAGGCGGCTTACAAACCGCTTTTGATGTGGCCGTCATAGGTATAGCATTAGTTGCCGGCTTTTTAATTTCATCAATGGTACCGTTGCCCAAAAATTTATCTAAAGATCACTATTAAGGCGAAGCGTTTTGATTAACAAAGCGTTTTAGCAAAAATACTTTAGCGTATAATTTGCTAATGACTAGCGCCACCCAATTGAGTTAAATTTGCACAGGGGTTAGTTTACTTTTAGGTTTTCGTTTAATATTTGTTGAGTGAACTGGCTACGCAAGTAGAAACCTCTGGGTAAAGTTTCAATCGATTCGCCTTGGCGGTTGTAGGCTTTCGTTAAAGCTTTTGAATTGGCAGCTTTAGGGCGTACTTGTAAAATTTCACCTTGCCGAGCATTCAACTGATCAACCTTTCCTAAATTGACCATTTCGAGCGCATTTTCCCAGTCCATTTGTAATATATTTAGCTGCTCTGCGCTAGGACGCCATAAAAATGGTGTCGCAATAACCGAGTCCATAACCGTTGCTTCATCAGATTTGGCAATTGGAACCCATAGAACCTGTTTTAACTTATGATACACGGCACTATCTTGCCAAGTTTGAACCGTTTGATTAGATAAATTAAGCACACTAACATAAGTTGACTCTTGGACTTTGCCGTTAAAATCGATAGGTAGCGTTTTTAACTCTATTTGCAAATCAACAAAGTCTGGCTGCGACAAACTACCTGAGTTTGCGCCTAAACAAACCTCAATAAACTGACCCTGCCAGCCTTTTTGCCGTAATAAAGTCTGCGGCACGTTAATATTCAATTTGCTAGCGACCTCGCCAATTCGCTTACCCGCGATAGCTTGAGTACGCTCTAACAGTTCAGTAACTGATTTAGGTGGAGCGATTTGCCCAATCACAATTTAGTTTCCACTGAGTTTTATCTCTGTTTATCCGATTATTTAGCGCTTTATGTTAAAGAAATTTGCCGAATGATCAATTGTGTGGTTGAATTAGTTTATAAAAAGTTTTAATTGGTATCGATAAGTGATTGATTCAGAGGGATTTCGAGCCAATATCGGCATGATAGTATGCAACGATTTTGGCAATCTGCTCTGGACCAGACGCATAGGACAAAACTCTTGGCAATTTCCCCAAGGCGGGGTTGATGCTGGAGAGTCTGCGGAACAAGCACTGTTTCGCGAACTAAAAGAAGAGATTGGGTTAGAAAAACAAGACGTAAAAATTCTTGGTTCAACTAAGAGCTGGTTAAAATACCGGCTTCCCAATCGTTATATCCGCCAGGGTAGCTTTCCTTTGTGTGTTGGCCAAAAGCAGAAGTGGTATATGTTGCGACTTGTTTCTAACGAGTCGCGAATTCGTTTTGATGTTACTGGACATCCAGAATTTGATCACTTTATGTGGGTCAATTACTGGTATCCATTGCGTCAAGTTATCTCATTCAAGCAGCAAGTTTATCGTGAGGCACTCAGCGAGCTAATGCCGTGCATGATAGAACAACAGGCGAGACAGCGTAAAAATCGCAGCCGTCGGCCACACAATAAAAGAGGCAAGTCACACAACGAATAACAACCAAAAGCACTAACGGCAGGAGGGGAGACTTTGTTAGAACAATTACACCGCGTGACCCAAGCTGTAAGTTTAGCTGAGGGCAAACAAGACACGTTAAATGTAATTGTATCAGAAGTGTGTAAAGCACTCGACGTGCAGGTCTGCTCAATTTATTTGGCAGATTATCAGTTAAACCAGTTTGTGTTGATGGCCAATAGAGGGTTTAACCCAGACTATATTGGCCAAGTCAGACTCGACTTTAACCAAGGATTAGTCGGTTTAATTGGCCAGCGTGAAGAGCCTATTCACTTAGAGCGCGCGAGTAGTCACCCTGCCTACAGCGATATTTCTCAAGTCAACGAACATGACCTCAATGCCTTTCTTGGAGTGCCCATTATTCATCGCCGTAAGGTTCTTGGCGTTCTAGTAATCCAACAAAAAGAGCCACGCCAGTTTAGCTTAGACGAAGAAACTTTTTTAATCACTTTAGCAGCACAGCTCTCTGCAATACTGTCTAATAGTGAAATCAACGCACTCTTAGAAGATACCGAATCCGAGCACTTTTCGCCCTCTGTTTATGGTAATGCAGCCTCTTCTGGCATCGCCATTGGCAAAGCAGTAGTCATTTTTCCGCCAGAAAATATTCACAGTGTGCCCGATAGAAAAACCGATAACATCCAAGCAGAGCTAGACAAGCTAGGAGCAGCGGTTAAAGCGGTTCATCTGCAACTAGAGCGCATGGCTAGACGTATGAGTGGTCGAGTTTCTGCGCAAGAGTTATCCCTGTTCGAAGCCTATCAGCAAATTCTTGGCTCACAGGGCATATCTGAAGAAGTTGAAGCGGAAATAAACCAAGGATATTGGGCCGCGACCGCGCTACGAATCGTAATTCAGCGTCACTTAAAAGTATTTAAATCAATGCAAGATCCCTATTTGCGAGAAAGGGCCAGTGATATTGAAGACTTAGCTAACCGAGTTTTGGCGCAGCTATTTAAAGCCAATGTTGATTTCCAGCACATTCCAGAAAACAGCATTGTCGTTGCAGAAAATATGTCTGCGGCCATGATTGCCGAGCTGCCCCCTCAGCACGTTGCCGGAATCATTTCACTTAAAGGCAGCATAACCTCACATGCGGCAATTTTAGCAAAGGCTTTAGGGGTGCCTGCAATTATGGGTATGGAGCACTTTGCGATTAGCCGAGTTGAGAATAAAACCTTAATAATTGACGGGTATATTGGGCAAGTGCTTATTTCACCCAATGAAAGCTTGATTGCTCAGTATCAACAATTAATAGAAGAAGATCAAAAGCTCGCTGCAGACCTTGCCGAAGACAGCAATTTGCCTTGCCAAACTCGGTGCGGCAAGGCGATTGCGCTAATGATCAATAATAGCCAAGGTACTGACTTCGATAAAGCGCGTAGATTAGGTGCGCAAGGCGTGGGGCTCTTTCGCAGTGAAATTCCATTTATGCAACTGCAGCAGTTTCCATCGGAAACCGCTCAAACACAAATATACCGCAATTTAATTCTCGAGTTTCAAGATGCCCCGGTTACAATTAGAACCCTAGATATTGGCGGTGATAAGCAACTAGCTTACTTTCCAATTGTTGAAGATAATCCTTTTTTAGGTTGGCGTGGGGTACGTGTAACGCTTGATCATCCAGAAATATTTTTAGTTCAATTAAGAGCTATTTTTAAAGCTTGTAAAGGTTACTCTGGAATAAGAATAGCATTACCAATGGTAGCAACTTTAGATGAACTTGAAGAATGTTATCGTTTAATTTATCAAGCCTTTGACGAAGTCAATGAAGAGCTCGCAGAAGGAGAGACGCCTTTAGCGACACCCCAAATTGGCATTATTTTAGAAATTCCCGCCGCAGTTTTTCAACTAAAAACCTTTTTAAAGCGGGTTGATTTTATTTCTGTTGGAACCAACGATCTCATTCAATATATGATGGCAGCGGATCGAAATAACATTTTACTAAAGGGACTTTATACCCACTATCAACCAGCCATCATTTGTGTTCTTAAAAACATTATTGACACTTGCCAAACCACCAATGTACCCGTTCAAGTTTGCGGAGAAATGGCATCGGACCCTATTGCTGCAATTTTATTAATTGGATTAGGCTATACCGAACTAAGTATGAACGTAAGTTGTTTAGCAAGAGTAAAACGCGCTATTTCCCAGTTCACCATTGAAGAAGCCCAATCCTTAGTCAAAGAAATAAGTCAGTTTGAAAATGCCGAAACGATTCGCAATTACTTATTAAAAGAAATGGAAGAGCGTGGTCTAGGCGGCTTAGTTAGAGCTGGAAACTAAATCATTAGTTAGATTAGCCTGGCCTCCAAACTGACATTTTGGGTTGGGAGAACTTAATATGATCAGTCAGTTTAATTTCGACTAAAATCTTGTTGGAAGACATGCCCTTAGGATAACAAAGGTTGTGGAAGTGAATAAACCGCATTATCCAGAAAACATAGCGCTTCTCCGTATAATATAAATATTGCATAGTCCTAATTTTTTCCCTGAGCAACCACATTAGTCTAGGTTTTTCTGTCATATGTCAACCATCTTTGATGATTATTTAAAAACAGACAACTTGTACAAATAGTTACTGTTAAGGTGTTTTGCAATTACGACGCTTCAAGTCGGTAACATATTGATTTAAAACGTTGTCAAAAAGTGAGTCTGGAATTGTACGCAGTAAAGTTAAGTAGTTACAAGATTGACTTTAAAGTGAAGTTAGGTAAGTATCAGATTTAAATCAATTATTCAGTAATAATTTAAACAAGTGTTTTAATTTAATTGTGATTTACTGAATACAATCATCTGTTATGTGTATCGCAGATACCAGTGTTAAATCGAAGGAGTTTATGAAAGGTTCATGTAATTGTGGAAAGGTAAGCTTTGAAGTTTCAGGTAATGTATCTGGCTTATACCAGTGCCATTGTAAGTTATGTCAAAAACAATCAGGTTCAACTTCTAATACCGCGACAATCGTAAATCAATCAGATTTTAAATGGGTTTCAGGTACTGACTCAATTAGTCATTGGAAAAAAGACTCTGGGTTTACCTCTCATTTTTGTAAACAATGTGGATGTCCTGTTCCAAATAAGCTAAGAGAATATGATTTTTATTGGGTACCTATGGGGTTAGTCGAAAATTTTGATATCAGAATAACCACGCATCTATATTGTAGTTCAAAAGCTAATTGGGATGATATTCCTGATGGTGGTATCAAGCACAATGAAATGCCACCTGATCTTGATGTTTTTATAAAAAGCCTTCAAAAAAGTCAGGTGTAATATACACATAACACATATGAGCCGTTCTCTAGTCAATAAACAAAAGTAATTAATTTCGGTTACCTCAGTAACCAAATACTAGTTAATCAGTAATATCATCTACTTCGTCTGTCGTTTGAGCTGTGAAGTCAATTGCTTACCGCAAACACATATAGAGGCTCTCTTACTTTGTTCTCAACAATGCCTGCTTGGTACTTTCCATAGAGTTTAGCAGGGGCACTAGACATTCATCGGTTAACCTTATAAAGGCACTATTCAAGATTAGGGTTTAATTTCATTATCCAGTTATTACCAGGCTCAGTTAAGGTGTAAACAATCTTACTCATTAAATTAAAAAAGCACGCCAATGAGGTGGCTAATCAAGGCGGTTGGGCTCTAGCTTTTGGTGTATAAAATTGAAATGTTAAGTTTAAAACCAGTCAGCAGACATCAATTTTAATCAAAAAAAGGGACACCCACAACTTTTTCAAAAACCATCTCAAGATAAATTTGACGGCGACGCGAGTTTTTATTCGTTTGGTTTAAAAGGATATCAGACTAGAAGGGATTTCAACGATGACTCGCGCTTGCAATTCAATAATTGATTTAGCTTCAACCACTTATTATCACTGTGTCTCTCGTTGCGTAAGACGTGCATTTTTATGTGGGGAAGATAAAATCTCTGGAAAGAATTTTGAGCATCGAAGAAGCTGGATTGTTGAACGAATAGCCTATCAATTAGATTCATTCGCCATTGAAGTGGCGAGTTACGCCATTATGTCAAACCACTATCATCTTGTGCTTAGGAATAAAAATGGATGTCCTGTTCTTCTTTCTTCTTTGCTCTTCTTACTGGTTCAAACCATAAAGCCACAATTTTTTATACTGCTTATTTTCATGCATTATTAATTCACGAGCATTTATCATAGTTTTTTAGTCCCTCTTCAATTTTTCAAGCAAGTATTACCCAAAGTGCTTGCTCTAGGAAATACTCACCGCTAACATAAAACTGCACTTACCTACTTAACATAAGGCAACACCTTTAACTTCTTGATTATGAAGTAACTCAGCATACCAAACTGACCATTCTTGATTTGAATAGTCAGTAGTCAGTTTTATTCATGCTTTACAGCTTAAAGAGTAAAGCTTTGTTTATAAACACTTGCTTATTGCACAACTTTAGCTCTAACACCGACTAATGCCGCGATAAAAATTAACCACCAAGCACTCCAGCTTCCACCACCTCTACTAGGTCGCTTTGACTTAAAAGCAGGTTGATTTTTATCTGCTCGATTACTCGTAATTGGCTGAGCAGCACGCTGCTGTCTTGCGGTATTCTCTCGCGTTGTTCGATGAGCATTTTTACGCTCTATATTATGCGCTTGAAACTGTGCTTCGCTAAGTACTAGCATCGAGGTGTAATCTGTCACTAAGCTATACTCAAGCGCAATATCGGTAATTGCTTGTTGATGATCTTCGTTCGCGAAGTCTTGCATGCGCGTTTGTAATGATTGAATTTTTGCAAAAGCCCAAAGTCTTTCAAGCTCTGGGTTAGCTTGGTCTTGCAATGGAAAATTAACTTTAGTTTTATAGCTCACAGGTTGGCCAGACTGTTTCGCTGAAAACTCAACCGTCGCTTCACCTCCCTGCCTATAGTGGCCTAACAAAACCAACTGCTGACCTTTATACAAACTACCAATTTTACTAGGTGTTAAGTCATTCACTTTTACACCAGAAATTTTCACTTCAACATCGCTAAAAGCTTCGTGCGTTAGCTTTTCAGTCGCTTGTATCACGCGACCAATAATATCCTCAGAATTAGAAACATTGAGTGCAAAGCCGCCTGAGTGTCTCGCTAATGGCTCCAATAATGGCTGATTCGCGCTGTTACCCATAATAAAAGTAAAAAGTCTAACATCAACTTTTTCCAGTAATTTAAAAAACGCGGCTTGCTTAGTCGCTCCTATATTAGCCACTCCGTCGGTTACAAGAATAACACCACTTGAGCGATCTGAATCTAAAGACTGAATTCCAGCTTTTATTCCGGCAAATAAATTAGTTCCACCGTTAGGTTCAGTTTTACTCAGTTTGTCAATATAATATTTTACGTTTTCCGGTGTTGCTGCTTCATAACCGCTGGTCAATTCTATCGCTTGATCATTAAATAAAATAATTCGAAACCGATCTTGCGCTCGCATTTTGCTGAGTGAACGATTTACACCTTCGACTAAACTGTGATATTTGCCTCGCATTGATCCACTTAAATCTAAAACAAAGTTCCAATCAGCTCCTTGAGTAATAGGCTTTAAGTCGTCGCCGGGAGTAAACGTCATCATAAAAGTTCCCCGTTGAGTTTCCGTAGAGCGATAAGCGACCAAATCAATACTAGCAGGTAATCCTTCTTGCATTTTCCAATACACAACAAAGTCTTTGTTTAAGTTAAACGCTGCACCTTGAGCTGACTGAGTATGTGCTAACGCTTCGCTATTTTGTGCTGGGTGCGCTTTGGCATAGGTTGCAACTAGCGCTTGGCTAACGTCGTCTTGGTTGGGCTCTACGTTAGCACTTGCACTGCCTCGCTTGACTAAACTGACGTGCCATTCATTTTCAGAAGCTTTTACAATACTAGCCTGCGAGTGGCTTGGTACGCGAACGGCTTCAATCGGCTCGCTTGATCTCAACTTAAAATTAAGTGAAAAAGCTTTTGTTACATTGCTATTGGTACTCCAAAACGAAAGGGCTTCTTGATCAACGCCGCCATCTTCTAATTGATAGACCCAGCGGCCAACGCCAAGATCAACATTTGCTATTTGATAGTAGCGCAGTTTTATTTTCGTTTGGCTGCCTTGACGAATAGGGTAAACACTCGTTTCAAATGTTTTAAAGCTTTTTTGTTCGGTTAAACCTACATTATTGCCCGCTGCCTTTTCCTGTTGATATATTTTTTTCGCTAGCTTTTTCTCTAAAACTTCACCAACAACTTCTTTACCGTCAATCCAAACACTAAACTCTGACATTGCGCCATTAACGGGCACTGGAAAACTATAAATGGCTTCTAAATCTTGCGCATGTGGATTATTGAAAATTTGCTCTACGGTGGTGGTTGCAAATCCGTTTTCTAAAACAACTTCTACATGTTGCTCGGAAAGCTCCAGCGCCTCCAAAGCGCTTGCTTTGGGGGTTAAAAGTCCGGCGGCAAAGCTTTGGCTCGACACCACACATGCACTTATTAAAACAATCAAATAATTTCCTATTTTCATTTCTAACTCCTATTTGTTAACTCTTGGCGCTAGTTTTATTCAAGAAGCTATCAATGCGTTAGTACAAATTATTCGGTATTACATAGCGCAACTTATAGATACTTAAGCAATACTCCATTCACCGAAAGGTTAATTAGGCGTTAAAAAATAACACTTAGAAAATTAAAAAATTTTGAATAAATCGATTACCCAGTGATTAATTACCATTACAATGCCAGTTACAATAACTATCGACTATGTTGGAAATATTTTGGAGCTTTGGTTAACGCTTATATTGGCAGGCTTAGCAGCAGGGTTTATGGCTGGGCTTCTTGGTATTGGTGGAGGTTTTATTGTCGTCCCGGTTTTAGTGTGGGTTCTTCCTTTTACTGATATTAATGAACAATATATCCCACACTATGCGATTGGTACTTCGCTTTTGTGTATTTGTATTACTGCAATGTCCTCTACTTTTGCCCACCATCGACGCGGCTCAGTCATTTGGGCGCAGTTTAAACTCATCAGTCCGGGACTCATCATTGGAAGTTTGCTGGGAGCCGCATTAGCATCTAGTCTCAAAGGCACGAGTTTAATTGCCATTTTCGTCAGCGGAGCCTTTGCCACGGGAATTTACTTACTTGCTAACCATCAGCCCAAGCCCCTAAAACAACAATCTAATTGGCTATCGGTAGTATTCGCCCACTTTTGTGGTGCCTTATCGGCTTTAATGGGAATTGGCGGTGGTTCTATTTTAGTACCATTTTTAGTCTATCGCGGCACTCCAATGGTTAAAGCCGTTGCAACTGCCGCGGCTTGCGGACTGCCTATTGCGGTGTTCGGAGCGATAGGCTACGCCATAAGCGGTTGGCAAGTAACTTCAAATACCGCCACCAGTATAGGCTTTTTATATTTACCTGCAGCATTAGCGATAGTTATATTTTCAAGTATTGCGGCACCTTGGGGCGCCAAAGTTGCTCATTTAATACCCGCTAAACGGCTCCGGCAGACATTTGCGGCATTTTTATTTTTCACCGGCGGCCAAATCCTTTATAGTCACTGGTTTTAAGGTATTGCTTAGCCACTTTGAGTAAAACTTTTCCGCTTTTTAACTTAGGTTGTTTAATCTATGGAATTTCCACAAATTGATCCCGTCATTTGGCAAATATACGGCCCTATCGGTCTAAATTGGTACGGTCTAATGTATTTATTAGGCTTTGGCGGTGCTTGGTGGCTAGGCACCTACCGTGCGAATAAACCAAATAGTCCATTTAACCCTGAGCAAGTCAGCGACTTTTTATTTTACGCTTTCTTGGGCGTTGTATTAGGCGGCCGCATTGGCTACGTTTTATTTTACCGACCAGACACCTTGCTATCTGATCCAGGCTATTTGTTTAGGATTTGGGACGGCGGTATGTCCTTTCATGGTGGCTTGCTTGGTGTGTTAGTGTCATTTGCCTACTTTGCGAAAAAATCGAACAAAACATTTTGGCAAATCGCTGACTTTTTTACACCTTTAGTGCCCATTGGCTTGGCGACAGGGCGTTTTGGCAACTTTATTAATGGTGAACTTTGGGGACGTGTAACTAGTTTAGAAAACACCCCTTGGGCAATGCACTTTCCTCACGATCCTATGGGCGTTTATCGTCACCCTTCCATGTTGTACGAATGTATTCTAGAAGGTATTGTTTTATTTATTATTTTGTTCTTTTATAGTCAAAAGCCTAAGCCTCGTGGCGCAATCAGCGGCTTGTTTTTAGCTGGTTACGGGACTTTTCGGTTTATTATTGAATATTATCGAGAGCCCGATGCTCATTTAAAAGAATTAGCAGAGTTTCTCTCTATGGGACAAATATTATCATTACCTATGATAATTATTGGCGTGGGCTTAATGCTGTGGGCCTATCGCGGACAAACTGAAACCGCTAAGCAAGCGAACCAAAAAAACTAAACTAGAGAGCCACATGAAGCAATATTTAAATTTATGTCAAAGGATCATAGACGAAGGCGTTTGGGTTGAAAACGAGCGTACCGGTAAGCGCTGCTTAACAGTGATCAATGCAGATTTAGAATATGCCGTAGGCGCAAATCAGTTTCCACTAATTACGACGCGTAAGAGTTATTGGAAAGCTGCTATTGCTGAAATTATTGGTTATTTACGCGGTTACAATAATGCCGCAGACTTTCGTCAACTTGGCACTAAAACTTGGGATGCCAATGCTAATTTAAACCAAGCATGGCTTAATAATCCCCACAGGCAAGGCGAAGATGATATGGGCCGTGTCTATGGTGTACAAGGCAGAGCGTGGCGTACGCCCGAGGGCAAATCTATTGACCAACTTAAAAAGATAGTCGACAACTTAAGCCAAGGAATTGATGACCGAGCAGAGATTTTAACTTTTTATAATCCTGGTGAATTTCACTTAGGATGTTTGCGTCCTTGCATGCACACGCATAACTTCTCTTTATTGGGTGATACGCTTTACCTAACTAGTTATCAACGCTCTTGTGATGTTCCTCTGGGGCTAAACTTTAATCAAATTCAAGTTTTCGTATTACTTGCTTTAGTCGCGCAAATAACTGGGCATAAAGCAGGTACCGCGTATCATAAAATTACCAACGCACATATTTACGAAGATCAGTTAGCCTTAATGCGTGATGTTCAGCTTAAAAGAGAGCCGTTTGCACCACCGCAATTAAACATCAATCCACAAATAAAGTCGCTTGAAGATCTAGAAACTTGGGTCACCATGGACGACTTTGAAGTGGTTGGCTACCAACACCATGATCCCATTCAATACCCTTTTTCAGTTTAAATGCTCGCTAAAAAGTTAATTGATTAAATAGGAAAATTTCATGTCTATACCCAAAATTGGTTTAGTTGCAGCTATGGCCAAAAATCGCATTATTGGTAAAGATAACCAAATGCCATGGCATCTACCGGCAGATCTAAAACATTTTAAAGCCGTCACACTGGGCAAACCAATTATAATGGGGCGCAAAACTTACGAGTCTATCGGTCGCCCATTACCGGGCCGGTTAAACATTGTCGTTTCAAGAAATTCAGAACTCACCATACAAGGCTGTGAAACGGCTACATCATTACACGATGCAATTGCCATAGTAGCAGCTCAACATCCCGAAGTTATGGTGATTGGGGGCGGCCAACTCTACCGCGAAGCATTACCGCTTGCCAATAAACTCTACTTAACGTTTATTGACTTAGAAACCGCAGGCGATACGCAATTCCCTGAATTTGAACATTTGGCTTTAACAGAAATTCAGCGAAGTCATCACTCCGCAGATGAGGCTAACCCTTATCACTGCGAATTTGTCGATTATCAAATCAACAAACCAGCCGCGACATAAAGCAACGTTTAGCGATACTTTGTAACACCTTTATTATTGTGCTTTACAATTTCAGTTTATAAACTAGATAAAATTGTAGGCTAAAGAGGAAAATTTATGTCAGGTCAAGGCTCTGCCGGAAACGTTATTGCTGCGTTATGTAGTTTCTTTATCCCAGGACTAGGTCAATTACTACAAGGTCGCCTAATTATGGCAATCTTTCAATTTCTGATGGCTGGCTTTTTGTGGTGGTTTCTTTTAGGTTGGATCATTCACTTGTGGTCAATTATTGATGCGGCAACTTTTCGGGCTAATAATTTATCCTGATAATCCCAAAAACCTGAATAATTTAATCGCTCAACACGCCACAAAATGAAACCTGCCCGTATTGCAGCCATTGGCGACCCAATGGCTCACTTAATCGTTTATAATGCTAACCGACCACCCCTATTAAGGTTTAGCCAGCTAACCGCTATTGAGCCGTTGCTTGCAGGCGATATTGCAAACATTGGCCAGGCTTGTGGAAACCACTGGAAGAAAATATTTAATTGTTACGCCAAACTAGCATTTGAACTTCAATCAAGTGAGTTTCCTAACTGGCAATCACTGCGTGATAATCGTCTGCTGCAACAAAATAGTCGACACCAATTAGTATTTTCAGCGCCTAGCACTCAAATGATACAAAAGCACGCAGCAGCTCAAAAGATCCAAATCATTTGCGGCAAACAATACTTTTCACAATTGAATTTAGCGCTACCATTTGAGTGGATAAATCCCAGTTTTGCGATTAGCCCAGCTAACTTAACCATTGTTGCACCTTACTTTGACTATCGCCAACTCAGCAATCTCAAAATAAGCTATCTTAGTCAATTAATACATGAACTAAAGCCCCATAGTTAGTAAACAATGATTTGCAGCAACGCTCAGTTGTGATACAAAGAGATGCGATGAATCCACAAGGGCGAACCTTTTAATGCTCACAGAACGAACTCTAAAACTGCTTTTTATTGGTATAGTGCTTTGCCTATTAAGCCCACTAAGCTTTGCTTTAAATAGCGCCACTAAGCAAATTTTTATTGTTCGCCATGCCGAAAAAATTACCAATGGAGAAAGCGATCCCAGCCTAACTAAAACAGGCCATCAACGGGCAAAAAACCTGAGTGATTTTTTAGCTGCGCAATATATTAGTAAAATTTATTCAACTGATTACCAGCGAACCAAGCAAACCGCCGAACCACTGGCATCAAAACTGAAGCTCAATATTCATATTTATGATCCTAAGAAGCCTCAACTACTGGTTAATCAGGTTTTAAACGAGCCAGGTAATGTTTTAATCGTGGGACATAGCAATACGACACCAGAACTAGTTGGGCTGTTTGGCGGCAATGCGCAGAGTCGTATAGATGATTCAGAATATGACCGGCTGTATCAGTTAATTGTAAAGCGAAATGAAAACAACGAGCTAAAGGTGCATACAAAGCTTTTAAGAAGCTTGCCCAAACCGCCAAGCTTAAAGCATAAACCGCTAACCGTTAATAAAGATAAAATTCATTCAAGTGACACTCGTTATCAAATTCTCTATAAAGGCCAACCTATCGGTACCTTGCGTAACCAAGTGACGGTAACAGAACAGCAAATCCTAGTGTCTCAAACCAGCCAAATCGATACACCAGCACTGTCGAGAAAGTCCCAAATCACGCTCAATCGCGAGTCATTGTTACCCAGCAAGGTGAGTGTTATTGGTAACCAATCTAGCGCCAACTCTGGAGTAAGCCCTATTAATATCGATTTAACTTGGCTAGATCAAAAAGTAACGGGGCATTCTTTAGCCCCGCGAGATAACTTTATGCCACAAGGTAAGCTCACTATTGATCGATTACTACCTAAACCTACCTACGAAAAAAATGCTTTGCTGGCTTTAATCCACTTTATTAAAGTACCCAAAAAATCACCATATGCTGTCAATTGGTATGATACCCAGACCAACTTGGTACGAACGGTTGAGCTAATTCCATTGGGAGAAGAAGTCATAAAAATTGGGCTTAAAGAAATCGCAGTTGATAAAATTTTGGTGCAAGGTGGCGCGCCATCTTATGTCGTTTACTCAACTCAAACGAAATATCCACGAATTGTAAAGATAGATGTTGTGGCTACCGCTTATAGCTACCTAATTCAAGAGTGATAGCGACTTGCCCCTTCTATAGATTGAAGGCTACTTGTGTTAGGCGCTGATAGGCTTTAGCCTTGTAGCCAAACGTCTAACGCCCATTCCCATACATCTTCCCACTCCTGCTCGCATTGCTCGGCAAATCGCCACAATTGAACTTCACCAGACTGAGTAACACAATAATAATCATCGCCGTGGTGACAGATGGGAATTAAGTCTCTTTCAATTCCTAACGCCCATGCTTCTGCGGTCACTTCAGGGAGATGAGTATGCGCTTGTGGATCAGATGCAGTTACCGGCTCTAAACTGCCAATCACTAAGTTGCTAACCTGCAGCAAAAATTGTTTGAACTCAAATGGAATGGGTAACAGAATTTCTTCTTCTATTTCTACCAATAAGTCGTGATCAGGTAACTCAAGTGGTGTTGTTTGCGGAATTGCAGCCGCTTGTAGTGCTTCAATCGCTTCTTGCAATGCAATAGCTCCTTATCATTCAATCTAATTGCTTGGCTTAGGGCTTGCCTGCTGAGCAGTTAATTCTTCTATGGTAGCGGCTTCGTCTATATAGCCATACCAAGTTTTTAACTTTTCAATTAAGTCTTCAACTCCAATTTTATTGGTTGCTGACATCACTTGACTGGTTATATTTGGTGAAATTCTCGCAAGTAGTTTATCTGTCGCGAGTAAGGCCGCTTTGCGTGCGCCTGACTTAAGTTTGTCAGCCTTACTTAAAACCACGTGAATAGGGATATCAGCACTGACCGCCCATTGAATAATTTGCTTGTCTGTTTCCTTTAGTGGGTGCCGAATATCCATAAAAACCACTAAGGCTTGTAAGCATTTGCGTTTTTGCAAGTAATGGCTCAAGGTCGTTTGCCATTGCTCTTTAACACTCTTAGAGACTTTGGCAAACCCATATCCTGGTAAATCGGTCAAACGCCGTTCATCGTCTAAACGAAAAAGATTGATCAGTTGCGTGCGACCCGGAGTTTTACTGGTTTTAGCCAAGCTTTTTTGCTCAGTAATGGCATTTAACGCTGTAGACTTACCAGCATTGGAGCGACCAGCTAACGCAACCTCAACGCCTTCGTCCGGCGGAAGTTGGGATAATTTTGCTGCTCCCATAAGGTAGCGAGCATTTCTAAAAGGATTGTTGTTAGTATTATTCATGAGCTGTGGCTTTTTTAGTTAGCTTTGCCTATAATTCACGCATTCTGATTGGATAGCTGACTAGTATAGGGTTTGCAACTAAGAACTCGCAAGGACTAAGCAAAATAAATTAGTCATAGGACGTTTCAATCACACTCAGTTAACTTTTGATTTGATATAGGTAAAACAATGAATAAAACAATAGGCTTATTGTTAGCGGTGATGTTTGCTGGAAATGTTGTTGCTGGAGACGCAGCAAAAGGCAAAGAAAAATCAGCAACTTGTGTGGCTTGCCATGGTGCTGACGGTAATAGTGCAATTGCCATAAACCCTAAGTTAGCTGGTCAAAGCGAAGCTTATATTGTTAAACAACTTCAAGACTTTAAATCTGGCGCTCGCGAAAACGCCATGATGGCTCCAATGGCCGCCAACTTATCAGAAACTGATATGCAAGACATTGCCGCTTTTTATGCTCAACAAGAAGTTCAATACGCTGCGGTTCCAACAGAGTACTTAGAACTAGGCCGCAGCCTATACCGTAATGGCGATGCAGACAGAGCAATTCCTGCCTGTATGGCTTGTCACGGAGCAGATGGCAATGGCATGGCCGCAGCAGGTTTTCCTAGTGTAGGTGGACAACACCCTGAATATGTTAAAGCTCAATTAATGGCGTTTAGAGATGGCAGCCGCAATAATGATACTAACGCTATAATGCGTAATACAGTTTCTAAAATGAGTGATAAACAAATTGAAGCACTTGCTTATTACATGGTTGGATTACACTAAGCCCGTAATACTCAATCATCTTTGATTTCAGTAAAGTGATTTACTACCAAAAGCGGCTTTTAAGCCGCTTTTTTTGTGATTAAATGAACAAAAAATTCAAACCATAAAGTTAACCTAATGCTTTTTTAACCATAACTCAGTGAATATCTATGCTTACTCGACTTAAATTGGCCATTATTCTAATTTTCCTCTGCTTAGGGTGCTGCATTAACTTAGCCCTTAAAGCCCAAACCGTTGAAAACTTTATCGCCGGGCAAGATTACCAAGTATTAACCGTATCAATTGAACCAAAAGCCCAAGATCTAGGCGCATTAAAACAAATTGCCGATATTGAAGTTTATTATTGGTATGGCTGTCAGCCTTGTTTAGACGCAGAAACCGCGATAGCAGAATACCTTGCTATGAATCCACAGCTGTCATTAATACGCATTCCTTTAACTGCGCAGGTTGACTGGCGCCCGCAAGCCTACCTACAGCCTTTAATGGCGCAACTTGCGACCCAAATAGCGGTACCAAGTGAACTAGAAATCTACCAACAATGCTTAGACGACTGCCAAGTGTTTGCCACCTACCAAAGTAGTTTAGCGTGGTTGAAAACGAGCTTAAACCTTGAACAATTACCTCGAATCAACGAAGCTGCACTGTGGGAAGCAGAAAAAGAAGCAAGAAAACGCGCAGAATTATTTTCCATTTCTCAAGTTCCGACTATTATTATAAGAGAGAGATATAAAGTCGATGCGAATATGGCTCAATCGCCGCAGCGTCTTGTCAAAATAATCAACTACTTACTTAACCAATAGTGTTCTAACTGGCGTCAATGGCACATAGAGGCAATACAAATCATCTTAACGCTCACGCGAACGAGCTTTGCGACAATCGCTTAAAGCTGCTTAGCTATAATGTGCAAGTTGGTATTGGCAGCCATAGCTATAGAGACTATGTCACTCAAAGTTGGCGTCACATTCTTCCTGACACGCAGCGCCAGAACCACCTCTCAGAAGTTGCCCACTGGCTAGCAAAATTCGACATTGTGGCTTTACAAGAAGTTGACGCTGGCAGCCTAAGAACTCACTATGTTAACCAAATTGCTTACCTTGCTGATAAAGGCGGTTTTCCGCACTGGCATCATCAACAAAATAGACGCATCGGCCGATTTGCAGCTCACTCTAATGGCCTACTCACCAAACACCCAGCACAGCAAATTGTTCGCCACAGGCTACCCGGCAGAATTAAAGGCCGTGGTGCATTACAAGTTAGTTTAAATGCCGGTAGCGAACAATTACTGGTATTATCGGTCCACTTAGCCTTAAGTGATCAAGCAAGAAAGCGTCAATTAAGCTATATTAGTGAAATGCTTAAAGATTACCCTTACTTTGTGATCATGGGTGATTTAAACTGTACCCACGAACAAGCAGCACAAGAGTTCGCCAAGCAAGGATTAAAAGTAAAAGGGGGTAACCCATTACAACCGACTTTTCCTCGCTGGAAACCAAAGCATCATTATGACCAAATTTGGGTCAGTGAAAATTTAAAAATTATTAATAGTGAAGTGATTGATTTTGGGGTTTCTGATCACTTACCTATCATGATGGAAATTGAAATACCGGAAAAACTACAACCATTAAAATCAATACCAGAAAAGTTGATAAATTAATTATTAATTTAACTGCTTTAACAAAGCAAATGCATAGATTCCGTTGTTCTACGCTAAGTAATAATCTGGCAACATTAAGTACTAAAAATTTTTGGGTACAAGGGTTTTACTAAACGATGTCAAATGAACAATTAAAACTTTTAACAAGTGACAAAAAAGAACTAATGCGTAGTCTATCGCGATTAAGTTTTATTGGTATGGGACTTACTAATAACTTAGATGATGAACTAAAAGCCTTACGCAAATCTGTCAAATCAAATAAGCCAGTTACCCAAGTTAAACAGCACATAGACGCCATTAGCAAATTGCTTTTAGAAATAGAAGAATCGCCTTCCCAAAACCTTAGCTCAGGTAACATCGAAGTCAAACAAGAATCACAAAGCATTGCGGAAGTTATCGCTAAACATCAATTACCAGACCAATTCAAACAAGCTTTATCAAGCGCACCAATTACTTTGCATTCAGAAGAAGCCATAAACATCACTCAACAAGTGGTTAAAATTATTCAAGAGTATTTCCAAAGCCTACCATCAAGTGCGCAAGTACAACCCGATAAACCAGCTAAAACCTCATTTTGGAAAGCCTTATTTGGCAAGAAAGAATCGTCGCAAAATTCTCAGCACTCAGCCAATATCAATGCGGCGCCTGCGCCTGAACAACAAGAAATTCCTGAGACCTTAATAGCGTCACTAAAACAGCTGATTGAGCAGCTCTCATCGGTCGAGCATTACCGTGAAGTAGCTGACTTATTACAAGAAAAAATAAGTGCCCTTGACTCGGTGAGTGAGCTAGCGGAAATATTAGAACTGCTTACAAGCGCATTTATTAATATTGCTAATCATGAACACCAACAGCTAGAACGCTTTTTAAAGTCATTAGATAAACGAATAGATCAGGTCAATGGCTTTATTTTTAATACCATTAATTATGGCAATCAAGTGAGTCAAGATAGTCAAATGCTTAACTCAACCCTTGCAAGTAATGTCCAGGACATTCGCAAGCACGCAGAAGAGTCAACTGATATAGGGCAGTTTAGAGAGCACCTTTACAGTAAGCTCGACGCGACTATTATGCAAGTTAATCATTTTTACCAAGCTCAGTTAAGCAATCAAGAAAAACTCAATAGTGATATCGAAAGCCTACAAGAACAACTCAAAGCGACCAAAGATGAGTCATCACGCTTAAAAGATGAGTTTGCTGAACAACGCCTAAGAGCGCAAACCGATCAATTAACTCAGCTTCCTAATCGCTACATGTATAACGACCGCTTAACTCAAGAGTACAATCGCTGGCGTCGTTACCGAAACCCACTCAGTATGGTCATGGCAGATATCGATCTGTTTAAGCAAACGAACGATACTTATGGGCACCAAGCAGGCGATCAAGTATTAAAAACCGTGGCACTGTTTATTCAAAAAGAATTACGAGAGTCAGACTTTATAGCCCGTTACGGCGGCGAAGAATTTATTATTTTATTACCCGAAACATCCCTAGTACATGCCACAAAGGCCATGAACAAACTGCGTCTTGGCATTAAAGCATTGGAGTTCGAAGCCAACGGCGAAACCTTTTCAACGGCAATGTCATTTGGTATAGCCGAATTTGAAAATAGTGATACACCTAAAGCTGTTTTTGCGCGCGCCGATCAAGCTTTATATCGCGCTAAGCAAAAAGGTCGCAATCAAGTATGCTGCCAGCGAGCGGCTACCGAAGAAAACAATTAATGACAAAATGTTGGGTTAGCCAAGCGCCTTGTAGTCCGGCAGATTTATTTGAGTTTAAGCAACTACTGACTGAACAGGCGAAACTATCACCACTAGACTCAACTCACCTACTTGAGCAAATTCGCCTAGATGTTGATAACAGTATTAATGCCTCAATGTTAGATGAGCTCCACGGTGGATTGTATCTTACCGAGCAAGACTATTTTTATTTTGATGCTTTACAAAATACACTTTTTGCGGAGTATTTAAGCTGTTCTGCCCAGGTTACTTTTAGCGGGCGAGCCGCTTATTATGTAAACCCAATTTTGCAGAGCTTATGGCGTTCATTGTTTAACCCAGATACGAGCTTATTCGAGTTAAATCGCGGATTCAGTTCCCAAAGTGTGCCTTTCTTTTGCAGCTCAAGCCAATATAAAAACCTGATAACCCCGCAGCAGCAGCGACTTTTATCTGAACTCATTCAACTGCCAAAACAAACTCAATTAGATTGTTTTCCTATTAGCTTTTCAAAAAGTCTTGAGCATGCAGCGGAAGCAATTAATATGCACTTTAAACAAGCTCAAGTTGAATTAGAGCTCGCTCTGCAAGCCTTGCGCCTGGAAATTAATCCGGCCGTTTTTAAACCCAATTTATCTCCATTATGCACAACTTCAGAACAGCTTGTGCAAAATGCCAAGATACTCGCAAGTCTGTGTGAGCTTTATCAAAACGATAAAAAGTCTATCCCGGTTGATCAACTAGATAAATTGGCGGCTAGCCTAGTGAATGAAACTGAGTTAATTAATTTAACTAAGCACCGCCTCAATTTAATTCAAGGCTTAGAAATTAGCTATGGATTATGCCGTGCACTATGTATCAAACAATCGAAAGATTCGATAACGTCGGTTAACTACTGGCTTGCAAGCTCCCTGCATAGCGAATTCGATTCAACACTCAACTTAAGCAGCGTTTGCGAATCACAAAAGCGCTGGCATTGGTTTCAAGTCAGTTTCATTGTTTGCATTCTTGAACAGCTAGGCGAGTTAGACAAAAAGCAGCGCCAACAGCTGCTTAATCTTTTTGAAAAGAAACTGGCACTTGCACCGCCAATTTTTCCTCTTACAATAACCGCAAAATCATCATCACCAACCCAACAAGCACAACAAAACATTAATCCTGAGAAGTACAATGTTTTTGCGATAGAGTTAAATTTGTAGCTGACTTATAACAGCACCCAAACCATCTGAATAAAAGTTGTTTGATTACAAGATGTCTGCTTTCCATTCTGATTGCAATATGCCCATTAACAGATCGTCTACCCACTCACCTTTAAACCAACTGCTCTGCTTTAAATGCCCTTCCAAGCGCAGCCCGGCACGTTGACACAATTGAATCGATGGTTGATTGTTAGGGTCGATACACACGTGAATTCGGTGCATGTTTAATTCATTAAATAAATAACTAATCAGTGCTCGCATGGCTTCAAGGGCAAACCCTTGTTTTTGAAAGTCACAATCAATTGCAATGCCTAATTCAACCGTTTTGCCTGTATCGGTATCTAAAGTAAACGCCATATCACCCACTAACTGACCGGGGGCTTCTCTTTGCTCTAAGACAATTTGGTAGCAAAAACCCTGAGTCAAAGTTTGCCGCTTTTGCATAGCCTGCGCGTGTTGGACAACTTCATCCACTGTTTGGGGTGTCCACCCTTGATATCTCGCTACTTTTGGATTGGCGCGATAAGCTTGAACGCGGGCACAATCTGGCTCTAACATTTGGCGCAAAATTAAACGCTTTGAGTGTGTCAGTATTACCGGCAACTGAATAGAATTAGACATAAATCAAATACTTGAGACTCACCATTGAAAGCAGTATGCTGACATAAATACAATTAAATGGAAAATAGTTTTATGCGACGTCTCTGCCTTCAAGTTTTATTAATTATATTTTTCGCGGTTACAGTTAACTTTACGACAACCGCAGACGAAGCCAAAAGTCTAGCTCTCTCGATTCAGCAAGTAGAGAAAAAAGTGATTCAGTGGCGGCGTCATATTCATCAATACCCCGAACTTTCTAATCGAGAATTTAAAACCGCAGCCATGGTTGCTGACCACTTAAAGTCGCTCGGCATTGAAGTACAAACGGGCGTTGCTCACACCGGAGTTATCGGACTATTAAAGGGTAAGCTTCCTGGAAAAGTCGTTGCATTAAGAGCAGATATGGATGCACTACCGGTAACTGAAAGAGTCGATTTAGCATTTGCTTCTAAACAAACAACCCAGTACAACGGCCAACAAGTAGGGGTAATGCACGCCTGCGGACATGACACCCATGTTGCTATTTTAATGGGCGTAGCAGAAGTCTTAGCCAAACATAAAGATCAGCTCGCTGGTAGCGTTAAATTTATTTTTCAGCCTGCAGAAGAAGGTGTCCCAGAAGGCGAAGAAGGTGGTGCAGAACTAATGGTAAAGCAAGGCGCATTAAAGTCACCAACTGTCGATGCAATATTTGGATTACATATTTCATCACAAACTCCAGTCGGTGTTATCGGTTATCGCCCAGGTGGAATTCTTGCGAGTGTTGATGACTTTCGAATAAAAGTAAAAGGTAAGCAAACCCATGGTTCAGCGCCTTGGGATGGAGTCGATCCGATTGTAGTTTCTAGTCAAATAGTTAACGCGCTCCAAACTATCGTGTCTCGCCAAGTTAAGCTGACTAAAAATGCTGCCGTGGTAACGATTGGAAGTATTCACGGTGGAGTCAGATCCAATATCATTCCAGAAGAAGTTGAAATGTTAGGGACTATTCGCGCTTTAGATGAAAATATGCGTCAAGAAATTCACCAAAAAGTCCACAAAATTGCAAACGGAATTGCCGAAAGCATGGGGGCTAGTGTAGAAATTGATCTACCTATGTCGTCAAGTTACCCTATAACCTATAATACGCCCAAGTTAGTCAATGCAATGCTACCTAGCTTGCAACGTCACGCAGGCGAAAATAAAGTGATTTTAATTGATGCGATTACTGGTGCCGAAGATTTTTCATTTTTTGCCCAAGAAGTACCAGGATTTTTCTTCTTCTTAGGCGGCAAGCCTTTAGACGTACCCGCTGAAAAAGCCGCTGCGCACCATACCCCAGACTTTTATATCGATGAGTCTGGCTTAAAGTTAGGTGTAGAAGTACTAGCCAATATGGCCATTGACTACTTAGAACAATAAATAGGTAAGCCAAGTCTAATGAGTAACGCCAACGAAATCGCAATTACCGCTGAGTGCTTTTGGCGTCAATCCTGCTGGTTTTATTCGAATAAGCGGGCGAAAGACTTGTTACTTAACCTACAAAACCAAGCCGGTCTAAATGTTAACGAGCTACTATTTACTATTTGGCTAGCTCAATTTATAAAGCAACCAGCCTCTTGCGCCGAGCTCACTTTGATTTGCCGAGAGTCGCGGCCAATAAAGCGCAAAATTCACAAAATACGCCAATGGCGCAACATTGATTGGCTAAAGCAAAACCATTCATCGCGACTTAAAGCTTCTATAAGACAATGGCTGTTACACAAAGAGTTAAGATTAGAACAACGTCATCAAAAGCAGTTAGTTAAGGCATACCGTGCACGCCAAAAAACCTCAACAACCAACTTTAAAGCTAACTCTAGCGACGTATTTAACCGCTTTGCTAGCCAAAATTTAGCTAATTTAACGCAACAAAATAGTCACATAGCAGAGTTTAATCAGTTAATTTTATTGTGGTCGGATAAATTCTATCCAACCACAGTAAAAAAAGAATCATCTAACTATTGACCCTAAAGTAAGCTTTAGGGTTTATACTCTGGTTATGCAAACAAATCATTTAAAAATTGGCCAACTGGCAAAACTTGCTCAGGTTAGCATTGAAACTTTGCGCTTTTATGAAGCTAATCAGCTATTAGTTCCGTCTAAGCGTGATAGCAATGGTTATCGGCAATATACCGCAGCAGACAAACAGCGCCTTTTTTTCATTTTACATGCCAAAAAAATCGGTTTTTCGTTAAAAGAAATTAAACATTTACTGAGTTTAAGGGCTAACAAAGATACTCATACTTGCGCTGAAGTACAGAGCTACACGCGTGACAAAATTGGTGAGTTAGAACAAAAAATAAATGATTTGGAAAAAATGAAAATGGCGTTATTGAGTCTCCATAAGGCTTGTTGTGGCGGCCCAGAAAGCGCCCAAAACTGCACCATTTTAAGCTCGCTAGACGATCCAGAGTTTTTTCAACATTAGACTAGGTATTTAATCCAATGGAATTTATCAAACATTTTACCGAATTGTTTATTGAGTCTGCTCCCTGGCTAATTTTAGGTTTATTGATTGCAGGTTTTATGCAGTGGATAGTTCCTATGAGCTTATTAAAACAACAGCTAGGCAACCGCTCATTAAGTGCCATTATTAAAGCGGCTATTATAGGTGCTCCCTTACCGTTATGCTCTTGCGGGGTCATTCCGGCTGCGATTGGACTAAGGCGCTCAGGCGCTTCTAAACCGGCAACCGTATCATTTTTAGTTGCTACACCAGAAACCGGCGTTGACTCGGTTTCAGTATCTTATGCTCTTTTAGGACCATTTTTCGCGATTATGCGCCCAATTGCCGCTATTTTTAGCGCAATTTATACCGGCATTTTAGTGAAATTATTTGTCAAAGAAGAGAATAGCAGTAGCAACAACTCACAATCCGAGCAATCTTGTTGCGACAACGATGAACCTCGCGCAGCTCGCTTACCGCTAAGCAAAAAAATTACTAACTCAATTGAGTTTGCAAGCGGCAAGCTATTAGAAGACATTACTTTTTGGTTAATATTAGGCTTATTGCTCGCCGCCGCAATAAAAACTTGGGTTCCTACAGACTTTTTAACTCAGTGGGGAAGTGGCTTTATTGCTATGCTCGTAATGGCGTTAATCGGAATCCCTATGTACATCTGCGCGACCGCTTCTACTCCCATTGCTGCGGGCTTTCTAGCGGTTGGGGTATCGCCCGGAGCGGTGTTAGTATTTTTACTCGCAGGACCCGCTACAAACCTTTCCACCATGGGAATGATAAGACAAGAAATGGGGAATAAGACACTTGCGGTGTATCTTTTTAGTATTTTGTCGGCAAGTATAAGCTTAGGCTATTTAAGTGACTGGCTTATTCAACAATTTCAATTAACCTATCATCAGCTTGCCGCGCAACATCACCAAATGCATGAATCAACTCTTTCAATCATACTTGCACTCTTATTAGCTGGATTAATGGCTCGCAACTGGTACAAACAGATCAAAGCTAAATTATCACCAAAGCCTAAATCTTCTTGCTGCGGATAAAAACTTAACTAATTTAATACAGCCAAATTACGCTAAAATCCTAAAAAATGCGCCTAAAATTCAACATTTGAAAAATAGGCGCGAATCTTGCCTAAAAAACAACCAGATCGACTTGTATCTCAAAAAAGTAATTCTTTATAGAACTTTTCTTGCATGTTTTAAGAAATTGGCGTATTTTTGCGTCATAAAACTCTAAATCAGTGTCGCAAAGCGGAAAAAAATGAAAGTTCTTGTGATCAATGGGCCCAACTTAAATTTGTTAGGTTCACGCGAACCAACAATTTACGGCTCATCTGGGTTAGCCGACATACAGTCTAAAATGACTCAGCAGTTTCAAGCTGAGGGTATGCAGTGTGATTTTTTTCAGTCCAATGCAGAGCATGAAATTGTCGATAAAGTTCAAGCTTCGAGCCAAGATGTTAACTATATCATCATCAATCCGGCAGCCTTTACTCATACCAGCGTCGCAATTAGAGATGCCCTACTGGCAGTACAAGTTCCATTTATAGAAATTCATTTATCAAACCCACATGCACGCGAAGCATTTAGACATCACTCTTATTTTAGTGATATTGCGCAAGGCGTAATCGCAGGATTTGGTGAGCAAAGTTATTTTATGGCGGCGCAAGTGGTCATTCAAAAATTAAAAGATCAATAATCGTTTTTATCATTCTAAATTTTAAATTGTATTTTTAAAGGTGTAGTTATTATGGATATTCGAAAAGTAAAAAAATTAATCGAATTGTTAGAAGAGTCTGGCGTTGCCGAAATTGAAATAAAAGAAGGCGAAGAGTCAGTCAGAATTAGTCGCGCTACAGCACCAATGGCGGCAGCACCAATGCAATATGCCGCTGCTCCTGCGCCAGCCCCAGCGGCTGCTCCAGTAGCCGCTGCTGAAGCGCCCGCTGCAGCCCCAGCACAGCCTGCTGGTCATCAAGTAAAGTCACCTATGGTGGGCACTTTCTACCGCTCTCCTTCACCAGGTGCTAAGTCTTTCGTTGAAGTTGGTGACAGTGTAAAAGCTGGCGATACTTTATGTATTGTTGAAGCAATGAAGATGATGAACCAGATAGAGGCCGATGCAAGCGGCACAATTAAAGCCATTTTAATTGAAGATGGCGAGCCAGTTGAGTTTGACGAGCCACTATTCATTATCGAATAGCACTTGATTGAATTTTCAATTGAACTAGGCAGCTAAGCTGTCTGAAGAATTAATCAAAGAATTCTGGAAAATAAAATGCTAGATAAAGTTGTGATTGCCAATCGTGGTGAAATAGCACTTAGAATATTAAGAGCTTGCCGCGAGTTAGGTATTAAAACGGTAGCGGTTCATTCCACTGCCGACGAAAATTTAATGCACGTTAAGTTGGCCGATGAGTCTGTTTGCATAGGCCCTGCATCTCCAATGGAAAGCTATTTAAATATTCCGGCGATTATTGCTGCCGCTGAAGTGACTGATGCCGTAGCAATTCACCCCGGTTACGGATTTTTAGCCGAAAATGCTGACTTTGCAGAGCAAGTAGAGCGAAGTGGCTTTACTTTCATTGGACCTCACTCAGAAAGCATAAGACTTATGGGTGACAAAGTTTCTGCGATTGCTGCAATGAAACGCGCCGGTGTTCCTTGTGTACCAGGTTCCGATGGACCACTAGGAGACAACGACAAAGAATGCCTAGCTATGGCGAAACGTATCGCTTACCCAGTTATTATCAAAGCGTCTGGCGGCGGCGGTGGTCGAGGCATGCGGGTGGTGCATAAAGAAGAAGACTTATTAAAGTCGATAGCTATGACTAAAGCCGAAGCTAAAGCGGCTTTCAATAATGACATGGTGTATATGGAAAAGTTTTTAGAAACACCACGCCACGTCGAAATTCAAATTATGGCTGATAATCACGGCAACGCCATTTACTTAGGTGAACGTGACTGCTCAATGCAACGTCGCCACCAAAAAGTAGTAGAAGAAGCCCCAGCACCAGGAATTACCGAAGAAAAGCGACGCTTTATAGGCGAAAGATGTGTTCAGGCTTGTAAAGAAATTGGCTATCGTGGAGCAGGAACTTTCGAGTTTTTATATGAGAAAGGTGAGTTTTACTTTATTGAAATGAATACTCGCGTACAGGTTGAACACCCTGTGTCTGAAATGGTTAGTGGCGTTGATATTATTAAGGAACAATTAAGAGTCGCAGAAGGACAGCCATTATCTTTTAAACAAGAAGATATAAAGCTACGCGGACACTCTATAGAGTGTCGAATAAACGCAGAAGATCCTGAAACTTTTATGCCATCTCCAGGTACAATTACTCGCTACCACGCGCCCGGTGGACCAGGAGTAAGATGGGATTCTCACATTTATTCTGGCTATAAAGTGCCGCCATTTTACGATTCAATGATAGGTAAACTGATTACTTATGGTGAAACTCGTGAAGTCGCCATGGCAAGAATGCAAATGGCACTTGATGAAGTTATTATTGACGGAATTAAAACCAATATTGAGCTACAGCGTCGCATAATGGCCGATCCAAAATTCCAACAAGGTGGAACTAACATTCACTACTTGGAACACAAGTTAGAAAGTGAAAGTCTTAAAAAAGACTAAAAAAATGCCCGCTACTTTTGGGTAGCGGGCAACTCAAGGGATTGAAATCAGAATTGAAATTGATAAACAACTCTGCCAACTATTTTATCCTGTTATAACATTTTATATTGCGACACCGCTAACAAAACGATACTTAGCACTTATGAACAAGCTTGTTTATTTCGGTCAAACAAAACCCCAGAAACTACAAACATTGCGGCTAAAATCCCACAAACCATCATCGAAGTGAAACCTTGCTGGTCTAGCACTAACTGCTCGTCACCCAAAGTCAAAACAAGTATCGGAATAATCATTTGAAGTGTTGCAGCGGTATACATTCCCTTGACTAAAATTCCATGGTTTCGTTTTGCATTTAAAACACTGACAAGCACAACTAATATCACGCCAGCAAACAACAGATTTAGTGGGTTATTCGCTGCACCTATAATGCCAACGGCTAAATTAACCCAAATAAGAAGTAGGCTCGCTAATGCACACAATGCTGCAGCTAAACGGTAGCTCCAATGCTGCGCAAAGCTTAAAAGAAAAACATAACTTAACCCTGCCAACATTAACAAACCTCCCATAACAAGAAAGTCTGCTGCACTCCAATTAACCTCATTGGTAAATTGCATTGCGATTAGAGGCAGCATTAATACCAAGAGGGTAAATACTGCCACTAACACCATACGACGTTTAAATTCACGACGTATTTTTTGCAACGTTGTTATGGAAAGGTCACTCGAACAAGGCAAATTAATTGACTTAGTTAAAAAAAGCTCTGAATCAGACTCAATTAAGCGAGCAATTTCTGCATCTGACCGTGCAAAGGCATTAATTAAATCTTGGGTTTCTGTACTTGCTTCGCCAGCTAAATAAACCGGCAATAAATCGAGCACAATATTTCGCGAAACTTCTGTCATCTTATTCTCCATCGAATAATCACTAGTCGCATTGGTTTGCTCTCCAACGAGCCAACTTTAAACGCACTCTGTGAACACTAACTTTGGCACTAGCAATTGATATTCTAAGTATTTGAGATATTTCGGCGTAAGCCAATCCATCAATCCTCAACAATAAAGCACTACGCTCGGTTTCCGAGACACTCTGCAAAAACAAATATAAATTTTTTATTTCTTGGCGTTGTTCGAACAAGCTTTCACCGTTACTCGACTGTGAGCCTTCTGCTTGTGGTAACGCAGTTAGACGCTTTTGTTGACGCAATTGCTCTAAATACAAGTTTCTAGCTATTGTTAATAGGTAGCCTTTTACCGTATTGCTTTTCAGCGGCGCCTTGCCGGTCATTGCACGTATAAAAGTTTCCGCAGTAATATCTTCTGCGTCACTGGTTCTACCGCTCAAAAACAAGGCAAATCGAAAAATATCGTCCGCATAACGGCTATATAGTTGTTCAAAGTCAGTCATAAACAGTATCGTTTAGACATAATATGGATTAGGAAGGAGAAAGTTACAAAAATAATAATTTAATTAAAGACCCTGCTAAGTTGCAATAGACACCTTAGCAGTTTTTTGACTAGATTAGCCTAGTTATTATTAATATTCAGCTTTTGCTGAGCCTTTATTTTTGGGTTAATAAAGTTAAGCAAAGTGAACTGGTTCATTTTACTTGAAACTACTTGCTTTTGGTTTTCATCTAACACAACAAAACCGACTAAATGCTCGCCATAACCAATGTTCTCTAATGTTAAGCTCATGGCGCTAGTCGCTTCACCAGCAGGCGAGCCGTCTAAAATAAACTGAATTTGATGCCCACTTTGTAAACTCGGCTCTAAGTTTGCGGTTAAGGTTATTGCTCCAGCATTATTTCTGATTACTGCATTGTTTTCTGGCTCTAACAAAGTATATTCGTCATAAGGAATAGCACTGCTTGCAGCACCGCCACTAGTTGCATTTGAAGCAGGCTCGTCAGTCGGCATAGCAGCAAGGGGGTTTCCGCTACTTTTAATTTTCACCGTGGGTACTTTTTCAATTTTTATTTCTTTAGCACCATTTTGAGGTTGATCTGAGTAATGAACATTACCGTTTTTATCGACCCATTTATAAAACTTCTTTTTCTCCTCTGCAGCAATGCCGGTCACGCAGACAAACACACTCATCAACAGCATTAAAAATAGTTTCATATTAGAACCTCTTAATTTTCAGGTAGTCTATTTCTCTCAGTGTACGTTAATCGCTAAAAAATACAAAATTATTCTAATGATTTAACCAGCGGTACTTAGCCTATTTTTAAACAAAAAAAACCCAGCGATAAAGCTGGGTTTTAGTTTAACTAGCCAAAACTTAAAGGCTGTAGTACATATCAAACTCAACTGGGTGAGTTGTCATGTTTAAATATGCAACATCTTCACGCTTAAGTTTAATGTAAGAGTCAATATAGTCATCACTAAATACGCCACCACGAGTTAAGAACTCACGATCTTTATCAAGTGCATCAAGAGCAGACTCTAAACAAGTCGCCACAGTTGGAATTTCGGCAGCTTCTTCTGCAGGCAGGTCATATAAGTCTTTATCCATTGCATCGCCAGGATGTATTTTGTTTTGAATACCGTCAAGACCCGCCATCATCATTGCTGCAAAAGCTAAATAAGGATTTGCCATTGGGTCAGGGAAGCGAACTTCAATTCGACGGCCTTTTTCACTAGGTACATGAGGAATTCGAATTGATGCACTTCGGTTTTTAGCTGAATAGGCTAACATGACTGGCGCTTCGTAGCCGGGAACTAATCGCTTATAAGAGTTTGTAGAAGGATTAGTAATCGCATTTAAAGCGCGAGCATGTTTAATGATTCCGCCAATATAGAACAAGGCATCTTCAGACAAACCGCCATATTTATTGCCGGCAAAGATATTCACGCCATCTTTAGCTAAAGACTGATGAACGTGCATACCACTACCATTGTCACCAACAACAGGTTTTGGCATAAAGGTCGCAGTTTTGCCATAAGCATGAGCAACATTATGAATCACATATTTCATTACTTGAGTTTCATCAGCTTTCTTAACCAAAGTATTAAAGCGAGTCGCTAATTCATTTTGGTTAGCCGTGGCTACTTCATGGTGGTGAGCTTCAGTGCGAATACCTAACTCTTCTAACACTAAACACATTTGTGAACGAATATCTTGTGACGAGTCAACTGGAGGAACAGGGAAATAACCGCCTTTAACGCGCGGACGATGCCCCATATTACCGCCTTCATAACGACGCTCTGAGTTCC
Source organism: Aliikangiella aequoris (assembly GCF_053709105.1). Taxonomy (NCBI): domain Bacteria; kingdom Pseudomonadati; phylum Pseudomonadota; class Gammaproteobacteria; order Oceanospirillales; family Pleioneaceae; genus Aliikangiella; species Aliikangiella aequoris. The sequence goes on from NZ_CM132298.1 coordinate 3,616,874, forward strand.
AAGAAGCTTCGTTTGAATCTATTTGATAAGTTGCACCTTTCATATCAATACTAAAACGTACATCATCAAACAAGAAGAACTCAGGCTCAGGACCAAAGAAAGCAGTATCAGCAATACCAGTAGACTTTAGATAAGCTTCAGCACGTCGTGCAACAGAACGAGGGTCACGATCATAGCCTTGCATAGTTGCAGGCTCTAAAATATCACAGCGTAGATTAAGCGTTGCATCTTCACAAAACGGGTCAATCATTGCAGTATCTGCATCTGGCATTAACACCATGTCTGATTCATTTATGCCTTTCCAACCAGCAATAGACGAACCGTCAAACATTTTACCTTCTTCCATAAAGTCTTCATCGATACAATGCGAAGGTAGCGTTACGTGCTGCTCCTTTCCTTTGGTATCGGTAAAGCGTAAATCGACAAAAGCAATGTCGTTATCTTCGATCATCTTAATGATGTCGTTATTAGCCATGGTTTTTTCCTCAAAAAGTAGTTTTTTAAAGCATTAATAATTATAACTGAGTTCGCAACTGCAATTGTAATGCCAACTTTATAAATGCTTATTTTTGTGCGTTACCCTGCATTATAGACGCTGCCAGCCAATAAAATGTATTATTTTGGTGCAAATACATCTTTTTTGTGCGCCATTTTGGTGCAAACAGCAGCGCTACACGAAAAGTTAAATTTCAGATAAAAAAAACTAATCCGAAGCAGTAAAATATTTCGATTGTAGAGTTTATTTAAACCAGTAGACTTCAGCGCTTATTGTACACAAATTGCACAGGGTAGAGTAATGCAAGCATCTCGCCAAACAATCGCTATAAGCCAAGTCATTGCGGCAGTCTTAATTTGGGCCGCCTCGTTTATTGCTATGAAAATTGCAGTCTCAGAACTTGGGCCTTTTCCCACGGTATTTTTAAGAATGTTGTTGGCGGTCGCGGTATTAATGTTTTTTATGCCTAAAGTGCGTCACGAAAAAGATAACTTTCAGCCTGGTGATGGCTGGCTGTTACTTGGCCTTGTCTTGTGTGAACCATGCTTATACTTTGTGTTTGAAGGCTTGGCATTAACCTACACTAGCGCTTCAGAAGCGGGAATGATTACCGCACTCCACCCTTTTATGGTCACTATTGCTGGTTTTTATTTTTTAAATGAAGTGATCAATCGGCGAATGGTCATCGGCGGATTACTCGCAGTGATTGGCGCAATATTGCTATCAGTGACAGGAGACAGCACTCAGCAAGGGAGTAACCACTTACTAGGCAATGGTTTAGAGTTTATCGCTATTGGCTTTGCCACGGGTTACAGCATATTGGCCCGAAAATTAAGCGAGCGCTACTCGCCGCTGTTTTTAACCAGTATGCAAGCGTTTTTTGGCACGTTATTTTTCTTGCCTCTTGCGCTTTTATTTAATCAAGGGCTGCCTCAACAGGTTTCTGCAGAGGTGCTCTTCTCAATCTTGTTTTTAGCTTGGGGAGTTAATGTTATTGCGTTTATTCTATATAACTCCTCTTTACGCGCTATGCCCGCAAGCCAAGTAGGGCTTTGGATGAACTTGCTGCCATTAGGCACTTTGTTTTTTGGCTGGTTGCTTTTAGACGAAAGCTTAAACAATATGCAGTCTTTTGCTGTATTGTTGATACTTGGCGGCGTTATTTATAGTCAGCTGAAACCCAAACGCAAAACTGTATTTATAGAACAATCGTTAATCAAAGAAGCCTACGTAGACGAGTTGGTTAAAAGACAAACTGAAACCATTGAGCCTTCCTCTGCCAAGGTATAATTGCATAATCACCGCGCTCCAATAGGAGAGCCGCATAAGTCGCCCTATGTTTTACGCAAAATACTTAGGGCGATAAACCTTAATCTAACGACGCCAATTGCTGTTCAAGCTGCCCCAAAAGTGCCAACTTTAACATTCTAAAGTCACCACGTAACGACCACAGCGGGTGCTTAAAAGTCGCCGGACGATTCTTTTCAATAAAAAAGTGGCCAACCCAAGCAGGTAAATAGCCGACGATCAAAACCACAGGTAGTAAATGCCAAGCCTGAGTAATTATTGCCCCGATTAACATTACACAAGATGCAAGCGTTCCAAAATAGTGCAACAAGCGACTTTTCTTTTTACGGTGCTCGGCTAAATAATAAGGCCAAAACTCTTCAAACGAGGTATAGATTTGCAACTTTTCGTCCTCCTGTTAACCCGCTAATTTAAAACTACACCAAATTACAGGCAAAAAAAACCTCTCAATAAAGAGAGGTTTTTAGGATTTGGAAGAATTACTTAGCTTCTTCTGGTGCTTCTTTGCTAACTATTTCTAACAACTCAACGTCAAATAACAAGATTGAGTTTCCAGGTATAGGGCCACGCTGATTACTTCCATAACCTAGCTCTGGCGGTATAACAAATTGATACTTACTACCCACAGACATCAATTTAACGCCTTCTAGCCAGCCGTCAATTACTCCACCTTGAAGCGAAAACTGGAAAGGCTCTTTTGAGCTATCAAACTCTTTTCCGTCAGTAAAAGTACCAACGTAATGGACTTTAACCATATCAGTTGGTGCTGGTTTTGCTGCGCCTTCTGGTGCAGGGGTTAGCACTTTGTAGTATAAGCCAGACTCAGTTTTAGTATACTCCCCAGACTCATCTAGTTTAGCAAAGTAAGCTTGGTTTTCAGCAGCTTGAGTCGCTTGCATTTCTTGCATCTTTGCTTGCTGAGCTACCCGCATTTTTTGTTGGAAGATTTGCATTTCTTGGCCTAACTGCTCTTCAGTCATGGCCGAGTTACCCGCTAAAGTTTCTAAAAAGCCTTGCTTAACTGCGTCTGAGTTAATGCCAACCGATTTAAAGTCATTATTAAGCTGAGTCACATTTGACGCCATGCTCATACCAATGGCATAAGACATTTTATCTTTATCAGCTATTACTGTTGCTTGTTTTGAATCACTGGTTTTTTGGTCAGATTTGCTATCAGTTGCATCGCTGCCTTGCTGACACGCAGTAAGTAAAACCGCGACTGACATCGCTGTTAAATATCTTTTCACGAGACTAGCCTCTTTATTTTATTAAGTTTATTTATTGAAATTTTCCCAAAATGATTGCGCAGTCTATACTCTAACTACTAATAACATCAAGCGCTTAACTAAATCATGGAAAAAGCAGCTAAATGATACACTACGTACAGCTAAAGAAAATACTAGTAGTTTGCAGTTTAATCATACTTTCTGCCTGCCAACCCCAACCTGAATCAATTGCGGCCCACCAACACGCAGCGCAGGGCATTTTTGATGCTGCAATATCGAACGACGCTTCCCATGCGGTTATTGCATCCGTCAACTTTGGTGCAGCCTATTGGGACCTAAACAATAATCAACTTAAGTTTCTATGGCGACATAACGATGACCCAGAAAAAGCAATCACAGCGGTAAATTTATCGCCAGACGGTCTCCGCGCTATCACCGCCAGTGAAGATACCTTTATTATTTGGAATACCACCAGCGGCCAAAGCTATGGTTACTGGAAAGCACCGGCAGCTATCCGCGCTGTCGCGATTTCAAATTTAGGGCGCTATGTTTTACTTGGTTTAGAGTCCGGCCTAGCGATTCACCTAGATATGACCACTGGCCGCCGTCTGGAGTTTACCGGACATCGCGCCGAAGCAATTGCCGATGTTGACCTCTCAGCAAATGGTTTATGGGCATTTACCGGAGGAAACGACTATCGTGCGGTTTTATGGAATACTAAAACAGGCAAGCCAAAACGGCTATTTGAACACGACTCGCGGGTGACAACTTTAAAGTTGTCTAGCGATGGCAGTAAAGCTTTTACTGCTGGAACGAAAGCAAACGCATTTATTTGGGATTTAAGCACTGGGGCTTTGCTTAGTCAGCTTAAACTCAAGCCACGCGAATACGTAATAACCGCTGCACGTTTTTCGCATAATCAACAATATGTCGCGACAGGGGCCCCAAGCCGAAAAATTAATCTTTGGCAGATTGAAACTGGAGAACGCCTTAAACAGTGGCGAGCAACCACCCGCGATGTGAGTAAACCAGTGGGCGCAATAATCTACGACTTAGCGTTTACCCCTAACGACCAAATTCTTTACAGTGAAAGTTCAGCTGGTTTTGGTGAGTCTTGGGCAATACCTAATCGCACTCAATAAGTCGTAATTTTTACTTGAACCCTTCGATCACTCTGGTATGCTTTGGTTTCGGGCTAAGACGCCTGATCTGCCTCTGCAATTAAATTAAGTAAATTAATTCAATTGCTTAATGACAATGTGTAGCTTGCTACACATTGTCATTTTAAAGCCTTTCCAAACAATTTCGAAGAAATAGAATTCTGCCAGACTAATAAAAAAGCGGAGCAAGTGAGTGCAACAAAGCGATCAAGAAATAGTCAAACAGTTACTTGCTGGCAACGAGAAAGTCTTTGAGTCTCTTTTTGCAAGTTACTACCCGCTTATGTATTCAATTGCACAGTCAATAACTGGAAGTAGTATTGCAGACGAAGTAATCCAAGAAGCTTGGATGTCGGCTTTAAAAGCACTACCTAAATTTGAAGGTCGCTCTTCACTTAAAAGCTGGTTACTGCGAATTGTCGCAAATGAAGCAAAAACAAGATTACGCAAAGAAAAACGTTCAGTTTCGCTTGAATCAATGCAAGATAACTGGAACAGCGATCAGCGCTTTGATAGCAACGCACATTGGGCAAATCCTAGTGCACAGTGGGACGGCGACTCCCCTGAAGCTATTTTAGCTAGCCAAGAATTAAAGAATTGCATCACTAAAAGCCTAAGCCAACTTCCAGAAAACCAAAAAGCAGCGTTACGCTTAAGAGACGCGAGCGGGCTATCAATGGACGAAATTTGTAACATTTTAGACGTAAGCCCGTCTAATTTACGGGTCTTATTGCACCGTGGCAGAGATAAGGTATTACAAGTAATCAGTCATTTTCAAGAAACAGGAGAGTGCTAATGATGCCAACATGTAAGCAAGTGGCTGAGCAACTTTCACATAACATTGATACGCCTATTACAGGCTTAAAGCGAATGAAGTTAAAGCTTCACTTAATCATGTGCCGTTTATGCCGCCGCTATCAGAAACAAATCAACATTTCAGCGCAATCTATCCGGCTAGTTAATCAGCATAAAGTGCCCGATAGCCACTTAAAACTAACCATGCTTAATTTGTACAAGCGTCAATCACCAGCCTTTAAGCAAACGCCAAAAACCGGTGACTAAACTTAACGCCAATATTTTTATTGGTTGTTATTTGAACCGGTTTCCGCTTCTTCGCTAGCTTGCTGAAAGCTAGCCGGCAGATCATAATCCCCTTTAACGGCAACCAATTTATCGTCGACAAAATCCAACTCTAGCTTTTTCTTGGTTAATTGATTCAGGCGAGCATTATTATAGGTATACAAATACACCCATTTATTATCGGCAAAGGTATCTTGAAGGACAGGCGAGCCTAAAACAAAAACGACTTGGTTTTTAGTTAGACCAGGGCGCAGTTTATCAATATCTTTTTGCGCAAGAATATTACCTTGCTGAACATCTAACCGGTATACGCAAGCTGTAAGCAGAAGTACTAACAACAATGATAATTTTTTAAGCATATAAAATCCTGTTTAAACAAGAGAATGAGCATCTATTACACTCGAGCAATTCAGTAAGAAATGCCAAACTAGGGCGTATTCTATATGAATTTGTGCAAAATGCCTTAAAAAAAGAATATAATGTGTTTTATAGTCCATTTTAAAGTCATTTAATTCCATTAAAACTCAAAAAAATATTGAGTCATTCACTAGGGAGCCAAATTTGAACAACCAACAATTAAAAGATGCAGGCTTAAAAGTTACCTTACCGCGTTTAAAAATTTTAAACTTACTTGAAAATGCCGACCAAAAACACCTTAGTGCAGAAGATGTTTATAAGCTACTTTTAGAAAATGGTGAAGATGTTGGCTTAGCAACGGTTTACCGCGTACTCACTCAGTTTGAGTCGGCAGGCTTAGTGGCAAGACATAACTTTGAAGATGGGCACGCAGTGTTTGAGCTAAGCGGAGATGAGCATCATGATCATATGGTGTGCGTAGACAGCGGAAAAGTCATTGAATTTGTTAGCAAAGCAATAGAAGAGCTACAACACGAAATTGCCGAAAAACACGGCTATGAACTTATTGATCATAGTTTAGTGCTGTATGTGAAGAAAAAGAGTAATTAATAAAAAAGCGAGTGAAACTAGAAAACTTCACTCGCTTTTTTAAGTATTTTTAACCCGGCGAATAGTGCGCCAGCTTTACTTTATTACTGTAGTAATTGACTGCTTTCTAACACAATGACTCGCTCATCGGCAGCTAGCATAGGGCGCATATCCGCAAGAACTTTGCTGCGCTCTTCAGAATTAACCCAAGCTTCCCAAGCACTATAGTTCTCCCAACTAGAAATAATATAAGCATGGCTCTTGTTCGACTTTTCTTGCAGCAGCTCGCCTGCAATAAATCCGTCAATCGCCGTTGCTTCTTTTCGTGCTCGTCTAATCATATCAAGATAATCTTGAAAGCAGCCGTCTTTAATTTGACGCTCAATGATTACTCTAATCATGCAACAGTATTCCTTATAAAATATTAAATGGCAAAACAGGGTAAGCCAACAAACTGGTTATTAATTGCCTTGCAGTCTAATGCTTGGTGCGTAAGGTATCAATTAAATTATCTTCTAGTTCGATGCGTTTGGCGATAGCTTCGCCAAGCTTAGATAAGTCTTTATCCAGCTCGCTTAAGTTAGCATCTGCGGAAAACTTCGCATATTTATCATTAAAGCTAACCACTTCATCGGTAGTTTCAGAAATTTCAGGATAAAGCTTGCTTAGCAATTGAATGCTGTCGGTACCATTAACCTCACAGGCATTAACTATTTGCTGATAAACTTCAAAATGACCAGCCGATACATAATCGATGAGTAAGTCACAAAACTGAGTAATTTGTTCAGATTCTGGCAATTCTAGACTGTCTCTTGCACCAGACAACCTAAAATACTGAATAAGCATTTCGCTTCTCTCAGCTAACCAATTGCTTACAGCACTAGTCTTACAGAAATCGTCATTCGTTTTTTCTGCTATTAATTCTGACATGTTTGCCAGGCTCCTTTTATTGACGAAAGACACTCTATGTTTTTACCATATTAACTGCCGAGTTCAAAATTTTTTTCAAAGATTGTAATTTAGTCACGCTTTAATCCAAGGGTTAGACCAAACCAAGATTGTATTCAAAAATAAAACCACCTATATTTGAATATAGAGTACTCGCTAAACACAATGTTAAAACTACTTTAGCTTGATGGCTTAAGTTTAAGGCAACAGTAACACGCTGATAAAAAAAAGATTCAACATTGCGATGTCCTAATAAACTAGGCTATTAATCATGGATTCAAATAAAAATAACACGATAAAAAATAGAAGCCACTTTGCTCGCTATTGGACTATTCGCGGGTTCACTGCCTCCTTAATCGTAATAACTGCACTCCTTCCAGTCGTTAGTGCTTTAAGTATTAACTATTGGATCAACGGCGAATATAACTGGAGAGAGGCTGCCCTAGAGCTAGGTGTTGCTTGTTTAACGCTAGCGATAGTTGCATACCCCGCATTTTACTTACTCAGCTGGGAGTCTAGACAGGCCCAGCGCTGGGATGAAACTAAACAAGATTTTCGGCTATTAATCGACCAAGCGGTCGATATGATATTTCTAGTTTCGTTCGATGGCCAAATCGTAGAGGCCAACCAGAAAGCGCTAGACGCCTTAGGTTACTCTAAAAAAGAAGCTAAGCAACTATCAACATTTGATATTGATATTGAATGCTATTTACATCGTCATCCACAGTTAGTGGATTTAATGCACAGGGGAAAGTCTGTGACTTACCAAACCAGCTATCGCGCTAAAAACGGAAAAATTATCCCGGTCGAATGCCGAGCTCGCACCGCAAGCTGGCTAGAGAAGCCTCACTACATCGAATTTGTGTCAGATATTTCACATCGTTTAGAAATAGAAAAGGAAATCGACGAGTCTCGCGAAGCCTTAGAAAAGACTCGTAATATGCTAGAGTTAAAAATTGCCCAACACTCTAGTGAAATTCAAAAGCAAAAGCGTAGCCGAGCCATGGCCGAGCGATATGCTAACTCGATTCAAAATTACTTAGAGAAGCTTATTGACTCAATGCCCTCGGGTATTATTGCCGTTGATGACAAATACCGTGTTATGCAGTGGAACATTGAAGCTGAAAAAATGACCAATGTGCCTGCTAAAATGGCCATTGGCGAAAAGCTATCAAACCTTTTCCCGGAACTTAATTTACAAATTTCTCAGCATTTAAAAAACAAAGATCTCATCACAAACAATGTTTGGTTTCAATTTAAAACTCAAATCAATCATGAGCAACGAACATTAGAAGTAATGATTTACCCTATTTTTACCCTAAGAGAAGAAGAGCAAGGCGAAGTTATTCGAATAGACGATATAACCGAGCGCACCAAAATTGACGAAACTTTAGTTCAAACAGAAAAAATGCTCTCACTTGGCGGTCTTGCGGCAGGTATGGCGCATGAAATTAATAATCCACTTGGCGCGATTATCCAAAGCACTCAAAATATTAAACGCCGGCTTTCAAGAGACTTACCGCGTAATCAGCAGGTGGCTAAAAACAACAATATTGACTTAGAAGCCTTGCAAGCTTATTTAAGCCAGCAACGAATAGGCGATTTTTTAGAAGGTATTTTAAAGTCGGGCGAGCGTGCCGCTCGCATTGTTGGCGATATGTTAAGCTTTGCTAAACCCGCAAATCATAAATCAAGCCCTATAAATATTGCAGACACTCTCGATGCAGCGGTTAGGCTATCGGCAAAAGATTATAACCAACTTAAACAATTTGATTTTCGTAAAATTGAAATACGTAAAAACTACACTCTCGATAAAGTCTCGGTAATCGCTCAAAAAAATCAGCTTGAACAAGTTTTTTTAAACTTATTAATTAACGCTGCGCAAGCATTAGCCACCATAGAAGATGAACAATTTATTCCTATGATTGAATTAATTGTTCGCAAAGACGGAAACATGGCCTGTGTTGAAATAATTGATAACGGACCTGGAATGAGTGAAGACACTCGCAAGCGTGTGTTTGAGCCATTTTTCACAACCAAAGCCGAAAAAGTTGGAACGGGACTTGGGTTATCGGTTTCTTATTTTATTATTTGTGAGCAACTCGGCGGTAAGCTTACGGTTGAATCGCAGCTCGGCAAAGGGTGTCGATTTAGTCTATTTTTGCCTATATCAAGCAGCGAAAAATTGGATGACGACCCACATGATGAGCAAATAGAACTGCCCCTTTAGCGAGCAGTGCTAGTCACTTTAGACGATTATTTAATGCAAAATTAACTTAAAACAGGCGACGCTGTGGTTTTAAATAACGCCAAATGCTTAAGCTCATTAAACCAGCAACCGCAACAAAGAATACTAATACCCAAGCTGGCATGGAAAGCCCTAATAGACTCCAGCTCACTTTAGCGCATTCACCATCACCGGCCAAAACCGTACTAATCACTTCACTTATAGGCAGCATATCGACTAAATAGTCTAAAGCGGGTCCACAAGCGGGCACTTCGCCTTCAGGTAAGCTTTGCAAGTAGACATGTTTAGCTGAAACGATACCACCACATATTGCGCTCAGTAAGCCCATAATGCCGTAAAATAAATTCCAGCCACTTCCCAATTTAGGTTGATGCAATCCTTTGATTAAAAACCAAACCCCGACCATTAACACGCCTATGCGTTGAAAAATGCATAAAGGACAAGGGTCCATACCTTCAACATATTGAAAATAATAGGCGGTCACTAAAAGTTGATAACAAACAAATGCCATAAAAAGGTTAAAACCACGGGTCTCAAACATGCTTTAGCTCTAAAAAATCAAATGTGCCAAGAGACTATCAGAAAATAATTCAGTTAAAAAGCCATCATCGGTTTTATTCGATAAGACGAAACTAATTGGCAGAGTATTGCCATAGGCATAATGAGTGGCGTGGCAAGCTATTGTTTCAATCACAACAATAATTGAAGTATAAGAATATTTGATAAAAACTAAGGGCAATAAAAAAGCCTCAAATATGAGGCTTATAAAGTTTCCAGTCTGCAGGTCTCACTTTTGTGAGCTTCTTGTATTCGCTAGCGTTGAGTATTTATAACAAACTGATATGTTGCTTGCAACATATATTTACACTCTAACGCAACCAAATATCTCAAAACTGAATTTTTAGTAGCTATTTTTTAGTTTTTAGGGCATCGGCCAAAGCCATTCCAAACGCAGAGTTGGTTGGTTTTGCGGCAGCTTGGTGCCTTTTAGTCTGATTAGCTCGGGTAGAATGATTTCTTTTAGGTGATTCACCTTGTTGACTTTCTGGCTTTGGTCCGACCATTGATAAGCTAATTCGCTTTCGTTTTGCATCTACTTCGATCACATGAACTTTAACAATATCGCCTGTCTTAACCACTTCTCTCGGGTTAGATATAAAGCGGTCACTCATAACCGAAATATGTACTAAGCCGTCTTGGTGAACCCCAATATCAACAAACGCACCAAAATCGGTGACATTCGTAACGCTACCTTCTAGCGCCATGCCTGGTGCCAGATCGGCAATTTTTTCAACACCTTCTTTAAATTTAGCCGCTTTAAAGTCTCCCCGCGGATCTCTACCAGGCTTGTCTAACTCACTTAAAATATCAGTGATAGTTGGTAACCCAAACTTATCTTCAACATAATCTGCAGCTACCACATTTCTTAATAGATCTTTATTGCCCATTAAATTATCAATAGAAACACCTAACTGACTCAGCATTTTTTCTACAATAGGGTAGGTTTCAGGGTGAACACCTGAGCGATCAAGCGGGGTATCTCCATCGGTAATTCGTAAAAAGCCTGCGGCTTGTTCAAAGGCTTTTGGCCCTAAACGCTCAACCTTGGTAATCTCTGAGCGATTACTAAATCGACCATGTTGTTCTCTATAGCGGATAATATTTTGCGCTAACGTCTTGTTTAGTCCAGAAACATAGGTCAGCAAAGGTGCCGACGCCGTGTTGAGATCGACACCGACTTTATTTACACAATCTTCAACCACGCTTGCCAGCGATTTGCTTAGCTGACTTTGGCTTACATCGTGCTGGTACTGTCCTACACCAATTGCTTTGGGTTCAATTTTAACTAACTCGGCGAGTGGATCTTGAAGACGGCGAGCAATAGAAACCGATCCTCGATAGCTTACATCAAGATCTGGAAACTCTTCCGAGGCTAACTTAGAGGCTGAATAAACCGACGCGCCGGCTTCGTTTACAACAATCTTTTGCAGTCCAAGCTTAGGATGTTTTTTCATCACTTCAGCAACCAGCTTATCGGTTTCCCGAGAGGCCGTGCCGTTGCCAATACTCACTAATTTTACTTTGTGCAGTTCACACATAGTTGCTAGTTTCGCAACAGATTGGTCCCATTGGTTTTGTGGGGCATGGGGGAATATTGTAGATTGAGTTAGCAGCTTTCCAGTGTCGTCCACCACTACAGCTTTAACTCCGGTTCTTAAACCTGGATCAAGTCCCATTGTGGCGTACTTTCCGGCTGGAGCCGCCATTAACAAATCACGTAAATTACTCGCAAATACACCAATTGCGCTGGCTTCTGCGCTTTCTCTTAACTTACCAAGTAGCTCCGTCTCAAAGAAATTGTGCAATTTAACTCGCCACGTCCATAACACCACCGTTTGTAACCATGTATCTGCGGCGCGACCTTCGGCTTTAATTTGAGCATGCTTAGCAATTAAGTATTGGGCATGATTGCTGGCTTTTGCATCTTTTAGAAGCGCTTCATCGACAACTAGCTCCAAAGTTAAAATGCCTTCATTTCTGCCTCGGAAAAGAGCTAGCGCACGGTGCGACGGGATCTTGTCGAGTTTTTCTGAGTATTCAAAGTAATCTCTAAACTTGTGACCTTCATCTTCTTTACCGGCAATAACGGTTGCTCTAACGAATGCATTGGCTTGCAAATATTGACGGATTTCGGCTAATAATGCGGCATTTTCGGCGAAATTCTCCATTAATATTTGCTTAGCACCATCTAACGCTGCTTTGCTGTCAGCCACCCCTTTATCTGCATCTATGTAAGCTTGTGCACTTGTTTCTGGATCTTGATTGGGATCATTTATAAGCAAGTCGGCGAGTGGTTGTAAGCCTGCTTCGCGCGCAATTTGTGCTTTGGTACGGCGCTTAGGCTTGTATGGTAAATAAAGATCTTCTAAATGGCTCTTAGTTTCCGCCTCTAAAATACTCACCTTTAATTCGGCAGTTAACTTATCTTGCTCTTCAATGCTCTTTAAAATAACTTGGCGGCGATCATCAAGTTCTCTCAAATAGCCTAACCGCTCTTCTAAATCACGCAATTGTGAATCATCTAACCCACCAGTCGCTTCCTTTCTATATCGAGATATAAAAGGAACACTGGAGCCTTCATCCATCAATTGAATGGCAGCCTCAACTTGGGTTTGCTTTACATTTAATTCTTGAGCGATTTTTTGAGCGATATTTAGCATATGGAATCCAGACTCACCTTTTGAATTTGATACTTCTTAATATTCAACCAACAACCGTGTAATCATTTTTTGATTGTTAATTAGACTAGAAGCCCTTATTGCGGCCTTCATTAAAATAGAAGGGCGATTATAAACAAATCAACGGGAAATTCAGTAGTTATTCGAGTTTATTCTGCATCAAGTCACTTAAATATGAGCTATTGCAGCTTTAAACTTTTAAGCAAAAGTTATACTCTGTAACAATTAGTGAGTAAAAAGCTTTGCCTTTCAATACGTTAATAGTTAAAAATAACCCAAAGCATCAAGCTAACCTAAATTTACACCGAAGCATTAGGCAGACAAGCGATACCTGGAGGGGAAAATGAGTGAAGAAACGCAAAAAATATTGGTTGTCGATGACGACCTGCGTTTACGTAGTTTATTAGAGCGTTATTTTAAAGAACAAGGATATATCGTTAAGGCTGCAGCAGACGCAGAGCAAATGGATCGCTTTTTAGAGCGTGAAAACTACCATTTGATGGTGCTCGATTTAATGCTTCCTGGTGAAGATGGGCTATCTATTTGCAAACGCTTGCGCGGCAATGACAACCCAATACCTATCATCATGTTAACCGCCAAAGGAGATGATGTTGATCGTATTATTGGTCTTGAACTCGGCGCAGATGATTACCTCGCAAAGCCATTTAACCCTAGAGAACTGCTCGCTCGTGTCAAAGCGGTATTACGCCGAAATACTACCGAGCTGCCTGGCGCACCTAGCGGTGAAGAGAAAATTATTGAGTTTGGTGAATTTAAACTAAACTTAGCAACCCGAGAAATGACTCAAAACGGCAAGCAATTAACCTTAACCAGTGGCGAGTTCGCGGTTTTAAAATCTTTAGTTACTAATCCAAGACAGCCACTTTCAAGAGACAAACTAATGAACTTAGCGCGCGGCCGAGACTATAGTGCCCTAGAACGCAGTATAGATGTGCAAGTTTCTCGACTAAGAAGAATGATTGAAGAAGATCCGGCTAAACCACGCTATTTACAAACCGTTTGGGGAATTGGCTATGTATTTGTTCCCGATAGTGAACAATAGGTAGAGTTAACCAATAAAAATTTAAAAAATTACACCGTAAAATTGAGATTGAGAGCGCTCTAGCATTAGCTCTAGTATTTGAGCGCTCTAACTTCCCCATAAAAACAAAGCTAAGCCACTAAATATACTAATAAACACCACCATTCTGGCAACCAAAATTTTGCCTGTAGGCTTTTTAGCGGTTTGGGTTACATACTCATATGACTGAAGTTCTGGGTGGCAATACTGACATGCGGTTTGGCCAATAATAAATTGATGTCCACATTCATGACATGACCTTATCAATTGACGCGGACCGTAGCACTGCTTTACCTCAGCCATACTCACCTCTATATTTCGCAAATACTGCTTTTGAAAATTGCAAAAACAACCTTATTTGCTCTGAGTATAGTCGAGAAAACTAATATTGCTAGGCAGATAAAAGACTTCTTATAACAGTGAATATTAATAAACTATTTAGTTTTTAAACTTCTTCCTCTTCACCATCAATAATAAACCCGATGCGTCGTTTCACTTGTTTAGGTTCTACTTTTTTTACAAAACAAAGCAGTTGAACAGTCGACTGATGTGCTAATAGCATGCAGGGGCTTCCGTTCATTTGACCTTCAATGCGGATCCCGTGAAAGCTCTCTTGCGCGAGCCTTTCTACCGTGATTTGTATTCCACCATATAAAACAGCCAAAATCGCTGGCTCTTCATCCGCAGGCAACTGCTTTCTCCATTGAGTCATGGTATCGGCTAAACGGCGCATTAATACCCCAGCCGATTGATACTCATTAGCCTGCGCCGGACTAACTGCTTGTTGAGGCGCTTGCAAATTGGGTAATGCGCGCTGTGGAACAACCTGCTCATGAATGAGCTGTTGTGTATTTTGAAAATTATCAGTTGATTTAGACAAATCCTGTTGCGGCATAATGACCTCAATATCGTTATAGTTAGATTGCGATTTATTTCTTGCGCTGTGCACCAATGGGCAACTGGTTTGCGCGTAACAACTCTGGAGTGACTACCTTACTCGGTGAATTCAAAAAATCTAACAACATATCAAAGGCATCAACTCCCCAAAAATTAGTTAAATTTGCAGTTTCCGGGATATTTTTATTGTTAACATTAAACGTTGGAACGCCAAACACCTCATTTTGAATAGCCTGTTGAGTATTTTCTTTCAGGGCATCTTTTACCCAGCTTTGATTTGCCTGCGTGGTAATATCTTGAATATTTAATGCTGTTTCAACAGAGTTTATAAACGACTCGCTTTGCGGTGCATAGCCGTACTTCCAAATCGCTTCAAATATAGTTTTTACAACCGCTAGACTCGCCTGATTAGCAACGGCAATTCTTAAGGGTAGCAGCGAATTAAATGGATGGCTTGGTGGCATTTTATAATCAACCCCCATTTTAGCTGCCATCCAAATACAGTGTTGGTATGTAAAAAGTCGTTTAGGCGCCACTTCAGCCGGCCCAGTATTTTGCCAATGGTTGAGCAATCCTGCTAATAAGACAGGCTTTAATGTAAGTTCACAGTCTGCAGGAAGGCGCTCTAATTGGCTCAGCTGCAAGTAAGCAAACGGTGAAATAAAGTCAAAATACCAGGTCAGTTTAGTTGCCATTGGGCAGCTCCTATTGGCGTTTTTTTCTAGCTTCAAATGCAGCCATTTGAGCATCGCTTGCGCGCGTCTGAAATTTCTCTTTCCACTCTGCATAGGGCATGCCATAGACTTTTTCGCGCGCTTGCTCGTAATCCATAGTGACGCCTTCTTCCTGAGCGGCACTCACCATCCATTTGGCTAAACAGTTTCGACAAAAATCTGCCAAAATCATTAGATCAATATTTTGTACGTCTTTATTATCATCTAAGTGACGCAACAGTCGATTAAAAACGGCCGCATCAATTGCTTGTTGTTTATCCATCACTTTCGCCTAAAATTGAAAAGTTAAATTGCCAACGGTTTGCTGCTTTCAAAAACCAAGATATAAATTAAACCTTATTTCAGTTAGTATCACAACACTATTAAAAATAATGTAACGCTTATGCACTCATTCATCACGCCATTATTTGAACGTCTTTTAAAACATCCTAAATACATTATTTTTACTGCAACACTCAGTTTAATTTTACTCGGGCTTGGTTTGCAGAACTTAACGATAAGTAATGACTTTCGTGTTTATTTAAGCAAGAGCAATCCACAGCTACAAGCATTTGAAAAATTCGAAGACAATTACGTCAAGTCAAACAACGCTACTTTTGTCGTCAATGTGCAACAAGGTGATTTGTTCACGGTAGAAGGCTTACAGTTAATGCAGCAGCTAACACAAGCGGCTTGGCAAGTAATGTACGCGAATAGGGTCACATCAATCGTGAATTTCACTGTAACACGTGGATTGAATGATGAGATTGAAAGTTTTCCATTAATCGACAATGAGCAAGAGTTAAACCAAACCAGCGTACATGAAATTAAAAATATTGCTATCAAACAAAAGCGATTAATAGGCAATTTAATTACCCCTGATTTAAAGTTAGCCGTTGTCTCAATTACGCTTAATTTGCCAGAAAGCGACGCCAACGCATCACTTAAAATCACTGAGCAAATGCGTGCGATAAGAGATGAATTTCGTCTAGTCTATCCCAAGTTTACGATTAGAAATGGCGGCTCAACGGCTTTTAATGCAAGTTTAGCTGAAGCGGTAGAAAACGATATTAAATTGTTACTTCCTATCAGCTATCTCCTGATCTTTGTGGGCTTACTTTTATTTCTTCGCTGTAGCAGCAGTACGAGTGCTATATTTATTTTAATTTCTAGCTGCTTGGTCATGACCTTCGGGTTCTTTGGCTGGGTGTCGCCAGAACTGACCCCAATTGCCGGTTTTGCACCAAGCATTCTACTTTCTATTATGGTGGCTGATAGCGTGCATATTTTAGTAACTTATCAGCAGCAGCTAGCAACTAAACTAACTCGGCAACAAGCAATATTAAAAAGTTTAGAAATCAATCTTATGCCAGTGCTTATTACAAGCTTTACTACCATTGTAGGTTTTTTAAGCCTTAATTTAAGCGCTTCACCACCCTATCAAGCACTAGGAAATATGGTAGCCTTTGGCGTAGTAATTGCGTTGCTAATGAGCCTTTTTGTTTTACCTTGTTTAATTTTAATATTACCCAAAAGCAAACCTCGCTCAATGACACAGTCTCAAACTATGGCAAATTTGGCGCAGCATATTATCCGTGGTCGACATTATTACCTTATAGCCACTAGCTTGCTTACCATACTTTTATGCACTTTTATCAATAATAATAAACTCTCCGACAATTGGGCCAAGTATTTCGATGATAGCTTTGAAATTGTGCAGCTTGTCAAGGATATTGATGGCTATTTAACTGGCATTAACTCGCTTGAGTATTCCTTTGAATCAAACTTAAAAGAGGGGATTTTTGCGCCTGAGTATTTACACCAATTAGAGCAGTTTGAAACATGGTTTAGACAAAACCCCAAGGTCGTCAACGTTAGTTCATTTAGCCAGTTAATGAAGGATTTAAATCAGGTAATGCACAACCAAAGTCCAGAGGCATTTGAAATTCCTACATCAAGCCAACTGGCAGCACAGTATTTATTATTTTATGAACTGGGCTTGCCATTAGGCTTGGGACTCAACAATCAAGTCACAATTCACAAAAATGCCACTCGCTTTACTGTGGCGGTTACTAACTTAGGTTCCGATCAACTGCTCGCCCTCGATCAGCAAGCGCAACTTTGGCTAAGTCAAAATGCACCGGCAATAAAAGCACAACCGGCTACCGGACTTGGCGTGGTGTTTGCTCACATAGCCCAGCGGAATATTGTTGGGTTGCTGCAAGGAACTTTGTTAGCGCTGATAGGTATTTCAATTATACTAATGTTGGTATTAAAGTCGCTTAAATATGGCTTACTGAGTTTAGTACCTAATTTAATTCCCGCCGCTATGGCCTATGGTTTATGGGGGGCAACCTTTGGTTACGTCGATATTTCGCTTTCTATTGTTGCTTGTGCCACCTTGGGTATCGTTGTGGATGACACAGTGCATTTTTTACATAAATATATTCTCGCAAGGCGCTCCGGCCACTCGACCCAAGAATCCGTTCAACTCGCATTTCAGCGCGTTGGCGCTGCTTTAGTCACCACAACAACCGTACTTGCTGCCGGTTTCTTGGTGCTTGCTTTTTCAGCGATGAATACATCTGCAACCATTGGAATATTAATGGCGGTCACCTTAATATTTGCTTTAATCGTCGACTTTTTTATGCTGCCTCCTTTGCTTTTATTATTTGATAGGAAAAAGCCTAAAAACTAAATTACTCGGAAAGTTTGCTTATAACTTAAGACTAATTGACAGAGTAGTTGGGAATGATTACTCTCTTTGGTTAAGTACTTTTTACACCAATAAACACTTGAAGTTGTATAGCCAAGTTATACACTGCATCACCTAGGATAGTTCTATGCAACAACCATTTGAAAATTACGCAGCAATGCAAGAATACGTCCTTCATCAACTCCACAGCAAACTTGAAGACAGCTATGCAGATATTATTGAGAAGCCGCAACCAACTTATCAAAAACTTCGCCAAGCATTGTCACAACTTGATCATGTCACTGGAATTGCGTTAATTTTAAATAGACGCTCAGAAATCGCCTTTATCAATCAGCAAGGAATGAAACTGATCGACAGTTACACTCCACAAGTTATCGGCAAAAGCTGGATTAACCACTTTATTCCTAGCAACCAAAAAACTGAAATGCGATTAGTCTTAGAACAAGTAATTCGCGGCCAAACCAAACCCTTTAACGCCTACTTAAATCACATACAAGCAACAAACGGAAAAATTATAAACACCACATGGGAAAACACTTTTATTAAAAATTCTAATGATGAAATTATAGGAAGCTTTAGTTATGGATTGGCTGTTGGCCAATAATGTTCCAACCAGTAATACTTAAGAAGGATTAGTTTATGGCTTTACCAGATTCAACCAGTGCCGCAAAATCAGGCATTAAGATTAGTTATAAGCAAGTTCTTGAGTTTTGGTTTGAGCAAAGCGAACCAAAGCAATGGTTTCGAAAAGATCCTGATTTTGATAAAAAAATTACCGAAAAATTTCTCTCAACCTACTGGCAAGCGACTCGATGCGAACTTTTTGAGTGGCGTAATTCAGCGCCAGGGCGCTTAGCAGAAATAATTCTGCTTGATCAGTTTTCACGCAATATGTTTCGCGATCAACCGCAAGCATTTAAATTTGACTCACTTGCAGTCACCCTTGCACAAGAAGCCATTCATTGTGGCGATGATCTGCAACTACCCACTAACCAACGCAAGTTCATCTATATGCCGTTAATGCACTCAGAATCAGAGGCGGTACACCAACTGGCTTTAAAGGTATTTGCGCAACCGGGCCTACAAGATAACTATGAGTACGAACTTAAGCACTATAAAATTATCCAACAATTTGGACGATACCCTCACCGTAATGCGATTTTAGGACGAGAGTCTAGTGAAGAAGAATTAGAATTTTTACAAACGCCAGGCTCTTCGTTTTAAAGGAGGCTAACCCAACGATTTAGAATAAAACAAGCTCCTTTAAGTATCTATAAGCATGACTCAAAGGAGCGTCTATCGCTTAATCGTCCCAATCTTCAATATCT
This sequence comes from Aliikangiella aequoris, assembly GCF_053709105.1. Lineage (NCBI taxonomy): Bacteria > Pseudomonadati > Pseudomonadota > Gammaproteobacteria > Oceanospirillales > Pleioneaceae > Aliikangiella > Aliikangiella aequoris. The sequence continues at coordinate 3,636,259 of NZ_CM132298.1, forward strand.
ACCGCTAGTTCTTCATCTTCATCAGATGCCGCCTCTCTAGCGCTCGCTGAGACAGATATTTTTATATGATTAATTTGACGATACTTAATCCAAATACTGGCAATTTCGCTGTACTCTTTTTGAGAGTTAAGTAACGCTTGAAGTAATTCCTGATCATCGCTGGTTGGATTGCTTACTTCGCCATTTAATAATGCCTGAATAAACACGCCATTTTGCTCTAACAATTGACTTTGTCTGATAGTAAAGTCACCAGAGCGGGAAAAACCGTATGGATAACGTCGAAAATCAGCAAAGCGCTTGGATAACCAATATTCTCGTGTTTGCATATTCATTCCTCTTTGAGTCGTTGTATATACAAAGTAAAAGATTCAACACTAATTCGATTTTAAATTAGGCTGCCTGTTTCGCGAATATTAGCTGTTAATAGAATATTTTGAAGCAAATAAAATTTATCGTATCGATTAATAAGATTAATCGTTTGAAAAGGTCTTTTTTAGGGTTGCCTGTGTCACGGTATTTACTGAGAGATAAGGCTATATTTAAGAGTATTTAACTAGACCGCTAATTCGAAGAAAGCAATATTAGACACCGATGATGCAACGCACCTAACATTAAACGCAAGTGCAAAACACCTGCGCCTCTGCGAGAGTTTTTACCTTCCCATGCATCCAAAAGTTAACACAACAATTTTTGCCCAGTGTTTTTTTGTTTTTCTTGCATGGTTTCAACTTCACTAATTGATGCACATTCTAGATTTGCGATTTCTCATGTAACGCGTCACTCAATCAAACATCAAATTCAGGGTGTTACTAACAATCAGTCCTAAAGATAATGTTTTCAATCAAAGAGCTTGAGGACACTCCCAAAAATGAAACTTTAGTAGGAATAAAGTCAATATCTGCTTCCGAAAAATGAAATTCGACAGTTTTCTCCGCAGGAAGCACAAAAGTATAGATATTCTCGATTCTCCACGCAACTTCAACAGAAATTCCAACTTTCGTTTTATTAACGTAAATCATAACTTTCATTTTCTCATTCAAGTCAAAGGAAACATCAAGAGGTTCCGCGGAAACATCATCACTATGCTTAATTAATGAATCTAACTTTAATGTGGAACGATTATAATAAAATAATAAATCGTATCGCTTGCTACTATCTGAGTTTAGAAATGAAATCCTTGAGTAAGGGTTCCATTCACTTTCTAAGTTTACTTTTGTGAACTTGGTATCGAACCCTAAACCACAAAATCCATTAGGAAAATACTTTGTGATTTTTGAAGATGGTCCGTCTTCGACTGATATTTCAAAATCGATTCCTCTTTTAATTACTTCTATCTTGCCATTTCCTGCAGGCATAGTAATAGTATTCGTTTTACAGCCAGTAACAATAACAATAAACAAGATACACAATAAATAAGTTTTCAATTAAAAATCCTTAGACATAGATTAATTTTTATAGCGCTCAATCGCTTGCGAAATAGAAGCCTAGTGTATAAACAATAACCGTGTATTAATAGGTAACGAATCATGATAAGTAGTTTCATCTAGTATAATTGTATCACTATCATTTTCACCGCTAAGCTAAGCAATCATTCATTTCAACTAAACACTAGTCCATCTATTTTATTTAGAAAAGCACTAGAACATCCATTTTTATTGCCACCTAATACTACATTACCTCAGCAGAAGTTCAAAGCGCTGTTCTGTGCAGTTTAGACAAACAATGTTGAGGTATTGGCTATTACCGGTAACATTGTTCGCAAGCTGGCCGTTCTTTAATTCACATTATTCTAATGAAATATCATGGCCATTTTGAGCTATCTTAAGAGTTAAGGTAATACTCAATCGCTGAAGCTAAATCAATTATTAGATTGCGCTTGCAAGTCAAAGTAAAAACCTATCTAACCTGATACCCATAAATAGCTAAATAAAACTCGCTTTACCGTCAATTTAGTCTTGAGCTAGTTTTGGAAATAGTTCTGGGGTCCTTTCTTTTTTGTCTACTTCAGTTTTTTTTAAATTCTCAAGCACTTTAGCGATTACTCATGTTGAATGAACAATACCAAAATAATTCAAAATCACAGACTGCTCAGTCTCACTTAACTGAGTCAATGCTACCATGCATTGCATTGAGCAGTTAAAGAAAGTCAATTCATTTGCCTCTGCTAGATACTAAACCTGAGTAGTGCCTATATATTTGCCTGACAAAAACAATGTGAAATAGCTCACCCGTGGCAATCTTATTTTCACAATCCAAGACTTTAACGATACTACCCAATATTGCAGATACTCCATCATCTTCCAAATATGCTGAAAGTGAAAATAAACAACAAGCTGCTAATTGCAATTCAACTCATACTCTTAGCCCTAAGGATTTTCTCAATTAAGGCTCCGCAGCTTACGTCTTCTATTGAAGGTTCTGGTCAAATATTCTTTCAACACAATAATCATGCTCTAATCAACTATCTGTTCAAAAGTTAACTCGTTAATTCTGTCTGACTCAATAACATTTCTTAAAAATTCAACTTTAGTCATGATCTGTTCAACTTCTTCAGTTGTATATTGTGATTTAGTATATGTAATATAATCAACATCTGATTCGCACACTTGACCTGCCAAAGCTTGTAAAGAGCAATCAACACCTACCTGCAGTCGCCATAATTCTTTTGACTGTCCAGAACAATCCCAACCATAATCACATGCGAGGAAATACCAGGCTTCTTGAGTTATTCTACTTGTTTCTCGACTAGCCAAACCTCCTATATTTATCATTACTTCGCCTTTTTTACTACTTAATGCTAATTGTATATCATTAAGTACGGCCGAAGATCGTTCTAATTCTTCGTACCTAAATAAGTTCCCCACTATTGCTGGAGGGTACTTTCCTTTTGCAGAAAGCTCAATCCAGTCCTTGGGATCGCCTAAATGCTCTATGTCTTGATTGATAAATCCGACGCACCTAGTACGTATCCATTCATGTAATTCTCGGCTTAAAGTCGAGTCAATGTGAGTGTAAGGTATTTGAGGATCATTACAATAACCTATAGCGTAGGCTAAATAATACTGCGCTTCTATATCACCACTGTTCGCTAAGTCATATAATTCTAAAGCGAGACTATACAAGTCATAGCTGTTATTGAATCTTTCGGCAAGACCAGGAGCTGAGTATTTAATTTCAGTTAACTCTTCAGTATAAGAATCGACTTCTATTAATTTTTTATGCTTTAATGTTTTTTTTGTAATCACATCTTTAACTAATTTCTCACTCGACTTACTATCGACATGCACAGAGTTATCTGATGATTGAAAATCTACCTCCCAATAGAAGGCGGTAGATGCAATGATGATGATAACTAGTAAGATGCTGATTTTTTTCATAAATTTAATGCCTATTTCAGTAATTAATATGAGCATGTCTTTAATAATATTCTACAAACTCTTGTTAGTTTCTTTGCTACGTATTTGCTCTTTGCTTCAAGCTTAATTTAGTGGCATTAACAGTCCACTGAGCCCAATGCCGATGCCGATGCCTTAAGAATCCTTCTAATTGATCTTTAGCAGTGCAATTAGTAGCTTGTGTTTTTCTTGCTTAGTACCAGACTCCATTAAGGTAGATAAGGTCTTTTGGAATGATTTATCTGATGTTAAATCAATTATTATCTTACTTATAGCTTGCAATGAAATTCAGCCTTAAATACCAATATAAATTACCGCTAACAATAATACCTTATTCATTTTTATCTATTTAGAATACCTACCTTAACAATTTTTGGCTAAGTGAGTTTCAATTCGTTATACAAAACGGCTTTAATAAGTACTTATTCCAAATTACGACTATTTAAATTTAACGCGCCAATAAGCGGCCGATATTAGGTTACTAAAATGTGAGCCTAAGTGGAAGCAAGCAAACTGTTAGCAGTAACGAGTTAAGTGGTTTGTTAGTTTTTTTAGCTTAAGTTTTAATAACTTTACCAACTATTTCGCCTTTAGAGTTTTCTATCCAAACACTAGAACCTGTTTTATCTAGCTTATCTTTAACTCTATAACTCTCATTTGCTTGCGGTGAAAATTTTATATTACCCGAGACCAATAGATCATCCATAAACAAAGCTTGACCATCAGTTGCAAACTGGACAAAACCAGCAATCGTAATAATTTGTTCTATTGCAGCGATTTCTCGGGAGACCATCAAAGGAGTCATATTGAAACCGCGTCCATGGTTCATAACGCTAGTTCTATAGCCACTATCTTCAATATCTTACCCATTAACCTTATTCACAACATAGAAGTGTGCGCTAGAACCCTCATGATTCGAAAAAGTATCTGAAATAGTAACTTTTTCTCCACTGTAGCCTACTGGGATTAGACTCTTAAAAGAAGCACATCCTGATAGAATTAAGGAAAATAAAATACACATTAAAAAGCTTTTCACAAAAAACCTACGTTTTATGATTAAAAGTTAACTGCTGATTGAATACAATAAATCTTATAAAGGCTCAAACAAACGTTTGACTACAGCCTGTTTAATTATTAGATACTGAACTTAGGCCAGTCTTGATGTCAACTTTGTATTTAATGAGACGTACGACAATTAAATCAAAAAACACTGACAACAACTACTTATACAGACACTCTTCTTGGGTGAGGAATTAGGCAAAGGATAGGCATAGCGGAAAACCTAACTCGTCGAATGAAATTTTTCATTTATTTTTATTAACTTCGTTTCCCCAAAGACAGGTCATGTGGCGCAGTGAATCAGTTTTAAACCATTTGATTAGTCCCCTAAAACGCGGCCTAAGCCAGCCAGAATCGCACCTTATGAACAGAAGTCTATCGATAGTAGCTGGTTTAGGCGCAATCTTTGGCTAAGAACACGCTCAAATCGGTTAGAGCTAGCGCCTACAAACCATTCTCAACAAACCACAACAAACCACAACAAACCAAATCCATCAGTTAAACTCATCTTCAAGATAAAAAGGTTTTGTTAGTCTAGTTAAATAATTTGATGTTATTTTGCGCCTGTCGAAACTCCACAGAGGTTAAATTAATGAAACGACTACTTTTAATTGCTGCTTTAATCTTATCCTGTAGCGCTCTTGCGAACGATCCAAAGCCTGAAGCGCCTGCAGAATTGATTCAAGAAATTAAGTTGCAATGCGAAGAATATGCCCAAGAAGACCAAGTAGCTGACGAAGACCTAGCTGACTACTTGCTTAGCTGTGTTAATGACGAACTCACAGAGCAAGGCTATCAAACATTAGAAAGCCTCGATTAAACCAAGGCTTTATTCACTCGTTTTAATCCACGCACCTTGTTGGAGACGCTTCTCGCTTTTTGAGAAGCGTTATTTAAACCATCTCTCAATTAACACTGGTTAAACGCTTTTAGACTTCGTAGAATAAACACAAAATTCTCGGCAGCGTGAACTATTGTGTTAAATATCGATATTAATTTACTTAGAACATTTCTAGAAATCGAAAAAACTCGTCATTTTGGCAAAGCAGCGGAAAACCTATACCTTACTCAGTCTGCAATAAGTGCTCGAGTTAAGTTATTAGAAGACACCTTAGGTTTAGCTTTATTTGAACGCTTTAGAAACAACATTCAGCTTACTAAGCAGGGCGAAAAGCTCTTGCCATACGCCACTCAAATGGTTGAGCTTTGGGCAAGAACCACTCAAGACATTCGGATCCCACAGGACTTTCAAGACTTAACTTGTGCAGCTCCTGACTCCATTTGGAGTTCAAAACTTGCTTGTTTACCCAATAGACTCTTTAGAGAGTTTCCAAAGCTGCAATTAGATATTCAATCAATTGATAGCAATATTATTGCACGCCGCTTAATGGAAAAAACTCTGGATGTTGGTTTTTTATATGACCAACCCAAAATTGACGAATTAGTACTCAGTAAAGCCTTTACTATGCAGCTCGCGTTTTATTCAAACGATCCAGCACTTAGCTTTGATGGTATAAACGAGAAAAACTTAGTCACCATTGATCTGGGCATTACTTTTAAAGAAATTCAAGCGCAGTTACTGCCGAATGTTTCTAGCCCAATTTTTCAAGCGGCCAATTGGCAAATGGCAATAGACTACGCTTTAGAGTTTGGTGGAGTCGCCTTGTTACCAGCGTCCCTTGCTAAACGTAAAAAAGGTCTATCAATTATTCAAGACTCGCCAATTATCGACCGCGATATTTTTCTTTGTTATGCCAAAGATATTACTAAGCAAGAAGCTAAAAATACGCAAATTGAGTTTATTAAAAAGTTGATAGAGAATAATTTTAAAGCTTAATCAACGACTTTAAAAACGGCTTTGAAGCGAGGCTTACCATGGCGGGTTAAATAATAAGTCACTTCGCCCGAATCAGGATTAATACTAATTTGCCAAATGTTTGTGGTTGCTTCTGGAAGCATCGCTCGAGTCTCCTTATCTGCAGGAAAGCTTTGCTGAAACTGAGTACCATCGGAAGTCGCTATTCCACCATACATTGTTAGGTCGTGTGGGCTACCATCTGCATGCCTATGGTCGTGCTTTAAACTCAATTCATTATCAATATAACGAATGACCCAAGTGCGAGAAGTATCAGCAGCAACCGCAAAAGGCACTTTAATAACATTCGCCTTGCAGTCAGCAAAATTTAAAACTAACAGTTTATTTGCAAAACTATCTTGAGGATCAGCGGGAAAAGTTGAATGCCCGTGAAGCGTTTTTCCACACAAGCTTTGCAAGTGAGCAAAAAACTGTTGCTTGGCATCTTTCGTTAACCCAGGAAGACTAGTGAATAACAAAACTAACAAGACTAGAGTGCGCATAAAGACCTTTTTATTATTAAGTGGTGTAAGTTCATTGGCTTAAAGTGACAACTCGTTTAACTCAATCATTTGAGTTAAACGGTGCTGAGAGCCAGGCTGAATGAGAATAGGGGGCTTAATATTGGCAGATTCAACACAAAGCATTTTTAGATACTCGGCGTCTCCAAAATCAGTCATCCGTTTCGCTTTTTCTTTCCAAGGGTTCCATACCACACAAGCGTTGCTCGCACGCTGATGAACACTAATGGTGTGAAGTGGCGTTTTAACTATTAATTGCTCTTGGGGCAATAAATAAATTCGGTCAATTTCTTGATCAAAGCTAAGCAAAGGCGCTTGCTCCTGTAAATTAAGCTGCCTTAATTGGTCAAAATAAGCCAAACCTTGCAGGCCGACTAATTCGGTTTGATGAATATCACCAACATTAAAATAAGAATGAATTGCCTCGCTTATATGAAAAGCTTCTTCATCGTTATTTTCAGTCACCAAACTAATCGTTAAACTATCTGTCATGGTAATCTCAACAGTTAGCTTAAACCGATAATCGAAAAACGCTCTAGTCGCTGCGCTATCAACTAAACTCAGCGAAACTTTAAGCGCTTGTTGCTGATAACTCACCGACTCTAATTGAAACTGACTAATACGTGCAAACCCATGCTGCGGAAGTTGCGGATTTTGTGAATGCGCTCCAAACCAAGGCCAACAAATAGGCGCGCCACCGCGTATAGCTTGGCTACCATTAGTTACTGCTTTATCGCTTAACCATAAAAGATTTTGCTTTCCTTTAGGAGCAAACGACAAAACTTGCGCGCCCTGCAACACAATTGTGGCGCTAGCTAATGGCGTACACATTCTCAAGCAAGGCTGGCCATCTAACTCGTTAGTTAGGTTAACAAACTCTTTTAAATTTTCTGGTATTAACATACTTTTCATTTAAAAATTATTCGCTGCTTTACACCTTTATAACCCAGTGAGCCTGCCAAAACCAATAAAAACAATAGCGATAACGCACCGCCACCACCTGAGGAGCTCGGTGGTGCCGCTTTAGTGGTTGAACTGAATTGACGCGTTTCGGTTCCTACCGTTAAGCTGGTAGTAACTGAAGCACTATTCGTTGCGGCGCTGGTGTGTCTTAAGCAAACGCTTTGACCATTGCTAATGTTTGTGGCAACACTGGTAAAAGTTGCGCCACAGCCAATTGAAAACTCTCCGCCACTCACACTTATGGCAACTGGTTCAGCTACGCCATTAATGGTGACACTATTAGAGGTTATTTGAGTCGATAATTCTGCACCAGTAACTGCGGTAAAAGCAAAGTCATCTGGCGTTCTATCAGGTGACGTAGTGCTAACAAAATCGCCACTAACTCCATTAACATCGAGCGTTGTGGTGGTTTGAGTAACATAGTTATCTGAAGAAGTATGCCTTACACAGATAGTGTCTTGTGGTGACACTTCGCCTGCTTGTGAAGTAAAACTATTCGGATCACAACCTATAGAGTATTCGCCATTGGTCACGCTCACTGGAATGGCGACTTCAAAGCCACTTAGTACAATACTATTAGACGTAATTGATGTAGAAATAGCAATATCGGTTTGGCCATTAAAGCTAAATTCGTCTGGCGTAGTATCTGGTAGGGTGGTGGTAGTAAAGTTTACGTTTAAACTACCTAAAGTTAACGTCGTGGTTTTACTTGTACTATGCTCTGACGAAGCAGTTTGTCTAACACAAACAGTTTCCCCTAATGCAATACTACCAGTAACATTGGTAAAATTATTTTCCTGACAGCCTTTAGAGTATTCGCCTTGAGTAATGCTAATTTCTACCTGGTTAGTAATACCTAATATTGTCACTATTTCCGAGGTATTCACCGAATCGAGTTCAACATTGTCGAGCGAAGTAAATATTACATCATCAGGCAGCGTATCGGCTTCGGTACGGCTTTCAAAAGTGAAGGTTGATGCGCCAACGGTTAGCTGAGTTTGAGTTGTTTGATAATAATCTGCCGAAGACGTATGTCGCACACATACCGTATCGCCTTCATTCGCTTTGCCTGCTACGCTCGTAAAACTATTATCGCAGCCTAACGAGTACTCACCAGCCACCACACTAATATCAACCTCTTGAGTTATTCCCGTAATGGTTTCTGTATTCGAGGTTATTGTTGCGTCACGTGCCGTGTCGACTTGAGTGGTAAAATTTAAAGAGTTTGGAACATCTCCGTTAACATCTGCCTTAAAAATACCGCGACCATGAGTTGCTGCATAAAGCGTATCTGTTCCACTCCATACCAACTCATCAACCGAAACATTAGCTGGTCCATTATTGTTAAAGTCCCAACTCGCACCACCATCACTAGAAGTAAAAATGCCCACTTCTGTTCCTACATAAACTTGGTTATTTTTAGTCGGGTGTATCGCAATGGTTCTTATGGGCGCTGGGGGAATTTGATTTGGCGATGTACCAACTGAGAGATTAAATGTAACCCCCGCATCGGTAGATTTCCATAAGTTGTTATCTTCATATCCGCTGAAAGAAACATATAAAGTATCTGTGTTAATCGGATCGATAGCAATTCGCATGACATAGCGATCTGGCATGACCGAAGTAACTATACTGGTCCAAACCGGAGAGGCGTCGAGTCCATTGGTGGTTTTAAAAATTGAGCCGTCGTTATGTCCTACATAAATAACATTGCTATCACCCGGAGCCACGGCAATTGCACTTATCGCTGAATTTCCTGTAATTGCTGATTTTTTGCTTACCCAGTTAGGACTGGCATCTTTAACATTGTCGCTAACCCAAAGTTGACGAGCTCCACCTAGCATTCGGTTAGGTTCGTTTGGATCAAGAATAAAAGGCGCAATAAAATTAGCACCGTCGGAGTCCATCCCATTGCCATAAATATAACTAGACGATACGCCACCGTTAGTACTACGATGAATTTGCAAATAAACATACTCACCGTATAAATAATTAGAGTCGGTAGGATCTGCTGCCGAAAAGCCGCCATCGCCACCAAAAGTGTCGGTCCAACCTTCACTATCTCCTTTATAGACCAAAGTGCCGTTGTCTTGGGTGCCACCAACAACGGTATTATCCGGTGCGACGCCCATGCCATAAAACTGAGTAATCGCTAATTCATTGTTGAGCTCTTGCCAACCGTTGGTACCACTTGCCACGCTAATATCTTCAGCGAAGTAAACCCCACCGTCATTAGCAAAATAAACCCGCTGGTTATCCACACCGTTGTAGTCAGGGTGTTCTAAAATGAAGTGATGATCTGCATGGGGGGAGTTAGGCGCTTGCCACCAAATACTAATTCGACTTAAATTCGCGCCACCATCTTCAGAGCGATATAAATCAATACCGCCAACGATAATATGATCGGGGTTAGTGGGATCAACCCACAAAGCGTTATCATACCAACCTTGCGAGCCTAAATAGCTTGTGCCCGTATTAATCAACGTATAAGACTGACCACCATCGACACTTTTCCATACTTCACCCGAATTTTGCTCAACCGAAGCATAAACAATATCTGGATTTGAGCGAGCATAAGCCACCTCAATTCTTTCCGAACCTAAATCAGCAAGTCCTGTCGATTGGGTCCATGTAGCGCCAGCGTCAACACTATAGTAAGCACTTCCCCAAGCACCGGCGATAAGCTTATTGTTATCGCTTGGATGAACATCAACATCATTGGTGCGTCCAACATGTTGCCTGGTCCATGACTCTCCAGCATCTAATGATGTCCAAATCCCGGTGTGAGTCGCGGCAATAACCTTTGATGAGTCGTTTAACATAGTTAAACGGTTGACCCAATAAAAGTCGCGCACATTTTGGGTCGCACTTAAGCCTTGCCACGATACGCCCTTATCAACCGATTTAAATATTCCTAGCCCTCGAACATTATCACTATTAAAAGTGCCTTCACCTGTACCAGCATAAATCACAGCACTATTGTTAGGATCAAACTTTAGTGTCGAAACAGACAAGTTGGCCATAAAGTCATCGGTTGGTTGCCAACTAGCACCAGCGTTCTCGGTAACCCAAACACCGCCAGAAACAGAACCCACATAAATTCGATCACTATTGTCTGGGTCAAATGCAAGTGAACGAATTCGTCCGCCAATATTACCCGGCCCAATACTTTCCCAAGAAGTTGAGTTTAACCCTGCGCCATTCGCTTGACGGAGCTTGGCTTGGTTTACAAAATCTCGCGCTGCTTGCCAGTTTTTAACATTGAGTTGTTTGTTTTCGCTCAGCTGTTGCATATATCGAAAAGCGTATGCTTCACCAGGGTGGTCGGGCTTAGGTTGGACTAAACGATTTAAAGATTTTTCTAGGCTGGCCAATGGCATTTGGCAAATGTCTGCTTCGGTCACGCTGCGCTCAGAAAAAAGCCTTGTTTTGGTTTCAGCAGACAAGCTATTAATAAGTTGCCGATGAGTCGCATCAAAATTAGCGCCACAATTTTGTAGGTTATTTTCCGGCAACCCGAAGTAAATGGCTGGAATTAATACGAGCGCGCTCACACTCAAAATTTTTACTAACTGACGCATAATAAACCTTCTTGTGATTGGTATAACTTAGTTTGGTGTTTCACACTTCAACAACGCTATGAAACTAGCTTAATTGCTTAATTAACGATCACCACAACGGGCAGACTTAAAGTATTCGGCGCTTGTCCTACCGCTGGTTGCGAACTTACCGTTAAAGAATATTTACCGGCTTGGGTGAACTCGATACTCTTTTGAACTTGATTGCTAAAAAAATTAAATTTAGCCGACTCTCGACTTTTACGGCCCAAATTAACTCTTAAGGGTGATTTAATGTAGGCACTTGGGTTGATTATAAGCTCTTGGTTTGGTTTTAAATGTAAGTCAGCCTCACCAGAGTTAATGTGCTTTTGCAGGTCTAACGGCTCAGCCTTATCAGCAGTGCAACCACTCAGGCAGCACCACATTAAACCAGCCCAAAAAACTCTTGCTAACATAGTGACTCTCCTATAGTTACGCTAACTCAAAATTAAAACTACCACCTATACAATCTACTCGCGCAAAAATAGGCTTCCTTGGATGGCTTATTACCACTCGTATAAGTGACTATTTTAGCCTAACCATCTGATTAAATTGGGAACTAGAGCGCAGCTTTTAAGCTCGCTTTACGGCAACTTTAATTCACTTAGACTACCAAAGAATGCGCTATTTAGCGAAAGATCGAGCAATAATTGCTTGTTTTATGGCACCTAACGTTAATACTCAAGGGTGCGCTGGCTAATACTTTAGAATCATATCGCGATAAAAAGGTTATAAATCACTATAGTTCACTTTAGCTTATTATTACCTAAAAGAGAGTTAAAATATGAAAACTTGGACGCCGCTAATCGCAACATCGATAGTCTCATTATTACTAAATGCCTATCCAATATTTATGGCAAGTGTGGTTAAGGCCGAAGGATGGCTAGAAGCCGGTTGGGTTTGGTATTATTTTTCTATACCAGTCACACTCGTCATCTTTTCGGTTGGCTTGTTAACCTCGGTTATACTTTATTTCGCACGCTTAGGAAAAACTAAAACCGCACCTGCAAACTCTGCTGGTGAAAGCTAAGTCCTTCGGCTTTCGCTATATGACTAGCAGCTTGTGAAAGCTGCTTTCTACCCACTTCATTAAGCTCTTGAAAAGTCGTTACTTTTAAAAAGCTATTTACACTAAGGCCGCCATTTTGACGGGCATATCCTAAGGTGGGTAAGGTGTGATTAGGACCACTAATATAATCACCTAGAGCCACTGCACTATTAGCCCCAATAAACAAAGAGCCATATTGAGTTAATGCGGCAGCGGTTATTTTTTCATGGCACAACATTAAGTGCTCTGGCGCATAAGCTTCACTGAATTGGATTAACTCGCGCGGCGACTCGGCATAAACCAAAGCAATCTGTTGATTGTCTAATAATGCTTTTGATTCTGGTGCTGCCTCTATATAAGCCAATAATTTTACTAACCAGCTCTTACTATCACTCACAATAATTGAGCACGCCATAGGATCGTGTTCTGCTTGGGCTAACGCATCGAGCGTAATCCAGTCGATAGGTTGGTTTGCATCACACAGGGCTAATAACTCGCTCGGACCGGCTAAGCCGTCTATTTTTAGCTTATACTGTACTTGCTTTTTGGCTTCCGCAACCCAAGCATTGCCGGGCCCAACAATAAGATCAACAGGCGCAATACTTTTATAGCCAAAAGTTAATGCGCCAATGGCTTGCACGCCACCGATTTGCCAAAACTCAGTTGCCCCAGCTAACGACGCCGCAGCCAAAATAGCGGGATCATTAGAAGGAGAGCAGGCAATGCGTTTTTGGCAGCCAGCAACCTTGGCTGGAATGAGCGTCATTAATGCGGTCGATATTAATGGAAAGCGCCCTGCCGGAATATAAGCACCAATATTTTCTAAACTAGATACGTTTTGTCCATACCGCCCAAACTCATCACTAAACTCGGTAGACTGTAGCGATGCTTTTTGAAACCGAGCAAATTTTTCAATCCGTTCGGCGGCTAATAAAATAGCCTGTTTTAGTTTAGGATCTAGGTCATATTGGTTAAATTCCAGCAATGAAATTTTTGTTGGGGCCAGTTGATCAAATTTTAAAGCTAAGCGGTCAACTTCTGACTCACCTTGTAACTCTATTGCACGCAGCATTTCACTAACCGCAGTAGCAATTTCTGGTTGCTGGCCTAACTTAGGGCGCTGCCAATCTTGTGCTTTAGTTATCATTAAAGCGACTCCTTAGTTCATTACTAATGTCTTCTAGTGCGACACCTTTTGCTAGCGCGTCGGTTAGCGCAAAAAAGATCAAGTCTGCGGCTTCCCATCGAGTCTCCTCAACGCTTTGTGCTTCAATAAGCTCTAATGCTTCTTCTTGTATTTTTTCAGCACGAAACTCAGCCGACTGAAATAACTTTGTAGTAAATGAATTTTCTGGCAAGTGTTGCTTTCTAGAAGTAAGCAGCTGGCTTAGCTTAGCTAAACTAAACTCATTTTTTTGCGACGCAAAGCAACTATATCGATCAAAGTGGCACGCATTATTAGTCTGCTTTACTCGAAATAAAAGACTGTCGCCGTCACAATCAACGTCAGCTTGGACCAATATTTGTTGATTGCCACTGGTTAGCCCTTTTTCCCAAAGCCTATTGCGACTTCTACTCCAATAAATACCTTTACGTTGCTGCAAAGCGTTGGTCAGCGACTCTTTGGTTGAGTAGGCCAGCATTAAAACTTTTTGCGTATCTACATCTTGTACAACGGTTGGTATTAACTCTAGTTTATTAAAATCGACTTGGGTTAAAAAGCAATCAACTAAATCAAGTTTACCGGTATAAATTGACATTCCTATTTGGCCATTGGCACCAAGTTGAGTAAACCACTGAATATCTTCAAGACTGGTAATTCCGCCTGCAACCGTAACAGTAACCGGAGAAGCTTTCACAACTTGGCTAATTCTTTCACGATCGAGGCCTTGTAAAAGACCTTCTTTTTCAACTTGTGTATATAAAAATTCACTACAATTTTTTGCAAGCTCTGGAATCAAGTCAATAACTTTTTTGCTTTCTGTATTAGTCCAACCTTGAGTAGACCAATAGTCTCCCTTGGCATCAATAGCAAAAATTAAATTTTCTTTGGCTATTTTTTTTACCCAATCGCTACGACAACTCGTTCCTAAAATAATTTTACTTGCACCAGCTTTAATATAACTTTGAGCTGTTTCAAGATCACGTATGCCACCGCCAACTCGACAAGCCCTGCGTTTTAATAATTCAAAAATGAGCGCCTGATTATCACCTTGGCCGAGCGCAGCATCAAGATCAATAATTGCCACTTCACCATACACAGAAAACTCTTCTAGCAATTCAAATACATCGCTTCGCTCAAGTACTTTCTCTTTGCCTTGCTTTAACTGAACCGCTTTACCGCCCATTAAATCGATTGATGGTATTAACATTTTAATTTCCTAAACTTATTGATACGTTTTAGTTACGAGGCTGCTTTTAGCCAAACGACATAACTATTGATTAACTTCGAATTTTTAAACCATTTTTTAACAAGTAATCTTTTACTTGGGCGACTTGGTATTCACCTGAGTGAAACATACCAGCAGCAAGGCAAGCATCAGCCCCATTTTGAAACGCTTCTAGATAATGTTGTTGATTTTTCGCACCGCCAGAAGCAATGACTTGGCAAGATACTAAGTCACTTACTTGTTGGGTAAGCTTAGTATCAAAACCACTGCCAGTACCGTCTTTATGCATGGCTGTTAATAAAATCTCTCCGGCTCCGCGCTCCGCTACCTCTTTACACCAATCAAAAAATTGATTACTGACCCGTTTACGACCACCATTGATATACACACCTAAACTTGAGTCTGCCTCTTGGTTGACATCAATTGCGACCACCACACATTGACTGCCGTAGGCTAAGGCGGTTTGATTAATAATATCTGGCTGCAATATTGCAGTTGTATTTAAAGCAACTTTATCTGCGCCAGCATCTAAAAAGGCTTTAACATCTTCAAGCTTTTTTAACCCTCCACCAACAGTAAATGGAATCGATAAATTTTTTGCGATTTGATTGACCAATTTAAGTGCCGTTGGGCGGTTTTCATTACTGGCAGATATATCCAAAAAAACTAGTTCATCAGCGCCTTGCTGTTCGTATGCCAACGCAAGCTCCACAGGGTCACCCATATCTCTTAATTGTTTAAAGTTAGTGCCTTTAACAACTCGCCCTTTATCCACATCTAAGCAAACAATGATTCTGGGCATTAATTCATTTTTACTGTCTATTTGATAGTTCATTTGTTACTTCCACTTAAGACCGCTTCACTGAGTTTTAGTGCCGCTTGTTCACGATCACCCATTAGGCTCTCCCGAATGATTTGTAACCCTGCTTGTGATGATTTTTCAGGATGAAATTGCACGCCGGTAAAGCTACCTAAGCGCACTGCTGCACAAAATGACTCACCATAATAAGTTTCAGCAATGGAATAATCGCTCTGCTTAACAGCGAAACTATTAACAAAATAAACTATCGCTTGTGGCCATTGTGGCGAGCTTAATTTAGCCCAGCCAACCATTGGCTTTTTAGGAAAAGCAAGCTTACGTGCACAACCTTTAAACCAAGCCAAACCTTTTACCTCGGGATCTTCTTCGCTGGCTTCGAAAAATACTTGCATACCAACACAAATGCCTAGCATGGGAATATTGTTTTGATGCGCCTGAGTCAGGTAGGCTTCCCAGCCAGAAGCAGTTAGATTTTTAATAACCGTGCCAAATCGCCCTTGACCAGGAATTACTATCGCATCAACAACTTCATTATTAGGTTGATCTAAAATACTAACTTCAAACCCGAGCCTTTCAATGGCGGCCGTTAAGCTATATAAATTACCTGCTCGAGTATTAACAATAATTACTTTTTTCATCATTAGTTCTACCTAATTGGCTACAATACACCCTTGGTCGTATTGTCGCCTTGTGCTGGGGAAAAAGCTTCACGCAAGGCGTAAGCCACTGCTTTAAAACAACCTTCAACTAAGTGATGATTATTACGAAAGTACTCCGGCTTTATATGCAAAGTCATAGCGGCACTGGTCGCTAAAGTTCTAAAAAAATGTTCGAACATTTCGGTACTAACACCACCAATATTTTCGCGTGTGAACGCCAAGTCTCCAACATAAATTCCGCGTCCACTGACATCTACTGCAGCTAAAATTAACGCTTCATCCATTGGCAATAAACGCTGCCCATAACGTTGCATATTTGGTAATGCGCGCCAACTTTGCTGTAATGCTTCACCAATACAAATTGCAACATCTTCAACTGTGTGATGATCGTCAACATAAAGATCACCTTTAACCGACAAACGCATATCCCAACGAGCGTGATTTGCTAGCTGCTCTAACATATGATCAAAAAAACCAATTCCCGTATTAATATCAACTCTTTGACTTCCAGCAATATTCAATTCAAGATCAATTTGAGTTTCTTTGGTTTTTCGCGCAATTTTAATTGATGTTAATTGAGTGGACATAACCATTCCTCTAGTTGATTAATATTCTCCAGAACAATATCTGCTCCGGCTTGGTATAGCGCTTCGGCGTTTTCTACACCAATACCAATGGCGAGTGAATTCGAAGCGTTGGCGGCTTGCATGTCGTCTGGATTGTCGCCGCACATCCAGCTTAAATTTGAGTACTGACATTGTAGTTTATTAATTCCTTCTGGTGAGGGTTTAGGTAAGTCAACATCATCAAGACTGATACAGGGAAGCTCACTCAAGCCAACTAACGCTTGACCAATAGCCGCTTCAGTACGTGGTCTTCCGGTAACTACCGCAAACTGAGTTTGCTGTTTGCACAGTAGACTTGTCACTAAAGTTGAATTAATTAGCGCTGTTTCGTTAGCGGCTAAGCCATTATTATTTTCACCTAAATAAAGTTTTTGAAAAGTCTCTGTTACTTGCGCTAAGTCAATTGAAACACCTTTACTCGCAAGCAAGGCTTGCGCAAGGACCCAATCGTTGTTAAATCCACCACTATTTCTTAACTCAAAAACCTCGTCGCGAGTAACCGCTTTATCGGTAAATGTTGCAACAGTTTCTAGCACACAAGTGTCGTAACTATTCGAGGTGTCTATCAACACGCCATCCATATCAAAACAAATTAAGCCTGGGGTAAGGGCTTGCTTTAGCAACTCAATTAAGCGATCGATCTGATAAGGGAGGGTGATTCGCAAACAGTGGCTTAACGACTCTTCACTAAATGAACGCACCAATACTTGGTTTTTATTTAAAAATGACTTTACTGCCGCAGCTTGTAGAGGAGGCAATTGCAAAAGTACAAAGTTAGCTTGGGACTCAACAAATTTAATTTTATGTTGGCGTAACCACTCACATAATGCTTCTCGATTTTTTCTAATAGCACGGCAGTAAGCGATAACTTCTTTACGATTTTCAGCAGTAAGTGCCGCGTTAGCTATTTGCAAACTGGGTTGCGGAATATTAAACGGCATACAGCGCTGTTTAAACAAACTAATTAGGCTCTTCTCACCGAGCAAGTAGCCTAGCCGAATACCCGCTAATCCATAAGCCTTGGATAAGGTCCTTAGTATGACTAAATTATCAAACTGGTTTAACAGCCGCTTAGCATCCGAGCCAGCCTCTGAAAACTCAATGTAGGCTTCATCGAGAAAAACCCACCCGCCATTTTGCTTAGACGCCTTTATTATTCGCTCAATATCTCGCTGGCTTAGCTGCTCTCCGGTGGGGTTGTTTGGGCTTGTTATAATAGTTACTGCGCCTTGTTGGCAATTATTTGCCTCTATATTCGCTTCTACATCAATGTTTAAATCCGCTTTAGCTGCGACCTGGGTTGCTTTTAAATTCCAACTTTCTAATCCCCAGGTATATTGAGAAAAAGCGGGCAGTGGCAAAATCAACCGGGCAGTTTCTTTAATAATACGCATCAACAACATGATGGCTTCATCTCCGCCATTAGTCGCTAATACTTGGCTTGCTTTTAGCTGATTAATTTCAGCTAAGATTGCTTCTAACTCGGCGCGCTCTGGATAAGCCCACAACTCGCTCGCGTTAGCCGTGTCTAGGGCCAACTGACTTGGGTAATCACTGCGCTCATTAAAGTCTAGTTTAAGCCATTGATTCATCTCTTTATCCTCTATTCTCGTCGACTGACTAAAGCGCTTTACGAATCGGCGTTTCAAGAATATCTGTTGCGCCAGCAGCGATAAGTTGTGGAATTAAAGTCCTAATTTCACTTTTTTGAACTGCAGCCTTTACTGCAAATCCTTTATCTTGATAAAGCCGAGAAACGGTTGGAAAGCGCATGGCTGGTAGAAGCTCTACAATCGAATTAATTTGCTCATTACTACAATTCATTTCCAACAAAACTCGCTCTCGACCATTAAGTACGCCTTGCATTAAGGTTAATAAGTCTTCAATATCTTGTCGTTTTGCAGGGTCTTGAAGGGTTTGCGCATTAGCGATAAACTGAGTAGAACTTGTCATTACCGTATCAACAATTTTAAGCCGATTTGCGCGGATAGTCGTGCCGGTTGAAGTATTATCAATAATCATATCGGCATCTTCTGGCGGAAACACTTCTGTCGCACCATAAGAGCGCAACAGTTGATAGTCTAAACCCAGTTTATCTAAATAGTTTTTTGCTATCTGCTTGTATTCAGAGGCAACAATTAAAGGTCGCTTTTGCATTTCCTGCCAATCCCAATCCTCCGGAATGCAAGTCACAATTTTAACTGGGTCGAAACCAAGGTTTTTTAATATTTCGACATTGCATTGGCGCTCTTCAATCCAGTCGATTCCAGCAAATCCAATATCGTGCTGCCCCATTTCAACCAGCGTAGGGATGTTTTGGCTTTTCAAAAGTTTAACTTCTAAATCAAAGCCAAATGCTTGCGGACGGTAATTGCGCTCATCGCCAATTAAATCAATTCCGCAGTCCGATAATAACTGCAGCACTTTAGTGTTAATTCGGCCTTTTGGTAATACTAGCTTTAAAGTCATTTGGTATTCCTCATTTTAAAATTTTCAATTCGATAATTCTGCTTGCAAAAACCGCAGCCAAAAAAAAGCCCCGGTTACTGGGTAAACGGGGCTTTATAAAAAGGTGTAAATTAAATAATCACGCAATCACAAAAGCACCGCCACTCCAATGATGATGGTGATGAAATTGTGTGTTTTGGATTAAATTAATTGTTTTCATGACGCGGATTGTGACAGACCAAAAAACAAAAAACAAGCATAACTTATTAATTTATAAGGATATTTTCACCTGTCATGTATATACAACCTAGCGAAATTAGAGGCTAAACTAATGTTTTTAAAAGCGAAATAAGCTTTAATACCATCGAGTGTTAGCCTCAATTTTTAGTGAAAAACTGGCGTTTAAATTTACTTAGCCGATACGCTTTCTAGCGGAAACTCAATTCCAAGCCAAGCTTTAAAAGCTTGCTTTTGACTTTCGCTAGGATTTTTAACTAGTTCTAATTTGCGCTCAGTCTTAGGTAGCGATGCTAGCTCCAATGTTTTTTGTGCTAACATATCATTACGAAAAATAGTTAACTTCACACTGTTTCCGGCTTGATACTTCTCGAGAATTTCGTCCCAGTTTTTAGGCGTTACTTTTAATCCATTAAGGGCAACAATTTGATCATTGATAGTCAATCCCGCTTGCCAAGCAGGCCCATTGCGCTCGACTCGTTTTAGGCTTAAAAAGCCACGGTAGTCTTTTAGTTCAAACCCAGCCCAAGGTTTATAATCGGAAGGTTTTAGTTCTGCAAATTGAATACCTACTCGCTCCAATAAGCTTTCAAAGTCTGGTTGCGCGGGCTGAAGTACGTACTTTTTCCACCAGCTTGAATAATCTTTTTTAGTTAACTTTTTAGCTAGCGACAAAATATCTTGCTGATTAAATCCAATCGCTAAGTACTGCTTGTAACTGTCAGCTTTCGCACTTAGTTCATCATACAATGCCTTGTGAATATCTCTATAACTGACTTTATTCTGAGTGTCTTTAAGCATTTGAAAATCAAGCAACCAGGAAGTCATATAGCCCTCCGAGTAAATATTAACGCTATGATTTTCTGCAAAATCACCACCTTGAGCGATCCACTTTTCAAAGCTGGCATCAGCAATAGACTGCACCTTTGCTCCAGGGCGGCGCTCAAAATCATGGATGCGAAGCGCTAGCTTGTCTAAAAATTCTTTGACCGTTTGGAGCTTTGCCGTTAATAAAAGTCTATCTTGAAAATAGCTTGTCGAGCCTTCAGCAACCCAAAAAAGTTCGGTGTAGTTTTCGCTTTGATAATTATAGGGAACTAACTCGCTAGGTCGATAAGCTTTAACATTCCAAGTATGAATAAGTTCATGAGAAGCCGTCCGTAAAAATTTTAAATAATCCTTTCTAGGGGCAAAAGATAAACGGTGCCTTTGAATAACGGTAGAGTTTAAATGTTCTGTCGCACCCGACGCTCCGGAAGTGGCATGTACAATAAACACATATTTTTGATAAGGATAACCCGACCAAATTGTTTGCGACTGACTCACGAGCTTTTGCAAGTCATCGGCCATTTTCTGTGCATTGTAATTGCCTTCACCCCAAATAACTAATTGGTAGTGTTTGCCCTGAGAATCAAATTCAAATAGTTGATTAATTCCGGTTTCTATTGGAGAAGAAGCAAGTTGATGATAAGACTGTGCCACAAACTCATGCGCCCCAATAGCCGTCATGCCAGAAAAA
Organism: Aliikangiella aequoris; assembly: GCF_053709105.1. NCBI lineage: Bacteria > Pseudomonadati > Pseudomonadota > Gammaproteobacteria > Oceanospirillales > Pleioneaceae > Aliikangiella > Aliikangiella aequoris. The sequence continues at coordinate 3,657,398 of NZ_CM132298.1, forward strand.
CTTTTCCACCCTTGCGGAACTTTTAATTTGACGAGATGCACTTTTTGCATCATCGTCTTTTCATACATTAACACTGCAGTGGCATCTAAATACGCGTGTGTACTATCGATATGCCGAGATCGCCGCGCCAGCTCGTTGGCGTAAACTTGATAAGTTAAATTAACTTTTTCGCCACTTGGGTTAGCTATTTGCCAATGGCTTTTATCTATTCTAGTCCAACTTAATTCGCTGCCACCGTCACCATAGGCTTTAAAATCACGAATACCGTTAGCTTGATTAATAATTAAGTAATTTCCCGTTCTCCAAGTGGGTAAAAACACATTTAACTGAGTTTCACCCTTAGGGATAGTCATACTAACATCAGCTAAATGATGCTCGGGCTGATTAATATTGATTAAATACTCCACTTTCGCAGAGACACTTAGTGAGATGAAAATACTAATGAAAATAAGCCATTTGCCTAACGTTAAGGGCATCTTTAATCCTTGTTTATTGCTTAAAATAGTTTTAATTCGGCGACTATTCTAATCAATTGCACCCAATTATTATAGGGGCATATAAAAGCTCAGCTTTTCATTAAGAGATAAATGCTAGAATTAGCAAAGACTAACCATGACTTCTTTAGTAAGTGTGGCTATAGTCTTATTTACCTAACACTAGCACTCTAATGAGTGAAATGAATGAACCGAACAAGTGATCAACGGATTAACAAAAGACCGATTTCCGAAGCCTGCGAGCGCAATAAACAACCGATTTTAGCACAGCTTAAGAAGCTGCTGGAGCAACCACAGTCAGTTTTAGAAATTGGTAGTGGCACTGGACAACATGCCGCATTTTTTGCCGAACAGCTACCCAATGTGACTTGGCATACTAGCGATCTAGTTGAAAATCACCCATGGATAAATTCCTGGATAGAAAGTGTGAAGCTTGACAATTTAATCGCGCCGTTTCACTTTGACGTATTAGCTGACTGGCCAACACAATCTTTTAATGCGGTATTTAGCGCTAACACCTTACATATTATGCCATGGGAGGGTGTGGTTGCATTATTTCAACACATCAATACGATTCTCGAACAAAACGGCTTGTTAATAGTTTACGGACCTTTCAAGTACCAAGGTGACTACACCAGTAACAGCAACTTACAGTTTGATCAGTGGTTAAAATCACAACACAGCTACAGTGGAATTCGTGATTTTGAAGCCGTGAATTTATTAGCCAATAAGGCAAAATTAAGTTTAGAAGGTGACTTTGCTATGCCAGCAAACAACCAATTACTGGTGTGGCGAAAAAATTAATCGCCAAGACTTAAGCTTGTTTCAATAGACAGCTTTTGGCTTTGCTCAGTAATTAGGTCGCTGAGTTTAACCAACTGATATTGTTGGCTATATAAGCCTAACTGATCGGTCAGAAAATCAACGGTTTGTGGGTAGGGGTGGCAAATAATAACCACTTGACCGTTTTTATCAGCGATTTTAAGCGCTCGTTCAAAACGTTGTTGAATAATTTCAGCAAGCTGAGGCTTTTGCTTGGCAGTGTGGTGGTCTAAAAATATATCTCTCCCAATACTTGGAATGCCTAGCTGCTGTGCAACCTCTTGAGCTATGGACTCTTGGCTCGTTTTAGAGTCTAAAAAGAACCATCCGAGCTGCTTCGCTTTTTGCATAACCCAGCGCATAGCTTGCTCGTTTTCGGTGAGCATACTGCCCATATGATTATTAAACCCAACTAAATGCGGGATACTGCTTCCACTATCTAACATTGTAGACTGCAAATTATTTTTATCCATCGCATTATAGAGTGCGCCCGGGCCAAGTAAGTCTGGGCGTGAAAATGCTTCCATAGGCAAATGCATTATAACCTGATGACCATTCGCATTGGCCGTTTCAGCTATCGCTTTAGCATGGGGGGTGTGTGGCAATATTGCAGCAGTTAAGGTTGGTTTTATAGCGAGTAACCGCTGTGCAACAGCCGAGTTCACTCCCAAATCATCAACCACAATGGCAATTTTAGGCAAATCGTGTTTGCGGGAGTCAAATTGAGGTAATAAATCTGCTAAATTTTTACTTTGTAAATACTCGGGTAGCCCTAAGGGATTAGCTAACGGAGCCATAGCATTGGCCAAATGACTAACAAAGCCAAACACAACAAAACTTAGAATGACACGGCAAAAAAAATTCAACAACTGATCTCGCTATTATTGGGGCGTATTAAGTAGATTATAAGCTTGAAGAATTTCGAGATCATCTAGCAATGTGACTTTTGAAGGATTTTTTAAGTTACTTGTGGCGCTAATCACATCAGGTGTAATGCCTAAATCTTGAATTCTCGCCCCTGAAGGAGAGAAATACTCGGCCGTGGTAAACTTCATGCCGGAGTCAGCGGTTAACGACACGACCGACTGTATCGACCCTTTACCATAGGACTTTTCACCTAAAATTAACGCTTTTCCATGATCTTTAAGGGCTCCCGCAAAAACCTCGCTGGCTGAGGCAGACCCGGCATTTATCATAATTACTGTATTATAGTGAGCAAAAGGCGCTTTAGCAGTCGCTCTATAAGTTTGATTTGCATCAGGCGTCCGACCAACTGAAATTAATAGATTACCGGACTTAATAAATAAGTCCGACAGCTCAATTGATACTTCAAGATCGCCGCCGGGATTATCCCGTAAATCAATAATTAAACGTTCTATTTTTGAGGCCTTATTAAGCGTAGCGAGTGCTTGCTTAAACTCGCGAGCCGTATTCATTGTAAATTGTTGTATTTGAATATAGGCGGTGGCGTTAGATAATTGATGGCTCACAATACTCGGTAGCAGCAGGATTTCTCGGCGCAGTTTAATTTCTTTAGGTTGAGCAAAATGAGGCGCAGTAACAGTCAACTCTAACCGAGTGCCAACTTTGCCTTTAAGCATCGTTAACGCTTCATTAGCCGATAAATAAATTACCGCTGTTTGGTTTATGTGAGTAACCAACATCCCCGGTGTTATTCCTTGCCGAGCGGCAGGACTATTGGAAATAACCTGGTTTACCTGTAATCCATACTCATGATCATTAAAACTTAACCCCACGCCGGCATATTCTCCCGAATTATCGCGATTAAATTGTTCAAATTCATCAGCCGGTAAAAAACGTGAATGGCTATCGAGACTACTTACCATACCTTGAATAGCCGCCTGTAACAGCACGCTGTCGTCGACTTCTTTAACATATTGGGTTTTAATTTGATAATAGGCTTCGGTAAGCGCTTTAAGCTCATTTAATGGAATGCTTGACGTAGTACCAGACTTAGCCAGTAAACTAATACTACTAGTCGATAAAATAACCCAAGCAAAAATTAGAGTGATACATTGTCGCGTCAGTTTCAATGGCAAACCTAAGTGGAAGTAATTAACTTAACTATAGTCAAACCCTGTAAGATCAACAATAAAATCACCAAGTTGACTGCATTCTGATTAAGCCAATAGAGGATTATCCCAAAAGCTAGGTCGAGATGAGTAAGTTTCAAAAAACGCTTTTAATTGAGGGTAATCATTGCGCCAGTCAATATCAGAATGTCTAAAATCGAGATAGGCCAAACAGCACATCATATTGATGTGTAATATACTAAACTCCGCCGGCAATAGAGCCAGTTTGGTTTCAATTTGGTTAAGCGTGCGAGCAATACCCAAATTAAATCTATCCCACCAAAAATCAGAGCGAATGCCATCATCTGCGCGCATTTGCTCCATTCTTCTTGCCACCAAAAGATCCATTAAACCGGAACACATAGAGTAATAAGTTTTTAACCGCCAATCAGCATAAACAGGATTAAATAACGTGCCACCACTAAAGTTTGCATCTAAAAAATCGCAAATCACTTCGCTATCTAAAATGTTTTCACCATTTTCAGACAAACAAGGAACCTTACCTAGAGGGTTCGCTTGTAAAAAGTCTGCATCATCGTTAAACGGATGTGTTTCATGCATTTCAATTTGCGATGCAATGTTTAGCTCAGAGATAACGACGCGCACACAGTTTGCATACGGAGAAGACTTAGTGTAAAACAGTTTCATAATGAATCCTTGATAACTTTTCGCAGCTTAGATTATAACGCGATTTTAAGATAAACCCTATGTCACAATTTGAATCACCACAAGAGACGACTAACCCTTATCAACCGCCCAGCGCTCAAGTTGACCACACGCTGCAAAATACTCAACCAGAATTTAAAGTTTACGAGCCATTTTCAATTGCAATTGCCACAATTTTTGGCTCTTGTTTAGCGGGTGGACTGCTACTGTATAGCAATTTAGATAATTTTAAATATAAGCTAACGAGCTGGATAATTTTAGTTGTGACTAGTTTTAGCACTTTAGCAATGTTGCTCTACTTTATTTTGGGTGGTGCTAAAAGTTTGCTTTACTATATCGCTATTAACTTTATTGCCGCGGTAATAATTATGCTGATTTGTCACTTGGTTTTAGCAGACAAAATCGAACAACATAAACAGCGGGGTCAGTTAATTCATACTCACTTGCGCGCATTAGTTATAGGACTACTGAGTTGCTTTGGGTTATTGTTGATGACAGGAACCGCTTGGATTTTAGCCATTCGATTGCATTAACGAGCGGTTTATCATTGTTAAAATAACCACCACAATATCAATCAGGTTTCGTTAATGTATATACCTAGTAGCTTTAAAATAGAATCGGCCGAAGTTATCCAAGGGCTAATAAAAGACAATGCTTTTGCAACGCTCTTTTCGGCCTCGCTAGAAGCCACTCATTTACCTTTTGTTTTACAAGCTAACGAAGGTAAGTTAGGTTCTTTATATGCACATATGGCCAGAGCAAATCCTCATTGGAAGCAACTTGACGGAGAAAAAGTATTAGTCGTTTTTCAAGGTCCGCATAGTTATATTTCGCCTTCTTTTTATGCAAAGTCGCCGGCGGTACCAACTTGGAATTATGTTGCGGTTCATTGCATTGGGCAAGTCACATTAATTAATGATAATGACAATAAGACCGCAATGGATAAATTAGTTGAGGCTTACGAACCAACACTTCTTGCAAATAACAACTTAATGCCAAGTGAATATACTCAAAAACTCCGCCAAGCGGTAGTTGGATTTAAAATTGTTATCGATACAATACAAGCCAAAGAAAAGCTTGGTCAACAGCGGAGCAAAGCGGAGCAACTTGGAGTTTATAAAGCATTGCAACAAAGCCAACGTTTAGAAGATCAATTGCTTTATCGCTATATGAAAAAGCGAGGTGTTGGAACCGGTGATTAACAAACACTAAAAAAGGGCTTAAAGCCCTTTTTTAGCTAGACAGATATGGCTCTAATTAAAGCACGCCACGCTTTTCTTGATCTCTTTCAATCGATTCAAATAATGCTTGGAAGTTTCCTTCTCCAAATCCTTTATCTCCTTCGCGTTGAATCATTTCAATAAAGATAGGACCAAATAAGTTTTTGGTGAATATTTGCAGTAAGTAAGTATTTTCTGCTTGGCTATCAACCAGAATTTGATGCTGCTTAATTTTCTCTTTATCTTCTTTAACCCAAGGTACACGATCCCAAATAGTTTCATAGTATTCAGGTATAATATCTAAAGTTTCAATGTAAGAGCCTTCCAGTGCATCGCAAGAAGCAACTAAGTCAGTGGTTCTAAATGCTAAATGCTGAACACCAGGACCATCATACATATCTAAATATTCATCAATTTGGTTGTTATTGTCATCTTTACCTTCATTAATAGGAATGCAGAATGTGCCGCACGGACTTGCTAACGCATATGAGACTAGAGCAGTTTTCACACCTTTAATATCAAAGTATCTAACTTCTTCAAATCCAAAAACGTTTTTATAAAAGTCTGACCATTTTTCCATAGTGCCTTTGTAAACATTATTAGTTAAATGATCGATTTCAACAAAGCCTTTATCTTGTTGAACAATAGGATCGGGTAATGCTTCAAAATCAGTTTCCCAAATACTATTTTCACCTTCATTTTTATCGATGAAGTAAATTAAACTGTTGCCAATGCCATAAATAGCCGGATAGTCAAAATCTTTTTCTGTCGCAGGCTTTGCTCCGCGTGCTACAGCTTCGTCTAATGCAAACTTTGCATCTTCTACAACCCACCCCATTGATGAAATCGCTGGCCCATGAGCTTTAGTAAACTCAGCAGAAAAACCGCTTTTTTCTGCGTTTAGTAAAAAGTGAATTTTATTTTGGTTATAGTAAGTAACATCTTTGCTTTTGTGCTTTTTTAATTTTGAAAATCCAAAATCCATAAAAACATCGTGCATAAATTTAGTATCAGCAGAGCAAAATTCTGTAAATGAAATACCGCGCAATTTGAGCGGGTTATTAGGGTGTTGCTGTGTCATCGGTTAATTCTCCAAAAAATATTAATCTTCTAGCCAGCTTTGGTTGTAATCGGGTTCCATACAATCTTTAAAGTGATTGCTGGTTTTTAAGGGGTTGAAGGTATCGATCATCACGGCGTATTCATAAGTCTCTTTTTTGCCTAAGGATCCTTCCGTTTTACCGGGCTGTGGCCCATGAGGAACACCTTTTTTATGTAAGGTCATGGAGCCTGCTTCAATTCCGGTACGGCTCATAAAGTCTCCATCAACATAATATAAGACTTCTTCACTATCGATATTGGTATGATAATAAGGCGCAGGAATAGAATTTGGGTGGAAATCATATAAACGAGGCACGAAATTACACACCACGAAATTATTGGCGGTAAAAATTAAATGCTCGCTAGGTGGTAAGTGAATTTTGCCGACTTTAGGTGCATATTCTTGAATATTAATTGCCCAGGGATAGCACGCTCCGTCCCAACCCACTAAATCAAACGGATGCCATTGCAGCACACTTTTTTGATAACGATCTGCGTATTTGATAATTAAAGGAAACTCGCCTTTTTCTACCACCGCAGGCTGTAACTCAGGTGTACGAATGTCTCTTTCGCAATAAGGTGCGCTTTCGAGTAGTTGGCCAGTTGCAGTGCGAAAATGCTTAGGAATAGTGACCATTGTAGGCGACTCAATAACAAATAAACGCACATTAGTGTAGTCATTAAACTTTAGCTGGTAGGTCGTTCCTTTTGGGATAACTAAATAGTCCCACCGCTGCACTGTGATGTTTCCGTAGTCCGACAATAGGGTACCTTGCCCCTCATGCACAAAAATAATTTCATCGGCATAAGCGTTGCGATAAAAGACATCGCTGGGTTGTGTAACTTTAGCAGTGTACATAGCAACATCATGGTTAAACAATTGCTTTCTACGCGCGGTTATAAAGTCGCCTTCGCTATCAACTTGAAAACTATGAATTTTATAATTTTGTAAAAGAGCGTCTTGCCACTCTTCACCATGTTCAATATTGATTGCTTCAACTTTCATGGTTTTAGTTGGCATATTGTGATGATACTTATTGGAATAGATATTCGAAAAGCCATGAGTAGAGAAAAGCTCTTCTCGATATAACTCACCGTCTTCTCGATAGAAAGTGGTGTGGCGTTTCGCTGGGATTTGCCCCTGCTTAATATAAAACGGCATAGTCTGTTCCTAGATAAATTTAAAATTGTGTTGAGCGCACAGCTCAATAGCCACTTCATTACTCCAAAAATGAAGCATAACCACTAATTCCAACAATAAAAAGGATAATCTTTTTACTATATCAATCAAAATTATTGATGATATAAGGCATCAAAATCCCATACTGGCCATATCATTCATCAAGCAAAACTCGAATTTTGCTTAAATCTCGGCATAATAGGCAAACAACCACATAGCAAAAAGGACTGAAAAATGGCAAAAGTACTGGGACTCGGCGGAGTATTTTTTAAGTCACCCGATCCGCAAGCGCTGGCTAAATGGTACCAAAAGTGGCTTGGAATGGGGCTAGCTCACCCTTATGGGCTAACCTTTGCTGCGAATGATATTCCAAAAAATGGATTTAATATTTGGACCCCGTTTAAGCAGTCTAGTGACTATTTTTCACCTAGCGAAAAAGACTTTATGTTTAATTTAATGGTAGATAACCTCGATGAGATGTTAACCCAATTAAAACCCAGTGGCTGCCATATTCTAGACACAATAGAGCGTAGCGAATATGGAAGTTTTGGCTGGTTTATTGACCCCGACGGGAATAAAGTTGAATTATGGCAACCACCGCAAAATCCCCCAAGCGAGAACTAGCTCATAATAGGTAGAAAATGGTAGCATAGCGACTGATTTTAGCCGGTAATAGATTAAACATACTTATGTCAGACAAAAGCAGTAAAAAGCGCGGCTTGTTCGGTTGGTTTGGTAATAAAAAATCACCCGACAACAAAACCAGTGAAACCACTGAACAAGAAGAGTCAACTAGTCAAACGATACAAGACTTATCGCCAAGCGAGACGACTCAACTCGCTCACCCTGAACCGCAACCGCTATCAAGCGATCAGCCTCCAGTTGACGGTGACTTAGCCGATGTCACTAAGCAAACCACGCCCATAACTCAAACAGCAGAGCAAGAAGCACAGCGAGAACCACAGCCTAAAGCCGGCTTATTCCAAAGGTTAAAGCAAGGGCTTTCTAAGACACGCTCACAATTTTCCGAAGGATTAGCCAATTTAGTTTTAGGCCAAAAAGAAATTGATGAAGACGTTTTAGAGGAAGTCGAAACCTTACTGCTAATGGCAGATGTCGGTGTTGATACTACCGCCAAGATTATTGACGATTTAACCGATAAAGCTAATCGAAAACAGCTAAAAGACACCCAGGCAATGATGTTGAGGTTAAAAGAGCTACTACTGCAAGTGGTTGAGCCTGTGCAAAGCCCATTAGTTATTCCACAACAAGACACCCCCTTTGTTATATTAATGGTAGGCGTTAATGGTGTTGGTAAAACCACCACCATCGGTAAACTCGCCCATCAATTTATGGCGCAAGGCAAAAGCGTGATGCTTGCGGCCGGAGACACATTTAGAGCCGCCGCAGTTGAACAGTTAAAGGTTTGGGGTGAAAGAAATAATGTGCCTGTAGTCGCACAACATACCGGAGCCGATAGCGCCTCAGTAATATTTGATGCGGTACAAGCAGCGCAAGCACGCAAGGTCGATATTGTTATTGCAGATACTGCAGGGCGGCTACACAATAAAAGTAACTTAATGGAAGAGCTAGCGAAAGTTAAACGAGTAATGGCAAAAGTTGACGCACAAGCACCCCACGAGATCATGTTGGTTGTTGACGCAGGCACCGGACAAAATGCGCTAGTTCAAGCAGTAGAATTTAATAAATCTGTAGGTTTAAACAGCGTTACCATTACTAAATTAGACGGCACTGCTAAAGGCGGTGTAGTATTTGCGCTGGCAGATCGACTAAAACTACCCATTCGCTATATTGGGGTAGGTGAAGCAAAACAAGACTTGCGTGAATTTGTGGCAACTGATTATATAGACGCCCTATTTGAGAAAACCTAGTTAAATTTTGCTTTAAATAACTTAGCACTATGCTTAGGCGCTAGCGCATTAAAATAAAAATGATAAATTTATCAGGACATTAAATGATTGAGTTTTCTGAAGTCTCTAAACGATACCCTAACGGCCAGGAAGCGCTAAAACGCGTTAGTTTTGAGATTGCAGATGGAGAAATGGCTTTTTTAACGGGTCACTCAGGCGCAGGAAAAAGTACTCTACTTAAACTTATTTGTCTAATGGAGCGAGCAACATCCGGCCAAGTTGTTGTAAATAATAAAAATTTAAACCGCACTAGCCGCCGCAAAATTCCTGCAGTTCGCAGAAACATTGGCATGATTTTTCAAGATCACCGCCTTTTATTCGACCGTACCGTATTTGACAATGTCGCTCTACCGCTCATGATTGCAGGCTACCCGCATCGCGAAATAGGCAGGCGAGTTCGTGCTGCATTAGATAAAGTCGGATTACTTTCAAAAGAAAAGCATTCTCCGATTATGCTATCCGGCGGAGAACAACAAAGGGTGGGAATTGCGCGCGCTGTCGTGAATAAACCCCCATTATTACTAGCTGATGAGCCAACCGGTAACTTAGATCCTAAATTGTCTGCAGAAATCATGCACTTGTTTGAACAGTTTAACCAAGTGGGCGTCAGCTTATTAATCGCCTCTCATGATTTAAGCCTCATAGCACAAATGCACTATCGAACCTTAGTCATGAAAGAAGGCCAATTAGTCGAAGATCAGGGCGATTCACCAAATAGTGAGTCTGGAGTCATGCTATGAGTCATGAGTCGATGTCAGGCGCCAGTATCTCTCAGGGTGCAACCTTAGGCACTAAGCTAAAAATGCTATCTCGGCTACATAAAATAGAAGCCAAACGCGGCTTGTTTGATATTTTATCTAGCCCAGTTTCAAATTTTATGACTATTTTAGTCATAGCTATCGCTCTCGCGTTACCTGCCGGTTTACAAATTTTGCTAGATAACGGTAAAAACTTATCCCAAAGTTGGGATGGAGCAAGCCGTATATCTCTGTATTTAGAAACCGAGCTAAGCAGTAAACAAATTGAACAAGTTGCTAGCAAAGTTCGCCAAACGAACGGAGTTGCTTCGGTAGATGTCATCAGCCAAGAGCAAGCCTTGGCTGATTTTAAACAGCGCTCAGGCTTTGCTGAAGCTATAGCTCAGCTGGATAGTAACCCACTGCCTCCAGTTTTGGTGGTTCAACCCGCAGCAACCCATACCAGTCCACAAGCTTCCGAATTATTAGTGGCAGAGTTTAAAGCCATTCCGCAAGTCACTCTTGCGCAACTTGACTTAGACTGGGTAAGAAAACTCTATGCCATTTTGCAACTAGCGGAAAAAGCTGCATCCGCTCTTGGTGCAGCCTTAGCGTTAGCAGTCCTATTAATCGTTGGAAACACCATCCGCTTATCAGTTCAAAATCGACGCGAAGAAATCGAAGTGGTTAAGTTAGTCGGAGCTACCGATGCTTTTATCCGTCGACCATTTCTATATACTGGGTTTTGGTATGGCCTATTTGCAGGTATTACTTGTTGGATTTTACTCAGTATTTCATTGCTTTGGCTAAGTGAACCCGTGGCTCAATTAGCCGGCTTATACCAAAGCCAATTTAGTATTGCGGGCTTATCCGGCAAACAAAGCCTTCAACTACTAGCCATTAGCTGCAGTTTAGGATTATTAGGATCTTGGCTCAGCGTTGGACGCCATATTCGAAAAATTGAACCGCGTTAACTAGCAAAGCGCTACAATTGCTCACAGATAAAATACAATTGCCCTCAAATAAAATACTATTCTATCGATAAAATCGAATTTGAGTTAAATTAAGTATCAACAAATTTAATATTAACGCGATATAATAATTAAATGTCGATTTGGTTGAATGTAACAAAATGTCTAATAAATGAAACTTTTCGAGGTTTTAAGACTCATACAACTAACAAATAAAATATTAGCACTCTACAATTAAGAGTGCTAAAATATTTGCTAATTAGAAGAGCCTCCTCTAGATCTAGCCCAATAAAGACTTGGCTTTGAGGAGTTTTAAATCAAATTAATAACTTGCGACATGAGCTTTTATATTTAAGTTTAAGAAGCGAGAGGATACAAAACATGAGTAAAGAATTAGCGACAATTGCAATGTCAGTCCCTCAGGGGAACATTGATTCTTACGTCACAGCAATACACTCTGTGCCTATTTTAACGGCAGAGCAAGAGTACCAATTAGCATCTCGTTATAAAAATGAGGGCGATCTTAGCGCGGTTAGAGATTTAATCCTTTCTCATTTAAGATTTGTTGTGCATATTGCGCGCAGTTATAGTGGTTATGGCCTACCCCAAGCCGACCTTATCCAAGAGGGTAATGTTGGGCTAATGAAAGCGGTAAAGCGTTTCGATCCTGAAGTTGGGGTGCGTCTAATTTCTTTTGCCGTTCACTGGATTAAAGCGGAAATTCACGAGTTTGTACTAAAAAACTGGAGAATTGTAAAAGTCGCTACAACAAAAGCGCAGCGTAAACTTTTCTTTAACTTAAGAAGCGCCAAAAAAAGCCTTAACTGGTTAAACAATGATGAAGTTAAAGCGGTTGCTGATGACTTAGGTGTATCTGAAATTGAAGTTAGGCGCATGGAAAGCCGTCTAAACTCGAGAGATACTGCTTTCGACTTACCGAATGATGCAGACGAAGACAGTACTTTTGCGCCAGCGGCTTATCTTGAAGCTCCGCAAAATAGTGATCCGGCTCAATCTTTAGAAGAACAAGATTGGGAGCAACATCACCAACAACGGTTATTTAATGCAATGAAAACTTTAGATGAGCGTAGTCAGGAGATTCTCAATGCACGTTGGCTAAGTGATAATAAAGCAACATTGCAAGAGCTAGCAGATAAATACCAAGTATCTGCAGAGCGAATTCGCCAATTAGAAAAAAATGCCATGAAAAAGTTAAAGGCTTGTATGAGCTAACCCTGTCTCAGCACAAGTAGTATATAAAGGCGCTCAACAGAGCGCCTTTTTTGTTTCTAATAATTATCTCAAAGAACAAGGTGATATTTCTTAAAGCTAGTCTACACTTAAAATGAGCAACAATAAAAATGATAGACAATAGTGAGGTTAGAAATGAATAGACAGATAACCTTTAGTTTCTGCCTGATCGCACTAATAGTGTTAGCTATAAGTGGTTGCAATCAAGCAGATAATTCAGGTCAAGTAGACAAAGCAACGAGCTCAGTAAAAGAAACGGCTCCAGCGCCTAGTAAGCAAGCAGTTGCCGCACTCAATAAACCAGCAAAGCAATGTTCGTTAACGATGGGCTGGGATCCATGGGAGCCCTATCAATTTTATACCGTTGACGATAAAGTCGCAGGACTAGAAATTGAATTACTCACTGCAATAGCTGATGAAGCTGGATGCGACTTAAAGTTTGAGCAAAAAAGCTGGATGAAGCTACTTAATGCGATTCGACAAGGTAGTATTGATTTACTTGGAAGTGCTTCTAAAACAGACGCCCGCGAAAAATTTGCTTATTTTTCTAATAACTATCGCTCAGAGTCATTTGTCCTTTACGTGCGTAAAGGTGAGGCAGATAAATATGCTAACTTAACTTTGGAGCAAATGTTAAACACTGACTTTAAACTTGGTGTCACCGAAGACTATGTTTATGGAGAGCAAGTGTCGCAACTTCGCGATGCCGCAGCAACCAAAGATAAATTTGTTAACGTACCTTTGCCAGAAGTTAACTATTACAACTTAGTACAAAACAATATCGATGGCTTTTTAGAAGATCCCTTTGTGGCCGCTTTTACAATAAAGCGTAAAGGGTTGCAAGATGAGATCGAGGCGCTGCCGCTTGAGATTCACTCCGGTGACGTTGCTTTAATGTTTAGTAAAAAAACCGTTTCACCAGAAACCGTTGAAGCCTTTAACCAAGCTATCGCGAAACTAAAGCAGGACGGCACTTACCAATCCATTCTCGATAAATACAGCTTTTAAAATCAGCAATAAACTTTAGCTAAGACCGATTATTTAGCCGGTCTTAGCTGTAGTAGCTCATACTTAATCTGACTAAATAGAACAAAGAGTTTGACCTAATCGTACAATTCTCTATTTTCAGAGTGCTATAATCGAACATAACCAAGTTTCTATTCGACCAGCAAAAGCTGCCATAAAGTGGTCGTTGGCAACGTCGAGTTCAGTGAACTTTTTGATCGTTAAAACCTGACACTCACAATTTATCTTCAATCTCGAAATTTACCCGTCATCTCGACCGAAGTGGAGAGATCTCCAACAGACATTCAAGATGTTTGCCATTCCTACTGTTTCAAAGACATCCATATACTAAACCCAAAATAAAAAGAGTTGGTCATTCATGAAATGCTGTGTTTACATTTTAACAAGCCGTTCCAACAAGACTTTGTATATCGGAGTGTTAATTTGCGCTCAAAAGTGATTCACATTTGCATTGAATAAATGAACCAGAGTTCTCTTGGTAAAGCTTTGTTAAAGCTAATTATCTATTAAGATAAGTTGATCAAAATTCAATGCAAATTAACAGTAGTATTTTTGTCGATTTAAAAAGCTATGAAATTAGGCTCTTTTTGGTATGTTTTGACACTTACGGCAGCTATCAGACTGATTTATAATCATTATTTCTAACACCGATTTGTGACACTTCTTGGCAAGCAATTTCTATCACCCATGTCTTTCTTCGCTGAGGCCCGACCCTCACAAATTAGATTTTCTGTAGGATATTAGCTAATAGCTGGGTGTCTGGTTATTTTTCTCTGGCTACTTTTCTGTTATCTTGTCTAATAATTGAAAAATAACAAATTCACTCACAAAAAGATTAATAAATGGGGAATCTATGAACAAGCGGAAGACGCTAAGCTATTTATTTCTATTATTTACTCAAGGGACTTTATCCGCTGCCAATTTAGAGAAAATTGACTTGCCTGGCAGCCCAACTGCTAGTTTGTCTGTGGTCTCTGGTAAGGCTGGCAGTTATGTCGCACTCCGAACCGCTGCTGCGTTAGTAGAGGCAGATACCAATAACGGTTTAGATGGGTATTTGTTTAATTTGGAGACCAAAGAGGCATCGTTACTTGTCCCACAACCCGAAAATGGCAGCGTTACACTCACTGAAGGCCAATCGTTTACGCCATTAAAGTTTTCAGATGATGGCTCTCGAATACTTATGGCCGGGAACAGCTCACTGGCAACCGCTGCAGACAATCATCAAGCTTTAGTGGTATACGACTTTAATACTCAGGAGTACTATGTTGCGTCAATTGATGAAGCCGGTAATTCGATGGACTATCCTGACACTACTACTAAGATGCTAAGCATGAGTGGCGATGGGCGCTATGTTATATTTTCGGGAAAACGTTGGAACAATAACCAATGGGAAGCGAAAATCTATCGTCGGGATTTACAACAACAGACTACTGAAGTCGTTGTCGAGTCGCTTGATGGCGCTAATGACGGCTTCTTTGCCGATAGAGGAGTAAGCATCTGGGATTACTCGAGTGATGGCCAAAAGGCGTTGGTTAAATCGATTGATGGTTTGTTTGCAACGGATGATAATGATGGAGAAATTGACAGATTTATCCTTGATTTTAGTGATGGCAGCGCATCATTGATTTCGTTTATAACTGACGAGGGTATCGAGCTCGAACTAGAGCGTTCGATAATAGCGGATCCTACTTTTCAATACCTGTTGATTGAATCAGAGGGCGCCGTTAGTAATACCGACAACTACCTGGTCTTCGAAAACTTTGCAGTATACAGCATTGCCAGCCAAAGCACTGTGGGTGTCGCTGATTTTCTAAACCTGGATGAAAGCACCGTGCGAAGTAACACTAGTATATTGCAAGCGCGTTGGGGTTTAACTTCCAATGATATAATCATTCAACCATCATCCAGCCTCCGCATTGCCGGTGAGCATCTTGTGGAAGGAGGACCCTATAGAGTGGATCGCTCCGGTCAAACCCCTCCCTACGTCGTGGGCCAAGACAACGATGGTACTAGAACATTTTCGTTATCATCAACAGCTAAGATAGCGGCCAGAGATGATGGGTTATTGTATGTCGCACAGGATGGTGAGACGAGTGTTTTCTCACTGTTTAAAGCAAACCCGGCGCCAGTAGACCTCATAGTAGGGGCGGCAGCAGACGCCACCAGTTTGACGGTAAGCCTAATCAATAGCTCTGCAGAGCCTATTCACAATGTCGGTTTGTCGATTCAGTTTCCCCATTTTGAGCTGACAGGTGAAGTCATACGAGAGCAACTCAGTGATTGTTTCACTGGAACTTACCACACGTCTACAGAAATCAATGATTGTCCGATTGGAACAATCGATGCAAACTCGTTGGTTTCCTATACCTTCGATTTCAGTCAAGACTTTGAAGGAACGGCAAATCAAGGCAAAACGGTCGGTATTACAGTGATTGGACAGTCGTTATCTGATCCCGATACCGAGATGTTAAACAACTCGGCGACTATCCAACTTTCAGTACCTCAAGATAACAGTAATGATGGCAATAACGATGGCAATGATAACGACGAATCAGGTGACTCCGGTGGTGGTAGTCTCTGGTTAGTGTCTTTAATCATGCTCTTTTTATTAAGTTACCGCCGAGGATTACAGGCTAAAATCTGAAAGCACACCGAGTAAGAGGGGAGTATGTTCCCCTCTTTACTGAACTTCCCGTTAATTTCTCATAACCCATCTGAAAATATTCTTGGAATACCTGATTCGTTTGTCAGAATTTATCTATTGATAAATCCATTTGGCTCGCCCATTAGCCAGCCTCTGTCAAGAAGCAACTAAAAGCCAATGCCACTAAATTTTGTTAGTAACTTTGTAAGCCAACGGCCATTCGAACACGCACCCTTATTCTCGCTATTGGCGTCGGAATTGATTCGCACCAGTCACCCGTCGGGATCTAGGTAATTCTCAGAATTCACCCCAAGCCTATTGGCTCCTGAAAATAATCGGTTCCAAACTGTGTCCAATTGAATGCAACACAGACCAGTAGTTCTTAACTAAAATGCAGCCTTACCAACCCCTTTAGTGGTTCACATGAAATAGGGGTCAGTGTCTGGGGGATCCCCCAGGATCAGTGTGAGTTAGCTCTAATCTTTATCGAGCCAACCAATACGTCCACTATCTTCCTTGCTTTCTAACCGCAAACTGTCAGCTTTGGACACGTCTTTAATTTTTGTTATGTCGGCTCTGTGATGAATAGAGCCAGTAAAAACTAACTTCTCATACAGACTCTGATGATCAAAGCCTGCATTATAAAGACGACTTTATGGTAACCCATTGATTACACTATTCAACTATATCTTGTGCTAAGCGAAATCCAATCAGTTGGCTTTTATCAATCGAAGACAACCCATTACGATCAGCCGATCTCAAGTAGTTTTTTGTGGTATACCAACCACCGCCACGAATGACACGTTCGAACTTGCAATCACCACTAACCCACGCACTTCCGTCATTCGGCGCTTCCTTATATGATTCATGGTAACAATCTTCTACCAACTCCCAGGCATTACCATTCATATCGTACAATCCAAATCGATTTGGTGAATAAGATTTTACTTCGACTGTTCCATCATATGACTTACTGCATTCTCCACCCAGTTTATTACCTTCATTAGGCTCACTTCTTCCGTATTGTGCTTGTGAACAATCGATCTCATTGCCCCAAGCATATTTGGTAGTACTCCCTGCTCTAGCAGCATACTCCCATTCTGCTTCACTTGGTAATCGGAAAGTTTGTCCGGATACTTTATTTATCCAAGGTATAAACTGCTTAGTGATATGTTGATAGCTTACGTTGATTACTGGACGATTGCCTCGTCCCCACCCTTGATCGCTTGGTTTATATGTACAAACACCATCAGTAACGCACCTATCCCACATCGCGAAAGTCACTTCTGTTTGACTCATTTTAAACGCTTTAATTGTCACTGGATGAATTGGCAATTCATCTTCCCTTTCACAGCAATCTGAACCCATTTGAAATGAGCCGCTAGGTACTTTTATCATTCGAGGTTGATACGTTTTGTCTTTAGGGGGCTCATGTTCTGTTGCATGAATAACACTCACGTTTAAAATCAAAACAACGACAAACTTGAATAACGAACTGCCTAGAAAAAGCTTTGAACATCCAATTTGTTTAATATCAGAAGTTTCCATTTATATTTTTCCTCAAGCCAAAGATTCAGAACAGCTGGCTCGTCGACTGACTGCTTTTATTAGTCCAATCTAATTCTCCGAACGACCGCAGTGTGATGCTCTCAGTCTCATAAAGTATTGCCAATGTCCGCAATAAGATTTTAGCCGAAATTAGATTGACTGATCATATTTCGCTCTCCCTGCCAAAAATGTCAGATGGAGTTCAGACTAATCCATCTTAGCTATAAGTCGTGCCCCATATCTCGCTTAATATCAATAATGTCGGAATATATATGGCTTTTATCAACACCTTTGCTAAGTAGTGCCTGATAAACGTTTAAAACCATTGGTTCAGACCCAGAAATAAAGAACTCTTTAGACTTAATCTCTTCCCCTAAGTTTTCGATAGCGACTTGATGAGGAAAACCAACTTGTCCTTGCCACTCGACTTCTTCGTCTGCGATGACTGGCACATAATGAATATTCTTATTAATTACCTGCCAAGACTCTATTAATGCCGTTTGATAAAGCTCATTAGACGATTGCGCCCCCAAATAAACTGTAAACTCTCGCTCGTCTCCACGACTTAAAGCACTTTCTATAAGGCTCTTCATTGGAGAAAAGCCTGTACCGCCGGCAATTATCACAACGTCTAAGTGACCTGGCTTTAAGCAGCATCGACCATGAGGCCCGTCAATTTCAAAACTTTTTCCAGCATTAAATAAATCTAACATCTCCTTGGCTAACGTGTCTTCGCCCACTTTGCGGATATGTAACTCAATAAAGTTTTGCTCTTCAGGTGCACTAGCAATAGACAATGGAATTTTTTTATTTTCGCTAAGACTTAAAAATAAATATTGCCCTGCTTCAAACTCAAATAACTCACCCGACAGGGGTTTAATTCTTACCCGATAAATCTGTTCCGTCAGTTGGGTTACATTGTGAGTTATAAATTTGACTCCGCTCATAGGTCTAGTTCTTTCCATAATTCGTCTACTTTATCTTTGGTTGCCTGATCCATTTCTATTGCGACGCCCCATTCTCTTTGGGTCTCGCCAGGCCATTTATTAGTTGCATCTATACCCATTTTTGAACCTAGCCCAGAAACTGGCGACGCAAAGTCTAAATAATCAATTGGGGTATTATCAATTAAAGTGGTATCTCTGCTAGGGTCAACTCGAGTGGTTAAAGCCCAAATCACGTCATTCCAATCTCGTGCATTTACATCGTCGTCGGTAACAATAACAAATTTGGTATACATAAACTGACGTAAAAAACTCCAAACTCCCATCATCACTCGTTTCGCATGCCCTGGGTATTGTTTTTTAATTGTTACCACCGCCATACGGTACGAGCAGCCTTCTGGAGGTAAATAAAAGTCAATTATTTCTGGAAACTGCTTTTGCAACAAAGGAATAAAAACTTCATTTAACGCCACCCCTAACACCGCAGGCTCGTCTGGTGGACGCCCAGTATAAGTAGAATGATAAATAGGCGACTTTTGGTGAGTTATTTTTTCAATCGTAAATACAGGGAACGATTCAACTTCATTATAGTAACCTGTGTGGTCTCCATAAGGCCCTTCATCAGCAAACTCATTCGGATAGATAAATCCTTCTAACACAAATTCAGCACTCGCAGGAACTTGTAAGTCATTAATTAAGCAATTGGTCACTCGAGTTTTTTCACCGCGCAATAAGCCCGCAAAAGCATATTCAGATAATGCATCTGGAACCGGCGTAACCGCGCCTAAAATAGTTGCAGGATCAGCGCCTAATGCCACGCTAACCGGAAACGGTTCGCCTGGGTGCTGCTCTTGCCAAGCTTTTAAATCAAGTGCTCCGCCACGATGCGACAACCAACGCATAATCACTTTATTCTTAGCAATGACTTGCTGTCGATAAATACCTAAATTTTGGCGTTTTTGGTTAGGTCCACGGGTAACAACTAAGCCCCAGGTAATTAATGGCGCGGCATCTCCGGGCCAACAAGTTTGAATGGGGATTTGGCTTAAATCGACATCTTCTTTTTCAATAACAATCGCTTGAGAGTCCGCTTTTTTGACTACTTTAGGATTCATATTAAGCACTTGTTTAAAAATAGGCGCTTTGTCCCAAGCATCTTTGAATCCCGCAGGCGGTTCTGGTTCTTTTAAAAATGCCAGTAATTTACCGACTTCACGAAGTTCAGATACCTCTTTGCAACCCATAGCAACAGCAACTCGACGGGTAGAGCCGAACAAATTGGTGAGTACTGGTGTTTGATATCCAATGGGGTTTTCAAATAATAAGGCAGGGCCGTCTGCTCGCAACACGCGATCAGAGATCTCGGTCATTTCTAAATTAGGATCAACAGGCAAGGTGATGCGCTTAAGGTCACCTTGCTGCTCTAAATACGCTATAAAATCTCTTAAATCTTTATACTTTACCGATTGATTCAGCATGACTTAACAGATTTATTTGCGTTTCATGGAGTTGAAGAACTCTTCATTGGTTTTAGTTAGGGCCAATTTATCCACTAAAAACTCCATCGCTTCAATTTCTTGCATTGGATGAATAATTTTGCGCAAAATCCACATTTTTTGAAGCTCTTCGGTTGAAGTCAGGAGGTCTTCTTTTCTGGTACCTGAGCGATTAAAGTTAATGGCTGGAAAAACCCGCTTTTCGGCAATCTTACGATCCAAATGTAATTCCATATTACCGGTACCTTTAAACTCTTCGTAGATAACCTCATCCATCTTAGAACCAGTATCTACCAGAGCGGTAGCAATAATCGTTAAACTACCACCTTCTTCAATGTTTCTCGCTGCACCAAAAAATCGCTTAGGCCGTTGTAATGCATTGGCATCGACACCACCGGTTAATACTTTACCCGACGAAGGTATCACCGTGTTATAAGCACGTGCCAAACGAGTAATAGAGTCTAATAAAATAATGACGTCTTTTTTATGCTCAACCAGTCGTTTAGCTTTTTCAATAACCATTTCAGCCACTTGAACATGGCGACTTGCAGGCTCATCAAACGTAGAAGCGACAACTTCGCCTCTTACAGAACGCTCCATTTCAGTTACTTCTTCCGGGCGCTCATCAATTAATAATACAATAAGCACACAGTCTGGATGGTTCGCGGTAATCGATTGAGCGATATTCTGCATCATCATAGTTTTACCCGCTTTAGGAGGGGAAACCACTAGTGCTCTTTGGCCACGCCCAATAGGTGAAGCTAAATCAATAACCCGGGCTGTAATGTCTTCACTAGAACCATTACCACGCTCCATTACCATTCGCTGATCTGGGTGCAGAGGAGTTAAGTTTTCGAATAAAATCTTATTTTTTGCGTTTTCTGGGCTGTCGAAATTGATCTCGTTTATTTTTAATAACGCGAAATAACGTTCGCCATGCTTTGGCGGCCTAATTTTGCCAGAAATGGTATCACCGGTACGCAAACTGAAGCGTCTAATTTGACTAGGCGATACGTATATATCATCTGGCCCTGCTAAATAGGAGGAACCGGCATTACGCAAAAAGCCAAAACCGTCAGGGAGTATTTCTAATACACCATCGCCAAAAATATCCTCACCGCTTTTCGCATGGTTTTTAAGAATTGCGAAAATTATATCTTGTTTACGCATACGCGCGGCATCATCAAGCCCGGCCTCTTTGGCCATTGCGCTAAGTTTAGTCGCTGAGAGTTGTTTTATTTCGGTTAGATTCATAAAGTTACTTTTTATTTGGGATGGAGGTTTGACTAAGGGATCTGCAATTTCACTAAGAAGAGTGACAGTTGCGCTAGTTATTTACCTATTTAAATGGGTTTATAGTTCACTTACATTTTTATTGCTGAATTTTAAAGTATTCAAAGTCACACAAACATTTAACTTAATTTTTGGTTATTAAACGATAAAAACATTACATCGAAACTCAATATTGTCTTTAAAGTGAAGTCTTTAGAAACTAGTTAAATTAGAATTTAATCATTTGAATTAATCATTCGTAGGTCAGGAGACCCTGAAATGAGTTGACAATCGAAAAGTAGCACTAAAACAATTAATTGTCCAATTTTTTGCAGAAAAAGCCGGTGCTTAGTTAAAAACACCGTCTTTAGATTTAATTTTGCTGTTGTTGGCTTAAATATTAGTATCTAAAAATGTTGCGAGTTGAGACTTACTCACTGCACCTACTTGTTGTGCTTCAACCGCGCCATTTTTCACTAAAATTAAGGTTGGAATACCTCTTACGCCATACTGCGGTGCAGTATTTTGGTTTTCATCAATATTCAATTTAGCAATCTTCACTTTACCGGCATATTCTTCCGCGAGCTCGTCTAAAATTGGGGCGATCATTTTGCAAGGTCCACACCATTCTGCCCAAAAATCAACTAAAACAGGTAATTCAGACTTTAAAACTTCTTCTTCAAAAGTAGCATCAGTCAATTGAACTATCTTATCGCTCATGAAATGTAATCTCCTAAAAATGACTATTCGCCCGCAATCATTGTAAATGGTATGATGCGGAAACAAGATGTTAAAATATTTAGCGTCTATTCTGCTATCTGTTGCTATAAGTTGCAACCTGCGATCGCAAAAAAGTATTTTATTTTATTAGGAACAAACCTTATTTATGGTAACTCATTTATCGAATACCGCTTTTAAAAACATGGGGTTACACCCAAAATTACTACAAGCATTAGACACTTTAGGCTTTCAGTATGCAACGCCGATTCAAGCACAAGCTCTGCCACTATTACTCAATTCGCAAGATGTCGCAGGGCAGGCGCAAACCGGTACCGGTAAAACTAATGCCTTTTTGCTAGCAATACTCAATGAGTTACTAACCTTGCCAGCAGTAGAAGATCGCGAGCCAAATGAGCCGCGCGCCTTTATTATGGCTCCCACACGAGAGTTGGTCATTCAAATCTATGAAGACGCCAAAACCTTAGCGCAGTTTACCGACTTAAAAATGTGTGTCGCTTTTGGTGGCGCTGATTATGACAAGCAACGTCAAGCAATTGAAGATGGCTGTGATGTATTAATTGGTACGGCAGGGCGACTAATCGATTACTTTAAGCAAAAAGTTTACAACTTTTACGCTCTCGATTGCGTGGTTTTAGACGAAGCTGACAGAATGTTTGATCTAGGGTTTATCAACGACATACGCTATTTATTTAGAAAAATGCCTCCTCCAACCGAAAGACTTAACATGCTGTTTTCTGCGACTTTATCGCATCGCGTCAAAGAACTTGCTTACGAACATATGAATCAGCCAACCCATATTCATGTAGAAGCAGAGCAAGTAACCGCAGATCGCGTGCGCCAGCTTCTTTACTACCCAGCAAATCATGAAAAGCTGCCTTTACTGATGGGTCTTATTCAACAACATAAACCTGACAAATCAATTATTTTTACTAACACTCGGCGTCAGGCAGAGCGAGTTTGGTTAAGCTTAAAGGGCAATGACATTAAGGCGGGGCTTTTAACTGGTGACGTACAGCAAAAGAAACGGATTCGGCTTTTAGAAGAACTAAAAGCCGGTAAAATTGATGTGCTGATTGCTACCGATGTAGCAGCTAGAGGGCTACATATTGACGGCGTAAGCCATGTATTCAATTTTGATTTGCCAGACGATGCAGAAGACTATGTTCACCGCATAGGCCGAACCGCAAGAGCTGGAGCAGAAGGCGATGCAATTTCTTTTGCCGGCGAAGATAATGCGTTTAACCTACCAGCAATAGAAGAGTATATTGGTTTTGCATTACCGACCGCCGAAGTGAGCGCAGAACTATTGGCCGATGTAAAGCCTCCAGCTAAAGCAGAACCTCGTGCTGCTAGACCTCACTCGGGGAATAGAAACACCAATCGCAATAACAATAGCCGGGGCAGACGACCCGCTCCAAGACGCCAGCATTAATGCAGGCAAAAAAGCGAGCTTTACCGCAAAAAACTAACCAACTTGTGCAAATTGCTATTATTTAAATTATGCCAAATTTAAGTCAAGCTAAACAAACCACACTCGACGCTCAGGGGCTTCGCTGTCCTGAGCCGGTTATGATAATTCGCAAACATATTCGCGCAATGCAGTCTGGCGACGTGCTCCACATTATTGCCGACGATCCTGCAACTACTCGAGATATTCCTAGCTTTTGTGAGTTCATGGACCATCAACTATTAAGCGCCGAAACCGAATCTTTGCCTTATCATTATCGAATTAAAAAAGGCTAATCAAATTGAGTCACTCACCTGAATCGTTAATTCGTTCAATCGGTGACTCACCGCTACCGCCAGTTGAAAACTGGAACCCAGACTATTGTGGTGAGCTTGATTTAGTCATTAAAGCCGACGGAACTTGGTTATATTCTGGCACGCCATTTACTCGGCGAAAAATGCAATTGTTGTTTTCACGAATCATTAAAAAAGAAGCTGAAAAATTTTATTTAGTAACGCCCGTTGAAAAGCTAGCAATACAAGTAGAGTGGCAACCTTTTACCATTATTGACTTCAATATAAAGCAGCACAATGGTATGAAAATTTATGAGTTTATAGATAACTGTGACAATTTGACTGAGCTTAAATCCCCCCAACAAATAGTTTTTTCAAGTTATCAAGATCAGCGTTTACCTTGCGTACAGGTGAGGCGAAATCTTTTTGCTAGTTTTAGTCGTAGTTGTTATTACCGACTTATTGAAAGCGCGCAATTAAAAACGAGTAACAATATTGAGCAGGTGCTTATTACATCTCACGCTAATGAATTTATTATTGGTACTGTAGACGGAGACTAATTGTGAAAATTAGCTTTCAAAAAATACCTAAAGCCGCAATAATTTTGTACCTTTTAGGCTTCGCGATTATTATAAGCTGCCTTTTAGCTTTTTGGATTAACAATCAATTGGTCAATCCAGTACGATTACAACAGGTATTAATACTGGGCGCGATAGTTGTCGTAGGCGGCTCTATTGTAAATGTTATTTATCAATTTAAATGGTGGCAAAAGCAGCGCGATTCTAATCGATAAATAAAGTTTAAACCGTATCGTTAGCTTGGTAATAACGCTGTCTTATACGCTCACAGTAGTTAACTAAGTTTGCAAAAGAGCGGGCGCTTCGATTGAACTCATTGTCTAAATCAACTTGAATGCAGGCGGCTAAAAAGCCATATACACACGCATCTAATGAACAGGGCTTGTCACCCAAAATAAATTCTTTATCACCTAACAAACAATCTAAAGCTTGCATGGTTTTTTTTCCTAACTCCACCACTTGTTGTGGTGTGTGCCTCGCTATTCCTTGAGCAAAACAATCTTTAAAAACTTTTCGCTTATACAATGGTGGAACAATTAACTGTAAAAAGGGCGATAACCGCCTAAAGAAAGCCTTCTTAATAACTGGCCAGCTTTCAGGGTCTAACCAGCGAGAGTAGACTAAAGCAAAATAAAAGTTTTCATCAAGCGACTTGGTTATCAAGTAACATTGCGCTAATTGTTTTTGGCTAAGCCAACTATCAATGTCATTATAGTTTGCTTTAAGGTGCTCGATAATTGCTTGCGAGTCATTCACAAGACGATTCTCTTGCGCTAGTTTTTCAGAAATAAAAGGTAGCTTTCCTGTTGGGGAGGCTTTTAAGTTTGCAATGCCGGGTTTGGTTTGAAAATCAATATTCGCCATTCTTAAATAACAGTCAACTTTCAGTACAAAAGGACTTGGATCGGGGAGATTTAAATTTGGGCCAAAGCAATGCAAAGTAAGCATAATCTATTCCATCAATTTTTTCGCTACTCTAACAAAATCGAATAACTTTAACTAGCTTGCAAAGTTAATGATTGTTTAACTAGATCAAAATCGTGCGTAGTAATTTCGTGCCTATTCGCAAAAGGGTCGCAAAAATACAACGACCAAGTGACTTTATGATTTTTAACTTTAACGCTGACGTTATGGTGCCTAAGCTGTGCTATCCAATTGATAAAGCTAGTACCGTCACATGCCAGCGCTAGGGAATTTGAAGGTGTTTGGTCTTGGCGCGTAAATAGCGCTAAATGAATAGTCTTTGACTCATCTGCTATGGTTAACGGACCGGCGTTTGGTAGCAAGAATTGCAACGAGTCTACCACCTTAAACCCAAGCACTTGCTGATACCACTTAACGGCCTTTTGTTTGTCGTCTACGTATAGGTGGAAATGATCGATTCCGGTAAATTTTGCGGCTAACATCGGTAATCTCCTAATGAATTTATTGGGTTATTTTTTACTCATAGTGGCATTGAAAATTTTGCTGAACCGACTCCAAAAGCCAAACTGATTTTCCAACCCAGAACCGAATAATTGAGGTTGTTCGGTAGTTGATTCTAAGTTATTGACCTGTTTTAAATTATCAATAACTCGATAAGTTGTTGCTAGTGCCATAATGATTTCCTGATTTGATTTAAGTTGAGAAAAAGTGTAAAACCTATAGTTAACTATAGGTCAAGAGCTTTTTTCAATGGCAGATAAAAATCAAATCTCGGCGGGGCTAAGTGTTGGGCAAATCGCTAAACGAGCGGACGTGTCCGTGCAAACGGTTCATTTTTATGAGTCAAAAGGATTAATTACCAGTAGCCGTAATGCTGGCAATCAAAGGCGCTTTAATAGCAGTACCTTACGGCGTATCGCAATTATTAAAACCGCACAGCGATTAGGTATTTCTCTAAATGAAATAGGCGAGGCCTTTAAGTTACTACCAGCCAACAAGTCACCAAGCACACAAGAGTGGAAAAAAATGTCAGCGGGCTGGCGCAATAAACTGCAACAAAGAATTGATCAGCTGAGTCAACTGCGCGACGAATTAGACACTTGTATAGGTTGTGGCTGCCTTTCAATTAAAAATTGCAGTTTAAGAAACCCGCAAGATACCGCTGCTTTAACAGGCAGCGGTGCAGTTTTTTGGAAACAAAAATAGGCCAGTTGCTAGCATAGCCTGTTAAATCGTAATAATTATGCTCTTAAATATCGTGCAGCTAAAGCAACTAACGGAGCGCCTGTAGGTTTTCCATGTTGCCAGTCGCTTCCTTCTACGCCACTGCCCGCAATATCAATATGAGTGTAGGGCAGCGGACTCTCGGTGCGCGAGCCATGTTGGTCAAGCCCAGAAGATAGTGCTAAAAATGCCATTGGGAACTGGTGCCCACGAGCCACTGAAACCGAAGGTCCATTGTTAGATGACAAAACATCATCGGCAGCGGTTCTAGGCTTTATCATGTTCCAGTCTTCGCGTCGTGAGCGGCCTACCTCAACCCCATCACCCCAACTTTCGCCCGCTTGCTCAAGCTTATTCGCCATTTGAATATCTCTAGCAGGACCGTTTTCAATCATAATAGTGTAAGGCCCAGCGGCTAAAGCAGCATGACCCGTTAAGGTCGCAACCGTCATTAATTCTGGTGCTGTTTCTTTTAAGGCTTGTACTCTAGAGTGCGAGAGTAAATCAGCCATGACGAGTCGGCCCTCGGCATCGGTATTGCCAATTCGCACCCGAACACCCGCATGAGAAGTAATAATTTCGTCGGCAACAAAGGCATTGGCGCCTATGCTATTTCTTACTACACCTAAGCTTGCAACCACTTTAATACCTTTAGGTTTTAGCTCAGCGATGGTTTTAACAAAGCCAGCAACCGCCGCAGCTCCGCCTTTATCGCGGCTCATACCAGCCATATGTCCGCCGGTTTTAACATCGGCACCGCCAGTATCATAGGTAACCGCTTTTCCCACTAAAAAAAGCGTCTTTTGAATAGGGCCTTCCGGCTGATAAGTTAAATTAACCACTCTTGGTTGATGGCGCTCTACTTGATTAGAGCAACGCGCCACAGCCGCTAATAACGGGTATTCCTTTTCAATGATTGAATAATCAGCAATGACTTCAGTGGTAACACTAGTACCAGCAAAGGCGTCTTTACAATAGTCAGCAAATCCCGGAGGCGCAAATTGTTCAGGCTCTGTACCGGCTAAATCTCTAGCGAGTCTTCGACCAGCCTCCACCGCAGTTAAAAAGTTAACATCAACCTCGCCCTTTGGGTCAAATAATGTGATCGAATTAACCGGCTCTAACTCGGTTTCATTCCCAGCTTGGCGTGCTTCTAGTGGCTGCCATAAAGCTTGGCAGGCACTTAAATAAGCAACCTCAAGCGCATTTTTAAATACTGAGTCTTGGGGAGCACCTTCAACAATGATAATGGGATTTTTAGCACCAGCATTTTTAGCAATTAAAACGCCTTGCGCTGCGGCATCGCCAAAGTTTCTCACGTCGTCATAGTCACGTTCAATTGGCCCAACTGCTGCGTAAACTAAGCGCGCTCCCGATAAAGCTTCAGCGCCCACTAATAAAGCCTCTTTACCAATTCGCTGATCGATCTTGGCGGCTTTTTCAATAACAGCTGAAATTTCTGCTGAGGATTCGCAATGAGCGTTCGGCGATACTAAAATCACACAGTCATTTGCTTGGTTACTATTTAAAAATGCACTTTTATCACTGTTACAGTGCAACTTAGGGAATCCCATACTGTCTCCTTGTTGTGACACATTGCGTTACGACCTAAGGCCGCAACCTTCTTATTAATTCAATTTATTTTTCTTGGTTTTTCTTGAGTTGTTTTAATAGCGCTTTACGCAACCCGGTCACTTCATCCGCTTGCTCTTTAGTTAACGGATGAATCGATTTAATGGTACATTTTTGTTGAGGCATACCCGCCGTAGATATTGAGTCGAAGCCAGATTGTAGCGAGCTACCAAAACGGTTGTTAACGACTATTCCATGTGCGTGCTCTAATTCAAAGCAACTGGTGTGTAGCGTTAACAAATAGTTGCGCGATACCGAAGTCG
Source organism: Aliikangiella aequoris (assembly GCF_053709105.1). Taxonomy (NCBI): domain Bacteria; kingdom Pseudomonadati; phylum Pseudomonadota; class Gammaproteobacteria; order Oceanospirillales; family Pleioneaceae; genus Aliikangiella; species Aliikangiella aequoris. The sequence goes on from NZ_CM132298.1 coordinate 3,685,899, forward strand.
AAATAATTAAATGATTACTATCTAATGATCGCCATCCGTGAAATTTAAAGGCGCTAATACGTTCTACTGACTCTATTTTATGCTTAGCGACATAATCGCTATATAGTTGCGCACGCTGTTTCGCTGTTGTTTGTTGACCAGCACAGGCAACCAGTAAGTTAAGCATTAAAAATACCGCAATTAATCGAATCACACTAACCTCCAATTAAAATGTTAAGTCTTAGCAAATATCAAGACTTGACTAAATGCCGCGCTTAAGATTAACCGTTACTTGTTTAAATTTAACGAGCGGCTCATCTTAACTAGAGTAAGCCGCTTAAGCGTTAAAGTTTTTCTAAAACATATTCTGCTTTAGAAACTTCGAATTCCTTGGGCGCTTCTTCAAACACATGGGTTATTGTGCCATTATCAATAATCATCGCAAACCTTTTACAGCGCTTACCCATTCCAAAGCCACTCGCATCAAGCGCTAAATCTAACGCCGCCGTAAACTCTGCGTTGCCATCGGCTAGCATAGTTAGCTCTTGCGCATTGCTAGCGGCTCCCCAAGCTTTCATTACAAATCCATCATTTACAGACATACAAACAATGCGCTCAACCCCTTTCGCTTTAATTTGATCAGCTAACACAACATAACCAGGTAAGTGGGCCTCTGAGCAAGTTGGTGTAAACGCGCCTGGCACTCCAAATAAAACCGACTTTCCTGAACCAAACAGTTCACCGGTATTTATATCTTGCATTTCACCTGCAACAACAACCTTTACATCTACCGCTGGCACTTGAGAATTAGCTTGAATAGTCATCTTATTAGTCCTTAATTAAACGTTAATTATCAGAATGTTAGTAAGCTAGCCATGGACCAATTTACGGCCAAGGTTTAAGCTTTAAGTCGTCTCTAGCTTAGCACCAATATCAATTAACAACCAAGCCTAATCACAGGATTTGGCGTAACATTGAAACATGAGATTTCCCGCTTTGAAGCTTACGACCAATTAACATGCCGATTGCAAGTCTGGCTTAAATGCAGTATTTTTCTATTTCTAAAATACTTATGCCGACGCTGTAGTTTGCTTAATCAGTAGTAGCGGTGCGCACAATAATACATCGCCAACGGAGAGCTCTAGAATGAGAAAAACCGCTAAATTTACCCTCGCTGCTAGTTTAATATTCAGTTGTTTGAATCCCTTAGTTGCAAAGCAAAAAAAGCCCTACTTTGAAGCCCTTGAAGTTACTCCCGGTTTGCATATGTTAATTGGCGTGGGTGGTTTCACCGGCGGTAACATTGGCCTATCAAGCGGCGTTGACGGCGTCGTAATGATCGATGACTCTATGCCACCACTTTTAGATTCAATGCAAGAAGCGATTAAATCAGTCACCGATAAGCCTGTCGACTTTTTAATTAATACCCATGTACACGGCGATCACACTGGGAATAATGCGGCCATGGGTAAAGCAGGAACTCACATAGTTGCACATGAAAACCTACGTAAACATTTGCTTAATAAAGGCATTACAACCAGCGAAGGCAATAAACCAGCACCTAAATCAGCCTTACCGGTAATTACCTTTGCGCAAGAGATGAGTTTTCATTTAAATGGAGATGAAGCCCACTTATTTCATGTTAGCCACGCCCATACCGACGGCGACGCGGTCATTCACTTTAAAAAAGCTAACGTAATTCATACTGGCGATACCTTTTTCAACGGCCTATTTCCCTACATTGACGCTGATAGCGGCGGTAGTCTAGACGGATATATTGCCGCACAGAATAAAATCTTGGCAATCGCCAACCCTAAAACCAAAATTATTCCAGGGCATGGACCTTTAGCAACGGCAAAAGATTTGCAAGCATCAGTTGATATGCTAGTTGATTGCAAGGCCATCGTTAAACGACTGGTTGACTCGGGTAAATCTGAAGCCGAGATTTTAGCTTTGGATCCATTGAAAAAGTATACCGACAAGTGGAGCTGGGGCTTTATTACCACTGAAAAAATGACCAAACAAATCTATCGCGGCTTAACTCAGCAGCAAGCAAAAAGCGCACATTCTCATTAAAAGTCCATTTAAAGGCCCGAACTTCGGGCCTTTTCTGAGGTATGTCACTTGCTCAAAGTAATTATGCTGGGTAGCTTTTTAGTCTTTATTATTTCTTTTATTCAAAGAAATGACTTTGATCCTAACCGAAAAATTGACCCGCTTATTTTACAACCGCCTAAACAAACTTCAATTGAACTGGACCCTATTACGGCAAGCATTGACGGTGCGCAATACCAAGTTCAACCACTTTATGATTATGAAATTTATGGCATGCTGGTCTCTTACCGTCATCACAACAGCCAATACGGTTTGCACCAACAGTGGGGCGATAAATTAAACATCGCCGATTTATGTATTGTGTGGAGCGAAACTGCCACTAACCCTTTTCTAAACCAAATCAATTTTTGGAATGGACAGTTCACTTGCAATGTCGACACTGCAAGCGACAAAGCATGGAAGCACTTTAAAATGGAACAACTTTCTAATAATCACATTATTACTAACAACGCCCAAATTCGCGATCAAATTCGTGACTTGAATATCGGCGATCAAATCCGTATTACCGGCTGGTTATCTAGCTACCAAGGTGAAAATGGCAACCAAAGGGGCACAAGCACAACCCGAACAGACACAGGCGATGGAGCCTGTGAGACTATTTGGGTAAATGATATTGAAGTACTTGTAAAATATGTTAGCAAAGCGGCTAAATTAATGTACCTGTCTGCGCTTATTTTCGTTGTATCACTCATTTATTACTTTATATCGCCCTTTAGAGTCAGCGAGCCTTGATTTTAAAAGCTTAAATTGATGCGACTATTCGCTTTGCCATTCAATTTGAATGAGCAGTGCAAGAACGACAAATTTATGTATAATAAGTCGTCATAAATTAGACCAATAGCATGACTTTTATCTGTATTTTACTTCAGTTAAAAAAACTCTAAATCATTCTAAAATTTTATCTACAACAGGCTATTTCATGAACGAAAATTTAAAAAAGGTTGTCATAGTTGGCGGTGGTGCATCGGGTTGGATGTCTGCTTCTATGCTAATAAAAATTTTTGGTAATCAGCTAGATATAACCTTAGTAGAGTCCGAACAAATCGGAATTTTAGGGGTTGGTGAAGCCACAATTCCCACAATTTCACTTTTTAATCAAAAGCTCGGTATAGATGAAGTAGACTTTGTAAAAGCAACCCAAGGCACCTTCAAACTGGGTATTCAATTTGAAAACTGGGACAAAATAGGCAGCAGTTATATTCATGCTTTTGGCCAAATGGGCGCAAGTATTGGGCCAAGCCAATTTCATCATTACTGGTTGCGAGACCAATTAAGCAATAGTCAAACTAACTTGTGGGACTACTCAATCAATGCAAAGCTTGCTAAAGAAAATAAATTTGCAAAATTTAAGAACCAAGCAAACAACCCTATTACCGAACTCCAATATGCTTATCATTTTGACGCTCAGCTTTATGCAAACTACTTAAGAAACTACAGTGAAAAATTAGGCGTCAAAAGAATTGAAGGAATCGTTAGCCAAGTTAATAAAAACTCAGAAAATGGATTTATAGAGTCTGTGTTACTAAAAAATGGACAAGAAGTTTGTGGCGACTTGTTTATTGATTGCACTGGATTTAGAGCTCTACTCATAGGTGATAGTTTAGGTATTGAGTATGACAACTGGTCAAAGTGGCTACCAATGAATAGTGCGGTAGCAGTACCTTGTAAAACAACCAAGCCAATCAGACCTTACACTCGCTCAATTGCGCATAAAGCGGGTTGGCAGTGGGAAATACCACTCCAACACAGAGTAGGAAACGGTCACGTATTTTGTAGCGACTACATCAGCGATCAAGATGCTACCGATACCTTAATGCAAAACATTCAAGGGCCTGCGCTTGCCGATCCTAGAGTGTTAAAATTTACCACCGGAAAAAGACATAAGTTTTGGGAAAAGAACTGCGTGGCTATTGGCTTATCTTCTGGATTTTTAGAACCATTAGAGTCAACCGCTTTGCATTTAGTGCAAGCAAGTATAGTTAGACTTGTTCAACTATTTCCAAATACTGGTATCAATCAAGTTGATATTAATGAGTATAACCGCCAAGCAGATAGCGAATATGAAAGAATTCGAGATTTTATTATCTTACATTATATAGCGACCGAGCGTAATGACTCTCAATTTTGGATAGACAGACAATCAATCGACATACCAGATAGCTTGCAACACCGAATTGAACAATTTAAAACTAAAGGCAGAATCTCTAAGTATCAAGATGATTTGTTTAGCGAAGTTGCCTGGCAACAAGTTTTAATAGGGCAGGGAATAAAGCCAACATCATACGACGCACTGGCCGACTTAATGCCGCCAAACGATTTAACTACAAGGCTAAATTTTTTACGTAAAAATGTAGACAGTATCGCTGACAAAATACCCAACCATGAGGAATTTATTGCTCAATACTGCGCCGCAGATAAAATGTAGTGAAGTAGTCACTTGGCGACTCTTCACTAATGCGGTGTTAATAAAAAAATAAATTCATTAAAGGAATTTAAATGCGATGACCAAAACGATTAACATAGCATGGGGAAATGCAATGGTCGGCCGTATAGCCTGACAGAAATAAGTTTTAAACAAGCCCAATATCCCTGGGCGGTTTACATTAAACTCAGAATTAAATTGATAGGCTGACAATTCCGTTTGAGTATTCAATGATTTTTCAATTTCAGTCAAACGCGTTTCAATTCGCGCTTGATAAGTTTTCCAAATGGCGTCTTGCAGCCAAATACTTGCAAGCACAGCTAAGGACAAAATCAATTGAATTTTCCAATAAAACATTGTCAAAAAAACGCTGAAAGAAAATAACTTAATTAATAAAGAGAACTTTTCATAACTATCAAACTGCGTTTGCAAAAGCTGCCACTCTGCGCTTAGCTCTTTACGGTTGATATTGATATTTTGCAAAATTTTCTCCAGTAAGTGATTCTCTAAAAATAAAAAAAGCGAGCTATTCACTCGCTTTTTTTATAGCGTACTATAATATCAAACTACCGATACTCATCCGGTGACGGACAAGCACACATTAAGTTACGGTCACCGTATACATCATCTATACGATTAACACTTGGCCAAAACTTTCTTCCTTCTTGGCCTTCCACTGGGTAAATTCCTTCTTTTATAGAATAGGGCTTATCCCAGTTAAGCAAATCAACTTGAGTGTGCGGTGCATTCGTTAATGGGTTGTTATCTGCTTGCCATTCACCATTGCGCACTTTTTCAATTTCTTGCTTAATCGAAATCATTGCATGAGCAAAGCGCTCAATTTCAACTAAAGGCTCACTTTCTGTTGGCTCAATCATTAAAGTTCCTGCAACAGGAAAAGACATAGTTGGTGCATGAAAGCCATAATCCATTAGGCGTTTTGCAATATCCACTTCGGTAATACCCGTTTCAGCTTTAATCGGGCGCAAGTCGACAATACACTCATGAGCGACTTTATCGTTGCGGCCTTTATATAATATTGGATAGTGCTCTGATAATTTTTTAGTTAAATAATTAGCATTTAATAGCGCCATTTTAGTGGAGTGCGCCAGTCCTTCGTTACCTAACATGGCACAATACATCCATGATATGGGTAATATGCCACCGCTACCAAAGGGTGCTGCAGATACAGCGCCATTAGTTTCACCGGTATTAGCAATTTTACGTACGCTATGGTTAGGTAAAAATGGCGCAAGGTGTGACTTAACCCCAATAGGGCCCACACCCGGTCCACCGCCACCGTGTGGAATAGAGAATGTTTTATGTAGGTTTAAGTGAGAAACATCTGAGCCCATTATGCCAGGAGAGGTAATACCTACTTGTGCATTCATATTGGCGCCATCCATATACACTTGACCACCATGCTGGTGAATCACCTCGCATATATCTTTAATTTGCTCTTCGTAAACGCCATGCGTCGATGGATAAGTAATCATTAAACAAGATAAGTTATCTGATACTTGCTCTGCTTTCTTTTTAAGATCTTCGAAATCTACGTTGCCTTCGTTATCACAATTAACAATAACAACTTTCATATTCATCATTTGCGCACTCGCCGGGTTAGTACCATGCGCAGAACTTGGAATTAAACAAACATTTCTATGACCTTCATTACGGCTTTCGTGATATTTTTTAATTGCCAATAAACCAGCGTACTCTCCTTGCGCACCAGAATTTGGCTGCATAGAAACCGCATCGTAACCCGTAATTTCAGCTAGCCAATTTTCTAACTCGGTAATTAGGGCTTGATAACCTTGAGTCTGAAACTCTGGTGCAAAAGGGTGGATATGCCCAAACTCTTTCCAAGTGATAGGTATCATTTCTGAAGTTGCATTTAACTTCATAGTACAACTTCCCAAAGCAATCATTGCATGCGTTAAAGATAAATCTTTGTTCTCTAGATGCTTTAAAAATCGCAACATTTCAGTTTCAGAGTGATGCGTATTAAACGTTGGATGAGTCAAAAAATCAGTGGTGCGCAATAAGCCTTTTTCGAAAGACTCATGTTTAGCCGCGTCTTGATCTAATCCTTCAATATCTAAAACTTGTTTGCTTCCGCTAATAATTGTAAACAACAATTGAATTTCTTCAGGTGTGGTCGACTCATCAATACTTAATCCTAAAGTACCGTTAGTGTCTATTCGCAAATTGATTTCAGCTTCTGTTGCTCGGGCAATTATGTCATCACGCATATCGCCAGCATCTATTGTTAAGGTATCAAAGTAAGTTTGGTTAACTACTTTTATCCCTGCATTGACTAAGGCGTGGTTTAATATTCCGGCCAAGCGGTGAATACGATAGGCAATTTTCTTAAGACCTTGAGGCCCGTGATATACCGCGTAAAAAGCCGCAATGTTGGCTAGCAATACTTGCGCTGTACAAATATTAGATGTGGCCTTTTCGCGGCGAATATGTTGCTCTCGAGTTTGCATTGCCATGCGATAAGCCTGGCGTTTATTTGAGTCTATAGATACCCCAATAATTCGTCCCGGAATTGCGCGTTTAAACTGATCGCGGGTAGCAAAAAATGCCGCATGCGGGCCACCAAATCCAACGGGTACACCAAACCTTTGAGACGAACCTAGTACAATATCAGCGCCCATTTCGCCAGGTGCTTTTAGCATTACTAAGCTCATAATGTCGGCACCAACAGCAACAATGGCTTTCATTTCATGAAGCGCAGCAATAATTGTTTGTAAATCGATCACTTCGCCGGTTTTATCGGTGTACTGAACATAAGCACCAAACACATCATGGTTAGCTGCTTCGCGCGCATTCCCCATAATAATTTCAAACCCATAGTGCTCTGCACGGGTTTTAATGACGTCAATTGTTTGTGGAAAAGCATTTTCATCAACAAAAAACTGATTCGATTTTTTATTTTTAGTCACTCGTTTAGCCATTGCCATGGCTTCTGCAGCAGCGGTAGCTTCGTCAAGTAAAGAAGCACTGGCTAACTCCATACCAGTTAAATCAATGGTCATTTGCTGGTAAGTAATAATGGCTTCTAATCGACCTTGAGCAATTTCTGGTTGGTAAGGCGTATAAGCGGTGTACCAACCTGGGTTTTCCAATACATTACGTAAAATAACCGTTGGCGTTTTAGTGTGGTAATAGCCCATTCCAATAAATGAACGGTAAACTTTGTTCATGGAAGCATAGCGACCAATATCGTCTAACGCTTGTTGCTCAGTTCGAGCAGAAGGAATATTAAGATCTTCTGGCAACCGAATTTTATTTGGAACTGTCTTTTCGAGTAATTCATCAAGAGAATTCAACCCCAAATACTCTAGCATTTGCTGAGTTTCTTGTTCATCTGGGCCAACATGTCGCTGAATAAACTCTTGGTTGTTGGATAGTTGATGCAATGTTTGGTTCATATCTTTACTCATAAATTACCGAAAAGGTCGCTTTTTTCGGGGCTTGAAAAACTGAAAAAGCCCCGGATATTCCCGAGGCTTAATCTTTAAAGGCTATTTTATCAGCCGTTGTAGGTATAACTCGCTAATTAATCTTCAATTTCGGCAGAGTAAGCTTCTGCGTCTAACAGATTATTTATTTCAGACTCTTCAGAAGGCTTCATTTTAAACATCCAGCCATCATCATAAGGAGAAGAGTTGACAGTTTCTGGTGCATCTTCAAGCGCTTCATTGACCTCAATAATCGTTCCAGACAATGGGGCATAGATGTCTGAAGCGGCTTTTACTGATTCAACCACGGCAATTTCATCTTCTAAAGCAACTTCGCTATCGATTTCAGGTAATTCAACATATACCACATCTCCCAGTAATTCTTGGGCATGGTCGGTAATGCCAACAGTTACACTGCCGTCATCTTCTAAGCGAATCCACTCATGTGAACTAACGTATTTTAGGTCGGTTGGAACATTACTCATGCTTAATTCCTCAAATTTACTCAATCATTAAATGCTAAATCATTTATTGGCGCAGATTTTACACCAAAGCTTGGCCTTTGCGAACAAAACTCGGCTTAACCACCCTAGCAGGGACTAATTTGCCACGAATTTCCAACATCACTTGGTCACCAGTTTGTTTGGGAACTCTTGCCATACCAATACTTTTCTTTAATGTAGGTGACATAGTGCCACTTGTTGTTTCACCTTCACCTACACCTTCAACAACCACTTTCATATGCGAGCGAATAACGCCTTTACCTTCCAGCACCAGACCAACTAACTTGTTCTTAACGCCAGCTTCTTTTTGCGCTAATAAGGCCTGTTTGCCTATAAAGTCTCGCTCCGCTGGCTCCCAAGCTATAGTCCAAGCCATGTTGGCTTCTAAAGGAGAAACGGTTTCGTCCATGTCGTTACCGTATAAGTTCATACCCGCTTCTAACCGCAGAGTATCTCTGGCGCCTAGTCCACAAGGTTTAACACCTACAGCGACTAATTTATCCCAAAACTCGGCCGCTTGAGATACCGGCAGCATAATTTCGTAGCCGTCTTCGCCGGTATAACCAGTTCGCGCGATAAAATAGCCTTCGCAATCTGCTGCTACAAACACACCTAATCCCGCCACGGCTTCTTGTTGTGCGGCACTCAATACTTGATTTGTTTTGGCAATCGCGTTTGGCCCTTGCACTGCAAGCATTGCAAATTCATTATTTTCTGCAACTTCTACTTCAAACTTAGTCGCTTGTTGGCTCATCCAGGCTAAATCTTTTTCACGTGTAGAAGCATTCACCACTACGCGATAATTCGTTTCGCTGATGTAGTAAACAATTAGATCGTCAATTACGCCACCGGCTTCATTTAGCATTCCACTATAAAGTGCTTTACCTGGTGTGGTTAACTTGGCGACATCGTTTGCTAATAAATATTGCAAATAAGCTTTTGCCTGGGCGCCAGTCACATCTACAGTGGTCATATGAGATACGTCAAACATGCCGGCATCTTGGCGCACTTGATGATGCTCGTCCATCTGTGAGCCGTAATGTAGCGGCATATCCCAACCACCAAAATCTACGATTTTAGCGCCGGCTTGAAGATGACATTGGTAAAATGGGGTTTGCTTACTCATTCACTAAGTTCCTAAGCGATTTTAATGACCGCGAATTATACAGATCTCTCTTAGTAATGAGAACTCAGACAACGACCTTTTTGTTATAACTTATTCTCTAAAGTAGCAAAGCAACCTCAACAAAAGGTTATAACAGATAGGTTTGAACTCTATTGTGCTGCTAAAAGCTACCAACTACCGGTATTTGGCATAGAATCCCAGGGGGCCTGTGGCGACAGTGCTTCGCCTTTTTGGAGTAGCTCAATAGAAATACCGTTAGGATCTTTTACAAAGGCCATGTGACCATCGCGTGGTGGCCGGTTTATGACCACACCCATCTCTTGCAAATGCTCGCACAGCGCATAAATATCTTCCACGGCAAAGGCCAAGTGACCAAATTGATCACCTTGGGTATAGACTCGCTCGCCCCAGTTATGGGTAAGTTCAATCATGGGGCTATCTTCACTTTCACCAATAAAATAAAGTGTAAACTCACCTTTGGGAACATCACGCTTTTTAATTAATGATAACCCTAATCCCTCTAGGTAAAATTTAAGTGACTCTTCAGGACAGTTGGTACGGATCATTGAGTGTAAAAATTTCATGCTAAACCTTTTTATTAAAGATTGTTTTCCACTAGGAGAATAACTTAAAACTTATAAACGGCCTTTTTGACAGCATTCAATTAATGCAAATAAGGCTTTGTCATTTGGGCTTTTTTCTATGAGCTGCTGATACATTTGAACTGCCATTTCAACGTCGCCTTCACGATACTTTTTCCAAGCGAGTATCATACCCCTTTGGTTTCCGGCTTTCTCTTTTTTTAATGACACAGTATCAGTGTTATAAACTTCATATAAAGTCACTTTTTTTGCTTTACCTTTTATATGGCAAGTGGCAATAAAGCGTAGATCAAATGCGGATAAATTTTCTAGTTGGCGCTTGGTTTCTTCGGTAATTAATATTTTGGTACCAAAGACTTTCGTCATAGACTCTACTCTAGCCGCTGCGTTTACCGTATCTGAAACCACGGTCGCATCCATTCTAGACTGAGTGCCAACGGCCCCTAACATCATCTTACCAGAGTGTAGCCCTAAACCAACATTAATCGGCGGTAAGCCTTTGTCGAGCATCTTTTTGTTATATTGATCAAGGGCAACTAACATTTCATTGGCAGCCATTAATGCTGCCTCAGCACCATTTGGAAACAGCGCCATAATGCCGTCGCCCAAATACTTATCAATAATTCCGCCACGCTGATTAATCACCGGCGCTATTTGACTTAAATAGTGGTTAATAAACCGGAAGTTAGCTTGCGGTGACATTGATTCAGACAAAGTAGTGAACCCACGGATATCACAAAACAAAACTGTCATTTCTCTTTCGCAACAGTCGCCCAGTGCAATATCGCTAACCCCATTACTACTTAGCTGCTTCAACAATTGGTGAGGGACAAAGCGGCTATAAGACTTGTTTAGTTGAATCAATTCACTCCGGCTTGTTTGAATGCGGGTTAACATGAGGTTGAACTGATCTGCTAAAAAGCTAAAACTACCAAACCCTTTAGTTGATAGCTTAAAACTAAAGTCATTTGAAATTAACCGGCCGATAGCAATATTCAATTGTTCTAATGGCCCGGTAATTTTTCTGGCAAAAAATATTGCCGCGAGCATTAGCGCTACAACCATTAAGCTAATTTCAAAAATTACCGACTGTAAAAAGCTATTCCAAAAAGCACCGACTTGGCGGGCGCTAATATGACTAACTAATAATACTTTCTTTTTAGACTCACTCGCTAAAGGCACAACAACAGTAATTTCCCGTTCTATTTCAGATTGCTTTTTGATTTTACGAACAATGGACTGACTGCTTAAAGCTTGCTTTAATTCTGCATAAATAGGGTGGGTAAGACTTAAAAAGGTGCCGGGCCAATAAAGCTTTTCACCGGCGCTTACATAACGTAATTGTGCTGGCATGGTGGTATTAAGGTTCAAACTCAACTGATAAGGCGTGTTTTTGCTTGCGCTTAACTCAATCTGCTTATTGCCTAATTTAAAATGGCGATTATTTTGGGTGGAAAACACTAATTGATTATTAATCAGGAGATCCGTGCGCGAAGGCTTTCGACTGCGATCTATCTTTAAGCTTGCTTGAAAAACTTGCTTGTTAGCTTCAATTTCAATTCTTCGCAAAAACTGATTGCCATGTAAAAATTTTAATTGACCATCTACTTCAAATAAATGCAGCGTAAAATCTCGAGTAGCGAGTTGAATTTGATCTTGTTGCGCTGTTTGAGAGTTAAACCCATATTTTAACCCATCGGTATCACTAACTACGGAAAACAGATGATCAGGATTAAGTGAAGCACTCGACCGAGAGTAATGATTAAAGGTTTGCGACAACCACTGAAAATACTCGTCACTGCTGGTTGGATTTAGCACAATTTGGTTATGCTTTTTTTGATCAATAAAACTCGCAAACACCTGGACTTGCTGGGCTTTGTTTTGCGCTAGAAATTGAAGCTGAAAGTAATATAAGTTGTGGTAAATATAGTAGCAGCCCACCACTAAAATAATTCCGACGATCATCAAAAACCAGCTAATTACATAGCTTCTAAACTGTCTACCGGTTTTTATTCGCATACTGTTCGCATACTAGGTATGTCCTCTTTCACTACCTGAACAGCTGCGCTAGCTGTTTCGAAAGGTGCTGCTAGTGTCGGTCATCCTATTTGACTCTTCATTAATGTTTTTATCACTTTAACATAACCAATTTAACAAACTTGAGATATTTTCACCATTTTAATCATTACCGACCAAGTTAGAATCCCATCGCCTGTTTTATTAATAGCGACTTGATGCTCGAACTACGGTTTATTTGAGATACCGCTAGGTTTCTAAACAGCGTAGTGGGCAAATTTTGCGCCGCATAAATAGATTTAAGCCCAGACATTGCGTGTAAAGTCGCCTGATTGTAAAACTTACGTTCGCGCTCAAATGGTCTTAGATAAGCACGTAGCCCAAAGTCTTTGTGCTTTAGGTTCAACTGCGCTATTAAGTTAGCCAAACTGGCAACATCTTGAAAGCCCAAGTTAACTCCTTGGCCCGCCAAAGGGTGAATAGTATGTGCTGCGTCACCAATTAACGCCAACCTTTCGGCAAGATAATCTTGGGCATGTTTGGCCGATAAAGGAAAGCTTGCAACATTAGACAATAAAGTTACCTCACCTAAACGCGCCCCAAAAAACCGAGCTAGTAACGCAGCAAACTCGGTATTTAATTGATCGGCTATTGCTTCATAAGTGGCATTGTCGAGTGACCACACAATTGAACACAAATGCGGATCAACTAAAGGCAAAAAAGCCACCGGACCACTTGGTGTAAACCTTTGCCATGCAGTCTGCTGGTGCGGATGAGCTGTTTTTACAGTGGCGACCAGCGCCCTTTGAGCATAGTCTGTTTGGTTTACTTGCACCCGTGCAAGCTGTCTGAGTTGAGACTGACCGCCATCTGCACCAATAACCAGGCGGCACTGAGTGAAGCGACCGTCTTCTAACGCTAGTTCGTTATAGCTAGAATGAGTCAACATTGCCTTAATCGCGACATTATCGATAATATCAACATCGCCTTGCGCTTGTAGTTGTTTTAACATTGCAGCGCGAAGCACTTTATTTTCTAAAATGGTACCCAAAAATGGCTGTGCAACCTCAGCCGCATCAAATTCAATTTGAGAGGTACCATCAGCTTCCCAAACGTGCATTTTATCGTAATAGCTGACTCTTTCTGACGGCAAATGCTGGGTCACACCTAAACCGCCTAACCAATTAAAATTAGCCGGGTTAATCGCACTCACTCGATTATCAATTTGCTCTGCTTCGCATGAACCTAAACAGTCAGATGTGTCAATATCGCGCAGCGGATACTTTTCGAATAAAGCAACTTTTAATTGGCTTTGCTGCAAGCTTAGCGCCATAGCCAAGCCAACTAAACCGCCGCCTACTATGACAATGTCATATTGTGTTTGCATTGTCTTTCACCTTCACCCTGTGCGCTGGATTTACCGCCGTTAAATTGCCTAAACCTCTTGCTAAGCGAGAGCTTCTGCCACTAAAACCCATAGCGTTGTTAGCTAGTGACTGCTTACTCCAAAAACAACGATTTACCCATTTCATGGCTAAATTTCGCATCACCACCAATGGCATAAAATCCTGCGAAAACAGTCTCACTAAAGTATCGGTAGCTGTGACTGTTTGCTCCCAGTCTTGCCTTCTACTTTCGGCAAAGGCTTGCGTTAAATGACGACACTGTTGCTCAGTAAATTCTATTTTAGACCCTGGCTTTGAGGATACACTCATTAATAGCTCAATAAGCAAATCGTTTAATCCGGCAACATCACGTAAAGCCAAATTTAAACCTTGTCCGGCAATGGGGTGCAAAGTATGACAAGCGTTCCCCAACAGTAAAACTCTGTCGGCAAAAGGGCGTGTCGCCATATGTAAACTCAGAGGGTAGCTAACCCGCTGACTTGCTTTGGTTAGCTTTCCTAAGCGATATCCAAACTCAGACTGTAATTTAGCTAAAAACTGGGTGTCAGAGAGCGACATAGTGGCTTCCGCTTGAGCTGCAGTTTGACACCATACTAAGCCCATTTGATTAGATTTAAGCGGTAGCATCGCTAACGGACCTTGCAAGGTAAACCGTTCGAAAGCGCTATTTAGATGCGGCTTTTCGCAAATGACATTAGAGATAACTGCACTTTGTTGGTAGGGCGAGCGCTCAATAGCAATACCACAGAACTGTGCAACTTTTGAAAAAGTACCATCCGCAGCTAGCACAAGCTGGGTGTTTATATTTATATCTGGCGTACTATCAAGCGAAGTTAAGCTTAATGTTGCGCCCTGCGCGTGCTTTTCTATTTGGCTTAGTTTAGCCGGGCAAAAAACGCTAATATTGGCGTATTGGTTCAGTTGTCGCCACAACACCGGAATTAAGGTTTCTAGGGTAACAACTTGGCCTAACGCAGCAACCTTATGTTCATTCGCATTAATTCGGGTAAACCCAAATTGACCTTGATCAGAAACGTGAATATTTTGAATTGGGGTGGCAATTTGCGCTGCTTCAATGGGCTGCCACAACTCTAAAGACTGCAAAATTTTAATACTCGAAGCAGACAGTGCTATGGCTCGCTGGTCTAAACTATTACTGTGCGGATGTTGACTCGAGTGCTGCTCAACAACCGCAACCGACAGCCCCAGTTGGGCAAAGCTAATAGCGGCCGTTAAACCAACAACTCCGGCGCCTATAATGCTAACATCAAATTGCTGCATTAATTTGCCTCATCGTTACAGGTTATTGGGTGTGCCATTAGCTGCTCAATTTCTGCGACTGTTTTGGGCACTTCGTCGGTGAGAACTCGGTTCCCTTTTGCGGTTATTACCACGTCGTCCTCAATGCGAACTCCAATTCCCCAATATTTTTTATTTAAGCCTTTAGTTCGCGGGGTAAAATAAAGCCCAGGCTCCACTGTTAGTACCATACCTTCTGCCAATTCACGCGGCTCTCTGTCTTGCATATAATCACCAACATCATGCACATCTAAGCCAATCCAATGTCCAGTTTTATGCATATAAAAGGGCCTGTAAGCTTCACCTTCAAGTAACTCTTCAAGATCGCCTTGTAGTATGCCTAGGGTAATTAAGCCTTCTGTTAATACACGCACCGCCGCGTCATGGGGAGCAGACCAACTATTGCCGGGTTTAGCTGCATCAATCGCAGCTAAATTTGCGCTAAGTACAATTTCATAAACCGCTTTTTGAACTTCACTAAAGCGCCCGTTAACGGGAAAGGTACGGCTAATATCGGCAGCATAGTGTTGATATTCTGCGCCGGCATCAATCAGTAAAAGGTCACCATCATTAAGCACATCACTATTTTCTACATAATGCAAAATACAAGCATTGGCACCGCCAGCAACAATCGAAGAGTAGGCCTCATAGCGCGCACCCCGTTGTGCAAATTGATATTTTAGCTCTGCTTCTATCCTTTGCTCAGTCATTCCAGGCCGACAAATACCCATAGCTGCTTTATGAGCCAAAGCCGATATCTGCGCTGCCTTTTGCATAACCTCGATTTCTGCTTTGCTTTTTATTAAACGCAAATCATGTAAAAAATGGCTTAAATCAATGAGTTCACCTGGCGGGTTAGCGCCTTTTTTTACTAAAGCTCTAAACGAACTTATCCAGCCCATAATTTTTTGGTCAAAGTCATCATGGTTGCCAAATTCGTAGTAAATTCGCTCTCGACCTTCCATTAAGCCTGGCAAAATATCATTGATGTCATCGATAGGAAAAGCGTCATTACAGCCAAAGTTTTTCTTTACTCCGGCTTGCCCTTCACGACGCCCATGCCATGACTCCATATGTGGATCTTTTTCACGGCAAAACATGACATATTCTCCGTGCTCCCTTCCTGGAAGCAAGACCAAAACGGCTTCTGGCTCGTTAAAACCGGTGAGGTAATAAAAGTCATTATCTTGGCGAAAAGGGTAGTAAGTATCGCGACTGCGAATTTTTTCCGTGGCTGAAGGTAAAATGGCAATTGAATTATTACCCATTAAATCCATTAACTCGCGCCGCCGTCGAGCGTATTCGGCTCTCGAAATTATCGTGTTATTCGCAACGCCCATTCAATATCCTAAGCAATATGCTGCAACTCAGCCGAAGCTTCTCGCAGTCTAGTGTAAAGTACTGTCTTTTGGTGCAGCAGGTAGGTGTTTAATTACCATTTCCCAATAAATTAATTGTACCGCAACTTTAATATGCTCTATTAAAGTAAACAGCGCTGCACGTGATTCTTCTGTGTCATCGGCTGATAACTCTAAATTAGAAATTTCAGCTAAATCCATTAAAGATTCATTCACTTCTCGATTATCAATTTTTTGCTGACCCACTTGCAAACCAAAGCCTAACAAAAAGCCCTCGCTCCATGCAATTAAGGCTTCTAGTTGATCAATAGGGGCGAAGCTTTCATCAGGTAA
Source organism: Aliikangiella aequoris (assembly GCF_053709105.1). Taxonomy (NCBI): domain Bacteria; kingdom Pseudomonadati; phylum Pseudomonadota; class Gammaproteobacteria; order Oceanospirillales; family Pleioneaceae; genus Aliikangiella; species Aliikangiella aequoris. The sequence continues at coordinate 3,702,528 of NZ_CM132298.1, forward strand.
AAATAACGGTGATAGCGTTTCTTGCTGCCCAAGTTCATTATCGGTCCAAGCCATGAGCTGCTGCATCGCCTGAGTGGCTTCTGCGCTAAGTGGTTCACCGTGATGAATTACATCAGAAACAAGGGGAAGCCAAGCGTTGCTATTAGTTTTATAACCGCCACAAAGTAAACCACATAAGATAGATTGTACTTCCGCAGCGCTGGTTTCGCATTCAATATCGGCTAACAAGCCCTCTACAAATTCATAGTCAAATTCCAGTTCAAAACTGGGTTTTATTGGCGTATCCACTGATTTATCCTCTAAAAAGCTGTTTTATAGCAAATTCTTGCGCATTTTTATGATTATACCATTGACCGCAAAGGTCATGCGCTCTATATTAAAATCATTCTAAAAAACAATAGTTTGCCATGGATACTTCAAATCTTTCACAACTGGAAACTCGTATTTCTAAACTGCTAGAAATGTACCAGAGTCTACAATCCGAAAACTCCCAGTTGCGACGCGACCGCGACAGCTTGATCGAAAAGAATAAGTTGGCTAGCACTAAAATTGAAGCCATGATTAATCGACTTAAAGATATGGGCTAATCAATGTCTGAAATAAAGCCAGTTACCGTGCATATAATGGGCAATGAATATCATGTGTCTAGCCCCGAAGATCAAGTAGAAGCACTTGAGGAAGCCGCCAGAAATTTAGATAAGCGCATGCGCGAGATAAAAGCAGGTGGTCGCATAGTTGGCACCGAACGTATTGCGGTAATGGCAGCACTCAACCTGACCTATGAAGTCCAAACCGGCGACCCAAGCAGCTCGCAAGCAATCGAAGACGCAAACCAAAGAGTACAAGCTTTAACCAATAAAATTGATACAGTTTTAGCGGAAAATGCCCAATTAGAACTCTAACTATTAATAAATTAGCTGCTTTATTATTAAAATAATTTTCGTAAAATCAAACGCTTAATGCTTTATATTTAATCTTAGCTAGCCAGTCTAGGTTAAAAGGCGTTACCATAGTTGCAGCCATCGCCTGTCTTGTGCGCCAAGCTGTTGTAGTCCTTGAGCCGATAATCTTATCTCTGGGAGTTCTTGTTAGTTCATGGTGTGCAAGTCCGGCTCGTATCGGAAAGCCTGATTGAAGTACGGAATTCCCCCCTGAACCCTCGGGTTCATGGGCGAGACCAGCAAACGGCAAGATGGGTGATGTCTTTATCAATCTTATAGCTATCAATTTTACGTCTAAAACTTACCGGACAACGGTTAAAGCACACCACAGAATTCCCTTAGGTTAAATGATGGAAAGCGCAATCGAAGCCCAAAAGCAATCAATAAGAAACCACATAAGAAAAGTAAGGCAATCGATAAAGCCACAATTAAACCAGCAACTCGCCAATCAGCTCGCCCAACAAGTTGCACAACACAGCCACTATCAACGGGCTAAAAATATCGCCTGCTACTTGTCTTTTGACGGTGAAATTAATACTCAGCCACTAATTCAACAGATCTTTAATGATGCAAAATTGTGCTTTTTACCAAAATTAAAGCCATTAAAGCCAAATAGACTCTGGTTTATGCCTTATTTTAACGACCAAACGTTAGTTAAAAACCGCTTTAACATTTGGGAGAGCGCATTATCGGTCAATCATGCCATTGCGGTATCAAAGCTGGATATTATTTTTGCACCATTAGTCGCTTTTGATTTAAGCGGCAACCGATTAGGTATGGGCGGCGGATTTTATGATCGTAGCTTGCAGCATCTCCAAGGGGCGGCCAAAAAACCACGCTTTTATGGACTAGCATTTGCTCAACAAGAAGTCGCCAGCATTCCAAAACAAGCTTGGGACTATCCGCTAGACGGCGTATTTACGCCACAAGGTTTGGTATCGTTTATAGAGTAGATTCTGCTCAAAAGTCACACATTAAACGGAAACACTGCACAATTAAAGCGGAAGAAGTTCACAATTAGGAAGAATGAGAATGAGTAGAAAAGAAGCCTTCAAATCGAATAAACAATAATGCTTGAAGGCCTTTCGCTGCGCCAAATTAAATTGGCTAAATTTTTAGTCATTGCTTTAAATTAAGCAATTACTCAACTGCTGATACCTGAACATTCGCATGAACGGGCGTTTCCGCAACACTCACACTACTAAAACTCGACAAAACCATGCCGATTCCAAGTAACGCAGCCAGAACAACTAATATATCTGGTTTACGTTTCATTTGGATCTCCAAATTGCCCGAGGGCGATTTTTATTCTTATTTAAACTAAAAGGAGTCCCTTGCCATATTGCTTGCACTTCGAGGGTTTGTAAGTCGAACAATGGCTAACTTATAGCTAACAAACTAAAAATTAAACGATTCGAATTTCAACACTTCGGTAAGTAACTTAACTATTATTCCTTTACTGGCCTGAAATAAAACAAGTTTTTTCAAGCGGACACACAACATACTCCTGTTTTTTGACAGGATCAAGAGAGAATGGCATTTTTTTGGCTATTTACTAAACAGTTCACATTTATATTCTGAAAGTTTCATTTCTGAAGATGTTTAAAGGCTGTATAATTGCCGACCAACAAGTTGAAATTTTTCTACTTTTCAAGCTTGCGAGTGAATCAGCCCTCTCTTAATTGTGATTAAAAATTTATTGGAAACTAAGCTATGCAAAGCCAACAACAACTCAAAATCGACGCCGCAAAAGCCGCCTTAAAATATATTGTAGACGGCGAAATCATTGGCATTGGCACAGGTTCCACAGTAAATTGTTTTATCGATTTACTAGCCCAACATAAGCACCGAATTAAAGCGGCCGTTTCAAGTTCAGAAGCCTCCACAGTGAAACTTAAAGCGTTAGGGATTGATGTTATTGATTTAAATGAAGCTGCTGATATTCCTGTTTATATTGACGGAGCAGATGAAGCCAATCAAAGTTTAGATTTGATTAAGGGCGGTGGTGGCGCTCTAACTCGAGAAAAGATTATTGCTGCAGTAGCACAAAAATTTGTATGTATCGCAGATGAGTCTAAATACGTTAAAACGCTTGGCGAGTTTCCATTGCCGGTAGAAGTCATCCCCATGGCACGCAGTTATGTAGCAAGGGAGCTAGTAAAACTAGGTGGCGATCCGGTTTACCGACATGGCTTTCAAACAGATAACGGCAACGTCATTTTAGACGTACACAATTTAGCCATTACTCAGCCAAAGATTCTAGAAGCAGAAATCAACCAAATCACTGGAGTGGTCACCAATGGGTTATTCGCACGGCGCGCGGCGGATCACTTAATCTTGGCCACTAGTGACGGGATAAAAGAGTACTAAATAATTATGTGTCGGGCGAATATCTCAACCAAGTAGACATTCGCCCATACCAAAGTAGTGGGGCTGATTTTTAGAGAGTTGCGGCGCTACGCCAAAGAAGAGACAATAATCATACCCCATGACGATTTCGCTCTAATCTTAAAACTTCTTGTGTCGCCTCCGCTCCCCTAAGTGTACTTTCCAATTTTTTGCCAATCTATTTTCAACCTAAAAAATAAAGCCACTAGCGCAAGCGACCTAGTTAAGTTGCAGAGCTTTGATTGACTCGACTTTTAAAGTTGGCTACCTGACTAATATATTTAGCCTCATTATAGCCTTCTGAGCAATTAGCATGGATACAGCCACGATAGTTCATACCAAGGTACGCAAACGTATCCCTTATTGATGCTTCAAAAGATTCAGCGACTTCAACACTTGATGAAGTACAAATGATAAAACCATTCTTTCCGCGCAACATCCGCCCTAGATGTTTTAATTCTGCTACGTCAAGTAAGTCGGATAATCTGTCTATAAATATTTTTAGTTGAGCGCTTACAGAGTACCAGTAAACTGGGCTAGCAAAAATAATATTCTCAAATTTAACAATCGTTTCAATTACAGAAACAAAATCGTCGTTTTTATTGTTATGACTATAATCAAATGGCAGAATTTTTAGACTAGCGAGATCGACTACTTCAAAGTCTAATTCTTTGGCAATCCAGTCGGTCAACTTTCCTGTATTGCCATTGCGCCGTGAGCTTCCAAATAATGCGATTGTATTACTCAATAATTTGTCCTCAACTTTACACAACTTCTAGCGCAAATAAAAAGCACGAATAATACAGCTCATATGGGTTGTGATATTAATATCCTAACTTTCTAGATATATATTCCGGCTTACTGTTTATATTGAATTTTAAGACATACCAACTTCCGAGTGCTTTTCTATAAGTAATTTCAAATAGCAAAACGGATGCTGTAGTGTCTTCAACTATATAATTTCTTAAAACCATGAAATCACCGAGTTCCTTTCTTTCAATAGGGTAGACGTTAGCGACCTTTTCTTTCGAAAGCCATTGTACAAATATTTGCTCTACTTGATCGGCTACTGGCTTTATTGCTTCGTTTCCAGCGGGTAAATGCTGTTTTACCAATTCTGCTAAGCATTGGTTACTTGCACTAAAAGCTTGCAGGCAACTTGTTATTTCTGCTTCAAATTTAGGAAGCGACTCAATTTCTTTGGACGCTACATTAAAACTTAGTATTAAGCAGGATAGCCCAAGTAACATTTTAATTATTTTCATGATTTTCCTTTGAAGTAATATTGCCCTAATAATAGGCTAATAAAAGCTTGCTAAAACGTGAATAAAAACAGAACCGAGCAAGCTATTAGCAGTCCCATCTTGATGGCGTGTTATATGCCTTTTTTAGTTAACTATAAAGCTACTTTCATTTTTAAATAGGAAACATCGCCTTTATAAAAACGTTCTCCATATGGCTGCATACCAAAGCGCTGATAGAAAGGTAGAGCTGACTCCCTAGCGTCACACCAGAAAACCTTTGCATCAGTATTTTTGAGTGAGCGAAAAATATATCTTAACATTTTAGAGCCTATTCCTTTATTTTGAAAATCAGCTTTAGTCGCAAATTTACGTAAGCGAGCTTTATCTAAATTTAAATATACAGAAGCAACACAAACAAGCTCATTATTAGTGAAAGCACCGAAATGTAAAGCCTCTTGATCACCCACTACTTGGCAATACTCGGGCGGTTTTGTTGGCCAAAGTACACTGTGACGTAACGGGATTGTTTGCTCCCAAGATATAGTACGAATTTCCATATGATTTTATAGTGCCTCCAAAGGCTATTATCATTTCTGACAATGTTTGAGTAAAAGCTGGGGCGGGGCGATCAACTCCAGTACACAGGTTCAATAGGCCTTCACTTAGTGTTCATAACAATTGATTGAATACAATAATTACATAAAATAATCATAATTACTCGTGTCAATTTTTCAGTCGCTAAAAAAAGAGGAGGGCGAATAGTCATATCTTTGACGGCGCTAACTCAGCGCACTGGGGATAATTAGGGATTCATGAAGTTAACTGATTGGTATTAATTATTATTCTTTTGAGACTTTCGTTTGGCGCAATTTTTTAAGATAGCTTGGCGGCGCTCATCATCTGCGCCGTGCCATCCTGTAATTTCATCAATATGCCGGAAGCACCCAACACATACATCTTGCTCGTCTAAGCAGCATTGACTAATACATGGTGATTGAGTTTTGGGTGGCTCTGGATATTTCATTATTTCGATTGTCCGCGTGCTTAGTTTAAAGTTGAAGGCAGTCGAGGAGTCGACAATAATTGATAAAATTTTTGCCAGCGTTGCTCATGGTTCAATTGTGGGTCAGATTCTATCCACTGTTTAACTAAATCTTTTCCCCAATTATAATTAATTACATAAGCGCCGTAAGCTTCGATAAATTTTACCCTTTGCTTAGCTTTTGCTTCGCTCATTAGCGCATATTCTTGGAGTAGTTTTTGTGCTTGAGTCGCATCAATTTCTTTTTCTAAGTATTGGCGCGCCACTTCATTGCCCGCATAACTGAGTTGTTGCACTAGTTCAGTGACCTTTGCATATTGCTCGGCTAACTTTGTCTCAATGCCTGCGAGTGGAAACAAAACGTTTTTTTCAAAAGCTAACTTCTCATCACCAGGAAACGCCATGGCAATACCATAGTTGGCACTTCCTTCTGCGATGAGAGACTGCGGACTAAACAACGGATAAACAGAGTATTCAATCCAACCTTGTTTTTGATACAAGTTTTGTTCTAATAAACTATTGTAAACGTGATGTCCCGGATAACCTTCGTGGCAACCTAAATCAACTGCACGCGAAATAGGAATAGGCAGCTCGTCATTGACTTGAATAAGCGAATGTCCTTTTCCTTGATACCAGTTATATCCACTCCAAGGCTTATCTTGAACATACTCTAAAGTGAAGCTTTCTTTTTCAGGTAATGGTATGGCTTGCTTAGTCCGCACGCGACACTCGTCAATCGCGGCCTTAAAAACTTTAGCTAGGCGATCTTTTGGAATTTCAAACTGACGATTAAAATTGGCTAATTTTTCAGTTAATGGCTGCTTTCCAGGGATAAGCTCATCTAATTTTACAAGAATTGGATTGAAGGATTGCAACGAACGAGTTGGTGGTTGAGTGTCGAATAGCTCCTTAGCTTGGCGCGCAAAACTATACTTTATTTCACCTTTTAGCATGATAGCGCGAGCAACTAACGCGGTTAACTGAGCGTCTAAGTAACTTAATCTTAATAATTCTAAATCGTTCCATTGGTTATCTGGGTTGCGCCTTTGCTCAGCCACAACATCTTGGATAAGTTTGCCCGCAATAATAATATTAGCTAATTCCATTTTGGATTGTGAGGCTTTAGTTTGCCAAATTTCTGGGCCATAGTAGGCATCAACATAATTTTTATCATGTTGCCCAAGCGCCAACACCAAGCGTACATATTGAGTTGCTGCTTCGTCCACGATTTTGTTTGCCTTAACAACTTGAGAAAACCCCAAAATAATTAACCCAATAAACCAAATTTTTTTCATGATCAATACCTCAACATTAAACTAGCCATTAATTAGCTACGCCAAAAGTCTGGGCTAAATAAAACGAGTAGTGTAAATATTTCAAGACGGCCAAATAGCATTGCTATAGATAACACCCATTTAGACAGGTCGCTAATTTCTGAATAATTAGCCGCAACTTGGCCTAAGCCTGGACCTAAGTTATTCATACAGGCCGCTACAGCAGAAAAAGCGGTTACTTGATCTAATCCATCGGCCATTAAAATCAACATAAAGACAAAAAATAGTGCTACATAAGTCGCAAAAAATCCCCACACCGCTTCAATAATATTCTCTGGCAAAACATTACTACCAATACGTATTTTAAAAATCGCATTGGGGTGAATTAACTTGCGGATTTCTCTTGCCCCTTGTTTAAACAGAAGCAAAAACCTAACCACTTTAATACCGCCACCGGTTGAACCAGCACAACCACCTATAAAACTTGCAAACACGAGTAGTACTGGCAGAAAAACGGGCCAAGTATAAAACTGTGCGGTGGCAAAGCCGGTTGTAGTGGCCATAGAAACCGAATGAAATAGGGCATCGGTGATTGCTTCGCCCATTGGGCTTCCTGCTTGCGACACTAACACTAAAGCACAGACTAAGGTCACTGCTAAAATTACAGAAATATACACTTTAAATTCCGGGTCATGGGAATAAGGCTGCATACTCAAACGGCGCACTGCGGCAAAGTGCAGCGAAAAATTGATCCCAGAAATAAGCATAAACAAGGTACAAACCATTTCAATTTGTGTGCTGTTAAACCATCCAATACTCGCATCATGGGTTGAGAATCCACCGATAGCAACAGTTGAGAAACTGTGACAAATTGCATCAAACAGCTCCATTCCGGCGCCCCAGTATGCAAGTGCGCAAGCGGTGGTTAAGCCTAAATATATATACCAAAGAGCTTTCGCTGTGCCCGCAATTCTTGGGGTTAATTTAGAGTCTTTTACCGGCCCTGGAGTTTCAGCACGATAAAGCTGCATACCCCCAATGCCTAGCATAGGCAAAATTGCAACCGCCAAAACGATAATCCCCATACCACCTAACCACTGCAATTGTTGGCGATAAAAAAGTACCGAGCGTGGCAATTCGTCTAAGCCTAAAATCACAGTCGCGCCAGTTGTGGTTAGCCCAGAAAACGATTCGAAAACAGCATCAGCTATGCCAAAATTGTCAATTTGACTTAAATATAAAGGGATAGCACCAAATAAACTCAATACAGTCCAAAACAATACAACGACTAAGAATCCATCTCGGTTACGCAGTTCGCCACGTTGTTTTTTATTCGCTAAAAACAACATTAATCCAGTGAACATACTAATAAAAAAGCCACTAAAAAATGCCGCACTGCCACCATCACTATAAATGATTGAAACGATTATAGGCGGGATCATTGTAGTACTGAAAATCATCAGTAAGATCCCTAAAATGCGAATAATGAGTTTGCTTTGCATAAATTTAAGTCTGCCTAGCTAGCCACTAAAAAAAGGTTAAGTCGACTTGGAACAACTGCTCGACTTGAGGCACATATTTTTTATCGACCAAAAATAAAATCACATGATCATTAGATTGAATAACAATATTGTGGTGGGCAATAATAACTTTATCATCGCGGACGATTGCTGCAATGGTTGTACCCCGTGGCAGCTCAATTTCACCAATGGCTCTGCCGACAACCTTAGAGGTTTCTTCAGTACCATGGGCAATCGCTTCCATGGCTTCGGCTGCACCGCGACGTAGTGAATAAACATTAGCAACATCACCCCGCCGAATGTGCCGGAGTAAACTACTGGTAGTGGTGTGTTGTGGCGACAAAGCAATGTCTATTTCATTTCCTTGCAACAAATCGGTGTATGCCACTCGATTAATTAAGACCATGGTTTTATGCACACCTAAACGTTTGGCAAGCATTGCCGACATAATATTGGCTTCGTCTTTATTGGTAACCGCAATAAAGACGTCCATATTATCGATATTTTCTTCAATTAATAAATCTTGATTGCTGGCATCGCCGCTCAAAACAATGGTGTTTTCTAATTCGTCGCTAATAGACAAAGCGACTTTTGGGTTAGCTTCAATCAACTTTACATGATATTTGTCTTCCAGTGCTTTAGCTAAGCCACGCCCAATATTGCCGCCGCCGGCAATCATTATTCGTTTATATGGGTTTTCAACTTTTTGTAGCTCAGCCATAACCCGGCGAATATGACCACTTGCTGCAATAAAAAACACTTCATCGTCTGCTTCTATCACCGTGTCGCCGGTTGGCATAATGGCCTTACCGCGCCGAAATATTGCAGCGACTCGAGTTTCTATATTAGGCATGTGATCTTTTAAAGCGGATAATGCATTACCAACAAGCAGTCCACCATAATAAGCTCTAACCGCCACTAACCTAACTAAACCATCGGCAAAATCAACTACTTGTAATGCGCCAGGGTTTTCAACTAATCGTGAAATATACTTGACCACTAACTGTTCTGGACTAATCACCACATCAACCGGTAAATTTTTAGAATCAAATAGTTTCTTTTCGCGCAAGTACTCGGAGCTACGTACTCGAGCAATTTTGGTAGGGGTATTAAAAATTGAGTAGGCAACCTGACACGCGATCATATTAGTTTCATCGCTGTTAGTTACTGCTATGATCATATCCGCATCTTCGGCACCTGCTTGGCGCAAAATGTGCGGATGCGAGCCATAACCAACAATTGTGCGCAAATCGAGATGATCTTGCAGTGCACGCAGTTTCTTAGGATTGGTATCAACAATGGTAATATCATTGTCTTCACCCGCCAAACTAATTGCTAGCGTTCCACCAACCTGTCCGGCACCGAGTATAATTATTTTCATTTGACGTTATAGCCTGTTTTTATTCCACACACCATACACTTTAATCACCTAAATTGCACAACCAAATCTGGCCTATGCAGGTTTTTGTAAACCACACAAATAAAACCCATCCATATCATTTTCACCTGGAAAAATTTGATAACCAAGTTCAGCTTTCGAGTTTAATTGACTCGCAATTGGCGCAGGCATTGCGACCAGTTCGCAGGCATTTTGCTGCATAAAACGCTGAATTTGATTTTGGTTTTCGTCTTTAAAAATAGAGCAAGTCGCATAAACCAGCCGTCCGCCCGGCTTAAGTAAGCGCCAGCAGCTGGCTAATATTTCAGACTGAAGCTCAACGGTTGGTGCTACGTCGGTTACTTTACGGTGAACTTTAATATCAGGGTTGCGACGTATAACACCGACAGCGGTACAGGGCACATCTAGCAATATGCGATCAAATAGCTGCCCATCCCACCAAGTATCAGTCGCGACCACATTAGCGGTTATTACCTGACCAGATTGCTGCATTCTAGACAAAGTTTGAGTGATTTTTTCTGCTCGCGTTTCAGAAAGTTCTACCGCGACTAAACTGACCGTCGGCTCTCTTTGTAATATATGAGTAGTCTTGCCTCCTGGCGCTGCACATGCATCTAAGACGCTTAAGTTTGGCGCCAAATCTAGTAACTCAACTGCTAACTGCGCAGCACAGTCTTGCACAGTTACTTTACCTTGGGTAAATCCGGGTAATTGAGCAACATCAACGGCTTTGTTTAATACAATACCATCGGTCGCAATGGGGTGTTTTTGAGCCGTAATTGCAGCTTCATTTAAAACGGCTAAATACTCATCACGCTGATAATAAGCGGTATTTACTCGAATGCTCATGGGTGCTTGCTGATTATTTTGGGTAAATATTTGCTCAGCTTCTTGGGGCCAATCATGGCTCACCTTTTTAATCATCCAACCAGGATGAGAGTATTGATATTGTAGCGACTTTTGCAGCCTTTCGCCTAACGCTTGCTGATTTCGTTGATAATTTCTTAAAACCGCATTAATTAAGCCTTTGGCCCAAGGTTTGTGTATTTTTTTAGCTAACTCGACGGCTTCAGAGATTGCCGCGTGATCCGGAGTGGATAAATAGCGCATTTGGTACAAGCCAACAATTAAAACCATACCAAGATCATTATCTTTAGCTTTTAACGGCTTTTCTAGCAGATTGTTTAATATTGTTTGCAACTGATGATAAAAACGCAAACTTCCAAATAAGAGCTGTTTCGCCAGCGCGCGCTGCTGTGGATTTAACTCATTTGGCTGAGCTAATAAACGATTAATTGATTGTCCTTGCCCAACAACCTGAACAAGCCAGTTTACAGCTGCTAAGCGGGGCTCACTCATGACAACCCGATGCCGAACTAGTTAAACTGCCTAGCTGCGGATTTTGGATTAACCAATCTTGGCGTGAATTAAGAAAGTCTGCAGCAGACATCGCTCTTGCACCGTCAGGCTGGAGCATCGTAATTCGAATTAGGCACTGATCACCACAAACGACGTCGATGCCTTGTTTTTGGGTGGCCACTATTTTGCCTGGCTGTATTTCTTTGGTGGATACTTCAAGTAGCTCAGCTTGCCAAATACGTATTCGCTTATCTCCAACATAACTATAGCTAACCGGCCAAGCGTTAAATGCTCTTATCTTTCTATGAATATTTTGTGCTGAAGCTTGCCAGTCAATCTCAGCCTCATGTTTCGATAGTTTATGGGCATAATTAGCTAAGTTATTATCTTGAGCCTCGCCAGAATAGGGCGGTTGCTTTTCGGCCAAAAGCTGATTAATTGCTTTACCACCTAACAAAGCAAGTTTATCGTGCAAACTACTGCCGGTTTCTGTCGCGGTAATAGGGCAACTCAGTTTTAACAACATGTCCCCAGTATCTAGCCCTTTGTCCATTTGCATAATGGTAATGCCGGTTTCATTATCACCGCTTTCAATTGCCCGTTGAATTGGCGCCGCGCCGCGCCACCTAGGCAGCAAAGAACCATGAATGTTAATACAACCAAAACGCGGCACTTTTAATACACTTTCTGGAAGCAACAATCCATAAGCCACCACAATCATTAGATCTGGCTGGTAACTTGCTAACTGTGCCACACTCTCTTGCGACTTAAAGTTTAGCGGCTGCTCAACTGGAATTTGTTGCGCTAATGCTAGCTGCTTAACTGGCCCTGGTTGGAGTTTTTTACCGCGGCCTTTGGGCCTGTCTGGCTGGCAGTAAACCGCACAAATTTGATGGCCGGCATCTAGCAGGGCTTGGAGCGCACTAGCGGCAAAGTCGGGCGTACCCGCAAATACAATTTTCAATTTAGATCCAGCCATAGGTTAAATGAGTTACATTTTATTGCGGGCTTTATGCTCTTTCTCAAGTTTTTTACGAATTCTTTCACGCTTTAAGCTAGATAAATAATCTACAAATAGCTTTCCTTGGGTATGATCGAGTTCATGTTGAATACACACAGCTAATAGCCCATCTGCATCTAACTGAAAAGGTTTTCCGTGACGATCGAGCGCTTTTATCGTTACCTCATCCGCCCGCTCCACCTTGGCATAAACCCCAGGGAACGACAAACAGCCTTCTTCCATTTCTTCAACCCCACGTAGCTCGATAATTTCTGGGTTGATAAAAACTAATGGGCTATCATTGTTTTCAGATACATCAATCACAAATAGCTGCTTGTGAATATCTACCTGGGTCGCAGCCAAACCAATTCCCGGCGCTGCGTACATGGTTTCAAACATGTTATCGATTTGCGTTTGCAGCGTTTCCCCAAAGTCTGTTACGGGCTTTGCTTCTATTCTAAGACGCTTATCTGGGTACTCTAAAATCTTTAATAAGGACATGTTGCTGACAACTCTGTGACGTAAGTTCTAGTAAAATCATAAGTAATACTGCTAAACTAATGATCATACTGGAAAATTTGTTGTTAATACACTGGGTTTTTACACAAATTTTAGGCTAAAATGGTTTAAATGGGGCTTTTTTTTAAACCTGTCGTTTAAACGCTGAATTGCCAAATGAATATTTATATCGTTCACTAGCAATAATATAGCTTAATAAATTAACCAGTTGAAAATAATGCCTGAGAATATACCAAGGGATAACGCAATGAAAAAACTCACCATTGGCCTTTTGTCTAGCATCTTAATGATATCTGCGCTGTTTAGCAGTGCGGCTGAACTAAGACAAAACCATCCAGAATTTCACGTGGTTCAACCAGGGGATACACTTTGGGATATATCACAAACCTTTTTACAGTCGCCTTGGCTATGGCCAGAAATTTGGCATGTTAACGACCAAGTTGATAATCCACACTTAATCTTTCCTGGCGACATTATTGCTTTAGTTTACATAGATGGGCAGCCAAGAATCACGAAAACCAATCAGTTACCGAATGGCACTGTAAAGCTTACCCCTAAAATACGCGAGCTTTCTGCTGACTCAGCAATTACAACCTTACCACTTGATGCAATTTTGCCGTTTTTAACTTCGGCTCAGGTTGTTACCGAAGATCAAATAGATGACGCGCCATATGTAGTTGGTAGCGACAGTGACCGCTTACTTGCTGCTCAAGCTAATAAAGTTTACGTTCGCGGTATTCTCGACGAGTCGGCGCAAAAGTACACTTTCTTCCGCAAGGGCGACCCCTACATCGACCCTGTAACCAATGAGCTTTTAGGCATTGAAGCCATCCATGTTGCTGATGGCCAAAAAATTCAAACTGGTGATCCTACTGTTATGTTGCTTAAAAAGTCAGTAATTGAGTTGCGTAAAGGCGACCGTGCTTGGCCTACAAACGACGAGCAGTTGCGCCCAGTCTACTTTCCACACTCACCCAAAGACTTTGCCGGCGGACAAATTATTTCCGTTTATGGCGGCGTACAGCAAATCGGCCAGTACGATGTTGTAGTTATCAATCGCGGTGAAAGAGAGAAAATGGAAGTCGGTCATGTACTCTCCATTTATAAAACAGGCTCCACTATCGTTGATAAAGTCGCAACAGAAAGACGCAGAGACGATAACTCGGTCAGCACTTGGACTAAATTAACTGATGCTGTCACGAATAATAAACAAACCGTCAAATTACCTGATGAAATGGCAGGTCGACTAATGATTTTTAGAACATTTGAAAAAGTTAGTCTAGGCCTAGTTCTTAAAGCTGAAAAAACTATTCATTTATATGACCAGGTAAAAATGCCTCACTAAACAGGGATCCTTTTTAAAGGCTTTGGCAAGGAGCGCCATTGAACTCAGAACAATTAGAATTACAGGCACTTATTGCGTTAAAACTCGTTGAAGGCGTTGGTAATAAAGGCGCCTTAAACCTGCTAGATAAATTCTCGAGTGCTGCCGATTTATTCAATGCTTCTCATCAGCAACTCGCTAAAGCCCAAGTTAAAGCAAAAATTGCTCAACAAATTATACAATTTGACTTTAACCGTATAGAGCCGATTTTAACTTGGGCCAAATCAACTAACCGACATATCATACCGCTTGGCAGTGCGCTCTACCCACCGCTGTTAGCACAAATTGCCAACCCACCAGTTTTACTTTTTATTGTGGGCAACCCCGAATTACTACTATCTCCACAAATTGCGGTAGTAGGCTCGCGTAACCCTACCGCTCAAGGTGCTAACAATACTCAGGCGTTCTGTGAAAGCCTTTGCGAGCACGGGCTTACTATTACTAGCGGCATGGCTAATGGTGTCGACGGAGCAGCGCACCGTGCAGCATTAGCTTGCAATGGTTTTACTATTGCCGTAGCTGGGACCGGCTTAAACCGTGTTTATCCTAAACATCATCGTGAATTAGCACATCAAATTGCAAAAACGGGTGCGTTAGTGTCAGAAAAGCTACCTGACGACCCCATGGATGCGGGCAGCTTCCCGCAAAGAAACCGAATAATCGCAGGGCTAAGTTTAGGTACTCTAGTCATAGAGGCGGCTAAAAAAAGTGGTACCTTAATTACCGCCACCTGTTCCTTAGAAGCCGGAAGAGAGGTTTTTGCAGTTCCCGGATCAATTCATAATCCACTTGCCAAAGGTTGTCATAACTTAATAAAACAAGGGGCTAAACTGGTCGAATGTATTGAAGATATTCTTGAAGATCTCCCTTGCATCTCAAAAGGTATCATTGACCGTTCTATACCCCCCGAGAAACCCAGTTTAAGCAAACAAGATGCCGAGTTTCTAAAGCATATTGATTACGATATAACACCGTTAGACAGCATCATTCTACGCAGCCAATTGACAGTAGAAGCCACGACCAATAAACTACTCGAATTAGAACTAAAAGGCTGGGTAATTAACAGCGTCGGCGGCTACATTCGCCAATAATTTAATTTTGGGGAAAGTTAATGAAAGCAGAAGTGATGGATGTGCTGCTTTATATTTTTGAAAGATTTCAAAACGATGAATTTGTGCCTGTGGAAAAAGCGCAAGCTTTAGTCAGCGAGTTGGAAGAAGTCGGCTTTAAAACCGTTGAAATCGATTCCGCTTTAAACTGGCTAGATGGTCTCGTTGATACCAGTTCTAAAGACTTTGAACCTGATCAAACCACTTTGGTCAGCACGCGAATTTACCACCCATATGAGCAACTCTATCTGTCAATTCCTTGTCGCGGATTTTTATACTTTTTAGAGAATGTTGGGGTGCTCGATCCACATAGCCGTGAAGCAGTAGTCGATCGGGTTCTTGCGCTCAATTCAGATACACCAATTGACCTTGACCAACTTAAATGGGTAGTGATGATGGTGTTATTCAACATACCAGGCAAACAAGAAGCGGCGGTTTGGTTAGAAAATATGGACGCTTGTTTTCACTAAACCAAAATCATCGCTTTAATTCTTAGGAATTACTCTAGATATTCAATAAACCGCTTTATTTATAAGGGTTTTTAGCATCGGCCTGGCGTTTAAAGCGCTTATAACTCCATTGATATTGAGCCCAATGGCGGTCAACGATGGACTCTATTTGCAAATTTAAGGCTGTATTAAAAGACTCTACTTGAGCTAAGTTGGGATCGAAGTTAGCCGCTTCTATTTCTATATTAAAGCCTTTGCCAGAATCATCTCTTATCGCATTGGCAAACAACAGCTCGGCACCAGTTTTCTGAACAAATTTATGTAACAGAGTCATAGTATACGCCGGATGACCATAAAACGGAGCATAAACCCCAGCACCTTCACGAGGGGCTTGGTCAGGCAAAATGGTCATAATTCCATCTCTCGCTTTCACTGACTTTAACAGCCCCATAATGCCTTTGGGGTTAGCCGCAAAAGCTTTACCGCCAAATAGCTGACGAGCGCGTAACAAATATTGATCCAGTGGCTTAAATTTGGCCGACTGATACATCCCAAAGGCGGGGTAATGGTGCTGTATCCAATGCCAGCACATTTCCCAATTGCCGATATGTAGCACCGCAATAATTAGTGGTTTATCTTGCGCGACAATTGAATCAATTAAGTTTTGATTTTTAACCTGTTTAAACTGGCGGGTAATTTGCTCTGGTTGACCTAGCCAAGCGGTAGCTATTTCTGGAGCTAACCAAGCATTTTGCTTTAGGAATGCTTTTATTCTTTGGTTTATTTGTTGTTTGTTTAACTCAGGATAGCAAATCTCTAAGTTTTTTCGAACCACACGTGTGGCCTTTCCATTGATCCAATAATTGCAATAACCCGCCACTAACCCGAGTGAACGCACTAGTTTAGTGGGCAGACGATACACGCACTGTAACAGTGCCACTAAGATCCAGCCTTTAATAAGGGTCGATTTTTTGTCTCTGTATGCCACTAAGAGTCTCTGCTTGAATTAGTCTGGTCTAGCTCTTTGGAGCCTGTGATTAACGCTTTTAGTTCTTCTATTTGTGCCTGAAGCGCCTCAATTTGGGCGCGGCTTGCGGGCTCACCCCCTTGCGCCGACTCACCGTGCTGTTCTGCACGATAAGCCTCTTGTTCTTGCGCCATCACTTCTAAGACCGTTCCCACCATCATATTTAAAAATACAAACGCAGTAAAAAAGATAAAGGAAATATAATACATCCAACTCAATGGAAAAACGGTCATAGTTTCATACATTACGTCGGTCCAGTCTTCAAAGGTTGCTACTCTAAATAAAGTCAGCATAGAGATAGACACATCCCCCCACAGCACCGGGTTAATACTTTCGAACAAGATACTGCCTACTGCACCATATATGTAGAAAATGACAAACATCAAAAGCGCAATGTAGCTCATACGCGGCATTGCTTTTAACAACGCATTAATTAGTAAGCGTAGTTCAGGAATAATCGAAACCAAACGAAGTACTCTAAAAACGCGTAAAAGCCGCGCCAATAAAACCCCAGAACCACCATCAGGAATTAAGCTACCAATCACAATTATTGTGTCAAAAATGTTCCAACCGTCACTAAAAAAGCGCTTTGTGCTATTGATCGCTAAAAACCGAATAACAATTTCTATCACAAAGAATACCGTTACACTCATATCTAATATGCTAATAATTTGGACAAAACTATCAGGCAAATCATGGGTTCTTGCGCCAATCAAAAGGGCGGAAATTAGAATAACCATAACCACCAAGGTTTGAAATAGCTTACTTTCGTTTAGCGCTTCTAAACGCTTTAAAAACTGCGACCAAATCATATGAGTGAATCTACAAAAGAAATGAAGCAGGATAATAATCAAAAAAACACCTTGGAGCAAAGGATCCTGCCGATTTAAGTGGTTCACTATAGTAACTATTAGCCTCATACAGCAATTGTCCAGCAAAAGTTCGCTGCGATGTTAAAGTATTATGTTCACTTGTTATATTTTTTGATTTGACGTTAATATGGCTAAATTCTCAAGAAAAAGCCGCCTGTCGCCTTGCTGTCAGGTGACTTTCGTCACCGCCAGCGCTATATTTTGGCATTATTTCCTCATAGAGAACGGGGACAAAACATGATCGTTAAAAAGTTAAGAGAAAGCAGACATTGGTCACAAGAACAGCTCGCAATAATGAGTGGGTTGAGCATTAGAACCATTCAACGGGTTGAGAGTGGCCAAAGTACCAGTTTGGAAACTCTTAAGAGCCTTGCCTCTGTATTTGAAACTGATATTTCTAAATTAACAGAGGAAATTACTGTGATAGATAAAGATTCACAAAGTTGGAAAAACTTGCCTTGGTGGGTTAGAGCCAACTATTTAGGCATCGGCTCACGCAAAACCTACTTTATCATTGAAGTTAGCTTTCTAATTGTCGGCCTTCTCTTTATGTTTAGCGCTACAACCATAAGCTTTGCGCCGGCTTGTTTTGTCGGTGCCTATGCAAGCTGCGCCACCATTAGGTACGCTGATAATAAAGGGCTATGGGATTTTTAATGACGTTACTAATTTAAAATATTAATTTCGAGGCGGCGAGCGAATCGCCGCCTCAACAGTTAAGTAGGTAAGGCTATAATCTTATAAATCGATTTCTATTTTGCCTAATTTGGTGCTTCTTTTTGAGTCAGTATGAATTAGTCCCTGTTTTGGATAACCATTAACACTCAATAGTTGGTTATCTAATTTATCTAATGCAGCGAGTTCTGTGCAAAGTTGTTCAGCTTTCACTTCGAGGGCTTCGGCGTTTTCCTCTACATACTTTTCGATATCGTGCTCTAGCGTTTCCATTCGAAACTCTAAATCCTTTAACTCTTCACTGTCTCCAGAAAACACACTCGATAAAATATTGCCAATCAATTTACCCGAATACTTTGTTACCGCAGTTTCAATCATTGCTTCTAATTCTTCATCAATTGCTTTCTCAAAAGAGTTTTCTAGTGATTGAGCGTTAAAGTGGTTGGGGCTTATGTGTGACCGAATATTTTCAGACAGTTTTTCAATTGGCGCTATGAGTTCTTGCTGGATTTGTGGCTCGTCGGTAAAAAAAGCGGTCATTACTATTCCAGCAGCTTTCATCCCAAGCTCTATTCCTTCTATTGCAACATCAGCCACTTTAGGCACAAGTAGCCGAGACTCCCGCTGAAACTGCATAGCGGCTTGCAATTGAGTTGAGTCAAGTTGCGTTGCTAAACCATTTATAGATAAACCCTGCTTATCAAAAATTAGCTCATCACCATTTTTTTGACTAAAAATTAACTGATTTTCGTTTAAATTAACATTAAAGTCAGTCGCATACTCACAACCATCCTTAGCTACGGCAAAAGTCGACGCTCCGCAGAGTAACCCAATAAATATCACTTTTTTCATTTGTAGCCCTCCAAAGAGCATGACATATTTCATTAAATTGCAATCAAGCATTAAGTCGCTCTATTACAGCATAAAGTTTGGCTTTTAATATGTTGAGATGTAAATAACTATTTCAAACATAAAAAAACGCGCTAAAAGCGCGTTTTTTTTATAGTCACAGCAGTTTATTAAACTATTTACCGCTCCCCGATAAAGAGATAATCGCTTGTTCAATTTCATCTGTGCTATTAAAGTTAGCCGAATTCAGCTTAAAGCGTTGATTCACAACAAATACCGGCGTACTCATCACTTTGTTTTTCATAGCGTACTGTTTAGACAGTCTAACTTGGGTATTTAACCAATATGATTTAGCAATATCATCGTAGTCTTTTTCAGCAACACCTAAGTCGAGAAAAAACTGCTTCATCTCTGCTTTGTCATTAAAGTGGTTTTTTTCTACATGTAGTCGATGAAAGATTTTAGCGTGACTTTTATCGAGTATGCCTAATTTTTCCCCAATATAGTAAGCCTCAACATAAATTTTCCAAGAAGGACGCAATTCTAATGGGATTTTTTTTACGGTAATGCCCGGATTGTTCGCTTTAATTTTATCAACAAAGGGCTCCATAGAATAACAAGCACCGCAGGCATAATTAAAAAACTCTTCTACCATAGGTTGCTCACTACCTTTAGCAGCAGTCACTTCGTAATGAGTTCCTACCACTAAGTCGTTATTTGCTGCCATAGCAAAATTAGCACTAAAACCAAATACTAAGCCCAAACTTAAAAGCTGAGTTACAAATTTCATAGTTATCCTCTATTCAAAATTATTATTGTAATTACCGTTATTCTACCGTGACAGACTTAGCTAAATTTCTTGGCTGATCAACGTCTGTGCCTTTAATTACCGCAACGTGATACGACAATAGCTGCAAAGGTACAGTAAATATAATAGGCGCAGTATACTGACCGATAGCTGAACAATGAATGATTTTGAGGCCATCATTTTCATTAATTTGACTGTCTTTATCAGCAAACACATAAAGCTGACCGCCGCGCGCTCTCACTTCTTCCATATTGGACTTTAATTTTTCAATTAGTTCATTATTTGGCGCTACCACTACCACGGGCATCTCTTGATCAATTAATGCTAACGGGCCATGCTTTAATTCGCCAGCAGCATAAGCTTCGGCGTGAATATAAGAAATCTCTTTAAGCTTTAAAGCACCTTCCATTGCAATGGGGTACTGTTCGCCACGGCCAAGGAAAAGACAGTGATGCTTTTCGTTAAAGTCTTCCGCGATTTGCTCAATTAAGCTGTCCATAGAAAGCGCTTGGTTAATTTCTGTAGGTAACTGTCTTAGTTCACAAACCACTTTGGCAATTTCATCATTTGAGAGGGTTTGCTTAGACTGCGCTAATGCTGTAGCCAACATTAATAAGCCGGTTAACTGAGTCGTAAAAGCCTTGGTTGAAGCAACACCAATTTCTGCACCGGCACGAGTCATAAATGCCATATCAGACTCTCTCACCAGCGATGAACCAGGCACATTACAAATCGTTAAGCTCGCCATAAAGCCTTGCTCTTTTGCAATTCTAAGCGCGGCTAGCGTATCAGCGGTTTCTCCAGACTGAGAAATACTTATAAATAATGAATTGGCCACCACGACTGTTTTGCGATAGCGGTATTCGCTGGCAATTTCAACATGACATGGAATACCAACCATTGATTCAATCCAATACTTGGCTACCATTGCGGCATGATAACTAGTACCACAAGCAATAATTTGTACTGACTCTGCTTTTGCTAACAGCTCTGGTGCTTTATTGCCGAATGATTCAATAATAACGCTATCATTATGCAAACGGCCCTCTAAAGTACTCGTAATAGAAGAGGGCTGCTCGTAAATTTCTTTCATCATAAAGTGACGAAACTGACCTTTATCGCCGGCATCGTGTTGTACATTAGACTCTTCAAAGTCTCTTTCAACGAGTTGACCATCTGGACTTAGAATTTTAATTTCGCGGCGAGTGACCTCTGCCACTTCACCTTCTTCTAAAAACATAAATTGGCGAGTAACTGGTAACAACGCGAGTTGATCAGAGGCGATAAACATTTCGCCAATACCTTTTCCAAGCACCAAAGGACTTCCCGAGCGCGCGACCACTAAGCGGTCAGGGTTGGCTTTTTCCATCACCACGGTGCCATAAGCTCCATGCAGAAGTTTGGTTGCTTTAAGTACTGCGTCTAATAAAGAATCGGTTTCGCGCCTTTCCCTTTCTATTAAGTGGGCCATTACTTCAGTATCGGTGTCTGATGAAAAAACATAGCCTTGTGACTTAAGTTCTTCGCGCAAACTTTCATAATTTTCAATAATACCGTTATGAACAATGGCAATTTCTTCGTTAGAAAAATGAGGATGTGCATTAGATTCGCTCGGCTCACCATGAGTCGCCCAACGAGTATGCGCAATGCCTATATTACCGTCAATTGGTGATGCGGCCATTGCTTTACCAAGCTCTGCTACTTTACCTACCCGGCGCAGGCGGGCAATTTCGCCATTTTGAATGACGGCTAACCCTGCTGAGTCATAGCCGCGGTATTCTAAACGGCGCAAGCCTTCTACTAAAATTTCAGCGATATCCCTTTGCGCCACAGCGCCAACTATTCCACACATTTGTTACTACTCCGTTATTTTTGCTGTTTAGTTGGACGCTTCCAACCTTCAATTTGTTTTTGCTTAACACGACTTATGCACAGAGCGTCATCGCTCACATCAGCGGTCACTGTTGTTCCAGCACCAATGGTAACATTTTTACCAATTCGAACTGGCGCAACAAGCTGACTGTCTGATCCAATAAATGCACCGTCTTCAATAATGGTTTGATGTTTATTCGCACCATCATAGTTACAAGTAATTGTTCCGGCGCCTATATTTACGTTTTTACCGACTTGGCTATCCCCAATGTAGGCTAGGTGGCCCGCTTTAGAACCTTGGCCTAAAGTTGACTTCTTAATTTCAACGAAATTGCCCACGTGCGAATCCTTGCTTAAATGAGTACCCGGACGCAACCTTGCAAATGGGCCCACACTGCATTCTGCGTCTATGTTGGCTTCTTCAATGACAGAATTTGCTTTAATTTGCGAGTTTTGCCCCACAGTACAATCTTTTAAGTAGCTATTAGGACCAATACTAGCACCTTGTTTAATAATGACTTTTCCTTCAAATACGCAATTAATATCAATCACTACGTCACTTTCACACACCAGCGTGCCGCGTAAATCAAAGCGGTTGGGGTCGCGTAAAGTAACGCCCGCAGTCATTAAGTCACGGGCCATTTTCAATTGCCAAACACGTTCAAGCTCAGCTAACTGCTGGAGCGTATTAATCCCTTCAACTTCATACAACTCCACAGGTTGAGCGGCAGTTACCTGGTTACCATCGGCCACCGCCATTGCGATAATATCGGTGAGATAATATTCGCCCTGCGCATTATCATTATTAAGCTGACCAACCCACTGCTTTAGTTGAGTTGAGTTACAGCACATAATACCGGTATTCACTTCGTTGATTTGTCGCTGTAAATCAGTGGCATCTTTATGCTCTACAATTCCCGTAACTTCATTATTTGCGTCGCGAGTAATACGACCATACCCGGTTGGGTCATCTAAAAAGCAAGTCATTAGCGCGATGCCAGAAGGACTATTTTGTTGTAAATCAACTAGTTGAGAAAGTGTGTCATGATGAATTAATGGCACGTCACCATATAAAATTAACGTCGCAGTGTCATCTTTAAGGCCATCTAGGGTCATTTTGACAGCATGGCCAGTACCTAATTGCTCGGTTTGTTCAACAAAAGTCAGCTCAACGCCATTACCTTTAACCTTTTGCTTTACCTTTTCTGCACCGTGACCAACAACTAAATGGCAGTGCTGAGCGCCCATCGAGTGGCAACTATCAATCACATGCTGAACTAAAGGCTTGCCGGCCAACTGGTGCAGCACTTTAGGTAATTGCGATTTCATGCGGCTGCCTTTCCCAGCAGCTAGAATAATGACTTGGATATCCATTCTAATGTTATTTCCATGATTAATTGATTCAAATTAGTCCGCTATTTTACGCTTAAATTAAGCTGAGTAAAACCTTTAAAACCCGCTCTAATCACTGCTATAAAGCAAGATATAGACAAAACCCCGTTACTGAGGTGTGAGCATGCTTTGCATCAACTATTCAATTAGCTATTCTGTAATGATGAAAACAAACAATTTTAAATTTAAAGCTCTGCTGGCCAATCTATTAGCCTGGTCACTTTTTATTGCGATAAGCCTTTCAGCATCTTTTATTGACTCAAGTAGGGCAGGTATTCCAGTCGATGTGGCCGCTCGGGTGTGGGGATACTTAATTAGTTTTGTCCCGTGGATGTTAGCAACCCCGGTGTTTTATTGGTATTTGTCGCGTCAGCACCGTTTAAGGTCACATCGTTTAATCACTACGCTCAGTAAACTATTTATTTGCTGGGCGCCTTTGGTTATTTTATTTGAAACCTGGTCTTTTGCTGTAATGCGACCGCAGCAAGGTAAAACTGGACTAGAACTATTTTTATCAGTACCGCTATTTTTTTGGGTCTACTGCTTAATTTTATTTAGCGTGATTATAGGAGCCTGCTTATCTTTACTTTATTTTAGGCGATATAACGCTAAACGAATTGCAGCTATTCAAGCACAACAAGAAAACACCCAACTCGCATTACAATTAAGTGAGCTAAGAATTAACTCGCTATTATCACAATTAGAGCCACACTTTTTATTCAACGCACTTAACTCGATTGCGAGTTTGGTTAGAATAGACAATCAAAAGTGTGCACTATCCGCAATTAAACAATTAAGTAGTCTGTTGCGTTACGCAGTAGAAGCTAGTCGTTCAAAATTCATTAGCCTTAACGCCGAGCTAACTTTTGTTACTGACTATTTAACCTTACAAGAATTAAGATATGCAGATAAGCTGAGTTGGTCCATTAATGATGAAAGAGACATTAAAAACCAAGAAATACCGCCATTTTTAATTCAAATATTAGCTGAAAACGCGATTAAACATGGATTAGAAAAGCCCGGCGAAGTCATGCAGTTAACCATTAATATTAGCAACTCAAAAGACCAGTTATTTCTTAATGTTAGCAACACTCAAAGTCAACACAGCCAGATCAACAAACACCAAGGAATTGGCTTAAGAAACCTTAGTGACCGCTTAAATATACTTTACCAATCCCAATACCAAATGCAGGTAGATAATACGGAAAGCCACTATAAATCGTTAATTCAAATACCTGCTTGGCCCCCAGAAGTGGAAACAATTGATGCCAGTTAAAGACTCAAACAACCCTATTCGCGCGATAATCGTAGACGATGAAAACTTAGCAAGAGAAAGTATTCGTGTATCACTTAACCAGTACAGCGACTGGGATATTGTGGGGGAGTGTAATCGTGGTGATGAAGTCGTTTCGCTAGTTAAGCAAGTAAAACCCGATGTGGTTTTTTTGGACATTAATATGCCAGGCCAAAATGGTCTAACAGTATGCAAAGCACTGCAAAATACTCCACAACCGCCATTTATAATATTTGTAACCGCCTACGACTTACATGCGGTAGAAGCCTTTGAGTTGTGTGCTTTAGATTATTTATTAAAGCCGTTTGACGACCAACGTTTTCAACAAACGCTTAGCCGAGCAAGTGAACAGATTAAACACCATGAGGTTCATAAAAACCAAGTCGCGCAATTAACTCAAGTTTCAAGCAACGCAAATGAAATTTTAACCACCCTTATCGTTCGTTCAGTCGGAAAGATTCAGCTAGTCGATGTAAGTGACTTACTTTGGGTGTCGACAGCAGGCAACTACTTAGAGTTACACTGCAAAGAAGGAGTAATTTTACACCGAGTAAGTTTAAGTTACTTAGAAAAACATTTATCTAAACAAGAATTTATACGAGTACACAGAACTGCAATGATACGTTTTAGTTTAGTCAGGGAGTTTATAACCGTGGCAGACGGTCAGTATAATGTCATTTTAAGCAATGGTGATCAGGTTGCCGTTAGTCAAACCTATAAAGCCGAATTACTTAAAAAGCTCGGTATTGAGCAATAAAGATTTTTAACCGGTGAAAACTGGTAAAAGGCTTTATGCTAATTTTTTATGCGCCATTAGATATTGGTTTAGCCTTGCTTTCAAACAACTGTAATTGCGTAACCTTGCTTAGGAAAAGTCTTTATTTGAATTTCTTCGACCCCCATTTGCTGTAATGTTTTGCGGAGTTTACATACACTGTGTGTAACCCCTTTTTCGCCAGTGTAGTAGTTACCATGCCAAACTTTTTGGATTAACTCTTCTCTAGAAATAACACGTTGTTTGTTAATCATCATATAAAACAAAACTTCATTTAGTTTATTACGCAAATAAACCGTTTCACCGTTAGCGCTTAACCTTTGATTACTAGCGTCATACTCAATTTTTCCAAAGGTCATTTTACCGGTTGTTAAGCTTTGTATTGCGGGGTTATACATAGTGCAACTCCTTAAACCTGTGCTTTGTTTGCGACTTAACTCACTGTTCTTTGCCAACTTAGACGTTTATTTTAGCGAAAGTGTTGGCAAAGCTTGCATCGTTAATTTTTAGCCAAACAACAGCAACTCACAATAGCAATGGGATGAACTTCATAAAACACGCGATGAATTACAGGCATGGCTTGATAGAAGAGGCGTTTTATTCAGTTTTTTGCGCAGCGATGCTAACTAATTCCTGTTCTAGTTCATCTCCGTACTTATTCATTAATTTAATCGCTTGTTGATTAACCTTTGGCATTTTTTGCTCGATAAAATGAATTTCTTCCTCTAAGTCATCGGCAATTGCATCTATTCGCTTAGCTTTGTGCTTTAAAGTGGCTAGCTCTTGAGCTAATTCAGGATCAACACTGGCATTACTAACTAACTCTAGCCTAACTTGTGCGCTACTTAATCGAGCTTTCTCAATTAAGACGGCACGCGACTCAATCTTTTTTGAGTAGGCTTCAATGACTTTAGTGTCTTTTTGAATAATAAGTTCTTGTTGATCCATCTGATCAAAGAGTTGACTAATGCTAGACTGCTGCTTAGGATTAAGATCTGACCAAACAAAATGTTTACCATTCACTCTAAACTGAGTGTTCTCAATGTCGTTGGCGCGTTTTACCCAAATATCACCATAGTGGTGCTCAACTTCAACTCTTTGTGCCTGCACCTGCGCAGGAAAGCTTAGAATAAAAATTAAGCACATCAAACTTGCTGCTATAAGTGCACATAGGGGTTTAACAATTGATAGGTTCATTAGTAGAGCTCCTTCCGCATTGGTTTAACTTATTAGTCGCAAGCCAATCCAAAAAAGTTGGTTCTACTGATAAAATTTATTTAATAGGCATAAAAAAAGGCGCTGTTAGCGCCTTTTTTAGTAAAACTCTTGATTTACTTACCAGCTTTCTTGCGAATCGACTGTAAAGTTCTTAATTGAGCCACTGCTTCAGCAAGTTCTACCGCAGCTTTTGAGTACTCAATTTCAGAGTTCTGATCTGCCATAGCGGCTTCAGCTGCTTCTTTAGCTGCTATAGCAGCAGCTTCATCAACATCATCAGCTCTTGCAGCAGTGTCAGCTAATATTGTAGTAATATTTGGCTGTACTTCTAGCATTCCGCCTGACACATAGAAATGTTCAACATTTCCATCATGATCAGTCACTTTAACCGTTCCCGGTTTCAGTGAAGTAAGTAGGGGTGCGTGCCCAGGAGTAATCCCAAGCTCACCTAACTCACCATTGGCAACTAACGAATCGACTGTCCCAGAGAAAATAGATTTCTCTGCACTTACGATATCTAAATGAAATGTATACATATCCAATTTCCTGTCAGTCGTCGGCTAAAATTAAATTGATTTAGCTTTTTCAACAGCCTCTTCAATAGAACCAACCATATAGAAAGCTTGCTCTGGTAAATGATCGTATTCACCATTAAGAATACCTTTAAAGCCTGCAATGGTATCTTTTAGCGAAACATACTTACCAGGAGAACCTGTAAATACTTCTGCTACGAAGAAAGGTTGTGATAAGAATCGTTGAATCTTACGTGCGCGAGATACTGTTTGTTTATCTTCTTCAGAAAGCTCGTCCATACCTAAGATAGCGATAATATCTTTTAACTCTTTATAGCGTTGTAGTACAGATTGAACACCACGTGCTGTTTCATAGTGCTCTTGACCAATAACTAAAGGATCAAGCTGACGCGAAGTAGAATCTAACGGGTCAACAGCTGGGTAAATACCAAGTTCTGCGATTTGACGAGAAAGTACTACTGTTGCATCTAAGTGAGCAAAAGTTGTTGCAGGTGAAGGATCCGTTAAATCATCCGCTGGTACATAAACAGCTTGAACTGAAGTGATAGAACCAGTTTTTGTAGAAGTGATACGCTCTTGTAGTACACCCATTTCTTCAGCAAGTGTAGGCTGATAACCAACCGCTGAAGGCATACGACCTAGAAGTGCAGATACCTCAGTACCAGCAAGTGTATAACGATAAATGTTATCGATAAATAATAAAACGTCACGACCTTCATCACGGAATTTTTCAGCCATAGTTAAGCCGGTTAAAGCAACACGTAGTCTGTTTCCTGGAGGCTCATTCATTTGACCGTAAACCAATGATACTTTATCAATTACGTTAGAGTCAGTCATTTCGTGGTAGAAATCGTTACCTTCACGAGTACGCTCACCAACACCAGCAAATACTGAGAATCCACTATGCTCAGTAGCGATGTTACGGATAAGCTCCATCATGTTTACGGTTTTACCAACACCAGCACCACCAAATAAACCAACCTTACCACCTTTAGCAAATGGGCAAACTAAGTCGATTACTTTAATACCCGTTTCTAAAAGCTCGTTCGCCGCAGCTTGGTCTTCATAAGAAGGCGCTTCACGGTGAATAGACATACGCTCTTGCTCACCAATTGGACCTTTTTCATCAATTGGATTACCTAAAACGTCCATAATACGACCTAAAGTTTCTTGTCCTACTGGAACAGAAATAGGTGCGCCAGTATTAGTCACTTTCATACCGCGACTCATACCTTCAGAAGAACCCATAGCAATACAACGGACAACACCGTCACCTAACTGCTGTTGAACTTCTAATACTAATTCACTACCTTCAATATCAAGTGCGTCATAAACTTTTGGTACATCAGTGCGTGGAAATTCCACGTCGATGACAGCGCCGATGATCTCAACAATGCTACCGTTGCTCATTGCTTTTTCCTCTATTAAATTTAAATTTTTTAAAATTCGTTAACTAAAATCTCAGTATTATTGGCTAGCTAGCTTAAACTGCTGCTGCACCACTAATAATTTCAGAGATTTCCTGAGTAATAGCCGCTTGACGTGCTTTGTTGTATATCAACTGCAAGTCTTCAATAATATCACCAGCATTATCTGTTGCTGCTTTCATCGCAACCATACGAGATGCTTGCTCACAGGCAATGTTATCAACTACGCCTTGATAAACTTGAGATTCGATATAGCGAACCAATAACACATCGAGTAATTCTTTCGCATCTGGCTCATAAATATAATCCCAGTGATGCTTTAACTCGTCAGACTCAGTTTTTTCAACCGGTAAAAGCTGTTGTACTGTAGGCTGTTGTGTCATTGTGTTCACAAACTCATTGTGAACCAAGTACAAACGATCGATTCGACCTTCGTCAAATGCATCTAGCATTACTTTTACAGTACCAATTAAATCGGTCACTGTTGGGCTGTCACCCAAATGACTGGTTTTAGCAACCACATTGCCACCAAAGCGATTGAAAAAGCCTGCAGCCTTTGAGCCGATTAAGCATAAATCGATCTCAACATCTTGTTGCTGCCACTCTTGCATAGACTTAAGTGCATCTTTAAAAAGATTAGTATTTAATCCACCACATAAGCCACGGTCTGTTGAAACCACGACAAATCCAACGCGCTTAACTTCACGTTCGATGATATAAGGGTGTTTATACTCAGTATTACCCATTGCTAAATGGCTGATTACGCCACGGATTTTTTCCGCATACGGCTTGGTTGCTTCCATACGATCTTGCGCTTTACGCATTTTGCTCGCTGCAACCATTTCCATCGCACTGGTAATTTTTTGAGTATTTTTAATACTTCCAATCTTGGTACGAATTTCTTTTCCGACCGCCATAGACTGATCCCAGTAATTAGTTAACGTATCTCAAACAACATCTTGGAGAGGGGAGGTTAATCCCCAATCTTTTTACCAAGTTGCAGTTTCTTTAAACTTGCTGATTGCTGCTTCTAATCCAGCTTCAATATCTTTATTGTAATCACCAGCTTCATTGATTTTATCCATCAATGCTTTTTCGTTGCTGTTCATGTGATCTAATAATGCAGATTCGAAATCTTGAATTTTAGCTAGCTCAACATCTTTTAAGTGACCTTTTTCCGCTGCAAATAACGAAACCGCCATTTGTGCAACTGACATAGGTGCATATTGGTTTTGCTTCATTAGCTCTGTAACGCGTTGACCGTGCTCTAATTGCTCACGAGTTGCATCATCTAAGTCAGATGCAAACTGAGCAAAAGCTGCTAGTTCACGATACTGTGCTAATGCTAAACGTACACCACCACCTAATTTTTTAACGATTTTGGTTTGTGCCGCACCACCAACACGAGATACAGAAAGACCCGCGTTAACAGCAGGACGGATACCCGCGTTAAATAAATCTGTTTCTAAGAAGATTTGACCATCAGTAATCGAAATAACGTTAGTTGGTACGAACGCAGAAACGTCGCCCGCTTGAGTTTCGATAATTGGTAGTGCTGTTAAAGAACCAGTTTTGCCTTTAACTTTACCGTCAGTCAATTTTTCTACGTGGTCTGCATTAATTCTAGCTGCACGCTCAAGTAAACGAGAGTGAAGGTAGAAAACGTCACCAGGATATGCTTCACGACCCGGCGGACGACGTAGCAATAATGAAATTTGACGATAAGCCCAAGCTTGCTTAGTTAAATCATCATATACGATTAATGCGTCTTCACCTTTGTCACGGAAGTATTCGCCCATTGAACAACCAGCAAATGGCGCAACAAACTGTAAAGCAGCAGAGTCAGAAGCGGTTGCAGCAACAATAATGGTATGTGCCATAGCGCCATGCTCTTCTAACTTACGTACGATATTCGCGATAGTGGAAGCTTTTTGACCAATAGCAACATAAACACATTTAACGCCTGTGCCTTTTTGATTAATGATTGCATCGATTGCTAAAGCCGTTTTACCTGTTTGGCGGTCACCAATGATTAACTCACGTTGGCCACGGCCAACAGGAATCATTGCATCAACTGACTTGTATCCAGTTTGTACTGGTTGGTCAACTGATTGACGAGAAATAACCCCAGGCGCTACTTTTTCTACTGGCGCGTATGTTGCGTTTTCAATAGGACCTTTTCCATCAATAGGGTTACCTAATGCATCAACAACACGACCAAGTAATGATTCGCCGGTAGGAACTTCAAGAATACGACCAGTACACTTTGCTTTTTGACCCTCTACGATATCTGAGTAG
Source organism: Aliikangiella aequoris (assembly GCF_053709105.1). Lineage (NCBI taxonomy): Bacteria > Pseudomonadati > Pseudomonadota > Gammaproteobacteria > Oceanospirillales > Pleioneaceae > Aliikangiella > Aliikangiella aequoris. The sequence goes on from NZ_CM132298.1 coordinate 3,733,196, forward strand.
TCACCTAGCACAACTGCACCAACTGAATCGCGTTCTAAGTTCAATGCTAAGCCGTATTTACCGCCTGGCAATTCAATCATTTCACCTTGCATAACTTCTGCAAGACCGTGAATTTTTAAGATACCGTCAGATACACTAACGATAGTACCTTCATTACGAGCTTCTGAAACAACTTCAAATTCATTGATTCGTTGTCTGATTAACTCGCTTATTTCTGATGGATTCAGTTGCACACTCATGCTCTGTTCCTTATACGTTCAAAGTATCTGACAATTTGGCTAGCTTACCGCGAACCGAACCGTCGATGACTAAATCTTCTGCTTGAATAATCAAACCACCCAAAATATCAGTGTTAATTTCAACACTCACATCAATCTGACGACCTAGTTTATTCGCCAACTTCTCTTTTAATTGGGTAATCTGCTGCTCATTTAACTCTGTTGCTGAAGTGATATGCGCCTCGATAGTTTTTTCAAACTCGGCACGTAAAAAGTTAAACAACACTTCAATTTCAGGTAAAGCCAACAAGCGACCGTTATTAGCTAACAACTTTATAAAGTTACTCGCTTTATCGTCCAGTTTGTCTGCACAAACTTTTAACATCGCATCGCGTTGGTCTTCTTTGGTAAAATGAGGGCTTGTTAATAACTGATGCATATCCCCGTCGCTCACTACTTGAGCAGCAAAAGCTAGCATATCAGACCATTCGGCCAATTGCTTTGCTTCTAATGCATGCTCAAACGCAGCTTTTGCGTAAGGTCTTGCTAGTGTTGTTAATTCAGCCATGGGCCACCTTCATTTCGTTTTATAGTTCAGCAACTAAGCTATCAAGAATATCTGCTTGGGCAGATGCGTCGATGCTACGTTGAAGAATTTTTTCTGCGCCAGCAACTGCCAATACAGACACTTGTTTTCGCAATTCTTCACGAGCGCGATGTACTTCTTGCTCAATTTCAGCTTGTGCACCCGCTTTAATTTTTTCAGCTTCGGCACGAGCATCATCTTTGGCTGAGTCAACGATTTCTGCGTGACGCTTTTTTGCTTGATCTAGCAGCTCAGCTGCTTTCTCTTTTGCTTCACGCATCGTTTCAGCTGCACTTTTTTGCGCTAATTCTAAGTCATGTTGACTACGATCAGCCGCAGCTAAACCTTCAGCAATTTTTTCCTGACGCTCTGTAATCGCTGCATCTAGCAAAGGCCAGATGTGTTTCATTGTAAACCAAACAAATACGATCATCGCAATTGTTTGGCCTATCAGGGTTGCATTAAAATCCACGGCAATCTCCTCTTATGTCGGTTTAAGTTTAAGACCTGAGGTTGATTACTTAACTACCGCTGCTAATTGCTCAACAAATGGGTTAGCGAAAGTGAAGAATAACGCGATACCAACACCGATCATCGCTACAGCGTCAAGTAGACCTACTACGATAAACATTTTAACTTGAAGCATTGGTGCTAATTCTGGTTGACGAGCTGCACTCTCAAGGAATTTACCACCTAAAAGACCCATACCAATACCTACGCCTAATGCGCCAAGACCGATAAGGATAGCTACTGCGATTGCGGTAAAGCCGATTACTGTTTCCATTTTGTTCTCCTAGTAAGGATTAGTTAAGTTTAAAGTTAAAAATAAAAGTAAAAATTATTAATGATCTTCATGCGCTAAGCTGAGGTAAACCACAGTTAACATCATAAAGATAAATGCTTGTAAGAAAGTAACTAATACGTGAAGCAGCGACCAACCAAAGTGTAGTGGTAACTGATATAACCCCATTAGTGCAATCAATATATAAATTAACTCGCCAGCATACATGTTACCGAATAAACGAAGTGACAATGAAATAGGCTTAGCTAATAAAGCGGCACCTTCAAGTACTAAGTTAATTGGAATAGCTGCCCAATGGTTGAACGGGTTAAGTAATAATTCTTTAGAAAAACCTTTCACACCCTTAATTTTAAGGCTGTAAAAAATAATTAGAACAAATACTGATAAAGACATAGCGAAAGTCACATTAACATCAGTACTTGGAACTATTTTCAAAAATGGGACACCTGCGGCATGCGCTAAAGAAGGAATCCAGTCTACCGGAATCAAGTCCATAAGGTTCATCATATAAACCCAAACAAAAACCGTTAAACCAAGTGGCGCAATCATTTTGTTTTTGCCGTGGAAGGTGTCACGTACGTTTGTATCAACAAAGTCGATAACGAGTTCGATAAATGCTTGAAACTTACCAGGTACGCCTGTAGTCGCTTTTTTAGCTGCGCTACGGAACATCCACAAGAAGATAACCCCTAGTAATACCGAAAAGAAAAGACTATCAACATTGATAGCATCCATTCTCGTGCCAGCGCACAGGGTAGGGTTTTCAGCAGTATTAAACTGCCAGCCTTGCTCGGTTGAACAGGCTTGAAGGTTTTGTAAGTGGTGCTTAATATAACCAGTACTTGTTTCGGCCATTAGCTCATTAATCCTGTTGTTAATGGGTCTTTACAATGACTGGCGCTAGCCATTGAAATAGCAGCGCCGCTACATATCCTACTAAGACGTAAAGTTCAAAGCTGGGTAAAAGCAAAAAAGACAGCACTAACAAACCTGCTAACAAAACAATTTTGACCGCTTCTCCAACATAGAAGGCGCGAACCACTTGTTTACTCTTTTGTGCTCCAGACTTTGAAAAAGCCTTATAAACGAAAAACAGGTTAGCCAAAAACACTGCTATTCCGCCCGATAGCAGTGCTACTGCTACCTTAAATTCTTGCAACAAACCCAAACTCGCAACTACCAACGTTAAAATAAGTTGAATAAAAAGCAGTTTTTTAGCTTGTTTAAATCCTCGTGCGACTAATGCTTGACTCATAAATCTGTACTTTGCGCTAATCCCACTAAGAATCTGAAGTCGTTTTGCATCAATTTTTCATGTGCAAAAAACAACCACTTAAATGCGGCGCAAATTATAGTGATCTATGCCTAGTTAAGCAAGCGTTGTAGGAGCTTTATTCTACTGATTTTTATAATGATTTTGCTGTTATATTCAATCGGTTAATTAAAAATCAATTTTTTAACTAATAAAATCCGTTATGCTCATTATTAACTTACTGTTATTAAAGGAATTGTTACAATAATTACACTGCTTTGCTGGAGCAAAACGATTAGAGTATCTTTTTTAATCAATTTAAGGGTAGCTTAAATGCGACTATACTGTTTGATTATTTTTGTGATCGGGCTGGGCTCAGTCACCACTCATGCCGCGCAGCGTCAATCTAGCGCGCACTGGCAACATCAAACGAAGGTTATAGCTGTAGATGGGCACAACTTGCAATACACAGAGTGGTTTAGCGGTGCGCCTAAAACTAAACTACCTACATTGCTCTTGTTGTCAGGCCCCAATGATAATTGGAACTCAGATAGTACCTGGTTTGCGCGTTTAGCACCTAAGTTAAGCGCCAGCTTTAGGGTAATTGCTCTAGATCGCGCAGCAATTGGACTGGCACAACCGGAGGTACCACTTGGCTACGCTCACTTTGCTACCGACTTAAACCTTTTTATGCAAAAGCTCAATCTTAACGAGGTTAATGTTATTGCTTTTGCTAGCGCCAATATCAGTTTGCTGCATTATTTTAATCAAGCGACCAGAAATCCAACTAAAATAAACTCGCTAATCTTGATTGATCCCGACGTCATCACCGACTTTTCTATTAAACGTTACGCTAAAGATGCTTATCCATTTAAAAAGAACCAACAGTCTTATGCAGAATATATAAAGCAAGGAAAGTATTTAGCTAGAGCGAAGCAGAAAAACCAAATTGAACAAACTCATTTACAACAATTAGCTTTAAATGACCCCATGGTTGATTGGGAGTTTATTAAAAATGAATTTAACAAACGGTTGATTTCGCAAAACCTGGTAAACCTTTTTGGTGAAATTGCCATATACGATCAAGATTTAAAGTCGACTCAAGGGCTAAAGTTTCCTTCTACGCTAAAGCTAGTCGTATTCGACACCGACTTTGAGTCACATTATATTAGTCAATCTGAGAACCCTGAAATGCAGCAAGGGTTGATCGAGTGGCGCAAGGACGCTAAAAAATATTATCAAAGATTAGTCGCCCAGCAAACACATGCAGAATATATAGAAGTCGCCGAGAAAGAGCATTTACTCATGTTTTCGCAGCCAAATCGCTTTATTGATCTACTCGATCAACTGCGACTAAAAGCAAATTGATTGGCTAACTCAATAGTTTTTAGCGGTAGCTTGTAAGATTTTAACCGGCTCCAACGTCTACTAAGATGAGACCAACGTAAGGAGCAAATTTTGAAAACTGCCCAACAGTCCGAAATGATTAACCAGTTGGTTGATCAGTATGGAAAGCAAGTTTATCTAGTAGCCTACCGTATTTTAGGTGACGCTTCACAAGCAGAAGATGTCGCGCAAAATGTTTTTGTAAAGCTGCTTAAGCTAAGCCCTAAAAAGATAGCATCAATTAATCATTGGCGAGCTTACTTATGCAAACTTGCCAGTAGTGCTGCCATTGATCTAATTCGTGCTAGAGCGAAAGAAAAGCGCCAAATAAATGATCACTCGCAAACTAACCCCCATAGCAACTCGGCTATAGAGCAACAACTTTCAAAAAATCACACTCCATCCGCAGCACTAGACATCAACAGGGACTTAGAAGAGTTTAGACAAGTCTTAGGACAACTAAGCATTCAAGAGTCTGAAGTAATCGTACTTAGGTTGATAGAAGAGTTTAGCTATCAAGAAATAAGCCATCAGCTCAATATTTCTAATAGTCTAGTCGGCGTCACCTTACATAGAGCTCAGAAAAAATTAGCTGAACTTTTACCAGAATCAAATTTTTTAGGAGTGATTTATGAATAAGCAAAACTTTAAAGATAAGCACATAGACGACTATATTACGGCATTAAAACAACAAGACATTAGCGATGATGAAGCGCTAAATATCAATAAAAGAATAAAGATAGCGGTGGCTAACGAAGCCTCTCAACTTAGCCGCCAATCAAGCTCGCAAGCAAAAAATAGTTTTACCCGCTTTTTAACGGCCTTTAAATCTCGTTTGCTATATGCCGGAACTAGTGCGTTAGCGGTTGCCATGCTAAGCCTTGTCGTTTTCGTGGGTGGAAACACACCAAGTGCATTTGCACAGGTGCAGCAACACCTAACTAGCGTGACGAGTATGTTCTACCAAAGCAATATGTTAGTTCAACAACAACCCATAATGACCTTGTCTGTTTGGTACCAAGAACCCGGTTTAATTAGAGTAGAAACCACTCCATTAACCCCTCAAGCTGAGCAAAGTATGAGTATTAATGTAATCGATAGTATTAACGGCAAGGGGTTAATGCTGTTTCCCGGACCCAAGGTTTCAGTGCCTTACGAGTTTCAACCAAACGCCACACTTGCAGCTAAAGACAATCCATTGCACTGGTTTCAAGTAGCCAAAGATTATCAAGGCGAAATAACCCAACTTAAAGAGCGCTTAGTAAACAACCAATGGTTAAATGGGTTTAAGTTTACCGAGGCAGGCTACTCAGTTGTTTTATGGAGTACGCAAGATAACAACCTACCGGTCGAGTTTGCTATCTATAACGGTGAGACCGCGGAAACTTCTGACTTTTTAATGCAGGGTAACTTAAGTTTTAATCAGCCATTAAACCCCACGCTTTTTAGTCAGGATGTTCCTGCAAACTATCAGCAAAAACCAGCGGACGATAGCTAAAGCGATAAATTGCGATTAACGAGCTAAAGTCGCTTGCGCTTCTTAGCCAAGCGACTAAATATCTAGCTCGCAATCAGATAAAACATTGGTTGTGCAGGTAAGAATATAGCCAGCGATTTTTCTGTCAGAGTGTAAGCCTGCAGCGTTAAAACTATTAGTCTTTCCGGACAGCATTTTAACTTGGCAGCTACCGCAATTTCCGGCACGACAAGCAGACTCCATTTCTACTCCAGCGCTCTCTAAGGTTTCTAATAAATTATCGCTGGTTTCAACTTGAATCGCTTTACCGGTTTTCTTAAGCGTTAATTGAAATGGGCCCGGATTAGCCGGTTGCTCTTGAGCACTAGCAATTTGGGCGTTTTTCAGCTGTTTAATTTCAGCCATTTTTGCTTTCTTTTTGCCGCCAGGATCGAAGGATTCATCATGGTAATTTTGCAAATCAAAACCGAGTGCATCTAAACTTGTTTGGACTTGCTGCATAAAGCCTTCTGGTCCACAGCAAAATACCGTTCTTTCATTTAGATCGGGTACCACATCACTGAGTAAGTTAGCATTAACTCGGCCACGCCTACCTAGCCAGTTTTCTGACAGGCCGGGCTGAGTGCAAACGATTTCTAAGTTAATGTTGGGCCACTGAAAATCAATTAAACCAAGCTCTCTTCTAAAAATAATATCTTGCGTCGAACGCGCCCAATTAATAAAAACAATATCTTTAGTTAATCCTAAGTCGCTCCAATAGCGAAGCATTGACATCATAGGCGTGATCCCTGAGCCAGCAGAAATTAATAAAACTTTATCAGACTCTATGTCATCGCAATTAAAGCGACCTGCAGGCCCTCTAACTTCTAACTGCGAACCTGGCTTTAAGTTTTCATGCAACCAAGGAGAAACCACTCCTGTGGGGTCAAGTTTTATGGTTAGCTCTAATAGGTGAGGCCGAGTAGGCGCCGAAGCGATAGTATAAGAACGGTTATGCTTTACGCCGTCAATTTCAAGCTGGATACCAACAAACTGGCCAGGCTTAAAGTGGAATAGGGTGTCATCTAGCGCTCGTAATTGGAATGTTTTGACATCAACCGTTTCTTGTATAACATTCACACAACTTAGCAAAGTCTTGCGGGTAGACCAACTTGAGAGCTGCTTTAATTGTTGCAGCGAAATTGGTTTAGGGTTTACTTCACTCATACTCATCACTTTAACGTTTCAATTAAAAAAGGGCTGTAAAGCCCTTATTTGGTTTAGAATTAGTTCGGCTGTTAAGCTTGCTCAATCCCCAAATGGCGTAAAATACCATCTAGCTCGTCTAAACTGTTGTATTGAATTGCAATCTTACCCTTACCTTTACCACTATCTTGGATTTTAGTGGGGGCACCAATTTTATCTGAAATGCTTCTTTCTAAGTGTTCAATATGTGGATCTGAGGCGCTTTGCTTTGCAGTTCCGGTTTGTGGAGCACTTTGTTTGCGCACTAATTTTTCTGTTTCGCGAACCGTCAATCCTTTCGCTACTACGGTTCGCCCAATCATGGTTTGCTCATCGCTAGGTAACGAAAGCAGTGCTCGTGCATGCCCCATTTCTAAGTCACCTCTTTCTAGCATAACCCGGCAGGCTTCCGACAAGCTTAATAAACGCAACAAGTTGGTTATGGTCGTTCTACTTTTACCTACGGCATCCGCCGTTTGCTGATGAGTTAGGTTAAACTCCTGCATTAAGCGTTGCAATGCGGTGGCTTCTTCCATTGCATTTAAGTCTTCACGTTGAATATTTTCTATTAACGCCATCGCAATTGCGGCTTCGTCAGGAATATCCTTAATTAAACAGGGAACTTCGTCTAACTGCGCTATTTGTGAAGCTCTCCAGCGTCTTTCACCCGCAATAATTTCGTATTTTTGGTTGCCAATTGGCCGTACAACAATGGGCTGAATAATACCCTGCGCTTTAATTGAACTGGCTAATTCTTCTAGCGCATCATCAGTCATAATTTTACGAGGCTGATATTGCCCTGGCTGTAGCTTTTCAATCGGCAGCTTTTGAAGTTCGCCCTTTGGTATTGCAGCGCTCGCAGATTCCCCCGCAGCACTTGATGAAGAGGGCTTACTTAAAAAGGCATCTAATGGGGAGCGACCAAGTTTCTTTTTCATTAATATTCTCTAAAATCTACAAAGGTTATTTAAGCAACTGAGTCAGCTAAAGACTCTTGGCGCCGAATCATTTCACCAGCTAGCGCTAAATAAGCTTTAGCTCCTCTAGACAAGCGATCATAAAGTAGTGCGGGTAAGCCATAACTTGGCGCCTCCGCCAAGCGTACATTTCTTGGAATAACCGTTCGATAAACTTTATCGCCAAAATGTTCATGAAGTTGTCCAGAAACCTCAACAGAAAGGCGGTTTCTTGGATCATACATGGTGCGTAAAATTCCTTCTATTTCCAAGGCAGGATTAGCATGCTCGGTAATTTGTTGAACGGTGCGCAGCAGCGCACTGAGCCCCTCTAAAGCATAGTACTCGCATTGCATTGGTATCATCACACTGTCGGCTGCGACCAGGGCATTTACCGTTAAAATACTTAGAGATGGCGGGCAATCGATAAAAATATAATCAAACTGATCAACTAAAGGAGCGAGCGCTTGTTTTAGTTTTAGCTCTTTATTTGCCATATTAAGCAAGTGAGCTTCGGCAGCGGCTAGATCTGAGTTAGCAGGTAAAATGTAAATTCCTGCCTGTTCCGCATCTATTAAACATTCTTGGGCACTTTTTTCTCCCAGTAAAACATCTAAAATTTGAACTTCTAACTCATCTTTATCTACACCACAGCCACTACTTGCATTTCCTTGAGGGTCTAAATCCACTAACAAGACTTTTCTTTTAGTCGCAGCTAAAGAAGCAGCGATATTAATGCTGCTGGTTGTTTTACCAACCCCACCTTTTTGGTTAGTTACCGCGATGATTTTTCCCACAAGCTACCTCAAGAGTTTTCGTTGAATCTGGCAAACCAGTATAAAAGTGTCGGTTTTATTGCCCTAATGTGTCTTTAGTCTTTTGATTTTATTGGTTTAACTTTGTTTTACCGTAAGTCTTTTTCAATTGTTAAAAATTACGGCGAGCCATCCATTATAGTTTGATCGACAAAGGGATCAATCATTTCGTTTGGCTATCTCAATAATGCACCTTTCTGCCGCTAAATTAGGCACATCTAGTGAGTGATAACTCACTTGCTCCGCCCAGCAAGGCATGGCTTTAACTTCTTGTTCTGAATAAACACCTTTTAATGCCATCCAACGCCCATCTAATACCAATTGATGCTGAGTTGCAGTCAGCATGTCAGCCAAAGATGCAAAAGCTCGTGAAGTAACGCAGTCATATTGGCCATTCGGATGATCTTCTATTCTAGAGTGATGCGCAGTGACATTAGGCAAGTCGAGCGCATGAATTTGCTGACGTATAAAACGAATCTTTTTGCTATTACTATCTAACAAATGAAATTCTTGTTGTGGCAAAGCGATGGCCAACGGTAAACCAGGAAAGCCAGCACCAGTCCCAACATCGAGCGTTTTATTGAACTTCTGCCAATAGGGTAACACTGCTAAGCTATCTAAAATATGTAGCCTTAAAGCCTCTTGCGGATCTTTTATTGCCGTTAAATTGTAAGCTTTATTCCACTTAAGCAAATCATTTAATAAGCTTTCTAGCTGATTAATTTGATGCGAACTAAGCTGTAACTGCAGCGCGCTAATTCCACGCTTTAACTGTTCTAACATAGTGCAGCCCTAAGTTATGCTTGTTTAGATAGCTTAACGCTATGTTTTTTTATGCTAATTAACAATAACGAAATCGCAGCAGGTGTAACCCCAGAAATACGACTTGCTTGGCCGATTGTTTCAGGCTTCGAGGCTTGTAGCTTTTGAATTATTTCAGTCGACAATCCACTAATATTGGCGTAGTCCAGAGTAGTAGGTATCACTAAGTTCATTTGCTTTTTATTACGCGCTATCTCATCTTTTTGGCGATCAATATAACCGGCATATTTAGCTTGAATTTCTACTTGCTCTTTTACCGAGTCGAGTAAGCCTTCACCTAGCTCAGGAATTGCATCAGCCAGTTTGGCGTAAGTTAATTGTGGGCGTTTCAGTAGTTCCATTTGGCTATATTCGTGTGCCAATGGCTTTTCTAAAAGTTGATTAATTTTTTGCGCAGACTCAGACTGGTGATGTACCCAAGTAGTTTGCATCCGCTGCGCTTCAATACTTATTGCTTCACGCTTTTCGGCAGTTAGTTGCCACTGCTGATCGGTTAGTAGCCCTAGTTGGTGAGCGGTTTCAGATAACCTTAAGTCGGCGTTATCTTCACGTAATAATAAGCGATATTCTGCGCGCGACGTAAACATACGGTAGGGTTCTTGCGTACCGCGAGTAATCAGATCATCAATCATCACGCCGATATAAGCTTCTTCTCTGGTGGGCGACCAAGCCGGTTTTTGTTGAACGAGGCGTGCCGCGTTTAACCCGGCAATTAAGCCTTGTGCCGCAGCTTCTTCATAGCCAGTGGTTCCATTGATTTGGCCTGCGAAAAACAAACCTTTTATATGTTTGGTTTCTAGAGAAGCTTTTAGTTCTCTAGGGTCAAAGTAGTCATATTCAATCGCGTAGCCGGGGCGAGTGATATGCGCATTTTCAAACCCTTTAATTGAGCGTACAAATTGCATTTGAACATCAAAGGGGAGACTTGTAGAAATTCCGTTTGGGTAAACTTCAAACGTATTGAGTCCCTCAGGTTCAATAAATATTTGATGCGAGTCTCGCTCCGCAAAGCGAGTAACTTTATCTTCTATTGAAGGACAATACCTAGGTCCAACGCCTTCAATCTCGCCGCTAAACATAGGCGAACGATCTAAACCTGCATTAATAAGTTCATGGGTCAGCGCGTTGGTGTGAGTAATATAACAAGGAATTTGACGTGGGTGCTGAGACGCATTGCCGCTAAAAGAGAATACCGGAACAGGCGTATCACCGTGCTGTGGCTCAAGGCCATCAAAATTAATACTACGCGAGTCAATTCGTGGCGGCGTGCCAGTTTTTAAACGCTCGACTCTAAAAGGTTGCTCACGCAAGCGTTGCGAAAGTCCTACCGCAGGCGGATCACCAGCTCTACCACCGGCATAATTAGACAGGCCAATATGAATTTTACCGTCTAAAAAGGTTCCCGCCGTTAGTACCACACTGGCAGCTTTAAAAGTTAGCCCCATCTGAGTAACTACCCCAACGACTAGGTCTTTTTCAATAATCAAGTCATCTACAGCTTGCTGAAAAATACGTAAATTAGGCTGGCTTTCTAGTGTTTCTCTAACATAGTTTTTATACAAAGTTCGATCGGCTTGGCCTCTAGTCGCACGAACTGCAGGACCTTTGCTGGCATTTAATTTTCTAAAGTGAATACCGGAATGATCAATCGCCTTAGCCATTACACCGCCCATCGCATCAACTTCTTTAACCAAATGCCCCTTTCCTATACCGCCAATGGCGGGGTTACAGCTCATTTGGCCTAAAGTTTCAATATTATGCGTGACTAAAAGGGTGTTTGCGCCCATTCGCGCGGCAGCAAGCGCAGCTTCGGTTCCAGCATGACCACCACCAACAACTATCACATCAAAACTTTCATCAAAAACCATTCGGATTCCTATACTTTCTTAGCTATTTTGCTACTTTTGGGCTGACTTACAAAAGGACGGCGATTTTACCTAAGTCTGGCTAAAATTTGAACGATTAATCGCTTTATTTTCACTAATTCACTTAAAAACGTGCGATTATGCCAGCTTACTTGGAAGAGAAGGGCGTAAAATACCCCTTGGAAACATCATTCACTTTAATACTGGGTCATTTGTTAATTATATGCTGCACCAACCGCGAAAGCGACGCTTGTTAATAAAATCATTAAAAATAGCCTTAGCAATGCTATGTTTAGGTTACTTTTTGGTTTGGTGGCAAGCTAACAGCGCAGTGTCTCGGCTAGTAAATCAACAGAACTTCGCCTACTCAATCGATTACCAATGGCTTTGGATAGACTTTAATGCGGATATTAATATTCATGGTTTAGAAATTGTCGATTATGACCTTAATCCTGTTTTAAATATCGAAACACTATCGATTAGTTTAGATCGCTTTAGTGACTTAATCGCACTAGAAGATTTAATCGTTTATCAAAAACTACCGAGCCAGTTTGAGCTAACCATTAGCCACGCAAACTATTATCCAGCCTTGAGTCTAGAGGAAAACCTATTTGCTGTGCGGTTACCCCAGAACATTCTACCAAGCGATTGTAGAGAGCCACTTTTTGCTCCCATTAAACCTTTTAGTTTTGACTCTAATTTTCGCGCAAAGCAGTTAATTCAAACCAATCAACTTGCGTTTGAGGCACAACTTAATATCCATAATTTAAGCAACATTAGTTTTAACGGTGCGCTTGATCGATTAGATAAACAGCAGTCAGATCAACTGAGTCTTGTTAACTTTAATTTGAACATTGAGCAGCTAACCTGGCTCCATCATAGATTAAATCAATGTATGCAATCTACTCAATTAAGCCGCGGTGAAATCGCTCAACTATTTAAACGCGCAACGAATCAATACTTTGAAAGTTTACACTTAATACCAAGCAACGAGCTGCTGACTCAGCTTAGTCAATTTTTATTTTCTCCGCAAAGCGTGAGCTTTTCAATCGCTCCAGAAAAAGCATATAGTTTAAAGCAGCTCAGTCATTTAACTTGGCAAAATTTTAAAGAAAAATCTCAGTTTAAAGTAAGCTTAAACCAACAATTAATATCTGAACTATTTAAAGATATTGACTATAAAACCTTTTTAAAAAGCAAAGCAAAATCACCTCAACAAAAGCAACCCAAAATAAGTTACTTGGCAAAGTCGCCCAGCGTATTAGCGCGTTTTATTGGGGCAGAAATACAACTGCACTTAAATGATAAAAGTCTTATTTTAGGCAGGCTTGAAGGGGTTAGCGGATCGAAGGTTATGGTCAGTCAGTATCAATTTGGCGGCAGAGTTACCTTACCCCATGAACTTAACCAAGTTAACTATATCATTATGCAAAATAGCTACTAGCTACTTACCTATACAAAAGCTACTAAATATTTTTCCAAGCAAATCATCTGCAGTAAATTCACCGGTTATTTCGTTTAAACAGTTTTGGGTTAACTTAAGTTCTTCGGCTAGAATTTCACCCGCCGCATGAGCTTTTAACTGCTCTACACCCTCATTAAGGTGTGCTTGAGCGCGTTTTAATGCATCAATATGGCGTCGCCTTGCCATAAAAGTTCCAGACTCACTTGTTTGATAACCAACTACAGATTTTAAATGGGATTTTAATTTGTCGATGCCAATATTTTGTTTGGCCGAAAGGGTAATTTGATTGCCGTTAATTGATGGCGGCTCGCCACTAATATCACACTTGTTTCTAACCAGTGTAATTGGCGGAAGCTCTATACTTGGATCAATAAACTGCTTTATTTCACGCTCTATCACTAAGCTATCAACATTGCTCGAATCCACAACCAATAAAACTCTATCCGCTTGTTCTATTTCTTTTGAGGCCCGTTCTATACCAATTTGTTCAACTTTGTCTTGTGCAATTCGCAGACCAGCAGTGTCAATTATATGCAAAGGTAGCCCATCGATATTAATTTGTTCCGATAATACATCTCGGGTAGTACCTGCAATATCAGTAACAATGGCTGACTCTTTGCCAGACAAAGCATTCAATAAACTCGATTTACCTGCATTCGGCTTGCCGGCAATGACAACTTTCATTCCTTCACGCAGCAATGCTCCTTGTTTAGCATTGTCTAAAAGCGCCTGTAAGGTTTCAGTAATATCTGTCAGCTGTGCGGTAACTTTTTCGTCCGCTAAAAAATCGATTTCTTCTTCTGGAAAATCTATCGCCGCTTCAACAAAAATGCGTAAATGAACAACTTTACTGACTAAATCACTGATTTGCTGTGAAAATACGCCACTTAATGAACGCAAAGCTGACTTTGCTGCTTGCCGAGATCCACTATCAATTAAGTCGGCTATCGCTTCTGCCTGAGCTAAGTCTAATTTGTCATTGTGAAATGCACGTTCAGAAAACTCACCCGGCTTAGCTAGTACCGCGCCAGCTTGAACGACAGACTCTAAGAGTAAATCCATGACGACAGGTCCGCCATGGCCTTGCAGCTCTAAGACATCTTCCCCGGTAAATGAATTGGGACCTTTAAAATAAACCGCAATCCCTTGATCGATAGGTTGCTTGTTTAAATCTAAAAACGGCAAGTAATGAGCATAGCGAGGTTTAATTTTGCTGCCCAAAATTAACTCTGCGATAGATTCACACAGGCTCCCAGATACTCGAATAATACCCACACCACCTTTTCCTGGTGGTGTGGCTAATGCCGCTATTGTACTTTGGCTGCTCAATCTGGGCTCCGAGTTTTAATTAAGCTTTCTTTTTAGCTTTATTTTTAACTTCTTGCTCTTTGTTAAACTGGTTAGTGATATATAACTGTTGGCTAATAGAAATAAGGTTATTCATTAACCAGTACAAAACGAGGCCCGCAGGGAAGAAAACAAAGAACACCGTCATAAATACCGGCATCATTTGCATCATTTTTTGTTGCATTGGGTCCATCGTAGGGGCCGTTGGCTGCATTTTTTGCATTAAATACATACTTGCGCCCATCAGTAACGGCAAAATATAGTAAGGATCTTTCACCGATAAATCAGTAATCCACAACATAAATGGCGCGTGTCTAAGTTCAACACTTTCCATTAACACCCAATACAGTGCGATAAACACTGGCATTTGTACCAATAAAGGTAAACAGCCACCGAGCGGATTCACTTTTTCCTTTTTATAGAGCTCCATCATTTTCATTGACATTTGCTGGCGATCTTCACCATAGCGCTCTTTCATTTCTGCCATTTTTGGCTGCAATAAACGCATTTTGGCAAATGAACGATACTGCGCTCTTGCCAATGGGTATAAAAATGTCTTAATGACAATAGTCACTAATATTATCGCCACACCCCAATTAATCACATAAGTTTGCAAAAACAACAGCAAATAGAAAATAGGTTGGCCAATCCACCATAAAAACCCATAATCGACAGTTAAATCTAAGTACTCGGCGACTTCTTCTAAACGGCTTTGTATTTTAGGTCCCACATAAAGTGTTGAACTAAACACCTCAGTTTGGCCTGGCTCTATCCATTGCCAATCTTGAGTTACACGGATTCTAGCAAGGCCAGGCTTAGCCAGTCCTTTAGTCGTAGCGTCAATGATATTGGTCGTTTCACCTTTAGGTACCCAAGAAGTTACAAAATAATGTTGTAATATCGCTACCCAACCTTTTTGCGTAGTTTGCTTTACAAAGCCATCTTCAGCTAAGTCATCAAACCCAAACTTCTCGTACTTTATCTCTGATGTAGAAAAAGCAGGCCCTAAATGCGACTGCATTCCAAAGCCTTCACTGACATAACCCTCAACAGGCTTAGTATCTCTCACTAAAGAGTTAAACATTCTGTTGGCGAGCTTTTTAGATGAGTTATTGGTTACTAAATAACTCACATCAACGGTGTATTTATTTGGGTAAAACGTAAATCGCTTAATGTATTCATTACCTAATTCATTCACCCACTTCATATCAACATTCAGTGGTTGCTCAGAATCAGCCAGCTCGTATTGGGTGTTTGCAACAGAATAGGTGACCTCTTGACCATCAAAATTAGGTGCGCCTTCTCCAAACAACCCTGAAATAGCTAAATAAGTTCTACCATTACGGTTTTCAAAAATATTGATGGGTTGAGAGTCTTTATTAAGAGTTTCTTTGTACTCTAATAATTCAGCCGACACAAAATTACCGCCAAGTGTAGTTAAATGAACTCTAAGTTTATCGGTGACCACTTCGACAATTTGCGCATGGCTAGCATTATTTAATTGAGCCGAAGACCCGCCAACTGCTTGTGGTAGGGCGCTAGCTAATTCATCGGTAACTTCTGCGGATTCTCCAAGTTCAGGCGCGTCGACCGGTAAACTGGGCAATGATTTTAAAGATTCTTCTACCGAAGCTTTCTTAACGGGCTCTGGTTTATTGGCTGCTTGCCATTCTTGATAGAGTAAAAACGTTAAAAAGGCGAAGAGTATAAATAAAAAAGTACGGGCTGATTCCATGTGAATAGTATCTCTTACTTTAATGCTTGTGTTGACATTGATGAGTTTTAGGAACTTGGTCAATACCGCCTGAACTTAGCGGATGACAACGAGCTATGCGCTTTAACATTAGCCAGGATCCTTTTAAACTCCCATGTGTTTGAATTGCTTCTATTGCGTAACTAGAACAAGTTGGATAAAAACGACATTCGCCACCGATAAACAGACTTAAAGTCTTTTGATAAAACTTAATTAGTCCAATTAAAATTAATTGCATCGTTTTAGGAATCTTTGAAAAAGTTCGTCGCGAAACTGGATTATATCGGTTTTACTCATTAGGGCAATATCTCTACGAGTAAGGATAACCAGATCATACGCAGGAATTTGATGCTGAGTTAGCCTAAAACCTTCTCTTAGCAACCTTTTTACCTGGTTTCTTTGAACAGCTAACTTAAGATTTTTTTTCGCAATAACCAATCCAAGCCTAGGATGATTGTTGCTATTTGGCCGAGCTAGAAGGGTGAAAGCTTTATTATTAACTTTAAAGGCTTTGTCAAAAACATGACTAAAGTCCTTTGCGCTTAAAAGACGAAGCTCTCGTTGAAACTTAAGGGACTCATTTGTCATCTTAAATCCTCAACAAGAGCTACCAATTCTTTTAAACTACACGACTGCAAACAGTCAGTGCTTAAGCGCTAAGTCTTTTACGACCTTTTGCTCTACGTCGGTTGATTATTGCACGACCGTTTTTAGTTGCCATACGAGCACGAAAGCCGTGACGACGCTTACGCTTGAGATTACTAGGCTGAAATGTACGTTTCATCAGTCTATCCGTTTTAATTAAATTAATATCCAGACAATCAGATTAACTGACTACCTGCTGAAAGGGGCGCAAATTCTATTGCATTCGTATTTTACTGTCAATTGATTTTACGGTTACTTTTTGAGCGCTACACAACAATCAGTTTAAAAAAAGACCAATTTAAGCCAGTTAATTCAGTTCAAAACACTACATATATGGTTTTGAACTTTTTTTAAAACTAAATATGCGATTTAAATCTTTTTTATTTTTTTTGTTTGTGGATAAAAAAAAAATCCTTTTTCGGGCTTGTAACACGTCTAAAGATGCCGTTTCTTCAGTTCAAACGAATACTAACCCAAAAAACTCAATAAAACTAATTTATTTTGTCCTAAAAGTTATCTACAGGTAAAGAATAATAATAATAAAGAAAAGATCTAATAACTATTATTATTAGGCAGCATTATTTCTGTTGATAAGTACTTTTTAGCTATTAAAAACAATAGTTTACTCTAATGATAACTTTGTCTATAAAGACCGTATAAGTAACGTATAAGCTTTGATCTAAAATGTACAAAAAGACACTTTTTTCTAAAATACTTCTTATGCACACGTTTTTATACACTTAAATCACAAGCATTAGATAAATTTTAAGGTTTTACTTAAAATTTGATTAAATTTTATTCTCTGGTTAAAAGTTCAGCAATTGATAGTTAATTTAAACTTTTACGCAAAACCTGTGGATCATTTTTTTTAATCGATCTACACTGACCAACTCTTTCACAGCAGCCAATTAATTTAGGTTGTTAGTTAACAATCATAATAAGTAGCTAAATAAAAATA